>NZ_CP045651.1 GCF_009557455.1 Alistipes sp. dk3624 | reverse complement strand
CATCCTGTCTGTTTCGGAAGACAAAATTGTAAATAAATTCATTAAAAAAAATTTTCTTCTCTATTGTTTGTTGTGCAAATATTTATATAGAAAAATAAGGGTTCCCGCAGAGTCAAAACTTAACCGTTTGATATAGAATATTCAAAAAAATATCCGTATCTTTGTTTATAACTTTTTTCAACCGAAACAAGCATTCGTATAAATAAAACAAATAAGATTATGAGTGGAAATTTGGATTTAATCGTTAAGGAGAGAGCCGAAAAATGGCTCTCCGGAAACTACGACGAAGACACGAAAAAGCAAGTCAAATATCTTATGGATAACAACTTGGGCGAGCTGACCGAGAGCTTCTACAAAGACCTCGAATTCGGCACGGGCGGCCTGCGCGGCATCATGGGGGTAGGCACCAACCGGATGAACGTCTACACGGTCGGCATGGCTACGCAAGGCCTTGCGAACTACCTGAAAAAAGCCTTTCCGGGTAAGCAGATCAAGGTCGCTATCGGGCACGACAGCCGCAACAACAGCCGGCTGTTTTCGGAACGCGTCGCCGACATCTTCGCAGCGAACGGATTCAAGGTTTACCTGTTCGACTCGCTCCGTCCGACGCCCGAGCTGAGCTTCGCCATCCGCAAGCTGGAATGCGACAGCGGCGTGGTCATCACCGCCTCGCACAACCCGAAAGAGTATAACGGCTACAAAGCGTACTGGAACGACGGCGCTCAGGTAGTGGCTCCGCACGACAAAAACATCATCGCGGAGGTGCAAAAGATCACGTCTCCGGATCAGGTGCTCACCAACGGACACAAAGACAACATCGTCATTCTCGACGAAACCTTCGACGCGATCTACCTCGACGCCGTTCATTCGCTGTCGCTGTCGCCCGAAGCCATCGCCGCCCATCACGACCTGAAAATCGTCTACACGCCGATACACGGAACCGGAGTCATCCTCGTCCCCGAATCGCTCCGCAAATTCGGCTTTACGAACGTCGTCACGGTAAAAGAACAGAATATCCCGGACGGCAACTTTCCGACCGTAGCGTCCCCGAACCCGGAAGAACGCGCGACCATGAAAATGGCGATCGACCTGGCCGCCCGGCAACAGGCGGAGATCGTCCTGGCCACCGACCCCGACGCCGACCGCATCGGGATGGCCCTGCGCGACCGCGACGGATCGTACATCTTGCTGAACGGCAACCAGACATGCGCCCTGCTCGTATATTATATCGTAAGAAGGTGGAGCGAACTGGGAAAACTTCACGGCCGGGAGTACATCGTCAAAACGATCGTTACGACGGAACTGGTCGCCCGAATCGCCGAATCGTTCGGCGTGAAACATTTCGAATGCCTGACCGGCTTCAAGTATATCGCCACGGTCATCCGCAACCTCGAAGGGAAAATGCAGTACGTCTGCGGCGGAGAAGAGAGCTTCGGATTTCTCGCCGAAGATTTCGTCCGCGACAAGGACGCCGTCAGCGCCTGTTCGCTGGCCGCAGAGGCCGCAGCCTGGGCCAAGAGCCAAGGAATGACGCTGTATGACCTACTGAAGGAAATCTACGTAAAATACGGCTTCTTCGACGAAGCGCTCGTCTCGATCGTCCGCCAGGGCAAAGAGGGACAGGAGGAAATCGCCCGAATGATGACCCAGTACCGGAACAATCCGCCGCAAAGCCTCGGAGGATCGCCCGTAATCACCGTGAAGGATTATCTGACCGGAGAATCGCTCGACGTAAAGAGCGGCCGCAAAACGCCCATCGATATGGAAAAATCGAACGTATTGCAGTTCATCACAGCGGATTCGACCATCGTATCAATCCGTCCGTCGGGCACCGAGCCGAAAATCAAATTCTATTTCGGCGTCCGGGGAGAATTGTGCTGCGAAGATAAATTCGAAGAAACGCGCCAAACGATGGAACGTAAGATCGAATCGATCAAACAGGAGATGAAACTGATTTAAACCGAACCAAAAACCGTAAAAAATGGCTTCCGTATTCACACGTATCGTAAAAGGGGAGATCCCGTGCTACAAGGTAGCCGAGGACGACAGATATTTTGCATTTCTGGATATCAATCCGCTTGCAAAGGGTCACACGCTGGTCATCCCGAAAGAGGAGACCGACAATATTTTCGACTTGGACGACCGGACGCTGGCGGACATGATGGTTTTCGCCAAACGGATCGCGCGTAAAATACAGGCTAATATAGCTTGTAAAAAAGTCGCCGTCGTCGTTCTCGGGCTCGAAGTTCCGCATGCCCATATCCACCTGATACCGATTAACAGCGAAAAAGACGTCGATTTTCATCGGGAAAAACTCCAACTCACCCCGGAGGAATTCCAACGAATAGCAAAGACAATCAGCTTATAATAAAACACTTAAATTCAAAAAACGGAGCCTGAAGAGGTTCCGTTTTTTATTTAACATAATTAAACAGGAAATCTCTCCATATAAGAATCCAATCGAAGTCCCGCAGGGTAGGGATTATTCTTGTAAAAAAATAGGATAAAACCGCCCTGGTATTTCCACTTTTGTAAAATTAACACTTGTAAATACCGGGCGTTTAATCACAAATGTAACCAAACCATCGATGCAACTCGATTTTGTCAACTATAAATACATCTGTAAAATATGAAATAAAGATCGAATATCAAACACGACAAATTCATGTAAAAATATTTATATTATATATACAAATACATAAAAATCAGTACTATAAATCATATTACATAAACTTAATAATGATATAATCAATCGAAACATGATTTAACCGTCATACAAAAGGCTTATTACAACGACAATTAAAGATTATAGTCATTGAAAATCAGTATTATATATTATATAAAATAAATAATAAATTTATATTAAATAAAAGACCTTCCTTTTCGAGGTCTTCTTCCGTTTCCAATATTTCACACATGTAACTTATCCTTTTTTACATATGTATTTACATTCGTGAAATACGGTTTGTTTATTTTTGTAAAACTGTTTAACTTTGTAAAAAATCCGAATATGCGGGAAAGATTGCTGAAATTTATGGAAATGGAGAAGCTATCGGCTTCCCGTCTGGCTGAAATTCTGGGAGTGCAACCGGCGACCATATCGCACATCATCAGCGGACGCAATAAACCCAGTTTCGAGTTTATCGAAAAAATGCTGTTACGTTTCCCGAAAGTAAATCCGGAATGGTTTCTACTGGGGAAAGGTTCCGCATACCGTCCGGATGTTTCGTCTTCGCCGAATCCGAATCCGTCGCAGGAATTCCGGCTGTCCGCGAATCTTTTTGAAACGGCGAATATCCCGGCAACGGAATCTTCGGTCGGCCAACCGGAACGAAAGATTCCGGGAACTCCCGGTGCGACTTCCCCGGAAGTACCAACCAACCATCCATCCATAGATACAAAAAAACAGATATCGAAAACCGAGTTCTCGGAGCCAGACATCGAGCGCATCGTAATCTTCCTGAAGAACGGCACCTGCATCTCTTACAAGCCCCGGTAAAAAACAGAAAATAATTTAACATAATGTAACCCCTGATAGACCTTTCTACGATTCCCTTATAGACCGGATTATTGCGTTCGGAGAAAACGATTCTTGCCCGGTATTTCATTGATTACATCCCGATATTCCGGACATCTTTATTTTATGCTAAAAAAGATCTCCCATTAATAATAACAAGAGTCGGCGGCCGATCTCACGATTCGCCGACCGATCGCGGTTCGCCTGAAAATACGGACAGTTATCTC
Source organism: Alistipes sp. dk3624 (assembly GCF_009557455.1). GTDB lineage: Bacteria > Bacteroidota > Bacteroidia > Bacteroidales > Rikenellaceae > Alistipes_A > Alistipes_A hominis. The sequence goes on along the minus strand of NZ_CP045651.1, from coordinate 3,016,023 downwards.
TGAATCGATTTGCATAATTCATACATGATTCGATCGTTTGCGGCGCTCTTACGATTCGGAAATATTTTTGATTATAATATATATTATGTTAAATAATGCTTAAGGATTACGTCATCGAAGAATAAAAAAGACTCTTATAAGGAACCTAAATAGATCCCCTGCTTTTTATATTCGTAATCCAAACATATAATATACAATAATTTATCAATAAAAGGAGGTGGAAACTTTGTAAAAAATCAACTATCGCATCGGGAAGTTACGCGCTTCCCTTCCTGGAAACGGGAAAAAAACTACCCTAAAATTTATTTACGAACCAAAACTTAATTTAGGAAGAACCGACTATGGTGGCTGGCTGGTACTACGGCCGTCGTCTTATTTTTCCATTGTTGCACGAACGATCCGTGCGATTATGGAGGGGATGTCGGAGAAAAGGCATCCGAACATTTTCCGGCGCAGGAAGCCCGCGCCTATTTCGAACAAACGGCCGAAGACCTGCGCATGGTGCATATAGGCTGCCGACACGAACACGGAGACTGCGGACACGGTCACGGACAGTCGACCAAAGGGATACTCAACGAGGTGGAACAGGCCGCCCTAATGACGCCTCTATGGAATGACCTGCGGCAAACCTACGAAAACGGCAAAGTCGTTACCCTCGAAGTTCCGCTGCGCGTCGGAGGCACTCCGCTGAAAGCCTGGTCGCCGCGAAAAGCCGACGGACATGCCGGAAGCGTCGACGGCTCGACCGTAACGATGAAATTGATTCTGCAAAAAAACATCGAAACCGGAAATAAACGCTATTTTATCGCTACCTTTATTCCGGATTCGTCCTGCTACAACAAACGGAAAGACATGAAAACCCCCTATCGGTTTATGAGAGACCGCGATTATTCGGGTTATGTAATTATTTCGGACGTGGAAGGCCGATACCTCGCATCCTATCTGCACCGCAACGGAGGACGGATGGAAGTCGGCATGAGACAGCGTTCGACCGACGAAAACGCCGATACGACGGACGTCATCGACCGGCTGTATATGTCAACCCCTACCCTTGCTCTGGTTACCCGCAGTTCCGACTCGGAAAGCGACGGCAACGAAGGTTTCGGATACTGCCCGTTCTGCAATTCGATCTCCGTTTGGGGAGTCTGTCCGAACGGATGTGGGATCGAAGTAACCCCTTCCTATTGTTCGGTATGCGGATTCCTTTCGGAAAGATGCGTCTGCTGCCCGATCTGCAAACATCACCCGTGCACCTGCTTCTCCCAGGAAGGAAGCATCGACGTCGGTTACGGCGGGGAATTCAAATGCACGAATCCGGGATGTCTGTTCCAATTCTGCAACGGCGAATGCGAAGAACTCGATAACATCCCCACCGCAGGGCATTCGGATCCCAAACCGGATCAACTGACCGCAGCCTGGAACGAAGTGAACCTGGGCATTCCATGGGCTTGCAGCCAGATGCTCAGAAATCTTCAGGCTGAGGGGAAGCTGACTATAAAATTCGGGCGTATTTCCAAAGCGGGAACGACTAACGTAAGATATAATACTCAGACCCGTCAAATCAACGGCTATGTAATGACCTATGACGAAACATTGTTCGGAGATGCATCTTCATTAGGTAAAAGGATGCTGGTTTTTCACGAAGTCGTCCATGTCATTCTGTTCGACAGTCTGAAGTGGATGAATCCGAACAAATCTTTCAAAGATTACGACAATGAACATCACGAAAAAATGGTGAAAGATCAAAACATCAATAGCTGGCTTAAAAAGCTATTTCCAGGATTTACCGAGGAGAAATACGAAATGCTGAGATATGCCGGGACGGAAGATAGCCCTGTATTTAAAGATGAATTAACTAAGCCAGAACAAGGGTTTTACAAAAAATTTCTTTCCGATCAAGGAATAATTGTCGACGCAAAAGCAAAATAAAAAACAAATCAATATGAAAAGATTATTTTTTATACTATTTGCCAGTGTTATTACATGGCAAACGGGATCAGCTCAATCAGGTTCCGATACATACCTGACTTGTAACTCATTATCAAAAAGCAACATAACCGAAGGTATCGGAAGGTACGAAGATTCCCGAGATGACAAAAATCCTCTCTATAATTACCGAGCCGTCATGTTCCTAATGAATTCCGATAGTAAAGACATCTGTATCTGGTTTTTGCACTCTAATTTAAACTTAACCGAACTGCGTAAAATCAGAGAGCCCAAATGGTACGACCAGTTGAAAATCATCTATAAACCGAGGACTTTCCTCGGTACCATCGAACGGGCAAAACCGATCCACCTGGAAGAAAAACTGAAATCGTTCAGAAACAACAAAGAAGCATGGATGTGGGCAAATAACCTGAAAGGAAAAGTGCTCTACATGCTCGACTGGAACGATCCGATCAACTGCGTCGAAGAAGGCGACGGATCGACGATCAAGCTGATACAGGTCAGGGTGCTGGATACCAACGAACCCAAACAAGGAACCGTTATCCAACCCGAATAATTGAAAAACAAAATAAAAACAGCCGAAATGCATCGTCATTCCGGCTGTTTTTATTATTTTTATAATTATCGAACAACAACACAAAATCGTCACTATGGGAACATCATTGAGAAAAATCATTTATTCAATACTGTTTTGTTCTTTATATCAAAATATCACAGCCCAAACAAGATCCGACATATATCTCATCTGCAACTCTTCTAAAAACGAGATTTCGGAAGGAATGTGGAGAGGTGATATTAAATATGATAACGATCCCGTATATAATCATCCGCCTATTACCTTTTTATTTGAATCTAAAAACGTAGGATATACGATATGGTTTACTCATTATAGTTTCAACCTCGACAAATTAAAGAAAGAAAGACCCATTCAAAAAGACGATTACCAAATGCAAATCTTAATTAAGCCTAAATCATTCTATAACAACACTATATTAAAAGCGAATCCGATCTATATAGATCGAATAAAAGAGACCTTCAAAACAGCAAAAGAGGCTTGGGCATGGGCAGACGGACTAAGAGAAAAGACAATCTATCTGTTCGACGGAAGCGATCCGATGAACTGGGGGGAAGAAGGAGATGGGACAACCATCCGATTAATCGAAGTCAGAATGGTAGCAACCAATGAGCCCAGAGAGGAATTGGTATTTCCGGACTAAAAAATCACGTTTTTCTTCTTCAGAGCCGGTTTCAACCGGCTCTGTTTTTTAATTATTATCAGTATATTGCATTTACGGAACAATCAATATGAAAAAATTACTTTTTATACTACTTGTCAATGCACTTGCATGGCAAACGGGATCGGCTCAATCAGGTTCCGATACATACCTGACCTGCAGCTCATTATCGAAAGATCATATAACCGAAGGGATCGGAAGATTCGAAGACCCCAGTGACGACGACGATCCTACCTATAATTATCGGGCCGTTATGTTCTTAATGCATTCTGACAGTAAAGACATTAATATTGATTTTATACACGTCAATTTTAATCTAACCGAACTGCGTAAAATCAGAGAGCCCAAATGGTACGACCAATTGAAGATCATCTATAAACCGAGGACGTTTCTCAGTACCATCGAACGGGCGAAACCGATCCACCTGGAAGAAAAACTGAAATCGTTCAGAAACAACAAAGAAGCATGGATGTGGGCAAATAACCTGAAAGGAAAAGTGCTCTACATGCTCGATTGGAACGACCCGATCAACTGCGTCGAAGAAGGCGACGGATCGACGATCAAGCTGATACAGGTTATGCTGCTGGATACCAACGAACCCAAACAGGGAACCGTTATCCAACCCGAATAATTGAAAAACAAAATAAAAACAGCCGAAATGCATCGTCATTCCGGCTGTTTTTATTATTTTTATAGTAAACTTCCCTCTATGAAAAAATTACTTCTTATACTGTTTGTCAACGTAATTGCATGGCAAACGGGATCGGCTCAGACAAAATCCGACCTATACTTAATATGCAACTCATTGCCGATCGATTCGGTCACGGAAGGCGTCGGTAGATACGAAGATATCAGGAACGACAACGACTCCATATATGACCATCGGCCGATCTCGTTTTTGATGGTATCCCGAAGCAAAGATATCAGAATCTGGTTCGACCATTACTGCTTCAATACGAACGAACGCCGTAAAATAGTTGCAATCGACCGGACGGACCAACTGAAAATTATCTATAAACCGCGGTCGTTCCTAAAGACGATCGAGCAGGCAAAACCGATCCGGCTGGAAGATCGACTGGAAGCTTTCGAAATAAACGAAGAAGCCTGGCTATGGGCGAAAACGCTGGCCGGAAAAATACTGTACCTACTCGACCGGAACGACCCGGTCAATTCGGCCGAAAATGGCTACGGCCCGACAATCAAGCTGATACAGGTAAATCTGGGCAGTACGAATAAGCGGGAACAGGAACTCTTTTTTCACGAAATCCACAACCGGTTTCTGCCCTGAAACGGAACGCCCGGAAACAAAAACCTTTCGGCAGTTCTGCTCCTTACCGGAAAACGACAGATTTTCGGCGCAGGAATTGTGCGATTCCGACCCGTTTTCATTGGGCGCATACCGATAAATTCCCTATTTTTGCACGACATATGCAGAGGTTATGACAATAAACCCTCTTTTATTAAACCGCATCGAATGAAACAATTAAAATATTACATATCAATCATTTGCGCAACAATCTGCATGTATTCCTGTACTGCACCCGACAACGCTCCGCAAAAAGGGATCACAGTCAGCATCGAACCGCTGCGCTACGTTACCGAACAGATCGCCGGAAACGATTTCGACATCCGGGTGCTGGTTCCTCCCGGATCGAGTCCCGAAACCTACGAGCCGACGCCCGAGCAGATGAAGCAGGTAGCCAATTCATTGGCATACATCGATATCGGCCTGATCGATTTCGAACGCAACCTGGAAAACGCCATCCGCGAGAATATGCCGAGCGTCCGGGTTATCAATACCTCAGAAAACGTCCCGTTGCTGGCAGGAACCTGCGGGCACGAAGCGCACGATCACGGACACGGAACCGATCCCCATATCTGGCTCTCTCCGAAATGCCTGAAAATCATGGCAGAGAACGTCTACGGTCAACTGTCGGAACTATATCCCGACTCGGTCGAATACAAAGCCGGTTACGAACGTTTCGACCGGCAATTGGATTCACTGGACCGCGCATTGCAAGAGACTTTCGCCGGACGGCAAACCGCCTTTATGATCTTCCATCCGGCGCTGACCTACCTGGCGCACGATTACGGACTGACGCAAATTCCACTCGAAAACGAAGGGAAAGAGCCTTCGGCGGCGCACCTCCGCAACCTGATCGAAACCGGCCGCAATTCCGGAATCGGGAAGGTATTCTTCCAACGGCAGTTCAGCAAAAATACGGTCGATGCGATCGCCGCCGAACTGGGACTCGAAGCGGTAGCGATCGACCCGCTGGACGGAAACGTCACCGACAATATACTGCATATCGCCCAATTAATAGCGAACCCATGAAACTGGTATCCCTGCATCACGTGTCGGTCAGCTACGACAAGGTTCCGGTACTGACCGACGTCGACCTGGATATCCGGAACGACGATTTCATCGGAGTGATCGGCCCGAACGGAGGCGGTAAAACCACGTTGGTAAAAGCTATCCTGAAGGCGGTTCCCTACTCCGGCGAGGTCATTTACGCCCCGGAGATCGAAAACCGGGGATGCCGGCGGATCGGATACCTGCCCCAGATATCCGAGATCGACAAATCGTTCCCGATCTCCGTACGGGAGGTGGTTCTATCGGGTTTACAGGCCAGGAAGCGACTGCTCGGCCGGTACACTGCCGAGGATCGGCAAAAAGCCGACGAACTGCTGCACACCTGCCGGATCGAAGAGATCGCCCGGAAACCGATCGGGACTCTGTCCGGCGGACAGATACAGCGCACGTTGCTGTGCCGCGCCCTGATCTCCGACCCGGAACTGCTGATTCTCGACGAACCGACCAATTTCGTCGACAACCAGTTCGAAAAAGAGTTGTACTTGCTACTGAAGCGTTTCAACGAAAAAATGGCGATCGTAATGGTTTCCCACGACCTGGGAACGATCTCAAGTTACGTCAGATCGATCGTCTGCGTCAACCGTCGCGTACACAGACACGATTCGAACATCATTACGGCGGAACAACTGCACAATTACAACTGCCCGATACAGATCGTCTCCCACGGAGACGTTCCGCACACCGTGCTGGCGAAACACCCGAACGCGCGGTCATAAAAAATCCGTCCGGACAACCCGGACGGAGGATAAATACGGGCCGCCTGCAAAACGGCCTGAAATTTCTGTTATTTACAGATATCGCTCAGCTTCCCGAACAGGGCGTCGATGCGGGTCATCATATCCCGGCGCATCTGCGCGTAATGTTTCTTCACCAGACTTTTATTCTGTTTATCGGCCGGATGATTGGCCCGATGGATCATCTCGTTACGGAAATCGACCGCCTCCTCGATGACGGCGACGATCCCCTCGCGTTTGCTCTGATCGTTGAAATAAAGAGCCATGTAACAATCCGAGATCACCTCGCTCACCAGGTAATCGATATCGTTTTTAATTCCTCTGAGACTTGCCATAACCTATTGTTTTTTAATGATTGTACAAAGGTAATAAAAACTATTGAATCTCAGCCAAAGCCTCTCCCAAAAAATCGATCAGGTCGGCGGCATTCATACCCTCCTGTCCGTAATAGGCCGCAGCCTTATCGCCGGCCGCGCCGTGGACATACACGCCGAGCAAAGCCGCCGACAGCGGTTCGTATCCCCGCGCCAGCAGTCCCGCGATATAGCCGGTCAGCACGTCGCCGCTGCCTCCTTTGGCCATTCCCGGATTCCCCGTCGCATTGAAATAAAGCTGTCCGTCCGGAGAGCAGACCATCGTATGCGCTCCTTTCACGACCATACAGCATCCGTAGCGCGCCGCGAACGTCCTCACCTTTTCGATTCGGTCTTGATCGTCGTTCCACGTTCCGACCAAGCGGCGCAATTCGCCCAAATGGGGAGTCAGTACGCATCCCGGAGGCATCGACCCGGCCAATTCGGGACGTGCCGCCAACATATTCAACGCATCGGCATCGATCACCATCGGCATCCCGCACGACAACAACGCCTCGAAAGCCCGCACGGACAAGTCGTGCTTCCCCACCCCGCTGCCGATCCCTACGGCGGCGTACTTCGTCATATCGTCCGGCAACCGGGAGAACACGGACATCGGATCGCCGCTGACCAGCGCCGACGGGCAGGACGTATGCAGAACGAACCGTTCTTCGGCAGGAACATGCGCCGTCACCAATCCGCATCCGGAACGCAGCGCGGCCCCTGTCGCCAATACGGCAGCCCCCATCATGCCCTGCGAGCCGCAAACCAGCAAGGCGTGCCCATAGGTTCCTTTGTGGGCAAAACGGCTACGGGGCAATACCAGTTCCGATACGTACCGACCGTCCGCATAATAATACGGCGACCGTGCCTGTCGTTTATAGTTCTCGTCCAGTTCGATCGGCAGAATAACGATTTCGCCGGCAGCCTCCCCCGCCTCGGACAGCAACAGCGCCAGCTTCGGGAACTCCAGCGTCAGCGTAACGTCGGCATACACGATCTCGCGCCCCGCATTGCCGTATTCGGACAACATTCCCGAAGGCAGGTCGATCGAAATCACCCGGCAGCCGAGCCCGTTGACAAGGGCGATCGCGCCGCGAACAGGCTCCGAGAGCCCGCCGCGGACGCCCGTACCGAGCAAAGCGTCGATCGCCACCGCATCCTCGGCAACTTCCACCCGATCCATGCCCTGCACCCGCACGCCGTGCGGCAGCCGTTCGAGGTTGTAGCGGCACTCGACCGACAGTTGCCGCTTATCGAACAAAACGTACACGGAACAGGAATACCCCACGTTGTGCAACATGCGCGCAACCGCCAGGCCGTCTCCGCCGTTGTTTCCTTTTCCGATAAAAAAAGCCAAAGGCTGCTCCTGCGGAATGTTGTTGCAAATCCACTGGGCGATCACTTCCGAAGCCCGTTCCATCAGCGCGAGACTCTCGATCGGTTCGTGTTCGATCGTATACTGGTCGGCCTCGCGTATCTGCGATCCTGTCAGAATTTTCATCGTATCATTTTTTAACGCCCGCGGATCAACGGGCTTTTTTGCCCGCTTCGCGAACCAGAAATTCAAAAAATTTCACCATCACGGTATCCCCGGCGACCGTATGATCCTCCGGATGGAACTGCGTACCGAAGACCCCCCTGTCCGGGTCCTCGATCGCCTCGACCACGCCGTCCGTCGCCGTAGCGGCCACACGGAATCCATCGGCCACCCGTTTGACGGCCTGATGGTGGAAACTGTTCGTCCGCAACGTATCCATACCGGTCGCCACTGCAACAAACGAGCCTTTCTCGACACGCACGGTATGCGTCGGTACGTACCCCGGCACCGCCTGCATGTGACACACCGAAGTATCGGCATATTCCGACGGCAAATCCTGATACAGCGTTCCGCCGAAGGCCACGTTGATCATCTGTATTCCGCGGCAAATGCCCAGCACCGGGATCTTATGTCGGGCGGCCAGTTCGATCAGCCTGAAATCGAACGTATCGCGCGGCGCATTGACATGCCCGAGATGCGGAGACGGCTCCTCGCCGAAATAGGCGGGATCGACATCGCCGCCGCCGGTCAGAATCAGTCCGTCGATCGACTGCAACAGTCCGTCCAGCTTCTGTTCGTCCCCGATCAGCGGAATCAACACGGGGACTCCCCCGGCCCGCAATACCGCATCGAAATAGGTGCGCGACACGGTCACCGTGCCTCCGTTGCAAAAATCGGAAATTCCGATCACCGGAACCCGCGATTCCGGCCGGGAGCCGCAGGCGCAGAGCACCGAGCAGAACCCGACGATAAACAATCCTAAAAATCGTTTCATAATAATCCCTCGATTTATACGAAGGCTGCCGGCGATAAACAACCGCCGGCAGCCTTCCAGTTCAAACGCCTTCCGGACATTAAGCCCCGAAGTTATCGTACATAATATTCTCTTCCGGCACGCCGAGTCCGTCGAGCATCTTGGTCATTGCGGCCGTCATCATCGGCGGTCCGCACAGGTAGTATTCGATATCTTCCGGCGCGTCGTGATTCTTCAGGTAATTTTCGAAAATAACCTGGTGAATAAATCCGGTGTAGCCTTTCCAGTTATCCTCTTCCTTCGGCTCCGACAGCGCGATGTGGAACTTAAAGTTCGGGAATTCTTTTTCGATCTCCTCGAACTGCTCCTCGTAGAAAATTTCACGCTTAGAACGCGCCCCGTACCAGAATGTTACAGGAGTGTCGATTTTCTCGGTCTTGAACAAATGGAAGATATGCGAGCGCATCGGCGCCATACCGGCGCCGCCGCCGATAAACATTTTTTCGTTCGGAGTATCCTTCACGAAGAATTCGCCGTAGGGTCCCGAAATCGTCACCTTGTCGCCCGGCTTGCGCGAGAAAATATACGACGAACAAATTCCCGGGTTCACCTTCATAAAAGCCCCTGCGGCCCGATCCCAGGGCGGCGTGGCGATACGGATATTCAGCATGATGATATTCCCTTCGGCCGGATGGTTAGCCATCGAATAAGCGCGGAACGTCGGCTCCGGATTTTTCGTAACCAGCCCCCACATCTTCATGTGATCCCAGTCCTCATGGTATTCCTGTTCGATGTCGAAATCGCTGAACTTGATCTCGTCGTATTTCGGAATGTCGATCTGGATATAACCGCCCGAGCGGAATTTCAGATGTTCGCCTTCGGGCAACTTCACGACGAACTCCTTGATAAAGGTGGCCACGTTGTGGTTCGACACCACTTCGCACTCCCATTTTTTAACGCCCAGGACAGCTTCGGGCACCTTGATTTTCAGGTTTTCCTTCACTTTTACCTGGCATCCGAGGCGCCACTTCTCGGCCTGTTGCTTACGGGTGAAAAAGTTCACCTCGGTCGGTAGGATATCGCCGCCGCCTTCGAGCACCTGACATTTGCACATGCCGCACGAACCGCCGCCTCCGCAAGCCGAAGGCAGGAATATGCCGTTGTTGCCGAGCGTCGACAGCAACGTACTGCCGGGTTCCACAGTCAATGATTTTTCGCCGTCGTTAATATCGATTTTAACCTCTCCCGAAGGGGTCAGTTTCGCCTTGGCATACAGCAGCAACGCCACCAGGATCAAGGTTACTACCAGGAATGCTACGATCGCTATAATGATTGATAATCCCATCTCTATTTCACTATTTTACGGTTTACAACTGAATCCCCATGAACGTCATGAAGGCGATCCCCATCAGGCCGGTCAGGATGAACGTAATCCCGGCGCCGCGCAGCGGGGCGGGAATGTTCGAATAAGACAGCCTCTCGCGGATAGCGGCCATCAGAATGATCGCCAGCCACCAGCCGATCCCCGAACCGGCCGCGAACGCGGTAGCTTCGCCCAGAGAAGCGTAATCGCGCTCCTGCATGAACAGCGAACCGCCCATGATCGCGCAGTTCACCGCGATCAGCGGCAGGAAAATTCCCAACTGATTGTACAATGCCGGCGCGAATTTCTCGACCACCATTTCGACCAACTGCACGAACGACGCGATCACGGCGATAAAAACGATGAAACTGAGGAAGCTCAGGTCGATCTCGCTCTCGCCGCCCGGCCCGTAAGCCGGATTTATCCAGCCGAGGGCTCCCGGAGAAAGGATAAACTCGTTGAGCAGGTAATTGATCGGCACGGTCATCACCATCACGAAGATAACGGCGATACCGAGTCCCATCGCGGTTTTGACGCTCTTGCTGACGGCAATGTACGAACACATGCCGAAAAAGAACGCGAACACCATGTTGTCTATGAAGATAGACCTTACGAATATGCTGATAATGTTTTCCATACGTGCTTCGCTTTATTATTTCTCGATCAGGTTCTTGTTACGGCTGCGCTGCACCCAGATAATCAGGCCGACGCAGATCAACGCCATCGGCGGCAGGATCATCAGACCGTTGTTGACGTAACCTACGCTGTAAAGCCCGAGCTTCTCGAAAATGGGATACCCCCAGATGCTGCCCGATCCCAGCAACTCGCGGACAAAGCCGAGGATCACGAGGATCAGCCCGTATCCCAGGCCGTTGCCTATACCGTCGAGGAACGACGCCCAGGGTTTGTTACCCAGCGCAAACGCCTCGATCCGCCCCATGATGATACAGTTGGTAATAATCAGCCCGACAAACACCGAAAGCTGTTTGCTGACGTCGTAAACGAACGCCTTGAGCACCTGATCCACCAGAATCACCAGCGCGGCCACGACGACCAACTGCACGATGATCCGGATCCGCGACGGAATCCCTTTGCGGATCAATGAAATAATCAGACTCGAAAACCCGGTGACGACGATTACCGACAACGCCATCACGAAAGCGGGTTTCAATTTCGCCGTGACCGCCAGCGCCGAACAGATACCCAGTATCTGCACCGTGATCGGGTTGTTCTGACCGAACGGCGAGGTCAGCAACTTCAAATTCTTAACCGAAAAAATCGGCTCTTTTTCCTGGCTACTCATTGTTTTCCGAATTATTGGTTACTACTTCCGCCGTTTTACCCGGAGACGCCGCAAGCTGTTTCCGGATATAGGCGTCATAATCGCCGAGGCAGCTTTTCAGCATGTTCTCGACGCCGATACTGGTCAGCGTACCGCCCGAAACGGCATCCACCGCATAAGGATCGCCCTGTTGCGCGCCGCCTTTCTGCAGGCGGATCGCCACGACTTTACCGTCCTTGAGAATCTGTTTCCCTTTGAACTGAGCCTGGAACTGCGCAGTCGAAATTTCGGCGCCCAGCCCCGGCGTTTCGCTCTTGTGGTCGAATACGATACCTTCGACCGTGTCCCAGTTGTCCGCCAGCGCGACATACCCCCAGACCGGCCCCCAAAGTCCGGCGCCCCAAACCGGGATCACGTAGCTGACACTCCCCTCGTCGTTTTTGCTGACGAATACGGGCAGTTCCCTTTCGGCGGCCGGCTTGTCGTATTCGGCTTTCAGGTTCGTCAACAGAGCGAACGCGTCCGCCCCTTCGACCTTATCTCCTTCGACGTTGACGGCATAACTGTCCACAATGTATTTTTTATACTGCTCGTTGATATAGGCCGCTTTGTTCGGCGCCTTGTCCGCATCGCCGCCTTCGCCGATCGAGCGCAGGATATCGCCCATTTTCTCGATTCTCACGTTCTCGGCCTGAATATTTTTCAGCGACAGCGAAGCAAACGAGAGCACCGCCGCCACGATCACCACCATGACCGAAGCATAAGTGATAATATACGTATTACTGTTCTTATTCATACCCCTACTCTATTTAGCTAATTTCAAACGACGGTTCCGGCGACGGATATTGGCTTGCACCACATAGTAGTCGATCAGCGGAGCCACCGCGTTCATAAACAGGATCGACAGCATCATGCCTTCCGGATAACCGGGATTCAGCACCCGGATCAGCACCGCCATCACCCCGATCAGGAATCCGTAAATGTACTTGCCGACGTTCGTCTGGCTGCCGGTCACCGGATCGGTCGCCATAAAGACCGCACCGAAGGCGAACCCGCCGATAATCAGGTGGTAATATGCCGGAATATCCATGTAGGCATTCGCGCCGATCAAGTTGAACAGCAAGCCCATCAGATAGCCGCCGGCAAACACGCTGAGCATCACGCGCCAACTGGCGATGCCCGTCCACAGCAGGATCGCCGCGCCGATCAGGATCGCCAGCGTCGAAGTCTCGCCGATACATCCGGGTATCGTCCCGAGGAACCAGTCCAGCGGACCGCCCTGCGTCCAGTGTATCTGCTGCGAGCCGGTCAGCACGGCCGACGCCGCATCGGCCAGCGGAGTCGCCCCCGAAAAACCGTCTACGACGCCCTCGCCTTTGGTCAGGCCGGCGATCCAGATCTTTTCGCCTGAAATATAGGGCGTATAAGCGAAGAAAATAAACGCCCGGGCCAGCAAGGCCGGGTTGAAGATGTTCATTCCGGTACCGCCGAACACTTCCTTGCCGATAATCACGGCGAAAGCGGTCGCAACGGCCACCATCCACAGCGGCACGTCGACCGGCATCACCAGCGGAATCAGCATTCCGCTGACCAGAAACCCTTCATTCACCTCGTGATGGCGAATCTGCGCCGAAATAAATTCGATCCCCAGACCGACCACGTACGAGACAATGATGATCGGCAGCACTTTCAGCAAACCGAACCAAAAACACGTCCAGAACGGAGCGTCACCCGCGCCGATGGCCCGGAAATGCTGCAATCCGGTATTGTACATCCCGAACAGCAAAGCCGGCATCAATGCCACGACCACCACGATCATCACCCGTTTCAGGTCGATGCTGTCGCGGATATGGCTGCCGCTGCGGGTTACGTGATTCGGTACGAACAGGAACGTCTCGAAAGCATCGAACGTCGAATGAAGTTTTTCGAACTTGCCGCCCTTTTCGAAGTTCGGCTTGATCTTATCTATAAAATTTCTTAATCCTTTCATGGGTCGTTCAGGTTAGTTAAGCTCTTTGATCATCAGTTCGATCCCGCGGCGGACGATATCCTGCATCTCGGTTTTCGACGGATCGACGAATTCGCACAGCGCGAAATCCTCCTCGACCACCTCGTAGATGCCCAGGTTCTCCATTTTGTCGATATCTCCGGCGAGAATCGCCTTCAACAGATAGAGCGGATAGATGTCCATCGGCAGGTATTTGTCATACAGCCCGGTTACCACATAAGCGCGGACGCCGCCGTTCATGTTGGTATCGAGATTATAACGCTTGCGGGGCGTCAGCCACGAGAAATAACTCTTCGACACCGAGAACTTATCCAGCCGCGGCATACCCCAACCGAGGAACTCGTATTTGTTCCCTTCGGGGATCACGGTCACCTGGTTGCTGTAAAATCCGAGGTATCCGTCCGGTTCCACCTTTTTACCGGTCAGCACGTTGCCGCTGATCAGGCGCACCCGATCGCCCGCGCGCTGCGGACGGATCTCGACCTGGCGCGCGATGCTGCCGACCGGAATGCCCGACAGCACGCTAAAATAGCGCGGATCGGTCGTCTCTGAACCGGTCAGCGCAACGATCTTGCTCATATCGACCCGGCCGGTACGGAAAAACCGTCCGATCATCGCCACATGCTGAATATCGACCGTCCACACCAGGTCGCCTTTGTTGATCGGATCGATATGGTGAATCTGAACGCCCACGTTCCCGGCCGGATGCGGCCCGTCGAACGCGCGCACTTCCACGCCTTTCACCCGATCCAACACCCCGGATGTTCCGGCTTTCAAACCCAGGTAGACTTTCCCCGGCGTCAGCTTCGACAGCATGGCGAAACCGGTATTCAAATTATCCAGCTCTTTCTCCAATACGTAATTCATATCGGGAGCCAGCGGCGCCGAATCGAATCCGGAAACGAAAACGGCTTTCGGCGTCTGTCCCGGATCGGCGATGATTCCGTAAGGACGCTGAACGATCATCGGCCACAGACCGGAACTCAACAGCGCCGAAGTGACGTTTTCCTTGTCGGCGGACTCTTCGGTGGGAACCTCGAACGGCTCGTAAACCTGTTCGGCGGTCGGAGCGATCACCACGTCGAGGATCTTACGCTTATCCCCGCGGTTTATGGCGGTCACCTTCCCGCTGACCGGCGAGGTGAACAACACCTGCGGACGGTACTTGTCGTAAAACAGCGGCGTTCCGGCCTTCACGACGTCGTCCACCCGAACCAGCATCTTCGGGATGACCCCCTTGAAATCGTCCGGTTTCAGCGCATAGGCATGTACCAGCGGCAGCCGGGTCAACTCGCGTCGGGCTTCCCCTTGCAACCGGATATCAAGGCCTTTTTTCAACTTTATGACTTGCGACATATTCGGTAGATTATTGATAGTAATTTATTAAGGTGTCTTTTTCATTCGTTTTTCGGTCAGCGGATTCCCAGCTTATCCTTTATATCCTGCGGAATCGCCTCGCGATGTACCTGGATACCGACCGTTTTATAAAGCAGGAAAGGTTCCGAAGCGTAAAAATAACCTTTATACAAACCCGTTTCGCCCCAGGAGTTTTTCACTTTGTAGAATTTCCGGCCGTGCTGGTCCGCCGCGATCCCCACCAGCAGCATCCCGTGATCGTCGGTCGTCTCGTAACGATCGAAAGCCTGTTGCCGCATTTCGGGCGTGATTTGGCGTTCGGGAAGCACGCCCGTTTTCAGGAGCGTCCGTTTCCGAATCTCGTCGTCGGTAAGCCCTTTCCAGCGCGCGCTGTCCGCCGCAGGAATTTCCGCCGCCGACTCGACCGGAACGATCGCACGGCCCTCCCGAAAGCCGAATCCGTTCTCGCTGACGTCGGACGCCCAGTTGACCGCATATCCTTTCCGCAGCGAAACGTCGACGATCCGGCCCAGCTCCTCCATCGTTACGTTGCAGAACGGCGACCAGTTCCAATTATCGGGTATTTCGAGCGGAAAAGCCGTATAAAGCGGATGGTGCGTCATTGCCGTGAACACTACGTAATCGTCGCGGCGAATACCCAGCTCCTGCGCAAAACTTTTCGGAGTATATTCTTTTCCGTCGTAAACGAATTTTTCGGGACAGGGGCCCAGGTAAGCGTCCAGTATCCCGTTCAGACCGTCGATCCAAGACGCGGAAAGCCGTTTGGACGGATTCCCGATCACCGCATCCGTATAGGCTTTGAGAGCAACGCTCAGTTCTTCGTGCGAGTGCCTCGACGCACCGTCCTTCAGTCCAGAATAGACCGTCTCGGGCACGATTCCGTAACGGTCGACGATGTATACGACGTCATCCAGCGTCCCCCCCTCGGAGAAATTGGCTTTACCGTGCAGGCGGGCGTATTTGATCGCTTTTTCGAGGTAAGTATGGCGGACGATCCACATTTCGGAAAGGTCGTAAACGCCTTTCCCGCGACGAAGCAACTCGCTCTCCGCCATCGCCGTGCCCGAAAAGCTCCAGCAGGTGCCGGACTTCGCCTGATCCTTCACCGGCGTCACGGGCACCAGCACTTTATCGGTAAATACATAGGCTCCGGTATCCTTTCCGTCCTCCTTGGTCTGTTTCGACGTATTTTTCGCACCGGCGACACCGATCAGCAGTGCGCACAACACCCCACACAGCAGATATTTTTTCATGCGTTCGACACAAAATTTAATTTTGCGTTACAAATATAACAATAATTATTTTATTTTTCTTTTCCAGGACGGATGCAGTCGCCGAATCCGGCACTATTTATCAACAATCGGTCGTCAATCGCCAGGCAACGTTCCGGCGTCCCCGCTTTTCCGGTAATCGTCCGTTATCTCGGTAAAGCCGCGACTGTAACGCTGCATATAATCCCTCGTCCGCCGGACGAAGCGATCCAGCCCCGGCCGTTGTTGCGGCGAAACCGTTTCGCGGGAATAGGCCGGAACGATCTCGTAACGATGCCCCGAGCGACTCCCCGGGTCGGATGAGATCGACGTCCAGTGAATCAGGTACTCGGGACGGTAAGCCGTCCGCCCGTCTGCGCCGAGCGACAGCCCGATCCGCACCGATATGCCGCCGTCCGTACCGGGAAAACGCTGGTTCGAAACAAAATTGCCCATCGAAAAAACGGTCGCCCCGCAAATCCTGCCCGACGAATCGGATACCGTTTCGACCGACTGAACGACGTGCGGATGCGAACCGATCACCAGATCGGCCCCCCAGCGATGGCTCCGGGCGGCCAAGTCGCGCTGCCAGCGATTCGGCAACGTCTCGTACTCGTTGCCCCAGTGCAGAAACAGCACCACGTGCGTCGCCCCGTTGCCGCGCGCGCCGGCGATATCCTGCCGGATACGGAGCGTATCGATCCGGTTCACCGTATAACCGCGCGGGACGGACAGTCCGTTGGTCCCGTAAGTATAATTCAGCAATGCCACCCGAAAATCCCCTTTCCGCAACCAAAGCGGGTGGCGGGCCGGATCGGGAAGCGTATCGGCGAATACCCCGGTATACTCCAGGCCGGCCTGCACGAGCGTATCGAGCGTAGAACGGATTCCGGCCCCGCCGCGGTCGCAGATATGGTTGTTCGCCGCGACGGCCACGTCGATACCGACCCGGCGCATCGCCCCGGCCAACGCGCCGGGCGAGCGAAACTGAGGATACCCCGAATAGGGTTCCCCGCCGAGCGTGGTTTCCAAATTGGCAATTACGAAGTCGGCCGAAGCGAAATAATTTTTCAACCGCGAAAAACAGGCGGTGTAGTCGATTCCGCCGTCTCGTCGGAAGGCGGCCTGCACCTGCGGAAGGTGTTGCATCAGGTCTCCGGTAAAGATCAGCGTCAACTGTCGGTCGTCCTCAGCCGGAACGGCAACGCACGCCGGGATGTCCGGCGCCCCGGAATGCCGGATTATCCGGTACACGGAAAACGTTCCGACCGAAACCGTAACGATGATCGCGCACACCAACCAGACGAGGGACCGTTTGCTCATTGGATACCGTTTATTACCTTTGCTCCGCAAAGCTAATCATTTTTCGCAGATGTACCCGCTTATCGACATCCATACGCACCGGAAAGAACCGGACGCCGCCGCCCTGCGGTCGATACGGCTCGGCACGGATGCCGTGCCTTCCGACGGTTCGCTCTTTTCGGCGGGCATCCACCCGTGGGACAGCGAAAAAGCCGATCCGCAAGGACTGCGGCAGCTCGAAACGCTGCCCTGCGCGGCGATCGGCGAAATCGGGCTCGACTACGCCGTATCGGTCGACCGAACGGCACAACGCGAATGGCTGGTTCGGCAACTGGAGATCGCCCGCAGACGCGGGCTGCCGGTTATCTTGCACTGTGTCAAAGCCTACAACGAAATGCTGCCGACCCTGCGCCCGTTCGACATACCGGCCGTTTTCCACGGATTCGCCGGATCGAAACAACTGGCCGGACAGGTGTTGAAAGCGGGATATTACCTGTCGTTCGGCGAAACGGCATTCCGTTCTTCGAAAACGGCGGACGCGCTGCGCAATACCCCATCCGACCGTCTTTTCCTCGAAACGGACGAAAGCGCGGCCGGGATCGGTTCCATCTACGAACGAGCGGCGGCGATCCGGGGAGTCTCCGTCGCGGAACTGGCCGCCGAAATCCGTAAAAACTATCGAAAAATATTCGCCGCATGACTCATTGGCTCGAACGAACGGAACTGCTGCTGGGCAGCGAAAAGACGAAACGGCTGCAAAACGCGCGCGTACTGGTGGTCGGGCTGGGAGGCGTGGGTGCCTATGCCGCCGAAATGCTCGCCCGCAGCGGCATCGGCGCGCTGACGATCGTAGACGCCGACGACGTTTCGGAAACGAATATCAACCGGCAACTGGTCGCCCTGCATAGTACGGTCGGACGGCCGAAAGCGGAAATACTGGCTGCTCGCCTGCAAGATATCAACCCGCAGTTGCGCCTGACCGTACTCCGGGAGTATGTCCGGGACGAAGCGACCGACCGGCTGCTCGACGGAGGAAAGTTCGATTACGCGGTCGATGCGATCGATACGCTGTCGCCGAAAGTAAATCTGATCAAGGGAGCCCTCGACCGCGGGATTCCGCTGGTCAGTTCGATGGGGGCCGGAGCCAAAACCGATCCTACGCTGATCGAAATCAGAGACATTGCGAAATCGCATCACTGTCCGCTGGCGCACATGCTGCGAAAAAGATTGCATAAAGCGGGAATCCGGACGGGGTTCCGGGTCGTTTTTTCACCCGAAGCGGTCCGCGAAGGCGCCATGATCCTATGCGAGGAAACCAACAAAAAATCCAATGTCGGCACGATATCCTACATGCCCGCACTGTTCGGCTGTCACTGCGCATCGGTCGTCATCCGGGGGCTGATCGGGGAATTATAACCGGCTTCGATAAAAAATACCGGCGGCGGCCCCAAAAACCGTTCCTTTACTCTTACTTTTCGATCGGTTTGACCCGGCAAGGCAGTTCGACCCAGAAAGCGCTGCCTTCGCCCTTCTCCGAGACGACTCCGATCGTCCAATTATAAATACCCAATGACGCGATCCATCCGGCAGGTATAAATTACGCCGTTTTCAATCAAGAGATCAAAAACGGCGTTCATGCGTTACATTTCGACCAAAACTTTCCCGGTCATCTCGGGCGGCTGGGACAGGCCCATCAATTTCAGCACGGTCGGGGCCACATCGGCCAACACGCCGTTGCGGACGCTCTTAACGCGGTCGGACACCACTATAATGGGCACCGGATTCAACGAATGAGCCGTATTCGGGGTTCCGTCCGGATTCTCGGCATGGTCGGCATTACCGTGATCGGCGATAACGACGACCTCGTAACCGTTCGCCTTCGCCGCCTCGACCACGTCGCGCACGCAGGCGTCCACCGCTTTGACCGCCTTGACGATCGCATCGTAAACGCCGGTATGTCCCACCATGTCGCCGTTGGCGAAGTTCAGGCAGATGAAATCGAATTTTTTCTTGTTCAACTGCTCGACCAGAGCGTCCTTTACCTGATAAGCGCTCATCTCGGGTTGCAGATCGTAAGTAGCCACTTTCGGGGAAGGGATCAGAATCCGTTCCTCTCCGCCGAAAGTCTCTTCGCGGCCGCCGTTCAGGAAAAACGTCACGTGCGCGTATTTCTCCGTTTCGGCGATGCGCAACTGACTGAGGCCCTGCGACGATACATATTCGCCGATCGTATTGGCCACGTTGTCTTTGTCGAAAAGGATGCGCAGGCCGGTGAACTTGGCGTCGTAAGGGGTCATGCAGCAATAGTACAGCGACAGCTTCTTCATGTCGTAATCGGGCATATCCTCCTGCGTCAGCACGACCGTCAGCTCCTTCGCCCGGTCGTTGCGGAAATTGAAGAAGATCACCACGTCCCTGTCCTGGATCGTACCGACCGGATCGCCCTGTCCGTCAACGCAGACGATCGGCTTGATAAATTCGTCGGTCACCCCTTCGTCGTAGGATTTCTGCACGGCGGCGGCGGCGTCCGTCGCCTTTTCGCCCACGCCTTTCACGATCAGGTCGTAAGCTTCCTTGACCCGTTCCCAGCGCTTGTCGCGGTCCATCGCATAATAACGGCCGATGACCGAAGCGATTTTTCCGGCCGAATGCTTCAGGTGCCCCTGCAATTTCTCCACAAATCCCTTTCCGCTGCGCGGGTCGGTATCGCGGCCGTCCATAAAACAGTGTACGAACGTCTTGTCGATCCCGTACTCTTTCGAAATATCGCACAACTTGAACAAATGATCGAGCGAACTGTGCACGCCGCCGTCCGACAGCAGGCCCATGAAATGCACCTGCTTGCCGTTCACCTTCGCATAGGTGAACGCCTTCACGATCTCCGGATTCTTCAGAATCGAATTGTCGCGGCAGGCCCGGTTGATCTTCACCAGATCCTGGTATACGACGCGTCCGGCGCCGATATTCAGGTGACCTACTTCCGAATTACCCATCTGTCCGTCGGGAAGGCCGACGTTTTCGCCGTCGGTCAGCAACTGCGCCGACGGATATTTGGCCTCCAGGCCGTTGATATAGACCGGGTCGGCCGAATAAACCACATCGTCGTGGCCGTGATCGCCTTTGCCCCAGCCGTCCAAAATCATCAGTAATACTTTGTTTGCCATCGTCTTTCTTTTTTCGGGGAAACCTGTCCGTTTCCCGCTCTTCCACTTATTTCAATTCTCCTTTGATCAATTCCACGGCTCTGAAAATAGCCTTTTCGAGTCCTTCGGGTTTCTTACCGCCGGCCGTCGCGAAGAACGGCTGCCCGCCGCCTCCGCCGCCGATCTCTTTAGCCGCCTCGCGGATCACTTTCGACGCATTCACACCCCGGGCCACGATCTCGTCGCCCAGCATAATCGTCAACGTCACCTTGTCGCCGAAGGCCGATCCGGTCACGAACACGAGATTCGGAAATTTCGGCTTCAGCCCGAAAGCGATTCCTTTAATGACGTCGGGCATCAAATCCAACTGGCGAGCGACCAGTACGACGCCGTCCTCCTCGGTCAGGTTCGGCTCAATGGATGCCACCAGCGATTGGATACGCTCCTTGCGCTGCTGCTCCATCTGTCTGTTCAGTTCCGAATTCTCCTCGACCAGCTTTTTGATCGCCTGAGTCACCGAAGGATTATTCACATACCGCTGAACAGCTCGCAGGGTATCCTCAAGCGAATAGACGTATTCCATCGCCCGGTCGCCCGTCAGCGCTTCGATACGCCGCACGCCGGCCGAAATGGCGCTTTCGGAAACGACCTTGAAAAAACCGATGCTGCCGGTCGCAGGAACATGGGTTCCGCCGCAGAGTTCGACCGACTTTCCGTACTGGATCACCCGCACGCGGTCGCCGTATTTTTCGCCGAACAACATCATGGCCCCGAGTTTACGGGCCTCTTCGATCGGGTATTCGCGGCGTTCCTGCAACGGAAAGTTGCTGCGGATATCCCGGTTGACCAACTTTTCGACTTCGCGGATCTGCTCGTCGGTTACCTTCTGGAAATGCGAAAAGTCGAAACGCAGGTAATCGGAACATACGAGCGACCCTTTTTGTTCGACATGATCGCCGAGCACCGTACGCAGCGCTTTATGCAACAGGTGCGTGGCCGTGTGATTAGCCGCCGTGTTCGCCCGCGCTTCGCCGTCCACTACCGCACGGAACTTCGCCGAAAGATCGTCCGGAAGCCGATCGACCAGATGGACGGTCAGGTTGTTCTCCTTTTGGGTATCGGTGACCGGAATCTTCTGTTCGTCGCTCTCGATGTACCCGCGGTCGCCGGTCTGCCCGCCCGAATTACCGTAGAAAGGCGTCTGGTCGAAAACCAACTGATAGTAAGTCTTGTTCTTGGCGGTAACGCGACGATAACGCGAAATCCGCACGTCGCTTTCGAGCGTATCGTAACCGATGAAGCGACTCTCGGCGATCGGGAACAGTTCGACCCAATCGTCGGTATCGACCGCCGCCGCGTTGCGCGAACGCTCTTTTTGTTTCTGCAGTTCGGCAGAGAATTCCTCGCCGTTTACCGTCATGCCGTTTTCCTGAGCGATCAGTTCGGTCAGGTCGATCGGGAATCCGTAAGTATCGTACAGCAGGAACGCTTCGCTGCCGCTGATCACCCGGCTGCCGGCGGCCTGTTCCTTTTTGATCACATTGTCGAGCAGATTGATCCCGGTAGCCAATGTCCTCAGGAATGCGGCTTCCTCCTCGGCGATCACTTTGGTAATCAGATCCTGCTGCGCCGCCAGTTCGGGGAACTGTTCGCCCATCTGCCGGACGAGTCCGTCGACCAACTGGCAGATAAACGGCTCGTTGAAACCGAGGTAAGTATATCCGTACCGCACGGCGCGGCGCAGGATACGCCGGATCACGTACCCGGCCTTCACGTTCGACGGCAGCTGCCCGTCGGCAATCGAGAAAGCAATCGCCCGCAGGTGGTCGGCAACCACCCGCATCGCGATATCGGCCCTGCGATCCTGACCGTAAACTTTTCCGGACAGTTCGGCCAGACGCCGGATCGTCGGTTGGAATACGTCGGTATCGTAATTGCTCTGTTTGCCCTGCAACACCATGCAAAGCCGTTCGAAGCCCATGCCGGTATCCACGTGGCGGGCCGGCAGCAGTTCCAGTTCGCCGCTGGCCTTGCGGTTGAACTGCATGAAAACCAGGTTCCATATCTCGATGACCAGGTGGTGCCCCCGGTTCACCAACTCGCGTCCGTCCAACGCGGCCCGCTCCTCGTCCGAGCGCAGATCGTAATGGATTTCGCTGCACGGGCCGCAAGGCCCCGTATCGCCCATTTCCCAGAAATTATCGTGACGGTTTCCGAGAATGATATGGTCTTCGGGCAGGAACTGCTTCCAATACTGGTAGGCCTCGTTGTCACGGTCGATATTTTCATCGGGACTCCCCTCGAAAATCGTCGCGTACAAACGCTCTTTCGGCAGGCCGTACACGTCGGTAAGCAACTCCCACGCCCACGAGATCGCCTCTTTCTTAAAATAATCCCCGAACGACCAGTTGCCGAGCATTTCGAACATCGTGTGATGGTAAGTGTCGTGGCCGACCTCCTCCAGGTCGTTGTGCTTGCCCGACACGCGCAGACATTTCTGCGAATCGGCCACCCGGCGGTCTTTGATCGGAGAGTTCCCCAGGAACAAATCTTTAAACTGGTTCATCCCGGCGTTGGTGAACATCAGGGTCGGGTCGTTCTTGACGACCATCGGAGCCGACGGCACGATCACATGCCCTTTGCTGCGGAAAAAATCGAGAAAAGTTTTTCTGATTTGATTAGAATCCATACCTTACTTATAATATCTGCGTACTGCGATGCGTTATCTTGTAGGAAATTGCAAAATTAAGTAAATTAGTCTAATTTTGTCACATTTCCCGTTGATAAAATACTTTTTTAGTGTCCGAACTTGCGGCGGCATCCGGAAGAAAGCCTCCCAATATCTGACCGATCATCGAATGCATGGCAAAAAAGCGGTATAAATTCAATCCACAAACCCTGACCTACGAGGTGATGGCGATCCCGTTCCGCATCCGGTTCTACCGGATTCTGCGGAAGGTGCTGATCGGCTTTATCCTGGCTTCGGTGGTCAACCTGCTTTTCTCCTTTTTCTTCTACACGCCGAAGATGTACCGCATCGGCGAACGGAACAACGAACTGATGCTGAAGTACAACATCCTGAACGACAAAATCCGCGCGGCGACCGCCAAACTGCAGGAACTGCGTCACCGCGACAACAACGTGTACCGCTCGCTGTTCGCCGCCGACTCGCTGAACTTGCACGGAATCTATACGCCCTATCCCGACACGAAATACAGCTTCCTGGAAGGAGACATGTACACGCCGGAGATGATCGGCACGTGGAGAGACCTCGACGCAATGACCCGGATGCTGTACCTGGAGTCCAAATCGCTCGACGAACTCGAGGTGCTGTCCAAAAACAAAGCGCTGATGGCCGAAGCGATTCCCGCGATCTGGCCGCTCGACCGCCGGAAACTGCGCGGCAACATCGGCGCGTTCGGCACGCGGGTACACCCGATCACAGGACGGGTGAAAGGACACCAGGGCGTCGACCTGGGATCGAACATCGGAACGCCGGTTTATGCCACCGGGGACGGATTCGTCGCCTTCAACAACGAAGGGACGCGGGGATACGGGCGTCAGATCCTGCTGAACCACGGATTCGGCTACAAAACCCGTTACGCCCACCTGAGCAAAATCGAAGTGATGCCGGGGCAAAAGGTGAAGCGCGGCGAGAAGATCGGGGAGGTCGGCAATACGGGACTGTCGAAAGGCCCCCACCTGCATTACGAAGTTATATATAAAGGTGTCCATGTCGACCCGATCAACTACCTGAGCCGCGACATGACCGAAGCCGAATTCCAGAAGATCATCGAATCGGCGCAGTACACGACTTACGAAGGCGATTAATCCGATGGACAACAAACGAACCCCGAAATTCAAGGAGCTGGTTCCCCGCTGGCACGAGCAACGCGAAAAATTCAAGAAGAAATTTTGGCGCGGCGTGATCCATCTGTTCGCATGGATCGGGATCGCCGTCATCTATTACGCCGCCTTCTCGTTCTTTTTCGACACGCCGCTGGAGTACCAGATGAAACACTCCACGCGCAAGCTGCGCCAGGAATACGACTCGTTGAGCGAACGCTATGCGACGGTCGAAAAAGTGCTGTACAACGTCATCGACCGCGACAAGCAGGTGTTCCGGACGCTGTTCGAATCCGACCCGTACAATTTCGACACGGAATTCGAGAAAAAACGCTGGGAAACCCATGAAAAACTGCTGACCAAATCCAACAAGGAACTGGGCAAGGAGTTTTTCGGGAAACTCAATACCCTCGAAAAACGCGCCGGCGAACACCTGTACACGCTGGCGACCCTCGAACAAACCGCCGATTCGCTGAAAGACCGAATCGACAACATCCCGGCGATCCAGCCGGTCATCAACAAAGACCTGACGCTGCTGACCGCCTCGTACGGTATGCGGATCCACCCGTTCTATAAAATTCTAACCGCCCACCAAGGCGTGGACTATACGGTGAGCGAAGGTTCGCGCGTTTTCGCGACGGCCGACGGCCGGATCAAGGACGTCGTTACGCGTAACACCACGTCCGGGAATACCGTGGTCATCAACCACGGGAACGGCTACGAAACGACTTACAGCCACCTGGGAAAAATCTACGCTAAAAAAGGCGAATTCGTCAAACGGGGCGACATCATCGCCCAATCCGGCAACACGGGTCTGTCGCTGGCGCCCCACCTGCATTACGAAGTCAAGCACGACGGTATGCGGGTAGACCCGATCCACTATTTTTTCATGGAACTGAATTACCAAGATTACCAAAAAATCATCCGGATCGCCCAAACCGGGATGCAATCGTTCGACTAAGCGTCCGAAAAAACATTTTTTTCGCGAATACCCCTGCAAAAAAATAGGGGCATTCGCGAATATTTGCTACTTTTGTCCGTTCAAATACAAACAACGAATCGACATGGCAATATTACGTTTCAAGGCGCTTGACGAAATGTCAAAACGGGAGCCGGTAAAAGCCGACCTGCCGGACAAAAAGATATCCGATTATTTCGGCGCGGACGTATTCGACCGCGAAAAAATGCGTCAATACATCCCGAAAGAAGCTTACGAAAGCCTCTGCACCGCTGTCGACGAAGGACGGCGGATCGACCGCAAGATCGCCAACCAGGTCGCCCAGGGGATGAAAACGTGGGCCATGGAAAAAGGAGCAACCCACTATTCGCACTGGTTCCAGCCGCTGAACGACTCCACCGCCGAGAAACACGATGCCTTCTTCGAACCGATGTTCGGAGGCGGATCGTTCGAAGCGTTCAAAGGCGAGCTGCTCGTACAGCAGGAACCCGACGCATCGAGTTTCCCGACCGGAGGCCTCCGCAACACGTTCGAAGCGCGCGGTTATTCGGCTTGGGACCCTTCGTCGCCCGCGTTCATTCTCGACCGGACACTCTGTATCCCCAGCATATTCATCGCCTACACCGGCGAAGCGCTCGACTTCAAAACGCCGCTGCTCAAGTCGCTGCAGGCCATTGATAAAGCCGCCGTCGAAGTGTGTCAGTTGTTCGACAAGGACGTAAGGAAGGTCAATGTCACGCTGGGCTGGGAGCAGGAATATTTCCTGGTGGACGAAGCGCTGTTTCTGGCCCGTCCCGACTTGGCGCAGACCGGACGTACGCTGATGGGGCACATCGCGGCCAAAGACCAGCAACTCGACGACCACTATTTCGGAGCCATTCCGAGCCGCGTGCTCGAATACATGAAAGACTTCGAACTGCAAGCCTACCGCCTCGGCATCCCGATCAAGACCCGGCACAACGAGGTGGCCCCGAATCAATTCGAATGCGCGCCTGTATTCGAGGAAGCCAACATCGCCGTCGATCACAACACATTGCTGATGACCCTGATGCGCCGGCTGGCGCAAAAACACAAGCTGCGCGTGCTGTTCCACGAAAAACCGTTCGCCGGCGTCAACGGATCGGGCAAGCACTGCAACTGGTCGCTGCTGACCGACACGGGCGTAAACCTGCTTGCGCCGGGCAAAACACCGAAAAACAACATCCAATTCCTGACCTTTTTCGTCAATACGATCATGGCCGCCCACAATTACGGTCCGTTGTTCATGGCGTCGATCGCCACCCAGTCGAATTCGCACCGGCTCGGCTCGCACGAAGCGCCGCCGGCCGTCATGTCGGTATTCACCGGCTCGACCCTGTCGGCCATCCTCGACTCGCTCGAAGAACGCCTGAGCGACAAGAAACTGACTCCCGACGAAAAAACCGAGATCAAACTCGACATCGGAAAGATCCCGGAAATTCTGCTCGACAACACCGACCGCAACCGCACCTCGCCGTTCGCCTTCACCGGCAACCGGTTCGAATTCCGGGCGACCGGTTCGTCGAACAACTGCGCCGCGCCGCTGATTCCGATCAACACGGCGGTCGCCGAACAGCTCACCCTATTCAAAGCCGAAGTCGACAAGCTGATCGACAAAGGGGTGAAAAAAGACGAAGCGATCCTACAGATCATCCGCAAATACATCATCGAATCGAAAAAAATCCGGTTCGAAGGCAACGGATACAGCGCCGAATGGCTGCGCGAAGCCGACAGACGCGGGCTCGAAAGCATCCAGAGCGTTCCGGACGCATTCAAGATTTTCAGCAGCAAAGCCTATTCGAAACTGTTCGACAAACACAAAGTGTTCAACGAATCGGAAATCCACGCCCGTTACGAAATCAACATGGAAAATCTGATCAAGAAAATCCAGATCGAATCGCGCGTACTGGCGGATATGGCGGCCAACCATATCGTTCCGACAGCTATTCATTACCAGAATATCCTGATTAAGAACGTCCAGGGACTCAAGGACATCCTGCCGAACGAGTACCTCGACCTGGCGGCCGAGGAAATCCGTACGATCCAGACGATCGCCAAGCACGTGAAGGCCATTCGCGAGAACACTTACCTGATGGTCGAAGCCCGTAAAAAATACAACCACATGGACAACCTGGTGGCGCGGGCGACCGGTTACTCGGAAGACGTGCTGATCTATCTCGACAAAATCCGCCACGACATCGACAAGCTCGAGCTGATCGTGGACGACGAACTCTGGCCGCTGCCCAAATACCGCGAAATGATGACGATCAACTAATGCCGCCGCAAAACGGCATACGCGACGACCTGTAAAAAGCGAAGCCGCCGGGAGATTTCCGGCGGCTTCGCTTTTTATCGGCATACGGTCGCCGGGACAATAACATCAGAAATCGAAATACGAAGGGCGGCAATCCGAAAACGCCGCCCTTCAGAATTCGAAGCTGTTTTCCGGCGGTTCGGAGACCGCCTTCGCATCAAACTATTTTTCGCCCATGTCCGGCATCGGCTTCTTGTAATCGCCGTTCTTAAGTTTCGCATGGCACTTTTCGAAGCAATCCAGCGTATACTCCACGTCTTCGAGCGTATGTACGGCCGTAGGAATAATCCGCAGAATGATCTCCCCTCTCGGAATCACCGGATACACGACCACCGAACAGAACAGGTTATAGGTCTCGCGCAGATCGACCACGATATTGCAGGCCTCGTCCACCCCGCCTTTCATGTAAACGGGCGTAACGGGCGACAAGGTGCCGCCGATATCGAACCCGCGCTTGCGGAAGCCGCTCTGCAACGCATGGACGATCGTCCAAAGGTTGTCCTTGAATTCCGGATGCTTGCGGATCATATCCAGACGCTTCAACGCCCCTTTGACCATCGGCATCGGCAGCGCTTTCGCATAGGTCTGCGAACGCATGTTGTAACGCAGGTAATCCACGATATATTTTTCAGACGAAACGAAAGCGCCGATCCCGGCCATCGACTTGGCGAACGTATTGAACAGTACGTCCACGCCGTCGATCACGCCGAAATGCTCGGGCGTTCCGGCGCCGGTCTTCCCCATCGTTCCGAACCCGTGCGCGTCGTCGACCAGCAGGCGGAACTTGAAATCCTTCTTCATGGCGACGATCTCGTCGAGCTTGCCCAGGTCGCCTTTCATGCCGAACACGCCCTCGGTGATTACCAGCACGCCGCCGCCGTTCTCTTCGGCCAGCTTCGTGGCATGACCGAGCTGCTTGCGGCAGGCCTCCATGTCGTTATGCGGATAAACGAAACGCTTGCCGGTATGCAACCGCAGCCCGTCGATGATGCAGGCGTGCGCCTCCGAATCGTAAACCACCACGTCGCGGCGGGTCAGCAGCGAATCGATGATCGAGATCATCCCCTGATACCCGTAGTTCAGCAGGAACGCGTCGGGCTTGCCGACGAAGGCGGCCAACTCCCGTTCGAGCTGTTCGTGCCATTTGGTCTGCCCGCTCATCATACGCGCCCCCATCGGATACGCCATACCGAATTCGGCGGCGGCTTCGGCATCGGCCTTCCGCACCTCCGGGTTGTTGGCCAGCCCCAGGTAGTTATTCAGGCTCCAGTTCAATACTTCCCGCCCGCGGAACATCATCCGGGGACCGATTTCTCCTTCCAGTTTCGGGAAAGAATAGTAACCGTGACTCAATTTCTGATACTGACCGATCGGGCCGCCGGCGTTCTCGTGTATTCGTTCAAAAATATCCACTGTAGTATAATTTGTTTGGTTGAATTCCACAAAAAATCACACAAAGTTAACCTTTTTCTACAAAGCATAAAAAATTTAACCTTTTTTTATGTTCCGTTTCCGTTTTTCCGCCCGGCAATCGAACGCAAAACGCACCCGCCGCATCCGCATCGGAACGCTTCCCGCCCGCGCCGCCGCATCCGCGGGAAGCAGCCCTCCCTACCGGAGACCGGCATCGGAACGCTCCGTGCCCGCATACAAAATATAAATCGAAAAAAAACAATATATGTTTTCCCAAATCGTTAAAAATACATAACTTTGCCCGTCCGGTAAATATGGTGTTTTCCGTGCGAAGCGTTTAAACCCTGTAAATAACGATGAAATTTTATCCTGCGAAAATTTTTATTGCGTTAATGCTTTTGACGACCGTGTCGTGCAGCGAGTACAACAAACTCCTGAAAAGCGGCAGCAACAAGCAAAAGTACGACAAGGCTCTCGAATACTTCAATGCTGGGAAATACAGCAGGTCGCTCACCCTGTTCAAGGACATCGAACACATCTTCAGTCAATCCGATCAGGCCGATACCGTCGCTTTCTACACAAGCCTGTGCTCCTACAAAATGGGGGATTTCGAAACCAGCTCCCAGCAATTCGACGAATTTCGCCGGCGTTTCGGGCGAAGCCCGTTCCTCGAAGAGTCGGAATACTATTTCGCCAAAGGGTTCTACTACCTGTCGCCGAAGCCCGAAAACGATCAATCGTTCACGTTCCAGGCCATGCAGGCCATCAGCGAATATTTGGATCGGTATCCCAAAAGCCAAAAACGGGACGAGCTGCTCGAAAACATGATCGAACTGCGTCAGAAGCTTTACGACAAAGCTTTCCTGAACGCCAAACTCTATTACGACGTAGGTTATTACAATTCGGCCGTTACGGCGTTGCGCAACGCGATCCTGAAATATCCGGAAAGCAACCACCGCGAGGAACTGGCTTATCTGATCGTCAGCGCGCAGTGTCTCTATGCCCGCAACAGCGTTCCTGCCTTACAGCGTCAGCGTTATCTGGATACTCAGAACGCTTATTACAGCTTTATCGACGAATATCCGGAAAGCAAATACCGCAAAGAAGCCGACAAAATGCAGGACGAGGCTAAAAAATTCCTGGAGAAATACAAAGAGAAGCCCGATGGCACCGAAGCGGAAGACAGCGAAGAGGTAACGGAATCGGCTCCGTCCCTCAATTTCTCCGACCAGACCGGCACGACGGCAAAACGCGGGAAAGCGGAACGGAAAGAAAAGAAAGAAGCAAAAGCCGCTGTCGAGAAAGAGCACAAACCGGCCAAAGAGTCCAAAGCGGCCCGGGAGCCCAAGCCGAAAAAAGAAAAGAGCGAAAAATCAAATAAATCCGATAATTCCGAAACAAGCAATGGAACTGAAGAAAAGTAGTATTCCGACCAACACCGTAACGCGTAAACTGACGGATCTGGACGCTCCGACGGGCAACATTTACGAATCGGTAGTCATCATCGCACGCCGCGCCAACCAGATCTCCAGCGAAATAAAACAGGAACTGACGCGCAAGCTGGCCGATTTTTCGAGCGTTAACGACTCGCTGGAAGAGACTTTCGAGAACCGCGAACAGATCGAAATATCGAAATATTACGAACGCCTGCCGAAACCGGCGATCGTAGCTACCGAAGAATTTCTCTCCGGAGAGATCTATTTCCGGGATACGAAAGCGGACGCAACCGAGGAGCTGCCGGCAGAATAAACCGGATCGTTCCGACAATTTTCAAATACGATGCTCAGAGGGAAAAAAATACTCGTCGGGGTAACGGGAAGTATCGCAGCCTACAAGGCTGCGATACTCGTCAGATTGCTGGTGCGCGAAGGAGCCGAAGTGCGGGTCGTAATGACCCCGCTGGCCAAACAGTTCATCACGCCGCTGACGCTGGCGACCCTGTGCAAACATCCCGTTCCGGTCGAATTCTTCAATCCGGAGAACGGGGAATGGAACAGCCATGTCAGTCTCGGCACGTGGGCGGACGCTTACCTGATCGCCCCGGCTACGGCCAACACGATCGCGAAAATGGCGACCGGCGTGGCGGACAACCTGCTGCTGACCACTTATCTGTCGGCGCGGTGTCCCGTTTTCGTCGCTCCGGCGATGGATCTGGACATGTACTCCCACCCTACCACGCAATACAACCTCGACTCGCTGAAAAGCTACGGCAACCAGGTGATCGAGCCCGCCGAAGGCGAACTGGCCAGCGGCCTGTCGGGCAAAGGCCGCATGGAAGAACCGGAGAAGATCGTCGCTTTCGTATCGGATTTTTTCGCCAAGAAACGCAACCTGACCGGCAAAACGATCCTCGTAACGGCCGGCCCGACGATCGAACCGATCGACCCGGTACGCTACATTTCAAACTTCTCGTCGGGCAAAATGGGGTATGCGATCGCCGCCGAGTTGAAAGAACGCGGCGCCGAAGTGATCCTCGTAACCGGGAAAACGGCCTTGACGCCGCCGGACGGCGTGCAGACGGTCGACGTGGTGACGGCCGAGCAGATGTTCCGGGCCGCTACGAAAGCTTTCGACCGATGCGACGCGGCGGTCATGTGCGCCGCCGTGGCCGACTATACGCCGCAGGCGGTCGCCGACACGAAAATCAAAAAGGAAGGATCGGCATGGAACATCGCCCTGCAGCCGACTCGGGATATCGCCGCTGCGATCGGAGCGGTCAAAGGAACGCGCCTCGTGGCCGGATTCGCGCTCGAAACCGACCACGAACGAGCCAACGCGCAATCCAAGCTGGAACGCAAAAACATGGATTTCATCGTACTGAACTCTTTGCAGGACGACGGCGCCGGATTTGGAGGCAATACCAACAAGATCACGATACTTCGCCGCGACGGAAGCGAAACCGTATTCGGGCTGAAAAGCAAAACTGAAGTAGCCGCGGACATCGTCGACGAAATCGAAGCGTTCTGGGCGCCGAAAAACGCCCGTCCCGAATAACCGAACGCTCAACAATACCTATAAACCGTCTGGATAAACTTTTGAAATCGCCATGCTGAATCGTTTGTCGGTTGAAAATTACGCGCTGATCGACCGGTTGGACATCGAACTGGCCGCCGGGCTGAATATCGTCACCGGAGAGACCGGAGCCGGAAAATCGATCCTGCTCGGGGCTCTCGGCCTGATTCTCGGTAATCGCACCGATGCCGCGGCGATTAAGAACAGCCAGCGCAACTGCGTCATCGAAGCGGAATTCGACATCGACGGATACGGACTGGAGGCATTGTTCGAATCGTTGGACATCGACTACGAAAACCGGACAATCATCCGGCGCATCGTCACGCCGGGAGGAAAAAGCCGGGCCTATGTGAACGACATTCCCGTACAGATGAACACCTTGCGCGAGATCGGCAGCCGGCTGATCGACATTCATTCGCAGCACCAAACCCTGCTGCTCGCGGACAACCGTTTCCAGACCGGTATCGTGGACAGCGTCGCTTCGCACGACGGTCTGCTGTCGCGTTACAAGGAGACGTTCGCTGCGCTGCAACAATCCGAACGCGAACTGAACCGGCTGCGGCAACAGGCCGAAGCGAACGACCGCGACCGAGAATACCTCGCCTTCCAGTCGGACGAATTGCAAAAAGCCAAATTAAAAGAGGGAGAACAGGCTGAACTCGAAGCGCAACAGACCGAATTGTCCCACGCGGCCGAAATCAAGGATACGCTGCTATGGATCTCGCAGGAGATGACCGGAGCCGATGAAAACCTGCTCGGTCGGATCAAAGAGATCGAAGTGTCGCTCGGTCGGATCGCCAGGGTCTATCCGCAGGCCGACGCCTTCTATACCCGGCTGCACAGCGCCGCGCTCGACCTGAAAGACATGGCCTCCGAGATCGCCTCCGAAGGAGATCGCTTGGAAGCCGATCCGCAACGACTCGAATCGGTGTCGCAGCGGCTCGACCTGATCTACTCGCTGCAACAAAAGCACAAGGCGGATTCCGTCGAAACGTTGCTCGCCCTGCAGGACGATTACCAAAAGCGCCTCGCGCAGCTCGAAGGATCGGCGCAGGCCATCGAAACGCTATCGCGGCGGATCGGAGAGTTACGCGCAAAAGCCGCGAAGCAGGCCGCAGAAATCACCGCCGGACGCAAAAAAACCGCCCCGCACGTCGAAAAACAGGTCAAAGAGATGCTCGCCGAACTGGGAATGCCGGCCGCCGAACTGCGTATCGAGATCACGCCGGCCGCCGAACTGCGACCCGACGGCGCGGACGACATCCGTTTTTTGTTCACGGCCAACCGCCACATGCCTCCTCAGCCGATCGAACGGGTAGCCTCAGGCGGAGAAATGTCGAGGCTGATGCTGAGCCTCAAAGCAATCGTCGCGCACCACAGCCAACTGCCGACCATCATCTTCGACGAAATAGACACCGGAGTATCCGGATCGATCGCCGACCGGATGGGCGAGATCATCAGCCGCCTGTCGGAAGACTTGCAGGTCGTCAACATCACGCACCTGCCGCAGATCGCCAGCAAAGGCGACCATCACTTCTTCGTATACAAAGAAGAATCCGGATCGACCACGACCACCCGCATCCGCAAACTCGATCAGCAGCAACGCATCGACGAAATCGCAAAAATGCTCAGCGGTACGGACGTCACCGCAGCCGCACGCGAACAGGCGCGGCTGCTGCTGAATACCAGGCCGGAACAGTAATCCTTCATGCTTTTCCCCCGGACAGGTTGACGTCGTACATTTTGCGGCGGCACGGGAGCGTATCGCATTTATTATGGACTCTTTAGTCGCGCCGTTTTGCTTTTTTGCCGTCGTATTTGTATATTTGCGACTTGACTACTTTCGAAATGAAACCGCTAATTTTGTAAATGAAAGAATGTAGAATTACGGTTTAAAAGACTTGATGCCATGAGTGAGAAATTATTTATTTTCGACACGACGTTGCGCGACGGAGAACAGGTTCCCGGTTGCCAGTTGAATACGATTGAAAAGATAGAAGTAGCCCGCGCCCTGGAAGAACTGGGCGTAGATATCCTGGAAGCAGGTTTCCCGATTTCGAGTCCGGGCGACTTCAATTCGGTGCGCGAAATTTCGAAGGCGGTTTCGAATCCCACGATCTGCGCGCTGACCCGCGCCGTACAGAAAGACATCGACGTAGCCGCCGACGCGCTGGCGCTGGCCAAACATAAGCGTATCCATACCGGGATCGGCGTGTCCCACTCGCATATTTACGACAAGCTCAAATCGACCCCCGAAGAGATCATCGAACGGGCCGTAGCCGCCGTGAAACACGCGAAGAAATATGTCGAAGACGTCGAATTTTACGCCGAAGACGCCGGCCGGGCCGACAACGAATACCTGGCGCGCGTCATCGAAGCGGTCATTAAAGCGGGCGCTACGGTGGTCAATATCCCCGACACGACCGGATACTGCCTGCCGCAAGAGTACGGGCGGAAAATCAAATACCTGATGGAAAATGTCGGCAACATCCACAAGGCGATCATCTCAACGCACTGCCACAACGACCTCGGAATGGCGACGGCCAACACGCTGGAAGCCGTCATCAACGGCGCCCGCCAAGCTGAAGTGACGATCAACGGGATCGGCGAACGCGCCGGCAACACCTCGCTCGAAGAGGTGGTAATGGCACTGCGCTGCCACAAGCACTTGAATGTCGATACGTCGATCAATTCGAAATTGTTGACTTCGACCAGCCGCATGGTAGCCAGCATGATGAACATGCCGGTACAGGCCAACAAGGCGATCGTCGGACGCAACGCCTTCGCCCACTCGTCGGGAATCCACCAGGACGGCGTGCTGAAAAGCCGCGAAAGCTACGAGATCATCAATCCGGTCGATGTCGGACTGGACGAATCGGTGATCGCCCTGACGGCCCGCAGCGGCCGCGCGGCGCTGAACCACCGGCTCGAACTGCTCGGATTCAAACTCGAACAGAAAGAACTGGACGAAGTATACGCCAAGTTCCTCGAACTGGCCGACAAGAAGAAGGACGTCCGCGACGACGACCTGCTCTATCTGGTCGGGGCCGCCACCGGCGAAAAGGTCGGCAAGCGGATCAAACTGAAATACCTGCAAATCCTGACCGGCACGCTGATCCCCACCGCGACGGTCATCGTCAAGATCGGCGACAGCGAACGCACGGCCACCTGCACCGGAAACGGCCCGGTGGACGCGGCGGTCAAAGCGATCAAAACGCTGATCAACGAAACGGTACAGATCACCGAATTCCTGATCCAGGCGATGAACAAGGGCAGCGACGACGTAGGCCGCGTACACGTACAGGTCAAATGCGGGTCGATGCTGGTCCACGGTTTTTCGGCTAATACGGACGTCGTAAAAGCGGCCGTCGAAGCTTTCGTGGACGGACTGAACCTGCTCAATGTAACGGAAAAAACAGAATAATCATAAACACACGAAAATGGGAAAAACACTTTTTGACAAAGTTTGGGATGCACACGTAGTCCGTCAGTTGGACGGCGGCCGCAGCGTATTATATATCGACCGTCATTATATTCACGAAGTAACCTCGCCGGTCGCTTTTCTGGGACTCAAAAACCGCGGGATCAAAGTAGCCCGGCCGCAGCAGACGACCGGAACGCCGGATCACAACGTGCCGACCCTGAACCAGGATCGACCCGTCGCCGAAGAACAGAGCCGCAAACAGCTCGAATCGTTCAGCCGCAACTGCGAGGAGAACGGTGTGGAATACTTCAAGCTGGGCAGTCCCGGACACGGTGTCGTGCATATCGTCGGGCCCGAACAGGGGATCACTCAGCCCGGCATGACGATCGTATGCGGCGACAGCCACACCTCGACGCACGGGGCTTTCGGCGCCGTCGCATTCGGAATCGGCACGTCGGAAGTCGAAATGGTATTCGCTTCGCAGTGCATCCTGCAGCCGAAGCCCAAAACAATGCGCATTACCGTGAACGGCAAGCGCGGCAAAGGGGTGACGGCCAAAGACATCGTCCTGTACATCATCTCGAAGATATCGGCGTCGGGCGGAACGGGACATTTTATCGAGTTCGCCGGCGAAGCGATCCGCGACCTGTCGATGGAAGAGCGGATGACCGTCTGCAATATGAGCATCGAATGCGGCGCGCGCGGCGGCATCATCGCCCCCGACCAAACGACGTTCGACTACGTGAAAGGCCGCAACCGAGCCCCGCAGGGAGCCGATTTCGACAAAGCCGTAGCCGCCTGGAAAGAACTTTATTCGGATCAGGACGCGCATTTCGACACCGAATACGCGTTCGACGCCGCCGATATCGAGCCGATGATCACGTACGGTACGAACCCGGGCATGGGAATGGGCATTACCGGCACGATTCCGTCGGGCGAAGGACTCAGCGGCAGCGACAAGGTCAGCTTCGACAAATCGCTGAATTACATGGGCTTCCACAGCGGCGAGAAGATGCTCGGCAAAAAGGTCGATTACGTGTTTCTGGGTAGTTGCACCAACGGTCGGATCGAGGACTTCCGGCAGTTCGCCAACGCCGTGAAAGGCCGCAAGAAAGCGCCGAACGTAACCGCATGGCTCGTTCCGGGTTCGAAGATGGTCGAAGCGCAGGCCAAAGCCGAAGGACTGGAAACGATCCTGAACGAAGCCGGTTTCGAACTGCGACAGCCCGGTTGCTCGGCCTGCCTGGCGATGAACGCGGACAAAATTCCTTCGGGCATGTACAGCGTATCGACCTCGAACCGCAATTTCGAGGGACGCCAGGGTCCGGGAGCCCGCACGATGCTGGCGGGACCGCTGGTAGCCGCCGCCGCCGCCGTAACCGGCGTGATCTCCGATCCGCGCGAAGTATTCAACCTTTAATCCGATAACAAGCACGAGGTGCATAATTTTCAAATACCATGGCTATTCCAAAATTCACGAAATTAACGACTACGGCCTGTCCGCTGAATATAGAGAACGTCGATACCGACCAGATCATTCCCGCCCGCTTCCTGAAAGCGGTCGAACGCAAAGGCTTCGGGGACAATTTGTTCCGCGACTGGCGTTACGATAAGGCCGGCAACAAGGTGGACTCCTTCCCGCTGAACGATCCGAAATTCGGCGGCGAGATCCTGGTGGCCGCAAAAAACTTCGGCTGCGGTTCGTCGCGCGAACATGCCGCGTGGGCGATTTTCGACTACGGATTCCGGGTGGTGGTATCAAGCTTTTTCGCCGATATTTTCCGCAACAACGCGCTGAACAACGGCCTGGTAATGGTACAGGTCAGCGACGAGTTCTTAAACAAAATATTCGCCGCCATCGCTGCCGATCCGAAGGCTCAATTCGAAGTCGACCTGCCGAATCAGACCTTCACGATCTGCTCGACCGGCGAAAAAACTTCGTTCGAAATCGACGGATACAAAAAAGAATGCCTGTTGAACGGGTACGACGACGTAGACTATCTGTTGAGCATCCAAGACGATATCGCCCGTTTCGAAAAGGCCCGGGCCTAACTTCCTTACGCTTATGGTAAAAGAGATTGAGATACTCGATACGACGTTGCGCGACGGCGAACAGACCTCCGGGGTTTCGTTCGCGGTACGCGAAAAACTCAGTATGGCCCGCCTGCTGCTCGACGAACTGCACGTAAACCGGATTGAAATCGCTTCGGCACGGGTGTCGGAGGGCGAATTCGAATCGGTGCGCAGGATTGCGCAGTGGGCTGCCGCACGCGGGTATCTGGATCGTGTGGAAGTACTGGGATTCGTCGACAACGGGGTATCGTTGAAATGGATCGCAGACGCCGGCTGCCGGGTAGTCAACCTACTGGCGAAAGGCTCGCGCCGTCATTGCGAACTTCAACTACGCAAAACCCCGCAGCAACACTTCGCCGATATCAAAACGGCCATCGCGCAAGCGACCGAAATGGGCATCGCGGTCAACATCTATCTGGAAGACTGGTCGAACGGGATGCGTTTTTCGCCCGACTACGTTTACGAGATGGTCGATACGCTGAAAAGAGAGCCTATCCGGCGCTTTATGATTCCCGACACGCTCGGGGTGCTGAACCCGGACGACTGCTACGCTTTTTGCCGCGACATGGTGGAACGCTATCCGGAGCTGCATTTCGACTTCCACGCGCACAACGACTACGATCTGGCGGTCGCCAACGTCGCCGCAGCCGTAAAAGCCGGAGTGCAGGGCATCCATACGACCGTCAACGGATTGGGCGAACGGGCCGGGAATGCGCCGCTGTCGAGCGTAATCGCCGTGTTGAACGACCACCTGAAAGTGCGTAATACGATCGTCGAGAAGAGCATCAACCACGTCAGCCGGATAGTGGAAACCTACACGGGCATCCACATCCCGGCCAACGAACCGGTCGTCGGCGAAAACGTATTCACGCAGTGCGCCGGCATCCATGCCGACGGGGACAATAAGGACAACCTGTACTACAACGACCTGTTGCCCGAACGGTTCGGACGGGTGCGCGAATACGCGCTCGGAAAGATGTCGGGCAAGGCGAATATCAAAAAAAATCTCGATACGCTGGGCATCGACCTCGACGAGGAAGCGATGCGCAAAGTGACCGAACGGATCATCGAACTGGGCGACAAGAAACAGGCCGTAACGTCGGAAGACCTGCCTTACATCATCGCGGACATCCTGAAACAGGACGTTTACGACGTAAAGGTGCATATCCTGAATTACAATCTGTCTCTGTCGTATGGCCTTAGGCCGGTGGCGACCGTGAAAATCCGGATCAACGATCGGGATTACGAGGAAACCTCGTCGGGAGACGGGCAGTACGACGCATTCATGCGGGCCATCCGGAAAATCTACAAGGAGCAACTAAAACGCGATTTCCCGATGCTGGTCAACTATTCGGTATCGATTCCTCCGGGAGGACGCACCGACGCTTTCGTCCAAACCTACATCACGTGGGAATACCGCGGCGAAACGTTCAAGACCCGCGGGCTGGACGCCGACCAGACGGAAGCCGCTATCAAGGCGACGCTCAAAATGTTGAACAAGGTCGAAAACATCCTCAATCAACAGTCGTCCGGCGAAAATTAATAACCGGAATCCCGCAAAACCGAAACGGGCGGCCCCTCAAGATTGGGCCGCCCGTTTTATCTGGTGAACAAACCATACAGCAAAGCATTCAAGGCTTCCGATAATCCTTACGCAAACTGCTTTTCCGCTCCGTCGGGAAGTCGTCGGGGACCCGCTGACGGACTTTCCCGGTAGCGGCCCATTCCGACCCGCGCAGCAACAACGTTTGAAACCCCGTGCACTGCATGGCCGGATTGTCTTCGAGACTCGGTCCCGCATGACCGATCATCAAGTGAAATATGCGGGCTTTCCCGTAATCGACGGTAAAAACCAACGGTTCCTCGCGTCCGGAACCTCCTCGTCCGGGATCGGCATAGGCCGTGTACAGCAATTCCGCGACATTGGCCGGACCGCGCATCCGATCGTACAGCTCGTCGGTCGCATGTATCCACCGCCCGGGCAATCCCCGGACAACCGGATGTTCGGCATTACGGCCATTCATCGAGTATTCGCGCTGTTCGCCGTGCGAGCCTCCGGGCCCCTTCGTCGTGTCTCTTACCAAACTTCCGTCCTTCCAGTACAGGTACGGGCCGGAACGCTCGTCGCGGCCTCCCCAACCTCCGAGAGCGGCAATACGATTAAATTCCTCCCAATCGGGAAAAGCATTGTCGGCGGCGTGGTAGAGCACCACCCCGCCTCCGTCGCGGACATAATCCAGAAAACGCCGCTCGGTCGAAGCGCTCCAGCGGTCTCCGTTATAATCCAGGATCACCACCCGGTAGGCGCTAAAATCGGGATCAAAAGCATCCATATCGCCGCCCTGCGGCGGAGAAACCGCCAGATCGACGGCAAACAGTCCGGAATTTTGCAGGATGGCCTGCAACGCCCGGTGGCTGACGGGCCAGTTGTGGTTATTCTGCCCGGTGACGATCAACGCCCGGATCGGTCTGCGGGCGCAGGACACACCGGGAAAACAGACGACGCATGCCAGCAGCAGCGCAGCCTTCAAAATCGTTTTTCTATACATAAGGTTAACGTTCAGGTGATTCCTAAAGATAGCGAAAGGGAGCCGGAATCCGCCTCCCTTTGCCGGTAAGTCCTCCGGATTACAGTTCGCGGATCCAGATATTGCGGAAACGCACCGGATTCAAATGATCCTGCAAGATGATCGGGCCCTTGCCGTGCGCGACGATCCGCGGGAAACCGATAAACTCGGTCGTTCCGAGAATCATCGTATTGTTCTGCACCAAAACACCGTTATGCAGCACGGTAATGCGCCCGTGCGATTGCAGCGAGCCGTCCTCCTTGAAACGCGGAGCGGTATAGATAATATCGTAAGTATTCCATTTGCCCGGTTTCTGGCAGGCGTTCACCAGCGGCGGAGTCTGCTTGTAGATACTCCCGGCCTGGCCGTTCGCATAGGTTTCGTTCTGGTAGTTGTCGAGAATCTGCACTTCGTACATGCCTTGCATAAACACGCCGCTGTTGCCGCGTCCCTGGCTTTCGCCGACGATTTCGGTCGGTGCGCTCCACTCGAGGTGCAACTGGAAGTCGCCGAAATCCTTTTTCGTGCGGATGCTGCCGGAGTGCGGCTTGACGGTCATGATCCCATTCTCGATCTGCCAGCCGACGGGCTTGCCCTCCTCGCAGTTTACCCATTCGCTAATCGCGTTGTCTTTCAGCCCCAGCAGAACGACGGCGTCGGACGGCGGCGCAACCACCGCATTGTCCATATCCGGAGGCGTAACGATTTTCGGTTGCGGCGTCCAGAACTCGGACATGTCGTGCGTCATCGGCGCGGGATCGGGGTATTTTTTGGCATCCTGACCGGCGGCGCCCGCGCATACCCCCACGCACCAGGCACTCAACAATAATAAATGTTTCATTTTTTAATGTATTGGTTAATGTTCGGTAAATGTTCCGCTCATTCGGCCGGCGTTTCCGTAGTTCCGGAATCGTCCGGGTTATCCGGATCATCGGGATTATCCGGATCGTCGGGTTGTTCAGGCTCTTCGGGCTCGGGATCCGGTTCCGGCGGCTTGACAGGATTCAGGATTACCCGGATCCGGTCGTGACGACGGTTGTTTCCGGTATTGGCCGGATGCGTGTAAAGCAGTTTCAGAGCGACCGTATCGGGCTTCAGCAGCGTCTCCGGATAAATCTTCAATACGATCTCCGAACGCAGCGTATCGGCAGTCACGAACCGCACGACCGAATTAACCAACTGATAGTTGTCGGGATCGACGGCCGTAGTGTATTCCGGCAGCACCTCGAAAGCGAGGGTGTCGACGGCATATTCGACTCCTCCCAGGCGGTAGACATAAATGGGCTGCTCGACGGGAACCCGCAACGACGTATCGACATCGACCGTCTGGGTCGCCGTCCGGAACCAATAAACATCCGTAACAAAACTCGAATCGTCCGTCTTATCGCACCCTCCTGAGAGAAAAATAAAAATCAGGACGGCACCAAGCATCCATTTTCCTTTCATAAACTCCATTTTTGCAACCGCAGAAATACGTATCCGGCAGCTTTTGCCCCGGTTGCCGGATACGTCCGCCGGATGACGAACCAAAGTTACAACTAATTCATTAAAATCTTACAAAACCCGAATTTGTTTTTCTTTTTCGCGAATTTTAACCGTTAAACCCGTAAATCGGAACAGGATTGCAAAAAAATGGATAGCTCATGAAAAAAAATGCCTCGCAAAAGGTCTAATATTGCACGTAGGAAAAGTTGATAAACCGGTAAGCGTATGGCGGAACGAAATCGAACGGCTTAAGCAAATTGGTTCTCAGCGAAAAAGGTTAATGTTAAGGTTAGTTTTAGGTTAGGTTAGCTGCGATGCAGTTAGGTAAAGTTGGGTTAAGTTAGGTTGGGTCCGGTATTTATACCGGACCTTTTTTGTATATTTGACATCCGAATCGTTTTTCAGAATCGACTTATACCATATCTGTAATCCGTATATTGTTTCAAACCCGAACCGACATGATCAAA
Organism: Alistipes sp. dk3624; assembly: GCF_009557455.1. Taxonomy (GTDB): domain Bacteria; phylum Bacteroidota; class Bacteroidia; order Bacteroidales; family Rikenellaceae; genus Alistipes_A; species Alistipes_A hominis. Next base: position 2,973,784 of record NZ_CP045651.1, on the reverse strand, counting down.
AAAACCTTCCGGTCGATCGCACCGCTCGTTTTCGCGATGCTGGCATGGAGCGTCAACGCCCAAACTTACCGCCCGATCGCCGGCTTCTCCGCCGAAACGAACCGGAAACTGGAATCGTTTCTGAACTCCACCCGCACGATGAAAGAACGCAAGGTAGCCGTTTTCGACTGCGACGGCACGCTGCTCGGCCAAACGCCGTACTACCTCGCCGACGAAGCCACTTACGATTTCGCCCGTAAAAATTACGAAGGCAAAAAGGATGAAAATTCGAAAACGAAGTGGGCGGTCTGCCGGCAGTTGATCGACGGGGACAACGTCACTTTCTCCTACATCGAAAATTACATCCGGTTCTATGCCGGAATGACTCCCGACGAGATGTGCCGGGTCGGCTGGGAGTGTTTCCACGACAAATTCCAGCGGAAATTTTATCCGGAGATGAAAGAACTGCTCGGAAACCTCGAGGAATACGGCATCGAAATCTGGGTGATTACGGCCTCTCCTGAACTATTGTACCAGCGGTTTATCCACGAAGAGCTGGGGATTCCGGTCGACCGGATCATCGGAGTCAAATCCTGCATCCGCGACGGGATCGTCACCGACGAAACGGTGCGTCCGATCCCGCAGGACGCCGGTAAAGCCGAAGCGCTCAACACCTTTATTAAGGCCCGGCCGATCCTGGTCGGCGGCAACTCGCGCGGAGACATGGAGATGATGCTCGAATCGGTCGGTCTGCGCGTAATCGTCAACCCGGACGACACGAAACCCGAAGAGGCGATGGGCGGCAAAACGGTAAAGGCTTTCTGGGAAACGAACCCGAATACGATCGCCGTCCGCTGCAACGACGTGCCGGACGAAGGTTACGACTGGGCATGTAAGGCATACGGAATTCCGCAAAACCGCACCAATTCTGCAATTCAATAACGCAAATCCGATACGACCCATGAAAAACACAATCCTCGTTTTCTTATTATGCAGTCTACTGGCGCCTGCTACGCACGGCAGCGCCCGAAATCCGGAATCCGAAAAAGACACGTACACGAATCCGGTACGGACGACCGACGGAGAAGTGTTGCAAGTCGCCGACCCGTTCGTATACGAATACAAAGGTACCTATTACATGACCGGAACCACGGCCGGAGACTGCGGTTTCGATTACTATACCTCGAAAGACCTCGTGACGTGGGAATACGGGGGGCCGCTGTTTCGCAAATCGGCCGGGCATTTCGGCGCCGGGGCATTCTGGGCTCCGGAGGTAAAGTACTATAAAGGAAAATTCTACATGACGTACAGTTGCCTGAACGCCGAACGGGGCGTACTGTTGTCGTGCCTGGCCGTCAGCGACACGCCGGACGGGCCGTTCGAAGAACTTTATACGCCGTGGTTCGACCTGGGATATTCGGCCATCGATTGCCATATTTTCGTGGACGACGACAAAGCGAAAACGCCCTACCTGTACTTCAGCAAAAACGGAAATCAGGACGGTTATGGATACGGAGAGAACTACGTCGTGGAACTGAAAAAGGATCTTTCGGGAATGGTCGGCGAACCGCGGCTGGTCTCACGTGCATCGCAACCGTGGGAAAAAGTGCGCTGGAACGTAAACCGTTGCAACGAAGGGGTCACCGTCATCAAAAAAGGGAAAACCTATTATATGACCTACTCGGCCAACGATACCGGATTCGAGTTCTACGGAATCGGGATCGCGACGGCCCCCCACCCGCTCGGCCCGTGGACGAAATACGACGACAACCCGCTGATGACGACCGACCTGAGTAAAGGAGTATCGTCTCCGGGACACAACTCGATCGTCCGAACGAAGGACGGGAAACTATGGATCGTCTATCACCGTCACGCCGATCCCGACTGCCGGAAACCATCGTTCGACCGGGTGGTGTGCATCGACCGGCTGTTCTTCGACAAAAACGGCAAACTGAAGACGGACGGCCCGACTTCGACGCCGCAGCCGGTACCGTAAAATCGATCGCATATACGTTATCGTTTTAATCCGATTTTTATTAACTTTACCCAATAGACCATCTGGAAATGAAAAAATCACTGTTTATTGCCGGCCTGCTGGCTTGCGGCACGCTTTACGGACAAAACCCGATCGTTCCGCCGGGAGTATACCTGGCCGATCCCGAAGGACACCAATGGAAGGACGGGAAACTGTACCTCTACGTTTCGCGCGACGAAAGCCCGGACTACTACTGTTCGTGGAGTTACGACCTGCTGTCGACATCCGACCTGAAAAACTGGAAGATCACCAAAAACGCTTTCGCCTCGAAGGGGCCGAACGACCAGGTTCCGTACAGCGACGGCGAACTCTACGCTTCGGACGCCGCTTACAAAAACGGCAAATACTATTTATATTACAGTATGCGGGACGCGATCGACGAAGGCGTGGCTGTATCGGACTCGCCCGACGGACCGTTCAAAAACGGTCAGCCGATGAAAGGTATTTCGCAGATCGACCCGGCGGTCTTCGTCGACGACGACGGACAGGCGTACCTCTACTGGGGGCAATTCTCGGCCAAAGGGGCCAAACTGAAAGACAACATGCTGGAAGTGGACACTACGACGATAGTAGACGGACTGGTCACTGAAAAAGATCACTTTTTCCACGAAGGCAGCAGTATGCGCAAGCGCAACGGAATCTATTACATGGTTTACGCTCACCTGCGCAAAGGACGTCCGACCTGCATCGGCTATGCGACGTCGAAATCGCCGCTCGGACCGTTCAAATACGGCGGCGTAATCGTCGATAACGCCGGATGCGATCCCGAATCGTGGAACAACCACGGCTCGATCTGCGAGTTCAACGGACAATGGTACGTACTCTACCACCGGACGACGAACGGCGCTCGGTCGATGCGCAAAGCCTGTATGGAACCGATCACATTCAACGAAGACGGAAGCATCAACGAAGTGGAAATGACCTCTCAGGGAGCCGGCGATCCGCTGAACGCATTCGACAAAACCGGGGCGGAACGGGCGTGTCTGCTGTGGGGAAATACGCGGATACGCCTCTGCGCACCGGATAACGAAGAACTGAGCGGCATACAGAACGAAAATTACGCCGTCTATAAATACCTCGATTTCGGAGACGGGGCCGACAGCTTTACGGTGGACGTCACCCCGAAAGCCGGAGGCAAGATCGAAGTATGGATCGACAACCTGTGGACCCCGCCGGTAGGCGTCGTCGATGTTCCGGCGTCGGACGACGGGAAACCGGTCACGCTGACCGCAAAAATACAGCCTGTCAAGGGGGTACATGCCCTGACGCTGCGTTTCACCGGCGACAAAGACGCAGACGAGTTGTTTACGGTCGACGCGTTCCGTTTCGGAAAGCAGTAGACGACCCGATACGACCGGAACAGCCGGAGTCGGACTCCGGCTGTTCCTTTAACCTGCAAACCTACGACCTTAAAACCTAATCTATGAAAAAACTCTACCTAAGCATCTTACTGGCAACTGCTCTGACGACGCCGCAAACGCTGTTTTGCGCTCCCCCCGCGACGCGCCCGCAGACATGGACGGCGCAGGATGCACTGGGACGCACGATCGGATCGACCGAACAGTACGGCGCTCCGAGACCGGGCAAAACGGTCGGCATGTTCTTCGTCATCTGGCACGGCACGAGCGGTTACGACACCTACATGAAGCAATTGCCCGACGAAGGCGTCCGCATTCCGCAGCCGACCGATACGCTGAGTCCGTACGACAACCAGAAACTGATGACCGAAAATCCGCAGAATCCGCAATACGGACCGCAGTGGGTATTCCATCACTGGGGAGAACCCTACCTGGGTTACTACCTGGCCGACGACGATTGGGTAATCCGCAAACACGCGCAAATGCTGACCGATGCGGGCGTGGACGTCATCATCGTCGACCTGACCAATGCGGTGATCTACCTGCCGCAGTTGAAAAACCTCTGCAAAGTATATACGCAGATCCGGGAAGCAGGCGGAAGAACCCCGCAACTGTCATTCATCTTCAACACGCAGGCCCGGGAGACCGTCCAACGTCTGTACGACAATTTTTACGCAAAAGGACTGTACAAAGATCTATGGTTCTACTGGAAAGGGAAACCGCTGATCCTATGCCCTCCGCAGGACGTAACGCCGCAGTTCGCCGACTTTTTCACGATCCGGCATTCGTGGTTCTGCTCGCTTCCGGAGTGGGAGTGGTTCGGCGACGGACGCGACAAATGGCCGTGGGCCGACTACTATCCGCAGAATGCGGGCTGGCACGAATCGCCCGATAAGCCGGAAGCGGTTTCGGTCGCTCCGGCCACCCACCCGATCACCGACGGAGGACGCGTACGCCGCGTCGGACGCAGCTACCACAACGGACAGCAACCCGACAAGGCGCATCAACATTCGGAGCAGGGGCTCTGTTTCGCCGAACAGTTCTCGCGAGCAATGGAGCTCGATCCGGAATTTGTCTTCTTCGCCGGATGGAACGAATGGACGGCGATCCGGATCATCGACCACAACGACTTTCTCAAGTGCGGCGACCGGGATCTGAAAGAGGGTGACACTTATTTTTGGGATCTCTACAACCACGAATACAGCCGCGACATCGAACCGCTGCGCGGCGGGTTCGGCGACAACTACTACTACCAGCTCTGCGACTTTATCCGCCGCTACAAAGGCGTGGAACCGATCGAGGTACATTCGGACATTCACCGAATCGACCCGGGCGACATGACGACCTGGCAGCAGGTCAAAGCCGTTTACGCGGACGACCGGGGCGACACGTTCCACCGCGACCACTTCGGTTACGGACGGATCGGACAGTTGATCAATACGACCGGACGCAACGACATCGTCGAAGCGAAAATGGCCAACGACGGAAAAACGCTGTGGTTCTACGTCCGCACCGACCGGCCGATCACGCCCTGCACCGACCCGAAATGGATGCGGCTGTTCATCGACGTGAAAGGCTCCGAGCTGCCCGACTGGGAAGGATTCCAGTATGCGGTCGGAAATCCGGCCGCCGACGGATCGAAAACCGCGCTGTCGCGGTCGCGCAACGGATGGAATTGGGAAAAGATCGCCGACCTGGATTACCGCGTCTCGGACAACGAAATGGTCGTTGCGGTTCCGTTCGCCGCAATCGGAGTGAAAAATCCGAAGAACTTCACCGTGGATTTCAAGTGGATCGACAACGCGGTCGATCAGGGAGACATCCAGCAGTGCCTCTCGGACGGAGACGCCGCGCCCAACGGACGGTTCAGATACCGATACGCCTTCAGCAGATAACCCGGCAAACAAACCCAACAAACCTATCTATGAAAACGATAAAATTCAGAATACTACGCCTCGTCTGCTTGCTGAGTATAACGGGCGGGGCGGCTGCGGCGCAGGTCGTGCCGCCGACCTGGACGGCGCAGGACGCGCTGGGACGCACGATCGGCACGGACGCTCAGTACGGAAAACCGCGTCCGGGCAAAACGGTCGGCATGTTCTTCGTCGTCTGGCACGGTGCGCACGGATACGACCACTACGAAGCGCGCCCCGACATGGATGTGATCGTCCCCGGCAAAAACGACACGCTAAGTCCGTACGACATCCAGAAATTGCTGGACGAGCGTCCGGACGCCCCGCAGTACGGACCGGTCGGGGCTTTCCACCACTGGGGCGAACCCTACCTGGGCTATTACGTCGCCAACGACGAGTGGGTCATCCGCAAACACGCGCAAATGCTTTCCGACGCCGGCGTGGACGTTATCATCATCGACATGACCAACGAAGTGATCTATCTGCCGATCGTGACCAAGCTGATGGAAGTTTACCGGAAAATGCGCAGCGAAGGAAACCGGACGCCGCAGATCTCGTGCGTATTCCACACGCTGCTGCCCAACGGCAAAGAGACGCTGAAAAAGATGTACGACAACATCTATTCGAAAGGACTGTACGAAGAACTGTGGTTCCGCTGGCAGGGCAAACCGCTGGTATTCTGCCCCCGGGAAGCGCTGACTCCGGAAATGGATGCGTTTTTCACGACGCGCCACTGCTGGTTCGACTCGCGGGAACCCTGGTTCCGCGACGGCCAGCGCTGCTGCCCCTGGGCGGACTACTATCCGCAGAACTACGGATGGGACGAAGACCCGAACGTCGCCGAAATGATGTCGGTCGCTCCCGCCACCCATCCTACCGATCGCCGGGATCGCGTACAGAGGATCGGCCGAAGCTTTCACAACGGCCGCCAACCGCTGACCGAAGCGGAACAACGCTCCGGCGAAGGACTCCATTTCAACGAACAGTTTTCGCGGGCCATGGAGGTCGATCCGGATTTCCTGTTCTTCACCGGATGGAACGAATGGAGCGCGATGCGCTTCATCAATCAGGGCGAGATCCTGACCCTGGCAAATAACGAGTGTAAAATCGGAGACAGCTATTTCTGCGACGACTACAATCACGAATACAGCCGCGACATCGAACCGCTGCGCGGCGGGTTCGGCGACAACTACTACTACCAGCTCTGCGACTTCATCCGCCGCTACAAAGGCGTGGAACCGATCGAGGTACATTCGGACATTCACCGAATCGACCCGGGCGACATGACGACCTGGCAGCAGGTCAAAGCCGTTTACGCGGACGACCGGGGCGACACGTTCCACCGCGACCACTTCGGTTACGGACGGATCGGACAGTTGATCAATACGACCGGACGCAACGACATCGTCGAAGCGAAAATGGCCAACGACGGAAAAACGCTGTGGTTCTACGTCCGCACCGACCGGCCGATCACGCCCTGCACCGACCCGAAATGGATGCGGCTGTTCATCGACGTGAAAGGCTCCGAGCTGCCCGACTGGGAAGGATTCCAGTATGCGGTCGGAAATCCGGCCGCCGACGAATCGAAAACCGCGCTGTCGCGGTCGCGCAACGGATGGAATTGGGAAAAGATCGCCGACTTGGATTACCGCGTCTCGGACAACGAAATGGTCGTTGCGGTTCCGTTCGCCGCGATCGGAATGAAAAATCCGAAGAGCTTCACCGTGGATTTCAAGTGGATCGACAACGCGGTCGACCAGGGAGACATCCAACAGTGCCTCTCGGACGGAGACGCCGCGCCCAACGGACGGTTCAGATACCGATATATTTTCGAACAACAACCTGATAAAACCCGATAATCATGAAAAAAACCACTATCTCGGCGCTTTTGCTGTCCGCTTTGCTGACGGCAATCGGGACGGAAGCCCCGGCGCAGACCAAACCGGATACCTGGACGGCGCAGGATGCGCTGGGTCGTAAAATCGGTACGACGGATCAATACGGCAAACCCCGCAAAAACAAGGTCGTCGGCATGTTTTTCGTCATCTGGCACGGCGTGCACGGATACGACCGACCGGCATCGAACCCCGACAATGCAGTGATGGTTCCCACCGCAGCCGACTCGCTGAGTCCGTACGACAACCAGAAAATCATCGATGCGAACCCGCAGAATCCGCAATATGGCGCGGAACACGCGATGCATCATTGGGGCGAACCCTACCTGGGCTATTACGTCGCCAACGACGAATGGGTCATCCGCAAGCATGCTCAAATGCTGTCCGACGCAGGCGTGGACATGATCATGTTCGACGTAACCAACCAGGCGATCTACCTGCCTGTGGTCAAACAAATCTGCGACGTCTACACCAAAATGCGTAAGGAGGGAAACAAAACCCCGCAAATCTCGTTTATCTTCAACACCAACGCCAAGGAAACGCTGGAAAACCTGTTCGACAGCTTCTACGGTAAAAATTTGTACAAAGAGCTGTGGTTCCGCTGGAAAGGCAAGCCGCTGATCTTCTGTCCGCCGGAAGGAATCACGCCGGACATGGCCGGCTTTTTCACCGTGCGTCATTCGTGGTTCTGCTCGGCATGGGACTGGTTCGGCGACGGACACGACAAATGCCCGTGGGCGGATATCTATCCGCAGAAATACGGCTGGCACGACCGTCCCGACAAACCCGAGATGATCGCGGTATCGCCCGCGACGCACCCGATCGTTACGAACGACATGAAACAGGTGGGACGCAGCTATCATGACGGCGCGCAGCCGGACAAAGAGCACTGGCGCTCCGGCGAAGGGCTCTGTTTCCGGGAACAGTTCGAACGCGCCATGGAGGTCGACCCGGAATTCATCTACTTCTCCGGCTGGAACGAGTGGACGGCCATGCGGTTCGTCAATCCGGGCGGCATCCATAAAGTAGGCGAATACGATTGCAAAAAAGGGGACAGCTATTTCGTGGATCTTTTCAACCATGAGTTCAGCCGCGACATCGAACCGCTACGCGGCGACTTCGGCGACAACTATTACTACCAACTCTGCGACTTCATCCGCCGCTACAAAGGCGTGGAACCGACGCCGGTCTATTCGGCTTACCAGACGATCGACCTCGGCGACATGCAGGCATGGAACAAAGTAAAAGCGGAATTCGCCGACGACAAAGGGGATGTCTTCCACCGGAACCATTACGGTTACGGAAGCGTAGGACAGTACGTCAACAACACGGGACGGAACGACATTCTGACCGCAAAAGTCGCCAACGACGGCAAAACGCTCTATTTCTACGTCCGCACGGCAGCGCCGGTAACCCCGTTCTCCGATCCGAAATGGATGCGGCTGTTCCTGGATGTCAAAGGCAGCGAATCGGGTAACTGGGAAGGTTTCCAGTACCGGATCAACAACGACGTGACCGACAATAAAACGAGCCTCGAAAAGTCGTTGAACGGCTGGAACTGGCAGAAAATCGCCGATCTGGACTACCGGGTCGCCGGCAACGAACTGGTCGTGGCGGTTCCCGCCCAGGCGATCGGAATCGCGAATGCGAACGATTTCGCGATCGACTTCAAATGGATCGACAATGCGGTCGAAGAAGGCGATATCCAGGAATGTCTCTCGGACGGAGACGCCGCGCCGAACGGACGCTTCCGCTACCGCTACCAATTTAAAAAATAAAAACGTCTGAATTTTAATAACCTAAAACACACCCATGAACAAATTCGTTTGCGTGCTCCTTTGCACGCTGCTGACCGTCGGGTGCAAAGACGACAAGACAAATTCCGATAACCAGGGTCCAGGGCCAGACCCCGGACCCGATCCCACGCCTCCCGCCGAAGAAGTGATCGCCGAAGTGGATCCCCTGTCGTGGACGTCGGTCGACGGCCTCGACAGAACCATCGAACCCGGCGTGAATTACGAAACGCCCGAAACCCGCGGAGAAAAAACAGTGGGCATTTTTTACTTCCTGTGGCTGGGATGCCACTCGTACGACACCGGATTGCCGACCTACACGGGCGGCGTTCAGAAGCCGTCCGCAACCGATGTGGAAAGTCCTTACGACATCCAGAAGCTGCTCAATGCGAATCCGACCGATCCGGCACTGGGGCCCGAAAACATTTTCCATCACTGGGGAGAACCCTACATGGGGTACTACGTATCCGACGACGAATGGGTCATCCGCAAACACGCCCAGATGCTCAGCGATGCCGGCGTCGACGTGGTGCTGTTCGACGTAACCAACGGATTCACCTACCTCGACGTAGTCAAAAAGGTAGGAGACGTCTATACGGCGATGCGCAAAGAAGGCTCTCAAACGCCCCAATTCGCGTTCGTTGTGCACTCCGGCGCATCTGAGACAGCACATTCCGTGTACCGGGACATTTACCTGCGGGGACTGTACAAAGACCTCTGGTTCCAATGGGATCACAAACCGCTGCTGCTCTGTAACCCGGACGAAGTTTCGTCGACCGTCAAAGGATTCTTTACGATCCGCCACGCCTGGTTTCTGAGCAACAACAGTTCGGCGGACGCCTGGTTCGGCAACGGAGAAGACAAATGGCCCTGGGGATCGGTCTACCCGCAAAAAGTAGGCACGCACAACGGCGTCCGCGAATGCGTTTCGGTGATGCCGGCGACCCACCCCACCTCGAACATCGGCCGCAGTTACAACGTAAACACCCAGGTGCAGCCGGGACCGAGCGCCCTGCGTTCGGGAGAAGGCATCCATTTCAAGGCGCAGTTCGAAAGGGCGTATACCCTCGATCCGCAATTCCTGTTCTTTACGGGTTGGAACGAATGGGTCGCCCAACGGTTTATCTCCAAAAGCGGCGGAGATTACATGCTGGGCAAACCGTTGCCCGCCGGCGGCTCCTACTTCGTCGACCAGTACAACCACGAGTTCAGCCGCGACATCGAACCGCTGAGAGGCGATTACGGAGATAATTATTACTACCAGATGGCCGACTTCATCCGTCGTTTCAAAGGAACCAAACCGTCGCCTACGTTCACGACGACGGACACCATCCGGATCGACGGCCAAACCGACGAATGGAAACCGGTGCAGGCGGCTTACGCCGACGACAAGGGCGACATCGCTTTCCGGAATCATTTCGGATACGGACGCATGGGACAGTTGGTCAATACGACCGGCCGCAACGACATCGTCCAGGCGAAAGTCGCTAATGACGGCACTTACCTCTACTTTTACGTAAAAACCGCGTCGGATATCACGCCGTACAAGGACAAGAACTGGATGCGACTGTTTATCAACGTAATCGGAAGCGACAAGCCGAATTGGGAACATTTCCAGTATATGATCAACGGCGAGGTGACCGACGAAACGACCACCTCGCTGGCCGTATGCCGCGGCAATTGGAACTGGGAAACGCAGCAGGAGATCAGCTACCGGGTCGAAGGCAGCGAAATGGAACTCGCGATCCCGATGGCGAGCCTCGGAATCAAAAACGTCCGGGACTTCAAGATCGACTTCAAATGGATCGACAACGCCGTATCCAAAGGCGACATCCAAGAGTGCCTGACCGACGGAGACGCCGCCCCGAACGGGCGGTTCCGTTACCGTTACCAATTCAAAAAGTAAAATCTTCGGATCGGCCGGATTCCGGCAGAACGTTTCTTGCCGGAATCCGGTTGTCCCGAAAAAATATTTTTGTAATTTTACGAATACAACTATTAACCAATTTCCCTAAAATTTCAAATGTATGATACGTATGAAAAATTTTTTAAGGCTATCCGTTCTGGCGATGATGCTGGCTCTGCTGGCGGGCTGCTCGAAAGACGAACCGGAGAAAGGCGACGGCGGCGAAGGAGGCGATAACGGCGGCAATACGCCCGGTCCTGTTTACGAAGAAGCGCAGGTAAACAGCGACCTGTGGACGGCCACCGATCCGCTGGGACGCAAACTGCCCGACTACGAACAGGCCGGCACAAAAAAGAAAAACAAATACATAGCCATGTTCTACTGGACGTGGCACAACCCCAACATGGTCAGTTACGGTACGGTCGGAAATATTTCCCAAATTTTGAAAGAGAACCCCAATGCCATCAAGGAGAAGGACAACCCGGTATGGGACCGCGGAGGCAGCAATACGCACTTCTGGGGCGAACCGCTGTTCGGCTATTACCGGACGACCGACCCGTACGTACTGCGCAAACATGCCGAAATGCTCGCCGACGCCGGAGTCGACGTCGTGTTCTTCGACTGCACGAACGCGCCGTTCCTGTGGGACGAGTCTTACAATGCCCTGATGAAAACCTGGGATCAGGCGCGTAAGGACGGCGTGAAAGTCCCGAAAATTTCGTTCCTGCTTCCTTTCGGGCCGAGCGACGCATCGTACGACATGATCAAAAGGCTGTACAACGACGTGTATAAAGTCCGCAAATACCAGAACCTCTGGTTCACCTGGCAGGGCAAGCCGATGCTGATGGGTTATAACGACAACATCCCGACGAACAACGCCGAAGACCGTGAAATGAAGAATTTCTTCACATTCCGGCCCGGTCAGGCGGACTACGTCAACGGCCCTTCGAACAACACCCAGTGGGGCTGGCTGGAGATTTACCCGCAGAACAAATACGCCTATAACGAGGAAGTAGCGGTCGGCGTAGCCCAGAATACCTGCGCTTCGAACTACTACCATGCCAGCGCATTCAATATTCCCGGTACGTTGGGACGAAGCTACACGGGAAAGAACAAAAGTTGGGACACGCGCCCGGACTCTTACCTGTACGGAGCCAATTTCCAGGAACAATGGGACCGCGGCATCCAGCTCGATCCGTACCTGATTTTCGTCACCGGATGGAACGAATACATCGCCGGGAAATGGGATACGGGATGGCAGGGCGACCCGTTCTCGTTCGTCGACCAATTCGATTGGGAACACAGCCGGGACATCGAACCGAACAACGAATGGTGGGACGCCGACGGCAATTACAGGGGAGACACCTATTATTACCAACTGATCCAGAACGTGCGTAAATTCAAAGGCATGACCCAGCGCGAATATGCGTCGGAAGCCAAAACGATCAAACTCGACTCGATGGCAGCTTGGACAGACGTGAAACCCGACTTCAGGCACTACAAGGGAAACGCGATCAAGCGGGCCCACGCCGGGCATGCCGACAAGTATTACAACAGCTCGCTGGGACGCAACGATATCGTCGATGCGAAAATCGCCCGCGATGCCGAATACATCTACTTCTATGTCGAAACCGCTTCGGCGATGACCTCTCCGCAGGACGAAAACTGGATGATGCTTTTCATCGACATCGACCGGAACAAATCGACCGGATGGGAAGGCTACGACTACGTCGTCAATTACGAAACGCCGGACGCATCGACCGGAACCGTCTCGAAAAACGTCGGAGGCAAATGCGAATGGGATAAAGCCGGAGATTTCGATTACGTCGTCAAAGGCAACAAAATGGCGATTCGGATGAAACGGTCGATACTCGGAATCAAGGATAAAATCGACCTCGAATTCAAATGGGTGGACAACATGCCGAAAAATACAGAATCGGGCAAACCCGAATACAACGCCTCGCAGTTTTATACCTGCGGCGACGCTGCGCCGGGAGCGCGTTTCAATTTTATCTACACGGTCAAATAGACTCTTCTCGAAAAACGATCAGGCCGGCACCCCAACGAGTGCCGGCCTGATCGTTTTTATCCCCGACAAAGATCAGATGATCTCCGCCACGACATACGTGCTACCGCCGACGAATATCAGATCTTCCGGGCCGGCCTGCGACCTGGCCAAACGGAGCGCCTCGGAAACGCTTCCGACGCATTCCCCGCGCAATCCGTACGCTCCCGCGCGCCGCGCCAGTTCTTTTTCGTCGAGCGCGCGCCGGATCGCCGCCCGGGTAAAAAAATAGTAAGCGTCTTTCGGCAACAGCGGCAATACCTTCGACAAGTCCTTGTCCTCGACGAAGCCGACGACCATCAAGAGTTTGCGATAATGCTGCGCGGCAAGCTGCGCCGCCACTTCCGTAATTCCGGCTTCATTGTGACCGGTATCGCACACAACCAGCGGGCGTTCGCCCAACTGCTGCCAGCGTCCCATCAACCCGGTCGTCCGGGCCGCCGTCGCAATTCCCCGAAACACCTGTTCCCGTGAGATGGAAAGCCCGCCCGCCCCGTTCAGTACGTCCAGCGCCGTCAGCGCCGTCAATACGTTCTTGCGCTGATACAGTCCCGGCAGATCGCTGTCGATCCGGAAGCGAGAGCCGTCCAGCCGGTTTTCGATTTCGAAAGACTGTCCCTGCGGCCGGGAAATCTGTCCGAGCACCCGGTAGGTCTGGTCGGCAAAGAGAATCGGGGCGCGGGATGCTTTGGCTTTGTCGATAAAAACGAGCTGCGTTTCGATCCGGCTTTCGCCGACGACCACCGGCGTATCCTCCTTGATGATCCCGGCCTTTTCGCCGGCGATTTCTTCGAGCGTATCGCCGAGAAACTGCGTGTGATCGTAACCGATGTTGGTAATGACGCTCACCAACGGACGGATGATGTTGGTCGAATCGAGACGGCCGCCCATTCCGACTTCGACCACCGCTACATCGACCTCGTGCCGCGCAAAACAATCGAATGCAATGGCCGTAGTGATCTCGAAAAACGAAGGCTGCACCCGGTCGATCGTCCCGCGATTCCGTTCGACGAAACCGATCACTTCCTCCTCGGAAATCATTCGTCCGTCGATCCGGATGCGTTCCCGGAAATCCTTCAGGTGCGGCGAAGTGAAAAGCCCCGTCCGATATCCGGCCGCCGTCAGCGTCGAAGCGACCATATGCGACACGGAGCCTTTACCGTTCGTCCCGGCTACGTGAACGCTGCGGATTTTGCGGTGCGGATTCCCCAAAGCCTCCTCCAGCGCCACGATATTATCGAATCCGGCCTTGTAAGCGCTACCGCCGACGTGCTGAAACACCGGCAGCGAATTATACAAAAAATCGAGCGTCTGCTGATAAGTCATTCGAATACTATTTGGACAAACAAAACCTTCCGGGCAAAAACCGGAAGGTACACTTTTAATCGACGATATGGCTCTTCCGCCGGAAACGGTAGGCCATGAAATAGAGCAGGCCCAGCACGAACACATAGCTCGACACCCGACCGATCACATCCCCGTAACGGGTATAAAAAGTCATCCTGTCGTTCAGGCTCAACGAATCGGTCAGCGCTCCGCGCTGGTCCCATCCGAGTTTTTGCAACACGTCGCCGCGCTGGTCGATGAATCCGGAAATACCGGTATTGGCGCTGCGGGCGATGCTACGCCGGTTTTCGACGGCCCGCAACCGCGAATAAGCGAACAGATAGCGATGTCCGGGCGTATCCCGCCACCAGCCGTCGTTCGAAATCACGCACATCACCTGCGCCCCGTTGCGAACGAACTCGGTGAAATATTCGCCGTAAACCGCCTCGTAACAGATCGCCGGCCCGGCACGGACGCCGCCCGGAGCGGTAAACACCTCGCGCACTTTCCCGTATCCGATCTGTCCGGACAATCCGCCCAGATCGACGAATAAGAATTTCCATTTTCGAATCACCGAATAATAAGGGAGCATCTCCGCCCCGATCACCAGTTTCCCTTTATGGTGTATTTTGATCGCTTCCGTCGAATCGAGCCCCAACGCCGTGTTGAAAACATCGTACCATTGTCCGCCCCGCTCGCGCGCCGTAGGGGACGCGGTCTCTTCGGAATCGTAAGGAACATACGTATTCGCACCGGTCACCACCATCGTCCCCGGTTTGCGCTGCCGGATAAAATCGTGAAACAGCAGCATCGAAGGCGTCCGTTCCAGGTATTCTTCCCAGAAATATTCATCGATCGCCGTTTCCGGAGCCACGATCAGGTCGGCGTCTTGCGGCGCCTGGTCCATCAACCCGATCAACAGTTCGTTCTGTTCGCTCTGCTTCAAAACGAATTTTTCATGGTAAGGGTCGATATTCGGCTGAACGACCGTTATTTTCGTCCGTTCGGACGGCTCTTCGTATGTGGCATACATAATCAGCGAAACGACCGCGGGCAGCAGCAACGCCACCGCCGGAGCGATCCACCGGACGGGCTCGCGTCGCCGTTTCCACGCTTCGAACACAAGCAGGTTCACCACCAGCACCCACAGCGATCCGCCGAGCGCACCGGTGTATTCGTACCACTGCACTAACTTCACGTCCATCGAGAACCCGTTGCCGAGCACCAGCCACGGGAACGAGATCTCGCCGTTCAGGAAAAGATATTCGTAAGCGATCCAACCGCTGACCAACACCGTGTAGGCCAGCGCCCGTTTGGCCCTGCGCCAGACGGCATGGTAGATCAGAAAGGCCCCCGACATCAATACCGTTCCGGTCACCGTCGCCGCAACGACCCCGATCACGGCCGCGAAACCGACCCACCAGACCGTCGCGAGCCACCACAGCGTGAAAGTCGCCACCGCATAGGGCCAGAATCGCAACGGCTTCCCCCTTCGTCCCGTTTTCGCGGCCACGTCGCTCTGAATCCACAACAGCGGGACGAAAGCCACGAACAGCGTCAGGGAAGTTCCCCCGAGCCACGGGATCGAAAACAACGCCACGCTGAGCAGCAAACAAAGAATACGTTTTCCCATCTTTTCGCTTTTTCTGTTCTGCAAAGATAGATTATATTTATTACTTTTGCATGAAAGATTTCGCGGCCGCAACTGCGAAATCTCCGTGAAAACGCATGATTTATGGGTTTTGAAGTTTTTTTGAAAGGAATCGTTATCGGACTTCTGGCCTCCATTCCATTGGGGCCGATCGGCGTGATGTGCATCCAGCGGACACTGAGCAAAAGCCAGCGTTCGGGATTCGTATCGGGTCTGGGAGCCGCCTCCGCCGACACGCTTTTCGCTACCGTCGCCTTGTTTTCGCTGACGGTCGTGCTCTCTTTCATCGAAGACAACATGGTTATCATCAAAGTGCTCGGAGGCATCTCGGTCATTATCGTAGGCATGACCATCCTGCTGAAAAATCCGGTCGGGCAGATCCGCCGCAACCGGGCCGGCAAAGGCAGCAACCTGTGGAGCGACTACCTGTCGGTGTTGCTGATTACGCTGGCCAATCCGGCTTATATCCTGATCTTCGTCGCGCTGTTCGCGGCGCTCGGCGTCAACCACGAAGGAATCCCGTACGCCAACGGCCTGCTGATGATCCTCGGCGTGCTGTGCGGCACTTCGCTGTGGTGGTTCTTGCTGACGTTCTGCATCAGCTTTCTGCGTCGCAAATTCCGGCCCCGCCACCTGCTGTGGATGAACCGGATATCGGGAAGCGTCATCGTGATGCTCGGAGCCGCAGCCATTTTATCCATCTTCATTCACATGAAAGTACCTGTCCATGAAATATTCCCCTACTAAAAAGATCGTTATCGCGATCGACGGTTTTTCATCGTGCGGCAAAAGCACTTTTGCGAAAGAGATCGCCGCGCGGATCGGCTACGTATTCATCGACACCGGAGCGATGTACCGGGCCGTAACGCTGTACGGCCTGAGGCACGGCGCCGTACAGGACGGGGACGTGAACGAAGCGCTGCTGATCGCGATGCTTCCCGAGATAGAGATCACGTTCGCATTCAACTCCGAACGCGGAGCGAGCGATATCTTCCTGAACGGCGAAAACGTCGAAAAACGGATTCGCAGCATCGAAGTCAGCGACCTGGTCAGCAAAGTCAGCGGCATTGCTGCCGTACGCGAGCAACTCGTCCGGCAGCAGCAGCAACTGGGACGGCAGAAAGGGATCGTGATGGACGGACGCGATATCGGCACCGTCGTATTCCCGGACGCCGAACTGAAAATCTTCATGACGGCCGACCCGGCGATCCGCGCGCAACGGCGCTACAAGGAGCTGGAAGTCAAAGGCGAAAAAGTGTCGCTGGAAGAGGTCGAACGAAACCTGCGCGAGCGCGACCATGCCGACCAGACGCGCGCCGTCAGCCCGCTCAGGCAGGCCGAAGACGCCGTCGTCCTGGACAACAGCCACATGACCCTCCCCGAGCAAATGGATTGGGTGATGCGGCGGATCGAAAAAATAACCTGCGCTCCATGTACATCGAAATAGACGACAAATCGGGATTTTGTTTCGGAGTGGTCAAAGCCATCACCAAGGCGGAGGAATCGCTCGCAGAACTCGGCAAGGTCTTTTCGCTGGGAGATATCGTACACAATCGCGTCGAAGTCCAGCGACTCGAGAAGCTCGGGCTTGAAACCATCGCACACAGCCATTTTCCAGAGTTGGACGGACAGACGGTGCTGATCCGCGCGCACGGGGAACCGCCGACGACCTATGCGCTGGCAGCGGCCCACCGTATCCGCCTGATCGACGCTACGTGCCCGGTGGTGGCCCGCCTGCAAACGCTGGTCAAAAAGGCGCACGAACAAATGAGCGGTTGCAACGGCCAGGTCGTGATCCTCGGCAAACGGGGTCATGCCGAAGTGGTCGGCCTGACCGGACAGGTCGACGGGGATGCGATCGTCATCGAAACGCTCGACGACCTGGACAACATCGACTTCACGAGACCCGTTTACCTGCTGTCGCAAACCACGCAGAGCCTTGCCCTGTTCGAAGAGGTGCACCGAACCATCCTGGAACGCTCCGCCGACCCGTCGCAGGTGACCGTCAACGATACGATCTGCCGGCAGGTTTCGAACCGGAACCCGCACCTAAAAGAGTTCGTCCGGCGGTTCGACGTCGTAATCTTCGTCTGCGGCCGGAAAAGTTCGAACGGGAAAGTGCTGTATCAAACCTGTACGGAAGCCAATCCGCGCTGCTACAACATCGAGGACGAACAAGAACTGCAAAGAGAGTGGTTCGACGACTGCCGATCGGTCGGCATCTGCGGCGCGACATCCACCCCGAAATGGCTGATGCAGCGAGTCGCCGACACGATCCGTAAAACGATCGGATAAACCCGAAATTATTTCTTATCTCGGGGAACAACCAACCCGTCCTCGTCATGCTCGAAATCCCCGAAACCACCGCCATCAGCGAACAAGTCGCCTCTTTTTTGTCCGGCCGTACGATCGTAAAAGAGGCTCACCTCGGCGGCGCGGTCTACTACGGCCCTGTATGCCAACCCCTGGCAAAAAATAGACGGGAACCTCCCGGCTGCCCTGTTTTTCCGTATCTTTGTATCGACCTGAAGTCCGAACGACCGGACTTCAGGCCGTAAAAACAGAGAACATGGGAAAATTGATCCACAGTTTCGACCCGATCGTCGACGGAGGCTGCCGGATATTGGTACTCGGAACGATGCCCGGCGAAGAGTCGTTGCGCAAACAACAATATTACGGACACCCGCGCAACGCATTCTGGCCCATCATGGCCGCACTCTGCGGACAGGAACTTCCGGACGCGTACCAGCATCGGAAAGCTATGCTGCTGGAGACGCGAATCGCGCTTTGGGACGTTTGCCGCCGGTGCGAGCGCGACGGCAGCCTCGACAGCAACATCAGCAACGAAGCACCGAACCGCATCGGGGAACTGCTACGGCAATACCCGCAGATCCGCACAATCGCTTTCAACGGGCAGTATGCCGCGCGGCTTTTCAAACGTTATTTTCCGAATGTCGATCCGGAAATCACACGGATCATCCTGCCGTCGACCAGTCCGGCACACGCCGTTCCGTTGGAGAAGAAACTACGGGCCTGGCAGGCCGTAAAAGATTTTTTGAAATAAGCCGGACGCAAAACCGACTGAAAACGGCCGCAGGATTTAAAAATCCTGCGGCCGTTTTAAATTCAGAACAGAAAAAACCGGAAACCTTATCCGGTCGGAAAATTTCGCGCGAGGGATTTTCCTCCACACTTCGGGAAACCGACCGCCCCCCCTTCCTTTACCGCCGTTAGTTATTCGAGCTCGACGATACGTCCCTCTTTGCGGCTCCGTTCGGCGGCAAAAGCGATCGCATGGCTTTCGAGCGAGTCGTCGAGCGGAGTGCTCATGATCGTCGCATCCTGCCTGCGGACAGCTTCGATCCAATCGCGGATCATGCCGGCGTCGCCGCCGCCGTGACCGGCTCCTTTGTAATTCTCCGCATCGATCGCATTCGCATCGTAAACCGTCTTTTCGCCGGTCGCGAAATCGGTCAGCGTGAACGATTCCATATCGCCGACGATATCGCCGCGCGTTCCCATGATGCGGGTACGACGCCCCATGTAAGAGGTAAAAGCCTCGATCGAAAAGTTTACCGTCACGCCGCCTTCGAACTCCATGCTGGTCACGTAATGATCCGGCTGATCGTTGCTACAACGGTAAACGCAACGGCCGTAATCGGTCGTACGCAGGTAACGGAGAATCGCTTCGCCGCGTTCGGGCTCCTCCTCCGGCAGGTCGAATACGTACAGCCAGGTTCGGTCGCGATAGTAGATTTTCAACGCGGAGAACGGGCAGGTCGCCTCTGCGGCGCATCCGTCCGTGCAACGTTCGGTACTCCCTTTCGGAGCGTTCTCCGACTTAAAATGTTTCAGGCCGCCGAAGGCCGCTATCCGGCGACAGGGCTTCCCGATCATCCAGTACAGAATATCGAGGTCGTGGCTCGATTTGGCAAGCACCAGCGGCGTGCTTTTGACCGAATCGTGCCAGCTTCCGCGCACATACGAATGCGACATATGGATATGATCCACCGGCTCGAAATGCTGGATGCTCACCAGGTCGCCGATCCGTTTGGTATCGATCATCTCTTTCAGCTTCAGGAAATAGGGCGAATAGCGCAGCACATGCGTCAGGCAGACGATCTTCTTTTTGTCGCGGGCATGGGCGACCAGCCGGCGGCACTCGTCGAACGTCTGCGCGATCGGCTTTTCGAGCAGGATATCGTAACCCAGGTCGAGCGCCCTCATACAGGGTTCGTAATGCAGGTGGTCGGGCGTCGCGATAATGACCGCATCGGCGAATTTAGGCCGGTCGAGCATCTGCTGCCACGTTGCGACCCGGTTTTCGACCGGAACGCCGTATTTGTCCCCGTACATCGTACGGCGTAGATCGACTAACTCGGCGATGCCGACGATCTTCAGGTCTTCGGGATGCTCCAGCGCATAATCGCCGTACAATTTTCCGCGCCCGCTGGCTCCCAGCACGACGGCGGTGACCGCTCTTTTTTCCATCGGTTTATCGGATTCAATCAATAAACTACAAAGCAACGATCCGGTCGAGCCGGGCGCAAAGATCCGCCAGCGCTTCCGCCGAAGCGCTGTTCCCTTGCTCGGTGGTAAGCCATCCGCCCCGGTAATGCTTGCGGGCCGCTTCCATCACTTTGCTCCAATTCACGTCGCCCTCGGTCAACGACACGCCGAACCCGGCTCCCCTCCCTTTGGAGTCCGCTTCCTTGCGGCTGAATTCCTTGATATGGATACGTCCGATCCGGTTGTCCAGAATGTCGATCCACTGCTCGGGCCATCCGTAAACCAGGATATTGCCGCAGTCGAAATAAAACTTCACATACGGGCTTTCGAACTGATCGACGTAATTGCACGCCTCGACCGGACTCAACAGAAAATTATTCCACACGTTTTCGATGCAGATTTTGACCCCCAGCTTTTCGGCGGTAGGGATCAACTCTTTAATACATTCGGTCGAACGGTTCCAGCAATCGTCATAGCTAACCTCCTCGTTGACGATACCCGGCACCAGCAGCACGGCGTCGGTACCGTACGCCTTCGCGTCTTCCATCGCGACGATCATCGCGTCGATCCCCTCCTGCCGCACGGCGGCATCCGGATGCGAGAGCGGTTTCGCCCAATGGTGGACGTTGCAGACGCTCGACGCCACGAGACCGGTCTCCCGCATGGCGGCCAGCACTTCATCGCGATCCATGTGGCTATTGGGCTCGATTCCGTCGTAACCCGCGGCTTTGATCGCCTTGCACTTGTCCAGCACGGAACCCTCCATGCCCACCGTTCCCCACATGATCGACTTACGGAAATCGCCGGAAACCGGCTCCTTGTCATCGGCAGGAACCGACACGGAATCGGCTAGCACACCGGCGCGCAAATACGGAAACGACAGAACTCCTGCGGCCAGCAGGGCGTTTTTCAAAAAATCTCTGCGGTGCATAACTGTATCGTTTTAGGTTTCAGATTATCAAGCCGGCGATCCTGCTACCGGAGGCGTTTCGGGAATCCCCGGCACCGGACCGAACTCGTAGGTTTCGGGACCCAGTTTCATTTCGGAAGCCATGATCTCGTCCCAGGTTACGAATTTGCCCGTATAAGCCGACTGCCGTCCCATCATCGCCATCAGCGTCGATTTGACGTGCTGCTCGGCATCGTTCACCGGCGTATCGGTACGGATAGCCGTCACCAGGCGGATCAGTTCCTGCACATACGGATCGGGAACGGCCATCGACTGGTCGGGATCCTCCGGCGCAGGCTTCGGGTACTGCCAGGCAATGGTGCCGTCAAGGTTGTAAATCGTATCGAAACAATTCGTGTACCCTTGCGTTCCGTACACCATCACGTTGTGCGTCGTATCGCAACCGTTGATCTGGCGCGACGTACAGTGCGCGCGCAAGCCGTTGTCATATACGTATTCGATGCTGAAAAAGTCGTACATATCGCCCGTGACACGGCGCTGGCGGCCACCGGTGGCTTCAGCCCGGACAGGCGTCTTATCGCCCATGAACCAGCTCATCATGTCGATCTCGTGAACGAACTGTTCGACCACCAGATCTCCGGAAGTCCAGCAGAAATTCACCCAGTTGCGCAGCATGTACTCCATGTCGTTCCATTCGGGTCTGCGGTTGATGTACCACAGCGCCCCGCCCAAACGCGTCACGTGCGCCGATACGATGTCGCCGATAGCGCCTTCGGCTACGCGACGGTAGGTCTCGATGCAATCCTTCTGCGAACGACGGATCGTACCGCTGATAACCGACAGTCCCTGCTGATCGGCTTTTTTAGCCGTAACCAGAACCCGCTTGGCCCCTACGGGATCCACTGCGCACGGTTTCTCGATAAAACAGTGCTTGCCCTTTTCGATGGCATATTCGAAATGCATCGGGCGGAATACCGGAGGCGTACACAGCAGCACGACGTCCACGCCCGAGTCGATCACTTTTTGGTAGGCGTCGAAACCGAGGAAGCAATTTTCGTCGGTTATCTCCTGTCCCTTATCTTTCAGCGTCTTCCGGCACGCGTCCAGCTTGTCGGGAAACACGTCTCCCAGAGCCGTGATCTGCAAACCGGGACCGGCATCCAAAAAATTGCAAGCCGCTCCGGTGCCGCGGCCTCCGCAGCCGACCAGCCCCGCTTTCAGCGGACGGCCTTCCGGCGCGCTGGCCAGTATCTCGGGAACCGTTACCGTTACTTTTTTCTTCGGCGACGAGCAACCCGTCAGCAAAGCGGGCACGCCGACCGTACTCAAAACGCCCAAAGTTCCCAACGCGGAACTTTTGATAAAATCTCTACGACTTAATTTAAAATCCTCTTTCATGGGTCAGTAGGTTATATGACATTTACAAATATAACCTTTTCTTCGCGAAAATGCAAAAAAGAGCGCGAAAAAGGGGGTCGGATTCATTCTGATCCGGCCCCCCTTTCATTCCTCGATATCCGCTACGATCCGGATATGTCTTCGAGCCGCCACTTAGGATTCAAACCTTCGATCGCAACGCGAGCGGCGACTTTCGCAGTACAACGAAACTTAAGGTAAACTTTGCCCTGATTCAATAGTTATATTTTATAAAAGTTATAAAAATATCCGTTCTCCCGAAGCCCCGAGTTCCGGGCCGGAATTCGCGAATCGCCCCCGCTGCGGACACCCCGGAAGAACAGAGCACAAGTTAAATATTATTACCGGCATGTTCCACAGAGACATCCGTAAAATCATAACGGATTATGTCCTCTTTTTAACGAATCCGGACAGAATCCGCCCGAAAACGGTGTCCGGGGCCTAAAAGCGCTTGACATACCGGTGGCAATAGGGCGACGCGCCTTTGCGGTCGTAATAATTCTGATGGTAATCTTCGGCCTTCCAGAACGTGGTCGCGGGAGAGAGTTTCGTCACCACGTCGTACCCTTTCGCTCGGAGCCGCCCGATCAGTTCGAGAGCCGTCCGTTTCTGCTCGGGAGTCGTGTAAAAAATCTCCGAACGATACTGATCCCCGACGTCGGGTCCCTGGCGGTCGACCTGCGTCGGATCGTGTATTTCGAAAAACAGACGGGCCAGCGTCTCGTAAGACACGACGGCCGGATCGAACCGGATACGAACGGCCTCGGCATGGCCGGTCGTATGCGAACAGACCTCGCGGTAAGTCGGATGCCCGGTCTTTCCACCGGTATAGCCCGACTCGATCGAAAGGACGCCGGGCGTCTTGCCCATCAGGTGCTCCACGCCCCAAAAACAACCGCCGGCGAAAACGGCAGTTTCGGTTTTCCGTTCCGCTCCTTCGGTCTCTTCCGGCACGAACCGCAACGAAACCGAGTTGACGCAGTGTCGCGTATCCTTCGGGGTGAGTCCCTCGCCCTCGAAAACATGACCGAGATGGCCGCCGCATTTCGCGCAGACGATCTCCGTCCGACGCCCGTCCGCATCGGGAACCCGCTTGACGGCCCCCGCGATCTCGTCATCGAAGCTCGGCCAGCCGCATCCGGAGTCGAACTTGTCCGAAGAGCGGTACAACGGCGCGCCACACTGTTTGCAACAGTAAGTTCCTTTTCCTTTAAAACGGTAGTATTCGCCGGAGAACGGCGCTTCGGTTCCCTTGCCGACGATCACGCGCTTCTCCTCGGGAGTCAGTTCTTTTTTCATAGTCTGCCCATTCGATTGGGTACACGACAGCATCAGTACCGCCTGTACGATTAAAATCCACTTCATCATTCCCGCAAAAATATTGCCTCTTTTTTTACAGGAACGTATCCGGACGCAACCGTGTTGCGCTGCCGCCCGGCAAAAACGGACCGGATTCCGCTCCGGTCGGACTTTCCGGCCGGCACGTCCTTCCCCAGACGGGACTACCCGTCCGCCGGGGGAATCCCCGGCGCAGCCGCGTTTGCGGGCACAAGCCCTGACCGCGGGAAGCGTATCCGGAAGACGACGAAGCGGAACGGACGAAACGGGAAACCGCGTCGCGGAGCCGGGCCTCGATCCACAGCAGCTCCCGGTGCGAAAGAAACCCGACGACGATCGAGCCGAGCGTCGGAAACCTCCGCCCATGCGTCCGCGACAAGGCGCTACGGCAAAACTATAAAAAAGAAAGGGAGAGAACGCCCGGACATTCCTTTCCTGTCGGCCTCGCGAGCCTTCATACGGAAAGTGTCCTTACGTCCAAGCCCCTCTACGGTCGTATGCGACCGTCTCCGGCGACGATCTCCGCGATAAGTTACTTAAATTTTCTTCCCGATATAAAACGCATAACCGTAAAATTCCTTGTATTTGCGGTACGATTCCATTTCGCGGCGTTGACCGGCAATAAATTCTTCAGCGGTTCTACTGCCCGCATGTTTTTGCAGAAACGCGTCCTGTATCCGGACGCACGGAAAAAAGAAATGCTCCGTCCAGCAGTTTTCCGGCAGAACAAAGGTCGCGACGGGAACATAACCGGCGTCCTGCATCCGGGCGACTTTGTTCGGAATCGTATCTATTTCGGGATAATGCGCCATCCAGAAGTCGTGGATTTCGGCGGGGCGTTCGGCGGTAAACCACGAACATTCGGAAACGGCGATATATCCGCCCGTTTTCAGATAGTCGCGCCACTCTTTCAATCCCCGCTCGAAACCGATGTTGTAGATAGCGCCTTCCGACCAGATAAGATCCAGAGATTCCTTCCCGAAGGGCAGGTCGTCCATCGAGCCGACGATCCCTTTCACCCGGTCGGAGAGGCCGAGCGCACGGGCGTTCCGGTTGAATATCCGGATAAAATCGGGAAAGAGATCGAGCCCCGTGACCTGCCCCGGCGCTCTTTGCGCCAGCGTCATTGTCTGTCCGCCCGTCCCGCAACCGAGATCGGCAATGCGGGATTGCGGGGTCAGGCCGTCGATAAAGCCCAGCGCCCGGACAGTCACTTCGGGACTGCCCGGTCCCTGACGTTCTACGTTCGAAAAATATTCGCAGATTAAATTGAAATCAAATTCGTGAATCGTTTTATACTCGTTACTCATTACTTCGGTATGTTAGCGCACGCGTGAAGGCATAACCATACCGTTCACCACCGCACGCAGATTAAAAATTAAAATTACAGCAATACGAAAATTGTTCCCGGAAAGAACGATCCGAGAGCGAACGAAAGGACAATCCGTATCAAAAACACAGATTGTTTACCGCACCAAATCCGATTTAAACGTCGTCGTCATGCCGCGAAGATATACAATATTTGTCATACGGCGAATCGGGAACCATATCGAAGTATATCAAAACGACAGGCACCCTTTCATTTCGGTAGACCGGCACGCTCCCTTTCGTTCCCGTACAACACTGACATTCAAAGCACAAACTAAGACACCGGAAAACGGCACTCCAATTGTCCGATAGGAACCGCGAACCAAATCGCAAACAAAAAAACAAACCAATGAATCACGAGCAAGGGAAAATAAAAATCCTGAAATTCGGAGGCTCCTCGGTAGGCTCCGTCGAAAGAATCAAACACGTCGCACGACTTATCAGCGACGAACAGCCCAAAGTGGTCGTACTTTCGGCCATGTCGGGAACGACCGACGCGCTGGCCGGGATCGCGGCGAAACTGTCCGGCGGTGATATGGACGGCGCGCTGGACGACGCCGCCCGCCTGGAAAACAAGTATTCGGCGGTCGCCGACGCGCTTTACCGCCGCGCAGGAAGCGCGGGAAAGGCGAAAAAACATATCCAGAACAGCTTTTCGCTGGTGAGAGAAATCTGCCGGAAACCCTTTTCCGCCGCCGGAGAAAAAATCATTCTGGCCCAGGGGGAACTGATCGTAACCCGGCTGATGTACCTTTATCTCGCGGAGACGGGAGTACATGCCGCCCTGCTGCCGGCAGTCGATTTCATACGGACGGACAAATGCGGGGAGCCGGACATGCGATTTATCCGGAAACATGCGCGCAAAGCCATAAACGGTTATCCCCTCAACCGGATTTTCATTACCCAGGGCTACATTTGCCGCAACGCTTCGGGCGAAATAGACAACCTGCAACGGGGCGGAAGCGATTACACCGCTTCGCTGCTCGGCGCCGCGCTGGACGCCTGCGAGATCCAGATATGGACCGACATCGACGGACTGCACAGCAACGATCCGAGGATCGTATCCGCAACCTCTCCGGTACGCAGACTCACTTTCGACGAAGCTTCCAAATTGGCCCATTTCGGCGCGAAAATCCTGCACCCGACCTGCATCCTGCCCGCCCGGCAAAAGAACATCCCGGTACGACTGTTGAATACGCTGGATCCACAGGCACCCGGCACGCTGATCTCCGAGGCGGCCGACACGGGACGAATCAAAGCGGTGGCCGCCAAGGACGATATAACCTACCTAAAAATACGCTCCACCTACAAGGTACCGGGCTACCGCTTCCTCGACAAGGTATTCCATTGTTTCGCTCGTTCGCACACCCCGATCGACCTGATGGTCACTTCCGACACGGAGATATCCCTGTCGATCGACAACCGGAAGCACCTGCCGGAAATCGCCGCCGCCCTGAGCCGTTATGCCGACGTTACGGTGGAAGACGACATGGTCGTGGTATGCGTCGTGGGCGACCTGAAATGGTACAACGTGGGATTCGAACACCGCATAGTCGATTCGCTGAAAGACATCCCCGTGCGCATGATCTCTTACGGCGACAACTGCGATATCTCGTTCGTACTGCGCCGGAATGACAAAAAGAAAGCCCTCGAAGCGCTCAACTGCTGCATCTCGCTGTAAACGGAATACTTTTCCCCGGAAAACGGATCTGTTGCAAAACAAAGTCTCCGCGATACATTCCTGTATCGCGGAGACTTTCCAATTATCCGGGAAGAAACGGGAAATCCCCTCCCTATTTGAATTGAACATACTGTAAGCCGACGCAGTCCCTACGGCTAACGTACTGGAGACAGAGACTGCATAAAAACACCAAACACGTTAATTTTCATATATTTACACTTGAAACACGGCTATTTTAATTGCAGAAAATACACACAGGAAAACCCTATCGGCACAAAGGCTGTCAGAGAAATACAAATATACCTATTTATCAATAGACTATTTGATTTGAAGAGAGAAAATAAGTAAAACCAATAGATATAATCACAATTGTTTCGAGAAAGTACAATTACGTTTTAATAGACAAAAACTATCAAATAGATGATATAATAAACCTCTCTTGTGCGCATTTTTCATGTACATAGCGGGACAAATAAAAAAGTAGCTGCGAAGCAAATCGCAACTACTTTATTTACAGTGCTCGGAACGGGAATCGAACCCGTACGGACATTGCTGTCCACAGGATTTTAAGTCCTGCGTGTCTACCTATTCCACCATCCGAGCATCATCGCCCTATTTCTACGCATGGAGCGCAAATATAGGGATATTCGGGGATTATACAAACTTTCGCAGGTACTTTTCGATCGATTCGGCGCATCCCTCCCCGCCGTCGAACCATTCGATCCGGTCGTCACGGCCGAACCAGGTCTGCTGGCGCTTGGCATACCGGCGGCTGTTGCGCTTAATCAGCTCGATCGCCTTGTCCCGGGTGATCTTCCCGTCGAAATACCCGAAGAACTCGCGGTAGCCGACCGTTTGCAGCGCATTGCAGTCCCGCAACGGGTAAAGCGCCCTCGCCTCCCGTTCCAGACCTTCGGCCACCATCCCGTCGACCCGATCGTCGATCCGCCGGTAAAGCGTCTCGCGCGGCATCCGGATCCCGATCTTCAGGATATCGAACGGACGCTGTTTACCCTCTCCCCGGCGCAGGGAGCTGTAAGGCCGCCCCGTTTGCAGGCACACTTCCAGCGCACGGATCACCCGGTGCGGATTCTCACGGTCGACCTGCCGGTAATACGCAGGATCGTATTTTTCGAGTTCCTCCAGCAACGGAGCCAGCCCATCCCCACGGAAACGTTCGGTCAACCGCCGCCTCAACTCTTCGTCGACAGCCGGCAACGGGTCCATTCCGTCGCAAACCGCATCGATGTAGAGCCCCGATCCGCCCACCAGAAACAACAGATCGTGCTTTGCGAACAACTCCCCGAGCAGGCGGAGCGCATCCTCCTCGTAGCGTCCGGCTGAGTAATCCTCGCTCACGCTGCGCGTATCGATGAAATGGTGCGGCACGGCAGCGAGCTCTTCGGCCGTAGGCTTGGCCGTGCCTATACTCATCTCCCGGTAGATCTGACGCGAATCGGAAGAGACGATCTCGCTGCCGAACGCCTGCGCCAAACGGATCCCGACCCCGGTTTTGCCCGTTGCGGTCGCTCCCAGAACGACCACCAACGTCTTACGTCCTGCCACGTTACTCGTCATCGCCATAGCCGTCGGTGCCTGCGAAATCGCTGAAATCGCCCATCGCGTCGTCGAAAACGGAACCGCTTCCGCTTCCCGCCCCTGCACGATACTGGTCGGGAGCATCGCCTTCGGCAAGCGTTAC
Source organism: Alistipes sp. dk3624 (assembly GCF_009557455.1). Lineage (GTDB taxonomy): Bacteria > Bacteroidota > Bacteroidia > Bacteroidales > Rikenellaceae > Alistipes_A > Alistipes_A hominis. The sequence continues at coordinate 2,944,939 of NZ_CP045651.1, read as the reverse complement.
GGCCGGATAGCGCTTGTCCGGTTCCGCCTTCATGGCCTCGGTCAGTTCCAAGAAAAACGCCCGGTCGCCGAGCACGTCGAACTGGTAAATCAACCGGTCGCGTTTTTTACGAACCACCTGCGACAGCAACGTGCGGTCCATCGCCTGCGGCAACAGTTCCCCGTCCGACTCCGTCGCGCCCATATCCATCGCCGTAAACTCCTGCAACTTGTTCCAACGGTCGTCCGCCGTGAAGAACGACGTCAGTTCTTCCGGACGGTATTGCAGATCCTTATTGATAAAATCCCGGAAAGCGGCGAGCGTCATATCGTACGGCACCTCGTATTCGCGAAGGAAATAATCGTCTTCGTCGCACAGCATCCTGAATTGAAAAATCATCGACATGGTCTGTTCGTTTTAATATCCAATAAATATAATCAAACTTATTTAAATCCGCCGCAAAAAAGCGATCACATCCGTCCCGTCGGGATAATCCGTAAGCGAAGGATGCTGCGCCCGGCCGAAACCGACCCGGCGCGGGTGGCCCACGACTTCGGAAACGACGCACTGCAGCCGGTCGTCGTGCCGCCGTATCCAGGACTCCATTCCGTCCAGATCATCGTAATACGCATACCCGATCTCGCTGAGGTTCGGACTCTGCTCGTCGCTCTCGCGGAGCAGGAAAAAACCGCCGTCCAGCAGCGGCTCTCCGTCGAGCATCCGCAGCGCCCGCGCCTGGCGGTAATTGTTCAGGTAGCCCGGATGCGACATCGGATAGCGCGACAACGCATCGCGCAGCAACGTCGGATCGTAACCGCGAGGAACAAAAATCCGGCCGACATTGCGGCACCCCAAACCGAAATATTGGAAAACGTCGTTCGAAAGTCCTTCCAACTGCGCTTCCGTTTCGGTTCCGTCCAGTACGGCAATACTGTACCGGCTACCGCGCAACAGCGACGGCATTTCCCGGTAACGCTTCCCGAAATAACTCCGGGTCGAATCGCTTCCGGTCGCGATCAGGGCGTCCAGCGGCGTATCCTCTTCCAGCGGAACGACCGGCATTGCGGGCTCGATCCGAAGCAACTGCTCCACGACATAACCCGTCAGCACGCGATCCTTCGAGGAAGGTTTTACGAAACAGCGGTGCCCGCAAATGCAAACGCACAGCAGGTCGAAAAAGCCGACCAGCGGAATGTTGCCGGCCAAAACGATCCCGACGCGCCGAACGGCGGAAGCGTCCGGACGGGGATAACGGGCGAGCCAGTCCCGCAGCACGGTCTCGTCGAGCAGATCGGTGCAAATGGCTTCGATCGCCTGCGCGACGCTCTGCCGCGTAAACCAGCCGTTTTCGGCAATCGCACGGGCGACGACCGCATCCAGTTCCCCGCCGGCAAGTTGCCGAGCCAACCTCCTGCCCAGTTCGACAAAAGGGCTTATCCGATAATTTGTTTCCATATCCGTAGGCGCAAAACTATAAAAAAGTTAAATTTGCAACGCATTCAGGCCGGTAAAACTTTCCGCATCCGCTGCTCTCCGGCCGTTAAAAAAACGAAAAACATGAAATTCCTGGCACTGATACCGGCACGGTACGCATCGACCCGATTCCCAGGCAAACCGCTGGCCGACCTCGCGGGCAAACCGATGATCCGGCACGTCTACGAAAAAGCGCACGCCTTTTTCCCCGACTGTTACGTGGCGAGCGACGACGAACGGATCGTCCGCACCGTCGAAGGATTCGGCGGACAGGCCGTTATGACCTCCGCCGAACACCGCAGCGGAACCGACCGCTGCCGCGAAGCCCTCGACCGCATCGAGGCTTCGACCGGCAAACGATTCGACGCGGTCGTCAATATCCAGGGCGACGAACCGTTCGTCGCCGAAGAACAACTGCGGCTGATTACCGGATGTTTCGACGATCCTGCCACCGAAATCGCGACGCTGGTTAAAGCGTTCGACGCGCACGAAGACATCTTCAACCCCAACTCGCCGAAAGTGGTGCTTTCGACCGACGGCTATGCGCTCTACTTCAGCCGTTCGGCGATCCCCTACCTGCGCGGCACGGAGCGCGATCGGTGGCAACGATCCCACAAATTCCTGAAGCACATCGGCCTGTATGCCTACAAGAGCAGCGTGCTGCGGCGGATCGCCGAACTACCGCAGGGCACGCTCGAAAAACTGGAATCGCTCGAACAACTCCGCTGGCTCGAAAACGGCTTCCGCATCAAAGCGGCGGAAACGCATTCGGAAAGCCTGGCGATCGACACGCCCGACGACCTGAAAGCAGCCGTCGAATTCCTGCGGCGAAGCGAAAAATAGACCTCCGTTTTGTTATTCTCAAAAAATCCGCTACATTTGTATCATCATTAAACGATGGTCTTCGTTGTCCGTTCGGACAAACGTAAATCACTGAAATAAATAAAAACAGCATATTCTATGTATGACGCAGAAGCATTGAGCGGAAAGAGTCTTGCCGAATTGCGTGAAATAGGGAAAAAGTTGGGTATCAAAGCCCAGATGCGCAAACAGGCCCTCATCGATAAAATCCTCGAACAGTCGGAACGGCCGGAAAGCGGCGAAAGCCCCCTCCAGGAAACGAGTCCCGCGGAAACTCCGCAAAGCGACCATCCGGTGCCGCAAAAACGGGAAAGACGCAAAAAGATCAATGCCGTCAAAGTAACCGGAGTCGGCTCCGATACAAAGCCGGAAACCGAACTCCCGATTCCATCCGAACCGTTCTTCGCGGAAAATGCCGCAGGAAAAGAGAAAAAACAGGAAGACGCGGCACGCGCCGAAACGGCAGACCCGCAGCCTGCGGCGGCCGAAACGGAACAATCCCGGAACGCGAAAAAAACGGCCCATCCGGAAGCCCCCCGCGAAAACCAGAAAGCGCGGAATTACACGGCCAGTCCGGAAAAAAACAAAATGGAACGCGACCGGAAAAGAAACCGGATCGTTTATACGAAACCGGAAACGCCGACGGCGGATCAGAACGACGCTGTAAAACAACCCGTCCATGACAACGAATCCCCCGTACGCCAGGAGATCGTTCCGACCGAGACCGTTCCGGAAACCCTGCCGGGAACGGATCATGCGGAACGCCACGCGGAACCGCAGCACGAATCCCCGAAAACGGGTTCCAAGAAGGATGCGAAAGACGAGTTCCTGGGCAGCGTACAGGGAGAAGGCGTACTGGAGATCATGCCCGACGGATACGGCTTCCTGCGTTCGCCGGACTACAACTATCTGAACTCCCCGGACGACATCTACGTCTCGCCGTCGCAGATCAAGCTATTCGGATTGAAAGCCGGCGACACGGTACAAGGCGTCATCCGGCCGCCGAAAGAGGGCGAAAAATATTTCCCGCTGGTCAAGGTGAACCGGATCAACGGACTCGGTCCCGACGAAACCCGCGACCGCGTACAATTCGAATACATGACCCCGCTGTTCCCGTCCGAAAAGTTCAACCTGACCGGAAACGGGCACAATAACCTGTCCTCCCGGGTGATCGATCTGTTCTCTCCGATCGGGAAAGGCCAGCGGGGACTGATCGTGGCACAGCCGAAAACCGGTAAAACGATGCTGTTGCAATCGATCGCCAACGCAATCGCCGACAACCATCCGGAAGTCTACCTGATCGTCCTGCTGATCGACGAACGTCCCGAAGAAGTGACCGAAATGGCCCGCAATGTCAAAGCCGAAGTCGTCGCCTCGACCTTCGACGAACAGGCCTCGCGCCACGTAAAAGTCGCCGAAATGGTGCTTGAGAAAGCCAAACGGATGGTCGAATGCGGACACGACGTCGTGATCCTGCTCGACTCGATTACGCGGCTCGCGCGAGCTTACAACACCGTACAGCCGGCATCCGGCAAAGTCCTGTCGGGCGGGGTGGACGCCAACGCGCTGCACAAACCCAAACGGTTTTTCGGCGCGGCCCGCAACACCGAGGAGCGCGGTTCGCTGACCATCATCGCAACGGCACTGATCGATACCGGATCGAAAATGGACGAGGTGATCTTCGAGGAGTTCAAGGGCACCGGCAACATGGAACTGCAACTCGACCGCAAACTCTCCAACAAGCGGGTTTACCCGGCCGTCGACATCATCGCTTCCGGCACGCGCCGCGAAGACCTGCTGCTCAGCAAAGAGGTTCTGCAGAAAATCTGGGTGTTGCGCCGCTACCTGGCCGACATGAACTCGAGCGAAGCGATGGAGATCATCAAAAAACACATGGAATCCACGCGTTCGAACGAAGAACTGCTCGTTACGATGAATCAATAAGCGGATTCCCTGACAAATACGACGCCCGGCCTTTCACTGTAATGAAAGGCCGGGCGTCTTTTATCATCGCACCTCCGTTCGCACGGGCGCTCCGGGCATTTTTCAAAAACTACCGGAACTGTCCGGCATACAGCAAAGCGTTTCCCAGATTTTCGTACGCAGCATGGAAGCGTTCAGCTTGTTGTTCACCCGGGTCGGGTGCACGGCATTGGTCAGGAAAACCATGTAAACGCCCGTCCGGCTGTCCATCCAGAAAATCGTCCCGGTGAACCCGGTATGGCCGAAACGGGTCTCGCCGCCCAATTCGCCCGTTTTCGGGTCCCGCTTATCGAACCCGAGGCCGCGCCAAACGCCCTGTTCCGTATAGGGCGACTCCGTAAAAAGCTCGACGGTCTTGCGGGTCAGCACCTGCCGTCCGGCATAAGTTCCGCCCCCGAGGATCATCTCGCAGAAACGAGCCATGTCGCGCGCCGTCGTAAACAGTCCGGCGTTGCCGCCCACGCCGCCCATCAGAGCTCCCAGTTCATCGTGCACATACCCCTGCACCGTTCCGCGTCCGAGGATATAGTCGGTCTCGGTAGGCAGGCAGTTCCTCTTATCGCGGTATTGCAACGGATTGTAATAAGTGTCCGTGCAGTCCAATTCGGCGAACAGTTCCCGCGTCAGTTCGTCGAGGGGCCGACCGGAAACGCGTTCGACGATCATCTTCAACAGCAAAAAATTCGTATCGCTGTACAGGTAACTGCCGCGACGGGCCGGCTTATAATCCCGCACGATCTGTCCGAGGATCAGCGTATCGACCGCCGGATTGACATACAGGTCGTCGGCCGCCTGCCGCCAGCCGGGCCGCGAAGCCGAACAAAGGTAAGCCGTATCGTAAGCGATCTCCCCGGCCACGTAATAGTTTTTGCCGACCTGATGCGGATAGGCGGCCGTCCGTTTGCCGCTGAACATGCTTCCGCCGGCGGCATTGCGCACCAACGGCGTATAAAAAACCTGCGCGCGCAGTCCCGAAGTGTGCGTCAGCAACTCCCGCAGCGAAATCCCTCCGACCGGCGTAGCCGCCAGTTCGGGCAGGTAACGCCCGACGGCTTCCATAACTTTCAATTTACCCTGATCGTACAACCGCATCACGGCGAAAGTCGTCGAAAGCACCTTGGTACATGAAGCTACGTCGAAAAGATCTCCGTCCGCTACGGGTCGTTTTCCGGAATAGTCGTGACAGCCGTAATGGCGGGCATAGCAGATCCCGTCCCGGTCGCCCACGACGAGCGAAGCCCCGGGAAAGGCCCGGCATTTCAGCCCGTCGTCGATCATCGAATCCAGTTTCACACGCACGCACTCCGGAATATCCCGGGCAGACGACGACAGAGCCGACGCCCATACGATAAAACATAAAACAATCTTTCGAACCATCGAATCTTTTTTAAATTACAACCGGGGAACTACCCGCAAATCCTGCCATCCGAGAATCGTTTCGCCATTGCCTCCCCGGATCGAGATGCGGACGGCCCGAACCGGCGCCGAAGGGCGCAGCACGACGCTTCCGTCCGGCTTCAACGGAATTTCTTCCCCGAACGTCTTGCCGTCGGCCGAACAAGCGGCCGTACCGTCGGTCACGATGTAACGGGTAACGTCCGGAAGTCCCGTCCGGACATCGATCGCCTCACAATCGACCGGCTCGTCGAACGCGAACAGGATATAATCGCCCGCCTTGCAGGGGGAAACCGTACGTACGTAAGATGAAAATTGGTAATCGGCGCTGTTGCGGATCGGAAATTTCCCGGAACAGGTCAGCGAACTGGTTACGGAAACCGCCGGCTCGATATAGGGCGAAGGCCTGAGGTTCAGCGTCAATTCTTCCCGTTTCGAACTGTTGTTTTTCAGCGTGACCAGCAGGTCGGCCGTGCGGTTCGCCGAATCGGCGTACAATCTCAGATCGCGCAGCGGATTGATTTTTTGCCCGTTTCGAATAATCGTATAAGCCGTATCCGGGCCGCTCACTTCGAGCCGCACGATCATCGCATTGTCCCGCCGCTGCGTGAACGACAACAGCCAGAGCCCGTCGCGGGTCACGTAATCTTTCAACGGCACCCTGAAAACCCGTTGTTCGGCTGGAGCCAGCTCCGCCCGGAAAAGCTCGGCGACAGGGAAAACGGCCGTACTGTACCCGCCGCAGCCGAACGCCCGAAACCGGTAGCGCTCCGGACGATCCGTGCGCAGCGGCTCGGTATAGAGCGCGGACGACTCGTCCGGCTCGCTCAGGTCGGTCGTATAACGAATCTCGACGCCGGCGATTTCCGGCGTAACGGTAACGACGCCCGAGCGGTACTCCGTCTGCGGCGGAAACATGCGGAACCGGATGCCCATCGCACCCAACCGTTCGAGGTGCCCGGAGGTCAACCGCCGGTAAAAATCGTTCCAGTCGCGCTGTCCGGGCTGCGTCCACCCCACTTCGGCCAACGCGCAAAGCCTCGGATAGCCTTGATACTCGGCGAAACGTTCCGGCTCGTTCAGCAATTCGGCCCACTGCGCCGCCTCAACGCCCCGCACCCGTTCCAACCGTTCGGCCGAAAGAAAATCCGCCGGCTCGAAATCGTACACCCGCCGCACGTCGACCCGACCGGCCCAGGTATGGCCGCGGTCCCACGGATGCTGCTTCATGTCAATGTAGCAATAGGAAGCGGGCATCATCACGACAGGCTGTCCGGCCGCGGCGGCCTGCCGACATACGTCGACGTTCTCCCAACCGTAAATCAGCGTCGCCGGACGCAAATTGCGGGCCTGAACGGCCTCGTTCCAGGCCGCGCATGTCTTGCCGACGCTATGGACGAGGTCTTCGAGGCGGTGTACGAAATATCCCCGCAGCTCGGCGGGCGTTTTCATCTTTTTCTCCGTCATCAGCGCCCGGCAGCGGGGACAATTCCGCCAATAGCGGACGCTGACCTCGTCGCCGCCGATATGGATGTATTTCGACGGAAAAAGTCCGGCGAGCTCCTGCAGAATGTCGCGCAGCATTTCGAAATTCTCTTCGCGACCGGCGCAAAGCGTTTCCCGCATCTCCTCCGGCTTGTAGGTAACCGAACCGGACGTCCGGCAGAACGTTTCCGGATAAACCGACGTAAGCGTCTGGCTGTGTCCGGGCAGGTCGATCTCCGGGATGATCTCCACGTTGCGGAACGCGGCGTAATCCACGATCTCGCGGACATCCTGCTGCGTATAGAATCCGCCGTAACGCTCGTTCCCCGAGCCGTAGGAAGGCGGTAGCACTTCGCCGGGCCCCCGCCAAGCTCCCCGGGACGTAAGTTCCGGATACTTTTTAATTTCGACCCGCCAGCCGTTGTCGTCGGTCAAATGCCAATGCAGCGTATTGAGCTTATGACGCGCTATCCAGTCGATATACCGCATCACGGCCGCCTTGTCCGAAAAGTTACGAGACACGTCGAGCATAACGCCCCGGTAAGCGAAACGGGGCGCATCCTCGATATGAAAACAGGGGATCGCGAACGTTTCGGCATGTTGCGCGGCGTCCGGCCGGTAAACCGATACCGGCATCAGTTGAAACAGGGTTTGCAGCGCATAGAACGCTCCGCCCCGGTCGTTCGCCCGGATCGTGATCCTGCTCGGGGAGATATCCAACAGGTAGCCCTCCTCGGACAATCCGCCCTCGTGCTTTTCGATGGATATCTGCTGGATGCTGCGGCGATGTCCGCCGGCGGCAAGGCGGTAGCCGCACACCCGCTCGATGTGGTCGTTCAGGTAATCGAACAAATCCGGAAAAGCGGGACTGTAAATTTCAGTCTGCTTGGCGACCAGGAACTCCCCCTCCCGCTTGTCCGCCCGTTCGGGTCGCGGAATCAGGTTCTGGCCGTGACAAAACAGACCCAGCAAAACGAATAACAGGCTCAGGCTACTCTTCATACAGCAAATACGGTTTACGGCTCTGTTTGAAACGTTCCACATCCTCCCTCCAGCGGGCCTCGATCTGCCCGGCGTCGGCTCCTTCGACGATCATACGGCGAACGTAATCGACCCCGATAAGCTTTTCGAACATCGGCGTAAAGAACTTTTCGCCCAGGTTCAGTTGCCGGTAACAATCGATCACGTAGGCCAGGTTGACCCCTTCGCGCCACACCTGTTCGTCGGACGGGACGCTCCGCAGATCGACGCCGTAGCACAGCCGGTCTTTCAGCGGCGGATTTTTCGCTCCGGCGTTGCTGTGCGGCGTAAAGCGGAACGAAGTCCTTTTCAGATCCGGATGCCCGTAAGCCTGAAACGGGAAATCGGTGCCCCGTCCGAGACTGACCGGCGTTCCTTCGAAAAAGCACAGCGAACTGTACAGGTAAACGGCGCGCATGTTCGGCAGATTCGGAGACGGTTTTTCGGGCAGTACATACCGCGTTCGGTGCGTATAATTCAGGCACGGAATCACTGTCAGGGAGCAGACGGCAGCGTCGTCGAGCCACCCTTCGCCGTTGATCATCCCGGCCAGCTCGCCGAGAGTCATCCCGTGCACGACCGGAATCGGATGCATACCGACGAACGACCGGTATTTCGGATCGAGCACCGGGCCGTCGACGTAAAAGCCGTTCGGATTCGGACGATCCAGCACGATCATCCGCACGTCGTTGTCGGCACAGGCCTGCATCATGTAATGCATCGACGACAGGTACGTATAATAGCGCAGGCCGACGTCCTGGATGTCGAACAGCACGACGTCGAGCTGTTTCATATACTCGGCGGGCGGGCATTTATTGGCCCCGTAAACCGAAACGATCGGGATCCCCGTCCGGGCGTCCCGGCCGTCGGAAACGTGTTCGCCTGCGTCGGCATCGCCGCGAAACCCGTGTTCCGGCGCGAAAACCATTTTCAGATCCACTCCCAGCGCATACAGCGAATCCACGATATGCGTCCGACCGATACGGCCGGTATGGTTAGTCAGTATCCCCACCCGCTTGCCTTCGATCAGCGGCAGGTACCGGTCGGTACGCTCGGCCCCGACGACCACGCGGTCGCTCCCCGCAACCCGGCAGGCCAGCAACGCAAAAACAACGATCAGTAGTCTCAATTTATTCAACAATAACGGATTTAGCAAAATTCGGGGCCGATCCACCACACCCTGATATCATTCGCATCGGCATGGCGAGCAAACCGGCTCAGACTCTTTATCGAAATCGGACAAGCCCCCCTTCTCGCCGATAGTACCGATAAATTCCGCACCTCCTCTTTCATTTTATCGGATATCCCCGATTTACAAAGTTAACGATTTTCCCTCGGATTAATGTATATTTGCTCTATCAAACACCGAAAAGACTATGGATAAAAGACTCGAAGCGGTCGGCCGCCTGCTCGACATCATGGACGAATTGCGGGAAAAATGCCCGTGGGACCGGAAGCAGACGTTCGATTCGTTGCGGATGAACACGATCGAAGAGACCTACGAACTGGCTGACGCGATCCTCGACCACGACCTGAACGAAATCCGCAAAGAGCTGGGCGATCTGCTGCTGCACGTGGTATTCTACTCGAAGATGGGCTCCGAGCAGCAAGCGTTCGACCTGGGCGACGTGGCGAACGGCATTTGCGACAAGTTGGTATTCCGGCATCCGCACGTGTTCGGCGACACGCAAGCCGACAATGCCGAACAAGTAAAACAAAACTGGGAGGACATCAAACTGAAAGAAAAAGCGCAGGCGCACGAGAAAAAGCGCGTGCTTTCGGGCGTGCCGCGTTCGCTGCCGGCGATGGTCAAAGCCTACCGGATCGGCGAAAAGGCAGCTTCGGCCGGATTCGACTGGGAAAAGCGCGAAGACGTCTGGGCGAAAGTCCGCGAAGAGATCGGCGAAGTACAGCACGAGATCGACGCCCGCGACCGGCGGCGCACCGAAGCCGAATTCGGCGACCTGTTCTTCGCGCTGATCAATGCGGCGCGGCTCTACGGCGTCGATCCGGAAGCGGCGCTCGAACAGAGCAACCGCAAATTCATCGAACGGTTCGCCCACATCGAAGACCGCGCCGAACAACAAGGGCTGACCCTGCGCGAAATGACGCTCGAACAGATGGACGCCCTGTGGGACGAAGCGAAAATCCGGGAAAATCGTTAACTTTATCGGCGAATAACTTAAAAAACGGAATTATGGCACTTATCAAACCGCTGCGGGGCTTTACGCCCGTAATCGGAGAAAATACGTTTCTGGCGGAAAACGCCACGATCATCGGCGACGTCACGATCGGCCGGGACTGTAGCATCTGGTTCAGCACCGTGCTGCGCGGCGACGTCAATAAAATCACGATCGGCGACCGGGTCAACATCCAGGACGGAGTAGTCGTCCACACGTTGTACCAGCGTTCGGTGACGGTCATCGGCAACGACATCTCGATCGGCCACAACGCCAACATTCACGGCGCCAGGATCGAGGACAAATGCCTGATCGGCATGGGAGCGACCGTGCTCGATCATGCCGTCGTAGGCACGGGATCGATCGTCGCGGCCAATTCGCTGGTACTGTCGAAAACCGTTATCGAACCGGGCAGCGTCTACGCCGGCGTACCGGCGCGGCGCGTGAAGGACGTGACGCCGGAACAGGTGCGCGACATCATCGAACGCACGGCCCGCGACTACATGATGTACGCTTCGTGGTACAAATAGCCGGAAAGCCATGAAACAGACCGGAAAGCATCGAGTAATCGTCATCAACCTGCTGGTAGCGCTGGCGCTGACGCTGATCGTCAATTTTTCGTTCCTGCTGAACGGAAACGACGTGCGCGGTCACCGTCCGCCTCCGATGATGACGATGGCTCCCGGATTCATCGCTTTCCAGTTGTTCTACTTCTATGCCATGGCGATCGCGATCGTCATGTTGAACACCGTACGCAGCCTGTCGCTGACGCGCAAAATCCTGTTAACCATTGCGATCACGGTGCTTTTCTACCTGTTCATCCCGACGCTGAGCCGCGGCGGCAATTGGAACATCCCGCTGATGACCGGCCGGCTGTATAATCCGCTGCACATCATGAAATGCTCGTTCGTGCTGATCGTTTCGGTGCTGTACGGACTGATATTCGAACTGATTTACCAGAAACAGCACATCACGATCGAAAACGAGCAGCTCAAAAACGAAAACCTGCAAACGCGCTACAACATGCTGGCCAACCAGATCAGCCCGCACTTCCTGTTCAACTCGCTGAACTCGCTGTCGATGCTGGTGCGTGAAAAAAGCAACGACAAAGCGCTGCTGTACATCGACCGGCTGGCCGACACGTTCCGCTACATGCTGCAATCGGGCCAGGGAGAACTGACCACGCTGTCCGAAGAGCTGCGCTTCACCGAAGCCTACCTCTACCTGCTGACGATCCGCTACGAAAACAAACTGTTCTGCGACATCCGGATCGAAGACCGTTACCGGGATTGGAAACTGCCGGTACTGTCGCTACAGCCGCTGATCGAAAACGCCGTCAAGCATAACAGCATCTCGCGGACGAAACCGCTGCGGATCGCCATCCGCACGGACGACGGCACGCTCGTAGTGTCGAACCCGTTGATCCCTAAAATCGACGAAACGACCGGAACAGGGATCGGACTTAAAAACCTGTCGTCCCGCTACCTGCTGCTCACGTCGCAACAGGTGCGTATCATCCGTACCGACGACGCGTTCGAAGTGATCCTTCCGCTCATCGAATCCCCGAACCCAATCAAATCCCTGTCATGACCCGTAAACTGATCGTATCCCTGCTTCTGCTGTTCGGCTCTGCCGCAGCCGCACTACCCGTATCGACGGCCGCACCGCTGCCCGATGAAAACGGAACGGCGCCCGCCGTCGAATCGCCCTGGTTCCCGGGACGCCAATACGCGTTCGTATGGCGCAACTGGACGCTCGTCCCGGCCCGGAAACTGGCCGAAGTGCTCGAAACCCCGGTCGAAAATGTCCGCGCGCTGGCCGAATCGATGGGCCTTCCTCCGCAACGGGCGATCGAACCCGAATGGAACTCCCCGCAGGGATATATCACCGTATTGCGGCGGAACTGGCACCTGCTGCCATACGACCAACTGCTCACGCTGCTCGGCATCACGCGCGAGGAACTGGCATGGCGGCTGATCGAAGACGACTACCTGTTCGTAAAACTGGGTTACAGGAAACCCTATTGCCCGCCGCTGCATTACGAAAAGCCTTCCGAACAGGCCGAACGACAAGCCGCCCGGATCGCCGCGCAAGTCCGGGATATCCGGCCGGCAACCGCCGTTGCCGAGACGCCCCGGTTCGCATTCATCGACGAATTTTCCCGAAGTCATAAACCCGCCCGCAAACGACAGGAACCGGCAACGGCCGATACCGGCGGACAGGGTTTCGCGCTGCGGATCATCTACCCTTACTGCGCGACGTTCGGCGATCCGCTGACCGATCCCGAACTGTCGTCCTATCCGGAAGGACTGTTGCAGCGGCTCTCCGAGGCCGGCGTGAACGGAATCTGGATGCACTCCGTACTGCGGACGCTGGTTCCGCCGGACGGCATTTTCCCGGGGGCGGACGATGCCGGACTGCGCATCGAAGGGCTGAAACGGCTGGTCGAACGCGCCGCCAAATACGGGATCGGCATCTACCTGTATGTAAACGAACCCCGTGCGATGAACCTCTCGTTTTTCGAATCCGATCCCCAGAGGAAAGCGTTGATGGGATCGGCCGAAGGAGACCAGCGCGCCCTATGCACGTCGGTGCCCGAAGTGCTCGACTGGACGAGCCGGTCGCTGGAATCGGTATTCCGGCAGGTTCCGGGACTCTCCGGCGTATTTACGATCACCGCATCGGAAAACCTGACCAACTGTGCGTCGCGCGGCGGACAGGGCCAATGCGAACGCTGCCGGAACCGCTCGTACGCCGACCTGATCGTAGAGGTCAACACGGCGATCGAGAAAGGCGTAAGGAGCGGCAGTCCCGACGCCAAAGTGCTGGTATGGGACTGGGGATGGAACGATTCTTACGCCGAAGAGATCATCGGCCGTTTGCCCAAAAGCTGCTGGCTGATGTCGGTCAGCGAATGGGCGCTGCCGATCGAACGCGGAGGGATCCGGTCGGCCGTGGGCGAATACGCGCTGTCAGCCGTAGGCCCGGGACCGCGGGCGCTCGCACACTGGCGATACGCCAAGCAGGCAGGTCTGAAAACCGTCGCCAAAATACAGGTGAACGCCTCGTGGGAAATGGCCGTCGTACCGGCTGTTCCCGTATTGGAACTCGTGGCGCAGCACGCCGAGAACCTGACGTCGGAGGCTACGGACGGCGTGATGCTGAGCTGGAGTCTGGGCGGTTATCCGTCGACCAACCTGGAACTGTTCCAGTCCTTCCGTCCGGGACAGCAGCAAGAAACCTGCTTGCGTCAACTGGCCGAAAAACATTACGGCAAACAGGCCGCACCGCTGGTATGCCGGGCATGGCACCTCTTTTCCGAAGCGTTCAAGGAATTTCCCTATAACGGGGGAACGCTTTATAGCGGGCCGCAGCACATGGGCCCCGCCAATCCGCTGTATACGGAACCGACCGGCTGGCCGGCCAGCATGGTAGGTATCCCCTACGACGCGCTGGACAACTGGCGGTCGGTCTACCCGACCGAAACGTTCGTCGCCCAGATGCAAAAAGTGGCGGACGGGTTCGCGGCAGGCTGCGAACTGCTGCAAAAAGCCGTAGCGGTTTCGAAAGGAAAATACCGCAAGCAACTGACCGACGACCTGGGACGCGCCCGTACCGTCGGCATCCACTGCGCTTCGTCGGCGAACCAAGCCCGGTTCACCGAAGCCCGCAACCGCCTGTTGACATCGACCGACCGCGACGAACGGCGCCGGTACATCGACACGATGCGCCGGGCGGCGGAAGCCGAAGCCGAACTGACCGCCGATCTGCTGCCGATCGTCCGGAACGACCCTACGATCGGCTACGAATCGTCGAACCACTATTTTTACGTCCCGCAAGACCTGCTCGAAAAGCAACTGAACATCCGTTACGTCCTGGATTGGCTCGACCGTCAGGCGGAACCCCGGAATTCTGAAACCTCCCAACAATGAAAGCGTTAATCATCGAAGACGAAACGGCGGCGGCAACCAACCTGAAAAGCTTGCTGCGGGAAATCGACCCGTCGGTCGAGATCGTCGACGTGATCGACACGGTCGTTGACTCGATCGGCTGGATACGCGCCAACCCGCTGCCGGACATCGTCTTCATGGATATCCACCTGGCCGATGGACAGGCTTTCAAGATTTTCGAACAAGTCGATATTCCCTGCCCGATCGTCTTTACGACGGCTTACGACCGTTACGCGCTCGACGCATTCAAGGTCAACAGCATCGACTATATCCTCAAGCCGATCAAAAAACAGGAACTCGAACGGGCTTTCGAAAAATTCAAACGGCTGTCGGGCCGCGAAAAAGCCGAATACGTCGAACAGACCCAGCGTTATCTCTCGGCGCGGGCGCAGAGTTTTCTGATTCCGTTTCGCGACAAACTGGTTCCGCTGACCCCGGACGAGATCGCCTATTGCTACACCGCCGACGAGAAGGTCTCGGTCGTCACGTTCGACGGCCGGAGCCTGCCGATGGACAAACCGCTGGACACGCTGATCGCCTTGCTGCCGGAACGCGACTTTTACCGGGCGAACCGGCAATTCATCGTCTCGCGCCGCGCCGTCCGCGACCTGTCGGTATGGTTCGGCAGCCGGCTGTCGGTCAACCTGACCGTCAAAACCCCGGAACGCATCGTCGTCAGCAAGGCGCGGGTTCCGGATTTCAAAAAATGGTTTACCGGTAACTGACGGCGCGCTAAACCGAAAATACTGCCTGCCGGTTTTTTGTCGCTGTTTTAAAACAAAAAACCTACTTTTATAATACCTAAGTTGTATAACTAATCCTACAAACTATGAGAAAAATTACGCTTTTACTGTTGGTTATCGCAACCGCTTCGCTGACCGGAGCCGTCGCGAAAGGGAAAAAATGCGAAGCGCAAAAGGCCAAATACGTCGTGCTGATCGGCAGCGACGGATTCAGTTCGGACGTCGTGCGCGCGCATCCCGGAGCATTCCCGAACATCGAAGCCCTGATGAAAAACGGCAGCTATACGCTCGAACGGCGCAGCGTGCTTCCGTCGTCGAGCGCCGTCAACTGGGCCTCGATGCTGATGGGAGCCGGGCCGGAACTGCACGGCTATACGACATGGGGCAGTCAGGTTCCCGACCTGCCGTCGCGCGTGATCGGTAAATACGGACTCTTCCCCGGTATCTGCGGAGCGATCCGCGACGCGCGGCCCGACGCCGTGATGGCGTGCGGTTACAACTGGCCGACCATCGGCTGCCTGTATGAACAAAAAGCCGTGAACATCAACAGCAACGTACCGAGCGATCCGGCGCTGGCCGACAGTATGTGCCTCTATATCGGACGCGAGAAACCGCTCTTTACGTTCATCGCCTTCGGAGAACCGGATGAAACCGGACACCGGTGCGGCTGGGAGAGCGACGAGTATTTCGAAATGTGCAAACAGATCGACGGCTATGTCGGCAAGATTATGGAAACCCTCGAAAAAAACGATATGAAGGACGATGCGATCGTATTCTTCACGGCCGATCACGGCGGTACCGGCAAAGGACACGGCGGCATCTCGATGAAAGAGATGGAAACCCCGTTCGTCGTTTGCGGCAAGGGGATCAAACAGGGGCACGAAATCCCGGAAAGCGTCATGGTGTTCGACTGCGCCCCGACGATCGGCCATATCTTTTCGATCGACCAGCCGCAGGTGTGGATCGGGCGACCGGTCATGTCGGTATTCGAATAACGGAAAACACAGGAAACGTCCCGGTTCGTAAAAGCGGAGAGCAAATCGCTCCCCGCTTTTCGATTGGGATGCGATGCGGGCGTTTCACCCTCTATATTTTCCGTTTTACCGGACAGAAGCATGTTTTCTATGGTGAAACGCTTTTCTTTGCAACCGGAAATGACACGAACTATGAAATATACGACGCTGCTACTCTTATTGCTGTTCGCACTGCCGTTCCTTCCGGAGCCGGTTTCGGCGGCAACGCCCAAATCGGGCAGCATAACCGGAAAAATCATCGACCAGACGGCGCAGGAGCCGGTCATCGGAGCCGTCATCGAATGCAGTCCGGCCGACAGCACGAAAAAACTCTATACCACGTCGGACAAGGACGGCGCTTTCACTTTCCCGAAACTCGCCTACGGCTCTTACGACGTTACGATCACCTACCTGGGACTTACGTCCCACACTTCGCAGGTCGAGGTCGCAAAACCGAAGACCGACCTCGGCACGATTACGATGACGCCCGACATTCAACAAATGGACGAAATCGTCGTCAAAGGACTGACCATGCGCACGACGCAAAAAGGAGACACGCTGGTGTACAATGCGGGAGCTTTCAAAGTGACTCCGGACGCGTCGACCGAAAAACTGCTGGAAAAAATGCCGGGTATCAAAGTGGAAGGCGGCAGCGTCGAAGCGCAGGGCGAACAGGTTAAAAAAGTGCTTGTCGACGGTAAGGAATTTTTCGGGGAGGACGTTACGACGGCCATCAAAAACCTGCCGGCCGAAGTGATCGACCGGGTCGAAGTGTTCGACAAACTGAGCGACCAGGCCGCATTCAGCGGCGTCGACGACGGCCAGGGATACAAAGCGATCAATATCGTCACGCAACGCGGGCTCAACCATGCCAAATTCGGTCGTTTTTACGGAAGTTACGGATTCGACGAACTGTATAACGTCAGCGCGAGTATCAACCTGCTCAAGGACAACCGGAGGCTCACGCTGCTCGGCATGGCCAACAACGTCAATCAGCAGAACTTCGCTACCGACGACCTGCTGGGTGTGCTCAGTTCCGGCGGCGGACGTGGCGGACCCGGCGGACGCGGCGGGAATGCCTTTATGATCGGCAATCAGAGCGGCGTTTCGACCGTCAAAATGTTCGGCGTCGACTATGCGAACCAGTGGTGGGACAAGCTGAAAGTCCAGGGCAGTTATTCGTTCAACACGACCAAGAACACCACCGAAGCGCTGACGCAAAGGGAGTACTTTTCAGACCAACTATACGACGAGACCGGCCGGGACAACTCCCGCAACTTCAACCACCGGATCAACGGACTGGTCGAATACAAAATCAACGACAACAACCAGTTGATGTTCCGTCCGTCGCTCAGTTTCCAGACCAACGACACGTACAGCGCCGACACGTCGGCGACCGCCGCCACCGACGGCGACGCGGGCAATACGTTGCTGAACTTTTTCAAAAGCAACAACGCGGCCAATTCGGCGGGGTACAACATTTCGGGCGACCTGAATTTCATGCACAAATTCGGCGGCAGGGACGGCCGGGTGCTGACGGTTTCGATCAACGGAGGAGCCTCGAAAAACGACCGGGACAACACCAAGTATTCGCTGACGCGCTACCTGAATCCGGACTCGACTTCGCAGTTGAACCAGTTGATTCTGAACCACTCGAAAGGCTATCGGGTCGGCGGCCGCGTCTCGTATTCCGAACCGGTTTCCGAACGGGTTCAACTGCTCGCCAATTACGACATCTCGTACAACTATTCCGACCGCGACAAACGTTCGTACGAACTGCCCGGCGACCTGTTCCTGGACAGCCTGTCGAACACGTACAACAGCGGCTACCTGACCCACCGCGTCGGTCCCGGCTTCCGCCTGCACAGCGATAAGACGATGCTGGTCGTCAACCTGAACTACCAGTACGCCACGCTCACCGGGGATCAGCAGTTCCCGACCGTAGCCCGTTCGAAAATGGCGGCCAATTTCGACAACATCGTCTACAGGGCCATGCTGCATCTCAAATTCAACCGCAGCAATTCGATGCGCGTCAGGCTGTTCTCCGGGACGGACAACCCGTCGGTCACCCAACTTCAAAACGTGTTGGACGTATCGAACCCGCTGTTCATATCGCAGGGCAATCCGAACCTGAAACCGGTATACGCGCAACGTATGAATATCCGCTACACGCGGGTCAACGTCGGGAAAGGCACCACCCTCGGAGCGCAAATGACGGCAGGGATACAGAACAATTCGATCACCAATTCGGTGGAACGCGCCGATCGGAACGGCTACGAAGTCAAGGACGAAACGGGCAATACGGTCGTCGTACTCGACCGCGGAGCGCAGTACTCCCGGCCGGTCAACCTGAACGGTTACTGGACGATCGACGGCGGCGCCTACTACGGATTTCCGGTCGGTTGGCTCGGCAGCAACCTGAATCTGGATCTAAGGGCTTCGTACACCGCGATGCCGACCATCTACAACCTGGTGCGGAGCACGACTACCACAGCCTCCTACACCGGCGGTATCACGTTGGGCAGCAATTTCAGCGACCAACTCGACTTTACGTTTACCTACCGGGCCGGGTACAACATCGCCCACTCGACCAATAACAACGAGTATTTCAACGGCGTGGGAACCGGACGGATCAAATGGATCACGTGGAAAGGGATCACGCTCGAAGCGAACGGCAGCTACTCCAAATACCGGGGCGTTACCGATAAGTTCACCGAGGAGTTCTTCCTACTGAACGCCGGTATCGGCAAAAAACTGTTCAAAAACCAGCGCGGGGAGATCAGCGTACAGGTTTACGATATTCTGAACCAAAACAAAAGCTTCGTCCGCAACGTCAGCGAAAACTATATCCAGAATGTCACTACCAACGTACTGGGACGCTACGTGAGCATCAGCCTGGTCTACAACCTGCGGACGCTCACCGGCAAAGACGGCAAAGCGTACAGCCGACCCGAAGGCCGCGACGATTTCCGCCGGGACGGTCCTCCTCCGGGCGATCATCCGACGGGCCCGCCGCGCGGCGGAGGAATGCCCCCCTTCTAACCGTTTCGACACCACATTTTTTCATAATGCAGTTTTAGCAGTCAAATAGGAAAAGCGCCCGCCGGTTTCCCGGCGGGCGCTCTGTTTCCGGAAAAGAAGACCGGACTACGATTTATTTTTCAACAGATCCCGTATTTCGGTAAGCAATTGAATGTCGGCGGGAGGGGCCGCAGGAGCCGCCTCTTCCTTCTTTTGCGTATGGAAGCGGTTAAGCAATTTGACCATCAGGAAAATAGAGAACGCGATGATGATAAAATCGAGCGTCGTCTGTAAAAAAGTGCCGTAATTGATCGCTACGGCGGGAGTCACCTCCTTGCCGGCCTCGGAAAAGACGGCCGCTTTCAGCGGAATTTTCAATTCGGTAAAGTTTACCCCGCCGATCAACAGCCCGATCGGCGGCATGATGATGTCCGCCACCAACGACGACACGATCTTGCCGAATGCGCCGCCGATAATGATACCGACCGCCATATCGACTACGTTGCCGCGCATGGCAAACTGTTTGAACTCTTCTAAGATCTTAATTTTCATAATCGTTCTTTATATTAAGTTATACAACGGTATCCACACGAAGGTCTGCCGCCTCCGGAAAACCCTACAGCGAAACGGCGTTCCCCGTCCGGTCGCTTTCGAAAACAGCATCCAGGATCTTCATGTCGGTCAGCATTTCCGCATGCGTGACGGCCGGTTCGTCCCCTTCGCGCAGGACGCGGTAGACATTGTCGTAGAACCGCATGTAATTCCCCGGAACGGTCGGATACCTGCAACGTCCGCTGTCGTTATGCAGAACGCCCCACTGCCGTTCGTCCTCGACGATCCAGACTCCGTCGTCCGGCGTCGCATTTTCGTATCGAAGCGCATTCTCTTGCGGGTCGGTTCCGTATTTTACATACGATCCCGCCGTACCGTGCACGGCGAACCGCGGAGCCTCTTCACGCACCAGCATACTCGCGCGCAACGAAACTTTCAACTCCGGATAAAGCAATTCGACGAAACTGTAATCGTCGATCCGGCTGCCGTCGCGCAGCCTGCCCAACGTAGCCCATACGCCGCGCGGTTTGCCGAACAGGGCCACCGCCTGATCGCAGAGGTGCGAACCGAGATTGTAGGTGATCCCTACCCTTGTCTCGCCCGGATCCTCTTTCCAAACCGACTCGGCCAGAAACGGCCGGTAACGCTGGAAAGACGACTGTAGTTCGACGACACGCCCCAGCGCTCCGGTTTCGAGCACCTGCCGTACCGTCAGAAAGTCGTTGTCCCAGCGGCGATTCTGGTACACCGTCAGCATAAGTCCCTTCCGTTCGGCCAGTTCGACCAGGGATTCGGCTTCGGCACAGGTCGTCACGAACGGTTTTTCGACCACGACGTGTTTACCTGCCTCGAGGGCGCGGCGACAAAAATCGAAGTGGGTGGCGTCCGGCGTATTGACGACGACCAGTTCGACGTCCTGTTCCAACAGTTCCCCGAACGAGGCGACCGAGCGGACGTCCGGATAACTTGCGAACGCCTTTTTCGTCCGGCGTTCGACGACGGCCGTCAGTTCGAAACCGGGATTGGCGTGGATGAACGGGGCGTGGAACACCTGCCCCGAAAGGCCGAAACCTGCAATACCTGTTTTGATTCGCATTCTTAGGATGATTGATCGTTTAACTCTCTGCAATATACGGGCCGAATCGTCACTCCTGTCGGTTCTCCACGCGCCGGATGATATTGCGCATACCCAGGCAGGCCAAGCCGAAATAGACCGCCGTCAATACCCACAGCGTGCACCACTGCACGGAAACCTCGGATAGCGTGGCCCCCATCGTCTGGATTCGCACGAACCCGTCCACGCCGCTGCTACTCGGCACCACCTTCCCGATCGCGTAAAGCCATTCGGGCATACACTCCTTCGGAATCGAAGCCCCGCTGAGCATCAGGAACGGAATCGAAGTAAACAACAGCAACAGCAACGAATTCTCGCGGTAACGGAACAACGTGGATAGAGCGATACCGAGAAAGATGCACGACAGCAGGTACGGCAGCAGGAACAGCATCACCGTTCCCCACGACCCGTTCATCGGATAACCGAAGATCCGGTAGTGAACGCCCAGCACATAGAGCAGCGTCAGGCAGTACACCGACAGGTAGGCGACCGTTTTACCGGAAACCATCGGCAGCACGGCCAGCCGTTTTTCGCCGGCGGGTATCAGCGTCCGGTACATTTTCAGCTCGCGCCACGTTCCGCCGACCATGCCGATCCCGATCAGCAGCGTCTGCTGGATGATGACCATGATGATGGCCGGCATGATGAAAGTCGCATAACCGCCGGACGGATTGTACAGGTTCTTTACGGAGATCGTCACCGGATTGCTCAGCGCCTCGGCCTGTTTCGGCTGGGCGCCTTTCGAAACGAACCGCACCCACTCCACGTTGCCGTTCGAATGGAGCACGCTGTTCGTGACGTCGAAAAACACCTGCCGGTACATCAGAAAGTAACTGGCGTCGGCATAGATCGCCAGATTCACCTTTTCGGCCCGCTGCAGCTTTTTTTCGTAATCCGACGGAATCACGATCACTCCGTTGACCTTGCGCTGGTAAAACAGCTTTTTCGCCTCTTCGAGACTGGTCGGCTTATAAGCCACGCGCAGGTTCGGCGTCGCATCGAACGAACGGATTATCTGACGGCTCGACGGGGTCTGGCTGTTATCGACGATTGCGATCGGAATGTCGCGCAGCACCTCGTTCTTATAGGCGAACGAATAGGCCGTCGAATAGATCAGGATCGCTCCGACCACGACCAGCAGCACCCCGCCGTCGTGAAAAATATAATGGTATTCGTGACGCAGGATATCGACGAACTCCCGGTATTTTATTTTGAATTTCGATAAACCCATGACTACAACCTCCCCCAGTATTTTTCATCGGTGCAGATCCGCTTCAGCCGCGGCAGCAGGACGACCGGCAGCAGGATGAAAACGGACATGTATCCGAGGTAGTTAATGGTATAGACGGGCGGAGCGCCCCGCATCGCCTGGTCGATGAAGATGTCCACGTAATAGGTCAACGGAAAAACATAACCGATGATCCGTACCGGAAGATCCATCGCCAGGAACGGGAACGTAAGCCCCGAAAAGGTGAACGCCAGCACCGAATACCCTCCGCCGATCGACAGCGACAGCCGCAGGTTGCTCAACAAAGCGCTGATCGCCACGCCGATCGCCTGATAGGCCAGCACGAAGACCAGGCCCGACGCGAACAGCAGCGGAACGCTGCCGTTCAGCGGAACGCCGACGAATTTGAACAGAATGGTATTCATCAGCATACAAAGAGCGAAGAAAATGATCGTATACGGAGTCAGCTTGCCGGCCAGCGCGACGAGCGCATTGTCTCCCGCGGTCGACAGCCATTGCCGCGCCGTGCCGTTCTTCAGTTCCACCCCGATGGTAAATACCGTCGATATCAGCGTAAATATCAACAACATGACCGGCAGAAAAACCGGCAGCAAGTAGTATGTATAATTGACATAGGGATTGAACAGGACGTGCTTTTCGAAATAGATCGGCATCATCTGCTCGTAGGCTTCCTTTTCGGACAATCCTTTTTTCATCAGCGTCTGGATCTGTATCCCGGAAGAAAAGGTCGTAACGGTCGTCTGGATATCTTTGTTCAGCATACCGTTCTTGGCGAGGTTCAGGTCGTTGATATAAGCCACGACTCCGGTCTGCGTATTGCTGTACACGTTCTTTTCCAGATCGCGGGGGATAAAGACGATCGCATCGATCGTACCCTCCTTCATCATCCGTTCGCCCTCGTCCATACCGGCAATCCGGTAGGCCACCTTCGCCGACGGCGTAGCGTCGATCATCCGGACGAGTTGACGCGACAGCGGCGTATTGTCCTGATCGAGCACGGCTACCGGCATGTCGTGCGGCACTCCGCTGCGGAACAGCACGACGAAGAACAGGAACGACAGGATCGGCAGCCCCACCGAAAGCCTGTAAAAGACCTTGTGGTTGCCGAACGTCCGGACTTCCCGGACAAATACCCGCCAGAATGCTCTGATATATTCCATTTTTTCCGAAATTTGAAACCGCATCTCCGCCGGACGGAAACGCGAACGGCCGCCGGAAATCCGTCGCTCCGGCAACCTTTGATTTACCGGATTTCGTCCCAGTTCACCGTGACGGTCATCCCCGGACGCAAACCGTCGACTTTAGCTACGGGGCGCGCCTTGACCTCGAACGTGCGGATATCGAAATCGCCTTTGGTCCGAGTGGCCGACCAGGTCGCATATTCGGCTTGCACGGCGATATAATCGACCTTTAGCTCGATCGCTCCGCCCAGTCCCGGAACGTAGGCTTTCAGCACCGACCCGATCCTGATTTTCGGCAACAGATCCTCTTTGATATTAAAAGTAATCCACAGATCGTTCATATCCAGCAACGTAATCACCGGATAGCCCGACCCGATTAGTTCGCCTTTTTCGGCGATCACCGACGACACCTCGCCGTCGATCGGCGAATACTGCATCGCATCGGAAATATAGGACTCCACTTCGGAAACGGCTCCCGAAGCCTGGTCGACCAGCGCGGCGGCGGCCTCCCGGTCTTCGCGGCGGGCGCCCTCGACCGCCATGTCGTACTGCGCTTTAGCGGCCGATTCGGTCGTCTGCATCGCTTTCAGGTTCGCCAGCGCTTCGTCGTATTTTTGGGCGGGAACGACTCCCGACTCGTATAGATTTTTCACCCGGTCGAAACTTTTCTGGGCCAGTTCGACCCCCGCCTGCGCTTTTTTCCACATATTCAGCGCTCCCTCGATCTCCTGGATGCGGGCGCCCCGGCTGGCCTTGGCGCTCTGCGCGCCGGCCGCGTTGCGGGCCGCCTCGGCCTGACGCAATTTAGCTTCGACTTCCGGCGTACTGAGCACGAACAGCAGCTCTCCCTTTTTCACCTGTTGTCCCTCTTTCACGTCCATCTGCTCGATACGTCCGGCCAACTTGGACGAGATCTTGATGCTCTTCACTTCGACCTCGCCCTGAATCAGCGTAGGCACGGGCTTGATCGCGAACCAGCAGATCAGCGAAACGGTCACGATCACGACCACGATCCCGATGGTCAATCCGATGACATTACTCTTTTTCATACGATTATTATTTTTACGTTTTTTCTCGGCATTTTTTCAAATACACAGGCCCTTCATCAGTTCGATTCGTCCTCGAACCGGATCGGCATGGCGGCCGACCGTTTGGCATAATCGGAAAACGCCTCGCTGATTCCGGCCGCTTCCAGCAGCCGCGCCAGCATCAGGTCGTAATAATAGGCCGCCTGCAACCGCTCGATCTTGATCTTGGCCAGGTTCAACCGAGCGTCCACGACGTCCGACGACGGAGCCGCCCCCTCCTTGAAAGCCTCGTCCTTGATCCGCAGGTATTCCGTCGCAAAACGATACGAAGCGTCCACCGAAGGAAGTTGCTGCGAATAAGTGACCATTTCGTTGTACAGTTTGTCGATCAGCGTCAACATATTGTTGTGCGCCTGCTCGCCGACCGCCTCGGCCTGGCGGATCTGCCAGCGCGCCGCGCTGAACTTATACTCGCGGTGCAGACCGTCGAAGATCTTGAACGATACGCCGGCCCCGACGGCCCATTTCGGCATGATCGACGACACCTGGTAATTATACAGCGAAGCGATACCCATCAGCGCCACCTGGGGAGCGAACTCGGAACGCTGCAATCGCATATTCTCGGTCGCAAGGCGTTTCGCGTACGATACCTGCCGCAACAGCGGGTTCCGGTCGAGAGCGCACTGCTTGAAATAATCCGCCCCTTCGATATCGCTGAGGATAAACATATCGCTGGCGGGAGCGACGGATTCCTCGCTGTTGAGCGTGCTGCCCAATGCGCTTTTCAGGGTTTCGACGGTTTTCTGCGCCTTCAGGTATTCCCGTTCGGCCTCGGCGGTATGCACCTCCGCATAGAGCCGCTCGCCCTTGGCGATGATCCCGTTGTTTTCCAGCGCGACCGCATCCGACAAATGGTGGCGCATTCCGTCAAGCACCTGCTTGCGCACTTCGACCACCTGCATCGCAAGGGCGAGTCCGTAATAACGTTCGGTAAGTTCCGACACCAGCCCGTTACGCGCCTGCGTCTCTTTCTGCGCCGCATTTTCGACCTTGATCTTCGCCGCGTTGTTCGCCGCGTTGATCTTACCGCCGGTATAGACCGGAACGGTGATGTTGGCCGCGACGGTTCCGAAACTGCGATCCTGCAGTTTCATCGCCCAATCCTTTGCCAGCAAAGCCTGGGCCTGCTGCAAAACGGCCGGAGGAAGCAGTCCTTCCGGCAAACTGCCGAGGATTCCGCCGACCGGCCCTTTCAGGTCATTCATGCCGACCGACATGTCGTCGCCCATATAAACATAAGTACCGGTAACGCTCGCCTGCGGCAGTCTCAGTCCGTAAGCCGCTTTCCGCTCCCGCAGAGCCGCTTCCTGTTCATAGGAAGCCGCCTTCAGCTCCGGATTCCGCGTCAGGGTCATCTCCAACGCCTGATCGTAAGTCAACGATTTCGCATCCTGCCCGCAAACTGCCGTCGCAAGCCCGGTAGCAATACTAACCGCTATCCAAAAATTCCTCATACTCCTTGACTGTTATTGAATGGCACTCAATGATATAGCCGTTATCTTTTCGATCAGTCCCCGCTGATCGTCGGTCTCGTCCCCGAAACCGAACTTATACCGCGAAGCAAGGTACTGCATGGGGATTCCGACCAATGCAATATACAAATCTTCAACGGATGTATCGTCACGCAAAACATTATTTTTTCGTCCCACCGCAATCAGCGTATCCCCGATGCTCCGGATCCGTTCCCGGATATCCGGATTGATCTCCACCGAAAAGTCGTTCAACAGCATGATCAGAAACTTATGTTTCGGGCGGTTAGTCGCAGCGCTCTCGATAATGAACTCCACGATCCCGCGCACGATTTTCCGGATGTCGTTCGTCTCGTCGGCCAACGCATAGATCCGGTCGGTGATCGTCCTGAGCGCATCTTCGAGCAGGTCGTTGATCAGATCGACCTTCCCCGGATAATGACGGTACAGATAACCCACCGAAACGCCGGCCCGTTCGGCGATCGACGCCACGGAACTGTTCAGAATCCCGTGTTCGCTGATGATCTCCACGGAAGCCTCCCGGATCCGATCCAGTTTGGTCATATCCATTTTCTTGGCCATTCCTTTCCGTCCTCGTTAAATAATGAATGAACATTCATTTGTTCGGACTGCAAATATCCAAAACTATTTTGAAAATTCCAACCGAAAATTCTCTCTCAGCCGACATTTTCGATCGTAACGCTTGGATTATACGCTAAAAAGATTTAATTTTATTATTAGTAACGATGTGCGGCACCAATCATGCCGCATATTGTCGAATACACCTAAACCTAAAACTTATTCGTATGAGACTACGCGTTTCCGGGACGACACTCCTCGCCGTGTTTGTTATCCTGCTTTTCGGCTCCTTTTCGGCTTTGGCCCCGGAGCCCGATTTCGGCGGTTCGGTAATCAACTATTTCCAGACCATCGGGAAAACCCCGCAGGAAAAACTGTATCTCCACCTGGACAAGCCCTACTACGGAGCGGGAGAAGAGATATGGTTCCGGGGATACCTGCTGAACGCCATCACGCACATGGACAACAGCCCGAGCAACTACATATACGTGGAACTGACCGACCGCGGCGATTCGGTGCTGCAACGGTTCAAATTCAGGCGCGACTCGCTGGGATTCCGGGGAAGCATCCCGCTGCCGGCCGACCTGCCGGCCGGAGAGTATTACCTGAGGGGATACACCAGTTGGATGCAGAATACCGATCCGGCATTTTTCTACCGACACGGCCTGCAAATCGGCAATTCCATCGTCACCGATATCCTTTCGGAAGTGACCGAACGCCCGGCGCCGGACAACGGAGGCACCCTGCGTATCCGCTTTTTCAACGCTGCGGGCGGCGTGCATTCCGGAATCAAAGTATCGTACGACGTATCGGGCAAAGACCTGAAAACCGTAACGGGGCAGCAAACGACCGACGACAAGGGAGTCCTGACCGTTCAAAACCTGAAACTCTCGCCGGGCAACATGCGCATCGCCGTCAAATTCGAAGACGAAACGCTGGATTATTCGAATACGTTCAACATCAACAATGCTCCGGAAAACGAATACGCCGTATCGTTTTTCCCCGAAGGGGGCAGTCTGCTGAACGGCATAACCCAGCACGTAGCTTTCAAAGCGCAGGCCGCGACTGGATTCTCCCTACCGGTAACCGGTTTCGTAACGAACGCCCAGGGCGACACGCTAACGTCGTTCGCCACCGAACACGACGGCATGGGTACGCTGATGCTGACTCCGGAAGCCGGGCAGCGATACACCGCCGAAACCCGGTCGGAGAAAGGCATCGTCAAACGTTTTCCGCTGCCCGAAGTACGTAGCGACGGAATGGGACTCCAAATGGCTTTCCGCAACGGGGCTATCTTTTACAATGTGCAGAAGGCTGCCGAAGCCGTTTGGCCGGACTCCCTGTTCCTGATCGCGCACCTGCGCGGAGACATCCGGCTGATGCTCCCGCTGAGCGCGGAAAAAACGTCCGGCAAGCTGAGCGGGGACGCCTTCCCGGACGGAATCGTCCATTTCCTGCTGGCGGACGAAAGCGGAACGCCGATCAGCGAGAGGCTGCTGTTCGTCCGCCATCCGGACGCCGTGGAATGGAACGTCGCGACCGACAAGCCGAAATACGGCAAACGGGAACCGGTACGGATGGAAATTTCGCTGGCCGATCTGGGCGGACAACCCGCCGAAGGAGAATTCTCGATGAGCATCACCGACAATCATACCGTCTATCCGGATTCGCTCGGGGACAACATCCTGTCGAATATCCTGCTGACCTCCGACCTGAAAGGGTACATCGAAAACCCCGGCTACTATTTCAACGGCCCGTACACGCCCGCCGTCCAACGCCACCTGGATCTGGTCATGCTGACCCACGGCTGGCGGAGGTTCCGGATCGAAAACCTGACCCAGACACCGCAATTCGAAGCGAAATACTTTATCGAAGCCGGACAGGCCGTATCCGGACAGGTGAAAAATGCGTTCGGCAAGGGAGCCTCCGACGCCTCGATCGTCGCCTATTCGCCCGACTGTTTTATGATGAAACGGGCCGACGAGAACGGACGTTTCCTGATCGACAGCATCCAGTTCAGCGACACCGTATCGCTGATCCTGCAGGCGACCACCCGTAAAGGGGGATCGGGCGTGGATATCCTTGTCGATCCCGAAACGTTCCCCGAGGCCGACAGTATGCCTTTCCCATACGGCAAAGACAACCTGGCCGGCATCGGCAAGTACCTGGCCAACGTCCGCGACAAATATTACAACAGCGGCGGGATGCGGGTCATTCAGTTGAAAGAGGTAATCGTGGAAGCGAAGCAAAAGCAACGGAATTTCTACGCAACGATGGCCGAAAAGACAATTACCAGCGACCAAGTGCCCGTAAACATGCAGAGCCGCCTGGTGACGGACTATCTAAGTACCGTGCCCGGTATTCGGAAACTGTCGGAAGCCAAACTGAGCATCCGGGGAAGCGATATAGAACCGCTGATCCTAATCGACGAAGTACCCTACTACGATAACGACGTATTGACGCGGATATACATGAACGAAGTGAGTTCGATCAGCATTATCAAAGGGGGAAGCGCATCGTTTTTCGGGATCAAGGGCGCAGGAGGCGTTATCAGTATCATGCGTAAAGACGGATCGGAACCCATCGCCGACCTGCCGGCTCCGGGCGTAGCGTTCATCAAACCGCTCGGCTGCCGCACGATCGCCGATTTCTACAATCCGGTCTATGAAACGCCGGAACAAAAGGCCGCATCCAGCCCCGACCTGCGTACGACGATCTACTGGAATCCCTCGCTTCGATTCGACGGAACGGGCAAGGCTTCGGTGCTGTTCTACACCTCGGACGATCCCGAATCGTATCGGATCAACATCGAAGGCGTCACCAAGGAGGGATATGTCGCTCGTTACTCGGCCGATATGGAACAATAATCCCGGTTTCCCAACGTATCAGAGCGGCCCGGTCTCGACATGAGACCGGGCCGCTTTATTCTTATCCGCAAGGACGTTATAACCGGATATGCGCGTTGGCCAGCATCGCTTCCGCCGCCAGACCCCCGATCACGGAGACTTCGATCCCCGCTTCCTCCAACACCGCGGCGCCGCGGCACTGTACGAAATGATCGGGCTCATGGACGGCGAACACGACCCGCGCCATCTTATGAGCCGTAATCAATGCGCTGCATGACAGCGGTTTCGACTTTCGGGTGGAACACGGCTCCATCGAACTGTACATCACGCCGCCTTTCAGGGAAACGCCGGCCTTTTCGGCTTTCAGAATGGCCTCTTCCTCCGCATGGTTATCGGCGGCCGTTTCGCGGCTGTATCCGGTAAATACCTGCCCGGCGGCGGTCACAGCCACCGCGCCGACCGAATAAGCCGAATCCGAACGGGGACAGTCAAACGCCAGAGCAACGGCCTGCCGCAGCCGGAAATAATCGGTTCCCCGCCGACTCAACGAATAGTCCGTCACGCTCATATCGCCGACCTGCCTAACCTGCAACACCTCCATGCGGCGATCCTTGCCGAACGGAAACGCGCCGGCCCGCACGAAACGGGGCGCGCCGGACTCCCCGACGAAAAACGGCGCCACGGCGATCCGCAACAGATCGACCCGGTTCCCGGTCAAAAACAGCGTCATCAGTCGGCTTCCGCCTTCCAAAAAAAGGGAACGAATCCCCATCGTTTCCAAAACGCCGACAATTTCCTCCGCAGTCACGGGAACCCCGACCCGAACGACCGTCGCGACCCGTCCGAGCCGTTCCAGTTTTTCGCCCGGCGCGTCCCCCGCGGCGATTACGACTTTATCGCCCGCCCCCGTCGAGAAAAAACGGGATTCCGAATCCAGATCTCCGCTGCGGGTAACGGTCACCTTCACCGGATCGAGACTCATCCCGAGCGACTCCCGCCGATGCCGCAGGGAAGGATCTTTCAACAGCAACGAAGGATCGTCGCGGCGGACGGTCTCCGCCCCGACCATAACGGCATCGCAACCGGCTCGTAAACGATACACCTCTTGCCAGTCGGCCGGATGCGAAAGCACCAGGCGTCCGGGCGAAGTATCGTCCGTATAACCGTCTGCGGAGAGCGCTGCGGAAGCTTGAACAATCATGTATTTTGGAATGGATGTTTCGACAAAGATGACGTTATTTTTTAAAACGAACAAATTTCATTAAATTTGCACTCGACAGGAACATTAAATACGTCCGGGCTGAAAATATTTCCGGGAAAAAACCGTTATTGATGCAACAAAACCGAACCACTGCGCATCTATTTGAAAGATCGGAGTATTAGCCTGCAATTTGGTGACCGAGAAAGAGCTGATAAAACGCTGTTGTAAGAATGATCCGCGAGCACAGCAGGAACTGTATGAAAAGTATGCACCCAAAATGTACGGTGTATGCTTGCGTTATGCCTGCAACAAAGAGATCGCACAGGATCTAATGCACGACGGCTTTATCACGGTCTTTTCGAAGATAAGCAGTTTCCGCGGGGAAGGCTCGTTCGAAGGATGGCTCCGCCGCATATTCGTCAATACGGCGTTGGGATATCTGCGTAAAACCGATATCGTCGGCCACGCGGCTGAAATAGAGACGGCCGGGCAATTCGGCAGCGCCGAAGCAACCGCCGTGGAACAGATGACCGAAGCGGAACTGCTGCGCTGCATCGCCAAGCTCCCGGACGGCTACCGGGCCGTGCTGAACCTCTTTGCCATCGAAGGATATTCGCACAAAGAGATCGCCGCTATGCTGAACATCAGCGAAGGAACGTCCCGGTCGCAATATTTAAGGGCCAAAGTTTTTTTACAGAAATTACTTCAGAAAGAAGAGATTATATAAAACCATGAAGAGCGATTCGCTGGAAGACGCCTTGAAAAAGAGAT
Organism: Alistipes sp. dk3624; assembly: GCF_009557455.1. Lineage (GTDB taxonomy): Bacteria > Bacteroidota > Bacteroidia > Bacteroidales > Rikenellaceae > Alistipes_A > Alistipes_A hominis. Next base: position 2,913,786 of record NZ_CP045651.1, on the reverse strand, counting down.
TGCAGGATTATACGCCTGCACAGTCCGTACCGTCGTGGCAGCAGATGCAACGACGGATGCAGCTCCATGCGAACGCCCATCCGGAACTGGAAATCCGTCCGAAGCGCAACCTGGGAAGACGTCTCGGATACGGGACGGCCGCCGCTCTGCTGCTGATCGCCGCAGGCATCGGGGTCTACCGGTCGGGACTCCCGTCTCTGCAGGATATCCCGGAACAAACATACACGGCGAGCGGCGGGGACAAGGCGCAACTCCCCGCCCCTGCGAAAGGGAACGATCCGGTGCTGGCCAAACTACTGCAATCGGCCGCCAAAATCGAGGTTATCACCCCGCAGGCCGACGGAAGCGCGACGACCGTACTGGCCGCGAATACCGATTCGCATTCGGGAGCCTCCGATATGCGGAAGACGGCCGCTCCCGAACCCGCGAGCGAAACAACCGTGTCCGACCGGCAAGCATCGCCGCAGAACGAAACGGCGGCCAAAACGGTCGCTCCGAAACGTCTCGCCGATCACAGCCGCCTGTTCGACACGCCGGATCCCCAAAAACGCCGTCCGCGCCACGGATGGATCGCTTCGGCTTTCGCGAACGCTTCGACATTCTCGTCGGCCGCTTCCGGAAGCGGTCCGACTCCGGCGCGACTCACGTCGCTGCTCGACGGAAACAGCAGTTTCGCCTATACGAAAGGGGGAGTTCCGGAATTCGGCCGGGGCAACATGGATCACAAGTTCCCTGTTTCGGTGGGACTGAACGTGCGCAAGTACCTGGCGCCGCGACTGGGTATCGAAACGGGGCTGGTATACTCCTACCTGAGTTCTCAGGCCGAGATCGAGGGCGCTTTCAGTTACCGCTACTCGCAAAAAGTGCACTACCTGGGAATTCCGCTGTCGCTGACCTACTCGGTACTGGACAACAAACGTTTCGACATTTATTTCATCGGCGGTTTTATGGCGGAGAAAGCCATTGCCGCACGGGGCACTACGAAAATTTACGACGGTTCGACGCTGGCCTCCTCGGTTACGGATAAACTGTCGGCCAAAGGGCTGTTCTGGTCGGCCCACCTGGGAACCGGGGTCAGCTATAACTTCGCGGATCATTTCGGACTTTTCGTCCAGCCGGAAATCAGCTACTATTTCCGCAATGACCGCCAGCCGCTCTCCTATCGCACCGAAAACCGTTGGAATGTCAACCTGCGGATGGGTCTGCGGTACAATTTCTAACCGGGCCGCACGTTTTTACGCTCTCCGAAGCAACGTTTGACAATCCCCTTTCATCTACTTTACAGAGCACCGTCCGAAACGACATTGCCCGGACAGGTGCCATATCGAACGAATAGCTAACAAAACAACTTATTTATTCATGAACAAATTTCTGAAAATAACCATGCTGGCGGCCATTCCGCTGTGGGGACTCACTTCGTGTTTGGACGATAACAAATACGCCTATTTCCACCCCAACGAAAGTTGGGGAACGATTGTCGGCACTCCGGAGAATTTCAAAATAGAGACCGACAACGGCAACACGCTCCGGGTAACCGAGAACCTCGACCCGTCTTTCCCCGTGGAAGATAGCCTACGGGTAGTCGCTACGTTCACGCCGCTCGAACAGACGGGCGAGAATAGCTTCGACATCCGGGTAAACGCCATGAAAAAACTGCTGACGAAAATGCCGGTCTACCTGTCGGAACTGACTCCGGACGAAATCGACAGCCTCGGGACGGATCCGATCGACATCGAAAACGCCTGGTTCGGAGCGGGAGAGTACCTGAACATCGAGTTCATCATTTTCGTAAACGATCCGCAGAAAGCCCACTTCCTGAACCTGGTGGTCGACGAGGAAAAATCGACGCCCGAAGAGGTATTCGTCACACTGCGCCACAACGCATTCAAGGACGAAACGCGGCAGAAAGGCTGGGGACGCGTCAGCTTCGACATCGCCGGGCTCGTTCCGGCCGGCAAGGACCAGATCAAAGTCACTCTGCAATGGACCGGATACAGCGGAGTTCCGGACAGCGCGTCGGGTATTTTCAAACTCCGGGAGCAAAACTCGTCGTTCTCCGTAACGCGCCCGGCCGGAAGCAACGATGTCCGTACCAAATCCGTAACCATCCGATAGTTCGAACGGCCGATCTTCTTTCAATAAGCTCAGACCACTGTTTCAAATAATTTCTTCACAACCGGAAGGGGGCGTAACCAATGGTTACGCCCCCTTTCTATTCGGATCGATCCGTGCCTATTTTTTCTTCGGCGACGGCTTCTCGGCGACCGGAGCCGGAGCCTGCTGCGCACTCTCCTTCTTCTGATTGAGGAACTGTACGACGGCATACTTCGCGGCGGCGATCGTCTCGCGGTTTACCTTCTCGATTACGTTACCGCGGGCGATATCGTCGCTGTTGATGTAACCCTCCAAGATCAGCAACTGAACGATCATATTGTTGATATTCGTCTCCTCGCTATAACCCTCGGCAATATATAGCGTACCCACTTTCGCCGCAAACTCCTCGGCAAAGTCGGGGTAATTCGGGAAACTCATCAGCTCCTCGAATGTTTCGCTGAAACTCGACAGTTCGATATTCAGGTTCGGATTGACCAGCAGTGGACTGAACTCCCTGTGCTTGTCCGACGGGCGGAAGTTCACCAGGTTGCTGATATCCACCTTTTTGTTCCGGTTGTCGATTCGGCGCAGATCGGCTTTGCGCATGTTTTCGAGCTGGTACAGGTAGAAGTTGTAACGCCACAGTTCCGAACTGTTCATCTCTCCGTTGAAAATATGACGGTATTTCTCGTTGATCAGCTTCTTGACCTTGATCTTGCCCTCGTTGATCTCCGGCTTGTTGACGCGCACTTCCTGGATCAGTTGCTTCAGAGCGGCGGCGGCTTTCTGTGGCCCGGTGATCTCGCGCCCCTTTTTGCCGATTTCGGTCGAAAGAACGCCGCACTGGATCTCGCGCGCCTTGCCCTTGCCGTCTTTGCCTCCGCGCAGACAGAGAATCAGATTCTCGACGCATTCGACCTGCCCTTCCTCGGAAATGAACGGCTGTCCGCCCGGCGTGCTCGCCAGCGAGTCGAACATCGAACTGAAGATCTTCCGGTCGATCACGACGTCGGTATAGATCTTTTCGTTATCGCTTTCGTAAACGGCCGTTGCGATAAACCGATTCTGGATCATATCGAACGATACGTCCTCGATCAGGTAACTGATGCCGTCGCGCACGAATCTGCGGTTGACGAAAATCATTTTCACCACTTCGGTTACGTCGATCTTATCCAGCAGCTTGAACGACGAAGCCAGGTAATACTGCTTGTCGGACGGATTGTAGTCCCAGTCCAGGATATCGTCCAAGTAGTTGCCGTGACGCGAAATCACTTCGACGATTCCCTTATCGGCCGTATAGCGCTTCAACGTACGCTGGAAGTTCGGACCGTCGCCGCTGGTCGCTTTCTCTTTCCGTTCGCCGTGGGCGTCGGTATAGAGCAGGAACGTTTCCGGATTGTCGGCGCGCGTAATACCGCCCTCTTCTTTCGAATAGTTGCTCGCACTGAGCATGATGTCGATCTTGAACGGCATCGTGATGTCGCACATGCCGCCCACCGTGCTGCGGGCGTTGCGGTCTTCCACATTGCTGTCGGCGCTGTTTTCGAACAGGTACTTGTAATACTTGATATAATCGGGGTCGAAGTCGGTCGTCCGCGAGAAATCGCCCACCTCGGTTCCGATCCCGTACAGATTGCCTTCGGCATCCTGGAACTCGTGGAACATATCCCCGGCGATCATCTTCACCGAACGGATACCTTCGAGGTTGTTGCGCAGCCACTTGAGTACGAAAGCCGCGATCATCTCGCTCTTGCCGACTCCGCTGTCGCCGTCGATCTCGACCACGAACACGCTGCCGTCGTTCTCTTCGACCAAGAACAGCGAACCGTGGCGAGGAACGCCGCCGATTTCCTTGACCTTCTCGTTGATGACCGTCAGACGCGGCTTTTTCACGTCGCCGAAGTAGTCGGCTTCCGATTTCAACGGCGTCACGATCGTCTTGATATTGCCGGCCGGCCCTTTGATATCGAAATACCCGATCTGCGGGAACGAGATCAGCTTTTCGGGAGCGCCCAACAGCGAAATTACGTCCGGCACGAAATTCTTGATATCTTTCAGGCTGATATCTTCCGTATAATTCAACCGGAAGTTATCGGTCAGGTACTTCATGTATCCCTTCTGGAAAATCACCAGTTCCTTGACGATCCCGTGCTTCACTACTTTACAACGGTAGTCGTCCGAGTCCATGTTGGCGACGAAACGGGCCAGACGGTTCGTAAAGAACGACGAATCCGGCCGGGTGTCGATGTGCTTGATATATTCGGTCGGGGTTTCGGCGAGCGTTCCGGCATTCTCCTTGCGGCTCACCACGCGATCTACCTTGTGGAACGGATACTCGCGCTTCTTCGCATCGGTCACGATCCGGGTATGTTCCTGAACGGGCTGTTCGGACGAAATCACGCCGCATTTGATCATCAGTTCATTGATCCACCCGATCTTGCCGTTTTCAAAAGACTCCAGCGATTTGTTGTCCATCTCGAATCCTTTGTACAGCGAGATACCGTGCTGCACCATCTCGTTGACGCTCGAATTCTGCTTCTTGAACGCCGTTTCGACGATACGCACCATCGTGTGGGCATAACGGTTGTAATAGTCCGTACCGCGGGTACGCTTGATCATGCTGATGTAAAACCGCACTACGCGGCGCGAAACGGCATAAATCTCGCTCTCGGCGATCTTGATGTCTTTCTTGCGCATGATGTAGTTGCTCAACTCTTCCAACTCCATCGGCAGGATGCTCGAAACGAACTCTTCGGTAAACATCTTGAGTTCGGAATCGTCGCAGTTGCTGATCTTGTCGTCGAAATATTTCAGCTTCTTGCAAACCAGCTTGTAGAACGAATTGTCGTTGTTCAGCAAATACAGGTACAAGATCTTGTCGGTAATTCCCGGCGATTTGGCGATCCCGGCGGCCACGCTGTCGGTAATGTAACCGATGCACTTCTGCGAAATCCGCAGCGACTTGAATTCGGGCAGGTCGCGCAGGTTCTGCATGAACTCGTCCACCCAGATATTCAGGTTCAGTTCCGAAAGCTTAATTCCGGTAATCTCCTCGAAACACTCCCCGGCTACGCGGATGATCTCCTTGCGGCTCGGTTCGAGACTCTCCTTCTCGAACGGCAGGTTGAAGTGCAGCAGGATTTCGCGGATATACTTTTTCAGGATCGAATTCAGTCCTTCCAGCTTGGCTTTGTCGAGTTCGGGGTTCCCGGTCGCGTTGATCGCCAGGATTTTCATCTTGCTATCCGAGAACAGCAGGTTCTCCATCTCGATCAGGATCTCGCGCATCACGTTCTTCTCCTCGGGATTATCCAGCACGTGGTGATTCGGCTGGAAAGTCCGCTTGTTGGTGATATACTTCAGGATCACAGCCTTGCCGTAACGCGAGCTGACCGTATTGAAATCGAGGTCGGCCAACGCCGGAACCCGCTTGTACACCTGCGCCAACAAGTTTTCATAGACCTTCGTGAAGGCCGGGCTTTTGATGAATTCGAACACGTCCTTGCAACTGCCGACGATATCGCCGTGCAGTTCGATCACCGAATTGGCCGAGCGACCGATCGTCGTGATCGTCACGCCGCTGCGTTCGGGCGAAGTATGGTACAGCGATCGTACGTCGCGGATCTGCAACGACGGCGCTTTGTCCTTTTTGTATTTGCCCGACAGTTTGTAATCCGCAATCACGCTGTCGATAAAGTCCTGATCCTTCGCATAACCGAAAACGCCCTGCAACAAATCGGCCGTTTCGACCTCCTTGTTGGCAACATCGTTGCGGGCATCGGCGAACCGGATCCAATACTTGATGAAAATGGAGAACGCATCCTCGATCTCGGCGGTAAACACCTTCATCCCCTCCTTCCCGGCCGAAATGTAACCGCCCAGCGAAAAGCGTACTACGCCGGTCGGATACGGAACCGTAGCGATCCCCCGGTAACGGGCCAGCGACTGGCAGAACAGCAGGATGTCGGCATAGCTGAACTTGCCGCGAATACGGAAATTGAACAGATAAGAACCGTCCGATTTGATATAATTCAGGTATTTGCCTTCCGCGGTGCCGTCCAGTAGCCGCGAAGCGACCGACAGGGCCATCTTCAGCCGCGTCAACGACTCTTTGCGGAAATTCTTGTTGACACGGAAACGGTTCAGGTTTTCGACCAGGCGCGACTGGTAGTACATGAAGAACGGCTCGTTATGGTACTTGAAGTCGTCGGGCAAGCCCAGCACGTCGAGCTTATCGAGCGAAACCAGTTCGTCGAGCAGGAACAGGTACAGCGGCGATCCTTCGAATCCGGCCGTCTTGTGCAACTGGCGGTTGGTTTTGCTGATCTCGTTGTTCTGCTCGGTTTTGCCGATCTGGTCGACGATGAATTTGACGATCGTCTTCTTGATCTTCGACCGAGACGCGTTTTTCGGCAGTTCGGCTTCGACGCGGTCCTTGATACTTTTGGCGACCTGGGCCGTTTCGAGCGTATTGTTCAACATCAGCAACGAATTGTTGTTGCCGTGCGCAGCGCTGTTGCAACTGCGGGCGTATTTCGCGAAATCGGCAGCCTGCGGCGTCAGCGCGATGGCTCCGAGACGTTCGCCGGTCGCCGCCAGGTTTTTGGTCGTCGACAGCGACGAAATCGCCTTGATTCGCGACTGCGCGTTGATATTGTTCATGATGTAGCGCGAAATCGTCCGCCACTTGGGCATCGTGGTATCTTCGATCTTCACGCTTTCGGCATACGCCTCGTCGAGGAACAGCGTGATCTTGCAACTGTTCAGGAAACGCAGGAAGTTATTGACCGACTCGGTATTGAAATCGGTATAACCGGTCGGATTGTTCGGGTCGTTGATAATGATCGTAGTATTCTCGCAGAACAGATCCCACAGGCTGCCGCTGTCGTCGAACAGCGCCAGCGTCGATTTGATCCGCGACAGGCGGTCGATCAGCCGATCGTAAGCCAGGCGGCCGTCTGCGTCGTTCTCGATCTCGATGTCGAACGGATTGACGTCGAAACAGTCGTCCGGCAGCAGATCCTTATACTCCCAAGCCTGTACGCCGTTGTAAATGATATAGGGTTTCGGACGGCCGTTCGGATTGAACAACAGGTCGCGGATAATCATCTGCACCGAATCCGATACCGAAGTCTGATCCATATTGCCGAGCGCCGACAGGAAATTCTTGACGATATCCTTGTCGTCGTCGCTTAATGCGAAATATTTGTCGCGAATCCCCAAATCGATCAGGAATTTTTCGAAACGCCCCTTGTTGTCGGCGTCCTTGCCCACCTTGGTCAGGTACTCCTGATACTTTTCAAGGAACAAGTTGATTCCGAAATTCTTATGGAAATGGTTCTTGAGGGTGCGTTCGTAACAGCTCGGAATAACGTCCAGGATCAACTGGCAGGCGTAACGGATCTTGCTGCTGAGGTTATTGAACGTCCGGCTGCGCAGATAATCGCCGAAAGTCTTGATCTGGTGGCGTCCGCCTCCTTCGAGAATCGTGATGACGTCGATCAGCTTATTGCCGGCGTAAAAATAGTTCCGCATCCGGCCTTCGAACTCGTCGATCAGTTCCTGCGTCTGGATCTTCTTATTCTCCTGCTTGTGGCAGTTTTCGAGGAAGAAAATGAAATCGCGCAGTTTCTCAAGCGAATACTTGTCTTGTACGACCTGGCGCGAAAAGGCGTCGAGTTTGAACAGCGTAATCCGCTTTTCGACGTCGGCGTCGTCGCCGGTTTGCTCGACCAGCAGCGACTTGATCTCGCGGCCGTACTCCTCGATTTGCACCTCGAGTTTCTCGCGGAACTCCATCAGGAACGAAGGATTCACGTTCTCAAGGATCAACCGTAGGTTCAACTGCGTATTGGCCGGGGAACCCAGCTTTTTGGTGTGTACTTTATTCAGCGTATTGATAATCCCGTTGTGAAAACAGAAAACCAGCGAAGTGTTCGAACTGCGCGACTCCTTCGAATCGTCGACGATCACCAGACGGGTCAGCAGCGGGAACCACTTCGGCCCGGAATAGTGGTTGATCCGGGCATGCTTCACCTTTACCACGAAAATCGACGTGGTGTCGACCGTCATCCGGTCGTACAGATCCTCCGGCGCGGGACTTTCGAGCACCACGACGGCATCCTTGTTGAACACGTCGCCCCTGAGCAGCGACACGGCTTTGTCGGCATTGCCCGAAACGACCGTGCGGATCATGCCGTTCATCCCCTTGAAATTCACGGCCCACTGGCTGCGGTGCAAAAAGTCGTTGATCTCGGCTTTGGTCGTATAGTGGGTGCTCTGGCTGATCATCTGCTCGAGCGTGTCCATCAGGTAATTCCAGTGCGCCTCGTTGATATCGCCCGTCACGCCGATCACGTCGCGGTATTTACGCAGATCGCGGACATGGCCGCCCAATTGCACCTGCGACATGAAGTCGATGTGGAAACTGTTGATCGGAGGCGTTCCGACCGAGAGGTCGTGCGTATCGCGGATGTTCCGCAGCACGTTTTTGACTTCGGTGGTGGTACCGTCGGTATCGAGCAGGGCGTTGATTTTTTTGACGAATTTGCCGCGGCGGTTACTCAGTTCGAACGCTTTCGAATTGCTGTGCGGAATGAGCATCAGCGAAACGTCCGTATAACCCGGAATATCCTCCCTGAATTTCAACAGGTAACGGTTGATCTCGGCCTGCTGTTTGGCCGGATCGTCGGGCTCCTCCATGCAAAGGCTCACGAAACTCGTGAGGTTGTCAAAAATGTGGCGCGGCAGGAAAATCTCCGCCCTCGGCCCCAGCGATTCATAAAGATTCAAGAGCTGCAATGCTTCGTTGCTCAAAAATGCTTTCGGTTCACCTACAATTTTCATCTTTCCGATTCTATTCGTTTTATGCCGTTCGTTCCCGGCGATCTGCTATCACTCTGATTACTAAATGCCTCGACATCCGCGCAAAAGACATATTTTCACCGTGCCAAAGATAGGTATTTAAATTGACATTTGAAATAAATGTTTAAAAAATATTTTATTTGTATAAAAACACACAAATTTAAATAAAAAATAACACGCTTACGGACAAAACCGTAAGCGTGTTATTCGGAAAATAAAGTTCGAATTGTAGGAACGCGTTCCTACAATTCGAACCGGAAAAGTTGGGCTGTTATCAAATTGTAATCCCGTTCGAGCTGCAACTGCATCTGGCGGCTCTGGTACAGCACGCCGATCTCGGTAATATACTCGATCACCGTGATCTGTCCGGCATCCAGCGCTTTGTTCAGCATCGACAGGTTATTCTGCGCCTGCAACACCGACTCCATCGACCGCATCGATTCCCGCAGCGTAACGGCCTGGTCGTACAACTGCCGGAGCTCCGACGCCGCATTCAGCCGAACGCTTTCCAGTTGAGCGGATGACGAAGCCGCCTGGGCGCGCGCGGCCTTCACCTTGTTCTTGTTCTCGAAAAGCGGAATCGACATTCCCACCTTGAACCCTTTGAAACGTCCTTCCCCGCCGAAATCGTGCCGATAACCCATTTCGAACTTCGGCAGCGACAGCGAACGGTTCAGCGATACGCTTTGCTTATCGACCGACACCTGCTGCTGCAGGCTTTGCACCTGCGGATTTTGCTCCATATACAGCGCGCTCAGTTGTTCGAATGCAGGCAAACTCTCCACGGTCGGATAGACCAGACCGGAAAACCGGTCGCTTTCGGTTCCGGTCAGCGTAGCCAATTGCTGACATTTGGCCAGCAGTTCGGCTTCATTGAGGTTATACTCGGTTTTCGCGGAGATCAGCTCGACTCCGATCTTATTACATTCCAGAATATTGGCTTCTCCGATTGCAAACTTCCGACGGTAAGCGGAATCCAGCCGTTCGGCATTGACGACCCGTTCGGACAGAAACTCCTTCATCCGGTTCAGGTGGACGATCTGGATGCACAACGTCTTAGCGTCCAGCAACAACTGCTGACGCAACGCGGCGCCTTCCGTATCGTAATACGACGAACGAAGTTTCGCAATCTTGTTGCGCGATGCGTAAGCCGACGGAAAATCGAAAGCCTGCATCACCGTCAACTCGGAATTACGGATCCGTTCGGCCCCGCCCCACAGGCTTTCGAACTCGACGCTCGGATTGGCGAGGTACTTGCCGGTCTGGGCTTCCATCTTCTGGGCGGCGGTCAGTTCGCGCTGGGCTTTCAGTTCCTTGCTCGCGGCTTCGACCTCGCGCAATACGTCGTCAACGCTGCGCTGACCGTAAGCCGTCCCCGCAAACAGGGCGGCCGCAAATATCAGGATGCATTTCATACGTTGCTGTTTTTACGGTTAATAATCAGGTAAACTGCCGGAACGATAAACCCGTTCAACAGCGTCGAACTCAGCAGTCCGCCCAGAATCACCTTGGCCATCGGACTCTGAATTTCGTTACCGGGCAAGTCGCCGCCGAGCGCCAGCGGAATCAGCGCCAGCGCCGACGACAGCGCCGTCATCAGGATCGGGTTCAGCCGGTCGAGCGATCCGTTCACCACGCTGTCGTGCAACGACATGCCCTCGCTGCGCAGTTGATTGTAATGCGATACAAGGAGTATGCCGTTGCGCGTCGCAATGCCGAACAGCGAAATGAAGCCGATAATCGCCGGGATGCTGACCTCCCCGCTGGTCAGCCAGATGCTAACGATCCCGCCGATCAGCGCCAGCGGCAGATTCAGCATGATGATGCCCGACACCGACAGGCTGCGGAACTCCTGGAACAGCAGCAAAAAGATAATGAGCAGCGAAATGATCGACATAAGCGACAGCACCCGCGACGCGGCCTGCTCGCTCTCGAACTGGCCGCCGTATTCGATATGGTATCCTTCGGGCAGATCGACCTTCTCCCGGATCATTTCCTGGATATCGCCCACCACGCTATGCAGGTCGCGGTCGGCCACGTTGGCCGATACGACGATCTTGCGCTGTGCGTTCTCGCGGCTGATCGCATTCGGCCCCGAGGTCGATACGATATCGGCCACGTAACTGAGCGGCACTTTACCGGACGTCCCGTCGATCGTCAGATTCCCGATACGCTCCATGTCGGATCGATCGGCATCGTCCATCTTGACCGTTACGTCGAACGAACGCCCCTGGTCGTAGACCTGCGAAACGACTTCGCCGCCCAGCGCCACCTCGATGAATCGTGAAAACTCGGGCAGCGGAATGCCGTATTTGGCGAGCATTTCGCGTTTCGGGCGGATCTGCAACTGCGGCCGCTCGACCTGCTGCTCGACGTTCAGGTCGGCTACGCCGGCGACGCCCGAAACGGCGCCTTTGACCTGATTTCCGAGCGAGAAAAGCCGGTTCAGGTCGGGCCCGAACAGTTTGATCGCGATATTGGCCCTCGTGCCGGACAGCATCGCGTCGATCCGATGCGAAATCGGCTGGCCGATTTCGATATTGACGCCTTTCAGCACGCCGAGCCGAGCCCGCACGTCGGAGAGAAACTCCTGACGCGAACGCTCGTCCAGTTCGAACGGAGCCTCCATTTCCGAAACATTCACGCCGAGCGCGTGTTCGTCCAGTTCGGCGCGCCCGGTTTTGCGGGCGACCGTCTGTATTTCGGGGATTTCGAGCAGGATACGTTCCACCTCGCGCCCGATCTTATCGGACTCTTCGAGCGAAATGCCGGGCATCGTAGAGGTATTGATCGTCAGCGAACCTTCGTTGAACGGCGGTAGGAAATTCCGTCCCAGGCTGAAAAATACGACCAGCGAAGCGACGAACAGCGCGACGGTCGAACCGATTACGAGCCGTTTATGCGAAAGCACCCATTCGAGCGCCTTTTTGTAAATTCGTTTCAGGAAACGGGAAACGATCGGTTCTTTCTGGCTGCGTTGCAACACCCGATCGCCGGTCAGCAGGTAACTGCACAGCACCGGCGTCAGCGTCACGGCGACGACCATCGACGCGAACAGCGCCACGATGAACGAAATCCCGAGCGGACGCAACATGCGTCCTTCGAGCCCGCCGAGGAAAAACAACGGCACGAAAGCCACGATCGTAATGATCGTCGCATTGACGACCGACGTACGGATTTCTTTCGAAGCCTCGTAGACGACCGTAAGCGTCGGAAGCCGTTCCTCTTTCGGTTTCAAAAAGTTCTGTCGGAGTCGCTTGAATACGTTCTCGACGTCGATGATCGCATCGTCGACCAGCGAGCCGATCGCAATGGCCATACCGCCGAGGCTCATCGTATTGATCGTAAGCCCCATCGCCTTCAGCGCCAGCACCGACACCAGCAACGACAGCGGCAGCGCGATCAGCGATATGACCGTCGTGCGGAAATTCATCAGGAAGACGAACAGCACGATCACGACGAAAATAGCCCCCTCGAACAGCGCTTTCTGAATGTTGTCCACCGAACTTTCGATGAACCGCGACTGCCGGAAAATGTCGGTCGAAACATGCACGTCCGGCGGCAGAGTGCGCTGGATTTCGGCGAGCGTCCGATCGAGTTTGTCGGTCAGTTCGAGCGTATTGGTATTCGGTTGTTTGGTCACGGTCATCAGAACGGCCGGTTTGCCGCGCTCCGAAGCGACGCCCAGCCGCGGCGATTTCGCTCCGATTTTCACATCCGCAACGTTTTCGAGCAGCACCGGAATGCCGTCCGTCGTCTTAACGACGGCTTTCCCCAACTCCTGCTCGTCGGCCGTGGAAAGCACCCCGCGGATGATGTATTCGTTGCCGTACTGGTTCAGGATACCGCCGCTGGAATTGCGGCTCAGGTCGGCCACCACGTCGAGCACCTGTTGCATCGAAACGTCGTAATGGCGCATCCGCGCCGGGTCGAGCAGCACCTGGTACTCCTTGATGTCGCCGCCGATCACCGTTACCTGGGCGACGCCGCCGGTAGCCAGCAGCCGCGGGCGGATCACCCAATCGGCCAGCGTCCGCAGTTCCTGTAACGAAGTGGTATCGGCCGTCAGTCCGACGATCAGCAGTTCGCCGAGGATCGACGACTGCGGCCCGAGCGTCGGCGTGCCGACGTTCTGCGGCAGCGTCTCGCTGAGCGTAGCCAGCTTTTCGGAAACGATCTGGCGCGCCCGGTAAATATCGGTTCCCCAGTCGAACTCGACCCAGACGACCGAAAATCCGGTCGTCGACGACGAACGCACGCGGCGCACGTCGGTCGCTCCGTTGACGGCCGTTTCGATCGGGAACGTCACGGTGCGTTCGACCTCTTCGGCGGCCATTCCGTTCGCCTCGGTCATCACGACCACGGTCGGCGCATTCAAGTCGGGAAAAACGTCGACCTCCATATGGCGGGCGGTAAACGTGCCCACGGCCAGCAGCACGACGCCCGCAATCATCACCAACAGCCTGTTGTGCAATGAAAAGTTTATGATTTTATTCAGCATGACGCAGGCGATTTAGTGGGAGTGCGAATGGCCTTCGGGGATCGCCCCGGAGAACGAAGCCATTTTTACCTGCGCGACGCCTTTGCTGACGACCGTCTCGCCGGCTTTCAGACCCGACAACACACGTACGTTCCTGCCGTCGTCCGCGCCGAGCTTCACTTCCCGTTTGGCATACCCCTCGTCGTCGAGTTGCACGAATACGAAGTGAACACCCTGATCCTCCGTTACGGCGCTCAGCGGCACGGTCAGCACGTCGCGCTGCGGCGACGATATCAGATAAATCTCGACGAACGATCCCGGGATCACGTCCCCGCCGTTATCGAATTCGAAAATAACCGGAATGAAAACCGAACTGCCGTCGGAACTCTTACCGACCGACAATAGCCGCCCGTTCATTTCGGAGAGCGAATAGACTTTGTCGTCGTACGGCGTACGGAAATTCGCGCCCGACACCGAACGCAGATCGTTCAGGTACCGTTGCGACACTTCGGCGCGCAGTACGAGCCGTTTATTCTGCGAAACGGTGGCCAGCGTCTGTCCCACTTCGACGAAGGCCCCTTCGCTCACGGCGACATTCTTAATAAAACCGCCGATCGGGGCCGTAACCCGCGTTCCCCGGACGGAAGTTTTGCCTGCAACCGCATCGTAGGCGGTTTTGGCATTTTCGTAAGCGAGCCGGCTCTGTTCGTAATCCGACTGTGAAATGATCTTGTCTTTCACGAGGTTTTCGGCGCGTTCGAAAGCCGCTTTGGCCTGCTCGTACGTTGAGCGGGTGCGGGCCACGTAATCCCCTTCGGCCATCTCTTTGGACGAAATCGTAAACAGCGTTTCCCCGCGGCCGACCGGCGTACCGTCGGCGATCTTCTTATTGGTGAACGACACGACGCCGCCGACCGGCGCTACGACCGAAGCCTCGTCGCCTTGCGCTGCCATGATCCGACCGCTGGTAGGAATCACTTCATTGAACGTAACGGGTTGCACTTCGAACAGTTCGAAATCGGTCTGCGCGGCCTGCGCTTTCGTAAAGACGATTTCACCGGCATGGGTATCCCCTCCGGCTCCGTGATCGTGTCCCGCGCGCCCGGCCTCCTCGGCCTCGTGATCGTGCCCTTCGGCTTCATGGTCATGGCCGTCGTGATCGCCGTGTTCCGCTTCGGACGTATGTCCGTCCCCGGACGCTCCGGCGCTCGAAGGCCGGTTCCCGCAACCCGTCATCAGGGCTACGGACAGTATGCTTGCTAACAATATTTTATTCATTGCATGGATTTTTTGTTTGAATCATGTGAACACGCTCCCTCGTTTGCAAACGAAAGAGTCGTCTTTCCGCCGTGCGGAAACAAAAACTATGCAATGAAAACGGGAGGAGCCCGCAGCAGCGGCAATGCCGCCGCATCCGGCCGGGCAGCCGGTTCGGCAAACGGTGCGAAAGAGACCGTCGCCATCGCATAAACGCGGGCGTCGAACGTAAAAACGGAATCGAAGAAAAGCGTGACGGGAAAATGATAACCGCCCGTAGGATCGTCCTGTTGATCGACCGCCTGTACGAGCTGGCTGCCGCCCCGTCCGTACATCACGAACAGATACCGCAGATCGCAGTCCGTGTCCGATCCGCCGTGATCGTCGTTCCCTCCGCAGCAGGGAACGTGCCCGAAACATTCGACGCACCGTTCCGGAGCGACGAAACTGATCCGGTCGCCGTGATGGTGATGCGGCAACGCCGACAACGCCAGCAACAGCGTTCCCGTGAGCAGTACGAATATGGCGGATATGCGTTTTTTCATTTCTGGTCGGTTATCCCGTCGATCCGTCTAAAAAGATTACGGACAAAAATACAATTTTTTTTCGACAATTTCATAACGGCCGGAAATTTCACTACCTTCGGCGCGTCAATTATTGAAGCGAACGAATTATGGCTTGGTTTTATTTGATCCTCGGGGGACTTTTCGAAATGGGATGGGCAGTGGGGCTGAAACTGTCGCAGAGTATGCCGGTCAAGATATGGGGTATCCTGATCGCCATTTTTTCAATGGCGCTGAGCATGTTCTTGCTTTACGTCGCCCAGCGGACGATCGCCATCGGCACCGCCTACGTCGTCTGGACGGGTATCGGCGCGGTCGGAACGCTGTTGATGGGAATTTTCTTTTTCGGCGACTCGGCCGGATTCTGGCGGCTGTTCTCCGCGGCGCTGATCGTCCTCGGGGTGATCGGCATGAAACTTTCCTCGTAGGTTCCCGTCCGCCTTACTCGGATTTCAACGTAATTACCGTAATCGACGGATACGTTCCGATACGCATCGGGTACATCACATACCCCATTCCGTCGTTGACGAAAAGGTATTTCCCGTCCTCTTCGTACAGACCGCTCCATCGATCGTACATCCATTCGGCAGGCGACCACGCCCATCCGCCGAGCCGGATTTTGAGCTGCATCGCATGTACATGCCCCGACAGGGTCAGATCGGCCCGTCCGGTAGCCAGCGCTTCGTCCCACACTTCCGGAGTATGGGCGATCAACAGGTTGAACAGGCTGTCGGGCACTCCCCGGTAGGCTGCGTCGAAATCGCAGCGTGCGAAATCGACGTTCTGCCGTCCGTTCAGTTTTTTCCCGATCGGGAAATTCACCCCCGTCACCGAGATGCTGTCGCTGCCGCGCCGGACGTACCGAGACTCGTTATCCAACAGGTTCCATCCCATCGCCCGCTGCCGGACGGCCAATTCGTCGAAACTCTGCCGCGGAGTCAGGTCGCTGTCCCGGCTCAGGTAGATCCCCAGATCGTGATTGCCATACACCGAATAGACCCCGTCTTTCGCACGGATTCCGGACAATACGGACATCACCGAATCGGTCAGCTCGCGGGCGTCTATATTGACCAGGTCGCCCGCATTGACAACCAGATCGGGATGCTGTTCGTTGATCTTCCGCACCATTCGCCGGATAAAGCGGCGGTTCCCGGGTTCGTTGCCGGCGTGCAGGTCGGTAAACAGTACTATCTTATAACCGTCGAAAGCGGCCGGAATCTTATCCGAACGGACGATCAGGTCTTCCTCCACGATCCGCGACCGGCCGGCTGTCGCACCCCATATCATCACGAGCAGGGTCAGCGCACCAGCCGCCAGACCGATCCTCGAAAACAACCGCACCTTTTTTCTTCGTACCCAACCGGCCGGATAATCCAGCAGCGAAACCAACATGTAGACCGACTTCGGCCCGACGCTCATAAAGAACAGGCAGATCACCCACAGGATAACGTGCATGTAACTTTCCGCCCCCGCCTCGGAGCAGCAGCGGTAAAAAAGCAGCGCGGCGACGATCCCCGCATCGAGCAACAGGAAGTGCGCCAGATAGAGTCTCCGCAGCCACCGCTTGTCCGGTAACCGCCGACGAATCCGGCGCAGGATCAGCAGATCCAGCGTCACGGACACAACAGACAGTATAACAATCAAGTACAGTATCATTCCTTATTTACGTTTCACGACGATCGCATTGCAGACGGGACGTTCCGAGCGAAAAAAGAGCATCCGGTCGGAAGGAGCGTTGACGATCCCCTGCCCCTTCGTCCACAAGGTCGAAGATCCTCCCCCGTCGAGGTTTATCGCATCCGCCGCTCCCATCAGGCGGGCCGCATAAGCCAATTCGCACAGGGCCATCCCCGCCGCGCGGCTCTGCCGTCCGTCCACGACCATCAGCAGGACGGTTCCGTCGGCTTTCGTCCCGACGCAGGATCGCGGATGGCGGGGAGCCGTCGAATCCCACGGAATCAACGACCGGCCGCCGCGCAGCAGCATCGGGCCGGTTACCATCACATCGGGATACCGATCCCGATGCGGAGCGTCCGCCTGCTCCATCGCCAGACTCCAATCGATCAACCGCAGTACTCCCGCAGTATCGACCGCCACGGCGACGCCGGTTTCGGCCCCTATCTGGGCGGGCCGATATCCTCCTGTTTTTATGAAACCCATGGCTACGGCCTGTTTCGTACGGGTTTTAAAAAAGCCCCCGTTGATCGCCGCTACCCCGCCGGACTGCTTCCCGATCCGGGAAGTCTTCGTACGAAGCGAATCCTGAATCACGGCCAAACGGTATTTTTCCGGGGCGATCTCGATGCACGAAATCTGCTGATCGGAATCGAAAAGGCGGATCGACAACTTACGGACAGTCATCCCGTCCGCATCGTAAACCGTCCGCCACGAAGCATTTGCCAAAGCCGCGGAATCGGCCGGACTCTGCGCGGAAACGCCGCCCGAAAAGCAGAGCAGTAACAGCACGATCCGTATAAGCGATTTCAATCTCATAATAAACAATTTTCGAACGGCGCAAGTCCGCTATTTCGTATACAGGCGGTTCAGATTTTCCTGCACCCGCTCGTCGAACAGGTAGTCGTCGTACTCCATGTACTTGTCGATCATTCCGTTCGGCGTGATCTCGATGATCCGGTTAGCCACCGTATTGATGAACTCGTGGTCGTGCGAAGTCATCAGCACGACGCCCTTGAAGGCGACCAACGCATTGTTGAACGCCTGGATCGATTCCAGGTCGAGGTGGTTGGTCGGCGAGTCGAGCAACAGCGTATTGGCCTGGCGGATCATCATCCGGGCGATCATGCACCGCATTTTCTCCCCTCCGGACAGCACGTTGACCTGCTTGTAAATCTCGTCGCCGCTGAACAGCATCTTGCCCAGATACCCGCGCAGGTACAATTCGCTGGTATCCTGCGAAAACTGGGCCAACCAGTCCACGATGGTCAGCTGATTGTCGAAAAACGGCGCATTGTTCAACGGCAAATAGGCCGGATTGATCGTTACGCCCCACTCGACCATACCGCTGTCGGGCTTGTCGTCGCCGGCGACGATCTCGAACAGCGCGGTAATCGCGCGCGGCTCGCGCGACAGGAACGCCACCTTGTCTCCCTTTTCGATCGTGAACGATACGTTTCGGAACAACGTCTCGCCGCCGACCGTCTTGCTGAGGCCGTCGACCGCCAGAATTTTGGTTCCCGGCTCGCGCTCGGGCTGGAAAATGATCCCCGGATATTTGCGCATCGAAGGCTTGATCTCCTCGATATTGAGTTTTTCGAGCATTTTTTTGCGGCTGGTCGTCTGCTTCGATTTGGCCACGTTGGCGCTGAACCGCTGGATAAATTCCTGCAACTCCTTTTTCTTCTCCTCGGCCTTTTTGTTCTGGTTGGCCTGCTGACGGGCGGCCAACTGACTCGATTCGTACCAGAAACTGTAATTTCCGGAGAACAGGTTGATGTCGCTGTAATCGATATCGACGATGTGCGTACTGACCGAATCGAGGAAATGGCGGTCGTGCGAAACGACCAACACCGTATTCTCATAATTCGCCAAGTAGTTTTCGAGCCACATGATCGTGTTGACGTCCAGGTCGTTCGTCGGCTCGTCGAGCAGCAGGTTGTCCGGCTTGCCGAACAGGGCCTGCGCCAACAGCACGCGCACCTTCTCTTTGGCGTTCAGCCGTCCCATCAGTTCGTAATGCAGATTTTCCTTGATCCCCAGCCCGCTCAACAGGTTGGCAGCGTCGCTTTCGGCGTTCCAGCCGTCCATCTCGGCGAATTTCTCCTCCAGTTCGCCGACTTTGATTCCGTCCTCTTCCGAGAAATCGGGTTTCGCATATAGGGCATTTTTCTCCTGCATCAGCGACCACAGCGGCTGGTGTCCCATCAGCACGGTATCCAGCACCGTACACTCGTCGAATTCGAAGTGATCCTGCTTCAGCACCGACAGCCGTTCGTGCGGCCCGAATGCGACCGACCCGCGCGTCGGCGTCACATCGCCGCTGAGCACTTTCAGAAAAGTCGATTTGCCGGCGCCGTTCGCACCGATCACCCCATAGCAGTTTCCGGGTGTGAATTTCAGGTTGATATCTTTGAAAAGAACTCGTTTCCCGTATTGTACTTCCAAGTTTGAAACTGTAATCATGCGTCTGTTCCGTTTTATTTTACGCCCCAAAGGTACGATTTACCGGGCGTTATTCCAACCCGGAAAACGATCCCGAGGCACTTATTCAAAACTTTCCGCAGGAAATCCGTTAAAAGAAAATTTATTTTATTAATTTTAACGAGGCTAAAATCCTAACTTACCTACCATGAAAAAATTTTCACTTTTTTGCAGCGCCGCGCTGCTGCTACTGCTTTCGACGACCGTCTCGGCGCAGCGGCCCGACGCCCGGACGTCGGTCTCCGACCTGTACGGCTTAAAAATCGAATCGGGCGACTCGCTGGTATTCTGCCGGACGATCCCGTTCCTGGCCGCCCCCGTTTCCAAACGGGAAAATACCGTCCGGGTCCGCAACGGCGCCGACGAAACCATCCCGGTGGGATCGCCGGCTCGCACGTTGTATCTGCTCGGCATGATCAACGACGGCTGGGACAGCGGGCTGGCTCACTGGGGCGAGCATTTCGAACTGCGAGAAACCCGCGAAGACCAGGTGCAGATCGGCACTTCCATCGGCGAAATCGAGATCCGCTACGCCGACGGCTCCTCCGACCGTATCCCGATGATCGTCGGCAGTACGATCTGGTTTTTCAACCAATGGAAAAATCCGTCGCACAACGCAGGACGGGTGATCCGCGAACCGTTCGCCTCGCGCCCCGAATACATGCAGGTGCTGCGCGATGCGCTGCAAGTGCGCGAAACCGGCGAATACATGGAAGCCGGCGACAGTTACCGCGCCTATTACCTGCCGGTTACGCCGCGCGAACTGCCGATCGAATCGATCGTCGTTCACAACAACACCGAAAAACGGGGGGAGATCCTGATTTCGGGAATCACGCTGCAACTGCCCCGGGGTGCGAAACCGACCGAACGGCTGACCGCATTTGGTAAACGTACCGTTATGAAAGGCGACCTGCAACCCGCTTTCGCGACCGACGACATTCCCGACTTCGGACCGAAACTCGAAGCCCTGTCGGACATCCTTTATACCAGTCTCGACGACCTGCCGAAAAAGGTCGAACGAATCGACTTCCCGCAGGGATTCAAGGGAACGGGCATCCGCTTCCTTTCCGATTCGGTCGAAGGGGACATGCTGTCGAACATCTGGGTGGCTAACCTGACCAACATCGACGAAAAATTCGACCCGGCGACCGGATGCTTTTATGAAACAGGTGTCGGATCGCCGTTCTACGGCGGCTACCAGGGAATCGGAACTTGGGAGCCGATCGGCATCTACCGCGAACCCTACTCCCGTACCTCGGATCACTACGTGCGGCAGGCGCTGCGCTGCATCGACAACCCGCAACGGCTTACCAGCTACGTGGACTACTGCGACAAATGGCTCTATTTCTACCGGGCCGACCGCGATCCGCAGAACGGACCGGACAACGGGCCGATCGACGTCTCCAAATATCCGAAAGACGCGCCCCCGCACTGGGCGTTCGTGATGAACGGCCCCGCCGCAATCCCTTACGAGATCAACGAAATTCCGGGAGACGAAGAGATGGAAGGACACTCCTCGACGATCGTCAGCCGCTGGTTCGCCTGGAAGCAGCTCGGTAAACCGACCGGAGAGTGGCTCACCGAAACGCGCGACAGCGTCTACCGCAAAAGCCGCTGGCAATCGACCAAAGACGCCACCGACTTTATCTGCTGGCTGCTCGACTATACCGGCCGCGACGTTGTGTACAGCGAGGGCGAATTCACCGGATGGGCGGCGAAATTCAGCAAGATCAGCCAGATCCCGAAAAACATGGATACCGAAACCGACCCGCGGAAAATCCGGGATAATTACGCTAACTGCGATATGTACGAAGTGTACGCCAGCTATACGTCGATGACGGCGCTGCTGTGCTCGGCCGAAATGGCCGAAGCGATGGGCGACACGGCGCTGGCAGAAAAATACAGGGCCTATGCGGAGCGCATCCGCGGCGGAATGCTGCGAATGCTGGCCGTCGGGCCGGATCACGACCGGATGTGGCGCGTAGCCCGCAACTCCGTGCTGCCGAGCCTGCAGGACTGCCTGGTACAGGCCTGGTTCTCGCTCTATCGCGAAGGGCTCGACCCGCAGCGGATGGACGAAGACCTAACGCCGATCACGCGTCACACGCTCAGACGCCAACTGAACCAACGCTACGGCGATACCCCGGTGCTCGGCATGGGATACGGTATCGGGTGGCTGACCCACTCGGCGCTGGTGCTCGACCAAATGGACAATGCCGGACGGCTGCTGGTCAGCATCGCCCGCTACACGTACGACAAAAACATGAATTACGCAGACAGCACGCGCGGGATCGACTGGCGAAAATGGATGTGGATCATCCCCGAAGGGGCGAACATCATGCCCGACGGCCGTTGGTACCGCATCTGCGACCTGAGCAACGGAGCCAATCAGGGACCGGCCATGAACGCGCTGGAAATCTGTGCCGGCGTGGACGACTCGCGCGACGACCGGGTACGGCTGCTGCCGCGTATCCCCGACCCGCTGAACGGACTGGAAGTAACCGGAGCCCGCGTGATGACCCGCAGCGGCGACCGACTGGAGAGCGCCACGATCGACTACGCCTACCGGCGCGGCCAACGTTTCACGCTGCGGTGCGACAAACCGGTGCCGGCGCTGGACATCCGCTTCGGCCCCTATACCGGGCAGGCTGAGGCCGACCGGATCGCCGAAGCGGTACGCGCAAAAGGCGGGGCCGACGTGCGGGTCGAACGCTCGGGCAGCTTTCACGGGCAGCCGGCCTACTGGGTCTGGATCGAAAATATAACCGGAACACAAAATTACGAAGTCGAAACGCCGGGTTTGTAATTCGAATTTTCCACTACAATGCCGGCGCTCACGATGGGCGCCGGTATTTTTTCAATACGATAATCGCGCAGGACTGTCGGTCATCCGTCAAAAGACATTTGATATAAGCAATAAACATAATACTTTATAACTAATTAGGACAGCGGATAATAATTGGGAAAATCATCCTACACGGACATGCAAAGATCCGGTAACGATTGTAAACGAAAGAGAAGCAGAACTTATGCGCAGCACCGGACAAACGCTTTTGCGAAAAACAATCTTTTTAGATTAAAAATCGTTTATGACAAAAAAATTATTCGGAATTACATTTCTGATATTCCTTTTTGGGGGTTGTTCGAATATCTCAAAAGAGGGAATCAAAGAAGATGGCCGCCCCGTCTCTGAAATGAAAATCTATCGAGATTCGTTTCGAACTATCGACGTGAAGGAAATTGACG
This sequence comes from Alistipes sp. dk3624, assembly GCF_009557455.1. Classification (GTDB taxonomy): domain Bacteria; phylum Bacteroidota; class Bacteroidia; order Bacteroidales; family Rikenellaceae; genus Alistipes_A; species Alistipes_A hominis. The sequence continues at coordinate 2,891,124 of NZ_CP045651.1, read as the reverse complement.
GGAGTTCAGCATTTAACGTAGAAGAAATTTGCGATTCCGTTTCATTTATAAGACTCAGTAGCGATACAGAAGCGACGATAGGAGCAATTGATCAGATTATCTTTCTGGACAGCGTATTGATATTACGGGACGGATACACCTCCAAATCGGTAAAGATGTTCTCCAAATCGGGACAGTTCGTACGCTCTATCGGGAGTCACGGAAGAGGGCCGGGCGAATACATAGAACCGACGTTTATGGAACTTTACGGTAATAAGATAGCCATATACGATCAATTTATGCGTCGCATACAGTTTTATAATCTCGAGGGAAAGTTTCTCAAATCGGTCAAATTTCCTTTTTATAGCATGAAGTTCCATATTTTCAACGACAATCAATATCTTTTCAACTCGATAAGCTGCGATAACGACGAATTTAGATCGATCTTCAACTATTCTGTTTTCGAGACCGATTCTACCGGAACATTTACTTCCCGCGGATTTTACAGAAAAAAGAATACCTATCAAAGCCTGGTGAACAGACACAATTTTTTCCCGAAAAACAATATCGTTTATTACCGCCCGGTCTACAACGATACGATTTATTCGATTCACGAGAACGGAAGTATCCGGGTCGAGTTCGCCGTGAATTTCGGAGATCGTACCGTACCGGAAAAATACCGGAACGGAAAACGGAAAAGAGATTTGAGAAAAGCGCAGGACGGTACCAAATTTCTATTCATGAACGGCGATTTTTACCTGACAAAAGATTATCTTCACTTCAGTTATTCCAGAGCGCATCGTAAATTCGATTGTATTTATTCCCTTTCGACGGGAAAATTGATATCCTTCGGTAAAAAATACGGTTTTTTTCCGCTGTTTTTTGCCAATATAATCGGGTCGACCGAAGACGCATTTATCGGGTATATGTTTCCGATCATGGTTACCAATGACGTGGCGGGCTGGAAAAGTCTTCCTTACGATTCACTCGTAAAACAATTCGGCCGGGCAAGAACGGATTTGGGCTTATCCATGCAGAAAGAAGACAATCCGATTATTACATTCTTTTATCCGAAACGATTCTAATCCGTAAAATGAAGCGAGAATTTAACTCCCGATTTCCCTACCGGATAAACGAAAAGTTCCCCGGGTCGTACGACCCGGGGAACTTTTCGTTCCGGCAATTTTTACAATCCGGCAGCGGCTTTCCGCCTATTCGAGCGGCGTAAGTTCCACACGGCGGAATTCGATGGGGCCGCCTTCGCTCTGCAAGCCGATATAGCCCTTGTTATTCGACACGCCGGTAATCCGGTTCTGCAACTCGCCGTTGATATAAACCGTCACCGTACTGTCGTCGCAGATCACCTCGGCGCTGTTCCACTCCCCGACCGGCTTTTCGTTCGATGCGTTCATTTTGGTCACGATCATCAGCGTCGAATCGGCCCGGTATTCGGCGCAATCGGCTCCGCCCGAATTGATCAGGTCGCCGGCGCGGCCGTTCCACAACTGGCACTCGTAGCAATCGGGCCAGATACCGTCCTGCTGGATGTTGACGAAAATCCCGCTGTTGGTCGCGCTGTCGGGCCAGCGCCACTGGGCGTTCAGCTTATAATTCGAATAAGCCTTGTCGGTACGTACGTATCCGAACGGTCCGGACAGAGCGATCACGCTGTCGCGAACGACGAATTCCTGCTGCGGATTCAACGTCGAATCCTGCATGTAAAGTACCCATCCGGTCAGATCCGTTCCGTTGAAGAGCCGGACGGAATCCGCCTTTTTCTCCGTGCAGGAGAACAATGCAAGCGCAGCGGCGACTGCGACAAACGAGCCTGTTTTTTTCATTTTCATTCATATTTCAGCTTTGCACGCAAAGCCGGGGTTATCGATTTTTATTCCACTGAAAAACTGCCTTGCAGGCCGTCGTGCCCTCCGGCATCAAACGCACTTCGAAACGGTCGCCGCACTCGCCCTCTTCGTAATAAACCTGCACTTGCTGACCGTAACGCGTCTCATGTATAAAATTGATGTCCAGTCGCTTCATCTGTCCTTCGGTCAAACGCTCCAGCGGCAACGTATCGATCATCCACTGGATATACTTCATCGTATTGGTATGCTGATTGAAGTCGACGTCGCTGTACCGCACCCGGCGGTCGTCGGCCAATTGTCCATCCACCCGCGCGATTTTCAGCGGTTTGCCGACGGGACACGGTTCGGAAATCAGCGCCCGGTTGTAATCCACGTTTTCGCGCAGATCGAGCGGCAGACGGCTCTGCATGTCGATCATCGCCCAACAGGTCGACGCCGCGGCGATCCGGCGATCGTCGGCATCGTGCACCACAAAATTACGCGTAGTCATCAGCCGGCTGATCTCGCCTACCCACGTCCCGATCGTATAGCGCTCGTACTCTTCCGGAAAGCGGTACACTTCGACCGCCATGCGCGAAAGCACCCAGGTCATATTCTTCCGCTGCAGTTCCCTGACCCCGAACCCGATCTGATCGGCGTCTTCACCGGCGGCGTGCAGGATACAATCGCCCAGCGTAAAAATCGTGGCTTTTTTGGTCAGATCCACCTCTCGCGGCTGCACCTGATAGGAATATCGCGGATACGGGAATTCATTCATCGCACATCGGATCGTTTATCGGATTCATGGATTTTTCCCGACGAAGATACGAATTTGAAGGCGTTTCCAAAAATTTTTTCGTAATTCTGGAAGATTTTTATAACCACTTTATTAGCAAGCAGTTCTGAGGATAAGGTAAAAATGAGGTAATGATTTGGCAACCCTGTCTATTTCTACGTTCTGCTGTGAGTTGCTGTCAATGTCTCTCGTCTTGGTACAAAAGTAGCAATAAAAATCGGATACACATCAAAATGTCCCATGATTTTTATCACAGGACGTTTTTTATCTTCGCTGAATAATCCGGTTTAACCGTTACTTCTATTTTCGGCAAGTTGCGGGCTATGATTGCTGAAATTTATACTTTAATCCATACTCTTCCAACTTGCTATACAGCGTTGTACGTCCGATTCCGAGCAATTCGGCGGCAACCTTGCGGTTTCCGTTTGCCTGCTTCAACGCGCGTAAGATGCGTTCCTTGTCCTCCGCATCGTTTCGCAAGGCGAAGCTGACAGGTGAGGTCGGTTTCGTTACGGCAAGTTCCAGATGCTCTTTCATGACAACTCCCGTCTGTGCCTGCAACACCGCGCCCATTATCTTCTGCCGAAGCTCACGGACATTACCCGGCCACGGATGGGTCAGCAATGTCTTACGGGCTTCCGCATCGAACCCAGTCACGCTACATTCCAATTCATTGTTGGCAATCTCACGGAAGAACTCCGCCAACGGCATGATGTCCTCCTGACAGTCACGCAAGGCGGAACAGTTATCTCGAAGTCGTGCAAACGGTACAGCAAATCCTGTCGGAAACGTTTTTCAATGACCGCTTTCTCCAGATCCTCGTTGGTGGCGGCGATGATGCGGACATTGAAGCTCTTGTCCGTCTTGTCACCTATAGGGCGGTATCTCCGTTCCTGTATGGCACGGAGTAACATCTGCTGGGTTTCCAATGCGAGATTGCCTACCTCATCCAAGAACAATGTGCCACCCTCTGCCTCATTGAAGTATCCTTTCTTTGTGCTGTCCGCACCCGTAAACGCGCCTTTGACATGTCCGAAGAATGCCGAGGGCGCAAGGTCTTTGGAGAGTGAACCGCAGTCCACAGGCACAAACGGTTTCCCTGCCCTTTTGCTCTTATCATGCAGATGGTGGGCGATATGCTCCTTGCCCGTGCCGTTCTCTCCGAATATCAGCACGCTCATATCAGTAGGGGCAACTAATCTTATCTGTTGCATGATTTTCTGAAAGGCGGAACTGTCACGGGCAAAAACGGGCATACGATTTCGTCCGATACTCCGTTCTTTCAGGATGGTATGAAGCAGAGGCATAAGTTTATCCTCCACAAGCTGCTTGGGGATATAGTCCAGCGAGCCGAGTTTCATACTTTCGACTGCCGTATGCACTTCGGCATAGTTGGTCATGATGATTAACGGTTGTGTCATGCCTTCCTTGCGCATCCATCGTAATAGGTCGATGCCGTCACCGTCGGGTAGTCGTAGGTCAGAAACCACGATGTCCCCGTCTGAGGCTTGTTGCAGAAGTTTCTTCGCGGTCGAGAGGTGGTAAGCCTGCACGGTACGGAATCCTTCCCGTGCCAGCAGGTTGCAGACAAACTCGCAATACACGATATTGTCCTCCACCACGATGATTCTTGTTTTATCCATTTTCGTATTTTTCCTTTCTTCTTTTGCCTGCCGGATAATTTCAGCACCTTTATCCAGCACAGCCGGTCACCGCTTTGCATATCGCTTCGTCATCTGGAGTGGCACTTCCATGAAGTTGGGCGTAAAGTTCCCTCAATGGCTGGTCGGCACGGAGAATCTGCCATGAACTTCGCAGATGGTGTGTAAGTGTGTCCAGTTCTTGGAGGTCTTTACGCTGTTCTGCATCCTTGACCGCCTGCATTTCCTTTTCGGTTTCCGCTATCAGTTTGTCCAGCATGACGGATTCATTGCCATAAGATAGCAGAGTGGAAAAATCCGGCTTTTCATCCAATATGCTGCTTAATGCGCATTTATCCGTAATCTCCATCAGTTCGGATATGGAGAACGGCTTGAACAGGCATCCGGCAAATCCACGCCCTATAAGTTCCTCCTTGCTGCAACTGCCCGAAGCGGTTGTCACGACTATGGGAATACTCTTCGAGTTGCCTACATTGGATGAGCGCAACAGTTCCAGCAGTTCAAAACCGCTTATCTCAGGCATATTCAGATCCGTCAGAAGCAGGCTGTATTCCTTTTTTCGTATCAGCTCCATCAGTACCGAAACATTGGTACAGGTATCGCAGTGCATCCCTTCATGGGCATACATTTCTTTCAACATAAGGAGAAGTACCTCGTCATTGTCGATGGCAATCACATCATGGCAGATATGATTATGGCGCATTTGCGCTTGAATTGTCTGTTCCGGCAGTTCCTCGGCTGTCTGCATGGGAATTTCCACCGTGAAGCGGCTCCCTTTGCCTTTCTCGCTTTCCAAGCGTATAGTTCCACCGAGCATCGCCACAATACGCTGCACGATGGACAATCCTAATCCGAAGCCGTCTTTTGCGGCGGCATTTGAAAGACGTTCAAATGCACCGAATACTCGTTGTTGCTCATCTTCGGTCATGCCCGTACCGGTATCTTCAACGATAAGTTTCAGCAAACCGTTATCATAATCCGCTGCCAATGATACACTACCGTTATCCGTGAACTTGATGGCGTTTGACAACAAGTTGTTGCCGATTTGCAGGATACGTTCCTTGTCGGTCAAAACCACCGCATCGGTGTGGCTCTCCACTATCAAAGTCAGCCCCTTGTTCATGGCAATGGGCATGAACTCCGTTTCAAGAATATGCGTGATTGCGGAAATCCTGCAAGGGGAAAGGTTGGGTTGCTCCTTGCCGTTGTCCAGACGGAAGAAATCCAGCAGCGTGTTGAGCATCTCCCGCATACGCTCGGAAGATTGCCGGATATTATCCACATACATGGTGCTTTTATCCGCGCTACAACTTTTCTGCATCAGTCCGGCATAGCCTCATTTTGTCAATCGTATTTTTTCGTGGTAGAAGTAGTTTACGATGACAGGTTTGCCTTTTTCCGAGCGTCCGTATGGCAGATCGTTTATACGATACGGGAAGCCCTGCTCCTTGGCGTAATTTGAAATGTCCTGCTCCAATGCCTGCCAGTATTCAAGCCTTTTTTTATTGTAAATTTCCTCGTAAAGCGGTATGAGGTCAGGATACTTCTCACGGATATACGTCATTATCCCGCCTTTGAACTGCCCGCGTAAATTCAGGTTTTCAAGCCAGATTAAATCAGCATAATCTTTTACCTCCTCTATTATTGCCTTCACGTCTGTTATTCTGGGGAATATGGGCGAGACGAAGCATACGGTGCGGATACCTGCCTCGTATGTCTGACGCATCGCTTTCAGACGGCGTTCAATGCTTACGGCGTTGTCCATATCTGCGCAGAACTGCTCGTCGAGCGTATTGACAGACCATGACACAGTCACTTTGGGAAAACTCTTCAACAGGTCGAGATCGCGAAGGACAAGATCGGACTTTGTGCATATCATAATCTCGGCATCGCTTCCTCGCAGCTCTTCGAGCAGCCTTCGGGTACGGTGGAATTCTTCTTCATACGGATTGTAACCGTCCGTCACAGACCCTATTACAACACGTTCACCGTCGTATTTATGAGGATTCGTTATCGGCTTCCAGTTTTTTACATCTAAAAACGTACCCCACGGCTCGGTGTGCCCGGTGAACCGTTTCATGAACGATGCGTAGCAATACCTGCAGGCGTGGGGACACCCTACATAAGGGTTGACCGAATATCCTCCCACCGGCAGAGAGGATTTGGTCATTACACTCTTTACATCTATTTCCTTTATTGTATCCATATTCATTGTATTCGTCTGGTAAATTGTTCCGGCAATTCCTGAATCATTCTTTCGTCGCCCATAATCGGCAGCAAATCCTCTTTCATGAACACCGGTATGCCATGAGCCTTTGCCTGTTCTGCAATGCTAAGCACCCATTCGGGGCGCGAATATGACTTTCCTTTTCGGTTTCCGGTCTCTGTGCCTATGACAATCCAGTCAATTCCCTCGAAATCAATCTCGCCGATATCATCGAAGAGAGGTTCAAACGTGACATGGTAGTGTCGTGCTTTGATATTCTTTTTCAAATCATCAATCCTCCTTTTCTCGGAACTGCGCGTGACGGTCACGCCCATCCATACGTTCTCGTCGTCAGAGGAGAAACTGATTTTGTCAGGGCGCTTCGTCAGAAAGATATAGGCGTGCTGGGGATTGCTGCTGATCCGCTCGAAAATTTCTGCGTTCCATTCAGGCTTCCAATCGGAGAAATCGCTCATTCCTGTCATGAGCCACACATGAGGACGGGACGTATCGATGATGCGCAGTTTTCGTTCCATGTATTCAGGCACGGAAAAGTCGTCGGTAATGTGGAAACGGCGGCAGTTGTTACGGGCATAGCAGTAAGGGCATCCTATAGTGCACCCTACCACTATGTTCATGTTTTTTATCAGGGATTTAATGCAGACACTCATAACACAACTGTTTCTCCGTCCTCCGGGATAATCAGCCGGCTCATGTCGGCTTCGTGATGCGTTGCCTCATTGCGCAGAATTGCACGGGTGGTCTGGCAATGGTCGATGGCATCCATGTGTACGGCTATCAGCTTGATATGCGAAGGCAATTCGTCAAGTATCTGCATCACTTCGTTCTCGTCGGGGATGATAGGACCGTCCGTTTTGGAAAATTCGGGAAAGATTGCACCTCCGGAGTTTACCACGATATAGTCAGGATTGAACCGTTCCACGGTGTCTCGGATACATGCTTCCCATCGGCAGTCACCCATTATATAAACGGTCGGGAAGCCCTCGGCTTTTAGCACATAACCTGATACAGGTCCCATCATCTGCCCGATCTGCCCGAAACCATGATGTCCGGTCGTGCGGTAAATGGATATGCCGTCTATTGTTTTTATTTCTTCGATGGGTATCACATTTGTAAATCCGTCGTTTCTGATGGCGTCCGCGTCCTGGGGCTGAACGTAGAAAGGAATTTCTTTGGGCAAATGTGTGGGGACACTCGGCTCGTAATGGTCGATGTGATTGTGGGTCAGGAGCACCATGTCCACGCCTCCGATAATATCCTGAATAGGAATGGTGAGGTGTACCCTCGGTGTTTTATTCACACCGAGGGCCGATATCAAAGTGCCTTTGTCGGCTAAAACGGGGTCAATTAGCATGGTGTGTCCCGCATACCTGATTTTCAAGGTGGCATTGCGCACCAATTGTACTGTGGATGTCTTTTTCATGACTATATGTCTTGTTATTGATTACGGGTGCAAAGTTCGGAAGAATCCGGCGAAACATCTATGCCTGAAAAAACGGTAATTATGCCATTTTGATAAATGAAATTATTATCTTTGCAAAAACGACAAGGATATGGACGAGATAATCAACCCTGATCGACTGGTCAGCGTACCGTTCAACAAGACACGCTGCGGCGTGGATTTTTACATCAATACTGCCATAAACAAGGACATCGGACTTGTGCTGACAGAAAACAAGCGGTTTAAGACAGACTTCTTCAGCTTCTACTTTTTCCGTAAGGCAAACGGATATTTGCTACTGAACTTCCGCAAGATTGAACTGCGCGACGGCATGGTTCTCCTGCTTTCACCCCATCAGCAACAAGAGTGGCATGTAGATGAGACGGCGTTGGATTACACGTTCCTTATATTCCGCGAAGATTTCATGCGTACTTTTATCGCCGACAAGTTCTTCGTTTTTCGCCTTTTGTATTGTTACCAGACAGATACGCCGCCTTACATCAATGCCACACATGACGAAATGAAGGAATATATGCGGCTGCTCGGAAAGATTAAGTATGAGCTGATGAATCCAGTGTCCGATACGTACAATATCATTGTTTCCTTACTATATTATCTTTTGCTGATTATCAATCGTACATACGCTGCCGCCTATTGCTTGCCCGCTGAAATTGCTAAAAACAATTTCGCTTTTCGGTTCAAGGACTTGTTGGAACAGAATATCCGCACCCACCAGCGGGTGCAGGAATATGCAGACATGCTTCATGTCAGTCGCATCACACTCAATAACTCAGTAAAAGCCCAATTCGGAGTATCAGCTACCCATTTGATAAAACAACGTCTGCTTGAGGAACTGAAGAACGAATTGCTATTCTCCAACCGCACTGTCAGTGAAATGGCGGATGATTTCAATTTCTCTGATCCGAGCCATCTCATGCGCTTCTTCAAACAGCAAACAGGCAAAACATTTACTCAGTACATGACGGATTACAATAAAGGCATATACGAATAACTTCTTAATATAGTCGATAGCGGCTATCGAAATATGGTTGTTGATGTTCAGGCGTTTTTGTACTGCATGAACCATTTTACGATTTCTGGATCTTCGTGCGAGCCGAGTAAGAAAGGCTTGTCGGTATCCAGCGTCTTTATCCGTGCCATGTCGTCGGCCGACAGGGTGAAGTCTAATATGTCGAGATTCTGCTTCATGCGTTCCGGTTTCACAGACTTAGGAATAATTATGCACACTGATATTTATCGCGCCCGGACAGGTGTTCGGTGCGGAAGATGACGGCATGCAGTTCCAACCAGATGGCTACCTGCTTATGTTCCATCCCGACCTGCTGCGGAATACACCTCTCGGGCGGATAATGCGTGAATATTCGTTCTTTTCCTACGAGACAAACGAGGCATTGCACCTTAGTGTGGAAGAACGGCAAATCATCATGGATTGCTTCCACAAGATTCAATATGAATTGAACCATCCGATACACCGTCACAGCAAGAACCTCATCACAGACAGCATCAAGACGTTCCTTGATTACTGCACACGTTTCTATGACCGCCAGTTCATCACACGCGACAACCAAAACCGAGACATCCTCGCAAGATTTGAGCGGTTGCTTGACGAATACTTCCATGATGGGGCTGCTAAACGGATAGGCTTGCCCACTGTACAGTATTGTGCAGACAAGCTCTGCCTCTCGCCCAACTATTTCAGTGATTTATTGAAAAAAGAAACAGGTTCAACCGCCCTGCATTTCATTCATGACAAGTCTATTGAAATAGCCAAGACGGAACTTGCATCTACAGACGACACCGTTAATGAAATCGCCTATAATCTCGGTTTTCAGTACCCGCAACATTTTACCCGACTGTTCAAGAAAGAGGTAGGTTACACTCCGAATGAATATAGAGCGCAAGTGTCGTGAGAATTGGATTAGTACAGAATATTAGAACCCAACACCTCTCTTGCGCTTAACTTTCTTCCTTCTGCGAAGTATATCCACCATTTCCTGATTGGCTTCCGCATCAGCAGCGTTATAAGATGAGCCACTGCTTTTTAGCAATCCCCAAGAGCCGTTGAACAACTCGCTTTGTGCCGTGCCGGACGGTGCGCTTGGTGTAGCCGTTTCATATATTCCGGCTGTTATTCCCATACGTTCCCTGCATCTGTTGTGCTGCAAAGCCGCGTCAATCTTGGAATAACTGAAACGCCTGTCCACTTTGGAGCCGTTGAAATGGTAGCCATTCATGGAGAATACAACACCCTGCACCTCGCTGGTCTGCCCCTTATGCTTGAAATGTACTTCCACTCCCTGCCGTTTCAGGTTGGCGATAAGCACGTTCCAGTTGCCGCATCTGCCGACTTCCATTTTGATGATGTCGTAAAGCGCATATTTCGTCCTGTCTGGCTCTTTCAGGCGGTTGCGTTTGACATTGTCCTTTCCGCCAGCCATATGCAAGCCGTATTTCAAGGTCAATTCCTTGCAGATGCGGGTACTGCGCAGACGCTCGTGCCTGTCCGATATGGTATTGCCGTTGTTGTCTATGCGGTTGAAAGCAATATGCACGTGCGGATGCTCCTTGTCGAAATGCTGGGCGATGAAGAACTGCGTATTCTTGATTCCCATCCGTTCCATATATTCAAGCGCGATGCCTGCCATGATACGGTTCGTCAGCCGTAACTCATCCTCTTTGGAAAAACTCAACGCGATATGTCCGACAGGTTTTGTCACCTTATCGTTCATCCGTGACTGGGCATTGAAACTCATGGCGATAGTTTCCAGATTTTCCATAAACAAGCCTTCGCTTGCTACTATCTGCGTATCCTTCTTCTTGTCGATGATGTAATCCACCACACCCTTGAAGTCGCTTCCTTTTACGATTTTCGCCATCATATCCCTATCTTGGTTATAAGTTCATGAATCCTTGCCACTGCCACCTTGCAGTCCCACCGTTCATCGTGGAAGCCTCCGGCGTTTGCCTTACGCGCAAGCTGGTTGAGATTGTTAGCCATGCCGCAGAGTTGGCGGATGTATCCGGCATGTTCCTCCGACAGCCGTTCTTTCACATGACCGTTACGGAAACATTCCCTCATGTACTCGCTTGGTGATACGCCCGCCTCATGCGATCGTGTCAGCAGGCGGAAGTAGTCGGCTGCCGTCATTTTCACTGCGATACGGTATTTCAGTTTCTCGGTTGCTTCCTTCTTGGGGCGACCTCCCTTGTTGCGTTCCTTGTGTTCCTTTGTCTGTTCCATATTTTATTCCTTTTAATTCGGTTACTGATTCAACTGTATAGACCGACGGGATGCCACCTCCTGCAATTTGGATGGTGGGTGGCAAGCGGTTTCGGTACACCCGAAACACAAACTTGCTACCTCCCAATCCTTAAGGAATGAGTTTCGGGCATCTCCCGTTTTTCTCATTCGGGATGTCATAATCCCAACCCTTTCTTCTTGGGTTTTACGATAGTTCTTGGCGGTGGACTAACGGCTAATTTCTGCCGGATTCCACGCAGGTAATCGTTCAGGTCTTTATGCCCTTTGTAGTTGTCGGAGAAGTCGCGGATGCGTCCGGCGAACTTCCTTTCCAATTCCCGATACGCCTTTCTTCCCGCCTCGTCATTGTCGAGCATGCAGTGGATACGTCCATACCCGTGCAGCACATCTATAGCTTTGGAAACATTGGCGGTCGAATTGAGGATGACGTAATCCTGCCTGTCAAGGTCGGGCAAGTTCGAGCAGTTCCTCTTCCGCAACGTGAGGAATGAAAGATAGTCCATCATGCCCTCGAATACAAGGCATTTCTCTCTCGCTTCTCCCTGTTGCCGAATATGGCTGATGTCTTTGGGTGCGACACAGCCTTTGAAAAAACGGTTACGCACTTCAAATCCTCCCGCCACATTCGGAAAACCGATGGCGAAATAGGGCTTGCCGTTATGGGTGAAGTGGAGCTCTTTACATTGCGCCTTTGCCAAAGCGATGTTTATGCCCCGTTCCTGCAAGTATCGGAGCAATGCCGGATGGGTGAGTTCGCCCACCTCCAAATGTTGGAAACTCGGTTCGGATGCCTGCTGGCGAAAAGAGAAAGATATGGGACGGATGTGTGGTGCCTGTTCCGCTATCTTGCCAAGCAGATAAGGCACATGGTCGGATGCGTACAGTACCCCTGCAAGTGCGATGATGTTACCACCTCTTCCCAGTCCATAATCGAACCACAGGTTGCGGTCGGTGTTCACCTTGAACGAGGCTTCCGTTTCCTGACGGAACGGGGATTTATACCACAGGCAGTTTCCCTGTTGCTTTACGGGCGAATAACCCAAACTTTGCAGATAGTCCGCAATTTTGATTTGTTTTGCTTCTTGGATGTTCATGATATAATTTCTATGGATTTGATGATGACTGTAAAAACGTTGATTTGATGAATGAGATATGTATTGTCCTATACGTTAATGCTTTATATTCTCAACATCTTCTCAACAAACCACTCACAAATAGAGAATCCAACAAACTGATGCTGTTTCCCTCTCAACTTTTCTTTTCGATTGTTGAGAATTTGTTGAGAGTGTATGCTGTTTATTATCAGTATGGTTATATCATTATTCATCAATTCAACAAAAAAAGAATAGTATTACAGGGATTCAAGTTGTTCCCTTGTGACGGTGTAGAAACGACCGACTCTTTTTATCGGCTCATATCGGCACTCCCGATTGTAATTGAATTGGTAAGTGGTATATGTAAGCCCGTTAGAGGCAGGAGTAAGTTTCCAACATTCCTGCAATACCTTTCTGACTTGGTGCTTCTCCACCTTTACCTGCGAATGTACCAGCAAAAGAAGAATGTCGTTGTGGCAGAACGAGAATGTGTCCGTGCCGACACTTTCCATAATGTCAAGGATAAGTTCGCACATCTCTATCTCCAATCGGTTGCGGTTGCTGCGGATAATCTTCTGCAAGGCTTCGGTATGCAGCAAAGAGGGCGCAAACCACATACGGCTTTCCTTTTCGGTGGAAAGTTGTCTGTATTGCAGGTAATACAGAAAGGCAGGTATCTCAGCTTTCAGCTTTTGCAGGAAGTCTGTGTCATCGGATTGCAGACGGTCTATCTTGCGCACCCAATAGCGTGTTTCACCTGCATCAATGATAACAGGCAGATACTCGTTGTTGGAGCATAGCACGAACTTGGCAAAGAACGCTATCTCGTCACGGTCTTTGCCTTTGGCTTCCACCTTGTAGGAAAGTGTGGTGCTGAGGTTCTTCAACCGCTCGCTGTCCTCCCTGCGGTTGAGCAATACCTCGTCCACCACGATGAGCAGTTTTCCTGCCCAGTCGGAATTGAACTGGCTGCGGAAGTCCTCGTTGGTATTGAAAGTGACATTGTTTTGAAACACAGCTTTCAGGAAGTTCAGGAATGTACTCTTGCCCGTGTTGCGTTCTTCTGATACCAACAGCAGGATAGGCAGTTTCTGCACGGGTTGCAGGTAGAGCAATTGAAGATAGTCCATGCCCAATTCATACTGTTCACCGAAGATATGGCGCACCAATGACCGGATACAGGGAAACTCGCCTTGTTGCGGACGGTGTCCTATCGGCTCGTAGAGGTTCAGGAACTTGTCCACCACGGGACGGTAGTCCACATGGTCGGGGACGGTGCAGAAGCCGTCGTACTTCGGCACGGTGGCGAGATAGTCCTTGCCGTAGTCCTGCCGCAGTGTTTCGTTGTTCCACACGATGCGCTTCTTCACATAGCCTCCGTTCAGACGGGGCTGGTTCACTAACTTGTAGAGGGTAGTACCCACACGGATAAACTCCTCATTTTCAAAGTTGCCTTGTTTCATTAGCACTTCATTTTTTTGTTTAATCAGTGCAAAACTCGGCAATTAGCGCAGAACGGATTAACAACTCACGCATACCTCACGTAAGATTTTCTTGGATTTGGCTTTATGACATACAACAAAAGCCCGAAGAAATGCCATTCTAATGGATTTTTCTTCGGGTTTGTCGTAATCGTACGTATGAATGGCAATACACCTATTCACATACTCGTATAAATACATTGTTGGCAATGGGAATACGCATAGGTCTCACTACTTCATGTCGTCATATCATTAGAACTTATGCCTGATAATTAGACATATCCCAACCATTTATACCCAGCGAAAAGAAGATATTTGTTTTCTCTTTTCGCAAGTACAGCCTTTTAAATATGGCATTGCGCACCTGTTCCGCACCGAAGCTGTCAATGCGGAAAGCAAGTGCGACTATCATCGGAAAGCTGAACACATCGGCATGATACCCGTTCTCCTGCCGAACATACTTCTGTACCTCGTATTCTTTTAATGCTCCACTGTTATAGATGTTTCTGATGGCAGAACGAAGTGTCGGAGCAATTACTCCGAACAGTTCCACCAATTCCGGCTCGCTCATCCAAATGTTTGAGACATTCTCCGGCATGATGATATTGCCGGATTCATTCACTGTTATGCTGTTTCTTCTCATACTCATGACATCGTTATTCCGTTAAACGTCTTACTCAGTTTGTCGCCGAACATGGTCAGGTCGTTGTCGAGCTTCTGCGTGGTTATCTTTGCGTAGAGTTGGGTCGTGACTATATTCGTATGTCCCAACACACGGCTTACGCTTTCAATGGGCATCCCCTTGCTCAAAGCTAATGTTGCGAAGCCATGACGACTGCAATGAAATGATATTGACTTGGTTATGCCACATTCCCTTATCATCCGTTTCAACGGTTTGCAGATAGACCAATAGTTCAAGCCGGGGAATATACGATTGTCTTTCTGCATCGGTCGGTAGCGTTCGACTATCTGCAAGGGTATATCCAGCAGCTTCACTTGGAAGGCGACTTTTGTCTTGTGGCGTTTGGACAATATCCACTTCTCGCCGTTCACCTCCACGATGTTGTCATTCGTCAGTTCCTGAATGTCCACGAATGACAAGGCGGTGAAACTGGCAAAGATGAAAATGTCACGGATGTATGCGAGCTTGCTGTCTGCAAACTCATGTGTCATGACCGCTTTCAGTTCATCCTCCGTCAGATATTCCCGTTCTTTCACATTGGGGCTGATATGAAACTGGATGAAAGGATTGCGCGGTATCAACCCGTTATAATGCGCTTTCATGACCACGCCTTTCAGCCACATACAGTTTGCCCATATCGAACCGTTCCGCAATCCGGCTTCAGTCGAGAGGTATGCGGCGAACTCCTTGATGAAATCGGGAGTAAGTTCCAACATAGACATATCGCTGCGTCTGTAAAACGACTTGATAAAGGCGGCTACATGGTTTCTTGCCCGTACACGTGCCCGATAGGTAGCCATTACCCTGTCTTTGCCTACCCGTTTCTTGAACACTTCGTTCTCACGGTCGAATGCTTTTAGCAGCGTCTCATACTCGCTGCCGATTCCCTGATAGGCGTTGCGCACCATCTCAGCCGTAACAAATGCCTCGCGGTCTGAAATGCGCTGGTAATGTTTGATGATTTGCGCCTTGATGTTGTCAAGGGCAAGGTTGATGTCTCGTGCCTCGCGGCTCTTGCCTTTCGCCTTGTTTCCTTTCACGTCCCAAAGCGTTTTCGGGATGTTCTGCTTACAACTGAACTGCGCCACAGTCCCGTTGATTGTCACTCGTCCCATGATGGGGACAATACCGTTTTTCTCCTTGCTGCCGTTCACGTAGAACAGAACCTTGAATGTGCTTCTTGCCATACTCGTTTTTTGTTTGCAAAGTTATTACTCAACGAGTTAGACCTTGATATGCCAACCTGTGCCACAAGCTGCCAAATACAACACGGTGTGTTAAAAATCACCATTCGGCGGGTAATGATTTGGAGACCGTTCTTCTTCATAAATCCGCTTTCCTTTACGTTACCTCGATTTTTCGCCTGTCCTCATTTGTCTTCGCAAACGCCTTATTGACAGGCATTACGAAGACATTTGTCCCTTTTTATTCGTCTTTTCCAGAGATTTTACGTATTTTTGTGGAGACGGATACTACCGCCGGATAAAAGCCCGTTTGTTTTGTTGGATATCCCGAATAGGGCTGTCCTGCTGAATAAGGACGATTGATTTTAATTTTTTAAAACCGAAGAAAGATGAAGAAAAAAGTGTTATTCATGATTTCGCTGTTTGCCGTAGCCCTGTTCACGGTAGCGTTGGCGCAGGCCCCGCAGAGCGAAAAAGCGACCAAAGCGAAAACCGAATGCTGCCAGAAAGCCAAATGCGCAAAGACCTGCGATGTAAAATGCGAGAACGCTTGCGGTGAAAATTGTGAGAAAGCCTGCGGATGTGCAGAAGGCGTCTGCAAAGAAGGATGTCAGGAAAATTGCAAAAAAGAGTGCTGCAAGAAGGAAGCCTGCAAAGAAGGAAACAAAGCTTGCTGCCACAGTAAAAAAGCTTGTCCGGCCAGAAAATAACGAGTTTTTGTTACCGATAAAAAAGGGATGTCTTCTCCGACACCCCTTTTTTTATCGGTCTTCTCCGGCTATTGCAGCGGCACGATCGCCTCTTCGCAATGGGTCAGTTTCTCGACGCCGTTATCGGTTACCAGAAAACTGTTTTCGATGCCGACGGCTCCGACCGACGGAATGACGAACTTCGGTTCGAGCGCGAAAACCATACCCGGAACCAGCGCTTCCTTCGACCGCGGCGCGAGTACGGGCGCTTCGTTGATCTCGATTCCGATCCCATGGCCGATAAATCCGGCCTGCTGGCGGTGTCCCATAAAATAATCGGACAGCCCTGCGTCGGCGGCGATCCGCACGGCCAGGTTGTAAAGATCGGCCGCCGGAACTCCCGGCGCCGCCGTCTGCTCGATCCGCCGTTGAATCTCCAACGCAGTGTCATGCGCTCTATAAGCCCGATCGGTCAGCTTTCCGACCGAAAAAACACGGGTCATGTCGGTCATATAACCGGTGAAATTCCCGCCCATGTCGACCATCACGCTGGTTCCGTCGGTCAACGGAGTACCGTTTCCGCCGACCGGAAGCGAGGCGTCCAGACCGGCCCCGCCGAGCGCAAAATCGTACGGCGACGGCGCATCGGCATTGTCCCCGGCCAGCAGACTCCCCATGAAGATCTCCATGCTCTGCCCGAAAATCCGGAAAATACCGAGCGACCCGAGCCGGCGGCTTTCGCGCTCGATCTCGATCGACAGTTCGGTATCGGTCATGCCGGGACGGTAAAGCGACGGAATCCGCTCGTAAAGCCGGGCATGCAGCACGCCCGAACGCATGATCCGGCCGATCTCGTAAATGGTCTTGATGCTCCGCACCCCGCGCAGCAACTGCGTTCCGTTGCAAACGACGCGAGGATCGAAGATCTTTTCGTAGCGCCGATACTCGTTGTAGGAAATGGAATCGGTTTCGAGGAACAGCTTCGCGGGCATCGGGATTCCCCGCTGCTGCAAATGGCCGGCGATCTCCTCCGGTTTGCGGATATAGATCACGTTACCGCCTTTCAGCCCGACCGGGCGGCGGACGAAAAAAAGCGGATCGCCCTCGGGACGCACATAGGCCGCCCCGCTGAAAATTCTTCCCGATACGTAAAACAGGTTCACATTGGTCGTTATCAGGATCGCGTCGCCCCCTTCCCGTGCCAACGCCTGCTGCAAAGCGTTCCAACGCTTGCGCAGTTCCTGAATCATCTGTTCGTTATACATATAAAGCGATTATTAGCGTGTCGATGGTCTGTCGAAAAACGGATTTTTGGAAGATGCGCTGAGCGGAATGGCGTAGACTGCGTGGCAATCGGTCAGCAGGCCGATCCGCCGTGCGGCGAATCCTACCGAGAACATCACCCGGCTGTCGACCCGCAGATCGGCGGCCTTGGCCGTCATCGAACCGATCGCGATCCCCAGGT
This sequence comes from Alistipes sp. dk3624, assembly GCF_009557455.1. Classification (GTDB taxonomy): domain Bacteria; phylum Bacteroidota; class Bacteroidia; order Bacteroidales; family Rikenellaceae; genus Alistipes_A; species Alistipes_A hominis. The sequence continues at coordinate 2,873,298 of NZ_CP045651.1, read as the reverse complement.
CGGTCATATTGATCGCACAAGGGACGTCCGGATGCTCGTTTTTCGCAACGCAAGTCGGGTAACCGCAATAGCCGCAGTTCAGCGACATCACCGAACTGCGGGAGCCGACCAGAATCACGGCGTCGGCCTGTCGGATGTTCTCCGCATCGCGCAGAAAAAATTTCATCCCGGTCGCGGCCGATGCGTCGCGAACGGCCCCGGCCAGTTCGGCGATCGTTTCCCCTGTAACCGTTACGATCTCGATAATATCGATCCCCTTGCCTTTAGGGGCCGTCCGCCCGGCGATCATGATCTGCCTGGCGATCGCCGCCATCTCTTCGCGGCGGCACTCCCTTTCGTCGATAACCATACTTTTATTGTTTTATGTCATTGCTTACCGGATAATTCCCGTATACGCTCCTCGGTCAGCCGGAAAATACTCCACTGCTCCATCCGAACCGCTCCGAGCGATTCGTAAAACGCAATCGCAGGAGCGTTCCAGTTCAACGCCACCCACTCCATCCGGCGACACTTCCTCCGGGCGGCCAATCCGACCAGGTGCAGGAATAACGTTTTGCCGTACCCCTTTCCCCGGAACTCCCTGTCTACGAAAATATCCTCCAGGTAAAGTCCCCTCTGACCGCGAAACGTGGAAAAATTGTGAAAAAAAAGAGCGAACCCGACCGGCCGGCCGGCCACCTCGCCCAGAATCACCTCGGCCTGCCGTTCCCGGAACACCGAACGGCGCAATGCCTCTTCGGATGTATCGACTTCGTGTTCGAGCTTCTCGTACTCCGCCATCTTACGGATAAACCGGTAGACGACCGGAGCATCCTCTTCCGTGGCGAAACGAACGGTCATCGGTTCATTCATCGTATGCATCGTTTTTTGGTTTCGTTCCTCCTCCCTTTTCCGCGGCATAGACCCCTCCCAGGATCAATACCGCTCCTGCCAGCGCCACGACCGTCACTGTTTCGTGCAGAACGAGCGCCGAACTGGCAAGCGCGACCAAAGGTACGAAATAAATGTAATTATTGGTACGCACCGTACCGAGACGTTTGACGGCCATGTTCCAGATTACAAAGCAGAACAACGAAGCGACCAGCCCCAGGAACAGCAGGTTTCCCCACACCGCGGGTCGCAGCAACAGTTCCGCATCGAGTCGCAGCGGCGTGAAAAAAAACACCGGCAACAAAGTCGCCAGACCGTAAAAAAACACTTTGCGGGTAATTTCCAACGTCGTATAACGCCGGTCTATTTTTTTCAATACGATGTTGTAAAACGCCCACATCAACGCGGCCGTCAGCGTCAGCAGGTCGCCCCACGGGCGAATCTGCAAGATAAAATTGCCATTGTAAACCACCAGCGCCACTCCGGCCAACGCCACCAACATCCCCAGCACGACCGGCCGGCCGAACGGTTCCGTCCGCCGGAAGAACAGACGGGACAACAGAACGGTCATGATCGGGGAAGTCGTCAGCAACAACGCGACATTCGACACCAGCGTGATCTGTAGCGCCATGTTCTCGGTCAGAAAATACATCGATCCGCCGGTAATCCCCGCCGCGGCGAACATCAGTTCGTCTTTGAACCGCACCGGGCGTTCGTTTCGCGGACAGACCGTCCTCAAAACCGCGTAAGCGATCAGAAAGCGCAGGAACATGATCGCAGCGGGAGACAATCCTTCGGTCAACAACACCTTCGTCGAAACGAATGTCGTACCCCAGATCACGACCGCCGCGATGGCCAGCCCATGATAAAATCCCGCGCCGCGTTCCCGCATACTCCTTCCGGATTGATTTTGCGGGACAAAAGTACCAAAAAATCCGATGCGTTTTTAGAATCGGATTAAATTTCACCGTTCCGCAACCGCTCCCGCCAATCGTTCGGCGGCGACCGCCGGCGTCAGTCGAAGAAAATCCCGCTGAGCGAAGCGTTCGTCCCGCGCACCTGATCGACCCGCAACCGCACCGGACGGTCGAGTTGCAGGATCACGTAACGCCCCTCGCCGTAATTTTCCACGAACCGAACGGGCATCAGCAACCGCTTGTCTTTCAAATCGAAAACCTCGATAGCCGAGCGCCTCCCTTCTCGTTCCCAATCGACGAAATAGAGCGCCACGCGGTAAGGACAATTCCGGTTGTTATATAAGTCGAACGTCATCGTCTGATTGCACGGAAGCGGATCGAGCGTCACGGCGGCCCCGAGCCGGCGGAACGGATCGCCGCTGCGGTCGGACGCCAGCGCCCGCGGATCGTCGGTCTCCGACGCGATCAGGCGGGCGCCGATCTTGGCGGATACGACCGAATCGGTAAAATCGGGCAGGTTGACGCGATCGTTCCCCGCCCCGTCGTAACTGCACAGGATATACCCCCGGCTACCGTACTTTCCCTTCCAGTCGCCGCGCGTCAGCGAATCTTGTACGACGGGTTGCGAGCAGGCGTACGAAAACGCTTCCTGCGGAACAGGCTGCAACGCGCCGTCGTATTCGACCCGCAGCCGGTAATCCCCGGCGACTATCCCTTCGTAATAGACGAAATCATCGTCCTGACGCGCGGCAGGCGGCATCTCTTTCCCATCGAACGAGACCCGCCGGACGACGCGGCCCGTTTTCGGAATACCGACGGCTGCGACCGTCCCGTCGGGAACCGTAATACGCCCCTTACCGGTCTTTATATCGAAAGCCACTCGGATCGTTCCGTGCAGCGTCGGGACGCAGCCTTCGACCGAAGCGACCCGCTCCGACAAATGCGGGGCGATCAAAAATCGCCCGAATCCCGGCAGAACCGGTTTCACACCGAGGATCTCTTCGGTCAACCACTTGGTCACTCCGGCGCTCCACGGATGCGTGAAACTCGTGTAACCGCACTGATTATTGACCGGAGCGCCGTTCGGGGCGAGCGCATCGTTCCACGACGGTCGATAAACCTCGAAAAAAGTCGTTCCGCCGTAACGCAACTGTCCTCCCCAGCAATCGTCGATCGTAGTCAACGCTTCGGGATAACGTCCCATCCGCGCCATAGCCTGGATCACGAAATACTGATTGAACGGCGAATACGACAACCGCTGCTGACGATCCGTAAAAGCCGTCCGCCACAATCCCTGTCGTTCGCCGGAGTTCGTAAAACCGGCATTCACGGCGTCCGAAGCCGCAAAAATACCGAACGAGTCGTACCAACCGCCCGCATCGCGCAACTCCCGGCTCTTTTCGTCGACATAAGCGCGGTACTTCGCCGCCAGGTCGGAACGGCCGCAGGCATCCATCGCCGCGGCGAACTCGTTCCATGCCCGGATCGACAACATCTTATAAGTATTCTGCGATTCGTCGCAATTCGGGTTCTCGAACCCGGCGCCGAGCCGTTCGTCCCAACCGTGAAACTGCAGGTCGGGATTCGTCCCGTAGTGGGCATAAGCGACATCCAGCTTTTTGCAGGCGTTGTCGGTCAGGCTGTCGAGCGTCTGCCTGTCGCCCGTATAATTATAGTAATCGATCAGGCTCAACACCCAGTAAAGCGAATAACCGGCGATGCCGTTGAACTGCGTCGAGGTATAATACAAGTTCTGTTTCACGAAGTCGTAATTGCCGAACGCCACCATCGAAGCGGCCTGCGACGGATGGGCGTCGCCGGTCCACGAATGACGGTCGCTGCGCTCCATCAGGATCGCCCCGAAATACTCTTTCAGCAGGTTCAGCTTGACGGTATAGGCGCCCGTGTACCAGATCCGGGTCAGCGTCGGATCGCTACAACGGAAACTGCCTTCGTAATTGGCAGGCTTGGTCTGGCAAACCAATCGGACGGCGGAAATCGTGGCCGGGCGGCGGAGCGACCGGACGTGAATCCAACCGTAGCGCACCCCTTCGTAAAGTTCCGTATTCAGTTCCAGCCGGTAAGTATTGCCGTAACGCACCGGTACGGCCGTCTTGTGCGGATGCTGCGCGCCGGCATTCAATACGGCCGGTTCGGTATATTCGCTGATGCTCATTTCGACCTCCCCGTCCAGGTCGTCCGAATCGAACTCCAGCCAGCCGGCGCTGACCCGGCCGAAGTCGAACATCAGGTCGCACGGGCCGTCGACCCGGATCGCCGCCGTCTTTTTCCCGATCCGTTTCACGTTCTCCGGCCGGTCGATCCCGACCGAAACGGGAGTGAGCAGATAGGATTCGAGACCGTCGGAAGCACGGGGGTTCGTCCAGCGGTAAGCAACCAGCGGATCGGGCGACTCAGGCACCGGTTTCCCGGACAAAACGCCGCTCACGGGCGGATACAGGCCGGTTATCTTTTGTTCGGTGGAAAACGGGACATTCCGGCCCGCGACGGTCGAGGCGAAAAATATCGCCGTGAAAATAAAAAAAGCGGATAATCTCATGATCGGGTTAATTTTTTAGGCATACGATACAAATATAAGAATCAACGGGTAATTCGCAAAACGCGTCCCGAAACCCGCGGCGCAGAGGGCTCCGAATCCGAACGGGCGGCCCCGCTTGGTATAATTCTTGCCTTATTCGGGGATATCGCGGGGAAACTTCGTCCGTGGAACGGCAGAGACGTTCTCTGAAAACAACGTTATCAATCCGATTAAAAATTCACTTTCCAACATTTTATAAAATACTAAATTTTAACGTTATGAACAATTCGAACAAACAACGGGCCGACATCGAAACTCCGGTCTACGGCTCCCAGAAAATGAGAACGTCAGCTCCTACGGAAAAGATTCCGATGCAACCCACCGCTCCTGAAATCGCCTACCAGATGGTGAAGGATGAAACGTTCCCGCAGACGCAGCCGCGACTGAACCTCGCCACATTCGTAACGACCTACATGGACGATTACGCCACCAAGTTGATGAACGAATCGATCGACGTGAACTACATCGACGAAACGGAATATCCGCGCGTAGCCGTCATGGCCGCCCGTTGCGTCAACATCATGGCCAACCTGTGGAATTCGCCCGAACAGGCGCAGTGGAAAGCCGGCGCGCTGGCGATCGGCTCGTCCGAAGCCTGTATGCTGGGCGGCGTAGCCGCATGGCTGCGCTGGCGTGCGAAACGCAAAGCGCAGGGCAAACCGTACGACAAACCGAACTTCGTCATTTCGACCGGTTTCCAGGTCGTATGGGAAAAATTCGGTCAGTTGTGGCAAATCGAAATGCGTACCGTGCCCCTGAGCCTGGAAAAAACGACGCTCGATCCGAAAGACGCGCTGGCCATGTGCGATGAAAATACGATCTGCATAGTTCCCATCCAGGGCGTGACTTGGACCGGCCTGAACGACGACGTCGAAGCGCTGGACAAAGCCCTGGACGAATACAACGCCAAAACCGGATACGATATTCCGATCCACGTGGACGCCGCCACCGGCGGTTACATCCTACCGTTCCTCGAACCCGAGAAAAAATGGGACTTCCGCCTGAAATGGGTGCTGTCGATCAGTACCTCAGGACATAAGTTCGGTCTGGTTTATCCGGGCCTGGGCTGGGTCGTATGGAAAGACAAAAAATACCTGCCCGACGAAATGGCATTCAGCGTGAACTACCTGGGAGCCAACATCACGCAGGTCGGCCTGAACTTCTCGCGCCCGGCGGCACAGATCCTCGGACAATACTATCAGTTCATCCGTCTGGGTTTCGAAGGCTACAAAGAGGTGCAGACCAACAGCATGGAGATCGCCCGCTATGCACACGAGCAAATCGGCAAGATGAAACCGTTCGTCAATTACAGCAACGACGTGGTGAACCCGCTGTTCATCTGGTACATGAAACCGGAATATGCGAAAACGGCCAAATGGACGCTCTACGACCTGCAGGCGGCCCTGCAGCAGAGCGGCTGGATGGTTCCGGCCTATACCCTGCCCGAAAAGCTGGATAACTACGTGGTCATGCGCATCGTTTTCCGCCAGGGTATGAGCCGCGACATGACCGATATGCTGCTGACGGACATGCAGAATGCGATCAACGAGTTCGAAAAGCTGGAATACCCGACGCAGACGCGCATCGCGCAGGACAAGAATCAGAAAGTAGTCGGCAAGGTCTTCACGCACACGCACGTCAAAACGGCGAAGAAATAGCTTACTCTTATGCAAACGGCTGGTTATCCGCAACATGAATATAGAGCGGATAACCGCCGGTTGTTAATGACACCACAGTTAACAAGCAATTTAATCGTATGATCGTATGGCAACAACAAAAAGTACAGGGTTCAAATTGAGTGTAATGACACTTGCAATTATGAACATTACGGCCGTCGTAAGTCTCCGGGGACTCCCTTCGGAAGCGGTTTACGGGCCATCTTCAGCATTTTATTACCTGTTCGCGGCGATCGTTTTCCTGATCCCGACCGCGCTGGTCGCAGCCGAGCTGGCGGCGATGTTCGCCGACAAACAGGGCGGTGTGTTCCGCTGGGTCGGCGAAGCGATGGGCGCCCGCACGGGTTTCCTGGCCATCTGGCTGCAATGGATCGAAAGTACGATCTGGTATCCGACCGTGCTGACCTTCGGAGCCGTCTCGATCGCCTTTATCGGCATGGACCCGCATCACGACATGATGCTGGCGTCGAACAAAGTTTTCACACTGATCGTCGTACTGGTCATCTACTGGGCCGCCACGGCCATCGCCCTGAAAGGGCTGACGTGGGTCGGCAAGATTTCGAAAATCGGCGGTATGATCGGGACGATTATCCCGGCCGGCCTGCTGATCGTCCTCGGGATCATCTACCTCAGTACCGGCGGACATAATAACATGGACATGAGCCAGGGATTCTTCCCCGACCTGACCAAATTCGACAACCTGGTGCTGGCTTCGGGTATCTTCCTGTTCTACGCCGGTATGGAGATGATGGGTATCCATGTGATGGACGTGAAAAATCCGAGCAAGAACTACCCCAAGGCTATCTTCATCGGGTCGCTGATTACGGTGCTGATCTTCGTACTGGGTACCTTCTCGCTGGGCTTTATCATCCCGGCCAAAGACATCAACCTGACGCAGAGTCTGCTGATCGGATTCGACAACTATTTCCATTACCTGCATATGAGCTGGGCTTCCCCGATCATCGCCATCGCGCTGATGTTCGGCGTACTGGCCGGCGTGCTGACATGGGTCGCCGGCCCGTCGAAGGGTATCTTCACGGTAGGAAAGGCCGGGTATCTGCCGCCGTTCTTCCAAAAGGCCAACAAATCCGGCGTACAGCGCAACATCCTGCTCATCCAAGGATGCGTCGTTACGGTACTGAGCTTGCTGTTCGTGGTCATGCCCTCCGTGCAGTCTTTCTATCAAATCCTGTCGCAGTTGACCGTGTTGCTGTATCTGATCATGTACCTGCTGATGTTCAGCTCGGCCATCGTACTGCGTTACAAAATGCCGAAACAGCAACGCCCGTTCCGGATCGGAAAAGGCAACGGCCTGATCTGGTTCATCGCCGGACTCGGCTTCTGCGGCGCCCTGCTGGCCTTCATTCTCAGCTTTATCCCGCCCAGCCAGATTTCGACGGGCAGCAACACGGTATGGTTCTCCGTACTGATTATCGGCTGTATCATCGTAGTCGGCGCCCCGTTCATCATCTACGCTTCGCGTAAACCGTCCTGGCAGGATCCCGAAGCGGCCAAAGAATTTCAGCCGTTCTCCTGGGAAAAACAACCGCAGCCGGCTGCCGCAACCGCACAACCGGCCGTAACGCCGACTGCGACGGGAACCGCCGCCGACGCTTCGAACGCAGGCGCGACGACCGGCTCGGCGACGGACCATAACGAACCGACTAAAAATTAAACGACTATGCAAAAATTCGATACGAAACAACTGAACGACGTCGTCAACGAAGCCTACGAAAAAATCAAGGGCGACGACGGCGGCAACAACGCCGACTACATTCCGTTCCTGGCCAAGGTACCTTCGAAACTGTTCGGCATATCGGTCTGCCTCTCCGACGGAGAGATCGTCGAGGCGGGCGACACGGATTACGTATTCGGGATCGAATCGGTCTCGAAAGTGCCTACCGCCATCCTGGCGATGCAGCAATACGGAGCCGACACGATCCTGCAAAAAATCGGGGCCGACGCGACCGGACTGCCGTTCAACTCGATCATGGCGATCCTACTCGAGAACGACCATCCCTCGACCCCGCTGGTCAATGCCGGAGCCATCACGGCGTGCAGCATGGTCAAGCCCGTAGGCAATTCGGACGGCAAATGGAAATCGATCACCGATTTTCTGGCAGGACTCTGCGGCAGTCCGCTGGTACTGCAGGACGAACTCTACAAATCGGAATCGGCGACCAATTTCAACAACCGATCGATCGCCTGGCTGCTGAAAAATTACAATCGGATTTACGACGATCCCGATATGTCGCTGGATATCTACACCCGCCAGTGCTCGATGGGCGTGACCGCACGCCAACTGTCGATCTGCAGCGGCACGATCGCCAACCGCGGCGTCAACCCGGTCACCAAGAAGAAGGTCTTCGACGCCGAGCTGACTTCGAAGATCGTCGCGATGATCGCTTCGGTCGGATTCTACGAACACACCGGCGACTGGATCTTCACCTCCGGCATTCCGGCCAAAACCGGCGTCGGCGGCGGAATCGTCGGCGTGCTGCCCGGAGTGATGGGCATCGCGGCCTTTTCGCCGAAACTCGACGGATCGGGTAACTCGGTACGGGCGCAAAACGCCATTAAGTACATCACCAACAAACTGGGATTAAACCTATTCGGTTAAATCCGGCACTTCAGTCACGAAAAGCGGCTCCGGATTCGGGAATGTTTTCCGCAATGAACATTCTCCTTTCCGGGACCGCTTTTTTCAAACGGCCCCCGGGCTGTCCCTACCCGCACGTTATGACCGACAAGCCGCATACGCACAAAGAACATGTAATCGCACACATGGCGCTGATTTTCGCCAACATTCTGCTGGGGATGAACTTCTCGTTCTTTATCTCCATCATCCGGCGTTACATGCCTTTCGAAACCCTTTTTTTCCTGCGGGTAGTCGTCTCGGCGGTCTGGTTCGTTCCGTGGGCCATTCTTTTCAAACGGTTCCGGATTCCGTTCCGCGACTTCATCTGGATTCTGATCCCGACGGTACTGGTGATTTACGGGCACGAATTCCTGATGCTGTGGGGCGCCAAATATACCAACCCGGTCGACGCCTCCACGCTGGCCACGATGGCTCCGATCGTAACGCTCAGCGTATCGGCCCTGCTGATGCGCGAAAAGATCCACCGGGCGAAAATCATCGGGATCATCCTGGGCGTTGCCGGAAGCGCCGTGCTGATTCTCGGCAACGGCTGGCCGCAACAGAAGAGCGAAGAGATCGGCAACCTGCTGATCCTGATCAGCGTATTCGCCGCCGCGACCAACACGGTCTTCATCAAACCGGAACTGATGAAATTCGGCACGATGACCGTCACCGGATGGTACTACATCATCGGCGTGCTGATCGCCGCGCCGTTTTTCGGCAAAAAGCTGGTCGATTTCGATTTCAGCTCCCTGCCGGCCATCGGGGTCGCCGAGATCGCCTACATTCTGATCCTGGGAACCATGCTGCCGAACTACCTGCTCTACTACGGTACCGAAAAGCTTACCTCTGTGCATACGGGCCTGTACTCTTATCTGCAACCGGTGGCCGCGACCGTACTGGGCATCTACCGCAACCAAGTGACAGTCGGTTACGACAACATCGTCGCCGCCGCGCTGATTTTCGTCGGCATCATCCTGGTGATGATCACCTACGCCCGGTACAAATTCCCGGTGCCGAAAGTCGGAACGCCGCCCGCAGCGCAGCAACCGCGCGGACAGAACGCCGGCAAATAGCGCCATCCCTCGAAATGAGGATACGCCGCCCCTTTTTTAACGCGGTTCAGGTATTGCCGGAACAGGTACGGATCCCGATCTTTGTGTCAGGAATAATAAGAGTTCCAATCCCATTTTTGTAAGCCAACAAGTAAAGTGGAATGTCTCCGCAAAGTATTTTGCGGAGACGTTTTTTTGGGTAGGCCCGCGAAGCGGATTCCGACAACGCCGCGAACGGTTTCGGTTCTTTTCCGGCCCGGGCATCCGGGATCGGGGCAATCATGACGGACGGGATATTACCGCAGTTTCAAATCGACCAGCACCGGATTATGATCGCTCCACTGCGGCTGCTCGGAATCGTATCCGACGGTCGCCAAGTCGTTCGAATGGAACAGGTAATCGATCCGGAAAACCCCGAGCAGCCCGCGGTACGTAAAAATGATCCCGCGTCCCTTTTCGCAAAAAGCGTCTTTCAGGTCGCCCCGCAACTGCCGGTAAGTATAGGACATCGGCGTGTCGTTGAAATCCCCGCAAACGATCACCCGAGGCGTCCCGTCGTGGATAATCCCGGCGATCGAATCGGCCTGCGCGGCACGCACCCTGAAGTTGCGGCCCAATTTGCGGAGAATGTCTTTCAGCCGCTCGTCTCCGAGCGAGTCCGCGGACAGGCCCGTCCCCGACAGGTATTCGCGGTCGCTCTCGTTGACCTGGGTGCTCTGCATATGGTTGTTATAGACGCGCAACGTATCGCGGTGCATAATCACGTCCGCCCACATCGAGGCATTGTTCGATTCGGGATAATGTATCCCGCCGCGCCGGACGACCGGATACTTGCTGTATATGGCCAGTCCGCGCCCGTTCTGGTCGGGACTGCCCGACGTAAAGAAAAAAGCGCTGTATTTCCACGCTTCCAGCAGCGAATCGAACTTCACGCGAGGATTGATCCGATTCAGTTCGAACTCCTGCATACAGATGATATCCGGCTCGGATTCCCGGATAAACCGGGCGATCTCGGCAACCTGATTTTCGCGTTTCCCGAGCGAATCCCTGCCGAAAAAGCCCTCTACGTTATAGCTCAGCACCCGGAACGACCCCGGCAGCCGCACCTGTTCGTAAGCTTTCCCGAAAGCCGGCCTGAAAAATTTGGATACGTGTCCGAGTCCGATCACGGCGACTGCCGCCAGCCCGACCGCGATCCATTTCCAACGCACCGTCCAATAGAGCATCAACACCAGATTGGCCAGGTAGAGAAAAGGAGCCGCAAGACCGAGATAAGCGAACCACAGCGAATCGTGGGGATCTACCCGGGGAGCCGCATAGGCCAGCATCAGCAGCACGGCCAACGCGACCGAGATCAGGAAAACCACCCCGTCGGCCACTCCGAGCAGGATACCGTGCCGTCTGTGTTCTTTTTGTTTGCCGGACATAGGTTATCGTTTTCGTTTCAGCGGCGCGACCTCGATGTTACGGAACAAGATCGGGCTTCCCTCCCCTTCGAGGGCAATATACCCGCGGTCGTTATTCATACGTGTCAGCTTGTTCTGGAGTACGCCGTTGATGAATATGGTCATGGAGTTTCCGTCGCACACGATTTCGACATCGTTCCATTCCCCCGCAGGCCTTTCGCTGGCGGGCTGCAACTTCGGAACGGTCGCGGCGCCGATCCTGCGGAATTCGTCGCTCTGCGAATCCCCCGCATCGTTCACGTCGCCGGCATGCCCGGCCCACAACTGGCACTCGTAACACTTCGGCCATAACCGGTCTTCGCCGGGCTGGATATGCATGAAGATTCCGCTGTTGGTAGGCTCGCCTTCCCAGCGGTATTGTAGCGTCAGCCGGTAATCCGAATAAGCGCGCGTCGTCCGGATATAACCCAGCGCTCCGCTTACCCGCAGCATCCCGTCCACGACGCCGAACTCTTCAGCCGCATCGAGCGTGGAGTCCCCGACATAACCGACCCACCCTTTCAGGTTCTTTCCGTTAAACGGATGCACGGGAGACCGGGCTTCCGCGACGCCGGCCGCCAGCATAACGGCAGCCATCCAACACAACGTTCGTTTTTTCATTCCGAAATCCTGCGATTCAGTTCGACGTCAATAGTAAATATCTCCTTTCTTTTTCCAGTAACGCAACAGGAAGAAACCCCACAGCATACCGCCGACGTGCGCGAAATGAGCGACGCCGCTTTGGGCCCCGGACACGCCGAGAAAAAGTTCGATCAGTCCGTATCCGATCACGAAATATTTGGCTTTGATCGGGATCGGCGGAATCAGCAACATCAACATCGCATTGGGATGCATCATCCCGAATGCCAGCAACACGCCGAACACCGCTCCCGAAGCGCCGATCGTAACCGATCCGATGCGGGCGGCCAACTCATACGGACTCGCCGTCCCTGCGGCGACGGCCGAATGCAGCGAACTCACCTCGATCCAGGTCACGCCCAATTGCAGCAGTCCGGCGCCGATCCCCGTCACCATGTAGTAAAGCAAAAAACGCTTGCTGCCCATCTCGTACTCCAACGTCCGGCCGAACATCCACAAAGCGAACATATTCATGAACAGATGCATGAAATTGGCATGCAGGAACATGCTGGTCACGAGCTGGTAAATCTGAAAATTACCGCTCTCCCAGAAAAACAGCCCCAGCCGCTCGATCAGCCAGTCGCCCATCCGTCCGGGCAGCACGATTTCGGCCAGGAAAAACAGGCCGTTCAGGATAATCAGGTTTTTGACCACCGGAGGGGTCGAATAAGCCGTTTGAAATCTCATCATCGTCTATTTACCAAATCTTCGTCAATAATTATCCCGGACGGATCTTCCGGGTTACGCGTTAAATCTTCCGGCGATCTCTTCGTCCGTTATATAAATCAGCACAGAAGCCCCGTCCGGCGTGTAATTGAACGAACCGCATGCGAACAACTCCCCGAGCAACCGCCCGGCAGCGTCGGCGTCGGCCGCCTCGCCCAGCGAAAGGGCTCCCCTCCGCGCGAGTATCGCCGCCATCCGCTCATGCCGTTTCTCATCGGTGCACGCCCCGGTCTCCCGCAGCTCGGCCAACAGTTCGCGCAACGTACCGGCGATCTGCGCGTCGGGTAGGTCGGCCGGGATACCGAACACCAACACGCCGTCCCGTTCCGTTCTGAAATCGAAGCCCATCGCTTCGATCTCCCCGCCGCTCTCCGCGATCAACGCCTGCTCCTCACGGGTCAGCGCGACTTGTTCGGGGAAAAGCAATTGCTGGGTCACCGAAGCATTGTTGCCCAGTAGCCCCCGGTAACGTTCGAAAAGCACCCGCTCGAACGCCCTGCGCAGATCGACGACCGCCAATCCTTCGCGCAACCGGGCGACGCAATAGCGCTTCCCGAACGGCAATACTCCCGAAAAAGGGCGTTCCGCATCCAACTCCAGCGTCTGCTGCACCGTTCCCGAATCGCTCCCGTCGATAAATTCCAGTTCGGCGCTGTCGTATTCTTTGAAACGCTGTTCCGGAAAACCCGGTTCCGTCGCATCGTCTTCCCGCACCGGATAAAGGTTCTCCCAATGTTTCGGGGCCCGGTTGTCGGACGCCCGAGAAACATGCGGCGCCGCCGTCTTCTCCTCCCGGAACGGATTGAAGTCCGGATTGATCCCCAGATCGGGAATCCTGAAAGCGGCATCCTCCCGGAATACGGGAATGTCGATCGAACTGTCCATCTCGAAATCCATCATCGGCACGACTCCCAGTCTGCCGAGCGACTCCCGCACGGCGGCGTTGAAAATCTGCCAGACGGCCTGTTCGTCGTCGAACTTGATCTCGGTCTTTTGCGGATGCACATTCACGTCGATCCGCTGCGGATCGATCGTCAGATACAAAAAGTAGGACGGTTGCGTATCGGGAGCGATCAGTTTCTCGTAAGCCTGCAGGATCGCCTTGCGGAAATAGGGCGAACTGAAATAACGGCCGTTGACGAACAGGTACTGCTCCCGGTTCGTTTTTTTGGCGGCCGAAGGACGGCCGACGAATCCTTCGATCCTGACGATCGAAGTATCGGCGCCTACTTCGAGCAAATTTTTAGCGATATCCTTGCCGCCGATCGCCGAAACGATCCGCTGGCGAAGGTTCGAAGCGGGCAACGTAGCGATCAGCACATCGTCGTCGTACAGTGAAAAAGCCACTTCCGGATTACAGAGGGCCACCCGCAAGAATTCGGAACGGATGTGTCTTCCCTCGACGTTGGCCTCCTTGAGAAACCGGCGCCGGGCCGGCGTATTGTAGAACAGATTTTTTACCAGAAACTGCGTGCCGACGGCCGTCTGCACCGGCTCTTGGGAAACAAACCGCCCTCCGTGAATCACGACCTGCGTGCCGATCTCCCGATCGGCAGTCCGGGTACGGAGTTCGACTTCCGCCACCGAAGCGACCGACGGCAACGCCTCGCCGCGAAAACCGAACGATGCTAGCTGATAAAGGTCTTCGGCACGGCGTATTTTCGACGTCGCATGACGTTCGAAAGCGAGCCGCGCATCGGTCTCGCTCATGCCGCATCCGTCGTCGACCACCTGGATCAGCGAACGCCCGCCGTCCTTGTAGTTCACCGTGATCGTCCTGCTACCGGCGTCGACCGAATTCTCCATCAACTCCTTTACGACAGAAGCGGGGCGGCCTACCACCTCGCCCGCAGCGATCTGGTTGGCAACCCCGTCAGGCAGCACTCTGATCTTATCGTTCTCCATTTATCTTTATATTGTGTCCCGGAAAACCGTCCGAAAGTTTTCCTCATGCACGCTGTCCGGCAACCCCGCGCCCGGCTCTCCGTTAACGGAAGAAACTGCGCATTCGGTCGAAAATATTCATATCCCGGCTCTGTTCCGCCTTTTTGAAATGGTCGTTCTCGGCCAGCTTTTCGAGCAGTTGTTTTTCGGAAGCGTTCACCGAGGCGGGCACATGGATATTCACGACCACCAGCAGGTCGCCGCGTCCGTAACCGTTCACATCCGGAACGCCTTTTCCGCGCAGTCGCAGCACTTTGCCGGCCTGCGTGCCCGGTTCGATTTTAATTTTGGCCTTCGCGTCAACCGTCGGCACCTCCACCGAAGCGCCGAGCGCAGCCTGCGGGAAGGTAATATTCAGATTGTAAATCAAATCGTTCCCGTCGCGAACGAGATCCTTGTCGGGTTCCTCTTCGATCAGCACGAGCAGGTCGCCGTTCACGCCGCCGTGACGCGCGGCATTGCCTTTGCCGCTGACCGAAAGCTGCATCCCCTCGCCCACTCCGGCCGGAATTTTGATTTCGATCACCTCCTCGCCGCGAACGACCCCTTCGCCGTGACACTTCGAACACGGCGTGGTAATGATCTTGCCCTCGCCGTGACAGGTCGGACACGGCTGCGAAGTCTGCGTACGGCCGAAAAAGGTGTTGACCACCTGCGTCACATAACCCGAACCGTTACACGTCGTACACGTAGCATACGAATCCTTGTCCTTCGCTCCGGTTCCCCCACACTGATCGCAAGCGATCTGTTTATTGATTTTCAGCTTCTTGGTCGTCCCGTTAACGATCTCTTTGAGGGTCAGTTTCACCTTGATCCGAAGATCCGAACCGCGATTCACCCGGTTGCGCCCGCCGCCGCTGTTAAAGCCGCCGCCGCTGAAACCGCCGCCGAAATGCCCGCCGAAAATATCGCCGAAATTACTGAAGATATCCTCCATCGTAAAGCCGCCGCCGAAGCCGCCCGCACCGCCGCCGCTGCCGCCGAAACCGCCTGCGCCGCTCATTCCCTCATGGCCGAACTGGTCGTACCGCGCCCGCTTGTCGGGGTTGCTCAACACGTCGTAAGCCTCGGCAGCCTCCTTGAATTTCTCCTCGGCGCTTTTGTCCCCCGGATTCTTATCCGGGTGATACTTCAGCGCCGCCTTCCGGTAAGCCTTCTTGATCTCGTCGGCACTGGCTCCGCGCTGTACTTCGAGCACCTCGTAGTAATCTCTTTTCGCCATAACAGATTATTCTCCTACAACAACTTTAGCAAAACGAACCACTTTATCTTTCAGTTTGTAGCCTTTTTGGACTACGTCGATGATCTTTCCCTTCTTCTCGTCGGAAACCGGGAACTTGGCGACCGCTTCGTGCAGGTCGGTATCCAGTTCCTTGCCGATCGCCGTGATCTCCTCGACACCCTTCGCGTGCAAGGTTTCGAGCAATTTCTGATGGATCAGCACGATCCCCTGGCGGATCGAATCGATATCGCTCGATTTCGACATCGCGTCGAGCGCCCGGTCGATATCGTCCATCACGGTCAGCAACGATTTGATCACGTCTTCGCCGCCCGAGGCGATCAGATCCATTTTTTCCCGCAACGTCCGTTTGCGGTAATTGTCGAACTCGGCCACCAGCCGCAGGTATTTGTCCTGCCACTCGCTCTCGGCCGCTGCCATCCGTGCCGATTTGTCATCTTCTTCGGCCGCCTGGTCTGTCACCTTGTCACCCGTCTGCTCCTCGACCATCTCCTGAGCCGCTTCGGCAACCTCTTCACGGTCGTCCTTAATAGGCTCTGTATCAATTACTTTTTCTTTCATTTTGTTCTTTGCCATCGTGTATGCTTTTAGGATATGCAAAAAAGCATCGCAAATTATATACCAACGCCCGGTAATAAAACAGATGCAAAGTAAATCAAAATATCGGAACAAAAGAATTTACAGGCTCAACTTATCGCATAAACCTTCGGATCCGTTTCCGTCAAAACATTCATTGACAGTACTGAACAACTCTTGCCGTCCAGGTAAAATGCCATACATGATATCACAAAACAACAAAATACATCGAAAATAATATTATTATGTATTACATAATACTAATATTTATACATATATTTGCAGAACAAGCATCTTTCAAAACAAACATACCAACCTAAATCTACCGATGATTATGAAAATTTTATCTACTATCGTTCTGCTGCTTACGGCCGTTACCCTGTCGGCTCAACCCGACGCAGCGACCTGTACCGGACAGACCTGTACCGGACAGGGCTCCGCCATCGGATTCGCCACCGTCTCGTTCTTTTCCGAAACGGACTCTTCGGCGGTCTATGGAGCCCTGGCCGATAGCACGGGCAGATTCTCCGTGCGGATCCCGCACGGAAACTACCGGATGGAGATCGCTCTGCTCGGTTACGAGAAAAAACAGCGGGGCATAACGATCGCGCACGACACCGATCTGGGACGCATCGTGCTGGACCCGTCCGAAATTTCGCTGCAAGGCGTCGAAGTCAAGGCCGCCCCGATCGTCCGCGAAGCCGACCGCTTCATCGTCAACGTGGCCGACATGCCGCAGGCAATCGGGCGCACGGCCGTCGAAATGCTGAAACTGTCGCCGGGCGTATGGATCAGAGACGACATCGCCATCTTCGGCAAAAAAGGCGCTAAAGTAATGATTAACAACCGACTGTTGCGCGAAACGGGCGAAGATCTGATCAACTACCTAAACCAGATCCCGGCCGAAGACATCCTGCGCATCGAGATCGTGCCGAACTCCGGGGCCGAATACGACGCCGACATGACCGCCGGCATCATCAAAATCACGCTGAAGCGCAAACGCGACAACGGGATCGACGGAGCGGTCGGCATCTACTATTCGCACGCCTTTTCAAACGCTTCTTCGACGACTTCTCCGTCGTTCAACCTGAACTACCGGAACGACCGGTTGAGCCTCTACGCTTCGATGGGAACCTGGTTCGGCAAACAGATCGTACGAATTACCGAATCGTCCGCATTCGGGCAAAACGACGCGTCGATTCGCTCCGAAAGCAGGCTCGACGGGCACTGGAAATCCGTTTCGCCGCGCATCGGAGCGCTGTACGAATTCAACGACCGGCACAGCGCCGGATTGGAAGTCAGCTACTTCCGCAATCTGCCCGGCGGATCGGAAACCCATAACCGACTTCAAAAACAGGACAAGGCGGATTCGACGCGGATAGCGAGCCATTTTCTGCAAAACCAACAGGGATACGGCCTGGGGATTTCGGCGAACTATATTTTCAAAATGGATACCACCGGTTCGCTGTTCAAACTGTTGCTGGATTACTACCGGCGCGACAACGACGATCCGACCGATTACTTCAGCCGTTATACCGGGTCGCAGGCGTTCGACACCACCTACCGGGGCGACATCCATACGGTCAACGACCTTTATGCGGCCACCGCCGCTTTCGAAATCGCGCTCGGTCCGGTTTCGAAACTCCGTACCGGGGCCAAGTACACGCTGAACCGGATGAACACCGCTATCCTGTACGAATTTCTCCGCGACGACGCCTGGCACCGGATCGACCGGCAGAGCAACCTGAACCGGTATTCGGAAAACATCGGGGCGCTGTACGCCGATTTTTCGACTAAATTCAAAAACGGGATCGGACTGAACGTCGGCCTGCGCGGCGAATATACCTATGCAATCCCGGCGACCAGCAGTACGCTGATTACCGACCGGCAGAATTATTTCGGGCTGTTCCCGTCGGCCAACCTGTCGCTGCCGCTGAACAAAAAAGCGACGCAAATGCTGGCCTTCAACTACAACCGGAAGATCAGCCGCCCGTCGTTCTGGAACCTCAATCCGTACCGTATGCCGCTGTCGGAGTATTCGTTTCTCGAAGGGAACCCGCGCCTGAGGCCGGCCTATCAAAACAGTTATTCGGTCAGTTGGATCATCCGGCACAAATATTCGCTGACCGTCGGATTCGAATCGGTCAACGGAAGTTCGGAACAGGTCGCAACGACCGATCCGGACGACCCGGATATCATCCTGTACCGTTACGAAAACGTCCCGATCGGACGAAATTTCAACCTGAACGTCAATGTTCCGACAAACATTACTCCGTGGTGGATGCTGAATCTGAATCTGACGGCGATGAACTGCTTCAGCAGTCTGGCCGGCCGCCAGAATACGGTACAGGGATACCTGAACAACGCGCTGACGATCCGCAAAGAGTGGACGCTCGACCTGAATCTGAACTACCGGACTCCCCGGTTATGGGGCAACATGCGTATGAGCGGACAGTTCAACGTCGGCGCCGGCCTCCGGCGGTCGCTGCTGAAAAAACGGCTGACCGCATCGCTGACCGTCCACAACCTGATCAATTACAACAAGGAAAACATCCGGATCGTGGAACCGACCTTCGAACGCACCGTCGAACAGCGCCAGAACTGGCGTCAGATCGCCGTATCGCTGCGTTACAATTTCAAAACGGGTAAAGAAGTCAAGGTCAGAAACGTCGAATCGGGAGCCGCCGAAGAAAAGTCCCGTTTTTAACGAATCCGAACGCCCCGGGAAGCGACCGTCCCGGATTTGGAGCCGCATGAAAATATACTATCTTTGTAATTATAATTAAAACAGGGAAAAACAATGAACTTACTGGGCAATATTATCTGGCTGGTGTTTGGGGGATTGGCGATCGCCGTCGAATACTTCATCGGCGGGTTGGTGCTGTGCCTGACGATCATCGGCATCCCGTTCGGGCTGCAGGCGTTCAAAATGGGACTGTTAGCGTTGTTTCCATTCGGACAGCAGACGGTCGTCACCGAACAGGGCAGCGGATGCCTCAGCACCCTGATGAACATCCTCTGGTTTTTCGTCGGGGGAATCTGGATCGCGCTGTCGCACCTGTTCTGGGGCGTGCTGCTCTGCATCACGATCATCGGCATCCCGTTCGGACGGCAGCATTTCAAACTGATGAGTCTGGCCTTTACTCCGTTTGGCCGGGATATTGTACGGGCATAATTCTCGAAACCAAAACAGACAGACATGATAAAAAACACGATTTTCATGGCAGTCGCGGCGCTGGCGCTTTGCGGCTGCGGACAGAACGGGACGAAAAAAACGGGGCAGGCGACCGGAGCGGACAGGGACGGCCACGACTGCATCGGATCGGCCGGCTACCAATGGTCGGAGGCGCGTAAGGATTGCATCCGTCCGTTCGAAGACGGCGTCAAAATGCTCCCGACGACCCAATCCGATACGGGCGCCGTATATGCCGCTTACATCGTATTCAGCGCCGACTCGGCCCAGGCGGAACTGTTCCTGCCCGGCAACGAAAAAACCGAAGTGCTCGACCGGCGCGACTTGCCCGGCGGCGGGCACGCTTGGAATGTCGAGGACGACGACACGAAAAACGTCCGGCAGGCGGATGGACATTGGGTGATCGAACAGCGCGGCAATACGATCTACGTGCAAGACCCCTATCCGATCAACGTCGTTTTCGACGGCACGGACGGCAAGACGAAAAAATGCTACCGGATCGACGTCGTTTTCGAACCGGATCTGGCGCGGGTCACCCTCGACGGGACGGTATTCGACTTGACGCAGTACGTGACCGCCGACGGTTTCGGATACAAGAACGACATGATGGATCTGCGCGGCAAAGGCCGCGAAGCCACGCTCACGATGCGCGACGGACTCATCCTGTCGCTGACCGAACGGAAATAGCTACACATTCCCTATTTAACTCAATACTAATCCAATGATCAATTTCGAATATTACAATCCGGCAAAAATCATCTTCGGCAAAGGCGTCGAGAACGGCGTAGGCCGGGAAGTCGCCAAATATGGGAAACGGGTGCTGCTGCATTACGGCGGCGGGTCGATCAAGCGCAACGGCCTGTACGACCGGGTCGTAACATCGCTCAAAGCCGAAGGGTTGTACGTCGCCGAACTCGGCGGAGTACAGCCCAATCCCCGCCTGTCGCTCGTCCGCAAAGGCGTCGAAATCTGCCGGGAAAACCGGATCGATTTCATCCTTGCGGTAGGCGGCGGCAGCACGATCGATTCGTCGAAGGCCATCGCGGCCGCGATGCGCTGCAAAGACGACATCTGGGACTACTACCTGTACGACGACAAGCCGATCGAGGGAGCGCTGCCCGTAGGCGTCGTGCTGACCATTCCGGCAGCCGGTTCCGAATCGTCCGACAGTTCGGTCATCACCAACGAGGACGGCAACTACAAACGCTACATCGGCGGCGAATGCCTGATCCCGAAATTCGCGTTCATGAATCCCGAAGTGACTTTCACGATGCCGCCGCACCAGATTGCAAACGGCTGCTCGGACATTGTCGCCCACTTAATGGAGCGTTATTTCACGCGGGTAAAACACGTCGATTTCACCGACCGCCTGATCGAGGGAGCCATCCGCACCATTCTCTACCACGGCCCGATGGCCCTCGAAAATCCGACCGATTACGACGTCCGCGCCGAGATCATGTGGGCGGGCACCGTCGCGCACAACAACCTGCTGAACACGGGACGCATCGGCGACTGGGCCAGCCACGACATCGAGCACGAACTGAGCGCGCAGTACGACATCGCGCACGGGGCGGGCCTGTCGATCGTATTCCCGGCGTGGATGAAATACGTTTACAAAACGGACATCGACAAGTTCGTTCAATTCGCCGTGCGCGTATTCGACGTTTCGCTGGCTTTCGACGATCCCGAAAAGATTGTTTTCGAAATGATCGCCCGTCTCGAAAGCTGGTACCGGAAAATGGGCCTGCCCACCCGGTTGAGCGACGTGGGGATCGGCGAAGAGCACCTGCGCGAAATGGCCGAAAAATGCCTCGCCGAACGCGACGGACGCAACGGGCTGGGAAATTTCCGGGCCCTGCACGTCGAAGACATTTACCGGATTTACAAACTGGCGCTGTAATCGCAGTTCCTGAAACATCGCTCGGAACGACAAAGCCGGAGTCTCAAGACTCCGGCTTTGTCGTTTCCATTCCGTATCCGAACCGGAAATCTCGCGGTATTCCGGACATCGACGTTACGGCGGCCCGGATTCCGGATCGCCGATTCTCCATATAACAAACCGTCGGAGAACCAAACGATCGCCCGATTTCCCGACACTCCTTACCAAAAAAAAATACACGAACTTCAGATCGCTTAGGTAGATCGATCCTTACATACAAAAGCGACTTATCGCCCCGACCGTTACTCTGCGAAAAACGCGTCGCAGAAATTCAGTATCGAAAAGGGGTCTTTTTTCAGTTCGCGAACATGCTCTTTACTCTCCACCCCCTTCTCGTAACACTCTTTGAGCGCCTCGCAATTCGGGATTTTTTTCTTGAACACGAACATCATTTCACTCCAACCGGTAGAGGCGCCGCCGACTGTCAGGAAATTATGAACCGCGCTATCGCCCCGGAAACGGATGCCGTAACAATCGCACGTCGTCGTTTGCCTCCCCTGGCAGCCTGTCGAGGCATATCCCCGCCTCCAGTAGACCGTGCCCGCCCCGGCCGCTTTTTTCAACTCGCGTCAGGCTGCGTACCGTGCGGTCAAGATTTTTCATGCACGGCCGGACCAAAGACTGCACCTCCCAACGCTCGACCGACGTCTAGCTCAAATAGGACAAAGTAATATAATCTGTAAAGTTTTTCTATGACAAATCAGTGAGTTGGACAGATGACTCTGTAAAAATCGTTACCGTTTCGTTACCTATTTGAAATCTTGGAGAATAATAGGTTGATTTACAGGATGTGTTATTTTTAAGCCTATGGCGAAAAATGCGGTTTTAAACGTTTTTTCGGTGGCAGAATATATTCAGAAAATGCTATTCCAAACGCATGTAACACATTATTGTCCATAGTTTAGCCGTTTTTCCGCATATATCCCTTCTGTATTACGACTTTCTCTGACTTTATCGTGCACAAAAAACGACTGATAATATTGATTTTTAATAAAATTTATCTAATTTGCAAGAACTTCATAAAAGAATACTTAAAGTCGTTAAGTCGTTTTACAGTTGCATTTTGCATAACCAGTTATATACCAATGGATATAACATACTCTATATCTCTGATTTTCGATTGCATTGCGCTTCATGGGTATGCTAATCCGCATTGGACTCTTGACATTCTTGGGGAAAGGTCGGATAATAACACTTCATCGAGATTTCCTTTTTACATTTAAAGCAATACTAATTATTTCCGGACGAATAATTTATTGTATTCGGTCGGGGAATACTCGTAACCTGATAAAAACACAGAATCGATTAGTCGAAAGAGAAGGGAAATACAGCTTATGTAAAGTTATTCAATAACAGAGAGGGCATAAAACGGCACGGAACTTTTTAAGAGAATATAAATATCCGTGCGATTGTGAAGAGCATTGTGATAGCTTGGATCATAAGATCTGAGAGAGAAGAAGTTCTAATCACATTGTAGTTTTATAAAAAACTTATAAAACTGATGTCTATGTTACTCGACAGACAGACCCGTCATTTGATTCTCAGCTACCATTTCGCCCCCAATGCGGGATTGCTCAATGGGAAAATGGGAGGCGTGGCGTTTTTCGGACAATATGCCAAACATACCGGCAAAGCCTACTTCCGCGAATACGCGGAAGAACTGCTGGACGAAGTGTTCGACATGGTTCACGAAAACATCCCTATCAACTTCGTCGACGGACTGTGCGGTATCGGCTGGGGCGTCGAACACCTGATCCAAAACGCTTTGTTGGAAGGCGATTCGGACGATGTGCTGGAGGACATCGATAAAAAAATCATCGAACGCGATCCCCTGTATATCGAAGAGCTGTCGCTGCATAACGGTATATGTTGGAAACGACGCCGCTCTGGAAAGATTCCTATACGATGCTCGAAGGAATCGCGGGCATCGGCCTAATCCTGCTATCGACGCTCGATATGGAGCGGAAAAGCGAATGGGCGGACTTATTTTTATTATAAACAACCGGAGAAACCCGAAAATCCGTAAAAAGGACAAGGAAAACAATTTAGATTTTAATCGGTATTTTATTATGAAAAAGATAGTTTTATACATTTTGTTGATGTTGGGAAGTTCGCCTTTTCTGAAAGGCGAAAACGGCCCTATGTCTCAAAATGAACAGCAAGACCGTATTTTTTCTTTTTTCTCGGATATCGAGTCCCGTCATGAGGAGAAACTATGGCTTCATCTCGACAAACCGTATTACGCAGCCGGGGATACGATCCGGTTCCGGGCCTACCTGAGCGATGCCATGACACTTTGTCCCGATACGTTATCCAATTTTATCTATGTCGATCTGTTCGATCGAAGAAACAAACTGATCTCATCCAAAAAGATCAAACGCGATTCCGTCGGATTCGCCAACAATCTGTATATATCCGACACGCTGTCCGCCGGGGAATATACCCTGCAAGCCTACACCGGTTGGATGCTTAATTTCGATCCGTCCTGTTTCTTTCAGAAAAACATCCTGATCGGCAGGACGGCATCCGACATCCGCACCGATATCACATACACCGATAAGGATATGATGGTTATCCGTTTCTCCGACAAATCAGGTTCTCCGCTTTTCGGCAACGAAGCTTCCTATGAACTTTTCGACCGCAATGGCAAACAACTTTCTTCGGGCCAGCAACCCACCTCCCCTTCTGGAGCATTGTTCGTTACCCTTCCGACCGATTCCACCCTAAACGGCGCTTATGCCGAAACCCGGCTGAAACTGGGAAACGGCACCCTATACAAACGCACGTTCTTTCCCGAACCTCGGACGGCCTCGTTCGATATCCAGTTCCTGCCCGAAGGCGGAAATTTAGTTCCGGGAACACCGCAGATCGTCGCCTTTAAAGCTGTGCAGTCGAACGGATATCCAGCCGAAGTCCGCGGAGCTATATTGAACTCTGCCGGGGATACCGTAGCCCGTTTTAGCAGCGAACACGACGGTATGGGAATATTTCTGCTGACCCCGCAGTCCGCAGAAACGTACCGGGCCGTTACTTTTTGCGATACGCTCAGCGTATCCACCCCGCTCCCCTCGATACATGAAAACGCCTGTGCATTGACCGTTACCCAAAGCGAAAACAATCTGCGTTACCGGGTTCTGGGAACAATTCCCGAAGGGAGCGTGCTCGTAGCCCATACACGCGGGCTTTGTCATTTTGTCCATTCGGTACCCCCGAACAATCCCGAAGGGCTGATTAAAACAGATTCGCTGCCCGAAGGAATCTTACATTTACTGCTGGCCGATTCGTCCGGTATTCCTAAAACAGAACGATTGGTTTACCTGTCCCGTCCTCAAGAACAGTGGCAGGTAACACAAGATAAACCGTCCTACGGGAAACGGGAGAAAGTCCGGATCGACATTACCGTGGGAAAAGGCGGACAGCCTCTCGAAGGAACTTTCTCGGTCAGCGTAACCGATGCCAATACCGTCAAAACGGATTCCCTCTCGGACAACATCCGTACTAATTTGCTGCTGACTTCCGATCTGAAAGGCTATATCCATAATCCGGGCTATTATTTTCTGGACGACTCCCCTGCACGGCGGCATTATCTCGATCTGGTTATGATGACTCACGGTTGGCGGAGGTTCAAAACGGATGACCTGTTCCATCCGGAACCGTTCACGCCGAAACATTATATCGAACGTGGACAGTATATTTCCGGATATGTCTCTACTGCCGGAGGAAAAGTTGCAAAGCAAGCGTCGGTTACCGCTTTTGCATTCAATAAAGACAACGTGGTCGGCAGTACGGTAACTGACAGCATGGGACGGTTTCTTATCGAAGGATTGGATTTTCAGGATAGCACCGTGTTTTTTATCTCTTCGAAAAACAAACGAGGCGGAAGGATTCCATGTGAGGTTAAAGCCGACAAGCTTTACTCGGGATTGAAATTCAAACCCTTGCATCCATTTTTTACAGAAGACTCGCTACGGAGTCGCAGCGACGATTTACAGCGTTACCTGGCTTCGTTCCCGAAACCCAATAACGACGGTCTTGGGGAATACGAACTTGAAGAAGTAACCGTGACAGCAAAAGATCCGAACCGTCCCGCAGTCGCCATTTACAAAAAAATAATTGACGATACTGCTCGCATCGCAAAATTCGGGTCTATGTCTTTGGAGCATTATATAAAATTTTTACCCGGAGTTGTGAACAATGGCGATTGGATTAGCTTGAGATCGCCATCCGGTTTTTCTTATCCGGCCCAAATAAGAATCGACAACGAGATTATTTATGGCATGGCCCAGTTGTACCGTTTTTTTGCAAAAGAGGTTGATTATTTCAAATTGGAGGTTCCCTCTATTATGAACCCGCCGCTAACGCCGAGAGCTATTTTTTGGGATAACTATCCCTGTCGGCTTCATATTTTCTTGAGAGAAGATGTTAACGGCATCCGAAATTTTGTCGTTTATAGGACAAATGGATATGCCAAGCATACCGAGTTTTACCATCCGGTTTACGACACTCCGGAGCGACTGGCGAATAAAACCCCGGATCGTAGGACGACGCTCTATTGGGAGCCCTACCTACGGATCGGGGACGACGGCAAGGGTACGATCGAGTTTTACACCAACGATAAAGATAAGTCTCGTTTGGAGGTCGTAATCGAGGGTATTGCGACGGACGGATCGGTATGCAGAACGCTACAAAGATTGGAGTGATTCAGAAATAGGAAATTTGATCGGATAGGATGTCTATTTCATTTGTTATAAACGGATTGTAAAAAAAACAAGGATATGAAACAGGGCGTTTTTCGTGTAATGTTGCTGCTGCTGGGTATTACGGCAGGATTCGGTGGGGTACGCCCTTCCGTATCCGATGGCTCTGAGCCGGACACGGTATCCTCTCCGGAACTCGACAGCCTCGCTTCTTTCTTCGCCGGGGTCCAGTCCCGTCATCCCGAGAAGCTCTACCTTCATCTGAACCAGCCCTACTACGGAGCCGGAGACACCATGTGGTTCAAGGCCTATCTGACGGACGCCGTATCCCACAGGCCCGATACGCTCTCGAACTTCATATATGTCGACCTGGCCGACAGGTGAGGGAAGGTCGTCGCGGCACGGAAGATCAAGCGCGATTCGCTGGGGTTTGCGAACGGGCTCCCCCTGCCCGATACGCTGCCCGCGGGAGAGTACACCCTCAGGGCGTATACCGGATGGATGCTGAACTTCGAGCCCGCATTCTTCTTCCGGCGCAACATCAACGTGGGAAATACCCGTTCAGACCGCATACGAACCGACATAACCTATACTTCCGCTCAGGCAATCGTGCGGTTCGCCGATGCGGACGGACGACCCATACGCGACGCGGAAGCCGACTACGAACTGTTCGACCGGAACGGCAAACGGGAAAAGGTGCGCGTCGAGATCGGACTGAAAGACGACGGTGGAAAACCGATAGAGGCCGATCTGTCGGTAAGCGTAACGGACCGCAGGGCCGTAAAGTATGATTCCCTGGGAAATTAGAGCCACGGCGGCAGGGGCGTAAATCCAAAGCCAGTCCGGTGACGACGATCGAGCCGGATGGGAAGCGTCGCAAACGCGAGCCGAAGAACTACAAAGTGCTGGTATTCGATGCGTCGATGCGGCTCAAAGGAATCCATCCCCCACTGAAGGATACGGCACGGCTGTATAACCTGCGGGCCGAGGCGATAAATAAGCTATGCAAGATCAAACGGCCCTCGCAGGAGACCGGGCTCTCGTTCCGCTACTGGTGGAAAGTGCTCGACTTCGACATTACCGATTTCGAGCTGACGGTATCCCGCTACGACGAGCTTTGTAAACGGAAGCCTGCGGATGCGGTACTGGATAATTAAGATTAAAAACTATTGAAGATATAAATCCTGTTACCTAACGAAAGCCTCTTTCTCTGGTAAGAAAGAGGCTTTCGCAATGAAATAATCTTCGTATATTCACTCTGTCTCTGAATGCCGACTTATTTGTCCGCCTGGGCGGCGAGGTAAGCGTCGTACATATCCAACATCCACGCGTCGTTCTCTTTAGCCTCTTTTTTGCGCACCTTGCCTTCGGAGCCTTTGAACCATGTTTTGCAGAACTTCTGCAATCCGGGATGCTGTTTTTCCACCAGCATGGTGTTGACCAACATATACGGATAAACGGTCCGGTCGGGATCGTCGTGGAAACGGATGCCGTATACGGTCTTCAACACCCGGCGGTCGATATTGCCGACCCGCTCTGTTGTCCATATCTTCCACCAATAGGTAGTGGCGTTCTGGCTGGCTTTGTTCAGGCAGACCAACCTGCGGAATGTGCGATAACGGTCCTTGAGTCCGGGAGAAGCGATATCGAGGGCTTCCCAGCGGATGCCGTCCGGATGGGCTTCGGTCTTCTCGACGTATTCGATGCTTTCGACCTCGTCGGCCGTGTACTTGACCGGCTCCTTGTCGTCGGGTGTCTTGGCGAGCTTGAACGAGTAATTTTCCTTTTTCAGTACGGAGGATTCGGCGTGCCAACTGCGCTGCAGGTAACCGTCGACTTTCTCGCCGGATGTAAGGGTTACTATTACCCGGCGGAACTCCTGATCTTCCGGCTTCTTGGCCTGTGCCTGACTGATTGTGCCCAACGTGACCAGCACGGTGGCAGCGAAAAGTAAAAACTGTTTCATATGCTTTATTTTAGGGGTTAATATTTAGTCGGATCGTAGTCTCGCAGCATAAGAATCGTTTTGTCCCGGTAGGCATTCGATCGGCGTATGCGCTCGGCAAGTTCGGGATCGTCGTCTATATAACGGGCGATGCGTTCGCGGAAAACGTCTTTCGAACGGCGGTATGTACTGCCAATGTTTTGAAATTCACTTTCGTCATGTTTCTGAAGGAAATAGGCCACACGCGAGCTACTGAACCATCCGCTTCTCTGCCGAACCAGCATACCGCCGTTCGTGTCGACACAGTAACCTTTTTTCGAATAAATGCAGGCCCTAATATGCGGCGTCTCGACGTAAACCCACATCCAGCCCGGATCGGACGCCCAAACCAACTTGCGGACGTGTTCCGGGGTCTTGGCATGCCAGCAAATCACCGAGTCTATATCTCCGGCCGGCAATACATCTTTGGTTTTAGTTTTCCGGAAAGCGTCTCGAAATATTTTCAGTTTGCCGGATTTTTGGGGGAGTTGCAATCGGTCGTCGCCCGTACATTCGACGACCGATCCGTTTTTCAAATAGATGCGTCCTTCAACAAGGGCCGCTGCACGTAACGGTGCTGTTGTTGCGAATAGAAACAGTAATAGTAAACGATACTTCATGTTTTCTCTCTTTTATAGGATGTTACAGTTGTAGCTATTAAAGCACCCCGAATGTTCGGTCGATATGTTCCCGTGGTCAAATTAGCGTAAAGTTCTTGTTGAGCATAGTTCGTATCTCAATCCCCAATTTTGTCGGATTGATCGGCTTAGCGACATAACCGTTGAAACCGTTTTTGAGGATTTTTTCCTTATCCGATGCGAACGCATAAGCCGTCACGGCGATGATGGGAACCGTCTTGGAAAATTTACGGATCTCCCGGGTAGCTTCGTAACCGTCCATGTTCGGCATATTGATATCCATGATGATCAACTGGGGACTGTGCTCCCGGCAGAGTGCCACCGCTTCGCGTCCGTTCCAAGCGTGGATGAGTTTGTATTCCGTTTTCAGGATGGATTGGAACAGCAGGAAGTTGCTTTCACAGTCCTCGGCAACAAGGATCGTGATGTTCTTCCTCCCCAGTGGAACTTTCGGAGTCTCCACAACGACTTGTTCCGCCTTTACGATCTTGGCGGGCAGATACGGAATTTTAAACCAAAATGTAGAGCCTTTGCCCTCACCCGCAGATTCGACGCCTATCGACCCGTTCATCTTCTCGACGATTCCTTTGCAGATAGAGAGTCCAAGTCCATTGCCCGGCATGAAATCGTTCAGTTTGACGAAACGCTGGAAAAGTCGGGTCTGGCCCTCAGGAGAGATCCCCATGCCGGTGTCTTTCACGAAAAAGTAAATCTCGTCTCCGCGCAATTCGTATCCGAAAACAATGCTTCCGCTCTTTGTGAACTTTCGGGCATTGGAGATCAGGTTGATCAACACCTGCGACAAACGGTTGGGTTCGGTACGGACGACACAATCGGTCGCACCAAGCATAAAGTTGAGTACGACTTCGGGCTGCAAGCGCAGACGCTCCGTACTGTCTATCGTACGGATCAGATCGTTGAGGTCCGTAGCCCTGTATATGAAGTCGAGCGTATTGGATTCGACCTTAGCCAGATCGAGTACGTCGCCGATCAACTGCAACAGCAACTGGTTATTGTTCTCGATAATGTTCACAAACTGCTGTTTCTCCTGTTCGTCCTCGGTGGTGAGCAGCAGGCTTGAGAATCCGACGATGGCGTTAAGCGGTGTGCGGATCTCGTGACTCATATTGGCCAGAAACGCCGACTTCAAGCGGTCTGACTCTCGGGCCTTCTCTTTGGCCGCAACAAGTGTCTGCTCCTGTTTTTTGCGCTCGGTGATCAGCAATAGTGAGCCGATAAGCGCTTTCGCCCGTCCCCGGTCGTCACTTTCAACTACGGCAGCATGTACTTCCAGCCAGTCGGTGCGCGATTGTCCGTTCTTGTCGGTAACCACCCGGAACTCGGTCTTGATGTACTTGAGCTTCCCGTCCAAAAAATCGCGGTAGGTCTGTTTTATGTGCGCCGCGTCGTCGGGATGGATGCGCTCGAAATACTCGGCATCCTCGATAATGTGGACCAGGTGGGTCGATCCGCGTTGTGCGGTAAAGTTCATGTGCCTCAATATGCGCTGAGCCTCGCAAGCGATTTTATGGCTCTCCAGATCCCAACGCCACGGAATAATATGGGCCACGCTCAGGGTAATGTCCAGTTTCTCCGCAAACTCCCTCAACTCATTGGCCGCCTTACTTTTGGCCGTGATATCGATAGCGAAAATATCCATCTCCCGATCTCTCTCCGAGAGATACATCAAAAACTCGTAATAAGTGTCGGTCTGTTTGAAGTAGTGTGAAAAAGTAACGGGGAAACGGTTCCTCAGAGCGGTCTCGGCCATGTTCGAAATATATTCAGGAGCGAACAGTTTATAGGAAGCGCCCGGCAGGACATTTTGCCGGACCAGACTGGCAAAGGCCTCGTTTCCCGAATGATACTCGATGTCAGCAACACGTCCGTCGGCCCCGTAACACACGGTGGCCTGCGTATAGGCGATCGGCATATGCTCGACCAGGTTGGCATGCGTTCTGAAAAGAGCCATCTTTTTGCGTTGGAATACCGTATTGAGGATAGCGATAATGATCGTCGCTACAAAAATGACAAGTGCTACGATGATGTACCAACTGTATAATTGCCAGAATGTTTTGGGTTTATCAAGAAACACCGTACTCTCGGGGCATCTGTCCACAGGGATCTCATCCCGAACGAGCTTGGGGTAATTGACGATGGGGAACGCCTCTGTTGCATAGGCGAAAGGAACCGTGCGCATAGGTACGCCATCCAACATTTGGTTGACGGCATTCATGACGGCTGCCTGAGTCTGCTGCGGATCGGGGAAATACCCGCCGTCAATGCCGTTACTCAAATAAGCGCTCCGGAGAGCGAAAACCGGACGTTTAGCTGCCGAGATCATCCGGGCATCACCCGAGATCAGCATTGGAAACCCATGCACATTGATGCGTTCGTAGAACCAGGTAGAAAGCAATAGCCCAACCGAAGGATCACGGTCGTTCAGATACTGCCGCATAAGATCACTATTGTGCTCATTGCCTACGAGCCATTCGTACCCCAGGTCAGGGTAGGTCTCCTTTATATACTGGCGGATAAGCCCGTTTAGGTAGCGGTTCAAGTAAAATTCATCGGCCATGAACACCACCTTGCGCATTCCGGGCAACATCCTCACCATCATATCGATCGTCTCCCTGTACAAATCAGGCACTTCGATCATTGTGAAATTGTATTTGCCTTGCAGGTCGATCAACGGTTTAAGCATATCGTCCGATACATCGGATGTTTCGCCCGTTATATAAAATTCCTGCGGACCGCATACTTTAGTTTTGGAAATCAACACCATCGGAATATCGCCCCATTCCTTCACGATGCGCTCCCTTAGAGTAAAGGACATGTTGCCGATCAGTACCAGATAGTCGGGTTTTCGATCCTCGAAACGCTGAAATATACCATTCTCAACCTGACGGTACATCGACTCGTTACGGATGAACGTACCGTTCATATGGATGATATCGGCACGCACGCCATCCGTCCGGGCGGTCAGCAATGCGATCGGGGTGATCAGTTCTTGGCTCCACGGAGCCGCCTCATTATAGGAGTTGATGATGAGCAAGCGGTGCTCCCTGGCTTCAGCCACCTGCGAAGTGAAAGAAAAACTTAGTCCGGCAAATATGAAAACAATATGTCTGACAGATAAAAGCAGCTTCTTTTGCATTACTCCGATTGCTTTTTTATTATACGATACATGCAGTCCATTTTGCACGGCACCATGACTGTACGCGCTATTTTGGGTAAGACAAAAATAAATTATATCGCTCTAAAAATCAAAAAACGCTGCTCATTTTAGCAAGACGAACATATCAGCTATAAATTTATCACGGGCAAGTTTGCTTACAAGGATTTGCCAAATATCGAGCATACGGGAACGTGATCCCGCCGATTAGATCGCTGTATGTATTGTGATAGTGTCCGTCCGCCAGCCGTCAGCATGGCTCAACACTTCGCGGTAGAACCGATGCTACTTATCTTTGCTGTGCAGTTCCAGCAAATCGAAATCACAAAGACACACGAATTGCTGTTCGGGTGTCAGGCGCATGACGGGATTAGGCCGTGTCGATAGGCGCCATACCCCCGTAATAGAAGCAGAACAGGAACAGGTCGAGGTAGTAGCTCTCCGATTTCGAAATCAGGCTGCGGGCCATGGAGTCCATAGCCCGCAGCAATCCATAGAGACCGTACTCGGCGTGGTTTCCGCTTCCCGGAACTTGTCGTTGGTGCAGATGAATACGTCCACATCCGTCCCCGGAACGTTCTTTTTCGAGGCTTTCTTGACCACTTGGTAGAACGAATGGAATTTTACAACTCCCTCAGTCCGCCGCGAGAGTTCCTCTTTGTTCCCTCGGATTCGATGAAGAAAACATAGTCCACCACCAAAATACGGGCTTTTACATAACGAAAATGCGAAAAACCTATTTCCCGATCAGTTCCACGCTGCGACGGATAAAGTTGGTCAGATTCTCCCCTTTCAGCATACTGTTGGACAACAACGCCAGATCGACTACCTGCTTGACCAGTTTGTTCTCGCGGCCGATCTCGGTCAGGCGCTCGGTACGCTGGCGGCGCAGGTCTTCCACTTTCTTATCGACCTCCTGTTGCTTGTCTTTTTCTTCCTGCGAAAAATCTTCCGCCTTCTTGTCTTTGACCAACTCTTCGAAACTGCGCTGCTCGGCGATCGCCGCATCCAATTTTTTATTGGTCGTCTTGAGCTTGTCGCCGTAGCTGGCCTCGACTTCGCCCAGTATCTCCGCCACCAGCGGATGATTGCCGTTGATTACCACGTTGAAGTTATCGGGCAACTGGCCGTAGAACTGCATCCCGGATCCTCCCATCGCAGCCATATCTTTCATACGACGCATGAACTCGTTCTGAGTAATCATCACCGGCATCTGGTTTTCGGCCATCGGCTCGAACGACACGGTGTAACGGATCTTGTCCTCGGCGGGCAATTGCGCTTCGAATACCGGACGCAACAAATCCTGCTGGGCGGAACTGAGCGCCATCTTCAGGTTGTTCTCCTTCTCGATCAGCTTGTCGACCACGTCGGCATCGACCCGCACAAAACGCGTCCCCTGATTCTTATTCTCGAACCAACCGATGAAATGGGTATCCAACTGTCCGTCCATCACCAGCACGTCGTACCCTTTGTCGCGCGCGGCGCCGACGAACGAATTCTGCGATACCGGATCGTTCGTATAGAGGTAAATCACGTTGCCGTTCTTGTCGGTCTGATTTTCCTTGACCAGCGCGGCATACTCGGACAGCGTGAAGTATTTGCCCTCCGTATTTTTCAGCAGCACGAAATCGGCCGCTTTTTCGGCGAACTTTTCGTCGGTGATGATTCCGTACTGAATGAATATCTTCAGATCGTCCCACTTTTTCTGGAACTCTTCGCGGTGCTGCGCGAAAAGTTCGCTCAGGCGGTCGGCCACTTTCCGCGTAATGTAACTCGAAATCTTCTTAACGTTCGAGTCGCTCTGCAGGTAACTTCGCGATACGTTCAGCGGGATGTCCGGCGAGTCGATCACGCCGTGCAGCAGGGTCAGGAACTCCGGCACGATCCCTTCGACCGAATCGGTCACGAACACCTGATTCGAATAGAGTTGTATTTTGTTCTTCTGAATCTCGAAATTGTTCCGTATCTTCGGGAAATAGAGGATACCGGTCAGGTTGAACGGATAGTCGATGTTCAGGTGAATGTAGAACAACGGATCCTCGGCCATCGGATAGAGCGTCCGGTAAAACTCCATGTAATCCTCCTCGGTAATGTCGGTCGGCTTTTTCGTCCACAACGGATCGGTCGCGTTGACAATGTCGTCCTGGTCGGTATCCACGTATTTACCGTCTTTCCACTCCTGTTTTTTGCCGAAAGCGATCGGCACGGGCAGGAAGCTGCAATATTTCTTCAGTATCTCCCGGATCCGCGCCTTGTCGGCGAATTCTTTGCTGTCTTCGCTCAGGTGCAGGATGACGTCCGTACCGCGACTACGTTCCGTAGAAGCCTCCTCCATCGTGTATTCGGGCGATCCGTCGCAGGTCCAGTGCATCGTTTTGGAACCCTCCTTGTAAGAACGAGTCACGATCTCGACCTTGTCGGAAACCATGAAAGCGGAATAGAACCCCAATCCGAAATGCCCTATAATCGTCTGGTTTTTATATTTTTCCAAAAATTCTTCGGCGCCCGAAAAAGCGATCTGGTTGATATATTTGTCGATCTCTTCGGCCGTCATGCCGATCCCCGAATCGGAAATCGTCAGTATCCGTTTGTCGGTATCGAGCGATACGCGGACCGTCAAATCGCCCAGTTCCCCTTTGAATTCGCCCATCGATGCGAGCGCTTTCAACTTCTGGGTGGCGTCTACGCCGTTCGAAACCAACTCGCGCAGAAAAATTTCATGATCGGAATAGAGAAATTTTTTAATAATCGGAAAGATATTTTCCGTTGTAACTCCAATTTTCCCGTTTTGCATAGCTTTTATCGTTTTAAACAGTATTCGTTTTTACGAACAAAACCGAATCAATTAATGTGCCAGCACCGAAAGCCTGACAGATTGTCAGAAGAATGCCCGCACTCCGACTGACAAACCGGAGCAAACGACACGGAATCTGACAAACGAGTCGACTGGATGCCCGCGAGTTACGAAGACGGCAAACGGACCCGCGCTTTTCTGTTACGCGGATTTTTTATACATTTGTAGTGAACTCCATACTGAAGGCAGGGGAACCTGCCGCTTCTCGTACAGGGCGCTTTCTGCGCCCGTATGCTTCATACGGCGGTCCCGTACCCCCGTGTGGAGTGTTAATGCACCCACTGCCTTCAGGTGGAGTTCAACGGGAAAGGTGGGACCGTCTTTTTTTATATTCCCGCCTGTCACTAAACGCTTGATCGTCATGGACTCAACGAAAAGCAAAAATCCGGCTGAACAGGAAAACGGGGAACCCGGCCTAAATACCCTGAAAAAACACTATCTCGATCTCGCGCACCGCTTCTGCACGCCTCCCGACAATCCCCAATCGGAAACCGAATGGCTGTGGGAATTGCACTCGTTGCTTCACGGCACGGTGAAACTCATGGCGCACCTGAACGAACATACTGCGTCCGGGCCTAAAAACATCGGGAACCGTCATTGCATCCAGTTCATGATTCAGGAAAGCTTTTCCGCTCCCGACCGTCACCAACTGGTACGCACGATCACATCCTGGATCGGGCTTTCCGTAAAACTGGCCACGCTCCGAAACCGGACTCTGGAACTCCAGCGCGAATACGACGGGCAGTTGAATGATGTCCGAAAATTGCTGTACGCCTGTTGCGGCAATCCCGGAACCGTGTGACGTCCCGAGATCGCAGCAGCTACTTAACCCGCGCCGCCGGGGGACAGCTCGAAAGGTTCCGCCAACGGCGGTACGCCCGGCAATTTCATCTTCCGTTTATAAAGCCGGCCGTCGCAAACGATATATAAGGTATCGAAATCGGCTCCGCCGAAACAAAGGGACGTGACTCCGCCTTCGGGCAGCGTCAGGATCGCACGCACCCGCCCGTTACGGTCGGCCACCTGTACCCCCATCCGGGTAGCCACATAGAGGTTCCCGTCCCGGTCGACCGCCATCGCCGAGGCTCCGCTGCTGTCGGGCGTCCCGTCGTTGCTTTCGGACACGTGCAGCCAGTAAAAACGCTGGCCGTAACGCAACGACCCGTCCGGGCCGACCAGATAGCCGTATATCCAGTGAGACTGCCGGTCGCAGGCAAAAAGCAACTTCCGGTCGGGAGACATCGCCAGGGCGGACGGGGCATTCAAACCGTCGGCGACCTTTCCCCAATCGCCGTCGGCGCGCAACAGACCGATCGTTCCGCCCGGCTCTCTCCCCGCGCCCGCTTCAGCAACATACAAATTTCCGTCGCCGACGGCAAACAGACCGGACGGGCGGATTTTCTTCAACATTTGCGACGGCTTTCCCTCCGGGCCGTAAGCCGTAATCCCGGTTTTACCGCTGCCGAAAGCCAACAATCGTCCGTCCTTCGCTACCGCCAAACCGTCGCAGGGAGCGGCGTCCGCAACAAAAGGCACAACCGTCCCCGCCGAATCCAAACGGCAAACGCTCCGGGAAAGCGAATCGCTGAAATAAACATCGCCCTGCCGGTCGGCAGCCACGGCCTTCACCGAACGATACGACGAATCGATCGAAACCCACGTTTCCCCAGGGACCAGTATGCTGCGCTGCATATCGTTGCCGGACTGCCCCCCGCCGACCGGATTCGGCCAGCCGCGCCACAGCCAGCGGATCACGTCCGGGAAAATCGCCGTGCCCTGCACGCCGTCGTGACCGCCTTCGCCCCACGCATGTCCCACTTCGTAACCGGCAAAGCTGAGCGCCGCCTCCATATCGAGGTTCCCTTTGAACCAACTGCCGAACAGCGGGTTCCACGTATCTTTCGACCCGTCCTGCAGGAAAACGCGGATCGGCTTGGGCTCCGTTTTGCGGATCAGCACCGGATAGCGATCCCCGCCGCGCATCCCGACGAACGTACCGATGCAACTGTATACGCGGCTGAATAGGTCGGGACGTTCCCACGCCGCCGTGAAGGCCCCGATCCCTCCGCTGCTGCATCCGGCGATGGCGCGGTCCTTTCCGTTTTTGGAGATCCGGATCGGCCGACCGTCCGAAGCCTTTTTAAGTTCGACGTCGGGCAGCAGTTCGGTTTCGATGAACCGGACGAAATCGTCGTTGACGGCGTCGAACTCGAAGCTGCGGTTATAACGCACGGGAAAACCGGCGCTATCGATTACAGTCCCGGAACCGACGAAAACGCCGATCGTCACCGGAATCTCTTTTTTGTGAATCAGGTTATCGAATACGACCGGCGCATTGAACTGCACGCCGTCCAGATCGAAAAACAAGCAGGCGGGTTGAGCCGGATCGTACTGAGCCGGCACATAGACCCAATATTCGCGTTGGGTGCCGGGATAAATCTTCGAATCGTCGAGCGTGAAATGCAATACTTCGCCCTGCGGAACGCCGGGTTGTACCTGCGTGTCGGGATCGGACGGATAGCTCAGGTTAGACTGATCCTGCGCCAAAGAAAAACCATGCGCCACGACCAGCGACAACGCGGCCAAAATGAATCGTTTCATCATATCAGATTAAGTTAGATCCGTAAACGGAGCTTACAATATTACCGAAATAAAAGCGAAAATCAAAACCGAATACTTATCTTTATTGCAAAGAAAAACACAGGTTATGATCGAAATACGACAACTCAATCCGAGAGAACCCTTTCCCTGGAAACTGTTGTACACGGCCGATCCGTCGCGGGAAGCGGTGGCGGACTATACCGCCCGGGGCGTCTGCTTCGGCGCCTGGGAATCGGGAAAAATCATAGGCGTATCGGTACTGCTACGCACGCGCCCTTTTACGATGGAACTGGTCAACCTCGCCGTCGAGGAGTCCTGCCAGGGCCGCGGGGTCGGGAAGCGCCTGATCCGGCATGCCGTAGAGACGGCCCGCAACGCAGGATGTACCGTCCTGGAAGTGGGAACGGGCAACTCCGGAATCGCGCAACTGGCCCTCTACCAACGCTGCGGATTCTCGATCGATTCGATCGACAAAGATTTTTTCAGCAGACACTACCGTGAAAAAATCATCGAAAACGGCATCGAGTGCCGGCACATGATTCGGCTGAAAATGGAACTCGGAGAAGAACGAATCCCTTAACCGCCGGCAGGCAGGACTAATCGGAAACCGGAACCGCCCCGTTGTACAAGCCGGCGCAAGCTTGCGAAATCAAAAATAAGGCTCCAGCAGTTTCAAAAACCGCTGCGGGGCACGGCAGGCGCGGCGCGTGGCGCTGTTCATAAAGGCGAGCGTCACCGAACCGGTATTGATCCGCTCGCCGTTTTCCCGGTAAATCTCGAAATCGAAACGCATCCGCACCTTAGGCAGTTCGGCCAGCGTGACCCGCACGGTCAGCAGATCATCGTCGTAGGCGGGAGCCCCGTAGCTGCTGTGCACGTCGAGCACCGGCAGCATCACCCCGTCCCGTTCCATCTGCCGGTAAGTCGTCCCGAACTCGCGCAGCATTTCGGTTCGCGCCACTTCGTAATAACGGATATAATTCGAATGGTGTACGATTCCCATGCAATCGGTCTCGTAATAACGCACCCGTATCTGAATGTCCCTCGTAATCATAATCGCATCGGTTATAAAAATAAAAAGCGCCTCTGCAACGAGGCGCTTCCTGTTTCACAATCGTTATTCGCCCCGGCTGTAATTCGGAGCCTCGCGGGTGATGCTCACGTCGTGCGGATGGCTTTCGAGCATTCCCGAGTTGGTGATCCGGATGAAGCGAGCCGTTTTCAGCGTCGCGATGTCTTTTGCGCCGCAATACCCCATGCCGGCGCGCAGACCGCCGATCATCTGGTAGACCACTTCGGCCAAAGTCCCCTTATACGGTACGCGGGCGGCGATCCCTTCCGGAACCAACTTTTTGATATCGTCCTCCATGTCCTGGAAATAACGGTCTTTCGATCCCTGCTGCATCGCCTCGAGCGAACCCATGCCGCGATAAGCCTTGAATTTACGTCCGTTGTAGATGATCGTCTCGCCGGGCGACTCCTCGACGCCCGCCAGCAACGATCCGGCCATCACCGCATCGGCCCCGGCGGCCAACGCCTTGACGATATCGCCCGAATAGCGCAGCCCGCCGTCGGCGATCACCGGAACGCCCGTACCGGCAACGGCCTTGGCGACGTCGTAAATCGCCGAAAGCTGCGGAACCCCCACCCCGGCAATCACGCGCGTGGTACAGATCGACCCCGGGCCGATTCCGACCTTCACGCCGGAGGTTCCGGCGGCAACCAGCATCTTCGCAGCCTCGCCCGTAGCGATATTTCCCACCACGACATCCAGGTCGGGATACTCCTTTTTCACCCTTTTCAACATTTCGATCACATGGATCGAATGTCCGTGCGCCGTATCGATTACGATGGCGTCCACCTGCGCCTCGTACAGCGCGGCCACACGCTCCATCGTGTTGTAGGTAACCCCGACGCCGGCGGCTACGCGCAAACGCCCTTTATCGTCCTTGGCCGCATTCGGGTTGGCCTGCACCTTCGTAATATCCTTGTAGGTCAGCAACCCGATCAGGCGGTTGTTGTCGTCCACGACCGGCAATTTCTCGATTTTGTTTTGCAACAGGATGTCCGAAGCGGTCTGTAGATCGGGATTGTGCGTGGTGATCAGATTGTCCTTGGTCATCACCTCCTCGATCCGGCGCGACATGTCGCGCTGGAAGCGCAGGTCGCGGTTGGTAACGATCCCGATCAGGGTGTTGTCCGGCATCACGACCGGGATACCCCCGATCCGGTTCTCCTTCATCAGCACCAGCGCATCCCCCACGGTATTATCCTTGCCGATGGTGATCGGATCGTAGATCATGCCGTTTTCGGCGCGCTTCACCTTGCGCACCTGGGCTGCCTGTTCGGCAATAGTCATATTCTTGTGGATCACGCCGATACCGCCTGCCCGGGCGATCGCGATCGCCATATCGGCCTCGGTCACCGTGTCCATAGCCGCCGAAATGATCGGCGTATTGATCTGAACGTTGCGCGAAAAACGCGAAGCAATGCTGACTTCACGGGGAAGAACTTCCGAATAGCCCGGGATGAGCAACACATCGTCGAAAGTCAATCCTTCTGTCTGTACTCTGTCTGTTAGGAACGGCATGGTATGATCTGTTTAAATAAATAATTTCGGCTCGCTTATTCGGTATATAACGCAACGTCCGGCGGGCTTATCGCCGACCGGTAATTTCGATACATCCAAGTAAATTTGTGCAAAATTAATAAATATCCGCTAAAATCCACACTACGCGACCCAACTTTTTACCGGAATTCGATGGCTACGGCAGCCGAAGCCGGCACCCCGTCAGTCCGGTCGAGACGCAACCGACGGTCGGCCGAAACGGCCAGGCGGGCCGCAAAACCGGCCTCCGAAAACTCTTTCGGCCGGCAAAACACCGGATACTCGCCCGCAGGAGGCAGCAGCTTGACCGGTTCCACGCCGGACAGCGCCCCGTCCCCTTCAAGCCGGGCGCAGATAAAATAAGGAGCGTCCAGATAATCCGCCGCACGGTAAACATCGCCCGAAAGAATCATCCGGCGAATCGCCGTCGAACTGACTTTGCTCTCGCCGACCTGCTGACACGGCATCCGTTCCAGCGCGAAACCGCATTCGGCGCTCAATGCGGAAAGCGAATCGTAGTCGCCCTCCTTGTTATGCCCCAGATGGTGATTATAGCCGACCAGCAACGCATCCATATGCAGTTTTCCGACCAGGTCGTTGCAGACGAAATCACGCGGACTGCGCCGGCTGAACGCTTTGTCGAAAGGCACGACGACCGTAGCGCCGACTCCCACAGACTCCAGCAGACTCAGTTTTTCGGGTAGCGTACTGAGCAACATCACCGGTTCGCCGCCCACGATCGTACGCGGATGCGGATGGAACGTAACGACCACGCTTTCGCCGCCCCGTTCGGCCGCCAGCGCATTGATCCGCGCGAGGATCGTCCGGTGACCGCGGTGCACGCCGTCGTAAGAACCGATCGTCACCACCGGCCGACGGATCGCGTCCGTCCTTTCGAAACCGTAAAAAACACGCATCCGGATGATCGTTTTCAGTTTTGAGCGTCCGTACTTTCCTCGGCCTCCTTGACAAAATAGGCGACCTTTTCGAGTACGGTCGTGATATCGTAATTTTCGACAAAAATCCCGCGCGGGAAATTGAGCGGCATCGAAGTGAAATTCAGCACTCCCTTGATCCCGGCATTGATGATCGGCACGACCAGTTCCGACGCGATCGACGTCGGCGACGACAGGATCACGATCTTGATGTCGGACTTCTGCACCTGCTCTTCGAAACTCTCCATGCCGTAACACGGGATGCCGTCGATCTCGTGCCCCACTTTATCCCCGTCGACGTCGAACGACGCTACGATCCGCAGTTTCGACCGGCGGCCGTTGAAATATTTCGTCAGTGCCTGTCCGAGATTCCCCATCCCGAGCACCCCGATATTGACAACGTTCGGACTGTCGAGTATCCCGCTGATAAAATCGATCAGCACCTCGACGTCGTAACCCTTTTTCGTATCGCTCGAAAAGCCGATCAGCATCAGGTCGCGCCGCACCTGAACGGCCGTAATGCCATGAATACCGGCAAGTACGTGCGAAAAGATATGCGTGATGCCCTGATTATGGCAAGCAAGCAGCGTGCGGCGGTATTCGCTCAGACGCTCGATGGTTTTTTCGGGAATTTCACTCATGCGGCAGCGGATAAAGAATACGCAAAGATAGCATTTTTCGCCGCCAATGCCCAAACCGGAGTCCGGAATCCGTCCTGGGAAACCGGCAAAACCCGGAAAAACATTATCTTTGCCGCAAATTCAATAAGCAAAGAAGGCTATGATCAAGGGAGTAATTTTCGACATGGACGGCGTTCTGGTGGACAACCGCGACGCACACATCGAGGCATTCGAAATCATTTGCAGGAAATACGGGGTTCCGTTCGACCGCGAAAAATTCATGCCTACGTTCGGCATGACCAACGACCTGATCCTCGAACGGCTGATGCCCGAGGTAATCAAGACGACGGACTGGAAAAAGATCGCCGTCGAAAAGGAAAACATCTACCGCGAAATCTTCGAGCGCACGATCGCTCCGGCCAAAGGACTGGTCGATTTCCTGAAAGCGCTGAAAAAAGAAGGGTATAAAACCGCCGTAGGATCGTCGGGCAACACGCCGAACGTCAACTTCGTGCTCGACCGTTGCGGAATCGCCGGATACTTCGACGCCATTGCCAACGGCGACATGATCACCCGCGGCAAGCCCGATCCGGAGGTCTACCTGCTGGCAGCTAAAAAACTGGAACTCGCTCCCGGCGAATGCATCGTGGTCGAAGACGCCCCGGTAGGCATCCGGGCCGCCCGCAGCGCCGGAGAATCGGTCGTCGCCATCGCTTCGACCTTCCGCCGCGAAGACCTGTCCGATTACGACATCCTGATCGACGACTTTACGCAGATCACACCGGAAGACATCCGGAATTTGAAAAAATAGCGGCGCGCCCCCGCTCCGGAATCGAAATGCGGGGAAGGTTATACGCAACGTATAACCTTCCCCGCATTTTTTCGGACCTGCGGAACAGAATCTTATTTCACGGCAGGCAAAGTAAAAGTTTCCGAATGATCGGCATTCCTCGTCCGTTCCCAGCAGGTTGTCCCCATCTTTCCGCAACTCGATTTAAGCTGCACGGACAGGGTGCCTTTGAACTGCGGAGTCCGGCTTTTCACCGGCGTCGAAATAATAAAGTCCGTACCGGCCTGAAGTTTGGTCCTCCCCGTCAGGCTGCCTTCGTACATATTGACACAGGCCGTAGAGAACGGGGCGTAAGTCGTGCGCACGCCGCTCAGGATAAAAGACCACGAAGCCTTGCATTCCGAACCGTTATCCCCGTTATCGGCAATCGTTACGTCGTTTACCGTGTAGGTATGGCTGTTGGACACGGAAATTCCTCCGCTCAGCCCGACCGTAGCCCCGGCACTCTCACCTCCGAATTTATAGGAGACGTTCCCGCCCAGGTTCCAGGAGAATCCGGACGTATAGGACTGGCTCGACTGCGTGGAAGTGGGCGAACTGCGGTGAATCTTCACATCGTTCGCATTGCTCACCGGCTCGAACGTAACGTCCACCTGCCGGCCGAACCATTCGCATACCTTGGCGATTCCGCTGACGCTTTTACTATAAACTCCCACGTACGTATTTTTAAACGGGCAGGAAATCTCCTCGTGGATATAATAGTAATTACGCTGTTCGTCTTCGCTGAATGCATACCACACGTCGAACTCCACCTGGTAGTTATTCGTATGCGATCCTTTTTTCGAACTCCGGTAGTCGCTCGACTCGATCTTCTGGGATTTGTAAATATAGAATTTGGTCGCATTCATCAGTTGGGTCAGTTCTTTCTGCTCGTCCCCGCTTTTGGTCCCGTTCGCGACCGACATTCCGGCTGTTCCGTTTACAGCAGCCAGCGCATCTTTAATTTCGGTCAGCGCCATATCGCACAACTCCCCCTGACTGAAATCGTCGGTAAAATCGCCGTCCGTATCGGTCGGTTCGAGCAGCATCGCAAGGCTCGCCGCTCCGGGTAGCGGACCGGTCCATATCCACAGGGGCAGTTCCCCGCCGTTAGGCTCCTCTTCCGCATCTCCGACCGCATACGGATTATAATTCTCCACCATGCGGCAAACCCGTTCGAAATCCTTTTCGGAACCTCCTTCCATAACCAACAGCACCCCCGCTTCGTGCATCTTTTTCAGGGCGTCCAGTCCCGCCGCGTTCCCTACGATGGAAGACGCTTCATCCACGTTGAAAAGCAGGCAGTCTCCCTGCGACGGAATCGAAACGCCGTCCCATTTCT
Source organism: Alistipes sp. dk3624 (assembly GCF_009557455.1). Classification (GTDB taxonomy): domain Bacteria; phylum Bacteroidota; class Bacteroidia; order Bacteroidales; family Rikenellaceae; genus Alistipes_A; species Alistipes_A hominis. Next base: position 2,829,558 of record NZ_CP045651.1, on the reverse strand, counting down.
GAGCGGAAGCGAAACGCGATACGAAATTGTCTTTCAGCGAACAACTATCCGTCGCCGCATCCGCATCGGAAAAGAAATAGAGCGTCGTATTCATTTTGACCTCTTCCTGATCCGTTTCCGGCTGCGGATCGACGTCGTACAAATCCGGGTCCACCGCATTGTCCACCGTCGGATCGTCCGTCCCTTCCTTTTCGTCCGCACAGCCGACCGTTCCCACGAACAGAGCGGCCGCCATCGCACAATACAATATCCTTTTCATCTGTTTTTTTAATTTGAACATGAAACAACGATTATATCGGCAAAGATACTGCATATGACCCGAAATCCGACATCGGAAAACGTAAATTATGACCCGGCCGAAACGTCGTTCGGCCGGAAACCTCAGGAACCGGCTTCATCCGCACCGGATTGCCCGCCTTGCTGCTTATGCGACTGAAAACGGCTCGTAATGTATACCGTAAAAATCGGGAACAGCATCATGCCCGACGCGGCCAGCACGACGGAAAGCACCTCGCCGGTACCCGTCCTCGCGAAGATATTCGACCCGACGGTGGTGACGTTCATAAAAGCCCACCACAGAGCCTCGCCGTAGGAAGTGACGGCAGGATTGACCGGATGCTCCAGCATGAAAAATACGAGACTGGCGAAATAGGTCAGCGACAGGATAATCAGAATGTAGGAAACCAGCAGGCTGGTCAGTTTGCTGCGCGTGATCCACCCCACCGTAATAGCCAACCCGTATCCGCCGCGCACCAAGGGCATCAACCGGAAAATGTAGGAAATCTCCGAAGCCGGGTTCATCTGGAAATAGGGAACCAGATGCAGGTAGGGAATCGCGACCAGGAAGAAGAGGAAATTTCGCCAGACGAACCTCATCTTTTTCGGACTCAGGTACAGCCGGTAAAAAAAGTCGATCAAAAAAACGATACAGACCCAAAACTGTATTTTCATGTACGACTTATAGTAAAGCTGCTGCGAATCGTGGAAAACTTCGAAAGACAGCGCAGCGATCACCAGCACGCTGCCCAACAACACCAGCACGTTCAGCAGATTGCGGATCGCCTTCTCGATGCGGGCGCGGACCGGAGGTTTCGAAAAGGCGGCCGGATCGCCCCCCGCCGTCCGGGACGGAACGGAAACAGAATTATTCATAACGATTGCGTAATTGGTTGAATACTCAATCCCACGCAAAAAAAATGCCTTACTGCCCCGCCCCCGAAGATCGCGCGGTTTTCGCCGGACACTCCGCAGGGGCGCGGCACGATCAATCGTGTCCGAACGCGTAACTGATCCGCACGAACATGTTCCGGGGCGACGTGATATCGGAATTGAAATTGACGATCGACGGCTGGCGGTTGAACATATTGTTCACGCCGACCGACAGCGTAACCCGCTGCGGGAACGTAGCATTGACGACGGCGTCGCAGACCGCATATCCGTCGTGATGCGCCGTATAGGTTCCCGTCCAATATTTCATACTCGCCATCGAAGAGCCGGTCATGTCCAGCACCGGCATAAAGTCTTCGTAATCCTTGGCTCCCACGTAACGCACGGCGGCATTCAGTCCGATGTAGCATTTGCGGATCATAAAACCGTAATCGGCCTGGAACGTCGCGGTATGCGGACTCGGGAAGATATACTGGGTGGAGCTCTCCGGAGCGTCGTCCGTCTGGTAGATATAGTTATAATTGGCCCGGACGAACAACCCGCGCGCCAACCGCACGTTAGCCATCACTTCCACGCCGGCGAACTGGCTGCGGTTGATATTCTCGTACTGTAAGATCGTCTCCACTCCTTCGGCATGTCCGCGCACGTCGATCTTATTGCGGAAAAAGCTTTTATAAGCGGTAGCCGAAAAATTGACGCCCTCGCGGTTGTATTCGGCGGCCAGCGAGACGTAGTGGTTCGTTTCGGGGCGCAGGCGGTCGTTTCCGCGGATCACGGTGGTTTGCCCCGGGATCGGCACCGTAAATTCCATATACATCTCCTTCAGCGACGGAGTCCGGTAGCCGCTGGCGTAATTCGCCCTGAGCGAACAGTGACCGACCGTATATTTGGCCGACAGCTTCGGCGTGACGCTCCATCCGAAACGGTTGTTGTAGTTGCCCCGCACGCCGGCTACGAAACTGAGCGCATGCCCGTTGAGAATTTCGTCCTGGACGTACAGCGATCCGGAGGTCATGCTTTCCGGCGCGTCGAAACCGAGCGAATCGCGATTCAAGTCGAAACGCAGCCGCTCATTGACCATTTCGACGCCGGTCGTCAGCCGGTTGTACTCGCCGGCCTGAAACGTCCACAGCAGACGCGGGATGTTGTACGAATGCCGTTGCTTGGGAACCGTCGCCGACGAAAGGCTGTCCAGGTTGCGGTAATAGCCGTCGTGCATGAACGACAGGTAAATCTTATTGTTCCTGTTCGGCGAGTGCTCCATCTGAGCCTTCACGTTGTAGCCGCTGTACGACTCGTAGGTCCACGGTTTCGAATTGTTCGACATCGGGTTCTCGTCGAGGATGCTGCCGTTGAAATCGTAGCGGTTCTTGCTGAAATAACTTCCGGTCACCTGAAACCTGAACTTATCGGACAGTTCGTAATCGAAACGCTGGCTGACATTGATGTCGCGCCACCCGCTGACGCTCAGTCCCCGCTTATCGGGCGCAACGCTGACCGTCGTATCGCGCACCGTCCGTCCGACGACGAATACCGGCATGCCGGTCGCCGGATCCATCTGCGGACGCATACCGACGACGTTGCCTTCCGGCCCGAGCACCGGAATCATCTTCGGCGTCATCATGTTTAGCGAATCGTAATGGCGCACTTCGTTTTTGGTTCCCACCAACCGGTAGGCATCGGTCGACCGGTACGAAAAAGCGGTCAGCGACTTGAACTTCCCAAGGTTGAAACCGATCGAGAAATCGCCCTTCAGGTTCGGCAGATCGAGCTTGTCGCGGTAAAATCGGCTGTCGCGCGGCGTAGCGCTGCCGGCCAGGCTGTCGCCTCCGTTTCGCTGGAACGGCGTGCCGTAACGCAGCGAGGCGTTGATTTCGTATTTTTGTACCGGCATCCGGGTAATCAGGTTTACGACGGCGCCCATCGCGTTCGAACCGTACAGCACCGAAGAAGCGCCGCGGACGATCTCGATCCGGGCGATGTTGTCCATCGGAATCCGCGCATAGTCGATGTTGCCGTAAGTTTCGCCGGCGATACGCTCCCCATCGACCAGGAACAGCACATAGCGCGCGTCCAACCCCTGGAACGACAGCGACGAACCGTAACCGGCCTGGTGGAACTCGACGCCGGCAAGCTCCCCTTCGAGCGCCTGCTGCAAAGTCGCCACGCCGCGCCGCTGGATGTCTTTGGCCGTAATCACCCGGGTGATAATCGGGGTGTCTTTCAACATCAGCGGCGTGCGCGTAGCCGTCACCACCACTTCATTCATATTGTAGGATAAACTGTCGGGGGGCAATGCGGAAACTTTTCCGGTTTCCGCCGCAAATCCGCGGGATACCGCTACGACAGACAGGACAAGGCATAAAATCCGTCTCTTCATTTGCTCTCTCAAAATTTGGGTTACCGAGCTCTCAATTTTTGCAAAGCTAAAACTATTTTATGGAAAAATGGTATACGCGATGAAAGAAAAACAAAACCGTTTTGTAACTTTGCGCACCCGGACAAGGTCGAAACAAACGTCGGAATACGCAGAGCCCCTATCCGGCCAATATTTAACAAGGCGCTTAACGCCGAAAATTCTTTTATGCCGAACGTTCGATATTACATTTTCCTGCTGGGTATGCTGTTTCTCGCGCCGGCCTGCCGCGAAAAGACCGCGAGCGATTTCGAAATCTGGGGACTGGATGTCTCGCGGCACCAGCAAAATGTCAACTGGGAAAAAGTCATCGAAAGCGAAAAACCTTATTTCGTACTGATCAAGGCCACCGAAGGAACGCTGATCGTCGATCCGACCTACGAACAGCACCGCAAAGAACTCGAAAAGGCAGGTATCCCGTGGGGAGCCTATCATTTTTTCGGACACCGCACCTCCGGCAAGGAGCAGGCGCGGAATTTTATTAAAACGGCCAAACTACAAAAGGGGAACTTCCTTCCGGTGCTCGACATCGAACCGCACCGTTTCATGACCGATCCGAAAAAAATGGTCCGAGAGGCGAAAGCCTTTTGCAACGAAATCAAACGCTATTACGGAACCAATCCGATCATATACTGCTCGACGAATTTTTACGAAACATACCTGCACGGAGACTTCAAGGCAAAAAACTACCCGCTTTGGATCGCCGATTACCGCGGGTGCCCCGAGCTGGACTGGCAAATCTGGCAGCATACCGATTCGCATACGATTTCCGGCATACGGCGCAAGGTCGACCGGAACGTCTTCCGAGGCAGTGAACAAGAACTTCAAAAGCTGATTTTGCAATGAATATAGAAACGGATTTTCTGGTCGTCGGCAGCGGTATCGCCGGACTCAGCTTCGCGCTGAAAGCCGCCGAATACGGAAAGGTAATGATCGTCACCAAAGGCGAGCTCGGCGAATGCAACACGGATTACGCGCAGGGCGGCATCGCATCGGTAATGTACGATCCCGACACGTTCGAGAAACACATCCACGACACGCTGGTGTGCGGCGCGGGCATTTGCGACCGGGCGGCGGTCGAACAGGTCGTGACGCATGCGCCGACGGTCATCAAACAACTGATCCACTGGGGCGCGAAATTCGACAAGGACGGCTCGGGACGCTACGAACTGGCCCGCGAAGGAGGGCACAGCGAGCACCGCATCCTGCACCACAAAGACATCACCGGCCACGAGATCGAACGCGCGCTGATGCGCCGCGTCAAGCGCCACCACAACATCGAAATCTACGAGCATCATTTCGCGGTCGACATCCTGACGCAGCACCACCTGGGCAAGTTGGTCAAAAAAAGCACGCCGGACATCACCTGCTTCGGCGCTTACGTGCTGAATCTGAAAAAGCATGAAATCTATACGGTGCTGGCCAAAATAACGGTCATGGCCACCGGCGGGGTCGGCAATATTTACCATACGACGACCAACCCGGCCGTAGCGACCGGCGACGGCATCGCGATGGTACACCGCGCGAAGGGAGCGGTCGAAAACATGCAGTTCCTACAGTTCCACCCGACCTCGCTGTACAACCCCGGCGAACGGCCGTCGTTTCTGATCAGCGAGGCGATGCGCGGGTTCGGCGCGCTGCTCAGGCTGCAAAACGGCAAGGAGTTCATGCACAAATACCACCCGATGGGGTCGCTCGCGCCGCGCGACGTTGTGGCGCGCAGCATCGACCACGAAATGAAAATATCGGGCGACGAATTCGTTTACCTCGACATCACGCACAAAGACCCGAAAGAGGTCATCAACCACTTCCCGAACATTTATCAGAAATGCCTGTCGGTCGGCATCGACCTGACCAAGGATATGATCCCGGTCGTGCCGGCGGCGCATTACTGCTGCGGCGGCGTGAAGGTCAACCTGAACGGGGAGTCGTCGATCCGGCACCTGTACGCGCTCGGCGAAACCTCTTCGACCGGTCTGCACGGCGGCAACCGCCTGGCGTCGAATTCGCTGATGGAAGCCGCCGTCTATGCCGACGTAGCGGCGCAGCACGCCATCTCGCTGCTGAATACGATCGAGTTGCAGCGCAATATTCCGGCCTGGGACTACGAAGGCACGGCCATCCCGGAAGAGATGGCACTGATTACGCAGAATTACAAGGAGATGCAGCTGATCATGAGTAATTATGTCGGCATCGTGCGCTCGAACCTGCGGCTCGAACGGGCCAAACGCCGCCTCGAAATCATTTTCAAAGAGACCGAGGAGTTGTACCTGAAATCGACCCTCAGTCAGCACCTGTGCGAACTGCGCAACATGATCGCCGTGGGCTATCTGATCATCAAGCAAGCCGAGGCGATGCACGAAAGCGTCGGGCTGCACTACTCGATCGACTATCCGGCCAAACCCGTAAACATGGAATAATGTTCAGAATAACCGCCTTTCTACTGTGCGCGCTGGCGCTGCTCGGCTCGTGCGCGAACGAACGGCAGGACGACCGGACGGCCGACCTGCGCGGCAAAAGCGTGCTCGTATTCACCGGGCATGGCGACGGCTATGTACATGAAAATATCGCGGCGTCGGCGCGGATGCTGCAGGAGATGGCCGCCGAAAACGGCTTTGCAGCCGATACTACGTCGAACACAGCCGTTTTCTGCGACGACTCGCTGTCGAAATACGACGCGATCGTCTACGCGAACGCGAGCTATGTCGAACCGTTGCTGGACACGGCGCAGCGCGGCGCTTTCGAGCGGTTCGTCCGGCGCGGCGGCGGTTTCGTCGGCCTGCATGCGGCAGCCTGTACCGGACGCGGCTGGGAATGGTTCACGCAGATGATCGGCGGACGATTCGACTTTCATCCGCCGCTGCAACGACTGACGCTGAAAGTGGTCGACCAATCCCATCCTTCGACCGCACAGTTGCCCGATACGCTACAAACCGAAGACGAACTGTACGTATTCAAACGGCTGAACCCCGAAGCGCGGATCCTGGCCATCTGGGAAACCGCCGGCGTGGACTGGGCCGGCCGCGAACCGGAAGCGCTGACGCCGAGTATCCCGGCCGTATGGTGCAATCAGTTCGACGGCGGGCGCAGTTGGTACACCGCCCTGGGACACGACAGCCAAAATTACGACGACCCGCAATACCGGGCGCAGGTGCTCGGCGCACTCCGCTGGGTCGCCGCCGGGCCGGCTCCGGAAAAACAACCGTAACACCGTAACGAACGAAACGATGGAATTAGAACAGGAAATACGACGCAGGCGGACATTCGCCATCATCAGCCACCCGGACGCAGGGAAAACGACGCTAACCGAAAAACTGCTGCTCTTCGGCGGGGCCATCCACGTGGCCGGGGCCGTCAAATCGAACAAAATCAAAAAGGGAGCCACGTCGGACTTCATGGAGATCGAACGACAGCGAGGAATCTCGGTCGCCACATCGGTCATGGGCTTCGAATATAAGGATGTAAAAATCAACATTCTGGATACGCCGGGGCACGAAGATTTCGCCGAAGACACCTACCGCACGCTGACGGCCGTCGACAGTGTGATCATCGTGATCGACGGAGCCAAAGGCGTCGAAACGCAGACCCGCAAGCTGATGGAAGTGTGCCGGATGCGCAATACGCCCGTAATGGTTTTCATCAACAAACTCGACCGGCCGTGCAAAGATCCGTTCGACCTGCTCGACGAGATCGAAAAAGAGCTGAAAATCAAGGTGCGTCCGCTAGCATGGCCGATTAGCACCGGGCCGACGTTCAAAGGCGTGTACGACCTGTACGGCGACCGGCTGTCGCTATTCTTCGGCGCCGACAAGCAGTCGGCCGAAGGGGAAACGCTCGACGTCAAACTGAACGATCCGGCTATCGACAGGTACATCGAACCGTTCACGCAGCATCTGCGCGACGACCTGGAACTGGTCGAAGGGGTCTATCCGCCGTTCGAACTGGACAGTTACCGGGCCGGAACGGTCGCGCCGGTTTTCTTCGGCAGCGCGCTGAACAATTTCGGCGTCCGCGAGTTGCTCGACTGTTTTATCGACATCGCCCCGTCGCCGGGGAAATCGCATACGGCGCAACGCGACATCGACCCGTACGAACCCAAACTGACCGGATTCGTCTTTAAAATCCATGCGAACATGGACCCGAACCACCGCGACAGGATCGCCTTCCTGAAGATTTGTTCGGGAGTTTTCGAACGCAATAAACCGTACCTGCATGTACGCTCCGGCAAAAACATCAAGTTCGCCGCGCCGACCGCATTTATGGCCGAAAAGAAATCGGTGATCGACGAAGCCTTCCCGGGCGATATCGTCGGCCTGCACGACACCGGCAACTTCAAAATAGGCGACACGTTTACCGAAGGCGAACAGTTGCAGTTCGTCGGCATCCCGAGCTTCTCGCCGGAGTTGTTCCGTTACATCGAAAACGGCGACCCGATGAAATTCAAGCAACTGGCCAAAGGGATCGACCAACTGATGGACGAAGGCGTGGCCCAACTGTTCACCAGCAAGATGAACGGCCGCAAGATCATCGGCACGGTCGGGGCGTTGCAGTTCGAAGTGATTCAGTACCGGCTCGAACACGAATACGGCGCGCTGTGCCGCTACGAACCGGTGCAGGTGTACAAAGCCTGCTGGGTCGAGTCGGATAACGAGGCGCAAATGGAGGATTTCCGCAAACGGAAGTTCAACAGCATGGCGCTCGACAAGCACGGCCGCGAAGTCTTCCTTGCAGACACTTCGTACGCGCTGTCGCTGGCCCAGGAGAAATTTCCGGACATCCGGTTCCACTTCACATCCGAATTTTAAGATACGCCGATAGTTTATAATAATCCGGATAACAAAATCACAATAAAAAATTTTGTTATCCGGATTATTTATTTTAATTTTAGTTCCTGAATATTATATATTATTGCTTATGAAATAAAAAATACATTATTCTTTGAGATGAATGAAAGCACATAATTCAAGATGTAACCGATTGTTGCATACTCAATATCTATCGCTATAAATTAATGTGTATTAAAAACTTCAACCTAATTATCTATTATGAAAAAGATCAAATTACTAGGATTCATTTGCGCCGTATTTACAGTCATTACATTTTGGGCATGCTCCAAAGACAGCGAAAGTTATCAACCCGACGAATTTCTCCAATTCAGCGGTAACGTGAATTTCTCACAGCTTAACAACGCCGAATCCGTTATATTACAAAAAGCGCAAAAAAGAATCGACAAGCACATCCGCCTTTCGAACGGACAGTTTTCGATGGACATTCAATCGGGAAAAGAAGCGGGCATGTCGGAAGAAATATTCAATTTTTTCTCCAACTGCATGAAATCCAGCAACGAAAATATTCGTAAAGCACAATCTGCCGGATTTGCCGTTATTCAGACAGGCTCAAAAAGTCTTCAGATCATCAATCCTGACAAACAGATACCTTTTGCATTAACAAAAACAGATACCGAGATTCCCGAAGGTGGAATTACCGGAGTTCAATCTTTCTGGTGGGGAAGTAAAACTTATTTTTCCAATGCTGATTTAAAAGAAGCGGCTGATATATTAAATACGGGAGGTGATCTTAGTGCTTTATTAGGAGGATTCGGCTTTATACCGGCCGCAGTCACAAGCTGTTTATTAAACTGGCAAGCAAGGGAATATGCGAAGGCAGCAGAAAATAATCCCAATGGAATAGTCATATCAGAAGTCGCCGGAGTCATTAAGATCGGTGAAAGCGGTCAAAATCCTGGCGACATTGTAGATTTAGATGATTGGGTATTATGATATCAAAAAAAATCATGGTATACAAAGATTTACTGACAGTTCTTGCGATAACAATAATTGCAGTGTTACTGTTGATTGAAAGTATTCTGTCTAAAGCATGGGATGGGGTATTTCTAATTGTTTTTTTATCGATTTGTTTTATATGTAATGGACTCATTAAAAATAAAACGATTTTGTGGATTGTCAGAATGGTATTATTTGCAATCGCGATTATAAATCTTATTTATCATAAGGAACTTTTTGGCCGTTAAGTTTTTTATGAAAATGTTTTCGGATAGATGATAAACCGGGATTAACTAATAATTATCATGATTGCAAAATAACAAAAGACAAAGAAAAGCTCCTCTATATCCTATTTATGATATTGGGAATAGTATTAGTAATAAGTAGTATCCAGTCTCATTTTTGGTTTAGAGCTTTTTCAACCAGCCTAATTGTTAATAGTTATTTATTTGTTACATCTTTATTAAAAATAAAATCATTTCACGTGCCATAAGATGGAGCCTGGCAGTCGTGTAGATCTTTTATTATTTTTCGCGATAAAATTTTTGGCAGTTAGGACTTTCGTTATTGCACTTTTTCAGGATCCGGCTGAAATCGGTTTCAGCCGGATCTTGATTTGACGATCGATTAAAATCCGCTACCTCATACAACAGACTGACATGTATCAAATAGTAGGCATCGTACTTATGTTAGTGAGTTGCATCGGAAGTGTGTTGTTGCCGCATTACTTCGATTGGAATACGGAACAATCCATGACACTGCGATTGGTTACCGCTCTGGTCTTATCGGTAGTGTCTATCCGATTGTGCGGAATATTCCCGCGCAAAGTTCTTTCGCTAAACCGCGGAGAACAGTTTCTCTATATATGGCTAACCGCCATAGGATGCCTCTGCTTGTTGTCCGGACAGCCGTCCGCCGAACCGCTGTTTTCCGCCGGTTTGATCGGAAGCCTGTTTTTACTGCTAAAATATTGTTTTAACGAAACGACGATCCGCAGGCTGTTTATTCCGCTGGTCGCCACCGGTTGCTGCGAAGCCACTTACGGACTGTTACAAAACAAATCCGTTCTGGGAGCGCAGGGGCACTTCGATAACCCGGCCGGATTCGCCGCAACGATGGTCGCATTGCTGCCGTTCGCAATCCTGTTGATCCGGGAAACCGGAACGCTGAATCGAACAGTCGGCATCAGCGGCACACTGCTTTTTATCACCGCCATCGTCGTATCGGAATCACGAGCCGGTATCGTAGCCGCCATCACCATAGGACTATTATCGCTGCCCCGGGGGCTGTTTCGCCGCTTCTGCCGCCGCATCCGGATTGTATCCGGCGCTTTCCTGCTCTTTTTCCTGATCGCATGTACGGTTTTACTATACCAGTACAAAAAAGATTCGGCGGACGGACGCCTGCTGATCTGGCAGTGCTCCTGGAATATGATCCGGGACCGGCCACTGCTGGGGCACGGGCCAAACGGATTTACCGCCAAATACATGTTATACCAGGCCGATTATTTCGCCGAAAAACCGGACAGCCGCTTGGCTCCGCTGGCAGACAATACCAAACACCCTTTCAATGAGTATCTCGGATGTGCGGTAAGTTTCGGTCTATTGGGAATCCTGCTCCTGGGCGGTCTTTTCATCGCTATGTTGCTCATATCTCCGAAAAAAACTCCATACAAAAAAACGGGTTTGACCTCGATTGCGGCAATAGCTGTTCTTGCCTTGTTCAGCTACCCGTTGCATTATACGATCATGCTCTGTTTCCTAACGCTCGATCTGTTCCTGGTGACCGGAAAGGAAAAAACGCCCGAACGCAGGATTCCGATCCGGATAATTCGGTTATCGGTAATTCCTTTCGCCCTTTTCTCGATCTCCACAACTGTCAGGCGGATTAAATCGGAAATACATTGGAACAAATCGAAGCAAACGATCCTCGCAGAAGCAAATTCCAGAGGATACGACGATTTGTATTCCGATTTAGGCGGCGAACCGTTGTTTTTATATAATTACGGAGCCGTGCTCAACCGTATCGGAAAATACAGACAAAGCCGCCTGATTTTAACCGAATGCGAAAAGCAATTCAATGACTGCGACTTACAAATAATCCAAGCGGACAACTATTTCCGGATCGGAAATTACAAACAGGCCGAAATACATGCAAAACTGGCTTCAAATATGTGCCCTAACCGTTTTGTTCCATTATATCAACTGGTTGAAATTTACGACAAAACCGCAAGGGAAGAAGAAGCCGTCTCATTGGCCCGGCACATGATCGATATGAAAGTAAAAGTTCCTTCGGAAACCGTATCTCTGATACGATACCGGATAGGAAAATTACTCGAAAAGGGAGAGTAAACACCTTCCAAAAACATACATTCCTATACAGCTCCGTACGCCGAATTTTCAAATTATAGAAATTCCTATTAACAACGTCCGTTTTCTTTGGAAAACCGCCGGATAAACTATATCTTGGCAACCAAACCTAACACCTTTGAAACCCTACATACGCTTTACCTTCGCCTTTTTATCGCTTCTGTCGGCAGGTACCGCGCTCGCCCAAACCAAAACGGGATCACTGCACGGCGTAGTGGTCGATTCGGCGCAGCGTGTCCCGCTGATCGGAGCGACCGTAACCGTCGCTTCGCCTTTCGACACGGTCACCGTAATCACCGACAGGCAAGGAGCTTTCTCGATCGGACGAATACGCGATACGCTCGTCCGCACCCGAATCTCATACATCGGCTACCGGGATTTTTCGAGCCGGGTACGGATCGAGCCGAAAGGCACGCGGATGGATACGGTGGCGCTCGGAACAGCCGATTACCAGCTCGAAGCGGCCGTCGTACAGGGCGAACGCCCGCTGATGGGGCAGCGCGGCGACACGCTGATTTACCACGCCGAAGCGATACGAGTGCTGCCCGGCGACGAGAGTATGCAATTGGTGCTGCGGATGCCCGGCATGGAAGTCAAAGACGGAAAGATCACCGTGATGGGGAAAGTCGTCGAACGCACCTACGTCGACGGCAGGCCGCTGTTCGGGGAAAATTCCGAATCGGCGCTGCAATACCTCGAAGCCCGCGACGTGATCGATATCCAGGTATACGAAGAGCTGGTCGAAGAGGAAAAAATCAAGAACAACGCGAACGGGAAAAAACGCACGGTCATGAACCTCATAACCCGCAGCAAACCCGAAAAGAGCATCAACGTCCGCGTCGAGGGCGGCTACGGAACCGACCTGGACGAAGGGGCCGACGGTCGGCACGGAGAGCGTTACCGGGCCGGCGGGACATACCGCTATTTCTCGGAAAAACGAAGCATGGGCGTACGCGCAGGAACCAACAACAGCAGCCAGGGGTCGGGCTACAATAAAAACACCTACGCCTCGGCCGACTTTTCGAAGCGCTGGGGGAAAGAATTTTTCATCGACGGCAACTACAGCTACAACAACGATTTCAACCGCTCGCAGTCGATCTCCCGGCAGGTTTATTTTCCGACCGAGGATTACCAGTCGCGCACTTACGACGATACGTCCAGAACCGAAAACGGATCGCAGAACCACCACGTCTCGCTGCACATGCGCTACAATACGAAAAACGACTTTCTGTTTTTCGCCCCGAACGCCCGTTTCTCGCGCAGCGTCTCCCGGAGTTACCGCGGCGCGCTGAACATGCTCGACGGCGAAACGCTGAACCGGGTCGCCACCTCGCAACGCAGCGACGGCGACAGTTACAACATCTCCGAAAACCTGGCCTGGTCGCATGCGTTCAAAGAAGGGAAGCACGGATTCAACCTGTCCGCGGACGGCACGCTGAGCAAAAACAACGACGACGGCTGGCAGGTCGATTCGCTCTCTTCAACCAGCGACCGCACCTACTTGGAAAACACGGCCGAAGGCCACAACCGTTCCGTTTCGGGCGGCATCGGCTACTTCTACCGTTTCAAGGAAAAATACTCGGTCGGGGTCAATTATCACATTTCCTATGAAAACAGCCGGTCGAAACGGCTTGCCGTCGACCGTTTCACCGGGCAGGTCGACACCTCGCTGACCTACGACTACTCGCGCAACTATACGACCCAGAACTACACCTTCAACATCAGCCATTTCACCGAGAAGCTCTACTTCGCCGTCAATGCCGGATACCGGTCTTCCCGGCTCAACAAGGACGAAGCGTTCCCGGACGAACGGCGCGACCGAATCACGTTCCGCAGCTTCCAGCCTTCGGCGTCGCTGAACTATACGATCAGCCCGACGCGGCGCATCTACGTCAACTACTCGTCCAACGCGCAACAGCCCGGGGTCGAACAGCTCCGCAACGAACTGAACTACCAGAATCCGCTCAGTCTGTCGGGCGGCAATCCGGATCTGAAACAAAGCAACATGCACTCGGTATACATCGGATATACCGCCGCCAAAACCGAAAAATCGCGCACGTTCAGTCTCAACTTCAACGGTAGCGTCACCGCCCGCGAGATCGCCACCAAACAGGTATTCTTCACCGAAGACACGCCGCTGCCCGAATACAACGGCTACATCGCTCCGAAAGGCGCTACGCTGACCACGCCGGTCAACGTGAACGGCGCCGGATCGATGCGGCTCGGCGCCGGCTACTCGCTACCGGTCAAAGCGCTCGACATCACGTTCAGCGCCAACGCCGGATGCGCTTACAGCCGGCGCCCCACCTATATCGGCGACGAGCTGAACTACACGAACAGCCTCTCTCCGAACCTCAGCCTCAGCTTGATCGGCAACAAATCCCTCGTCTACCAGTTTTCGCTGTACACCAATACGGCGTACAACCGCACGTCGAACTCCCGGAAATCGGACAACAACACAATCAACCAGACCGTAGCGACGAACCTGACCGTCAACATCGTCAAAAAGATATACGTCACGGCCAACTACAACTACTCGCTCTATCACAACTTCTCGTACGCCGACGGCGACGTGAACACGCACATCCTGAACCTAACGTTCGGCTGCAAGCTGTTCAAAAAACGACAGGGCGACATCAACATCACCGCCTACGACTTGCTGAACCGCACCGCCAACTTCTCGACCAGCATGTTGGCCGACTACATCAGTTACAACTGGACGCAACGCTCCGGACGCTATCTGATGTTGAAACTCAGTTACAAATTCGACAAAACGGGAAAACTGAAAAAGAGAGATTAGCATCCGGAAACCGCCGGAACGGGAAAAACAAGAATTTGCTAAACTTTTTTAAAAACAACCGGAAATTTCGTACATTTGCAGCCTATTATTACGGACTTTTGCAATCAATCCACACCCTATGAGCATCTCTGAACTTAGCGAACAGGAACAGATCCGGCGCAACTCGCTGGCCGAACTGCGTAAACTGGGCATAGAGCCTTACCCGGCGGCCAAATACGAAGTGACGGCAACCGCCGCGCGGATCGCTGCGGAGTACGATCCCGACAAAGGAAATTTCCAGGAGGTTTCGATTGCCGGACGGATCATGTCGCGGCGGATCATGGGAAGCGCCTCGTTTTTCGAACTGCAGGACCACACCGGCCGGATTCAGGTGTACGTCAAACGCGACGACATCTGCAACGGCGATCCCGAATCCACGCTGTACAACAAGGTTTTCAAAAAACTGCTCGATATCGGCGACATCGTCGGCATCCGGGGATTCGCCTTCATTACGAAGACCGGAGAACTGTCGGTGCATTGCAAAGAACTCACGGTACTGAGCAAATCGTTGCGCCCGCTGCCGGTCGTCAAAGAAAAGGACGGGCAGGTATACGACGCCTTCAGCGATCCGGAACTGCGTTACCGCCAACGTTATGTCGACCTGATCGTCAATCCGCAGGTACGCGAAGTATTCCTCAAACGCAGCAAGATCGTCAACACGATGCGCGCGTTTTTTAACGAGCAAGGATACGTGGAGGTCGAAACGCCGATCCTACAGTCGATTCCGGGGGGAGCTTCGGCCCGTCCGTTCGTCACGCACCACAATGCGCTGGACATCCCGCTTTACCTACGGATCGCCAACGAGCTGTACCTGAAGAAACTGATCGTCGGCGGATTCGACGGCGTATACGAATTCGGCAAGGACTTCCGCAACGAAGGTATGGACCGTACGCACAATCCGGAGTTCACCGTAATGGAGATATACGTCGCGTACAAAGATTACATCTGGATGATGGGATTCGTCGAAGAGATGCTCGAACGCGTGGCAAAAGCGTTGCACGGCAAGACCGAAGTTATGATCGACGGTCGTGAGATCAGTTTCGCCCGGCCGTTCCGCCGCGTTACGATGACCGATGCGATCCGCGAGAAAACCGGCTTCGACATCACCGGCAAGAGCGAAGGCGAGCTGCGCGAAGCCTGCAAAAAGCTGAACGTGGAAACCGACGAGACGATGGGCAAAGGCAAGCTGATCGACGCGATCTTCGGACAGTACTGCGAAGAAGATCTGATCCAGCCTACTTTCGTAACGGACTACCCGATCGATATGTCGCCGCTGTGTAAACGCCACCGCAACAACCCCGACCTGACCGAGCGGTTCGAGTTGTTCGTCAACGGCAAAGAATTGTGCAACGCTTATTCCGAGCTGAACGACCCGATCGACCAACTGGAACGCTTCCAGGAACAGTTGCGGCTCAGCGAAAAAGGCGACGACGAAGCGATGTTTATCGATATGGATTTCGTCCGAGCGCTCGAATACGGTATGCCGACCTGCTCGGGAATGGGAATAGGAATCGACCGACTGACGATGTTCATGACCGGACAGACGACGATTCAGGACGTGCTGTTCTTCCCGCAAATGCGGCCCGAAAAAGCGGCGCAGAAAGATCCGGAAGAGAAATACGCGGCGGCCGGCATTCCGGCCGAATGGGTTCCGGTATTGCAGAAAATGGGCTTTTTGACCGTCGACGCACTGAAAAAACTGTCGGCAGGCAAGCTGTTCAACGACCTGTGCGGCTATAACAAGAAAAACAAGCTGGGACTGAAAAACCCGACTGCCGACGAAGTAAAAACATGGGTGGAGTAACGGCAGTACCGATCAACGAAAAGACATCAAGGATTAAATACCGAAAAATTATGAGAAAGAAAGTAGTAGCAGGTAACTGGAAAATGAACACCACCCCTGCGGAAGGCGTAGAATTGTTGAAAGGCGTAGCCGCACTGAAAGGCGACGTTTGCTCGTGCGTGAACTTCATCGTAATTCCGCCGTTTACGCACCTGTCCGAGATCGTAAAGAACGCCAAAGGAACCGGCATCGCCGTCGGAGCGCAGAACTGCGCCGCCGAAGCCAAAGGCGCCTACACCGGCGAAGTTTCGGCTAAGATGATCGCCTCGCTGGGCGTGGAATACGTGATTCTCGGCCACAGCGAACGCCGCGAATATTACGGCGAAACCAGCGCTACGCTGAACAAGAAAATGGTTCAGGCCTACGAAAACAACCTGATCCCGATCTATTGCGTCGGCGAAAAACTCGAAGAACGCGAAAACGGCAAATATTTCGACGTGGTGCGCGCGCAGATCGAAGAAGTGGTTTTCAACCTGACCCCGGAACAGTTCTCGAAACTGATCATCGCTTACGAACCCGTATGGGCGATCGGAACCGGTAAAACAGCTACCGCGGAACAGGCTCAGGAAATCCATGCGTTCATCCGCAAGGTGTTGGCCGAAAAATTCGGCGACGCCGCAGCCAATACCGTGATCCTGTACGGCGGAAGCTGCAAACCGAGCAACGCTGCCGAACTTTTCGCCAAGGAAGACGTCGACGGCGGCCTGATCGGAGGCGCCGCTTTGGTAGCGTCCGACTTTATCGGCATCGGCAAAGGTTTTTCGAAATAATCTGTTACCGGATTTCAAACAAAGGGGCCGCGGTTTCGAAACCGCGGCCCCTTTGTTTTTCTGCGAAACTTGCTTATCTTAGCGCGGTAACTATTCTCATATCTGAATGGAAATTGTCATAATTATCGGGCTGATCCTTTTGAACGGCTTATTGTCGATGTCGGAAATCGCGATGGTGTCAGCCCGGAAATCCCGCCTCGAAGCGGACTCCAAGAAAGGCAGCCGGGCGGCGCGTACCGCCCTCAAATTAGCCAACAGCCCCGATACATTCTTGTCTACGATCCAGATCGGCATCACGCTGATCGGCATCTTGACGGGTCTCTATTCCGGCGAGGTGCTGGCGCAGAGTTTCGGCAAAGTGATCGCAACGATCGAGCCGCTGCGGACGCACGCGGTAGCCATCGCCCAGACGCTGATCGTTGCGATCGTCACTTACCTGACGCTGATCGTCGGGGAGCTCGTCCCGAAACGAATCGGGATGCAGGCTGCCGAAAAGGTCGCCAAACTGGTGGCGCGGCCGATGAACGTACTGTCGAAAATCGCGCTGCCATTCGTATGGCTGCTGTCAAAGAGCACTTCCGGCATGCTGCGCCTGCTCGGAATCAATACGCTGGGAGAAAGCAAAGTCACCGAAGACGAGATCAAAGCGATCATCCAGGAAGGAACCGTCGGCGGCGAGATCCAGGAAGTCGAACAGGACATCGTGGAACGCGTATTCAACCTCGGCGACCGCAACGTAGGGTCGATCATGACGCACCGCAGCGAACTGGTGTGGCTGAACATCGACGCCACGAACGACGAGATCGAACAAATCGTCAAAAACAACCTGTTCAACACCTATCCGGTGGCCGACCGGAATCTCGACTCGATCGCCGGCGTAGTGTACCTCAAAGACCTGTTCGGACGGTTGGACGAAGAGGGATTCTCGCTGTCGAAAGTGATTCGCCCGGCCCAATACATTCCGGAGAACCTGAGCGTTTACAATGCGCTCGAACTGATGCGGACGACCGGCGGACGCTACGGCATCGTCACCGACGAATTCGGCAGTATCGAAGGGATCGTAACGTTCAAAGACATCATCAAGGCGCTGGTAGGCTCGATGCCCGAAGCGGGCGAAGAACAGGACATCGTCGCCCGCGACGACGGCAGTTATCTGATCGACGGACAGATCCCGTTCTACGACTTCCTCGCGTTCTTCGACCAGGAGGAACTGTACAACGAATTCAATTACAACACGCTCAGCGGGCTGATCCTCGAAGAGCTGGAACATATCCCGCAAACCGGCGAAAAGCTTTCGTGGCGCAATTTCAACTTCGAGATCGTGGATATGGATGCGGCCCGAATCGACAAAGTCCTCGTATCCATGAAACCGGCTGCGAACGGCGAACCGGCATAACATAACGTCGGAATCGGAACAAGAAACCGGCAAAACAAGAAGCAGGGCGGAGAACCAAAATTTTCCGCCCCGCTTTTCAATACCGGAATAATTTACCTGCCCAGCGCTTTCAGACCGGCCATCATCCCCATGATCGACGAGAAGAAAATGATCCACATCGCGATCGCAATCGCGATCCAGATCAAAGACGCCTTACAGTAATTGGCTTTCGTCTTGTTAACCCCGCCGCCGAAAGCCCAGACGAACAGCATCACGATATTAACCAGCGGAATCGCGAGTATCAGCATGACCAACATCCATTCGCCCACCGAGACGACGGGCGTTTGTTCTGCGGGTTGTTGTTGCACCGGAACGTTCTGCACCGGATTTCCATGATCGTCCAATATTTCCATAGCATGAAGTTTTAAAGGGCTCGTTCAACCATCTTCTTGTTTTCTGAAATAACCTTATTCCTCCGTTTTCGAACCGGTCTCGGCGGAGTCCTTTTCCTCCTCCCCGAACCACCGTTCGAACGTTTCGTTGTACGGGGCACGGGCGATTCCGCGTTCCGTAACGATCGCCGTGATCAGGTTGGCCGGGGTCACGTCGAAAGCCGGATTGTAGACTTTGACATCGTCCGGAGCCATACGCCGGGCATACCACATGTCGGTCACCTCTTCCGATCCGCGCTCCTCGATGACGATCGCATTCCCGTCCGGACAGCGCCGGTCGATCGTCGACGTAGGCCCCAGCACGTAGAACGGAATCCCGTAATGCCGCGCCATGATCGCCAGTCCCGACGTACCGACCTTATTAGCCGTATCCCCGTTCATCGCGATCCGGTCGCAACCGACGATAACCGCCTGTACCCAGCCTTTCCGCATCACTACGGAAGCCATGTTATCGCATATCAGCGTGATATCGACTCCGGCGTAACGCAACTCGTAAGCGGTCAGGCGCGCGCCTTGTAGCAACGGACGCGTTTCGTCGGCATACACTTTGAAATTATAACCCTGCTGCTGCCCCAAATAGACCGGAGCCAAAGCCGTTCCGTATTCCGAAACCGCCAAATGACCGGCATTGCAGTGCGTCAGTATCCCCATTCCGGGACGCAGCAGCGATAGGGCGTACACGCCGATCCGGTGACACGAGGCGGCATCTTCGTCCCGAATCGCCAGAGCTTCGCGCAGCATTTGCCGTTTAATTCTGGAAACGGGCAGTTCCCGGTTGCGTAGTACGCACCGTTCCATCCGCTCCAACGCTGCCGACAGGTTCACCGCCGTCGGACGGGACGATTCGAAATAATCGCGGATTTCGACGAACCCCTTGTAAAAGTCATCGAACTTCCTCGCACGCAGCGATTTGCAACACACGTAAATCCCGTAAGCCGCCGTAATGCCGATCGCCGGCGCACCGCGAACCTTCAACCGGTGAATAGCGTCCCATACCGCTTCCTTCGTCGATAGCGACAGGTAAACTTTCTCACCGGGCAGGCTCGTCTGATCCAGAATGATAACGGCATTCGCCTCTACATCCAGCCGGACCGCCTGCAAATCGGTAAACAATTGTCCCATGATTCAGTTTTCAAGTCCTCACACAAAGTTATATTTTTTCGCTATAACCTGCAAACGCCGCAACGATTCTTCCTACCCGATACTTCAAAAAGACATTCGGACGCATATTTGCGTCCGAATATCCCATTCGATTCCCAGAGTACCGGATCAGACCTTGCCTTGAAGGTACCGGTCGATCGCTTTGGCGGCCCGACGACCCGCGCCCATGGCGAGAATCACCGTCGCCGCACCGGTCACAGTGTCCCCGCCGGCAAAAATACCTTCGCGGGACGTCTGTCCCCGCTCGTCGTCGGCCACGATACAGCCGCGCCGGTTGGTCTCCAAACCGTGCGTGGTCGATGCGATTAGCGGGTTCGGCGAGGTCCCGAGCGCCATAATCACCACGTCGCACTCGATATCGAACTCCGAGCCCTCGATTTCGATCGGAGAACGGCGCCCCGACTGATCGGGTTCGCCGAGTTCCATCCGCACGCAGCGGATTCCCCGCACCCAGCCTTTGTCGTCGCCGAGTACCTCGACCGGATTGGTCAGCATCTGAAAAGCGATCCCTTCCTGTTTGGCGTGATGCACCTCTTCGACGCGCGCCGGAAGCTCCGTTTCGCTGCGGCGGTAGACGATATGCGCATCGGCGCCGAGACGGGCCGCCGTCCGAACGGCGTCCATCGCGACGTTACCGCCTCCGACCACCACGACCCGTTGGCCGACATAGATCGGCGTATCGTAACGATCGTCGTAAGCCTTCATCAGATTCGCCCGGGTCAAAAATTCGTTCGCCGAAACCACCCCGTTCAGGTTCTCGCCGGGAATACCCATAAAACGCGGCAGTCCCGCGCCCGACCCGATGAACACGGCCGAATAGCCTTCTTCGTCGAGCAGCGAATCGACCGTCACGGTACGTCCTACGATCACGTCGGTTTCGATCTCGACGCCCAGCTTCAATACGTTCTCGATCTCTTTGGCCACGACCTTTTCTTTCGGCAGGCGGAATTCGGGAATTCCGTATTGAAGCACGCCGCCGGCCTTATGCAGCGCTTCGAAAATCTTGACGCCGTATCCCATTTTAGCCAGGTCGGAAGCGCAGGCCAGACCGGCCGGGCCGCTGCCGACGACGGCCACTTTTTTACCGTTGGGCGCAGCCGTCGCAACCGCTTCGCCGCCGTTGGCAATGCTCCAGTCGCCGACGAAACGTTCCAGTTTGCCGATCGCGACCGGCTCGCCCTTGATACCGAGGATGCAGGAGCCTTCGCACTGGCTCTCCTGCGGGCATACGCGCCCGCACACCGACGGCAGCGAACTGTCCTGACCGATGATGCGCGCAGCTTCGGCGAAATCGCCCTTGACAACCTGCTCGATAAACTTCGGTATTTGCAACGAAACGGGGCAGTGCTCTACGCAACGCGGCTTTTTACAATCCAGACAACGGCTCGCTTCGAGCTGAGCCTCCTGAAGGTCGTAACCGTAACAAACCTCCTCGAAATTGGTGACCCGCACTTTCGGGTCCTGCTCCCGAACGGGAACACGGGGTATTTTATTTGCCATTTTTATTCTGAAAACAATTGCTCCGGCCACGGCGGCCGGAATACCGTTCGATCGTCCGGGGAGACCTACCGGTCGAGCCCCACCTTGCAGACATGCCCTTCGGCACGCTCCTGCTCTATTTTCGCCTTGCGGCTTTCGATGGTCTTGTACATGCCTTGACGGCGCATCGCTTCGTCGAAATCGACCTCGTGCCCGTCGAACTCCGGGCCGTCCACGCACGTGAAGCGCGTCTTGCCGCCGACCGTTACCCGGCAGGCCCCGCACATGCCCGTACCGTCGACCATCAGCGTATTCAGGCTGACGATCGTCTTCAGACCGTACTGCTTCGTCGTCTTGGCCACGAACTTCATCATAATCATCGGACCGATGGCGATCACTTCGTCATAGCGTTTCCCCTGCTTATCGATCAGGTCGCGCATCAGGTCGGTCACCATGCCGTGAAAACCGGCGCTACCGTCGTCGGTAGCGATATATACGTTTCCGGCAACCTGCTTCATCATGTCGACGAAAATCAGCGTATCCTTATTCTTGGCGCCGATAATCACATCGGCTTTGATCCCATGCTGCGAGAGCCATTTGACCTGCGGATAGACGGGGGCCGTCCCGACGCCGCCGGCGATGAACAGTATCTTCCGCGAACGCAGCGTTTCGATATCTTCGTGCACGAAATCCGACGGCCGGCCCAGCGGGCCCGCGAAATCGGCCAGTTCGTCGCCCGGATTCATAGCGCACAACTTCGTCGTCGAATAACCCACCGTCTGCGTTACGATGGTTACCCACCCCTCCGCCGCATCGTAATCGGCGATGGTCAGCGGGATACGTTCCCCCTTTTCGTCCAGTCGCAGGATGATGAACTGCCCCGGCTTTGCCGAACAGGCGACACGCGGAGCCGCAATGTCCATCCGGTAAATATTGGGCGCGAGCAGCTCCTTTTTAATGATTTTATACATTTCCGTTTGTTTGGTTTAGGTCTTTATCTTCCGATTTAAAAAATTTATTCCGCAATGTTCGCCGCCAGCCGGATTTCGCGCATCGGCCGCGACGGATCGTTGACGATCAATACGATATGATCCATCAGCTTCCCGGCGGGGGCGCCTTTCGTATTCAGCATAACGCTGAACGTGACGCTCTCGCCCGGGGCGATCTCCCGTTCGGGATCGAGCGTCGTGGACATGCGCTGTCCCAATTTCATATCGCGGAAAACCAGCGGCTCTTTTCCGTCGTTAGTCAGCGTAAAGTCGCGGCGCAGTTCCCCGGCCGCCTTTTGATTGCCGAAATGGTAATACTGGGACGAAAAAGCCGCTTTCGGAGCCTGCTCCAACTCGGCAGCCGTCAGCGACGAGAAATCATCCGTAGCGATTCCGGTAGCCGAAAATTCGGTATCGGCGAGCTCGTCGTTCACCATCAGCGAAAAAACGCCGGAAAGAACTCCCCACACGTCGCAGTCGCGCAAGTCGTAAGTGACCGTCAGAACGCCTTTCTGCTTCGGTTCGATCCGGGTGGCGGACAAAGCTACGTCCAGGTAGGGTTTCGCTTTCGGATAGACGACCGTCATGTTGAGCGGACGCTCCGTATCGTTATAGTATTCGATGGTTTTCGCTTTGATCGAACCGCGCGGCACATATCCCAGATTCACCGTACGGGTCGCCAGCCGCAGCGCGCCGGCCCGAACGGGGTACAACTCGCCGACCTCCTGCGGACGCGGGGTCACCTCGCCGGTAATGCTGATGACATTACGCCCCCCTCCGCTGCTTTGAATCGTGATGTCTTTGCGGAAAGCGCCCGGACGTCCCTCCGGGTTGTAGGCGATCCGGATCGTTCCGCGGCCTCCGGGACGTACCGGTTCCCGACTGTACTGCGGCGTCGTACAACCGCACGTCACCGTCACTTTTTCGATCACGACCGGCGATTTCCCTTTGTTCTCGAATTCGAACTCGTGCGACACCGCTCCGTCCGCCTCCCGGATCGTTCCGAAATTCCACACCTGCTGCGGAAATTCCAATACGGAATTTTGGGCGGGAAGCATTCCCGTCCACAAACAACCCAGCAATATCAACCCTATTTTCCAGCTTTTCATCGGTTCGGACGATCGGTGCGCAAAATTAAGCATTTCCCGCGAAATTCGCAATTCAGGCGCATAACGGACGTTACACCTCGAATCCGCACCGGATAAACATCCGTTTATCGGTTTCGATATCCGATCCGGTCGTAGTCAGCATATCTCCGACGATCAGCGCGCTCACGCCGCACTGCAACAACCGCTCTTCGAGATGCTTGATCCGCGTACGGCCGCCGGCCAGCCGGATAGCCGCTTCGGGATTGAGGATCCGCATGACGGCCACCGCCCGAACGATTTCCGAATCGGTCAGCGGCGGCGCCCCGGCAAGCCGCGTTCCGGGAATCGGATTCAACACGTTGACGGGAATCGAAACCGCCCCGGTCTGCCGCAGAGCGATGGCAAATTCGACGCGTTGCTCCTCGCTCTCGCCCATGCCGATGATCCCGCCGCTGCATATCTCCAGGCCGGCTTCCCGCGCCCACCCGATCGTCCGCAGCTTCTCGGCCACCGTATGCGTCGAGCAAAGTTTCGGAAAATAGGACGGGGCCGTTTCGAGGTTGCAGTGGTAACGCCGCACGCCGCTCTCTTTGAGCCGGCGCATTTGTTCCAGGTTCAGCAACCCGAGCGACGCGCAAAGCGAAACGGACACCTCGGAGCCGATCCGGCGATAGATCGCGCAGATCCGGTCGGTATCGGCATCGGAAAGCGTCCGACCGCTGGTTACCAGCGAAAAGCGCTTCACGCCCTTGCGTGCATTGCCGGCCGCCTCTTCGACCGCTTCCCCGGCTCCTACCAGCGGATAGACCTCGACTTCCGTTTTATGAAATTTCGACTGAGCGCACCACTTGCAGTCCTCGCTGCAACGGCCGCTGCGGGCGTTCATTATCGAACACATGTCGATCGTTTTCCCCTGATAACGCGTGCGCAACGCATGAGCCAACGCGCACAGTTCCGTTTCCGGAGTCGTTCTCAGCAATTCCAGCGCTTCGTCGTATCCCAGACGATACCCCTGTTCGATTCTCTCTTTCAGACGACCGATCATTTCCATCCCATTTTATTTGCTTGTTATCTGCAAAGGTACTACATTTGATCTGAATTTTACGTTTCCCCTTTTATGAAAAAAGTATATTTCGTCACCGGCATCGACACCGATGCCGGCAAAAGCATCGTTACCGGAGTTCTCGCGCGCGATTGGGCCGGACGGGGCCGGCGCGTCGTCACCCAAAAATTCATCCAGACCGGCTGCCCCGGACTGTCGGAAGACATCGAAACCCACCGCCGGATCATGGGAACCGGGCTGTTGCCGGAAGACCTCGACGGCACGACCTGTCCGATCGTCTTCACCTACCCGGCCTCGCCGCACCTGGCGGCTGCGATCGATTCCCGCAGGATCGATCTGTCGCTGATCGGGAAATGCACCGAAAAACTGCTTGAAAAATACGACGTCGTCCTGCTCGAAGGAGCCGGCGGGCTATTCGTTCCGTTGGAAGGGCTGTACAATACGATCGATTACGTCGCCGAGCGTCGGCTGCCGGTCATACTGGTCACCTCGCCGCGACTCGGCAGCATCAACCATACGCTGCTGAGTCTCGAAGCGTGCCGCAACCGGAATATCGAAGTCGCCAAAGTGGTCTACAACCTCTATCCACCGACCGACGCGCCGATCACGGACGGCACGCGGGATTACCTGAAAACGTACCTGCGGGAGTTTCATCCGCAGGCCCGGTGGCTGGAGGTAAACGACCGGTACGAAGTATCGGAAGGAAGCCTTTGAACTGCGGTTCGTCCCGCGCACGAACAATACGAAAGGCTCCGGTTGCTGACCGGAGCCTTTTATTTACTGTCACAAACGGAAACCGCCTAAAGCAAATGCATCGAAACGGTCAAGCCGGCCACCACGATCGAAACCATACTCATCAGTTTGATCAGGATGTTCAGCGACGGGCCGGACGTATCCTTGAACGGATCGCCCACCGTATCGCCCACGACCGTAGCTTTATGGTTGTCGGAACCCTTGCCGCCGAAATTACCTTCCTCGATAAATTTCTTGGCATTGTCCCAAGCCCCGCCCGAATTGGCCATGAACACGGCCAGCACGAATCCGGCGCTCAGGCTGCCGATCAGCAGCCCCATCACCCCGGCCACGCCGAAAATGAAGCCGACCAGAATCGGAACGACGATCGCTATAATCGACGGGAACAGCATTTCGCGCTGGGCCCCTTTGGTCGAAATAGCGACGCAACGCGCATAATCCGGAGTCGCCTTGCCTTCGAGAATACCTTTGATTTCCCGGAACTGGCGGCGCACCTCCTCGACCATACTCTGCGCGGCGCGGCCGACGGCGTTCATCGTAAGTCCGCAAAACAGGAACGCCATCATCGCGCCGATAAAGGCGCCGACCAGCACGTTCGGATTCATCAGAGTCACCTGAAAATAGTCCATCATATCCAGGATATTGGCGTCGGCAATGGCTTTGGTCGTACCGTCGGCCAGTTGCAGGGTCGTCTCCCCGATGTGCTGCATCCCGATCTTGACCTCTTCGATATAGGAAGCCAGCAGCGCCAACGCCGTCAGCGCGGCCGAACCGATCGCGAACCCTTTACCGGTGGCGGCCGTCGTATTACCGAGCGCATCCAGCGCATCGGTGCGTTTGCGCACATCCGGATCGAGTCCGCTCATTTCGGCGTTACCGCCCGCATTGTCGGCGATCGGGCCGTAAGCGTCGGTCGCCAGCGTAATCCCGAGCGTAGAGAGCATCCCCACCGCCGCGATACCGATCCCATAAAGCCCTTTGCTGATGTTCTCGGCCGAAATCATGTGCTGCACGTCGAAATTGATCGCGCACAGGAAGGCGAGGATGATCGCTACCGCAATCGTGATTACCGGGATCGCCGTCGAGATCATACCCATTCCGATTCCGGAAATGATTACCGTCGCTGGTCCCGTTTCAGAGCTTTTGGCTATCTTCTGAGTCGGTTTATAAGAGTGGGAAGTATAATATTCGGTAGACTGCCCGATGATGATACCGGCCAGCAGGCCGACGATCACCGAAAACGAAATCCCGAGCCAGTTGTCGATCTGTAACACGTACAGTATCCCGAACGTACAGATAGCGATCAGCACCGAGCTGACGTTGACGCCGATGCCCAGCGCGCCGAGCAACTGTTTCATCGTAGCCCCCTCTTTCGTCCGCACGAGGAAAATACCGATCACCGACAACAGGATGCCCACCGCCGCGATCAACATCGGAGCCAGCACGGCCTGCATCTGCATACCGCTGCTCGCGAAGGCGGCTGCGCCCAGTGCGGCCGTCGCGAGAATCGAGCCGCAGTAACTTTCGTACAGGTCGGCGCCCATACCGGCCACGTCGCCCACGTTATCGCCTACGTTGTCGGCGATCGTAGCGGGGTTGCGCGGATCGTCTTCCGGAATCCCGGCTTCCACCTTACCGACCAGGTCGGCGCCCACGTCGGCCGCTTTGGTATAAATACCTCCTCCCACGCGGGCGAACAGCGCTTGCGTCGAAGCCCCCATCCCGAACGTCAGCATGGTCGTCGTGATGATCATCAGCTTTTGCGTCCCGGTGGCGTCGATGAAATGATTCAGGATCAGGTACCACACCGAAATATCCAACAGACCGAGTCCTACGACGACCAGTCCCATCACGGCTCCGCTGCGGAAAGCGACTTTCAGCCCCTTATTCAGCGATTGGCTGGCGGCATGGGCCGTACGCGCCGAAGCGAACGTCGCCGTACGCATCCCGATAAAACCCGCCAGCCCGGAAAACAAGCCGCCGGTCAGGAACGCGAACGGCACCCACGGATTCTGCACACCGAGGCCATAGGCAAGAAACGCAAAGAACAACACGAGGATCAGAAATACGATCGCAACCACCCGGTACTGTTGCCGGAGGTAGGCCATCGCCCCTTTACGGACGTGCGCGGCGATCTCTTTCATACGGGGAGTGCCTTCGCTCTCTTTCATCATCGAGCGGAAAAAGTGCCATGCGAAGCCCAACGCTATCAGCGAGGCGACCGGCACGAGCCAGAAAATAAGTGGTGTGTTACTCATAACGGTTAATAGTATTAGATTATCTGAATTTTTATGAAAATTTCCGATACTCTTCAGTCCGCCGTTTTTCAGACCCGTTACGCACCAAACCGTTTCGTCGAACGAACAAAATTGCTCAAAGTTAATAAATTATTTTAAGATAAACTATCTTTGCAGCGGATATTCAATCGAAAATATGCGTAAAATTTCAAATCAGGAATTGGGGCGTCCTTCGGCCGAAGCGTTCGCTGCGATGGAAAAATGTCCCGTCACGGTCGTGCTGGACGACGTGCGTAGCGGCAATAACACAGGCTCTTTCTTCCGCACCGGCGACGCTTTCGCCATCGAACGGCTCTGCCTGTGCGGGATCACCGGCACCCCGCCCGACCGGGAGATCCACAAGACCGCGCTGGGAGCCGAAACGACCGTAGAGTGGACGTATTTCCGGGATGCCGCGGATGCGGTGAACGAACTGAAAGCGCAGGGGTATACGATCCTGGCCGTCGAACAGGTCGAAGGCGCCGTCATGTTGGACGACTGGCGTTACAAGCCCGAAAAGCGCTATGCGTTGGTTTTCGGCAACGAGGTGAACGGGGTACGGCAACAGGTAGTCGACTTGTGCGACGGAGCCATCGAGATCCCGCAGCGGGGAACCAAACATTCGCTGAACGTCTCGGTATCGGGCGGCGTGGTGCTGTGGGAAGTTTTCCGGCAATGGAGGGCATCGAAAGCGGCACAGTAACCGGCGGCGACACGGAAACGAAGTCCGTTCGAAAAAACGAAAAATCGTTGCCCGTTGCAAATTATAATTTTACATTTGCCCTGTCTAAACTGTGAAAATTATGTCGACAGATAATAAAACGCGGGTCGTGACCACCTACCGCCTGCAGGAGATGAAAAGCCGCGGGGAAAAAATAGCCATGTTGACCGCCTACGATTATTCGATGGCGCGGATCGTGGACAGCGCCGGCGTGGACGTGGTGCTGGTCGGCGATTCGGCCGCCAACGTAATGGCCGGTTACGAAACCACCGTGCCGATGTCGCTCGAACACATGATCTATCACGCCCGTAGCGTAACCCGGGCCGTCAAACGAGCGCTGGTCGTGGTGGACATGCCGTTCGGAACCTATCAGGGCAATTCGAAGGAAGCCCTCGCCTCGGCCGTTCGGATCATGAAGGAGTCCGAAGCCGACGCCATCAAACTGGAAGGGGGCGAAGAGATCCTTGAGTCGGTACAGCGCATCCTTTGCGCCGGAATTCCGGTCATGGGACACCTGGGACTTACCCCGCAGTCGATCCATAAATACGGCACCTACAGCGTCCGGGCCAAAGAGGAAGCCGAAGCCCGAAAGCTGATCCGCGACGCGCACCTGCTCGAAGCGGTCGGCTGCTTCGGAATCGTCCTCGAAAAAATCCCTGCGACGCTCGGCGCGCAGGTCGCCTCGGAACTGAAAATCCCGCTGATCGGCATCGGGGCCGGAAACGGCGTCGACGGACAAGTGCTGGTGATTCACGACATGCTGGGGATCAACAACGAATTTTCGCCGCGTTTCCTCCGCCGTTACGCCGACCTGTATTCGGTTATGACGGACGGGGTGAGCCGTTACGTGTCGGACGTCAAAAGCGGCGATTTCCCGAACGAAAAGGAGCAGTACTGATCGTTCCATCCATTCCCGCCGCATAGATCAAACGGCGCGTTTTTATGCAAAGCCACGATCGTTTCGATCGTGGCTTTATCGTTGCGTCCCCCTCACAAGACATCAAGACATTTTCTATCATTTTTGTAACTTTTACGAGCGTACTCCGTTATAATAAATAAATTTGACAGTGTAACTTACACATTCATACAGACAAAAGCCCGAAGTCCGTATCGACAAAACCTCGGAAAGACAGCGAATGCCGGATTCGCTTTCCGACGTGAAACCAGATGATGAAAAAAACTGCCAGACAAAAAACGCTGCCGTTTATTATTTTGCCGCTCGTAGCACTCCTTGCCACGAGGTGCGCCAAAGACGACTGTCCGTCCGACAAAAAACCGGGCAAAACCGAAATCTTCATTCGCGCCGCTCAGGAAACGGCCTCTTTCGCACCCCCGGAACAGGAAAGTCATTCGAAAACGATCATCGGCGGCGACAATCTCGATAAAGTATACTGGTCGGAACTGGATGCGATCCGGGTCTACTGGCGGCCGGCGGGAAGCGACGACGCGCTGAACGGACAGACGTTCGAATGTTTCCGTCCCTACCCGTGGGGAGCGTTGTTTTCCACGCAGATGTCCGACCTCGAAGCCGGCGACTATACCTATTACGCCGCCTATCCCGCGCCGGAGTCCGTGGACGGCACCCGGGCGACCTATACGCTGCCCGCCGTGCAGGACGGAACCTACGACATGCGCGATTACGACATCAAAGATCAAACCTCGCACGGCGCTTATAAAGGAAACTGCGATTTCATGCTGGCCCGTCCGGTAACCGCAGCGGCGCTGACGGCCGGGAGCGAAACCCTGGCGATGCACTTCATTCACCAGTGCCACGTCATGCGAGTACAGGTTCCGGTCGGCCGCAACCAATGGGGCGAACGGGTGAGCCGGCTGAGAGTCGAATTTCCCGCAGCCGTAGTGGGAAGAATGACGATGGATCTGGCCGACCCGACCGCTGCGCCGCAGCTGACCGAAGGCGGCAACACGGTCATCGCCGAACTGAAAAATCCGCTGACCGAATCGACCGAGGATAATCCGGACGGAAATTACGTATGGCTATTCCTGTGTCCGGGCAACATCAGCGGCGACGTCCGTTTCACGGCTTACGACGAGAACGGTTACCAGTCGGGAAGCCTCAGCGTGCCGATCGACAGAACGCTGGAAGCCGGACGGATCACGCCGGTCACGCTGACGGTTCCGGACGAACTGCCGGTCACGTGGCTCGACTTCTCGATCACGGGCAACAATCTCGGCGAAGAACCGAATTCTTTCACCGTAACGGCCCCGGACGGGGCG
Source organism: Alistipes sp. dk3624 (assembly GCF_009557455.1). Lineage (GTDB taxonomy): Bacteria > Bacteroidota > Bacteroidia > Bacteroidales > Rikenellaceae > Alistipes_A > Alistipes_A hominis. The sequence goes on along the minus strand of NZ_CP045651.1, from coordinate 2,798,779 downwards.
ACGTTCCGCAACGGAACGAACAAACAGTCGTTCACGGTCAATGCGGAGAATAAATACATGCTCGGTTTCTACAACGAAGTGGACGGCCGGGCCAACGGCGACCTGATCCGCAACGGCGGTTTATCTTTTTCATACGATTCGGAACATGCCATCGTAACTTCACACAAGGCCGTCGATTTCACAGCGGAAGCCCACACTGAAATCAGCCTGACCGTACCGTATCTGTTTTATGAAGACTTCGGCGGAGCGGGCGGAAGCGACAGGAACAACAACACGGAAGACTTGGGAAAATACAACCTTACGGGCTGGTCGGCTTCCCGGTTCGGAATCCAGGCCAACACCTCGGCCATGATATTCGGTTACCTGGGATCATCCATTGTGACGGATCCCGACAAAGGAGACAATCACCGGGGGCGGATCGACACTCCCCACCTGACCGGTCTCAAGGAAGGCGCGAATGTCTCTTTGCTCGTTTCATACGACGTGGGAGGAACGAAAAAAAACGGAAACACAATACTGAATAAAACAACCGTCATGTATTCCAAATACGACTTCGGCACCGACACCAAGACGGGAACGATCAAAGGGGACGGCAATGCGATCGAGAACATATTTCTGACCGAAGAACCCGGTACGAACGGCAGTTATACGAATCTGCCTGTTCACAGGAACATCACCGTAACCGGATGCACCAACAAACACCGCCTATCGTGGAGAGCTTCATTTCGGGTAGACGGGCAAGGCTTATCCACGATAACAGCAGGCGATACCTACGTTTACATAGACAATATACGGGTTTCCATAAAATAACAGAACCAAACCAGCTAGGATAATGAAAAAAAGCAAACTTTTAACGATCCTGACCATAACGGCAATATGGGCCTCCGGCTGTTCGAAAGACGTCGGGTCCGGTCCGCAGGCGACAGGAAACGGCTCGGTCGGTTTCTACTGCACGATTTCACCGGCGGTAGACATCGCGGAAACCAGCAAAGCAGATACCCGGACGCTACCCGCCGAATATATCCCGGGTACGGAAAACTTGCGGCTGGAAATTTCGAGCGGCATCGGCACCGTCGCTTCGTACGACGTAATGTCCGACTACGACCAGCCGTTGCTACAGGCGGGCGACTATCAGGCCGATTTTTCTTACGGAAATCCGGATACCGAAGGAGAAAACGCCGGTTGCTTCAAGGGAACCAAACAATTTACCGTCGTGGCGCGCAAGACCACGACCGAGCAGGTTTCGCTGTCGCTGGTCAACTCGGTCTATTCGCTGAGCTGTTCCGAATGGTTCAGGCAATATTATACCGATTACGACCTGACCGTCCGCACCGAATCGGGCTTCCGGTCGGGCTTTTCCGGATCGACCGCAAAACCGCTTACCGGCACGCTCCCCGTTTTCGTGAAAGCGGCCACCAAACTCTTCCTGAGCGGTTCGGCGACGAAAACCAACGGCGTGAAAGTAGAATTCCCCGAAACGGAAATCGGCACGACCGCGGCCCGGACATGGCATACGATCCTGCTCGACGCAGGGGCGGTGGGACAGGCGAGCATCACCGTTTCGCTCGACGACTCCCCGATCGAAATCAAAGAGGTGGACGTGGAACTGAACCCCGACGCCTGACCGAAAACGAAACAATAAAAAACTGACACGATATGAAAACCTTTACCTTAGTAACGCTGACGGCAATGACGCTGATGCTGTCCGGCTGCAAGGACGAATCGGTCGATTTCGGCGGCAACGGCGACGGAGGCGACCCGCAGACGGAAACGGGCTATCTGGTCATGTCCGCGATGAGCGTTACGGTGGCGGACGATGCCGAAGTAATCCCCTACTCCAACGGCACGAAAGCGGCGATGACCCGTGCAGCGGGTTCCGTTTCGGAAGCCCCCGACAACTACAAGGTGAGCATCCGCAACGCCAAAACCGGCGAACAGACGAACCACGTCTATGCAGACCTCAAAAAAGCGGAAAACCAGCGTATGCCGCTGACACCGGGCTCCTACACAGTCTCCGCCGAATCGCCGGATTACGCCGACTACATGGCCGGCACGACCTATGCCGACTGGGAAAAACCGGTTTACGCCGGTTCGGTGACCAAAAGCGTGATCAAAAACAACGAAACGACGGTCGACGATCTGGTCTGCACGCTGGCGAACATCCGCACGACGGTAACTCTCACGCAGGATCTCCAGAAGTTGTTCATGTCCGACGCCGATGCAGAAGCCGCGGGTAAAGAGAAGCTGGCGGTCACGTTGTCGATCGGCGACAACGCGCTGGTTTTCGACCGCGAGGCGGCCAACGCCGGCAAAGCGGGCTATTTCAAGGCGGTCGAAACGGCGAATACGCTGAAAATCCTGTTATCCGGCCAATATAACAAAGCGCCCGGCGACGCGACGCCCGAATACGTGACGGTCAACTGGTCGAAAGAGATCACCAACTGCAAGGCCGGACAATGGCGCAAAATCACCATCAACGTACTGAACGCCAACGAAGGGAACGTGCAATTCCAGATCACCGTCGAAAACTGGGTGTACGACCAGAAGATCGACGTCGACGTGATGCGACTGTACGCCTTCGCCGAGGAGACGATCCCGGACGAAGATATCTCCGACGAAGGATCGCCGGTTGTGACGCTCGACGGCAAGGACATCGCGCAGGGGTACACCATTTCCGGGTCGATGTACGACGAGCTGCTCGGCAAATGGACGGAAAACCTGAAAGCCGTCGTTACGCCGGAAGACGGCGCGACCGTCAAATCGGTCAACCTCGTCTTCGAGTCGGACAACGCCGACTTCCTGGCCGCCGTCGATGCCGCAGGATACAAGAACCGCACCGTACCCCTGTGGCCCGAGAACGAAGCGAACGCGCCGTATGTCGTGATGAAAGAGGCCTCTACCTCCGTACTGACGGCCACCGTGAAAGACGCCGGCATGTCGGGCTTCTATCAATACGAAGGAACGCATACCGCAAAATTCGTGACCGTCGATTCGAAGGGCCGCACTTCCTACACGAAACTGAATATCCGCGTGACCGAAAGCGGTTCCACCGAATCGGGACCGGGCATCGTATGGACAAACAAAAGCGGTTCGAAGACCTACGACTTCGACACCCGTTACAACCACATCGGCATGGAGATCCTGATCGGAGTGACCTCGCAAACCGGATTTACCGGATTCACGGTGGACATCATCAGCGAAAACGTACTTCCGGCCAGCGAACTGGAAAGCGTAGGCCTGGCTTCGCATCTCGACCTGATCAATCCGGGAGAATTCCAGTCCAAACTGGAAGGATTCGGATTCCCGACCGGAGCGGCCGTGTCCGGACAGAAAACGTTATCGTTCGACATCTCCGGATTTATGGATCTGCTGTCGCTGCTGAACAAGGAAGGCAACTGCGACTTCCGTCTGACGGTCACCGATGCGTCGGGCACCAATACGAAGACTATCCGACTGTATGTAACGAAAAATTAACCGGACAACGATACGAAGATGAAAAAACATATCAATCCCGTCATCGCGTTGATTTCCTGCCTGGCGCTGGCGCTGGCATCGTGCGGTAAAAGCGATGCCGACGGCAGCCTGCCGACAAACGGACAGGGAATGCTGCAACTGAGTTTCGATATTCCCGGATACGGGGGACAATCCAAAGCCGCCGAATACGACGCACTGGCCATCAGCACGCTGCGGCTGTACAAAGTCGAACCGGACGGCCAGGGTGGCGCGACCGAAAGTCTGATCCGCAAATACAAACCCGCCACCGACGTGCCCGCCAACCTTTACCTGGCCGCCGGGAAATACAAGGTAACCATCGAAGCGGGCGACAACAGCGAAGCCTCCTTCACGCACAAAAGCTACGCAGGAACGTCCGAGTTCGACCTGGCCGCGCACGAGACGAAGATCGTCCCGGTGGTGTGCAAGATAACGAACATCGTGGTACGTGCCGTATTCGATGCGACCATCACGCAGAAATTCGACAAAAGCCGCCGGCTTTACGTCTGCGCATCCGACGAATTTTCGCGGACGGACGCTGAAAACAACCTGGTTCCGACGCTGGAATATACGGAGGACACGGTAGGCTATTTCCTGTTGCCCGAAGGGACGCAGAACCTGAGCTGGGGATTTTTCGGCGAAAGTTCCGACCCGGAGATCGACAAGAACGGCACGAAAACCGGAAAAATCCAACTGCCGCAGCAAGGTATGCAGTACACGCTGACGCTCAAATATTCGAAAACCCCGGACGGTTACCTGACCGTGAACGTCAAAGTGCGGGAGTATGAGAGCGCGCACGACGACAGCTTCACGTTCAGCCCGCAACCGACGCTGACCGGGGACGGATTCCCGATCGGAAACGTTACGGGATACTATCTCGACCCGGTGAAGTTCAAAATCGCTTCGATCAACCCGCTCTCGTCGCTGAAAATGACGGCCGGGGGGCAGCAGTACGACGTCGTGGCCGGGGGCGCAGCAGTAGACGGAATCGCAGCGGAGGGAATCGCCTTCAAAAAAATCGACGAATACAACAGTTCGCTGTCGCTCGACGGCACTTTCTTCGCGAAACTGACCAGCGGCGTCAATGAACTGAGTTTCCTGATGACCGATACGGACAACAGCGAAGGCAAAGCCACGGCGCGCGTCGCGGTAGCCGGTGCGACGGGAGCTTCGTCGACCGACTTGTGGTTCGGCACGGCGAACCTGAACGCCATCGTCACCAACCCCTCGGGCACGGATATCAAGATACGTTACCGGATCGCCGGCACCGACGCCTGGACGGAACTGAACGCATCGAAAGGCGCGGACGGGTACACTTATACGGCCCAAGCGACCGATTTCAAAGCCGGCCGCACTTACGAATGCCAGTTGCTCGAAAACGGAGCCGAGAACGGAGCCGTGCGGAGCGTCAACACCGAAGCCGGCATCCAACTGCCGAACGCAGGATTCGAAGAGTGGCAGAAGTCCGGCAAGGCATGGTATCCCTATGCCAGCGGCGGAACCGAATTCTGGGGTACGGGCAACCCGGGCGCCACTTCGCTCGGCGACAAATTCAATCTCACTACCGGCGAAGCCGACCCCCGACCGGGATCTTCCGGAACGACTTGCGCCAAACTGCAAACGCAATTCCCGAACATGGCGGGTATCGGTAAACTGGCCGCCGGGAATATTTTCGTCGGCTCTTTCGGCGCAGTGTCGGGCATGGGCGGAACCGTCAACATGGGACGTCCTTTTACGTTCAACGCAAAGCCGACCGGACTCAGAGTATGGTACAAATGCAACGTCGGCAGCGGCGACAAGGGGCGGATCTTCGTCTGCCTGATCCGGATGACCAAAGCCGGAGCCACCTGCCACGTGGTGAACACGAACGATGCCGACGAAACGGCCTTCTCGCCCTCGGACGAATTCCTCTATACCCAAAAGTCGGACGCTTCGACGCTGGAAGGCCACATCCTCGGTTACGGCGACCTGATGATCGAATCGTCGGTAGCGCAGTGGACCGAAGTGACCATCCCGATCAACTACCGCGAACAGTACAATTCCGAAAAACCAAACGTTCTGATGGTAACGGCGTCGGCCAGTTACCGGGGCGACTATTTCGAGGGAAGCACCGACAGTAACCTGTTTTTGGACGATGTCGAATTTATCTATTAAATCATAGCATGAAAGGAGGAATCTTCACCCTGATCCTGCTATGTCTGTCCTGCCCGGGGCGGATGCTGGCGCAAGAGTCGCCGGCATCCGCTCCGGCGGCGTATGAGGCCGCGGATAGAGCTTCCGGGCAGCCGTTGAAAAAAGAACGCGGGCTCATCAGCCTATCCAACACGTTCGTTCCCAAAGGCCAGTGGGTCGCCGGAATGACCGCTTCCTTTTCGACGCACTCGAACAAAGACTACACGTTCGTCGTGATCGAAGGAATCAACTCGGAAGGGCATACCGTGAAGATCGCCCCGGTATTGGCCTACGCCGTAGCGAACAATATGGCCCTCGGCGCCCGGTTCACCTACTCGCGCACCTACTTGCGGATCGACAGCGGCAGCATCCAGCTCGGCGACGACGACACCGGCATCGACCTGAAAGTAGATTCGTACTACTCGCTGAAGCATGTCTACGAAGGGGCGCTGATTTGGCGGCAGTATATCCCGCTGGGCAACAACAAGCGTTTCGCACTGTTCAACGAGATGCAGTTCGCCATCGGCGGCTCGCAGGCCAAGTTCGCATCCGGTTCTCCGGTAAAGGGAACTTACGAAACGGGGTTGTTGCTGTCGCTGGGTATTTCGCCCGGGCTGGTCGCATTCGCCACCAACAACATGGCCTTCGAGGTCAACGTGGGCGTCATGGGGATCAGTTACAGCAGCATCAAGCAGGTGCACAACCAGGTAACCGTCGGTAAACGGTCGAGCAGCATGATGAATTTCAAGGTCAATATTTTCTCCATCGGCCTCGGGGTGGCGTTCTATCTTTAATTCGGCAGACACGATGAAAAAACGAATCCTTTTTCTCAGCATACTGGCCGGACTCGGCGCCGTTTGGTCGCCCGCGGCAGCGGCTTCCCCCGAAACGCCCGCAGCCGAAAACGATACGGTCGCCTTGTCCCCCGTCCCGCAGGCCGGGTTGCAGCCCGCAGAATCCGCAACGGCCCAAACCAAACCGTTTTTACCCACCCGTCGTCGCATCGACCGGGAGATCAACAAGATCAAGTTCGTCTACAAAGGCGAGATGGCGGCCGGTATCACCGTTTCGTACGGCACCCTGTCGAGCGACGATACCGACTACATGCTGATCCTCGACGGGATCAACCTCAGCGGCAGCATCTTTACGGTCAACCCGTCGTTCGGCTACTTCATCAAAGACAACCTGAGCGTCGGCGCCCGTTTCGGCTATACGCAGATGGAAGGCAATCTGGGAAGCGCCACGCTCGACCTGGGCGAAGTCAACGACGTGAACATGTCTTTCGCAAACGTCAGCCTCAAGAGCCACTCCGCTTCCTACGGGGCGTTCCTACGTTCGTACGCCGGGATCGATGCCAAAGGCCATTTCGGGTTCTTCGCCGAACTGGAGTTCGCGGTCAAGACCGGTTCGACGAGCCTGGCCTACGAATCCGACGGAAAGATGAAATACACCAACAGCGACAACCTGCAGTTCCGCTTTTCGTTCAATCCCGGCGTGGCCGTCTATATTTTTCCCAACGTGTGCGGCACGCTCTCGTTCGGACTCGGAGGAATCCAGTTCAACAAAGTGACGCAGAAAGACCCCGAAGGAAACGTCGTCGGAACCCGCCACGCCTCGAAAATGCTTTTCCGCCTGAACTTGGCCAACATCCGGATCGGGCTGAACATACACCTGTAAACGATACCATGATGAACATTCGACGCTACTGTATCCTGTTACTGACGCTGACGCTGGGGGCCTGTATCCGCAACGACATCCCGTATCCGGTCGTATCCATCGACATCCTGTCGGTACAGGGCGAGGGCTTCACCTGCGAAAGTTCCGACATCGACACAAAAAACCGGATCGTCACCCTGCACCTGGACGAGACGACCGACATCAGCCGGGTTCCGATCAGCGAAATAACGATTACCGAGGGAGGACGTTCGTCGATTCCGCTGTCGGGCGAATTCGACCTGCGGGCCGACCTGTCCGTCGTTCTGTCGCTCTACCAGGACTACGACTGGACACTGCGGGCCGACCAACCGATCGAACGCTTTTTCACGGTCGAGTCGCAGATCGGCGCCGCCGAATTCGACCCCGACAAACGAATCGCCCGCGCGTACGTCCCTACCGGAACCGACATGCAGCACATCCGGATCACCCGACTCAAACTCGGCCCGAAAGACATCACGACCATGACCCCCGCGGCCGAAGAACTGACTTCGTTCGAAACGTTCCGGTCGGTAGAAATCAAATACCACGACTTCACCGAACAATGGATGTTGTACGTCGTTCCGACCGAAGTGACCGTGCAGTTCACGCAGACCGACGCCTGGTCGCGGATCATCTGGCTCTATGCCGAAGGACGCAGCGGCGCGGCGCTCGGATTCCGTTACCGCAAACAAGGCGACGCTCAGTGGATCGAAGTGCCCTCCGACAAGATCCAGGTGTCGGGCGGGGCGTTCCATACCCGCATCGCCGGGCTGGAACCCGAAACGGCCTACGAAGTGGTGGCCGTTTCGGACGACGACCTCTCGCCGGTAACGACGCTGACGACCGATCCCGAAGCCGTACTGACCGGCGGAGGGTTCGAAGAATGGTGCACGGAAAAAGACATCGTCTACCCGGGTCCGACCAGGGACGGGGCCTACTGGGGCACGGGCAATACGGGCGCCGCCATTGCCGGCACGACGCTGACCGACAAAGTCGCCGAAACGCGGCCGGGCAGCCCGGGGCAATACGCCGCCCGGCTCGAATCGAAACTCGTCGGCATCGCCGGAGTAGGCAAGCTGGCCGCAGGCAACCTGTTCGTAGGCAAGTATATAGGTACCCGGGGCACGAACGGCATCGTCGGCTTCGGCCGCCCGTTCACGCTGCGGCCCACCGCACTGCACGGATGGGTAAAATATACCTGCGGAAACATTACCGACGTCGGCACGACCCAGCCCCCGGGAACGACCATCGCCAAAGGCGATCCCGACAACGGAATCATTTATTTCGCGCTGGGCACGTGGACTCCCCAGGAATACGGCGTCTGCGAGAAAGAAGACGGCGATCCGCTGGTCGGCACCGACGAGATACCGATCTGCATCGACACGCGGGACAAAAACACCTTCTTCAACCCGAACAGCCCGGCGGTAGTCGCTTACGGAGAACTGGTATTCTCGCAATCCACCGAAGGCTGGCAGGAGTTCACGATCAAACTGGAATACAACGCGACGAACATCGTTCCGACCCACCTCGTACTGGTATGCTCGGCCTCAAGATACGGGGACTACTTCACCGGTAGCCGCGACAGTAAAATGTGGGTCGACGATTTCGAACTGATTTACGACGAATAACAACGGACGGCGGGCAGTTGCATCCGGCGAAAAATGCCGGGAAAATAAGGCTTACGGAATATCCCGTAAGCCTTATTTTATAATCCGTCCGCCATTATCGCAATTTCTACATAAAACTATTTGGTAAAACCGAATTATATAAATAACTTTATAAAACGAAAGCATCATTAAAAAACCGCGCCGGCATGACAAAGCGACTTTTTTTCAAAAGTATTTTATTGATCGCCATATCGTGGACGACGACGACGCTTTGCGCGAAAGGGGAAAAATCTTCGGCCGCGGACAGTCTGCCGTGCCTGACGGCACGGATCGACTCCTTCTTCGAAAGGCAGCGGTCGGCGCACATGGAAAAACTGTGGCTGCACCTCGACAAGCCCTATTATGCCGCAGGCGACGAAATGTGGTTCAAAGCGTACCTCGTCGACGCCGTGAACCACTGTAGCGACACCTTGTCGAACTTTATCTACGTCGACCTGATCGACCGGAAAGGAGAAATCGTATTTTCAAAAAAAATCAAACGCGACCGGTACGGATTTACCAATAATTTCATAATTCCGGCAACATTTCCGACAGGAGACTATACTCTTAGAGCATACACCGGATGGATGCTGAATTTCGATCCGGCATTTTTCTTTCAAAAAAACATCCCGATCGGAAACCCGATTGCAGACCAGATCGACGCGGAAATCAGCTATACCGATCTGAGCGCAGCAAAAAAACAGGCCGTCGTACGATTCCGTGACGAAAACGACAGGCCGTATTCCGACATAAACATCCAGTTCAAAATCTTCGATAGGAACGGGAAGCGTCTCTCTTCGGGACAGCAAAGAAGTTCCGCCACAGGCTCCGTTTTCGCCGAACTGCCCGTAATCTCGGCCTGCGAGGGCGGCCGTATAGATCTGGAGATTGACAACGACCGGATGTATTACAAACGCACGTTTTTCTTTCCAGGCAGTTTTTCCCCTTTCGGCATACAGTTTTTTCCCGAAGGCGGGGATCTCATCGCAGGACAACCGCAACGGATTGCTTTTAAGGGAGAAAGTTCGGACGGCTCTCCGATATCGTTCAGCGGAACCGTATTCGGCAGCAACGGCGACACCGTTGCAAGAATCGTAAGCGAGCACGACGGAATGGGCGTATTCACGATGTCGCCCCAAAGCGGACAAGACTACCGGGCCGAAGTGACCGCTTCGGACGGAAGAAAATTGCGGACGCAATTACCCACCGTAAAAGAGGATGGATATGCCATCGTCGTCTCCCAGTCCCCTCGGGAAATACGATACAAGATCGCCGCCGCTCCCGGATCGACATGCGATTCGATGATTCTCGTGACTCACGTACGCGGAATCTGCACGGCAATCGTATCCGTCGATTCCGGGAATCTCATCGGAGGATGGCCGACCGATTCTCTTCCAGAAGGAATCCTGCACCTAATTCTGCTCGACGCCCGGGGAAAGCCCCGCAGCGAACGACTCGTTTTCGTCTCTCATCCCCACCAGAGGGAAGTATGGTCGATCGCTCCTGATAAACCGAAATACGGACGCAGGGAACAGGTTCACGTCCGGATCGCGCTTACCGATGCCAACGCGATTCCGCTCGAAGCAGACTGTTCCGTCAGCGTCACCGACAGCAATTCCGTAAAACCGGACTCCCTTTCCGACAACATCCGGTCGAACCTGCTACTGAGTTCCGACCTCAAAGGACACGTCGAGAACCCGGGATATTACTTCTTAAACGACGCTCCGGATACCCGACGCCGGCTGGATATGGTCATGATGACCAACGGATGGAGAAGATTCGACCTGAACAAAATCAACGACACCGCCCGGTTCCGGCCGACGCAACCCGTAGAGCGGGACTTGTTCATCAGCGGGCACGTCAAATGGATCGTAGGGATGAAAGCCAAAAACGCCCCGGTCATAGCCGTATCGTCGGGAAAAAACGGAATCATTTCACAATCCGTAAAAACGGACAAAAAAGGCGATTTCCGTATCGGAGGACTCGAATTCCACGACACGGCAAAATTTTTCGTCTATTCGCAAACGGCAAAAGGAAAACCCATGCAGGGAATAGAAATCGACAGCTACTATTCTCGGCCCGGATTCGAAAGGATGCATCCGTTTACGGAACGCACTTCCGAACAAAAAAAGGAACAGGAAATCTACCTGGAAAATGCGAAAGAAAAATACTATATCGAAGGCGGCAAGAAAATCTATTACCTCAAAGGAGCCGTCGTGCGGGGAATCGACAAAAGACGCCCCAGAATATCGGTACAGGGTACCCTGTACGACTCTGCGAGATTATCCATGTTCAAACCCATCCCGTTGCCGCATTTCATGGCCAGAACCTTTCAGATGAATACGCGAACAGGGATGAGAAGCCCGACCTTTTATTCGCAATACAACGGATTTACGACCCGGGATGCCTCTTATGTAAAAATCGACCATAATGGGCAGGCTCTGGTCGTAGAGGCGGTACTCAAACCAGAAGCGGAATTACAGCGAAGGGCGCGGGCCGTCGGAGCGGAAATCTGTAAAATGGCCGGTTATGCCGAAAGCGTACAATTCTATTGCCCGATTTACAGCCTGCCTCAAATGCGGGAGAGCGAAAAACCGGACGTCCGGACAACCGTTTATTGGAATCCCACCCTGAAAATCGGCTCCGACGGCACGGGCGATATCTATTTTTATACGGACGACAACGACTCGCCCCGGTACGACATCGCGATCGAAGGCGTCACCCGGGACGGAAAACCCTGTAAGTATTGGGGCCGCCTGCAATGACCTTACACCCGAAACGAAGCGGAAACCGAAAAAACGAATTCAGTTTCCGCTTCCTGATCCCGGATAGCGGCGGTGCCTCGAATACGGAACCGGATTTTTGTACCGCACCCGCGCAACGACCGTCAGCAACACAAAAACAACGACAACCGCCACCGTGACGGTCAGCGCAGAGCCGAAAGCGAATGCCCCCGCATAGCTGTGCATGCCACCGAGAAAATAATTCACCCCGAAGTAAGTCATCAGCACTGCCCCGAACGCCCACAGACAGTAAGCGTGAAAAAACAGCGGATCACGAAACCGGACAATGCTCCGTCCGTGCAACGGCAAGGCATACAACATCAGCGTAACGAGCGCCCACACCTCTTTCGGATCCCAACCCCAGTAACGGCCCCACGACGCATTCGCCCATACGGCTCCGATAAAGATACCGGCGGCCAGCAGGAAAACGGCCGGATAAAGCAACAACCGTCCGGTCAATTGCAACCTGCACAGCAGAACCGTTCGTTTCGCCGCAACATCCGAACGGACGACGGACGCAAAGATCAGCGCGGCTGTCCCGTTCAACATAATCAATCCGAACAACGCATAGGACGCCATGATCAGCGACACGTGCAGGCTGAGCCAAGGCGAACGGAGCACCGGCACGAGCGGCGTGATCTGCGGGTTGGTCATCCCGAGCCATGCCACCAGCAGCGCAAATCCCGACAACAACAACCCCGAAGCCGTCACGATCGGGAAACGCCGCCGGAGTCCGAGCGCAATCAGCAGCACGCACCAGGCGACGAACAGCATCGTCTCGTATCCGTTGCTCAGCGGCAGGTGTCCGGCCGTATAGCTCCGTAGCGCGAGCGTTGCGGTCAGCGCCACAGCCGACAGAATCAGCGGAAAGAGAAATATCTTTTCGACCCATCGTCGCCGCCTTCCGGCAGCAAGGCTCCACACGAAACGAACGAACGCCAGCAGGCCGAAACCAAGGTTGATTCTGCAAAGCAGCGAAACCGGATCGAACCGGTTATACCACAACTCGGCGCGAAGCCGCGCGTCCGGCAGAAACCGTTCGCCGCCCCGTTCCCGCTGAAAAGCGTCCGTTTTGTCGATCAATTTCCGGATGTCGGCATCACGACCGCTTTGCACGGCCTCGTACAACAACGGGAAAATTCCTTTGATAAAAACCGAATCGCCCCGCGGCAAACCGCGGACGGAATCGGTCGGCGCGAACCAACGCACACCGTCTCCGACGACGACGGGGAACAACTTCAGCATCCGGCCGGACTGGAGCATCGCTATCAATTGCACCTTTTCGTCCGCTTCGACAAACGCTTTCAGCGCAGAATCGTTCCGATCGGCCGGAAGACGGAGCATTCCGGCCAGCCGGTAATCTCTTCCTGTGCCGAAAAAATCGACCAGAGCAGCCGTTTTTCCCGACCCGATCGACCTGCGCACAGTGTCTTGCCCGACCCGGATCATCCGCTCGAACTGCCACTGTTCCGGATAAAAAATCCAGCCGGCGAGCACCTGTTCGGCCGAGAACCCCCGATAAGACGGTTTTCCGTAGATTTTCAGCGTAAAATCGCGGGCGAACGTCTGTACCGGCGCGATCCGCCCGTCGTACAATATGCGCAGCCGTCCCAGCGCATCGGCAGTTTCACGGCTCAGTGTCGCCGGAGCGGCCGCCGCTCCGTATGCGCCGAATACAAAAAACAACAGGCAACCGGTCCGCCGAAGCAACGGATGACGGAGCAGCCGGCGGAACCCCGACCGTTTCGAGCACAACGTACCGATCATCGAAAACCCGAGCAGCAGATAACCGGCATAAGTAACCGGAATGCCGTACGGGTCCCGGTTGACCGACAGAATGCTCCCGCGCAGGTCTTCGTCGAAAGACGTTTGGTAAAAACGGTAACCCCGGTACGACAGCACGCGGTTCATCGACACGACGGCGGCGCGGGTATCCTGTCCGTCGACCACCGTCACCCGGCTGAGGTAGTCCGCCGGAGCCTGCGTTCCCGGATAGCACGCAATTTCGAACCGGTCGAGCCGGAGTCCGAACGGAAGCGACCGCGACTCGGCGGACGTTTCGCAGAAATAAGCGTTTACGGTTCTCCCCTCCCGCAGATGGACGTATCCTTTCCGCGCGGTCATAAAGGTCAGCAACGCCCCGAGTAAAATCAAACCGAATGAAAAGTGCAGCGCCGCGGCGGCCGGGCGGCCGGCAACTGCCCGGCCCGCGACGACCGTCAAGGCCGAAACGGCCAGTAAAGCCCACCACAGGACGAACCATCCGCTGTGATAGATCGTCCGGGCGGCGAATTCGGTTCCTTCCGCTTTTTCGACGAAAGTCGCGGCGGCCAGACAGAGCGTCATGCCGACGAAAAGCGCGAATGCGAACCGGGTAAGCGCTCTCATCGGCTAAAGCGGAGCGAACTGCGGATTGCACTCCTGCCGAACGGCAATGCATTCCGTTTCGATCAGCCATCCGGGGCGGCAGACCGGAGCATGCACGAACACCCTGGGAACCGGTCCGAACCGGTCGTCGAATATCTTCCGCACCGCCGGATAGTCGGTCGCATCGCGCAGATAGACGATCATTTGAGCCAGGTCGTCCGCCGACGCCTCCCCCTCGGCGAGCAACGCTTCGACGTTTTCGAGCATCCGCACGGTCTGGCCCGCGATGTCTTCCGGAGCCACGATCTCTCCCCGGTTATCGATACTGGCCGTTCCGGACAGCAGGACATGGCTGCGGTCGCCGTACCGGACGCGCACCCCCCGCTCGAACGTCACGCCGTACTCGTAGGTCGGATTCAGATAATCCCGGGCATGCAGGTAAGTCTGTTGTCCGGGTTGCAGCCCCTGCACGGCGTAAGCGTCGAACAGGACGGTGCATCGCGGGTCGCTGTGACGGCCTTCGATCCCGGTACTCGTAATGTAATGGGTCTGCGGCGTCAGTCCATGCCGTTCGAAAAGCCCGCGACGAGCCCGGACGACTCCCCCGTAATTGACGTCCACGTTCTGCACAAAAAACCAGGTGCGGACGCAATCGTTCTCTAACGCGCATCCGAGTCCGGCCAGCAAGTCCGCGTAACGCGCCAGCAATGTCTCGGTCTGATCGGCCGAAGCGCCGCACAGGGAGGTTCCCTCCGCTGTCCAAATATGCCGGTAACCGTTATGATCGGCCGTGACTCCGGACGGAATCGCAGCGACTTCGACATCCGACTGTAGGTAGACCCACAGCGCAATCTTACCGCCGTCGAGCGGAGGCTGCTGCACGACGGAAGTCGCACAGGGCGGATAGGGCTTTTCCCCGGCCCGCAACACGGCGATCTGATTGGCCGCATCGCTCAGAAAATAGCGTTTGAAAACGGGACGCAGCTCGCCGCCGTAACTCGACAGCAGGTAAAAATAAGCGGCGGAAATATCCCCGAACTGCTTGGCGAACGGGGCTTGCGTATCGGTCACGTGCAGCATCGCATGGCATTCGCCGATACCGCCGCTGCGTTCGAAATATCCGATTTCGATGCGCACATCGCTATAAAACAATACTTTGCTTGAAAAACACATAGGCATAGGGTTAATTCTGCGGGCATCCTTTTTCGATCCATACCCGCAATAGGTTGATGTCTTCGCTCCGCGTAACCAGGCCGGTATGCGGATAGGCGACCGCCCCTTCGGCAGTCAACACGTCCAACAGAAAGCTGCCGTCGGGATCGGACGGTTCGACGCGCGGCTTGTCCGAGTGCGTCGCGGGCACGCCGACCAGCGAGCGGTAGCTGTCTCCTTCGGTCAGCAGCAAGCCGCCTGCCCCGCTGGTTCCCTGATGGCACGAAATGCAGTTATATTGCTGAAAAACCATCCGCTGAATGCGGTCGTACTCCAGCAGGTCGATCTGAACGGCCGGCAGATCGACATCCGACGTCCGGTCGTCGTCGAGATCGTATTCGAAAAACGTATGAACGACCTGGCGGCCCGAATTAATCAGGCTGAACCGTACCGAACGAGCCTCGTCGGGCACGTTGTCGATCGACAACTGCACTTTTTCTCCGTCGGCCGGTTTCAACACGTTGACCGACGAAAGCGCCGACGTGCCGTCGGCGGCGAAAACTCCGAAAATCAGGTCGTACTGCTGCGGGAAGACCTCCGGATTGAGCAATTCGAAAGTTCCGCGTACGGCGACTCCCCCATCCGCCGTTTTGTCCTTCTCGAAAATATCCCCGCTGTCGCAAGAAACCGCAAACAGCGAACACAGGACGGCAGCCCAAACCGGGCGACGATATCGTTTATTCATTTCGGCGCATCGTTAGAATGAAAACTGCAGCATGACCATGGCCGTATGCTGGGCGAGTCCCAGATCGTCGAGCTCGCGCGCATCCTGCGTCGCATGCCCCCAACGACCGAGGAACTGGTACATCGCCTGCAGTTTCAGGTTATACCCCATGATATAATAGTTCAGTCCGACGGCCGGCATGTTCAGGAAACCGTCCGTTTCGGTCGAGTTGCGGTCCATGAAATCCCACCGCAGCGCAGGCTGCAACTTCCGGGTCACGAAATAACCGACCTGAGCGTATCCCCCAATGTAACGGTAAGTATGGTTCACCCGCTGCCGCTTGACCAGGTCGGAACTCAGGTAATAGGCTTCGGCCGACAAATAAAGCCGATTTTTGAGGTAAGTGAATTCGAAGCCGAGCCGCAGATCGTTGGTCGTCTGCCAGTTAGCCTCTACGTTATACGAAGCCGACAGCGCGAACATGATCTTATCGTTATGCAAGTCGTCGATACGGCCCTGATGCGACGGGATCGGGCCTTTGGGCATATAGGCCACCCGCGCGGCATACAGCAGCGACGGAATGCCCAGGTCGTCGCTGAGCGTTTTCTGGGCCAGGTTCACGTCGATGCCTGTACCGTTGAACACGCCCAGGTTGTATTCCCATTTGCCGCCGAGCAGGCCGTGCATCATGACGCCCAGGTCGAAGCCGGTAGCGAAGGTCGGCGGGGTCGAGTTCAGGCTGCGGTCCATATAGACCGACGAAGTGAGCGAAGTGGGCAGCATCGGGAACAGCGTTTCGCCCAGCGTCACCAGGTAAGCCTGGCTGAACGGCGTCTTGAACTTACCGACGCGGAACCGGATCTGGTCTTTGAGATTCACGTCGACCCACGCCTGCTGGAGCAGCGCCCCGCCGGTTTTGGCCGCATTCAGCGTCAGATTGAAGGTCAGTTTATTGAAAGCCCGGCCCGAGAAACCCAAAATCGCATACGGGATCTCGAAACCGCTGTTCGCCACGTTGTCCTGGTCGTCCAGGCCGAGTTGTTCGTCGTCGTACCAGTTGAATTTTCCGGCGGTTTGCAGCAGCACGTAAGGCTTCAGCATGAAATCGCCCGCCTTGGTCTGAAAACTGAATCCTTTTTTGCCCCCCATCGGGATCACGGCGCTTTCGATGTATTTGTCCGCATCGTCGTATTTGTCCGCAGCGACTTCGGCCTGCTTGATCTGGGCCGCCGCCTGAACGGCCGCTGCACACAGGGTCAGTAAAAATATAATTTTTATCTTCATGTCGATAGTGTTCGGTTGTCGTTTACAATGATTCGAGGAACTTGATCAGCGCGTCGCGGTCGTCCCGCGACATCCGGGCGAACAGTTCGCGCGACACGGCGCCTTCGCCCCCGTGCCACATAATCGCCTCCTTCAGGTTGCGGGCACGGCCGTCGTGCAGAAAATAGGTATGCTGATTGACCCGTTGCTGCAGACCGATCCCCCACAGCGGCGTCGTGCGCCATTCGCAGCCCTGCGCCAATCCCGACGTATAATGGCTGTCCAGATCGGGCCCCATATCGTGCAGCAGGAAATCGCTGTACGGATGGATCGTCTGATTGGCCAGCCACGGCAGTCGGGTTCCGTTGATAAGCGCCGGAGCGTCCTGCCGCGTATGCAGCGTGGGAACGTGGCACAGGTCGCAGCGGGCCCGGTAAAACGCCTTCTCGCCCTGCTGCACGACCGGATCGTCAACATTGCGGCGCGCCGGAACACCCAGCGCATGCAGGTAGAAGTCGACGTGTTCCATATCCTGCGTCGAAATCTGTATCCCGTAATGACTGTATCCGAGCATCTGCGACTGCCCTTCGGCCACTTCCAGCGGATAACGGTCGTTCGTGACGCCCAGGTCGGACGAAAATCCCAGTTCGATCGTCAGGTCGGCATGCTGCGCCTTATTGCCCGACACGCCGATATACTGCCGGCCGCGCTCGGTAATGTAGTTCAGCCGGCCGGAAATCCCGTATTCGGGATAGTTGCTGCGTCGGGCGAGCTCTTCGAGCTCGATCGGGTCAAGCGCCATCATCTGCCCCATGCCGACATGGCGCAGCGGAATGCGGACGTCGACGATCAGATCCTGCGGAGCGATGCTGTCGGCATACCAAGCCGAAACGGAATAGGAAGGCGTAATCAGCGAATACTTCTCCCCGTCGGGAAAAGCGTAGGTCTCCTCGGTGTATGAAACGGAAAGTTTCCCCTCCGGTTCGACGCCGGTGATCGCCTGATCGTGCAGCACACGGCCGTAATTGCGGAAAAAGCCTCCGTTTTTCTTCGTAATGTAGATCAGGTGCGACGAGAAGCCCCCGCTACCGGTGCCGCCTTCCGAATAGAGCGTCGGATAAGTTCGTCCGGCATTGGAATGGCAGCTTCCGCACGACGAACCGGCGTAAAGCGGCCCTTTGCCGCCCTGCGTGGGATCGTCGCCGCTGACGCGCGGATTGTCGTACAGCGCGTCCCCCCGGTAGAAACGGGTATTCAGGTTACCCGTCACCCAGCCGGCCGGCGTATCGTAGGCCGTTACGCCCGACTGATAAACGGTGGATATACCGGCCGATAACGTACGCGAATCGGCGACATTGCCATATTCGTCGCGGATCTCGTAAAAATCGCCGTCTTTACATGCGGAAAATGTGACGACGCATAGCAACGCCGTCACATAAACCGAATGCTTCTGTATAAAAGCGGACATAACCTTGCGTATGAAAAAGTTCTGTTCCCTTCCGGAATTACTCGGCGAGTACCTTCCTGTTTTGCCCGTCTTTGAACAGAAGCAGTTCGATCGTGTGGAATCCGCGAACCGACTCGCTGCCGATCGCCGCGATGTACTGTTCTACGGTAGACAGGTTCTTGTTGGTTATGATCGTAGCGATATCCTCCTGATCCAGCGGCCAACTGTCCATCGACGGGTCGAATCCGAGTCCCGTCTCTTCGCCGGCGGGACCGAACAGCACGGCTTCGCTCTGTTCCCAGGGCACGCGCATCGCACGCCAGGCGGCACAGGCGGCATCGACTTTGGCCTGGCTCTTATTGTCGGCTTGCAGAGCTTGCATCGCCTTGTAAAGCATCCAGGCTTTCTCCTTCATATCCTTGTAGGTGGGAGTTACGACCTGGTCGGCATACTGGGTCAGTATCGATGTAAAATCGTAGTCGCCCGCATCGCGGAACGCGCCGAGCAGCTCGCCCTCGGTCAGTTCGGTCAGATCGGCGCAAGCCTCGATCGCGGCATCCACCTTCGTTCCGGTCAGGTTGTTACGGAAAGGCGACTGCATGCTTTTGATCGCATTGTAAGCTCCGTCGATCGCCGCGGTCATCCGTGCGTCCAAGTCGGCATTCCGGCTCTTGACATAGGCCGAAATGCTGTTCGCATGGGCTGCGTCCCCGATCGCGCCGATCCGGCCGGCGTATCCGTTTTTGATACTGATGATGTTGTCCGAATAGTCGGTGATCGAGTTCCAGCTATACCACGATTCAACCTGCAACACGGCTTCCGCCGTTTTGCCGTCTTTGGCCAACGTGTTCGGATTACCGATCTTCGAGGAGCCGACTTCGTTCGAAATGTTGGCGAAACCGTCGACGAGAATCGTCCGGATCGCATCGACTCCGCTGGTGAATTTAGCGTTGCCCGCATCGGCCGTTCTCATGTACTCGGCGTAACCGTTCGCGCCGACAACCGTATTTTTGCTGAAAAAGTCGCGGCCGATCCGTTCCCAATCTTCGTCCGGAATCCCCGTCGGACCGTTCCACGCAGCCCACAGGCCGATACAGTCGTCGAGCAGTTCCGACGACACGGCCGTCGCGTAGTTGATCCACTCGGGCGTCATCGCATAACTCTCCAGTTTGGAAGCGTTACTGCCTCCGCCACCGTCGCCACCGTCGCCGCCGTCTTCATTTTTACTGCATCCCGTCGCTCCGATCAGTGCGGCCAGCAAAGCCGCACCCATCCATTTCGTTTTCATTCCGTACATGATTATTTAAAATTAGAAGTTTGATATTCATTTATTTGGAGCAAAACCACCCTGAATAAGCCACCGTCAGACCAAACGTATCTTCGCTGTTGTACCGGTCGCCGCCGATCCGGCGGTACGAGTAGTCGAATTTGATGACCAAGTCGCGAATCGGAAAATAGTTGAGCCCTACGGTAAACACATCGCGTTTGTAACGCGGCAACTCCTGCGCTCCCCGCTCGATCTTCTGACCGGTATTGTAGTATTCGTAACGCACGAAAGGAAACAGGCGGTTGTTCGTGCGGGCAAAAGAGAGCACGTCGTATCCGACCTCGGCGCCGTAAGCCATGGCAGCCTTACCGAACGGCGTGATCGGATAACCCGTGCTATTGAAATACTTGCGGTTGATATCGTAAATCGCCTTGGAATCCGAAACGGTTCCGTACAGGAAATTACCCCGCGCGATCAGGTTGCGTCCCACGTACTGCGCATCGAACGAACCGATCGCCACCGTTCCTTTCACGCCGGTCATCGCATAAGGTTTCGACGAGTTTTTCGCCGTATTGCCGCAGTAACCCGACACGGCCAGCCGGAGGTTGCGCACGCCGGAATATTCGACCCGCGCCGCAACGGCCGGATTGGTCATTTTCGAAATCTCGAAAATCTTCTGCCGTCCGCTTCCGACCCAATTCTCCGACGAGAAACCGTTCGGGTCGAGTCCGCTGACGAGCATCACCTCGTAACGGAAGTCCCCCAGATAACCGAGTACGGAAACGCCGGTCTCGTGCCAAGTCGATGGCAGCAACGAAGTTTCGCTCTCGGGCCGCACCGTCCCAAAAAAGAGAGTCGGCTCATGGTGCGAGTTCGTCAACCCCACCGGTACGATCATATGGCCGATCCGCAGGTTGAACGCATTCGAAAAATGTTTCGTGATATGGAGCTGTTCCAGAGCCACTTCACCGCCTTTTTCGATCTCGGTTTCGATCTCGCCGCCCTCTTTATTGTACTCGATTTCCTTGGTCGCACCGGTTCCGCCGTGCTCGAACTCAACCTCGGTACCCAGGTACCACCCTTTGCCGAAGTGATAATCGAATGCAAAGACGGCCCGGGGCAACGACACCTCGGCGCGGTTGTCCCGCGTCGCCCCGACCGGATTCGTATACCGGTTCGTTCCGTAAGTCATGTATTGGAACAAGATTTCCCCGTATCCGCCGACACGATACTTTTTGAAGTTCCACTCGAACGGCGTTTTACGGGCTGCCGAATCGGCCGTAAGTTTTTGCGAGCATACCGGGCGCGCCCAAACGCTGCAACAAACAGATAAAATAAGAATGGGATAGATGTTTTTCATTTACAGCTTTTTAATCGCTGCAAAATTAGAGCGCCCGCAAAGAGACGACAATCCCCAATATCCAGTAAAAAAACCGGACGGCATACCTGAATATCGGGATTCCGTATTGATTTCCAGCACTGCATCGCCCGGAGTGTGCCCCTCGGCGCAACATTGCCGAACCGGACATCCGGCCGGAATAAACCGTTTTTTGAAAAAAACGAAGAATCGGAAAATCGCGTGAAAATCGTACGCGTATTCATAAAAAACGGGTTGCAGTTCCACTGCAACCCGTCAATTAACTCGGTGATTCCGGCGCGGTTCGAACGCGCGACCCACAGCTTAGAAGGCTGTTGCTCTATCCAACTGAGCTACGGAACCGGATTTTCCGCCCCAAAAGTAGAATTTTTATTTAACTTCTCCAAAAAACGAAATCCATAATTCCTTGCGCGACACGAACGTCCTTCCGGATTTTTCAATCCCCGCACAGAACGTTCCGGCAGACGCTTCACAACAATTTACCCGTCGACACGATTCGTTCTTCGGGATTATCCCGTATATTTGCAGAATTCGGTTTTCAAACGACGATAAAATCCACTAAAAACAATAACCCGATGATCAAATCTACACTCAGATTACTGATGACGGCTCTGGCCGCCCTGTTGCTGACCGCACCCAAATCCATGGCCCAGGAAGTGGTATGGGGAGCGTCGTTCGACTTCTTTTTCGACAACCGCGAATACAAAAGCGAAATCAACTGGCCGCAAACGCTATTCGGAGCCCGCATCGCACCCGAACTGGGTATCCGGTGGGCGGAACGTCATTCGCTGATGATGGGGATCGATCTGCTGGCGAACTTCGGAGCGAAACCGTTCCAGACCGATAACGAGATTTTCGGCTACTACCAATACAACGCCCCGAAATTCAAGGCGTTCGCCGGCGTGGTTCCGCGCCGTAAAGTGATCGGGGACTACCCCAGCGCCTTTTTCAGCGATTCGGTGAAATATTACGACCCGAATCTGACCGGATTGCTGCTGCAATACGTCGGCGAAAAGGGTTACGTCGAATTCGGATGCGACTGGAACAGCATGATAACTAACGAAAAACGCGAAAAATTCCTACTTTTCTCGGCAGGCCGCATCCGCCACGGGCTTTTCTATGCCGGTTACCACCTGTCGATGTACCACCATGCGGGCACCTACCTCGACGACGGCGTAGTGGACAACGTACTGCTGCATCCGCACGTAGGGATCGACCTGAGCGGAAAAACGGGTATGCAGGAACTGTCGCTGCAAGCCGGGTGGCTCCAGGCGTTCCAGAACGACCGCAAATACGTCGGCGACTACGTCACGCCCGGCGGCGTACAGATCGAGCTGAAAGTGCAGAAATGGAATTTCGGGATCTTCAACACGCTGTACGCCGGCAAGGATCTGATGCCCTACTACATGGCCGACCCGTCGCTCGATTACGGCCCGGGACTCTATTGGGGCGAGCCGTGGTACCGCACCCGGCATAACATCTACGACCGGCTGGAAATCTACTGGCAGCCGGTACATACCGAAATCATGAAGTTGCGCGTGGCATCGGTGCACCATTACGACGGCAGGAAATGGGGTTGGCAGCAAAAAGTGCTTTTCTCGGTAAACCTCGGACAGCGCCGCCTTTTCAAACAAAAACAGTAATCCGCACATGACTACCGACAGACCGAACAACCGCACCAACTACCACAGCCATTGCTCGTTCTGCGACGGGAAAGCTCCGATGGAGGATTTCGTCGAGGAGGCCGTGCGGCAAGGATTCGCCGCTTACGGAATCTCGTCGCACGCACCGCTCCCTTTCCCGGCCCGCTGGACGCTGGAAGCGGAACGGATGGCGGCCTACCTTGCGGAAATCGACCGGCTGAAAGCCGCATACGCGGATCGGATCGAACTGTACGCCGGACTCGAAATCGACTACCTGAACGAACAGAGCAATCCGGCTTCGGACTACTTTCAGAAACTGCCGCTGGACTACCGGATCGGATCGGTGCACCTGATCGAGTCCCGTGGGAAATATGTCGATATAGACACCGACGCGGAGACGTTTGCAGAAAACCTGCGCCTTCATTTCGGCGACGACCTGCGCAAGCTGGTTACGGACTATTTCGACAAACTGATGCGGATGGTCTCGACCGGAGGATTCGACTTCGTGGGACATGCCGACAAGATCGTCTACAATGCCTCCCGATGCCAGCCCGACATTGCGGAACAGCCATGGTACCGGCAGAAAATCAGGGAATATTTCGAAACGATCGCGCGGCACGGCGCAATGGTCGAAATCAACACGAAAAAATACCATGCCGGCGCCGGCGGCGTATTTTTCCCGAACAGATCGCACTTCCGGCTGCTGCGGGAGTTGCGCATTCCCGTGCTCGTCAATTCGGACGCCCACCTGCCCCAAACGATCGACAGCGGCCGCCGGGAAGCGCTCGCTGCACTGCAAGAAGCCGGCATCGATACGGTCATGCAACTGACGGGCGGACGCTGGCAGCCGACGAAGATCGATCTCGCCGCCTACTGATCCCCCGGTCGGACCGGAAAAGGGCGTTTTTACGGCGATTCATAACGCTTCCGTTGTAATTCTTCGCAAGAATCTTTATGTTTGTGGCAGGGATTGCACTTTTTATATTCTAATAAATTCGATCAATGAAATCAAAAAAACGCAACTGGCTGAAACTTTCGCTGCAAGGCGGCACGCTGCTGGCGATCGTGGCATTTATTCTCTATGGGATCTTTTTCGGAGAACAACGCGCCGATCCGGAAGCCTACTGCCCGTTCGGAGGCTTGCAGGCTATCGGCAGTTACCTGCATAACAATTCGCTGGCATGCAGCATGTCGATGGCGCAGATCATGATGGGAGTCGTACTGGCCGTGGGCGTCAT
Organism: Alistipes sp. dk3624; assembly: GCF_009557455.1. GTDB lineage: Bacteria > Bacteroidota > Bacteroidia > Bacteroidales > Rikenellaceae > Alistipes_A > Alistipes_A hominis. The sequence continues at coordinate 2,774,512 of NZ_CP045651.1, read as the reverse complement.
CCTGTTCAGCAAGCTATTCTGCGGTTATCTGTGTCCGCTGGGGACAATCGGGGAATACCTCGGCAAAGGCGGCCGCAAGCTGAAAATGAACTTCGACCTGAAACCGGGCGGCATCGCCGATCGGGGATTGCGGATCGTCAAATACGGATTGCTGTTCGTGGTATTCTACATGTCGGTCTCTTCGAGCGAGTTGTTCTGCAAGAATTTCGACCCTTACTACGCAATGGCGACCGGTTTCAAGGGTGAAATCACGGCCTGGATGACCAGCATCTCGATCGTGCTGCTGTTCCTCGGCAGTTTCTTCATCAAAATGTTCTGGTGCAAATACATCTGCCCGCTCGGAGCGCTGAGCAATATTTTCAAATTCACGATCACGTTCGTGGGGCTCCTCCTGCTGTTCTGGCTGCTCGGATGGGCCGGGCTTCCGTCGGCATGGGTATGGGCGCTGGGCGCAGCCTGCTTGATCGGCTACCTGTACGAAATGATCTACCTGCGTAGCAAAGTATTCCCGTTGCTGCGCATCGTCCGCGACGCGGAGAGCTGCAACGGCTGCGGCTCCTGTACGAAAAAATGTCCCTATCACATCGATCTGAAGGAGCTGAAAACCGTCCGGCACATCGACTGCACGCTGTGCGGCGATTGCGTATCGAGTTGTCCGAAAGGCTCCCTGCAGGTCGGCGGCAAAAAGTCGCTGCGCTGGTTGCCCGGCATACTGACGATCGTACTGTTCGTACTCGCGCTGATCCTGGGGAACCAGTGGGAATTGCCTACGATCGACGAACGGTGGGGCAATACCGAACAGGTCGGAGAGATGAAGACATTCGAAATGGAAGGGCTCACCTCGATCAAATGTTACGGCAGTTCGAAGGCCTTCTCCGCCAAAATGCAGAAAGTGCCCGGTGTGTACGGCGTCAAAACATTCGTCAAGCGCCATGCGGTAGTAATCTCGTACGACCCGGCCCAGACCAACGAAGACAAAATACGCGAGGTCATTTTCATCCCAACCATCATGAAATTCTCGAATCCCGAACCGCAGGTCGATTCGGTAGAGGTATTGACCCTCGGGGTCGACAAGCTGTTCGACCGGATGGATATGGTCTATTTCGGGAATATCCTGAAACAGATCCCGGGGATTTACGGCTTCGACGCCGAATATTCGTGCCCGGTGACCGTAAAACTTTACGCCGACCCGTCGGCCGAACTTTCCGAAAAACTGTTGAAAGACTCGATCGAAGTCGAACAGACGCACATGCTTGCGGCGGGCGGCAAAGTGCGTTGGTTCCCGGTGGACTACAAACTCGTTTCGTACGAACGCAACGGAGACCGGATTTCGAGTCGTGAATTCGTCGAGCTGATGTTCAAGCCTACGGCGGCGATGTCGGGCAAGTTCCTCGACAATATGAAAAAACTCGACGGCCGGAATTACGAAACGGCGGTTTACGAAGTCGAATACCCGGCGATCGAAAAAACGCTGATTAAAAAGGGATTTCCTTATTTCAAGAGTTTCCTTTCGACGCAGGAAGGCATCCTGCGCATCGACGTGCAACTGAAAGACACCACCCCCGTACTGCGAATCACTTACGTTACCGGAATGTGGGACGACGTCAAAATCTGGACCGAACTTTTCAACGCTCCGAAATGGACGATCAAATACACGGACGGTTCGACAAAGGAGGAGGAACCCAAACTCAAGTTCAAAAACGAAGGGCGTACAGTTCCGGAATCTCCCGGAGCTCCGGCCGAGTAACCGATACGGACGGGAGAGTCTTCGCAGACTCTCCCGTTTAAAAATAGAGAAAACCGATGAAAAAAATCTTGATTTACGCCCTGTTGGCGCTGCTGGCTCCCGCGTCGGCCATGGCCGACGAAGGGATGTGGCTGGTGAACCTGTTCGAAAGTTCGATCTATCCCCAAATGAAAAAAAAGGGATTGAAGCTGAAACCGGGCGAGATCTACAACGAGCGGGGTACCGCACTCAGCGGCGCGATCGTAGCGGTGGACTACGGGATGGGAACCGGAAGCGTGATTTCCGACCGGGGCCTGGTCATCACGAACCACCACGTAGCTTACGGCGACATACACGATCTGAGCACCCCGGAAAACAACTACCTTGAAAACGGATTCTGGGCGGCGACCGAACAGGACGAACTCCCGGTCAAAGGCAAAACGGTGATGTTCCTGCGCCGGATCGCCGACGTTACCGACGAAGCGATGGAAATGCGCGACAGCATGATCCGGGAAGGAAAATTCGGCGTATTCGGCACCCGGAAGATATACGGCGCAATCGAAAAGAAATACGGGAAGGACACTCCCTACGAAGTCTCCTGCGCTTCGATGTGGCGCGGGGAAAAATACCTGCTGTTCTATTACGAAGTCTATAAGGACGTCCGGCTCGTCGGGGCTCCGCCCGAAAAGATCGGAGCGTTCGGAGGCAACCAGGACAACTGGGGATGGCCGCAGCACAAAGGCGATTTCGCCCTATACCGCGTATACGGCGACAAAGACGGAAAGCCCGCCCCGTATTCGAAAGACAACGTTCCGATCAAACCGGCGAAAGTGCTCGACATATCGACGGGCGGCGTCCACGAAGGAGACTATACGATGGTGCTGGGCTTCCCGGGACGTACCAACCGGTACATGTCGTCGTTCGCCGTCGCCGAAAAACAGCAGGTCGTCAACCCGGTCGTGATCCGGGCGCGGCACGAGCGGATGGAGATCATCAAAAAGCACATGGAAGCCGATCCGAAAGTACGCCTGTTGTACAGCGACAAATATTTCAACCTCAGCAATTACGCCGATTACGCGACCTGGGAGAACATCTGCCTGCGTCGTTACGACGTCGCCGGCATCCGCGAAGCGGAAGAAACCGAACTGCAACGGTGGATCGCGGAAACGCCCGAACGGCAGACCGAATACGGCCGCGTTCTGGCCGACCTGAAAAAAGGGTATGCGGCCCGTGCGGAGGCCGTCCGCCGGAAAAACTACTTCCAGGAGGCCTGGATCAGCCCGAGCGACGCGCTGATGACCGGTTTCCGAGTAGCGTCGATGGTCAACCGGATGCGGAAAGAGAAGATCGACAGCGTGCGGGTCACAGACAAAGCGTTCGCCTACGCGCTGAACCTGACGAAAAAAATGTACGCGGCCTACGATCCGGCCACCGATCAGGAGATTTTCGCCGCCATGCTGAAACTATTCACGGACAACGTACCGCCGCAGATGTGGGGCGACTATCTGCAACAGGTTTATACCCGCTACGACGGCAATGCCGAAGCGATCGCCGACTACGCGTTCCGTAACAGCGCGTGCGCCACCCTCGAAAAACTCTGCGAATACTTCGAAACCCCGCGCACGGCCGACCAGATCATGCAAGATCCGCTGGTAGCTCTCGCCGCTTCGGTTTCGACGATGACGTTCAGCGACGGAGTCCGCAACGCCGAAGAAGAGGCGGAAACCGACGTCGACAAAACCGAATCCCTGTACGCCAAAGCGCTGTACCGGATGCGGGAATCGAAAGGGCTCCCGCAATACCCGGACGCCAACTCCACGATGCGGATCACGTTCGGCAACGTAGAGTCGATCAGCCCGTACGACGCGGTAAAATACGACTTCCGCACGACGGTAGACGGATACCTCGAAAAAAACGACCCGGAAGATTTCGAATTTCGGGTGGACGACAAGATGTTCTCGCTGATCCGGGCCAAAGACTGGGGCAGATGGGGCGAAAAGGGAGTCCTTTACACGGACTTCATCACCAATAACGACATCACCGGAGGGAACTCGGGCAGCCCCGTTCTCAACGGCCGGGGCAACCTCGTAGGGCTGGCTTTCGACGGCAACCGCGAATCGATGTCCGGCGACATCTATTTCCATCCCGAATATGCGAGGACCGTCTGCGTCGATATCCGCTTCGTTCTCTGGATCATCGACCGGTACGCCGGCGCCTCCGGCCTGATCGAAGAAATGCGCCTGGTGAAATAAATGACCGAGTACCTGAAAAAGCGGGCGTGTCTGCCGACACGCCCGCTTTTTATTTTCAGTACCTTATGCCCGCGGCCTACTCTTCGGTCGTCTCCTCCTCACGGCCTTGCATGTCGATCTTGTAACTTTTTCCGCCGCGCACGACCAATGCCGTTCCATCCTTAAAGTCATAAGCATCGTCATAACGAAACGGGATAACGGCCGTCCCGTCCTGACGGATATAACCGTAATGTTTTTCGGAAAAGACCAGAATCAAATCGTTCTCGGTGCCGCCCATCCAACGGTAAATAAACGGAACCAACTCTTTCCCGTCGCGGTCGCACAATCCGAAAAGCCCGTCGCAAGCGACTTTGGCGATTCCGCGCTCGCTGTTCCATTCGACCAATTCGTAAATCGCCGGCAGGATCTCCTTTCCGGTTTTGTCGATTAACCCGTAACAACCGTTGCGCATGACCTCGGCGCGCCCCTCCATGAAATCGCTCGCCCACTCGTAACGCAATGGAAGCGCTTCATTCCCGGAACAATCCACATAGCCCCACAGATCGCCCTTGCGGACGCAGATCAACGATTCGCAAACCGGCCCGACCCAACAATAAAACGACTGAAGCTGCGTACGGTTCAGCAGGTACTCCTCCCGCCGGGCATCGCTGTCGTCCGGCTCCGCAGCGGACGGTCTCCGTTCGCCAGTTTTACCGACAAATCGACACCCAGTTCCGTACGGTCGCCTGACAATTTCCGCAACGCTTCGCTCAACGCCAAACGACCGTGCAACGTATGATTGCTGCACGAAAGCATTTCGACGATCCGCAACACCGGTTCGCATCCCGCCTCCCTGGCGACATCGGCAAACATCGGAAGCAGGGGCGAACGCACCACGGGAAACCGGAATATCGCATTGCCCCTCAAATACCGGAAAGCGGCCGGATCGGATGCGACCGCTTTTATACCCAACGCCAGGTTGGCTACCATCACGTTGTCGGCGTCCCGAATCGATTCGTAATCCGGAGCGTCCGATCGCGGCATCTGCATGTACTCGTAATTGACCAGATGCACCGAACAATCCTTGTCGATCATCACGTTCGATGCGCGGATCGCCCCGTGAACCAGGTTGTCGTTGATCAGCCACACGGCCATCTGGCAAAATTCCGTCAATAATTTACGGATACGTTCTTTGTCGCCCTCCATGCAGGCCTTTTCGAGAAACTCATCCAACGGCTGCATATGATCGGGATATTCCATCAACACCACGTCGATGTAACCGGCAGCTCCCCGGTCGTTGAAAACCAGCATTTCTCCGCTCAGATAATAATAACCGACCAGAAACGAGGAACGTATCCTCTGGAGATAGGCGGCAATCCGCCGCCACGACAACGTATTCTCCTGCTCCTCGCGCAGCGAACATTTCAGCAGGTAGCTCCTGCCCTTCCACACGACCGAGAAACTGATCGTCGTTCCCGAATATGAAAAAACGGGATCGCCCTTTTCGTCCGTCTTTACCCCGATCTCCCGCAACGTTTTGAAACGGCCCGCCGGATTGCAAACGGATTCAATCAAATTATATATCGATAAAGCCATAGGTTTTAGAATAAAAGGTTCGCACTTACGGAGCCGATATTCATCATACTGACCAGATCGGTCATCGCCGCGTTGTAACTGATCCCCCTGAAACGCTCCCCGTCGCGTCCCCGCAGCTGGACGATGCTTTCGTTATAGATTGCCGGCATTTCACTGGACATATCGTACAGCAACCGGGCGTAACGCTGATCGGGAAGCTCTTTTTTCGATTCGGGAAACAACACGGGCGAACGCTCCGCATCGGAAGAGATATGGATGTTGATCAGCAGCGCAGCACCGTCCTCGGTAGAGAGTCCTTTGATACTGTCGGCGATCTCCTGCAACTTGAAATCGTCCCCGTCGGACGACTCCCCGTCGGTAATGTTGAAGATCGTCGGCGGATAACTCTTCCGGTGCGCCTTCGCGCCGCACCACGCTTTGCAAAGCCGGTAACACTCGGTCAGCGCATGATACATCGGCGTCTTTCCGCCCGCATAAGGCTCCACCCAGATCTTCTGGCAAACCGACGATACGACGGTACTGCCGTCGGGCAACCGGCGCTCCCGTTGAACGGGCACGCGAGACAGTTCGTTTCCTATCAAATCGTTGGGACGCATAAACATTCTATTCGGGTTCTTCCACAGGGAAGCAACCTCGTCTCCGTGATACCCCAGTACGGCGATATCGAAATAATCGCGGTACCCCTCTTCCCGCCTGCTGCGGTTGAGCAGCTCGGCGATCAGCATATTGACAATAAAAGCCACCGCTTTGGCTTTGACAACTTCTTTACGATCGATTACCACCGTTTCGGCCATCGATCCGGACTGATCGATCAGGATAATGAAAGCTGCCGGAGAGTTCCGGCTGATTCTGGCTGAATACATAGAATTGCGATTTAGCTAAGGCTCTAACAAAATTACAATTCCTGTCCGGATAAACAAACCGTAGCGATCATTTCAGACCCGAATCTGCCACTTTCGATCGAAACGCCCGATAAAAAACGATTCTCCGTTTTTTTCGACCCGCGCACGACCGTTCCGAAAACAACCGGCATAGTCGAAAACCGGCGGCCCCGCCAGCTCGCCCGACACGTCGATATATCCGAATTTATCCCCGATCCGCACGGCGGCCAGCCCTTCCCGGAAACTGGTTGCGAACACGTACCGCAGCGGGATCGCCCGTCTGCCCTCCCGGTCGATAAAACCGTACAGGCTCCCGTCAGAAACCAGGGCCAGGCCTTCGCTCAACGGTTCCACGCTCCGGTAATCGCGGCAATCGATCCGACAATGTCCCCGAGGGTCGATCATCCAAAACCCCTCTTCGAGACGCACGACGGCCAATCCTTCACGGAAAGGTTTCGCGTCGAGATAGATGTTCTGCAACAGGATGCGCCGATCCTGCAAATCGGCGTACCCGAACCGCCCGTCGCAGCGAAATACGGCGCAACGCGGGTTTTCGTCGTCGACTATCTCGATCCCGTCCGACAATCCGTCCGGCACATTGCCCGATAAATCCCTCAACAACCCAGGCAATCCGTTCACTTCCGGCGTCGGATGCTGCATCCAGCCGCCCAGAACGACCAAAGCCGACGCGCCGCAGCGCGCCCACTCCCGCATCAGTCGGTCGAAAAGGGCCGACTTCCCCCGATTCACCTCGGCAGCGTCGAAAATAATATTCTCCCCGTCGTGATAACGCCCGAAAAGCGACGGATCGAGTGCCAGCGCATGCAGGCTCAGGCTAATCAGGGCGATCGGATAATCGTCGATCGCCTTCCCGAAAAAATCCGCATCGCGCGACGGATGCTGGTAAGCCGGCGAGCCGATGACTTCTGCCTTCCGTCCGGCCAGTTCTCCGATATAGGCTCCGTCGTAATCGATCAGCCGCAACCGCCCCTGCCGATCGACCATCAGATTGTCCTGTTTCAGATCGCCGTGCGCGAAATCCGATTCCAACAGCCACAGCGCCATCCGGTCGAACGCCCGGGCCAATTCCTTGAGCCCCGTACGGTCGCCGTTACGGCACAGTCGAGCCAACCGGCCGCCAAGCGACTCGCCTTCGACCCACTCCATCAAAGTTACCGGATAATAAGCTCCTCCGCCCGAGTGCTCGCACAGATAAATCTCGTCCGGCAGGAAACGGGCCGGCACCAAATAAGGAACCGTTCCGCCGCCGAGCGACGCATAGACCGCAGCGGCATGACGCGGCAGGCGCGTATAACATTTCAGGGCGTAATATTTTCCGTCCGCGCAGCGGACTTTGAAAATCACCGAATAATTCCCCGACCAGAACAACGGTTCTCCGTATGCATCCCGCTCGGGGACAACCTCCCCCAGCGTCCTGAAAATACGAAACGGATCGGTCAACGCTTCTACATACTGGCCGATAATCGGATTTCTCAACATAATCGTTCAAATTCGGGATCTACGATAAAGTTTTTAAAGTTATGTAAAAATTGCGGCGAGGGAAAATAAAAACCGTGAAAATAACGAATATTTATACATGACGCGGAAGATCCCTCCTGTCTGACGCATCGCCGATCTCACAAGTCATTATCCTGAATACAAACACGGTAACACAATATTATTTCCACCCAGAACGCGACGGGGCGTCCGACCGTATGCCGAACGCCCCGTCACGACCGGATTCCGGCAATCTACCGGTTCATCACCATATTCTGGCGGTTGATACTTTCGAGGTGGATCGCTTCGAGCACCGTTTTCAGGAATTCGGTGCTGACGCCCAACTTCGGAGCCTGCGAAACCACGCGGTCTACGATGCTCTGCCATCGGCCGCCCTGCAGGATCGTCACGTTGTTGTCGCGTTTGACGAGTCCGATCTGCTCGGCCACCCGCATCCGCTTGCTGATCAATTCGAAAATTTCGGCGTCGATCTGGTCGATCTGGCTGCGCAGTTTCGCCAATGCCTGCTGGTAATCCGGGCTGTCGGTCGTCGAACGACGCCATACGATCTTACCCAGCAACTCCTTCAACCCGTCCGGGGTAACCTGCTGCGAAGCGTCGCTCCACGCCTTGTCCGGACAGATATGGCTTTCGATGATCAGCCCGTCGTAGTCGAGGTCGGCGCTCTTCTGCGCAACCTCCTGCAGATACGTCCGGCAACCGCAGATATGCGACGGATCGCAGATCATCGGCAGTTCCGGGAAACGGCTCCGCATTTCGATAGCCAGATGCCACATCGGATTGTTGCGGTACAGCGAGGCTCCGTAGGCCGAAAAACCCCGATGGATCAGGCCGAGCTTGGTGATTCCGGCATTCTGCATCCGGGCTATCGCCCCGCTCCACAGTTCGATGTCGGGGTTCATCGGGTTTTTGATCAGCACCGTCACGTCGGCCCCTTTCAGCGCATCGGCAATATCCTGCACGCTGAACGGATTGACCGTCGTACGGGCCCCCACCCAGATCACATCCACCCCGAATTCGAGGGCGGCCTCGACGTGTTTCGACGTGGCCACTTCGGTTCCGATCGGCAGGCCGGTCAGTTCGCGGGCCTTACTCATCCACGCCAGACCTTTGAGGCCCACTCCTTCGAACGAACCGGGCTTCGTCCGGGGTTTCCAGATGCCGGCGCGCAGTACGTCGACCAGGCCGGTCGCAGCGATTTGCCGACAAGTCTCGAGTGTCTGTTCCTCCGTCTCCGCGCTGCACGGGCCGGAGATAATCAAGGGACGTTTCGCTTTGATATCAAACGGTTTCATATCCTTATGTTTTTTACGTTTTCTGTTTTCATTCCGGCGAACGGGCGCCGGACGCCCTATTTTATAATCCGGTTGATCCGGTTCGCGCGCTGCATCATCTGTTTCAGTCCTTCGGTGTCGTCCTTTTCGAGCAGGCGCCGGAAAATCTGCAACTGATGGATATGCTCGCGCAGCACGTCGAGCACATTATATTTATTTTGCATGAAAATCGGAGCCCAGGTTTCCGGCGAACTTTTCGCCAAACGCACCGTACTCTCGAAACCGCCGCCCGCCAGATCGAAGATATGTTCCTCTTCGCGCTCCTTCTCAAGCACGGTCAGCGCAAGCGCGAACGACGTGATGTGCGAAATGTGGCTGACGTAAGCCGTATGCGTATCTTGCTCCTCGGAACTCATGTATTTAATCGGCATTCCGATTTTCCGGTAGATATCCTCGACCAGTTTCAGTGCGTCCGGATCGCTCTCCGCACCGTCGCAAAGCACCACCGTACGTCCTTCAAATCCATCGTGAACGGCCGCTTCCGGGCCGCTGTACTCGGTACCCCACATCGGGTGGGTCGCTACGAAGCGCCCGCGCCTGGGATGCTGGGCGATCACCTCGCAAAGCTCCTGTTTGGTCGATCCCATGTCGATCACCACCTGCCGGTCGACCTTGTTCAGCACTTTCACGGCCAGCAGCGGAATCGAATCTACCGGCGTGGCCAGCACGATCAGATCGGCAGCCGGAATCGCTTCGTCCAGCGGAAGCGTGCGATCGACCAGTCCCAATTCGACCGCCTTGGCGCGGTTGCGCTCGGAATTATCCACTCCGATCACTTCCTCGCAAATGCCTTTATCTTTCAGGGTCAGTGCGAACGATCCCCCGATCAACCCGATACCTATTACCGCCGCCTTCATAGCAATGTCTTGATTTTATCGATCGAACGCTGCAACAACTCTTCCGTCGCGCAAAGGCTGATCCGGACGTACCGGTTCCCTTCCGAACCGAAAATACCGCCCGGAGTCAGGAAGACGCCGCAGCTGTTCAGTATTTTATCCGAAAACTCGTAACAGTCGCCCGCGCCCTCCGGCAGGCGTCCCCAGACGAACAGACCGGCCTGGCCCGCATCGTACGAACACCCGATCTGGTTCAGAATTTCATAGGCTTTCGCTTCGCGGCTGCCGTACAACTTGTTGATCGAACGGTACCAGTCGTCGCCGAGGCTCAACGCTTTGGCCGCAGCCGCCTGCATCGGGTAAAACATTCCGGAGTCCATATTGCTCTTGAATCGGATGATCTCGTCGATCCGCTGTTTCGCCGCTCCGATCATCCCGATACGCCAACCGGCCATGCTGTGGCTTTTGCTCAGCGAGTTCAGTTCAATGGCCACATCCATCGCCCCGTCGGCCGCAAGCAGGCTCGCCGGACGCGGGTTACGCAAGAAACTGTACGGGTTGTCATGCAGCAGCAGGATGTTATGCTTTTTCGCGAAATCCACCAGTTTCTGAAACAAACCCTCTTGGGGTATCGCCCCGGTCGGCATGTGCGGATAATTGACGATCATCATTTTGACGCCCTGTATCCCCTGCCGTTCGATCTCGTCGAAATCGGGCATCCAGCCGGTCGCCTCGCGCAATTTGTAATCGACGCAGACCCCGCCGGCAATCGTAGCCGCCGAGCGGTAAGTCGGATAACCGGGATTCGGCACCAGCACTTTATCGCCCTTGTCCAGGTAGGTCATGCAAACGTGCATGATCCCCTCTTTCGAGCCGATCAGCGGCAGGATCTCGCTCACAGGATCGAGCGTTACGCCGTAACGATCCCGATACCAAGCGGCGAATGCGTTGCGCAGCACGGCGGCGCCTTTATAGGGTTGATAACCGTGATTCCCAGGTTTGGCCGCTTCGGCGGCAAGCGTGGCCACCACCTCCGGATGGGGAGGCTGATCGGGACTTCCGATGCCGAGGTTGATTACCTCGCGTCCGGCGGCCCGCATCTCGTCGATCTCACGCAGCTTCTTCGAGAAGTAGTACTCCTCGACGCTGCCCAGCCGTTCGGCCAGTTCCACTTTGATCGGATTCATCTTTTGCTATTTTAAAATTTACGAATGTTCTCCTCTGCGGTAAACGCCGTATACGTGCAGCTCGCGGCTCGCGCGGCGCATACGTTCGATCACTTCGTTATAATCGTCCATCGACGCGAATTCCATGTCGATATGGAACATATAGTGCCACGGTTCGCTCGGGATCGGCGACGATTGCAGCTTGGTCATGTTGATCGACGAATCCTCCATCGCCCGCAGCACTTGCAGCAGCGATCCCTGCCGGTGGTCGGTCATCAGGCACAGCGACGCCTTATCGGCCTTTTCGTCGATCGGCTGGTGGTCGGGGCGCAGAATCATAAAGCGGGTGCAGTTGTTCTTGATCGTATGGATGTCGGGAGCCAAAATTTCGAGTCCGAACAGCCGGGCCGCCAGTTCGCCGGCGATCGCGGCGGCGTTGCGCGTGCCCCGTTCGGCGATCCGGCGGGCGCTGAGCGCGGTGTCTTCGGTTTCGACCAGCTTCCAGCCGTGCGGATCGAGGAAATCGACGCACTGCAACAACGCCATCGGATGCGAGTGCACCTCTTCGATATCTTCCAACCGCACGCCGGGCAGCGCCATCAGGTTCTGCCTGATATGCAGGTAATACTCGCCGACCGCCTGCAGGCGGCTGTTATGCAGGATGCCGAGATTCGGCAGGATGCTGCCGGCGATCGAGTTCTCAATCGCCATCACGCCGCAGTCCGAGTCGCCGCTTTCGACCTGGCGAGCCACTTCGCGGAATGTCGGGCACGGCACGATCTCGATCCCTTCGCCCCAATACCGTTCGGCGACAATGTGGTGGAAACTCCCCTCGTAACCCTGTATGGCCACTTTCATCTTTCCGTTCATCTTCCTGTCTCTTTTACATCTTCCGTATCGACAAAAAATCCCGGCTCCTTACGGACCGGGATTTTTATTATTTTTCGCACAAGCACTTATCTTCGCTATCGGCAACGCAACCCCAGTCCGCTTTTGGTAAAAAAGTAGAAGTAAAAATAATAACCCCAAAAAAGCGAAAGCTGATTCATCGTCCCTCTGAACTGATTAGCTTGTTATACTTTATTTTTTAACTGTGCAAATGTACGACAAAAACGGGAAAAAACAAGAAAAATTTAACCGATACCGTTATTTTTTTCAACCTGAAGCCCCGAGCGGCCGTCCTGCGCCCCCGGCAACGGGTCGCCATCGTCGTAATCGGACAACTGCGCAGGCAGGTCTTTGGTGGCTTTCACCCCCAGCTCACGCAACCGCTCGGTACGCCGGATCAGGTTGCCGCTGCCGGTTTTCAATTGTTTGATCGCCCGTTCGTATTTCTCCCCGGCAGCCGAAACGCTGCGCCCCAGATCGGTCAGCGTCTCGGCGAAACCGACGAATTTGTCGTACAGATTCGCCCCTTCGGTGGCGATCGCGATCGCATTCTTGTTCTGCTTGTCCCGCTTCCACAGGTCGTCGACCAATTTCAGCAGCGCGAACAGGTTCGTCGGACTGCTGACGATCACCTTTTTATTATAAGCGTCGCTCCACAGCGTCGGGTCGTGCTGCATCGCCAGCAAGAACGCCGGCTCGTTCGGCACGAACATGATGACGAAATCCGGCGAGTCTACGAGCGCCTGGTAACGCTTGCTGCCCAGCTCGTCGATATGACTGCGCACCGACCGCAGGTGATTCTTCACCGCGCGCGACGCTTCGTCCGGATCGGCGCTTTCGGTATAGGCGACATAAGCCGTCAGCGACACTTTCGAGTCGACGACGATCTGCTTGCGATCGGGCAGGTTCAGGATCACGTCCGGACGCAGGTTGTTGCCCGCAGCGTCTTTGAGGTTTTCCTGCGTAAAATAATGAATCCCCTTGACCAAGTGCGAACTATCGAGGATCGTTTCGAGGATCATTTCGCCCCAATCGCCCTGCACCTTCGAATTGCCCTTCAGCGCGCGCGTCAGGTTGTTGGCCTCCTCGGACATCCGGCGGTTCATCTCGTTCAGGCTGCGAATCTCCTCTTTCAGCGAGAAACGCTGCTGCGCCTCCTTGTCGTACACTTCGTCGACCCGTTTGCGGAATCCTTCGATATTTTCCCGGAACGGCTTCAGCAACGACTCCAGCGATTCCCGGTTACTCTGCTTGAACTGCCGGCTCTTCTCCTCCAGAATGTCGTTAGCCAGATTTTTAAAAGCGAGACGCTGCTGCTCTTGCAGCGCGGCGATCTCTTCGGTGCGGCGGGCGCGCTCGCGCTCGGCTTCGGCCTGCTGATAGAGCAATTTCTCCTCGAGGGCCGCACACCGGGCCGCCCGTTCGGCGGCCTGGCGGTTCAGGTCGATCAACTGTGCGTTTTTGGCTTCATTATCCGCTTTCAACGCCTCTTCCGTCCGCGCATACCGCCTGAACGCCGGCCGGAAAGCCAACGCCGCCGCAGCGATTCCCGCAACCAATCCGATGAACAACAAACCCGCTTCGATCATTCTCCTGTCCTTTAAATTTAGCCGGCAACGCCGGCCGCAGAACAAAAATAGCTATAAAATCATTACCTTTGTACAAATTTGACATTTACAAAACCAAAACTTCAGAAAACATGAAAAGAATCATATCCCCTTCGGTGCTCTCGGCGGACTTCGGACATTTGGCCGATGATATCGCGATGCTCGACCGCAGCGAAGCGGAATGGGTGCACATCGACGTGATGGACGGCGTATTCGTGCCGAACATTTCGTTCGGATTTCCACTGATGCCGCCGATCCGCAAAGGAACGAAAAAGGTGCTCGACACGCACCTGATGATCGTCAATCCGGAAAAATACATCGAACGCTTCGCCAAGGCCGGCGCGGACATCGTCACGATCCACCTCGAAGCGACCGACGACCTGCACGGCGCGATCGCGACGATCAAAAAGGCGGGCGTCAAAGCCGGCGTTTCGATCAAGCCGAAAACGCCGGTATCGGCAATCGTACCCTATCTCAATGAACTGGACCTGGTGCTGATCATGAGCGTCGAACCGGGCTTCGGCGGACAGTCGTTCATCGAGGGATCGACCGAGAAAGTGGCCGAACTGCGTCGGGAGATCGACCGCTGCGGGTCGCAGGCGGTGATCGAGATCGACGGCGGAATCACGCTGGATAACGCCGCCGAGGTGTATGCCGCCGGATGCGAAGTACTGGTTGCCGGAAGCACGGTATTCGCCAGCCCGAATCCGGAAGAGACAATCCACAAACTGTTGAACGTATAGACAAACGATGATATCGGTAGACAATCTTACGGTCAGCTTCGGGGGTTGGGATCTGTTCAGGGAGGTATCGTTCCTGATCAATGCCAAAGACCGGATCGGTCTGGTGGGCAAGAACGGAGCGGGAAAATCGACGATGCTGAAAGTGCTGATCGGAGAACAGCCGCCCTCGTCGGGAACCGTTTCGCGCAACGGCGACTGCACGGTAGGCTACCTGCCGCAACAGATGAAGGTGGCCGACACGACCACGCTGTTCGCCGAAACCGAATCGGCCTTTTCGGAAGTGATCGGACTCGAACGCGAAATCGAGCAACTGAACCGGGAGATCGCCGAGCGGACGGACTACGAAAGCGAGGGGTACGAAAAGCTGCTGCACCGGTTGAACGATGCGACCGACCGCTTTCACATTCTCGGCGGGATGAACCGCGAGGAGGAGGTCGAAAAGACGCTGCTCGGACTGGGCTTCCAACGAAGCGACTTCGGACGGGCGACCAGCGAGTTCAGCGGCGGATGGCGGATGCGCATCGAACTGGCGAAGCTGCTGCTTCGCCGGCCGTCGGTATTCCTGCTCGACGAACCCACGAATCACCTCGACATCGAGAGCATCGGATGGCTCGAAAACTACCTGAAGGAGTACAACGGCGCGGTCGTGCTGATTTCGCACGACCGCGCATTCCTCGATAACGTCACCACGCGGACGATCGAAATATCGCTCGGCAAGGTGTACGACTACCGCGTGCCGTACAGCCGGTACGTCGAGCTGCGGCGCGAACGGCGCGAGCAGCAGATGGCGGCCTACGTGAACCAGCAAAAGATGATCGAACAGACCGAAGACTTCATCGAACGCTTCCGTTACAAGCCGACCAAATCGAACCAGGTGCAGTCGCGCATCAAGCAACTCGAAAAGATCGAACGGATCGAAGTGGACGAGGAAGACCTCAGCCGGCTGAACATCAAGTTTCCGCCGGCCCCGCGTTCGGGACAGATCGTCGTGGAAGCGAAAGACGCCGGCAAAAGTTTCGGCGAAAAGCACGTCTTTTCGGGCGCGACGTTTACGATCGAACGCGGACAAAAAATCGCGCTGGTCGGCCGCAACGGCGAAGGGAAAACCACGTTCGCGCGGATGGCGATCGGGCAACTGGAGCCGACCGAAGGCAGCGTCCGCATCGGACACAACGTCCGCATCGGCTACTACGCACAAAATCAGGACGACCTGATGAACGGCGATTTCACGGTATTCGACACGCTCGACCGGGTGGCCGTCGGCGACATTCGGACGCGACTGCGCGATATCCTGGGGGCATTTCTGTTCCGCGGCGAGGACATCGACAAGAAGGTGCGCGTACTGTCCGGAGGAGAACGGGCGCGGTTGGCTATGGCCCGGCTGATGCTCGAACCATACAACCTGCTGGTACTCGACGAGCCGACCAACCACATGGATATGCGTTCGAAGGACATCCTCAAAGACGCCGTCAGAAAATACGACGGCACGGTAATCGTCATTTCGCACGACCGCGAGTTCCTCGACGGGCTGGTCGAACGGGTATACGAATTCCGCGACGGACGGGTCAAGGAGCACCTGGGCGGCATTTACGATTTCCTACGCGACCGGCAAATCGAGTCGATGCGCGAAATCGAACAGAAAGCTCCCGTCGTTACAGCCGAACAAAAGCCCAAAGGGCCGTCCGGCAAGGCGCAGTACGAACAGAAACGGGAAGCCGAAAAACAGCTCCGCAAAGCGGAACGCGACGTCGAAAAGGCCGAACAGGAGATCATGGCGCTCGAAAAGGAGATCGCCGAAAAAGACCGGCAGTTGGCCGACCCCGCCGCACACGGCATCGACCTGGCGGACGGCAGCTTCTACGCGCATTACAACGAACTGAAAGACAAACTCAATAAACTGACGTACCGCTGGGAAGAACTCAGCATCACGC
Source organism: Alistipes sp. dk3624 (assembly GCF_009557455.1). Classification (GTDB taxonomy): domain Bacteria; phylum Bacteroidota; class Bacteroidia; order Bacteroidales; family Rikenellaceae; genus Alistipes_A; species Alistipes_A hominis. Next base: position 2,758,055 of record NZ_CP045651.1, on the reverse strand, counting down.
TGGAAAACCTGAAAGAAACGCTGGCCTCGTAGACCCGGCGGCAACGCCGGGGCGACCAAAGCCCGAAAAAAGAAAAACGATGGAAAAGAAAAACATGATATTCGGGCTACGCCCGATCATCGAGGCGATCGAGGCGGGCAAACAGCTCGAAAAAGTGTACCTGAAAAAGGGCGCCGACGGCGTGTTGCTGAACGAGTTGGCCGAACTGTGCCGCAGCAAGCGCATCCACGTGCAGTGGGTTCCGATCGAAAAACTGAATTACCTGACCCGCAACGGCAACCACCAGGGGGCCGTCGCGCTGACGGCGGCGATCGAATATGTCGACGTGTACGACATGCTGGCTGGGATTCCGGAGGACGAAACGCCGCTGGTCGTCGTTTTCGACGGGGTGACCGACGTGCGCAACTTCGGGGCGATCGCCCGCAGCGCCGAATGCGCCGGAGCGCACGGGCTGATCATGCCGGTCAAGAACTCCGCGCCGGTCAACGCCGAGTCGATGAAAAGTTCGGCCGGAGCGCTGAGCGTCATTCCCGTCAGTCGGGTCGGCAGCGTCCGCAACACGCTGAGAATATTGCAAAGCGAAGGACTGCAGATCGTAGCGGCCACCGAAAAGAGCAACACGCTGCTGTTCGAGGCCGACCTGACCAAGCCGACCGCGCTGGTAATGGGCAGCGAGGACGTAGGCATTTCGAAAGAGGTGCTCAAGATGTGCGATCTCCAATTGGCGATCCCGATCGTCGGCAGCATCGAGTCGCTGAACGTTTCGGCCGCCGCCGCCGTCATGCTGTTCGAAACGGCGCGGCAACGGATAAACAATCGATAACGCTATGGAAACGGAACAATTATACGAAAATGCGGTCGCTCTGTTGCGACAGATGATCCAAACCCCTTCGTTCAGCAAAGAAGAAGCCGGAACCGCCGGGCTGCTGGCCGAATTCCTGCAAGAACGCGGCGTGGAAGTGCACCGGAAAAAGAATAACGTCTGGGCGTTCAACCGCCACTACGACCCGGCCAAACCGACCATTCTGCTGAACTCGCACCACGACACCGTCAAACCGAACGGCGCCTACACGCGCGACCCGTTCGCAGCGACCGTCGAGGGCGACCGGCTGTACGGGCTCGGCAGCAACGACGCCGGGGCCAGCGGGGTATCGCTGTTGGCAGCCTTTTTGCATTTTTACGACCGGAAAGACCTGAAGTATAACTTATGCGTAGCGATCACGGCCGAGGAGGAGAACAGCGGGCACGACGGACTCGAATGCGTGATCCCGGAATTGGGGCCGCTGGAATTCGCGATCGTCGGCGAACCGACGCTGATGCAACTGGCCATCGCCGAACGCGGACTGATGGTCATCGACTGTACGGCGCACGGCAAAGCCGGACACGCGGCGCGCGAGGAGGGGGACAACGCGATCTACAAGGCGATGCAGGACATCGAGTGGTTCCGCACGTACCGTTTCCCGAAGGTGTCCGACCTGTTCGGTGCGGTCAAGATGAGCGTGACGATCATCTCGGCCGGAACGCAACACAACGTGGTTCCGGCCGAATGCCGCTTCACGGTGGATATCCGCGTCACCGACCGTTACACGAACGAGGAGGTTTTAGAGATTATTAAGGAGCATGTGAGCTGCGAAGTGAAAGCGCGTTCCACGCGCCTGCGACCGTCGAGCATCCGGCCGGATCATCCGATCGTACAAGCGGGCCTGGCGCTCGGACGCACGACTTACGGATCGCCGACGACGTCGGATCAGGCGCTGCTCGACATCCCGTCGCTGAAGCTCGGCGTCGGGGACAGCGCCCGGTCGCACAGCGCCGACGAATTCGTCCATTTGAGCGAAATACGCGAAGGGATCGAACTGTATATAAAGATGTTATCCGCGATATTGTAACGAATCCGACCACGCCGACGAAACGGATCGGACAAACCTAAAATTCGGACGTATGAAAAAACTGATTCTGACTGCCGCCGTCGTGCTCGCCGCTGCGAGTATGTACGGCCACCGCGCACCGAAATACCAGCCCGTTCCGGTCGATACGGCGGTGCGCGTCGGAAAACTGCCGAACGGTCTGACCTATTACATCCGGCACAACGACCTGCCGAAAGAACGGGCCAACTTTTACATCGCCCAGCGGGTCGGATCGATTCTCGAAGAGGAGAATCAGCGCGGACTGGCGCACTTCCTCGAACACATGGCTTTCGCGGGAACCAAAAACTTCCCGGACGGGAAACTCACCGGTTACCTCGAACAGAACGGCATCAAGTTCGGCGCGAATCTGAACGCCTACACTTCGGTCGACGAAACGGTCTACAACATTACCGACGTGCCGACCGTAAAGCCGGGACTGGTGGACTCCTGCCTGCTGATCCTGCACGACTGGTCGGGATTCATCCTGCTCGAAGACGACGCGATCGACCGCGAGCGCAAAGTGATCCACGAAGAGTGGCGCACGCGCAGCAACGCGACGCTCCGGATGTACGACAGCCTGCTGCCGAAACTCTACCCGAACGGCAATCGTTATGCGAGCCGAATGCCGATCGGATTGATGGAAGTGGTCGACAATTTTCCGTACGAAGTGCTGAGAAATTATTACAGAAAATGGTACCGTCCGGATTTGCAGGCGATCGTCGTCGTGGGCGACATCGACGTGGACAGCGTCGAGGCGCGGATCAAAACAATGTGGCAGGATATCCCGCGCCACAAGCGCGCCGCCGAACGGAAATATTTCCCGGTAGAAGACAATGCGGAACCGATCGCAGCCATCGCCACCGATCCGGAAGCGACCTCTTCGTCGCTGGCCGTTTTCTACAAACACGACAAGCTGACGCCCGAACGAATGAAAACGACCGAAGCGCTCGACAACGATTATATTCAGTCTACGTTTTCGATCATGCTGAACGCGCGACTGGCCGAACTGACCCAACAGGCCGACCCTCCGTACCTGTATGCGGGATTCGGCGACGACGATTATTTCCTGGCCAAAACCAAGGGCGCTTATCAGCTTTACGTGGCCTTCCGGGACGACGCCTGGCAGCGGGCGCTCGACGCCGGGATCGGCGAACTGAAGCGGGCCCGCGAATACGGCTTCACCGCACCCGAATACCAGCGGGCGCAGGCGAAACTGGCCAGCTACTTCGAGAATAAATACAACGAACGGAACAAGGTCAAAAACGATACCTACGTGCAGGAGTGCCTCGATAATTTCCTCGAAAACGAACCGCTTGCGAGCGCCGAATACCTGTATCATTACTATCTGAAACGCGCTCCGGAGATCACTCTGGACAGCATCAACGATATCTTCAGGACGATGTTCCCGGATCACAACATCGCGCTGATGATGATGGCCCCGTCCAAAGACTCGCTGAACTTCCCGACCGAAAAAGAATTCGTCTCAGCCTACCGCAAAGCGTACGAAGCCCCGGTGACCCCGTACGAGGAGAAACTGGACGAAGGCGGATTTCTCGACCGCGAACCGCAGGCGGGAACCGTCGTTTCCGAGCAGACCGACCCGGTATTCGGCACGACAGTGTGGACGCTGAGCAACGGAGCGCGCGTCGTATTCAAGCCGACCGATTTCAAGAGCGACGAAATCCTATTCGAAGCGATCAGCCTCGGAGGAACTTCCGCCTACGGAGACGGCGATTCGTTGTACATGAATTTCCCGACCGGTACGGCGCTCGTCGGCGGATTGGGCAAATTCCGGCCGACCGACTTGCAAAAGAAACTCGCCGGCAAACGGATCTCCTACCAACCCTATATCGGCAGCACGTCGGAAGGCGTTTCGGGCAGTTGTTCGCCGAAAGATTTTTCGGAATTGATGCAACTCACCCACCTGCTGTTCACCGAACCGCGCGAAGACACCGTCCTGTTCTCGGCCTGGAAAAACCAGACGCGCACCGTCCTGGCCAACCAGGAAGCCAATCCTTCGATAACGATGCAGGATACGTTAAACCGGGCGATATACGGGAACAACCCGCGCTACCGCCGCTTGACGCCGCAGCGTCTCGACGGCTACTCGTACGACCGGATTCTGGAACTTTACAGACAGCGTTTCGCCAATGCGGCGGATTTCACGTTCATCTTCGTCGGTAACGTCGATCCGCAGAGCATACGTCCCGACATCGAACGGTATATCGCCTCGCTGCCGGGTTCAGCGCAGAAAGAAACGGCTCGGCACATCGAATTCATCGTGCCGGGAAACCGCGAATCCCGCTTCGACAAAGAAGTATCCACACCGAAAGCGACGGTCGTCGTCACGATCAGCGGCGACGAACGCTATTCGTTGAAAGACCAACTCGAAATGACCTTTCTCAAACAGATCATGGACATCGTCTATGTCGAAACGATCCGCGCCGAGGAGGGAGGTACCTATGGGGTCAGCACGCAGGCTTCGCTGCTGCGCGAACCGTACAACCGGTATGCGTTCACGATCAGTTTCGATACGAGCAACGAGAAATCGGAAGCTTTGGCCGACCGGGCGCTGGCCGAACTGAAAAAAGTGGGCGACGAAGGCCCGACCGCAGCCGCTTTCGACAAAGTGAAAGAGTTCTTACAGAAAAGCTATGCGCAGTCGATCAAGGAAAACGGCTATTGGCTGGGGCAGCTCACTTCTTTCTACCGCTACGGAACCGACTCGCACACCGAATACCTGAAAACGCTGAACGCGATCACCCCGGAAGACATCGCCCGGCTCGCAAAGAAGATTTCCGATTCGCCGAACCGGGTGGAAGTAGTGATGAACGGAATCGCCAAACAAGAATAGAATTACGGGGCGTACCCGCAAATGCCCGTACGCTCCCTGTTTAAAACCCAAAAACGACAGACAGATGAAGTTGTGGCAAAAAACCAACGACGTGAATAAGGCGGTGGAACAGTTCACCGTCGGGCGCGACCGCGAGATGGACCTCTTTCTTGCCGAAGCCGACGTCCTGGGATCGCTGGCGCACACGCGCATGCTCGAATCCATCGGACTGCTCGGCAGCGAAGACCTCGCAAACGTGCAGCGCGAACTCAAAAACATTTACCGGGACATCACGGCCGGAAAATTTACGATCGAAGAGGGCGTCGAAGACGTGCACTCGCAGGTCGAATTCCTGCTGACGCAGCGCATCGGCGACGCCGGCAAAAAGATCCACAGCGGCCGTTCGCGCAATGACCAGGTGCTGGTCGACCTGCGGATCTTCCTGCGGCGGCAGATCCGGGAGATCGTAGCGGACGTGGAGCAGTTGTTCCACCGGCTGCAACAACTTTCGGAAAAGTACAAAGAGGTGCTGATGCCGGGATACACCCACCTGCAGATCGCAATGCCGTCCTCGTTCGGGCTGTGGCTCGGAGCCTATGCGGAAAGCCTGGTGGACGATACCGAAATGCTGCACGCCGCCTACCGCATCTGCAACAAGAATCCGCTCGGATCGGCCGCCGGATACGGCTCGTCGTTCCCGCTGAACCGTACGATGACCACGCAGTTGCTCGGTTTCGACACGCTGAGTTACAACGTCGTATATGCCCAGATGGGGCGCGGAAAGAGCGAACGGATCATGGCGCAGGCCATGTCGTCGGTCGCCGCTACGCTGGCGCGGCTGGCGATGGACAACACGCTGTTCCTGAACCAGAACTTCGGATTCATCTCCTATCCGGCCGAGTTGACCACCGGATCGAGCATCATGCCGCACAAGAAAAATCCGGACGTATGGGAACTGATCCGGGGCAAATGCAACCTGATCCAAGGACTTCCGAACCAGATCGCAATGATGACGACCAACCTGCCGTGCGGATACAACCGCGACCTGCAGTTGCTCAAAGAAGTGCTTTTCCCGGCCATCGCCGAACTGCGGAGCTGCATTCATATGGCAGTTTACATGCTCGAAAACCTGCAGGTTAAAGAGCACATTCTGGACGATCCGAAATACGATTACCTGTTCAGTGTCGAAGTGGTCAACAACATGGTGCTCAACGGAGTTCCATTCCGGGAAGCCTACAAAAAAGTAGGGATCGACATCGAAAACGGGAATTTTAAAGCAGAAAAAACCGTACACCACACCCACGAAGGGAGTATCGGCAACCTGTGTACCGACGAAATTTCGGCCCTGATGCAGCAAACGCTCGATAAGTTCCATTTCGACCGGGTCGACCGGGCCGAAACGGAACTGGTTAAATAAGCAAAGTTCATGGCGGAATATCACCATCCGTCGCTCGGTGCGATCACGGTCGTCCGCTCGTCGCGGTTACGCAGGCTCGGCATCAGCATCCGGGCAACGGGTGAAATACGCCTGTCGATCCCTTCGGGGGTCAGCGACCAGCAGGCGATCCAATTTCTGAACGAAAAGGAACAATGGGCCGTCCGTACCCGGGAACGGCTCGCCAGGCGCTACCCGCACGAAACGATCGAACTGCCCTACGCTACGCGCAGTCACGTATTGCAGTTGAACCCCTGTCCCTGCTTGAGCCCTTCGGCTCGGATCGGAAACGGAATCATCCGGGTCAGTTATCCCGCCGCCCTGCGATACGACGCTCCGGAGGTTCAGCGGATCATCCAGCAGGGAATCGAGGAAGCATGGCGTATCGAAGCGAAAGCCTACCTGCCGCAACGGGTCGACGCACTTTGTAAAACATTCGGATTCCGTTGCGGAACCGTGACGATCCGCAACACCCGGTCGCGCTGGGGCAGTTGCTCGTCGGAAAACAACCTGTCGCTGAGCATCCATCTGATGAAATTGCCCGACCACCTGATCGACTACGTCATCGTTCACGAACTCTGCCACACGCTACATAAAAACCACGGGGCCGAATTTCACCAGCTTCTCAACCGGCTGACCGGCGGTAAACATCCGCAATTGAGACAGGAACTGAAAAATTATACGACCCGTTGGAGATAATCGTCCGGAACGATATCCGGCATGAAACGGGCGTTCCTCCTGTGGGAGGAACGCCCGTTGTTTTCGCTGCTTTTTACAGTGTTTTCAACCGGATATCGTCGATTCCGTAATTCGTTCCGAGACAATCGAAACGAATCACCAGATTTTTGGTCTTCGGGATTCCCTCCGTAACGGAGACCTGAGCCCATTTTTTATTCGCCGGACGAGCATCGGACGCGATCGGAAGCTGCGTAAAATTAGCCCCTTCATCCTGACTCACGCTGACCGTCAGGTTATTCACATCGTAAGCCTGCGAAAAACTACAGCATCCGAACGACAGCACCAGATCGTTCGCCGCCATCGACGTATTCAGGCCCGAAACCGTAAAATAGGCGCCGGACGTCTTGAACAACAGGTAATTTCCGCCGGAAGCGCCGTTGTAATCGGAAGGAGCGGCCGACGAAACGAAAGCGCCCGATCCCGCATACGAAGCTTTCAGGTACGACCATTTCGCATACCCGCTGACATTTTGCTCGACCGAAACGGGAACGCCGCCCATCGTCTCCGTATAATCGACCACGCCGGAAGGGAAAACGACCGCCACGTCCTGCTCGCTCACATCGGTCGAAACCGTAATATCGAGTTTCAGGTTTCCCGAAACCGACTGAGGCGCGTCGTCGACGCTCACGTTATAGACGGTTTGGGCATCCAGCGTCAGCTCCTGCTCGTATTCCACTCCGTCGGCCGTAACGACGATCGTCGCCCGGTCGGCCGGAAAATAGCCGATTCGCCCACCGGAAACGTCGTCGTCAGTAAATGTCAGAGCGCCCTGGATCTGCCGGATCGTCGTTGAACGCGTCGAATGGTTGGCGCGAAAAGCTTCCGAATAGCTGACCCGGACGCCGGCATTGGTCTGCTTGCAGCCGATCGAAACCGGGGTTTCGTTGTCAACGGCGATCGACACCCCCGCCGATCCGCCGTAAACGGGCGTATCGAAAGCCGGCGCAGTAAAAGACTGCGAATAGGTCCGCACCGTATAAACTCCCGAAGGCAATTCGATAGGCCCCGGATCGACGCCGATGGGCGACAGCTTTTTAATCACCGTTTCGTTTTGCAGGATCTCGAGCGTGAAGGTGGCGGCATCCGCGCTTTTGGTTGCCGACGCAGTTACGACTCTCACGGTCGGATCGACATCCAGGCGGACAACAAGCGATCCGTTTCCGACATTTCCGGGATCGTTTTTAGCGCACGATCCCCAGCCCATCGCCGTTATCAGCAATGGGAACAACAGGTTCCTTCTTTTCATAGTAGTTTGGTTATTCGGTCAGTTTCAATGGACTCCACCACGTATTCCATTGTCCCCACGCAGCTTCCGGCGTACCGTACGCATAGGAGATATACTGCTGCACCCCTTTGCGCATGTGTCCCCGGCCGTCGCCGCTCCACCCGCAATTGTGCAGGTAAGGCTTCAAATTATCACGAATCTCTCCTTTCCGGGTAAAATGGATTCCGTCCTCCGATTCCCACAACACGATATAGCTGTCGGGACCCATCCGCTGGGCGGCATGGATCGCCTGAAATTTCTTGAGATCGTCACGGTATTTCACATCGCAATGATCGGCCCCTTTGATGTCGCTCTTATTGATCACCGTCCCGTGGAAATTCAGATGGGCGGGCCAATTCGGATCGTTCGCATCGGCCGTAACCAACCGGGTCGTTATCGACTCGTCGCCCGTCGCATTCCAGGTATAATAGCAATAGACGCTGTCGCCGAGCACCACGAACGACGGCTCCCCGGCTCCGAACTTCTTCGGATCGTCCGTGTACCGGATCATCGGCTGTACGTCCGTCCCGGTAGTCCAGCCCGAACCGTTCCACTTTTCCCACGGGCCTACCGGCGATTTCGAACGGGCGATATAAACATGGTTTTCGACCATCCCCTCGTTTTCAGTAGAAGTATAACCCGCATAGTAATAATCGCCCCACTGGGCTACGGCCGGGTCGCATACCGAAAAATGATCGGAAGCAAATTCGGTCGGAAGCAGCACCATCTGCTCCGGAGTCCACGTTTTGCCTCCGTCGGTCGAATGCTGATAGGAAGCCTGATCCCAGAATATGGTTCCGTCCGAAAAGTCCTGCGACACGCGTGCCCGGAAGCTACCGGCGACCTCTTCTCCGTTCAAATAGTTGGTCACCCCTTCCATATTCTTATCCGACTGCCAGACCATACACTGGTCGTTGTTGCCGTCGCTGAGCGTCCACAAGTATTCGCCGTACGGAAACTTATCCTTGTTGACCAGCTCCAGGCTCTGGTTGTCCTTATAATTTTCATAGCGCTGCGTGGCCACCGGACGGTGCCGCAGGGTCGTTTTATAGTCGGTATCCCACCGGTACAGGCTGAACGTAAGCGATGCGTTTTTCGCCTGTTGATTCGGGCAGATCACGCGTACCGAATAGAACGGTTTGGTTTCGGCGAACCGCTGGGCGGCCGTCATGCCTTTGCCCAGCACGACCGGCTTCATGACGGCATCGGCATCGAATTTCAGATTGCCGTCGTCGTGATAACCGCCCGGAGCGGCGAACCACGCATCGACCGAGCCGTCTTTGTTGACGATGATGGAAGGTCCGTAACGGTACTGTCCGCCGGTGTAAATATCCCACCCCGTCTCGACGACGGGAATTTCCAGAGCCGACTTGCAACCGCCCAAAGCCAGCGCCGGAATCATTGCCAAAACCAATTTCATTCTCTTTTTCATAGGTCAAAAATTTAAGGATGCGCAAATATCGTATTCAGACCCAAAAACCGTTCCAGACGGCCTTAATATCAAAATTAAATTATTTTTTCTGAAATAACAAATTCATCCGTAAAATTATTCCGAAAAGACGCAAATAGTCGCGCTTTTCGCTAAACAGATATCCCGACTTCGGGTTTTGCCAACAGTCTATTCCAGCAACCGGACGATCCGTCCGCAGGCCTCCCCGTCCCCGTAGGGATTCACGGCCTCGCTCATTGCCCGGTAATAAACGGGGTCGGTCAACAAAGCGGAAACCTCGGAAACGATCCGGGCCTCGTCCGTACCGACCAACTTGACCGTACCGGCCTGCACGGCCTCCGGCCGTTCGGTGGTTTCGCGCATCACCAACACCGGTTTACCGAGCCCCGGAGCCTCTTCCTGAATGCCTCCGCTGTCGGTCAGCACGACCGCGCTTTTCTCCATCAGGTATACGAAAGGCAGGTATTCCTGCGGTTCGATCAAGAACAGGTTCTGCGGCGCGTCCGTCCCGAAAACCTCGCCGATCGGGCGCCGCACGTTCGGGTTCAAGTGCATCGGATAGACGAAATCGACCTCCGGGAACCTGCCGGTCAGCGTCCGGATCGCCGTACAAATACGCAAAAAGCCGTCCCCGAAATTTTCCCGCCGGTGTCCGGTAATCAGCACCAGCCGGCGATCGGACAATCGCCTCGCGGCATCGTATCCCGCCCGCCGCAGCTCCCCTGCCAGTCTCCCGGCCAGGGCCTCGTCCGACTTGATCCGTCCGACCACCGCATGGAGCGCATCGATCACCGTATTGCCGGTCACGAATATCCGGTCGTCCGGAACGCCCTCCCGCAACAGGTTTTCGCGGGCCAGCGAGGTCGGCGCGAAGTGAAACGACGCCAGCCGCCCGGTTAACTGACGGTTGATCTCCTCGGGCCATGGGTTGTACATATCGTGCGTACGCAGGCCCGCTTCGACATGCCCCACCGGAATCCGCGCGTAGAAAGCCGCCAGCGCGGCGGCCGCGGAAGTGGTCGTATCGCCGTGCACCAACACCACGTCCGGCTTCGCTTCGGCCAGCACGCCGCGCATCCCGGCCAGCACGGCCGTCGTAATATCGTAGAGATCCTGCCCCCGCTTCATGATATTCAGGTCGTAATCGGGAACGATCCCGAACAGACGCAACACCTGATCCAGCATCTCGCGGTGCTGTCCGCTGACGCAGACGACCGTTTCGAACCGGTCGGGACGCTCCCGGAGCGCTCCGACCAGCGGGGCCATTTTGATCGCCTCCGGCCGGGTGCCGAAAACCAGCATGATTTTTTTCATTCCGTTACTGTTTTTTAAAAACACCGCAAAAATCGAGAATAACGGCGTTGTCCCGATATTCCAGAGTTTTAAATTCTTTGTGCGCCACCAAAAAAGCGATGATATCGGATTCGGCATAAGCCTTCCGGTAATCGGCGAGTTTGAATACCGGATGCTCCCGCACGTTCGGCTCGACGATCCGGTAATCGGCATCCTCCCCCTCCATCACTTTCGAAGCGATATACTTGGCAGGACTCTCGCGCAGGTCGTCGATATTCGGCTTGAAAGCCAGTCCCATCAGGGCTACCCGCGGGGGACGCCCCTGCGTCACTTTGAACCGCTGGATAGCGGCTTTGACCTGCCCGGCGCACCAGAAGGCCTTATAATTGTTGATCTCGCGCGATTTGGCGATCAACTGCGACTCGCTCGGAAAATCGGCCGTGATAAAATAAGGGTCGACCGCAATGCAATGGCCTCCCACCCCGCTGCCGGGTTGCAGGATATGTACGCGCGGATGTTTGTTCGCCAGTTCGATCAATTCCCAGACGTTGATCCCCGCCTTGGCGCAGATCAGCGAAAGTTCGTTGGCAAAGGCAATCTGAACGTCGCGCGACGAATTTTCGGTCAGCTTACACATCTCGGCCGTCCGGGCATTGGTCGGATGCAGCGCGCCCTCCACGAAACGGGCGTAAAAAGCCATCGCCCGCTGCGTCGAAGCCTCGTCGATCCCGCCGATCACCCGGTCGTTGTGCACCAACTCGTGCAACACGTTGCCCGGCAGCACCCGCTCCGGACAGTAGGCGACGTGCAGTTGCCCTTCGAGCTCGGGCCGCTCCGAAAAGATCAGCCTCGCCATCCGGTCGGTCGTTCCGACCGGCGAAGTGGATTCGATGATAAAAAGGTCGCCCGCTTTCAGCAACGGAACGACCGAACGCGTAGCGGCCTCCACGTACGAAACGTCCGGCTCGTGATTCCCTTTGAACGGAGTCGGCACGACGATCAGGTAAACGCCGCTCGCGACCGGCTTCGTAGCGGCCCGGAACCGTCCCGCCCGCACGACTTCGCGGACTACCTCCCGCAATCCCGGTTCGACAATGTGAATCTCGCCCCGGTTGACGGTATCCACGACCTGCGGATCGATATCGACTCCGATGACCTGCAATCCTTTGGATGCGGCCACGGCCGCCGTCGGCAGGCCGATATAGCCCAACCCGAGAAAAAGTATCTGTTCGGTACTCTCCATAACTGTTCTGATGCTTTTAGATACGACCGATCGTTGCGGCGCTTCCTGCGTCGCACAATCGGCGCGATAAAGTTACGGAAATTTACGAATTTCTACGCTATCGCCCCGTTTTAATCACATTTTCAGGCAGAAACAATTTCGGTCCGGATTAATGACGAAATAATTCCACGCAGGAAGGGATCCGGTCGATCTCGTAATAAACCGCATGAATCCGCTCCGGATGAACGATCACAATCTGCAAACCGGGTTTCTCTTTTCCCGCCGGGTGGCCGGCTGAACCGGCTACCGAGAAATGCGTATCGTTAAAATCGGATTCCATCCGGCGACACAGGTGTCCGGCCAGCACCAGATCGACGCGATAACGGGCGCAGAGATCGAGGTATCGCTGCCGTTCCTGCGACGGAATGTTTTCGTCGGCGTCGGGTTCGTCCGGCCGGTTTACAAAAAACGGATGATGTCCGATCAGTATCCGGCGCCGGTATTTCCCGGCGTGCCGGAGCTGCTTTTCGAGCCAATCGTATTGCTGCCGGCGCTGCCCGGAGTTCCCCGCTTTTACGACCGGCGTATTCAGGCCGATCACGCAACACCCTTCCTTACGGAAAACGAAACGATCGCTGCCGTACCGGCCGATAAAATCCTGCACCGCTTCGGGCGAGGCTTCGTCCCCTACGTCGCAAGCGCCCGGCAACAGATAAATCGGGATTTTCGAATCGATCCGGCGGCACAACTCCCGGAACCCGGCCAGTTGGGCGGCGTTCCCGCGGTCGTTCACCAGATTCCCGGAAATCACCACGAATGCGGGCTTCAACCGGTTGATCGCGTCGATAAACTGCTTGAACTGCTGTTTTTCCCGCTCGAAACCGCCGTCCTCACTACAAAGGCCCAACCGCGGATCGCTCAACTGAACGAAAAAGAACGACCGGTCCTTTCCCGGGGCGGAAAAAGAAAAGGAAAACAGCATACAAAACAAAAAGAATACGATACGTTTCATAATCCGAGGAGATTAAATGACGATATTCAGCACATAAAAAAATGCTATGACCGGTCGTAAAGTTAAAAATAATTGCCATAATTCAAAAATATTTGATTCCATACGCTCTTTTTGCGCCATCGTCCGCTTCAGGAACGACTAAAATTCGGATCGTTCGGTATTTTTTATTCACGGATAAAACGGTATCTTTGAAAAGCACCGTTTTGAACATCGAATTACTATGAAAAGGATTGCCATTCTATCGTCCAGCGTGCGGACGGGACGCCTCAGTCACCGTGTCGCCCTCTATCTTCAACACTATCTGACGGCCAACGAACTGGCCGAAACCGAAATACTCGACCTGAAAGCGTACGATTTTCCGCTGTTCGAGGAACGTTTCGCCTTCCTGCCGAATCCGTCCGGGAAAGTGATCGATTTCACCGAACGACTCGTGGCGGCCGACGCGCTGATCATCGTCACCCCGGTCTACAACGCCTCCTTCTCAGCCGCGCTGAAAAACGTCATCGACCTGTACCTGCAGGAGTGGCGCCGCCAACCGGTGGCGGTCGTTTCGGTCACCTCGGGCAAAGTGCCGGGAATCGCGACGGTACAGCAACTCCAGGCTTTGCTGCTGAAACTCGGGGCGTTGGTCGTACCGATGCTGTGCACGGTGATTTCGGCCGGGGAGACTTTCGACGAAAAAGGGACGGCCGCTTCTCCCGCAGCGACCGAGAAACTGCTGCGCCCGATGATCGACGAGCTACTCTGGCTGACCGGTAAAACCGGCGAATAAGATTCCGGGAAACCCGAAGACGGCATCTACCGTTCCGTCTCCGCCTGCCGGCTCACATAGCGGAACAATCCGTCGCAGGCGTCTTCCAACAGATCGAGCACCCGCTCGAACCCTGCCGCCCCGCCGTAATAGGGATCCGGAACCTCCGTTTCGTCGAAACGGGTGCAGAAATCGGTCATTTTCCGGATCTCGGCCCGGCCATCCGCCGGAGCCTTGCGGCGCAGGTCCCGGATGTTCCGATCGTCCATACCGACGATCAAATCGAAACGGTTGAAATCTTCCGCAATCACCGGACGGGATATCGAAGTCAGCCGATATCCCCGTTGAGACGCATGTCGCTTCATTCGAGGATCGGCCCCCTCCCCCGCATGGTAACCGATTATTCCGGCCGAATCCACCTCGACCTTTCCGCTCATTCCGGCTTTGTCAACGGCCTCGCGAAACACGGCTTCGGCACTCGGAGAACGGCATATATTCCCGAGACAGACAAAAAGCACTTTATATTTTCCGTTCATAACAAATTATTTACATCCCGATCTTTTCGGTTTATCCGCCCGTTTTCCGAACACGCCGGGAAACGGATTTTATACCCGACGCAAAAATACAAAAAGTCCCGGAAAACCGCACCCGGAAAACAGACCACACAAAAAACCTGTAAATAAACAACATACAGTAAAAACACCCGACAACAACTAAAAAATTAGTTAAAAAACTTGCACAACTAAAATTTTAGTTATATGTTTGTTTTCAAATCAAACCGGTATATTATGAAAAAAGAGACGGAGCGGGAAAACATGCGGGAACTGACCCGGGCGGAACTCGAAATAATGCAAATCCTGTGGGACGAAAAAAACGCTTTCGTAAACGATATCCTCGAACGGATGCCCGAACCGAAACCTGCTTATAATACGGTTTCGACGATCGTGCGCATCCTCGAAAAGAAAGGCGCCGTCGGGCACGAAGTCCTCGGAAAAAGCCACCGCTACTACCCGCTGTTCGGGCGCGAAGCCTACACGCAAAACCTGATGCAGGGAGTCGTCCGCAATTTCTTCGGCAACTCATTCGCCCGAATGGTCTCGTTTTTCTGCGAGAAGGAACACTTGCCGGCCGACGAGTCCGAAAAAATCCTGCAAATCGCGCAGGAAGCCATCGCCCGAACAAAAAAACGAACCGAGTAACCCGGAACCGCACGGCGCACCCCGATCCGACGGTACCTCAACCGTAAAACTATGGAAACTGAACTACCCTACCTCGTCAAAACACAGATTTGCCTCGCAGCATTCTGGATCGCCTACCGGCTGTTGTTCGCACGCGACAAGGCGTTCGCACGCAACCGGGCCTACCTGCTGCTGACAGTAGCGGCGGCTTTTGTCATTCCGGCGCTTTCCGTTCCGGTATGGACGCCGGAGGCAACCGGAGGAGAACCGTACGGTTTCCGCATTCCGGCCGAGATCTTCACCGGAATACAACCCGAAACGCTCCCCGGCACCCGACCGGGCGGTATTCCGCAGGGACTCCGACTGTTTTGCTACGCAGGCAATCTGATCATGCTGCTGGCGTTATCGGCAGGCGGATTCCGGCTGTGGAGAATCACCCGTCGCGCCACGCTGCTACAACCGGGCAAAATCCGTATTTACGGCCTCAACATGCAGGGTTCCGCCTTCACCTTCTTCAATCGCATCTATATCAACGAACTGGGGACGAAGCCGCAGGACATCGCGCAGATCGTCGCGCACGAGACGCACCATGCGAGACTGCGCCACAGTTGGGACATTCTGCTGTCGTCCGTACTGCGGATTCTATTCTGGTGGAATCCGTTCGTGTGGCTGTGGGAACGTTCGCTCAGAGAGGTGCACGAGTTCCAGGCCGACGATGCGGTACTGAACAACGGTTTCGATTCGGAACAATACATCGCGCTGATCCTCGGAGGACTTACCGTCATCCGTCCGGAGTTTGTCAGCGGGTTCTGTTATTCACTCATCAAAAAACGCCTTATCATGATCGCTCGAAACAAACAAAAACGCCGGTCGAAATTCAGAATTTTGCTGGCATTACCGCTAACCGCGCTCCTGACGGTTTGCTTTTCCTTTACCGAACGCCCGGTACGGCAATCCGTACTTACGGAGACCGCCGACACCGAACAACCGTACTCTCCGAACAACGGGGAAAGCCCCCAGAGGTTATCCGCCGTGCAACAAATGTCCTCTTCCTCCGCAACCGGGACGAATGGCGGAAATGCGATCGCACCTACCTCCCCCGCGCCGCCGCCTTCGACAGCCGATGAACAGAACGAAAAAAACGCAGCGCGCCCGACCGTTTCGAAACAACCGGAACAGCCTACCGAGACATCGCAAAACGCCCGGGAGCATACGACCGATACGGCATCCCGTACGACTGCGTTCGACAGGCAATCGACCGATCTGATCAAACAAGCCAATGCTTTGGCCTCCCGTACGGCTGAGCTCAATAGACAATCGGCCCAGTTGGCCCATGCATTGACAAACAACCTCTCGTCCGAACAAACCCGTTCCATAGCATCCCGTATGGCTGCGCTCAACAGGCAATCGGCCAATCTGTCCCATGCGCTGGCCAACCGAATGGCAAGATTCTCAGACTCAACAAACAGAGCCTCTTCCGATACTTCAATATTCGGGAAACCCCGCCCCATCATTCTCATCGACGAGAAAGAAGTAGACAATATCAAGGGACTGAATCCAAACGACGTCGAAACGGTATCGGTGCTCAAAGACCCGACGCTTGTGGGCGTCTACGGCGACAGAGGCAAAAACGGAGTGATTCTAATCAAGACCAAATCCCTGTCGAAAAACTCCCGCGTCAAAATCGTAGAGATACCCGCCGTCATAACGTCTGATCGATCCGATAAGCCTGCTCGAAATCCGGAAGAAAACGAAAAACCGGAAAAATAAATACCCGAACATTTAAAAAGAATCGAACCCCAAGACAAACCGCGGGACAAAGATAACCGGAATTTCCGGTTATCTTTGTCCCGCGTTCCGATACGGCATCGTACCGGCATATACGACACGACACAAAGCGAAAAGACCATGAAATACAAATTTACCGCACTGAAAACCGGACTTCTGATCAGCCTATTGATGGGTTGCGCCTGCTGCAACCTCCGCCGAAACACGGTGGAACAGATACAGATCATCCCGGCCGACACCGTAAAATCGCTGTTCAGCAACCACGAGTCGAACGATACGCCCGTCGAGAAGAAAATGCGCGACCAGGGACTGGTCGACATCGCCGAACAGGATTCGTCGATCGCCGTGCGCCTGGTCTATGCGACACCCTACAACTTCATGGGCAAACGGCTCTATCACGGATTGACGAAAGCCTTCATGCTGCCCGAAACGGCCGGTATGCTGATCGATGCGAAAAACCGGCTCAAAGCGATCCGTCCCGACCTGAACCTGCTGGTCTACGACGCCGCACGCCCCCTTTCGGTACAGCGGGAAATGTGGGATATGGTCAAAGGAACCGCGATGAAAGATTTCGTAGCCAACCCGAACAACGGCCCCGGTATGCACAACTTCGGAGCAGCGGTCGACCTGACGCTAATGGACTGCACCGGACAACCGCTGCCGATGGGATCGTGTTACGACTTTTTCGGCGACGAAGCGCGCATTACCGACGAGCGGCAGTTGCTCGACTCGGCGCGTATCACCCGGCGGGAACTGGAAAACCGACTGCTGCTGCGCCGGGTAATGACCGAAGCGGGCTTCACGACCATCTCCGAGGAGTGGTGGCACTTCAACATCATGCCGACCGCCGAAGCCCGTAAAATATTAACGCCTATCGACTGAACACGCCGGATCGGGCGGAGGCAACCGACTCCGCCCGATCCGTTTCGAGACACGGGATTCTATTTACTGAAATCCAGATTTTCAGGAGATTCGGGAATATTTGGATTCATATCCATGCCTGTCAACGGAACCGAATCGCCGACGATTTCGAACGACACGTTACCGAACCAGACTTTTCCCTCTCCGTCCAACAATACGCCGTAGGCCAGCTTTCCCGCATCGGCAGGGACATCGAGTACGATCTGACATTGCTTCCAATCCGTAGTTCCTTTTATCGGACGATCCTGCATATTGTCAAAAGCGAGACTGTTTCTGGAATTTTTCGCATCGACCCGGAACCACATGCCAGCCCAACCGGTAACATTTTCCGATTTGATATCCGCAGTCATTTTAACGCGTTTACCGGCATATTGGCCGGGAAGACACATCTGCATCAATGTACCGAACTTTCCAACGCCTGACTGAAAAGCCTCGACCGACTGAATCACAGCTACGTTCTTCCCATCTTTTTTCGCAGACGGATCGACTCCCATTTCATAATTTTCAGGTGCGGTGCCCGCTTTGATCCACCCTTCCGGCACGGTCAGCGATCCGGCGGCATCGCTGTTTCCGGCCATTCCGAAAGACATCAGCGCCAAAGCCGCTACTGGAAGGTAAACCAGCGACTTCCAATAAATCCTTCCGTTTTTTCTCATCGTGTTCATCATAGCAATTCGTTTTTTGGTTTGACAATAGGTGTTATTGAAATTGGTTGCGAGTGCAAAATGTTGCAGGCCGACGCTTTTACGGATAATCAGCATCTGGTATTTACGGGCGTCAACGCCACGCTTCAACGCATAATCGTCGGCCTGGTATTCATGTATCTCACGCAGATCCCGCTTGATCAGATAGATCACCGGATTGAACCAGAAGACGATTTGCGCCACGGTAAGCAACGTCAGATCGAACACGTGTCCCAACTGCCGGTGTCCCTGCTCGTGGGTCAGGATCTCCTCCCGGTTGTTCGCGTAATCTTCGTCGGAAATGACCACGTATTTTCCGAAAGAAGCCGCCGACACCATCCCCGGCAAGACGATCACCTCGGCCCCGTTCTCTCTCCTGGGACGCGCTTGCCTGAGCCATCCGAACAGACGGAACATCCCCACAACGAATATGAAAAACGACACCCCGGCCCCGAAAAGGTAGATCCAGAATACGATCCCGACCGGAGTGACCAAAACGACCGGGACATCGACAATTTCGGCCGCCCGGGCGACCGTCTCCCTATCCCGAACCACCGGACGCTCTTTCGCTCCCCGATCTTCCGGAACGCCGGTACGGGATATTCCCGAATTAGCGACCGGCAGCGGAGACGCCGTAGAATACCCGTTCAAACGAGTCGCGAACGTCGTTTCCGGAATCGTCGCGCCGGTCCAGCTCCACCCGCCCGGCGACGGAAGGAAGGGAATCGCCAGCGGCAGGATCACGATCAGCAGCAACGTCGCCCGGTTAAAAGCGAAACACGTCTCTTTCCGCATCAGCAACCGGAAACAACCATAAAAAACGCCGGTGCAAACGCTCGTAACGAGCAAATAGATCAATAACGCTTTCATTTCTTTTCTTTTTGGGAGTGAGCCTCCACCTGTGCGATCAACTCCCGGATCTCCTCCGCAGAGATTTTCTCCTCCTCGACGAACATCGAAAGCACCGATGCATAGGAATGGTTAAAATACTTGCCTACGATGTTCTGCAATGACATCCGGCTGAAATCTTCGCGCGAGATGACCGGAAAGTAACGGTACGTGTTTCCGAACTGCTCGTGATCGACAAATCCTTTGTCCTCCAAGCCGCGCACGACCGTAGACACCGTATTATAGTGCAGTTTCAAATCGCCGAGCGCTTTCAGGATATCATTGATGAACAGCGGTCCTCGGTCCCAGAACTGCTCCATAATCTCTTCTTCGCGGTTTGTCAAATGTTTCATGGTTCCTGTTTTTAATGATTGATTTTTCAAACGGAGAGCTACGACACAAATATAACTAAAAAAAATAGTTCACAAACTATTTTACATAATTATTTAACTAAAAAATATAGTTAATATAAATACACACTAACAATCAACTATTTACAAATAAATAGTCCGATAAAATCTCAAATAATACCAAACTATTTTTATTTTCTGCTATTCGGGAAAGAGAGAACTAGAAACGCAACTTGCGAAAGAAGGTTTCCATCCATTCGCGGCACTCCTGTTCGAGAATGCCGGTGCGAACCTGCGTTTTCGGAGTCGAGACCAACCTACTACTTTAAATCATTGTGTACATAGAAGTTACAAACTGATGTTTTAGTTAAAAAAATACAGTAAACACAACAAGAGCGGGTAACAAAGAACAATCGACCTTTTGTATATTTTCTTTTTCTCAGGATCAATATCCCGCTTATAAACAAGGATATAGGCAACAGCGATTATTATGATAAGCCACTCCGAAGAAGCCGTGGAATCATCCTCCCACCCAAGCCTTTGCAGCGGATCTTTTATGTATAAATACAAATACAATCCGCAAAATAACCAAAATCCGACCTCAAGTAGAATTTTTTTCGTATTCATAATTCAGCATACTTCTTTATTGACTGATATACTGTAAACGGTGGAGAGGGTCCTGTTGCAGAGAGAAAATTAAAACCGTAGCTTTCGGAAAAACCGCTCCATCCATTCGCGGCACTCTTGTTCGAGAATGCCGGTGCGAACCTGCGTTTTCGGATGGAACAGCGAAGGCGTATGCAGCGACGCCCCCCGTTTCGGATCGGGCGCGCCATAAATCACCTGCCCCACCTGACACCAGAAACAAGCCCCGGCACACATGACGCACGGTTCGACGGTCACATACAAACGGCATTCGTTCAGGTATTTCCCGCCGATCGCTCCGGTCGCCGCCGTCAGCGCCTGCATCTCGGCGTGCGCCGTCGGATCGGCCAGCGTTTCGGTCAGGTTGTGGCCGCGTCCCACGATCCGGTCGCCGTACACGACCACCGCCCCGATGGGCACTTCTCCTTTATTAAAAGCTTTGCGGGCTTCGTCCAGAGCCTGCCGCATGAAAAATTCATCGCCGTTTTGCATCCCGTTCGCCAGAAATTTACTATCTTTGAAACCTGTTTTGCAGGATCGGAGGAACTGATTTCCCGGCACATTCCCGCATTTCAAAAGACAAAAATATAAAAAATCAGGTAATGTACAGAACGCATACCTGCGGAGAACTCCGCATCGAAAATTCAGACCAAAACGTTACGCTGGCCGGCTGGGTACAGAAAGTGAGAAATCTCGGCGCCATGACGTTCATCGATATCCGCGACCGTTACGGCATCACCCAATTGGTAGTCGAAGAACATTCGTCCGACGAAGTGCGCGCCACGGCCGCCGGACTGGGACGCGAATACGTGATACAGGCCAGCGGGAAAGTGATCCCCCGGGCCGCGAAAAACCCGAAGATCCCGACCGGCGAGATCGAAGTGGCGGTCGACGGACTGAAGGTGCTCAACGTATCGCAAACCCCTCCGTTCACGATCGAAGACAACAGCGACGGCGGCGATGAACTGCGGATGAAATACCGTTTCCTCGACCTGCGCCGCAACCCGCTGAAAAACGCGCTGATACTGCGTCACCGGATGGCGCACGAAATTCGCAATTACCTGGACGAAAATAGCTTTCTCGAAATAGAAACGCCCTATCTGATCAAATCGACGCCGGAAGGCGCGCGCGACTTCGTGGTTCCGTCGCGGATGAACCCGGGCGAATTCTACGCGCTGCCGCAGTCGCCGCAAACGTTCAAACAACTGCTGATGGTGGCCGGTTACGACCGCTATTTCCAGATCGTGCGCTGTTTCCGCGACGAAGACCTGCGGGCCGACCGTCAGCCGGAATTTACGCAGATCGACTGCGAAATGTCGTTCGTCGAACGCGAAGACGTTTTGAATATGTTCGAAGGCCTGGCAAAGCGCCTGTTCAAAAACATCCTCGGCAAAGAGTTCGACGGGAACTTCCCGCGGATCGGCTGGCACGAAGCGATGGATAAATACGGATCGGACAAACCCGATATCCGGTTCGGCATGACGTTCAACGACATTACCGAAGCCGCCCAAGGTAAGGGATTCGGCGTATTCGATTCGGCCGAATATGTCGGCGCGATCTGCGCCGAAGGGTGCGCAGGCTATACCCGCAAGCAGCTGGACGAACTGACCGAATTCGTCAAAAGGCCGCAGGTCGGCGCCAAAGGCATGGTGTACGTGCGCTGCGAAGCCGACGGCAACTACAAATCGAGCGTAGACAAGTTCTACGGACAGCAAGACCTCGGGAAATGGGCGGCGCAGTGCGGCGCCAAAGCGGGCGACCTGCTGCTGATCCTCAGCGGGCCGCGCAGAAAAACGCAGACCGCCCTGTGCGAATTACGCCTCGAAATGGGCAATCGGCTGGGACTGCGGTCGCACGAGAAGTTCGCGCCGCTGTGGGTAGTCGATTTCCCGCTGCTCGAATGGGACGACCAGACGCAGCGTTTCTACGCGATGCACCACCCGTTCACGTCGCCGAATCCCGAAGACATCGGCCTGTTCGACACCGATCCGGGAAAAATCCGGGCCAACGCCTACGACTTCGTCGTCAACGGCGTGGAAGTCGGCGGAGGGTCGATCCGTATCTTCGATGCCGAACTGCAGGCAAAGATGTTCGAAACGCTCGGCTTTACGCACGAAGAGGCGGAGAACCAGTTCGGATTCCTGATGAACGCATTCCGGTTCGGCGCGCCGCCGCACGGGGGTATCGCCTTCGGGTTCGACCGCTGGTGCGCGCTGTTCGGCGGAGCCGACTCGATCCGCGACTACATCGCCTTCCCGAAAAACA
Source organism: Alistipes sp. dk3624 (assembly GCF_009557455.1). Taxonomy (GTDB): domain Bacteria; phylum Bacteroidota; class Bacteroidia; order Bacteroidales; family Rikenellaceae; genus Alistipes_A; species Alistipes_A hominis. The sequence goes on along the minus strand of NZ_CP045651.1, from coordinate 2,735,432 downwards.
ACTCGGGCCGCGACGTAATGATCGACTCGCCTTCGAACATTTCGAACGCGCAGCTCGAAGAACTGTCGCTGACCGTCAAAAAAGAAGAAAAGTAAATCCAAGACGATTCCCGTTTCGGGGAGTCGTCCGTTTCGATATTCATCCCGGAGAGGTTTCCTTTCCGGGATATTTTTGTATAAATTTGTATAAAACCGACGACTCGATGAAACGAAAAATCACCGCCCTGCTGTTCGCCTGCTGCGTCACGACGCTCGCAGCGCAAAGCGGCCAACCGCAACCGCCCGAAAATTACCGTCCGAGAATCCACTTCTCGCCGGCCGAAGGCTGGATGAGCGACCCGAACGGACTGGTTTATTACGACGGCGAGTACCACCTCTGCTACCAGCACATCCCGTTCGACGAAAACGGCAACCTCCCTTGGGGAGAGATGTACTGGGGACATGCCGTCAGCCGCGATCTGCTGAACTGGCAGCACATGCCGATCGCGCTGGCTCCGGACAGCCTGGGCTATATCTTTTCGGGATGCTGCGTAGCCGACCTGAACAACACGTCCGGACTCGGAACCGCCGCCGATCCGCCGATTCTGGCGATCTTCACCTATTACGATCCGGTCGCCGCCGCCCAGGGACGGATCGAAACCCAGTCGCAAGGACTGGCATACAGCACCGACCGGGGACACACGTGGACCAAATACGCCGCCAATCCGGTTCTGCCGAATCCCGGCATCGCCGACTTCCGCGATCCGCATATCGTCCGGTACGAACCTTCCGGACAATGGATCATGGTGCTGACCGCCGGCAAAGCCGTCCGGTTCTACGGATCGCCCGACTGCCTGCACTGGGAATACCTCAGCGAATTCGGGCACGACCGCGGATCGCACGTCGGGCCGTGGGAATGCCCCGACCTGTTTCCGCTCCGGGTCGAAGGGTCGAAAGAAATCAAATGGGTGCTGCTGGCCAGCGTCGTGAATTTTACCGAAACGCCCGATAAGCTCGCTACGGCGACCCAGTATTTTATCGGAGATTTCGACGGAAAACATTTTACCAGCGAACAAACCGATACGCTGTGGATCGATTACGGCAAGGATAATTACGCGGGCATCACGTTCGACAACGCGCCGGACGACCGCCGGATTTTCGTCGGCTGGATGCACTCGCACCAATATGCGGCGGCCGCGCAGGGGCATACGACCCAGTCTTGGTCGGGAGCCGCCACTTTCCCGCGCGAACTGAGCATCGTCCGCAGCGCCGACGGCTACCGGCTGAAATCGAAGCCGGTGCGGGAACTGGAACGGCTTCGCGGCCGATCGGTGAAACTGAAACGGCAGAAAATAAACCGTACGGCGACGCTGTCCGACCGGATTCCGTTCGACAAAGCCCCCATCGAACTCGACCTGACTTTCGATGGCATCGACGGCCCGGATGCTCCGTCGCGATACGGCATCCGGCTCCGCAACGACCTCGGGGAGTACGTCTCGATGGAATACGACCGGAAGAAACGGCTGTTCCGGGTCGACCGCACGCAAGCGGCGGCCGTCCGGTTTTCGGATCCTTTCGCCTCCGTACAGACCGCCCCCTACGAACCGGAAACGGGAACGATGCGCTGGCGGTTGCTCGTCGACGTCGCGTCAATGGAGTTGTTCGCGGCGGACGGCCGGATCGTCTTCACCGACGTATTTTTCCCCGGCAAACCGTTCGATATCATCGAACTATTCACCGAAGGCGGCAACGTGACGCTGAAAAAAGGCGATGTTACGGCGCTGGAAACGATCCGATGCAATCCGGTAGAACCCTGACCTCACGCTGTCCGAAACCGACAGCCAGGAGAGTGGGAACGTCTTGCGACGCCCGCCGGAACGTTTCGTTTATTAGTAATATAAAATAAAAGTTATGAAAAACCGGAAAAAAATCGTTGTCTTCACCGGCGCCGGAGTCAGTGCCGACAGCGGCATCTCGACTTTCCGCGACTCCGACGGGCTGTGGGACAAATACCGCATCGAGGACGTATGCACCCCCGAAGCATTGGCTCGCAACCGCAAAACGGTTATCGACTTCTACAACATCCGGCGGCGCGAGTTGCTGTCGAAAGAGCCGAATGCCGGACACTACGCGATCCGGAAACTGGAAGATCATTTCGACGTGGAGGTCGTCACGCAGAACATCGACGACCTGCACGAGCGGGCCGGCAGCACGCACGTCACCCACCTGCACGGCGAACTGCGTAAACTGCGCAGCAGCGCCGACGAATCGCTGGTCGTACCGATCGAAGGTTGGGAACAACACCTCGACGACCGCGCCCCGGACGGATCGCTGCTACGTCCGTTCGTGGTCTTTTTCGGCGAGGGCGTCCCGATGTTCGACCGCGCGGCCCGAATCGCCGCTACGGCGGATCTACTGATCGTCGTAGGCACCTCGTTGGCCGTGTATCCGGCCGCCTCGCTGGTACGCTACATCCGACCGGATGTCCCGGTTTACCTGATCGACCCGAACGAGCCGGATATGTCCGGTATCCGCAACCCGACAGAACTTATCCGGATGAACTCGGCGCAAGGCACTCCGCTGCTTGTGGACAGGCTGATCGGCGAGTTCGGAAATCTCTGATCCTACGCCAAGACAGCCGGGAGGCTTCCGCACGGAAGCCTCCCGGCTGTCTTTATACGCTTTCGGATTATCAGTAAACGAGCGATGTTTCCGGATTCCGATACCAATCCTTATGCCCCCCGGAAGCTACCCAACTGCTGAAATCGGGGTAAGCCTCATCGATCCGCGTTCCTTCCTTCGGACACCGGAAGTCGTAACCGGCGATATGGATCGCAAACGGGAACTGATTGTTTTTCGACACGTAATACAGGCCCTTGTCGGGCTGCGAAACGTCGTGTCCGAAATGCAACTGCGTCCTGTCGGCCAGCGCCGTCGGAGGATAATTGACCAAATGCACTTCGGATCCCCGTCCTTCGTCGGTCTTCAATACGGCGAACGGATTGTAAGGCGGTACGACCCGCTCGTAACCGATCCCGCTGGTAAACGAAGTCGTCACTGTAAACGTATGTCCCAGCGCAACGCCGATATCGTCGAACAACACGACCGTCGGATGATCCTGACCCGGTTCCAGGCTCTTCCCTTTCATGAAGGAAGACGGCGCCAGGTCGCTTTCGATCTGCACGCTCCGAACCGCATCCGCCCCGAGCAGGTGCAACTGATAACCGAAACCGTCGGTATAAGCCGCGCCATTGTGTTTAGCGGTAAATTCATCGACGGTACGGGACACGTTGTTGCTTCTGTCCGTATAAACCCGGCTTTTATACAATACGACCACGTCGTTCATATCGTAGTCCCCTTCGTAAGGCCACAGATCCTCGAACGCCAGCGTTCCCCGGTATTCGGTGTAGGTATCGGGGTCGGCGCCCGGTTCCGGCAGATCAGGAACGCCGGGAATCGCGTTCTGGTGTTCCATCTGTAGACCGAACAGCGCGTCCGTATAATTCCAGTCCTTGTTGTCCTCGAATCCGACGGCTACCCATCCGCTTTGCCGGTCATACAGAGAAACCGTGCGCTGCTGGCGCTTCCCGTCCGCCATCGGGTTCAAATCGGGCTTCGAATAACGGATATCCTTCGCATAATCGTAAGATGCGATATTCCCACTGGCAAACCAGTGTCCCATCAGGAAAAATCCGATGCTGACCCCGGCCGGGAATTCATCCTGAAAAGCCGTTCCGTCCCAGTACTTGAGCTGCACCCGATCGCCGGCAAGCAACGACCCGACACGCACATCCGAATTACCTTTGTAATACTTGGTTACATTCGGGAATGCGATGATTTTCGTCAGGGCGTCCGCCGCAGGAACCGTTCCGGTCGGATAGGTAAAATATCCCACGACGTTCTGCCACGAAGCGCCGCTTTTCAGAAAGACCATATTGATCTTGGTCGGCGACTCGATCGAAATATCCGCACTGGCCTCATCTTCGAACAATTCGGGATAAACGGTAGTGATGAATTTGCCGACGACTCCCGAATAGACCTTATCCACCCTCGCAACGAATGAGGCAGGCAGTTCATTATCCGACAGCACATTAGGCAACGTTCCGTATACATCCGTCCATTCGGACAATACTTTGCAATCGTCCGGATACGTGTAACCGCTCCCGGTCATCGCTTTCGATCCGGCATGCTGCGCGATATACTCGTTCTGGTCGAAATCGATCCGGTTTCCGGAAACTTTCAGATGCGCCGTTCCGACGGAACCGATCGCATCGGACGACAACCAGACCTCCGTCACCAGCGAAGGCATCGTCAGATTGCCGGAGAAATGCCCCGTCTCGTCGGTATATCCCCGGAAATAAGGTTCGACCTCTTTCTTGGTCAAAGCGCCGTCGGCATTCTCTTCATAGGGATTTTCACCGAACACCTCGAAACCGATCTGATAACCGTTCAGACGGTAATCGATGTTCGCGGCATACGACTGCGCCGTCGCGAACGTCTGATAATCGCCCGCAGACGGATCGTCCGGTTTCGGGCCGTCGCTCGGATTTTTGACGCAACCGGTCGCAACGACCGACGCCATGCAGCAAAGCAGAACCCGTCCCGCATTGAAGCCGCCTTTATTTTTCCTCATACTAACAATCCTTTAAATATTCAATGCAAATGTAGAGCATTTTTAAAGGATCGGTACTTATTTTTCTTTCAATTCGATAAAAATTTCAAGTTCCGTTAATAATTTTTGCACAGGGAGCCCCATTACATTGTAAAACGAACCTTCGATCCGCTCGATCGCCACATAACCGATCCATTCCTGAATGCCGTAAGCGCCCGCCTTGTCATACGGACGGTAGCGGTCGACGTAATAGTCGATCTCTTCGTCGGACAGTTGTTTAAAAAAAACCTTTGTCCGGGAATCGAACGTGCGGCTGCGGCTTCCATTGCGCAGCGTAACCCCGGTAATCACCGAATGACTGCGTCCGGAAAGGCTCCGCAACATGTCCAGCGCCGTCTCCCGCCCGGCGGGTTTGCCCAAAATACGGCCGTCCGCAATTACGACCGTATCGGCCGTAATCAGGATATCCTTCCCGCCGAGCGGCTCCGGATAGGCTTCCGACTTCAACCGCGAAAGGAAAGCGGCCACTTCGTCCGCCGGCAGGTCGCGAGGATACTCCTCGACGACTTCGTAATCGCCGGCCAGCGAAAACTCCAATCCGCAATCCGCGAGCAATTGCCTGCGCCGCGGAGAGCGACTGGCCAGGATCAAATCGTATTCTTTTAATTCTTCGATAAAAAACATATGCAGGATTTTCGATTATCATCGGACGCATCCGATGAGATACCTTGCAAAACTACGCAAAAACATCCTGAATATCCTCTTTTCCCATTCGTTTTATACCTCGCTATTCGGCAGAAGGCCAGGCTTACATCCTGCGATACAGGCTCCGGGGGATTATTTTCAGCGCCAAGCCGATCCACCGCCAGCGCGGGGTGACGTACTGCACGGAACGTCCTTTGCGAACGGCCCGGCAAATGCACTGCGCGGCCCGCTGCGGCGAAGCGATCCAGAAATGGCCTTCGCCTTTCATCATCGCCGTGCGCACCGATCCGGGACGGATATCGACGACCCGAATCGGAAGCTTTTGACGGCAAGCCTTCTGGCGCAGACTCTCCAGGTAATTGATCTGATAGGCTTTCGACGCGGCATAAGACGGGGCCGTGCGGCTGCCGCGCAGTCCCATCACCGAGGTAACCGCCGCGAGACATCCCCCGCCGCGACATTCGAAATAACGGTAACACCAATCCACCGTGCGGGTAAATCCGTCCACATTCACCCGGTTGGTCGCCTCCTCGATCCGGTAGTCCAATCCGTCGTTCAGGTCGCCCGTCCCGGAGCAAAAAACAATCAGTTCCGGACTTCCCAGCGAGCCGGTCAACGCCGCGAGCCGGTCGCAGGCATCGGGTTGCGCAATATCGAAAGCGGCCGTTTCATAGCGTTGCGGAGCGGAACGCGCCAGTTCCTCCAGCAAAGCCTCCCTCCGGCCGGTAATCCCCACGCGGTAACCCTGCGAGGCGAGCTGCGCCGCCACTTCGCGGCCGATCCCGGAAGTAGCTCCGATCACGACCGCCGTTTTCGAAACATCGTTTGTTCTCGTCATCGTATGCGTTCCATAATTAACTACGGCCAAAAATACATACGCTCGGCGCGGAATTTCTTGAAAAAATTCAAGATTTTCTTTTCGATGACAATTTTCGGCGAATGTGGCTGACCGTCTCCGGCGTCACGCCGATAAACGAAGCCAACTCCTTGAGCGGAATAACGTCCACAAGCCCCGGATAACGGTCGATCAGATTCAGATAGTGCTCTTCGGGCGTTTTACAATAGAAATCGAGCAGCCGGTCGTAAGTTATGGCAAACAGTTCCTCGGCGACCCGGCGCCCCAGGCGCTGCCCTTCGATACCGCTTTCCCAGTAACGTTCGAGCTCCGTGCAGGGGAGCAGGTACGACACCGACTCCGCAACCGCCCGGATATCGACCACGGCAGCCGTACCGCAGATAAACGACCGGTAATCGCAAACGTATTCGTCCGGGAAGGCATATCCCACCACATGCTCGTTTCCGCGCCCGTCAAGGCACGTATAGCGAAACACGCCGCTCTCGACGAAAGCGACGAAACGGGGAACGCTTCCGGCCGTCAGGAACGGTTCGCCCCGTCCGTAAACCCGGCGCTCGCCTCGTTCCGTAAAAAGCGGTTTCAACAAAGAGACATCCAGCCGGTCGGCATAACGATTGAATCGGTTCATAAACGCGACAAAGGTACTCGTCCAAATTTTACTTGATGTCGAAATCGAGTAGCAAACGTCCTTCGAGCGAGGCCCGGATACGATCTCCGGGACGCACCGGACCGACGCCGACCGGCGTGCCCGTATAGATCAGGTCGCCGATTTTCAGCGTCACGAACTGCGACACGTAAGCGATCACCCGGTTCACGCCGAAAATCATCTGCGACGTATCGCCGCGCTGGCGCACCTCGTCGTTGAGCGACATCTCGAAATGCAACCGCTGCACGTCGCCGCCCAGTTCGGCCAGCGGAACGAACTGCGGCGACAGCGCCGCCGAATGGTCGAACGCCTTGCCGATCTCCCACGGCAAACCTCCTGCAATGCACTCGCGTTGCAGGTCGCGGGCCGTAAAGTCGATACCGAGCCCCACCTCGTCGTAATAACGCGGGGCGAAACGCTCTTCGATCGCCTTGCCCACGCGGTTGATCCGGACGACCAGTTCCGTCTCGTAGTGCAGATCCCGGCTGAACGCAGGCACGTAGAACGGATCGTTGTTGCGCAACAGCGCCGTGTCGGGCTTCATGAAGAACTGCGGTTTCCCGGGCAGATCGCGCGTATGGTCCAGTTCGGCGACATGCTCGGCGTAGTTCCGTCCGATGCAGATGATTTTCATTTCTTATCTTCTTTAAGCAGTTCGACCATTCGCGCCCCGACACGGTCGGAGGCTCCGCTGCCGCCGATCAGCCGACCCAGCTCGGCGTAATCGGATATCATCCGGTCGTGCTTCGCTCCGCCGGGCAGGATCGCCCGCAGTTCGGCCGTCGCATTCGGCATATTCATCTGGTACTGCAACAGTTCGCGCACGCACTCGCGGTCGAGCACGAGGTTTACCAGCGACACGTACTTCGTTTTCAGGAACATTTTGCCGATCAGCATCGTCGGCAGGTCGCGGCGGTAACACACCATCTCCGGAACGCCGAGCAAAGCCGTTTCGAGCGTCGCCGTACCGGACGTCACGACCGCCGCATCGCTGACGGCCAGCAGTTCGTAAGTTTTGTCGCACACGTAGCGGACGTCGCTGCCAGCCAGGTAAGGCGCATACACCTCGCGGTCGAGCCACGATACCCCCGCCACGACGAATTGGTATTGCGAAAATTCCGCGGACAACTCCACCATGAACGGCAGGTTGAATTTGATTTCCGAACGGCGGCTACCGGCCAGCAACGCTACGATCGGGCGGTCGTCGAGTCCGTTTTCTTCGATAAAACGGGCGTACGGTTGCAGGTTTTGCCGGCGCTCCGCAATCGCGTCCATCAGCGGATTGCCTTCGTAGATCGCTTCGATCCCATGACGGCGGAACCAGGCCGTCTCGAACGGGAAGATAACGAACAGCCGGTCGACGTACTTCCGGATTTTTTCGACGCGCGACTCTTTCCACGCCCACGCTTTCGGCGCGATATAATAATAGGTCGGGATGCCGTTCTCTTTAGCGAATTTCGCCATCCTCAGGTTGAACCCGGCGTAATCGATCAGGATCAGCACGTCCGGACGGTAAGCGGCGACGTCTTCCTTGCAGGCGGCGATCTGTCCCAAGATCGTGCGCAGGTTTTTCGCTATCTCGACAAAACCCATGAACGATGCCTTTTTATAGTGCATCGCCAGATTTTCCGCACCGCCGACGGCAGCCATCTTGTCGCCGCCCCAGAAACGAAACCGCGCCTGCGGATCGGCTTTCAGCAATCCTTTCATCAGGTTCGCGCCGTGCAGGTCGCCCGACGCTTCCCCGGCAATCAGGTAATACTTCATCGCTATATGATTTTTATCTCGTTGAATTCCATTCCGCAACCTTCGACCCGGATCACTTCAGCAGATCGGGCCGCAGCCGTTCGGTGCGTTCCAGCGCCTGCTGCTCTTGCCATTTGTCGATCTCGGCGAAATTGCCCGACAACAGCACGTCCGGCACGCGCCATCCGCGGAACTCCGCCGGACGGGTATAGACGGGCGGCGCGAGCAGGTTGTCCTGAAAACTGTCCGTCAGCGCCGAAGCCTCGTCGCCGATCGCCCCGGGAATGATCCGGATCACGCTGTCGGCGATGATCGCGGCGGCCAGTTCCCCGCCGGTCAGCACGTAATCGCCGATCGATATCTCGCGCGTAATCAAGTGTTCGCGCACCCGGTAGTCGATTCCCTTGTAATGACCGCACAGGATGACGATATTTTCGAGCGTCGACAGGCGGTTGGCCTCGTGCTGGTCGTACCGAACGCCGTCGGGCGAAGTATAGATAATCTCGTCGTAGCTGCGTTCGGCCTGCAACGCTTCGACGCAGCGGAAGATCGGTTCGGGTTTCATCACCATGCCGGCTTCGCCGCCGAACGGGTAATCGTCCACCTGACGGTGTTTGTCGAATGTATAGTCCCGGATGTTATGGATATGGATTTCGACCAGTCCTTTTTGCTGCGCCCGCTTCAGAATCGATTCATTCAGCGGGCTTTGCAACAGTTCCGGAACGACCGTAAGGATATCTATGCGCATGGCCCGATCAGCGTTTGATACGGCTCGATCTTCGACCCGTGTATGAAAATAATGTCTTTCGTATCTTCCGGCGCGAGCGGCTTCATCCGTCCGTCGCACAGCGTAAACCCGCGATAACCGCGCGATTCGAAAAAGTCGGCGATCGCCGTGCGCGTATCGCCGCCCGTCTCGATCAGTACGGTCGGCAGGTGCCGCTCGATCAACGGCCGCAGTTCCGGGATCACGACGCCCTCGTATCCTTCTATATCGCACTTTATGAAGTCGATCTTCGGCAAATCGGCGAACAGTACGCTGCCGCGCCGCATCTCGGCCTCGAACTCGACGACCGGCAGGCCGTCCGTAGGCCGATCCATCACGAAATTCTGCCCGGTGCCGAAATAGCCGTTCTCGCCGACCGAACTGTTCCCCATCCGGATCGTCTTTTCAGCGTCGCCGAGCGCATAATTCAGGATTTCGACATTGCGGTATTTCCGCAGGTTACGGCGCAACACATTCAAGATCGGACGCACCGGCTCGACGGCGTACACTTTTCCCGACGGGCCCGCGAGCCCGGCCAGCACATAAGAATAATATCCCAGATTCGCGCCGATGTCGATCGCCGTATCGCCGGGTGAAACGAGGTATTTGAGAAAACGCGGATATTCGTACACCTCCGAGCGGGGCGAAACGCCCCACCGGTATCCCTGCAGGTACATGCCGCTGAGCACCCGCAAGTAACTATCCAGCGACAGGTTTTTATACAACAATTTGCGGATCGCATTTCCCATCTGTCCCATCGTATCCGGCATTCGAAAGATTAATAATTGACCTCCCCGCCGAGCACCTCGGTTACGAACGGATTGTAGAGCGCCTCGTGGCCGATCGTACTGTCCTGCCCGTGCCCGGGATAGAAATGCACGTCTCCGCCGAGCGGCATTAGTTTATCGAGGATGCTACGCATGATCCAACTGTAGTCGCCGCCCGGAAGGTCGGTGCGGCCGATGCTTTCGCGGAACAGCGTATCGCCGGTAATCAGCAATTTCTCGTCTTTGTTGTAGAGGCAGATATGGCCCGGGGTATGGCCCGGAGTCTCGATAATCTCCATCGCGGTATCGCCGAAACGAACCTCCTTTTTGCCTTGCAGGTCGATGTCGATCGTCGGCACGGAATCCACTTTGAAGCCGTAGATCGCTCCGTGCGTCGGGGCCGACTCAATCAGGAAAGCGTCGCGCCCGTCGATTGCGAACGGAATCCCGTACCGCTCCTTGACGTAGTTCACGCCGAGCATATGGTCGACATGACCGTGCGTATTGACGGCCATCACCGGCTTCAGACCGTTCGACTCGATATAATCGGACAGCGCCTTGTTTTCCTGCGGCGTATAACCGCCGGCGTCGATGATGATGCACTCTTTCGTCTGATCGGACAATACGATCGTATTCTCCTGAAACGGGTTCGAAACGATAATTTTAACGGTTATCATAGATTGTCGGTTCCAAAATTTTACACAAAGATAGTTATCATTACCTTTGTAAGAAATAAAACAGGACAAAGTGGCAAGAAAAAAAGCGAACTACCCGCTCGTCGAAGGGCTCGAAATCGTCGACATCGCCGCCGAGGGCAAGGCGCTCGGCCGGTGGAACGACATCGTGGTATTCGTCCCGATGGCCGTTCCGGGCGACGTGGTGGACGTACAGATACGCAGCAAACGGCGGCGGTTCATGGAGGGATACATCGTAAATTACGTAAAAAAATCGCCGTTGCGCGAGGAGCCTGTCTGCGAGCACTACGGCACCTGCGGGGGATGCAAATGGCAGCACCTGCCCTACTCCGAACAATTGCGATTCAAACAACAGCAGGTCGCCGACCAGCTCGGCCGGATCGGAAAAATCGAACTGCCCGCAGTCAGTCCGATCCTGGGTTCGGCGAAAACGCTCTTTTACCGCAACAAACTCGAATTCACTTTTTCGAACAAACGGTGGCTGACCGCCGAAGAGATCGCTTCGGGCGACGAAATCGCCGACAGCCCCGCGCTGGGGTTTCACATCCCGAACCTGTTCGACAAAGTGCTCGACATCCGCAAATGCTGGTTGCAGGACGATCCGTCGAACCCGATCCGGTTGGCCGTGCGGGAATTCTGTCTCGAAAACGGGTATTCGTTCTACAACATCCGCGAGCACAAAGGGCTGATGCGCAACCTGATCGTCCGCACTTCCACGACCGGAGAGGTGATGGCGATCGTCGTTTTCGGCGAAAACGATCCGCAACGGATCGACGCGTTGCTGCAACACACGGCGGAAAAATTTCCGCAGATCACGTCGCTGATGTACGTCGTCAACACCAAACTGAACGACACGATCGGCGACCTCGACATTTTGCTTTATAAAGGCAACGACCATATTTTCGAACAAATGGAGGGACTGCGGTTCAAGATCGGGCCGAAGTCGTTTTACCAGACCAATTCGCTGCAAGCCTACGAGCTTTACAAGATCGCCCGCGACTTTGCCGCGCTGACCGGCGCAGAAACGGTTTACGACCTCTACACAGGAACCGGGACGATCGCCAATTTCGTGGCGCGGCAATGCCGGAAAGTAGTCGGCGTCGAGTACGTACCCGAAGCGATCGAAGACGCGAAAGTCAACGCGCGGCTGAACGGCATCGGCAACGCCGTTTTCTATGCCGGCGACATGAAGGATGTGTTAAACGAGCGTTTCATTGCCGAAAACGGGCGGCCCGACGTGGTGATCCTCGATCCGCCGCGAGCCGGTATCCACGAAGACGTGGCCCGCACGATCCTGACGGCAGCGCCCGCTCGAATCGTCTATGTCAGTTGCAATCCGGCCACGCAGGCACGCGACGTCGCGCTGCTCGACGGGGCGTACCGGGTGACGAAAATCCAGCCGGTGGATATGTTCCCGCATACGCACCATGTCGAAAATGTGGTACAATTGATGCGTCGATGCAACGTTTAGGGATCGGAAACGATCTTATATACAGTTACAAACTCTAAAAAAGAATGACTATGAAAAAACTGATGGTATCCGTGGCGGCCGTATTGCTCGCCGGATCGCTGTTCGCACAGGAAAAGAATTACATCGACCAACCCTATATCGAAGTGACCGGCAAGGCCGAAATGGAAGTCGTTCCAGACGAAATCTACCTGCGTATCGTCATCAACGAAAAGGACAACAAAGGCAAAGTATCGGTCGACCAGCAGGAAAAAGAGATGTTCAAACAACTCAAGGGAATCGGCATCGACCTCGAAAAGAACCTCGTCGTACAAGATATGTCCAGCGATCTGCAAACCTACTTCCTGCGTAAGAACGCAATCCTTTCGACCAAGGCCTACCAGTTGAAGGTAAACAGCGCCCAGCAACTCGGCGAGGCGTTCCAGGCGTTGCAGACGGCCGGTATTTCGGACGTGAACATCGAAAAGACGGACGTTTCGAACATCGAGGAGCTGCGCCAGGAAGTACGCACGAACGCGGCCAAAGCAGCCCGCAAAAACGCGGAAGTGCTGGCGGCGGCGCTCGGACAGCAGGCTAAGGAAGCGATTTTCGTACAAGATTACGGATTCAACATGCGCCCCTATGCGAACGTACTGATGGCCAAAAGCATGGCCGTAGCCGACGCTGCGGGAGAGGAAGCCGCTCCGCAGTTGGAATTCCAGAAAATCAAGATCGAGCACTCGGTCATGGTGCGCTTTATCCTGGGACTTTGATCCGGCCCGAAATAGAAATTACCGGGGATGGTTCCCCGACCCTGCGTCACCCGGTTACGGGTGACGCTTATCATTCCGTGCGGGGCGCGGTCGGCGAATCCGAACACGTCTTTATCCGCGAAGGATTTTTATGCAGCGAGTCGCCGCACGTCCGGATCTTCGAAGCCGGATTCGGCAGCGGTCTGAACGCCTGGCTGACGGCGCAGGCCGCACGGCGGGAAGGCCGTACGGTTTTTTACGAAGCCGTCGAGCGCTATCCGGTCGATCCGCAAACTGCCCGAAAACTGAGTTATGCGACCGATCCGCTGTTCCGGGCGCTGCACGACGCGGCGTGGAACGTCCCGGTCGGCGTCGACGAACGCTTTACATTGAAAAAAGTAGAGGCGGCGTTGGAGGATTACCGATTTGACACTACCTTTGATCTGGTGTACTTCGACGCATTCGCCCCGGACACCCAGCCCGAACTGTGGAGCAAAGAACTATTCGCACGGTTGTATGCCTGTCTCGCCCCGGGCGGCACGCTGGTCACCTACTCGGCAAAAGGCCTGGTAAAGGAGAACCTGCGCGCGGCCGGCTTCGAAGTCAGGCGGTTGCCGGGAGCGCTCGGCAAACGCCACATGGTACGCGCCGTTAAACCGGAGCGATCCGACACCGGCTCAGAAGACTAAACCGAACGACGATGGAGACAAAAAAGCATTGTTTCGATTTCCGGCAATACCGGACGCAGCAGGAGCTACCGGAGCAGGAACGCCTGCTGATCGGCAAAGCCGCGGAAGCCTGCGGTTCGGCCTATGCGCCCTATTCGGGATTCCGCGTCGGGGCGGCCGTGCTGCTCGATGACGACGAAATCCTGACGGCTTCGAACCAGGAGAGCGAGGTATTCCCGTCCGGCATGTGCGCTGAACGCAGCCTGCTCTATTACGTACAGGCGAACCGTCCGGGCCGAACGATCCGGACGATGGCGATCGCCTCGGCGCCGTCGCCGAGGGAGTGTACCCCGTGCGGCGCATGCCGGCAAGTGATCGCCGACGCCGAAAAAAGGCAACAGGCGCCGATTCGGATCGTGATGAGCGGAGCGGGCCGGGCGATCGTCGTCGAAGAAGCGAAACTGCTGCTGCCGTTTACATTCGAACTGGAATAATCATCTCAACCCGAACCATGTTCAATCCCGAATCTATCCTGTACGAAGACAACCACCTGATCGTAGTCAACAAACGTTCCGGAGAGTTGGTGCAGCCCGACACGACCGGCGATCCGACCCTCGAAGACGAAATCAAAGCGTTCATCCACGTGCGCGACGACAAACCGGGCAACGTGTTCCTCGGCGTCGTGCACCGCATCGACCGTCCGGTCAGCGGAGCCGTGCTTTTCGCCAAGACCGGCAAGGCGTTGACGCGTATGAACGAATTGGTCAAAAACCGCGAAATCCGTAAAATCTACTGGGCTCTGACCGAGAACCGGCCTCAACAACCCGAAGGAGAATTGGTGCACCACCTCGTCCGCGACGGCAAAACGAATAAATCGAGAGTGTACGACCGTCCGACAGCGGGAAGCAAGGAAGCGCGACTGAGGTACCGGCTGAAAGGCAGCGGCACGCACTACCACCTGCTCGAAATCGAACTGCTGACCGGCCGTCACCACCAGATCCGGGCGCAACTGTCTAAGATCGGCTGCCCGATTCGCGGCGACCTGAAGTACGGCGCCGCGCGTTCGAACCGCGACGGCAGCATCTCGTTGCATTCGCGGAGTATCGAATTCATCCATCCGGTGCGCAAGGAACCCTTACGCGTCACGGCTCCCGTACCGCAGCAGGACAACCTGTGGAAGTTCGCCGAAACGTTCGGATAAACGGACAACAAATAAACGCATTCGCAAATCTCACTTCCGCCGGAAGACGACAGATGTAAACGGAATCGTACAACCTTCAAAAATAGGCAGAAATCTTCCGGAAGATCCCCATAAAAAAACAGGCGAAATTTCTTTCGCCTGTTTTTATTGATCAAAGGAGAGTCTTAAAATGCAGAATAAACGGAAATTTCATCGACGATCAACATACTTCCCCGTGCACCGAGTACCGTTCCTTCCGGACCCTTATAGCCGCTTCCGTTCTTACTCGACGAACATACGATCGCAAATTTATATTTATTCGCGGGATTGTATTCTCCGGTATAATTCAGTTCCAGACCGAATTGCTTGAAATCTTTCTGTTCACCGGAAGTCATAATTGCACTGGCAACGATCCGCGAATCATTCAGGACATTGCTACCATCGAGCGTTTCGTCCTCCTCGTTTTCCACTTCATACAATACGGCCACGATCGAACACTCGTCCGTTCCGGCATCTTTGAGAGCTTCGCCGATATTGTTGATCATACTATCGCCCGGCGCATATTTGTAATATCCGCTTACGAATGTAGGTTTCGTATCGCAAAGAGCACCAAAACGAGTACTTGCCAACGTATTTGTCATATTCAGCTTAAATTCGCCTATGAATAACGAACCTGCGGCAAGAGCGGGCACCATCGTCGGCAACGCTTCGTAATACGTACGGGCATCGATCGAATAAATCTGTGCACCTTTGCCCTTATAACCGGCATCAACCGGCCCAACGGGTTTATAAGGCGCATCCTGCAGAACAACGGCGGCAGAATTACTGGTCGCCCATCCCGAAGAAAGAACCGGCCTCATACCAACCGGACTACCCCATAATTTTTCTTCTTCCCACTCTTCGAAGCTGGCCAGACTGGTCTGTTTTCCGACGCAAGATACCGTATAGGTAGCCGTAGTGGTTCCGTCCTCGGCCGTAACGACAAAGTCCACGGCGCCTTGCGAGAAATCGACGGTCTTGTTCGACGCCGGTACGACGGTAGCCATTTCCGATACCACGATCGTCGGAACCAATCCTTTCAGGTCGTCGGCCGTAGCGTCGGCCGTCATCGCAAAAGTATAATTCTTACCGTCCGTCGTCGCAGGCTGCACGGCAACTTTCGCATTGTCGGCGAATTCGATCGACAGCAGTTCGGCCTGGTCGCTCGGAACGTATTCGATCGCGCCGGTAAATTCGGCTTTGACATCGCCCACGCCCGGGACGTTAATCGTCATCACCAACTCGGTCGCCTTATCTTCCACCGTACCTTCCAACGTCACTTTGACGGTCAGCGGGTTTCCGCCGAGCGACACTTTTACGTCGCCTTCGCCGGCAACGGTATATCCGGCATCCTTCTTGGCAACGTTCACGTCACTCAAAACGATCTTGCCGAGGGAGGCGCCGCCGAAAGAGAAATCCTCCATCGACATCTGCACCACATTCTCGTTCTGACGCGCGAAAACGATCTCCTGTTTGGTCGGGCCGACGGGGGTGTCGCCTACGGTAACGATCATTTTCCCGGTATAGGTCCCGGCGATATCCAGCGCATAGTCCGGAGTATCCGCGCCGATCTTGTCGCCAGCAAAACCGACGTTGACTTTCAGACCCGCAGCGTCCACGACGATCTTGATATCGGCCTTATCGTTGGCAACCGTCCCGGAAACCTCCACATCGGCCGTCAACGGCACCCCGTTCAGGTTGATCGAAACGGTGCCTTTTCCGGTTACCGCGCATTTATAGGCAGCGGAAGCGTCCGTCGCCTTGGTCGCAGCCACGGCAACGTCCTCGATCTCGATATTTCCCAGGCTCATGCCTTCGTACGTGAAATTCTTGATCTCCATGGTCACTTTGTTCTCCCCGGTCCGGGTAACGTAAATCTTTTCCGTAGTCGGTGCGCCGGGCTGCGCCTCTCCGAGCGCTACGGTCATATCGCCTTTGAAAATACCGGCGATCTTGGCTGCATAATCGGTCAGATCAGGTCCCGGACCGTCATCGTCCTTGGAACAGGAACTCATCAGCCCCAGCGTGAAAACGGCCGCGAGCGACGCTAATAAAATTTTTCTCATAATAAAATTGGTTTTTGTTAAAATTATTTGACGTATAAATCGTACTTCCTAATAAAGGATATCCCGGACATGAGCCTTGTCGTATTCGATATGATGTCGGTCGAGCATCTCGAAATCCTCGGGACGCAGGCCTGAATTATAAAATTCCACCGCCTTGTTATGGTCGTTCAGGTACATCCTGCGCGGATTGAACACGAAACCCGAACTGGTAAAGGCCTGCGTCGAATCCATGTAACGGCTCTGCAGGAACGCCATGTCGGCCAGATCGTGGAAAACCGAACCCGTCGTCGACGGCTTATCGCGGTTCGCCACGGCATTCCGATACTTTTCGGGGAATTGCGCCCGGTATTCGTCCGAAAACCATGCGAGCGCAGCCACGTGCAACTGATAATAGGTCGGCGTTGGCGAAGCGTGCAGGAACCGTCCGCGGTCGTCGTCCATCAGGTCCTCGCCGTGGTCGGCGCAATAGAACAACGCCGAACAAACCCGCGCGCTGTCCAGCAACGAAATCACCCGATCCAATACATAATCGGTATAATACACGCTGTTGTCGTAAGCGTTGCAAACGACATCCCGGTTCTCGCGGTTTACCGCCGACGCATGATCGGGCACGAAACGGGCGAATTCGGCCGGATAGCGTTTCGTATAATCGAAGTGAGATCCGTAAGTATGCAATACGATGAACAGGTTATCGTCGTTCTCTGCGATGACATCCCGCAGATAAGACAGCATATCCCCGTCCGGACGGTTGTCCGTATAGAGCTGCCCTTCGCGCGGACTGATGTCGATGCGACTATCGGCTTCCTCCGAGAAAAAGTCGATCAACGAACGGTTCGGAACCTGATTCGATATGAACAGCGTCCTGAACCCGGCCTCTTTGAAAGCCGTAATAATACTTTTCTCCTGAAAAATATCATTGTAATTAGCCGCAGAAACGGCGCTGAGCAGGATCGGCACGCTCTTATGGGTCGCATTGCACTGCGTCAGCATATCGCGGAACGGCACCAGGCCGTCGCCGACCCGCTGCTGTAAACGGGGCGTGGTTTCGCGTTCGTAGCCGAACAGACTCCACGATGCGGCGCGCGACGCCTCGCCGATTACGAACACATAGATTTCGCGGCCGTCGGCCTGCCGGCTTCGCGTCACGTCGAAACGAAAATCGCGGGAAGTCTCCGGATAAGCTTCGCTCTGCGACCAGCGGTCGAGCGTCAGGTCGATATTATAAATCACGTTGATCGGAAAAACATGGTATTTCATGCCGAATCCCGGATGGGCGAACGTCGAAACGAGCACGAAAATCACGCCGAGCACGAAAGACGCCGCCGCCGCCCACAGCGCGCGACGGCGAAAAACCCCGCTGAGCCGCCGTTTGATAACCAGAGAGCGCACCCCCAACACCAGCAGCGGAATATAGATCACGCAGACGAACACGACCGCCGGCCAGATGTTCGCCAACAACTCGCCGGCCTCGGACGCATTGGTCGTAAACAGGTTCGTGAACATATCCACCGCGATGATCGACCCGCCGAACAGATACAACAGTACGATCTGGAACGCGCCGAGGATCATCAGCGGCAGCGTGCACAGCATCACGCCGCCCGGACGGGGCAGCGATACCGACACCAACAAATAAAACGTAGCCGGCAGCAGGATCGACCCCAGCACGGTACTCCACGAATAGGGCTCTGTAACGGCCAAAAACAGGTTCGGCAGCAACATGATCGCCACGTAAACGACCGATATGGTCTCCTGTAGCCCGAGCGCCCGTTTCAATCCGCTGAAAAACCGATTTATCATCTTTTTCATTAAAATGCTTCGTTAATACTGAACAGAAATCCGTTCTGTCCCTTCTTTCCAAAACCGTAGTCCAACCGGACGTTCACCCGCTTTTTGAACTCCCAGCGGTAACCGATCCCGTAGTTGGGCAGCGTATGCGCCGGGTTGAACTTGTTCAGGCTCGGGAAGACGTTGCCGGCTCCCACCCAAACGGCGATCCCGCTGCGCCCGTAAATCTTCTGCCGCAGTTCGGCCTGGATCTCGATCATCTGCTTATCCCGGTAACGGCCTTCGTAATATCCGCGCATCCGGGTCGATCCCCCCATCAGGGCGAGCATCGTCCACGGCGTATTGCCGTAGTTGAACACCCCGTACAGGTCGTAGGCCATAACGCCCCCTTTCCACACCTGATGATAGGCGTCCACCTGGAGTTCGGTACGCGAAAACGCCCCTTTGTTCCCGAAGAAACCGGGGAAAACCCGCTGTTCCAGCTTCACATAAACCCCTCGCCACGGATTGGGAATAAAATCCCGCGTATCGTACATCAGGTAGCCTCCCACGCCGGTATTGATATAACGGGTAGCTTCCCCTCTCAGATAACCGACGTCCGAAAAATCCTTCCCTTCGATGTAGTTGAAACTCGCATCGACGCCGAGATAGAAATTCTTCGCCACCCGGAACATGAAATCCGCCTTCACCTGGTTCTGCAACCGCTTGTAGCTGCCGGGAGTCGCATACGTAGCGTTGTCATAGCCGATTCCCCAGAACGCGCTCGGGAACGAAAAGAAATAGGTCGAGAAACCGACCCGGTACTTTCCCCCTTTGAGCAGCGTATTGTTACTCACGCCCAGCAGATAAAAACCGGTCGTAGTAATATCCCCGAACAACGAGACGCTCGACGGCTGTATGCTGAGGTCCTTTTTATCGACCCGGTACAATCCGGCAGCCACGATCCCGATTCCCAGTTTGATATCGGACGAATAGTGCGGTCCCCCGATAATACTGAAGTCCAGCTTCTTCGTTTGGGTCTTATCTTCGTTGGCGGTTTCGAAATAGCGATAAAAACGCCTGAAGAAATTATTCTTCCTCACCACCGTATCCCCCGATTTCTTCAACCGCGTCACGTACAGATGCTTCACCGTCGTATCCCCCGACGGTTTGACGATCGTGTCGTTCGAAAGGTACAACGTCGAATCGGCCGCAGCCTCCGCCGTCTCTCCTTCCGATCCGCCGGTCGCAGCCGTCCGGCCGGAAACCGTCGCAAAATTCATACAAACTGTCAATACAAGTAACAAAATTTTCTTCGTGGTCTCCATATTCAGGAACTTTTCAACAGAGAAAACATTGTCCCCCGTTCGTTTTGCGGGCAAAAGTAGTGAATAATCGCCACAATTCAGCTATCACTTGTATTTATTGATAACTCTGTAAAATTCATCGATTTGATTCTGCGAAAGCTCCCCCTTCGACAAAAACTCGATCTCTTTGTCCTTGTTCACGAAAATCAACACGAACATATCGTTCACGTCCCCCAGATTCCACCCGTCGCGCAGCATGTAATCGGGATCGGTATAGATCGCGGCTCCCGTTTGTTTGACTTTTTTGCGAATCATAGCCCGCACGATCGCATTCGGCAGCAACGGAGCATCCTTGAGATTGACCACGCCGAAACTGTATATATTGTCGCTCTCGATCTGGTTCTTTTCGAGGTTCTCGCGGAACTCCTTATTCTGATTGGCCTTATCGGGGTCCACGTAAAAAATCAGCAGGTTTTTCTTGCCCAAATACGGCAGCTCCACAGGCTCGTTGCTCGGATCGCATATTTTAACAGGACCTACTTTCGATCCGACCGTAGCAGTCTGAGCGGACAAGAACGCCGGGGAGACCATCATGAACATGAAAATCAGGTAATTTAAACGTTTCATACGATTTTATTTTTAAATGGATTCACAAATATAGGCCAAAAACGGAAAACTAAAAAAGTTTTCCCGTTTTCGACTATTTTCTCATCCCTTTAAAACAATCCTCACACGAGCCAACCGCTTTATCTGAATTAAACGGGAAAGCCGGAAAAAAGTTACAATAAAAAAGTGCGGATCCTGTAAAATGATCCGCACTCCGAAACCAAACCCGAAGCCCCGGTTACCGGGACGAAACCGCAGGCAGTTCGAGCGTCCGGGAAGTGTTGGCTTTCACCTGCACTTTTTTCTTTCCCTGCCCGGTGAAAATCTCGACCGCTTCGTCCGGAGCGGTGACCGTATAATAGACCGTACCGTCTTTCAGCGTCCAGTCGACCCCGACGACGGCGCCCGACGGCAACGGAATTTTACCCGAGGCGCGATCGAGCGAACCGACGTGCAGCGTCAGGTCGAACGAATTCACTGCGCGGTCGAACCGGGGATTCAGCCCTAGCGCATAGCGCGAAAGCTGCCAGGTCGGCGCTCCCGCCCACTGGTGGCAATGCGTCCAACGCGTATCGAACACTTCCACCCAAGTCGTGCGCCCTTCGCCCAACGCCCAGCCCCAGCATTTGCGGTACTGATCGAGGACGAAATCCGTCTCCCCGTTCTCGAACAGGATCGGAAAAGCGTAATGCGAAAAATAGGGCGTAATCAACTGCGGGTTGTTCGCAGCCGGATCGCTCAACCGAGGAGCGTCCGGGTTGTTCGGAAAGCAGTTTAAGATATGTTTTTTGATAAAAGCGACCGCCGCCGGACGGTACTGCTGCGGAATCAGTCCGGCCTTCATGCCGAGTACCGTGCGGTGGTATCCGATCTTATCCCAATCGTACCCGTACTGCGCGTAGTAACGATCCAGTATTCCGCTGAACTTCGCGGCTTTTTCGCGGTAGTAGGCCTCCCTGTCTTCGAGTCCCAGTTCGGCCGCCCAGCGCGTCATCGTCTGCACGGCAATCATATAGTGCAGGTTCAGCGCCATATCGCTGCCGCCATCGTTGGCTACGTACCCCCAGTCGATGAAGTTCCAGTAAGGGCAATCGTTGGTAATTCCCTGATCGGTCAGGTACGGATCGAATGCGGCGACGTTCTTTTCGGCCGCGGCGAACAATTCGTCGAGCACCGTGCGGTCGCCGGTCAGCCGCCAGTAATTCAGGCAGGCCGGAACCCATTGCAGCGCATAGGAAGCCATGTAAGATTCCCCGCCGGGACACAGTCCGGCCACCAGGCCTTCCGGATTGGCGCACTGGGCCGACTGCACCAAGCCGCGGCGCACGATACCGATATCGGAGAAACCGACAGCCCCGATCTCCATGCCGACGATACCGACATCGCCGAGCCACTGTCCGCGCTCGCGGGTCGGATTGTCGATCAGGGCATCCTCGCTGCACGCTTTGTAGGTCTCGATCCCGGTGTTCCAAATCGTATTGAGCAGATCGTCCGCGCTCGAAAAACAGCCGTCCGCACGGTCGTAATACCCCCTTTCGACGAACGACTCGTCGACGAAACGCACGCTGTCCTTCGGCGCGATCACATGCACTTCGACGAAACGGCCCCCGTGCGGGATCAGCGGGAAAAAACGCTGCTCGCCGCCGCGGGCGATAAAGCGGTACATATTATAGGAATCCCCGGCCGACAGCGTGATCCACGGGGCGACGCGGCCGTCGCTGAGGAATTCGCTGGAAGCGATCTCCACGACAGCTCCGGCAGGCAGATCGAGCACCAGGTCGGGACGCGCCAGGCGTACCCGGCCGAGATCGTAACGCCGCCAAACGCCTTGCCCCGGATAACGTTCCGGCGACAAGTCGCGCAGGAAAAAGCTGGCCCCCGGATTATCGCCCGGATAACCGAACACTTCGGCCAGTTCGCCGGAGGCGATCAGCTTCGGTTCGATCTTCAAGCTTTTGACCGGAGCGATCTTCGATGCGGCGAATTCCCCGATCGCGCGTTCGACGAAAACGGGCTTTCCCCACGACGAATCGTCGTAGGCGGGCTGCTGCCAATCCTTTTGCAAGGCGCGGGTATCGAGCCACTCGATCCACCCCAACTGCGGGTTGATCCGGCGCACCTGCGAGCTATAACCGGCAAGTCGCTGGCAGCGCCAGTCGATCAGCAGTTCCTTGCCTCCGACCGCAGCCTCCAGGTAGAGGAACGGCTGTATCGGGTGCAGAATGCGGGTAACGACCCCTTCGTACTGCAACTGCACGGCGATCGTGTGTTTTCCTTTTTTCAGATCGACGCTACGAAGCTGGTACTCCGGATAAGCCGCCGTATAACGGTCGGGCCCTTCGGTAAAATACTCCCCGTCGATCCAGACCACATACCACGAAGCCCCGCTCAGCCGCAGGTCGACGCGGGCGTCCGAGTCAAGCGTAAACGTTCCGCGGAAACCGACATGGATATCGGGCGCGGCCGTTGCCGCGTCGGTCCACATCAACCGTTCTCCGATCTGCGACCCCGCAGCAGCAGCCGGAAACGATAGTCCGGCACACAGGATCGCGCAAATTATTTTCAACGATTTCATTTTTGATATTAGGTTTAAGTTCAGTTTTTCATTCGAAATCCCGCCGACGGATTTACGAAACGTTCTCCCGACGTTTCTGTCATTTGATCTCTTGCCGCATATAGCGGATCTGGTCGTAAAACCAATTGTACTCCCCTTCGCGGAACCATTCGTACCGACGGCCGTTGTCCCGGCGGCCGATCTGCGTGGCATAGAACAGGTAGAGCCACCATTTGCCGTCGCGGCGGCAGACGAAGGTCTGCGGCACCTGGCAGGCGGCGATTCCGGGATCGGGCGGGATAAATTCGCCCTTCTCCCAATGCCGCCCGTCGGCCGAAAAAGCCGTCCGGAGCTGGCGGCTGTCCCATCCCTCGAAGCGCCCGGGAGTCTTATCCGCAGGAGCGTAACCGGGCGGATCGGAAAAACAGTAGTAACCCGTGCCGATCTTAACCACTTCCGGATTGGGCCAATTGTCGAGCAGCGGTTCGTCGAGGGAATGGACAAAATCGAAACGCCCCGTCCGGAAATCGCCCCGACACTCGGCCAGCCCCATATGGCAGTTCCCCGGAAGGGAAGCGTTGTAATAGTCGAAATAGAGCTTCCACGCCTGCTGCTGCTCGTCCCACATCAGCGTCGGCCGGTGAAAGTCGCCTACCCGGGCGGCGGCGGCCCGGGGCGGGAACACCGAATCGCACTGCGCGATCAGCAGCGGCTCTTCGCGCTTGTGCCAATGAACCCCATCGACGGACGTAGCCCCCATTACGCACAACATCATCCCGGAAGGATACCCCGCAAGCGGCCCGTCCAGCGGTTTCGACGTCGAACTGAAAGCCATGTAATACACCCCGTCGCGAAAGACGACCGACGGATCGCCCACATGCCACGCATGGTAATAATGCCGGTCGCCGTCGGTCGAAGCGAACAGCGTCGAGGCCCAATCCTCCGGTCGGTCGCCGCTCCAACTGCCGTCTTTACAAAGCACCTCCCAACGATCCAGATCGCGCGAACGGGCATGGTAGATCGCATCGCAGCCGGGATATTCGGGATTCGTCGGATCGACGATCCAGCCGAAAAACCACATCCGGTAAGGATATTCCGAATCGTCCGTCTCGATCACACAGGGCTGATAAGCGTGCAGAAAGCCCTCCAGCACAGCCCGCTGCGGACGCTCCCACTCCCCGGCAGGAAACCGGGGCGAATGATCCAGCACCGGCTTACGATCCCAGGTCAGCCGCCCGGCGGCGCCGGATACGGAGCAACCCGCCGGCGCCAGCGCCAACAGTCCGCCGGTCAACAGAACGAGCAAGTCGCCCGTTATTTTCCGCCGGCTCAGCATACCTTCACCACCGGGATGCCCAGCAGGAAACCCAGTTTTTCGATTTTATCGCCCAGATGACCGATACCGATCGCACAGTGGTGGGCAGGCCCGGCCTTGGCCCATCCGTCCATAAAGGCGCGGGCGCCGATCGGGAAACGATACCGGCTGTTCGTATTGCCGATCTGCAGCACCTTACCCTCGACGGACTCTCCTTCGGCGGTCAGCAAAAACACCCCGTCGCGGCCCTCGACCACCGACAGCAGCGTCACCGGTCCGCGGCGGACGCTCATCTGGATCGAAAGTCCTTTGCCCGGTTTGCCGTGATAGATCGGCAGCGGCACCAGTCCCACGCGGCCTTCGGCGATCGCAAAATGCGCCGGACCGTCGTGTCCCCACAGCACCACGTCGTCGTCGAAATCCATCGCATAAGGCTCCGAGAACGACCCGCCGGCCCCAAATTCGGCCAGTATCTTCATCGCATGAGCATTCTTCACTTCGCACTCGCCGGCGACCGGAATGTTACGGCCGGTCAGCAGCGTATTGCCGGCGATCACCGACGTCACGATATTTTCGTATTCGTTGCCGGCGGCCCCTTCGTAATAATAAGCCATCGAGCCGAGCCGGTGCGCCTCCACCAATTTGTCGAGCGCGACCGAAGTCCGCGCGGCGCGTTCCACCTCGTACGGTTCGCAATCGGCGGCTACGTCGAAAGTCGAACGGAACTCCTCGATCTTAGCGGCGGTTTCAGCATCGGTCACGCGGTCGCGCAGCTCTTTCAGTTCGCACATTTCGAGCAGTTCGACATGCGTCCCGAATACGCCGGACATCCGCGTAAGGTCGGTATATACGTCGAGCATCCCGCAATAGTAATGGCCGAGCACCCCCATCCGGTTCCGACGCATCGCGGCGGCTACACCGGCCGCTTCGATCCACGCTCCGATCTGCTCCCAGACGGACTCCTCGGCCAGGTATCCGGTCACGATGTCGTATTTCAGTCCCAGCCGGTTGAACACGCAGGCCACTTCCGGCACCGAGCAGGCCTGGCAGTGCGACAGCCACTCGCCGGTCATCCGACCGCGGTCGCCCATGCCGTTCAGGTAATCGTAGTCGATCGCCGCGGCGGGCTGCAGGTTCAGCACGATCACCGGCACGCCGAGCCGCTGCACCACCGGCAGCACCGTCGACGACAGCGCGTAAGTCGATATGTACAGAAACACCAGTTCCACATCGTTTTCTTTCAGCCGCCGCGCGGCGGCGTCCGCTTTCGCCGGGTCGTCCACCATCCCGGCGTCGACCACCTCGGCCCCCATGCCGCTCATTTTTTCCGCGATCTGCCGCTGGTAGCCCTGCAAACGTTCCAGCAAACCGTCGAACTGCCCCCAATAAGTATTCAGTCCGATTCCAAAAAGTCCGATTTTCATGTTTTTTTATTCGTTTTCAAAAAATAATCATTCGCATTCGACGAGCGCAAAATCCTCCTGCAACCCGAACGGCGTCAGGAAATATTCCGACGCCTTACGCAACTGCGGCACGTTCCACCGGTTCGGATCGACAATGCCGTCGTAGGCGACGTGGTGCGGACCGATCAGGTTTTCCATGTTTCCCACCACGCGCAGTTCGACGTCGTTTTTCCCTTTCCGGACGAAAGGCGTGACATCGAGCGTGTACGGCTCGGCGAAAACGACGCCCGCCTTACGGCCGTTGACCCATACCTCGACGAGCGACCCCGTCCAGCGGTCGGCCTTTACGTAATAGCTTTTCCCGGCAACGCCGTTCACTTTGAAGCGTTTCGCGTATTTCATCTCCCACGGGTAGAACGGCGCGCCGAGCGCCTGCCAGTTCCGCAGTGAACCGTAACGGGCCGCCGGCACGATCGTCCAGCGGTCGCCGCGCTGCACGACCTCGAAATCGCCCAGCACATAGACGGCGCCCAATTCGGTATGGACGGTCGTTTTAGCGGCGACCAGTTCGACCGTATTCTCTCCGGAATGCACGTATTTCCCGACCGGGATCAACTTGAACTCTTCGTCCAGCAGCCAATCTTCGCCGGCCTGCACGGGCGTGCCGTTCACCTTAACGGTATACAGCCAGGGGCGTTCCACCAGAATCTTCATCGACTTCGTGTCCACCCCGGTACCCGAAACGGTAAAACGGTAGGCGGCCGTAAAGCCCGGCGCGGCAGAAAGATCCATGTTCACGATATCCTGCTTGTACTGCATCGCCCAGAACCACGGATTGCCGCTCAGCCCGGCGTTGCGGAATACTTCCGCGCCTGCATTGTTGTAATAAATATCTTTGTACTGCTTGTCCCCGTTTTGCAAATCGATAAAATCGATCAGCAGCACGTTGTCCCTGTGGCGTGCGATCCGCATCGGACCGTCGGCCTGCAACGGCGTACCGCCCGTCGACACCTGCGGTTTCCGGGCTTCGACCGGATCGTTAGAAACATACAGCAGCACGCTGCCGGCCGGTTCGACACGGGTTTTTACGGTCACAGCACCATTTGCCGTTTCGACCGGCATTTCATATACCTTCCCGTCGAGCGCATCCATCCGCACCGCATGTTTCCCGTTCAGCGCGACTTCCACGTCGGATGCTTCGTCGAGCGAAGCATTCACCAGCAGCAGCGTCTGGCCGCCGTCGAACTCCCTGCGGTGATGGTGCAGATCGCCCCCTTCCCGGCGGACAAACCGGATGCCCTCGCTGCGCAAATAACGGTCGATCGCTTCCGGTGTGCATTCCGCCAGCGAAATCACGCTGTCCGACGCAAAAAAAGCTTCCGCTTCCGCAGACGGTTCGCCTTCCACGCGGGACGGATGCCCGAAAGCGATCAGCCGGCCGCCGGTGCGCACGAACCCGCGCAACATATCGAACGTTTCGCGTTCGAGGTTTTCGGTCTGCGGCGCAACGACAAAAGTACCGTACGCCCGCTGCCCAACGACGAACTTTCCGTCGCGGACGCTTCCGTTCGTCCGGAAAATATTTTCGCATCCCAGGTCGAATTCCACCTGCGCGTGTTCGAGTTCCGTCACCAAATCCTGAAACGCCTGCCCGATCTCCATCGCCCGGTTCAAAGACGCAGTCCCGTAATACTGGTTATACATCCATACCGAGGTCGTAGGTTCCAGCACCAGAATATCGTTTCGCTGTTCGCCGAGGCTCATCGCCGCGCAAATGCGGGCGATGTAATCGTTCAGCGCCCGGTAGTCGTTCCACCACGCGGCGCTCTGATTGAACATCGGCGGATAATCGAACTTACGCACCCCGGCCATGCTCATGTGCCCTACGTGCTGATTGACCAAGTTGACGCCCAGCACCATCTGCCAGTCGCACAGCCGTTTCATATCTTTGAACGTCACGTTCCATCCGCCGCCGCCGTAAGTTTCGCTCAGGACGCGCCGCCGCCCGAGCTGGTTGGCTATGCTCCGCACCTCCTTCACCGACCGGATATTCCCGAACTGCGCGCCGGTGCTCTTTTCATTGAACTGGTTGAACAGCATGTCGATCCCCGGAACCTGCTGCCACGCGGCCATCGACATGTTGTCCGTAACGCCGGTCACCAGCGGCCAGTTATGCTCCCAGTAGTGCCCCGTCCACGAAATCCCTTTCCCGGCACAGTAATCGTACCACGGCCTGGCCCAGCGCTCGACAAACAGGCGGTTGAGCAACTGGAAATAGTCGTGACGCACCTTTCGCCAATCCCCGATTTCCTCGTGCAACTGCGGCAAGCAGTCGCTCAGATCGTAACCGTACTCGCTACGGAAAACGTCGAACAGATCGGGCGTCCAACGCACGCCGCCGGGCGACACGATCTCGGGTTCGTCGGTAAAAACGCCCTTCACATTTCCCTTCAGGTCGCCTCCAAACGTCTTTTCGTAACCCTGCATCGTGATCTCCATGAATTTGTCGGTCACCCCGTGCGCCAGCAAGTCGACATACGGCCCGCCGGCATACCACGGCGACGGCTGGTAAAAAGTCTTTTCATACAGGTAAAACCGGCCCGGCCGTCCGGCCATCGAAGCGGCCCGCTCGGTAACGTTTTCGAATTTACCGTCCTCCTCGGCGACAATCACGAAATATTTCGAAACATCGGCGGGCATCGTATCGGCCGCCGTCGGTTTCAGGCCCTGTCCCTGGTTGAACGCTTCCGGCATCTCGCGCGGCACATGCCCGCCGGCGAAACCGCTCGGGTAGGAATTTTCGTCGTAAAGCCACACTTCGAGTCCCAGATCGCGCCCCTTGTCCACCGTATATTTCACCATCTCGTTCCACGTCGGCGACAGGTACTCGGTAATCAGTCCGAGCCGCGGATGGATAAATACGCCGCCGCAGCCCTGTTCCTTATATTCGGAAAGGATACGGTCGATCCGGTGCGGCGTAATCTCGGTGTTCCACACCATAAACGGCTTGGTGCGGAACTCGCTGCCGGGATCGGCGAATTGATCGAAAAGCCGCTGCGCCGATTGGGCGTCGGCTCCGTCCTGCGCGTCGGCAGTTCCGCCGACGGCAAGCATCAAAGACAAGATGGTCAAGTGGATTTTTTTCATTCGTCCAATATTTGTAGGTTATGCCGCCCGCACCGAAAAGAGCCCCCGTTCCGTACCGGCGCGCGCCTTCGTCTCCCCCCGACACGGTTATTTATCTAAAAAGGTAAGTTTCAGTTTCAACTTGCTGACCACCCCGTACGACAGGCCGTCGTAATCCTTAAATGCGGTGAAGAACATCGTATACGTGCCGTCCTTCTCCTTGATCAGCGAAATCGGCGTCCGCAGCGCGGTCCACCATTTTTTCACGACCGGTTCGATGTCGATGTGGCGCAGTTTCGACCAGTGCACACCGTCCCACGACAACGTATATCCCAGCTTATCGACCCACGGACCGCCGTCGACGATCGCGATATAAACTCCGTTTTCGAGCCGCATCACGATCGGATTCTCGGCAAAACTCTCCAGGCCTACCGGGTTCAGTTCGCTCATCCGCGTCCACGGCCCTTCGATTCGGTCGGCCCGGGCCATCCCGACCATCCACCTGCAGGTGGACATCTGCTGGGTCGTCGCGCTGCCGTACAGCGCGTACCACTGCTTTCCGATTCGATACGGGAAAAACGAATCGACCCCCTGATGTCCCTCCCACGGATCGGGATTCTCGTCGTAGCGCATCAATATTTCGCGGTCGGTATAGGGACCGCCGATCCCTTCGATTCCTTTTACATCGGAAACGGCGTGCTGAATCACGCCGTCAAAATTCAGGTTATTGACGTCGGGTTGCTGCGGAAGCGCCTTATAGCATACGTAAAAGAGATGCCACCGTTTGTCTTTTTTATGGTAGACCATCATCGGCCCCCAGATCGCCGCGCGCTGCGACGCGCCGGTAAAATCGGCGTCCGACTCGCGGATCGTGGCCCGGCGGCGCCAGTCCGTCCCGTTCTCGGAAGTCCAGTAGCCGGTGCGCATCCGCACGCAGTACGGATCGCCGACCATCTCCGACGTAATCATGTGATAAGTGTTTCCGATTTTCACGACCCGGCCGCCCTCGAATCCGTATTTGATATCTTCCGTATCCGGAGAACCGCGGCGGAGGATCGTATCCTCGCAGGCGAGCACCTCGATCCGGACGATTCCGTCGGAATCGGCGATCCGTTTCGGAGCGGCATCGCGTCCCTTGCCGGACGCGCCCATCGCCGCCAGCAAGGCCGCGGCGACAAACAGTTTCTTTTTCATAACGATTTCTGTTCGGGTTAAAAAATTACGCACGATCTCCCTCGTTCATACAAAAGTAAAACGACCGGACGCGGATCGTGTTCCAAAATTGATATATAAGTTCTGATTTTTGATCCGTCAGTCGAGCGGATCGTCCGTGGCTTCGCTGCCGCGCAGCCGGCAGCGGTACTCCTGCGGACTGTACCCGGTGCGCTTGCGGAAAAAGCTGGAGAAATAACGCGAAGAGTTGAAATCCAACGCATAGGAAACCTCCTTGACCGTCATCGCCGGATCGGAAAGCAACTCCATCGCCCGGAACAGTTTCAGTTCGAGGATATACTGCGCCGGCGCCATCCCGGCGTGCCGTTTGAACGCCGTGCGGAACCACGAGTAGCTGACGTGCAGCCGCCGGGCCACCTCCTGCGCGCTGATATTTTCGGACAGGTTATCGCGCATGATCACCTTCGCCCGGGCGATTTTATCGCACGTCTCGTCGTTCGGGGATTTCCGGCCGGAATTCAGGTTCAGCGCCACCCCCATCAACAGCGAAACGGCGCCGGACAGCATCTGCTGGTAATAAGGGCCCTCCTGTCCGGCCGCCTGCATCGCGCCGCGGTAAACGTCGATCGCCAGCGTACTGATCCCTACGTTGTAGACCGGCGAACGCCCGCTGAAAAAGCCGCCGGCAACCCGTTCGTCGACCACCTTGCCCCGGAAACCGATCCAATAGACGCTCCAACCGGTTTTGCGGTTCGGACGGTACGTATGCCAGCATCCGGGAAAGATCAAGAACATCGCCCCGGGAGCCAGCGCGTATGTCTTGCCGTCGGATTCGAAAACGCCCTCTCCGTCGACCACGTAGATCAACTGGTATTCGTCGAGCACCCGGCCGGCGGTCACGTTGAAATAATAACCGGCCGGGTGGTCGGCCGGAGGATAGGCTTCGTCCGCGTCGATGCGCTGAAAACCGACCGACGTGACGGTAATTCCCCACAGCCGGTCCCGATCGTTCGCCACCAGGTATTTGAACTCGCTCTGATCCTTCGTTGCCATCGGATTCCGGTTTAGCGGCCGCGGATGCCCGCCGCCGTCCTCAAAATTAATTCTTTTTTCGCAAATGCAAAAACGGCCGCCCCGGAAGCCGCTTATTCGGTCGCAGACGGCAACCGAGCCGCCGCAATGCCCATACCACGACCCGATGAAAAGCCCGCGCAGAATAATTCTGCGCGGGCTTTTCGACGGTCGCTTACGGCATTCCGGAACGCTATCCGAGCACCGACACGTTGAAAAATTCGACGACGCCCGCCACGGCGCCCGCATCGTCGACCACGATGATCGAATGGATCTTATTGACGCGCATCATCTCTTCGGCCGCCGTAATGCGGACATCGGGCGAAATGGTTTTC
This sequence comes from Alistipes sp. dk3624, assembly GCF_009557455.1. GTDB lineage: Bacteria > Bacteroidota > Bacteroidia > Bacteroidales > Rikenellaceae > Alistipes_A > Alistipes_A hominis. The sequence continues at coordinate 2,703,855 of NZ_CP045651.1, read as the reverse complement.
GGATTGCGCGACATGATCTCCTGCGCCTCGATCCGGAAAAAATTCTCCTTGTATTTAGCCATCGCCCGGCGCACGTCCCCGTCGGTAATCACACCGATCAACTTGCCGTTCTCGACGACCGCGGCAATCCCGAGCCGGGCGTCGCTGATCGCAATGATGACCTCGCCGAGGGTCATCGTCTTCGGAACGCACGGAACGCCGTCCTTGCGCATCACGTCGCGCACGCGGGTCAACAGCCGGCGTCCGAGGCTTCCGCCCGGATGAAACACGGCGTAATCCTCCGCCTTGAAATTCCGCATCTTCATCAGCGCGATCGCCAGCGCGTCGCCCATCACAAGCATCGCGGTCGTCGACGACGTGGGAGCCAGATTCAGCGGACACGCTTCGCGCCCCACATTGATATTCAAATGAAAATGCGCATTTTTAGCCAGCGTTGACTGCGGGTTGCCGGTAATGGCGATGATCGTATTGCCGTTGTTCTGCATGAACGGGATCAGCTTCAGCACCTCGTCGGTCTGTCCCGAATTGGCGATCGCCAGCACCACGTCGTTCTTCGAGATCATACCCAGGTCGCCGTGATAGGCTTCGCCCGGATGCAGGAAAAAAGCCGGTGTCCCGGTACTGGCCAGCGTAGCGGCGATTTTTTTACCGATGATACCCGATTTGCCCATGCCGGTAACGACGACCTTGCCGGTACAAACCAGTATCGCCTCGACCGCCTGGTCGAAATCGTCGGTCAACAGGTTGCTCAGGTTGCGAATGGCGTCCGCCTCGGCGTTGAACGTATCGATCGCATACTGCTTGATCTGACTCATATTCGTATCGTTTTTCATAATAAATTCGGTCGATTATGCAATGAATCCCCCTCTTCTCAAAAAGTTCCGATCAGGCCGTAGCCCTGCGTGGCGCAGAAAACCTGACTGTAAATATGGAAACCGGGACGATTAGTCTCGATCTTCCGGTTCAACTGCAGGATCGGATGGCCGGCGCGCACGTTCAGGTACTCCTGCAGCCGCTTGTCGGCGCGGATCGCGAAAAGCTGCTGCGTTCCGCCGGTCACGACGATCTGATAGCGCGTTCGCAGCGAATCGAACAGCGAACGGTTTTCGAGATCGTATTCGGCGAAACGGGGCAGGTTGATATCGGGCAGCATCGTTATATCGAAAAACACCGGCTCGCCGTTCACCAGCCGCAGCCGCTCGAAATAAAAACAGCCGGCCCGCTGCTCCTGCGGTTCGACCGGGAATGAAAACGCCTCGTCCAACGGCCGGGACTCCGGCTTCAGTATGATGTGCGTCGAAAGATTCGCGCTGCTCAGCGCCGAGGTCGTTCCGGTCAGCGACAAGATACCGATTCCTTTGGGCGCCCCTTTGACGATACTGCCTTTACCCTGGTGTTTGACAATGAACCCGTCGGCGACCAACTGGTCGAGCGCCTTGCGCACGGTCGGCCGCGCCAGGCGGTACCGCCGGCAAAGATCGTGCTCGGACGGCAGCAAATCGCCCGGACGGAATTCCCCCGACGCGATCTGTCCGCGCAACGTTTCGTACATTTGTTTATACTGCGGCAAATTGCCCATAACAATTTCTCTGAATTAACCGCCCCGCACACCGCCGAACCGACTTATCGGTCAACCGAATACTGCGACCGGACTGCCGTCCGAACCGCACGCCGGGCAGTCCAAAAGTAGACAAAGTATTCTGTTATTCCAAATTCCAAGTCAACAAATTTGTATATACAAGCTACAAACTTGTAAGTATTAATATTTTCAATAACACGCTTGTTATCAACGCTTAAAAAAAATTATCAAAATCACTTGTATATCTAAGTTATTGTTGTAACTTTGCAATGATTTTCCAAAAACTACAATTTAAAACCAACATACTTAAACCTAAATTATGGCAACAGTAGTTATCATGCCGAAGCAGGGACAGTCCGTAGAAAGCTGTATCCTGACCGAAATGAAAAAGAAAAAAGGCGACACCGTAGCGGTGGGAGATATCCTCTTCGCCTATGAAACGGACAAAGCCTCTTTCGAGGAAGAAGCCCAGGTAGCCGGAACGGTTCTGGACGTTTTTTTCGACAACGGCGATGAAATACCGGTGCTGACCAACGTGATGGTGATCGGCAACGAAGGCGAATCCACCGACGAATTCCGCCCGGGCGGCGCAGCCGCCGCAGAAGTTGCCGCTCCTGCGGTGCCGGCAGCGGCCACGGTAGCGCCCGCCGAAGTAAAAACGACAGCGCCCGCACCGGCGGCAGCGCCTGCGGCAGCTCCTTCGGGGACAATGTCGCCGGTATCCCCGCGCGCCAAAGCGCTGGCAGAAAAAGAAGCCGTCAACGCTGCCGCGTTGACCGGAACGGGCCCTCACGGCCGCGTGATCGAACGCGACGTAAAAGCCGCCGCGGAAGCCGCTCCGAAAACCACGCCCCTGGCCAAAGCCATTATCAAAGAGACGGGAGCAGCCCTTCCGACGGCCGGAAGCGGACTGGCCGGCATGGCCAAAGGCGCCGACGTAGGCGCGCTGAAGAATTCGGTTTACGCCACCGACAGCGAAATCAAGCCGATCTCGAACATGCGCAAAATCATCGCCAAGGCGATGCACGCTTCGTTGCAGAATTCGGCGCAGCTTACCCACCACCTCAGCGCCGACGCCCGCCGCATCATGGCGCTGCGCAAGAAGGTCAAAAAAGCGGTCGAAAACGGCTACCCGACCAACATCACCCTCAACGACATGGTATGTATGGCCGTTATCAAGGCTCTCAAGAAGTTCCCGCAGGTCAACGCCCACTTCCTCGGCGACAGCACCCGCAACTTCTCGAAGGTGCACCTCGGACTGGCCGTCGATACCGAACGCGGCCTGATGGTTCCGACCGTCAAGAATGCCGACGACCTGTCGATCCAGGGGCTGGCCAGCCAGCTCAAAGAGGTCGCCGAAGCCTGCAAGAAAGGCTCGATCGATCCGGATCTGCTCTCTTCGGAAGCCGCTTCGTTCACCGTATCGAATCTCGGCAACTACGGCGTAGAGATCTTTACCCCGGTCATCAATCTGCCGCAGGTTGCGATCCTCGGCGTGAACACGATCGTTCCGCGTCCGAAAGACCTCGGCGGCGGAGTCTACGGTTTCGTTCCGCACATCGGACTGAGCCTTACCTACGATCACCGCGCGCTGGACGGCGGCGAAGCGACCCGTTTCGTGAAACAGATCGCCACGGAGATCGAAAACCTCGAATTCGAATTGTAAAACCAACCGGACTCCGAAACGCCACTGCAGGCGTTTCGGAGTTCATCACTTAAAACTATAAACCGAAATACAATGATTGATTTAGCAATTATCGGAGGCGGTCCCGGCGGCTACGTGGCTGCGGAACGCGCCGGTGCGAAAGGGCTGAACGTCGTGCTGTTCGAAAAGAGGGAATTGGGCGGCGTCTGCCTGAACGAAGGATGCATCCCGACCAAAACCCTGCTTTACAGCGCCAAAGTATACGACTACGCCGTACACGGCGACAAATACGGAATCAGCGCGCCGGGCGCGACGTTCGATTTCGGCAAGATCGTCGACCGCAAAAATAAAGTGGTGAAAAAATTGGTGGGCGGCGTCGGCTCGAAGATGAAAGCGCACAAGGTGCGGGTCGTCAAGGGCGAAGCCAAAATCAAAGGACGCTCGGCCAACGGAATCGAGATCGAGTGCAACGGCGAAACGTACTATGCGGTGAACCTGCTACTGTGCACCGGTTCGGAAGCCTTCGTTCCGCCGATTCCGGGCGTCAAAGAAGCCGGCGACGCGATCGTTACGAACCGCGAAATCCTCGACTTGAAAGAGCAGCCCAAATCGCTGGTAATTATCGGCGGCGGCGTGATCGGGATGGAGTTCGCGAGCTTCTTCAACAGCCTCGGCACCGAAGTGACCGTCGTAGAGATGCTGCCGAAAATCCTCGGCGGACTGGACGGCGAAATCAGCTCGATGTTGCAAGATATTTACGCAAAGAAAGGGATCAAGTTCAATCTCAACTGCAAAGTGACCGAAATTCGCGGCAACGAAGTGGTCTATGTAGACAAAGACGGCAAAACGCTGTCGGCCAAAGGCGACAAGATCCTGATGAGCGTCGGTCGTCGCGCCGTTACGGCGGGCATCGGCCTCGAAAACCTCGGTCTGGAACTGAACCGCGGCGCGGTCAAAGTGGACGACAAGATGCGCACGAACGTGCCGAACGTCTTCGCCGCGGGCGATGTGACCGGATTCTCGATGCTGGCGCACACGGCCAGCCGCGAGGGCGAAGTAGTCGTTAACAACCTGACGGGCCGTCCGGACGTCATGCGTTACAACGCGATCCCGGGCGTAGTTTATACGAATCCGGAAGTAGCCGGCGTCGGACTGACCGAAGAACAGGCTAAAAAAGAAGGTATCGAATACCGCATCGCAAAACTGCCGATGGCCTATGCCGGACGCTTCGTCGCCGAAAACGAAGGCGGTAGCGGCCTGTGCAAAGTATTGGTAGGCGCCAAATACGGCGAAGTGCTCGGCGTACACATGCTCGGCAACCCGTGCAGCGAGATCATCTACGGCGCCTGCATGGCCATCGAACAGGAAATGACGCTCAAAGAGATGCAGGAAGTCGTATTCCCGCACCCGACCGTATCCGAAATTTTCAAAGAAACCATTTTTGCTTTCTAACCGAATAACAACTAATTAAAAACTTAAAAATCATATATTATGCCTAAGTCGCAATATATCGACCCGAAAGAGATGCGGAAAGCCGGTGAGATCACCTTCACCCCGATTCCGGTCAATCAGTACAAAAAGACGATCAAGGAAGAGCTCAAGGCGAAGAACTTCACCAAGGACGATCTGAAACGCATTTACCACGACATGGTCGTGATCCGCGAATTCGAAACCATGCTGCAACTGGTAAAAACGACCGGCGGATACAACGGCGTGGAATACAACAACCCGGGCCCGGCGCACCTGTCGGCCGGTCAGGAAGCCGCCGCCGTAGGTATGGCTTACATGCTCGATATCAATGACTTTATCTTCGGTTCGCACCGCAGCCACGGCGAAATTCTCGCCAAAGGTCTTCGCGCCATCGAGCTACTCGACGACAAGGATCTGGAGAAGGTGATGAACGAATTCTGGGACGGCGCTACGGTAAACGTCGCCAAGAAAGCTTTCAAGGGCGGTTCCGTAAAAGAACTGGGTATCCGCTTCCTGCTGTACGGCGCGCTGGCCGAGGTATTCGCCCGCACGACCGGGTTCAACAAAGGCCTCGGCGGAAGTATGCACACCTTCTTCACGCCGTTCGGCATCTACCCGAACAACGCCATCGTAGGCGGTAGCGGCAGCATCGCAGTAGGTGCGGCCCTGTACAAGAAAGTGAACCGCAAGCCGGGCGTGGTGGTTGCCAACCTCGGCGACGCGTCGATGGCCCGCGGCCCGGTTTGGGAAGGCATGACCTTCGCTGCGATGGATCAGTTCAAACAACTGTGGGCGGACGATATGAAAGGCGGCCTGCCGGTGATCATCAACATCATGGATAACCAGTACGGCATGGGCGGTCAGACCCGCGGCGAAACGATGGGCTTCGACTTCGCGGCCCGCATCGGCGCTGGCGTCAACCCGGCCCAGATGCACGCAGAACGCGTGGACGGCTTCAACCCGCTGGCCGTGATCGACTGCTACCGCCGTAAGAAAGCGATCCTCGAAGAGGAAAAAGACGGCCCGGTACTGATCGACGTGCTGACGTACCGTTACAGCGGCCACTCGCCTTCCGACGCTTCGTCGTACCGTACCAAAGAAGAGGTGGAAGCCTGGGAAGCGGAAGACTGCATCGCAGCCTACGGCAAGGAACTGATCGCCGCCGGCATCGCAACGCAGGCCGACTTGGACGCCACGACCAAAGAGGTGAAGGACATCATGTTCGATACCTTCAAACTGGCTATCGACGACGAACTTTCCCCGCGTATGGACCTGCACAAAGATCAGGAACTGCTCGGCACGATGATGTTCTCGAACCAGTCGATCGACTCGCTGTCGGACGCTAAGCCGGAAGTGAACCACCCGATGAGCGAAAACCCGCGCGTACAGCAGATCGCCAAGAAAGAGCGTTTCGCGTTCGACAAGGACGGCAAGCCGTTCTCGAAGATGAAACAGTTCCAGTTGCGCGACGGTATCTTCGAAGCCATCATCGACCGCTTCTACAAAGACGCGTCGCTGGTCGCCTACGGTGAGGAAAACCGCGACTGGGGCGGCGCGTTCGCCGTATACCGCGGTCTCACGGAAGCACTGCCGTACCACCGCCTGTTCAACTCGCCGATCGCCGAAGCCGCCATCATCGGAACGGCTATCGGATACGCCATGTGCGGCGGCCGCGTAATCCCCGAAATCATGTACTGCGACTTCCTCGGATGCTGCGGCGACGAAGTGTTCAACCAGCTGCCCAAATGGCAGGCCATGAGCGGCAACATCCTGAAGATGCCGGTAGTCGTCCGCGTATCGGTAGGTTCGAAATACGGCGCGCAGCACTCGCAGGACTGGACGTCGCTGGCAGCCCATATCCCGGGCCTGAAAGTGGTGTTCCCGGTTACTCCGTACGACGCCAAAGGTTTGATGAATGCGGCTCTGCAGGGCACCGATCCGGTGATTTTCTTCGAAAGCCAGCGTATCTACGACGTGGGCGAGCAGTTCCACGAAGGCGGCGTTCCGGAAGGATACTACGAAATTCCGCTGGGCGAACCGGACGTGAAACGCGAAGGCAAGGACATCACGATCCTGACCATCGGCGCCACGCTGTACCGCGCGCTCGAAGCGGCCAAAACGCTCGAAGAGAAATACGGCATGAGCGCCGAAGTGATCGACGCGCGCAGCCTCGTTCCGTTCAACTACGAGAAAGTGCTCGCTTCGGTGAAGAAAACCGGACGGATCGTCATCGCCGGCGACGCTACGGCGCGCGGCTCGTTCCTGAACGACCTGGCCCGCAACATCACCGAACTGGCGTTCGATTACCTGGACGCGCCCGCCGTCGTTCTGGGATCGCGCGACTGGATCACGCCGGCCTACGAGCTGGAATACGCGTTCTTCCCGCAACCGGACAGCTTCTTGGACATCATCCACGAAAAGATCGTTCCGTTACAGGGATACGTTCCGACGCGTAACTACACCGATGCCGAACAGATCCGCCGAGCTAAAGAAGGTATCTAAAGACGTGTAACATAACACCGATTTCCGAAAGGTCGCATAGATATCGAAGTCCGTGTGACCTTTCGTTCTTAACGAAACATGTCAAAACCTAATAAACGTAAAACTACCGACAATCATGGATGTGTCAAAAAAACATAAGCTCGAATGCGTCGACGTCAACGCACACCTGCACACGCCGTACTCGTTCAGCGCTTTCGATAAACTGACCGACGCGTTGGATCGCGCCGTCAACGAAAACGTGAAAGTGGTCGGCATCAACGACTTTTATTCGATGGACGGCTACAAAGAGTGGAACGACGGATGTATTCAGCGCAAGCTGTTCCCGCTGTTCAACATCGAGTTCATCAGCCTGCAAGAAGAAGACCAAGCCGCCGGCATACGGGTGAACGACCCGAACAACCCGGGCCGCACCTACCTCAGCGGCAAAGGCCTCGCCTACCCGATCGACCTGCCCGAACCGTACGCCTCGCAACTGGCCAACGTCCGCGCCGAATCGAACGCGCAGGTAAAAACCATGTGCGGCAAGCTGAACGACGTGCTCGCATCGTACGACGCCCCGTTCAGGCTCGACTTCGACCTGATCGAGAAGACGCTGACCAAAGGTTCGATCCGCGAACGCCATCTGGCCAAAGCGCTGCGGATCGCCGCATACGCGCATTTTAACAACGACAAGGCCGCCATCGCTAAATTCTTCGAAACGATTTTCGGAGGCAAGGCGCTGAAATCGAATGTAGACGACCTCGCCGCCGTCGAGAACGAAATTCGCGGCAACCTGCTCAAAGCGGGCGGAGCGGCTTTCGTCCCGGAAGACCCGAAAGCATTCCTGCCGATGGACACGGTACGCAAGATCATCCTGGCCGCCGGGGGCATCCCGACCTACCCGTTCCTGGCGGACGATGCGAAGGGCGGATTCACCGACTTCGAACAGGACGTCGTGAAAACGGCCGAGATCCTACGCCAGCGCGGTATTTTCTCGGTAGAATTCATCACGACGCGCAACAGCGTCGAAGTGCTTGAGAAGTACGCCGGCTACCTGCACGACAACGGTTTCGTCGTAACGTTCGGCTCGGAACACAACACGCCCGCGATGGAACCGATCGAACTGTTCGCCCGCGGCGGCGCGCCGCTGACCGAACGGCTCAAATTCATCAACTACTGCGGCGCCTGCGTCGTGGCCGCCCATCAGGACATCGTCCGCAGCGGTATGCAAGGCTACGTAGATAGTCGTGGAAAGGCCGATATCGACAAACGCGACGAATACGTCAAGCACGGCGACCGCGTTATCAAATCCATCATCCTTTAAACCCGTAAACCAATCATGAAAGAGATAGAAGAACTGATCGAGATATCCCGCAAATACGGCAAAGACAGCCGCTATGTCATCGCCGGCGGCGGAAACACTTCGTACAAAAATGCGGAAAAACTGTGGGTCAAAGCGAGCGGATGCGCGCTGGCCACCATTACCGAGGACGGCTTTGCGGTGCTCGACCGTAAAAAGCTGAACGTGATCTCGGAAAAAACGTACAGCAGCGACACGGCAGCCCGCGAGGAAGAGGTCAAAAACGACCTGGCGGCCGCCTGCATCACCAAAGATCGCCGTCCGTCGGTCGAGACGTCGATGCACAACGCGCTGGAAGCTAACTTCATCGTACACCTGCATCCGACGATGGTCAACGGCCTGATGTGCGGCCAAAACGCAGAGGCCGAAACGCAAAAGCTGTTCGGCGACGATGCGGTTTACATTCCGTACACCGACCCGGGTTACGTGCTCTTCAAAGAAGTCGAAAACCGGATCAACGCCTACAAAGCGAAATTCGGCAAGGAGCCCGCAATCCTGCTGCTGCAGAACCACGGCATCTTCGTCGGAGCGAATACGACCAAAGAGGTGGAAGCCATCTACGAAAAAGTGCTCGGAACGATCGAAAAGGCGGCCGGCGCGAAACTGCCCGAAGGAGACGTTCCGGTATGCGAATGCGCTCAGGAAGTGCTGCCCGCCATCCGGATGATGCTCAGCAAGCAGGGTCTCAAAACGCTGAAAGTACGCAATAACGAACTGACCAAACACTTCCTCTCTTCGGCGGCCGAGTACGCCAAGGTAGCCGCTCCGTTCTCGCCGGACGCGATCGTATATTGCAAATCGAAATACCTCTATTTCGACTGCGATAGCAAGGAAGCGCTGCTGGAAACGGCCGAAAAAGAGATCGAAGCGTATGTAAATAAGAACGGTTACACGCCGAAAGTGATCCTGATCAAAGGGATCGGCCTGGTAGCCGTCGGCGACAACGCCGCGGGCTGCGACATCATCCTCGACGTCTACGAAGACATGATGAAGATCGCCCTGATCGCGCAGGCATTCGGCGGCGAACACCCGATGACCCAGCGACAGATCGACTTCATCGACAACTGGGAAGTGGAAAACTACCGCCGCAAAGTAAGCGCCGGCGGAGCTTCGGGCCGCGTCGAGAACAAGACGATCATCGTCACCGGAGCCGCCCAGGGGTTCGGTGAAGGAATCGCCGCCTGTCTGATCAAAGAAGGGGCGAACATCGTGGTGGCCGACCTGAACGAAACGGTCGGCGCGGCAACCGCAGAACGGCTCTGCGGTATGGCAAAGAGCAACCGCGCGATCTTCGTCAAAACGAACGTAGCCGATACGGCGAGCCTGCGCAACCTGATCCACGAAACGGTGTGCAACTTCGGCGGCCTGGACGTATTCGTCAGCAACGCGGGCGTTCTGCGCGCCGGCGGTCTCGAAGAGATGACGCCCGAAAACTTCGAATTCGTCACGAAAATCAACTACAACGCTTACTTCTACTGCGCTCAAGCCGCTTCGCGCGTGATGAAGCTGCAAAACAAATACGCGCCGGACAATTACGGCGACATCGTCCAAATCAACTCGAAATCGGGTCTGCGCGGTTCGAAGGCGAACTTCGCCTATGCCGGCGGCAAGTTCGGCGGAATCGGGCTGACGCAGTCGTTCGCGCTGGAACTGGCTCCGTTCCGGATCAAAGTGAACTCGGTATGTCCGGGCAACTTCTACGAAGGGCCGCTGTGGTCGAACCCCGAGAACGGACTGTTCCTGCAATACCTGCACGCAGGCAAAGTGCCGGGAGCGAAGACCGTCGAAGACGTCCGCAAGTTCTACATGGATCAGGTTCCGATGCGTAAGGGAACCGGCCCGGAAGACGTTACCAAAGCCGTGCTGTACCTGATCGAACAGACCTGCGAAACGGGGCAGGCCGTACCGGTCACCGGCGGTCAGGTGATGCTGAGCTAACGGAAGACGGAACACACCGACTATCGGGCCCGTACGAATACGGACGGTGCGGGCCCGACAGTTAACCGTTTCGTAACGCCTTTAACCTATATAAGTATGACAAAAATTCGCATGATATGAATTTAATGTATATCTTTGCAGAAAATTTAGATTTTTCATGTGAAACCTTGTCGTCGTGAACTTTTAAAACCAAAACACATGAAAACAAAAGCTGTAAGACTGTACGGCAAAAACGACCTCCGATTGGAGGAATTCGAACTGCCGAAGATCAAAGATAACGAAATACTCGCCAAAGTCGTATGCGACAGCATCTGCATGTCGTCGTACAAAGCCTCCCACGAGGCCGACATCCACAAACGCGTTCCGCGCGACATCGCGCAGCGTCCGGTCATTATCGGCCACGAATTCGCAGGGGAACTGGTCGAAGTGGGCAGCAAGTGGAGCAAACAATTCAAAGCCGGCGACAAATTCTCGATCCAACCCGCGCTGAATTACGAAAAAGGGCCGGTCGGCGTGTTGAGCGCTCCGGGCTATTCGTACCAATTCATCGGCGGCGACGCCACCTACGTGGTAATCCCGAACGAAGTGATGGAAAACGGTTGCCTGCTGCCGTATACCGGCGCCGGATATTACCCCGCTTCGCTGTCCGAACCGCTGTCGTGCGTGATCGGCGCGATGCATGCGAACTACCACATCACGCCCGGGTCGTACAAACACGCGATGGAGATCAAACAAGGCGGCAGCATGGCGGTACTCGCCGGCGTGGGCCCGATGGGGTTGGCCGCCATCAACTACGCCATCCACCGCACCGACCGCAAACCGAAGCTGATCGTGGTGACCGATATCGACCAGACGCGTCTGGATCGCGCCGCATCGCTCTATTCGCCCGCGGAAGCCGCTAAAAACGGCATCGAACTGAAATACGTCAACACCGGCAAAATGGCCGATCCGGCAGCGGAACTGAAAGCGCTGAACGGCGGCAAAGGCTACGACGACGTGTTCGTATTCGCTCCGGTCGCTCCGGTCGTGGAACAGGGAGACGCGATCCTCGGATTCGACGGTTGCCTGAACTTCTTCGCTGGCCCGGCCAAAACGGATTTCAAGGCGCAATTCAACTTCTACAACGTACACTACGCCTACACGCACGTCGTAGGCACCAGCGGCGGCAATACGGACGACATGAAGGAAGCCATCGAGATGATGGGCAAAGGACTCGATCCGGCCGGCCTGGTAACGCACGTAGGCGGTATCAACGCTGTGATCGAAACGACGTTGAACCTGCCGAGCATCCCCGGCGGAAAGAAATTGATATACACCCATATCGAAATGCCGCTGACCCCGATCGCAGAATTCGGGGAAAAAGGCAAATCGAATCCGGTTTACGCCGAACTGCACAAACTTTGCGAAAAGCACAAGGGTTTGTGGAATCCCGAAGCGGAGGCCTACCTGCTGGCCAACGCCGATAAACTGTAAGCGCGCACGAAACGCGCGTTACGGGAAACGTTAGCGTCAAACTGTAAAACAAAGCCCGGCGGCGGACGGAAGTTTTCCGCCGGGCTTACAAAAAAGGCAACACGATTAGGTTAGTTAGATAAACAACAGGTTTAGCATTCGAGCTAAAAAAACAATTAGTTAGGTTATGAAACAGTTAGACACTAAGTTGATGCACCCCGCCGACCAGATTACGGTCGTGATCGGTCGCATTTACCGGAGCGGAATGACGACCACCTCGGGCGGTAACATTTCGATCAAGGACGAAAACGGTGACATCTGGATCACGCCGGGAGCAGTGGACAAGGGTTCGCTGACCCCGAAAGACATCGTCTGCGTAAAAGCGGACGGTACGGTGATCGGACCGCACAAACCGTCCTCGGAATTCCCGTTCCACAAGGCGATTTACGAAATGCGTCCGAAGATGACCGCCGTGATCCACGCGCATCCGCCCGCACTCGTATCGTTCAGTATCACGCACCAGATTCCGAACACCAACATCATTCCCCAGGCAAAACGCGTCTGCGGAACGATCGGGTTCGCTCCTTACGACGTCCCGGGAAGTCAGGGACTGGGCAAGAAAATCGCTACCGAATTCAAAAATCACCCCGACTATAAGGCCGTGATCATGGAGAACCACGGCGTGGTGCTCTGCGGCGAAGACCTGATGGACGCTTATCAGCGTTTCGAGACGCTCGAATTCTGCGCCCGCACGGTCATCAACGCGAAGACGCTCGGCGAGCCGACTTACCTGACCGACGAGCAGATCGACCAGCACGAACGTTCGCTGCCGACCGATTTCCCACACTTCATGGGGGTCACCTATCCGTCCGACGAACGCGCGATCCGCAGCCTGATCGTCAAGATGGTGCGCCGCGCTTGCGACCAGGGATTGATGATCAGCACCTACGGTACCGTATCGGTACGCTGGAGAGGCAACGACTTCCTGATCACCCCTCCGGGCGTTCCGCGCTGGGACATCGAACCGAGCAACATCGTACAGGTGAAAAACGGCATGGTGGAAGCAGGCAAGATCCCGAGCCGCTCGGTAGCGTTGCACCAGGAGATCTACCAGAACCATCCGGAGATCAACTCGATCATCATCACGCAGCCTCCTCACCTGATGGGTTTCTGCACTTCGGGCGTGAAGTTCAACGTACGGACGATCCCGGAAAGCTGGATCTTCCTGAAGGATACCCCGATCATTCCGTTCGGCGTTCAGTACGAGGACAGCAAGAAGATCTCGGAAGCGCTGAAGAGCGTACCGGCAGTACTGCTGGCCAACGACTCGGTGCTGATCACCGGCGACGGTCTGCTGCAAACGTTCGACCGGCTGGAAGTAGCCGAATTCAGCGCGAAATCGCTGATTATGGCCGCTCCGATCGGCGAACTGAAACCGATCACGGACAAGGAAGTGGAAGACTTGCGCGTGGCATTCCACGTAAAATAACACGCGGTATGCTGCTGCTTAGGAGCATATCCGACTCTCCGGCATTCAATTGCGCCCTGGAAGAGTATCTTTTGACAGAACGTCCCGCAGGGGACGTTCTGTTATTCTATATCAACCGGCCGTCGGTCATCGTCGGGCGCAACCAGCGCATCGAGGCGGAAGTAGACACCGGATATTGCTGCGAACACGGCATCGAGGTCGTCCGAAGGCTGTCCGGAGGCGGAACCGTCTTCCACGACTACGGGAACATCAACTACGCCTTTATTGCGGACAAAGGCTCCGTCCCGGTGCTCGACCGGGACTTCGGCGTTCCGATCGTCGCCGCGCTGCGGGCGAACGGAATCGAAGCCACGGTAGGCGCGCGTAAAGAACTGCTGGCGGCCGGATACAAAATATCGGGCACCGCTTCGCACGTGACGCGCACCAGCCAACTCTTCCACGGCACGCTGCTGCACCGTACCGACCTGGAACGGCTGGACTACACGCTGCGCGGGGATCGCTCGTTGCGAGGCAAAAGCGTAGCTTCGGTACCGAGTCCGGTGACCAACATCGCCTCGATCACCGGTACGGAAGAGACGACCGAAACGTTCCTTTCGAGATTAACAGACTTCCTGTCAGCCTACTACGACTGTGATCCGATCCGTCCGGTTCCGTCGCAAATCGTCGAAAAAGTCCGTAGGATCGCACAAGAGAAATACGGATAACGCACTCTGGGAGCGGTCATTCGGGGTTCCGGAAAAATAAAACGCAAAAAAATAAAAATAAAACGCGCATGCTATTGTTTTTCCGAACTTTTTGTTTTCCTTTGTGTTGATTTATTTCTTTAATTACATTTTTTATGAAAGGTACAGTAAAGTGGTTTGATTCGGCCAAAGGTTATGGCTTTATCACAACCGAAACAGGTAGCGACATCTTTGTTCACTACACCGGTATTAACAAAGAAGGTTTCCGCGGCCTGGAAGAAGGACAGCACGTCGAATTCGAAGTCAACGAAGGCAAGAAAGGCGAACAAGCTGTAAACGTTTCTGTAATAGGATAAGATTTTGTATTCATCAAAATACTGATTTTTTCTATTAAATCCACAAAAAAAGGACTGCTCACAGAGCAGTCCTTTTTTTACTTTTCGCCAAACGGCTATTTCTTTGCCGGAGCGGCCGGTTTCACGGCCGTCGAATCGGCGGCCGGAGCCGCCACCGAAGCGGCGCACTGTTGCATCGCGTCGGCCAGCTCGGTCGGTACGCCCGGCTGCACGAACAGAGCGACGGTAAACTGCTGCGGCGTCACGTACAGTTCTTTCACCTTTCCGGCCAGGCAAGTATAAAAGGCCTGGATCTGTTCGTCGGTCGCGCCTGCGGGCAGGATACCGGCCTGTTGCAACTCGGCCGCCGGAAACAGCAACGGCAGATTCTCGAAATTATCGCCGATCGAGAAACCGACGCAGGAGACCATCGCAGCGTTGAGCGTATCCTCCTTAGCCGTAAGCTGATCGTACTTGTTGTAATCGGGATAAGTGCCTTCGATCGTCGTCAGCACGCACTGTTCGAGGTTGCCGTAATTGGCGGCTTCCATGTGTCGGATCGCCGAACGATCGCGGTAATCGCGGAGGGTTTTGCGTACTTCTTCGCGTTCCTTGTCGGTCCACTTGCGGGACTGCGAACAGGACACGACGAATGCGACAACTGCCAGAAGAGTGATAATTTTTTTCATCGTTTTTTGAATTAGGTTATTAAATTTGTTCAACATCGAATCGTCTGATTACCGGACTGAACCGGATACACCGGCAGTATGCTGCAAAAATCGCACAGACAAATCGCCGTTGCCCGATCCGGTCGTCTCCCCCGTCGCGCCCATACCGCCGAACCCGGAAAACGAAACCGACCAGAATCGGAACAAATCGGAATAAAAGCCGTTGCAAAACCCTTTTTTATTGGTATATTTGCTTTCGGCAAGGTAACACGACCGGGTTCCTGCCCCGCGATCCGAACCCCACTATTCGACGGCAAAAAGAGCCGTCCTAACCAAAGACACGACCGAAATGGACATTTTCGAACTGCGAGAGTTTTGTCTCTCGCTGCCTGCGACCGAAGAAACCACTCCGTTCGACGAAACGACGCTCGTCTACAAAGTAGCCGGTAAAATGTTTCTGCTGACCGATATGACCGACAGCCGGTGGATTAACGTCAAGTGCGATCCCGACCGGGCCGTGGAACTACGGGAGACTTACGAAGAAGTCTCGCCCGGATGGCACATGAACAAACGCCACTGGAACACCGTCCGCACGGACGGCGACCTGCCGGCCGGTCTGATCAGGGAATGGATCCGCGACTCCTACCTGCTGGTCGTAAAAAGCTTGCCGAAAACAATACGCGACGAAATACGAAACGCTTACGTCGAAAATAACGAAAACCGATGAAAAAATTTTACCTGCCGATTTGCTTCGTCCTGTGCACGCTTGCCGCGCCGGTTGCGGCCCAGATCCATCTGGAGGGATACCGCCAGGCCGACATTGCGCCGCAATGGCTCGACGGACGCTGGACGGCTCAATGGATTTCCGTCCCCGGAGAACCTCAAAACGCTTACGGGATTTACCATTTCCGAAAAACGTTCGACCTTCCCGAGCAACCGGAACGGTTCGTCGTGCACGTCTCGGCCGACAACCGTTACAAGCTGTACGTCAACGGCGAGCTGGCTTCGGTCGGCCCGGCCCGCGGCGACGTATTCAACTGGAACTTCGAAACGGTCGATCTGGCCCGGTGGCTGAAACCCGGCAAAAATACGCTGGCAGCCGTCGTATGGAACTTCGCGGAAATGAAACCGGTCGCCCAGGTCAGCTTCAACCAGACCGGGTTGATCGTACAGGGCAACACGGCGGCCGAAGAGGCCGTCAATACGAACGACAGTTGGCTGTGCAGCCACAACGACTCCTACAAACCGCACCAGGCGCGCGTCTACGGTTATTATGCCGCAGGACCGGGCGAGCAGGTCGACGCGGCCGCCTACCCCTGGGGCTGGGAAACGCCCGGATTCGACGACTCGGCATGGAACAAAGCGCAGGCCGGCATGACCGGCGGAGCCAAAGGAGCGCGCGACTATCCGGGACGCCTGCTGGTGCCTACGCCGATCCCGCCGATGGAAAACCGTACCGAGCGTTTCGCCGAAGTGCGGCGGAGCGACGGCGTGCGTATTCCGGAAGGATTTCCCGGCCGGGCCGCGACGGTGACCGTTCCGGCCCATACGACCGCCGAAATCCTGCTCGACAACGACTCGCTGACGACCGCCTACCTATCGCTGTTGTTTAGCGGTGGAAAAGGCTCGCAGATCACCGTCGCTTATGCCGAAGCGCTCTACCGCGATACGCAGACCTTTTTCAAAGACGACCGCAACGAAGTAAAAAACAAACAGTTCCTCGGCTACGAAGATATCGTTCGTCCGGACGGCGGTAACGGCCGGCTCTATACGACACTGTGGTGGCGTACATGGCGGTATGTCAAACTGACCGTCACGACGCAGGACGAACCGCTGGAACTGCAAGACATCTACGGGACATTCACCGCCTATCCGTTCGAAAGGGCATCGTCGTTCGCGGCGCCGGGACACGAGAAACTGTCGCGGATGCTGGATATCGGCTGGCGCACCGCCCGGCTGTGCGCCAACGAAACCTACATGGACTGTCCCTATTACGAGCAACTGCAATATTTCGGCGACACGCGGATCCAAGCGATGATCTCGCTGTATAACACGCGCGATCCGTACATGGTACGCAATGCGCTGGAGCAGGGCCGGCAGTCGATCGTGGCCGACGGAATCACGATGAGCCGCTATCCGTCGGGATTGCATCAGTTCATTTCGTCTTTCTCGCTTTACTGGATCTGCACCGGATACGACTACTGGCGTTACCGCGGCGACGAAGAGTACCTGAAAACGCTGTTGCCCGCTTTCCGCGGCGTGCTGTCGTGGTACGAAGGATTCCTGCGCGAAGATCATTCGCTGGGCTATATCCCGCACTGGTTCTTCGCCGACTGGGCGTCGAACTTCGACGGCGGGGAACCGATCCGCGAAAAAGAGGGAAATTCGGCGTTCCAGGATCTGCTGTTCGTCATGGGGCTCGATGCAATGGCCGAAATGGAACAGGCTTTCGGCATCCCGATGTACGGGGAGCGGTTCCGTAAAATGGCCGATGCGATCCGAGGAACGATCCGTCCGAAATACTGGGACGAAAACAAAGGTCTGTTCGCCGACACGTACGACCGGCGCAACTACTCGCAACACGTCAACGTACTGGCCGTCCTGCTGGGCGCCGTAAGCGGGAACGAAGCGAAAGCCGTGATGGAGCGTACGCTGTCCGACACGACCCTGACGCAAGCCACGATCTATTTCCGGTACTATCTGAACCAGGCATTGCAAAAGGCCGGGCTCGGCGACCGGCTGCTCGACAACCTGAAAGTCTGGGACGACCAGATGGCGCTGGGACTGACTACGTGGGCCGAGCAACCCGAACCGTCGCGTTCGGACTGCCATGCCTGGGGAGCCAGCCCGAACATCGAATTTTTCCGGATCGTCCTCGGCATCGACAGCGACGGCCCCGGATTCTCGAAAGTCCGAATCGCACCGTCGCTCGGCAAACTGAAAGAAGCCTCCGGATCGATCCCGCATCCTCAGGGCGACGTCGCCGTCCGCTACCACGTCGGCAAACGCGGAGAACTGTTCGCCGAAATTTCGCTGCCCGATGCGGTCGAAGGCACTTTCGTCTGGAAGGGGGAAACCCGTCCGCTGCGGGGCGGCACGCAAACGATCAACATAAAATAAATCATAACATGAAAAAAAGAGGTTTATTCGTAATCGCATCGCTCATCCTGATGCTTATTTCCGCCACTTTGCAGGCAGGCGGACTAAAAATTCTGTTCATCGGGGATTCCATTACCGACGGCAACTGGGGCAGCGGAGACGGCAAGCCCTCTTCCGAACGCACTCTATGGGATATGAACCATATATACGGACACGGATTCATGTACCTGTGCGCTTCCCATTACCTGGGAGAATATCCGCAATACGAATATGAATTTTTCAACCGGGGAATCAGCGGAAACTCGCTGTACGATTTGGAAAAACGTTGGCAGGAAGACGTATTGGACATAAACCCCGACGTGCTGTCGATACTCGTCGGCATCAACGACATCAACCGGTACCTGCACGGCGACAGAACCTCGCCGTTCGATTTCGACGCTTGGGACAAAAAATATCGCGAACTGCTCGACCGGACGCGTCAGGAAAATCCGAATCTGAAAATCGTACTGGCCTCGCCGTTCGTCGCCCCCACGGGAAACATGAGCGAAAACAAAGATTTCGGGGAGTATGACAAAATCGTGGAGCGTTGCAGCGCGATCGTAGAAAAGATAGCACGAGATTACAAGGCCGTCTACCTGCCCTACCGACAGATGTTCAACGACCTCTTGCAGCGCGATCCCACATCGCAAAACACTTACTGGATCTGGGACGGCGTTCATCCGACGGCGGCGGGACACCAACGCATGGCCGATCTGTGGATCAGGCAGGTGGACAGGGAAAGAATCCTTCGCCCTTAACGATTCGGCTCATATAAGGGGTCCGGCTCCATCGAACCGGGAAAAAACCAGAAATAAAAACATTCGGATGGAGAATTTCTAAAAAACTCCTTCTCCCCGTCCGGTAAACAGCGATCCGTACAATCTTTGCGAACATGGCGTTAACCGCAATAGCCGTTCTGCTGCGTATTTTGTCGAACCCGTTGGCGAACGTTTTCCAGAAACAGCTCACCGAGCGCTCGGAGCCGCCGCTGAAGGTCAACTTCATCACATTCCTGCTGCTGAGCGCGGTCTGCATCGTTCCTGCCACCCGGATCGAGTGGGCGGCTTTGCCGAAGGAGTTCTGGGTCTGGTGCACGGTCGCCGGCATATTCGGCGCCACCGGAAACGGCTTTCTGGTAAAAGCGTTGCAAGGGGGCGACCTATCGGTGCTGGGACCGATCAATTCCTACAAATCGGTCGTCGGAATGATCGCCGGCATCCTGCTGCTGGGCGAAATTCCCGGATTATGGGGCGTTGCAGGCATCGCGCTAATCGTCGGAGGCAGCTATTTCGTACTGGACACGCTGAACGAAAAGTTTTCTCCGGCCATCCTGCGCAGAAAAGACATCCGGTACCGGATATGGGCCATGGTGCTGACGGCCGTCGAAGCGGTATTCATCAAAAAGGTCATCCTGTACGCTTCGGCCACGACCGCTTTTATCACCTGGTGCTGGTTCGGAGCCTTGTTTTCACTGGCGCTGGCACTACTGGCCGGACGTTCGCAATCGCCGCTGCGGATCCGGCGCAAAGATTTTTCGCGCTACGTCTGGCTGGTGCTCTGCATCGGCACGATGCAGTACACGACCAATTACGTATTCGACCGCATGAACGTGGGATACGCCCTGGCGCTTTTCCAACTCTCGACAATCGTCAGTATCCTACTCGGCTACAAAATATTCCGGGAGCAGGCCATCGGGCGTAAATTGCTCGGAGCCGTAATTATGATCGTCGGATCGGTATTGATTATCTTTTCGAAATGATCCGCAGGCAAAAAACAGGGAGGCAATCCGCACCGGACGCCTCCCTTTGTCATTCGTACGTTTTCTGCCGCTCTACCAGGCGAACAACGGATATTTCGCCATCAACGTATTGACCTCTTTCCGTACGGCAACGATATTCGACTCGTTGTCGATATCCGACAACACCCGGTCGATCAGTTCTACGATCGTTTCCATCTGGTCTTCTTTCAAACCGCGGGTCGTAATGGCCGGCGTCCCGACGCGGATACCCGAAGTCTGGAACGGCGAGCGGCTGTCGAACGGCACCATATTCTTGTTGGTCGTGATATCGGCTTTTACCAGCACCTTCTCGACCTGCTTTCCGGTCAGGTCGGGGAACTTGGTACGCAGATCAATCAGCATCAGGTGATTATCCGTACCGCCCGATACGATTTTGTAACCGCGCTTTACGAATGCGGCAGCCATCGCCTTCGCATTTTTCTGCACCTGCGCCTGATACTCCTTGTAAGAGGAATCGAGCGCTTCGCCGAAAGCGACCGCTTTGGCGGCGATCACATGTTCCAACGGGCCGCCCTGGATGCCGGGGAAAACAGCCGAGTTCAACATAGCGGACATCTTCTTGATCTCCCCTTTCGGAGTCTTGACTCCCCACGGATTCTCGAAGTCCTTACCCATCAGGATCACGCCGCCGCGCGGGCCGCGCAGGGTTTTGTGGGTGGTCGAAGTAACGATATGAGCGTATTTCACCGGATTGTCGAGCAGCCCGGCGGCAATCAGGCCCGCCGTATGCGCCATGTCGACCATCAGCAGCGCGCCCACTTTGTCGGCGATCTCGCGCATCCGCTTGTAATCCCACTCGCGGCTGTACGCCGACGCGCCGCCGATAATCATTTTCGGTTTGTGTTCGAGGGCGAGACGTTCCATCGCATCGTAATCGATCGTTCCGGTCTCTTCGCTCAGCTTGTAGCCGATCGCATTGTAAAGGATACCCGACGTGTTGACCGGCGAACCGTGCGACAAATGACCGCCGTGCGCCAGATCGAGCCCCATAAAAGTATCGCCCGGCTTGAGCACCGTCAGGAAAACGGCCATGTTCGCCTGCGCTCCCGAGTGCGGCTGCACGTTAGCGTATTCGGCGCCGTACAACTCGCACAGACGGTCGATGGCCAGTTGCTCCACCTGATCCACCACTTCGCAACCGCCGTAATAACGCGCCCCCGGATACCCTTCGGCATATTTGTTAGTCAACACGGAACCCATCGCCTGCATAACCTGCTCGCTTACAAAGTTCTCGGAAGCGATCAACTCGATACCGTGCAACTGCCGCTGCTTTTCGCTCTCGATCAATCCGAATAGTTTTTCATCCCTTACCATAAGATTTATCTTTAAAGTTTAATAGCCTTGAAGAACGCTCCAAAGGTAGTAAAAAAGAGCAATAAAACCCACCGAATCATCTCCGAACCAAAATAAATTATTACCTTTGTATGGCTTTCGACGGGGAAACGGGCATAGCTAAAAGGCTCTGCTTAAAGTTGCTCCCGGCAAAAAGCGAGAACCGTCCAGGCGGGATGCCGCCGAAAACGAACCATTTTGTTAGACACTAAAAAACAGACGAATGAAATTACTTGAAGGAAAAGTCGCTATCGTGACCGGAGCCGCCCGGGGAATCGGGAAGGCAATCGCCATGCGGTTTGCCGAAGAGGGCGCGTCGGTCGTCTTTACCGACCTGAAAGTGGACGAAAATTTCCAGAACACGGAAAAAGAGTTGCAGGCGCTCGGCGTCAAGGCCAAAGGATATGCCTCCAACGCCGCAGACTTCGAAGATACGGCCGGCGTGGTGGCTCAGATCGTGAAGGATTTCGGTCGCATCGACGTACTGGTCAATAACGCCGGGATCACCCGCGACGGCCTGATGATGCGCATGAGCGAACAGCAGTGGGATATGGTTATCAACGTGAACCTGAAATCCGCATTCAACTTCATCCATGCCGTAACGCCGGTGATGATGAAGCAGAAAAGCGGCAGCATCATCAACATGGCGTCGGTGGTGGGCGTTTCGGGCAATGCCGGACAGACCAACTACTCCGCTTCGAAAGCCGGCCTGATCGGTCTAGCCAAGTCGATCGCCAAAGAGCTGGGTCCCCGCGGCATCCGCGCCAACGCGATCGCGCCGGGTTTCATCATTACCGATATGACCAATGCGCTGTCGGACGAAGTAAAGGCCGAATGGGCCAAACAGATTCCGTTGCGTCGCGGCGGTACGCCCGAAGACGTGGCCAAGGTAGCCCTGTTCCTCGCATCCGACCTGTCGTCGTACGTCAGCGGACAGGTAATCCACGTTTGCGGAGCGATGAATACCTGATCCGTCGAAATATCGTAAGTCATGCAAACCCGGTACCGGACAGCGGTTACCGGGTTTATTTTACCGGGACGGCCCGATTATGCCGCAAAAAACCGGGGCGTCCCATTCGAACGCCCCGGCCTGTTTCTTGGGTTCCTCGACCCCTTATTCGGCGTCGGGCACTTTTCCGAACCGGTTGTCCGACGGCGTGCCGGGCTGGCAGTAAAGAACGATCAACCAGATGCTCCCCACCAGCAGAATCAAACTGATCAAAATCCAGTACCACTCCTTGTCGATATCCTGCAACCGCCTTACGGAGATAGCCAGGGACGGAATCAACAACGCCAAACTGTACAAACCGCTCAGGATCGCGTTCAGTCCGACGATACCGCCGATAATCCCGACGATCACGGCGGCGATCACATTGTACAAAACGAACATCCAGAACTGCCTGCGCGACGCCCTGCCCTTAAAATCAGCATACTGCAATTTCAGCACATCCAGAAAATACTTTTTCATAAACTTGTCATTTTATCGGGTAATACATGAATAACGAGGCAAAAGTAACACATTGCGGTATCGGAAGCAATCTTTTAATCGATTAATTTTTGTCGTTTCGGGGGGCGAAAAACAATCTTAAAGCGAAAAACGAAAACGGTTCATAACCTACATACGGATAAACAACTGGATATCGCCGTTTTACACATGCCCGATCCGAAAAACGGAAAAGATTTCCAACAGCTTCCTCCGGTATCTCCCGGATTTATGAACAGAGTCGAACAACTTATAAACAGGTTATACACTTTTTACAAACCGTATATCAGATAGCCTGCCGCGCCGGACAGCACGATCATCGCAAGTACCATCGGCCGCATTCCGAACATCGCGCTTTTGATATACAGATTGCTACAGGACGAGACAAAACAGACGATCTGGCAGGCAATCAAGATCTGAAAGCAATGGACATTTGATCCACAACCACAAATTTCTCATAAAAAAAACAAAAACAAGTTAAAGCACATGTATTTATATCTATTTTTGTATAAATTCTTAATTCAAAATTCTCAAAAGTCATGAGAATACGGGTTTGCATTGGAATATTATTTAGCTTCATCGGATGGCAAAGTTGTACGCCGGGACAAAATATCAAAATAAACAGCGACCGTTCAATCGTTATCTCCCGAGGGCAATGCAATATAGTCGAAGAAGTACACAGCGCCGCATTGATCGACCAGATCAAATATGTACCTTTGGAAACACATGAAAAATGCTTGCTGAAAGACATCCAAAAAATCAAATATCAGGATAGCACATTATTTATTTACGACGGACGGGCCATATACGCCTTCAGCAACGAAGGAAGATTCATAGCCCAAATCGGGGAACGAGGAAGATCCGGAAACGAATACAATACAATATCTGCGTTTTTTCTGAATCGGTACCGCAAAAGCATCATATTGATCGACGGATATACGCGTAAAGCGTTGGAGTACGATTATTCCGGAAATTTTAAAAGCAAAACACCAATCGATCCTATCTATAATTACATGGCCGATATCGAGATGGCTGACAGCACTTCCCTGCTATGCAACTTTTTTATAACCAATCCCTCGCTCGAAGACAATACGGCATTTCAATACGGCTTGGCCGATGCAGTCGGTTATCAGGTCAAGAATCTTTTTCTGCAAAGCAATCTGTCTATGAATACCGGACTGTTGACATTCTCCAACCATCCGATCACCCGCTGTAGTCACAACTTATCATTCATTCAATCTGTTTCGAACAAGATATACCAGATCGAAGGGGAACAAATAACAGAAATGTATTCGATAGAAATGATAGATCCGTTGCCGGACGAGCGTTTTTTGCAACAAAACAATCATAAAAACTACTTCGAATTGTTGCAGACCTTATTCGATAGCGGATACAGTTCGGGAGTTACCAACCTGTTCGAAACGCCGCAATACTTGTTAGTTACTTTCGGCAAAACAAAAGATTCTCCTTCGATTCAGGATTACACACTGATCTGGGACAAACAAAAAAAGCGGGGAACTTACTATTACCGGTATTTCGATGACAACCTATTGACGCTATCAACGTGCCTCAACCTGAATAGTCCGTCTACATGCTATTCGGAAAATACCTTTATCACGGCGATCTCCCCTTTGACATTCGGAACAAACATGCATGTTATTCTGGAAAAGAGCAACGATACGACCGTACGAAGAATAGCTCAAACAATAAAAGAAGACGACAATCCCGTCATCTCTTTTTTCACGTTAAAAAAAGAGATCGTTGACAATACGGATTAAAAAGTTCCGCTTTATCAAATAATTTTGCACCAAATTATCTTTTATTCCTGCATCGAAATTTTGCGAAGAAGTTGCATTCGATCGAATGCAACTTCTTCGTTTTTTCTATCCCGGACAAATATAAAACAAGTAACATTTATGGAAGACTCAAGGCATCGGAATCGGAGCCAAATAACGAATCAACGCATTACCAACCAACGACGCTATCCGTATATCAGATAGCCTGCCACGCCGGACAGCACGATCAGCCAGATCGGATCGACCTTTCGCAGCGTAGCCACGAACACTACGCCGAAGATCGCCCAGCTCGCCGCGTCCATGAACGTATCGGGCGTGAAAAGCACCGCGCCGGCCAGTCCGATCATCGCAAGGATCATCGGCCGCATTCCGAACATCGCGCTTTTGATATACAGGTTGTCCTGCAAAGCGAGGTAAAACCGCGTGATCACGATCATCAGCGTTATGGACGGCAGGCAGACCGCGAACGTAGCGAGGATCGCGCCCCAGATATTCCCCGTCACGACATAGCCGATGTAGGTCGCGCTGTTGATCGAGATCGGCCCCGGCGTCATCTGCGAAATGGCGATGATATCGGTCAGTTCGCTGTTCGAAATCCACTGGTGGCTGATCACCACCTCGTGCTGGATCAACGACAACATCGCATAACCGCCGCCGAAACCGAAAAAGCCGATCTTCAGATAGGATAAAAACAGTTGCAGGTAAATCATAATCCTTTCCCTTTCTTTTTGCGATAAACCCCGTACCCGATCCCGGCCAGGGCTCCCACCAGAATCAGGTAGACGGGAGAGAATCCCGCATACCATGTTACGCCGAGCGCCAGTGCGCCAAGACCCAGCCGCACCGGCCCGATCCCCCGGGACAGATTGAATACGGGGGCCAGCACCAGGGCGACGACCGCCGGCCGCATCCCTTTGAAAACGGCTTCGACCACCGGATCGTGCCGGAACTCCGCAAAAAACAATGCGATGACCAGAATAATGACGAACGAAGGAACCACTACGCCCAACACCGACCACACTCCCCCGCGGTACCCATCGACCTTATAACCGACGAAAACGGCGGTATTGAGCGCCAACGCTCCCGGCGAGGTTTGGGCCAATGTCAGCAGGTCGAGAAATTCCGTCCGTTCGACCCATCTCCGGCGGTCGACGACCTCCTTCTCGATCAGGGCCACCATCGCATATCCTCCGCCGAACGTAAAAATCCCTATCTTCAGGAAAGACCAGAACAAATCGAACGACTTACGCATCGTAAAAACGGTATTCATCAAATTTCAAATCATTTTTCATTCAGGAAAGCGACCGAATGCGTCGCTACGACGGCGGCCGTCTCGGTACGCAGCCGGCTGTTCCCCAGCGAAACCGGAACGAAACCGTTGCGGTACGCCAGGGCAATCTCCTCTTTCGAAAAGTCGCCTTCCGGGCCGATCAGCACCAGCACGTTCTCTCCGCGGCGAACGCAATCCCTCAGCAGGATCTTCCCCGCGTCGGCCTCGCAATGGGCGATTAGCTTTTTCCCGTCGAACGGTTGTCCGATCAACTCGCGAAACGGGGTCAGCTCGTCCACCTGCGGATGCCAGGCTTTCAACGACTGCTTGACGGCGCCGGTCACGACCCGTATCAACCGGTCGGTCTTGACCGTCCGCCGTTCGCAGTGATCGGTCAGCAACGGCGTGATCCGGTCGATACCGATTTCGGTAGCCTTCTCGGCGAACCATTCCAACCGGTCCATGTTTTTGGTCGGCGCCACGGCTACTTGCAGAAAATAACCGCGCTTTTCGAAATTTTCGGTACGCTCGCCGAGAGACAACTCGCAGCCGTGCGGCGAAACGGAAACGATCTCGGCCCGGCAAAGCGTTCCCCGGCCATCGGTAATATGCACGAAGTCGCCGCTGCGCAAACGCAGCACCCGGGCGCAATGACGCGACTCTTCCCCGGAAAGCAGGTAGCGGCCGGTACTGAAATCGACGTCCGGAGCGTAAAATAATTGCATCGGCAGAGGCGTTATATACTGGATTATGGTTACTTTTGCATGTCCTGACAAAGGTACGAAACAACCGAGGAACAAACAACGTCATCCGAAGATCCATGAGATTTTTTTTAATTGCCGCATTCATGACCGCCGTTCTGTCAGCCGGCTCGGGCTGTGAAAAGAAACAGGCCGACGCCAATCCGTTTTTCACCGTGTGGGATACGCCGTTCGGAGTTCCTCCGTTCGACAAAATCAAAAACGGGCACTATAAGCCCGCTATCGAGAAGGGTATCGCCGACCACGCCGCCGAAATCGATTCGATCGTCGCCAACCCGGATGCGCCGAGTTTCGAAAACGTGATCGCCGCGCTCGACCGTAGCGGCGAACTGCTGAAAAAGGCGTATGCCGCGTTCGCGCAGGTCAAAGCGGCCGACAGCAACGACGAACTGCAGGCGGCCGACCTCGCGATCGCGCCGGCCGTATCGGCCCATTACGACGACATCTACCTGAACGATAAGTTATTCGATAAAATCAGCGCCGTGCACGAACAGATCGGCGGCAGCGCGTTGTCGGCCGAACAGGTCCGCCTGACCGAACAGACCTATAAACAGTTCGTCAGGGCCGGAGCGCAGCTCAATGCGCGGCAGAAGGAGCGGCTGCGCGACATCAACCGGGAACTGTCGTTGCTGAGCGTCCGATTCGGCAACAACCTGCTGGCCGAGACGCGGGATTTTACCCTCGTCGTCGAAAGTTCGAAAGACATCAGCGGGGTTCCCCAGACCGTCACCGACGCGGCGGCAGACAAGGCCAAAGAGATGGGAATGACCGACAAATGGGTTTTCACGCTCAGTCCGCCCAGCATGATCCCGTTCCTAACCTATGCCGAAAACCGGGGACTGCGCGAAAAGCTGTACACCGGCTACGTAAAGCGCGGCAGCAACGGCAACCAGTTCGACAACCGGCAGATCGTCAACGACATCATCCGGCTCCGCACCGAGAAAGCCCGCCTGATGGACTACCCTTCCTACGCCGCCTTCGTGCTGGACGACCGGATGGCGAAAACTCCCGAACGGGTGTACGACCTGCTCGACAAACTCTGGAAACCCGCCCTCGATACGGCGAAACGGGAGTTGGAGACCCTGCGCGCGATCAAGGCGAAGGAGACACAGGACAGCGCGTTCGCCGCATGGGACTGGCGGTATTATGCCGAAAAAGTCCGCAAATCGCAATATAACCTCGACCAGACGTCGCTCAACCTCTACTTCTCGCTGGACAATGTCCGATCGGGCGTTTTTCAGCTTAGCAACCGGCTGTGGGGGCTGACCTTCCGCCCGGTTTCGGTTCCGGTATATAACAAGGAGTGTTCCGCCTACGAAGTGCTCGACAAAGACAATACCCATCTGGGAGTCCTCTATTTCGACCTCTATCCGCGCGACGGCAAGCGGGGAGGCGCCTGGTGCGGCACGTTTCGCGAAGCATCCTACGGTACGGACGGCAAGCGCATCGCCCCGATCGTCACGATCGTCTGCAACTTCACCCGTCCGAACGGAAGCGATCCGGCCCAACTGACGCTCGACGAAACCGAAACGCTGTTTCACGAGTTCGGACACGCCTTGCACAAACTATTTTCGCAGGTACGCTACGCCGGACTGAACCGGGTAGAGCGCGACTTCGTGGAACTGCCCTCGCAGATCATGGAAAACTGGGCGACCGAACCCGAAATGTTGCGGCTCTACGCCAAGCACCTCGTGTCCGGGGAGCCGATGCCCGAAAGCCTGATCCGGAAAATCCGCAAAAGCAGGCAGTTCAACCAGGGATTCGCCACCACGGAACTGGTAGCCGCGGCGCTGTCCGACATAGACATCCATACGATCGAAGACTACAAACCGTTCGATCCGGAAGCTTTTGAAAAAGAGGCGCTGAACGACAAGCGCGGACTGATCGGACAGATCGAACCGCGTTACCGCTACCCCTATTTCAACCATATTTTCAACAGCGGCTACGCGGCGGGATATTACGGTTATTTATGGGCCGAGGTACTCGACCGGGACGCCTTCGAAGCATTCGTCGAAAGCGGAGACATTTTCGATAAAGCGACCGCCCTCTCTTTCCGGAAAAACATTCTCGAACGCGGCGGCACGCAGGACGGAGCCGAACTCTACCGCAATTTCCGCGGCAAGGACCCGGACATTACGCCGATGATGGTCAAACGGGGACTGATCAAACCGGTCGAACCCGCGGCGGACAGCGTCGCGGCGGCAACGCCGGTCGTACCGCAGGCGCAATGACCCGGAGTACCCCGCTATTTCCAGCCCTGCGCCTGCAACGCAATTTCCTGCCCGTCAGGTGTGACCAACGCGGCTCCGGTTCCCGCTTCGGTCATATGACCGATCACGTCCACCCCGAGCGCGAAGACTTCCTGCCGCCGGGCGAGCGGCACGGTAAATAACAACTCGTAATCGTCGCCGCCGTTCAACGCGGCAACCACCGGATCGCTGTGCAGTTCGTCCGCCATCGCATAGGTCTGCTTGGCGATCGGCAGCCGGTTCAGGTAGATCCGCGCTCCCTTGTCCGACGCTTTGCACAGGTGCAGCAGTTCGGACGACAGCCCGTCCGAAATATCGATCATCGACGTAGGCACGATTCCGCTTTGGGCGAGTTTTTCGACGACATCCACCCGCGCATCGGGTTTCAACTGCCTGCGCAGGATATATTCGTACCCTTCGAACTTCGGCTCCGGATTCGGATGCCCGTCGCAGGCCCGTTTCTCGCGTTCCAGCAGATGAAGCCCCATATAAGCGGCTCCCAAGTCGCCCGTCAGGCAGATCAGGTCGTTCGCTCCGGCTCCGCTACGGTACGCGATCTTGTCCTTGTCC
Organism: Alistipes sp. dk3624; assembly: GCF_009557455.1. GTDB lineage: Bacteria > Bacteroidota > Bacteroidia > Bacteroidales > Rikenellaceae > Alistipes_A > Alistipes_A hominis. The sequence goes on along the minus strand of NZ_CP045651.1, from coordinate 2,674,358 downwards.
ACGTCGCCGGTCGCGGTCACGCTGATCGTAAGGCCGTTAACCGAGGCCGACGTATCTCCTCCGACCAGGTCGGTCTTGAAATCGGAACAGGCGGCCCGCACCCCTTCGTAGAACCGGTCGATCATCTCGACCGAGAAACGCGACGATATCCCGAGCGATACCAGTACTTGCCGCGGCGTCCCGTTCATCGCCAGAATATCCGACACGGCCACCACGACCGCTTTATACCCCAGATGCTGCAACGGGAAATAGGTCAGGTCGAAATGTACACCTTCCAACATCAGGTCGGTCGAAACCAATCCGTAACGATCTCCCGCATCGAGTACGGCGGCGTCGTCTCCGCATCCCTTTACCGTGGTTTTCTGCTGCGGCTCGAAAGGGGCGCAGATCCGGTCGATCAGGCCGAATTCGCCCAGTTCGGCGATCTCCGTTCGCTTCGTATCATCCATTTTTATTGCGTTTTAGTAAACACAAAGGTACTTTATCTTTTGTTCCGGCAAAAAAATACACTACTTTTGTTAACATTTAAAAGAGTGAATCATTAAATTTTAACACGATGTTGAACATTGTATTGTTCGGCCCGCCGGGGGCCGGAAAGGGAACGCAGGCAGCCAAACTGATCGAAAAATACGGTTTTCACCACATCTCGACCGGAGAAGTCATCCGGGAAGAGATCCGGCAGGAATCGCCGCTGGGCCGAAGTATGAAAAGTTACATCGACAAGGGGCATCTGGCTCCGGACGAATTGGTTATCGACATCATAACCGAGTATGTCTGCAAGCACAAAGACTGCAAGGGAAACGTTTTCGACGGATTCCCGAGAACCACGCCGCAAGCCGAAGCGTTCGACAAAATCATGGAAATGCACGGCGCGCCGATCAACCTGATACTGTCGCTGGAAGTTCCCGACGAAGAACTGATCAAACGGATCCTGCTCCGCAGCAAGGACAGCGGCCGGGCCGACGATCGCTGCGAATCGGTCATCCGGAACCGGATCGACGTTTACAAAGCTCAAACGGCCATCGTAGCCGAACACTATAAAAAACAGGGGAAATACCGCGCCGTTAACGGCACCGGAGATATCGACGGGATATTCAGAAACCTATGCGCCGAGATCGACCCGCTCCTGAAATAGAAAACGGAACGGATCTATAAAACGAACGGGCTACCGCAGCGGTAGCCCGTTCGTTTTATAGATGCGCAATCGGTCACGATCCGGCGTGCCCGGCGGAATCGAGCACTTCGATCGACCGGGCAATCACGTTGTCGATTCCCTGGATTTCGTGATAGAACGCATTGTCCTCCAACTCCGTATTCCGGCCGATGTAAGCCTTGAGCTGCGCCAGCAGGATCGCTTTCGAACGCTCGATCTCGGCGGGCTTTGGCGCCACGCCCGCTTTTGCCGCGTAACTTACGAACTCGTTCAACAGATTCGGCTGCCGGTCGAAAAACCGGTCGAGTTCTTCCAGCGAACGGATCTTGTTCAACTGCCCGCGGTAACGGTCGGAAAATTCCAGCGTAAACTTGTACAAGATGCTGCGCCCGGCGACCTCGCGGAAATAGGGCGTCATATCCGTCGTATCGACCGGAACGAAAATATCCGGCATGATCCCGCCTCCGCCGTACACCACGCGTCCCGACTCGGTCGTATATTTCAGGCTGTCGGCAAAATGGATGCTGTCGGCCGAAAACATTTCGTCGTGCTGGTAACGCGACAACAATTCGTTGTAGTAATCTTCGCGTCCGTTGCTGTACGGTTTCTGGATCGAACGTCCGGTCGGCGTATAGTAACGGGCGACGGTAAGCCGTACCGCCGAACCGTCCGGAAACGGAATCTGATTCTGCACCAGCCCCTTACCGAACGATCTGCGACCGATGATCGTTCCCCGGTCGTTATCCTGGAGCGCGCCGGCCAGAATCTCGCTCGCCGAAGCGCTGTTCTCGTCGATCAGAACGACCAGTTCCTCGTCCATAAACTTGCCGTTCCCTTCGCTGTATTCGATCTCCCGGTTCCCGTCACGATCCTGCGTATAAACGATCATTTTGCCTTTCGGAAGAAACTCCCGCGATATCAAAATCGCCTGGTCGAGCAATCCCCCCGGATTGCCGCGCACGTCGAGGATCAGTTTTTTCATACCCTGCTCCTTCAACCGAGCGATCGCTTCGGCCAGTTCTTTATGAGCATTCATCGAGAACTGTTCGAACTTGATATACCCCGTTTCGGGACGGATCATGTAGGCGGCGACGATGCTTTTGATAGGAATGGCGTCGCGGGTCACGACGAACGGAACCAGATCCTTTACGCCCGCCCGCTGGATACCGAGCGTCACCTGGCTGCCGCGCGGCCCGCGCAACCGTTTCACGACGCTGTCCTGCGGCATCTTAATGCCGGCCACCACGGTATCGTTCACCGTCACGATGCGGTCCCCGGCCTGTATTCCGGCCTTGGCGCTCGGCCCCGAGTTGACCACGTTCAGCACGATCACCGTATCGGTCGCCATATTGAAAACGACCCCGATCCCGTCGAATTCCCCTTCGATGCTCTCCTTCGCCCGCGACAGATCTTGAGCCGACAGGTACGTGGAATGGGGATCCAGCTCATCGAGGATCAGCGGAATGACCCGTTCGGTCAGCGAATCGATCGAAACCGAGTCCACGTACTGCGTCCCGATCAGCGACAGCAGCCGATTGATCTTGTCGCTGCCCGGAGCCGTCAGGGCGGGCCGCCGGACGACCGGACGACTCGTGCGAAAAACCAGGCCGCCCAAAAGAACCCCCGCCACCAGCGAACAGGCTACGACCGCCGGCAGAATAATGGTGAATTTACTGTTTTTATACATACTTCAAATCTCTTTTGCATCGTGCCACCTATGCAGAAACCGTTCCGTCATCACTTGTTCTTGAACGTATACGCAACACCCAACCCGAACGTATAGTTCCATTGCAACGGCTTATTGCGAGGAGTCGGTTGCACTTCGTTGTAGATCATCCGACAGAACGCGCTCGCGTTGATGATTTGGGTAATTTTGATATTCAACGTGTTCTGCCACTCCACGTAATTATTTTTCTCGTAGTTGGTGGAAACGTAAAAATAGGTGATATAATTCAGCTTGCTTTTGGCGATCGGCTGGTTCAGGTCGATCCGCATCGTCGAGCCCAGGGCGCTCTTCTGGTGCTTGCCCGGCTCGACTCCGGCAACCCCCTGTTTGGACAGCGTGTCGCTCAGCACGAACGTCATGCTACCGCTCAACGGGTTGACCGTAATCACGATCGGAACTTTGCACGCCGTATTGTCCTTTTTCAGCGCCCGGAACGTAAAACCGACGCCGAGCGCCAGCGTACCCGGCGACATGATGTTGCTGACCATCGTTTTATCGTCCGCCGATCGGAACCCTTTGGTCCACTGGCTGCGCAGGTCGACGCTGGCGCTATAGGCCCAGCAACGCGATATGTTCCACGCGCTGTTTACGTTGAGAATGAAATAGTCGATATTTTTAAAGGTTTTGCCCGAGATAACGTTCATCCCGTATTTCGAATCCAACTGGGTCGCCAGGCGCAGCCGGTCACGCTGATAAACATGATTAAAAAGCAACGAGGCCACCCCGGAAAAAGTATTGACGCCGCCCGGTGCCCAGTTGTCGAATTTAGTCTGGTTCAGGTTCAGTCCCACCGTGCAGGTAAGCGTATTGCGCTCCTTGCGCAACCGTCTTTTCTCAGCGCGGAACCGGGCCTCGCTGAAAAACTCGTTGCTGACGGCGGAGATGGGTTTCACGGAGTCCTTTTTGAGCCGCGTATCGGCTTCGCTGGGGACTTTCGAAATGGAAAATTGCGCCAAACCCTGGTTCGAAACCATTATGAATCCTGCAAGTATCAGAAGTAAATTCAGCCGTTTCATAATTTCCGGATTGGATTTGGGCAAAGATAACAATATTTGGCCAGTGTTTTGCCGTTCATCGGTTTTTCTGCAAAAAAGTCGTAGCTTTGTTCGACGCCGGTCTCCCGGCGACGTCGCCGCCTGCGGAATCCCGACGGCAGGCGACGTGAAAAACGGCGAAAACACGACCCGGATTGCCGGCAGCGTCAACGAACTAATTAAACGTTTGTCATGAAATACTTCGGAGCACACGTCAGCGCATCGGGGGGCGTAGAAAACGCCCCGCTGAACGCGCATACCATCGGGGCGACCGCTTTCGCCCTTTTCACCAAGAACCAGCGCCAGTGGACGGCCGCGCCGCTCAGTCCCAAATCGATCGAAGCGTTCGGCGAGAACTGCCGGACGGATCATTACCAACCGGCACAGATTCTCCCGCACGACAGCTACCTGATCAACCTGGGGCATCCGGACGAAGAGGGGCTGCGCAAATCCCGCACCGCCTTCCTCGACGAAATGCGGCGGTGCGAACAGCTCGGCCTCGACCGGCTGAACTTCCACCCGGGCAGCCACCTGGGACAAATCACGATCGAAGAATGCCTCCGGCGGGTCGCCGAATCGATCAACCTGACGCTCGCGGCGACGCGGGGCGTCACGGCCGTGATCGAAAACACGGCCGGTCAGGGAAGCAACGTCGGTTTCGCATTCGAACATCTGGCCGCCATCATCGAACGGGTCGAAGACAAAAGCCGGGTGGGCGTCTGCATCGACACCTGCCACGCCTTCGCCGCCGGATACGACCTCGGCAGCGAGGCGGCCTGCGACCGGACGTTCGACGAACTGGAGCGCGTCGTCGGATTCGGCTACCTGCGGGGGATGCACCTGAACGACGCGATGAAACCGCTCGGAAGCCGCGTAGACCGGCACCAGAGCCTCGGCGAAGGGACGCTGGGCATGACGGTATTCCGTTACATCGCCCGCGACAAGCGTTTCGACGACATGCCGCTGATCCTCGAAACGCCCGACGAATCCCGTTGGCCGCAGGAGATCGCGCTGCTGAAAGAGCTGGCCGAAGGATAACCGCCGGCGCCTGTCTCCGGCTCCGGTTCTCCGCCGACGTCGAATTCCTGTTTTTTTGTTACATTTGCGAAAAATTCGCCGGCGGCAGGACATTGCCCGTAACGAACGACGAACGAAACGGTTCCGTATGCACAACAGCATAAAAAACATACCTGTTCCCAAAAACCCGGATACGCTGCTGGGACTTTTGCTCGGCGGATGGTGGATCGTCAACCTGATCCAAGCCGGATGCACCGAACTGGCCAACGACGAGGCCTACTATCACATGTTTTCGGAGTCCCTGGCATGGGGCTATTTCGATCATCCGCCGATGACCGCGCTGCTGGTCAGACTGGGCGGTTTTCTGGGCGGGGAACTGGGCGTTCGTTTCCTGTTCACGCTGCTGCAACCGCTGTACCTGTTCGTCCTGTGGAAAATCGTCAGACCGGCTTCGGCCGACAGCCGCGAAGCAGGACTGTTCGCACTGATCGCCGCAGCCATGCCGATCCTGCAACTGTACGGATTCATCGCCGTTCCGGACGGGCCGCTGATGCTTTTTACCGCGCTGCTGCTGTGGTTCTATAAAAAGTTTACCGAGGACGACCGCTGGTCGAGCGCACTGTTGATGGGGGTCATGATCGCAGCGCTGGCTTACAGCAAATACCACGGAGCGCTGGTCGTGCTGTTCATCGTGCTTTCGAACCTCCGGCTACTGAAGAATCCGAAATTCTACGTAGCCTGCCTGCTGACGCTCGCACTGATCGCCCCGCACCTGTGGTGGCAGTACCAGCACGACTGGATTTCGTTCCGTTACCACCTGGACGGACGCACCCGCGATTTCGAATACTCGTTCGTTACGGAATACCTGCTGAATCTGTTCGCTATTTTCAACCCGTTCCTATTCCCCGTATTTTTGAAAGGATGGTGGAAAACCAAAGGCCACACTCCGGTACTGAGAGCTCTGAATTGTATTTCGGCCGGATTCATTCTGTTTTTCCTCGCTTCCACGACACGCGGATACGTACAGCCGCAGTGGGAAATCCCCGCCACGTTCGGCGTGATCGCCGTACTGTACCTGTTCACGCAGGGGCGCGAACGGCTGCGCCGCTACATCGTCCGCGTCGGATGGATTACGATCGCGCTGATCGCGCTGGTGCGCATCGAAATGATATTCAATCCGCTGGGACTGAAGTTCGAAGTATTCGACAACCGTGCCTCCTACAACGAAATAGCAGCAGCGGCCGACGGCCGGCCCGTTATTTTCGACGGCAGTTATACGGATGCCGCGAAATACGGTTTTTATACCGGACAAACGGCATACGCCCAACCGTCGATCCGCTACCGTACCAGCCAGTACGAACTGAAGGACGATGACGACCGGATGGCCGGGAAACCGGCGATCCTGCAGGTTTGGGACAGCGTTCCCGGCAAACGACGCTTGAAACTGAGTAACGGGAAGCGGTTCGAATACATCGAAACGGAGCATTTCACTCCCGTCCGCAGGATCGACGTCGCCTATGACGCGCTTCCCGGACAGGTCGCGGCGGGAGACACGCTACATTTGCGCCTGACGCTGCACAATCCTTACCCCTACGAATACCAAATCGACGGAGATTCGGTTTCGGTCAGCATCGTATGGCGTAACCGCAGCGAACCGACCCACCGATATAAGTTGCCGATAACCGGCACGCTACCCCCGCACGGCGAACTGCAAGGAACCGCGGACTTCGTGGTACCGGCACTGACGCCTCGCACGTTCCAGGTCGGATTCACGATCGCCAACCTGCCCGCAACAACCTGGTTCAACGGCAAAACCGTAAAAATAAACCTGAAAAAATAAGCGACATGTTCCTGCAATTCATAAAATTCTGCGTCGTCGGCGGCACCGGAGTGGTGGTGGATTTCGGCATCACTTTCCTGTTCAAAGAAAAACTGAAACTGAACAAATACATCGCCAACTCGCTGGGATTCATGGCCGCCGCCTCGACCAATTACCTGTTGAACCGCTGGTGGACATTCCGCAGCCATGACCCGGAGGTGGCGCAGCAGTACGTCCAGTTCGTCGGCATTTCGGCCATTGGACTGATCCTGAACAACATCATCATTTACCTGCTGAACGACAAAGCGCGCCTGAATTTCTACCTGTCGAAACTGATCGCCATCGGACTCGTCACGCTGTGGAACTTCTTTATGAATTATTATTTCACATTCACCGGAAAATAATAGCGGCATGACGGAAAAAGAGAAAATGCTCGCCGGAGAACCGTTCGAAACGATGGACAGGCAGTTGGCCGAAGAGCGGCGGCTGGCGTCCGAACGGCTTGGCAGGCTGAACGCCCTGTCGATCGATGCGGAAGGATACCGGAAAGCCGTGACCGAACTGATGCCCAACGCCGCAGCCGACTGCCTGGTGCGGCCGCCGTTCCACTGCGATTACGGCTACAACCTTTATATCGGTTCGGAAGGTTTCATCAATTTCGACTGCGTTATTCTGGACGGAGCCCCCGTCCGGATCGGAAACCACGTGCTGATCGGCCCTGCCGTACAGATCTATACGTTCACCCATCCGATGGACTACCGCGAGCGGCGGCAGGGAATCGAGCAGTGCAAAGAGATCGCCATCGGGGACGACTGCTGGATCGGAGGCGGGGCGGTTATCTGTCCCGGAGTAATCCTCGGACGACGGGTGGTCGTCGGGGCGGGCAGCGTCGTCACCAAATCGTTTCCGGACGACGTCGTCGTCGCCGGCAACCCGGCGCGGGTGATCCGCCGGCTCGACTTCTGAGTTACCGCCGGCAGATTTCGCGGAAATCGCAGAAAGCGCAGGTCTCCTGCCTACTGCACTGCACGAACGGCTTCGAGAGATCGAACAGTTCGATCAATACGCGCCGAAGCAGACCTTCGAACTCCGCGCGGTACTCCGAAAAACGGACGACCGGCGTATTCCCCTCCAGCAGCAGCGGCGAAAAATCCGGTTCCTGCATATTTCTGACATAGTAAAGCGCCGGCTGCACGTCGCACTTCTCCGAACGGGTCAGCATCAGCGAATAAAGCAGCGTTTGCAACACGGCCGCGCTCCGTTCGCGGATATCGCCGAAAAACAGCGATTCGAGATCTTTGAACCGGATATGCCGTTTGCCCGTTTTGTAATCGACCACGCGCAGCAGGCCGTCGGCGAGCAGGTCGATCCGGTCGGACTTTCCTGCGAAAACGACCGTATGCTCCCCGTTCCCTTCCCCGAATCCAAACGGACAGCTTACCGGCACTTCCAGCCCCCGCATCACGAAACCGGTCTGCGAAGCGTCGTACGGCAGAATGCAACTGTTGACGTACTTGGCGACCACATCCCGCACCAGAATCAGGTTCCCTCCGTACTCCTCTTCCCCCGCCCCTTCGTCGCGCAGGTACTCTTCGTTGATCGCCCGCTGGACGGCGGCCTTCACCGCCGCAGATCCGACAAGGGCTCCGATCTTCGGCCCGGCGGCAGGATCGCCCAGCAACGGCGCGTACAGCAGCTCCATCGTCCGGTGTAGGATGGTGCCGAACATCGGCAAATCGACCTCTTCGGCAATCTCCTGCTGCGGCGACAATCCGGCGACGCTGCGGAAATAGAATTTCAGCGGACATTCGACGTAATGGTAGAACGACGTCGGCGAAAGACGCTTCTGTCCGCCGTCCAAGTAAGCGCGCAGCGCATCGGCCACCCGCCCGGTCTTATCGACCGAAAGCGGCTGCCGGGCCGAAAGATTGACCCCCAGCCGGATCGGACGGTAAACGGGCTTGTGAGGCGACTCGTATTCGAGCTGGTAAATGTAGCGACTGGGCTCGCCGGTGCGTTTGTCGTCGCTGCGCGAACAATAGACCAGATGCACCCGCTCGGCGCGCTGGATCAGCCGATAGAAATAGTAGGCATAAACCCCTTCGTGGTGCTGCGGCGTCGGCAAGCCGTAAGCGTAGCGCAGGTTGTAAGGAATGAAGGAGGACGAGACGGCCCGGTTGCCGGGAAACGTATCGTCGTTGACCGACAGAATCAGCACGTTTTTGAAATCGAGGTTCCGGGTCTCCAGGATTCCCATGATCTGGACGCCTGCCAACGGCTCGCCTTCGTACGGAACGCGCAACGTTTGCAGCGTCCGCCGCAGCAGCGAAGCGAACACGGGCATCGGAATTTCCAACCCGGAATCGGCCAGTGAATTGACGATCCGCACCAGGTGTTCGTCGATCACCGTGAAAAACTCGCGCCGTTGCGCGGCATCCTCCTGTCCCTCCCCGGCCGGTTGCGCGACGACATGCGCCAGGCAGCCGCGTATATAGTCCGACAGCGACTGCCATGAACCGGTCGTCCGGAACACCTGTCCGATCGTCCCCCCGACCTCGAAAAGCCCGGAACGGACGTACACCGACCGGCTGCGCCGGATACCGTCCGCCAACGCGGAAGCGATTTCGGGCTGGCTCTGCCGGATGTACGGATGCTCCAGCAGGCCGAGCGCGTCGTTGTGATAAAACCAGGTATTTCCGCTCCGCACCCGCTTGCGCCCCTGCAGCCCGATCAGACGCTCGACGAACGAATAAGCCGTCGTCTGCCGCAGCGGATACCCCATCGTAATGTTCAACTGATCGACCGCGCCGGGAACGGCGTACAGCACCGGCAGCAACAGCGATTCGTCGGTCAGCACGATGGCCGTCTCCTTATCCGGCGTTTCGCCGCGGTCGATCAGTTCCTGCAAAAAAGTATGGACGTACTTGCACTGCAAAGCGTCGGAAGGCGCGGGAACGACGACCGTTTCTTTGGGAGCTCCGAAATGGTCGTGCCCGATCCGCGCCTCCGGCGGCGGCGGATAATCCCGGATATTGTCCCGCAGGAACATCCCCGCCTCGTAATCTTTATGATCGACGTAATACGAATCGTAGTCCCAGTAGAACTCGGCGCGGCCGCTTTTTTTCAGTCGGTTGAACAATCGTTTCTCACAGGCCGACAGCGCATTGAATCCGACCACGACATAACGGCCGTCCGCATCGCCGGGCAAGGCGACCGCTTCGTCGTCGAGCAGTCTCTCGGCAGCCGCCCGGTAAACCATGCCTTCATAAGCCAATCCCTGCGCCGAAAGCGACTCGCGGAACCGGTGGTAAATATCGGCCAGCGACTCCCAGATCGTCAGGAAGTGCCGTTGTTCGTCGGAACAGGAACTCCCGGAGCCGAAACTTTGCCAAAACTGCCGAATCACCCGGATCTGATCGTCCGTCAGATACGAATGATCGCCTTCGAGCGCTTTCAAATCGCCGATGTTCGAGAACAGCATATCCGCATCGATCAGGTATTTGTCGATCTGGTCGAAATCGGCCAACAGCATATCCCCCCAGAAATAGAAGGTATCGAAACTCTCGTCGTGAACACGGGAATAAACCTTGTAAAGTTCGGTAATCAGCTTGACCCGGTCGCTGCCGCGCAGGCCCGACAACCGTTCCATCAGTTCGCCGATGCTAACGAAAGCGGGCTGCCACAGCGGCCTGTGAATCAACGAACTCAACGCATCGCAAAAGAAAAGTTGCGCCCGGCGGTTCGGGAATACCAACCGTAGGGACGATATGTCGTCCCCGTAGCGCCGGTACAGCGCATCGGCCACTTCCGTTATGAATCCCCGCATCGGATCGTATTGTTAAAAAATGCCGCCCGCAAACCGGACGGCACCGTAAATTCCATTCGGCAACCGGAAATATCCTTATTGCCCGATATTGTTGATCGTTCCCAGCATTTTCGACGAAGACCGGAGGATCTCCGGAGAACCCTTGTAGAAAATCGCGGCCCCGGTATCGGCAGTCATCTGAAGACGTTCGGTCACGTTCACATAAACTTCGGCAGCCGATCCGGCTTCGACGCGCACATCTTCGGCCGTCAGCGCCCGGCAATCCACCTTCGACCTGGCCCCGGCCACGAGCGTAAAATATTTCGTCGTTCCGGTCACGTTGGCGACCGAATTGCCGGCTACTTTCATATAAGTGTCTTTCGTCGCAAGCTCGGCGCCGAAAGTCGCTCCGGCCGACAGGTCTATGTCCAGCATAACGGCCGACAATACCCCCGCAACCGATACGTTGGCTCCGGAAACTTTCACCGACGACAGGCTGTCGTAATAGAGCGTCACGTCGGCGCTACCCTTGCCGTTCATCCCGGGTTTCAGCCGAACGGTCAGCAGACCGTCCTTAACGCCCCAATTCAACCGATTGATCTCCGCATCCTGCAGTTTGATCGCAATCCGCGCCGTGTCGGATCGAATCATCTTCACGGTCAGGTTCCCGCTCAGATCCGCTTTCGAAAAATCCAGCGATCCCTCGCTTCTAATCTCCTGTTGTGCAAAAGCCGGCAACACTGCAATTCCCATCAGCACGGCCAGCGCCAAAAACTTTTTCATGGCATCCGGTTTTTATGATACAAAAATACTATTTTATGCGAGATTATCAATCTTTTCTATACCTTTAACGCATACAAGCGTTTTTTTGTTACATGGGAAATGTCAAAATCCTGAAAGCTTCGGCCGGTTCCGGTAAAACCTACCAGTTGGCCTACGCCTATATCCGCAACGTGATTCGCGATCCCGGACGCTACCGGCATATCCTCGCCGTCACCTTTACCAACAAGGCTACCGAGGAGATGAAACAACGGATCATCAGCGAGATCAACCGCCTGGCCTGCGGCGCGCCGGACGGATACCTGCCCGAACTGGTGCGCGACCTGGAACTGCCCCCCGACACGATCCGTCGGCGGGCCCGGGAAGCGCGCACCCGAATACTGCACGATTACAGCCATTTCACCATCGTCACGATCGATAAATTTTTCCAGCGCATCATCCGTTCGTTCATCAAAGAGCTGGGCATCGACATCAACTTCAACCTCGAACTGCAAACCGATCCGCTGCTCGATACGGCCGCCGACCGTCTGATCGAAGCGATCGCCACGGACGACAAACTGCGGAAATGGATCGTCCGTTTCGCCGAGGAGCAGATCGACCGGAACGGCAAATGGGACGTTCGCAGCGAAATCGTCGCCTTAGGCAGGGAACTTTTCAGGGAACAGTACAAAACACTGCAAAGCGAACCGGTCACGCCGGAAAAGCTGACGGCCGTCGTAGGCGAGGCGATCGCCCGAAGCCGGGCCGTCAAAGACGAAATGCGGCGAACCGCCTCCGAAGCGCTGGCGGTGATCGCCGACGCGGGATTGCGTCCGGAAGATTTCGCCTACGGCCGCCAAGGCTGCACCGGTTACCTGACGCGGATAAACAACGGGGAGATCGTCCCTTACGGTAAACGCGTGCAGGACGCCCTCGGTTCGGACGACAAATGGGTCAGCGCCAAATCGCCGCACCGAGCGAAGATATTGAGCCTCGTTCCGCAACTGCGCGGACTGTTCGGGCGGCTTTGCGAAACGTTCGACCGCAATTTCCGTTTTCTGAACACGACCCGGCTGCTGCAAACCAACTATCGCAGCTTCGCGCTGCTGAACAACCTGAACGAAAAAATCGCGGAAGTCTGCGCCGAACAGCACCTGATCCCGATCTCCGAAACCAACTCGATCATCAACAAGCTGATCGCCGGCAACGATACGCCGTTTATTTACGAAAAAACGGGCAATACGTTCTCGCACTTCATGATCGACGAATTCCAGGACACCTCGTCGCAGCAGTGGCAGAATTTCGTCCCGCTACTCGAAAACGCCGTGGCGCAGCAGGACGAATTTCCCGTCCTGCTGGTAGGCGACGTCAAACAGTCGATCTACCGGTGGCGGGGCGGCGACTGGCAGATTCTGGGACGGAAAGTCCGCGAAGCGTTCGGGCAGATCGCCGAGCAGACTCTGGACACGAACTATCGCAGTTCGGGAACGATCGTCGCCTTCAACAACAACCTGATCGAACGGTGCGTCCGGTCGGCCAACGAATCGCTGAACCGGCTGCTCGACGCGTCCGCCGGGGAGGGAACCATATCGGCCTCCCTGCGCCGCGAACTGACCGACATGCTGGCGGAAGCTTACAGCGACCTAAAGCAAAAGCAGCACCGCGCTCCGCAGGCCGGATACGTCCGGATCACGGCATACGATCCGCCGGAAGAAGAAACGGCGCGAACGCCGGTCATCGAAACGGTCGAAGAACTGCAACGGCGCGGTTACGCGCCCGGCGACATCGCCGTACTGGTACGCACCAACGCCCAGGGCGTAGCCGTAGCCAGGCAATTGCTCGACTACAAGGCCTCCCGCCCGGACACGCCGTACTGTTACGACGTCGTTACGCAGGAAGCCCTACAAATAGACAACTCCGACACCGTCGGCTTCATCATCGCCGTACTGCAAATCGCATCGTCTCCGGACGACAGGATCCGCATAGCTTTCTACAACCGCTACCTGGGGCGCAACCTGGACGAACCGCCGACGCCGGACGAGAGCGCATGGATCGGCCGGTTGCGGCTGCTTTTCCTCGAAGAAGCGTTCAGCGAAATCGTCCTTTTCTACCGGCTCGCGGAGAAAAAAGACGAGATCGCCTACATACAGGCGCTGGAAGAACAGATCCACGCATTCGGAACTTCCAGGATCGCCGATATCCCGCTTTTCCTGCAATGGTGGGACGAATCGGGACGCACCCAATCGATCCACCTGCCGCGCAACCGAGACGCCATCAATATCATCACGATACACAAGTCCAAAGGACTGCAGTACAAAGCCGTATGTATTCCCTACTGTAACTGGAGCCTGCAACCCAAAACGGGCAGTTTGCTGTGGGCCCGAAGCCCCGAAGCTCCGTTCGACACACTGGAGCACGTTCCTCTCGAATGGAACAAAGCGCTGGCCGAATCCTACTTTTCGGAAGCCTATTTCCGCGAAACGGTTCTCGCCCAAATCGATAACATCAACCTATTCTACGTGGCGGCGACCCGCGCCGAAGAGGAACTGCACATCCAGTTCCCCCGGAGCGCGCAGGAGAACACGGCGCGCATTCACCAGTTGATTCTCGGTTCCATCGAAACCGACGGCGAGGGCAATGCGAAGATCGGAACGCTTCAGGGACATTTTTCGGAAACGGAACAAGGACTGACCTACGATTTCGGCACTCCCGCCGTCTCCCCTGCAGAAGAACATGCCGCCACCGGTTACCCGGCCTCCTACCCGGTAGAGAAAAACCACAGCAAACTGAAATTCAGGCTGAGTTCGCAACGCTATTTCGAACAGGACGATCCTCCTGCCCCGTCGCTGCGCGACCACGGCATCCTCATGCACCGGCTGTTCGAACAGGTCGCAGACCGCACGGAGATCATGCCCCGGCTGCAGCAGATGCGCCGAAACGGTCTTCTGTCGGACAACGAAGCGCAGCAGGTACAGGCCCTGCTTGACAAAGCGCTGGACGATCCGTTGATCGCGTCGTGGTTCGACAGCCGTTGGAGCGCCGTACGGAACGAAAATACGATTCTCGTCCCGAACGCCCCGACCGTACGGCGACCCGACCGGGTACTGACCCGGGGAACCGAAGCCGTCGTGATCGACTACAAATTCGGACGCAAAAAACGAACGGCACACACCCGGCAAATCGAAGCCTACATGCGGCTGCTCCGGGATATGGGATACCGTTCCGTAACGGGATACCTGTGGTATGTCGAACTCCAGGAGATCGAACGGGTCGCAGCAAACGCGGTAGGTTAGAAGGGCCTAAAGCAACCGCTCCTACGCCGGCAACTCCTCCCAGCAGAACCAATAGCGACAAGGTACGGAAACGGCTTCCCCCTTGCCCACCTCTTCCCGATCCCACCTACAAATCGGAAATCGCCCGAAACGGTACCGTTATGCTCTCGAAGGTCTTAATCATGATGATCGAAGCCGGCTTATATCCGATAGGATTCCTTGCAAACGTTCGCGAACTAAAAAGAAAGCGCTGCGACAAATGCCGCAGCGCTTTCTTTGAATATTAACGGGACCTCCGGTCCGAACTATTCGTAACTCTTTTGACCTATTCTCAGGTTACGAACGTAAATAGGTACGTTAGCAATCATTCCGCCGCTATGATCTTTCAGGTCTTCCAAGTCGAAGCGGAACGGAGCTCCCGCATCCCCGGCCGTCGGATTGGTCGTAAAGATGCTCTTCACCTGATCCGTCCAATCCATATGAACGGCAACCCAAACATCCGAAACGGGAAGCATATACCCGGCGCGGCCGCTCCATGAATCGGCTACTGCCTGCCAGAACAACTGTAGTTCGAACGGTGATTCGCTCTTGTATTCGAAATAGATCTGATTGTCATTGATCGTTACCGCTTTTTCACGGCTCTTCGCAGAAACATACGGATCGGAAGTGCCGCTCGGAGTGAACTTATAGGTAAGGAATTGTTCATCCGTAGTCACATCGTTCACCTTCAAATTGTTTCCGGTCTTGCCGTCTTCAAACTTGAAGTAATAAGCGTTGTCGGCGAACATCTGTTCCTCATAGTTCTTTTCGCGTACCTGGATATCCTTGATCTCGATCGTCACGCCGGATTCGCTGCCCAACGAGAGCGTCAACGGATAACCCGGTGCAAGTTCCGATCCCATATCGAAGTAAACGCCGCCCAAATCTACGGCATATTCCGTCCAATCGTCAGCCTGGTTCATCTCGTAACCGAGCATCTGCAATTTCTTGTTATTCACGTCCAGACTCAACCTCGGGCGACCGATCGCTTTGGTTGCCTTGTACGAGAACGAAACCACAGAACCGGCCGATACCGGGAACATCGACGTAGAGACGGTCGGAGCCGTACCCGTCGTATTCAGCGTATAGCTGCCGCCGCCGTTGTCGGTGACTTCCACGTCCGCACTCCGCTTAATCGCAAGATTGTTATCCGAAGGATCGTTCCAGCAGATCATCTTGTAGGTAGCCGTACCCACCAGGTCGTTCTGAACCTTCACATAAGTCGTATCGGCCGACAGATCCATCGTTAGATTCGTGCTCGTAGGATCGACCATCGACGAGATCGCCGAAATCACGAATTCCACCTGAACCTGCGTGAAGTCCACGGGATCGCTGCCGAAATAAACATTGATCAAACGAGACTTTTTGTCGAGACTCGTTACGGCTTCGACTCCTCCGTAAGACGCCTTCACCTCCTTGATCGGGCTGTCCACTTCCGCTACGATCTTATAGCATACGATGTTGTCGCCCGTGAGGATATTTACGCCGTTCACGTCGCTCAGATCCAACTCGACCGGATTCGTTACGCTCGGCGTATAAAGAGACGCTCCGTTGACCAGGTCGAACGTACAGAGAACATGACTCAGATCGCGCGCTTCCTGGCTAAGCGAAACGGTCACAAGGCGGTTGGCATGATCGATATTGATCCGTGTCGAAACGGTACTGTCCGCCGCAGCCAGTTGCACGGACATCCCGATCAGCGGGCTCGATGAGCCGGACTCGTCGTCTTTGCAGGAACTGAAAATGCCCGCCGCCAATACGACCAAACATAAGGCGCTGATTTGTAAATACTTTTTCATAGACAAGGTTTTAAGTTTAGTATTATTCATTGTTTCGATTTCAAAGCACGATCAAATTTAGGATTAATTTTTCAAATTACATAAATTATCCTCGACAAATTTAGCGCATTGTTGCAAAAAAACAATAAAAAACACGATTTTTCAACCTAAAAAAACCATCCATATCTTCAAAAAAACAGGTATGGATTACGAATCTTCGAACACCTCCTAACAGGATGTACGCAGCGTGATTCTCCGGAAACGGACAATACGACAGGCTCCTGCAGCATCCGGCACGTCATTGGTTTCCACACCATCCCATATTGCAAAATAAATCAAACGAATCCCCGCAAGATCTTGCGGGGATTCGTTTGATTTATTAACTGGACCTTTGGTCCGGACTATTCGTAACTCTTTTGACCTATTCTCAGGTTACGAACGTAAATAGGTACGTTAGCAATCATTCCGCCGCTATGATCTTTCAGGTCTTCCAAGTCGAAGCGGAACGGAGCTCCCGCATCCCCGGCCGTCGGATTGGTCGTAAAGATGCTCTTCACCTGATCCGTCCAATCCATATGAACGGCAACCCAAACATCCGAAACGGGAAGCATATACCCGGCGCGGCCGCTCCATGAATCGGCTACTGCCTGCCAGAACAACTGTAGTTCGAACGGTGATTCGCTCTTGTATTCGAAATAGATCTGATTGTCATTGATCGTTACCGCTTTTTCACGGCTCTTCGCAGAAACATACGGATCGGAAGTGCCGCTCGGAGTGAACTTATAGGTAAGGAATTGTTCATCCGTAGTCACATCGTTCACCTTCAAATTGTTTCCGGTCTTGCCGTCTTCAAACTTGAAGTAATAAGCGTTGTCGGCGAACATCTGTTCCTCATAGTTCTTTTCGCGTACCTGGATATCCTTGATCTCGATCGTCACGCCGGATTCGCTGCCCAACGAGAGCGTCAACGGATAACCCGGTGCAAGTTCCGATCCCATATCGAAGTAAACGCCGCCCAAATCTACGGCATATTCCGTCCAATCGTCAGCCTGGTTCATCTCGTAACCGAGCATCTGCAATTTCTTGTTATTCACATCCAGACTCAACCTCGGGCGACCGATCGCTTTGGTTGCCTTGTACGAGAACGAAACCACAGAACCGGCCGATACCGGGAACATCGACGTAGAGACGGTCGGAGCCGTACCCGTCGTATTCAGCGTATAGCTGCCGCCGCCGTTGTCGGTGACTTCCACGTCCGCACTCCGCTTAATCGCAAGATTGTTATCCGAAGGATCGTTCCAGCAGATCATCTTGTAGGTAGCCGTACCCACCAGGTCGTTCTGAACCTTCACATAAGTCGTATCGGCCGACAGATCCATCGTTAGATTCGTGCTCGTAGGATCGACCATCGACGAGATCGCCGAAATCACGAATTCCACCTGAACCTGCGTGAAGTCCACGGGATCGCTGCCGAAATAAACATTGATCAAACGCGTTTTCGTATCAATACTGGTAACCGCTTCCGCTCCCCCGTAAGATGCCTTCACGTCCTTGATCGGGCTGTCCACCTCCGCTACGATCTTATAGCAAACGATACTGCCGCCCGTAAGGATATTTACGCCGGTCACGTCGTTCAGATCCATCTCGACAGGATTCGTAACGCTCGGCGTATAAAGAGACGCACCGTTGACCAGGTCGAACGTACAGAGAACATGACTCAGATCGCGCGCTTCCTGGCTAAGCGAAACGGTCACGAGGCGGTTGGCATGATCGATATTGATCCGTGTCGAAACGGTACTGTCCGCCGCAGCCAGTTGCACGGACATCCCGAGCAACGGGCTCGACGAGCCGGACTCGTCGTCCTTGCAGGAACTGAAAATGCCCGCCGCCAATACGACCAAACATAAGGCGCTGAGTTGTAAATACTTTTTCATAGACAAATTATCAATAAGGTTTTTTTAATGTCACAAGGTATAATCCTTGTCGTAGCTTAGAATCAAAAATAAATCATTTTTTCAACTTTGCAAGCCATTTTCGTTTTAATTCGACAAAGAAACACAAAAAAGGACTTTTTAAACTTATTTTCCTTCTCTTTGTGATATTGTTGTGCAAAACAGAAAGAAGATGCAATTCAGACACTGCATCCTCTTTCCGACGAATCTCTATAGCTCGATTATTTCAGGACACCTACGCATCCGACCGGTTTGTAGTAATCCTTATCGGTAAGTCCGGTAGACGCATCTGTCTTCGACGAATAGATCGTCCGTTGCCCTCCGACGAGCATACACGAACCCGATCCGCCCTGCAGACCGACAGCGTAATAACATGCCCAGTCGGCCATGATATCGCGTTGCTGCTCCACCGTAATACCGGGCGAAGTGTATTTCTGGCAAACGAAGAATACATAATATCCGCGGGAAGTAACCCCGATGGCGGCACGCGCATCCTTGGTTTCGGCATCCAGTCCATCCTGTAGGGTACCTTTCTCAATCAACGACTGAACTGCATACATCGCATAGTGTGCCGTGCTATCGTTCTGTTTAACCTTATCCCATTCGACTTTAAAATTATCGCCGATCAGAATCGTCCCCGCCTTGGTTACGCCGAAACCCGCAGTAGTCGTTTGCCGGCCCTGGTTGATCACCTGCCCGTCGACAACGATCATATCGTCGGTCGCACTGCCGTTGATAATCACCGTCGCGGTAGGATCCTGCTGGTAAAATTCGGGAAGGGTCGTCAGGAATTTGTAACCGTTACTCAGCACGGAGAATTTGGCCCGCTTATCCGCAACAAGCACATAAGCTTCGTTTTCATACAACATATTGGTTTTGTACAGTGCCATATACGAAGGCATGGTATAGCCCGACACTTTTTCCCAACCGTCGGGAACGATCGAAGCGTCCGCACTCTCCACCGCTTTCAGTTTATAAGTAACGGGGCCGCCGCTCTTATCCGATTCGGCAGTGATCGTCTGGTCTTTCGACATATCCAAAACGCACGGGTTAGTCAAGCCGATCAACTTGCCGCCCTCCGGACTCAGAGTGAACTCGCAATTGACTTGCGTCGGATCGATCACATAGTTGAATTCGACCGTGATTTCACGCGTATTCTGGTCGAATACGACACGTCCTTCGATCGCTCCGTCATCGGCGGTGGCAACCATCCCCATGATCGGGTAATCGACTGCGCCGTATACGTCGTAATACACCAAATCGTCGCCAGTCTGTACGACGATCGTCGAACCGTACTTCGTGTTCGACAGATCCAGCGTAGCCGGATTCTTCATCAGAGGCGTATACAGATAAGCTCCATCGACGAACTTAAATGTGATCTCGACGGCCGAGAGCGGATTGTATTCGTAGAACAGAACATCAATCCTTTTGTTTGCCTGATCGATTGTCACTTTTGCATCCTGCACGGAAGCGTCGACGATCGGGTTGGGATTCCCCGGATTGTCGTCCTTACACGAGCAAAAAAGCACTGCCGACAATAAAAGAGGTAAAACGCTAAGTTGTAGGCACTTTTTCATAAAACAAGGTTTTTAATTTAGTATAATGCATTAATTTGGCTTCAAATCAAAACCAAAGTTAAACTTTTTTTTTTAATCCGGCAATAACTTGTATTATTATTTTACCCGCCGAAATAAAAATAGCGAGACTTTCCCCTGGTTCATTCATTCAACCAAATTCCCTATTCTTTCCGATAAAATCGGACTATAAAACCGCCTTTTTCACGAAACCGATCGCAAAATACGGGGTCTTCTTTCGGACAAAAATAATTCATTATTCGAAACGGACAACAAAAATATGCATTTTTGTCATCAAAAAAATACGGCCGGACACCGATCGGTGTCCGGCCGTACATGAAATCCCGCCGAAACGATTAATCGTTCAGCGAAAAACGTTTGTAAGCGACGACCGTAGCCTGCGGATCGTCCTGTTTGATATAAGCGCCCACCGACAACTTGTTGTTCTTCACCAGCGGCTGGCTCAACAACGTATTTTCGGTCAGGAACTTATTCACCTTTCCTTCGGCGATCTTATCCAACATGGCCTCGGGCTTTCCGTCCAGACGGGCCTGTTCGCGGCCGATCGAACGTTCGTGCTCGATCACCGCCGGATCGCAATCCTCCCGGCTGATCGAAATCGGAGCCATAGCCGCAGCCTGCATGGCAACGTCCTTGGCGACTTCCATCCCGATCTCCTTGTTGAACCCGATCAACGTACCCAGCTTGTGGTTCGTATGAATGTAGGTTACGCACATCGGAGCTTCGATCTTCGCGTAGTAAACCAGTTCCACCTTCTCGCCGGTCTGGCCCGATTTCTCGGTCACTTTGTCGGCAACGGTGCGTCCGTCGGCAGCCACGGCGTTCAGCGCCTCCAAATCGGCGGCATCGGCGGCAATGGCTATATCCAGTATTTCATTGGCGGTCGCCGAAAACTCGGAGTTCTTCGCCACGAAGTCGGTCTCACAGGCAAGGCAAAGCATATACCCTTTCTGACCCACGATTTTGGAAACGACCACCCCCTCGGTAGCCGAACGGTCGGCGCGCTTGGCGGCAACCAACTTTCCACGCTCGCGGATAATATCCTGCGCTTTGTCGTAATCGCCATCGGCTTCGATCAATGCCTTTTTGCAGTCCATCATACCTGCACCGGTCATTTTACGAAGTTTGGCGACATCAGCAGCTTTTATTTCCATGATCTTCTGTTTTTATTAAAATGTCATTACTCGGCGGCGGCCTCTTCGGCAGGAGCTTCCGCAGCTCCGCTTTCGGCAGCGACTTCTTCGGCTGGAACTTCCGCTTTCGCAGCTTCGGCTCTGGCTACTTTCCGGATACGCGGCTTAGCCTCTTTTTCCTCTTTTTTCGGAGCCTCGGCAGCCTCTTTTTCCTTTTCCAGCTTGCGTTCGGTCAGCCCCTCTGCAATGGCGCCGACAACGGCATCCAGCACTACGGCAATGGATTTGGTCGCGTCGTCGTTGGCGGGAATCACATAATCGATATCTGTCGGATCACAACAAGTATCAACCATTGCAAATACGGGGATGTTCAAACGTTTCGCCTCTTTCACGGCATTGGCTTCCTTCTGGATGTCGACCACGAAAATAGCCGCCGGAAGACGGGTCAGATCGGCGATCGAACCGAGGTTCTTTTCGAGTTTGGCGCGCTGACGGCTGATCTGCAACTTTTCGCGTTTGGAGAAGTTGTTGTAGGTTCCGTCGGCAGTGAATTTATCGATGGTAGCCATCTTCTTGACGGCTTTACGTATAGTGGGGAAGTTTGTAAGCATACCGCCCGGCCAACGCTCGGTGACGTAAGGCATGTTGACGGTCGATACTTTTTCTGCGACAATCTCCTTGGCCTGCTTTTTCGTAGCGACGAAAAGCACGCGGCGACCGCTTTTGACGATCTGCTTCAGGGCTGCGGCAGCCTCATCGACCTTTACCACCGTTTTGTGCAGGTCGATGATGTGAATCCCGTTTTTCTCCATGAAAATATAAGGAGCCATTTTGGGATTCCATTTTCTTTTCAGGTGACCGAAGTGGGCTCCGGCTTCCAACAATTGATTAAAATCAGTTCTTGACATTGTTTTCTGATCGTTAATAAATCTCTGATTAAAATTCTCTTTACATCAACCGCGGCGGTAGTGTCCTGGACAATCCCCGCGGTTTTCCGCAGACGGGCAATAACAGAGTAGTACGAAAATCGCAGTCTCCGGTATTTGTTCCCGTTCTGTGCCCGGTGAACGCAGTGATTAACGTTTACTGAACTGGAACTTGCGACGTGCTCCGGGTTGTCCGGGTTTCTTACGTTCAACCTCGCGCGGGTCGCGCGTCATGAAACCGTTCTTCTTGAGGATCGGTCGCATCTCCGCATCGATTTCGCAGAGTGCACGGGCGATCCCGAGACGGGCGGCTTCGGCCTGACCCTTGATTCCGCCGCCATCCAGATTGATCGTGATGTCGAAATTTTCGGTATTGTCGGTAACCAGCAACGGCTGTTTTACGACATACTGGAAAATTTCCAACGGAAAATAGGTAGCCAGCGGCTTCGAATTGATCGTAATGTTGCCTTTTCCGGGTTTCACGTAAACGCGAGCTACAGCAGCTTTTCTACGTCCAACGCTGTTTACAACTTCCATACTCATTACTTAATCTCGTTTAAATTGATTGTTCTCGGAGCTTGAGCGGCGTGCGGATGCTCGCCGCCTGCATACACCTTCAGGTTGCGCATCTGCGCAGCCCCCAGACGCGTGCGGGGCAACATGCCTTTCACGGCTTTCTCGATAATGAATTCGGGATTTTTTTTGAGATATTCGGCAGGCGTGGTCAACCGAATGCCTCCCGGATAGCCCGAATGACGGACATACTCCTTGTCCGTGAGCTTCTTCCCGGTCAGTCTCACCTTCTCGGCGTTGATGATGATGACATTGTCACCGCAGTCAACGTGAGGAGTGAAACTCGGCTTGTCTTTTCCGCGCAGGATTTTGGCTACCTGGGCGGCAAGACGTCCCAATACCGCGTTCGTTGCGTCGATCAAAACCCATTCCTTGGTGACGGTCGCAGCGTTGGCGGAGATTGTCTTGTAGCTTAGTGACTCCACTGTTTTTAAGGTTTAAAAAATTAATACTTGTTTAATTATGTGATCCGTGCCCGCTTTTACGGGCTTGCAAAGATAGTGATTTTTCCGAAAACAAAAAAATATTCGCATTTCTTCCGGGCGATTGCCCGATTTCCGCCGCAGAGGATTCGTCCCGTTCGTTTTTATGCACGGATTTTTCCCGTCCGGCGCAGGCCTGGACAGGGGCGCACCCTACGGAATCGCACCAAAAGCGCACCCGTTTTTTCGGAATTTCCCCGGCAGGCGATCCGAATAAAAGGGAAGAGGAGATTATCCCGACGGACAACCTCCTCTTCGTTAGGAATTACGAACGTATGCTATTTCTCGGGGAACGCATACAATCCTTTCGTACCTTCTCCACGTTTATAGGAGATGTAAGATTTCGCCTTCACCGTACCGGTAGCCGCATCGACGGCATAACGCACGCCAGAAGCGCCGGCCCACAGGTAGTACGAATCTACCGGCAGCGGATCGGCTACGGTAAACCGAACGCCGTCGGTCGATGTGAGCGTCCCGATTTCGCGGTCGGCGGTCACGTAAGTCGCAACATATTCGCTGCTGCCCGCATGGTATTTCACGTCGATTTCGGCAGGAGCGTCTTCGGTGAACGCGTAGCCTACGCTCTGCTGTCCGGAAGCCGGCCAGTTGTCGCCGCCGGCGTATTTAACCGACACCACATTGTCGCCGTCCATATAATAAGCGTACACGGCTCCGTCTTTCCCGACCAGCGAAACGGGGGTCGAGCTCGTCCATACGGTAGCTTTTCCGTCGGCCGACCAGCCCGAACCGTTCCACGATTCCCAATCGCCGCCGGCTATTTTACACCGGGTTACGCAAATACCCTTATCACCGGCCTTATCGAAAGTCACGTAATAATAACCGTCGAATGTCGTGATATTGAAATTGGAAGCGACCGTATAATCGCCGAGCCATTTCTTGCTGAGAGCCGCGAAAGATTCGTCGGCCTGATCTTTCCACGTTTTGCCCAGGTCGGTGGAAGTTTTGCAGGCCACCTGTCCCGAACCGTTCACCTTCGTGTCGTAAACGCAATAGAATTCGGGGAAATTAGCAGTCATTTCCTCTTTTCCGCACCAAGCCCCTTTGACGAACTCTTCATTCGCCTTACCCCACGACCAGTATTGCGGGTTATTGATATCGATATCGGTGGCTTCCAGCGAAAGCATATATTCGCCCGGAGCTACGGTCTTGCCGCTCGGCAGCATATCGTAGTGCTTACCTTCGGTGTACGGAATCGTATTGGTAATGATCGGATCACCGGCCAGCGTCGTGTTGTAATCGGTATCCCAACGGTACAACTTGAAGACCATTTTGCTAGTACTTCCCCAACCTTCCCCACGGATAGACTGCTTCATATTGCTAGCAGGCAGATCCAGCACGAAATGCACGTATAAGGTTCCCTTTCTGAACTCTCCGCCAGTAACGCCTGAGTTGGCAGCCCACAATTCAGCCTGCGAAGCGCTCAACTTATAAGGATAAGTATAAAGCCCTATCAGGTTGCCGCTCTTTTCGAATACCGAAGGATTGGAATACGTCGCTGCATCCCCTTTATAAATAAAGGCTCCGTTTTCAACGCCCAGTTCGGTCTGTTGGATCGTAATGGTTCGCACCATCGTGTCGGCCGTCAGCGTGAATACGGCGGTACGTGCCTTGGTAAGCGCTTCCTCAACCGAGAAGACCAACTCATATTCGCCTTTTTCTCCTTCCGGACCGGTCCCGGTCAACTTACACCAAGCAGTCGCTTCCTCCTGCGTCAATTTCCACGCAGCGCTCGATACCAGCGAAACGGTCACCTCCTGTTTCTTCCCGTCGATTTCGGAAAGCGCCGGATCTACGACAAGGGTCGGGCCGGGATTCTGCGAAATATCGATCTGCTCGTAAGCCCCCAGCGCCGTGTTGGTCAGCGTAATGCTCGTTTCGCGCGGGAGAAGCCCCGTCCGGTAAGTTTCGATCTTGAAATAGAGCGTGTCTTTCACCGGCTCGGCCTTCGATTCCACCTGCGAAATCCACTCCTGCGCTTCCGCCGAGATATTCACCTTGTACTCGACGTTGCTGACCAACGGCACTTCGATGATCTGCTCTTCATAAGACAGATCCTTGAACTCGTGAACCTCGGCCGCCAGTTCGTTCTTCGCCGGCATCGTAACCTTGTAAACTTTCGAAGCGGAACCGGAATGCACCACGACGTCGACCGTACGATCCTCGAAAGTCTCGTTCTGGGCAGCCGTAATGGTAATTTCATTGTCTCCTGCGCCGCCGCTCATCGGAGATACGGTGCACCAATCTTTTTGAATCGCCCCTTCCGGATAGTCGATGGAAATGGACCATCCTTTGGTCGCCGTAAATTTCACTGCTGTGGACCCGCCTGCAATCGGGAAGGACACTTCAGGCGCGCCCCACGTTCCGATCGCCGCAGATTCCCATTCAGGATCGTCACATTGCCAGAAAGCCGTAGCCCCCAAGACGAATAAAGCCGCATACAAAAGTTTTTTCATAATAATCAAGTAGTTTTTTAATCGTTAAAGTTGACTTTTGGTTAAACAATTCGTTTCTGTCTGTAAATTTATCTTTTTTTATTTAATAAACCAAACAAATAAGCGTAAAAACAACACTTTTTCCGGGAACGGGGATTCGTGCGAAGCCGGCGAAAACAGCGGACGGACGGCTTACTTGATCCAACTGTCCACGATCTCGGCCACGTACAACCGATGGTCTCCGCCCTGGGACCCTCCGTACCACTTCCGGTAAATACTCTTATCGATAAACCGCTCCTCGGCGGTTATCCCGGTGTACAGTTTCCGGCACTCCAGCGTCAGGCGGGACTGCTCGAAGGTGACGTTTCCCAACGGCGTAACGAACGGGACGAGCCCCGCTTCCTTCACTTTATCGGTATCGCGCCCGGAACGGGAACCGCAAACTTTATACGCTTCCCGGTACTCCTCGCACAAGAACGACAGCGTAAAACAGTCGCAGCGTTCGATAAATTCGAACGTATACCGTTCCGGACGAACGAATACGAACACCACGGGCTTATTCCACAGATACCCCACCCCGCCCCACGAGGCGGTCATGGTGTTGAAACGGGACGCATCGCCAGCCGTGACGAGCATCCATTCTCTGCCGATCAGCGAAATAAAATTTTCGGTAATCCAGGCGGGATCGATTTTTTCCATAGACGATC
Source organism: Alistipes sp. dk3624 (assembly GCF_009557455.1). GTDB lineage: Bacteria > Bacteroidota > Bacteroidia > Bacteroidales > Rikenellaceae > Alistipes_A > Alistipes_A hominis. Next base: position 2,648,135 of record NZ_CP045651.1, on the reverse strand, counting down.
AGATTTTATTTATGCAGTTCTTTATGTTTTCCGGACAGGTGCTCGATATCCAGCCTCAGAATCTCGGTCCGGTGAAACGATCCGGCGATATATTTAGCCGCGATATCCTTAAAATCGGCGCTGTATTTATCCACCAGCAGATCGAGGGCCGACAGCCGTTCCGATTCGGGCAGCGAGCAGGCGACCGTTCCGAACGCCATCACGCTCCGGTACTCGGTAGTGAACCCTTCCGGAATGATCCGGGTATGCCCGACGACGCAGAAACACGCCCGATTGTTCGCCCGGACGCACTCCAGTTTGTACCCTTCGGGCGCGCAATGAAAATAGACGCTTTTTCCCGACAGCGCATAGCTGATCGGGATTCCGTAACCGTAACCGTTCGTTCCGCACAGCGACAGAAAACCGTATTCGCCTCGGGCCAGCAATTCCCAGGCCCGCCCGTCGTCCCAAACACGGTCTTTTCTTCTGATTTCTCTAAACAATCCTCCCATAAATCCGACATTTAATGAAACATCCGGCTTCCTTGTTTGTGCAAGTTTAAACATACTTGTTCTAAATCCGATATCTTTGGGGGAATTTTTTTGAAGAATCCCCAAAAAATCCGTCCCGGAAATCGCAAAAAACGCCGATCTGCATCTTCCGTTTTTCGCACTCGCAATAAATCATTATCTTTAAAGCGCGGAAACGCCGGCAGGTCGAATCTGCCTATTTTGATATTATTAACCGATAACTTAACCGCAAGATGAAAAAAAACATCTACAAATTGCTGTCGCTTCCGGCATTGTTGCTGGCCCCGGGGCTGCTCGCGGCGGGTAATCCCGCGCAGCAAAGCGCCGCCGACACCGCCGGATACCGGGACATCTATCCCGACACCTGGGTAGCCACCGACGCCGTGGGACGCACGATGCCTTCTTACGAAGAGGTCGGAGCCGTGAAAAACGACCAGCGCCGCATCGTCGGCATCTTCTACATCACCTGGCATACCCAGGGACTGGCCGGACTGAAAAGCCCTTACACGGCCGACGTGACCAAAATCCTCGAAAAAGATCCGAACGCGCGCCTGCAGGCCGACAATCCGTTGTGGACGGAAGGTTCGTACCACTACGCCGAACCGGAAATGGGTTACTTCCTCAGCCAGGACGAATGGGTGATCCGCAAGGACATCTCGATGCTGGCAGACGCCGGCGTGGACGTGATGATCATGGACGTCACCAACGCGGTGCGCTACTGGGACGAATGGGACGTGATCTTCAAAACGATGGAAAAGATGAAGGCCGAAGGCAACAAAGTGCCCAAATTCTGTTTCTGGGCGTTCAACGGCCCGGTCATCACCGTCGTGCAGGATCTCTACGAACGCATCTACGAGAAAAACCAATACCCCGACCTGTGGTTCTACTGGGACGGCAAACCGCTGCTGCTCTATAACGGCACCCCGAAATACGACGCCAACGGACAGGATACGCCGCACCCGAATCTGCACTACGACGAAGACGCCGTGACCAACAAAAACAATCCGCATTACGGAGACCCGTACTATACCGCTAAATATTATACGGATTATTCCGACGACGTGAAAAACTTCTTCACGCTGCGCACGATGTGGTGGGGCTACTACGAATGGGCCAACGAGCGTTTCATCGGAACCGAGGACAACTGGAGCTTCGGATACAACATGGCCGATCCCCGGATCAAAGATATGAAACCCGAGGAACTGCTCTCGACCCATAAGGGCAAACGCGAACAGGCCGCCGTCACGCCGGCCCAGCATCCGGTCACGATGATCGAAGGCGAACGCATGGGAGTCGGCAAATCGTGGTCGAAAAAGTACGGCGAGCCGGAGCTGGACGAACACGACATGCCCAAATCGGCCTATGTGCCCTGGCTCGGGAAAACCGTAAAAGACCCGGTGAACTACGGAATCTATTTCCAGGAACGCTGGGAGGACGCCCTGCAGGCCAACCCCGAATTCCTGTATATCAACGACTGGAACGAATGGACCGCCGGGAAATACCATCCGGGCAAAGGCAAGACCACCGTCTGGCTGAACCGCGACAGCCCGTTCTTCTTCGTCGACCAGTACAACATGGAATTCAACCGGGGCATCCAGCCGATGAAAGGCGGATACACGGATAACTATTACATGCAAATGGCGCAGAACATCCGCCGCTACAAAGGAATCCGTCCGATCCCGGAACTGGCCGGCTACGTAAAAACTAAGATCGACGGCCGGTTCGACGACTGGGCGGGGGCTACCACCGAATACCGCGATACCAAGGGCGACGTTTTCCACCGCGACGCCAAAGGTTACGCGGGAATCCATTACGTCAACAATTCGGGACGCAACGACATCATCACCGCCAAAGTGGCCGTCGACAAGAAGCAGGTGGCGTTCTACGCCGAAACGGCCGACGCGCTGACCCCGTGCACCGACAACAATTGGATGTTGCTGCTGATCGACGCGGACAACGATCCGTCAACGGGATGGTACGGATACGATTACCTGATCAACAAGCGGATCAAAAACGATCAGACCACCACGCTGATGCGTTACGACAGCGCCAAAGGCGACTGGACGGAAGTGGCCGATCTGCCGATGCGCTACGCAGGCAACCAACTGGAAGTTTCCGTTCCGCGCGAATTGCTCGGACTCGGCGGCGACCGTTTCGTGTTCGATTTCAAGTGGAGCGACAACCCGGCCGACCTGAACGATCCGATCTCGCTGTGCCTGAACGGGGACACGGCTCCGAACCGCCGGTTCAACTACCGCTGCATCTGGAGCAGATAGACGGAAAAAAGCTCCCGCCTCAAAAAAGCGGGGGCTTTTCTTTCAAGTATCATTATATTTGTTATATTTGCAGGTGAAAATCAAACGGAAACTCAGCACAGAGGGAACTGCCTTGTCGTCGCTTTGCTTCAAAAAAGTCGAATTCCGGTTGCCTCCATGTATTTCCGAATGTCTAACTATTAATCGTAAAAGCTTATGAAAGAGTTGGTTAACCAGATCAAAGAACAAATTGACGTCTTTATGGCCAATGCAGATCTGCAGGTTGAAAAAAACAACAAAGCAGCCGGAACCCGTGCGCGCAAAGCAGCGCTGGAACTGTCCAAACTGCTGAAAGATTTTCGTAAAGTATCTGTTGAAGAAGCAAAAAAATAGTTTTCGACAACAAATTCGACAAACGGAGCGTCCTCAAAAAGGGATGCTCCGTTTGCTTTCGCTCCCCCCGGACGGGACCCGACACGGACGCTCACTTCTCGGCCGTTTTGCCGAGTTTCGACATAAACGCGGCGATCTCCGGCGCATTGAAAACGAATCCGGCATCCAGCAGTTTCCGGGGAATCGCGCACGGGCCCGAAACCAGCATACCGGAAGCCTCTCCATAAAGCAGCCGGAGCGCCCAACCGGGAACCGCCACGTGTAGACGGGCGGCGTAATGGCGGGTGGCGGCTCGGGCGAACGCCGCATTGGTCAGCCGTTCGGGAGCCGTCAGGTTGATCGCCCCGGCCAGCATATCCGACGAAAGGATAAAAGTCAGCGCACGCACCAGATCGCCGATGTCGATCCATGCAAAAATCTGCGCGCCCGACGCAATACGGACGGCGATCCCTTTGCGAAACGGGAAAGCCATTTTTGCGAAAGCGCCTTCGTCCGGGGCGAGCACTACGCCGAAACGGGCGACCGCCAACCGTATCCCCGGAACCACCCGGCTTGCTTCCCGCTCCCAGCTTTCGCAGAGGTCGGACAGGAAGCCCGTTCCCTTGACCGCCGTGTATTCGTCGTAACAACCCTGGTCGGGGTAATAACCGACAGCGGACGCCGAAACGAAAACCTTCGGCGCGGGATTCATTTCGTTGATTGCGGCCACCAGCTTACGGGTCGTCCCGATCCGGCTGTCGTACAGTTGCTTTTTATAGGCGTCGCTCCACCGCCGGTCGATCGGCGCGCCGGCCAAATTGACCACGGCCCCGCAGCCGGCAAGCGCCGCCGCGAGCGACTCCTGCGACCGGAAAGCCGGACGTCCCAGCGGAACGGCCCGATGCCCCAATCCCGTCAGATAGGCCGTCAGATGCGTACCGATAAACCCGGTTGCTCCCGAAATCGCAATTTTCATCGGATGATCTCCCAAACGGCCACTCCCCCCGTCGTAACCCGGAACAACGGATGCGGCTCGATGCTGCGCACGGCAATCAGCCGCATATAGTTTTTCGGGGAACGGAGTTCCAGCTTTCTTTTTAAATGTTCGAATTCATAATCGAGCTGTCCGCAGGAGACCGTCAGACGGACGACGGCAATGCCGGGCACGACCTTCGTCGCATCGAACCGGTACCCCCTGCACACGGATTCTTCCCAGACGGCTTCGAGATAGCGGTCGATCGCCCGCACCGGGTCTTCCGCCTCCTTGAAACGCGCCAGTTGCGGATGGTTCCGGTAACCGGACGTCCGGCCGCAAAGCACCTCCCGCGCCAGCAACCCTTCGCGCCAGCAGGCCGTCAGACCGGCCGGATCCAGATACTTCGGATGTATCGACCACAATCGCATCGCTTTATCGGAATTAGACGTTATCTTTGCCGGAAACTTCGCACGCCGCAATGAAAAAGCTTTGCCTTTACGGCCTTTTATGGCTGTTTCCGATCGTTCTATGCGCCACAACTTATGCCCAGACAAAACCGATGCCGAAAACGGGCACCGTCAAGGGCCGCGTGACCGGCAGCGGCGACGACCGGCCGATCGCAGGCATCACCGTGCGGCTCGCGGGCGACACTCTCGCGGGAACGTCGAACGGCAACGGGCTGTTCCTGATCCGCCGCGTCCCGGTGGGATACAACACATTGTATGTCGCCGCCGAAGGATTCCACGCGGTCACCACCGAATCGTTCCTGGTCACGGCATCGGACACCGCCGTGGTAAACATCGCCCTCGACACGATGCAAGTAGCGCTGTCGGAAGTCGTCGTGGCGGTTTCGCCGCTCGCGGCGACGACCGAATCCCCCGTGTCGATGCGGCGGATCGGAACCGAAGAGATCGATATGACGCCCGGCGCGAACCGCGATATCTCGAAAGTGGTGCAATCAGCCCCCGGGGTCATCGCCACGGCCATCCAGCGCAACGACGTGCTCGTACGCGGCGGCGGGGCCAACGAAAACAAATATTACCTCGACGGCATCGAAATCCCGGTGCTGAACCACTTCGCCGTGCAGGGCGGATCGGGCGGCAACGCCTCGCTGGTCAACACCGACCTGCTGCGTTCGGTCAACTTCTACACCGGGGCGTTCCCGGCCGCGTTCGGCAACGGCCTCAGTTCGGTGATGGACATGCGGATGCGCGACGGCAACCCGACGCGGTTCAAAGGCAAACTGATCCTCGGAGCGTCGGATTTCGGGATCAACTTCGATACGCCGGTTTCGAGAAACGGCAAGACCACGCTGCTGGCCTCCTATCGTCGCAGCTACCTGCAAATGCTGTTCAGCGTACTCGGCCTGCCCTTCCTGCCGACCTATAACGACTACCAGTTCAAACTGGCCTCGAAACTCGGCGCGTCGGACGAATTTTACCTGATCGGACTCGGATCGTTCGACTACAACCGGCTGAATACCGGACTGAAAGACCCCGACGACGATCAAAAGTACATCCTCGGCTACCTGCCCGAAAACAGGCAGTCAAGCTACGTGTTCGGCGCGGGATACGTGCACCGTTTCCGGGCCGGGCAACTGCGCGTCGTGGTCAGTCGTAACGCTTTTACGAACAAACTCTACAAGCACGAACGCAACGACAAGTCGCTGCCGCGCACGATCGACTACAATACCGAGCAATCGGACAACCGGGTGCGGGCCGAAATCGAATTGCGGTCGGTCGGCGGCTTCCGCTTTACGGGCGGCGTCGGAGGCGGCAGCGGGCACTACGACAATACGACCCGGCGGCCGGCTTACACCGGCGGCCAGCTCCGCACGGAACGGTTCGACAGCCGGCTCTCGTTCGGACGCTACGAACTGTTCGCCACGCTGAGCCGGGAATTTTTCGGGGAACGCTTTTCAGTGCTGCTCGGGCTACGGGCCGACGGAACGACCTATTCTTCCGAAATGCACAACCCGCTGCGACAACTTTCGCCGCGGCTGAACCTCTCTTACAACTTCCGGCCGCAGTGGACGTTCAGCGCTTCGGTCGCGCGATATTACCAGGAACCGCCCTACACGTCGATGGGATACAGGGACAGCACCGGCGTACTGATCAACAAAGCGAACGGACTGCGATACATCGCCTCCGACCATTTCATCGCGGGAATCGCCTTTACGCCCGACGCGCACTCGCGCATTTCGATCGAAGGCTTCTACAAGCGCTACTCGGACTATCCGGTATCGCTGATCGATTCGCTGCCGGTATCGACCGGCGACTTCGCCGACTATACGATCGGGGACGTTCCGGTGCGGTCGGTCGGCAAAGGACGCGCCTACGGGGTCGAACTCTCGTACCGCAACACGAACCTCGCGAACACGGTCGTCAACGTTTCGTACACGTTCCTGCACTCGCAATTCAACCGTCCCGGCGCAGACCTGCGCCCGACGGACGAGTACGTCTCCTCCGATTGGGACGTGCGGCACATCCTGAACGTCTCGGCGATCCACAAGTTCGGGCGCAACTGGACGCTCGGCGCCAAATGGTATCTGACCGGCGGCAGCCCCTTCACGCCCTACGATTTCGGCCTCTCGTCGCAAACCGGAGCCTGGGACGCCCGACAGCGGCCCTACTACGATTACGCGCTGTACAATTCGCGGCGACTGCAGGCTTTCCATCAGCTCGACGTGCGGGCGGACAAAGTATGGTACTTCGCGAAATGGCGGCTCGGATTCTACGTCGACATTCAGAATCTCTACAACTTCAAAGCGGCCGGACAGGATATCCTGATGCCCGAGACCGACGCTTCGGGGCAATACGTCCCCGATCCGCAGCGCCCCGGACACTACAAAATGAAGACCGTCGCGCACGACATCGGCGGCACCGTACTGCCGACGCTTGGCATCACCGTCGAATTTTAACGTACCGCACGCAAGCGCTTTGACGAACCGTACAAATTAGCTACCTTTGTTAAAATCGGATTTTTAGATACTATGAAAAAACAACTATTGACCGCCGTCGGCGCGCTGCTGTGCGCTCCGGGCGGATTCGCCCAAACACCGCAGGCGCTGCCGCTGTACCCCGACGGGGCCGTGGAAAGCAACGGATTCTCCGCAGCCGACGTCCGGCTGACCGCCACGAACCTCGACAAATGCGCGGAAGCCGATTATTTCGTTTTTCCGGCCGATCCGGCGCAAGCGACCGGACAGGCCGTCGTCATCTGTCCCGGAGGCGGGTATATCTCGCTGGCTTACGGTCACGAAGGACTCGACGTGGCCGAATGGATGAACGAGCACGGGATAACCGCCGTCGTACTGCGTTACCGGATGCCGAACGGGCATCCCGAAATTCCATTGAAAGACGCGCAGACGGCCCTGAAACTGGTGCGGCAGAAGGCCGCCGACTGGCACGTCGACCCGAACCGGGTCGGCATCATGGGATTTTCGGCCGGAGGGCACCTCGCCGCGACCGCAGCCACCCACTTCACCGGCCCGGAAGACCGGCCCGATTTCTCAATCCTGATCTACCCGGTCATCTCGATGGATTCGATCACGCATCAGGGGTCGAAGGACAACCTGTTGGGCACGAACGCCCCGGCGGAGCTGGCCGAGCGCTATTCGAACGAAAAACAGGTTACCGACCAAACGCCGCGGGCATTTATCGCGCTCAGCGACGACGACAACGGCGTACCGCCCGCCAACAGCATCGGTTACTATTCCGCGCTCAAAAAGCACAACGTGCCGGCCGAACTGCACGTTTATCCGAGCGGCGGACACGGATGGGGCTGGCGCGATTCGTTCGAATACCACGACGAACTGCGCGCTTCGCTCGGCCGCTGGCTCGAAGAAATCCGCAAATAAGAATCGCCGAAAGCCCGTTACGATGAAAAAAATGGTATGGCTGGCAGTCCTTCCGCTGCTGTTGTCCGCCGCCGAAAGCCCGGGCCGGACACCCGAACCGAACCGAACGCCCGAAGCGTTGCCGCTCTACCCGAAAGGCGCGCCGGAGAGCAACGGCCTGTCGGCGGACAGCGTCAAAGTATTACCCGACGTGATTTTCGGGGCGGTCGACGCCGACTACCTGGTGCTGCCGGCCGATCCGACGCAGGCGACCGGCCAGGCCGTCGTCATCTGTCCCGGCGGAGGATACGGAGCCATCTGCTTCGATCACGAAGGCTTACAGGTCGCCCGATGGTTTAATACGCAGGGCGTAACGGCCATTGTACTGCGTTACCGGATGCCGAACGGCCACCCCGAAATCCCGCTGAAAGACGCGCAGCAAATGCTGGAATTGGTACGCAAACAGGCCCCGAAATGGCGCGTCGATCCGCACCGGGTCGGCATCATCGGATTCTCGGCCGGAGGACACCTTGCCGCAGCCGCCTCGACGCTGTTCACCGGAGCGGACAACCGTCCCGATTTCACGATCCTGTGTTACGCGGCCACCTCGGACGATCCGGACATCATCGACAAGGAGACCTTCGGCAACCTGATCGGCCCGGACGCTTCCGCCCCGGAGACGTTCCGTTATTCCTGCGAAAAACAGGTGACGGAACGAACGCCGCAGGCATTCATCGCCCTCAGCGACGACGACGACAACGTCCTGCCGGGCAACAGCACCCGCTACTACACGGCGCTGAAAAGCCGCAACGTTCCGGCCGAACTGCACATTTTCCCGACCGGCGGTCACGGCTGGGGCTGGAGCGAATCGTTCCGCTACAAGGACGAACTGCGCGCCGCGCTCGGCCGCTGGCTCGAAGAAATCCGCAAATAAAGAGTTTCCCATATAATTAAGGAATAATTCACGGCGGAATTTCCTACCTTTGCGGAGGTCCGCTGCAACAACAGCGGAAACCCGTGTTCGAGACGACCTAAATAATACGATTACATATTAAACTCAATCAAAAAAATGGAAAAGGGACCTATTTCTCAATTCATTACGCACCACTACCGCCACTTCAACGCGGCTGCACTGATCGACGCCGCCAAAGGATACGAAGCCCACATGCAGGCAGGGGGTAAAATGATGATCACCCTCGGCGGTGCGATGAGTACCGCCGAACTCGGCATCTCGCTGGCCGAAATGATCCGCCAGGACAAAGTGCAGATCATCACCTGCACCGGCGCCAACCTCGAAGAAGACATCATGAACCTCGTCGCCCACTCGCACTACAAACGCGTGCCGCACTACCGCGACCTGACGCCGCAGGACGAATGGGAATTGCTCGAAAACCACATGAACCGCGTGACGGATACCTGCATCCCGGAAGAGGAAGCGTTCCGCCGCCTGCAACAACATATTTTCAAGATATGGAAAGACGCCGACGACAAAGGCGAACGCTACCTGCCGTACGAATTCATGTACAAGCTGCTGCGCAGCGGCGTACTGGAGCAGTACTACGAAATCGACCCGAAGAACAGTTGGATGCTGGCCGCCTGCGAAAAGAACATTCCGATCATCGTTCCGGGATGGGAAGACAGCACGATGGGCAACATCTTCACGTCGTACGTCATCAAAGGCGAACTGAAAGCCTCGACCGTCAAGGGCGGCATCGAAACGATGATCTTCCTGACCGAATGGTACCGCGCCAACAGCGGCGGCAAAGGCGTCGGGTTCTTCCAGATCGCCGGCGGCATTTCGGGCGACTTCCCGATCTGCGTGGTGCCGATGATGTACCAGGATCTCGAATGGGAAGACGTGCCGTTCTGGGCCTACTTCTGCCAGATTTCGGACTCGACGACCTCGTACGGATCATATTCGGGCGCCGTTCCGAACGAAAAGATCACCTGGGGCAAACTCGCTCCGGACACCCCGAAATTCATCGTCGAGTCGGACGCTACGATCGTGGCCCCGCTGATTTTCGCATACGTGCTGGGCTGGTAATTCCGCGCGCAATCGATTTCACAAAGCGGCCGGAACCTGCCGGCAATACACAGAAGCCTGGAGACATTGTAAATACGGTCTCCAGGCTTTGTCGTCGTATATTCCCCTCTGTTCCATCATCCGATATCAATCATCTTCTCCCGACAACAATCAGCGGAGCGCCTCGCTACCTGTATAAATCGGGGGAATTGAAGACGACGGTTTACGGTCACAAGAAGAAAAAGAACGGGGGCTTCGATTCGGCGTCGGATAAAGAATTTCGTTTCGACGACTACGTTACGACCGTTTCCGGAAACAAAGCCCGTAGGTGGTTCAATGCCGGTACAGTGTATCTATACTTTGCCGGTAGACGACCCATACAAGAAAGGTTATGTGTATTGTACGGGTGTGGTTATCACCAAAAAAGACCGTGTCGGCATGGCATTGAAGATGTACTTTACCGACAGCGGAAAGAAAAAGGAATCCCGCTATCTCCGTTCGCTGCGCAAAAAGATATGGTACCGCAACGACGAATGGAAATACGATGCGGACATCGTCGCACGTACGGCTCAAAAATACTACGGAGAAAATACGTTCGGCGGATAGGAGATCGCACAAAACAAACGATAGGGAGAGTCGCCCCCCTATCGCCATGAAAACAGAATACGAGTTTACAGAAGTTTTGCGATTTTCTCCGCGAATACGTTTTTCGGAGCCGCGCCGATCTGCTTGTCGACGATCTGCCCGTTCTTGATGAACAAAATCGTCGGGATGTTGCGGACGGCATACTGCACGGCGATCGCATTGTTCGAATCGACGTCGCATTTGCCGATCGTCACTCTGCCTTCGTATTCGCCGGCCAGTTCGTCGATGATCGGAGCGACCATCCGGCAGGGGCCGCACCATTCGGCCCAGAAATCGATTACCAGCGGCTTGCCCGAATCGAGCAATCCCTGCAGATTTTCGGATGTGATAGTAAGTGCCATAATTTCGGTATTTTTAAAGTTTATGTTTCACTGTGGTCGTACAAAGGTCATAATAACATCCGACAAAAGCACGCGGCGACGGCAAAAGTAATCAACAACTTATTCAACATTCCGACTGGCAGACGAATACACACTTACGGATCAAATAGTTACATCAGCGTATACTGCAACGCATAGTCTTCCAGAAACCGCACCATGTCACCGGTCATATCGACCTTCACGCTCTTCGAATACAAATTTACTGCCACATCGGCTGCCGGATCGTACACCTTGACGCGGAGCATCACCTTACCGCGGTTGTCCTTCACCGTACAGGAAAGCTTCCCGATCAACTCTTCGGTCAGATCGTTCACCGGTACCATTACGGTAACCTCTTTCATCAGCGTTTCCTGCGCTTCGGAAAGCATCATCATCGACGTGATTTTCGCTTCGAGCTCACTCGGATTGTAGATGCGAGGACCCACCTTCCCCCGGATGAACAGGTAATATCCTTCGAACATATAGCGGCGGAAATTCTCGTATTCCTTCGAAAAGAGCACGAATTCGTGCGAACCGTTGTAATCCTCGATCGTGAACCGTCCGTAAGGCTTGCCGGTTTTGGTCGTCAGGTGCATCACCGATGTCACCATGCCGGCGACCATGAAGTCGCGCCCGTTCATCGACGACAGGTCGGACAGGTCGCCGAGCGAGCAGTTGCAATAGTGACGGATAATAACCGAGAAATCGTCCAGCGGATGCGACGACAAGTAGATACCGATTACCTCGCGTTCGCGGTTCAACATTTCCAGCTTCGACCACGGCGTATGCTGCGGCGGCTCCGGCTTCTGCACCGAAGACTCGGCGGCCGTTTCGCCGAACAGGCTTTGCTGCACGTTGTTTTTGTCGTTCTGGATGCGGTTTCCGTAACGGATCAGCGCGTCGAGCATCGTCATATCGTGGTCGTCCTTGGCCAGGTAAGCGCTCCGCGGGAACGAACTGATCGTGTCGAACGCTCCGCCGAGCACGAGGTTTTCGAGCGTTTTCTTATTGACGGCCTGCAGGTTCACCCGTTCGACGAAATCGTAGATCGACGTGAACTTACCGCCCTCTTTGCGCACCTCGATGATATTCTGGACGGCGGCCTCGCCCACGCCTTTGATCGCCGCCATGCCGAAACGCACGTTGCCGTCCTCATCGACCGAGAAGCGCGACTTACTGTAATTGACGTCCGGGCCCAGTACCGACAGCCCCATCCGCTTGCACTCGTCCATAAAGAAGCTGATCTTCTTGATATCCGACAGGTTGCGGCTCAGCAGCGCCGCCATGAATTCGGCCGGATAATGCGCTTTCAGGTAGGCCGTCTGGTACGAAACGTAGGCGTAGCAGGTCGAGTGCGACTTGTTGAACGCATACGATGCGAACGCCTCCCAATCGCCCCATATCTTTTCGCAGATTTTCGGGTCGTGACCGTTCTTTTTAGCCCCTTCGATGAACTTGGGCTTCATCTTATCCAGCACGTCCCGTTTTTTCTTCCCCATCGCCTTGCGCAGCGTATCGGCCTCGCCGCCCGAAAAACCGGCCAGCTTTTGCGACAGCAGCATGACCTGTTCCTGATAGACCGTAATCCCGTACGTGTCCTTCAGGTACTCCTCCATGTCGGCAATCTCGTAGGTCACCGGTTCCAGCCCATGCTTGCGGGCGATGAAGTTCGGGATGTACTCCATCGGGCCCGGGCGGTACAGCGCGTTCATCGCGATCAAATCTTCGAACCGGTTCGGCTTCAGGTTGCGCAGGTGCTTTTTCATGCCCGGCGACTCGAACTGGAACAGGCCGGTCGTCTCGCCGCGGCTGTACAATTCGTACGTAGGGCCGTCGTCCAACGGGATCGCGTCGATATCGAGCTTCCGCCCGGTCGTCGATTCGATATTTTCGAGCGCATCCTTGATAATCGACAGTGTTTTGAGTCCCAGGAAGTCCATCTTAATCAGGCCGACGCTCTCGACCAGCTTGCCTTCGTACTGCACCACGTTCAGCTCGGCGTCCTTCGCGATCGCGATCGGGGCGAACAGTTCGAGGTCATCCTGCCCGATAATCACGCCGCAGGCATGTACGCCGGTCTGGCGCACCGACCCTTCGAGCTTCTCGGCATAACGCATCGTATCGCGCACCAGCGGGTCGGGCGATTCCTTCTCGGCCAGCAGTTCGGGAGATTCTTTATAGGCTTTCGGGAACGACATCCCCGGTTTTTCGGGAACCAGCTTCGCCAGGCGGTTGCTTTCCGAAAGCGGCAGCTTCTGAATCCGCGCCACGTCTTTGATGGCCATTTTCGGAGCCATCGTCCCGAACGTGATGATCTGCGCGACGCGCTTGCTGCCGTATTTTTCGGTCACGTAATGCAGCACGTCGGCGCGGCCGTCCTCGTCGAAATCGACGTCGACGTCCGGCAGCGAAATACGATCCGGATTCAGGAAACGTTCGAACAGCAGGTCGTATTTCATCGGATCGATGCTGGTGATTTTCAGCGCATAGGCAACCACCGACCCGGCCGCCGACCCACGACCCGGCCCGACCGACACGCCCATCTCGCGCGCCGCACGAATAAAGTCCCACACGATCAGGAAGTAACCAGGGAACCCCATCCACTCGATCGTCGACAATTCGTATTCGATCCGTTTGCGCACCGCCTCCGAAAGCGTGCCGTAACGTTTTTCGGCACCCAGGTAGGTCAGGTATTCCAGGTAGCGGAACTGTTTCGAGATCATCAACCGTTCGGACAGTTCCGGATGACGCGCGATCACGTCGTCGAGCGACGCGCAATCGTTCACTTCCGCGCGCAGCGCCTCGTCTTCCAGCTTTTTCAGGAAGGTTTCTTTCAGTTTGTCGAGCGGTATTTCGAAATCGTCCGGGATCGGAAAGTTCGGCATCAGCGGCTTGTGTTCCAGCGAATAAGACTCCACTTTAGCGGCGATCTCGGCCGTCGTAGCGAGCGCTTCGGGATGATCCGGGAACAGCGCGGCCATCTCCTCTTCGCTCTTCAGATACTCCTGGAACGTGTACCGCATCCGATTCGGATCGTCCAGGTCGCGGCCCGTGTTCAGGCAGATCAGCCGGTCGTGCGCCGGCGCATCGTCGGCCATGATGAAATGCACGTCGTTCGACGCGATGTACTTGACGCCGTGTTCGGCCGCCAGCCGCAGGATCACTTCGTTGACCTTTTTCTGGTTCTCGTACACCTGCGCGTCGATCCGCGCGTTACCGCTCGGATGCAGTTGCAGTTCGAGGTAGTAATCCTCTCCGAAAATCGACTTAAACTCCTCGACGACGCGGTGCGCCTCGTCGATATTCCCGTGCATGATCGCCTGCGGAAGCTCCCCGCCGAGACAGGCCGAGCAGCAGATAATCCCGTCATGGTACAGCCTCAACAACTCTTTATCCACACGCGGACGGTAATAGAATCCCTCGATAAAGGCGTACGAAACGATACGCGCCAAGTTATGATACCCTTCCAGGTTCTTGGCCAGCAGGATCAGGTGGTCGCCGCGGTCGTCCTTGCCGCTTTTGTCGAAACGGCTGCCGCCCGCAACGTACACCTCGCATCCGAGGATCGGTTTGATCCCCTCTTTTTCGGCCGCATCGTGAAACTCCTTCACGCCGAACATGTTGCCGTGATCGGTAATCGCCAGCGACGTCATGCCCAGTTCTTTGGCGCGTTTGAGCAACGGTTTGATCGCAGCCGCCCCATCCAGGATCGAATATTGGGTATGTACGTGCAGATGTGTAAATTGAGCCATTTCAGATTCGCTTTTAATGATGTATCCCGACAAAAATAACGAAAAAATAGTTGTCCCGCGGCATCCCCGGCGGGAATTTATTCACAAATTATCCCTATATTTAGAACATGCGGAACAACCGGCGACGATCCGATATTTCCGCCTGATTATCAATGTCGTACTAAAAACCGAATGCGATGGACGATTCGAAACTGGTAGTAATCCGGAGCTTCTCCTCGGTAGGGGAAGCCTCCATTTACAAAAGCCTGCTGGAAAGCAGCGGAGTACCGTGCGAACTGCTGAACGAACTGACGGCCGAGGTGTTGCCGATCCGCAACGAGATGATGCCCGTCCGGCTGGTCGTCAACGAGGCGGACGCCCGCCGGGCCGAAGAGATCCTCGGGGCGAAGTTCGATCAGGAAGAATTCGATAAGGAGAGCGCCAAACGGCGGAAAAAGCCGTAGCCGGAACGGGACGAAACGCTTCAGAGCCGCACGTCGTTGATCCGTTCGGCGAGTTTCACGGCCATCAGGTTGAAGTAGCGGTAATCCCCGTAACCGAGCAGCGACACGATTCCCTGCACCGAAACGGTAAAGGCTTCTTCGCAATGGGTCAGCATACCCCGTGTCAGCGGGCATTCGCACACCGCGATCTTTTCGGCGCGGCAGACGGCAAGCACCAGCCGCCGCATCACCGAATCGGTCGCCCCGGCTGCCAGCGGCGTCGTAAACACCTCGCCGGCGGAGACGAGGAACAACGGCTCGTCGTCGACGTGGGTCAGCGTCCCGTCCCGGTTCTCGAGAACGGCGAGTTCCGCTCCGGCTCGGGCAGCCGCATCGCGTCCGAATGCCGCCGAAAGCAGCGAAACGGAAGTCGGATATCCCGGCCAGGCGCAATCGCACGGAAACACGTCCAGCAGCGGACGCTTATGCCACAGCACGTAACGCGGATAATAGAGCGGAGCAGCGGTCTCCAGCAGCCAAGACGGTTCTTCGGCATCGGATTCCAGCCCGTGCGGAAAAACGCGCAACGTAATCCGACTGCTGCCGTGCGGATAACGATTGGCGTCGAGCAACGCCCCGACCGCCTGTCGCAACGTCGGTTCGGGGAGGACGAACGGCACGCCGCAAACCCGCTCCACGGCCTGCCCGAGAATTTCCAAATGCGCATCCGGGAAAAGAATCCGGCGATCGAAGGCATGCATCTGCTGATAGACGTAATTCGTCGAAAGCAACCGTTCCGGCGCGAATCCCCGCTCTCCGGGAACGACGAACGCCCCGTTGTAACAAACCGTATCCATCGCAGGATCAGAACGACGTCAGGTTCTTAACGAATACGTGCCACAGCGACGGCTCCATCAGCAGCGGGAACACGAATCCGAAAAGCGCCCCGAACAGGTGGGCGTTGTGGTTGATATGATCGCCCGGACGACGGCTCATGTACTGCTCGTAGCCTACATAAAGGATTCCGAACAGAATCCCCGGGATCGGCAGGATACCGAAGAAATAAATCTTACTCCACGGATTGAAAAAAATGGAGGTGAAGATTACGGCCGACACCGCTCCCGAAGCCCCGATCGACGCATACTGCGGATCGTCGCGCCGACGCACGAGGTCGGGAAGCACGGAGAACAGCAACCCGCCGAAATAGAGCAGTCCGTAGCTCAGGTAGCCGCTGAAAATGGTCCCTGCCTGCTGGTAAGCCTTAAACAGTTGCTCAAGGAACTGCCCGAACGACAGCAACACGAGCATATTGACGATCAGGTGCATGTAATCGCCGTGCACAAAACCGTACGACACGGCCCGGTACCATTCGCGCCGATGCACGACACGGTAGGGGACGAACGCGAGCCGGTCGAACAATTGCCGATTGTTGAACGCCGCTATCGAAACGATCGCCGTTATGAAAATCAGGATATAGGTCATCAGAGTAAAAATATTTTTAACAGCAACTCCTTCAGCAACTCGCCGCCGTCGGCCTGCCCGGTATTCATGCCTTTGCTTTTCAGGTCATACTCGCGCAACAGGCCGAGAATCGCAAAAACCTTGTTGTTCGGATAGAGCGCAGCCGCCTGCTGGTACTCCTTCAGAAAGAACGCCGTGGGCAGCTTCAACATCCTTGCCAATTCCGCATCCGGCGGCATCGGCGCGCCTTTGCGGCGGCAATACCACTTTTGGTAATTCAGTATAAAAATCCGCTGAAAATGCGTAAACAGCGCGCTGACGGTCACCAGCAACGGATTCTCTTTCGGATTGCGGGCGAAATGATCGGCAATCAGCATCGCCCGGGCCACGTTCCGCTCGGACATCGCCCGCGTCAGCTCGAAATTATTGAAATCTTTGCTGATGCCGATATTCTGTTCGATGTGCGCGGCCGTGATCTGCTTCGTTCCTTCGGGCAGATAGGTGAGCAGTTTGCCCAGTTCGTTGCTGATCTTCGAAATATCGGCGCCGAGGTGGTCGGTCAACATGGCTGCCGCTTTCGGGTCGATCGAACATCCTTTACTGCGGACGAAATCGCCGAGCCAACCGGCGATCTCGTAATCGCGCGGAGCGACCGATTCGAAAACCGCTCCTTTAGCCTCGATCTGCTTGTAGAGCTGACTACGTTTATCGAGTCCTTTTTCTTTATGACACAGCACGAGGATCGTAGTCGGGGAGGGCGCCGACGTATACAGCGACAACTGGTCGATCCGGCGCAACGTCTGCGCTTCGCGGACGATCACCACCTGAAAAGCCCCCATCATCGGCATCTGACGGCAAAAATTGACGATCGCCCCGGCTTCGGTATCCCTGCCGTAAACGACCGTCTGGTCGAAGGCCCGCTCCTCGGGCGACAGGATCGTCTCGCCGAGCCGTTCGGCCAGCATATCGATAAAATAGGGCTCCTCGCCCATCAGCAGATAGACCGGCGCGAACTGCCTCCGGCCGATCCGTTCGGACAACGCCGCATAATCGGCCACACTCTCCTTAAAGCTCTTTTTACTGCTTTTCGCCATCGCTCGTACGGAATCTGATCTTTTACGCAAAGGTAACGAATAAAACGGGGCTTTCAAAACCCGGACTATCCGTTCCGATGCTGCGGCCGCAGTAGATCGCCCACAACTTTCACCGGACTGAAAGTCGATATGGGAACCTCGACGAACACGGTGTTCCACCGCGCCATCGCTCCGTTCCACAGACCCGGCAATTCGAGCGCCTTCAGCGGCCGCCCCTGCTGCGATTTCGACGAAATAAAACCGGTCTGCGGATCGACGTAACGCGTCAGATCGAATTTACGGCCGAGATAATCCCGCACCCCGCAGACGAGATCTACCGGGTTGAAATGCGTCGCCGCGGTCATCAGACCCTTTTGCTGCGGCGCGATCTGGGACGATTCGGCGATCTGCAACGACTCGCCGCCGTCGGCCTCCCGCACCCAAAACGGCCCGCCGCCCGGCTCGCCTTCGTTCTTCACCATACCGCACACCCGGATCGGACGATCCAGCAATTCGCGCAGCAAACCGACCTGCCGCTGCGGTTCCAACGCAGCGAACGACGACGGCAGCCGACGGCACAGCCTGCCGGAAACGAATGACGCCATCTCCTCCGCAGACACCCGTTCCCCGGCATCCAGCCGGCGCAAATACCCGAACGCCTGCCGCTGCAAATCGAGCAGCAACCCGGCGAGCATCTCTTTATAGATCACCGTATCGGATTTCAGACGGTCGGGCGCCACGTTGTCGACCGTTTTGATGAAAACCAGGTCGGCATCGATCTCGTTCAGGTTCTCGATCAGCGCCCCGTGCCCCGCAGGACGGAAAAGCAGGCGCCCCTGCCCGTCGCGCAGCGGCGTATCGTCGGGATTGACGGCCAGCGTATCGGTCGAAGGCTTCTGGCAGGAATAACCGATCCGATACTTCACCCCGAAACGGGCTTCGTAAAACGGAACCGTTTCGGCGGCCAGGCGTTCGAACTGCTCCCGGTGCTCCGCAGATACGGTAAAATGAATGCATACTTCGCTCCCTGCTCCGGCCGCATACAGCGCCCCTTCGGCCAGATGTTCTTCAAAGGCCGTCCGGTTGCGGTCGGGATAACGGTGAAAAAGGATCAGCGCTTTCGGCAGCGTCCCGTAACCGAGCCCTTCGGTCAGGATATTCGAGACCACGGTTCGCGGATCGCGGCTGCCTCCGGTAAACTCCGCAAGCCGTTCGGCAAAAGCGAAACGGTCGAGACCGGCCAACAATTCGTCGACTTCGCGGCTGCGAACGCCGTCGTTCAAAAATTCGAATAACGCCTTGAACATACGGGTCGCCGCACCCGACGCCGGAACGAATTTCACGACCTTGCGCTGCGGACGGAGTTCCCGGTAAACCGCGCCGTAACGCTCCGCAGCAGCCCCGTCGACTTGCAGAATCCCGTCGCCGGCCACTGCCGCACGGCAAATATCCAGGTATGGAAACCCTTCTCTGAAACGGAGCATCTGCCGCTCCGCATCGGCGACGCACAGGCCGTGAGCGCCGATCTGTTCGATATCCTGTTCGGTAAACATTTTTCGTCGGATTTAAAAATTCACATTAAAAGTAATCATTTTTCCGCAAATATCCGCATCCGGGTTTTTTACCGGCCGTCGGTCTGTAGCGGAACCGCTCCGTCGGCAGTCGGTTTTGCAAAATCTGATTTATTGTCGTATGTTTGTTTAACAATAGCGTGTATGATGGAAGAAAACAAATCCCTCCGCGGACTGAACAGTTTCGGGGTGGACGTTTCGGCGCGACGTTTCGCCGAATTCAGCGACCGGGCCGAACTGACCGCTCTGCTGGACAGCTTGCCGCCCGGCGAGAAATGGATGATCCTCGGCGGCGGCAACAACGTGCTGTTCACGGGCGATTACGACGGCACCGTGCTGCATCCCGCGTGCCGCGACATCGCGCAGATTTCGGACGACGGCAGGACGGTGCGCGTCCGAGCCGGAGCCGGCGTCGAATGGGACGACCTCGTCGCCTGGGCGGTGCGCAACGGATTGGGCGGCATCGAAAACCTGTCGCTGATCCCAGGCTATGTCGGGGCCGCACCGGTACAGAACATCGGAGCGTACGGGGCCGAAGCGAAAGATACGATCGAAAGCGTCGAGTGCCTGCTGATCGACACGCGGGAAACTGTGACGCTGTCCAACGCGGAATGCCGTTTCGGTTACCGGGACAGCATTTTCAAACGGGAGCTGAAAGGCCGCGCCGTAATCCTGGCGGTTCAATTCGTCCTCGCGCGCGATCCGCAGTTCCGGCTGCGCTACGGAGACGTGGAGCAACAGGTCGAAGCGCTCGGCGGCGTATCGCTGGAAAATATCCGTCGGGCGGTTATCGCTATCCGGAGCAGCAAGCTGCCCGATCCGAGAGTGCTGGGAAACGCCGGCAGCTTTTTCAAAAATCCGGTCGTGTCGCAAGCGCAGGCCGATTTCCTGACGAAGAAATACCCGGACATGCCGCGCTACGCGACCGGAGAAGGCCGGGTGAAACTGGCGGCCGGCTGGCTGATCGACCGCTGCGGATGGCGCGGCTCAAGGCTCGGCCCGGCCGGCATCCACGAACGCCAGGCGCTCGTAGTGGTCAACCACGGCGGCGCTACGGGAGCCGATATCGTCCGCCTCGCCCGTGCCGTTCAGCAGGATGTGCTCGAACGGTTCGGCGTAACGATCGACATGGAAGTAAATCTGATATAGATATGCTACAGGATAAATTTCGGGCCTACATCCGGGAACGGGGTCTGTGCACCCACGAAAACCGCATTCTGCTGGCCGTAAGCGGCGGCGTCGATTCGATGGTCATGCTGTCGCTGTTCGTCCGCGGCGGATACGAAGTGGGCGTGGCGCACTGCAATTTCCAGCTTCGCGGAGCCGAAGCCGACGAAGACGACTTACTGGTCGAACGCGAGGCGACCCGCTACGGAATCCCGTATTACGGCGTTCGCTTCGACACGATGGCGGAAGTCGCCGCGACCGGCGAATCGGTCGAAATGGCCGCGCGGCGGTTGCGCTACGAATGGTTTGACAAGCTATGCGAAGAGCGCCGCTACGACCGGGTCGCAATCGCACACCACGCCGACGACTCGGTGGAAACCTTTTTCATCAACCTGATCCGGGGAACGGGGCTCCGGGGGCTGACGGGCATCGGCGTCGTGAACGGGCGCCTGATCCGGCCGCTGCTGTTTTCGCAGCGCAAAGAGATCATCGACTACGCGCTGACCAACAAAATCCCCTACCGCGAAGATTCGACCAACGCGTCGACCAAATACCTACGCAATAAATTCCGGCTCGGCATCGTGCCGCGCATCAAGGAGATCTCTCCGAAATTCACCGACACGATGGCGGCCAACGTCGAACGGCTGACCTCGGCCCAGAATTTCATCGACCGCAGCATGGAAGTGATCCGCCGCCAGGCGCTCATACGCGACGAAACGCGCACCGTCGTCGATCTGTCGCGGATCGATCCGTCGCTGCCTGCCGATTTCGTCATCTTCGAACTGCTGCGCGGTTTCGGGTTCAACGGGGAAGTCATCAACAGCCTTTACCGGGCATTCTGCGAAGGACACGGCTCCGGCAAGCGTTTCTTTTCGAAAGACAGCGTAGCTTACATCGACCGCGGTCGCATCCTGATCACCCCGATCCCCGACGACGAGGGCTGCACGACGGAAGTGACTCCCGAAACGACCCACATCTACTGCGGCGGCGCGTTGCTGACCTTCGAACGCCTCGAAGCAGACGACGTCGAATCGCTCCGCCAGCCCGAAAACGTAGCGCTGCTCGATGCGGACAAGCTGACCTATCCGCTGACGGTGCGCCGCTGGAACGAAGGGGACGCATTCGTTCCGTTCGGCATGGACAGCCGCAAGAAAATCAGCGATTTCCTGATAAACAACAAGGTATCGCTCCCGGACAAACGCCGCCAATTCGTCGTGACCAGCGGGAATGACATCGTATGGGTGGTCGGACGGCGCATCGACGACCGCTACAAAGTGGCGCCCGCTACGGAAAACGTGCTCCGGATCGTACGCGAAACGGACGTGGAGATTTAACGCCATTCGCCCGATAGCCGGGGCGACCGACAACTCTCCCCGGCGCTCGGCCTGCTGTTCGATCCCGAAGGCATCCTGATCGACCGGTGGCTCGATTACGGCAAGGGGAGCCTGAAAAAGAGGATCGAAGAGCACATCCGGATGCAATAACGCATTCCGAACGGGACGACGTCATCCGTTTTTCGAAAGGAATCGGTATATTAGCGGTCGGAAACACGATCCGTTCACCGAAAAACGACCGAAATGTATATCGCACAACGCAAACGCAAAGAGAATATCGCCGAGTACATCCTCTATCTGTGGCAGTTGGAGGATTTGCTACGCGCCCTGCAGTTCAGTCCCGAAGCGATCTATTCGCAACTGGTGCAGAAAAGCGAACTGGACGAAGCCAAAAAACAGGAGGTTTTCTTCTGGTACATGGATCTGGTAAACCTGCTGCGCAAAGAAGGCAAGGAGGAAAACGGCCATCTGGAACACACCCTGCATCTGATCGACGATCTGGATAACCTGCACAAACAGTTGCTGACGCTGCCCGTCGGCGAGAAATACCGTGCGCTCTACGCCGCGGTAGCCCCCGAAATCCCGACGCTCAAAAGCAAACTCGGCAAACAGGACATCTCCGACGTGGAACTGTTCTTCCGGGCTCTGTATGCCGTTATGCTGTACCGGATCAAAGGCGATCGAAGCAAGGAGAACGACATCCGCAACGTCATCGGCCTGATCTCGCCGGCAGTCGCCGAACTGGCCACCGTATTCCACGCCGTCGAACGCGGCGAGACCGACCTGTTCGGCCCGAAAAAATAACCCGAAATCCGCCGACCGTGATCCTTTCGACCGCTTATCTCGGAAACGTCCAGTATTACGCCAAACTACTGAGCGGAAAAGCCGTAATCGACCTATACGAACATTATCGGAAACAGAGCTACCGAAACCGATGCGACATCCTGACGGCCAACGGGACGGGTCCGCTGATCGTACCGGTACTCCAACCGTCGGGTATAAAAAAACCGACCCGGGATATCCGGATCGATTCGTCGAAAAAATGGCAACACCAACATTGGCAAGCGATCGTATCGGCTTACCGGAGTTCGCCCTATTTCGTCCATTACGAAGAGCGGTTCGCCCCGTTCTACCGGCGACGGTACGATTTTCTGGTCGACCTGAATGCGGAACTGCAACAAACGGTACTCGATCTCTTACGAATGAAACCGCGCATCGCGTACTCCGAAAGTTACGTGCAAAACCCCGATCCCGCCGAAGATTTCCGAGACGCGCTATCCCCGAAGCCGCGCCTGCAACGTCCCGACCCGGCATTCCGGGCCGCACCTTATTACCAGGTTTTCACCGAACGCTATCCTTTCGCGGCGAACCTGTCGATCATCGACCTGTTGTTCTGCGAAGGGCCTGACTCGACCGGGATTCTGCGGGACTCGACCGTACGTTAAGCCGTTCCTGCGTCCCGATCTACAACACCCGAATGTCAGCATAGTCGATGCTCGTGTCGCTGCGCGCCTCGAGCGCGTTCACGCCGCGTTTGAGTTCGACGTTTTCCCACAGGAACACCCCGTTGGCCCCCGTCTTCCTGCCGAGCGAAGCGCCGTTGACCAGCAGTTCCACTTCCGGAGCATTCGAATAGACCCGGATCGTCTGGGTCGTTTTCACGCGCGGCGTCCAGCGCTTCTGCGCGATATAAACCATCGGTTCGGCCTTGTTCCAGTTGGCCTTATAGAAATAGAACGCATCCTTGCGGTACTTGCGGTCGAAAGTCACCAATCCCCGGTCGTCGATCCCGGTGCCCTCGCCCCAGTCGCGCCCGGCCGCCCCGTAATCGAACATATTGGCCACGAACCAGCCCCATAGAAACGGCGACGCGTCGACCAGCGGGAAATACTGCTCGTGCAGACTGGTCTGCCAACGCTCCGGATGCCAGTTGCCGAGGTAGTTGGGCCGGTAGAGCGAATCCTCCTGATGATAGATCGAAGCCCCCGCTCCGTACGTGATCCCGGAACACAGGCTCCCCCACTTTTTCTGCAACTGATCGAGCCATATCTTCAGATCGCCCGGCATCCCCTCCTTCCATCCGAACGGAAGATCCCAGACGATCAGGTCGGTCACGAAATTGATCGGGCCGTCCTGATTGCTTGTTGCCGTCGTCATCCGCGACGGGTCTTCCTGCATCGCCATCGCGTTGAGCCCTTTGATGTAGTCGGTCGGATCGTCGCCCCGCGGATCCTGATCCGAAAAAATACCCCAGAATACGACCGAAGGGTGGTTAAACTGCTGGAAAATCATTTCGTAAAGCTGCTGCTCGCCGTTGCGGCGGAAATCGTCCGTATGGATATACCCCTTATCGGTCATATAAGCCGGCCCGATAAACGGCATTTCGCTCCAGACCAAGATCCCGCGGCGGTCGCACTCGTCGTAAAAGCCCGGATGGTGCGGATAACCGGCAGCCCGGACGGCATTGGCGCCCATCTCGGTAATCAGATCCAGATCCTCTTTGATCTGGTACTGTTTCAACGCGATCCCCACCGACGCCCGGTCTTCGTAATGCACCACGCCGTGAATCCGATACGGACGGCCGTTCAGCAGGAATCCCTGCTTCGGATCGACGCTGAAAAAGCGCAGTCCGAGCGGCACCGTAACCTCGTCGCACACGCGTCCCTCGTCGGCCAGCTGCACGCGCACGGTATACATATACGGATTCTCGATGCCATCCCACAACGTCGGATTTCCTACGATCACCGGTACGGTCGCCGATCCCCGGCCGTCCCCCGCGATTTTGACTTTCGCACCTTGCACGACCACCGTATCGCGGTTCGGCGTTTCGACGGCCAGATTGACCGTAAGGGTCTTACCGGCCGCGCCGCGCACCCTCACGACCGTCTCCAGATCGGCCTTTTCGCGGGAGACCTCTTTCTGGTGGACATAAACGCCCTCAGACGCGTAATCGTCCACGGCGATATGCGACGGATCGGTTACGATCAGTTCGACATCGCGGTACAATCCCCCGTAAACGTTGATGTCCCCGGCGGTCGGAAGCACGTCGAGCCGCGGAGCGTTATTGACGATCACCCACAGCGAGTTGTTCTCGCCGTATTTCAAGTAATCGGTCAGATCGAACGTAAATGCGCTGTAACCGCCCCGGTGTTCGCCGACATAGCGCCCGTTGACGATCAGGTCGGCCACGGTTCCGGCCCCGCCGAAGCGGACGAAAATCCGCCGACCGGCCCACTCTTTCGGTACGGCGATATCTTTCATGTAATTGCCTACCCCCCGGAAATAGTCGTTCCGGCCGCTCAGGGCGTCGTTGTTCCACATGTGCGGCAGGTTCACGCCCTGCGCCCGGTCGCTGGAACCTTCGGTATGGCTGAAAAAACGCCAATCCCTGTTTATATTAATCACGTCTCTTGCAGACAATTGCGTCAGCATAAACACCCCTGCGATCAAAATCCAGATTCTTTTCATATGCGTTGCATTTGAGAGCAAATTTAATAAATAACGAATAAATCCCTATATTTGGTACAAATATTCGGCCGTCCCGTCTTCCGGCGCCGTCCGGAAATACGGGAACCGGGCCGATCGCCGGGCAGCCCGCAGCCGGATACGGAACACGGACGCACGAGAACGCAAGCATGAACGGATTCGATATCATCCTGGGCATTCCATTGCTCTACGCCGCATACAGGGGATTCCGCGAAGGAATCATCGTGCAACTGGGCGGAATCGCGGGACTCTTCATCGGAGTCTATTTCGCATTCCGCCACAGCAGCGCGGTAGGCCAATGGCTGCATACCGATCCGCCGATCGCCGCAGCCGTCGGATTCGTCGTAATACTGCTGGCGGTACTGTTGGTCATGGCGCTGTTGGGACACCTGATCAAAGGAATTTTCAAACTCGCCGGACTCGGCCCGATCGACGCGATCGGCGGCATTCTGCTGGGCGTGTTCAAAATGGCCGTCATTCTCAGCCTGTTGCTATATGCGTTCGAAACCGTCAACAGCACGACCCGATGGGTCGAAAACGACCGTTACACCGAAGCCGCGCTCTACAAGCCGGTACGGAGCACGACCGCGCTGCTTTTCCCGTACCTCGACCTGATGAAAAACAAAATAACCGGCAATAACGACTGACGCCTATGGAATCCGCACGTTCGGCATTGGTAATCAAAAGTACCGGAAGCTGGTACACGCTGCGCGACGACGCGTCGGGGCAGACCGTAACCTGCCGCATCCGCGGGAATCTCAGGCTGAAAGGAAGCCGCACGACCAATCCGGTCGTGGTGGGCGACCGCGTCGAATACGAACAGCCGGAAGGAGCGACGGGCGTCGTCACGAAAATCCTGCCGCGGCGCAATTACATCATCCGCCGCGCATCGAACCTGTCGAAAGAGTCGCACATCATCGCCGCGAACGTCGATCAGGCCTTTCTGGTCGTGTCGCTCTTCCTGCCGTCCACCAACTGCGAGTTCATCGACCGCTTTCTGGTCACGGCGGAAGCCTACCGCATTCCCGTCACGCTGCTGCTGAACAAATGCGACCTCTACGCGACCGATGCATTGCAGGACGCCCAGACCGAATTTCTGAAAATTTACCGGTCGGCGGGATACGAAGTAATCGAGCTGTCGGCGACGCAGCAGACCGGCATCGACGCGTTCAAAAAAATGTTACCGGGA
The DNA here is from genome assembly GCF_009557455.1 of Alistipes sp. dk3624. GTDB lineage: Bacteria > Bacteroidota > Bacteroidia > Bacteroidales > Rikenellaceae > Alistipes_A > Alistipes_A hominis. Next base: position 2,621,703 of record NZ_CP045651.1, on the reverse strand, counting down.
AAAACGTCGCTGCTCTCGGGCAATTCGGGCGTCGGCAAATCGACGCTGATCCGGGCGATCGACCCGTCGCTGGACATCCGCATCGGCGCGGTATCGGCCAGCAGCAGCAAAGGAAAACATACGACGACCTTTTCGGAAATGTACCCGCTCGCCGGAGGCGGCTACCTGATCGACACGCCGGGCATCAAGGGATTCGGACTGATCGACATCGAAAACGACGAGATATGCCGCTATTTCCCGGATCTGTTCCGTTACGCCCCCCGGTGCGGCTACTACAACTGCACGCATACCCACGAACCCGCCTGCGCGGTGCGGGAGGCGTTGCGCGCCGGAGAGATCGGCCTCTCCCGTTACGAAAGCTACCTCAAACTGTTGGACGATGACCAAAAATACCGAAAATAACGACGGACTGCTGGCCCGCAAGATCGAATACATTTCCGGTTTCATGCTGCCGGAACGGGCCGAAGTGCTGCGCGCCACGCTCGCCCGCCGGACCCGCTACATGACCGTATGCATGGAGAATACGTTCCATCCGCAGAACGCCAGCGCGCTGGTGCGCAACTGCGAAGCGTTCGGCATACAGGATATCCACACGGTCGAAGCGCTGTGCAAGTTCTCGCCGAACGTCAACATCGTCCGGGGAACCGACAAGTGGGTCGATATCCACAAAACGGGAAGCACCGGCGATCTGATCGCCGCGCTGCGGGCAAAAGGCTACCGTATCGTAGCCACCTCGCCGCATGCCGACGACCGTACGCCGGAAAATTTCGACGTGACCGCCGGACGGTTCGCGCTGTTTTTCGGCACGGAGCACGCCGGCATCAGCGACGAAGTAATGCGCTGTGCCGACGAATTCATCCGCATCCCGATGTGCGGATTCGTCGAAAGCCTCAACGTCTCGGCATCGGCGGCGATCCTGCTGTACACGCTGTCGACGCGGCTCCGGGAGTCGTCCGTCGACTGGCGGATTCCGGAAGACGAGCGGGACGAAATCCTGCTGCGTTGGATGAAAACGACCGTCCGGGACGCCGAACGGATCATGAAACGGGGCGGTTTCTGAGTTCTCTGAAAACAAACAAAGCACGGCTGCGGGAACGTTTTCCGCGGCCGTACTTTTTACTCTTTCCTGATATTATGCTTCGGGAACTTCGATCAACAAGACACGCGCCTTCTCCTTCGCATGAATTTCGAAACGGTCCATTTCGCTGACGCCGAGCCCGTCGCGCGGCGATAGCGACTGTCCGGCCACCTCGACTTCCCCGTCGATTACGAACACGTAAACCCCGAAACTGCCGGGCGATTTGAGCGCATACTCCGCGCGCGTACCCGCTTCGAGCTCTCCCCACGAGAACCAAGCCTGCTGGTAAATCCACAGCCCGCCGTGTCCGTCGCCCGGATAAGGCGAGACGATCACGCAGAGCTCGTTCGGACGGATCAGGTCGGAAATCACGGCATTTTCGTAGCGGGGTTTCACGCCTTCCCGATCGGGGAATACCCATATCTGAAGAAATTCGACATTTTGCTCGCGGCTCTGGTTGTATTCGCTGTGGTGCAGCCCGGTGCCGGCGCTCATCACCTGGATTTCGCCGGTGGTGATCGCCGAAACGTTCCCCATGCTGTCTTTATGTTCGAGCGTCCCGCTCAGCGGGATCGAAACGATCTCCATCTCGCGGTGCGGATGCAGGTCGAACCCCATTCCCGGAGCGACCGCGTCGTCGTTCAAAACCCGCAACGCCCCGAAATGGATGCGCGCGGCATTGTAATAACTCGCAAAACTGAACGTATGGTGGGTCTTCAGCCATCCGTGATCGAAATAACCCCGCGTAGGAGCTTTGTGCAACAGTATATTCATAATTCTGAAATATTAATATTCAATATATAACCTGTCAACTATCAAATAGTTTGCCAACTTTAACATTCACGCCGGCCGCACGCCTCCGCTCCAGGTAACGTTCGGTCAGCCTCGAAACGGCATAACGATCCAGCTCCGCTTCCGGCACCCTCAGAAAGCCGGACAGCGAATCCGGAATCCGCTCCAGTTCGATCTCCTGAAAGCAAGCGTAAATAATCCGGTGCGACAGTACGTGCCGCGGCATCGCCGTCCGTTCCCCGATCCGCATCCGCCGTTCGCCGCCGAACCACGCTTTCCATGCGGAAGTCCGCTGCAACGCGTCGAACTCGGTCTCCGCATCGGTCTCGATCAGCGGAAATTCGTACAGGTTGCGCCAGATATCCTTCTCGGTACGCTGCCGCAACAACAATGTCCCGTCGCAGCGGATGCACAAGTAATTGAAGTAACGCGGCCGCACGGCCGCTTTGCCGCGTTTCACCGGACGCCGGCCAACCGTGCCGTGCGCCTGCGCCAGACAGCGGTCGGCCAGCGGACACGCCCCGCAATCGGGACGCTGCGGCACGCATTGCAGAGCTCCGAACTCCATCGTAGCCTGGTTCTGCAGGCCCGGACGTACCGGATCGAGCAACGACTGCGCCAATTCGGCGAAGTAGCGTTTGCCCGCCGCATCGTCCACCGGCAAATCCACGTCGTACACGCGGGAAAGCACCCGATAAACATTGCCGTCGACCGCCGCATAAGGCAGCTCGTAAGCGAACGAACAGATCGCGGCAGCGGTATAATCCCCCACCCCGCACAGCGAACGCACCGCCTCGTAGTCCTCCGGAAACCGGCCTCCGAAACGCGCCATGATGTCTTTCGCTGCGGTATGCAGGCTCCGCGCGCGGCTGTAATAGCCGAGTCCCTGCCACAGTTTCAGCACCTCGTCCTGCGGAGCTTCGGCCAGCGAGCGCACGTCCGGAAAACGGGCGACGAACCGGCGGAAGTAATCCAGTCCCTGCGCCACGCGGGTCTGCTGTAAGATAACCTCCGACAACCAGATCAGATACGGATCGGACGTTTCGCGCCACGGCAATCGGCGGTGATTGTCCGCATACCAGCGGATCAGTATGTCTGCGAAACCGTCCGTCATCCGATCAGGTCGGCCGTCACGGCCCGCGTAAAACGAATCAGATCGCCGGGAGCCAGCTTCAACTGCAATCCCCGCACCCCGGCGCTGACATAAATCGTATCGTAATCGAGGCAACTGCGATGAATAAACGTCGGAAACCCTTTTTTCATCCCGACGGGCGAACATCCGCCGCGGATATATCCCGTTACCGGCAGCAGTTCCTTCATGTGCAACATCTCGACGCGTTTGTTGCCGGACGCCTGCGCGGCGGCTTTCAGGTCGACCTCGGCATCGCCGGGAATCACGCACACCAGAATCCCGTTGCGATCGCCGCGCAACACCAGCGTCTTGAACACTTGGCCGACCGGCTCGCCGAGCTCTTCGGCGACGTGCGCGGCGGCCAGATTCTCTTCGTCCACCCGGTAAGGGATCAACTCGTAGGCGATCTTCGCCCGGTCGAGCAGGCGGGCGGCATTGGTTTTATTGATTTTTACGGACACGGCTTACGACTCTTTCGCACGAAGGTAAAACTTATTCGTCGAAAATCGAAAACAGGCGTACCGATTCCGGTATTAAAGTTGTATCTTGGAGGGTGTTTTTCACCGAGTACAAACCTTTAAATTTTAAAATTATGGATAATTGGAAAATCACGTTCGGGGGCAAACCCATGACGCTCGTGGGCAAACACCTCGCCGCCGGAGACCGGGCTCCGCTTTTCGAAGTAATCGATCAGAACCTGCAGCCCGTATCGCTGACGCAATACAAAGACAAAACGGTCGTCATCAGCGTATTCCCGTCGGTGGACACTTCGGTCTGCGCCCTGCAAAACATCCGTTTCAACCGCGAAGCCACCAAACTGGACGGCGACGTGGCGATCCTGTCGCTATCGGTCGACCTGCCGTTCGCGCAAAAACGTTTCTGTGCCGCCGAGAACATCGACAACGTGTACGTCTATTCGGACTACCGCGACCTGGACTTCGGCATGAAGTACGGATTCGTCATCAAAGAACTGCGGTTGCTGTCGCGCGGAGTCGTCGTGATCGATAAGAAAGGGCTGATCCGCTACATCGAATACGTGCCGGAAGTGACGCACGAACCCGATTACGAAGCCGCGCTGAAAGTGGTCAGGGAGTTGAAATAGCCGGATTTCCCGGTTCCGTGCAAAAACCGCGGGAAGGTCGCCGTCAACGGTCGCCTTCCTGCGGTTTTACGATGATAAAGGAAGGCAGCGCATGCAACAGCGCCCGTTCGTTGCGCAGGATGTACTGCCAAGCGGAATAACTGATCAATACCAATTGCTTGCCTTTCAGCCGCGCGGCCAGGGGTTCCTGCGGATCGCCTATCGTAAAACGACCGGATTTGCCTGCGGAATCCTTGTCCAGGAACGGGGAGTCGCCGTTGACCGAACTCAGTTCCACCCGCAGCCGGTCGGACATCGACCCAACCAGCGACAGCAGGCTCCGGTCGCGCTCGTCGCGCAGGATCACGCCGGCGTCGGTAACGGAGTCGATGTCGCGGTTCACGAAGACTCCGAAAGCGGAGTGCATATTCTGGAACAACACGCGGATTTTGTCCTGCGTCAGTCCCGGCGACAACCATTTGCCGCCCTTCGACAGCAGGGCGTTCAGCCGACGCGGCGGATCGAGATAACTGCGTAGGAAAGCCGGCCCTACGCCCGTCAGCACGAAATCGTAATGTTCGTCGTCGGCCAGCGCGCAAAGGTCTTCGGTATAGTGGTCGGTAACGCGGTAACGCATATCCACCCGCAACCCGAGACGTTTGGCCTCGGGCTCGAGCAGGCTGAAACTCTCTTTCGAATAGTCGCTCGCATTGAGCGGGTTGGTCTCGGTGCCTATCGTATAGTGGATCGCCGTCACCTTAGCGTCTTTCAGCACACGACCGTACAGCAGGCGCACCAATTTCAGGAACAGCGGCCCGCTTTCGGGATTGGCGAACGAAATCAGGATACGCGGATGCCCGTTGCGGGTCGGCCTCACCTTGCGCGATTTATACCCCGCGATCTTTTCGATCAGCGCCAGCAGCGGCGTAGCCATAAAGGTCGTGAACAGCGCCATGATCACGAAAATCACGAACAGCGACGACGGGATGATCCCCATCTCGTAACCGATGTTCAGCACAATCAGTTCCATCAGTCCGCGCGTATTCATCAGCACGCCGATCGACAGGCTGTCCTTCCACGACTCGCCGACCAACCGGGCCGAGAACGTGGCGCCGATCATCTTACCGGCGATCGACACGACGATGAACAGCGCGCAGATTCCCCACAGGTGAGGCGTATTCAGCAGGCCGATCTCCGTACGCAAACCCGTAAAGACGAAAAACAGAGGCAGAAAAAGCACTAATGCGACATCCTCGATCTTCTCGGTCATCACGCGGCGAAAACTCAGGTTCGCCGGCATCACCACCCCGGCCAGGAAAGCGCCGAACAGCGCATGGATCCCGAGGATTTCGGTAATGTAGGACGAAATGATCAGCACCAGAAAAATAAAGGCGACCAGCGTTTTGCTGACCGTCTCCTGTTTGTTATAAAACTCCCCGATCTTGCGCAGGAAAGGCTTGACCAGGTAGAACATGAACAAAATATACAGCGCCGTCAGCACGATGGTGAAAAACGCGCTGGTCACGCTGCCGGCCCGGGCCACGGCGATCACCGCCGCCAGCAGGCACCATGCCGTCACGTCGTTGTTGGCGGCGCTGGCGATCGCCAGCATCCCCATCGGCGTCTTGCTCAGATTCCGCTCCTGAACGATCCGCGCCAGCACCGGAAACGCCGTAATGCTGACCGAGATGGCCACGAACAGCGCGAAAGGCACGAACGAAGCGTGCCGCGCCCCGAACTCAGGATAGACCACATAGGCGAGCCCCATTCCCATCAGGAACGGCACGATGATGCTGGCGTGGCTGATGACCAGCGTTTCGCTGGCTTTGCGGCGGATGACGCCCAGGTCAAGCTCCATCCCGATTACGAACATAAAGAGCACCAAGCCGATCTGGCTGATGATATTGAGCGGAACGAGCGAATCGGGATCGAACAGAAAAGCGAACGTCTCGGGCGACAGGTGCCCGAGTACGGACGGTCCGAGCACGATACCGGCGACGATCTCGCCGATCACCCCCGGCTGCCCGAGGTATTTGAAAAGATAAGAAAAGATACGTACCGTGATCAGAATAGCGATGACCTGCAGCAGCAACAGCGACAGCGGGTGCTTCAGGTTTATCGTCAGCGTGTCGTACAGCAAGCCGACCGGCGAATCCTCCCCGGAAGGCGCCGCTCCCGGCCCGAGACCGTCGTAAGCATGACCCAAATGCACGATCCACAGCAGCAGCGCCGCAAACGCGGCAAGCATCAGCCCGTAGATTATGTAGTTGCGTTTTGCCTTCATAGACCTGTTCCGTCGGGATTCCCGTTCCAACAAAGGTAAGTTTATTTCGGAACTTTTACAAGGGCGAAATACTCCTTTTCGGACGAATCAACGGGAAGCGGAACCGCGTCCGGCCTCGGCTTCCAACTGCGCCCTCGACTTGCTGATCGTCACGATATACACCCCCGCGAACACCAGCAGCACGGCAACGCCCTTGAGCCATCCGAACGTATCCATTCCCAGCGAAACGGCGACCAGCGTGGCGACCAGCGGCTGCACGTAATTGTAGGAACTGGCCACCGTCGGGCGCAGGTTCTTCTGGCCGATCGGCATCAGCAGGTAGGCCAGGAACGTGGCGCCCAGCACGACGTAAGCGATCTGGGCGTAATCCGCCCAGCCGAGTTCCGCCCAGCCGACCGCCTTCAGGTCGGAGTAACCGAACGGCAGGCAGCACGCCGTCGCATAGAGAAACATCCATTTCATCAACGTAACCGGCGAATAGCGGCTAATTAGTTTTTTGAATACCACGAAATAGGTCGCAAACGACAATTGGGCGAAAAGACACAGCAGGTCGCCGGAAACGGAACCGCTGCCCGTCCGGCCGGAAACCAGGTGCGCGCCCGAAAGGATCAGCAGCAGCGCGCCGGCGGCGCCGACGACGACACCCAGGATTTTCTTGCCGGTGATCGGTTCCCGCAGGTACAACGCGGCAATGATCATCACGAAGATCGGCGTGGTAGTGGTCACGACGCTGGCGTCGATCGGTGAGGTCTTGGACACGCCGAGCACATAAGTTCCCTGATTCAGCACGATCCCGAGCAACGACGCGAAGAAAAACAGCAGCAGGTCGCGCGGCGGCACGTGCTCGCGGCGCGTAAACAGCGACGCGATCCAGAACACGACGGTTCCTCCGCCCATCCGCATCATCGTCAGCGCATAAGCGCTGACGAGTCCCGTCCCGAACAGCGATTTCGAAACGGGCGCGAGCAGGCCGAACGTAATGCACGCCCCGAGCATCGCGGCATGTCCCCTGAAATTTTTATCTTCGATTAAATTCGACATTCGAAACCAAAATTAAAAAACAAAGTAGGACGAAACCGGCGAAAATCGAACGCTCCCAACGGCATTCCGGCTTCCGCACCGACGGAATCGGTCTCAACGGATCATCAATCGTCTGATTTACAATATCCGTAGCGCCATCCCGCTGCAAATTTAGCCAATTTCCGGGAAACCGGACGGATCGACCGCAAAAAGAATTCCATACCCGTCTGCCCATCGAGCCGATCGTACTCCGTTCCGACGTCTTTCCCAGCGAGTCGCCCTCCCGGACCGTTCCGCACTCCGTTTCCGCGCCTTTTCGCAACCCTAATTTCCGCCCGCAAGTCGTTTTCCGTTTCCCGGGCTCCGGATTCGAAACGCGTCATATCGTTTGCGTTTATCCGCCGTTTTACCTGTTCCGGCACAATCTGCCGGAGCGAACAAAGGCAATCTTTTTTCGAGATTCGTTTTTCGACGGCAATCCTCAAAAAAAATCAAAAAAAGCATTACCTTTGCGATCCGCTTTTTTTTCGCACAAAAATCGACTGCCGAACAACAATCGCTTTTCCCGATGAAACCGACCTACAAACAGATTTGGCTCATTACCTATCCGATCCTGATCAGCCTGCTGATGGAGAACCTGATCGGACTGACCGACACCGCTTTCCTGGGCCGCGTCGGAGAAGTGGAACTAGGCGCTTCGGCGCTCGCGGGAGTCTATTACATGGCTATTTTCATGATCGGGTTCGGGTTCAGCATCGGAACGCAGATTCTGATCGCACGGCGGAACGGCGAAAAAGCATACGCGGATATCGGCCCGCTGCTGCAACAGGGAATCCTGTTCCTGTTGCTGCTGGCCGCCGTCATGTTCGTCGTCTCGCGGACGTTCACGCCGGTCGTGCTGCGCTGGGTCATCGACTCCGGCCCGGTCTGCGACGCGGCGATCAGCTATACGAACTGGCGCGTTTACGGCTTTTTCTTCTCGTTCGTCGCCGTTATGTTCCGGGCGTTCTACGTCGGCACGACCAATACGAAGATACTCACGGCCAATTCGGTCACGATGGTGCTGACCAACGTGGCGCTGAATTACGCGCTGATCTTCGGTAAATTCGGACTTCCGGCCATGGGCATCGCCGGAGCCGCTATCGCATCGTCGGCCTCGGAACTGGCTTCGGCGCTCTTTTTCATCCTCTACTCGTGGCTGAAAACCGACCATCGCAAATACGGGCTGTTCCGGTTCGCCCGTCCCCGTCCCCGGCTGCTCGGACGGATGCTGAACGTCTCGGTGTGGACGATGCTGCAATCCTTCGTCTCGGTCGCCACGTGGTTCCTGTTCTTTCTCGCGGTCGAACACCTCGGCGAGCGGCCGCTGGCCGTCAGCAACATCGTACGCAGCATATCCGGGATTATCTTCATGGCGGTCAGCGCCTTCGCCTCGACCGCCAGTTCGCTCGTGAGCAACCAGATGGGAGCGGGACAGCAAACGCTCGTAATGCCTACCGTCCGTCGGATCGTCGGCATGTGCTACCTGACGATCGCTCCCGCGGCTCTGCTGTTCGCGCTGTTTCCGACCGCCGTACTGCGTATTTACACCGACAGCATCCCGCTGATCGACAGCTCGGTGTCTTCGTTGTGGGTCATGCTGTCGGCTTACCTGCTGACCGTGCCGGCGATCATCCTGTTCAACACGGTTTCGGGAACGGGAAACACCCGCTCGGCGCTGGCGCTGGAAATGACGACGCTGCTGATCTATATCCTCTATACGCTCTACGTAGTGATCTACCTGCGGGCCGACGTCGCGGTCTGCTGGACGACGGAGCACGTATACGCGATCGTAATGTTGTTGCTGGCCTGCCGATACCTGAAAAAAGCCGACTGGCAGCACAAAAAAATATAAAGCCATGAAAATCGTCACCTACAACGTCAACGGACTGCGCAGCGCGCTGTCGAAAGGACTGACCGACTGGATCGCCGCCGAACGGCCCGACATCCTGTGCCTGCAGGAGACCAAGGCGCAGCCGGAGCAGATCCCGACCCTCGAACTGGAAGCGCTGGGATACCGCTGCTATTTCTTCTCGGCCGTCAAAAAAGGGTACAGCGGCGTAGCGATCCTGACCCGCCGGGAACCCGACCGCGTGGCGGCGGGCATGGGTATCGAAAAATACGATGCGGAAGGGCGTTTCCTGCGCGCCGACTACGGCGAGCTGTCGGTCGTCAGCGTCTATCACCCATCCGGAACTTCAGGCGACGAACGCCAGGCGTTCAAAATGCAGTGGCTCGAAGATTTTCAGCGATACGTATCGGAACTCGTAAAAGAGCGGCCGCAGTTGATCCTGTGCGGCGACTACAACATCTGCCACCGGCCGATCGACATCCACGACCCGGTGCGCAATGCCTCGAGCAGCGGTTTCCTGCCCGAAGAACGCGAATGGATGAGCCGCTTCCTGGACAGCGGCTTCATCGACACGTTCCGGCTGTTCAACCACGAACCGAATCAGTACACCTGGTGGAGTTTCCGCGCCAACGCGCGGGCGAACAACAAAGGCTGGCGGATCGACTACGCGATGGCGTCCGAAGCGGCGCGCCCGCTGCTGAAAAACGCCTGGCTGCTGCCCGACGTGCGCCATTCGGACCACTGCCCGGCCGTACTGGAGATCAAATAGGGTCCCTAACGCCACGACTCACGACTCCTCATAATCCATCCGACCCGTTTTTTAATTTCTCGCATATCGCGATCTTCTCAAAAACAGTTATCGGGTAAATAAACACGCTATTCTACCGAAAAGACACAGACAAACATAACAAAAAAAACACATAACACACTTGAATTTAAAATTTCACATTCAGACCTTGCATATTGAATATAAATTAACTTTAAATTCAATAAACTTATGACGAAACGAAATTTTTTGTTTATCTTGTTATTTGGTGGTATTTTCATACTCAGCGGCATCGTTTTTATGAAAAATGCAGACACGAAAAAGGTATTTTGTGTTAATCCGGAAGCCTTGACCGCAACAGTGGAAGAAGGAGAAAGTTACACGGGGTGCATCGTCGGAGGAGGTACACAAGGTGAGGTAGTAATTGCTTTTTACTGTGGCACCTGCTCCATATCAACCATTATTCCCAATGGAGACGGACTTTGCCGGAGCAATTAGAAATCATGCAAAAGTACCCCTTGCTGTCCAAAGGGTACTTTTATATTCAAATATGTATTTCGACATGAAATTCTTAATAATAATGGGGGTGTTGTCCATTTTGTGGGGATGCCGTTCCCCGCATGAGATCTTGGTTATCCGGGAGACCAAACCTTTAATTACGGAAGATTCAGTACGGTTGGGAAACAATTGTACGATGGATATGACCCTGATCGATTCCTCGATCATCCTGTTCAATCATTGCAGTAACCATTTTTTCAGTATTTTCGACCCCTCTTCGTTAAAACCAGTTTGCTCGTTCGGAACAAAAGGTAAAGGTCCGAACGAATTTCAGTACCCTATGCAAGACCGTTCTTTGCAAAGTATCAACGATAACACCTCACTGCTTATATACGACGGAAATCTGCTCGCAAAAAAAGAACTCGAGATCCCCGCTTTGCTCCGGGACACGGTTGTTTATAACTTTCATTCCGAAAATTTACCCAAAATATTATTTGCAAACAAGGACGTCAACCGGTTGAACGATACGTTATATGCCGGAATCCCGATGAGTAAATACGAAGGACCGTTCGCGATCCTCGATATAAAAAACGACAAAACCGTCTGGAGCGAATCCGATTGGGGATTCACCATGCCTCAACGCAGCGAAATGTTGTCTTATTTGATCACCTACGGTTCCCTGTGCGCCAATACCAAGAAACAGATCATTGTTCGATCGTACCGAAATATTGACATGATTCAACTTTTCGGATTCGACGGCCGCCTGGTTAAAAACATTTGTTTGTCGAAACCCGAATGCCCACCGTTCGATCCTCAAAAAAATTGCCTCGAACCGGAGCACAACCTATATCATCTTGAAATGTTCGCCACGCCGGAACGTATCTATACGCTGCATTACGCCCATCCTTACAACGATATTAAAAACGGAACCGCCACGCCGACGATCCTCGCTTTCGATTGGGACGGCAATCTGACCGCCGCTTACGATTGCCCGCGGCCCATACAGCAATTTTGTGTGGATGAAACCAACCGCAAGATATACGGAATATCCGGGACATCCGAAATCGAATACAACCGACTCTTTCGTTTTTCATACTGATACGCCATGAAGAACGCGTTTATCAAAGGCGCTTTGTCACATTACGCCTCATCCATGAAATCATTCAAAACGATTATCGGCATAATGGGGATGGTTCTTTTATGCGGATGCAATAACCGGCATCGACACGTTATTCTGCCGATCGAAAAACCAGAACTACTACGGGTCGAAGATTCCGTACGAATCGAAAACAATTGCGCCTACGACATGGCTTTATACGATTCGGCGATCGTCCTCGTCAATTATTGCGGACGGAAATTCTTCAGCCTTTTCGAAACGGGGTCGCTGAAACCGATATGCTCATTCGGAACGAAAGGAAAAGGCCCGAACGAATTCCAGATGCCGCAACGCGACCGTTCGACAGGTTCCGCCGAAGATTCCGTTCTCAGGATCTACGATGCGCATCTGGTCTTTACGAAAGAGATCCACGTGCGATCTTTACTGCGCGACACGGCTGTTCTCAATATCCAAGGAGAACATACCTACAAAGCCTTACGATACAACAAAGATATCAACCGCCTGAACGATACGTTATACGCAGGAATTTTAGCAGACGCTCCCCTGGGCCCCGTTGCAATTTACGACACGAAAAACGATCAAACCTTGTGGGGGGAATACGACCTGGGGTTCGCAATGCCCGTAAAGGCTAATCCTTACGGGATATGCTACGGTTTCCTATGCGCTAACCCGGGGAAAGGGATCATGGCGAGAGCCTATAAATACCTGGACATGATCCAACTATTCTCCCAGGAAGGTCGTCTTGTGAAAAGCATTTGCTTCTCTGAACCGCAATTACCCATTTTGAACACGCAGGGGAATTGGCCGGAATCGTCCGCCGTAAACTATGCGCTCGGGTTATTCGGCACGCCCGATCGCTTTTTCGTGCTGCGCTACACGAATCCTTACGGCGAAATCAAAAACAGAACCGCCACGCCGACGATCCTCGCTTTCGACTGGGACGGCCGCCTGACCGCCGCTTACGACTGCCCACGCTCGATCACGCAGTTTTGCGTAGACGAAACCGGTAAAAAAATATACGGCTTGCTCGATATGCCGGACATCGAGCATACGCAACTTTACCGGTTTTCTTACTAAATGCCGAACACGCCATGAAGAACGCATTCATCGTAGGCATGATATTGCTAAATGCCTTTTTGCTTTATGCATTGATCCGGACCGGATCGGCCGCAAAACAACGGATGATCGCCGGCGCAGACACCTCGGTCTGTGCGATGGAAAAATGGGACATCAGGGAGAGTACGCTGTTGAGCGTCCGGTATGCAGGCCGCCCGTTTTTCATTTCGGACAGCGCGCGGGCGTTGCTGGCCCCCTATTCGGCCGACTCGTCGAAACTGTTCGTGCGCATACAATTCCCTTCCTGCGAACGCTGCATATCACAACTCGTCCGAAGCCTGAAAAGAAACGAAAACCGGTTGGGTACGACAAATATAATTCTGGTCACCGAATTCCACGACGACGGCGAGGTCGCCGAATTCGTTCGGAGATACGACCTCGGCGGGTTCCGTTTGTTCAATATCCCGGAGTTGGAACTGTGTCTCGACCTGAAAAACTTTATCGGCTCGTATATGTTCACATTATCGCCGGACTTCCGCGCAGAGAATCTGCTGGTTTGCTCCAAACACAACGATTACATGCACGACGACTATTTCACCCAACTGCCGGGACGGGCGGAATAATGAATCATATATTTCCTATTTTTACCGCTGAATGGAGCAGCGGAAGATCATACACATCGACATGGATGCATTCTACGCGTCGGTCGAACAGCGCGACCACCCCGAATACCGGGGCCGTCCGTTGGCGGTCGGCCGTCCCGAAGGCCGCGGCGTGGTCGCCGCGGCCAGCTACGAGGCGCGGCGCTACGGCATCCGTTCGGCCATGCCGTCCGTTACGGCCCGAAGGCTGTGTCCCGAATTGATTTTCATTCCCGGACGGCTGGAAGTCTACCGCGAAGTATCGCGGCAGATTCACCGGATTTTCCGCGAATACACCGACCTGGTCGAGCCGATCGCATTCGACGAAGCTTTTCTGGACGTTACCCGGAACAAAAAGGGAATCCCGCTGGCGGTGGACGTCGCCCGGGCCGTCAAACGACAAATCCGCGACGAACTGGGACTGGTCGCATCGGCCGGAGTATCCTACAATAAATTTCTCGCCAAGATCGCTTCGGACTACCGGAAACCGGACGGACTCTGCACGATCCATCCCGACCGCGCCGCCGCTTTCATCGCGCGCCTGCCGATCGAAGCGTTCTGGGGGATCGGCCGCGTCACGGCACGCAAGATGCACGAAATGGGAATCCACGACGGCGCTGCGCTGCGAGAGTGCCCGCCGGATTTTCTGACCGAACGGTTCGGAAAAGCAGGACGCCTTTATTACGAATTCGCCCACGGCATCGACCTGCGACCGGTGGAAGCGAGCCGCGTCCGCAAATCGGTCGGATGCGAAACCACCTTCCCGTACGACCTGACCTCGTTCGACGCGATGACGGACGAACTGTATAAACTCGCCGCCAAACTGAACGGGCGTCTCGACCGGGCCGGATTTCGCGGCAATACGCTGACGTTGAAAATCAAATTCGCCGATTTCCGGCTGCAAACCCGCAGCCTGAGCCCGGGATACGAGCTGTTCGCATCGGCCGAAATTTTCCCGCTGGCGACTGCGCTGCTGCGCGATGCCGGCATCGAAGGACATCCGGTACGGCTGCTCGGCCTGTCGGTCGGAAACCCGACCCACCCGGTGCAGCACGAACTGTACCGGCAGTTGAGCCTCGACCTCTGACTGTCATGTTACAGGTCGTATTTCAGCAAGTCGCGCATCGAAATCACTTTACATTTGCGCTCCTTCAACATGCTCAATAATTTTTCGAAATTCTCGGGCGAAGTGCTGACGAAATCGTGCGCGAGGTCGGGCACCCCGTGCAGGCAGAAAATCACGACCTGCCCGTCGCGGGCCTCGTCCAGCGCTTTTTCGAAAAATTCGGGCGTCTCGAACCGCGCGTCGACCACGCCGTAACTCGGCATCAGCATTTTATCCGACACTCCTTTCACATAAGGCTTATCCCCGCCGTGACGGGCCAGCTTATAGCCTCGCTCTTTCAGGACGGCGATCCCCTCCGGACTGTTGTCGTAACCGGGATAAGCGTAAGTCACCGGGCGCGGAATGCCGTACAACGCGCATTTCTCTTCGATGTAGGCCGTTTCCGAACCGATCTGCTTACGGGTCATTTGACTCATCTGCCCGTGACTGCGGCTGTGGTTCCCGATCTCGAAGCCCATTTCGTCCAACTCCCGGATTTGATCCCAGCTCATATACTTGGTTTTGTCCTCGAAACCCGGAAATTCGCAAACGTAGAACGTCGCGCCGAATCCGTATTTATGCAGCAACGGAGCGACCACTTCCCGCTGGCCCGCCGTCGCATCGTCGAACGTCAGCACGACGATCCGGCCTTTCAACGGCTTCAGGCGTTTGGCCGTTTTTTCCGCTACCGCCGTCACCGCAATGACGACCGATAACAACAGTAAAAAAAATCGTTTCATCATCCATGCTATTTTTTGGAAAACCCGGCACGTAACGCGCCGCCGTTTCCCAGAACCTTACTCTGAACTTACTTCCCGTACAGGCTGCGCGCGATTCCCATTTCGAGCCCTCTTAGTTCGGCCAGGCCGCGCAGGCGGCCGATGCAAGAATAGCCCGGATTGGTCTTCTTGCGCAGGTCGTCGCACATCTGATGCCCGTGATCGGGACGCACCGGAATCGATACGCCGCGACGTTGCTGCAACGCCAACAACGCCTTCATCACGCCGTACATATCCACGTCGCCTTCGAGATGGTTCGCCTCGTAAAAATTACCTTCGTCGTCGCGGCAGGTACTGCGCAGATGGACGAACCCGACGCGATCGCCGAACTCTTCCATCATGGCGGCCAGTTCGTTGTCGCTGCGAACGCCGAACGATCCGGTACAAAGGCAAAGTCCGTTCGAACGGTTCGGAACGGCCGCAATCAATGCACGAAAATCGTCCGCCGTGCTCAGAATACGCGGCAAGCCGAGAATAGGATAAGGCGGATCGTCCGGATGGATCACCAGTTCGACGCCCGCTTCATCGGCCACCGGAGCGATCTCGCGCAGAAAAGCGACCAGGTGTTCGCGCAGCCGGGCGGCGTCGATCCCCTTGTACTGGCCGAGCGCCCCGCGGAATTGTTCGATCGTAAAACTTTCCTCGGCGCCGGGCAATCCGGCGATCATGTTCCGGGTCAGCCGCTCGCGTTCGACCGCATCCATCCGGTCGAAGCGTGCTTTCGCCTTCGCGCGCTCCTGCGACGTATATTCCGCCTCCGCCCCCGGACGCTGCAGAATAAACAGGTCGAACGCCACGAACGCCGCCCGTTCGAAACGAAGCGCTTTCGAGCCGTCCGGCAGCGTATAGGCCAGGTCGGTGCGCGTCCAGTCCAGCACCGGCATAAAATTATAGGTAACGGTACGAATACCGCAGGCGGCCAGGTTGCGCAGGCTCTGCTTGTAATTTTCGATATACCGCTGAAATTCCCCGGTGCGGGTTTTGATCCGCTCATGGACCGGAACACTCTCGACGACGCTCCATACCAACCCGGCATCGGCAACCGTCCGCTGTCGTTTGCGGATCTCATCGACGCTCCATGTCTCCCCGTTGGGAATATGATGCAACGCCGTTACCACGTCCGTAGCCCCGGCCTGCCGGATATCCCAAAGGCCGACCGGATCGTCCGGCCCGTACCAGCGCCATGCCTGTTTACACAAATACATATTCTTTATCCGTTTTATGGATTCCCTATCGCAAAAATACGATTTCCGTTCTAAATCGAAAAAGCGTCGAAACCGCCGTCGATAACCGTGACCGTGCCCGAGACGAAACGCGAGGCATCGCTGGCGAGCCACTGCAGCGTACCGAGCAACTCTTCGGGTTCGCCGAAGCGGCGGAACGGCGTATGGCCGAGGATCGCCTCGGAACGCGGCGTCAAGCTGCCGTCCGGATTGGTCAGCAGCGCACGGTTCTGTTCGGTCAGGAAAAAGCCCGGAGCGATCGCATTCACCCGGAAGCCGTCGCCGTACTTCAGCGCCAGTTCGCCGCACAGGTACTTCGTAAAGTTGACTACCGCCGCCTTAGCCACTCCGTACCCGGCTACCCGGCTCAGCGGGCGGATCGCCGATTCGGACGCGATGTTGATGATCGAACCGCCGCGGGCCGCAACCATCGCGCGGGCGAACGCCATCGTCGGCAGCACCGTCCCGAACAGGTTCAGATCGACCACGTCCCGGAATGCCTTCATATCCAGGTCGAAGATCGTCTTATCCGGCGCGATCGTGGCCCCGGGCATATTGCCGCCGGCCCCGTTGATCAGCACGTCGATCCGGCCGTAACGTTCCATGATTTCCGAATACGCCCGTTCGATGTCCTCCTTATTCAGCACGTCGGCCGCCACGAACAACGCGTCCCCGCCGGCCGCCGCGGCTTCCCGCTGAAGGGCAAGCCCGGTTTCGGCCTTGCGGCCCATCAGCACGACCCGGGCGCCCTGTTCGGCGAAATGGAGCACCATCGAGCGTCCCAACACCCCGGTAGCCCCGGTAATCGCCACGACCCGGTCTTTTACGCAAAACAAATTTTTCATCATCGAATACCTTAAAAAATGAACCGCATGAATTTCATGATCGGATATTCCGAGGGGTAAAGATACCAAAATTTCCGTATCCGCGACACCCGCACGCCTTGTCCGAAACGTTTTTCCGGACACTTTTCCCGTCCGGATTTGCAATATTGGCAAATGATTGTTTATTTTGTACATTGTGAATTGTGGCGTTTCATCCAGACTTCGTATCATGAAAAAGATCCTGTTGCCGGTCCCGGCGCTGTGTGTCGGCGTATTGTTGTGCCTGTCGTTGCGGGGAGAAGCCCCTTCGCGGCTAACGACCGACCTCGCGGAACATACCGACCGAGTCTGGATCGGCGGTTATCCGTCGCAAGTGACGCTGGAACAGGCGGACAAGATCGTCGAACCGGCCCGGTTCGTTACGATCGGCAGCCGGCGGCCGTCGTTCGGCTGGCAGGTCAACGATTCGCGCAGCGACGTAATGCAGACCGCTTGCCGCATCCTGCTGGCTTCGTCGCCCGGAACGCTCGCAACCGACTCGGCCGACCTGTGGGACAGCGGCGTAATTCCGGGAGACCGCAGCGTAGCCGTCCCGTATGCCGGCAAGGCACTGGAGCCCGGCAAAATCTACTACTGGAAAGTGATGACTTTCAACAACGGCAATCCGCAGCCGTGGTCGGCCGTCAAGGCGTTCCGCACGGCAGATTCGCTGACCGAATACGCCACGCCGGCCTACCCGCTCGAAAAAACGGACAACGGCTTACCGAAAACGACCCAAAAACTCTCCGATCGGCTCGTTTTCGCCGACTTCGGTTACGACGCGTTCGGACAGCTCCGGCTGACGCTTTGCTCGCACGCCGGCGGCGACACGGTGACCGTCCGCCTCGGCGAATGCCTGAAAGACGGACGCATCGACCCGGCTCCGGGAGGCTCCCGCCGTTTCCTGAGCCAGCGCCTCGCACTGCTGCCGGGCATACGCACTTACACCGTAAAAATACCGGCGGACGCGCGCAACACCGGCCCTCAGGCCGTTCGGATGCCGGACTATATCGGGGAAGTCTATCCGTTCCGCTACTGCGAGATCGAAGGCGATGCGATCGGCAACGGCACGGGTATCATCAGCCGGCAGGTCGTAAACTACCCGTTCGACGATCTCGCGGCGGAATTCGCCAGTTCCGACACGACGCTGAACCAGGTATGGGAACTGTGCAAATACTCGATCAAAGCGACCTCTTTCGCCGGATTATATGTGGACGGCGACCGCGAACGCATCCCTTACGAAGCCGACGCGCTGATCAACCAACTGTCGCACTACTGCGTCGACCGCGAATACACGATGGCGCGGCGTAGCCACGAATACCTGCTCGGGAACGCCACTTGGCCGACCGAATGGATCCTGCAATCGGTGCTGATCGCCTGGTACGACTACCTGTACACCGGCGACCTGCGGGCCGTAAAAACGCATTACGAGACGCTGAAAAACAAGACGCTGACCGCACTGTCCGGCACGGACGGATTCGTCAGCCTCACGCCGGAGAAACTGACGCCCGAACTGTACGCGTCGATCAACCTGCGGGGACAAACGCTGAAAAATATCGTCGACTGGCCGCACACGGGGATCCTGGGACTCGGCAAGGCGGAAGGGGGCGAAACCGACGGTTTCGTATTCCGCGACGTCAACACGGTGGTCAACGCTTACCACTACTGCGCGCTGGAACTGATGGCCCGCATGGCAGGAGCCGCCGGAGAGTCGGAAGATTCCGCCGCATACGCCCGGGCGGCCGGCCGTCTGGCGGACAATTTCAACAAACAACTGTTCAATAAAAAAACCGGCGCTTACCGCGACGGCATCGGCACCGACCACTGCTCGCTGCACGCCAACATGTTCCCGCTCTGCTTCGGACTCGCCGACGTAAAACGGGCGCAGTCCGTTGCGGATTTCGTCAAGACGCGGGGCATGGCCTGCAGCGTCTACGGTTCGCAATTCTTGATGGACGGGCTGTACGAAGCGGGCGAAGCCGATTATGCGCTGCAACTGCTCACGTCGGACGCCGAACGCAGTTGGTACAACATGATCCGCGTCGGCTCGACCATTTCGCTGGAAGCCTGGGACGACAAATACAAACCGAATCAGGACTGGAACCACGCTTGGGGCGCGGCCCCGGCCAACATCATCCCGCGCAGGCTGATGGGCGTCGTACCGACCGAACCGGGTTTTTCGCGCATCGAAATCCGCCCGCAGCCGGCCGGACTCGAAAAAGCCTCGCTGCGGATACCCACGATACGGGGCGACGTGGAAACGGCGTTCGAAAACACGCCCGACCGTTTCACGCTGACGACCGTCGTACCGGCCAACGTGAAAGCCGATGTCTACCTGCCGCTGCCCGCCGGCACCAAAAATTACGACGTGACCGTCAACGGGAAGCCTGCAGGACAGACCGTCCGCGAAGGAAATTTTATAAAGATCGCGGATCAGGGTTCCGGAAAAAACGCATATATTCTGAACACTAAATAACTTAATCAAACCAAACACAAACAACCGAAATGAAAAAACTTTTTATCTGTGCATTCCTCGTGTATGCCGCTTCGCTTCAGGCGCAACCGATGGGCAAGGGCAACCTGCCCCCCGTATTCCCGAAAGAAGTGGCCGAAAAGACACAATTCGATACCCGTACGCGTGCGTATATTTCGCCCGTGCGCGTGATGTGGACGCAGAACGGCGACCTGATCACCGGCTCCGAGAACCTGTTGTTGCAAGGCAACGGGCAGGCTACGACGGCCAATACTCCGAAAACCGTTTTCGTATCCAAAGAGGGTAAGCGTCCGTCGATCCTGCTGGATTTCGGTCGTGAAATCCACGGGGGACTGCAGTTCGTAACCTGCATTCGCGCATCGACCAAACCCGTCAAGGTACGCGTGCGCCTCGGCGAATCGGTCGGCGAAGCGATGTGCGAGATCACGAAGGAAAACGGCGCGACGAACGACCACGCGATGCGCGACTACACGATCGAACTGCCGTGGCTGGGCGTCTGCGAAGTCGGGAACTCCGGCTTCCGTTTCGTCCGGATCGACATGCTCGAAGACGATGTCGAACTGCCGATCAAGGAGATCCGCGCCAGCCTGTTATACCGCGACATCCCGTACCTCGGCTCGTTCCGTTCGAACGATCCGCGCGTGGACAGCATCTGGGCGACCGGCGCCTACACGCTGCACCTGAACCTGCAGGAATATCTCGTAGAGGCCCCGAAGCGCGACCGCCTGGTATGGCTCGGCGACCTGCATCCCGAAGTGCGTACCGCGCTGGCCGTATTCGGCGACAACGAGGCGCTTTCGCGCGGCCTGGACTTCGCCCGCGACGAAACCCCGCTACCGGGCTGGATGAACGGCATGTGCTCCTATTCGCTGTGGTGGGTGCTGATCCACCGCGACTACTACATGTACCGCGGCGACCTGAATTACCTGAAACAGCAGCAACAATACCTCAGCGACCTGATGAAGATCCTGATGAGCAAGGTGGACGCCGAAGGCCGTGAACACCTCGACGGCGGCGGACGCTTCCTCGACTGGCCGACCAGCGAAGACACGTTGGCCGTCAACGCCGGCCTGCACGCGCTGATGCTGATGACTTTCGAAGCCGGAGCCGAAATGCTGAACGCATTGGGCGACAAAGAACTGGCCGCACAATGCACCGCAACCGCCGACCGGATGAAAAAAGTAACGCCCGACTACAAAACGTCGAAACAGTCCGCCGCACTGATCGCCCTGGCCGGCATCGTTCCGGCCGAAACGGCCAACAAGGAAGTGCTCGAAGTGGGCGGCGCCCACGGTTTCTCGACCTTCTACGGCTATTACATGCTGAAAGCCCAAGCCCTGGCCGGAGACTATACCGATGCGATCCAGAACATGAAGGACTACTGGGGCGGTATGCTCGACCTCGGCGCTACGACTTTCTGGGAAGACTTCGACATCAACTGGAAGAAAAACGCCGCACGGATCGACGAGCTGATCCCGGCCGGTAAAGTGGACGTTCACCGCACTTACGGCGACTACTGCTACAAAGGCTACCGTCACAGCCTGGCGCACGGATGGGCATCGGGGCCGACGGCATGGCTCAGCGAATACGTGCTCGGCGTGAAGATCGTCGAACCGGGTTGCAAAGCCGTGAAGATCGAACCGAACCTCGGCGGTCTCGAATGGGTCGAAGGAACCGTTCCGACGCCGTACGGAGTGATCAAGGTACGTCATGAGAAACAGGCCGACGGGAAGATCAAATCGAAGATCGAAGTCCCGAAAGGCGTGAAAGTGGTAAAATAACGAACCGCGGGAAGCGATTCGGCCGCCAGGGAGGCAGCCTGTGAAAATAAGGGTATCAAAAAATATATTTTTTATATCATTATTTTCACAGGCATATCCCTTGTTTTAGGTACATTTGCTTTCACAAAAACACGGCATCCGTCGGCAACAGCCGGACAATAAGATACGGATGCAGCTTTCGGACATGCGGCGGAAAACGACGGCGCGCCGAAAGACATGGAGGTTACAAAGAGGCAACGCGACAGAGAGACACGAAAGAAATCGTATCGCAGACGGAACGAGCAACCGGGGCTAAAAACCGGGACGGTCGGGACGGCGCGAAAAGCCGGAGCAACGAGGACGCGGGGATTCCCCCGCACAATCTGCAAACTCCGAAAAACGATCTCAGCGTGTTCGGTTTTCGGAAATTTGATTTGCGACGGCTGTTCGGACAGCTTATTAAGCCAAACAAATTAAATAAACTTAAAAACCGAAAACCGATGAAACAAATTTCATTTCTGGCGTTCGACCTTGGAGCAACCAGCGGCCGTACCATCCTGGGGACGCTGAACGAAGGCAAACTCCAGATGAAGGAACTGACCCGCTTCCCGAACCAGATCCTCGAACTGAACGGACACGCTTACTGGAACATCTTCTCGCTGTACGAACACCTGAAGGCCGGCATGATCGCCGCCGCCAAGGAAGACGTGGAGATCACCTCGATCGGCATCGACACCTGGGGCGTCGATTTCGTATTCCTCGGCGAAGACGGTCAGATTCTGGGTATTCCGCACGCTTACCGCGACCAGCACACGGCAGGAGCGCCGGAAGAATATTTCGAGAAAGTATTGCCCCGCAAAGAGGTATACGATATCACCGGCATCCAGATCATGAACTTCAACAGCCTGTACCAGCTCTACGCGATGAAGCGCGACAACTCGTCGCTGCTGAACGCCGCGAAAGAAGCGCTGTTCATTCCGGACGCGCTGAGCTACATGCTGACCGGCAAGAAAGTGGTCGAATATACGATCGCATCCACGTCGCAGATACTGAACCCGCGCACCAAGAAGTTCGAAACTTGCCTGCTCGAAAAAATGGGCGTGAAGGCCAACCTGTTCGGCGACATCGTGATGCCGGGTTACGTGATCGGTACGCTGACCGATGCGCTGGCCGCAGAAACCGGACTGGGCAAACTGCCGGTGGTAGCCGTTGCCGGTCATGACACCGCATCGGCCGTGGCAGCCGTTCCGGCCAAAAACGAAAAATTCGCTTATCTGAGCTCCGGCACCTGGTCGTTGATGGGGATCGAAGTCAAAGACCCGATCATCACCGAAGAAACTTCGCGCCTGAACATCACCAACGAAGGCGGCGTCGAAGGCACTACCCGACTGCTGAAGAACATCACCGGCATGTGGATTCTCGAACAGTGCATCAAAGAGTGGCGTAAGGAAGCGATCGAATACACTTACCCCGAAATCGTCAAAATGGCGCGCGACGCCGCTCCGTTCCAGTCGTTCATCGACCCGGACGACGAATCGTTCGCCAATCCTCCCAGCATGATCAAGGCGATCAAGGACTTCTGCCTCAGAACCGGCCAGAAAGTTCCGCGCAACCACTCCGAACTGATCCGCTGCATCTTCGAAAGCCTCGCGCTGAAATACAAGAACGTGCTCGATAAGTTCCGTTCGCTGGCTCCGTTCCCGATCGAACGGCTGCACATTATCGGCGGGGGCGCAAAGAACCGCCTGCTAAACCAGTTCACGGCCAACGCGACCGGCGTAACCGTCGTCGCCGGCCCGTCGGAAGGCACGGCCATCGGCAACATCATGCTGCAGGCGCGCGCCGCAGGTTGCGTCAATTCGCTGCAGGAGATGCGCGACATGATCGGCGAAGCCATCGAGATCGAAACGTTCACGCCGGAAGATACCGACGCATGGAACGCCGCTTACGAACGCATCAAATCGCTGATCAAATAATTCCGTTCCGCCGGATTCGGTAACGACAGAAAACAACAATCATTCAATACTCTTTAACTTAAAACAAAAACCATGAAAGACGCAAAAATCCAGCAAGCCTACGAGGCCGCCAAAGCACGCTATGCCGAAATCGGTGTCGATACCGACGCCGTACTGGAACAGATCGCCAAAGTATCCCTGTCGCTGCACTGCTGGCAGACGGACGACGTAACCGGTTTCGAAAACCCGGACGGACAGCTTTCGGGCGGTATTCAGGCCACCGGCAACTATCCCGGCAAAGCCCGCAATATCGAAGAAGTGCGCAAAGACATCGAAAAGGTGAAAAGCCTGCTGCCGGGTAATCACCGTCTGAACATCCACGCCATCTACGGCGACTTCGGCGGTCAAAAGGTAGACCGCGATCAGATCGAACCGAAACACTTCCAGAGTTGGATCGACTGGGCGAAAGCCAACAACATGAAACTGGACTTCAACAGCACCAGCTTCTCGCACCCGAAGAGCGGCGACCAGTCGCTGTCGAACCGCGACAAAGGCATCCGCGACTTCTGGATCGAACACACCATCCGCAGCCGTAAGATCGCCGACGAAATGGGTAAACAGCTCGGCGACAAAGCCTGCCACAACCTGTGGATCCACGACGGTTCGAAAGATATGACCGTCGACCGTTACCTGTACCGTTCGCTGCTGAAAGACTCGCTCGATCAGATCTTCGCCCACAAATTCGCAAACGTGAAAGACGCCGTCGAGAGCAAAGTATTCGGCGTGGGCCTCGAAAGCTACACGGTAGGTTCGCACGAGTTCTACATGGGTTACGCCGTACAGAACGGCATCATGTGCACGCTCGACATGGGTCACTTCCACCCGACCGAAGAGACTTACGACAAGATCTCGTCGCTGCTGCTCTTCACGCCGGAAATCATGCTGCACGTAAGCCGTCCGGTACGTTGGGACAGCGACCACGTGGTTATCCTGAACGACAGCGTACAATTGCTGGCACAGGAAATCGTATGGGCCAACGCACTGAACAAGACCAATATCGGTCTCGACTACTTCGACGCTTCGATCAACCGGATCGGCGCATACGTGGTAGGTAGCCGCGCTACGCAGAAAGCGTTCCTGCAGGCACTGCTGACCCCGATCAGCAAACTGCGCCAGTATGAAGCGAACGGCCAGTTGTTCCAGCGCATGGCTGTGCTCGAAGAAGCCAAGAGTATGCCGTGGGCTGCCGTGTACGACTACTTCTGCTACAAGAACAACGTTCCCGTTGCCGAAGACTACATCACGGAAATCGAAAAATACGAAAAGGAAATTACCTCTAAGAGATAATATCCGATATTAACCAAGCGAGCTGTCCGTGCATGTGTTTTTCTCCCGAAAAACGACATGTGCGGATAGCTTGTTAAAAACTACTGATTCATATGGAAATTTTACTGGGTTTACTTATCATCGCGATAGGCAGTTTCGGGCAGTCAAGCTCGTACGTGCCGATCAATAAAGTGAAGAACTGGGCTTGGGAAAGCTTCTGGATCGTCCAGGGCATTTTCGCATGGCTCGTATTTCCGCTGCTCGGCGCGCTGCTGGGCGTTCCCGAAGGAATGGGACTGTTCGAACTGCTCGGAAACGGCGGCGCTGCAAAAGCCATCGTTTACGGCATATTGTGGGGCGTCGGCGGTCTGACGTTCGGACTCAGCATGCGCTACCTGGGCGTTGCGCTCGGGCAGTCGATCTCGCTGGGAACCTGTGCCGGATTCGGTACGCTGCTGCCGGCCATTTTCGCCGGCACGAACCTGTTCCAGGGCCAGGGTCTGATCCTGCTGGTAGGCGTGTGCATCACGCTAGCCGGTATCGCCGTGATCGGTTACGCCGGTTCGCTGCGCTCGAAAAACATGACCGAAGAGGAGAAAAAAGCCGCTATCAAAGATTTCGCGTTGACCAAAGGTCTGCTCGTAGCCCTGCTGGCCGGCGTAATGAGCGCCTGTTTCGCACTCGGTCTCGACGCCGGAACACCGATCAAAGAAGCTGCGCTCACCAACGGCGTGAAACCGCTGTTCGCCGGTCTGCCGGTTATCCTGCTGGTGACTTTCGGCGGATTCCTTACGAATGCCGCTTACTGTATCCAGCAAAATATCAAAAACAAAACGGGAAAAGATTATTTCTCCGTTCCGGGCGGCATTTTCGTAAACAACGTGCTGTTCTGCGCGCTGGCCGGAGTGCTGTGGTATTCACAGTTCTTCGGACTGGAAATGGGCAAGAGCTTCCTGGTGGATTCGCCGCTGCTGATGGCCTTCTCATGGAGCATCCTGATGTCGCTGAACGTAACGTTCTCGAACGTATGGGGCATCCTGCTCAAAGAATGGAAAGGCTGCAATTCGAAAACGATCTCCGTACTGGTCATCGGTCTGGTGATCCTGGTATTCTCGGTATTCGCACCGTCGCTGATGAACATGGCGTTCGGATACTAAACCGGATAAAACCTATTCGAATTCCGGAACCGACTCCGGTTCCGGAATTCTTAACCAATAAAACTTCAATATTATGAAATGCGCATTTAAAATGAAACTCAAACCCGGTTGCGAGGTAGAGTACGAAAAACGCCACCGCGCGATCTGGCCCGAACTGGTCAAACTGCTGAAAGAAACCGGCGTAAGCGACTACTACATCTTCTGGGACAAGGAGACGAACCTGCTGTTCGCCGTTCAGGAACAGGGAGGCGAGAGCGGTTCGCAGGATCTCGGCACGAATCCGATCGTAAAAAAATGGTGGGACTACATGGCCGACATCATGGACGTGAATCCGGACAACTCGCCGGTTTCGATTCCGCTGAAAGAGGTATTCTACATGGAATAAGACCGGGTCTTCCGGGACGGAGAGGATGACTTCGGTCATCCTCTTTTTTTATTTATTCGCCGCGCTTAAACGACCACCCGAGGAGCAATCATCTAAAAAATCCATTCCGTTGAAATTCCGCGCCCGGTTAGGTTAACCGGATTTTAATGCTTAGATTTGCACCCGAATCAAAAAATACTCCGATGAGAATAAACGATTGATAGTCGGTACTGTTAAACCGACGCCTCGAAGCAACTAACATTTTTCGGTTTATCAACCCGGTCTCATGCAAGACCCCTATTAATCGTACTTTGATGAGTATTATCCTAAGCGGTGTAAATTACCGCTATACCAACCGGCAACCTCTTTTCGAACCGGTCAACCTATCGGTACTTCCGGGCGAGAAAATCTCGATCGTCGGAAATAACGGAACCGGAAAATCGACCTTGCTAAGGTTGATCGCCGGAGAACTGGCTCCTTCCTGCGGAAGCATCGGCCGTTCCGTCTCCCCTTATTACGTTCCCCAGCAAACGGACATCCGGAGCGAATCGGTCGGCCGGACATTGGGCGTCGCGGAGAAACTCGACGCACTGCGCGCCATCTGCGACGGCAGCGCCAACCCGGATCACTACGACACGCTGGCGGACGACTGGGACATCGAATCCCGCTGTCGTTCCGCTCTCGACGCTTGGGGCCTGCCGCACGTAGAACTAACCGCATCGACCGATTCGCTGAGCGGCGGGGAGAAAACGAGACTTTCTCTGGCTGGACTGACGATCCACCGACCGGCCATCGTACTGCTCGACGAACCCACGAACCACCTCGACCGCACGGGCCGCGACCGGCTTTACGACTACATCCGCACCTGCAAGGCTACGTTGATCGTAGTCAGTCACGATACCTACTTGCTCAATCTGCTCGACCGCACCTGCGAACTCTCCAAGAAAGGGCTCAAAACATACGGAGGAAACTACAATTTCTACCGGGAACAAAAACGAATCGAAGACAGCGCCCTGGAGCAGCGGATCGATTCGGAACAGGCCGCGCTGCGGCTGGCCCGTAAAAAAGCGCAAGAAATCGCGGAACGACAGCAGAAAAGGTTCAACCAAGGAGAACGGAACAAAGACCGGCTTCCCCGCATCCTGCGCAAAGGGGCGAAAGACCGCGGTGAAACAACGATTTCGAAACTCCGGGAAAAACATTCGGACATCGTCGGCCTGAACGAAAAGCGGCTGAACGATCTGCGGCGACAGCGCGGAACGGCGTGCCGGTTCAAAATCGATTTCGACGATGCGCTGCTGCATAACGGGAAACTGCTGATCGCTGCGGACGGAGTGAACTTCGGTTACGACCGGGAGCGCCCGTTGTGGAGAATGCCGCTCGACCTGGAGATCCGCAGCGGCGAACGGATACGTCTTACCGGCAACAACGGCAGCGGCAAAACGACTCTCGTCAGGCTGCTGACAGGAGAACTGTTCCCGACAGCGGGCGAAATCCGCAGAACCGACTTCTCGTACGTCTGCCTCGACCAGGAATACAGTCTGGTCGACACTCCGCAGACGGTACTGGAACTGGCGCAAAAATACAACCGCAGCAACCTTTGCGACCACGAGATCAAGATGCGGCTCAAGCGGGCCCTATTCGCCGCAGACACGTGGGACACAAGCTGCAACGCGCTGAGCGGCGGCGAAAAGATGCGGCTCTGCCTGTGCTGCCTGATGATCTCGAACCATGTTCCCGATCTATTTATTCTCGACGAACCGACCAATAATCTCGACCTGTCGAGCCTCGCCGTGCTCGCCGATACGATAGGCGATTATCGGGGCACCCTGCTCGTTATCTCCCACGACCGGAACTTCACCGACGAAATAGGAATCACGAAAACCGTCGAACTCGGATAAGCGCCGCTTCCGGAACGCCCCAAAAGAGTCCGGGAAAACGGTATGACGAAATCGTCTCCGTTTTCCCGGACTCTTTTTTACGGTCCGACCCGCGCGTTCCGCTACGAACGACAACGGATCGGATGGAAAATCAATATTTATCCAACTGGGTTTTCAGATAACCTTTTTCTTTCCAGATATTCTCGATCTTTTTCAACCGCTTGCGGAAATCTTCGTAGTATTTCTTGTCCGCAGGCGTCCAGCCGCACTCGGCATAAGCCGCGATACGCGGGAAAATCTGATAATAAAGCCGGTCGAGGTTCGGCGTGAATTCGCCCCACATCTGGCAACCGGTTCCCAGAATTTTCTCTTTATCGGCATCGGCCAGGCCGTCCGGAATCGGGTTGAACGAATAAGCCTTTTCGAACGGGGTCACTTCGTACGGATAATCCAGGTAAGTGAAGAAACGGTTCGAATTGACCACGTCGTACCCTTTCTCGATCGCTTTGTTCACCAGACTGATATCCCCGTCCCAGAACTGCACGATCGTACCGGGAGCCAATCTCTCGGATTGGCTAGCCTGTACGTGCGCTTCGCCGCGAACATTGTCGCCGGTAATCTCGTTCCAGCCGATCATCCGACACCCTTTCGAGGCGAGGTATTTCGACATCCGGTTGATCGCCCATACCTGCAAATCGGAGCAGGTCGGCAGGCCGTTGGCCTTCATGAAAGCCTGGATCTCCTCCGAATTCTGCCAGTGCGTGTAATTCGCTTCGTCGCCGCCGATATGCACGATCTTCGACGGGAACAGCGCCACCACTTCATCGAGAATATCGTGCAGGAACTCCTCGACCTTCGGGTCGGTCACGTCGTACAGATCGCCTACGACGGCTTTCCCTTCCCTGCGGCTCGTGGCGCCGATCCACGGATAGGCATAGATCGAAGCGGAAGCGTGCCCCGGCACCTCGATCTCGGGAATCACCTTGATCCCCCGGTCGTCGGCATACTTCACGATGTCGCGGATCTCGTCCTGCGTATAATAAGCGCGTTTCGGGAACAACTCGTCCCACTCTTCCGACGTAACGTTCATGTGGTCGAAATCGCGTTTCGAACCGAGTTCGGTCAACTTCGGATATTTTTTGATCTCGATACGCCACCCCTGATCGTCTACCAGATGCCAATGGAACGTATTCATTTTCAGCCGGGCCATCTCGTCCAGCAGATTCTTGACCGTTTCAGCGCCCTGGAAATGACGGCTTTCGTCCTGCATGTAAGCGCGCCACGGGAAAGCCGGCGCATCGGTAATCACGCAGGCCGGTATCGTCACCAGGCCGTTCTGCGGCGTGGTCATCTGGCGCAGCGTCTGCAACGCATAGAGCAACCCCGCACGGGCGTCGGCCGTAGCCACGATCTGCTTTTTGCTGTCCGGGGACATCACGGCCAGACGATACGCCTCGTCGTTGTTATTCGACGGCACGGCATTGAGTTTAAACGCCAGTTTGGCTTTCTTGGCTTTGGTCGTATAGACCGGATCGATCCCGGCCTCTTTCAGCACCCCGGTCACGTAATCCTGATTCAGGTTCGCTTTCGGATCGAGATAAACCGAAGTCTCCCCGCTCAATACGGCTGCGTTCTGGAAAGCGACGATCTTGACCGGCTTCGGCAGTATCTCGATCGGGTGGTTCTGCGCCCGTGTTCCGTTTACGGCGAACAGCGCCGCGGCAACCAGGCCGATAAAAAGTTTTTTCATAAAGAAGCGTTTTAATGCTTGGTTAATTTAAGTCATTCAAACCGGTTCCGAAAACGGTCAGTAGCGGATAACCGGCGTTTCGCCGTCCCACTCGACTTCCCAGAAACGGATAAAATTGCCGTTCATTTCCCACTTGAAAGCAGAAAAAATCAGACGGCCTTTATCTTCGACGATCTCCCAGCCCGACCACAATCCGTCCGGCGGCCAGTCGAACGGCACCTCTTCCCAGCGGTTCGACATCGGGTCTTTGGTCTTGCAGAGCACTTTCCCGTGTCCGCTGGTAGCGAACATATAATATGTGCCATCATGCTCGAAAACCCGCGGACTTTCGGGCGTCGTAAACGTAATCAGCGCCGGCCCGAGGTCTTTCCAACGGATCGCATCGTCCGACGAAGCGAGCGCGATCGCGCCTTTGCCGTCGGCGGTAGTGACCATCGAAAACATCAGGAACTGCCCGCCATATCGCAGGATGTGCGAATCCCGGCAATCCTCCCAACCGGTCGGATTGCGCATCGCCCACTCCGGCGCCGTATAGACCGGATTTTCCGGACAACGTTTCCAGTCGAACAGATCTTTGCTGGTAGCCAGACCGACGGTTTGCTTGCCCAGCCAACGGTCGTCGAACCCGGTATAAACCATGTAGTACGTTCCCTTGTGCTTCACGATGGACGGAGCGGATACGACCTGCCCCTCCCACGTACCGGGAACGACCCGGATGATGCGCGGGTGATGCTCCCAATGCACCAGATCGGTCGAAGTGGCGTGTCCGAACGCCTTTTCGCTGTCCGGTTCCTGCCAGTCCTGCGTATCGTTGGCCACGCCCACATTGTAGAACAGATGGAACGTACGCCCCTTCTTGATGACGAAATAATCCTTGACGTATTCGCCCTCGCGGGAAAACTGCCCGATTTGCCCGGAATTCGCCCGCATCTTTTCCGGCGCGCGCGCGCCGAGCGGGGAACAAACCCAACAAGCCATCCCCGCCAACAGCAGGAACGCGGCACCCCAACGGTTGATCTTATACATAGCCGAAATGTTTTGCGACAGCGCCCCGGCAGCAACCTGCCGGACCGGATGCCTATTCGATAACGATCAATACGTCTCCTTCGAGCACGGAATCTCCGGTGCCGACGCGAATCTCCGCAACAGTGCCTTCCTTGTCCGAATCGACGTTGTTTTCCATCTTCATCGCTTCGAGCACCATCAGACGCTGTCCGACTTTGACCGCATCGCCGACCGCAACCTTGATGTCGAGGATCACGCCCGGCAGCGGGCTCTTGACAGCGCCTCCGCCGGCGGCGGGTTTCGCGGCTGCGGCAGGCGCCGGCTGTGCCGGAGCGGGCGCGGCGGCAGCGACCGGTTTCGCAGCGACGGCTTTTCCCTGGTCGAGCGTCACCGTATAGTTCGTTCCGTTCACCGTCACGTCAGCGCGGTTTCCGTTCAGGTCGTTGACGGCGACCTGGTAATCGTTTCCGTTGATATTCAGTTTATATTCCTTCATGATGATTCGATTTGTCGTTTGTATGAACGGGCGTCCCGACTCCCCGGAAACCGGACCGGCCGCGGCGCCCTGCAATCATTCCCTACCAGCGGCGGTTGCGCTGCGGCAGGCGGGTCATCCCGTAACTTTTGCAATTCCATCCGGAAGCCGCTTTCGCCGTCCGAACGACGGCAGCGGGAGCCGTGCGGGTCTCCCTGCCGTACAGTTCGAGAGCGACGGCAATCGCCGCAACCACTTCGTTTTCGGAAGATGAAGATCCGGATTTTTTGGATGCAAACAATCTGCTGAAAAATCCCTTCATCGCTACAACGGAATATTAGAATGTTTCTTCGGCGGGTTCGCCAGACGCTTGTTGGCCAACGACTGCAACGCCCTCGCAATGCGGAAACGGGTGTTACGCGGCTCGATGATATCGTCGATATAACCGAACCGGGCAGCCACGTACGGATTGGCAAACTTGTCGCGGTACTCCTCCTCCTTCTGGGCTATGAATTCCGCTTTCTTCTGCTCGTCCTCGATCGCAGCGATCTCTTTCGACGACAACACCTCGGTAGCGCCTTTCGGCCCCATAACGGCGATCTCGGCGGTCGGCCACGCATAGTTGATATCGCCGCGCAAGTGTTTCGAACTCATCACGCAGTAAGCTCCGCCGTAGGCCTTGCGCAGGATTACCGTCACTTTCGGAACGGTCGCCTCGCCGTAAGCGAACAGCAGTTTCGCACCGTGGATAATGATTCCTCCGTACTCCTGGGCCGTCCCCGGCAGGAAGCCCGGCACGTCGACAAACGTCACGATCGGAATATTGAACGCATCGCAGAAGCGCACGAAACGGGCCGCCTTGCGCGAAGCGTTGATATCGAGCACCCCGGCCAGGAACTTCGGCTGGTTCGCGATGATCCCGACGCTCTGGCCTCCGAAACGGGCGAAACCGGTCACGATGTTCGGGGCGAATTTCGCCTGGCTCTCCAGGAAATCCCCGCCGTCGACTACGGCATGGATCACGTCCAGCACGTTGTACGGCTTGTTGGGGTTGTCCGGGATGATGTCGTTCAGCACGTCTTCCATCCGGTCGATCGCATCGGTGCAGGCGGCTACCGGAGCGTCCTCCATGTTGTTCGACGGCAGGAAGCTCAGCAGCTTGCGCAGCATTTCGATCCCCTCCTCCTCGGTTTCGGAAACGAAATGGGCCACGCCGCTCTTGGCCGCATGAATCGAAGCGCCGCCCAGTTGTTCCTGCGTCACCTCTTCGCCGGTCACGGTCTTCACGACCTTCGGGCCGGTAACGAACATATAGCTGCTGCCCTTGCTCATCAGGATGAAGTCGGTCAACGCGGGCGAATAAACCGCGCCGCCGGCGCAAGGTCCGAAGATAGCCGAGATCTGCGGGATAACGCCCGAAGCGAGGATGTTGCGCTGGAAGATTTCGGTATAACCGGACAAACTGTTCACGCCCTCCTGGATACGTGCGCCGCCCGAATCGTTGATTCCGATCACCGGAGCCCCGTTTTTCATCGCCATATCCATCACTTTGCAGATCTTAGCGGCGAAGGTTTCGGACAGCGAACCGCCGAACACGGTGAAATCCTGCGAGAACACGTACACCTGACGGCCGTTGATCGTACCGTAGCCGGTTACGACGCCGTCGCCGAAATAGGTCTCTTCCTCGAGGCCGAAATTATTGCAGCGGTGCTTTACGAACATATCGAACTCTTCGAAGGAACCTTCGTCGAGCAGTAGCTTAATGCGTTCGCGCGCCGTTTTTTTCCCTTTTTTATGTTGTGAATCGATCCTTTTCTGACCGCCTCCGAGTCTCGCCTGTTCGCGATACCCCATCAATTCTTTGACTTTCTCTTGAATGTCGCTCATTTTAGTTTTGCAGTTATATACGGTTTCAGGTAAATTATTTGTTCTTGTTTTCGCACAGTTCGGTCAGCACGCCGCCGGTAGACTTCGGGTGCAGGAACGCGATGCTAAGCCCTTCGGCGCCTCCGCGCGGAGCCTTGTCGATCAGTTGGATGCCGTTCGCCTCGCATTCGGCCAGACAGTTTTCGATCCCGTCGACGGCAAAAGCCACATGGTGCACGCCTTCGCCCCTCTTTTCGATGAACTTGCCGATCGAACCTTCGGGAGAGGTCGATTCGAGCAGCTCGATCTTCGTGTCTCCGACTTTAAAGAAAGCGGTTTTCACTTTCTGGTCGGCGACCTCTTCGATGTTATAGCATTTGGTTCCGAGCATTTTTTCCCAATACGGGATGGCGGTATCCAAGCTTTTCACTGCGATACCGAGGTGTTCGATGTGCGATACTTTCATGATACAGATTTTTATTTTTAAGTAAGTTAATAGCTGCCGTATGCAATAAGGGGATTATTCAAATCCGAATCTCACAAATTTAGGATTTTATTCTTTAAAATCCAGTATCTACCGGAAAGTTTCTGTCCAAAAAACATACAGTCGCTAAAATCGGTGCAACTTTTGATACTGATTTTCGTTTTATTAATAAGAATACGTATATTTGTTTAATTGTCGTGCTCATGAAAAAGATCATCGTTATAACAGGCATTTTGTTGCTGGCCTTTTCAGGAGTCAAAGCGCAACAACTGATCAACGGGGAAAAAGCTCCGGAACTGAAACTCAGCGAGTGGATCAGCAAGAACCAGTTGCAAAGCGGAAAGCCCACGTTGATCGAGTTCTTTTTCTCGCGCAGCGACCTGAGTATGAAGCGCCTGCCCACCGTGGACGACTTCGCGCGGAATTACGGCAAAAAACTGAACGTAGTCGTCATCGGCTGCGAAACGAAAGATAAGATCCAAAGCGTAATGGACGGAAAAGGATATGCGTTCGCCGTCGCGGTGGACAACGAACACAAGACGTTCACCGCCTACGGAGCGCAGTTCGTCCCGTACGGCGTTTTGCTCGATGCGCGCGGGAAAGTGCTCTGGTTCGGCAATTCGTCGAAATTCGGTGCCGAGGAGCTGAAAAAGACGCTGGAGTGGGAGTAGCCCTGACGAAGAGATTGATCCGATAATCATTTAATAACCTATGTTAAGATTGCTATTCCGACGGATATTGCCGGGAATCTTGTTCGTTGCAGTCTTCGCCGCCGGGACGCGTGCCGAAGACCCTGCCGTAACGCCCTCGACGGCTTTGGAATCCTATTTGCACAACGGCGACCTAACCTACGGTTGGGAAGTCCGGGAAACGGTGCGCGACGGCAATGCGACCGTCTACCACCTGCTGTTGACTTCGCAGAAATGGCAGGACATCACCTGGACGCACCAGCTTTCGGTCATCGTACCGGATCGGATCACGCATCCCGGCGCGCTGCTGATGATTACCGGCGGCTCGGTCAAGGACGGACAACCGAACTGGAACGGAGGC
This sequence comes from Alistipes sp. dk3624, assembly GCF_009557455.1. GTDB lineage: Bacteria > Bacteroidota > Bacteroidia > Bacteroidales > Rikenellaceae > Alistipes_A > Alistipes_A hominis. The sequence continues at coordinate 2,586,811 of NZ_CP045651.1, read as the reverse complement.
ATACAGGAAGGCCTGCTCGCGCCGATGGGAAAAATAGCGCAGGACAACCGCGCCGTCACAGCCGTCCTGAGGCAGGTTCCGAACCAACCGCTGTACGACAGCCTGAAGGAGGACGCGCTGATCTCTTATACGTTGCACCGTTTCCAGCAGGACGGCGACTACACCTGGCCGCTGCTGTTCCCGATGACCAAAAGCGCCGTGCGGGCAATGGACGCCGTGACGGAATTCTGCGCAGAGCGGTTGCAGCGCAAAGTGGAAGGATTCGTCGTGGCCGGAGCGTCGAAACGGGGCTGGACGACCTGGCTCGCCGCAGCGCAGGATAGCCGCGTGGCGGCAGCCGCGCCGATGGTGATCGACATCCTGAACATGCCCAAAAGCATCCGTTACCAACTGGAAGCGTACGGCGCTTACAGCGAACAAATCAAGGATTACAGCGACTTGGGCATCCTGCAATCGATCTCTTCGGAAAAGGGGCGCGCCATCGTCGAGATGATCGACCCGTACAGCTACCGCCGCAAATTGTCGCAGCCCAAACTGCTGCTGATGGGAACCAACGACGAATTTTGGGTGGCCGACAACGTCAAGAACTACATCGACTCGATCCCGGGGATCAACCGGCTGCATTACATCCCGAACGCCGGGCATAACCTCGGCGGCGGAGCCGAAGCGATGCTGACGCTGGATGCTTTTTTCGCTTCGCTGTTGTCGGATAATCTTTTCCCGACCTGCGCATGGCAGGCGAAAACCGGAGGCAAGAATCTGAAAATCGCGCTGGAGATGTCCCGCGAAAATCTTGTCGGCGCAGAGCTGTGGAGCGCCGTCTCGCCGACCCGCGATTTTCGCAAAGCGGAATGGAATTCCGCTCCGCTGCCGGAACCGGAAAGCGAAAAATACACGGTCGACGTACCGTTGCCCGAAACCGGTTTCAAAGCTTGTTACGTAGATCTGATCTACCGTACCGACGACGGCCGGCAATACAAAATCTCCACGCGCATTTTCATGACCGATCCAGGCAAATTGTTGTAATTTATCCGAATAACGTTCGATCGGCCCGTATTTCCTCCCGGTGCCCCCTTGCCGCGCATTCAACGGATAACGCGGCCGGACGAAACGGCGGACGAAGGGAAGATCTCTTTTCAGGACGGTTTATTTCGGAAGCGGACCCGTGGATAAAAACGCGGGATATCCGTTCTTTTAAAAGCTAAAGCAAATTTCCGACGAGCAACAAACGAGCACAAAAAAAAGGAGCATGTCCTTGCACACTCCTTATCGGATCATACGTACCGTCGGAAACTTTCCGTCGCCGGCCGGCACTGTATTTCGGTTTCGGTTAGATTATTAGGCGCGTCAGCCAACGGCCTTCAATTGCCGGAATTTGTCGCTTTCGAGGCGGCTTTTCGCATACGGAACCGTCACGCGCAGCGACTTGCGTCCCTCCTGGCCCGGCAGGTCGAACATGCCGTCCATCATGATCGCTTCGCAGATCGACCGCAGGCCGCGCGCGCCGAGCTTGTACTCGATCGCCTTATCGACAATGTAATCGAGAGCGTCCTCATCGAACGTCAGTTTGATGCCGTCCATTTCAAACAGCTTGACGTACTGGCGCGTAATCGCGTTTTTCGGCTCGGTCAGAATCGAGCGCAGCGCAACCCGGTCGAGCGGTTCGAGGTAGGTCAGCACCGGAATACGCCCGATCAGTTCGGGGATCAGTCCGAACGATTTGAGATCCTGCGGCATGACGTACCGCATCAGGTTGTCCTTATCGATCCGTTCCCTGTGAAGCTGTCCGTAACCGAGCGCCTGCGTATTGAGCCGCTGGGCGATTTTCTTCTCGATGCCGTCGAACGCTCCGCCGCAGATGAACAGAATGTTCGACGTATTGACCTGTATGAATTTCTGGTCGGGATGCTTGCGTCCCCCCTGGGGCGGTACGTTCACGACCGTACCCTCGAGGATCTTCAGCAACGCCTGCTGCACGCCTTCGCCCGACACGTCCCGCGTGATGGACGGGTTATCCCCTTTGCGCGCGATCTTGTCGATCTCGTCGATGAAAACGATCCCGCGTTCGGCCAGCGCCACGTCGTAGTCGGCCACCTGCAACAACCGCGTCAGGATGCTCTCCACGTCTTCGCCGACATATCCCGCCTCGGTCAGCACCGTCGCATCGACGATCGTAAACGGCACTTTGAGCAATTTGGCGATCGTCCGGGCCAACAACGTCTTCCCGGTACCGGTCTGCCCGACCATCATAATATTCGACTTGTCGATCTCGATCTGCATGTCGTTGCTCTCCTCGTGCAGCAACCGCTTGTAATGATTATAGACCGCCACCGATATATGCCGCTTGGCGCTCTCCTGCCCGATCACATACTGATCGAGAAACTGTTTGATCTGAATCGGTTTCAGAAGCTCCTCCATGCGGATGGAAGGCGCCTTGCGCACCGTCTTTTTGGGGTTCTCGGCCAACAGCGCATGCCCGCGCTCGATGCACTGGTCGCAGATGCGGGCTCCGTTGTCGCCGTCGAACAGCATAGCCACCTCGTAACGCGAAAGCCCGCAGAACGAACAATGATCCGCCGGCCGTTTCGTATCCTTTTTCTCCATTTTCTATTCAAAAATATCCGCGCGATGCGGAAATTCGTATATTCGTTAGATTGCAGTCGTTTTCCGTTCCGTCGCCCTATTTCTTCCGGGCCGACAGCACTTCGTCGATCAGACCGTATTTCTGCGCTTCGGGAGCGGTCATCCAGTAATCGCGGTCGGCATCCTTCTCGATCTTTTTGATGGTTACGCCCGAATGCAGAGCGAGTATTTCGTATAACTCCTGTTTGGTGCGAAGAATCTGACGCGCCGTGATCTCGATGTCCGAGGCCTGTCCTTCGACGCCGCCCAGCGGTTGGTGGATCATCACCCGCGAATGCGGCAGCGCCGAACGTTTTCCCTTGGCTCCGGCCGTCAGCAAGACGGCCCCCATGCTGGCAGCCAGCCCGGTGCAGATCGTAGCCACGTCCGAACTGATCAACTGCATCGTATCGTAGATTCCCAAACCGGCCGTCACCGATCCTCCGGGCGAGTTGATATAAATCTGAATGTCTTTGTCCGGCTCGGTCGATTCGAGAAACAACAACTGCGCCTGGATGATATTGGCCACGTCGTCATAAACGGGGCAACCCAGAAAAATGATCCGATCCATCATCAACCTCGAAAAGACATCCATCGCGGCCACGTTCATCTGCCGCTCCTCGATGATCGTCGGGGAGATGGAGCCTTGCGCCGCCGCTTTGAACTGATGCAGTTTAAGACTGCTGATCCCGGCATGACCGGTCGCATATTTTTCAAACTCGCTCTTACTCATAATTATTTCATTTTACCGTTACTGTCTTTTATCGAAAGCCTATCCGGTATTTCTCTGCAAACCCCGAACCAAAAAGCGATCCGACCCGAATTTTCCGGACTTCCGCTCAACGTGCCAGCGCGACGACCGAAACGATCGCCCGGTGATCGGACAGGCCGGAAGGCATGATCCGCGTCGATTCGAGCGTCCACCGACCGGCCGGATAACCGAACAGGTAATCGATCTTGACGTCGGGAGCGTCGGCCGGAAAGGTCGGCTGCATCCCGCACAACAGATCGCAACCGGACGTCATCGCAGCGATCTCGGCGGCATCGGGCTCCGCATTGAAATCTCCGCCGAGCAACACCGGATAGCGCGACCGTTTCAGTTCGTTCAGAATGCACTCCGTCTGCATCCGTCGGCTCTCCTCGCTCAGTCCCAGGTGGGTCGATGCAAACACGACCGTATCCTGTCCGACTTCGACCGTAACGAGCAGCAACGCCCGGGATTCTTCCTGCGCGGAAGCCTGCGGCAACATCAGCTTCCGCACCCCGAGGTACGGCCTGGCCGTCAGCAGCCCGATCCCGTACCAGCCTCCGGCAAAAGCGATCGTCTTGCCGTACAATGGAAACATCCCGGTACGGAAGCCCAGCTCCGTAGCGAAATCCTTGCCGTGCTGATGCGGGATTCCCTCCCGGCGAGTATGGCAGTCCACTTCCTGAAGCGCCACCATATCCGGTTTTTCGGACGCGATTCGCGCCGCAAGCTCTTCCAGCGACGCCAACTCCCCGAAACGCAGGTTGTAGGTGATCGCTTTCAGCCGCAAAGTATCCTGCGCGCGGGCTATCGGCGCACAGCACAGCAGAGTCAGCAAAAGGCAAACGAAAAACGCCCCGGATTTTTTCATCGTCGTCCCGTTTTGGTCACAAATATTTACAAAGATACAACATTACTCTACAATTCCGCATACGTCTGCCGGTACGGATCGAAAAACGAAGGCGCAGGTCGTACTACCTGCGCCTTCGTTTTTTACGTCATTGCCGAAACTACTGCGCGTCCTGAGCCAGTTTGCCGAAATCTTCGGCCGAAATGGCTTTTTCGGAAACCGTGATCTGCGGAATCACCGCGTCGATTACTTTATTTTCGAACAGTTTTTCGTAGACTTTCCGATTTTCCTCCTTGTTGCCGAGAATATTTTTCGCATAATTCGCCAACGTCTCGCCGTCTACATTCGGAATCCCGTAGTAAGCGAACTGGGCGGCGGCCATTTTCTTGGCTTCCTCGGTAGCCTCTTCCGGGGTCACTTCGAGTTTCAGCGCATCGATATAATGTTTCTGAATCAGATTCCAGCGCATCATATCGAGGAAACGGTCGAAGTCTTTGTCGATCTCCTCCATCGAGAACTTGCCCTCGTTGATCGTATAGAGCCAGTTTTTCAGGAACGCTTCCGGCATTACGAGTCCGGCTTTTTTCAACAGGAATTTGCGCACGTCGAGGTGCAACAGGAAATCGGTTTCGCGCGACAAGTCGCGGGCGATCTGTTCCTCGATGTATTTTTCGAACGCTTCCGGCGTAGCGACGCCGCCGTCCGGGAAAGCGGTTTTGAAAAACTCCTCGTTCATTTCGGGAGCGACGAAACGGCGGATCTTATTGATCGTCAACTTATAATTCGGGTCCATCCCTTCCAGGTCGGCTTCCTTCACGCCGAGCGCGGCAGCACGCTGCGACGGCGTCTTGAACAACTTGGTCACATCGACGTCCAGCGAATCGCCGACCTTCTTGCCGATAAACGGCGCGCGGTCTTCGTCGCTCATGCCGATCAGACCTACGTAAGCCTCCTCGACTTTCGTATCGCCCTGTTCGAGCGTTACGTCGAGCGCGTCTTCCTTCTCGACCGTATCGACGTCGGTCAGTTTCCCGAAACGGTTCAAGAAGTTGGTGCGATAACCGTCGCGCATCTTATCTTCGATCCGGATCGAATACCGGGTTACTTTATCTTTTTTACTCAGGTCGATACCGATCTCCGGAGCCAGACCCACTTCGAACACGAACTCGTATTCGGTGCTGTCGTCGAAATCCAGCGGTTGCTGTTTGTCGCTCGGAATCATATCGCCGACGAGCGTGAGCTTCTCTTTTTCGATGTAATCGAAGCAGGCTTTCGAAGCGGCGCGGTACGACTCCTCGGCAACGACTCCTTTGCGGTACATTTTATTGATAATCCCCATCGGAACCATCCCCGGGCGGAAACCCGGAACGTTCGCTTTGCGTTTGTAGGTGCGCAGCGCCTTATCTACAGCTTCACTGTAATCGGCCTCACCCACGGTCACCTTCAGCAGCGTGGTGAGATTTTCAAGATTTTCTCTGACAATATTCATTTATCCGTAATATTTTGATCGTTAACGCGAACAAGATGGCCGCCCTGCGACAATGTCCGGCGGCCTTCCGACATCGTGCGGATAAAGGGACTCGAACCCCCACGCCGTGAGGCACCAGATCCTAAGTCTGGCGCGGCTACCAATTACGCCATATCCGCAGAAGCGCCACAAAGATAGCACATTTTTCATCAGGCTGCAAATTTTCGACCTAATTTTGCATGAATGACGCAAATACGTTTTTTCCCGGCCAAACGGCAAAAACGAACCGCCCCGTTTTCCCGACATTTTGATTTCCGGCAAAATATCGTTAGTTTTGTGCAAACGGTTGCATTAGTCCGACAACATCGCAAACCTAACCCTACCGAGTCATGAAACGGATCTACCTCCTGCTGAATGCGGCGACGCTGCTCGCCTGCCTGTTTTGCTCCCCTTTGTCCGGCAAACGCAAAACTCCGCAACCGGCCGAACCCGCGGCCCGCGAATACTGGATCGCCACGCTCGACCGGACGGCTTTGCCGGTACTGACCGCGTTGAGCGAACAGCGCCTGAAAGCGGCGATGCCGCTCGAAACGAAGATCGACCGAGCGCAACACGTGGGCTACCTCGAAGCGTTCGGCCGCACGCTGACCGGGATCGCCCCGTGGCTCGAACTCGGCCCGGACAGCACCGTCGAAGGCCGGAAACGGGCGCGCTACATCGAACTGGTACTGAAATGCCTCGACAACGCGACCAACCCGGAGTCGGCCGATTGCATGAACTTCACGGAATACCAGCAACCGCTGGTCGATGCGGCCTTCCTCGCGCACGGGCTGGTGCGGGCGCCCAAACAAATCTGGGGGCGTCTGGACGAACGAGTCAAACGGCAGGTCGTCGATGCCCTGAAATCCACCCGCACGATCCGCACTCCGACCAACAACTGGCTGCTTTTCAGCGGCATCATCGAAGCGTTCCTGCTCGACAACGACTACGGCGGCGACCTGATGCGAATAGACTTCGCGGTCAACAAACACCTCGAACGCTACAAAGGCGACGGCACGTACAGCGACGGCGACCTGTTCCAATGGGACTATTACAACAGCTTCGTGATCCAGCCGATGCTGCTGGACGTGGTGCGTATCCTGCATAAACGGAAACTCGTTTCCGACAAAACCTTTCAGGACGTGCAGCGGCGGATACAACGCTATGCCGCCGTACAGGAACGGCTAATCTCGCCGGAAGGAGCGTTCCCGCCGATCGGCCGGTCGCTGGCCTACCGGATCGGGGCGTTCCAAGCGCTCGGACAGGTCGCGCTCGGACATTTGCTGCCCGCCGAAGTCGCCCCCGCACAGGTGCGTTGCGCGCTGACGGCAGTGATGAAACGCATGATGGAAGCCCCGGGCACTTTCGACGAAAAAGGATGGCTGAAAATCGGTTTCTGCGGAGCGCAGCCGGGTATCGGAGAGGGCTACATCAATACCGGTAGTCTGTATCTGTGCTGCGCCGGTTTCTTGCCGCTGGGACTGCCGGCCGACGATCCGTTCTGGAACGCCCCCGACGCCGACTGGACTTCGTTGAAGCTGTGGAAAGGCATCGACCTGCCGGCCGACCACGCCGTCAACTGACCGGATTATTTTTCCAGGAAAAAACCGACCGAAACGTATTCGATACGCAGTTCGGGAAAGCGGGACAGGCGCACCATGTCGAAAACGACTTTGACCGAATCCGTTTCGTATTGCAGAAGCGCGCTCTTCATCGAATCCAACGCCGCGACGGGAACCGTATCCCGCACGGCATAACCGCTCCCGGACAGCTTTTCTCGCAGCATATCTTCCAGTCCCCGCCGGAACAGAAGGCTGCCGTCATTGTCTTTGATCGACAGCGTATCCCGGCTCAGATCGGCATACAGGCGCTGCCCGTTCTCGTAATTCTGCACGGCCCGCAACGTGCGGTATCCGGATATATCGACCGGAGCCCCGTCCGATTCGAGCAGCACGGAGTTCCGCTGCGGATCCTCCTGCGGAGTCAGTTCGGTGGCCCACGGCACGCTTACATACCATTCCAACACCTGAGGAATCACCTCGTTCTGCAAAGCGAACGAGTCGTCCACCCCGTAACGTTCCGCCATAAATCCGGCGGGACAGTTCCGGGCGAGGTATTCGAACGATTCGTAAAGACGACGGTAATCCTCGCGGTAAACCGAGTCGGCATCGGGACGTTTCTGCAAAATCAACCGGCCCGAAGCATCGGCCAATCCGAGACGGACGACGATCCGTTCGGCGCGCTGCATCTGCGAACGAATGCCGATAGCCGCCGCCGTAACTCCCGGTATATACGTGAAAACGGCCAGTAAAACGCCCGACAGCGCCGCGACATACAGGTAACGTCCGCTCCGACGGCTGAAAAACAGCAGGATCGTCACCGTCATGATCGCCCCGCAAACCGCCAGGTAAACCCTGTCCTGCGTAAACCCGTACTGCTGCACGCGATAACCCACTCCCGTCCAGAACATCGCGAGCGCCGGCAGCGCGATCAGGCTGAACCGGCCGTAATACCAGTCGTACATCCGCCGGAGCAGCATCGGCTGGCAGGCTCTCAACACCGTCGCGACGATCGCATAACCGAACACGAGGTAAGCGATTCCGCCCTTGGGCAGTTCCCACCGCAGCACGATCATTGCGAAATAGAGGTACAGGATCGCCGTGTAGATCAGCACGGTGGGGCTCAACACGTAATTGAGCAGCACATCGAAAAACGGATTCGGCCGAACGCCTTGCTCCCGGTCGCTCGTCCGGTTGAATGCCAGGAAACAAACCGGCGCCAGCAGCACGAACGCCGACATCGCGGCATAGGTCGTGAAACCGGACGATATCCCGGTGAAAATATTGAATATGTATACGATCGAATGGAAAATGGCCATCAGCGCCAGGAAAGCCGTCAACGCCAGCAGTAAGGCCGACAGCAGGTCGTACACGTAGCGTAGCGCGCGCTCGACGAACCGTTCGTTATCGCTCTGCCAATCGCTGGCCAGCACCGTCAACGCGCAGACGACCAGCGTCACGGGATAAGCCACCGTCCTCGTCCAGTCGCCGACGTCGGCCGCCAGCAACGGGAGCGCCAGCAACGGCGACAGATAATAGACGATCCGCCATGCGCCGCGGCGACACCACCGGTTCGTCACGAACGAAAACGTGAAAAACAGCGGCAGCAGCAACGCATAACCATCGTTTTCGATCACTTCCTCCCGGATCAACGCGCAGATCAGAAAGGCATAAACGGCTACGGCCGTTTCGGCCGGCGCATACCGGAACGTCTCGGCCAATCGGCCAACGAACCGGCGAATACGATCTTTTAACGATACTTTCAATGGTTATTGTTTTACGTCCAGACGGACACGTTATCCTCAATTACCGGTCGAACTCCAGCGCCCGGCCCCGGGCGTCGCGATCCACCGCCCCGTTCCGAAAAACGATTTTCCCGTTGACCAGCGTATGGGTCACCCGATTCGAAAACGTAACGCCCTCGAACGGCGACCAGCCGCATTTGGATAGGATATTCTGCGGCGACACCGTCCACGGATCGTCGGGCCTGACCAACACGATATCGGCGAAATACCCTTCACGCAGGTAACCGCGCTCCCGGATCCGGAACCGGACAGCCGGCGCATGACACATTTTTTCGACCGCCGTTTCGACCGGGAACACCCCGTTGCGACTCATTTCGAGCATCGCCACCAGCGAATGCTGCACCAGCGGGCCGCCGGACGGAGCTTTCAGGTAAGGCAGCTTCTTCTCATCGAGCGTGTGCGGGGCATGATCCGTCGCTACGACGTCTACGCGTCCGTCCGCGATTCCGCGGCGCAACGCATCGCGGTCGGCCTCGCTTTTGATAGCCGGATTCCACTTGATAAAATTCCCCATGCGGGCGTAGTCGGCGTCACTGAACCACAGGTGATGCACGCACACCTCGTTCGTAATCCGTTTACCGGAGAGCGGCCCCCGGTCGAAAAGATCGAGTTCGCGGGCCGTGCTCAGGTGCAGCACGTGCAGGTCCGCCCCGTAGCGCGTCGCCAATTCGATGGCCTTCGCCGACGACCGGTAACAAGCCTCGGCCGACCGGATCAGCGGATGCATCGCCACCGTTATCTCATCGCCGTACCCAGCCCGGAAACGCTCCATATTAGCGCGCACGGTCGCCTCGTCCTCGCAGTGCGTCGCCACCGGCACCGGGGACTGGGCGAATATCGACGCCAGCGCGCGATCGTCGTCGACCAGCATGTTCCCGGTCGAAGAACCCATAAACACTTTGACGCCGCACACCCATTTCGGATCGATTCGTTCGATCTCGGCGGCATTTTCGTTCGTCGCCCCGAAATAAAACGAATAGTTCGTTACGGACGTTTCGGCGGCCCGTTCGAATTTCTCGTCGAGCAGGCCGAGCGTTACGGTCGGAGGCTTGACGTTCGGCATATCCATAAAAGAAGTGACTCCACCGGCGGCGGCGGCGGCCGACTCGCTGTGGATATCGGCCTTGTAGGTAAGCCCCGGTTCGCGGAAATGCACCTGATCGTCGATCACGCCGGGCAACACCCACTGTCCCCGGGCGTCGATCGTTTCGCCTTCGAAACGGTCGTGCGGATATGCGCCCCGGCCGATCTCGGCGATCCGTTCGCCGCGGACGACTACGTATCCTTCGAAACGCTCCCCGTCACCGAAGACCGTCCCTCCGCGAATCAGCAGCCCCCGGCTCATACGGCTTTCGGTTTGATCGAACGGAAACGCAGTTTCAGCACCCCGAAAAAGGCTTCGCGGAAAATCCCGCCGCTCATTTTCGACGCGCCGAGCGTCCGTTCGGTGAAAATGATAGGCACCTCCTTGACACGGAAACCCAACTTCCACGCGGTATATTTCATTTCGACCTGAAAACCGTAACCTTTCATCCGCACGGCATCCATATCCATCGTCCGCAGCAACTTCGCGCTGTAACATACGAAACCGGCCGTCGCATCGCGCACCGGCATCCCGGTCACGAAACGCACATACGCCGACGCGTAATAGGACATCAGCACCCGCTTCATCGGCCAGTTCACCACGTTCACGCCGGTCACGTAACGCGACCCGATCACCAGGTCGGCCCCTGCGACCGCCGCCTGCGACAACCGCACCAGATCGTCCGGATTATGCGAAAAATCGCAGTCCATTTCGAAAACGTAGTCGTACCCGTTCTCAAGCGCCCAGCGGAATCCCGCAAGGTAAGCGGTGCCGAGTCCCAGCTTGCCGGAACGCTCGATCAGGTGCAGCGAGCCGGGATAGACCCGCTGCTGCTCCCGGACTACTTTCGCCGTACCGTCCGGAGAGCCGTCGTCGATAATCAACAGGTCGAACTTTTCAGGCAGGGAAAAGACTTTGTCTATCATCGGCCGGATGTTGTCAAGCTCGTTGTAGGTCGGAATAATCACCAGGTTTCTCATACATTCAGTTGCTATGCGCCGCGATGTTGCACGCGACACGCTAATTTTAAAACAAAAGTAGTAATTTTGGCGAAATATGTAACTTTATCCTTAAAAATTATGCCCATCGAACTGTCGCTGGAACTCACGCCGAAACAGGCATCCGACCAGGCCCGTTACCTGCCGCTGATCGCCGACCGGATAGCCGTTCCGCAATCCCGGATCGCACTGGTACGCATCGTTCGCCGTTCGATCGACGCGCGCAGCCGCCAGATCCGCGTCAACCTCGGCGTACAGATCTATGTCGACGGAGAACAGGCTCCGCCGCCGGTGCGCTTCGATTATCCGCAGGTCGGGGGTCGCACGCCGGTCGTCGTCGTCGGATCGGGGCCGGCCGGACTGTTCGCCGCGCTGCGGCTGATCGAACGCGGCTTGCGCCCGATCGTACTCGAACGCGGACGAGACGTCTCGGCGCGCAAAAGGGACATCGCCCGGATCAACCGCAACGGCCCGGTAGATCCGGAATCGAACTACGCTTTCGGCGAAGGCGGAGCGGGCACCTATTCCGACGGCAAGCTCTTCACGCGCTCGAAAAAACGCGGCGACTACCGCAAGGCGCTCGAAGTTTTCCGCTTCCACGGCGCCGACGAGTCGATCCTGTACGACGCGCACCCGCACATCGGCACCGACCGGCTGCCGCGCATCATCGCCGCGATGCGACAGACGATCGTCGACGCCGGCGGACAGGTGCTGTTCGGGGCGAAAATAACCGACGTCCGAATCCGGAACGGAAAAATCGCCGGGGTCTGCCTCGGCGACACGACGGTCGAAGGGGCCGCCGTAATTCTCGCGACCGGACACTCGGCGCGCGACATCTACGAAATCCTGCACCGCCGGGGAGTACGGATCGAAGCCAAACCGTTCGCGATGGGCGTCCGGGCCGAACATCCGCAACAACTGATCGACCGCGCGCAATACCACCTGCCCGAACGCGGCGAATACCTGCCCGCCGCCTCGTACTCGTTGGTCAGCCAGGTCGGCGGACGGGGCGTCTACTCGTTCTGCATGTGTCCGGGAGGTTTTATCGTGCCGGCCATGACGCGCGCCGGAGAGTCGGTCGTCAACGGCATGTCGCCGTCGGGCCGCAACTCGGTATTCGCCAATTCGGGCATCGTCACCGAAATCCGCCTTTCCGACTTCGAACACCTGCGGGCCGAACACGGGGAACTGGCCGGGCTGCGTTTCCAGCAGCAATTCGAAGAGCTGGCCTACCGGCAGATCGGCGACCGGCAGATCGCCCCGGCGCAACGGCTGGCCGACTTCGTAGCCGGAAAAGCGTCCGGATCGCTGCCGCGCTGCTCCTACGTGCCGGGCATCGCCGCGACGCGAATGGAACAGTGGATGCCCGGCACGATTTCCGACGCGCTGCGGGGCGGCCTGGCCTCGTTCGACAAGAAACTGCGCGGATTCGTAACGAACGAGGCGCTCGTCGTCGGCGTCGAATCGCGCACTTCTTCGCCGGTACGCATCCCGCGCGATCCGGCGACGCTGATGCACCCGCAGACCGCGGGGCTTTTCCCGGCCGGCGAGGGCGCCGGATACGCCGGGGGAATCATCTCGGCCGCCATCGACGGCGAACGGTGCGCAGACCGCGCCGCCGACTACCTTGCAGGAAAGCCGTAAAGTCCTTTTTATGACCGGAATGGACGGAATGCCGCCGACAGGATGCAAAAAAGCCGTACCTTTGCGGTATGAACCGTAAAATCCTCGCGCTGGCCATTCCGAACATCATCTCCAACATCACGATCCCGCTGTTGGGCATGGTCGACATGGCCATCGTCGGTCACCTCGGCGACGACGCGCTGATCGGCGGAATCGCCATCGGGACGGCCGTTTTCAACTTCATATACTGGAACCTGGCTTTCCTGAGAATGGGAACCAGCGGCCTGGCGGCACAAGCCTACGGCGCGCACGATTTCCGCGAAATCGCCGCCATTCTGGTACGGGCTCTTTCGGTCGCGCTGGCGGCAGCGATGGCGCTGCTGATCCTGCAGCGTCCAGCCGGCCGGCTGACGCTGATGATGATGGACGGCACGCCGCACACGATGCGCTATGCGGCCGAATATTTTTTCGCACGCATCTGGGCGGCCCCGGCCACCATCTCGCTGTTCGCTTTCCAGGGATGGTACATCGGTATGCAGAACTCGCGCTTCCCAATGTACATCGCCATCGTCATCAACCTGATCAACATCGTCTTCTGCCTGTGGTTCACGCTGGGACTCGGCTGGGGCATCGCCGGCGTAGCCTGGGGAACGGTCGTCGCGCAATATTGCGGTCTGCTGATCTCCGCCGGGCTGTGGCTCCGGTATTACCGGCGCTTTCTACGCTACATCGACCTGAAAGAGAGCCTGAAGATCAAACCGATGCTCGGATTTTTCCGAATCAACCGCGACATTTTCCTGCGGACGGCCTGCATCGTCGCCGTATACACTTTTTTCACCTCCGCATCGTCCGGCATGGGAGACACGCTGCTGGCGGTCAACATGCTGCTAATGCAGCTTTTCACGTTGTTCTCGTACCTGATGGACGGCTTCGCCTATGCCGGGGAATCGCTGGCGGGACGCTACGTAGGCGCCCGGAATCCCGAGATGCTGCGCAAATGCATCCGCTACCTGCTCGCATGGAGCCTCGTTGTGGCGATACTCTACGTCGGCGTCTACGCCTTCGGCTGGCGGACGATCCTGTCGTTGTTCACCGACAGCACGGCCATCCTGTCAGGAGCCGGAGCCTATGTCGAATGGCTGATCGTCATTCCGCTGATCGCTTTCGCGCCGTTCATGATCGACGGCATCCTGATCGGAGCGACCCGGACGGCGGTGATGCGCAACTCCGTCTTCGTCTCGACGGTCGTCTTCTTCGCCGCCTATTACGGACTGCGCGGCATAGCGGGCAATAACGCCCTCTGGTTCGCATTCACGGCATTTCTGGTGATGCGCGGGGTGCTGCAATATTATATGACGAACCGGCTGCGGATCATCTGACCCGCAGCCGGCAATCGTTATCCGCCTTCCCGACGGAATTTATTTCCCGATCTTGCCGAAATAATCGTTCAGCAACTCACGGGCCGCGACGAACGAACTTTTACGGTCGGCCAGCACCATCTTCTCGAATTCGCCGATCCGGGCCGCGACCTCTTCGTTCCGGTAAAAATGCTCGCGCAACGCTTCGTCGATCGTTTCGTACATCCAGTATTTAGCCTGCCGGTGACGGTTGCGCTGGAAATAACCGTTCTTTCCGGTAAATTTCAAAAAATCTTCGACGCCGTTCCAGATTTCGGACAGTCCGGTGTGCTCGACCGACGAACAGGTGTAAACCCGCGGCCGCCACTGCGAATCGGGCATCGGAAACAGGTTCAGCGCATTGGCGAAATGACTCCGGGCTACATCGGCACGCTGCTGATTGCCGCCGTCGGCCTTGTTGATCGCGATCATATCGGCCATCTCCATGATGCCGCGCTTGATCCCTTGCAGTTCGTCGCCGGCGCCGGCGATCTGCAACAACAAAAACATATCGACCATCGAATGCACGGCCGTCTCGGACTGCCCCACCCCGACCGTCTCGATGAAAATAACGTCGAACCCGGCGGCTTCGCACAGAATGATGGTTTCGCGCGTCTTGCGGGCCACCCCGCCGAGCGAACCGGCCGAAGGGGAAGGGCGTATGAAAACGCTCGGATTGTGCACAAGCGTCTCCATCCGGGTCTTATCGCCCAGGATGGAACCTTTGCTGCGCTCCGAACTCGGGTCGATCGCCAGCACCGAAAGCTTGTGCCCGAGGTTGGCCACCATGTCGCCGATCGCTTCGATAAACGTCGACTTGCCGGCGCCCGGCACCCCGGTGATCCCGATCCGCACCGACCGGCCCGAATGGGGAAGGCAGCGCTCGATGATCTCCTGCGCCTGCGCGTAGTGTTCGGGCAACAGGCTCTCGACCAGCGTAATCGCCTGCGAAAGCACCGTAATATTACCCGCCAGGATTCCCTGCATGTATTCGTCGGTCGTCATCCGATGCCGTTTCGCCCGGCGGAAATAAGGGTTTACGACGGGAGGCTGTTCGACGCCCCGGTTCACCGCCAGCGCGCTGTCGTGCTCCCTGCCGTGTATATCTTCGTAGTGTTCCATAGTCCAATCGCGGATTATTCGACGAAGATACCAATTTTATTTGATCTCTCCTACCGTACAACGGAAAAGTCTCCGGCATGAATTCCGGAAATGTCCCGCGCTTCCGGAGTACGGGCGAGACGTCGTTCGGATTCCGCCGCGGTAAATTATCGCATCACGGGACTTCGCAGCGCGCCGCTTTTGCAAATCCGGAAAAATAAATTACTTTTGCCCTGACTTTTCCGTCCGGAGAAGGATATTCGGGGTGTAGCGCAGCCCGGTTAGCGCACCTGCTTTGGGAGCAGGGGGTCCCAGGTTCGAATCCTGGTACCCCGACAAATGGAAAATGCGGGCGGCGGCAAAATAATTGCCGCCGCTCGGTTTATTTATTTTCAAACCGTTCGCTCTTTTCCGTCGGGCATTACCGGCTTTTGCTTTTGAATATTTTCCGAAATACGCGGTACGCCCTGATATAAAGCCCGTAATGACCGTACAGCATCCGCCGTCTGAACCAAGTTCCCCAACCGATTCGGCTGAATTTCAGGCGATCGAAATCATGCATCTTAGATACGATACCCCTGCAAACGGCGTCGAATTCGAACGCCTCGCCGAAAACGGAGATGTGATTGATCACATGGGCGCCTCGTTTCAACACTTCGGCTTCGAACCGATCCTGGTCTTCGGGGAAAACATTTTTTTCGCGCAGGAACAGCACCCTCTCACGGATCACCAAAAAGAACCGATATTCGGCCTGCGGATCAAATCCGCTGTGCAGGATACTTCCGGTCCGGAGCAGGTAATAATATAGAGGCACATTCTGTTGCACGATCCGGTTCGCTCTGTAAAACAGTTTGTACATGATCGCCATATCCTCAAAGACCGTATGATCTTCCGGGAAAAGCACCCCGTCGAACAACTCCCGTTTGAACAGTTTATCCCAGAAATAACTTCTTATCAGGGAGTCTTCGTATAACAATCTCAGCGCCTCCCTGCGGTCATAAACGACGGTATCGCCGCCGTCCCCGGAAGCCCCGCACCGCATCCCTTGCTCCCCGACCTCGTAATACGAACAAATGGAAATATCCGCCCCGTAATCCGTCGCCCCCCGGTACAATGTCCGGCAAAAATCGCGATCCACCCAGTCGTCGCTGTCCACGAAACCCAAATACCTGCCGCGCGCAAGCCGAATACCCGCATTGCGGGCTCCGCTGACCCCGGCATTCCGTTGGTGGACGACCCGGATCCGGCTATCCCGCTCCGCATAAGAATCGCAGACGGCCCCCGACGCGTCCGTCGAACCGTCGTCGACGAGAATGATCTCGATTTCACCGAAAGTCTGCGCCAAAAGGGAGTCTATGCACTTCGGCAAATAAGCCTGCACGTTATAGACAGGAACTACGACGGTTATCTCCGGTACGCTCATTCCTTTGGATGTTAACGGCATTTTCGGCCGGTCAGTTTCCGGCAACTTCGGATCAGATTCGCATATCCGTCGAAATGATCATAAATCATCTTCCGCCTGAGACAAACGCCGATACCGATTCGTCCGATCCCCAGATGGTCATAACCGTGCATCCTTGCAATCACATCGCCGTACAAGCTTTCGAATGCGGTATAATTTTCACGGGATACGATTCGCCCGATCAGGCGGATCGCCCTTTTCAGCACCTTGGCCTCCAGTTTTTCGCGCTCTTCGGGCAGCAGGTTTTTCTCTTTCTCGAAAAGCGCCTGTTCGCAGACCGCCAGAAAAAACTGATACTCTTTCAACGGATGGGACATCTCGTTCGTACAGCTATCGCCCCGCATCCGGTAATAATACAACGGAACATTCATCTGCACGACCGCCCCGGTCCGGTAAAACAGCTTATGCATAATGGCCATATCTTCACACATGATACGGTCTTCGGGGAACCCGATCCCGTCGAACAACTCGCGCCGGAACAACTTGTTCCAACTGAAACTCCTGATCCGGACATCTTCATACAGCATCCGGATAGCCTCTTTCCGGTCGTAAATCGTTATTTTTCCGTCCGCCGCCTCGGGTTTGGTTTTCCGCGACCGCGCCACGTAATAAGAGCAGATCGAAATATCCGCCCGGTAATCGATCAACGTTTCATACAGCCGCTTGCAATAATCCCGGTCGACCCAATCGTCGCCGTCGACGAATCCCAGATATTTACCGCGGGCGAGACGGATCCCGACGTTGCGCGCCTTGCTTACGCCGGCATTCTGCTGATGAACGACCCGGATGCGGCCGTCCCGGGCCGCATAGCGATCGCAGATTTCGGCAGAGGCATCGGTCGAACCGTCATCGACCAGGATGATCTCGATCGCCGCAAAACTCTGCCCCAACAGAGAATCCAGGCACTCGGGCAAATATTCCTGCACGTTGTATACGGGAACTACGAGGCTGATCCCGGGCACATCCTTTGTTCTTTCCATCCAATGCAAAACCGTCAAAAGTAATCGATAAATTTCCTCCTATTCGTTCGTACGCAAACCGTTTCATTCCGGCGTCTTTACTCGGACAAAAATCATTGTCAAGGCCGAATATTCCTCAAACCTATCCCGTTTGACCCTTTTCGTATAACAAAGAAACGATTATTAAACGAATTTGCAAATCAAACCGAAGCAATTCGCACGGAATAGATAAAAAAACACACGGATATCCGACTCGAAACGCCGGCCCTGCTTTAAGGATGCCTGCGACCGTCCGATCGTTGCTTACCGGCAGCCGGAAAACAAAAATATCCGGGATAATGACTTATCCCGGATATTTCGGTTAAACGATCGACGTTATCAGTCGGCGTCCACGATAGCCACACGATTCAACGGAATTTCCGGGAATTCGTTAGTACCGCCCTTCGCTACGATCTCCAACTGGGAAGCTTTCACGCCCAGACGGTCGACGAGCACTTTGTAAACGGCTTCGGCTCGCTGTTGGCTCAGGTACTGGTTGCGTTTTGCAGAACCGGTAGCGCTGTCGGCATAACCCACGATCTTGAACTTCTTGTCCGGATAAGCCTTCATGAATTTGGCTACATAACCCAGGTTCATGATCTCTTTCGCAGACAGGGTGTAGCTGCCGATATTGAAGAACGTACCCATGATCGGGCCTTCGATTTCGGGAGCCGGAGCAGGCGTCGTTTTCACTTTGTTCTTTTCGGCTGCCAGTTCGTCGGCCAGACGTTTCGCATTGGCCTGCGCATCGGCCAGATCCCCTTCCAGCGAAGCGATCTTGTTGTTATACGGAGTCAGGTCTACCGGAACCGGAACGATCGGACGGCTGAAGCCGCGACGGTTCAACTTAAAGGTCAGACCGGCCGTAATGGTCGTCATTCCTTCGCCCTTGCTGCCGCGAACGACGCCGTCGAAACGCTGGTTAACGACCATCTGCTTCACTTCGAGGTTCAGGTCTACCAGACCGCCCAGACGGATGTTGTTCAGCAAACCGTACGTGAAGGCGAACTCGTTGTTATAGGCGTGGTTTCCGAACGAACGGGCCCAACCGAAACCGACATAAGGTACGAAATTCCAGGTACGGGTTTCCTTATAACCGCCGATCGCGTTGGAGATATTCCACATTACGTCGGCGTGCAAGTTCGATACGTTGAACTTTTCACGGAACATTCCCCTCGAATCGGCAGATTCCGATGCGACCGCGTACATGGTACGGGCGTTCGTCCAGCCGTAAGCTTTCAGGCCCGAATACTGCAAACGCAGTCCCACGCTCGGAGTGACCCATTTACCGACAGCCACGTCCAGAGCCGGCGCAAGGCGCTTACCGCCGTAACTGTCATTCTCTCCTTCATAAATATTGATACCTCCGGCAACACTGATAAAAATGTTGTCGAACAAACGATTGGTCAGGTAGGGGCCTCTGCGGGTCTGGGCTTCCTGAAGTCCGACTACCTCCTGAGCAAAAGCCGGCGCACATGCGACCGTCAACGCCACTGCAATGAAAAATCTTTTCATAATCAATCTGTTTTAATAGTAAAATTTTTTTAAAAATGATTTAACCATAAAATCATCGAACTTCAAATCCATCCCCGTTATATTCCAAGGTGGCAGGCTCCAAACCTCGTCCAATGTTGTATCTTATTTTCACATACTTACTTCAAACTTTCTGCCACGTGTGCAAATTTATAAAACTTTTTTCAAAAATATCAAATTCCACCGGCTCCATCAACTGAAAGATCATTTTTTTCACTTTTTTTCGATATTAGAAAGCGAACAACAACAAACTACGTACCAATACTTTAAATGAAACAAAAAAAAATCGCATCCTCTTTTTCCGGACAATCGCAAAATAAAACGGAATATTTCTTTGGCACATAACGAATAATTACTATATTTGCGCTCGATTTGTCGCGGGGTGTAGCGCAGTCCGGTTAGCGCGCCAGCTTCGGGAGTTGGAGGTCCCGGGTTCGAATCCCGGTACCCCGACAATGAAAGAGAAGCACTTACGTATTGCGTAAGTGCTTCTCTTTTTATCATACCCGGCGAAAAACGCTTCGACCGCCCCGGTCATTCTGACATGCCGGCCTGTCACGGACATTCCGACAGTTCGGGATGCTAACCGGAAATCCGGCCGTAAAGAAATCGCAAATACCATTTACCGAGCCGTCCGCAACATTCCGAACGATGCAAACCACGACAAATGGAACTCCCCGGAAAACCTCCGGAGCGAACGCCCGGTTTCATCGGACTGAAGAAATGAAAAAACGCCGCAGAAAGATTACAGCGGCCGGCGGTTATGCAGCGCATGGGCAATGGTCAGGTCGTCGGCATAATCCAACTCGTCCCCGAACCCGATCCCGCGAGCGATCGAAGTCAGACGGACTCCTTCGCACGCTTGCAGCCGTCTCGATATATAAAAAGAAGTGGTCTCTCCTTCGACCGTCGTACTCAGCGCAAGGATCACCTCCCTGACCTCCCCGCTCGCCAGATGGTCGAGCAGCAGGTCGATCTTCAGGTCGGACGGACCGATCCCCTGCATCGGCGAAATGACGCCCCCCAAAACGTGATACAGACCGTTATACTGCCGCGTATTTTCGATCGAAAGCACGTCTTTGACCTGTTCGACCACACAGACCGTCGACCGGTCGCGCGTCGCATCGGAGCATATTTCGCAGACATCGCCGTCGGAGAGGTTGTTGCATCGGGAACAATAGCGGATATCGGAACGGAAACGGGCCATCGCCTGCGTCATCAACATCACGTCATGCTCTTCCATCCGCAGCATGTGCATCGCCAGGCGCATCGCGGTACGCCGGCCTACGCCCGGCAACCGCGACAGCTCGCTCACCACGTCGTCCAGTAGTTTCGACATCTCCCCGCTAATCGATCATTTCGATGGCCGAAACCTGAACCCAGCCCTTGTTACCGTCGGCGATACGTATTTCACGCCAGTCGCCCAGCGAATCGCCGACCGCCACCTTCGTTCCCTCGTGCAATACGAAAATATCCTTGCTCTGCGGATCGGGCGAACTCTTGACCGGAGCCGCCGTACTCATCACGATCGCCTCTGCGGGATGGATGCGCTGGCTGCGCCCGACGGCCGCATAAACGACCGCCAGCGCGAACGCCGCGACGGAAACCAGAGCCCCGTAAAATCCGGCCTTCTGCAGCGCGACGCGGCGCAGCAGCAGGTAAGCGCCGAGTCCGACGAGCGTCAGCGCGAAAAAGAGCAGGCTCAATGCCGCCCACGCGTTACTGCTCAGGCTGTCCCCCAATCCGATCAGCCAACGCTTCGCGAAAAAAACGGGAACCGCATCGATCTTGTCCTGCACATAAGCGTTGGCGATCGACAGGTTGTAACGGATATCGTCGTCGGAAGGCGCGAGTTTCAGCGCCCGGTTATAGTTCAGGATCGCCTTGCCGTTCATGCCGCGTTTGAAATAGGCGTTCCCGAGATTCAGGTAAAGCCGGTCGCTTTCGAGTCCCGAATCGAGCAGCTTTTCATAACCGTCGATGGCGGCTACGTAATCGGCATTGATATACGCCGTATTGGCATCGTCCCAGATTTTATCGGCATCCGCCTGCGCGACAACCGTGCCGCAACACAGCGCAACCAGCGGAAATACGATCAGAATGATCTTTTTCATCTTATGCATGTTACTTTTTAATTACCGATTCCAATTTGGAAAGAATCCCCGCCGCAGAGCCGTAAAGTTCGCTCATCCGCCCCGAAGACGACGGCGAATACTGCGCATACTCGCAGTGGGTGATCGTATCGATAAACTGCCCGGTCAATTCGGCCGAAACGTTGCGCTTGAGCAGTTCCTCGCGGATATTGTCTTTCGTCAGGTTGGCGACCGGAATGTTCAGCTTATCGCTCATGTAACCCCACAACGCCTTCAGCATCTCTTCGTAAAACGCTTTTTCACTCCCTGCGTTCATGTGCTGGAAGGCGGCCCGCAAACGCTGCAACGCCACTTTGTTCGCTTTCCGGTTACGCACCAGCACGGTATTCTGCATCTCGCTCAGGCGTTTTTTCAGATAAAGATATCCTCCGGCGAAAACGAGCAGGATCAGCGCCAGCGCCGCAAAATAGGCCGTACTGCCGAACAGTAGGTTCCCGCGCCGCGTCAAACACGGATCGCCGATACGGATGAAACGGATATCCTTGTCCAGAATCTTCAGATCCTCCTTATTGATTCCGCTGACGATCCCCGACACCCCGCCTCCGCCGGTCGAATCGGGACGCACCTCGATGTTGAACGACGAAGTATTCAGCGTCACATACTTGGCCGCATCCGGATCGAAATAACTGAATTCCACCGGATTGATCGTATAGCTACCCTCTGCGCGCGGGATGAACGGGTATTCGAACTGGCGGTAACCGGTAATCCCGTTCGCATTGTGCGCGAGGCTCTCGGTCGTCTTCTTGTTGTATTGCTCGAACGACGTAGGCATTTCGACCGTCGGAGCCTGGATCAGCGGCAAGTTGCCGCTGCCGGATATCTTCAGGGTAAAATTGTCGGACGCATTGGCCGACATCGTTTTCTTGTCGATCCCACCGCTCATCTGGAACTGTCCGACCGCTCCGTTGAACGAAGCGGGAGCCCCCGCGGGGAAATCCTTGACCGTAATCGCTACCGGCGCGGTCGACAGGTTTTTCCGCACCTCCTGCACCGTTTGCCCGCCTCCGAAAAAGTCGTCGAACAACGACTGCCCGCGCGGCGAGGTCTGCATAACGATCTGCGCGACGGCATTCAGGCTGAACTGCTCGATGTGCAACAGCCCGGCCTGCTGCGGATAGAGCAGCACTTCCCGGATAATCTTGGCGTCGTACACTTTCCCGTTCAACGTCTCCCGCTGCCAGCCGTATCCCTGCACATCGAGATCCTGCACCCAGAAACCATTGAATGCCGGATACTTAACATTATCCAATCCTCCCAACTGCACCCGCGTATAAATTTTGAATGTGGCCCGGATCGGCTGTCCTTTGAATACGTTGTTGCGATTGACCGCAACCCGCACCAGCAAATCGTCGGCCCCCAGCTTCGCCGACCGCGCCTCCCCCGCCTGCTTTTCGCCTCCGGCGGCGCCCGGCCGGGCCGAAGCTTCGTCGGCGATCACCTCGATCGTCAACGGCTGCGTCCCGTAGCTCTTCCCGTCCACCCTGACCGACGCCGCCGAAATCGAAGCCTTGCCGACCGACGAAGCCTGAATGACATAAGTGTAGGTAAAAGACGAAGTCTTGGTCACGTTGCCGTTGACGATCGACACCGAAGTGCCTTCCGACAGGGTCGGCCCGGCCACTACGTCGAATCCGTCGAACGTCGGCGGCACGAACTCCTCGGGCTTGGCATTGAGCGAAAACTCGATGCGGAAAGCCTCCCCGACGGCCACGACGGCCGGCGCATTCGCCTCGAACTCGACTTTCTGAGCAAAAGCGGCCACCGAAACGAACAGGAAAGCCGCCGCCCAAAACAGATGCTTCATCAAACGTAACATATTGCTATCGGATCAATTTAACCGCAAAAATAACTGTTTTTAATCAAAACCCGCAACGGGTACTGACATTCTTGTCCCGGCCGTGTTTTAGAAACGCGTCCGAATCCCGCTTTAGTATCCGGCATTCATAGAAACAGACCTTCGCGAACGCCGTTTTATCCTTAATCTTACGTAACTTTGAAACTCAAAAACTCCAACTTATGAAATATTTATGCTTTATTTTCCTGATCGCGGGCTTTTCGATCGCCTGCACCGGATCGGGAAACAGGAACTCCCGGACGACCCCGTCCGGTCCAATCGCCGTAGTAATCGATACGATAACCGACGCAACCGATAGCGATAGGATCGCCCCGGGTACGCTAACCGACCTAAGGAATCCGGCCTACATGCGGGCCGTAGCCGATACAATTCGCCTTCAATTGGGCGGCGCCCTATACGATGCGGCCGACCCGGCCGATTCGATTACCGTTCTCGAAACCTATTACGATCAGGATTCCGTCTACGGGTTATCCCGGACTTACGTCTACATCAACCACAACCGGGAGGCCCCTGCCTACAGGTGGTTCGAACCCGACTCGCTGCAAAAAAGATTC
This sequence comes from Alistipes sp. dk3624, assembly GCF_009557455.1. GTDB lineage: Bacteria > Bacteroidota > Bacteroidia > Bacteroidales > Rikenellaceae > Alistipes_A > Alistipes_A hominis. The sequence continues at coordinate 2,562,962 of NZ_CP045651.1, read as the reverse complement.
GATTCGTACCGTGAAGATATGATTCGGGACGGTTCCGCCGCGCTGTTCGACGAAGCGCTTCAGCGCGGACGCGACACACTGATCATCCGATTGGACTCGACCATCGAACGATACCGGGGATACTGGGTGTGCGTCTATAAATACCCCGGCAGGGAAGACTACTACCTGGATGACAACCGTACATGGAAATTCGTCTATTGTCTCTCGGACTCAACCTTTTCGTTTTTAAATATGGACGGCCCCGAACCGGATCTGATCACCTCTTTCCAATCCGATTCCGCCGGTAACTTCACGATCGGATTTCCGGGTCGGGAAGCGGATTTCAGCCTTATCGACCCGGAACGCGGTTTATACAGAGAAACGATCAAGGGGAAATTCCGGAGTTACATGATTCCCGCATCCAACGTCCGCAAGTTCGACATCATCCGATACGCCGATACGGACGGAGGCATGATCTCCTGGTTCGAACGGGTAGAAGAAGAATAAATGCAATCAAACGGCAGACGCTATACAAGCGGCGCCGTCTCTTTCGGGAGACGGCGCCGCTTTTCATTTACACGGTGCGCGGCAATCAATGTCCGCTCCCGCAGCCGTCTTTCTTGAACTCGGCAAAAAAGTCGTTGCCTTTGTCGTCGACAATGATGAACGCCGGGAAATTCTCGACATAGATTTTGCGGACGGCTTCCATTCCCAGTTCCGGGAAATCGACCACCTCGACGCTCTTGATGCTGTTCTTCGCCAACACGGCGGCCGGGCCGCCGATCGAACCGAGGTAGAACCCGCCGTGCTTCTTGCAGGCGTCCGTCACGGCCTGCGTGCGGTTTCCCTTGGCCACCATCACCAGCGATCCGCCGCGATCCTGGAACAGGTCGACGTACGGGTCCATACGGCCTGCGGTCGTCGGGCCGAAGCTGCCCGAAGCCATTCCCTGCGGCGTCTTAGCCGGGCCGGCGTAATAAATCGGATGTTTCTTGAAATACTCGGGCATCGGCTTGCCTTCGTCGAGCATTTGTTTGATGCGGGCATGGGCGATGTCGCGGGCCACGATCAGCGTGCCTTTGAGGTTCAGGCGCGTTTTAACCGGGTATTTGGACAGGATTTCGCGCACTTTATCCATGCCCTCGTCGAGGTCGATCTCAACGGCGGGTTTCATGCCGGGAGCCGTCTTCGGCAGGAAACGAGCCGGATTCTTCTCAAGTTGTTCGAGGAAAATCCCCTCTTCGGTGATCTTCGCCTTGATGTTCCGGTCGGCGCTGCAGCTCACGCCGATGCCTACCGGACACGATGCCGCATGGCGCGGCAGGCGGATCACCCGCACGTCGTGTACGAGGTATTTACCGCCGAACTGAGCGCCCACGCCGCTCTCGCGGCAGATCTTCAGCACCTTTTCTTCCCATTCCAGGTCGCGGAACGCGCGCCCCCCTTCGTTGCCCGAAGTGGGCAGGTGATCCAGGTAACCGGCCGACGCTTTCTTGACGGTCGCCAGGTTCGCTTCGGCCGACGTACCGCCGATCACCAGCGCGAGGTGGTACGGCGGACAGGCCGACGTACCGAGGTCCATAATGTGCGTCCGAATGAATTTGGTCAGCGACTCCTCGTTCAGCAGCGCCTTGGTCTGCTGGTACAGGAACGTCTTATTCGCCGATCCGCCTCCTTTGGTGATGAACAGGAAGCTGTATTTGTTGCCCTGCGTCGCGTACAAGTCGATCTGCGCCGGCAGGTTCGTCCCCGAATTTTTCTCTTCGGTCATCGTGAACGGCACCACCTGCGAATAGCGCAGGTTGCGGTCGCGATACGTTTCGTAAACGCCTTTCGACAAGGCTTCGGCATCGTTCGCGCCCGTATATACGTCCTCGCCTTTCTTCCCGATCACGATCGCCGTGCCGGTATCCTGGCAGGTAGGCAATTCGCCCTCGGCCGACACCGCCTGATTCAGCAACATCGTATAAGCGACGAATTTATCGTTATCGGTGGCCTCCGGATCGTTCAGGATATCGGCCAGTTTCTGCAGGTGCGAAGCCCTGAGGTAGAACGATACGTCGGCGAACGCCTCGCGCGAAAGCAGTTCCAGTCCTTTCGGGTCGATCTTCAGGATTTTGCGGCCGTCGCATTCGACCGTCTTGACATAATCTTTGGTGAGCAGGCGATACTCGGTGGTATCCTCCGAAATCGGAAAAGGCTCCTGATAAATAAATTCTGACATAGCGCTATCTGCGGTTTAAATTAATTTCAATTTTACAAAGGTAAAAAGAAACTCTGAAAAACGGATCGCCGCCGCCGGGAATCTTCTCAGTAAATTTCACCGGATAAAAAGTCCGCCCTCCTTGGAAATACCACAAAAAGTCTTTAATTTTGAATATACAGTCTATAATCGCAACCTTTTAAAACTCGCCGCCATGAAACGTTTACAACTGATCGCCCTGGCAATGATTGCCGGCAGCATTTCCTGCACGCTCCGGGCCTCCGAAGCCTCCCGCTCCCTGTCGACCCTGCATCTGAAAATCATCAACACGGGAACGAACCCGACCGGCGTCCTTACCGTCGATTTCCACGACCCGACCTGCTACCGGGACCCGCTCAATGCGCTTTATTCGCCCTGCACAGACGGCAAACAAGCCTTTTTCATAGACAGCGACACGAGCTTCACCCTGAAACGGGAAATGCCGTGGCGCCAAGACATCCGCATCGGCGTCGGCGCCCGGATGGACACCCACCACGCCGTCCTGCTCTCCGCCCCGGGGGATTCGGCATCGCTGACGCTGGATTTCGGCAAAATCTGCGACAACGACGACACGGGATTCGTCTTCGGCGGCAAACAGGGTTCGCTGAACGCCCAGATCAACGCGTGCGAAAAATACCTATCGCAACTGTCGGAAACGATCCGGTTCCCCCGGGATTCGTCCGCCTACGGGCTGTATCCGGAAAAAACGGCGCAAATGCAAGATTCGCTGGCCCGTTACAGCGCGCGCGCCAAATTATCCAAAGCAGCGAAAGAGTGGGCCCGGCAAAGCATTCCGGCGCGGGTGTATATCCAGCTCCGAGAGACGCTGGGCTTCTACCAAATAGATTTTCCCTTTCTGTCCCAGATCGCTTCGAACGATCTGCAAAGCCTGACTTTTTCCGGCGCTCAGGCTTTTCTGACGGATTACGCGCAACGCGGTTTCGGCCTCTTTTCGGACCGTCCCGAAAACAAGGCGCTCACCCCGTGGGAGCGGATCGCGCGCTTCGCCGGCACGCAACCCGCTTCTCCGCGCCGGGACTTTATGACTTTCCAACTGGTAGCCCAAACGCTGCAGGAACAAGGCGCCCCGGACATACCCGATACGGAACCCGCTTCCTTTTTCGAATCGCCCTATTTTTCCGACCGGACGGTACGGGCAGTACGGGCGGAACGGGAGCGAACGGACATCCGGTTCCCGGAAACGCCCCTGAAAGAGATCTGCTATTTCGATAAACAGGGCGGCACGGTCGACACCGTCTCAGGAAAAGACATTTTCGGCCTGCTTCGCTCCCGGTATGCCGGGAAAGTAGTCTACATCGACGTCTGGGGCACGTGGTGCTCTCCCTGCATCGCCCAAATGTCGGAGCTGACCGAACTGCAAAAAAAATACGAAGGGAAAGAGGTCGTATTCGTTACCCTGGCGGTATGGTCGCCCCGGGAGAGGTGGGTCGAAATGGTCGGCGAGGGTAAAATCCCCGGCGAATGTTTCCTGTTCGACTTCGCTTCGGCGACTGTCTTCAGTACGGTTTGCGACTTTTATATGTTCCCGTCCCACCTGCTGATGGACCGCAGCGGCAGGATCGTCACCCGCTATGCCCCGGTCGGGATTTCCAGCGCCGGCGCGGCGATCGACCGTCTGCTGAAAGACAATTAAACGGCAAAACCCATAAAAAACGGCGGACAGCATTGGGATTTCCCTGTTTTTTATTACCTTTGCGGCACATTTTCACAAAACAAATTAAATCAAATCGTTATGAATCATTACGAAACCGTTTTCATTGCCACGCCGGTGCTGTCTGACGTTCAGACCAAAGAGGTGTTCGGCAAATTCCAGGGTGTCATCACCGAGAACGGCGGTCGGATCGTAAGCGGCGAAGAGTGGGGACTCAAGAAACTCGCCTACCCGATCCAGAAAAAGACCACCGGCTTTTACTTCCTGATCGAGTTCGAAGCGGAAGGCGACATCGTCGACATCCTCGAAACTCAGTATCGCCGCGACGAACGCGTGATCCGTTTCCTGACTTTCAAAATGGATAAATACGCCGTTGAGTACGCAGAAAAACGCAGAAACAAATACAAATCAAAACAGGAATAACAAGTCATGGCACAGAATCAATCCGAAATCAGATACCTGAACCCTCCTACCGTAGAGGTCAAAAAGAAAAAATACTGCCGTTTCAAAAAATCCGGCATCAAATACGTCGATTACAAAGACGCCGAATTCCTGAAAAAGTTCCTCAACGAACAGGGCAAGATTCTGCCTCGCCGCCTGACCGGAACTTCGCAGAAATTCCAGAAAAAGGTAGCCTCCGCCGTAAAGCGTGCACGCCACCTGGCTCTGCTGCCTTTCGTTACCGATATGTTTAAATAATCTAAAACCGGAGGAAATATCATGCAAGTAATTCTTATCAAAGACGTCGAGAACTTGGGTTATGCCAACGACATCGTGGAAGTTCGCCCCGGTTACGCCAATAATTACCTGATCCCGCAGGGATACGCCAAAAGCGCGACGGCTTCCGCCCGCAAGGTGTTGGCCGAAAACCTGAAACAGCAGGCGCACAAAGAGGCCAAGCTGATCGCCGACGCCGAAGCGCTGGCAGCCAAGCTGGCAGAGATCGCGTTGACCATCACCGCCAAAGCCGAGGAAGGACGCATTTTCGGTTCGGTAACCGCAGCGAACGTGGCCGAGGCCCTGAACGAAAAAGGGATCGCCGTAGACCGCAAGAGCATCAGCGTAGACCCCGTGAAGACGATCGGCGCTTACGAAGCCGCCGTGAAGCTTTACAAAGGCATCAGCGCAACCGTTAAATTCGAAGTGGTAGCCGAAGCTTAATTATCCGGCTCTTTATCTCCGAATTGCATGTGAAATGCAGGAAGAAACAACGCCTAAAAGGCGGCATTTAATAAATGCCGCCTTTTGTGCTTTGATATAAGTAGGTAATAATTATCTTTATTCATCTTCTATATCATCCATCAACAAATGACCCGACATCATTGCGCCGCCGCCGTTAACCGCCAAAAATAAACCGTCTTGAAAAAAGTGCCGATACAAACAGGGATATGGGTATTTATTATCTTAGCTCTCTACCTATATATCGGAAATCCCCTTGAGAAAAATTATAATTTGGCATTGATAGCGCTTGTCGTATCGGTTATATCGTTGGTTATATCTTTAGTGCTGCATAATAAGTATAAAAGAAAATATGAGACGATCGGACGTTTGTGTGTCCTGGCTCTGTTTTGCGTCGCGTATTTCTTCTTATAAACAAACAACAGGTTAAAGTCACTTTTTATCTTTATGCCGCGAAGGAAATTATGCCGTTCCCATCGCAGCGTAGTTCGCGTAAAACCGAACGATCGTTTCGATTCCCCGGTAGAAATTGGCCAGCGGATAACTTTCGTTCGGCGAGTGGATCGCATCCTCGTCCAGTCCGAATCCCATCAGGATGGACTTTACGCCGAGTTCCTTTTCGAAAACGCTGATTACAGGGATGCTGCCGCCCGAATAGAACGGAACCGGCTTGCGGCCGAAAGTCTGCTCGAACGCCGCCGAAGCAGCCCGGTAAGCCGGCAGATCGGTCGGCGACACGTACGGAGCGCCGCCGTGCAGCACTTTGACCCGCACTTTCACGCTGCGCGGGGCGATGTCCCGAAAATAAGCCGCGAACAGCTCCCCTATTTTATGAAAATCCTGGCCGGGAACCAATCGCATCGAGATCTTCGCATACGCCGAAGACGGAATCACCGTTTTGGCCCCTTCGCCGGTATAGCCCCCCCAGATGCCGTTCACGTCGAGCGACGGCCGGATCCCGGTGCGTTCCAGCGTCGTATATCCTTTTTCGCCCTGCGTTTCGAGAATACCGAGCGACTTGCAATAGGCCGCCTCGCAAAACGGCGCGGCGGCAAACTCCCGATGCTCTTGCGGAGCAAGCTCACGGATGCCGTCGTAAAAGCCGGGAATCGTAATGCGCCCTTCGGCATCGATCAGCGAAGCGATCATCCCGGAGAGCACATTGATCGGATTGGCTACCGCTCCGCCGTACAGACCGGAATGCAGGTCGCGGTTCGGCCCCGTCACTTCGACCTCAACGTAACACAGACCGCGCAGGCCGCAGGTGATCGACGGCACCTTCCACGACAGCAAGCTGGTATCCGAAACCAAAATGATGTCGGCTCTCAACAACTCCCGGTGCAGGCCGCACCATCGGGCGATGCTGCCCGAACCGATCTCCTCTTCGCCTTCGATCATAAATTTCACATTGCACGCGAGCGTGCCGGTCTGCAACATGGTTTCCAGCGCCTTGACATGCATATAAAGTTGTCCCTTGTCGTCGTCGGCGCCGCGCGCCCGGATCCGGCCGTCGCGGACGACCGGTTCGAACGGATCGGTCTCCCACCGGTCGGGCGGATCGACCGGCATCACGTCGTAATGGCCGTAGACCAGCACGGTCTTAGCCGCCGGATCGACGATTTTCTCGGCGTAAACGATCGGATTTCCTTCAGTGGGCATCACTTCGGCGCGGTCGGCTCCGGAACGCACCAGCAATCCGGCCAACAATTCGGCACAACGCACCACGTCGGGCGCATGCACGCTCTGCGCACTGACGGACGGAATCCGCAACAGTTCGAACAGCTCCCCGACGAAACGCTCCTTGTGTTCGTCGATATACGCTTTCGCTTTATCCATAAGTCTGCATTTAAGAGGTCGGGATAAAGATAAAAAATATCGGGGACAATCCGCAACGGTTTCCGAAAATAGGAACGGGGGTCTACAGATGGCAGATCGCCACCAGCGACAGCACCGAAATCGCGACCCACAACGTGACGCCGAGCAACAACGGTTTGAAACCGACCTCGCGGATTTTCGAAACCGAAAGCCCTGCGCCGATCAGGAACAGCGTCACGACCAGCGCGGCCTTCGACACGGTCACAACGGCCGTATTGAAATCGTCGACGAACGGCAGGTAGCTATTGGCCAACATCGCCAGGATAAAGAACCCGATGAACCACGGAATCGAGATCTTCTTCCCCTTGCTGCGGAACAGCAGGGCGGACAGCAGCGATACCGGAATGATCCACAGAGCGCGGGCCAGTTTCACGGTCGTGGCCACTTCGAGCGCTTCGCTGCCGTAGGCGGACGCCGCGCCGACCACCGAACTGGTATCGTGAATGGCGATGGCGCTCCACATTCCGAACTGGTGCTGCGTCAACCCCAGCAGATGTCCGATCGCCGGGAACAGGATCAACGCCACCGAATTGAGCAGGAACACTACGCCGAGCGACACCGAAATTTCCTTCTCCGAAGCGTCCACGGCAGGAGCCACCGCCGCAATCGCGCTGCCGCCGCAGATAGCCGTCCCGGAAGCTACCAGGTGCGACGATTTGCGCGGCATCCGCAGCCAGCGGCCGACGAAATAACCGAGCGTTAACAGCAACGCGATCGAAACGACCGTCAGTTCGAGCCCTTCGCGACCGACTTGCAACGCGCTGTGGACGTTCATGCCGAAGCCGAGCCCCACGACCGAAACTTTCAGCAGCAGTCCGGTGGCCTTATGGTTCAGTTTGGCGAAAGGATGCCCCCAAAACAAGGAGAATAAAAAACCGCCGACCAGAGCGATCGGAGCGGATACGTACGGAGTCGCGCAAAGGGCGATACAAAGAATAAAACAGGCTTTCAGAACAGCGGTTTTTCGGGCGGATCGTGTTTGCATACGTCGTTTCATCTTTTGAATTACGCCGCAAAAATAGACCGCCGATCCGTTCAAAGCCAATCACGAAAAGTGCTCTCCTATAACTTTTGGTTATAATAATTGATACAGAACTGTTTGAACAACTCGCAAAGGCGGCTATTGCGGCCGTGCCGCATCACGAAACTGAAACGGCGCACCACCGACAGGTCGGCGATCTCGATCACCCGCAGCAGGTTGTGCCGCAATTCCTCGAACACGGCCTGCACCGAAACGAAGGCGACGGCATCCGACCCGTAGAGGTAGTGCTTGATGCTCTCGGTGCTGTCCAACTGCATCTCGACCGGCAGCGTCCGCAACGAAATTCCGCGCGAAGCGAGCGCCCGTTCGACGACGTCGAGCGTCCCCGATCCCGTTTCGCGGATCACCAGCGGCAGTTTCTTCAGATCGGCGGCCGCAATCTCCTCCTGCCGCAGCGAACGGTTCGACGAAGCGGTCACGAGCACCAGCTCGTCCTCCATAAACGTCTCGTAATGCAGTTGCGGATTTCCGGCATTGCCCTCGATCACCCCGAAATCGAGCTTTTCATCGGCCACCATCCGCTCGATCAGTTCGGTATTCCCGTTGCACAGCGTCAGGCGGACTTCCGGATAACGTTTTTTGAAACGGGACAGAATGGCCGGAAGCACGTATTGCGAAATGGTCGTACTGGCTCCGACCGCCAATTCACCGCCGAACGTCTCGCCGTCCCCGGCGAACGCGTCGTTCAGTTCGGCATACAACGCCAGCAATCGGCGGACATAGCCCAGCAGCAACTCGCCCTGCGGCGTCAGCGCGACGGCATTGCGCCGTCGGACGAAAAGCGGCACGCCGAGCTGCTTCTCCAGTTCGTTGATATGTTTAGTCACGGCCGGCTGCGTGACGAACAGCTCGTCCGCCGCACGGGTAAAGCTGAGCCTTTCGGCCACGGCCCGGAAAACTTTCAGTCGGAAATCGGTTATCATACGACGAATATAATACGCTTTGCGCACAAATCAAAACACGGCGGATCGATCGCACGAAAAGTCGCCGGAAGTATGAAATATCGACGCCTACGCCCAACGGAGCAACCGACTTATAAAAAAAACACGGCACGGTTATGGATATTTTCCGATACAGATCCGAACTACCCGGAGCCGGAACTTAATGTATGTACCGTACTCTAACCTAAAAACTACCTGTTTTGTTTCCAAATTTAGTAAGAAAAGCCCCGCTCCGGAATCCGGAACGGGGCTTTTTCGATACGGGAACGGTTCCGCCGGTCAGCCGGCGATCACCGAACGGATATCGGCGATGATCTTTTCGGCCAACGCATCGGCCGCCGCCTCGTCGCGACTCTCGCTGTAAATGCGGATGATCGGTTCGGTATTGGATTTACGCAGGTGTACCCACTCGGTCGGGAAGTCGATCTTCACGCCGTCGATATCGTTGACCTGTTCGTGCGCATATTTCGCTTTCATCCGGCGGAGCACGTCGTCCACGTCGATCTCGGGCGTCAGTTCGATTTTATTCTTCGAAATGTAATACGGCGGATAGGTGGCGCGCAGAGCCGACGCGCTCATCCCTTTGCGGGCGAGATGCGTCAGAAACAGCGCCACGCCGACCAACGCATCGCGTCCGTAATGGATTTCGGGATAGATCACCCCGCCGTTGCCCTCGCCGCCGATCACCGCGCCGACCTCTTTCATCTTCGTCACGACGTTCACTTCGCCGACCGCAGCGGCGTAATACCGACAGCCGTGCCGTTCGGTCACGTCGCGCAAAGCCCGCGACGAACTCAGGTTCGACACGGTAGCCCCTTTCGTATGCGACAGCACGTAATCGGCCACGGCGACCAGCGTATACTCCTCGCCGAACATCGTCCCGTCCTCGCACACCAGCGCCAGGCGGTCGACATCCGGATCGACCACGATCCCCAGATCGGCTTTTTCGGCCGGCACGCGCGCCGAAATCTCCGTCAGATTCGCCGGAATAGGCTCCGGATTGTGCGCGAAATGCCCGTCCGGAGCGCAGTTCAGTTCCACCACCTCGACGCCCAGTTCCCGGAGCAACGCGGGGATCACCACGCCGCCGACCGAATTGACCGCATCGACGACCACTTTGAAACGGGCGGCGCGGATCGCGTCCCGGTCGACCAACTTCAGGGCGAGCACCCGGTCGATATGCGTCTTATCGTAACTTGTGCGATCGAGCACGTGTCCGATGCGATCCACGTCCGGAAACGTATAACCGTCCGATGCGGCGATAGCGAGCACCCGCTTGCCTTCGGCATCGTTCAGAAATTCGCCGCGCGCATTGAGCAACTTCAGCGCATTCCACTGTTTCGGGTTGTGGCTGGCCGTCAGAATAATCCCGCCGTCGGCCCTACGGCCCGTCACGGCCACTTCGACGGTCGGCGTCGTAGCCAGACCGATATCGATCACGTCGATACCGCAACCGCACAGCGTCCCTTCGACGATCGAAGCCGCCATTTCGCCCGACAGCCGCGCGTCGCGACCGACCACGACCGTCAGTCTCTTATCACCGCTGGTCTCTTTCAGCCACTGGGCGTAGGCCGACGTAAACTTCGCCAGATCGATCGGCGTCAGGTTGTCGCCCGGCTGTCCGCCGATCGTCCCCCGTATTCCGGAAATTGATTTTATCAGTGTCATAACCTATGAAATTTAACGCAAATTAATTACTTTTATAGCAATAATAAAAATCCAAAACCTGAAAACCATGCGTATTATCGCCCCCTCGGAATTGATTATCAACGGCGACGGCTCGATCTTCCACCTGCATTTGAAACCGGGCCAGTTGGCCGATACCGTGATCCTCGTCGGCGATCCGGGACGGGTAGAGCAGGTCGCCGCATACTTCGACTCGGTAGAATGCCGTGCGGAAAACCGCGAATTCGTTGCGGTGACCGGAGAGTGTTTCGGCAAACGGATGACCGTACAGTCTACCGGCATCGGCACCGACAACATCGACATCGTCGTCAACGAACTGGACGCGCTGGCGAATATCGACTTCGAGACCCGTACCGAAAAAGCTGAAAAAACGCGGCTGACACTCGTGCGGCTCGGAACCTGCGGCGGCATCCAGCCCGAACTGAAGATCGGCGACCTGGTGCTGTCGCGCATCTCGGCCGGCTTCGACGGGCTGCTAAATTTTTACAAAGGGCGCAACGCGGTCTGCGATCTCGAAATGGAACAGGACTTCGTCGAGCACACCGGTTGGAGCCGCTTGCTGACCGCCCCCTATTTCGTCCGGTGCTCGGATCGGCTGGCCGAACTGTTCGCCGACCGGACGGTCGAAGGCATGACGATCTCGGCCCCCGGGTTTTATGCCCCGCAGGGCCGCTTCCTGCGGCTCTCGCCGGCCGATCCGTCGCTCAACGGCAAGATCGAATCGTTCGAATACCGGGGACGACGCTTTACCAATTTCGAAATGGAAGGTTCGGCGCTGGCCGGACTGTCGCTGCTGCTGGGGCACGACGCCGCCACGATCTGCACGGTTATCGCACAGCGAGTTGCCCTCGAAATGGACACCGACTACCGGCCTTTTGTTGATAAGATGATCAAAATGTCCCTCGAAAAGCTGGCCGGATTGTAATTTTTTGAATTATCTTTGAAGTTGGAATTTGGTTCAAATGCATATAAAACACTAAAATGTATAACATATGAAATTCGTCGTATCTTCTACCGCGCTGCTGAACGTGCTGCAAACCTCGAGTAAAGTCGTCAGCAACAAAAACACGCTGCCCATTCTGGACAACTTCCTGTTCGACCTGAAGGAAGGCGTCCTCAAAATCACCGCTTCGGATCTGGAAACCACGCTGATCGGATCGCTGAAAGTGGACAATATGGAAGAAGAAGGACTGATCGCCGTCCCGGTAAAACTGATGCTCGACTCGCTGAAAGAGTTCTCGGAACAGCCGCTGACGATCGAAGCCAACGAATCGACCTGGGAGATCCAGGTAAGCTGGAAAACCGGTAAGCTGACCATTCCCGGCACTTCGGGGCTGAGCTATCCGAACCTGCCGGAACTGAATCCGGAATCCCGCCGGGAACTCGACGCCGACGCGGACATGTTGCTTACGGGCATCAACAAAACGATCTTCGCGACGGCCGACGACGAACTGCGTCCGGTGATGAACGGCGTCTACATCAACATCGAATCGCAGAGCATTACGTTCGTGGCGACCGACGCGCACAAGCTCGTCAAATACGTATCGCCGATCGAAACCGAAATCGCCGCCTCGTTCATCCTGCCGAAAAAACCGGCCAACCTGCTGCGCAGTATGCTGGGTAAAGAAGACGAAAGTATCCGCATGGAATTCGACGACAAAAACGTGACGTTCCGGCTGAAAAGCCATACGCTGATCTGCCGGCTGATCGAAGGCAACTACCCGAACTACAACGCCGTCATCCCGAGCAACAACCCGAATCACGTGCGGGTCGACCGCGTCGAGCTGCTCAACGGCATCCGCCGCGTGGCCGTCTGCTCGAACCAATCTACGAACCTGATCAAGATGGACATCGAATCGAGCACGATCAACCTGACGGCGCAGGACCTGGACTTTTCGGTATCGGCCCAAGAATCGCTGGCCTGCGAGTACGAAGGAGAGGCTATCTCGATCGGTTTCAAATCGACTTTCCTCGTCGAGATTCTGGCGAATATCGATACGCAAAACGTCGTGCTGGAGCTGGCTGACTCGACCCGCGCCGGAGTGTTCAAACCCATTTACGACGAAGCGCCGGCCACCGACACGCTGATGCTGCTGATGCCGATGATGATCAACGCATAACCGAATCTGCGGCACGGACATCCCCCCGCGGCGTACCCGCAGGAAAGTCCGTGCCGTATTATATACGTACCTGAGACACGGAAAACAACGCGCACCCCATGAAACTGAATCTGAAAAATCCGATCGTCTTCTTCGACCTCGAAACGACCGGAGTCGATCCTGCCAAAGACCGGATCGTCGAAATATCGCTCGCAAAAGTAATGCCCGACGGCAGCCAGGAGACCAAAACCCGCCGGCTGAACCCGGAGATGCACATTCCCGAAGCGGCATCGGCCATCCACCATATCTACGACCAGGACGTAGCCGACTGTCCGACTTTCCAGATGATCGCCAAATCGCTGTGGAGCTACATCGAAGGATGCGACTTGGCCGGATACAATTCCAACAAGTTCGACATCCCGGTGCTGGTCGAAGAGTTCCTGCGAGCCGGTATAGACGTCGACCTGAAAAAACGCCGTTTCATCGACGTGCAGAACATTTTCCACAAGATGGAACAACGCACGCTGGTCGCCGCATACAAATTCTACTGCCAGAAAGACCTGACCGAAGCCCACTCGGCCGAAGCCGATACGCTGGCCACCCTGGAAGTGTTGCAAGCCCAGCTCGACCGTTACCCCGACGACCTGAAAAACGACATCGGTTTTCTGGCCGAATTTTCGTGCCGCGACCAAAACGTCGACTATGCCGGACGTATCGTATACAACGACAAGGGAGTCGAAGTGTTCAATTTCGGCAAGCACAAAGGCAGGTCCGTGTCGGAAGTGTTCCGAACGGAACCGAGTTATTACTCGTGGATGATGAACGGCGATTTCCCGCAGTATACGAAAAAAGTCATCACGGCGATCCGCCTGCGGGACATCAATGGCAAATAACGGAACCAGCCACGAATAAACGCAATCCTTTACGCATTCCGGCGGCATTTTCCCGAAAACGGTTTGCAGATAAGGAATAAAGCGCTATATTTGCACTCTCGAAACACATCTTGCCCGGATGGCGGAATAGGTAGACGCGCTGGTCTCAAACACCAGTGGAGCAATCCGTGCCGGTTCGATCCCGGCTCCGGGTACTTTTAAGGCTTCGAATAATTGATATTCAATTATTCGAAGCCTTAATTTCATTTTACACATTCGCAACTTCGCCCGTTTTTTTGTAAAGTTGATAATTGTTCCGGCAATTATGCGCTGTTCCTTCCGTTTATACCTATGTTACGAGTCCTTTTCTCTGCAGATAAAGAAAACGCGGAACCGGAACAGATGCAGAATACCACATTGCGAAAAATAAAAGCCATGAAATCACATTCGATTCATGGCTTTTATATTGAAACAGCGGCAAAAATAAGGATTTTTCGCTCTTTCAGATTCCGTTCATGTTATTTCCGCCGGATCATCGTCACCCGCGAAATACTCTCGTCGCAACCGGACACGGAAACGTTCGTCGTAATTTTCCCATCGTTGGCGGGAGTAATCCTGATGTCGATGCGACATCCGCTTTCGGCATGTTCGTTGCACAAAAAAACATTGCAGTTCGGAGCCCAAACGGCCGTCGTATCCGGCCTGCGACATCTGATTCCCAGCTGGTTTCCTCCTTCGTGAGGACAACCCGGAATAATACATTTTTCCATAATATATTCTATTTTGGTTAGTGTGAATTAAATTGCACCGATTCTTCCGGCCGGACCCGTCTCCTACCGGAGTCCGGTTATAAACTTTTTGTTACAAATTTATGAATTATATTGTTATTAGATTCCAAAAATATTCGTTTTTTCGACCGTTTCGACTCCGGTACAATATTCTCGTTGAAGGATATACGCACGGAATCGTCCCGCAATCCAACCGATACGGGATGATTCGATCTTTCAAATACGGATTCAGGATATTTCGGAACTTCTCATTCGTTTTCGAAGTCCGACTGTCCGCACTTTAATTCAGTGTATTCGTTCCGGATTCAATGCGCCGCGATTCACTCTTTAACCTCCACGTCCAACCGTTCGCTCACCATCTCGCAATATTCCGGAATAATTTCGATTCCGATCGCATTCCGGTTCATTCTTTTGGCAACAAGAAGCGTCGTACCGGAACCCATGAACGGATCCAGCACGCAATCGCCCTCCCGAGTAAACAGCTTAATGAACCACTCGGGCAGTTCTTCGGGAAAGGCCGCGCTGTGATTTTTGTTATTGCACTCGGTGGCCAGATGCAGCACGTTGGTCGGATAGGCTTTGTCCCGGTTGATCCAGTTGGATATGTTTTTACCGAAGCCGCTGCCCACTTTCGAATTATCCCTGCTTTTGTCGATTTCGGAAAGGTTCTTGAGCCTCGATTTCGCCCAATCGCCCATCGGCACCATCACCTCCTCCTGGTACATATTGAATTTTTTCTCCTTATTGAACTGAAGCAACCGTTCCCACGAATCGCGGAACCGGTTCGGCCATTTGCCCGGATACGAATTCTTCTTATGCCAGATAAACTCTTCGGTCCAAATCCAGCCTTGCTGCCGCATCGCCAGGATCAGTTGCATGACATAGATACTGCGTTCGCCGTTCACGACTTTTTCTTTAATATTCAGGATAAAAGTCCCCGTAGGCTTCAGCACCCGCAGCAACTCTGCCGAGATCGGCAAAAACCACTCGACGTACCGGTCGGGATGGATCCCTCCGTAAGTTTTTTTCCGTTGATCCGCGTAAGGCGGGGATGTTACGATCAAATCGACCGAATTGTCCGGAATCTTTTTTAATCTTTCTGCGCTGTCGTCCCGGTATATATCAATTATAACACTCATAACGCTTAATTATGCGACAAAGTTACAAAATTTACACGAGTGTCCCAAAACGAATCATCTGATTTATACACACTGATAATCAAACGATTTACCACCTCAAACAAGCAGTCCTTCCGTCTAAATTCACCATAAATCGGCCCGGAAGGCACAGCCGGCCGCCGGACGGCAAAAAATCGACCGCAGCGTGGTACGGATCAAAAGACGTCAACAAATATGGCAATACGCGAAAGCCGGAAAAGGGAAAAATGTCAGTCGGTCTTTTCGAAATCCCGAGAAAGAGAAACAGTTCGTTGAAAACAGGGATCATCCCGATACCGACGGATTCGGTTCTCCGGATCGCACGATACCGAACCAGAACAGGCTGTCCCGGCACGGTATCGCCCGGATAGCAAAGCGAAGCCGTTTTCGAAGAACGCCTCTACCGGACGAAACGGCGTGTCGGGCGAAACCGGAACATGATCCAGACCAACGCGCAGCTTATCCCGAAGGCAAAAAGCGCGACGCAGAAAATACGTAGCAACACAGGAAGCGCATCCAGCGTCCCCATCAGATCGTATCCCACCTGCACGAAAATAAAGTGACACAAGTAAATGCCGAACGTCAGCGAGGCGAGGCGCGACAGACCGACCGACGCGCGCACCTTCAGTTTGCGGATAACGACGAACACCGCGAAAGTCATCATAAAAACGTTGATCCCGGTGAAAAGCCACACGATCTCAAGGTAAGCGTAATCGCCCGGAAAATATTGCTGGGTCAGCACGTAACCGAACGAAGTGATCAAGTAGCCGCCCAGAAACATCGGAACGGTAACGGCCAGCGTACGCTTCCAGCTCCACTGCGGCGGGTACTTCGCCAGGTAATAGGCCAGGATCAGGTAACCGATGAACCCGGACACGTAATAGAAAGTTCCGTAACTGTTCCAGTCGCAAACACCGAGAATCCCCATATTGCCGTAATTGCCGGTATACCCCAGCGCCGGAGCGACCATTTTTATATAGGGCAGCAGCAGGGTAACGCCCCATACGTACAGAACGAGCCGGATATCCCTTCGGGAAGCCTGCTGCAGCCATGCGCCGATCACGGGCATGATCAGATAAAGGCCGACCAGCATGTAGAGATACCACAACGGGGTCGTATCGTAATTGAAATTAAAAATAAAGGTATAGATCCGGGTCAGAGTAGCTCCCAGGGTATGGTCGTCGGCGACGACCATCGGATTACCGGTCGAAACGACGTAATTCAGGTAAACGAAATACGACAGCGGCAACACGACCGACCAGAAAACCAACGGAACGACGATGCGTCCGATACGCTTCCGGTAAAAATCCCCGAGCTCCGCGCGTACGGGAAGCAACAGCACCCCCGTCATCATCACGAACAGCGGGACGCAGGCCCGGACGAAACTACCGGTGAATACCCCGGTCAAAAATGCTCCCCGGTCGGCATCGAACCGGGCGACGAACGGGTCGCAGCAGTGCGACAAAACCACCAGAAAACAGGCGACGACACGCAGCAGGTCGATCCAGCCGATATGTTCCCTCCCTTGCATTTCCATCAGCAAACGAATATTTGAGAATACGATTAAAAACCATGCAATCGCGCGGTCGGCGGTCTTTCGGTTCGACCCGCACGACCAAAAACATTACAAAATAAACAAAAGTTCCGATAACATCCGCCATCCGACTCCATTTTCGCCGGTCTCACCGAAATACAGCGCTTCCCGTCCGAAACATTCCCGGCTCCGGTATCAAAATCGGAAGACGCGGTTCGTATGCGGACCATATCCGGATCGGACGCTATTTTACCGGACAAGGTTTTGCTTTTTACCTAACATTAGGTATCTTTGCGCCGAAGTTCGGCAATGGTATCTGCCTTGAACCGCCGCCTTTCCAGGCGAGCTGATGATACCTACGGGAATTAGAATCCACTTTGCAAATCAGCTATGACGGTAACAAACAAACACTTTTATCGTTCCATGTCAAAGAGCGAAGCCTTATGCTGAGGACGCTCCTTTTTATCGGCATGGGTAGTTTTATCGGAGGGATCGCCCGTTTTCTGCTCGCGCGCTGGGTGCAGGGGGGAACCGGGTCGTCGTTCCCGTTCGGGACACTGGCGGTCAACGTGCTGGGCTGCCTGGCGATCGGCCTGCTGTACGGAATTTTCGAGCGCGGCAACCTGATGAATCCCGACCTGCGCTTGTTCCTGACCGTAGGGCTGTGCGGCGGGTTCACGACGTTCTCCACGTTCGTTCACGAAAACTTTTCGCTTTTCCAGAACGGCAACCTCCTGCATTTTATCCTCTACACGACGCTGAGTTTCGGACTCGGACTCGCCGCCGCCTGCCTGGGGCATCTGATCGTCAAAATCTTTTGAACGAACGAGTCATGCGAAAAACGGAGAAATACACGGCAACAATACCCGCGCTGCGCAGCCGCCCGGCGCGGATCGGAATACATCCACAAAACGTTTAACACATAAATTTACCGTTATGATTTATTCACACGAAGTGCAGCACATGTGCTGCGTGAAAAAGGGAGCCAACCATCCCTCCGCCCCGATCCCCGAAGAGGGCAAATGGGTGCGCGCCAAAGAGATCAAGGATATTTCGGGACTGACGCACGGCGTGGGCTGGTGCGCGCCGCAGCAGGGCGCCTGCAAGTTGACGCTGAACATCAAAGACGGCATTATCCAGGAAGCGATGGTCGAAACCCTCGGCTGCTCGGGCATGACGCACTCGGCTGCAATGGCATCCGAGATCCTGCCGGGCAAAACGCTGCTCGAAGCGTTGAACACCGACCTCGTGTGCGACGCCATCAACACGGCGATGCGCGAACTGTTCCTGCAAATCGTCTACGGACGCAGCCAGTCGGCCTTTTCCGAAGGAGGACTCCCGATCGGAGCTTCGCTCGAAGACCTCGGCAAAGGATTGCGCAGCCAGGTGGGAACGATGTTCGGCACGGTGGCCAAAGGCACCCGTTACCTCGAAATGGCCGAAGGTTACTGCACCCGCATGGCGCTCGACGAAGACGACCAGGTGATCGGTTACGAATTTGTCCACCTCGGCAAATTTATGGACATGATCAAAAAGGGCGTCGACGCCAACGAAGCGCTGGCCAAGGCCAAAGGTTCGTACGGCCGTTTCGCCGAAGCGGTCAAATACATCGACCCGCGCCAGGAATAACCCGTTTTGTAAAAACCGTTAAAATTTAAAAACATGGCTTTATTTGAAGGATACGACCGCAGAATCGACCATATCAATGCGGTACTGAAAGAATACGGGATCAACGGCATCGAGGACGCCAAGGCGATCTGCGCCGCAAAGGGAATCGACCCCTACACCACCTGCAAGGAGACGCAGCCGATCTGCTTCGAAAACGCGGCATGGGCTTACGTGGTAGGCGCGGCGATCGCCCTTAAAAAAGGTTGCAAAAACGCAGCCGAAGCAGCCGAAGCGATCGGAATCGGCTTGCAGGCTTTCTGCATCAAGGGCTCAGTAGCCGACGACCGCAAAGTGGGCATCGGACACGGCAACCTGGCCGCCCGCCTGCTGCGCGAAGAGACCCAGTGCTTCGCATTCCTGGCCGGGCACGAATCGTTCGCCGCCGCCGAAGGCGCGATCAAGATCGCCGAAATGGCCAACAAGGTGCGTAAAAATCCGCTGCGCGTGATCCTGAACGGCTTGGGCAAGGACGCCGCGCTGATCATCTCGCGCATCAACGGTTTCACCTACGTGCAGACCGAGTTCGACTATGCTTCGGGCGAACTGAAAATCGTCAAGGAAACCCCGTACTCGAAAGGGCTCCGCGCAAAAGTGCGCTGCTACGGCGTGGACGACGTGCGCGAAGGCGTGGCCGTAATGCACAAAGAGGGCGTCGAC
This sequence comes from Alistipes sp. dk3624, assembly GCF_009557455.1. Taxonomy (GTDB): domain Bacteria; phylum Bacteroidota; class Bacteroidia; order Bacteroidales; family Rikenellaceae; genus Alistipes_A; species Alistipes_A hominis. The sequence continues at coordinate 2,543,571 of NZ_CP045651.1, read as the reverse complement.
GTGTCGATCACCGGCAACTCGACCAACCCGACCCGCTTCCAGCACCCGGTAGCCGGCACTTATAAGAAAGAGTGCTACGAGCAAAACAAAAAATACTTCTCGGTCGCTTCGGGCGGCGGCACCGGACGCACGCTGCACCCGGACAACATGGCCGCAGGCCCCGCTTCGTACGGGATGACCGATACGATGGGCCGTATGCACTCCGACGCACAGTTCGCCGGATCGTCGTCGGTGCCCGCTCACGTGGAGATGATGGGCTTCCTCGGCATGGGCAACAACCCGATGGTCGGCGCTACGGTGGCGGTCGCCGTAGCCATCGAAGAGGCGATGAAGTAACGCCGCCGAAATTTTCAAAGAGGAAGGGCGAACCGATCACGGTTCGCCCTTCCTCTTTTTACCGACACCGACGCATCCGGCACGATCACTCGACAACGACGTCCCAGATGCCGGCGCTGCGTTCGAGTTCGACCAGCGCCGCCGCATGGTCGTACAACGTCTCGATATAGGCCGTCCGCAGGTCGTCGTAAGTCCGCTGCGCGTTCAACACCTCAAGCAACGGCGTTTCGCCCCGGTCGTAACTGTATATTTTACCGTCGATGACCGATTTGGCTTTCTCCAGCAACCCCGTTTCGTAACGTCTGACCTGTTCGGCCAGCGAAAGGTACTGCCGCAGGTTTTGCAACACTTCGGTCTGCACCTCCAATTCGGCCTGCCGGTAGCGGGCTTCGGCCTGTTGGATCCGGTACTTGGCCGCCTGCACGGTACCTTTGTTTAGGTTCGAAAATTTCAGCGGTACGGAAAGCCCCACCGTAACGCCGTTGAAACGCGGCGCCGGAGCGATTTCGTTACGCACTTCGGTATTATGGTTCACACCGAGCGATACGTCGAAATCCATATTCCGTTCGCGCCGGGCTACCGTCAGCGCACGCCGGGCAACCTCCGTGTCTTTCAGCGCGGCGGCCAGGTCGGCTCGGTTGTCCAGCGCGGACTGTACGAGCCGATCGGGATCGAACGTCCGTTCCGGCATGTGCAACGAGCCCGACGGCACGTAGAGCGTATCGCGGTCGAAGGTCGCCGTCTGCAAATTCAGCGCGAAAAAAGCGTTGTGCAGGTCGGTACGCGCCTGAAGCAGTTCGTTGTACATCATGCCGGCTTCGAGCCCGCTCTGGATATCGTCCACGCGGGTAATTTTGCCCAGCGTGTATTTGACGCTGTCCCCTTCGGCAAGTTTGCGGATGTTCTCGTAAGCGTCCTGCTTCACGCGGAACAACTCGGCCTGCTTGACCGCATCGAGATAGGCAAGCGTCGCTTCGGCCCGCAGGTTACGGAAATAGTCTTCCAGCAACGCCCCGCTCAATTCCTGTTCGCTGCGGGCCAGGTCGATCCGCGCGGCGCGCTTGCCGGGCGAGAAGGTCTTGCTCAGCTCGGCCGACACGCTCTGCCCCATCTGCATCCGCCGGTCGGCGTTGTTGCCGTACTCGACGCCGAACTGCGGATCGTTGAATACGCCCGCGGCTTTCACCTCGGCATCGGCGATGCGGACATTCAGCTTCTCGGCGGCATAGGAAAGATTTTCCCGCCAAACCCGACCGATGTACTGGTCGTACCCCAGCGGACATTCCGTCCGGTGGAGCGTCTGCGCCTGGGCCGCGACGCCCGGCAGCAATGCTATCCATAAAATGATTCTCTTTTTCATGCTTGATCCGGTTCCGGTCTTTTACGTTTGAGATGATAACTTTCGACCATGTAGTAGAGCGCCGGCAGAATGAACAGCGTCACGACGGTCGCGAACAACAGTCCGTAGACGATGACGGTGGCCAGCGGTCGCTGCACGTCAGAACCGATCCCGGTCGACAGCGACGCCGGCAGCAAGCCGAGCACCGCCACCGTCGCGGTCATCAGCACCGGACGGAAACGGTGACGCGCGCCGGAAACCACCGCATCGAACAGCTCCTTCCCCTGCTGCCTGCGCAGGTTGTTGATGTGCGAGATCATGATGACCCCGTTCTGGATCGCCACGCCGAACAGCGCGATGAATCCCACCGCCGACGAGACGTTCAGCGTCATACCGCGCACGTTCAGGGCCAACATGCCGCCGAACAGCGCCAATGGAACGACACTCATCAGTACGGCCGCCTGCCGGAATTTTCCGCAAACGACGATCAGCAGCAGCAACATGATGCACAGCGCCAGCGGAACGACAAAGGCCAGCCGCGCGTAAGCCCGGTGCTGATTTTCGAACTGTCCGGCCCATTTCAGGTGAAATTCTTCGCGATCGTAGTCCACGTTCCGGGCGATGGCCCGGTTCGCATCGCGCAGGAACGTGCTCAAATCCACGCCGCGCAGGTTCACGCGGACGGTCATGTGACGCCTGTTCATCTCCCGTGTGATCGTGCTGGCCCCGGTGGTCATCCTGACCTCGGCGACCTGCGAAAGCGGAATTTTCGTACCGCTGCCGTTGGTCAGCATCAGCGACCCGATCTTTTCGGGCGTGTTCCGGTACTCTTCGTTCAGCCGGCAGGTCACGTCGTACGACTTGCTGCCGACAAAAACCTGCGAGATGGCGCTTCCTCCGATCGCGAACTCGATCAGCTCGGTCACATCCGAAACGTTCAGCCCATACTGCGCGATCCGGTCGCGGTCGGCAATGATCTGCAACTGCGGCAGCGGCGGTTCCTGATCCACCGCCACGTCGACGGCGCCCGGCACCGTCCTGAGCGTTTGTTCGATCCGCTCGGCGATGCGGCGGGTTTCGTGCAGGTCTTCGCCGTAGATTTTTACGGCAAGGTCGCTGTGCGCTCCGGCCACCTGATCCATCACCATGTCGATGATCGGCTGCGAAAAACCGACCGAATATCCCGGCATCTTCTGCAGCTCGACCGCCATCGCATCGATCAGTTCGCTCTTGCTGCGCCCGCTTTTCCAGGTATTATAGGGCTTCAGCCCGACGCCGCATTCGACGTGCGACAGCGAGAACGCCTCCGCCCCCTCGTCGTCGCGTCCTACCTGGGTCATCACGTACGAGACCTCGTCGAACCGTTTCAGCGTCCTGCGCAGTTCGGCTCCCATCTCTTTCGACTTTTCGATCGAAATGCCCGGCGGAAGCTGCACCTGTATCCAGATCGCCCCTTCGTCCATCGGCGGCAAGAAGTCCTTGCCGACCGTAACGGAAAGCACGACGGCCCCGGCCAGAATCGCAGCCAGCGGAGCGAAAATACGCTTCGGACGCTTCATAATGTCCCTTATCCGGCGGTCGTAAGCTTCGGTCAGCCTTTCGAGCCACCGGTTCCGGTAGGTTTTGCGCGGCATCCGGTAAGCGAGGAACGCCAAGCCGGGAGTCAACAACAACGCGACGGCCAACGCTCCCAGCAGCGCATATCCCACCGTATAGGCCATCGGGGTAAACATCTTCTGCTCGATATGTTCGAAAGCGAACAGGGGCAGGTAAGCCGTAATGATAATCAGCGTCGAGAACAGGATCGGACGCGCCACTTCGGTGGCACGCCGGACCACGCCGTCCTTGGAAAGCTCAACGTCGGGACGACTTTCACGTCCTTTGAGAATCGTCTCCATCATCACGATCGCCCCGTCGACCAGTATCCCGAAGTCGATCGCCCCGAGCGACAGCAGGTTGGCGGGAATATCCGTAATCTTCATCAGGATAAAAGCGATCAACAGCGACAACGGGATCGTTACGGCCACCAGCAGCGCGCCCCGCCAGCTACCCAGGAACAGGATCAACACCAGCACGACCAGCAGCATCCCTTCGAACAGCGTATGCGACACGGTATGCAGCGTCGTATTGACCAGGTCGGTGCGGTCCATGAACGGATGGATCGAAACCCCTTCGGGCAATATATCGCCGTTCAGTTCGTCGACCGCTTCGTGCACTCCTTGCAGCACCTGCGAAGGAGTCTGTCCGCGCAGCATCTGCACGATCCCTTCCACGCCGTCCTGATAGTCCCGCGTATCGTCCGTAAATCCCAGCACCCCCTTGCGCTCGAGGTTGCCGTATTTCAACCGGCCGATGTCGCTCAGGTAGACCGGGACGCCGTTCTCGGTCTTGACCACGATGTTCCCGAGGTCTTCGAGCCCTTTGACCAGTCCGATTCCACGGATCACATAGCTCAGATCGCCGTGCGAAATCATGCTGCCTCCCGCATTGACGTTGTTCTTTTCCACCTTTTCGACCACGTCGGCGAGCGAAATTCCGTACTGTTCGAGTTTGTGCGGGTCGATCTCGATCTGGTACTGCGTCGTGATCCCGCCGTAATTGCTGACGTCCGCCACGCCGGTCACCTGTTTCAGGCGCGGAATGATCACCCATTTATGCAGGTCGGTCAGCTCTCGCAGATCGTGCCGGTCGCTTTCGACCACGTAACGGAATATCTCGCCGGTCGGCGAAGTCAGCGGATTCAGGCCCGGAACGGCATTGTAGGGAAGTTCCACGTCCACCAACCGCTCCTGCACGCGCTGCCGGGCCCAATAATCGTCCACCCCGTCCTGAAACACGAGGATCACGGTCGACAGGCCGAACGTATTTTTGCTCCGCATCACATGCAGGCCGGGCAGGCCGTTCATCGCCCGCTCGATCGGAATGCTAATCTGTTGCTCGATCTCTTCGGCCGCCAGTCCAGGAACCTGCGTAACGACCTGCACCGTTACGTCGGCGATATCCGGATAAGCGTCGATAGCCAGCCGAGTCCACGCGTAGTAGCCGATCACGGCCAACAGGCCGAACAGCACAAACATCAGCGCCCGCCGATGAATGGCCTCATAAATCAACTTTTTCATAAGCTACCGCGCGTCGATCAGGTAAAACGCCCCCTCGGTAACGACCTCGTCGCCATCGCCGAGGCCGGAAGACACGACCGTCTGCCGCTCGTCGGAAGACGATACGGAGATCCGGACTTTACGGTAACGATCCTCGGACTCGCGTACCAGCACGTAACAATCGTCCTCCCGCTGCAGGACGGCCGAGGTCGGAATCACCAGCGCGCGCGACGGCGTATCGGTTAGCTGTACGGTCCCGTACATGAACGGTTTCAGCCGCCGGTCACGGTTGTCGCACTCGATAATGACCTCCACCGAACGGGTTTCCTCGTCGAGCAATTCGCTGACATGATAAACGGTACCGCTGAAAACGGTATCCGGAACCGCCATCAGACGAATATCCGCCCGATTCAACCGACGGATCAGAGGGATATCTTTTTCTTTCACATGGGCTACCACCCAAACCTTGTTCAGATCCGCCACCAGAGCCAGCGGACCGGCGTCCTCTTTGATATATTGCCCGATAACGATATTGTTTTTCACGATTTCGCCGGCGATCGGCGAAGTAATGACCAACGGCTGTCCCAACGTCATCTTTTCAGGTTCGATCTGGAACACGCTCAATGCGGCGAGAGCGTTCTCGTAATCTTTCTTCCGGAGTTCGTAGTTTACCTCCGCCTCCTCGACCTCCTTGGCGACGCCGACATTGTTACGGAGCAGGTCTTTCTCTCGGTTCAGGCTTTTCAGGGCCAGTTCCATCTCCTGTTTGGCCTGGTAATAAGCCTTTCCTGTCTCGAAAAACGACGGAGAACTGATCGAAAAAACGGGACTTCCCGGCACAACCTGCTGGCCGAGACGGACGAACGACTTGACGATACGCCCGGCAAACGGCGAGGCGATCTCGGCATAACCGGTCGGAATAGCCTGCACGACCCTGGAGGTCGTAAACGCAGCCTGGTAATCGGAAAAATGAATCGATTGGGTTTTAATGCGCTCCCGGATCGGAGAATCCGCCGCCAGCACGACGCACTCTTCCTCCACCCGGACTCCCCGGTCGTCTGCATGCCGCTGCCCCTGCGACCTGTCCGCGCAGGCATACAGCAATACAAGACCAATGGAAAAAATTATTTTTTTCATTTGCTCGAATTATAAAAAACATACGCTTTTTCCTCTCCGGAACGAATTTCCGGAGAAACCGTGACTTACGAAAACCTGTCGGTAAATCACCCGCAAATGAAAACAGGAGGGGCCCTGAGCAAAATGCCAGGCAAACGAAGGTGCGAAACGTACCGCGAAAAGAAAACATAAATCGGCGTAACGATCGTCCTTGCGAAAAGAAGAGCCGGAGCGACAGCGATCCACAAAACGATTGCCGACAACAAACCGATCGTCGCGCACTGTTCGGCCGTATGGGAATGCGAAGGCATCCCGCCTTCGAACGGAATGTAAGGATGGGAGTGCGTAACGGTTCCCCACTGGAAATGATGGGTATGGTAAAAAAGCGTAGTACTGAAGTAGTAACTCATAAAGAGCACCACCATCAGCCATTTCGCTATTTTCACCAGTCCCTGCTTCATACGCTCGACGTCCGGTACAAAGATAATCGTTTATTTTATATATCACCGTTTCCGGCAAGAACTGTCGGCACAATCCCGCCGGATTCATTCCCGCGCCGGCCGTTCGGTCCGTCCGACGAAAGCCGGCAGGCTGCGGACGTCGCCTCCCCGACAAATATAAAACTAAGGGGTTCGGCAAATTTGCCGAACCCCTTAGTTTTATAGACAGGATTTAAAAACCCTTTAAATCCTTATTACAAAGGCATCGCGATAAGTCCCCGAGAGTACTGATAGCCGACCCACGTCTTAGCTTCGTCCGGAACGATACCGGCTTCATTCGTGAAGTAACCTACCTGGGTTGCCCCCGCTCTGGTTCCGTCCACAACGATGTCGCCCGCTTCGAATTTATCGGTACCGGCATCGGCTACGTAAGAAGAGATCACGTCGCTCTGCGAATAGAGAATCTGGTATTTACTGATGTTCGCATTGTACACGACCGAAACGCCGCCTACACCGCTGGGAACCGTCAGTACCGATCCGTTATCTTTCAGCGTCGTGTACCAATCACTGCTGCCGGCGCTCGTCGTTGCGACGTGAATGTCGCTGCCGACCTGGAAGTAGAGGTAAATCATCGCGTCGTTGATGAACATCGAAACTACCTTACCGCTTTCAAGGATACTCTTGTCGCCCAGAATCTCCCAGTTATCTTTTCCGTTGGCGGATTTAGCCATCCAGATTCCGTTTTCATCGTGAGACAACGCCATGAAATAATCCGAACCGACTTTGGCTATCGCCATATTGTTAGCATATCCCAGGTTATCTCGCTGCGACAGCATCGCATTGTTCGCAGTGAAGACAAATTCGGGTTCATCCCACGACTGACCGTCAGCCGAATGCGCCTTAACCATCGCCGAGAAGTCGTATGCGTTGAAATTATCGAACTCTACGCCAGGATTCTGGAAGTACACTTCGTAAGACAGCGCCAGGAATTTCTTGGTCGAAGCGCCGTTGGCGTAAGCCCAAACTTCGTCGTCCGGTTCGTTCGTCGTTACCATTACCGAGTTGCCCGCGCTTCCTTCGACAACAGCCAGATAATTTCCGGCAGGCAGGTATTCGCCCGCTCCGGTAGGATAAGCCCATCCGCCGTCATAAGTCATAGTCTTCTGGAAGACCGGCGTTTTGGCCATACTCGTCGCATAATCCGTATCCCACGGATACAAGGTAAAGGTGCAAGAACCGCTGCCCATGTAGCACAACTGATTGAATGCCGTGGAAGCGTAGAATTTCAATGCAATGGGGCCGCTGCCCAGATCGTACGCGTCTTTACCCCAATGTGCGTTGTTGGTATTATCGGTAACAGCATACCACCAGCCCGTCTTATTATACATATGCGGTTCGCTCTGGAACTTCATCGGAGTCGAACGCAGGAACCACGCATCCATCGATCCGTCGCTGTTCTTCACGAACGAAACGTTTCCGCGGAGATCGGTCTCTTCGTAGATCGGGTACTCGATCAGTTCCGAAGCGCCGGCCTGCGTAACCGTAACCGGTACGGCTTCGCCTCCTTCCGGATAGATCGTGATCGTCCCGACGCGTTCGCGGCTCCGGTTGCTGGCCAGAATCTGGAACTGAAGCATCACGTTGTCCACCGCTTTACCCAACACAGGGATAATCCACTTCTGCGCGTTGTCGCTGATCGAATAGTCGTACGGCACGTTCACCGTGAATTCGACTTTGATCACCGTATCGCCCGCTTCCACGTTATAGGTGTCCTGTTTAACCACGGCTCCGATCGGGGTCGGCTGGTAAATCCTCATGGTTTCGGTCTGTTCTCCGCTGGAGAAAACCAAAGAAGCCTCGCGGGCAAACTCGTAGGAAGTGTTCGCGCCGGCGACAAGAGTCAGTTTATATTTACCGAAACTACCCGTGGTATCGCTGATCTTCACCCACTTGTCAGTGGTTCCTTCCGGATATTGGATCTTTACAGTCCAATCGCCCGGCGCCTCGATCACCCGGTAATCCCGTCCACCGTCGACGGGAACTTTCCAGGTGGTCGTATCGAGCATGAATGAGAAGTCGCCCAACTTCATAGACGACTGGAAATCATCCTCGCACCGCCAGAATATTACCGAAGACAGCAATAATAAACTGCATAAAGTAAATTTTTTCATAGTTTGAGCATTTAGAGATTTTAGATTGAACAAATATAAAGAATTTTTTCATAATTAATCAAATAAATACGATAAATTGACTCGAAATTTGTCGGGAAAAATTATTTTGCACCCTTTCGCAGCGTCGCGCCGGACGGAAACAGCGAACATTCTCACCCCCTTACAATCCCGCGCCGCGCCGAACGGCCGTTCCGTCCCGTTCCGAAAAACGAACCCTTTTTCGAAATTTTCAGGCCGGTTTTATAGGAAAATAAGACATTCCGGTCAATGGTTGGTGCCCTCGAACAGGTCATGACTCTCCTTCGCCGGATCCGTTTTTGCCTTAAAACTGTTGAAAACATACCCCAACGTCAGGGCGATCAGCGGATATTTGGGACGGATGCGCGTCAACGACTGCAGGTCGGCCGTACGGATATCGCTGACATAACGCGCGCTGCCGAACAGATCCCGGCAGGAGAGCGTCGCGGAAAGCTTCCGTTTGAAGAACTGCTGCCGGACGGCGAGATTGACGTACCAAAAAGCATCGGTACGCCCCTGGGTCGTGACCGAAGGCCCTACGAAGTTGGCGTCCAACTGAATCCGCGTATTTTTGCCGGCATCGAAGGCATTGTTCCACATGATGTCGTAATTCGTACTCGATTCGCGTCCGCCCCCGGCGGCCAACTCGTTGCGTATCTTATAATAATACAGATTGCCGTTCAGCGAGGTATTCCACCAGCGCGCGACGCGAACGACGGCGGTCAGCTCCACGCCGGTCGAATAGTCGTGCCCCACGTTGGCCATCGAGTCGAGCGTGACGCCCGCCTCGTAAGGCACCCGGAGCCGTTCGATCTTGTCCCTGCGCGAACGGTGGAAAAAAGTCGCCGAAACGTTGTTGTCCCGGAAACTTTTCCGGTAGGTCAGTTCGTACGAATGGATGTATTCGGGACGGATATCGGGATTGCCGATCTCGGCCGTATAGTAATCGCGGAAAGTAATATAGGGCTCCATGTAAAAAAGCTGCGGGCGGGTGGTTCGCCGCGAATAGGAAACCAGCAGCCGGTGGCCGCGCGGAAACGTATATCCCAAGTGCATCGACGGAAACCCCTCGAAACGCCGTTTGTCGCGGCTGGCCCCGGCGATCGAACTGCGCAGGCGGGTGTGGGTATATTCGCCCCGGACGCCGGCCTGGATCTCCAGCGCGCGCAGGTTCTCGGACAGAATCGCGTAGACCGAATTGACGTTCTCGCGGAAATAAGAAGTATTGTAAATGTCGTCGCGCCAGTAAAACGTTTTCGTCTCGGGATTCCAGAACTGCATTTCGTACTTGCTGTCCTCCAGGTAAGAGTAATACTGGTAACCGGCCTCGATCTTCCCGGTTTTGCTGTACGGCAGCACGTAGTCCAGGTTTCCGCGGGCCGTGATGCGGTACTCGGATTCCCAGGCGCGGTGCCCTTGCTCGCGTTCGCCCTGCAGATTGAAGAGATCGCTCTGGAAATATTCGACCGCGCCTCCGCCGTATTTATAATAAAAACTGGCCGAAAGCTCGTGTCCTTTGTCGTTGAACCTGTGTCCGACGGCCACGGTTCCCAGGCCGATGGTTTCGCGGTTGTCGTAATCGTCCAGGCTTCGATAGTCGCCGATCTCGCCGTCGCCCGTTCCCTGCGAAAAGCGGCTCTCCCGGTAATCCAGTCGGCCGTTGCGCTTGTTGCCCCGGTATCCGCCTTCGACGTCCACCGAGAACGACGTGCGCAGAAGCGCGTACGCCCATCCCGCCTTCAGCGTATAATTGTAATTATCCCCGACGCGCGGCCCTTTCGAACGCGACGTGGTGGTAAGGTCGTCCACGACCGTCGTCTTCTGCTGCTCGAAATCGCTTTTGCGCAATTTGTCGAACCACACGCCGCCGGCATACCAACGGGAAGCCTCGTTCTGACGGGTCAACAGGAAATCGACGTTGCGCGACAACGCCGTGCTGCCGGACAGGTTCACCGTGCCGCTGAGCCCGCGTTGCGTATGCTTTTTGGTAATGACGTTGATAATGCCCACATCGCCCTCCGCGTCGTGCCTCGCCGACGGAGTCGTAATGATTTCGATGTTCTCGATATGCCCGGCGGGAATCTGTTCGAGCGCCTGCGAACCGGAAAACACGCTGGGCTTGCCGTCCACGTAGACCGTAAACCCGCTGCTGCCGCGAAACGACAGGTTTCCCTCCGCATCCACGCGCACCGAAGGGGTATTCTCCAGAATATCCACGGCCGACCCGCCGCCGCCCATGATGTTGGACGAAGCGTCCACCACTTTTTTGTCGAGCTTGTAAACGAGCTGTTTTCTCGCGGCGACGACCTCCACTTCGGCGATCCCGTTCTCCAGCGGGGTAAGGTACAGCACGCCCAAATCGACCGTGCCGGCCGAATGTTCCAGCGCGACCTCGCGGGTCAGCACGTCGTATCCTATCAGGCGGATCATCAGCGTATAAGCGCCCGGATCGACGGAATCCAGCCGGAAACCGCCCTGCTCGTCCGGCAGCGTCTGACGCGCCGGCCGGACATTCCCGCCGGTAAAAAGGTAGATTTCGGCGAAATCGATCGCCTTTCCGGAGCCGGTTTCAGCCAGTCTTCCCGCCACGCAGATCGGAGAAGCGGCCGCGGGCGCCGCGAAAAAAGTCAACAGCAACAGGCAAAGCAGTCTCATGCAGTTCGGTTAATCGGGTTAGGTCAGGGTTAGGTATTCGAAACGACAAATGTAAAATAAAATATCCGAATTCGGGAAACGCGGCCGGAGTCGGCTCCTCTCCCCGGCGGAATCCGCCGCACTTTTTTTTGGGAGAATGCACAGTTTTTCGTACCTTAGTCCACGAATATAACCCGATCTAAAACCGACTCAAAATGAAAATCTTTACCACGATCGCCTGCTCCGCGCTGGCTGTTGCATTCGCATCCTGCGGCTCCTCTCCGAAAAAGACGGAAGACCCCGACCGGATCACGGTAGCCTGCTACTATTTCCCGAATTACCACACCCACGACCGACGTAACGACAGCCTCAAGGGCGACGGCTGGGCCGAATGGGAACTGGTCAAGAAAGCCCGTCCCTGTTTCGACGGCCAGCAGCAGCCCAAAGTGCCGGCCTGGGGATATACCGACGAAAAAGACCCGGCGGAGATGGCCCGTAAGATCGACGCGGCAGCCGACAACGGGGTCGACGTTTTCATTTTCGACTGGTATTACTACGACGACGGGCCGTTCCTGAACCGCGCGCTGGACGAAGGCTTCCTGAAAGCGCCGAATACCGAAAAACTGAAATTCGCGCTGATGTGGGCCAATCACGACTGGCTCGACATCCACCCCTACACGAAAGGCGACGAACAGAAAATCCTCTATCCGGGACGGGTGACGCCCGAAACGTTCGACAAGATCGGCGACCTGATTATCAAAGAATATTTTACGAAACCGAATTATTGGACGGTGGACGGCAAGCCCTACTTTTCGGTCTACGACGTGCAGAAATTCGTCGAGAACTTCGGTTCCGTCGAAGCGGCCCGCGCAGCTATGGACAAACTGCGCGAAAAAGCCGTGGCGGCCGGCCTGCCGGGAGTTCACTGGAACCTGGTAACGTGGGGCAATCCGGTGCTTCCGGGCGAAAAAGCCGCCGAGAATACGCCCGAACTGCTGAAAAAACTCGGATTCGACTCGGGAACTTCGTACGTCTGGATCCACCACACGCCGCTGCCCGATCTGCAAACGGACTACATCAAAGCCATGGACGACTATTTCGCGTTCTGGGACAAGGCGCGGGCGGAATACGGCGTGCCGTACTACCCGAATGTAACGATGGGCTGGGACCCGTCTCCGCGCTATGTGGAACAAACGCCCGAGGGCATTAAAAACTACCTGGTAACCTATACGATCGGCAACAACACCCCCGAAAATTTCCGGGAAGCGCTGCAGCGGACCAAGGACAGACTGCTCGCCGACCCGAACGGGCCGCGCATCCTGAACATCAACAGTTGGAACGAATGGACCGAAGGCAGCTACATCGAACCGGACTCGATCCACGGGACGGGATATCTCGAAGCGATCAAAGCCGTCTTCGGACAGGCCGCGCCGACAGCAGCCGAGTAACATAACACACGACAGAAAAACGATGATCAGATTCAAACTCGCCGTAGCGCTGTTGCTGGGAAGCACGGTCGCCTGCGCACAGAACGAAAAGAAACTGCAAGCCGATTTCCTGAAACCCACGCTCGAATACCGGATGAACGTCAACCGACACAGTATGCCGCGCGACGACCGGGAGCAGGACTCGATGATCCAGTGGATCATCTCCAACGGGTACGGCGGCATGGCGACCAACGTCAACCCGAACGAATACCTCAAAAGCGACGAAGAGCTGAAAGTATTCAATCGGTTCGTCCACGCATCGAAAGCGCGCGGACTGGACCTGTGGCTGTACGACGAAAGAAGCTATCCGTCCGGAATGGCCGACACCTACGTGCTCGACGAACATCCGGAGTGGGAGGCGGAAGGCCTTCTTTTTAAAGATACGACCGTCAACGGCGGAACCGCCGTCGACCTGCCGCTGCTGCCGGGACAGCCGATCCTGGTCAAAGCGGTGCCTTCGGTCGACGGGCAGTTGGAATACGACCGGGCGCGGAGCCTGCTGTCGTCGATTCGCGACGGTCGGATCCGGTGGACGGCTCCCGACGGCACGTGGACGATCGCCCAGATTTCGCACGCGCCGCTTTACACCGGATTCCAGGCCGGCACCGACCGGGGCGGAACGACGCCGCGCTACCCGAGTCTGCTGATGCCCGAAGTAACCAAACGGTTCATCGAACTGACGCACCGGCGCTACGCGCAGGCTTTTACAGAGAAACTCGGAACCCTTTTCACCTCCACGTTTACCGACGAACCGTCGTCGATGGCTCTGCCGTTCCCGAACCTCGGATACGGCGTCTACCCGTGGAAAGAAAACGTATCGACCGAATTCATGACCCGTTACAGCGCCGACCTGAAAGACGTGCTGCTGCCGATGATGCTGGATCGGGGGCCGGAAGGGGAGAAACTCCGCTACCGGTATTTCCGGATCATCGCGGATTTCATGAGCCGGAACTATTTTCGTCAGATACGGGAATATTGTTCCACGCAAAAGCTCAAATCGGGCGGACACCTGCTCGTCGAAGAGACGATGATGGCGCAGGTTCCGCTGTACGGCAGCATCATGGCCTGCTACCGCGAGACGGACGTACCGGGCATCGACGTGCTGACCGGTATGCCGAGCTTTACGCGCCGCTACCTGTACTCTTCGCGATTGGCGTCGTCGGCCGCCGAACTGCAAGGCAATTCGATGGTCATGTGCGAATCGTGCCCGATCTCGGACTATAATTTCTATGACGGCAAAGAGGCTCCCACGATCGAAATCAAAGGATCGCTGAACCGCCAGATCGTCGGCGGAGTGACCGACTTCAACAACTACCTGCAACTTCAGCACGAAGATTCGAACGGTCGCAAAGCGTTCAACGACTACATCGCCCGCGTCGAAATGATGCTGGCGGGAGGCGTGCGGGCTTCGCGCATCGCCGTCTACTACCCGGTCGAAACGCTGTGGTCGAAATACCGTCCGCTGCCGTCCTGCTTGCAAAGCTGGGACAACGTCGCCGGAGGAGCCCCCGAAGCGCAGCGGCTGTCGCAGTTGTTCGACCGCGTCAGCGACTGCCTGTACGACAACGGCTGGGAATTTTCGTACGTCGACGCGGCCGGGATCGAACAATCCAAGGTGGAGAACAAAAGTCTCGCGCACGGCGAACTGCGCTGGGATGTGCTGATCCTGCCGGGCGTCGAGACGATTACGCCGCAGATGTTGACCCGCATCACGGAGTTCGCCCGGGCCGGAGGTTGCGTGATCCTGCTCGAAGCGCTGCCGAAAAATACGCCGGACGCGTTCCCGTCCGAAGCGGTCGAAAGCGCCGTCGCCCAGATGGTCGGGGACAAGACCCTCACCCCTGCGGTCTACTACGAACCGACGTTCAACGCGCGGCTGCTGAACTACCTGCTCGAAGGGGTGCTCGACCGCGATATCGTATTGGACTCCTACGCCGGGGTGTTGCACAGCCACAAACGGATCGGCGGACGGAACGTCTATTTCATCGTCAACGATACGAACGCCCCGAAAACGGTCAAAGCAAACTTTCCCGGCGCCAAATCGCTCGAAGGATGGAATCCGCAGACAGGCGAAGTCAAACCGCTGGAAAACGGCGCGCCGCTACCCTTCGGCCCGTACGACGGCATGATCATACGACAAACCAAATAACTTAAAACCAACAGACAACTATGAAATTCAAACTGTTTCTCGCAGGAATCCTGCTGTCGGTATTGCCGGCGCTGAACTCTTGCAACGGATCCGGCGGAGCGAAACGCGCCGGAGGCGACACGGAAGTGACCGAACTGCGCTGCCGCGACCTGGACGATCCGGAAGGCATCGATCGGGCCGTATTCAGTTGGCAGATCGAATCGGAAGCCGACAGCGTCGTGCAAACGGCCTGGGAGATCGAAATCGCTTCCGACGAAAAGGCTTTGAAGAATGGAAAAGCCGACGTATGGTCGTCCGGCAAACAACTTTCCGACCAGCAACTGAACGTCCGTCCGCAGGGCGCCGACCTGAAACCGGGCGAGCGTTACTGGTGGCGCGTCCGCATCTGGGACGGCGCCGACCGACCGACTTCGTGGAGCGATCCCGCATCGTTCTCGCTGGGTCCCGCAGCCGACCAATGGCAAGCGAAATGGATCACCGCCCAATGGGAGGAAGGCAGTCCGCTGCCCTATTTCCGCACCGTTTTCAACGCGGATCAACCGGGTACGAAACCGGTACGCGCCGTGATCTACCTCTCCGGCCTCGGGTGCAGCGACCTGTTTTTCAACGGCCGCCGCGTAGACTCGACCCGGATACTCGACCCAGCTCAGAGCAATTACGAACTGTATGCGCTGTACAGCACGTTCGACGTGACCGACCGGCTGAAAAAAGGGGACAACTGCATCGGCGTGATGCTCGGCGACGGCTGGTACAACCAGGGCAAGGTATGGGGCCCCGGGTTCAGCTACGGCAAACCGATCCTGCTGGCGCAAATGGAAATTACTTATAAGGACGGTTCGAAAAAGATCATCGGCACGGACGAAACCTGGAAATGGGCGCCCGGGCCGGTACTCAGCTCGAACCTCTACGCCGGCGAGGTATACGACGCGAACAAGGAGATCGCCGGCTGGGCCGATGCGAAAACTCCGTGCGCGGACTGGCAGTCCGCACTGCCGGCCGGAGGCGTTATTCCGAAAGAATTGAAACCGCAACTGATAGAACCGATCCGAATGAAACAGGAGATCGCTCCGGTAGCGTTGTGGCAGGATCCGCAGGGCAACTGGATCTACGATTTCGGCGTCAACGTGGCAGCCATCCCGCTGCTGACCGTCGAACAGCCGGCCGGCACCCGGATCAAAATGCGGATGGGCGAAACGCTGGCCGCCGACAAGTCGATCGAATACAACACGACCGGCGTAGCCGCGACCGGCGTCGTACAGACCGACGAATACGTCTGCACCGGAAAAGGCAAGGAAAAATGGACGCCCCGGTTCACGTACCACGGATTCCGCTACCTCGAACTATCGGGCGCGGCGACCCAACCCGAAAAAGACTGGCTGAAAGCGGTGGTCGTACACACCGACGTCGAACGAATCGGTACGTTCGAATGCGCCGACCCGCAAATCAATCGCCTGCACGAACTGGCCGTCCGGACGATGTTGAGCAACATTCACGGCCTGCCGACCGACTGCCCGCACCGCGAACGCTGCGGCTGGCTCGGCGACGCCCATGCGGTAGCGCCGTTCGAAAGTATGAATTACGGCATGAATAACTTCTGGATGAAATACATGGGCGACGTCAGCTCTTCGTCGTCGGTATTCCTCGAAAACACGCTGCATCAGAAGCTGCACAACAGTGAATTTTACTTTGCAGACAAGCAACCGGGCATTCCGTTCATGATCTCCCCGGGACGCCGCCTGTGCGGCGTGGCATCGCCGGACTGGGGCACCGCCGTCGT
This sequence comes from Alistipes sp. dk3624, assembly GCF_009557455.1. GTDB lineage: Bacteria > Bacteroidota > Bacteroidia > Bacteroidales > Rikenellaceae > Alistipes_A > Alistipes_A hominis. The sequence goes on along the minus strand of NZ_CP045651.1, from coordinate 2,527,006 downwards.
CCAGATCCCGTGGGATATCTACCTCTATTTCGGCAACAAGGAAGCGCTCGAAACCTACTACGGCGAAATGAAACAATGGGTCGATCACATCGCGGCGCTGACCGAGAACGACATCGTTCCCTACGGTCTGGGCGACTGGTGTCCGCCGAACGGAAACGCGGCGATCGACTGCCCGATCCCGGTCAGCTCGACAGCGTTCCACTATCACGACGCGGACCTCGTTTCGCAAGCGGCGGCCGTACTCGGCAAAACGGAAGACGCGGCGCATTATGCCGCCCTGCGCGACCGGATCGGCAAGGCTTTCGTCGATAAATTCTACGACAAAACGAACAAAACGTTCGGCAGCCAGACCGCAAACGCGATGGCGCTGGCTTACGGCATGGTGCCGGCCGGCGACGAAAAAGCGGTTTCCGACGCCACCGTCCGCAACATGAAGGAGAAGTACGACAACTTCATGCATACCGGTATCTTCGGATTGGGCCACATCGGCCAGGCATTGTCGCGCTACGGCAACAGCCAGGCAGCCTGGGACATGTTCACCAAAACCGGCGAAAACAGTTTCGCCTACATGTGGACCGACGCCGACGCCACGACGCTGTGGGAAACGCTGCCGGTCAATGCAGCCAGCAAGGAACTCTGCCTGAGAGGAAGTTCGCTGAGCCACCCGATGCAGGGCGTCTACGACACGTGGTTCTATGAAGACATCGCCGGCATCCGTCCGGACGCTTCGGGCCCCGGTTTCAAAGTGACCCGTTTCGAACCGACGATGACGGCCTACCTGCCGTGGGCGAAAGCGACGCTGGAAACCCCGTACGGCGAAGTCAAAAGCGACTGGAAACAGGAAGGCGGCAAAATGGACTGGAAGATCGAAATTCCGGCGAACGCCTCCGGACTGGTAGCCCTGCCAGACGGCAAAACCGTTACGGTCAACGGCCAGCCGCTGGACAAGAACCGTTATCCGACCGCCGGACAAGGCGCGGAAAATCCGCTGTACCGCTTCCCGTCGGGACACTACGCGATTGTTATCGAATAGCACGCGTCCATCAAAAAGCAAGGCGGATACCGATCGGTATCCGCCTTGCTTTTATTATGAAACCGAAGTTTACGATTCGATATACCCGAACCGGCGCAGTTGACGTTCGTCGTTCCGCCAGTTGTCGTTCACTTTGACGTACAATTTCAGAAAAACCTTTTTATCGAGAAACTGTTCAAGCTCCTCGCGGGCCTCGGTGCCCACCTTTTTGAGCTTACCGCCCTGATGGCCGATAACGATTCCCTTCTGGCTTTCCCGTGCCACGTAGATCGTCGCCGCAATCCGATCCATATCCGCGTCCTCTTTGTATTCGTCGATCACGACCTCGGTGCAGTACGGAATCTCTTTCTGGTAATTCAACAAGATTTTCTCGCGGATGATCTCCGACGCGAAAAAGCGCAGCGTTTTGTCGGTCAGCGTATCTTTCGGGTAATAGGGCTCGCCCTCGGGCAGGGCCGCCAGGATACGGTCGAACAGCCCGCCGATGTTGAAATTGTTCAGCGCGGACACCGGCACGATCTCGGCGTCGGGCAGCACTTTCCGCCACCGTTCCACCAGGGCGTCGAGCGTCTCCTGCGTAGTCAGGTCGATCTTGTTGATCACCAGGATCGTTTTGGTCCCGCCGCCGGCGATCTTCGAAACGATCCCGTTGTCGTCTTCCGGTTTTTCGAACACGTCGGTCACATACAGCAGCACGTCGGCATCGGAGAGCGCGCTCCGTACGAAACGCATCATCGACTCCTGCAACTTATAATTCGGATTGAGTATCCCCGGCGTATCGGAATAGACGATCTGGAAATCGTCTCCGTTGACGATCCCCATGATCCGGTGGCGGGTCGTCTGCGCCTTCGACGTGATAATCGACAGGCGTTCCCCGACCAGCGCGTTCATCAGGGTCGATTTTCCCATGTTCGGGTTCCCGATGATGTTGACAAATCCTGATTTATGCATAATCGATGTGTTTCGGACAAAGATACGGCTTTATTTCCGGAAACGATAAAAACATCCGGCGCAATGTGCACGCAAAAGGAGGACGGCGATCGATCGTCGTCCTCCCGTTCATCCTGCTTTCCGCCGGACATCTTATTCGCCCTGAGGCTGCACTTCCGGGCGCGGACGATGTCGGGTCTGCATTTTGGCGCGTTGTTCCGTCCATTTTTCATACTGTTCTTCGGTCAGCACCTTTTTGATCGATTCGTCCATTTTGGCCATCCGTTCGGCATGCGGACCGCCCTGCCCCTTACGGCCGTCGGATTTGTCTCCCTGTTTCGGACGGTCGCCTTTCTTCGGACGGTCGGATTTCATCTTCGCAGAGTCGGCCCGCGCCGCACGATCCGCTTTCATCTCTTCGAAATTGGAGAGGAATATCCGGCGGATCTGCTCGGCCTGGTCGGTCGACAGCGAAAGCTGTTCGGTCATGCGCTGCGTCATCCGGTCGGCCCGCTGCTCGGGAGTCATTTGTTCGCGGTGCTGCGGCTGAGCCGTCGCACCGATCGCGGCAAACAGCATTGCGAATGCCGATACAAAAAAATGTTTCGCTTTCATAATTTCAAAATTTAATGTTTACAGGAATCCTGTTCCGCAAAAATAATTCCAACGGCGCAGAGCGATTCCGAGAAATCGGCGAAACGCCGAATCGGCGCGGCGAAACGACCGGACGGAACGGCAAAACGCCCTGTCGGACGCGGAACTAACGCCAGAAAGAACGGTCGAAGGAGGCCTCGACGCGCATTTCGACGCTGTCGGGCAGCGCTGAATAGAAATCCATGCCGAGCACCCGTTCGAGACTGTCGACGCTGATCGCATAGCGAAAACAATCCCCGGCCGGACGCTCCGTATTCGGGATCAGGAAAGCGATCGCCCGGAAAGTACCGCCGTCCCGCACCAGAATCGTTTTAAAAAACCGCTGCGGAATCCCGACGCCGCCCCGGATGCGTCGCAGCGACGGGGTCAGTTCGCCGCCGGTCACGATGTAGAGCGAATCGTAACGCGCCGCCCAGCGCCGCACCCGTTCTTCCAGCCTGCGCCACGTCCCGCGGTTCAGTCCCGGCCGCTGCGGCGAAACGTTCGACAAACGGAACGTAGCCCCGTTCTCCTGCGGGGTATCGTTCCGGTCGGCCGACGGCAGCAGGTGTCCCCGATCGAAACCGCTACCCGTATAATCCCGGTCTGCGGCCGAAGGCCACCCGCGGGCGATCACTTCCGGATCGCTCTTGAAAACCCCGCTGCGCTTCACCCCTTTACCGGATACATCCCTGCGCGTCAGCAGGTAAGCTACCCAGGCAGCCTGACGATAAGCCGTATCGTACAGCATCGTATAGCGTCCCTCCGGACAACGGACGACAAACTCGTCGTTCGCGAAAAAAGGACAGGCGAGAATCTCGGGATCGGTTTCCGGCAATCCGCCGGAGCGCGCGCCGCGTTCCGCTTGCCGTCCGCCCGTCCAGGGACGCACCGCGACGACCTGCGAAACGATCGCCAGCACGACGATCGCCAACACCAGCAACAACACGATTTTCCAATGGGTCTGCCTCGATATTTTTATGGGGGTTCGTTTTTTCATGGCCGCGTAAACCGCACCAAAGGTAAAAAAATATTATCTTTGACGCATCAGACATCCGATAAATCAGAATCTATGCCATCGTCCAACTTCGTCGACTACGTGAAAATATTCGGCCGCTCCGGTAAAGGCGGCCCCGGCTCCCGCCATTTCCGCCGCGAGAAATTCATCGAATTCGGCGGCCCGGACGGCGGAGACGGAGGCAACGGAGGCAGCATCGTCCTGCGCGGCAACAGCCAGTACTGGACGCTGATCCACCTCAAGTACAAGCGTCACATCTTCGGCGAGGACGGCGAAGCGGGCAGCGGGGCGCGCTGCTCGGGGAAGAACGGGACGGACGTCGTCATCAACGTGCCGCTAGGCACCGTCGCACGCGATGCGGAAACCGGGGAAATCGTCTGCGAAGTCACCGAAGACGGACAGGAGGCTGTCCTGCTGAAAGGAGGCCGCGGAGGACTCGGCAACTGGCACTTCAAAACGGCGACCAACCAGGCTCCGCGGTATGCGCAACCGGGCGAGGATTGCGTCGAAGGATGGTTCATCCTCGAACTGAAAGTGCTTGCCGACGTCGGGCTGGTCGGATTCCCGAACGCCGGGAAATCGACACTGCTGGCAGCCGTTTCGGCGGCGAAGCCCAAAATCGCGAATTACGCTTTCACGACCCTCGAACCGAATCTGGGCATCGTCGAATGCCGCGACCACAAGTCGTTCGTGATGGCCGACATCCCCGGCATCATCGAAGGGGCGCATACCGGCAAAGGGCTCGGAACGCGCTTCCTGCGTCACATCGAACGCAACTCGATCCTGCTGTTCATGATCCCGGCCGACACGAAAGACGTGCGCGAAGAATACCGCATCCTGCTGAACGAACTGGAACAATACAACCCCGAACTGCTCGACAAGCAGCGCCTGCTGGCGATCACCAAAAGCGACCTGCTGGACGAAGAACTGCAAGAAGCCATCGCCGCCGATCTGCCGGACATTCCGTCGATCTTTATCTCGTCGGTCAGCGGGTACCACATCCGACAACTCAAAGACATGCTCTGGGAAGCCCTGCAACGCGACAATCAGTAACCGAAAACATACGCGGGCCGGAAACGGGGCGATTCCATCACCGCATTTTTCGGCGATACGACTTTCAACTGGTAATTCCGGTTGAACCAACTCAGAATCCCTTCGATATAACCGCTGCCCGAAGGAAGCGGCCAATCTGCGAAGTCGGCCTTCGCAGAGGTTCTCACGATCAGCGTATCCCCCGCGGGATCGACCAGATGCCGATCGGTATCCGACATGGTATCGCACCAGTTCTCCGAGCACTCCGCATCGACGAACTGCACCCGTTCGAAAGCCACGTAACGGCTTATCCAGGCGGCCGCCAGATCGGAAAAAACGAGGGTATCGGGACGAATATCGGTCACGCCGCCCTGCTTTTTCAGAAATTGAGGCCAGACCGACTGCGGAATGAACCCGTTTTCGTAAGCGGAATCGTCCGACGCCGCGCCCAGCGACACCACGCCTCCGTAGTCGCCCAGCACCAGCCCCTGGCAACGGATCCGTACGCTCTGCCCGACCGGAAATACGGTAAAGAGATCGCGTCCGCCGACTTTGACCTCGATTCCTCCGGTGGCATCCTGCACGACCAGCGTATTGCGGAACGCCCCGTAAGCATCGTTCGCCGTTACGACGACGCGCAGTTCGACGTCATCGGTCACACGAAGCGGATAACCGCGATACAGCGATTTCAGGTAAGCGACCGACACCGGATCGCCCCCGGGACTCTCTCCGTCGTCCCGATCGAAACCGTTTTTGGACACGCAGCCGGCCAACAGCAACAGCAGACAGCAGCTAATCAACCTGTACATCATTCAAATCACGCATTTTAAGTTCATACACCCGGCGTCCGCCCACTTTTCCGGGCAGCAGAATACCGGTCACCGAAACCGGCCCGTGCGGAACCCGTTCGCCGGCAAACGAAGCGTAACCGCTCGTATAGACATAAACAGAATCCGCTCCGCACCGGAATTTCAACAAGGCGCTGCGCGGCGTACCGTCGGCCGATACCGCCGCAGGGACGGCCCAGGTCGTATCCGACGGCGTATCGAGGCACAGCCGGGCGATCCGCACCAAACAGCCGATCCGGTCGTCGTTCAACCCGGCGATCGTCGTCGGCAGCGCTGTCGGCAGGATCGTTTCGCCGGTTCGCAACAGATGACGCCGCACGATCGCCGGACTCTCCATCGGGGCGACGGGTTCCGTCGCCGAACCGCCCCGCAAACCGATCCGCAACAACCCGTCGTCCAGCGCCGCGGTCAGGCCGTCGGCGGACAACGTCAACCGGCAACCGACCGGATAATCGTTGTGCAGATCGTACAGTCCGGCGCAGACCTCGACCGCGCCGGAATTGTCCTCGAGCATCAGCGTCCGGTAGAAATTATCGGCCCGGTCGGATGTGGTCACATACCCCGACAACACAACCCCGGAGCCGGAAAACGCAACCGGGCCCACCGCACACCGTTCGCGGAGCGTGGCGACCGACATGTTGGGCAACGGCGCGGTTTCATCCGCAGGATGCGGTTCGCCGAAATCGTCATAACCGCACCCGGCAGCCAACAGCGCCGCAGCGCATCCGATCCATATTTTTATAAATCCATTCATTTTCGACCTCGTCAAATCTAAAAACGGAAATTCACAGTCAGGTAATAGGTGCGCGGATAGGCGTACAGGTACTTCGATCCGAAAGCCGTGATGCTCTGGTTCAACCCCGTCCCGCTTTTGCGCAGCCGCATCTGCTCGTAACCGCTGTAAACGATCTCCTTGCGGTTGGCCAGGTTGTTCACCGCCGCGCTTACCGACAGGTAACGACTGCCGAGTCGAAACGATTTCGACACGAACAGATCGATCGTAAAAGCCTCCGGAAAACGCTCCTGCTCCGTCAGCGCTCGCAAGTCTTCCGGCGAAGCGGCATAATCGTACACCCGGCCCATCCGGTTCAGCGGACTGACCGTCGTGTAATGGTCGGCCGCATAATTGACCGACAGCGAAGCCATCCACAGTTTCGCCCCCCGGTAGCTCAATTCAGCCGAAGCGATCCGCTGCGGTGACCCGCTCAGGCGATACCCTTTCAACAACGAACGGGCGCGGTCGGCGATCACACTGCCATCCTTGTCGGACAGGATGCGTACCGACGGATCGTTCCGGTAACTGTTACGGGCCTGCGATGCGGCGACACGCAGAGCGAACCGCCGCGTAAGCAGCACCTCGGCCCCGAACTCGACTCCTGCATACAGTTTCCCGATCCCCGAAAGTTCCATGTCGGAATAGACCGACGCGATATCGTCGTAGTAGCGGCGCACTTCGGATTCGCCGCGCGAAACCGTCGCATACGCGCACAGTTCGAGTCGAACGGTCCGGCCCGCGTACCGGTAGCTCAGCTCGCCGCCGAACCGGTTCGCCGTACGCGGATCGCCAACCGTACGGTTCCGATAATCGATCGACACGAACACATCGCGCGCGGCCGGAGCGACGTCCTCGTACAGCAGGTCGAGGCGCAACGTATGCGCCGGCGTGAACAGGCAATCGATCCCGCCCTTGAGCGTATATTCGGTAAAATGCAGCCGGGAGGAGCGCCCGTAGGAGTCGCTTCCCGGAAACAATTCCTTCTCATAACGCCCGTTGCGGGAATATCCGACCGGGGCTACCCGCAACGCGACGTATCCGCCGAAACGCTCGTCGGAGCGGTTCCTCAGATCGGCCGTAAGCCACCCTTCGCCGCAGACGTAATCCAGGTCGTAGTCGTACCCGTACCGCTCCCCGACGGCCACCCGGCGGTCAGGCGCGCGCAGGTTATTCTGCAATTTGTCGCCGAAATAGCGATCGTCGATCAGGTACGGGTCGATGTCGAACAGAAAAGCGGCACCGAGCAAGTCGTCCAGCCGGTTGTAAGCGGTCGTCCGGTCGATCCGCACGCGCACCCCTCCCCGCAATCGCAGCGTCCGGGAAGGATGGTAATCGAAACAAGAAACGAACTGCCAGTTCCGGAACCGATCTACGGCGCTGCCCAGCACATAGGCGGCCGGCAGCGTATCGCGATTTCCGTTGGCGAGGTACAACTCCTCCCAATCGATCTGCGTAACCCGGACGTCGCGCTGCCTCCATGCCGCGGAGACGGCCCCGGACACCTCCGGATTCTCGTAGGAACCGGGCAGGTAGCGGTAATAGTCGGGCAACGGATTGCGCGCGTCGTACCAGTCGAGCGCCGAACGCGAAGAGGTGCCCCACAGAGCCGAAACGGTCGTAGTAAGGTTCCAGCGGGTGTCCGCTCCGCAACGCCAGGTAATCAGCGCCATCGGCGTCCGTTCGCAGCGGACGCGGGACGGGCGGACGCGTCCCTGCTGGTATCCCCAGGCCGGATTGTAAAGACGATCTCCGGACGCTTCGAATGCTTCGCCGGTCGAAGCGCTGCGCAATCCCCGCTCGGACGGGGCCATCAGGAACACGGCGGAAAGGGAATTTTTCGCGCCGAGCCGGCGCCCGAGCGAAAGACACAGCGACCACTCGTCGGCGTAGACGCCCCGGATATGCCGGTCACGCCCCCAGCGCCGGGTTCCGGTCGCTGCGAAAGCCCAGCCGCCGCCCAAGGTTCCGGTCGCGATTCCCGCACGCAAACCCTGCCGGAAACGGCGGTCGGTAAACATCCAGCCTGCACGGCCGCCGGGCGGCTCGTGCAAAACGTCGAGATCGTATTCGCAAATGTTACCGGCATTGCCGACCGTCGAAACGGACGGCGCGATCCCCGGCTGTTCATCCAGCCGGACGGGAGCCTGGCGAACGGCCGTTAGCACATTCCAGAACGGCTCGCCGGTAACCGGATTGTCCAGATCGATCCCGTTCAGCAACCGGCGGCTGCAATTCCACGCATAACCGCGCCTCGCATAACGGACGAACGAAAAACGATACCGCGACAGCGAAGCGAACGGCCCGTCGTAAGCCGAAAGCGGCACGGACAACCACAAGGAAACGGTATCGCCGTCCGGTTCGTAACGGTCGACGACATCGAAACGCTGCTGTTCGTCGAAAACCACGACGCTGCCCTGCCCGTGCAGCGACACGGAAAAAACAAGCATCCCGAGAATCGGCAACCACCGTTTGTTCATGGCAGACAGTTTTAACCCGCACGGGCGCACGGCCCCTCCGCTTCCGGCAAAACACCTCCGCCACCGCTCTCTCTCCGATCGAGCAAGCACGCAAAAAAACCGTCCGGGCTATGAAGTTACGCAAACCGAACGATTTATACAACTTTTTAGAACATTATTTTGCTTTACAGCAACATTTCACACGATTCCGCAAGGATACGAAACAAACGTGGGAATGCCTTTTACAGACATTCCCACGCCGTTCGATCGGTTTATTACGCTGTGAGCGCTACTGCAATAATTTTTTGACCGCCTCGGAAATCGCGCGGCCGTCGGCCTGCCCGGCAAGCTGTTTGGTGGCCACTCCCATCACCTTTCCCATATCCGCCGGCGAAGCGGCTCCCACCTGCGCGATAATCGCTTTCAGGACGGTCTCCAGTTCTTCTCCGCTCAATTGTTTCGGCATAAACACTTCCAGCACGGCCGCCTCGGCCAATTCGTTTTCGGCCAGTTCCGGTCGGTTGTTCTGCGTATAAACGGCGGCCGACTCCTTGCGCTGTTTTACCAGCTTCTGAATAATTTTCAGCACGGCGCCGTCGCTGATTTCGTCCGATCCATCGGCCGTTTTGGCCAGCAGGATCTCCGCCTTCACGGCCCGCAGGCCTGCCAGACGCACTTTCTCCTTGGCGAGCATCGCCGCTTTGATTCCGTCGTTAATCTCTTTTTCCAGACTCATATCGGTATTTTTTAATTTCTATGTTCAACGATTTGTCCGGCTCCGGCCGCACGCCGCTAAATATCGATGTTGGCATACTTGGCATGCCTTTCGATAAATTCCCGGCGCGGCGGCACGTCGTCGCCCATCAGCATCGAGAAGATACGATCCGCTTCGGCGGCGCTCTCGATATTCACCTGACGCAGGATACGCGTTTCGGGCGACATGGTCGTTTCCCACAACTGTTCGGGATTCATTTCCCCCAGACCTTTGTAACGCTGTACATGGGCCCCTTTCGACCCGAATTCCGCCAAAGCCGCCTCGCGCTCCTCTTCCGTCCAACAATAGCGACTATTCTTACCCTTTTTGACCTGATAGAGCGGCGGCGTCGCGATATAGACGTGTCCGTTTTTGATCAGGTTGTTCATGTAGCGGAAGAAGAACGTTAGCATCAACGTCGCGATGTGGCTGCCGTCGACATCGGCATCGGTCATAATAATCACGCGGCCGTAACGCAACTTATCGAGGTTCAGCGCCTTGCTGTCGTCTTCGGTTCCGATCGTCACGCCGAGCGCAGTGAAGATATTGCGGATCTCCTCGTTCTCGAAGATCCGGTGCTCCATCGCCTTCTCGACATTCAGTATCTTACCCCTCAACGGCATGATAGCCTGAAAATTCCGGTCGCGGCCCTGTTTGGCCGAACCGCCTGCGGAATCGCCCTCGACGAAGAAAATCTCGGCCTGATCGCGATCGCGCGACGCGCAGTCGGCCAGCTTGCCGGGCAGCCCCGATCCGGACAGCACCGTTTTGCGCTGTACGAGTTCGCGCGCCTTGCGGGCCGCATGCCGGGCCGTGGCGGCCAGGATCACCTTCGACACGATGGCGCGGGCGTCTTTCGGGTTCTCTTCCAGATAATGCGTCAACGCGCCGGAAATCGCCTGATCGACGACGCCGGCGACTTCGCCGTTGCCGAGTTTGGTCTTGGTCTGTCCTTCGAACTGCGGCTCCTGCACCTTGACCGAGACGATCGCGGTAAGCCCTTCGCGGAAGTCGTCGCCGTTGATCTCGAATTTCAGCTTGGTCAGCATACCCGAATCTTCGGCGTATTTCTTCAGCGTCCGGGTCAGCGCCCGGCGGAAACCGGTCAGGTGCGTACCGCCCTCGATCGTATTGATATTGTTGACGTACGAATGCACGTTCTCGGAGAAACTCGTATTGTACTGCATCGCCACCTCGACCGGAACGCCGTCTTTTTCGGTATCGATATAGATCGTGTTTTCGATCAGCGATTCGCGGCTGGCGTCGAGGAACTTGACGAATTCTTTCAACCCTTCGGTCGAGTAATATTCGTCGTGAACGGACTCCCCGTTTTCGTTCTTCGTGCGCAGGTCGGTGATATTGAGCTTAATTCCCTTGTTCAGGTAAGCCAATTCGCGCAGGCGCGAGGCCAGCGTCTCATAATCGTATTCGGTGACCGTAAAGATCGAACTGTCGGGTTTGAAGGTAATGATCGTTCCGTGATCGTCCTCGGTCGTCTCGCCGATGATTTCCATGGTTCCCTGCGGAACGCCCTTGCTGAAGTTTTCCCGGAAGATTTTTCCTCCGCGGTGCACTTCGGCGACCAGCAGCGTGGAGAGCGCATTCACGCAGGACACGCCGACGCCGTGCAGACCGCCCGACACCTTATAACTGTCCTTGTTGAACTTACCGCCGGCATGCAGCACCGTAAGCACCACTTCGAGGGCGGGACGCCCTTCCTTCTCGTGCATATCGGTCGGAATACCGCGCCCGTCGTCCTTAACGGTGATCGAGTTGTCCTCGTTGACGAAAACGTCGATGCGGGAACAGTACCCGGCCAACGCCTCGTCGATCGAGTTGTCGACCACTTCGTACACCAAATGGTGCAACCCCCGGACTCCGACGTCCCCGATATACATCGCGGGGCGCTTGCGCACCGCCTCGAGGCCCTCGAGCACCTGAATGCTGGAAGCGGAGTACGCCTCCCCGGTTTGTTGGATCTGATCTTTTTCCTCTACGCTCATATATTTTTCCTTTCTATTAATTTACTCTGCCAAAAAGTTGCCGGCCAGAACCGTTCCGGCCGAACGGATCCCGCCCCGGCGCACGGCATTCCGGCCCACCGAAACGCCCGGAACGATTCGAACAAAGATAGTCATTTTTCCGCTAAATTCCAAGGATCGAATGGAGATCAATCTCGGCCACTTTTCCCTGATGAAAACGCAGCGTACGGGACGGATACTGCTGGATATTGCTGATGTTATGCGTCGACATCAGCACGGCGCACCCGCGTGCGACGATCGACGCGAACAACTGCATGATCCCGTCTGCGGCGGCGGGATCGAGGTTGCCGGTAGGCTCGTCGGCGAGAATCACCTGCGGGTTGTTCAGCAGGGCCCGGGCGATCGCCAACCGCTGCTGTTCGCCGCCCGACAACTGGAACGGCATCTTATACTCCTTGTTTTGCAGGCTTACCATGTCGAGCACTTCGGCGATCTTGCTGCGGATCTGCAATTCGTTTTTCCACCCGGTCGCCTTCAGCACAAAATGCAGGTTCTGAAAAACGTTCCGGTCGGTCAGCAATTGGTAATCCTGAAACACGATTCCGATCCGGCGCCGAAGGTACGGCACGTCTTTGCGGCGCATCCGCCGCAGGTCGAACCCGACGACCATCCCGCCTCCTTCGCGCAGCGGCAGTTCGGCGTAAAGCGTCTTGAGCAACGAACTCTTGCCCGACCCGACCCGGCCGATCAGATAGACCAGTTCGCCGGGAAACACCGTCAGATTGACATCCGACAGCACCATATCGCTGGTTCTGCCGTTACCCCGGAAACTGGCCTCCCGCAGGGCATCGTCGAAATGGAAAATCGCCACATCCCGTAGTTCTATCACCGCATTCGGATTCATCGCTTTCAAATTTGATCCGGCCCGCCGACACACATTTTCCGTGCGGGCACATTTAACAAAACAAAGATACCGATTGTTTGGACAGCATCTCCCGTTTGTTGATGAAGTGTTGATATTTTTCACGTCCCCGAAACGTCCCCGGATATCTCCGGACGAATTTATATTGCCCGTAAAAATAATTCTTCCGAAAAAACGTATATCTTTGTACCGGGATCGTACTACCGTGCGATCCCGATCAGGGGCTGACCGGTTTTGACAGCAGGCAGAGTCTGATTGTAAGCACGCCGAGCGTTGTGTGGACTCTCGTAAAACTGAATGCTCAAACTACAAATGGCGATAATAGCTATCAACTCGCTGCTTAATTTTACAGAGTAAAATGGCTTAATCCGGCAGTCCAAGGAGGCTGTCGGACGAGTACCCCGCCGAAGCTTCGTTCCGTAGCGGAAGGCACCGGGGTATCATTCAAACGGAAATAGCGGATCGGATGCCTATAACGATTCGCGAAAATCAATAGGCTGGGGCCGTAACTGGGTCGCCTTCGACCAGGTTGCGGCAGAAGGATCAACCGAAGGATAAGCGTGTAGAAAGCTTTTGGGTTCCTTGTTTGGACGAGGGTTCGACTCCCTCCAGCTCCACAATTAATTTTCATTTTCAGCACCTTAAAAAGCTAAGGGACTAAAACAGGGACTAAATACGGTTAGTCCCTGTTTTTTTATTGCCCTTTTTGATGCCCTTTGAAGGTACACTTAAATATTACTCTTAAGGTTCATTTTTCATTCTATGTTATACGTTTCAGTTGTACGATAGTTGTTCTCTCGGTCGCCACGATAGGCTGAACCTGCCGCCATCTTGATTTTTAATTCCAAATCTGCACGGAGATTTTGGTATCGTTTTTTTTCAAGCAAGGAACGTTCTGCTGTTTCAGGATCAGAAGCTTTGCCCGAAAGTAGTTTGCGCTCCAGTTTCTCAATACGGTAGGCGTGGTAACGATTGCGCCAGTGTAACGCAGATGTGATAATTGCCAGTTCTTCAGTGTTAAATGTGATTGTTGTCATAACTATTTGGTTTATTTGGTTAATGTATCAAACGTTAAAAATTCGCCGTCCTTTTCCCATTCACGGAGAGTGTATCGACTTTTCGGCAAGTAGTCCGCACGGCGGACGGCTCCGGCCTCGGTGGGGAACATCCCCAGCAAATAACCATCAATAAGAAAGTTCGTAAATCATCATCTTTGCCTGCTCCATAACGGTCTATATTTTCTCAAAGAACCGGACACGGAATTTGTTGAGGCGATCCATAAACCATTTGTCTCGCTCATCGTCCGGAATAGCTGGATAAAGTCCGGGGGTTACATAATCTCGGCAAATGCGCATCAGAGTGACAAATGCTACCTCGTCGAGGCCGGTGCCCCGCTGGACATTTTGGGCGATTCTTAACAGTTGTAACGTCTGTTTGGTTGTCAATCCTTTCATATCAGTAAATTGTTATCAGATTCTCGATTTTGAATGACCTCCAGTTGGCCGCCTCAATGTCGTAATATTTCACTGTCTTGGGTGTTTCCGTTCCTGTGCCTTTGATAATAGACGAAACGCCCCGTAACGTGCCTTTTGCTTTGCGTAGTGCCCCGTTTATCTTTTCATAGGAGAATTGTACTACACTGGATCGCATTCGCTGTATAAGGCGGAAAATAACCCAAGAACGGGAAAGGCATACGGCAAAGGCTTTGCCGGTCGTGCGGTACATCTCCCAGGCCCGCAACATAATGTTCCTCAAATCACTTTTTCTCATCGTTATATTAGTTTAAGAGTTTGTATAATTCGTTAGCGTCAAAGTCGCTGTCCACTTCGTTGCCCTCGCTGTCATAGCAATCGGCGCTCAGTACGTCAAATTCTTCTTCATCCACCACCGCCAGCATCTCAAAGTCGTAACCCTCGTAAGAACCGCCTATCTCATCCTTGTACCCTATTCGGTGATTTACCTGAACGACCAGCAGGCAATCGCCGTTCTCAAATTCTATCACAGATTCGGCGCTTTCATCCGATATCTCGCCGTAAATCTTGTTTACTATCGCCCGGTAGTCTGATGTGGTGAAGTGTGCTCGCATGGTCTATAATGTTTTCAATTATTTTTACACCACAAATATAATGTAATAAATTATAACAACCAAACGTTTGATAAAAAAAGTTAACCAAAAACGTAATATTTTTTGCGTTGATATATTTTTATACATTATAAATGACTATATTTGCCCTATAATCTAATTCGTTATAAAATGAAACTGAGAATTAAAGAGGTCTTAAAGGAGAAAAAGGTAACGGCGTTATCCCTTGCTGAAAAAATAGGTATCGCCCAACCGAGCATGAGTAATATCGTAAATAACAAAGTAACCCCATCCCTTGATACTATTGAAAAGATCGCCAACGCTTTAGATGTACCGGTATCGGAGTTGATAGACGAGCCAAAGGCCGGGAACTTTACCTGCCCATATTGCGGCACGGAATTGCGGTTGACGGCTGAAAAGATAGGAAAGGAGTAAGACTATGACAAAAAAAGACGCTATAAAGCTTTTTGAAGACAAGCAAGTGCGTTCCGTGTGGGATTCCGAGGCTGAGAAATGGTACATTTCTATTGTCGATGTGATTGAGGTGTTAACTGATAGTGCAAATCCCCGTCGTTATTGGAGCGATCTCAAAATCAAACTTGAAAAAGAAGGGAGCGAAGTGTACGAGAATATCGTACAGTTGAAAATGGAGGCTCCGGATGGGAAGATGCGCTTAACCGATGTTGCCGATGCCGAACAGCTTTTCAGGCTTATTCAATCTATCCCATCTCCGAAAGCGGAGCCATTCAAACAATGGTTAGCGCAATTGGGACGGGAGCGCCTTGAGGAAATAGACGATCCGGAACAAGGTATTGACCGAATAATGGAGTATTATCATCGCAAAGGATATTCCGCCAACTGGATCAATCAGCGATTAAAGTCTATTGAGGTGCGCAAAGAACTTACCGATGAATGGGAACGCCGGGGAATACAAAAAGGCCAACAATATGCCATACTTACCGACGTTATTACTAAGGGATGGTCGGGGCTTACTACAAAGCAGTATAAGCAATTCAAAGGGCTGAAAACCGAAAGCTTGCGAGATAATATGACGAACCTTGAATTAGTGCTTAATATGTTGGCAGAAGCATCAACAACCGAGATTTCCCAAAAGGAAGAACCCGAAACCTTTGAGCATAGCAAGCAAATTGCACATCGAGGCGGAAAGGTTGCCGGTGCCGCCCGGAAAGAACTGGAGGCCCAAACCGGTCAAAAGGTCGTTAGTCCGTTAAGCGCTAAAAAGGTTCTCAAGAAATGAGCATGTAAGGAATCTTTACAAGTTCGGTTTCAGTTATTCCAATTTCTCGAATATCTCAGTTGTTTCCAAAATGGAAATAGCTCCCAAAAGAATAGCCACCTGGTTGAGGTGGCTATTTACTTTATAGGAGTTTACTTTTCCGGCACTATGCAGAAATTACATAACGTTGAATCATGCTCAAAATATCCCGGCCATTACCCGCTCGTAATCCTCAACGGATACCCTTTCAGATTGCTATATCTTCTTTTTGATATTTTTTTATAGTGTAAGATTTGTGAAGTTATTCCACCCGTTCAACCATATCCAAAAACATATCCCCAGGGATGATTCAAGGGGCAGATCGGATCGTCTGCCCCTTTGTTGCAAGGGTATTTACGGGATATTGTGTTACGATTTAATTTTGTGCTTCAGCATCAAAATTTCGCATTTTCGCTTGATTCGCTGGAGGTGTATTATCAGTTCGTCCCGTGTCATGTTTATAGTCACATTGTCGCATTTGTCGTCCCGTGCTCCACCTCGGCGTTCTCGTACCTGTCGTGTATTGTTCATATCCCCGATTTTTGCTATCTTTGACTTGTCAAGAATCAAAAAATTGGGAAAGCTGCTTTCGAGAGGCTTTCCCTTTATTTTCCGAGCAATCCCAAGCTATTCCCGATAGCACGTTGCATATCGTCGCATTTTCTCAGTCGTCGCAATAATCTCTCGTATTGTCGTGTCGGTTTGCCTCGATAGGTTTTACGACATTTGCGCAGTTGCTCGTTGATCTCGATCTGTCGAGGAAATATCACATAATCGAGTAATCGATATTGCTTTGAAAGGGTTTGCCGATCATAGCAACACCCACGGAACGCTGAGCGGTGGAAAAACCAGCCTTCCACTCCGTAAAGAATCCGGCAACGTTTACCGGTTTGAGGGCATAAGAAATACCATATCCGCCCCTTGCCAAGATTCGATGTAACCGAGGCCAGTTGCACCCGATAATGACGAGGTTCGTCTCCGAATCTGTAATCGAGTTCGATATACATTTCCCGGGTGTCAATGATTAGGTCGATATTGCCGGCCGGCCTACCTCGACAGCTCCATGACATCGAGGCAGCGATACGCCGAGGTATCCACATTGCATATCGTTTCCACAAATACGAAAGTTCTATGCGATTGCACTCCTCAAAAAGTGTAGGCCACGTTCTTCGCTTTGCCATAACCTAAATTATTAGGGATAGACGGATGTATAGTCCGCCTAATAAATACCCCGTTAACCTTTCGGATTATTGAACAAACCACCATCGTACGCCTGTTGTATGGCAAAAGGATTGAGTTGCACAACCCTTTTGGCTCCCAGTACTCCAATGGTAGCATCCATCTCCAAATCTATGTCTATGATCGAGCGGTAATTGTTTTTGTTGACCGCATACATCCCGTAATTCTGGGCCAGCGCATCGAGCTCGTGGATAGCTGCAATGGCTTTCTGAGCCGCATTATACACCTCAACCTGCGATGGATGCGAGATACACACGTTTCCGGCTTCTGCGAAAGCCTTATCAATCACTTCGGGGTCGCACCCTATACCGCTGTCAGCCCCCACCGTATAGGCTTCTATGGGGATATACTTGAAATCCTCGATTGTCTTGCAAGCCTTTCGGGTCAGTTCGTCGAACTGTGATAGCAGGGCGTCATATAACGCCTCCTTCTGCCGGCGTTCCGCCGGGAATAATACAGCGGACAGCGAGGCATTGAATTTGTCGAGCATCCGGGAGCGGATAGCGCAGCCGCCTTGCAATAATTCCTGGATAAACGCCGTTGTCAGTTCCTCCCCGTATTCACCTACCCTGTCGGCGGTTACAAGTTCCCGCAATTTGGCTATCGCCTGATCGAATAAATAGCGTGTGTGTTCCTGGGGTATTTGTCCAATGCAAATTGTTTTCATCGCTTACATAGGTAAATTTGTGATAGGATCTACTGCCAGCGAACCGTCGGAATTGCCGGTGTTATCTCTGCCTTCGATGATACGACGGGTGCCCTTGTTGATAAATGTCGCAATTTCGGCGCCTTCATTTGCGTTGTCATTCGAATCGCCCTCGCTGTCTTGGTTGACAGCCATTTCGTAAGCGACATCAGCACCGTATTTTTCTGCTGCTTGCAGCATCTTTCTTAATTTTTCGTTGTTCATGATATTTGATTTTGGGGTTAATTACTCTTTCGCCAGCCTTGCAAACTTTAGTAGGGCCTCAGCGATCTCCACCGCTCGGTCTGGCGTGAAAGTGGCAACGGCTTCGGGATCATCTTCTCCGTTTCCATATCCTTCGACGAGGAAATACACTTCTGAGGGGGCGGGCTTGTCATTAATCGTGGTTTCACTTACCCCGACAGTCAAGGTTGCACCGTCATGTTTGAAAATCTTACATGGCAAAAATGCCGTCTTTTTCTTGTTCTGCTTCATTGTTTTTTTTATTTAGTTGGTTAAAACGGTTTAATTTCGGTTGTCTTGGATGGATGTTTGTCATGCACGGAATCTGCCCGCTATGGTTAATTAATGATCGTTCGTAAGCGTTCGCCTGTCATTACGCTTACAAGCCCCAAACTATCTATCAGGGTGTAGATATTCGGGTTGAGATTGCCGAGGTGTTGTAATGCTTGTTCTTCACGGTTGAGAGGCCGGATAGGAGCTTTGGCCGATTCCGTTGCGGGGATGTTGTTCAGTTCTGGTATCGAGGCTTTGAGTTGACGGATCAGGTAATCGGCAATGTCGAGTCCGTTTATCCTATCCTCGTCGGTTGCCACCGTCTCCAGTAGGTTAGAGATCGTTACGGTGCATCTTATCGTCGCTAGTTCCTTTGCCTTATCTGCCCAAAGGGAGTAGGTTTTGCCGTCTGTGTCGGTATCCGGGAACATTATCACGGTGCGCCCCATCAACACTCGGAGTTTATCAATAGAGAGCTGCGAGCGCCCACCGGTCGCCACCCATAGATATTCGGGATAGACCCCGGCGGCGATAAGCGCCGATTTCTCCGATTCGACCAAAGTCACTACTTTATCCGGATAGCGCTTCAACAGGTGTTCCCCGAACAGGCATTGCACGAGATTGAAATCATCCGGCAATACCTTGTCCCGCTTCAGTTTGGCGTGAACCCAGTCTATCGCACCGTTAGCGTTCTTTACCCGCTTGCCCGTTACAGGGTCGTACTGCATTACCTTTCCCGTTCGGATGCGGTTGCGTTCATCTATCTGCCAATAGATAATAGAGCCGTTTTTAGTGCAGCCCAAATAGTAGTCTGCCATTACTCGCCTGATGGTCGGAGATTCGAGAGTGTAGCGGTCGAAGATCGAGCATAGGAACGCTACAAAATTGCTATTATATCCCAATGACTGAATGATATACTGCTTTGGTATCCGGCCCGGTTCTTTTTCTTCAACCCTTTGGGTAAACTTGGGGTGATTCTGTTTTACCCTTACCGTAACCTTGCCGTTTTTTATAGTGCCCCCAAACTCCGATAATTGCGGATTATCTTCAAAATATTGTTTGGGGGTGTAGTGATAGCCGCAGCCGCTTTCATGGTTACACCGGCCAACGCTTGGATGGATAACCTCGCCCGTGTCCCCGTTGAGATACCATGTGAAAGAATGCTTATCATGGCAGGCCGGGCATTCGTGCCGGGACTTACGACCTGCGTACTTCTCTAAATATGGTTGGTTGTGTTGTCGTATCATAGTGAAAAAATAATTTGTTTTTCCTGCTACATTTGCTACATATCCTACATAGATGATTTTTCATATTGCACATAATCAATGATATAGCATTTTCGTTATGTAGATAATGTAGGATATGTAGGTGAAAAAAGATTTTATTTTTTTGCATAAACTACATTACCCGGCGTTTTCCTTTCCGTCAAAAAGCCTATCATCTTGATTCGCTCGGAAAATGTCCTTATAGAACAAGTCTTATAACCATTGTCACAACAAAATGTCTTATAATCACCGTACAGGGCCTTTAGGAAAACAAAATCATCTATTGCCGGACTATACCCCTCTTCTTCGATGAACATAGCCACGCTGTCGGATTCCCGGCGATAGGCATCGACCTGATCCTGCACCATCTCGGACTGAGTAAATTTCCTTTGAGCCAATACCCGGCGCAACCCATCGAGCAACCAATTAAATACGCCACTCAGTTCCGAGGCTATGATCTTTTTTGCCAGTTCCGGATCTTGCTCCGATTCCGGGATAGTTTGATTGAACGGAATGATGATGAACCGGCGGAAAAACGCATTGGTTTGCTCTACTTCTTTCGGCAACTCATTGCAGTTGAACATCAGTTTGCCATAGTCCCGCATTACGAAAGGCTTACCGTATATCTGCCGGGCCTCAACGGGTTCGCCGCTTACCAACTGTTTGAATATCGACGCTTCCAGTTTCCCGTTGATCTCCGAGGCGTAATTCAATAGCTTGTTGGATAGTTCCGCTCGCTGGTAGCTGTCGTATTTGGTAAGGTTCTGCAAAGAATAGGAGCAAATATTCTCGTCTCCCAGAATAGCGTTCACGATCTCGAAGAATACCGATTTGCCGTTGGCCCCGGAACCGTACAAGATTAGGGCCTTTTCAAGTTTCAGATTATTAATAAATATGTATCCGAGGTATTCGGCCAACACTTTCCGGCAGTCGGCATCAGGTACGACACGGCCCAGATATTTATCGAACATCGGACACCTGGCATCCGGGTTATACTCGAATGGAAGTTGGTATTTGATAAAATCCTCCCGGCGTTGCCCTCGGAGCTCCTGCTTATCGTCTGCAATCTCGAAAGTGCCGTTAAGCAGGTTTATCAGGACATTCTTCTTGGTTTCCGGTGTTGGCAGGTTCGAGGCCGAAAGGAATTGCTTATAAAGCTCGTCCTTGAACTGATGGTATTTCGCCTCCAGTACCGGTACTCCCATTCTCATAGCGGCATCCGCTAAAAAAGGTTTAAAATCTTCTGCGTTCACTACTTGCCAATACTTACCGTTAAAGACATAGATAAACCCGTCTTTGGTGCATAGTCCCCAATTATTACGGATAGCTGTGTCGATTATTTCATCAATGGCGATCACTACATAGAGTTTGCGGGTGATCTTGGTGTCCTCGTCAAGTCCGGCCCGCTCCCGGAAGTCCACCGGCTCGATCTGGGCAAGCAGTTCCCGCAATACCTTTTGACAGGTCTTGCCGGTAAGGGCTTCCTTTTGAACATCAACGTGCAACCGTTTGGCTTTCTCCAGTTCCGCCCCTATTAGGCCGATATAGTCCGGCATACAGTTGGCCGCTCCGTTTCCCGCTGATTGTGCGCTATTCATTGACTTGCCCTCTGATTAGTTCCGGATCGGTCGTATAGAACCCGGCACGGTATTTAGAGATAGGACACAACCCGTAACGCACAACGGCTATCTGTTCCCGCATTCGCAGTTTACCCACATATCGGCACACATTAGCCCGACGTATTCCGGTTTCCGCCGAAACTTCAAGCATCGTTTTAGGACGAGTCGAGAAACAGAGGCGGACAGTTTGCAGTTGGGGTAAAGTTTGACTATCTTTGCTATGCACACCGATAGAATAAGGATTGCCGTTCCCGCTTGGGGCGGCTTTTCTTTTTGTACCCATAGCCCTACTTGTTGTATTGGTCAAACAGTTCGATTGCTTTGGCCTTATCCACAACGATTTTGCGCCCGTTCTGCTTTACAGCCGGTTTTAGGAAAGTGTCTTTGTAACGTTGGGCGGTGGCATGGGATACGCTGAATAGTTGGCGAATGCCTTTGAGTCCATAAACGTAACCCTGCGTATAATCAACGGGATTCGTTGAGGCGGGTTCAGGCGTTTTGCTTTTCTCAAGCAGTTCCACAAACTGTGAGACGGTCAAGGCGGCGATAGGGGTTTCCCCTGTGACATTGGTATACATAACATTATCTTTTTTTTGATTTTACATTGGCGTGGTAACTATTCCACTAAATCAAATTTGATAATGCAAAGAACCCAATATATTTCACGTAGGACTAAGCGTAAGACATCCTATATTTTGCCACAGAACATAAAAAAACGCACGGCGTAAACCGTGCGTTTATAGTTCGAGCGTCCATCCTTATTCTATGCCTATCGTCTTTAATAACTCGGCGGCTGCCTTGATTGCATTTCGCTCAGGAGCTTTATATGAAAGGGTATTCTGCGGTTCTACACTTATATTTCCGCCTGTTACAGCCTCAACAAATGCGGCCTTTTTAGTTCTATCTATGTTTTTGCAAAGGCCCGATTTGTCGATTAATGCCATAACAGCGGCTCGGCGATAGGTGGCAGGGTATATTTTGTGTCCCGGGCGTTTTTCCTTGTCTCTTCTGCGGGGGGAGCCGTCGTCAAAAGGAATTAGTTTCGGTTCGGGCAACGATAGCAAATGATCCATTTGCTCATCGCTAACCCTTATGCTGTCAATTAAATCATAATCGACAGTAAACGTTTTTATGGTCGATGCATATTCCACTATAAGATCAAATATATCTACATAATCATCCCCTGGTTCGTGCGGGTACTTCTTCTTTAGTTTCTCCTCGACTTTGTGTATGGTGTCGTTACCAATCATTTCAGTAATTAATATCAACGGCAAAAAACGCACTTCACGTGTCAGGAGCGCAGAACGTGCCTTATCATCCAGCCGCATTAATTTGTTCTCTGTTCTACTTATAATTTCATCGCAAAAGTCAAAAATGGGAAATTCGCTCCGCTCGTATTGCAAAACAATATAACCCCTGACTTGTCGCATAATGGATAAAGATTCTATTTCGTCGATATCTTCCCCGCTATCCTCTAGGGGTGTCAATTCTAAATCCTCGGCAAAAGTACGCATTGACGATAGGAAGTTGTAAAAAATGTGAAACGGGGTTCGGTATTCTCTTTCCATTGCTTGTTATGTTTTATATTTGGCTTTACCTATCAAACAGTTTCATAGCCTCAACCTTAGCAGTATCGGCAATATCTATGTATGGTTTCATTGCTTTGTAGTCGCTGTGTCCCGTCCACTTCATCACAACCTGCGGGGATATACCCAAAGAGAGGGCATTACAAATGAATGTCCGCCGCCCGGCATGAGTTCCGAGTAGTTGCCATTTCGGAAAAACCTCGTCTATTCGCTCGTTGCCTTTGTAGTAAGTGACCGTTATCGGCGTATCGATCTCGCAAACCTTACCCACATCTTTCAGGTAGTCGTTCATCCTCTGATTGCTAATAACCGGCAATGCAAGGTTCCCCTTGAAATGGTCGCCGGTGTATTTATCCAATATAGCTCGGCTATACTTGTTTAACTCTATTCTAATAGTGTCCGCCGTCTTTACGGTTGTAAGGGTAATATGAGTATTGAAAACATCGGTACGGCGCAAGTTGGCCACATCGGAATACCTCAATGAAGTGAAACAACAAAAGCAAAATACATCCCGCACCCGCTCCAAATGTTTCTGTTTATCCGGGAACCGGTGATTATAGACCGTCATAAGTTCCTCCCAATCCAGAAATATTATCTTTTTCTCTGTGGTCTTTAGTTTGGGTTTGAATGTCATGTAGTCGTTTGTCTGACAATACCCGTTAGCGGTCGCCCAACGCAGGAACCATTTGAGGAATCCCATTTGTTTACCTATGGTAGTGTTCCGCATCTGCTTGACTTCTCGCAGGTGGGTAATATAGCCGGATAGTCCGGCCTCGGTAAGATCGGAGAATGCCAGATTAGCGTTATAGGATTCGAGGTGATTGCGGACGGCGGCGAACTTCTGATAGGTTGCCGGTGTCCAGTTGTTGACGCCTCCCATTTCATGGGTAAACTTATCAAAATAGTAAAAAAGGTTCCTTTCCTTTATCTCGACCACTTTCTCCACACGTCCGGCAGCCTCGTTAAACTCGGCCCTTATTTCGTCCGGGCCGGGGACTATACCCCTCAACTCGTAGGACTTAAAAATACCATCTATAACATCCTCGTATTGCTGGATACGGCTATTGATAAGCGTTGCTGATTGCTTTTGCAGGTTGGTAGTTTTGGCCTTACACCGTTGCGCCTGGTTATCCCACTGCGAGATCTTCACACGATACCCCACATTGAAATCGACCTTATTTCCCGGCCAACGCACCCGGACTCGCAATTTCGCATCCGGTTTATAAACGGGATCACCGGGGCCCGAAAACGCTTTGTCAATCTCCTTATCCGGAAAGAATAGAATATTGTATTTGATTTTGATGCTTGCCATTGATTCCCTACATTTGTTACAAGTCCCTGCTTTGGGATTAAACCGCATCCGTCAAAATCCGGTTTAGTCCCTACCCTACAAAAGTAGGGACTAATTTTGACTTATCATAATGAATTTGGGTATATTTTATTAAATCATCACTTTTGTAAAGTACCTGAAAATAAGAAGTTATAAGATTCGGCTAAATCACACAAAATAGCCATTCGGGAGCCTCCAGCTCCACGGACTCGCGGAACATCAGCGTATTGAACAAGACGAACGGCTTTACCGAAAAGTAAAGCCGTTCGCTGTTTTGAGGTTATTGTCGTTCTGAGATCCGATTGCCGTTTATTTGGATTGCCGTATCCGGGAACAGCCGCCGGATACGCTCCACTCCCTCCTCGGTGATTTTCCCGGATAACATCAACAGTTTGATTTGCACTGCGGCCAATTCATCCGGTATATCGATTTCATCGACGAAGGCTATTTCGAGTTTTCTGATTTTTTTCAGTTCCAACAAAACGGCTGGAAATTCTTTAACCCTGATCGAGATGCCGGAATCCGCATCGGCTTCCAGTTTACTTTTCAATCCCCGGTTTCGAACGTCTTTCTTTCTGACCATCCAGCCTATCCGGGGCCTCAGCGCAAAATTATCCTTGTTTTGCTCCAAGCCTACGAAACCGGCCCAAAGTTCCAACGGGGTTTCGACCGCTTCGCCGTCGCGTACTTCCAGAAATTTCAGATCGACTTTTACGATCTCGCTGGGCAAACAATCGCGTCCTTCGAGCCGCTCCAGATTGTTCCTTTTCCCGTCTTTATCATAAGGGAAAAATTTGACGATCCATCCGTCGATGATTTCGGGCGCTCCGTATTTTTCCTGAGAATGATATTTAAACATATTACGCCAGAACGCTTTGTCTACTTCGCCTTTGGACGCTTTGACGAACTCCTCCAAAAGGGGCTCCAGTTCGGAAATCCACCATTCCAGTCCGTACTCCTTCAACTTTCTGGCTTTGTTCAGCACTTTTTTCCAATCCCCGGGGGTACCTTCGAGCGTTATTTCGGGAATCCCGCAAACTATATACATCACGATAAATTCGAAATAAGGCTTCACCGCTTCCATGACCGTCACCTCGGAAGCAATTCGCTCCGACGGGGTCGTCGTCGAAAAATCGCCGGTCAGCAATCCGGCCAGTTTTTTCCCGGTATATTTTTCGATCTGTCCGGTAAATCCGCAAAGAGTCCGTTCCCACGGGAAAGCAGGATCTTCCGGCCTCATATCCGCTTCCACGATCAAAGACAATTTTCCGGAAAAATCGACGAAACAATGCCTCAGAGAGTCTTGATTGGCTTTCACATGCCGTGCAAACCCCTGGCTGATCAACAGCCAAATCATATCCGGAGACAAAACGAACGGTCTGTGTTCAGCGTATGCCCCGTACATCCCATTGAAAAAAGGGTTATTCTTACAATAGATCAAACTGTCCGGAGCTTCGCTTCGGGCAAGAATGCCGAACGGATAACGTATATTATTTTGTTTCACATCAAAGGGCCTCAATTCGACGTCGGACAATATAAGCCTCTCCCAAACCTCCCCGTAGGATTGCATTCTAACCGGCCCCTCGGGTTTCGAAAGTTCCTCGACTTCGAAAGTAACTTTATGTTGGGCAAACGCGGAAAGG
Source organism: Alistipes sp. dk3624 (assembly GCF_009557455.1). Classification (GTDB taxonomy): domain Bacteria; phylum Bacteroidota; class Bacteroidia; order Bacteroidales; family Rikenellaceae; genus Alistipes_A; species Alistipes_A hominis. The sequence continues at coordinate 2,501,381 of NZ_CP045651.1, read as the reverse complement.
TTCCCGAACAGACACAGGCAGAACAGTAATTTTTTCATAATACCGGATTTTGTCGTTTCCGATGTCGATTCTTCGGACAAGTCTGTACGTCAACGGACGACCGTAGACAAATATAACATTATTTATTAAAAATACGGCAAACGCGATATCGAAATATTATCGTCCAACGGACAATTCGCCGAAATCGTAAAATGAACGACGAAACATCTCGGACTTTCCGCAGGGATCAAAAATGGCGCGGTTCTTGGAAATTTCAGGATCGGAACCGTCCGAAGGACAGCCGCTCGCGGTTTGCTCCGCGCCCGTGCCGTCGCATGACCGTCCCGAAAAAAATCACAGAACCTTTAAAATTTACAACCATGAACGACCGCGTCAAGGAAAAGGCCGAAAAGGTAAAACGGAAAATCGATGCCGGCATCGACCGGACGGCCGAAAAGATTTCGGATGTATCCGACAGCGTCCAGCAGCATGCGACGCACGTAAAACATGCCGTAAAAGAAAAAGTAGCCCGAGCGGCGGATTCCGTCAAAGAGAAGGCCCAGCACATCAGCGATTCGATGCGGGAGACGAAATAAAATCGTTCCTGCGTCCGCGCTGAAAATACGGATCGTCATCCGAAACGAATATCCGCACCGACGCGGCCGGCCTGCAAATGCCGCAGCCGGTTCGCAACGCCCCGATTCATGCCGGACAATCGCCGACATGCAGCCTATCACGAACACCGGCCGGCGCTACGAATAGCGCCGGCCGGCATTTTGAAAACGAAACGCCTCAGGCATCCGTTCCGAGTAGCCTTCGCACCGTTTTTCTCAAATCGTCCGGCGAATAAGGCTTCGAAACGACCGTATTGCATCCGGCGGCCAAAGCTTGTTCCTTCTCGCTGTAAAAGACGTGCGCCGTCACGGCGACGATCGGAACGTCGGGCGAGATCGCGCGGATTTTTTCGGTCGCCTCAATCCCGTTCATCACCGGCATCCGGATATCCATCAGGATCAGGTCGGGACGTTCGCGCACGAAGCTGAGCACCGCCTCCTGCCCGTTCGGCACCCACCGAAGCACGTATTCTTTGGACAGCGCGGCTTCGAGCAATTTGAAATTGGTTTCCACATCCTCGGCGACCAGAATCACTTTCCGCCGTCTGTCCGCCGAGCCTTCCGCATCCGTGCATACGGCCGTGGCCGAACAGCAAGGCAAACAAAGCGTAAACGTACTCCCCTCGCCGACCTGCGAACGCACCTCGATCCGTCCGCCGAGTCGCTCGGCGATGCTCCGGCAGATGGAAAGCCCCAGCCCCGTCCCCTGCACAAAATCGTTCAGCTTTTCGAAACGGTCGAAAATAAGCGGGACTTTCTCCTGCGGGATACCCCGTCCGGTATCGGTCACAAATAGTTCCAACCAATCGTTCCGCAACTTCGCTCCGAGGGTGATCCACCCCCGATCCGTATTTTTGATCGCGTTCGAAAGGAAATTGAAAAGCACCTGCGTCAACCGATTGCGGTCGGAAGAGATCCATACCGGCAGCCGCGGGCACTCTATTCTGAAACCGACTCCTTCCTTCATTTTCAGCCGGTGCACTTTCTCCACCTCCTCGAGCAATCCGGTAATTTCCACCTGCTGAAAATGGGTTTCCGCCCGTCCGGATTCGATCCGCGAGAGATCGAGAATATCGTTGATCAACTGCAGCAACAGGTTGCTGTTTTTGCGAATGATATCCAGGTATTCCTCCCTGTGCGCATCGCAGTCGTCGGCGGCGAGCAACTCCGAAAACCCGACGATCGCATTCAGCGGAGTCCGTATTTCGTGGCTCATGGTGGCCAGAAAAACCGATTTCAACCGGTCGGCCTCCACCGCTTTTTTCTTCGCGACGATCAGTTCCTCGGTGTGCCGGACGCGGTCGCCCACGTCGTGGATCAGCGCGAGCACCCTGTTCCCTTCAAACGGGGCGATCCGCGCCTGAAAATAGTGCCGTCCGTCCTTGTCCAGCGGATATTCGATCTCTTTAATCTGACCGTCCTGCAGGCACTCCCGTATATTGCGAACGAACAGATCGCTCACCTCCGGCGAATAGATCGTCCGCCCGTCCGCTCCGATCAGCTCGTTCACCGGATGGAGCAGGATCGTGCCCCGAGACATCAACACGTCGGTAATAACAAAACGGTCGTCCAGGATAAAAATAAATTCCGGCAATGCCTCGACGATTTTCCGGTTCCGCTCTTCGAGGCTCCGGATGCGGGCCTCTTTTTCGCAGCGGGAAGTGATGTTCGACGTATAGGCGATCAATTTGCGGGGACGACCCTGTTCGTCCGGCTCGCAGGAGAAAAAACAGTCTTCCAGCCAAACCGCCTGCCCCTCTCGGCCGACGCAGCGCACCCGTATCTTGGATACTTTGGTATCGGATGCCAACATGCATTCGAAAGCGTTTCTGTAAGAATCGACGTCGTCGGGATGCGCGAAACGGTAAAAATCGTCGATATCCGCGAATTCGATGCCGGCATCCCGGAGCCCCAGCACCCGGAAATAATCGTCGTCGAAACAGCAGGCTCCCGTCGGGATATCGTATTCCCACAGGGCGATCCGGTGAGCCGCCAGAACGGAAATGACGTTTCGGTATTTGTTTTCGATCGAATGATCGTGCTTTTCAGGAGGAAAAAAGCGGTCGTTTTCGTTCATGTCACACTTTTTGGATAGCAGTCCGATAGTAAAAGTATAAATAATCGCGTTCGAAGATACCTCTGCGGATATTTTTTCACCGGATTTTTCTGACCGCCATCCGAGCGTTATCGGAAACATCTCAGTAAGAATGCACTGCAAACCGAAAGCAGCCGCGACGTCCGCCAGGGCGACGACCGCTTCCCGTAAAATTCAATCTATAAATCCAACTTGACGACCGTAATGCCGGCCCCGCCGAGTTCTTCGTGCTCGTCCCGGGCGCTTTTGACCAGATCGACCGCGCGCAGGTAATTGCGAATCTCCTCTTTGAGGGCCCCGGTACCTTTGCCGTGCAAAATCCGGATTTCGGAAAAACCCAGCATGATCGCCTCGTCGACAAAATCCTGCGTAGCCTGCAGCGCTTCGGACACCCGCATACCGCGCACGTCGATCTGCTGGGTAAATTGCAGCCGGCGTTCGGCCGTACTGTAATTCGTGACCGGAACGGGCGCGGAACGTTCGTTGCGCACCGCCTTTTTATATTCGGCATTCGAGATGGGTTCCAGCCGCTCGGCGTCGAGAGTCGTCAGAATTTGCCCGAAACCGACGGTGGCCCGCTTACCGCTCACGCTAACAACCTCGCCTACGGCATCCTGCCCTTTGATCCGCACTTTAACGCCCGGCTCTACGATCCGGGGCTTTTCGGGGGGCGGCGCAGGCGTCGCACTCCCGGTCTCCGGCTTGCGGTTGCGGCGTTCGGCACGGCGCTGTTCGCGCCGGCGGATCTGCTCGATTTTCCGGTCGATCGCTTCGTCTCCGGCGGAATCCTGTTCCAGCGTCTCTTTAAATTCCTCCATTTTGCGCCGCACCTCCAACGTCTTTTCCTTATCTGCCTGCGACTCGCGGATCACCCGGATCGTATTTTCGATCTGTTTGTTCGCTTCGGCGGTAATCTGCCGCGCCTCGGCCTTCGCCTCGCGCAACAGCCGGCTGCGCTCCGCCTTCAGCGTTTCCAGCTCGGACTGATATTTTTCGGAAAGTTCGTCCACGCGCTTTTCGGCCTGACGGATTTTATCGCGCTTTTGCTCCCAGTAACGGCGGTCGCGGGCGATCTCGCGCAACTGGCGCTCGATGTTGATATGGTCGCTGCCGGCTTTTTCCGACGCGCTGCGGATGATCTCTTCCGGAAGCCCGATCTTGCGGGCGATCTCGACGGCGAACGAACTGCCCGGCTTCCCCATTTCGAGCCGGAACAACGGGCGGATGTTCTGCACGTCGAACGTCATCGCGCCGTTCTGAATGCCGCGCGCATTGCTGGCGTAGTATTTCAGATTCGAATAATGCGTGGTAATCACGCCGAAACAGTGCCGCTGTTCGAACTTCTCAAGCAGCGCCTCGGCAATCGCTCCGCCGATGATCGGCTCGGTACCCGTGCCGAACTCGTCGATCAGAATCAGCGAACGCTCCCCCGCGCTGCGGAGGATATTCTTCATATTCAGCAAGTGCGAACTGTAAGTACTCAGGTCGTTTTCAATCGACTGCTCGTCGCCGATGTCGATGAAGATATCTTTGAAAATCCCCATCTCCGAATTTTCGGAAACCGACACGAGAAACCCCTTCTGAAGCATGTATTGCAGCAGCCCGACCGTTTTCAAACAGACCGATTTGCCGCCGGCGTTCGGCCCCGAAATCACCAGGATATGCTTGTCGTCGGTCAGGGTCAGATCGAGCGGAACGATCTCCTTCCCTTCGCGCCGCAACGTCTGCGCGAGCAACGTATGCCGGGCCCGGATCAGGCGGATCGAACTGCGGTTCTCGACGATCGGCAACGTACAATCGTTGGCCAACGCGAAACGCGCCTTGGCCCGGATGAAATCCATCGTCGTCAGGAAATCGCCCGACTCGCGGATACGGGGCAGGTCGGGACGGATCGCATCGGTAAAACGGGTCAGGATACGCACGACCTCGCGGCGCTCCTCGTATTCGAGCGCCTTCAGTTCGTTGTTGAGCTCCACGACCTCGATCGGTTCGATATAGACCGTCTTGCCGGTCGCCGACTCGTCGTGGATCAGGCCTTTGATTTTCTTTTTATTGGCGGCGGCCACCGGGATCACGGCGCGCCCTTCGCGGATCGAGACCGACACGTCGCCGTCCACGATGCCCGAAGCCTGCGCCTGTCCCATGATCTGTTGCAGGCGGCGCGACACCTGGCTCTCCCGGTCGCGGATCGTCCGGCGCAGCGAGAACAGTTCCGCGGAAGCGTTGTCCCGCACCTTTCCGAACTTGTCGACGATCGAGTCGATGTGGTTGATGATCTCCGGAAAACCGTCGACCCCGCTGCACAGGGCCCTCAACTGCGGATACTGCTCGTCGGTACGGGCATTGAAAAAGGCGACCAGCCCGTGGACCATCGCCAACCCTTTGCGCAACGCCGCCAACTCGCCGACATCCAGGAAAGAGCCCTCGACGGCCCCTTTTTTCAGGAACGCGTCCATATCGACAAAGCTGCCTTCGGGCAGTCCGTTGTCCATCATCAACACCGTTCGCATCTCGAAAACCTGACCGAGACGCGCGACGACCGACTCGTAGTCGTCACTGAACGCCGCCTCAAAAAGTTTATCGACTGCGCCCTGCGTCACGCAGAGCGCCTTGACCTGGCTACGGATACGATCGAAACCGATCTTATTCTCAAAATTATCGGGATAAACCAAAACTTTCGGAAAAAAATTAATACGGTAAACGGACGCGCTATTCGTCCCGGTTGCGCCGGCCGAACACCGACACGTTGATATAACGGCTCGGGTGCGCTTTCAGATCTTCCAGCAGGGCCGACAGATTCGCCGTGGCGTCCACCAGTTCGTCATACAACGCCTGGTCGTTCAGGAACCGACCGACCGTGCCGTCTCCGTGGTTGACTTTTTCGAGCGTCGTGTTCAGCGATTCGAGCGTCGTGGTCACCTGCGCGATCATCGTCGGAATCTTCGACTTGCTTAGCGAATCGCTGAAATTCTCGACGTTGGTGACGATCCGGTCGATCTGTCCTGACTTGCCGTTCAGCGTTTTGGACAACTCGTTCAGGTTCTGCACGATCTCGCGGACGTTATTTTTCTCCCCGGCGATCACTTCGTTGAGATTGCCCGATATCGAAGCGATGTTCGTAAATGTCGCATTCAGGTTGTCCTTGTTGTCGGCCATCAGCGTATTGATATGTCCGAGCGTAATCATCAGTTGGTTGATCACGTCGTTGGCGCGCTGTTTCAGGAACTCGAACTCGCTGCCGGCCACCTCCAGGAAATCCTTGTTGATCTCCGAAAAGAGCGTATCGCCCTGTTGCAGGTATTTGGCCGACTTGCCCAGTTCCAGTTCGACGGCCTTGCCGCCCATAAGCCCGTCGCTGAAAATCCGCGCCTTGGTATCGTCCGGAATCTTGAATTTCGACTTGATCGAAAATTCCACGACCACCTTATCCGACCGTTCCGGATCGAAGCTGATATCGCTGATCGACCCCACCTTATAACCTTTGATCAGCACGGCGGCCGACGACTGCAGGCCGTTCACCTGATCGTATACGGCATAGTAATGCACCGACGACGTGAACAAATCCCGTCCCTTAAGGAAATTGATCCCCCAATACAACGCCGCGATCATCAGTATCCCGAAAAAGCCTATCTTAAATTCTCTGCTCAGTTTCAATTTCATGCCTAAAATTTTATCTGTCCGTTATTCACAATCGTTCGTTCAATCACTGCTGCCTGCGGCGCGCTTCGCCGACCGGGATCGTTTTATCGCCGTCGAATGCGACCAGGAACGCGTCCCGGATACTCTTGCGCACCTGGGTTTGCAAAGATAACGCTTCGTGGTAAGACGACGTGCCGCCGACGAAATATTTGTACGTGCCGCCGATCACGATCTCCTGCACCTCGCCGCGATAAGGCCCGAAACGGGACGAATTCTTCGGCAGTTTCTGCGGGGCCGAAGCGACTTGAACCCGGTAGACGATCTCCCCGCCGCTGTCGTCCGCGACGCTCTCCGTTGCGGCCGTTTCCGGCTCGTCCCGGGCGAAATCCGCCGCAGAATCGTTCCTCGGCTGCGAATCGTCCCCGTCGTCGTCACTCAAAACAATCCGTGTGCCACGTCCCTCGCTGCGCACCTTGTACTCGCTGAATGCGTTGAACAAACAGCGCGCATACGTCTCGCGCCCTTTGTCAGAACCGACGAACTTCTCCTCCGCGGGATTCGAAATAAACCCGAACTCCGCCAGGATGCTCGGCATCGCCGCCGACCACAGCACCAAAAAACCGGCCTGGTGCACGCCGCGGTTCTGCATTTTGGTCTGACTGGCAAACTGTTTCTGCACCATATCCGCGAACGTGCAGCTTTGCGACAAGTAAGCGGACTGGATCAGCGAAAAGATAATGAACGATTCCGGCGAGCCGGGCACGTATCCCTGGTATTTGGTCGAATAATCGTCTTCGTACGAAATCACGTCGTTCTCCTTCATCGCGACATCGAGGTTCTTGCCGGCCTTGTCGACCCCCATCACGTAAGTCGACGTGCCCGACGGCGCGGAAGATTTGTTGCTGTTGATATGGATCGAAATGAACAGATCCGCTCCGGCCTTGTTGGCGATGTTTCCCCGTTCGTTCAACGGGATCAGCACGTCGGTCTTGCGCGTATACACCACTTTGACATCGGGATATTTCTGGCCGATCATCTTTCCCAAACGGAGCGCAACGTCCAGATTGATATCTTTTTCCTTGTAAATCCGGCCGACGGCTCCCGCGTCCCGTCCGCCGTGTCCCGCATCAATTACGACGGTATTTATACCGATTTCCTTCTTTTGCGCGTTAGCAGTAATAACGACGCCGAAAAGCGAAAGAAAAACGACCGAAACCGTTAAAAACGTGAGGCTTGAAACTTTCATTACGGCAAACGTTAGAGAACTCTTTTTTTTTAACTATTTTTGCGGACGAAATTTGATAACTTTGCAAAGTTAAATTATTTGTTGGGATTTGCGGCTAAAAAAAGCGAAATATATCTTACTCCTGCTATGTCTGATCCCGTTTGGACAGCTTGTTTTCAGCCGCGAGAGGGCTTATCCGGCCTCTTCGGACGAATCCTTTTTGCAGGATACCGCAGGACGCGATTCGCTGACGGAAAACGTTGCGATCGCGCACGCGGCCGCAGACTCCGTCCCCGGACTGGATTCTTCCGCGACGCCGCAATATGCGGCGGCCGACAGTGCGGCCGTCGCCGCGCGGGATACTTCCAAGAAAGACACCGCGCAGCGCAAATCGTTCCTCGACGACGTAATTTCGGGGAAAAACCAGGATTCGCTGGTTTACGATCTTCGTAACAAAACGGTCTACATCTACGAGAAAGGCGACGTCGACTACCAGGATAAAAACCTGAAGGCGGACTTCATGAAAATCAACATGGACGACAAGATCATCTTCGCCTACGGACGCGAAGATACGACCACCAAGACGAACACCCGGCCCGAATTCACCGACGGAGGATCGACCTACCAGATGGACACGATCACCTACAACATCGCCACCGAAAAGGCCCGTATCAAAGGCGTGACGACGCAGGACGGCGAAGGCTACCTGAAAGGCTCGCGCGTCAAGAAAATGCCCGACAACACGATCAACATCGCCAACGGCAAATACACCACCTGCGACTTGGATCACCCGCACTTCTACCTGGCAATGACCAAGGCCAAGACCATTCCGGGCAAGAAGGTGATCGTCGGCCCGTCGTACCTGGTGATGGAAGACGTGCCGATCTATTTCCTCGGACTGCCGTTCGGCTTCTTTCCGACGATGAGCGGACGCCACTCCGGTTTCATCATGCCGACCTGGGGCGAGGAGGCCATAAAGGGCTTTTTCCTGCGGGACGCCGGGTACTATTTCGCATTCAACGACTACATGGACATGACCGTCCAGGGCGGTTTCTACACGCTGGGATCGTGGCAAGCGAGCCTCGCTTCGCGGTATGTCAAGCGGTACAAATACCGGGGCGGCCTGAATTTCTACTTTTCAAAAGACATCATCGGCGAACGCGACGAGCCCGACTACGTCAACATGAACAACTTCAACCTGCAATGGACGCACCAGCAGGACGCGAAGTTCCGCCCGAACTCGACCTTCTCGGCCAGCGTGAACTTTTCAACCAGCGGTTACAGCAAATACGGGGCGCAGACGATCAACGACTACCTGAACACGCAAACCAACTCCAGCATCTCCTACTCCAAATCGTGGGCCGGTACGCCGTTCTCTTTATCGACCAACATGCAGCACTCGCAGAACTCGCAGGACACGACCGTTTCGCTGAGTTTCCCGAACGTGGTTTTCAGCGTATCGCGCGTCTATCCGTTCCGGCGCAAGGAGGCCGTCGGCAAGCAGCGCTGGTACGAGAAAATTTCGTTCACCTACACGGGAACGCTCGGCAACAACGTAAAAGTCAAAGAAAGGGATCTGTTCACCGACCGGATGTTCAAGCAGATGAAGAACGGCGTCAACCACAACATTCCGATCTCCACGTCGCTGAACCTGCTCAACTACATCAACGTCAGTCCTTCGGCAAACTATCAGGAACGCTGGTACTTCCGCAAGATCGACAAGGAGTGGGACCCGGTTTCCCGGTCGGTCGTCAACGGCGATACGACCACCGGCTTCTACCGGCTGTACGATTACAGTTTCTCGGTCAGCGCCACGACCAAGCTGTACGGAACCTACCAGTTCAAAAAAACGGCTGCCGTGCAGGCGTTCCGCCACACGCTGACCCCGACGATCAGCTTCAACTACCGCCCCGATTTCGGAGCCGCCAAATACGGGTATTACAAATACGTGCAGAGCGATACGCTGGGTAACATGAGGCGCTATTCGCCGTTCGAGGAGGGTCTGTACGGGGTGCCGAGCGCGGGGCGTAGCGCGGGCATATCCTTCGGACTCACCCAAACGCTGGAAATGAAAGTGCGCAGCAACAAAGACACCTCGGGATTCCGGAAGATCAAGCTGATCGACAACTTCAGCATCACGTCGTCCTACAATTTCCTGGCCGACTCGCTGAACCTGGCTCCTTTCTCGATCAACCTGCGCACCAACCTGTTCAAAAACGTCGGACTGAACGTCAACGCGACGCTCGATCCTTATCAGATAGACGCCAACGGACGAAAGGTCAACAAGTTCATGCTGCGGAAAGGGAAACTGGGACGGCTCACGAGCGTCAGCACCTCGTTCGGCTATTCGTTCAATTCGAAAAACCGGGGATCCTCGTCGCCGGCAGCCATCAACGACATCAACAGCGGGACGACCGAAGTGCCTCCGGAATATACCGACATGTTCACGCAGCCCGGCTACAACCAAATCGACCCGTTCACCCGGCGGCAAATGATGTCGGCCACTTACTACGACTTCAGCATCCCGTGGAATTTCGGATTCAATTACAGCTTCAGCTATACGAAGCCCGGGCTTCAGGCCAATATCGTCCAAACCCTCGGCTTCAACGGCAGCGTCAACCTGACGCCCAAATGGGGAGTTACGTTCAACGGCGGTTACGACTTCGGATCGAAAAAAATCACGCCGGGAACCTTCACGCTGACCCGCGACCTGCACTGCTGGCAGATGTCGTTCAACTGGGTTCCGATCGGGTTCCGCAAGAGCTGGAGCTTCACGATCAACGTGAAGGCTTCGATGCTGAAAGACCTCAAGTACGACCGCAACAGCAGCTTCTACGACAACTTCTACGACAATTAAACGGTCGCGGGCCGCGTTAGTTAGTACGATATTTGCAATCTCTATACTGCTTTGAAATGAAAAAAATAATTTTGTATTGTATGGCTATTCCCGTCCTGACGCTGGGAGCCTGCGGCGAAAAAAAGAATCCGCTGCTGGTGACGTCCACCGCGCCCTACGAAGCGCCGCTGTTCCCGCAAATCACAAACGAAGATTACAAACCGGCTTTCGACAAAGCGCTCGAAGAGGCCCGTGCGGACATCGACCGCATCGTGAACAATCCCGACGAACCGACCTTTGCGAATACCGTCGAAGCGCTTGCGTTCAGCGGAGAACGCCTCGACAACGTCAGCAGCGTCTTTTTCAACCTGAACGAAGCGAACACGAACGACACGATGCAGAACCTGGCGCTGGAAATCTCGCCTGTTCTGACCGAATTCAGCAACGACATCACGCTGAATCCGGCGCTTTTCGAACGGGTCAAAGCGGTCTACGCCCGACGCGACTCGCTCGCCCTGACGCCCGAACAGTCTCGCCTGCTCGAAAAGACCTACAAAGATTTCGCGCGCAACGGCGCGGCGCTGTCCGAAACGGATAAAAAGACCTACCGCGAGCTAACCGCCAAACTGTCGCAACTGACCCAGAAATTCAACCAGAACACGCTCGGCGCGACCAACGCCTTTATCCTGCACATCACCGACTCGGCGCAGGTCGCCGAACTGCCCGACCTTGTCCGCGAAGGAGCGGCGGCCGAGGCCAAAGAGCGTAACCTCGAAGGGTGGGTCGTCACGCTGCAATACCCGAGTATGTCGCCGTTTATGATGTACTCGTCGAACCGCGAGCTGAAGGAGAAGCTGTGGAAAGCGTATAACACCCGCGCGTTCGGCGGCGAGTTCGACAACTCGAAGATCGTCGAAGAGATCGCCGACACCCGGCTACAAGTGGCCCGCCTGCTCGGCTACGATACTTACGCCGACTATGTGCTCGAAGAACGGATGGCCGAAAGCGCCCCGACGGTCAACGCTTTCCTGACCGAACTGCTCGACCGGGCGATCGGCGCCGCGCATGCCGACGTAAAGAGCGTCGCCGAATATGCGGCCGCGAACGGTTTTACCGGCGAGTTGATGCCGTGGGATTTTTCCTACTATTCCGAAAAACTGAAAAACGAAAAATACAGCATCAACGAAGAGCTGACCAAGCCCTATTTCAAACTCGAAAACGTGCAGGCCGGCATTTTCGACCTGGCCGGCAGACTCTACGGAATCTCGTTCAAAGAGAACCCCGACATCCCGGTCTACCACCCGGACGTAAAGGCCTACGAAGTGCACGACGCCGACGGGAAATTCCTGGCCGTACTGTACATGGACTTCTTCCCGCGGGCCTCGAAACGCGGCGGGGCCTGGATGACCGAATTCCGCAGCCAGTCGGCGCGCGACGGGCAGGACACCCGCCCGCTGGTCTCGCTGGTTTTCAACTTCACGAAACCGACCGAGAATACCCCGTCGCTGCTGACATTCGACGAGGTCAGCACGATGCTGCACGAATTCGGACACTCGCTGCACGGCATTTTCTCGCAGGGAAACTACCCCGGCATGACCGGCACGTCGGTCTACCGCGATTTCGTCGAACTGCCGTCGCAGATTATGGAGAACTGGGCTACCGAGAAAGAGTTCCTCGACCTCTGGGCCGTACACTACCAGACCGGCGAAAAGATGCCGGCCGAGCTGATCCGGCGGATCATCGACGCCAAGAACTACCTGGCCGCCTACCAGCATATCCGCCAGGTATCGTTCGGTTTGTGCGACATGGCCTGGCACAGCATTACCGCCCCCGTGAACGAACCGGCCGACGCTTTCGAAGCGAAGGCAGTCGCCAGGGCCCAGGTGATGCCGCGGGTGGACGGACAGTGCATGTCGACCTCGTTCACGCACATCTTCGCCGGAGGCTATGCCGCCGGGTATTACAGCTACAAATGGGCCGAAGTGCTCGAAGCGGACGCGTTCTCGCTGTTCAAGGAAAAAGGCATTTTCGACCGGGAGACGGCCGCGTCGTTCCGCGAAAACATCCTGTCGAAAGGCAACTCGGAGCACCCGATGGAGCTGTACGTCCGTTTCCGCGGACATAAACCCGACACGCAGGCGCTATTCGACAAAATGGGAATCAAATAGTCCGAAACACAAACCGGGAATTGCTATGAAAAACCGACGTTACTGCCTGCTGGGATTGCTTGGAATCGGCCTGTGGGCCTCCGGATGCAACCGTGCGAAACCGCTTCCGTCCGACTATTTCGGAGGCGAATTCGTCTGCTACGACGACACGGCCCGGTTTTTCGACTGCGCGACCGGCCGTACCTATCTGCTCGACCGCAGCGGGGCGTATCCGGAAGTCATCGCAAACTACGAACAAATGCGGCCGGCCCCCCACGAGCGGGTTCACATGTTCTGCCACGCCGAGATCCGGCAAGAAGCCGACTCGTCGAACGGCCCGGTCCGGATGGTCGTCCGTGAACCTTTCGGTTTCGACCGGGCGACCCACTGCGATCCGAACGGCCTGATCGCGGGCATGTACCGTAGCAACGCGGGCGGCGGGGAAGGCAACCGGATGCTGCACCTGAGGGGCGACTACACCTATACGGTCGTCCGTTTCACCGAAACGACCGAACAGCGCGAGGACGGACGCTGGGGACTGAGCTCCGAATCGGAACTGGTACTGAACCCTCAGGAAGCCGGCCGGCCCCAGCGCCGGTTCGAGATCCTGTTCGAACCGGAAACCCTCGTAGCCAACGACGGACTCGGACAGCTTACCTATCAAAAAGTTTATCTGGACTGACCGTCCTTGCGGACAGACAAAAACGGAAGCGGAGGAAAAAAAACGACATTTCCTCCGCTTCCGTTTTGATGCCGGAACGCTAAACGTCCAGCGAATATCCGTCGCGGTACTGGTAATGCATCCGTTTAGTGGCTTCCGGATCGTTCATGAATTTCTCGACGATCGGGTTCCACACCACCGGACGCTTCAGTTCGTTGGCGATGTTGCCCAAATTGCAGACCGTGCAGGAACTATGTCCCACTTCCACCGGAACGTTCGGATCGATCCGCGAACGCATCGAGTTGATAAAGGTCTGGTAGTGCCCGACTTTCGTCTCGTAAGGCACGCTGCTGTCCTGCTGTTTCTCGGCCTTCGGCATGAATTTCGGGTCGGAAGCGAGGAATTCGCCGCGGCACACCTGGATCCAGCCGTTGTCGCCGTAAATTTTGAGTCCCTGCTTGCCTCCGTCGAACTCCTGTTCGGTAACGGTCGTTCCGTTGTCGTATTTATAAGTCAGGTGATCGTAATAGCTGTATCCGGCGGGAATAATCTCGACCGGGCCGTTGCCGTCCTTGCCCATCGCCCACTGCGCGATGTCGAACATGTGCGCGCCCCAATCGGTCATCAGGCCGCCGCCCATGCCCTGATACCAGCGCCATGCGCCCCAGAGCTGTTCGTTCTGCTCGGGATCGATCGTGATGACCGGGTTCAAATCCGAATTGTAATAAATGGTTTCGGGCAGCGGACCGAGCCACTTGTCCCAATTCAGGCCGGCCGGCACTTCCTGTTTCGGCAGCGTGTAGGGAGTCGGCGAACCGCCCACATGCACCTTGATCAGCCCGATCTTGCCGAGTTCCCCCTCGCGGCACAGGTTGGCAGCGTGGATAAATTCGGCGTCGGAACGCTGCTGGCTGCCGATTTGCAGGATGCGGCTGTACTTACGCACCGCTTTGCGAAGCTGCTGTCCTTCATAAATGGTCAGCGTCATCGGTTTTTCGAGGTAAACGTCTTTGCCGGCCTTGCAGGCGGCGATAGCGATGATCGCATGCTGGTGATCCGGCGTGGCGATCACGACCGCGTCGATATCGGGACGCGCCAGCAGCTCTTGATAATCTTCGTACAGGTCGACCTTGCATTTTTCGCCGTGATCGGCGTAGTATTTCTTCACGCGCTTATCGAAGCGGGCGCGTTTCACGTCGTAGACGTCGCAGCCGGCCACTACTTTCACCCCGTCGATGGTAATGAAACCGTTGAGCAGGTGCATCGCCTGCTGACCGAGGCCGATAAAACCGATGTTGATCGTGTCGTTGGCAGCGGTTTTTTCATTTTTTTTGCTTTTCGCAGCAGCCGCCAGCCCGGAGGGCATCAGTAACGCCCCGGCTGCGCCGAGTGCGGAAACTTTCAGAAAATCGCGGCGTGAGAATTTCGATTCAGAACTCATTTTCAGTTGGTTTAATAATTTCGGTTTTTTGTTTTTGGAAAATCATGTAGGCAAGTTACTCATTTCGCCCGGGAAAAACAAAATATTTTAAAAAAACGATTCCGTTTTGCATATCCCGCGTCCGTTCGTTATCTTTACATTTCGACAACTTAATCGAAAAACCTATGAAAACGTTTTTTTACCTACTGTTGGCACTGTGCTGCGCGGCCTGCGCGCCGAAAAAGCAACCCGTTTCGCTGATTTTCGACACGGATATGGCTCCCGACTACGACGACGTGGGCGCCATGGCCGTACTGCATGCGCTGGCCGACTCCGGCGAAGTCGATATCCTGGCCACCGTCTCGTCGAATAAACAGGAGACCACCGCGCCGTGCATCGACGTACTGAACACCTATTTCGGGCGGCCCGGGATTCCCGTCGGCGCGCCGAAAGGCGAAGGGGTCAGTATGGATACCTGGCATAAAGGGCTGAAGTGGACCGAAGAACTTCCGTCCCGTTTCCCGCATAAGGTCGAAAGCGCATCGCAGGCCGAAGACGCCGTATCGGTTTACCGGCGGGTGCTGAACGCGCAACCGGACACCAGCGTCGTCGTCGTGACGGTCGGCTTTTTCACGAACCTGAAAGACCTGCTCGAATCGGGGCCGGACGCCGACAGCCCGCTGTCCGGCAAAGAACTGGTCGCGGCCAAAGTGAAACGGCTGGTTTCGATGGCCGGGTATTTTCCGGAAGGCAAGGAGTTCAACGTGATGATGGACGCGCCGGCCAGTCAGTACGTATTCGAGAACTGGCCGACCCCGATCGTTTTGAGCGGATTCGACATCGGCGAAAAGATCATCACCGGCAAGCAGACCGCGGCCATGCCGGTCGAAGGGAGTCCGGTGCGCGAAGCCTATAAAATGTGTCTCGAACAGGATAATCCGGAAGGACGGAACAGTTGGGATCAGTCGGCCGTACTGGTCGCCGTACGCGGAGCCGAACCCTATTTCGGTCTCGAAACCGGCACGCTGACGGTCACGCCGGCCGACAGCAACGATCACTGGACGCCCGATCCGGCCGGCCGACACGCGCGGCTGCTGCCGAAAATGCCGACCGAACAGGTTACGGCTACGATCGAAGCATTGATGATGCATCAGCCCACGGTACGGAAATAACTTTCGCAAGCCGCTCCGGACGTAACTTTTGCCGAAGGAAAACGTTTTACGGAAAACAACCAACCGAATGGAAGCCATGAAAAGAATCATACTGATCCTGGGGAGCCTGT
This sequence comes from Alistipes sp. dk3624, assembly GCF_009557455.1. Classification (GTDB taxonomy): domain Bacteria; phylum Bacteroidota; class Bacteroidia; order Bacteroidales; family Rikenellaceae; genus Alistipes_A; species Alistipes_A hominis. The sequence goes on along the minus strand of NZ_CP045651.1, from coordinate 2,485,483 downwards.
TCCTCGGATACGCGGTCTTCGCACACCCGGCGGACCGCTATTTCGACGACGACGATTACGATGACGGCGATCTGTACGAATGGGGCGTGCAAATCAACAATTACGCGGCCCCTTATTCCGACCAGTTCGTGATCTGGGCCGCACGGGAATACAATTTCCCGCGCAACGACCTACGGTACTACCTCCGCAAAGGATACTCGCCGAGCGACCTGCTGGCCGGAATCGAACTGTCGCGCCGATCGGGATATCCGTTGCGCGCCGTGATGGACTATTACCGGCGCGGCAAAGACCGCAACTGGATCAACGTTTCGCTCCATTTCGGAATCGGACGTTCGTCGGCGGACTTCCGCATCATCCTCGGCAGGTTCCGCGAATACAGTCGGTACTGGAACGCATACTACGCGCACCGTCATCCGGGACGGGTTCCGCCTCCCGTTTACCGCCACGGCTGGTCTTACTTCCGGCCCGATGCGCCGCACCGCCGGCCCGCGCCCAAACCTCCGCGCCCGGTCGTACGCCCCCCGCACCCTCCGCGTCCGCAAATGCCGGGCAACCGTCCCGCCGTTCCGCCGGGACATCCGGTTCGGCCGCAGCGGCCTTCGAGCACCGACCGGCCGCAGCGCCCCGAATACCGTCCGCGGAACCAAAAATCCATTTCCGGACGTAGCGCGCGCGACGCTTCGCGGAGAAACGACGACCGCCGCAGCGACCGAGAGAAGGATCGGACGCAAAAGGTCGATAAAAAGGAAAATAACAAAAGTTATCGCCGCTGACCCTACGCTCCGGCCGCAACATTCCGCGCCGGACGGAAAATCCGCTGGATGTCGTTGCCGGAAGGATTCTGAAACAGCACCAGGTCGAATTCGGGCACGACCGCGATGATATGGTCGAACAGATCGGCCTGGACGCTTTCGTAGGCGACCCACTCCTTGATGACCGAAAAACAGTACACCTCGACCGGAATCCCGTTCGGAGTGGGCTGTAGATGGCGCACCATGCAGGTCAGCTCGTGGTTGACGACGGCCAATTTTTTCAAGTAGAGGTTCAGGTAAGCTCGGAAAACAGTCAGGTTGGTCAGCCGGAAAAAATCGGCGCCGTTCGGGTTTTCCGCACCGTTACGGTACCGGTCGAATTCGGTCTCGCGCTGAACGACATAGTCGTGCAACAGCTCTATATCCTTATATTTTTCGGTCATTTCGGGCGTACAGAACCGGACGCTGCCCAAATCGATGTTGATCGAACGCATGATCCGCCTGCCGCCGGACTCCTGCATCCAGCGCCAGTTCTGGAACGAATCGCCGGTCAGGATGAAAGGCGGAACGGTCGTAACCGTATTGTCGAAATTCTGTATCTTGACCGTATTCAGCGTCACTTCGAGCACCGTGCCGTCCACGTTGTACTTCGGCATACTGATCCAGTCGCCCGGTCTCAACATTTTGTTGGCGGACAACATGACTCCGGCCACGAACCCCATGATCGTGTCCTTGAATATCAGCATCAGGATCGCCGCCGAAGCGCCCAACCCGGCCAGCAGCTTCAGCGGCGAACGGCCGATCAGCAGGCTGGTCACCACGATCGCCGCCAAAAAGAACAGACCGACCTGCAGGATTTGAAGCAGGCCTTTCAACGGGCGGTCGTGCAGGGTTTCTTTCTGTTCCAAAATGCCGAAAAACACCTTCAGCAGCATGTTGACGAACATGACGACCACGAAAATAACGTACAGCAAACAGATTTTCCGGAGCAGCACGGGCGTTTCGGAATGTTCCGGAAAAGCCAGCGGAATCAGGATATAGATCAATGCGACCGGAACGATGTTCGAGAACTTGCGCAGCACGTCCCGATTGAACAACAGTTCGCCCCAACGCTTCTTCGTCCGGACGATGATCCGCCTGCCGACGGCGAGAATGACGAAACGACAAATGACGTCGGCCGCCAACGCGCAAAGCAGGATCATCGCGATGATGACGAACTGATCGAGCAGATGGGCCGTCTCGGGCTCGATACCGACCTGCACGAGCAGGTTGTGCGCCCATTTAACCAGAACACTATCTTCCATAAAAACTGAAAATCAACATTTATCCGAAGTTTACGAGCAAATATTTGGCCAATGCCCGAACCGCCCGCGACAAATGCCGGAAACCGGCAAACAAACGCCCGCGCAACGTCTGCCCGCCAGGCAAAAGAATACGAAAAAACGTCCGGGGCACATTCGATTTTGAAACGAATTTTCTATATTTGCAGGAACCTGACTTCCTTAACTTAACTTTTTACTTCGCATGCACAAAAAGACGAAATGGGCAATTACCGCCCTGATTCTTGTCGTCGCGATCGGTCTGGGCACTTACCGGCTGATACGCGAAAAAAAACCGGATGCCGGTATCGACGCGCCGCCGGCCTCTTCCAGAGCCAACATACTGAACGTAAACGCGCAGATCGTCCGCGAACAGGAACTGAGCGACGGCATTTTCACAATCGCCACCCTGCTTCCGGATGAGGAAGTCGACCTGACGTTCGAAACATCCGGCAAAATCGAGCAGATCAATTTTACCGAAGGAACCGTCGTGCGCAAAGGCGATCTGCTGGCCAAAGTGAACGACAAGCCGCTTCAGGCCCAGCTATCGAAATTCGAAGCCCAATTGAAGCTGGCCGAAGATCGCGTGTACCGTCAGAGCGCACTGCTCGAAAAGGATGCCGTCAGCCAGGAAGCCTACGAACAGGCGCGCACCGAACTGGCGACCCTGAACGCCGACATCGCCCTGGTCAAAGCCAATATCGGCCTGACCGAACTGCGCGCGCCGTTCGACGGGATCATCGGGCTGCGCCACGTCAGCGAGGGGGCTTACGCTTCGCCGTCGGTAGTCGTGGCCAAACTGACCAAGACTTCTCCGCTGAAAATCGAATTTTCGGTACCCGAACAATACGCGTCCGAGATCCGTAAGGGAACGCGCGTCACTTTCCGACTGACCGGGGAACTCAAACCGTTCGAAGCCTCGGTTTACGCCATCGGTTCGAGCCTCGACGCCAACCACCTGCTTCCGGTGAGAGCGCTCTATCCGAACGCCGACCGGAAACTGATGCCCGGCCGCTTCGCCAACGTGTATGCGCAAACGCGCAAGGTACTGAACGCCATTGTCATTCCGACCGAAGCCGTCGTCCCGGAACTGGGCGTAGACAAGGTCTTCCTGTACAGGAACGGAACAGCCCAGCCGGTGCAGATCGAAACCGGACTGCGCACCGACGCTCAGGTCGAAGTGGTCAGCGGATTGCAGACGGGCGACACGCTGATTACCTCTGGAACGTTGCAGTTGCGTACCGGACTGCAAGTGAAACTCGACCGTATCGACTAATTCCGCCGCCGTATGAATATTTCAGAAATCAGTATCCGGCGGCCGGTGCTCGCCACGGTGATGACCGTGATCATCCTGCTGTTCGGCCTCATCGGGTACAATTACCTCGGCGTGCGGGAGTATCCGAGCGTCGACAACCCGATCATTTCAGTCTCGTGCTCCTACCCGGGTGCGAACGCCGACGTAATCGAGAACCAGATTACCGAGCCGCTCGAACAAAACATCAACGGCATCCCCGGCATCCGCTCGCTGTCGAGCGTCAGCAGCCAGGGATCGAGTCGCATCACGGTCGAATTCGAACTGTCGGTCGACCTCGAAACCGCCGCCAACGACGTGCGCGACAAAGTCTCGCGCGCACAACGCTACCTGCCGCGCGACTGCGATCCGCCGACCGTATCGAAAGCCGATGCGGACGCTTCGCCGATCCTGATGGTCGCCATCCGCAGCGACAAACGCTCGCTGCTGGAACTGAGCGAAATCGCCGACCTGACGGTTAAAGAACAACTTCAAACGATCAGCGACGTCAGCAGCGTTTCGATCTGGGGTGAAAAGCGCTACTCGATGCGGCTGTGGCTCGACCCGGTCAAAATGGCCGGTTTCGGCCTTACGCCGGTCGACGTGAAAAACGCCGTAGACCGCGAGAACGTCGAACTCCCGTCGGGCAGCATCGAGGGAAACACCACGGAACTGACCATTCGCACGCTCGGACTGATGCACTCCGCAGAAGAATTCAACAGTCTCATAATCAAAGAAGAGAACAACCGAATCATCCGATTCCGCGACATCGGACGGGCGGAGCTCGGCCCGCAGGACACCCGCAGCTACATGAAGATGAACGGGGTGCCGATGGTCGGCGTCGTCGTGATCCCGCAGCCCGGAGCCAACCACATCGAAATCGCCGACGCGGTCTACGAACGAATGGAACGGATGAAAAAGGATCTGCCCGAAGACGTGGAAACCAGCTACGGATTCGACAACACGAAATTCATCCGCGCCTCGATCAACGAAGTCGAAAGCACCGTATACGAAGCCTTCTTCCTGGTGATCGTCATCATTTTCCTGTTCCTGCGCGACTGGCGCGTGACGCTGGTGCCGTGCGTAGTAATCCCCGTCTCGCTGATCGGATCGTTCTTCGTGATGTACCTGGCCGGATTCTCGATCAACGTGCTGTCGATGCTGGCCGTGGTGCTGGCCGTCGGACTGGTCGTCGACGACGCGATTGTGATGACCGAAAATATCTACATCCGCATCGAACGCGGCATGAGTCCGAAGGAGGCCGGTATCGAAGGAGCTAAGGAGATCTTTTTCGCCGTCATCTCGACGACCATCACGTTGGTGGCCGTCTTTTTCCCGATCGTATTCATGGAGGGCATGACCGGCCGGCTGTTCCGGGAATTCAGCCTCGTAGTGGCCGGCGCGGTGATCATTTCGGCATTCTCGGCGCTGACTTTCACACCGATGCTGGCGACCAAGCTGTTGAAGCACCGCGACCGGCCGGGGTGGTTCTACCGCAAGACCGAACCGTTCTTCGTCGGCATGAACCGTTTTTACAGCCGCACGCTGGCGGCGTTCCTGCGCCGCAGGGTGCTCGCCTTCCCGATCGTGCTGGCGATGGTCGGCATCATCTACGTCCTGTGGAGCCGGATTCCGTCCGAGATGGCGCCGCTGGAAGACCGTTCGATGATTACGATCAATACGCGCGGACCGGAAGGCGTCACTTACGAATACATACGCGACTATACCGAGGACATCAACCGGCTGGTCGACACGCTGGTTCCCGAATCCCGGGCCGTCACGGCCCGCGTATCGAGCGGCAGCGGAAACGTGCAGATCGCGCTGAAAGACATCACCGAACGCCAACGGTCGCAGATGGATATCGCCGAACAGCTATCCAAAGCGGTCAAAAGCAAGACGATGGCCCGCGCGTTCGTGCAGCAACAATCGACTTTCGGCGGCCGACGCGGATCGATGCCGATTCAGTACGTGCTACAAGCCACCAACCTCGAAAAATTGCAGGAGGTACTGCCGGAGTTCATGGCCAGGGTCTACGACAACCCGACTTTCCAGATGGCCGACGTCAACCTGAAATTCAGCAAACCCGAAGCCCGCATTTCGATCAACCGCGACAAATCCAACCTGATGGGCGTCAGCACCCGCGACATCGCGCAGACGCTGCAATACGGGCTCAGCGGCCAGCGCATGGGGTATTTCTACATGAACGGGAAACAATACGAAATACTCGGCGAGATCAACCGGCAGCAGCGCAACAAGCCGGTCGACCTGAAATCGATCTATATCCGCAGCGACAAAGGCGAGATGATCCAGTTGGACAACCTGGTGAGCCTGGCCGAAGGCATCGCGCCGCCGCAGCTCTACCGCTACAACCGTTTCGTTTCGGCCACGATCTCCGCAGGCCTGGCCGAAGGCAAAACGATCGGTCAGGGACTCGACGAGATGGACAAAATCGCGAAAGAGGTACTAGACGACACGTTCCGCACCGCGCTGGCCGGCGACTCGAAAGAGTTCCGCGAAAGTTCGTCGAGCCTGATGTTCGCCTTCGTGCTGGCCATCGTACTGATCTACCTGATCCTCGCCGCCCAGTTCGAAAGTTTCAAAGACCCGTTCGTCATCATGCTGACCGTACCGCTGGCTGTCGCCGGAGCGCTGATATTTATGTTCGCGACCGGGCAGACGATGAATATTTTCAGCCAGATCGGGATCATCATGCTGATCGGCCTGGTCGCCAAGAACGGTATCCTGATCGTCGAATTCGCCAACCAGAAACAGGGAACGGGCGTCGCCAAGATGCAGGCCATCGAAGAAGCGGCGCTGCAACGCCTGCGCCCGATCCTGATGACCAGCGCCTCTACCATTCTCGGGCTGCTGCCGCTCGCCTTCGCCACCGGCGAGGGAGCCAACGGACGGATCACAATGGGGATCGCCGTGGTGGGCGGCATGCTGGTTTCGACGATCATGACGCTGTACATCGTCCCGGCCATATACACCTATGTCTCCACGAACCGATTAAAAAAGCAAGCATGAGAAAATACGTTTTGTCGATCGCAGCGGGATGTCTGTGCGGAATGTTGTCGGCACAGCAGACCTACACGCTGCAAACCTGCCTGCAGGAGGGACTCGAGAAGAACTACGCGATCCGCATTTCGAAAAACGAACAACAGATCGCCGCGAACAACGTGACGGCGGCCAATGCCGGCCGCCTGCCGTCGCTCGACCTGGCGGCCGGTTATTCGGGCGCCCTGAGCGAAAACCGCACCGAAAGCGCCGAAGGAGAACGCGGCAGCGTTTCCGGAGTTTACGACCAAACGGTAAACGCGGGACTCGACCTCGGCTGGACGCTTTTCGACGGATTCCGGGTGCAAACCAATTACAAGCGATTGGAGGAACTGCGCGGTCTCGGCGAAGTCAATGCGCGGATCGCTATCGAGGATTTCGTAGCGGGACTGACCGCCGAATATTACAATTACGTACAGCAGAAAATCCGGCTGAAAAATTTTCTTTACGCCGTCTCGCTGTCGAAAGAGCGGCTGCGGATCGTCGAAGCCCGCTACCGGATCGGTAACTTTTCGCGGCTCGACCTGCAACAAGCGCGCGTGGATTTCAATGCCGACAGTTCGCAGTATATCAACCAGCAGGAACTGGTGCAGGCGTCGCTGATCCGGCTGAACGAACTGATGGCGGGCCCGGACGTCAACGCTCCGCTGCAAATCTGCGACTCGCTGATCCGGGTCAACAGCCGGCTCGAAGAAGGTGAATTGCTCAAGCGGATGCTGCAAACGAACGCCTCGCTGCTCAAAGCCGACCGCAATACGGCGCTCGCCGGACTGGATCTGAAAACGCTCCAAGCGCGAAACTATCCTTACGTCAAACTGAACGCAGGATACGGTTACCAACTGAACCGCTACGGCAACAACGCCAACCGGCAGCGGCAAACCTGGGGCCCGGACGTCGGCGCGACGCTCGGCATCACGCTGTTCGACGGCAACCGACGGCGCGAACAACGCAACGCCCGCATCCAGATCGAAAACGCCGAGCTCACCCGGCAACAGCTCGAACTGTCGCTGCGGGCCGACCTGGCCGACTTCTGGCAGGCTTACCGCAACAACCTCGAACTGCTGAAACTCGAAGAGGAGAACCTCGTCGCAGCGACCGAGAACCACGAAATCGCAATGGAGCGCTACCTGCTCGGCGACCTGTCGGGCATCGAGATGCGGGAAGCCCAGAAAAGCCTGCTGGACGCCGAGGAACGCATTCTCTCGGCGCAATACAACACGAAGCTGTGCGAAATCTCGTTACAGCAGATCAGCGGAAACATTTTGTCTTATCTGGAATAACTCCGTACAATTTTTTATCTTTGTACAATAAACGAAGAACCGAATCAACCTTATGAAAAAACTTTTACTTCTCGCCGCAGCCGCAGCGCTGCTCGCCCCCCAAGCTTACGGGAAAGAGAAAAAAACTTCCGCGCCGGCCTCCACGATCAAAGTACGCAACGTGCTCGAACCGGCCGCTTACGGAGCCACCCATTTCGGCGGCTACCTGGGCGAAAAACTCGACCTGTGCATCGACAACCGGTTGATGGCCCAAGACATCGAACGGGTCGTACAGCCGTTCCGCGACAAACCGGACGGAAATTGGGGCTTCCGCTCCGAATTCTGGGGTAAATGGTACACGGCGGCCATGCAGGGCTACGGTTATGCGCCGACCGCCGAGAACCGCGCCGTGGTAGATAAAGCCGTGCAGGAACTGATCGCCACGCAGGACAAAAACGGATACATCGGTACCTATCTCGACGAGAACCACCTCGGCGAATGGGATATTTGGGGCCGTAAATACGTCATGCTCGGCCTGCTGGCCTATTACGACCAGACGCAGGACAAAAGCGTGCTCGACGCCGCCTGTAAAGTGGCCGACAACCTGATCTCAGAAACCGGTCCGGGAAGCGGGGTCAACATCGCCGCGACCGGATGGATCGGCTGGAAAGGGCTGGCCTCCTGCTCGGTATTGGAACCGATCGCGCTGCTGTACCAGAAAACCGGGGATAAACGCTACCTCGATTTCGCCGAATATATCATCAAGTCGTGGGACACGCCGAACAAGCTGACGCCGACCGGACTACGGCTGGTTCAGGAAGCCGTGTCGGGCACTCCGTTATGGAAAATGAGCGGCGCGCCGAAAGCCTACGAAATGATGTCGTGTTTCGAAGGGCTGTGCGAAATGTACCGCATTACGGGCGATCCGCTCTATTTCGAGGCCTGCCACAAGTTGATCAACACGATCATCCGCGACGAAATCATGATCGTCGGATCGGGTTCGATGGCCGAAATCTGGTGCCATGGCAAGATGCGCCAAACCGAACCGATGTATCAGGGGATGGAGACCTGCGTGACGGCAACCTGGATGAAGTTCCTGTATCAAATGTTGCGCCTGACCGGCGACAGCCGCTATGCGGACGAACTGGAAACCAGCCTTTACAACGCCCTGCTCGCCTCGATGTCGCCGAAAGGAGAATGGTGGTCGTATTACGCCGGCCTGATGGGCGAACGGGTACACAGCCACCAGCAGTTCCCGGACGTGGTGATGAGCTGCTGCGTAGCCAACGGTCCGCGCGGACTGATGATCACTCCCTCCTGGGCCGTGATGACCACCGCCGACGGCGCCGCAATCAACCTGTACGGCAAAATGAACAGCACCGTCAAGACGCCTTCCGGACAACCGCTGAAAATCAATATGGAAAGCGAATACCCGGTACAGGGGAACGTGGCGGCGACCGTGAATTTGCCCCAAAGCGAAGCCTTCGCGCTCGAACTGCGCATCCCGCAGTGGAGCAAGCGCACTGCCATCAAGATCAACGGAGAACCTTACGACGGTTACATCCTGCCGGGCACGTACGCTTCGATCGAACGCACTTGGAACGACAACGATAAGATCGAGGTCGAACTGGACATGCGCGCGCGCGTGGTCGATGCGCCGTCGGGCGTAGGCGACGCCGCCATTGTCCGCGGGCCGATCGTCCTGGCGTTCGACTCGCGGCTGATTCCGCGTCGCGACGGCGTGACCGAACCGCCGATGTACCGCTACGAATTCATGCGCGACACGGACAACTACATCGACGTTCAGTTGGTCGAAAACCCGGAAACGCCGGCGATCTGGATGACGTTCGACGTACCGTGCAAGGACGAAGCGGGCAACAAACACATCCTGCGGATGTGCGACTACACCTCGGCCGGAAATACCTGGCAGGAAGGCAATATCTTCCGCGTATGGGCGCAACAGCCGTTCGATTTCCGTCACCTGTACACGAACAACGTGGATTGGCGCGTCAACGTGACCGTAGGCGTCGGGCGTCCCGAGATTCCGGACATTTATAAGAAATAATATTTTCACCCTATGTTCGAAGCGCCTGCACGAGTCGTGCAGGCGCTTCGAACGTGAATACGGATATGACGACGATAACCCGGGCGGAAAGATGCGACCTGCAACAGATCCTGGATCTGCAATACCTCGCTTACCGAAGCGAAGCCGAATTGCTGAACGACTTCCGGATTCCCCCTTTGCTGCAAACGCTGCAAGAGCTGCGAGCGGAATTCGAAACGGGCGTCGTACTGAAAGCGACCGACGGCTGCGGCAGAATCGTCGGCTCCGTCCGCGCGCATACGGACGGTCGCACGCTGTTCATCGGCAAACTGATCGTCGGGCATCAACAACGGAGAAAAGGGATCGGCACCGAACTGCTCGGATCGATCGAAAAAGAGTATCCACCGATGCGAACTCTTCACAAGCCATAGCAGCGTTCGGAACCTGGCTCTTTATCGGCGGCTGGGCTACCGTCCTTTCCCCGAAAGAGAGGCCTATCCCGGAATGCGGCTCGTCTATCTGGAAAAATTTCCCAGGCAGGAAAACGTTCCGGCGGGCGAAATCCCGTAATTACGAAAAAAAGGAAAACGACCGACAGACTGCCGGTCGTTTTTCGTTCTTATATAAGTCGCGCCTCGCTACGAAAACAGGCGACCTACTTTTTCGGCCACCTCTTTTGCATCCGGATCGATCGGGAAGACAGCCGACGGCTTCAGGTAATGTAATTTTTTGCCCTGCATAAAGCGTTTCTCCCCACCGCCGGTAACGTTCAGCATAACGATCTTTTCCGGATCGACCTCGCCGTCGCGCACCGCCTGGATCAGCGTAGCCAGCGCCACGGCCGGAGCGGAGTAAATATCCACGCCTTCGCACTCCAGGAAAAGCTCTTTAGCGGCGCGCGCTGCTTCGTTGGTCGCAACCAGGATATCGCCGCCGGTATCGGTCAACGCATCGAAGAGCCCGCCTTTGATCCCGTAGGGCGGCTTGCGGTTCGACAGCACTTTGGCGTCGATCTCTTCGGCGTCGATACGGGCGCAGTCGTCGTTGTAAGGCAGCATTTCGCGCGAGCGGGCTTTCCATGCATTGTACATCGGCACGAACGGCGCGTTCTGCGACACCATCAGCCGCATTTTGTGATTGCCGAACCGACCGTCCTCGATCAGGCGCAGGTTGGCTTCCCAGGCGGCGATCGCTCCGGTTCCGCTGCCTACGGCTTGGAAATAGTAGTCCGGAATCCGGCCGATATGCGTTACGGCCGAAAGCACCGTGGTCGCCATCCCGTCGCGGCGAGCCACGTTCTTGGCGCCGCCTTCTGCGAAAAATTTATCGGATTGCAGGGCGAGGTTACTCAGATGGATCGCATCGAAATAGTCGCTTCCCTTCTGCGAAACGATCAGTTTCACGCAATCGTTCAGCGGCGCGTCGAACCACAGCGCGTCGATGTTGTCTTCCGGCACGCTCAGCAGCAGCGGAATACGGTTATCGGAACAGACTTTGGCAAAAGCGCGCGCCGTATTGCCGGCCGAAGCCACCACCAGCACTTTGTCCTTGTGGCTGCCGTTCAGCCTTCCGCAAACCGAATACGCCTCCGTCTCTTTGAACGAGCAGGTGGACATCCGGGCCCCGATCTCCGGGAAATAACCGTTGAACGTAATATACAGATTTTTAAGCCCAAGTTTCTGCGCAAGTCCTTTGCTCTTGTAAGTTACCGGCGCGCACGAACCGGCCAGCATCCTTTTGACCGGCAACCATTCGGCGAAACGGTAAATCCCGTGCTCCTCGCCGTGCGGATGGATTTGCTGCGATTCGTAAACGGCGCGGATCAGCGACGGATGCGAACTCTGCGTATCGTCGAGCGTCCAGCCCTCGTCTTCGAAAATCCGTTTCGTCGCGACATTCTGCAACTTATACCTGGTGGCGTTAAAATTTTCCATGTTCTTAATCGGATGAACTATCGTTTCTGCGTTTCCCGAACGACCGGGACGCTTTACAAAAGTAGGACAATTTTAAGAAACAGCCAACAGAAACGACCGGATACAGACCCCGCAACAACCACAGATACCGCAAAATACGTCTTTATACTTACGTCCGATTTCCCCTTTGCCCGACGAATGCGACCGGATCGGCCATCGCACAAAATCCGGGGAGCAGCGCTCTTTTTTTTCCGGAAGGAAAAGCCTACCTTAGTGGCGGGCAATCAAAAGACGGAGACTGACATGGGAGCAAAAACGACACTGGACCGCGACATCAGCTGGATGTATTTCAATCACCGGATTCTACAGGAAGCGCAACGGGACAATGTTCCGCTGCTGGAACGGCTGAAGTTCCTCGGCATCTATTCGAACAACCTCGACGAATTTTTCCGGGTGCGGGTCTCCACGATGAAACGGATCGTGGAATACGACAACGAACCGCAGAACCGGCCCGCATCGACCATCCGCGAGCTGCGCGAAATCACCCGGCTGACCAAGGATTATTCGCAGGAATTCGACGAAACGTTCGAAAACCTGAAGGGAAAACTGGCCTCCGAAGGCATTTTCATCGTCAACGAGCAGCAGCTCACCGATGAGCAGCAGCGCTACATCCGCACGGTGTACCGGACGGATCTGAACAGCGCCACCTATCCGTTGATCATGACGCAGGGATCGAAGCTCGACGAACTGACGGACTCAAGCATCTATCTGTCCATCAAAATGATTCGCCGAAATGCCGCAACCGGAAAACCGGTGCGCGACTTCGCGCTGATCGAACTGCCGACCCGCGAGTTCGACCGTTTCATCGTGCTGCCGTCGGACGGCGACACGACCTGCATCATCTTCCTCGACGACGTGGTGCGTTTCTGCCTGCCGTTCATCTTCGCCGGGCTGGGTTACGAATCGTTCGAAGCCTACACGCTGAAATTCACGCGCGACGCCGAGATGGCGCTGGACGGCGACATCGACGAAGGACTGGTCGAAAAAGTGGCCCGCGGCGTCAAGAACCGCAAAAAGGGGGAAGCGATCCGCTTCGTTTACGACCAGCGAATGCCCGAAGAGATGCTGCGCTATCTGAAGCGCAAATTCCGCATCGACCGCTACGACGCCTGCGTCGGCGGGTCGCGCTACCACAATATGAAAGACCTGATGGCTTTCCCGGATTGCAGCCGCAGCGATCTGAAGTTCGAAAAGCGGGTGCCCGCCCCCGTTCCGTCGATGGACAGCCTCGGCAGCGCGCTCGACGAGATCCGCCGCCGGGACGTTTTTATGCACTATCCCTACCACAGCTTTTCGAACTATATCAAGGTGCTGCGGGAAGCGGCGCTGAGCCGCGACGTGCGCAGCATCAAAACGACGGTTTACCGGCTCGCCAAAGATTCCAAAGTGGTCAAAGCGCTGATCTGCGCCGCCAAGCACGGCAAGAAAGTAACGGTCATGGTAGAACTGATGGCCCGCTTCGACGAAGCGTCGAACATCGGCTGGTCGAAAAAAATGCAGGACGCCGGCATCCAGGTGCTTTTCGGCGTCGAAGGACTGAAGGTACACTGCAAACTGACCCATATCGCCTCGACAAAAGGCAATGTCGCCTGCATCAGCACCGGCAACTTTCACGAAGGAAACGCCCGCACCTACACCGACACCGTCCTTTTTACGGCCGACAAAACGATCGTCCGGGAAGTCGACCGGGTATTCGAATTCATCCACCAGCCATACAAAACGATCGCCTTCCGGAAGCTGATCGTTTCGCCGCAAGGGATGCGCAAAAAATTGTACGCGCTGATAAACAACGAAATATTCAATGCCAAAAACGGCAAAGAAGCCTATATCTTGTGTAAAATCAACCACATCACCGACGCCAAAATCGTCCAGAAACTGTACGAAGCTTCGGCGGCCGGCGTCAGGATCCGCCTGCTGGTGCGGGGCAACTGTTCCCTGGTCGCCGGACTCGGTCCGAAAAGCGATCGCATCGAAATCCGCGGCATCATCGACCGTTACCTGGAACACGCGCGTATCCTGATCTTCTGCAACGGCGGGGACGAACAATACTATATCGGATCGGCCGACTGGATGCCGCGCAACATCGACCACCGGATCGAAGCCTACGCCCCGGTCTACGATCCGGAGATCCGACGGGAACTGAAAACGATCGTCGAATTCGGACTGGCCGACAACGTGGCGGCGCGGATCGTCGACGGCACCGGCCGAAACCGCATTTACGACAACGGGGAACCGCCGTTCCGTTCGCAACAGAAACTATACGAGCATTATCACGACCTCAGCGGAGACCTGTAACTTTTAAACTCTTTCCGAACCATGCAAAACAAAAAACTGAATTTCGCGGCGATCGACATCGGATCGAACGCCGTACGACTGCTGATCAAGAGCGTCAACGACGGCGACTCGCCCGACAAAATGACCAAAACCGTACTGCTACGCGTCCCTTTGCGGCTCGGCGAAGAGGTATTCGGCACGGGAAGCATTTCCGACGAAAAGGAGAAACAACTGCTGCGCACGGTGAAGGCTTTCCGACTGCTGATGAAAGTGTACGACGTAACGGCCTACCGCGCCTGCGCGACGTCGGCGATGCGCGACGCCTCGAACGGTATGCAGATCGCCCGGAAAGTGCATAACAAGACCGGCATCCGGTTGGAAATCATCAATGGGCTCGAAGAGGCGCGGATGGTTTACGACAGTCACATCGCCGACCTGCTCGGCCGCGAAGGGCATTACATTTATGTCGACGTCGGCGGCGGCAGCACCGAAGTCAGCGTCATCTCGAACGGGAAACTGATCGGTTCCAACTCGTACGACATCGGGACGGTACGCTCGCTGGGCGGCATGGTCAAACTCGCCGACATCGAGTCGCTGAACCGCGACCTGGCCGTACTGGCCGCCGATTATCCGGATCTGAAAATCATCGGCACGGGCGGCAACATCAACAAGCTCTACCGGCTCAAAGGCAATAAGAACGACAACCGGCTCGACGTGGCCGACCTGAAGGCCATCTACGACGAACTGAAAGCGCTGACGGTCGAAGAGCGGATCTCCGCATTCCGCCTGAACCCCGACCGGGCCGACGTCATCATCCCGGCAGCGGAAATCTTCCTGAACATCGCCGAACGGGTCCATGCGGACAGCATCTGCGTGCCGACGATCGGCATTACCGACGGCATCGCGCACGCGCTTTACATCCGTTACCTGAACGACCGGGAAGACTGACGGCAGGCTCCCGTTTTTTCGAACGGAAAAGTCCGGAACGCCACAGTACTGCGGACGGCCGCACCGGAAAAAACAGTTCCGCAATATAATTTTTCACTTCTCCAACACACGTATCAATACGCTGACAACAAAACTATTACAGCATACGTTCCGAACAAAAAACACATTTTACGCATTTCAAAAACGACCGGACTTTGTAACTAAACGAAGCTCCGGCCGTTCTACTCTCAACAAAGACGACCAAGCCGGCGTGTCGTTAAAATCAACCGAAACGTCCCGCACAAAAGCGGGCGCGCACCAAGTGTTTTAACGCTTTTGAATTGTTTAATTAAAAAACTTAATCGTCATGAAAAAAGTACTGTTATCGATCGCGGCTTTATTTACGGTAGCTACCTATGCATCCGCCCAGGAAACCGGATTCGGATTCGGCCCCAAAGTGGGCATCAACCTGTCGAACCAAACCCTGCTCGACGGAGATTACAAAACGGGCCTGACGGCCGGCGTATTCGCAGACTACCGTTTCAGCAACCTGTTCGCCCTGTCGGCAGACGTACTCTACTCGCGTCAGGGAACCAAAGGCGAAGGCGTCAAAGTGAAGACCGATAACCTGAACATACCGATCCTGGCGAACTTCTACCTCGTAAAAGGACTGGCCGTCAAAGCCGGTATCCAGCCGGGCTTTCTGCTCAAAGCCAAAAACAACGACGTCGACGTCAAGGCTGCTTACAAGAAAGCGGACGTTGCCGTACCGGTCGGCGTTTCATACTTGTTCAACTGCGGCCTGATCCTGGACGCCCGCTACAACATCGGCCTGACCAGCCTCGCCAAAGACAAGGACATCGTCACGCGCAACAGCGTATTCGCCATTACCGCCGGTTGGAGATTTTAATCGCGACCGAGACAGGCAAACGCCCGGATACGACCGGAGCGGATTTAAAAAAACAGGGCGTCTTTCTTTCGAAAGACGCCCTGTTTCTCATGTTGCTTTTCGCTAATCGTCGTAACCGGTCAGCTTGAATTTAGTATCAAATTTCAGCTCGAAACCGTTATCCAACTTGATCTCGTAACCTTTACGATCCCGTTCGATCTTCACGATTTTCTGCTTCGGATGCTTCTCGGCAACGTGCTTTTTGATCAAAACGGGAACGGTGTTAGCCGGAATAACGGCATATCCGCCGTCTACTTCCTCCCACTCTCCCTTTTTGTCGAATTTTACTTTGGTGCCGTCCTCGAACAACACCTCGTACTCTTTGCCGGTCCACTCGTTTTCCACTTTGGCGTAAGACACCGTGTTATCCGGGAAACAGGCTTTCAGAAATTGCTGCGCCTTTACCGGCAGGTTGTTCACCTCGATCGGCGTGCCGTCGTCGGCGGAAACGGTGAGTTGCATCGCGAACAGGCAGGCCAACAAAACAAACGCTTTTTTCATAGCTCCTAATTTTTTTTTTTAAATAATAATCGTTTAGACTCCCTGCAAAGGTAATACCTAAAACTTATCGGGCCGCAGTTTACGGACGAACGCCGGAGGCGCGGCCCGGCTACGCTCGGAATACGGAAAAGCAAAGACGCTTTCAATCAGCGTCTTTGCTTTACTTCGGTTCCTGTCCGGAACAATTCCGAACCCCGTAATTTTTCGAACGGATTACTGAACCTCTTGGATGATATTCCAATTGTCGATTCCGATCACCGCCTTATAAGGTTCGAAAACCGCATCCTCGGTTGACGTCCCGGCTGCCTGATAGGCATACCATACGAGTTTTCTACCCATCGGATCGTCGGGATCGTTCGGGAATTTGCGCAATCCGATCCGCAGGCCGTATTCCTCGGGATGATCGATCCAGTTATGCCACTGCATCGCGTCGATGCCGTCGAGCTTTTTCAGCTTTTTCCAGGCATAAGCGAAACCGGCGGCCTGTTCTTTAAGATACATGTCCGCATAGGTTCTCGAATTGGTTCCGTTTTCGGAGAGCCATACCGAACGCTTGATCGTCTTCTTGTACTTATTTTCCGATTTTTTGGCCCAGGCGCTCAGCACTTCGAGGTTTTTGAACGTCACCAGCTTCGTATTCATGTTGAACGAAGCCTTATTATCGTTCCAGGTTTTCGCATCGTTCAGATCCTGCGGATAAGGATGGTAAGCCACCGCCCATTGGAAGTCGCCTTCCGCCGTACCGAATTTCCTCAGCAGATCGAGCATGTCGCGGGAAGCGTAACTGTCCGAAGCGGCCTCCGTCCACGAATGCGTAAAGGAAGCGAACACCTCGGTATTCGGATCGTACTGCCGAGCGATGTTGTAGCACATTCGCATCGACTTGAGATACGTATCCGTATAAATGGTGATCGGCTTGACGCCCATGTTCGTCCAGTCGAGCCCGGCATCGACCTCGTTGTGCATGATCCAGTGGTGGATACGACCGTACGGACTGCCGGTCTGGCAATAACGGCTGGCCAGGAAATCGAGCGCGGCGGCATAACAGTTCACGCTCTCCGGATTGGTCATATTCGGCATCGTGTAGATCCCCCGCGAAGTGTAATCCGGATGCAGCAGCAGTTTTCCCACCTCCGAGCTCGAAGGAGCGACCAGGAGGATAGCGGCAACGACGATATTCCGTTTCTGGGCCGCCTGCAACGTTTTGTCATAGTTTTCCACGCTGCCTTTATCGAAATAGTAGGTTTTACCGCCGTATTCGTGCGCGATGGAATTGCCCGAAGGACTGAGCGACATCATGCCGACGAAAGAAACGTTCATCGTGATGCTGGTAATCCCCAGATCATCCAGATCGCTCTCGGGACCGCCCAAATGGTATCCGCCGAGCCCCTTTTTGCTGGCGGGTTTCGCTGCGGGCAATTGTTGCGTCGAAGCGATCTCGGTAGCGTAACGCGCATGAGACACCAATTTATCTTTCGTATCGCCGTTCTCTACGATCGCCCATTTCGAAAGGGTCCGGTCGTATTTGAACCCGTCCCGTTCGACATAGCGGTCCATTTCCTTGCTGAACGTCCCGTCGGTAAGAGCCGTTTTGAACTCGAATTTGGTCGTTTTCAGCAGATCGACGTAAGGCGGAATTTCGCAAAGGCTATAGCTGCCCGAAGCGGAACAGTTCCCTTTCACGGTAATTTTGGTCAGTCCGGCTTCCACCGAGGTTACCGACGTAGAGGACGGATACAGCGTCGACAGATAGGATTTCAGGTTGTTTTCGAACGCCGCTTCGGACTTGCTGTTCTCTTCTTCCTCTTCGGCCTCCTGTTTCTCCTGCTCGGTCATTCCGCGGAAATGAATCCCTTTTATATAGAGTTTAATCCCCGATTTGTCTCCGAAATCGACCCGCAAACAGTTACCGGCTTTCCCCCATGCGAATTTTACGAGCGATTCGCTCACGTTGGCTTTCCAGGTTTTCCAGGTCTGCGAAGCGGGAATCCCGTCCACTTTCACCGAACGGTCTTCCGACACGCCGGAAGAAGGAGTCGAGGCGAAAAACAGTTGTAAGAATGAAATTTCCTTATCGCAACGGTACTGAAAGGTAAGAATGCAGGAGTCCGCCGGATTGGTACGCTCCAACGAATTGGTGAAAATGTAGGGGTCCGTCCCGGTCATCGACATTTCGTACTCGCCGGTCGAAACTTCTTTGACGGAAATCTGATTCGCCGTCTTGGTAGCGAAGGTCAGGTATTCGGTTTTCGGAGTCGGCGTAGGATCCGGGTCGGGGGGATTAGGTCCCGGACCGGGATCGTCCCCGTTATCCTTTCCACAGGACGCCAACAGCAACGCCGCGACCATCAATGCGGGAACCGCTTTCCGGCAGACGGCAACCGAACGCTGCCAGAAAACGCCCGCGGACAAAATGCCTTTCGGTTTGAAATCGACTCGTTTCATCTTAATTAAATCAGGTTACAAAACCTCCGAAGGGAAGTTTTCAAGGTTAATTTTAAGTTAAAAATAATTCCGTAATCATTTTGCAAAGTAGGAAAAAAATCGCCGATTAACAAATTTCCGAAAATGATTTTCGGCCGAGGGCGTCAAACTTTCGACGAAAACGATCCGGCGAATCCGGACATTTCCGTCCGAAATTCGGCATTTCCATATCCGCCTCATTTTTATAACACTATGTATCAACCGAATAAACCCACACATGTAACTTATCGCCGAAATATGCGTTATTTAATAAATAAGATTATTTTACCGTACCCCGATTACCTCGGACAGAAGAAATGAATCCGTAAATATCTCCGGAGAAATTCCGCGCCCCCCGGAACAAAGATTTGCGGAGATATCTGATTAAAATTACCTTTGCGGAGAAAATCCGATAAATGTATCCGACAATTATGAAAATACGCTTATTGTTAACGCTCCTGGGCGCCGCAGCGCTGACGGTTTCCTGCATCAAGGACGAACCGCTGAACGCCGAAGCGGACATCATCGAATGCACCGTTCCGGGAGACATCGTCAAAACCGATCCCAAGATCGCCGACAACACGGTGATGATCCTGATCGTCCCGGGCTCGACGGACGTTACCCGGATGGCTCCGGAGTTCAAGCTGACTCCCGGAGCCGTCATCGAACCGGCATCGGGCACCGTCCGCGATTTCACCACTCCGAAGCTTTACAAAGTCACCTCGCAGGATGGGCGCTGGAACAAATCCTACTTGGTCAGCGTGATCGAAACCGACCTGCCGACCCTGTTCAGTTTCGAAGACTGGAAAGAGATAGGAAAATACGAACAGCCTTACGAAATCATCGCCGGGGGTGTGGCCCAAGAGATATGGTCGTCCGGAAATGCGGGTTACGCGCTGACCGGAGGCGCATCCGTCCCGAGCAAATTTCCGACTTGTTCCACCCCGATCGCCCACGGAGGCCGGCTGGCGGCCAAACTCGAAACCAAATCGACCGGGACGTTCGGTTCGGCCCTGAACATGCCGATCGCCGCCGGGAACCTGTTCATCGGAACGTTCGACGGTATGCTGGCTACCAAAAATCCGATGGAGGCCACCCGGTTCGGTCTTCCGTTCGGCAAAAAACCGCTGCGCCTGAAAGGTTATTACAGCTACGTGTCGGCCGGCAACGTGACCGATAAATACAACAACCTGGTGATCCCCGAACAGCGGGATTCCTGCCAGATTTACGCGGTGCTGTACGAGACGGACGACAACGTCGAATGCCTGTTCGGCGACAACGTGCTCACTTCGCCGAACATCGTCGCCAAGGCCGTCGTCCCGGACCCGGTCGAGTCGCCGCTGGGAACCTACCTTCCTTTCGACGTGGAATTCACCTATCTCAAGCAGTTCGACGAGGAAAAAATGGAGAATTACAAGTACAACCTGACCGTCGTCTTCTCGTCCAGCCGTTACGGAGCCTATTTCAAAGGAGCCGTAGGAAGCACGCTGCTCGTGGACGACGTAGAAGTGATCTGCGAAGAGAAACCGGCAAACTAACCCGACAACCCAACTATGACGATGAATAAAAAACACATCATCTGCTTGGCGGTCGCGCTGCTGTGTATCGGCGGCGTCTGCGCCCAGTCTTTCAAAAAATTCGAATACCGCGTCAAGGCAGGTTTCAACATCGGCGGCACGACCCCGCTTCCGCTACCGGCCGAGATCCGGAAACTGAAAGCGTACTCGCCGACGCTGGCTTTCGCCATCGAAGGGAACGTCGTCCGAAACCTGACTGCGAAATGGGCGCTGATCAGCGGACTCCGTTTCGAAACGAAGGGGATGTCGGCCGGCGCCCAGGTGAAGAATTACCAACTGACGATGAACGTGGACAACGGCGACGAACAAGGGCTGATCTCCGGAGTATTCACCGGACAGGTCAAAACCCGGGTGCAGAACGAATACCTGACCGTGCCGGTGATGGCAATGCGCCAGGTCTCCCCGCGTTGGGAACTGAAACTGGGGTTCTTCTTCTCATACCTGTTGCGGGGCGGCTTCAGCGGAAACGCCTACGACGGATACATCCGCGACGGAGATCCGACCGGAACCAAGATCGGCGTCGAGTCGGCCACGTACAATTTCGATAACGACATCCGGCGGTTCAACTGGGGCGGCGAATTCGGAGCCGAATGGATGGCTTACCGCCACCTGTCGGTATACGGAGAGCTGACCTGGGCGGCGAACTCGATCTTCAAAAAAGGATTCAAAAGCATCGGGTTCAACATGTACAACGTCTACCTGAACATCGGGTTCGGATACGTTTTCTAAAGGCATCCGGCCGGTTCGCATACGCCGGGAAAAACGGACGATCCGTTTTTTCCGGCTTTTTTATCGGAGAACCGCAGGCAACGAGCCGGTAATTCCGGTAAAATTCCGCACGGTTCAAAACTTTTTGCGGAAAATGGCGTACTTTTGTGTCGCTTCAATTCATTCGGAACATGAACGATCTACTGACACATATCGCCGCTTGCGTCGGGGGCGCATTCGAAGGGACGGACACGACCGTCGTCCGCGTGACGACCGACAGCCGGCGAGCCAACCTCCCGGAAGGTACCCTTTTCGTCGCGATCCGCGGAACGAACCGAGACGGACACGACTACATCGAACCGTTATACCGCAAGGGAGTGCGCGCCTTCATCGTCGACGGCGCCGTCGACGTCCGACGCTACCCGGAAGCCGGATTCGTCCGCTGCGACGATTCGGTAGCGGCGTTGCAGCGGCTGGCCGCCTGCCTCCGCGACCGCATCCGCGGCAAAGTGGTAGCCATCACCGGCAGCAACGGCAAGACCGTCACCAAAGAGTGGATCGCCCAGCTCTGCCCGCCGGGCGTAAAACTGTTCCGCAGTCCGAAAAGCTACAACTCGCAGATCGGCGTACCGCTGTCGCTGCTGATGACCGCGGGCGACGAGCAGATCGCCGTGATCGAAGCGGGTATCTCCCGCAAGGGCGAGATGCAGTCGCTCGAACGGATCGTCCGTCCCGACATCGGCATCATCACGAACATCGGCGACGCCCATCAGGAGAATTTCGACACGCCGGAAGAAAAGGCCGAAGAGAAACTGAACCTATTCGCCCACACGCCGACGATTATCTACAATGCCGGCGACCCGCTGTTGCGGCGCCTCGTTCCGGCCCGCTATCCCGACCGGCAGTTGATCGCCGTCGACGCGAGCCGCTGCGACCTGAACGGACTGCCCTACCCTGACGCCGCCTCGCGCGAAAACGCGGCCGAAGCGCTGACCCTGTACGGAGTAATGGGGTACGACATGTCGCAAGTCCGGGGCGGACTCCGCTCGCTGCAAAACGTAGCGATGCGGCTAGAACTCAAAGACGGCATCAACGGCTGCAAAATCGTCAACGACAGCTACAATTCGGACATCAACTCGCTGGGCATCGCGCTGGAATACCTGTCGTCGGTAGCCGGCCACCGCGAAAAAACGCTGATCCTGTCCGACATCGACCAGAGCGGTCTGAAACCCGACCGGCTGTACGCCGGGGTGGCCGAACTGCTGAAGGCGAACGGAGTGACCGAACTGATCGGTATCGGCGAAGAGATTTTCAAACATGCGGGGGCATTCGACTGCCGCAAGGAGTTCTACCTGACCACCGAAAATTTCCTGCGGGGCGTCAACCGGTCGCGCTTTTCGAAAAAAAGCATCCTGCTGAAAGGAGGACGCCGCTTCCAGTTCGAACGGATCGGCCGCATCCTCGAAGACAAGATACATACGACCGTGCTGGAAGTCAACCTCGACCACATGATCCACAACCTGAACTACTTCCGCAGCCTGCTGCGCGAAGGAGAACAAGTGATGGCGATGGTCAAGGCATCCGGCTACGGCAACGGCACTTTCGAAGTCGCCAACATGCTCGAACAGCAGGGCGTCGGCTTCCTGGCCGTCGCGTTCGCCGACGAAGGCGTCGCACTGCGCGAGGCCGGCATCACGATGCCGATCGTCGTGCTGAACGCCGATTCGGACAGCTTCGACTTGATGCTCGACTACCGGCTCGAACCGGAGATTTACAGCCGATCGTCGTTGCAGTCGTTCGCCGAAACGGTACGCCGGAACGGAGAAACCGACTATCCGATCCACATCAAGCTCGACACCGGCATGCACCGCCTCGGATTCGAACGGCAGGACATCGACCCGCTGATCGACGCGCTGAAAACGATCCCGGAACTCTACATCCGCACGATCTTCACGCACTTAGCCGGTAGCGACGAAGCCCGGCACGACGACTTCACGCGCGGCCAGATCGCCCTGTTCCGCGAATTGAGCGACCGGCTGGTCGCCGCCTTCCCGCAGCGGCACATCCTGCGGCACGTCGACAACAGCGCCGGGATCGAGCGCTTCCCGGAAGCGCAGTTCGACATGGTACGGCTCGGCATCGGACTGTACGGCATCAGCGTCGCCCACCAGGAGCACCTGCTGCCGGTCAGCGCGCTCAAAAGCCGCATCGTCCAGATCAAAGAGGTTCCGGTCGGCGATACGGTCGGCTACGGCCGCCACGGAATCGTCGCAGAGCATCCCGTGCGTACGGCGACCGTCCCGATCGGCTATGCCGACGGCCTGAACCGCCGGCTTAGCTGCGGAAAATGGAGCTTCATCGTCAACGGCCGGAAAGCCCCGATCATCGGAAATATCTGCATGGACACCTGCATGATCGACATCACCGGCATCGACGCGCACGAGGGCGACACGGTCACGGTCTTCGGCGAAGGAGCGCCGGTCGGCGAAATGGCCGACGTACTGGGAACCATCCCCTACGAAATCATGACGGGTATTTCGACCCGCGTCAAACGGATCTACACCAAAGAGTAATGGGAAAGGGGAAAATCTACATGCTGCCGACCCCGATCGGCGATACGCCGGTATGGGATGTGCTGCCGCAATACAATCGAACCGTAATCGACCGCCTGGAATACTTCATCGTCGAAAACACCCGTTCGGCCCGCCGCTTTCTGAGCCGCGCCGGCATACAACGGCCGATCGACTCGCTGCGTTTCGCCGAACTGAACGAACACTCGACGCCGGAAGCGGTGGCCGAACTGCTGACCCCGGTGCTCGCCGGAACGGACGCCGGCGTGATCTCGGAAGCGGGCCTGCCCGGCGTAGCCGACCCGGGCGCGGACCTGGCGGCGCTTGCGCACCTGCGCGGCGTGGAAGTGGTTCCGCTGGTCGGCCCGTCGTCGATCCTGCTGGCGCTGATGGCCTCCGGGCTGAACGGGCAGTCGTTCGCTTTCAACGGCTACCTGCCGGTCAAACAACCCGAACGCGGCCGGGCGATCCGGCATTTCGAAAAACGGGCGCAAACCGAGCGCCAGTCGCAGATCTTTATCGAAACGCCTTACCGCAACCTGAAACTTTTCGAAGATTTTCTGAAAGAATGCAACGGGAATACGCTGCTGACGGTCGCGGCGGATATCCTGCAACCCGACCAACTTATCCGCACCGCGCAGATCCGCGACTGGAAGGCGAAAACGCCCGATATTCACAAACGCCCCGCGATTTTCATCCTCGGCGTCTGAGCGGGCCACCCCCCGGATTATATACAATCGAGGTCGACTCCGTCTTACGCCCGAACTTTGTTCTGCCCGAAAAGGCCGCCGGGAAAATGCTTCCGGAACGTATCGTCGATGATGTGAATCCCCTCTTTGGTCGAGATGCCTCTGAAAAAACACATCGTGATGTACTTAAAGGCATCGGACACCGACACGTGCACCTCGTCGTACACCGAAGGCGAAGCGAAAATGGTATTGATCGAGGCCATCAGCGCGACGGCCGTAAAGTCGAGGTTGAGCTCCGGGAAAAACAACCCTTCGTCGATCCCCTTCTTCAGGGATCCTTTCAGTCGCTCCTGCCCGCGCTGGCGAATCTCGGAATAGACCCGCTCGAAGACGGCGGGATAGAACCGTTTCAGATCGCTCATGAAATTGATGTTGGTCATCATCATGTTTTCCCAATCTTCCAGTAGCAGGATAAACTCCTCGATGACGTTGCGGGCCGATGCGACACGCCGGTCGTGTTTTTCGTCCTGCGACGCATAAAAATGCCGCACGCATTCGACGATCAGCGACTCCCGGTCGCCGAACAATTCGTAAATCGTCCGCTTAGAGACGCCCAGGCGGGACGCGATATCGTCCATCCGGACCGACTTCACGCCGTTACGGACAAACAGATTCGTCGACTCCGCTACGATTCTATCTTTTAGCAACATGGCAATACCTTAACAATCCGGTTCCAAAGATACGAAATAAAACTAATAAACAAAAAAAGTTTTCAAGTTTACAAAGTTTTGCGCCGGATAAGGCTCCGCCCGGCCACGCACAGCGCATCTTCCCGTCGCCGATCCGGCCACGCGACCCGTCGAAAACAACGGAACGTTTCCCCCTGTCGGGAACCCGTCACACAAACCGTTTGTCGTCCAGATAAGAATCTTTGTAACCGAGGAAATAGAGAATGCCGTCCAGCCCGATCGTCGACAGCGACTGTCCGGCCGTGGCTTTTACTTTCGGTTTCGCGTGGAATGCGATACCGAGCCCGGCCACGCTGAGCATCGGCAGGTCGTTGGCTCCGTCGCCGACGGCGATCGTCTGCTCAATGTCCACGTTTTCGACTTGCGAGATCAGTTTCAGCAATTCGGCTTTGCGCTTGCCATCGACGATGTCGCCGAGGTAACGGCCGGTCAACTTGCCGTCAATGATCTCCAGTTCGTTGGCGTACACGTAATCGAACCCGAATTTCTGCCGCAAATAATTGCCGAAATAGGTGAACCCGCCGGACAGAATCGCCGTTTTGAACCCGATGCGCTTGAGGATATGCATCAACCGGTCGAGCCCCTCGGTATAGGGCAGGTGGTCCGCAATGTCGGCGAGCACCGACTCGTCCAGCCCTTTGAGCATGGCCACCCGGCGCCGGAAACTCTCCGTGAAATCGATCTCGCCGCGCATCGCGCTTTCGGTGATCGCGCGTACCTGCTCTCCGACCCCGGCGCGCTCGGCCAATTCGTCGATCACTTCGGTTTCGATCAACGTCGAATCCATATCGAAACAGATCAGCCGGCGCGTCCGGCGGAACATATTATCGGCCTGAAACGAAATATCCATCCCCATTTCGGTCGAAAGCCGCATGAATTCGGACTGCATCCCCTCGCGGTCGCGCGGCGTACCGCGCACCGACAGTTCGATGCACGATTTTGGAGCGCGCGCATCGACATCCAACGGGATACGCCCCGTGAGCCGCAGGATCGAGTCGATGTTCAATCCCTGCCCGGCCACCACGTTCGTGACCGCCGCGATCTGCTGCGCGCTCAACTTACGGCCGAGCACCGTGATGATGTAACGGTTTTTCCCCTGCATTCCCACCCAGTTTTCGTACTGTTCGGCGGTAATCGGCTTGAAACGCACCTGAATGCCCAATTCGTAGGCCTTGAACAGCAAGTCCTTCATGATGTCGCCGGCCCGCTGGGAATCGGTCTTGAACAGGATGCCCATCGACAGGGTCTGGTGGATATTGGCCTGCCCGATATCCAGGATCGTCGCATCGTAGCGCGCCAAAATATCGGTCAGCGAAGAAGTCAGCCCCGGCTTGTCCTCCCCGGAAATATTAATCTGTATGATTTCTACCTTTTCGTTCCTGTTTTCCATAGATTCGTAAAATTGCTTACTCTCCTTTAATCCTTTAGTACTCGAATTATTCCGGCATGCGCTCCTCCTCGTCCTTCGCCGGGCTCCCGATGTTGCGGTACTCGACGGGCGTCATCGAAGTCCGCCGTTTGAAGAACATCGAAAAATATTCCGGATTCTCGTACTTCAGACTGTACGAGATTTCCTTCACCGGACGCGTGGTCGTGGTGAGCAGCAGCTTCGCCTCGTTCAGTTTCAACTCCTGCATATATTGGGCCGGCGAGGTTCCGGTAAACTCCTTGAACGCTTTGCGGAAACCCGAATAGCCGATATGCAACCTGTCGGCCACTTCCTTGGCCGACAGGTTTTCGTAAACGCCCTCGCGCATGATCACCTTCGCCTTGTTCATTTTGTTGATCATGTTCTCGTCGACGAAATCGCGGGTGCGGTGACGGTAATACATCAACCCGAGCATGTGCATCACGATCCCGCCCAACGCTTGCTGAAACCCGGAACGTTCCTCGTTCGCGATATCGAAAGCCTTGATATACAGGTCGACGATACGCTCGTTAAGTCCGATATTGAACACCGGGGCCTGGTTCACGAAGAAGCCTTCGCCGACGATCCGGTCGATCACCTCCCCTTTGAACCCGATCCAGTACTCTTTCCAACCGGTATTGGCGAAAGGCCGGTATGTATGCCATACGCCGGGGAAAAGAAAAAACACCTTTCCTTCGGTAATCAGCTGCGACTCGCGCGAATCGCCGTACGTAAAAATACCTTGGCCGTCGGTGATATACAACAATTGGTATTCGCTCAGCACCCGGCCTTCGTCCACATTGAAAAAATAGCCCTGCGGATGGCTCGACGGAGGGTAATTCTCTTTCGCGGAGATCGTCTGGCTACCCACGCTGGTCACGACGAGCCCCCAGAGCTCGTCCTCTTCGGTCGAGATCAGGTACCTGGATTCGTTGTTGATGTCGGTAAGACTCATGGCGCGGCGGTTCGGTCGGCGGTCTGTACGGCAGACCGCTATGCGTATGCAAAAATAAGATTTTTTCCGGTACGATGAACAACCGATCCCTTATCCATATTGCAAAGCGCCGGACTTTTCGATGACAGTATATTAATTATCAACATATTAACATGCATTAAATCGGACGGACGCATCAAACGGCAAAAAACGGCGGCGGCAAATGCCGTTTTCCGTCAAATAATGTTCGGGACTTTGTTGCCGTTTTCCAAAAAATCGTACCTTTGCAGCGGTTTACAGTGCAGACCCTTTCGTTTAATCTTTATCTAAATGGCTAATACACCCCAGTTTGTCCCGACGGCCGAAAACACTTACGTCATCTCATATCCGATTCACGGAACGGACGCCGCTTACGATTTCGCGGCCATTCTGGCCAGGTCCAGAACCTGTGAACGGCAGGGCGACGTGGAACAGGCCTGCAACCTGCGGTACGAAGGCGTCAAGAAGCTGATGGATCTGATCCCCGACGAAGACGAAGTGCAGCTGGACTGGGAAGAAGAGGAGAACCAATCCGTGCTGGAACTGCTGAAACGGTCGGCGATCGACCATTTCCTGGTCGGCGACTTCGAAATGGCGGCGGGAATGATGGAGATGCTGCTCGACATGGACCCGGAAGACCACCTCGAAACTACCAAGCCGCTGGCATTTTGCTACCTGGCGCTCGAAGACTACGAACTTTTCGACGAAATCGTCAACGACATCAGCGACAAATATCCGGAAAAAGAGATCCTGAAGCTCTGGAGCGAATTCCGGCAGACGGGCAGCCTCCCCGCCGGCGAATTGATTCACTTCAAAAAAAGTTTTCCGGTATTTTACGCCGAGTTCACGTCGAACGTCCACGAAGTGACTCCGGAATACTTGGCCGACATCGAGAGCGAAAAGCCGCTGCGCCAGACTCTCGCCCGCGAACTGTGGCTACAGACCGAACACCTCTGGACGCAGTTTCCCGGCTTTATCGAAGCGCTGCGCAACCACTGAACGGCCGAAGGGTAAACCGGTCGCGGACCGCCGTTCGACAATGGGGAATTCGCGTCCGCCGCGCTTCGCGGAGTGCTACCGACCGTTTTCGGCCGCCCCGCAGCAAACTCTTAGAATCCATGAAACGCCCTGAAACAAAACCGGCCTCCGGTACCGGCAGCACCTATCCCTGGGGGGATGCGAGACGTTACAACAGCTATTCCGGATACTTCCGGCGACTGTTCGGCACCCGCGTGCAAAAATTGTCGGTCAACGCCGGATTCTCCTGCCCGAACCGCGACGGCACGGTCTCGACCGGCGGATGCACGTTCTGCAACAACTCGGCTTTCTCTCCGTCCTATTGCACGCCGCAGAAAAACGTCCGGCAGCAGTTGGAAGAGGGAATCGAATTCCACCGCCGCCGCTACCGCACCGCGGAAAAATACCTGGCCTACTTCCAGTCCTTTTCGAATACGTATGCGTCTCTGGAGAGGCTCGAAACCGTTTTTTCGCAGGCGTTCGAAGTGCCGCAGGTAGCCGGGATCATCGTCGGCACGCGCCCGGACTGCATCGACGAACGCAAACTCGACTACTTCGCCCGGCTCGCCGAATCCCACTACGTCGTGATCGAATACGGCATCGAGTCGTGCTACGACCGCACGCTGCAGGCCATCAACCGCGGACACGACTTCGCCTGCGCGCAGCGGGCCGTGGAGGCGACGGCGGCGCGCGGCATCCATACCGGAGCGCATTTCATCCTCGGACTGCCCGGCGAAACCCGGGGGATGATGACCGAACAGACCGAACGGATCAACGCGCTGCCGCTCGACACCGTCAAATTCCACCAGTTGCAGTTATTCAAAGAGACGCCGATGGCCGAGCAGTACGCACGGCACCCGGAGGATTTCCGCTTTTTCGGCAAAGAGGAGTATATCGACTTTTTCATCGGCATCCTCGAACGGCTGCGTCCCGACCTGGTCGTCGAACGTTTCGCCGGCGAGGCGCCGCCGCGCTTCCATGCAGGCCCGGCCTGGGGACTGATCCGTAATGAACAACTGTGGGCCGAACTGGAACGCCGCCTCGAGGAACGGGACAGTTGGCAGGGAAAATCGTACGCCAGAACGATCTAATAATCAAACCGGCCGACCGCCGTTAAAAAAATCCGGAAAGTTGGAAGTTATCATTTTTTTTTATAATATTTGCAGTCCGACATCAACACTGCTGATATGACCATCATCCAACTGGAATACCTGCTGGCCGTAGCCAACTACGGCAGTTTCTCGCTGGCGGCCGAAAAATGTTTCGTGACGCAGCCTTCGCTGAGTATGCAGGTGAAAAACCTCGAGGAAGAACTGGGCGTCATCGTGCTCGACCGCAGCAAAAAACCGGTATTGCCGACGGACGCGGGCCTGGCGGTCATCCGCCAGGCAAAAGAGGCGGTACAGGCTTTCGCCATGGTGCGGGAAGTCGTATCCGACCTGCAAAACGAAATTTCGGGAACGCTGCGGCTCGGGGTCATTCCGACGATCGCTCCTTATCTACTGCACCGTTTCATTCCGGATTTCGTCCGCAAATGCCCGAAGGTCGAACTGCAGATCCGGGAAATGATGACCGGCGACATCATCCGCGCGCTCGACCGCGACATGCTCGACGCCGCAATCATGGCCGGGGGCACTTCGCCCGAAGGCATCCGCGAAGAAGAACTTTTCAACGACCGTTTCTTCGCCTACGTGTCGACCGACCACCCGCTCTGCCAGCGCAGCAACATCCGTATCGAAGATATCGACGTGCGCCATTTGCTGCTACTGTCGGAAGGGAACTGCCTGCGCGACCAGGTGATCGAACTGTGCCAAGCCCAGAAAAACATCGCCCGGCAGTACTCTTTCGAAAGCGGATCGCTCGAAACCCTGATGCGGATCGTGGACAACACCCCGAACCTGATAACGATCATTCCGGAAATGGTCGCCGACTACATCGACGAAAAACACCGTCCACAGGTCAAAACGCTGGCCAAAGGGGCCGCATCGCGCAAAATCACGATTGCGGTTCGCCGCACCTACGTCAAACGGTCGCTGATCGACGCGCTGAAAGAATCGGTCATGAACGTCGCGCGGAACTGATCCGTTTTATCTTTTGCAGGATATTTGCAGTTTTCCGGAAGGGCGCCTGAACGCCCCTCCGAAGTTATCCGTATAACTACGGGCAAAAAATTTTGAATTTATAACTTTTTCGTATCTTTACCTCCTTAAAATGAAGTAAAAACCTATGAGTAAACTGATCGATACAATCGCAGAGGCTATACAGGACAAAAAAGGAAAAAACATCATATCGCTGGATCTGAGCGGTTTCGACGGGGCTGTATGTCCCGCTTTCGTTATCTGCAACGCCGACTCGACTACGCAGGTCGAGGCCATCGCCCGGGGAATCGAAGAGAAAACGCTGGCCGATTTGGGCGAAAAAGTATGGCGCGTCGAAGGAATCACCAACAGCGTATGGGTCGTAATGGATTACGGGGACGTGCTGGTGCACATTTTTCAGACCGAGTTGCGCGATTTTTACAAACTCGAACAACTCTGGGCCGACGCTCCGGCGACCCGCTACGAATCCGAAGCGTAAGACAATATCGCAACGGGCCGACCGTTGATTTTTTGGATAAAAGCATCACATAACAAACATGAAACCGAATCATAACAACAATATGCCCCAGTTGGGGGGCAAACGTCCGAAATTCAACATCTACTGGGTTTGGATGATCCTGGCCGTGGTGATCCTCTCGTGGGGACTGCTGGGTAACGAGAAAGTGACGCACACGACCACATGGGACGGCGTGAAGGAGATGATCGAAAAGGGAGACCTGCAAAAAATCGTCGTCGTGAACAAAGAGACGGCCGAGGTCTACCTGAAACCCGACAAGGTCGCGTCCTACTCCGACCGGAAAGAGTACAAAGGGATCACCGAACATGGGCCCCAGTTCTCGTTCAATATCGGGTCGCTCGACTATTTCCAACACAACCTGGAAAACGCGCAAACCGAATACGATCAAGAAGTTCCGCTCAGTTTCGAAACGCGCCGCAACATCTGGGGCGACGCATTCACGCTGATCTTCCCGATCCTGATCCTCGTCGGAATCTGGTGGTTCCTGTGGCGGGGCATGTCGCGCGGCAACAATGGCGGCGGCGGCGGGATCTTCAGCGTCGGCAAGGCCAAAGCGCAGATGTTCGACAAGGATGCGAACGTCAACATCACGTTCAAGGACGTCGCCGGACTCGAAGAAGCTAAAGTGGAAATCATGGAAATCGTCGATTTCCTGAAAAACCCGGGCAAGTACAGCGACTTGGGCGGCAAAATTCCGAAAGGCGCCCTGCTCGTAGGCCCTCCGGGAACCGGTAAGACGCTGTTGGCGAAAGCCGTGGCCGGAGAGGCGAACGTGCCGTTCTTTTCGATCAGCGGTTCCGACTTCGTCGAGATGTTCGTCGGCGTCGGCGCGTCGCGGGTGCGCGACCTGTTCCGGCAGGCAAAAGAAAAAGCGCCCTGCATCGTCTTCATCGACGAGATCGACGCGATCGGGCGGGCGCGCAGCAAGAACGTCGGCTATTCGTCGAACGACGAGCGAGAAAATACGCTGAACCAGTTGCTGACCGAGATGGACGGTTTCGGAACGAACGCCGGCGTGATCGTGCTGGCCGCCACGAACCGGGCCGACATCCTCGACAAAGCGCTGCTGCGGGCCGGACGCTTCGACCGCCAGATCAACGTCGAACTGCCCGACCTGAAAGAGCGCCGTGAAATTTTCGACGTGCACCTGAAAAACCTGAAGCTCGATCCGAAGCTCGACCGCGACTTCCTGGCCCGCCAAACTCCGGGATTCTCGGGCGCCGACATCGCCAACGTCTGCAACGAGGCGGCCCTGATCGCCGCCCGCAACAATAAGAAACAGGTCGAGAAGGAGGATTTCCTCAGCGCCATCGACCGGATCATCGGCGGCTTGGAACGCAAGAACAAGATCATCATTCCGTCCGAAAAACGGACGATCGCCTATCACGAAGCGGGGCACGCCACAGTAAGCTGGGTACTCGAACACGCCAACCCGCTGATCAAGGTAACGATCATCCCGCGCGGCAAAGCGCTGGGCGCGGCTTGGTACCTGCCCGAAGAGCGCCAGATCACCACGAAGGAGCAAATGCTCGACGAGATGGCCGCCATCCTCGGCGGGCGCGCATCGGAGCTGCTGAACTTCGGCAAAGTATCCACCGGGGCGCTGAACGACCTCGAACGCGTGACCAAACAGGCTTATGCAATGGTCGCTTACTACGGAATGAGCAGCGAAGTGGGGAACCTGAGTTTCTACGATTCGACCGGACAGAACGACATGGCGCTGACCAAACCGTACAGCGAACGGACGGCGCAGGAGATCGACGCCGAAGTGAAGAAGCTGATCGACGGAGCCTTCCAGCGTTCGCTGGAAACGCTCGAAAAACACCGCGCCGGGCTGACCCAGTTGGCCGAACTGCTGCTCGAACGGGAAGTCATTTTCGCAGAAGACCTCGAAAAGATATTCGGCAAACGCAAAGGCGAAATCCGCAAAGAACTGGAAGTCAAAATCGAAGAACCGTTGAACAGTGAGCCGTCTGCTGAATAAAACGCTGTATGTCCGGACGCTGAGCGGCATCGCGCTGCTGATTGTCGTACTGGGAACGGTGCTGTGGTCGCCGTACAGTATGCTTGCATTGGGCGTATTTCTCACGGCCGGAATCATGCGTGAATTTTACCGAATCGGGCGGCTTACCGGCGCGCGGCCGCTCACGACATATCCGATCGTCGTCGGAGCGGCGATCGTCGTTCTCGCTTTCCTGATAAAAACGGGCACGCTTGCGCCGGTCTGCCTCGCGGCGGCGCTTCCGGCGGTCTTCGTCCTGTTCATCGCCGAACTCTATCGCAAACAGCCGTCGCCGTTGACGAACATCGCATGGGAAATCGCAGGGATCGTTTATGCGGCGGTACCGATGGCGCTGTTCGTGACCCTTCCGGTCGCCGTCCGCGGCGCGGCGATCGACTATTCGCCGGCCGTCCTGCTGAGCATCCTGTTTATCGTCTGGGCCAACGACGTGGGCGCTTACCTGTTCGGCGTGGCGTTCGGACGGCGCAAACTGTTCGAGCGCATCTCCCCGAACAAATCGTGGGAAGGATTCTTCGGCGGGGTAGCCTGCGCCGTGGGCGTGGGTATGCTGGTCGCGCTGTGGCAGGACGCTTCGGTTCCGGCATGGGCCGGGGCCGGGGGAATCGTCGCCGTTACCGGGGTTTTCGGCGACCTGGTCGAATCCATGTTCAAACGTTCGGTCGGAATCAAAGACTCCGGGAACATTCTTCCGGGACACGGAGGCTTCCTGGATCGCTTCGACGCGCTGATTTTGGCATTGCCTTTTGTTTACACCTATTTTAGCATTATATTTACGCTCTGAAACCCAATCTGAGATAGTATGAAAATCCATAAGGAGGGAGCTCCGATCATCCTGTGCGCCGCGGCTCTGGCAATCGTTCTTGCCGTACTTTCTTTCTGGTTGCTGCCGACAGCGGCGGCATGGATCGTATCCGTGGCGGCATGGATCGGCGTACTGTTCATCACCTCCTTTTTCCGAAGCCCGTCGCGGCCGCTGTTGCAGGACGACGGAGCCGTGTATTCGCCGGCGGACGGAACGATCGTCGCGCTCGAGGAGGTCGAAGAAAAAGAATATTTCAAGGACAACCGGATCGTGGTATCGGTCTTCATGTCGATCTGGAACGTGCACATCAACTGGTTCCCGGTTTCGGGAACGGTCGATTACTTCCGACACCACCACGGGCTGTTCCTGGTGGCGTGGCACCCGAAATCGTCGGAAGACAACGAACGGACGACGACGGTCGTGGACATGGGAGGACAAAAAATCATGTTCCGCCAGATCGCCGGTATGGTGGCCCGACGGATCGTCTCTTACGCCCGCGTAGGGCACCGCGTCGAACAAAATTCGCAGTGCGGATTCATCAAGTTCGGCTCGCGGGTCGATCTGTTTCTGCCGCTGGACGCCGACATCCGGGTCAAGCTCGGCGACAAGGTGGTCGGTACGCAAACGCTGATCGCACGGCTGAAAAAGCAGTAGTTTCGGCCGGGTTATGCCGGAATCCGCTCCCCAAAAAAAGAGATAAAGACATTCCTACTCTTGAGACCTAATTTATAAAGATGTCTAAAATATACCGGTATATCGTTGCAGGGGTCATCACGGCAGTGGTTCTGTTCCTCGTGTGGTACTTCAGCAACGTGGTCGCGTATATCCTGACGGCGGCGGTGCTGGCGATGATCGGCAAGCCGCTGACCGACCTGCTCAGCAGGCTGCACATCGGCAAGACGCGGCGGCTGCGCGTTCCCCGCTGGCTGGCCGCCCTGTGCACGCTGCTCATGATCTGGATCGTCATCGTCGGACTGTTCGGGCTGTTCGTCCCGATCGTTTTCCAGAAGATCAATGAATTTTCATCGCTCGACATCCCGCAGCTCATCGGCTATTTCCACGAGCCGCTGATGTCGCTCGAACACTTCATCAAACAAACGTTCGCCATCCGGGACGACGAATTCTCGATCATCCAGGCCATCACCGAGCAGATCAAGCCGCTGCTGAACATCAACCTGATCAACAACCTGCTCGCATCGATCGTCAATACGGTCGGCAACGCGGTCATCGCGGCCTTCTCGATCTCGTTCATCACTTTCTTTTTCCTGAAGGAAAGCAGTCTGTTTTACGACATGGTCATCATCATGTTCCCGAAAAAATACGAAGCGAACATTTCTCGAGCGCTCGACTCGGTAACCAACCTGTTGGTGCGCTACTTCACCGGAATCGTTACCGAATCGGCACTGATGACCGTGATCGTCTCGATCGGCCTGCTGATCTGGGGCCTTTCGCCGCACAACGCGTTGGTGATCGGGCTGATCGTCGGCGTGCTGAACGTGATCCCGTACGTCGGTCCCACGATCGGTATCGCGATCGGCATTTTCATCGGCGTCACCGGTATGCAAGGCGACGTCTCGACCGGCGGGATGGCGCTGCGGATCGCCGGGACGATCCTGTTCGCGCAGGGCGTGGACAACTTCGTCCTCCAGCCGGTACTCTATTCGAACCGGGCCAAAGCGCACCCGCTGGAGATCTTCCTGGTAATCCTGATCGCCGGATCGCTGGCCGGCGTGCTGGGTATGTTACTGGCTATCCCGGCCTACAATGTAATCCGCGTCTTCGCCAAGGAATTTTTCAACAATTTCCGCGTCGTCCAGAAACTTACCGAAAAAATCTGACGGATTCCGGACAAATTTTATTAAATTTGTTTGTCTTTTTTGCGGGCGGCCCGTAAAAAAGAAGTCGCTTTTCCCTAAAATTTTACGCTCATGCGCAAACTGTTCCCGCTGCTCGTCCTGAGTCTGCTGCTGTCTTCGAACGCCGCCGTCGCCGAAAAAGCGGCCGAACGCGGCGTAAATTCCGAACGGCTGATGCTGGCGGGAGACCGCCCCGACCCTTCGATCATCCGAGACGGAGATACCTATTATATGGTGCATTCTTCGTTCGAATACGCGCCGGGCCTGCTGATCTACCGATCGAAAGACCTGGTGCGCTGGGAACCGCTGGTCAATGCGTTGCACCGGTACGTGGGATCGGTATACGCCCCGGATATCGTCAAACACAACGGCCGGTGGTACATCTATTTTCCGGTGGTCACTCCGGCCCATACGACCAACATGGTCGTATGGGCCGACTCCCCGGAAGGGCCGTGGAGCGAACCGGTCGACTTGCAGATCGGCGGGATCGATCCGGGACACGCGGTCGATGCGGAGGGAAACCGCTACCTGCTGATGAGCAACGGCTACCTGGTTCCGCTGGCCGCCGACGGGCTTTCGGCGACCGGCCCCGCACGAAAAGTTTACGACGGATGGGAATTTCCGAAGGAGTGGGACGTAGAAGGATTCTGCCTCGAAGGGCCCAAAATCCGAAAAATAGGAAAATACTACTATATGCTGACGGCCGAGGGAGGAACGGCCGGGCCGCCGACCAGCCACATGGTCGTCGTCGCGCGGGCCGAGCGCCTGACCGGCCCGTGGGAAAACAGCCCGTACAATCCGCTGGTACATACCTACTCCCCGGACGAGCGCTGGTGTTCGAAAGGACACGGGACGCTGATCGACACCCCCGACGGACAGTGGTACGTCGTTTACCACGCCTATGAACGGGGATTCTACACGTTGGGTAGGCAAACGCTGATCGAACCCGTCGCCATGACCGAAGACGGCTGGCCCGCCGCGGTTGCCCGTCCTGCGAAAAAACAGCCGGCGAAACAGGAAACCGCCGCTTCTTTCTCGGACGATTTCTCGACCGACCGGACCGGAACGCAATGGCAGTTCGCCGGGGAATACGACCCGCAGCGGGCGCGCCGAGAGAACCGTACCCTCGTGATGCAGGCCCGCGGCAACGACCCGTCCGACGCCTGTCCGATGCTGTTCGTTACCGGAGATCATGCCTATGAAATGGAGGTCGAAGCGGAATGCGCGCCGGAAGCAGTCGCCGGACTGGTGCTCTTTTACAATCCGAAACTCTATACCGGAATCGGCCTGGACAAAGGACGCCTGGCAATCCACGTGCTCGGCAGGGCCGAGTCGTTCGACGTGCAGCTTCCCCGGCACGTCTGGTTCCGGCTGCGGAACGACCGGCACGTCGTCTCGTTCTGGTACAGTCCCGACGGACGGAATTGGACGAAGGCAGACAAAAGCTGCGAAACCTCGGGCTATCACCACAACATGGCCGGGGAGTTCCTGAGCCTGCGGCCGGGGATCTACGCGGCGGGCTGCGGCGAAGTCGTTTTCAGGAATTTCAAGTACAAAACATTATAAAACAACCACAAACAAATCAAACGGAATGAAAAAAATCCTCTTTCTGAGCTTGTCGTTGCTGACGGCCGCCGGGATGTCGGCCAAAGTGACGCTGCCGTCCGTACTGGGCAGCAACATGGTGCTGCAACAGCAGTGCAACGCCAATCTGTGGGGCAAAGCCGCCCCGTCGAAAAAAGTAACGGTCACCACTTCGTGGGACAACCGCAAATACACCGTCCAGGCTGCCGCCGACAGCACCTGGAAGACGGCGGTCGCCACGCCTGCCGCCGGAGGACCTTACTCGATCCGGATCAGCGACGGCGAAGCGATCGTACTCGACAAC
This sequence comes from Alistipes sp. dk3624, assembly GCF_009557455.1. Lineage (GTDB taxonomy): Bacteria > Bacteroidota > Bacteroidia > Bacteroidales > Rikenellaceae > Alistipes_A > Alistipes_A hominis. Next base: position 2,447,798 of record NZ_CP045651.1, on the reverse strand, counting down.
GTGATGATCGGCGAAGTCTGGATCTGCTCCGGGCAGTCGAACATGCAGATGCCGGTCACGGGCTTCCCCGGACAGCCGGTAGTCGGTTCGAACGAGGCGATTCTGAACGGGACGAACAGCGACATCCGGATGTTCGTAGTACGCCGCGAAGTGAGCGACCGGCCGCTGGACGATTGCAACACCGACACCGGATGGCAGGAAGCTACGACCGAAAGCGTCGCCGGATTCACCGCCGTCGGCTATTTCTTCGGCCTGAACCTATACAAAGTGCTCGGCATTCCGATCGGCCTGATCGAAACGGACTGGGGCGGAACCCGCATCGAAACCTGGATGGACATGGAAACCGCCCAAAAAGTAGAACAAAACCAAGTTGAAAAAGACAAAAACCATCAGGCCCCGAATAAGACCGCACAACTGTACAACGCGATGATCCATCCGTTGGTCAACTACACGGCCCAGGGATTCATCTGGTATCAGGGCGAATCGAACATCCACACCGGAAACGCGCACCTGTACAGCCAGTATATGCAGCAGCTCGTCTCGCTGTGGAGAAACGAGTGGGGCAACCAGCAGATGCCGTTCTACTACGTCCAGATCGCGCCGTTCGTTTACGAAGGCGACGACAAAACCAGCGTACCGCTGATCGTCGAACAGCAGCTCGCCGCAATGGACAAAATCCCCTATTCGGGTATGGCCTCGACGACCGATATCGGCAGCGGCCCCTGCATTCACCCGTCTCAAAAAATCCCCGTAGGCGAACGTCTCGCCCTGCTGGCGCTGAGCAAAACCTATGGCAAGAAGGGCCTGATCTGCGAAAGCCCGCGCTTCGAATCGGTGCGTTTCGAAGACGGCAAGGCGATCGTGCGTTTCAAGACCGAAGGTACGCTGGGCCCGGATTATTCGGGACGGATCAAAGGCTTCGAGATCGCCGGAGCCGACAAGATTTTCGTTCCGGCACGGGCCGAATACATCGTCGGACAACCGGAGATCGCCGTCAGCTCGACGATTGTCGAGAATCCGGTCGCCGTGCGCTACGCGTTCCGCAACGTACCCGACCAGACGACACTGTACAATACCGGAGGACTGCCCGCGTTCCCGTTCCGCACGGACGACTGGAACGATGCGCAGTAAAACGGCTGTTCCGCGCAGCCGGCAAGCGTAACCGGCCGGCCGACAGCAATAATAAAAATAAAAAGTGCACCGTCCCTTGGACGGTGCACTTTTTATTTACAGACTCCGGAAACGAATCTTACCGTTTCGAAATATCCTGGTATTCGACTTCGAGCCCTTTTTCGTACAGCGTCATCGCGCGGCGGCTCATACCCATGCTCGAGAATCCGCCGTCGTGGAACAGATTCTGCATGGTCACTTTACGCGTCAAGTCGGAAAAAAGCGTCAGCACATAGCCCGCGCAATCGTCGGCCGTCGCATTGCCCAGCGGAGAGTTCCGGTCGGCGTAATCCATCAGGTCGCCCATCCCCAGCACGCCCTTGCCGGCGGTCGTCGGCGTCGGCGACTGCGACACGGTATTGATCCGGACGAATTTTTCGCGGCCGTAGATGTACCCGAAACTGCGGGCGATCGACTCGAGCAGCGCCTTGGCGTCGGCCATGTCGTTATAACCGTACAGCGTCCGCTGCGCGGCAATATACGACAGCGCCACGATCGAAGCCCAGTCGTTCAGCGCATCCTTTTTACGGGCTACCTGAATCACCTTATGGAACGAAATTGCCGATATATCGAGCGTTTTGGTCAGAAAATCATAATCCAGATCGTCATAAGTGCGTCCTTTGCGGACGTTCGGGGACATCCCGATCGAATGCAGGATGAAATCGAACTTGCCGCCGAAATGCTCCATGGTCTTCTCGATCAGGTTCTCCAGATCGGGTACGCTGGTGGCGTCGGCCGGTACGACGATGGCGCCGCACGCCTCGGCCAGTTGATTGATGGTTCCCATGCGGATCGACACGGGAGTATTGGTCAGCACGATCTCCGCTCCCTCTTCCACGGCGCGCTCGGCCACTTTCCACGCGATCGAGTCTTCGTTCAGGGCTCCGAAAATCAGCCCCTTCTTTCCTTTCAACAAATTATACGACATCTTTATTCACTTTTGATCGGCGCAAAGGTAGTCAAATATGTCGAACTCCAAAAAGGGGATTACTGCGGCACGAAAATGTAGGTGATGGTGCCGCTCTGCTTATCGGAACCCGTATCGTCCACGTTGAAACGGGAATTGCGGGCCGCCAGAATGGCCATGTCGTTGATGCAACTGCTGTTGGTCGAGCTCTCTTTCATAGATGCCGAGACGACCTTGCCGTTGCGGTTCACGGTGATGTTCACGGTCACTTCGCCGCCGCCCTCGCACTGGTAGGCCGGCATGTACAGCGAAACGTCGCGGCGGCCCGGCAGCCAGTAGGATATCAATACGCTGCCTTTCTGCTTGACGCCGCTCTCCTTTTCGCCCTCCTTCGCTTCGCGCTGGGCCTTGCTGCGGGCGATCATCTCCTGTTCTTCGCGGCGGCCCTTCGCAAAAGCGTCCTGCGAAGCCTTCACGCGTCCGGCTACGGCCGCAGCCTCTTCGTCGAGCCCCTCCATAAAATCGGCGATCGATTTCGACGAGGAAGCGCCCCCGCCCGCAGTCGACGCCGTCGTACGGCCGACCGACTCCGAACGGCCGTTCTCATCGGAGATCCGGTTTTTGACATTGCTGAAATCGTCCCCCTCGTCCTGCTGCTCGGGCACCTGCTGCTGAAGCGTTTCGAGCGCCTGCTGCATATCGGTCAGGTCGATGTACATCGCTCCCTCGACGCGCTCCTGGTTCATCGCGATTTTTACCGAAACGAATACGATCCCGAAAGCCAGGTAAGCGATAATCATGCAGCACAGTCCCACCCGGTGCTCATAAGCCCATGAGCCCAGATCGGTGGGGCCTTTTTCGAAAGGCAGCCTCGGCCGCGGCGGCCGGACATTCGGCGGTACCGGACGCGCAGGGGGCGCCGGTTTGCTTGTTTCCTGCATCGTTTCCCTATAAAAACCGAACAAAAGTACGATTTCTTTCAAAAAATTCATACCTTTGCGCGCAAAATAATGTTTTTTCAAAAGTTATGTCACCGAAACAGCAGACATTGAACGCTCCGATCACTTTTCAGGGAAAAGGCTTGCACACGGGGCTTCATGTTACTATGACCGTCAACCCGGCCGAAGCGGGGCACGGCATCAAATTCAGAAGGATCGATCTCGAGGCCCAACCGACGATCGAAGCCCTGGCCGATTTCGTGGTGGATACATCGCGCGGAACGACCATCGAAAAACGCGGCGTCCGCGTCAGCACGATCGAGCACGTTATGGCGGCTCTGTGGGGCTGCGGCGTAGACAACGCCCTGATCGACATCGACGCTCCGGAAACCCCGATCATGGACGGCTCGGCGCGGGAATACGTCGAAGCCATCGCGCGAACCGGACTCAAAGAGCAGGACGAGGAACGCAAATATTATTCGGTGAGTGAAAAAACGCTTTTCGAAGCGCCCGAACGCGGCGTCGAGCTGGCGGTATACCCGGACGACGAATTTTCAATCAACGTCAACATCGATTTCAACTCCAAAATCATAGGCAACCAGTATGCGCGCCTCGACCGTATCGGGGATTTCGCGGAACAGATCGCCCCGTGCCGCACGTTCGTCTTTCTGCACGAACTGGAACCGCTGATCAAGAACAACCTGATCAAAGGAGGCGACCTGGACAACGCCATCGTGATCGTCGAAAACAAGATCCCGGACGAAGAACTCGCCCGGCTGTCGGAACTTTTCAACAAAAAGGACGTTCAGGTCGACGAAGGCTACCTGAACAACATCCAACTCCGCTTTCCGAACGAACCGTCTCGCCACAAGCTGCTGGACATGGTCGGCGATCTGGCGCTGATCGGTATGCGCATCCGCGGACGCGTAGTCGCCTACCGCCCGGGCCATGCCGCCAATACCGAACTGGCCAAAATAATCCGCAGGAACATCAAGCGGGACGCGGCTAAGCCCCGTTTCCATTTCGAGCCGGACTCGACTCCCGTATACGACATCAAACAGATCAAGGGCATGTTACCCCACCGTCCTCCGTTCCTGCTGGTAGATAAGGTAATGCACCTGGACAGCGAGAACGTGGTCGGGATCAAGAACGTAACGATGAACGAGCCGTTTTTCGTGGGACACTTCCCGAACGAGCCGGTCATGCCGGGCGTGCTGATCATCGAGGCGATGGCCCAGTGCGGCGGGATTCTGGCGCTCAGCAGCGTTCCCGACCCGGAAAACTACTCGACCTATTTTCTCAAGATCGACGGCGTGAAGTTCCGGGACAAAGTGGTTCCCGGCGACACGTTGCAGTTCGAACTGAAACTGGCCGAACCGATCCGGCGCGGAATCGTCACCATGGAAGCGAAAGCCTACGTGGGCAACCGTTTTACGACCGAAGCGACGCTGATGGCGCAGATCGCCCGCAACAAAGACTGACAACCCGAACAGAAATCCATAATCCGAGTATAATGATAAGTAAATCAGCCCATGTTTCCGAAAATGCAAAATTGGGAGAAGGCGTAACCGTCGAACCTTTTGCATACATTGCAGCCGATGTCGTGATCGGCGACGGTTGCTGGATCGGCCCGGGAGCCGTGATCCTGGACGGCGCACGGCTGGGAAACAACTGCAAAATACACACCTCGGCCGTAATCGCCGGCGTACCGCAGGATCTGAAATTCCGCGGCGAATACTCGACCGTGGAGATCGGCGACAACACGTCGATCCGCGAATGCGCCACCATCAACCGCGGTACGGCGGCCAAAGGAGTGACCAAAGTGGGAAGCAACACGCTGATCATGGCTTACGCGCATGTCGGACACGATTGCACCGTAGGAGACAACTGCGTGATCGTCAACGGCGTTTCGCTGGCCGGAGAAGTCGAAGTCCAGGACTGGGCGATCCTCGGCGGACACTCGGCGGTTCACCAGTTCTGCCGGATCGGGGCCCACGTGATGCTCAGCGGAGGATCGTTGGTCAGCAAGGATATCCCGCCGTTCGTGAAAGCGGCCCACAACCCGCTGTCGTTCGTCGGAGCCAACTTCATCGGTTTGCGTCGCAGGGGATTCTCGCCGGAAAAAATCAACGAGATCCAGGAGATGTTCCGCATCCTTTTCCAATCGGGCTACAACTATTCGCGCGCCTGCGAAATGGTCGAAAACCAGGTGCCGCAATCTGCCGAACGGGATCTGGTGCTCGACTTCATCCGAAGCTCCAAACGGGGCATCCTGAAGCCGTACAACCCGAAAAAAAGCGACGACGAAATCGAATAACGACAGGCGCCGAACGACCGTCCCGGTGCATACGACTGATCCGGATCCCGGTCCGGCCGTTGTATTCGCTGGTCGCCGCGACACGAAAATTAACGGAAATTTGTTGTTTTTTTCAATAAATAAAGCTACATTTGCAGCGTAGCGGAAAGATGGGGGACGGGAGTCCCCCGTTTTATTAACCCTACCCCGGAACTTTCGACAAATCATACATCCATGATAGATACCGAACGGATACGTGAAATCATCGACGAAAAACTGGCCGGAACGGATCTGTTCCTGGTCGGTATCCGGCAGTCGCCGTCCAACGAGATCGAAATTACGATCGACAGCGACACGTCGGTGGGAATCGACCGCTGCGCGGAACTGAGCCGGGCGGTCGAAGAGGCGTTCGACCGGGATGCAGAGGATTTCGAACTAACGGTCATGTCGGCCGGCATAGGTCAGCCGCTCACGATGCTGCGGCAGTACCGCAAGCTGATCGGCCGGGAAGTCGAGGCGGTGCTGAAAGACGGATCGAAACTGACCGCCGTTCTGAAAGACGCGTCCGCAGAGGCGCTTACGCTGAGTTACAGCGAAAAAGTAGCCGTAGAAGGTAAAAAACGCCGGGTATCGGTCGAACGCGAACGGACGATCCCGCTCGCGGAGATCAAGACGACCCGCGAACACCTGCGATTCAAGTAACGAAACGGCAGCCGGCCCGGCGAGGGCCGCAACCGGATATAAAACATACACAAAAAAAGCTAAAGTAAAGTTAACCAAAACGTACCGGGGGCAATGGTCGGAAAACCGTAAGGCCGTATTGCCTGTTAAAATTTTACATTACAGATATGGACAATCTCAATCTCGTAAACACGTTCGCGGAGTTCAAAGAGCTTAAGAACATCGATAAGAGCACCATGATCGGTGTTCTGGAAGATGTGTTTCGTCACTTGCTGATCAAGACTTACGAAACGGACGAAAATTTCGACGTGATCATCAACCCGGAAAAGGGAGACCTCGAAATATGGCGCAACCGGACGATCGTGGAGGACGGAACGGTGGAAAACCCGAACCAGCAGATCTCGCTGACCGACGCCCGCAAAATCGACCCGACCTACGAAATGGGCGAAGAGGTGGCCGAAGAGATCAAGCTGGCCGACTTCGGAAGGCGCGCCGTGCTGTCGCTGCGGCAGAATCTCGCCTCGCGGATACTCGACCTGGAAAAGGCCAATCTGTTCAATAAATACACCGAAAAAGTGGGCGAAATCATTACCGGAGAGGTCTACCAGGTATGGAAAAAGGAAATACTCGTGCTGGACGACGAAGAGAACGAACTGGTGCTGCCGAAAGCGGAACAGATCCCGAACGACTTCTTCCGCAAGGGTGACAGCATCAAGGCGATCGTTTCGAAAGTGGAGATGAAGAACAACAACCCCTACATCGTTCTGTCGCGTACCGCCCCGGAATTCCTCGAACGGCTTTTCGAGATGGAGGTCCCTGAAATTTACGACGGCCTGATCACGATCAAGAAGATCGTCCGCATCCCCGGCGAACGCGCCAAAGTCGCCGTAGAATCCTACGACGACCGCATCGACCCGGTAGGCGCCTGCGTCGGCATGAAGGGATCGCGCATCTACTCGATCGTCAAGGAGCTGCGCAACGAGAACATCGACGTGGTGAACTATACGACCAACACGCAGTTGTTCATCCAGCGGGCGCTGAACCCGGCCAAGATCTCGTCGATCAACCTCAACGAGCAAACCAAGACCGCGGCAATCTACCTGAAACCGGAAGAAGTTTCGCTGGCGATCGGCAAAGGCGGCCTGAATATCCGGCTCGCGAGTATGCTGACCGGATACGATATCGACGTCTACCGCGAACTGGAAGAGGAAGACATCGCCCTGGATACGTTCAAAGACCGGATCGACGGCTGGATTATCGACAAGCTGAAAAGCATCGGCTGCGACACGGTCAAGAGCGTGCTGGAACTCTCCGTCGCGGAACTGGCCCAGCGTTCCGACCTGGAGGAAGAGACCGCGCAGGAGATCATCGACATCCTGAAATCGGAAGAAGAGGACGTGAGCCTGGACGAATTTAAGGATGAGATCGACGAAGCGATCATCGATAAGTTCAAGAGCATCGGCCGCGACACGGCCAAAAGCGTACTGGAACTTTCGGCCGAAGAACTGGCCAAGCGCACGGGGATCGACGCCGAAACCCTGCAGGAGGTACTGAATATTTTGAAATCGGAATTCGAATAGCGCGCGGAAACGGGCCGGACGAAGGAAGCCGGCCGCGAACGATCGCAGAACGTTACGAAAGAGGAATGAATACATTCGCTTTATCCATGTGCATCGGCCTGGGCGCAGGCATTGCGGACATCGTCCCGATGATCGCGCAGAAACTGCCGGCGCACTCGACGGTATCCGTTTTCCTGCACTACTTTTTCGTTTCGATCGTGATCGTGAACATGGATTTGCCGCACATCCCCTGGTGGATCGAGGGAGGCGTGGTAGGCCTCGCGCTGACGATCCCGATGCCGATTCAGGCGGGGCACGCCGACCGCAAGCCGTTGCCCGTCATCGCGGCGAACGCCGTCGTACTGGGAACGCTGGTCGGGATAGCGGGTCACCTGCTACGGTGACCGTCCGGCAAACAACTTAGATAAGAACAAATAAGAGTCGATATAGATCCGAACCCGAAAAACGAAGCAATATGTCAAATGAAAGAAGACTTAGACTCCATCAGGTTGCAAGAGAGTTAAAAGTGGGACAAACAACAATTATTGAATTTCTTGAAAAAAAGGGAATCAAGGTGGACAATTCGCCCAGTTCGATCATCGAACCGGCTGCGTATGCCATCCTGGATAAAGAGTTCGGCGGGAACAAGCACATCGAGAAGGTGAATATCCGTGAAAAGATAAACCTGAAGCATGAATCCGTTTCGCTGGACGACCGCAAGGAGAACGAGCAGAACGGCCCCGACGACGGCGCCGATTTCAAGAACGAGGTAATTATCAAAAGCGGCGTGATCAATGTCAAGGACGAAGTGGCGAGAATGGCCACACCTAAGATATTGGGTAAGATCGATCTATCGGACAACCACAAGAAGAAAAATACGGCGGCACCGGCTACGGAGAAAAAACCTGAAGCTCCGAAGGCGGCTCCCGTCGCAGCTCCCGTGAAGAAACAGGAAGCGCCCAAACCGGCTGTCGAGCCGGTCGTCAGCGCTCCGACTGCCCCTGCTACGCCGGCAGCGGCCGCCCCGGTTGCCGCCTCCGTCCCCCATGCAGCACCGGCCGCTGCGCCCAAGCCTTCCGAAACCGTTGCGGAAACAACGGCCGATAAGACGGAAGTCGTAATCCAGAACCAGACCTACGACCAGCGGATGGCCGCCGACGAAAGCAACCTGTTCCGTCCGGGCGAAGGCACCAAACTGTCGGGGCCGAAGGTATTGGGGAAAATCGACGTGAAATCCTTCGAAAAGAAGAAGGGCGAGGACAGCCACCGCAAACGGGAGAAACGCAAGCGGATTTCGAAAGACAAAGTAGACATTACGCAGAAGCAAAACCAGCCGACCGGCAAGGACAACCGGCCGAAGGCTGCGCCGAACGGCGCTCCGGGCGCGGCGGGTTCCGGCAAAAGCGCCTTCAAGGACAGGCGGAAAGGAAAAGCGGTAAAACCGGTGGTGAAAGCGGAAGTCAGCGAAGAAGAAGTACAGAAGCAAATCAAAGACACCCTGGCCCGTCTGACGGCCAAAGGCCCGAAGTTCAAAACGTCGAAGCACCGCCGCGACAAGCGGGAAGCGGTATCGGCCCGTATGAACGAAGAGCTGGAACGCCAGGAAAAAGAAAAAAGCGTACTGAAGGTGACCGAATTCGTAACGGTCAGCGAACTGGCGACCATGATGGACGTCAGCGTAACCGACGTCATCACGGCCTGCATGAACCTGGGGCTGATGGTTTCGATCAACCAGCGCCTCGACGCCGAAGCGTTGGTCGTGGTGGCCGAAGAGTTCGGTTTCAAAGTCGAGTTCGTTGCGGTTGAGATTCAGGAAGCAATCGACACGGAGGACGAAACGGATGAAGACGCCGTTCCGCGGCCGCCGATCGTTACGGTGATGGGGCACGTCGACCACGGTAAAACGTCGTTGTTGGATAACATCCGCAAGGCGAACGTAATCGCCGGCGAAGCGGGCGGTATCACGCAACACATCGGGGCATACAGCGTGAAACTCGACGACGGCCGCCGCATCACGTTCCTCGATACGCCGGGTCACGAAGCGTTTACGGCCATGCGTGCCCGCGGGGCGAAAGTGACCGACGTGGCGATCATCATCGTAGCCGCGGACGACAACGTGATGCCGCAAACCATCGAGGCGATCAACCATGCGGCCGCCGCACAGGTCCCGATCGTTTTCGCGATCAACAAGATCGACAAGCCGGGAGCCAACCCGGAAAAGATCAAAGAGGAACTGTCGGCCATGAACTACCTGGTTGAAGATTGGGGCGGTAAATACCAGTGCCAGGAGATCTCGGCCAAGCAGGGCATCAACCTCGACAAGTTGCTCGAAAAGGTGCTGCTCGAAGCCGAATTCCTCGACCTGAAAGCCAATCCCGACCGGAAAGCCCAAGGCGCGGTGATCGAATCCACGCTGGATAAAGGGCGCGGTTACGTTGCGACAGTGCTGGTACAGAACGGCACGCTGCGGGTCGGCGACATGCTGCTGTCGGGCATCTACACCGGCCGCGTGAAGGCGATGTTCAACGAACGCGGCACGCGGATCACCGAAGCGCCCCCGTCCACGCCGGTGCTGGTGCTCGGGCTGAACGGCGCTCCGCAAGCCGGGGACTCGTTCAACGTGATGGACGACGAACGTTCGGCGCGCGACATCGCCAACAAGCGCGAACAGTTGCAGCGGATGCAGGGCCTGCGCACCCAGAAGCACATCACGCTCGACGAAATCGGACGCCGCATCGCGATCGGCAATTTCAAGGAGCTGAACATCATCATCAAGGGCGACGTGGACGGTTCGATCGAAGCGATGGCCGACTCGCTGATCAAACTGTCGAAAGAAGAAGTTCAGGTCAACGTGATTCACAAGGCCGTAGGCCCGATCTCCGAATCGGACGTGATCCTGGCCGCCGCTTCGAACGCCGTGATCGTCGGATTCCAGGTGCGGCCTTCCGCCGCGGCCCGGAAACTGGCAGAGAAGGAAGAGATCGAAATCCGACTCTACTCGATCATTTACGACGCGATCAACGATATCAAAGACGCCATCGAGGGTATGCTCGCCCCGGTGATGAAGGAGGAAATCGTATGTTCGGTCGAAGTGATGGAAGTGTTCAAGATCACGAAGGTCGGCACGGTCGCCGGCTGTCTGGTGCGCGAAGGCAAGATTACGCGGCATACGAGCATCCGCGTAATCCGCGACGGCATCGTGGTCTACACCGGCAAGCTCGGTTCGCTGAAGCGTTTCAAGGATGACGTCAAAGAGGTGAACAACGGGCTCGAATGCGGACTGAACATCGAGAATTACAACGATATCCACGTAGGCGATATCATCGAAGGTTACGAACAGGTCGAAGTTAAAAAATAACCTCGCCGACGCCGAACCCGTCGTTTTGCGGGCCGTCCTCACGAATCGGGGGCGGCCCGCTTCGATTTTATGCCGGTCATCCGGCACGAATTTCCGATAAAATGATTAATTTTGGCAGAAACCGAACCGAATAACCCGAAATTAGCCTATGAAACTTTTGTTGAGCTTCGCACTGATGCTGTGCGGCCTGGCGGTACAGGGCGCCAGATTTTCCCCGATGCAGGCCGTCGACCTGCAGTGCGAGTACCTGACTACGCCGCTGGGGATCGACGTCGCCGAACCCCGCCTGATGTGGAAATTGCAATCTCCGGTCGGAGGAGTCTCCCAGAGCGCCTACCGGGTCGTCGTGGCGACCTCGCCCGAGCAGCTCGAAGCCGGGAACGCCGACGTATGGAACTCGGGGCGGATCAAATCCGGCGACCAGACGGTCGTATGCAGCCCCGCCGCTCCGCTGAAGTCGCATACCCGTTACTTTTGGAAAGTCGAAACGTGGGACGACAACGGCCGTATGCCGGTCACTACGCCGGTATCGTGGTTCGAAACCGGCAAGATGACGCCCGGCGAATGGAAGGCGCAATGGATCACCGACTCGCACGACAAACAGTATAAGCCCGCCCCGATGTTCCGCCGCGAATTCGCGACCGGAAAGCAGATCGCTTCGGCCCGCGCCTATATCTGCGGACTGGGTTACTACGAACTTTACCTGAACGGGGAGCGCGTGGGCGACCATCTGCTCGATCCGGGCTATACCGATTTCTCGAAACGGGTGCTCTACGTAACTTACGATATCACCGCTCAACTCGGCGAAGGTAAAAATTGCATCGGGGTCGTGCTCGGTAACGGCTGGTATAACGAACAAACTCCGGCCGTGTGGAACTTCCATCTGGCTCCGTGGCGCGACCGCCCGCGGCTACTGTGCGAACTGCATGTCACCTACCGGGACGGATCGACCGAAACGATCGGCAGCGACGCTTCGTGGAAAACGGCGACCGGCCCGCTGCTGTACGACAACCTGTACACCGGCGTAACGTACGACGCCCGGCTCGAACAGCCGGGATGGAACCGTCCCGGATTCGACGACGGCGCCTGGCAGCCCGCCGTGACCGTCCAATCGCCCGCGCCGCTGATCGAAGCGCAGAAAATGGCGGCCGTCGCCGCATCCGGATCGGTAAAACCGGTATCGGTCGAGAAGATCAACGACACGGTATACGTCTACAACCTGGGGAAAAACTTCGCCGGAGTATGCCGACTGCGCGTGAAGGGGCCGCGCGGAACCGTCGTAACGATGCGGCACGGCGAATTGCTCGATTCGGCCGGACGGGTCGATCAGAGGAACATCAACATGCACCTGCGCCCGACGAACGCATCGGAGATCAGCCAGTTCGACACCTATATTCTCAAAGGCGAAGGCGCCGAAACCTTTATGCCTCCGTTCACGTATCACGGTTTCCAGTACGTCGAGGTAACGACCAGCGTACCGCTGCAACTGACGGCCGAGAACCTCGAAGGCATAGTCATGCACAGCGACGTGCGACCGACCGGCGATTTCAGTTGTTCGAACAAACTGATCAACCAAATATTCGACATTTCGAAACGCTCGTACCTGAGCAACCTGTTCGGCATCCCGACCGACTGCCCGCACCGCGAAAAGAACGGCTGGATGGCCGACGGCTACATGGTGCAGGAAGCCGGCATGATCAATTTCGACAGCCGGAACATCTACGCCAAATGGGTGAACGATATGATCGACGCGCAGGAGGCCGACGGCAACGTGCCGGGTATCGTCCCGACTTCGTGGCACTGGGATTCGAACTGGGCCGGCCCGATGTGGGACGCCGCGATCTTCATCACGCCGCACCTGCTGTACCAATACAGCGGCGATACGCGGGCGATCGAAACGATCTACCCGGCGGCCAAACGTTACCTGGAGTACTTGCAAACGCGCGAGGAAGCGAACGGCACGATCAACCACGGACTTGGGGACTGGCTGTTCTACAAAGCGCAGACGCCGGTCGATTTCATGGCCACGTGTTTCTATTACTGGGATAACGTGCTGATGGCGCAGATGGCCCGGCTGACCGGCCGCGAACCGGAAGCCGCCCCTTACGAAGCGAAAGCCGAAAAGCTGAAAGTCCTGATCAACGAACTGTTTTTCGATCCCGAAAAGGTCTGCTATTCGAACGGCACGCAACTGTCGTATGCGCTGCCGCTCTATGTCGGTATCGTCCCGGAACAATACGAGAAACGATTGGCCGAAAACCTGAACTGTTGCATTGCGGACAACGATTACAGCCTCGATTTCGGCTTCATCGGCAGTCTGGTCGTACCGGCCGTGTTGTCCGACTACGGATATGCCGACGCCGTCTACCGGATGGTCACCAAAACCACGCTACCCTCATGGGGCTACTGGATCGAACAGTGCGGAGCGACCTCGCTGTTCGAAACGTGGGACGTCCTGCGGAACATCGGCGACGCATCGCGCAACCACCCATCAATGGGCGCCGTCAGTGCCTGGATGTACAAAACGCTGGCCGGCATCCAGGTCGATCCGGAACAACCGGCATTCCGGCACGTGCTGATCCGCCCGGCTTTCGTCGACGGATTGAACTGGGCGAAGGCGTCTTACGATTCGCAGCGCGGCGAGATCCGCAGCGCCTGGGAGCGCAACGGCGACCGGGTAACGCTGAACGTGCAGATCCCTGCCAACATGACGGCCACCGTATCGCTGCCGTCCGCCGCCGTCGAAGCAGTCGGCTGCAAAGGAAATGCGAAAAACATCCGGAAAATCACGGACAAAAAGTCGTCCGGAGTCGCTTACCGGATCGGTAGCGGAGCCTACCGTTTTACCTGTACGATAAACTGAAAAACCCAATCATAACCGATACAAACAACTGAAATATGGATTCCAATGAATTTTCGAGGCGGGAATTTCTGAAAAGAGTTCTCGCGCTGTCGGCGGCAGCGGCCCTGCCGACCATCCTGACGAAAAACACGTTGTCGGCGGCCCGGCCCAAACCGCGGATCGTCGGCCCGAACGAACGGGTCAACCTGGCCGTCTGCGGGATCGGCAACCGGGGCGGCGAAATTCTCCGCGAGTTCGCTAAAACGGGCGAGGCCAACATCGTCGCGCTGTGCGACGTAGACATGGGGGCCCCGCACACCGAACAGTCGCTGAAGCAATTCCCGAACGTGCCGCGCTTCCAGGATTTCCGGCAGATGTTCGACAAGATGGGCGACCAGATCGACGCCGTTTCGGTCGGGGTTCCGGACTTCTCGCACTTCCCGATCTGTATGCTGGCGATGTCGCTCGGCAAGCACGTCTATACCGAGAAGCCGATGGCACGCACGTTCTACGAGGTCGAGCTGATGATGAAAGCGGCAAAAAAGTACAAGGTAGTCAACCAGATGGGCAACCAGGGCCACTCCGAAGGGAATTATTTCCAGTTCAAGGCATGGAAAGACGCCGGAATCATCAAGGACGTTACGGCGATCACCGCCCACATGAACGCGCCGCGTCGCTGGCACGGCTGGGATACGAACATCAAAAGTTTCCCTCCGGGACAGCCGGTCCCGCAGACGCTCGACTGGAACACCTGGCTGATGACGGCCCGTTTCCACGATTACAACAAGGACTACGTCAACGGACAATGGCGCTGCTGGTACGATTTCGGCATGGGCGCCCTCGGCGACTGGGGTGCTCACATTCTGGATACCGCCCACCAATTCCTCGAATTGGGACTGCCCTACGAGATCGACCCGGTGCGGATCGACGGGCACAACGACTTCTTCTTCCCGCAGGCCTCGACGCTGGTGTTCAAATTCGGAGCGCGCGGCAACATGCCGCCGGTGGACGTCACCTGGTACGAAGGACAGAAGAACATCCCGCCAGTGCCGGAAGGCTACGGCGTATCCGAGCTGGATCCGAACATTCCGGCCCCGAGTACCGGGCAAATCCAGCCGGCCAAGCTGAATCCGGGCAAAATCATTTATAGCAAGGAACTGACCTTCAAGGGCGGTTCGCACGGCAGCCTGCTGTCGATCATCCCGGAAGAAAAGGCCAGGGAGATGGCGTCACAGTTGCCGGAAGTCCCCCAGAGCTCGTCGAATCACTACAAAAATTTCCTGTTGGCCTGCAAGGGACAGGAACAAGCACGGTCGCCGTTCGACGTCGCCGGGCCGCTTTGCCAAGTGTTCAACCTCGGCGTGCTGGCGCAGCGCCTGAACGCGAAACTGCTGTTCGACCCGAAGAAAAAAGTGATCACCAACAACGAACGGGCCAACAAGCTGCTGAAAGACCTGCCGCCGCGCGAAGGCTGGGAAGAGTTCTACAAACTGTAAAAAATGCCGGACAGATTTTAAAATCTGTCCGGCATTTTTTATTACCGAATCCTACATCCGGCATATAAACGACCAGCCGAAAGAATCAACCGGCTTTGACGTAATCATTCCACGTATTCACATACTCGTTACCGTCCGCATCTACGGATTTGAAAGTACAACTTCTGCGTTTTTCCTGAGCACAGGGAATCTGAACTTCCTCACCGCCATCCCCCTCCGAACCGGCCAATGCTTCGACGTTTTCAAGCAACAGATCATCAGCCGACCTGTTTTTACAATCATACTGCACAAAAGCTCCTAAAGCCGCTACGGCTAACACGACCGAACCGGAAAAAATAACTGTTTTTTTCATAGAATCTACATTTAATGAATATCAGGCAATTTAAATCTCACCATTTCGGGTTCGAACGACTCGGGATTCAAATAAAAAGCATACAACCACTCATCGTCCGTATCCGGCTGAATATAACATACCGGTCTGTCCAATAAATATTTATGCACCGGATTCCCATTCCAGTCGCAAAGATATACCTCTTTTACATACCCGGGAGAATAACCGTTTCTCTTTATAGACCTCTCCCGTTCCGAATAATCGATTTTAGGATCGGCACAGTAGATAAACGCATCTGTAACCGATAATTGATACCCCGATTCATAATGATCGACAATTTTATAAGTTCCATCGGTTCGTTGCGTGCATATCGGCAACCGATCGAATAATCTGACCCTGTTCGACACCGTACTATCTCCAAGCGTAAAAATCTCGACAAATTTCGAATTAGAACAGGAATAAACGAACTGTCTGGCCGAAGGCCGTTTGCGCAAGTCTCCGGAATAAATTTGAGATTTATTGTAACAAGTAACCTCGTTACCGCTATCCGGATAGCGAACCCCCAGACTCGACACCCGCTCACTACCGGTATTCAGTAATGTAAACAAATCGTCGCTGTCGCCGAACCCCTGCATCAAATAAGTCGAATCCGTAACCGGTAAAAGATTATAGGCAAAAGATTCTACATAAGGATAATCGACCACGCTCCATGCAGAAAAATCGAATACGTTTTTCAAATTGTTCACGGGTATGACAAACGACTTTCCTCGGGGATTATACGCAACGATCATCAAGACGCTGTCTCGATTCAAAAAATGTATGCTCGAAGCGTTCACCTCGAAAGGCCCGTTCCCTTTTGTCAAAAAAGAACCTATAAATTTCAAACTGTCCTGCGATATCCTGAAAACAGAATAATATTTATCTTTATTCCAATTTTCGAAAATGACATAGTCATCGATAAATATCAAATCGGATTCCGTGAAAATAATCCGGTCCACATTCACAGAAGTCGCCGTCAAGGGGTACTCCAAACCTTGCCACTTTTCTTCGCCCCAGTTTTTTCGCCCTTCGCAACCGCATAGCACACACATCCCGATCAAAATGACCGTTAATTTCCCCATACTAAGAATATATCGGCAACACGACATAACTGGAAATTAGATCTGTTTAGAATCTTTCCACGTATCAGAATGCGTATTTCCATCCGCATCTTTAGCAGAAAAACTGCATTTACTCTTTTTTTTGGCACTACAAGGAATTTGTACAGGTTCCGCCGATTCATCCCCTGCCAATGCTTCAAGATTGGACTGAAATAACAAATCCATAGATTTACACTGACTCCGATCGATATAAATATATGCTCCTACTACAATGGCCAAAGCCAAACTGATTTTAATAATTCTTTTACTTTTCATCGGTTTTTGATATATATATACATAACACACGTATTCTTTTACACAAAAGAAGTGAAAAATAAATAAAAAAAGAATCGGCAAAAATACCGACCCTTTCGTATGGACTCCGGAATGAATCGATCCCGTCACATCCGGCTGATCCGCGCCACGGGGACAACGTCCATCGGGGCGAACTCGCCGCGCTGGTATTTGAAATACCCGGTGACGGCGATCATCGCCGCGTTGTCGGTCGTAAATTTGAACTCGGGAAGAAACGTATTCCAGCCGCGACGGACGCCCTCCTCGACAATCGCACGGCGCAGGCCCGAATTGGCCGAAACGCCGCCGGCGATCGCGATGTCGCGTATGTCGTAATGCCTGGCCGCCCGTACCAGCTTGTTCAACAGAATCTCGATGATCGTCGATTGCAGCGAAGCGCACAGATCGGCTTTGTTCTCCCCGATAAAATTCGGGTTCTCGCGCATCTCGTCGCGCAGAAAATAGAGGAACGACGTTTTCAGCCCGCTGAAGCTGTAATTGAACCCGTCTACCGACGGCTTCGCGAATTTGAACCGTTTCGGGTCTCCTTCCTTAGCCAGTTTGTCGATTACCGGGCCGCCCGGATACGGCAGTCCCATCACCTTGGCGCATTTGTCGAAAGCTTCCCCGGCGGCATCGTCGATCGTCGTGCCGACGATCTCCATCTCGCCGTAATCCTTTACCAACACGATCTGCGAATGACCGCCCGACACCAGCAGACACAGGAACGGGAATCGCGGATGTGCCAACTGCCGGTCGGGCAGATCGATGAAATGGGACGAAATGTGCCCTTGCAGGTGATTGACGTCCATCATCGGAATATCCAGCGACAGCGACAGCCCCTTGGCGAACGAAACCCCGACCATCAACGAGCCGAGCAATCCCGGCCCGCGGGTAAAAGCGATCCCGTCCAAATCCTTCAGGTCGATGCCGGCCTCCCTGATCGCCGTATCGACCACCGGAATGATGTTCTGCTGATGCGCCCGCGACGCCAGCTCCGGGATCACGCCGCCGTACTTGCGGTGAACGTCCTGACTGGCAATAACGTTCGACAACAGCGTCCGGCCCCGAATCACCGCGGCGGAAGTATCGTCGCACGAAGATTCGATACCCAAGATCGTAATATCCATTTTGGCTTTATTATTTATAATAAATTTAGTAAACTTGTAGTTCTTTTCAGAGAGACATGCGAAGCGCCGTAACGCAGAGCGGCTCCGATTGAAAACCAACAGAATACCGCACGCAGCTTCCGAATGGGCAAAGTTATAAAAATAATACGATCTTTCGTGTCGGCGGTGATCCTGCTTGTGATATTTTTGCCGGTCGCCGTCACGCTGCTGCTGCACATGCAATCGGTGCAGAACCTGATCGTCGGTCAGGGCCTGAAAATGCTCAGCGAAAAAGCCCAAACCGAGTTCTCGGTCGAAAAGGTGCGTTTCCGGCTGTTCAACCGGCTGTCGCTGGAAGGCCTTTACGTAGAGGACTACCACGGAGACACGCTGTTCTATGCGCGCAACGTCGTCGTCCCGCTGGGCAGTCTGAACGTTTTCACGGGAGCCGTGCGGCTCGGGGACGTCGAACTGGACGGAGTGCGGTTCAACTTGATGCAGGACAGTTCGCGGACGAGCAACCTGAAACAGATCCTGCTGAAATTCAAGAAAGAGAAGAAACAAAAGAAAAAAGGATTTCGGCTGACGGCGTCTTCGGCAACGATCCGGGACATGAATTTCCGCCACCGGAAATTCGACGTCCGCCCGAAAGAGTACGGCGTCAACTTTACGGATCTGGACGTTCGGAATTTCAAACTTCTCGTACGGGACGTATCGGTCGCAGACGACAGCGTGAACCTCGCGATCGACTCGCTGACGCTGCGGGAGCGCTGCGGGCTGCACATCGAAAACCTGTCGACGCGGCATTTCCGGATCTCCGGATCGGGTATGCACTTCGACGATTTCCGGCTAAAGACCGCCGAATCGGACGTACGGATGGCCTATCTCTATTTCGACTACGACACGTGGAAAGGGTATAACGATTTCCTGAATAAAGTGAATATCCGTTCCGAATTTACCGCCTCGACCGTTAGCTTTCAGACCATCGCCTACTTCGCCCAGGGACTGCGCAACTGGCAAACCGTCTTCCGCAATGCTTCGGGACAAGTGGAAGGGCCGGTCTCGAACATGAGAGGGAGCGTGGGGCCGGTCGAAACGAGAAACACGCGGGTCGACGTAAAATTCCGCATGACCGGGCTGCCGGACGTGAACCGCACCCATTTCTCGTTCGACGTGCAGGAACTGCGTACCGAGGCCGCCGACATCGCCGACATTGTGCAGGACATCGCCCGGAAATCGGTCGAAAAGAATTACGCCACGCTCGAAAAAATGGGGCGAATCGCATTTACGGGCCATTTCGACGGTCTATTCAGCGACTTCGCAGCCGACGGCCGGCTGCAATGCGAACTGGGAAGCGCCGACCTGAAACTGAATATCAAGCCGCTTCAGTCCACGCAACGCGCGACCGGTTTCAACGGGACGCTGAATACGAACGATTTCCGGATCGGCTCGCTGCTCGGCATCCCGAAACTCGACCGCATCGCGCTGAAAGCCGACGTGACGGGACAGCTCGGCAGCGCGCTGCGGATGAAAGCGCAGGCGCAGATTCCGCTGCTCGAATACAACGGATACGCGTACAACGACATCGTCCTGAACGGGGAATTCGAGAACAAGGAGTACACCGGCGCCATCGTCTCGACCGACCCGAACATCGCGTTCGATTTCGATGGCAAACTGAACTTCAACGATTCGCTGCCGGCCTACAATTTCAATCTGGCCCTGCATAACGCCGACCTGTACAAACTGAATTTCAACCGGCGGGACACGGTTTCGGTGGTGCGGGGCAATCTGACGGCGCAAGGCTCGGGCATAGGGCTCGACGAGCTGAACGGCACGATCGAGATCGACGACATGACCTACATCAACCACATCGACACCGTCAAAACCGGACGGATCCGTATGCTGGCCGACAACCACGGCAACCGGAAACTGCTGGGTTTCTATTCGTCGTTCGCCGATGCGGAACTGAAAGGCAGGCTCAGCTACAACAAAATGTTTTCTTACTTCAAAAACACGCTGATATCCTACCTTCCGTCCATCTCGGAACACGACGGGCAGGAGCGGGAAACGATTCCGCCGGCCGACGGGGCTTCCAGCATCGACAACTACTACCTGCTGAACGTCAATGTAAAAGAAGCCAACAACGTGGCGGGCATCTTCATTCCTGGCCTGCAAGTCGCCCAGGGAACCACGCTGGCCTTTCTGTTCAACCCCGAAAGCGACGTCTTCTCGCTGACGCTGAACTCGGAACTCATCGAGAACGAACAGTTCTTCGTCTCGAACCTGAAGGCGTCCGCCCGTAACCAGGGCGACTCGATCTCGATGTTCGTAACGGCGAACGACCTGCTGGCCAAAAACCTGTACATGCCCAACTTTTCGGTCATCGGCGGGGCCAAAGAGAACCGGGTCAACCTGGCCATGCGGTTCAACAACACCGCAAACGGCACCTACGCGATGCTCAGCACCACTTCCGCGCTGTCGGTCAATCCGGAAACGGGCGTTCCGCAGATCAAAATCAACTTTTATCCTTCCACGCTCACGACCGGCAACCAGACCTGGCGAATCGGCGCCCGGCAGATCGTCTACGACTCCACGCGGGTCGTCGTAGACAACTTCCGGATCGAAAACGGCCCGCAACGCCTCTCGGTCAACGGCACGGCCTCCCGCAGTAACCAGGACACCCTTCGGCTGAGCCTGCAACACTTCGACCTGAAGCCGTTGTCGCAGATCACTTCGAGCCGGGGCTACCTGTTCGAAGGATACACCAACGGCTCTGCAGACCTGATCGCTGCATACGGCGAAGGAGTGCTGAACGCAGACATCGATTTCGACAGCATCCGCGTCAACCAAATCCCGTGGCGAGACACGAAGTTCAACTGCCTCTGGGATTTTCAGTCGAAACGGGCCCGTTTCAGGCTGTCCGACCGCAAACTGGGCGACAACATCGTGGCCGGTTTCTACTCCCCGACCGAACGCCGTTACGGCGCGGAAATGAACATCCGGAAAATCGACATGGCACTGCTCGCTCCGGTGCTGAAAGGCGTGCTGCGCGAAACGCAGGGAGAGGCCAGCGCCCGGCTGACGCTGAGCAGCAGAAACCTCCAACCCGTTCTGAACGGCGCCATCCGCGTCGAACGTTTCGAAACGACGGTCGATTATACGAACGTTCCCTACGCCCTGACCGGCGGCACGATCGACGTAGCCGACAACGTGATGACCCTGCAGCCGGCCGAACTGACCGATCCCCGGGGAAACCGCGCCGGATTCGACATGAAATTCGACTTCCGGAACCTGCGCAATCTGGCCTACGACATACACGTGCGGCCGCAGAACACGCTCGTCCTGCAAACGACCGAACAGCAGAACGACCTTTTCTACGGAACGATCTTCGCGTCGGGCAACGCCACGATCCAAGGCAATAAAAACGGCGTCAACATGAACATCGTCGCGACGACCGCCGACAACTCGCATTTTTACATGCCCCTGGGCAACAGCGCGGATATCTCCGCCGCCGACTTCATCGTCTTCGAAGACCCGCGTCAAAAAGCCATCCGGGACAGTCTGGAAAAAGCGAACAGCACGAACCGGTTGCGGCAGGCCCTCGCGCGCAGGATGCGCCGGATGGACAGCCTGCCGTCGAACATGGACATCAAGATGGCGCTGAACGTCAAGCCGAACGTCGAAATGCAACTAACCCTCGACCAAGCCGGCGACAACCTGCTCAAAGGACGCGGCAACGGCACGATCAACCTACACGTCAATCCGCGGAACAAAGATTTCACGATCTACGGCGACTACGACATCACGGACGGCAGCTACCGTTTTTCGCTGAAGAATTTCGCTACGCGCACGTTTGCCATCGAAGACGGCAGCCACATCCAGTGGACGGGCGATCCGGTCAACGCGCTGGTCGACATCACGGCCGTCTACAAGCTGAAGGCCTCGCTGGCCCCGCTGCTCGGGGCCGGGGAGCAGAACTCTCGGCGCAACGTCCCGGTGGACTGCATCATCCGGCTGTCCGAACGGCTGACGCAACCGGCTATCACGTTCGATGTGACCGTCCCGAACGCCGACCCGGAAACCCAAAGCGTTATCCTGAACTCGATGAATACGCAGGAGATGATGTCGACCCAATTCCTGTGGCTGCTGGCCACGCAGAGTTTCTATGCCGACAATTCGTACACGAACCAGAACCTGAACATCGGCGCCATGGGCGCGACCGTGACCGGCATCGACTTCCTGTCGAACCAATTGAGCAGCCTGCTCTCGACCGACCGTTTCCGACTGGCGCCGAAATACCGCCCGAAAAGCGAGGAAACTTCGGACGAATTCGGCACCGAATTTTACGGGGAACTGATCAAAGACAAGCTGATCGTCGAAGGCGACGTCAGTTACGACACCGGCAACGGCGTACAGATGAACAAGCGTACCGCCAACAGCCTGACGGGCGACGTAACGCTGAGCCTGCTGCTCGACGAGGCCGGTAATTTCAAGGTCAAGGCCTTCACGCGCACGATCGACCGGTTCGACGAGAACCAGGGCCTTCAGGAAAGCGGGATCGGCATCTCGTACCGGCAAAGCTTCGACACGTTCGCCGATCTGATCCGCAACATGCGCAACCGGATCGAGCGGATCCGCGAACGAAAAGCTTTGAAAAGACAACAGAAATCGAAAAAAAACGCTTCTGCGGAACCGGCCGGCGAATCCGGAAAGTAGCGGCCATCCCGCGAAACGTTTCCGGAGCGGACGGAATTAATCCCAAAAAGCGATCTGCTGGTAGTAAGGATTGATGTGCAGGTGATACAGACCGGGCCGGGAAGCGTAATGCTCCGAAAGACTCCGGTTTCCGAATGCGACTCCTCCGAAAAAGAACAGCAGCATACCGGCCAGCAGCAGCGACACGCGGCGTTCCGTCCGGCGACGCGCCCCGATGCGGCCGAACAACGGAACGACCTTCTCCCAACACAACCCGACGATCGCGGCGGCATAGCCTATGAAAAGCACCGTTTTCAGAATCGTCGATTCGAAAAGCACTCCCGAAAAAGCGAAAACGGCGGCTATATACAATGCCGTCCCGAGAAAATAGACACGCAACACGCCTTCGGCCGCTCGTTCCGACAGTCTCGAACGCAAGAAAGTCAGCAGCACCGGAAAGAGCGCGAAACAGGCCGCCAACAACACGTCGAACAACAGCCCCGACACGAATGCCTGACCCCAATCGAAGGCGGACATCTCCGTCCACACGTCGCGGTTGTAAAATAGAAAAAACGGCTTCTGCACGGCGAATACCAGCACATAAGCGACCCAGACCGCTGCCGAAAATACGATATTGCGCTTTGCTTCCATAATCATCGGTTCAAAGGTAGAAAAGCGCGCACGGACGGAAAGGTCTTTTGGGAATCAAACTTGTCCCGAAACTCCGAATCGCATTTCCCCGAAACCTCATATAATACAAATTCCGTACCATCCGTGCCATAAATCCGACCGAAACCGCCCCCGGAGACATTGTTAAAAAATTAAAAAAAGCCTTTGATTTCACGACAATACTCCGTTACTTTGCACCGGAGGGAATGATAAATCCGGGCGTATGGTCGACTATCTGAATCACGTAATCCTGCAGCAATTCAAAAACTGGATGCTTCCGATCGCCATGATCGTAGGCGGCGTATTCTATCCGTTCGTCTCGTCGCTCTCTTTCCTGACCCCCTACCTGATTTTCCTGATGTTGCTGGTGCCCTATTGCAAGCTGTCGTTCGACGACATGCGCATCACGCGGCTGCACGTGATCCTGCTGGGGATTCAGATACTCGGGAGTCTCGCGCTGTTCGGGATCATCGCGCTGTTCGATCCGCTGCTGGCCCAGGGCACTTTCATCTGCGTGATGGCTCCGACCGCCACTTCGGCGGCCGTAATCACCGGTATGCTCGGCGGAAACATCGCCGTGCTGGCGACTTACACGCTGCTGAGCAACCTGACGGTCGCCACGCTATCGCCGCTGGTCTTCTCGCTGATCGGCTCGCAGACCGCGCTGCCGTTCTTCGAGTCGTTCGGGATCGTCTGCCGGCAAATGATCCCGCTGCTGATCCTGCCGTTCGTAATCGCCGTGCTGCTGAAACGCTTCGCGCCCCGCATACACCGGCAACTGCGCGAACGCCAGCAGATCTCGTTCTACCTGTGGGCCGTAGCGCTGACCATCGTGATGGGCAACACGGTCGCCTTTCTCATGAAACAGGATGCGTCGAACTATGTCAATGAAATCTGGATGGCGCTGCTGGCGCTCGCGGTCTGCTGCGCCCAGTTCCTGGCCGGACGCCGCATCGGACGCCGCTATCGCAACAAGATCGCCGGCGCACAGGGCCTCGGACAGAAGAATACGATCCTGGCGATCTGGATGGCACAGACTTACCTGACGCCGATCGCTTCGGTCGGTCCGGCCGCATATGTCATCTGGCAGAACCTCATCAATTCGTACCAGCTCTGGGCTAAACGGCACCGGGAGCAAGTACTTCCGAAAAAAGAGCCGGTCAAAACCCCGATCGGTCTACCGGGCACACCGGTAATACACCCCCAGCGGTAACGCCTTGCCGAACGGATCGGTGAAATAGAGTTCGCCGAACTGCTCCGCAGAGCACGCCCCGACCAACTGACGCACCGCGCTGCGGGCCAGCAACGCCGACAACCCCATCGAATAGAGATTCAACACCAGAAAGCCGTTCTGCGGTTCGAGCAACTCCCCGCACAGCGAAAGCATTTCGTTGATATGTTCTTCGAGCACCCACTTTTCCCCGTCCGCGCCGCGCCCGTAAGCCGGCGGATCGAGAACGATGCCGTGGTAGGTTTTGCCTCGCTTCACTTCGCGGCGCACGAATTTCAGCGCATCGTCGACGATCCAGCGGACGCCGTCCAACCCGGACGCCTCCATGTTCTCGCGCGCCCACCCGACCACCGGTTTCACCGAATCGACATGCGTCACCTCGGCTCCGGCCGCCCGCGCGGCCAGCGAGGCTCCGCCGGTATAGGCGAACAGGTTCAGTACCCGCGCCCCAGTCCCGACGCGCCGCACCTGCCGGTATATATAATCCCAATTTTCGGCCTGTTCGGGAAAAATTCCCACATGTTTGAACGACGTGAGCCCGAGCCGCATCCGCAACCGCATCGCTTCGCCGCCATATTCGACGAACCACTGTCCCGGCATCCCCGGTTTGCACACCCACTCGCCGCGATCTTCGCTGCGCCTGTCCTTGCGGAACACGGCGTCGGCGCGCTGCCGCCATTCGGCATCGCTCAGCGAACGGTTCCACAACGCCTGCGGCTCCGGCCGGGCCACTACGTAGCGGCCGAAACGCTCCAGTTTTTCAAAATCTCCGCTGTCGAGCAACTCGTAATCGTTCCAGCGGGCAGGGGTCAGCAAATCGGATTTCAGCATAATTTTCGGATTATTCGGTTCGGTTGCGGCAGACAACGCTCATCTCGCAACGCTTGCAGTCAAACATCAGTTCGTAACGGCTACGCCCGGTTTCGATAAAAAGCCGGCCGCGGTAATCCGGACGTTCGCGCAGGCACTGCCCGATCTCGCGGCGCAGGCAGTAACGCATCCGCATCACCCGCACGCCGTCGAAACGGTCGTTCAGATCGTATCCCGCTTCGACGGTCTCGACGCCGTGCTCGCGGTAAAAACGTTCGGCCAGCGGATTAGTCACGTTGTCCGCGCCCGTCAGCGCCGTTTGCGGGAAAACGGCCTGCCGGTTCTCCGGCCGGCGAACCGGTCCCGGATATGCGGCGCTCCGGTTTCCGTCCAACTTTTCGATGCATGTCCGACGCAGGGCATTCAACACGGCGACCGGCACGAAACGCGGCTCGTCGCAACGAATCTCTACGCCGGAAACCGCATAGATCGTGTCCCCCGTCTTCGAAATCTGCGTCCGTATCGTCTCTTCTGCCTGCGACGGGTTGTGCGCTGCGGCAAAATCGCCGTCGACGGAGCACCCGGCCGACACCCGGCCGTCGTCCAACGTCAGCACCAACCGCTGCGGCCCGACCGACACGTATGCCGCAACCTGAATCCGCCGCCGCGTCCGGGCCCGGTTCAGAGCCGCGACGAACCGGCGGTCGTAATTACGGAACAAAGCGGTTCCCGCCCGGATACCGCCCGGACGGTTCAAAAAAATCCGGTCGCCTTCCACGCGGTTGACACGGGTTCCGACCAGACCGCCGTCCGGCCCCGCAAAGCAAACGCCGTCGCCCGCCGCCAGCACCCCGAGACCGGCGCCTTCCACAAAATCCCGCGCAACGCGGGTCGCCTTCCCGACCGGCTCGCCGAACGATTTGGGCGTATCGAACGACGCCGCGCCGCGCGACGCGCCGTTTATATAGTAAGAAGTCGCGCCGCGCGAAAAACTCTTCCGGGGGTCGGGCGAAAAATCCAGCGCGCTCACCCCCTGCGACGCCCTCCGCAAGTCGCTGCGTCCGGCGATCAGTCCGTCCAGCCGGTTGCAATACCAGCCGACGACATTACGCACATAGTTGATATCCTTCAACCGTCCTTCGATCTTGAACGACGAAACGCCCGCGTTCGCCATGTCGTCCAGATGCTGCGAAAGATTCAGGTCGCGCAGCGACAGCAGGTGCTTCCCGCTCATCAGCCGCTTTCCGTTTTCGTCCACCAAATCGTACGGCAGCCGGCACGCCTGCAAGCAGGCTCCGCGGTTGCCGCTGCGCGGCGACATCGAACGGCTCAGGTAGCACTGCCCGCTGTACGCGACGCAAATCGCCCCGTGCACGAACGCCTCGATCCCGGTGTCCGGAACCGCGTCGGCAATCCCGCGTATCTCCGCCAGGGTCGCAGCGCGCTCGAGAATGATCCTCGAAAAACCGGCGTCGCTCCAAAACCGCGCCCGGTCGGGAGTCATCGTACACATCTGCGTCGAGGCGTGCAACTCGACCGGCGGAAGATCCATCCGCAGAAAAGCCGTATCCTGCACGATCAGCGCATCGGCGCCCGCGCGGCATACTTCGCGGGCGATGCGTTCGGCCTCGCGCAGTTCGTCGGCAAAAACCAACGTATTCATCGTCACGAACACCCGCACGCCGAAACGGTGCGCATAGTCGCACAACCGCGCGATGTCGCCGACCGAAACGGCCGCATCGACCCGCGCGCCGAAACCGGGCGCACCGACGTACAGCGCGTCGGCGCCGCAATCGACGGCGGCGCATCCGTATTCGTAATTTTTGGCCGGAGCCAGCAGTTCGATCGTTCTCATCGCTTTTGGACGGATATTTGCCGCAAAGGTAACAAACAATCGGAATTTTGCCGCCGCCCCGGCCGCGTACGAATACACCGAATATTTTTACGCGAATTCCGTTAAAAATAATAACTTTGTTTAATTATTTTCAAAACGACAACTATTCGGCATGGCAAAAAGAGGATCATTCGGCAGCAGGTTCGGAACCGTCGCAGCGGTCGGAGGTTCGGTCATCGGGCTCGGAAACATCTGGCGATTCCCGTATGTGGCCGGCGAGAACGGCGGCGCCGCATTCATTCTGATCTACCTGGCAACCAGCTTTCTAATCTCGATTCCGATCATGCTGTCCGAATTCAGCATCGGCCGTTCGACCCGCCGCAACCCGATGCGGGCTTTCAACAAACTGGCTCCCGGATCGAAATGGAAACTGGTCGGTTACATGGGAATCCTCACGGCCTTCGTGATCCTGTCGTTCTACTGCGTAATCGCCGGCTGGGCGTTCGAATTCCTGAAGGAATCCGTTTTCAACCAATTCAACGGGCGGAGCGCCGACCAAATCCGCGACAGCTTCAACGGATTCGTCGCCAGCGGATGGAAGCCGGTGATCTGGACTTTTCTGTTTACGGTCGCATCGGCGGGAATCGTTCTGTCCGGAGTCGAAAAAGGGATCGAACGCTATACGAAAATCCTGATGCCGATGCTGTTCGTACTGCTGCTCGGCATGGCCGTCAACTCGCTGACCCTCGACGGCGCGCAGGCCGGCATCGAATTCCTGCTGAAGCCCGACTTTTCGAAAATCACCGGCACGACCGTCTTACAGGCGCTCGGACAGTCGTTTTTCTCGATGAGCCTCGGCATGGGCGCGATGATCACCTACGGATCGTACCTACGCAAAAATGAGAATATGCCCCGCGTGGGAGCCATGGTGGCCTTTTCGGATATCACGGTGGCGATCCTGTCGGGACTGGCCATCTTCCCGGCCGTCTTCTCGTTCGGCATCAGCCCCACTTCCGGACCGGAGCTGGTTTTCCTGACGCTGCCGAACGTCTTCGCCCAGATGACCGGCGGCTATATCATCTCCGTCGTCTTCTTTTTCCTGTTGTTCGTCGCAGCCATCACCTCGTCGATTTCGCTGTTGGAAGTCATCGTGCTATACATGACCGAAGAGTTGCGCCTCAGCCGCAAGCGGGCTATTTTCTACACCGCATCGGCCATCACGGTCACCGGATCGCTGTGCGCGCTGTCGATGATGCCCGGTTCGAAACTCTCGGTCGCGGGCATGAATCTTTTCGATCTATGCGACCAACTGTCGTCGAACGTGCTGATGCCGCTGGGCGGCCTGCTGATCGTCCTGTTCACCGGCTGGGTATTTTCCCCCGTAAAATTCAGGAACGAATTTACCAGCAACCTGCAATACGGCGTAAAGATTTTTCCGCTGATCCGTTTCCTGATAAAATTCGTAATTCCGGTCGTGATCGCCATCCTGTTCCTGAACAGGATCGGACTGCTCTGATCAACGCAACCTGCGGCGGAATTCGGCGCAGGCCACGGCCGTAGCCACGGCGACGTTCAACGACTCGGAAGTAGCCGTTCCGCCGGGATAAGACGGAATGTACAGGCGGCGGGACACGCATTTTTCCACATCCGGGCCGATTCCTTTCCCCTCGTTTCCCATCACCAGAATCCCGTCCGCAGAGAGCTCCGCGCCGTAGATGTCGTCCCCGTCCAGGAAAGTGCCGTAGACCGGAATGCCGTCCGACAGCGCCTTCTCCAGCAGACCGGACAGCGGCAGGTAATGCACCCGCACGCGCGTAATCGCGCCCATCGTCGCCTGCACTACCTTCGGATTGAAACAATCGGCCGTCGCTTCCGAACAGACGATATCTCGGATACCGAACCAGTCGGCCAGCCGGACGATCGTCCCCATATTACCCGGATCCTGCACGTCGTCCAGAGCCAGCACGAGCGCACCGTCCCCGAAACGTTCCGGCTGCGCGTAATGCGGAATTTCGACCAGGGCGAGCACGCCGGCAGGCGTTTTCAGCATACTGATACGCTCCATCTCTTTCGGGGAGACCCGCACCAGTTCGGTATCGGCCCGCAACGGCAACCATTCCGCACCGTCCCCGACGGCAAGAACCCGACGCACCGGAAAAGAAGAGGCGAGCATTTCGCGCACCGATTTCTCCCCTTCGGCCACGAACAGCCCCGAGGCGGCGCGCTCCCTGCGTGAAGACAGCGAACGAATAAAAGCGATTTCGGCTTTGGTCAACATCTTACGGCGATTGAATTTACATTTTCGGACTTCGGGACGCGTCTGCAAAGATACGATTATTTTACCGGATTGCACCGAAACGTTTCATACTCGCTCCGGAATACCCCGGTCACGATAAAAAATCCGGCACGACAAAAAAACGACCTCTTCCCGAAAAACTTTTTCCGCATCGGTTTGCACAATCGAAAATCTATCCGTACTTTTGCAGTTCAGAAACTATTCTGAAGAGAAGACCGTTTCAGCAAGTTTACGAAAATTCATAACTTACTGATATAGAATGTCTGACAAAAAAACCGCCCGTCTCGTTCTGGAAGACGGAACCCTATTCAAAGGGTACTCGTTCGGCGCCGCAACCTCCGTTCCCGGAGAAGTCGTTTTCAATACCGCGATGACCGGATATCCCGAAAGTTTAACAGATCCCTCGTACAGCGGCCAGATTCTGGTGATTACCTACCCGCTGGTGGGCAATTACGGCGTTCCGCAGTTTACCGAAGAAAACGGGATGCTCCGATTCTTCGAATCGAACCGTATCCACATCCGGGGTCTGGTCATCTCCGACTACTCGTTCGAGTACAGCCATTGGAACGCGGTCGAAAGCCTCGGCAAATGGCTCGCCGACAACGACGTTCCGGCCATTTGCGGCGTCGATACGCGGCAGATCACCAAGATCATCCGCGAACGCGGCGTGATGCTCGGCAAGGTGCTCGTAGAAGGAACGCCCGAGCCGGAGCAGTTCGTCGATCCGAACCGCGAAAATCTCGTCGCGCAGGTCAGCACGAAACAGGCGCAGACTTACGGTAACGGTCGGCACCGGATCGTACTGGTCGACTGCGGTTGCAAGTACAACATCATCCGCTGCCTGTGCGACCGCGACGCGACGGTGATCCGCGTACCGTGGGACTACGATTTCACGCAACTCGAATACGACGGGGTGATGCTGTCGAACGGCCCCGGAGACCCGCAGCAATGCGGGGCCACGGTCGCCAACATCAAAAAGGCGATTGCGCTCGGCAAGCCGATCTTCGGCATCTGCCTGGGCAACCAACTGCTGTCGATCGCCGCCGGAGCGACCACCTTCAAACTGAAATACGGACACCGCAGCCATAACCAGCCGGCGCTGATGGTCGGTACGAACCGTGCCGTCATCACGTCGCAGAACCACGGTTACGCCGTGGACACCGCCACGCTCAATCCCGAATGGGAACCCTATTTCGTAAACCTCAACGACGGCACCAGCGAAGGCATCCGCCACAAAAGCAAGCCGTTCTTCTCGGTACAGTTCCATCCGGAAGCCTCCGGAGGGCCGGTAGACACCGAATTTCTGTTCGACCAGTTCATCCAAAACATCGAAAAATGCAAACGATAGATAAAGTGGAAAAAGTGATCCTGCTGGGTTCGGGAGCACTCAAGATCGGAGAAGCCGGGGAGTTCGACTACTCGGGTTCGCAGGCGCTCAAAGCGCTCAAAGAGGAGGGAGTTTACACGGTGCTGATCAACCCGAACATCGCGACGATCCAGACGTCGGAAAACATCGCCGACAAGGTGTACTTGCTACCGGTGACGCCCGAATACGTCGAAGAGGTTATCAAAAAGGAGCGGCCGCAGGGCATCCTGCTCGCCTTCGGCGGCCAGACGGCGCTGAACTGCGGCGTCAAGCTCTACCAAAGCGGCGTATTGGAAAAATACGGCGTACGCGTGCTGGGCACTCCCGTGCAGGCGATCATCGACACCGAAGACCGCGAGAAATTCGTCGAAAAACTCGACGAAATCGACGTCCGGACGATCAAAAGCGAAGCGGTAACATCCGTTTCCGAAGCCAAACGGGTGGCGCACGAGTTGGGTTATCCGGTGATTATCCGCGCGGCCTATACGCTCGGCGGCCTCGGATCGGGTTTCTGCGACAACGACGAGGAACTGGACGCGTTGGCGAACAAAGCGTTTTCGTACTCGCCGCAAATTCTGGTCGAAAAATCGCTGAAAGGCTGGAAAGAGGTCGAATACGAGGTCGTGCGCGACCGCTACGACAACTGCATCACGGTCTGCAATATGGAGAACTTCGACCCGCTGGGCATCCATACCGGCGAAAGCATCGTTGTGGCCCCGTCGCAGACGCTTTCCAATGCGGAATACCATAAACTGCGAAAACTGGCGATCCAAATCATCCGGCACATCGGGATCGTCGGCGAATGCAATGTGCAATACGCCCTCGACCCGCACTCGGAAGACTACCGCGTGATCGAGGTGAACGCCCGGCTGAGCCGTTCGTCGGCGCTGGCGTCCAAAGCGACCGGTTATCCGCTGGCTTTCATCGCCGCGAAATTGGGCCTCGGATACGGCCTGCACGAGCTGAAAAACAACGTCACCAAGAGCACGACCGCCTGCTTCGAACCGGCGCTCGACTACATCGTTTGCAAAATCCCGCGCTGGGACCTCGGCAAGTTCAAAGGCGTTTCGCGCGAGTTGGGTTCGAGCATGAAATCGGTCGGCGAAGTGATGGCCATCGGCCGCAACTTCGAAGAAGTAATCCAGAAAGGGTTGCGGATGATCGGACAAGGTATGCACGGTTTCGTCGCGAACAAAGAGTTCGAAGTGAACGACATCGACGCCGCGCTGAGCCATCCGACCGACAAACGGATCTTCGTGATCGCTCATGCGCTGAAAAAGGGATACACCGTCGAACGCATCCACGAACTGACCCGGATCGACCGCTGGTTTCTCGAAAAACTCGAAAACATCATCCGGATCGAAAACGAACTGGAGCAGCACAATAACATCGCCAACGTGCCGGACGACCTGTTGCTGGAGGCTAAGCAGCGCGGTTTTTCGGACTTTCAGTTAGCGCGCATGGTGAGCAAAAGTACCGCAAAAAACATCGAGGCCGATATGCTGACGATCCGCAAATACAGGAAAATGCGCGGCATCACGCCGTACGTCAAGCAGATCGACACGCTGGCGGCCGAATACCCGGCGATGACCAACTACCTGTACGTCACGTACAACGGCACGTCGCACGACATCGAATTCGCGCACGACAAGCGTTCGGTGATCGTGCTCGGATCGGGGGCCTACCGGATCGGCAGCTCGGTGGAATTCGACTGGTGTAGCGTCAATGCGCTGAACACGATCCGCCGGCAGGGGCTGCGTTCGGTAATGATCAACTACAATCCCGAAACCGTTTCGACCGACTACGATACCTGCGACCGCCTCTACTTCGACGAGCTGACGCTCGAACGGGTGCTCGACATCACCGACCTCGAAACGCCCAAAGGCGTGATCGTCTCGACCGGCGGACAGATCCCGAACAACCTGGCCCTGCGGTTGCAGAATGAGCACGTCCCGATCCTCGGCACTTCGGCCGAAGACATCGACCACGCCGAAGACCGCCACAAATTTTCGGCGATGCTCGACAGGATCGGCGTCGACCAGCCGCGATGGAGGGAACTGACCACGATGGACGACATCTACCGTTTCGTCGACGAAGTGGGCTTCCCGGTGCTGATCCGGCCGAGCTACGTGCTCTCCGGCGCCGCGATGAACGTCGTGTCGAACCGCGAAGAACTCGAACACTTTTTGACCCTGGCGACCAACGTGTCGAAACAATACCCGGTGGTGGTGACCGAATTCATCGAACATGCCAAGGAAATCGAAATCGACGCGGTGGCGAAAAACGGCGAAATGCTGATCTACGCGATCTCCGAGCACGTCGAATTCGCCGGCGTGCATTCGGGCGACGCGACGATGGTTTTCCCGCCGCAGAAAATGTACGTCGAAACGATGCGGCGGATCAAGAAGATCGCCCGCGAAGTGGCGCGGATGCTGAACATATCCGGGCCGTTCAACATGCAGTTGATGGCCAAGGACAACGAGATCAAGGTGATCGAATGCAATCTGCGCGCGTCGCGGAGCTTCCCGTTCGTATCGAAGGTGCTGAAGGTGAATTTCATCGATATCGCGACCAAAGTGATGCTCGGCGTCGATCCCGAAGTGCCGCATAAATCGGCGTTCGAACTCGACTACGTCGGTATCAAGGCGCCGCAGTTCTCGTTCTCGCGGTTGCAGAAAGCCGACCCGGTGCTCGGCGTCGAGATGGCGTCGACCGGCGAGGTGGGCTGCCTCGGCGAAGATTTCCACGAGGCGATCCTCAAAGCGATGCTGTCGGTCGGCTATACGATTCCGAAAAAAAACATCCTGCTGTCGACCGGCGATTCGCGGTCGAAAATGGACATGCTGTCGGCAGCCAAGGCACTACAAGCCAAAGGATACGACATTTTCGCTACGCGCGGAACGGCCGTCTTCCTCGAAACGAACGGCGTACACGCCACGGTGCTGCACTGGCCCGATCAGGACGAACAGCCCAACACGCTTACTTATATCAAGGAAAAGAAGATCGATCTGGTGGTCAATATCCCGAAAAATCTGTCGAAGGACGAACTGAACAACGACTACACGATCCGGCGTAGCGCGATCGACTTCAACATTCCGCTGATTACCAACGCCCGGCTCGCCAGCGCATTCATCAATGCGTTCTGCCGGCTGAGCAAAGAAGACGTGCGGATCAAAAGCTGGAACGAATATTAGCCGGGAACCTTCCGGAATACCTCTCCAAACGCCGGAACAATTGTAATTCCGGCGTTTTTACTTATTTTTGTGCTCCTACCCTAAACCCGAAAAACCATGCGCCCGCTATTCGCACTTTTACTACTTTTGCCACACCTTTTTACCGGCGCGTTGTCCGCCCGCTCGCACCCGAACGCTGCGACCGTACCGGACGGCTACCCGTTCCTGTTCGGGGCCCAATACTACCGCGCCCCGACGCCCGAAACGGAGTGCTGGGAAACGGATCTGAGTCGAATGAAAGAACTGGGATTCACCGACGTTAAATTCTGGGTGCAATGGCGCTGGAACAACCGCAGAGAAAACGAATACGATTTCGGCGACCTGGATCGTCTGACAGACCTCGCCGAAAAAAACGGACTGCGAGTAACGTTCAACACCATTTTCGACGTGGCCCCCGTCTGGCTTTATGAAAAATACCCCGACGCGAAACAGCTCGCCAACGACGGACGGAGGATCGAACCCTATACGGTGGGGCATCGTCAGGGCGGCGGCCACCCGGGCCCCTGTTACAACCATCCCGGAGCGCTCGAAGCCCGCAAAGCGTTCATGCGACAGGCGATCCTGCATTTCCGCGACCGCAAAGGAGTCCGTTTCTGGGACGTCTGGAACGAACCGGAACTTTCGTTCCCGCAGCGCGACGCGCAGCTCGACCGCCTGGTCTGCTACTGCGACCACTGCCGGGCGGAATTCATCGGCTGGCTGCAACGGAAATACCGCGACATCGAAACCCTCAACCGGATCTGGGGCCGTTGCTACAACGACTGGGAAGAAGTCGAACTGCCCCGCAACACGGAAACGATCAAGGACTTCATCGACTGGCGGCTTTTCCACAGCTACACGATGACCCGCGAAGCTCAATGGCGGTTGGAAATGGTGCGCGAGCTTGCGCCCGAACAAGCGGCCTACCTGCACGTAGTCCCCAACACGATGCAACCGTTCAATGCGGTAAGCACCTGCACGGACGATTTCGCAGTAGCCGAAATGTGCGACGTTTTCGCCGCCACGATGAACAACGGGCCGTTTTTCACGCCGCAGGTGCTGTCGGCCGGCCGGGGTAAGATCTGTTACAACGTCGAAAGCCATATCAACGGCGGGGGAATTACGACGCATCAGGCCATGCTGGGCATGGACGATTTGCTGCACGACTTCATTCCGCAAATCGGACTGGGCATCAAAGGATTCCTCTTCTGGCAGTACCGACCCGAGGTGCTGGGCATCGAAGCGCCGGCGTGGGGTCTCACGCAGCTCGACGGAACCGACCGCGAGATCACCCGAGCCGCTTCGCGGTTCGTCCGGACACTGGTCCCCGTCTCCGATAAACTGATGCGCTCTTTCCCGCAAGCCCCGCAAATAGGCATCTGGAAAAGCGCCGGCAACGAAATTTTCCACTACTGCATGTTCCGCAATTTCGACGGGCTGGCCGCCGGCGTAAACGCCTATGCGGAATACTGCTATCGCAACAGTTACGGTTACCGCTTCGTCAATTCGGAAGGACTGGAACGACTGGACGGCATCCGCGTGCTGATCCTCCCCGACTGCTACTACCTTTCCCAACGCGAAGCCGAAGCCATCGACGCCTGGGTGCGAAAAGGGGGCACGCTACTGGTCGAAGCGCACGCAGGAGGCTATAACGACGACACGGGCCGGCACAGCCGCACGCTGCCCGGCCTGGGGCTGGACGACAAATGGAACCTGTGCGAAAAAAATACCACCTCCACGTTCCGGCTCAAGCTCGACACGCAGGAAGGGGTCAACGTCCGCCTGAGCGAAGACGCCGCCAAAGCATTGCGCGACTTCGGCGTATCGGGAGGGCCCTACGTCCCCGTCGCGATGCGAAACGGGGACATCCTCTGGGGCGCGCTGCGCTATGCCGAACTGGACGCTCCGGATGCCGACACGCTCGGGGCTTTCCGCCCCGGAACGGCCTGCATCGTCCGCAAAAAGATCGGCGACGGAACCCTGTATTACTGCGGAACCAACGTCGGCGAAGGCAGTTTCAAAAACAAGGCGGCTTTCGACGCGCTGCTCGGCGAAGTGCTGCGCACCGGAAATGCCGCGCCGACGCTGGGCGCCCGGGGAGGCGTTCGCGCCGATGCGCTATACGAACGGGATCGTCTGAATTTCATCGCCCTACGCAATCCCGGCGCGGAAGCCCGCCCCGTTTCGCTCGGCTTCGAAGGCCGCGCGCGCGGCCTGTTCTCCGGACTGGAGATCGAGGGCGGCAGGGAAATTTCCGTTCCGGCCGGTTTTTGCGACCTGTTCACCGTCGAACCCGAATAACCGTCCGCCCATGCCTCTGATTTACCGATCCGAATTGCCGAACGGGCTGATCGCGCTGTGGAAAATCGACGAAAGCGAAACCGAATTGAGATCGCTGTGCACCCCGCAAGAGCGCATTTACGCCTCCGAGCGCCTCACGACCGGGAACCGTCGCAAAGAGTGGCTGGCATGGCACGCGCTACTGCACGAAACGACGCCTCAGGCCGAAACCGGCTACGATCCGAACGGAGCGCCGGTGCTGAAAAGCGGAGAATACATCGGCGTAAGTCACACGAAAGGTTACGCTGCAGTCATCATCGCAAAGACTCCCTGCGCGGTAGACATCGAACTGCGTAACCGGAACTTTTTGAAAGCCGCTCCGAAATACCTTTCCCCGGACGAACGGCAACGGTTCGGCACGGAGGGCGACCTGCCGGGTAAAATCTGGTGCGCCAAAGAAACGCTTTACAAATGGGCCCGAATCCCCGAAACCGACTTCTTACGGGACATCCGGATCGACGCTGTCGATCCGGTCTACGGTACGCTGCGGGGAACGATCCGGGAATACGGCGTCACATTGCAAGACTGTTCGAATGAAACCCTTTTTATGATCTATTGTTTCGGAAACCGCATTCCGGAAAGAGAAAACAGGTAAAAACCGCCGTTTTTTCCTATTTTTGCGCTGCGAACGCCGCACTCTAACTTCAAACGATAAAACATGACTATCTCTACGCTGATTAGGACCGCCGTCCTGCTACCGGCTTTGACAGCCGTACTACTGGCAACGCCTCCTTGCATACAGGCGCAGGTCAAACAACGGATCGCCGTTCCGGAAGACGCCGGCCGGTGGATTACGACTGCGTTTGCCAAAGGAAAAGTTCCGCCGTTTTCGTTCGTTTACGGAGGAAAACCGTCGGCCGAATTCATCCGCAAATGGAAGCATACGATGCAAAAAGAGCAAAGCGACGATCCGCAGGTGGTCAAATACCGGATCTCGTACCTCGACCCGGCGACCGGACTGCGGGCCGACTGCCATGCGACCGGGTTCCGCGAATTCAATGCAGTGGAGTGGGTAATGAATTTCACGAACACGTCCGCTGAAAACAGCGATACGCTGGAACAGGTAAAAGTAGTAGATTATACGATGGAAGCCGCAGCAGACGGGGATTTCAAGTTGTTGCACGCCGAAGGCAGCTACGGATCGCGGGCCGATTTCCGTCCGATCCTAACCGAACTCGGCGCAGGGGATTCGATCCGGATGGCTCCGGAAAACGGCCGGTCTTCCGACCGCACCGCCTTCCCGTTCTTCAACCTCGAATCGCCGGATAAAAAAGGAGTGGTCGTCGGCATCGGCTGGACGGGCGGCTGGTACGCTACCCTGTCGCGAAGCGGCAAAGCCGCTACGCTGAACTCCGGTATGGAAAAAATGAAGCTATACCTCCGCCCCGGCGAATCGATCCGCACGCCGCGGATCTGTATGCTGTTCTGGCAGGGCGACGACCCGATGGACGGCAACAACCGTTTCCGCCGCTTCATGCTGGCGCACCACACCCGCAAAATCGACGGCAAATTCGCCGAATACCCGCTTTCGGCGGGATTCGACTGGGGCGATCCGGCCCCGTGCAACGAGTACGGCTGCCTGACCGAAGAGTTCGCCGTCGCGCTGATCAACCGCTACAAACAGTTCGGCATCGTGCCGGAAGTGTTCTGGCTCGATGCGGGCTGGTACGAAGGTTCTGGCGGGCCGGATTTCTCCGGCGGCAACTGGTCGACCTGCGTCGGCAACTGGATTATCGACAGCACCCGTTTCCCGCGCGGACTCAAACCGCTGTCCGACGCGGCGCACCGGGTCGGGGCGAAGTTCATGGTCTGGTTCGAACCGGAACGCGCGATCGTCAACAGTTGGCTCGCAAAGACGCACCCCGAATGGATGCTCTCGTCCTCCGATAAAAATCCGGTGCAATTGTTCGACCTCGGCAACCGGGAAGCCTGCGCCTGGCTGAGCAAATACATCGGCGACCTGCTCGAACAGAACGGGATCGACTACTACCGGCAGGACTTCAACATGGGCATCAGCCCGTACTGGGAAGCCAACGACGAACCGGGCCGCACCGGTATGAAGGAGATCCGTCACGTCGAAGGGCTTTATAAATTCTGGGATTACCTGCTCGACCGCTTCCCCTGCCTGATGATCGACAACTGCGCGGCCGGCGGCCGGCGGCTCGACCTCGAAACGATGAGCCGCAGCGCGCCGCTGTGGCGCACCGACTACCGGTACGGCGAGGTAAACGGCTACCAGTGCCACACTTACGGGCTGAACTTCTTCCTGCCGCTGCACGGCACCGGCATTTACGGCACCGACGACTACAATTTCCGGTCGAGCCTCAGCAGCGCGATGGTCATCAACTGGGAGATCACCAGCATCCGCGGCTCGATTCCCGACATGCAGCGGGTGATCGCCGAATACAAGGAACTGCGTCCCTACTTCTACGAAGATTATTATCCGCTGACCGGACTCGGCGACCTGACCGGCGACGACGTATGGCTGGCCTATCAACTGAACAAACCGTCGGACGGCACGGGCATCGTCGTTGCGTTCCGGCGCAAAGACAACCCGCAAGATTCGACTGTCGTGAAACTGAGGGGACTCGATCCGCAACAGGTTTACAGCGTGCAGAACGGCAACGACGGCAAAATCGCCGCAAAAACCGGAAAGGAACTCGCCGACGGACTGACGCTCGAAATCGGCGAAGCGCCGGGATCGCTGCTGCTGAAATACAGCCCTGCGGGAAAATAGAGCTTTACCGGCAGCGAAATCTTCGAAAAATGTTTTGTTTCTTAAAATTTTAAGCTAACTTTGCGGCATAAAAGAACGGAATATGTCACAGTTTAACCACATTCACGTGCATCATCATCACCTACGTCCGTCACGGTAGGCAACAGCGTGTTTGTATGAACTGAAACCGATATTCAATCACACGAAAGAGGCTTACCCGATTACGGAAGCCTCTTTTTTATATCGTTCAATCCGGTACGAAACAACTAAAAAACGAAAATATGTTACGAATTGCCATTCAGGCCAAAGGCCGACTCAACGAAGAGAGCGTGGAACTGCTCGCCGAAGCGGGCGTATCGATCGAAGAAAGCAAACGTAAGCTGCTGACGCGCTGCGACGATTTTCCGCTCGAAGTGCTGTACCTGCGCGACGACGACATTCCGCAGGCCGTTTCGATGGGCGTCGCCGACGTCGGGATCGTCGGTCTCAACGAAGTGGAAGAGAAAGGGTTCGACGTGAAAATCGCCCACAAGCTCGGATTCGGCAAATGCCGCATTTCGCTCGCCATCCCGAAAGCCGACGCGTACGACGGGATCGGCTATTTCAACGGCAAACGGGTGGCGACGTCCTACCCCGTCATCCTGTCGCGTTTTTTCAAGGAAAACGGGATCAACGCGGAGATCCACGAGATCGCCGGCTCGGTCGAGATTGCTCCGTCGGTCGGGATGGCCGACGCCATCTTCGATATCGTCAGCTCCGGCGGCACGCTGGTGACCAACGGGCTGAAGGAGGTCGAAAAAGTGCTCTTCTCGGAAGCGGTGATGATCTCCAACCAATCGTTGTCGGAAGAGAAACGTCAGATCCTGTCGCAATTGCTGTTCCGCATCGAATCGGTCGAGCGCAGCCGCGGCATGAAGTACGTGCTGCTGAACCTGCCGCACGAAAAAATCGACGAGGCGATCCGCATCCTGCCGGGCATGAAGAGTCCGACGATCCTTCCGCTGGCTCAGGAAGGCTGGAGTTCGATCCATGTCGTGATCAACGAACGCGAGTTGTGGAGCAAAATCGAACAGCTCAAGACGATCGGCGCAGAAGACATCCTCGTTCTCTCACTCGAAAAAATGATCTTGTAATGGAAATCCTGGTAAATCCCGACCCGCGCGAATGGGGGCCGCTGCTCAGCCGCCCGCAGATCGACCGTTCGGTGATCGGACAGCGGGTAGCCGATATCCTCGCCTCGGTGAAAGCCGGAGGCGACAAAGCGCTGTTCGAACTGACGCGGCAGATCGACGGGATCGAACTGAAATCGGTCATCGTCACGCCGGACGAGATCGGACAGGCAACGGAGAACGTTTCTCCGGAACTGAAAGCCGCCATCGCGACTGCCGCCCGCAACATCGAAGCGTTCCACGCGGCGCAGCGTCCGCAACCGGTCGAACTGGAAACGATGCCGGGCGTCAAGTGCATACAGCGCGCCGTGCCGATCCAGCGCGTCGGGCTCTATATCCCCGGAGGTTCCGCCCCGTTATTCTCGACCGTGTTGATGCTGGCGATCCCGGCGCGCGTAGCCGGCTGCAAAGAAATCGTTCTCTGCACCCCGCCCGATAAAAACGGCGACATCGCCCCGGCGATCCTCTATGCCGCCTCGCTGGCCGGCGTAGACCGTATTTTCAAAGCGGGGGGGGCGCAGGCGATCGCGGCGATGGCTTACGGCACCGAAAGCATCCCGAAAACGGATAAGATCTTCGGCCCGGGCAACCAGTACGTCACCGTCGCCAAACAGCAGGTCAGCACCTCGACCGTGGCGATCGACATGCCGGCCGGCCCGTCCGAAGTGCTGGTAATGGCCGATTCGGGCGCCGTGCCCGCTTTCGTGGCTTCCGATCTGCTGTCGCAGGCCGAGCACGGAAGCGACTCGCAGGCGATTCTGCTGACGCCGTCGCGCGGTTTTGCCGAACAGGTGGTCCGCGAAGTGGAACGACAACTGGCCGAACTGCCGCGCCGCGACATCGCGACCCGGGCGCTGGACAACAGCCGCATCGTCGTGATGGACAGCGAGGACGACCTGATCGCATTCAGCAACGCCTACGGCCCGGAACACCTGATCATCTCGATGGAAAATCCGTGGAAAATCGCCGAAAGAATCACCGCAGCCGGAAGCGTCTTCATCGGAAACTATACTCCCGAAAGCGCGGGCGACTACGCATCGGGCACAAACCATACGCTGCCGACCTACGGCTGGGCGCACGCTTACAGCGGCGTGAACCTCGACAGCTTCCTACGCAAGATCACCTACCAGGAGATCACGACCGACGGACTCCGCGGCATAGGGAACGTCATCGAAACGATGGCGGGGGCCGAAGGGCTCGACGCGCACAAAAATGCGGTGACGATCCGGCTGAAAAGCCTCGGGTAAACGACGCCGCGAAAAACGCCCGGCAGGCCGCGACCGGTTGCGGAAACGCCTGCCGCACACACAGTAGCGAAAACAAGACAAAGACACGAACGATGGATATCCGCGAACTACTCAGAGAAAACATACGCACGCTGGCCCCCTACTCGACCGCGCGGGACGAATACCAGGGCGAATTGGGCATCTACCTCGA
Source organism: Alistipes sp. dk3624 (assembly GCF_009557455.1). GTDB lineage: Bacteria > Bacteroidota > Bacteroidia > Bacteroidales > Rikenellaceae > Alistipes_A > Alistipes_A hominis. The sequence continues at coordinate 2,405,903 of NZ_CP045651.1, read as the reverse complement.
CGCCAACGAAAACCCGTACGACAACAACTACAACCGCTACCCCGACCCGCATCAGAAAAACCTGAAACGGAGGCTGGCGGAAATCAAGGGCGTACCGGTCGAAAAGATCTTCATCGGCAACGGTTCGGACGAACCGATCGACCTGGTGTTCCGGTTGTTCTGCGAACCCCGGCGGCACAATGCGGTGTCGATCGCCCCGACTTACGGCATGTACAAGGTGGCGGCGGCGATCAACGACGTGCAGATGCGCGAGGTGCAGTTGGAGCCCGGTTTCACGCTGGATGCGGAAAAGTTGTTGGCGGCGGCCGACGAGAACACCCGACTGCTGTTCCTCTGCTCGCCGAACAACCCGTCGGGCAACTGTTTTCCGAAAAAAGAGATCGAAAAGGTCATCCGCCGTTTCAACGGCATCGTGATCCTCGACGAAGCGTATATCGACTTCGCCGGCCAGCCGGGCTTCCTGTCCGAACTGGACGAATACCCGAACCTCGTCATCCTGCAAACGCTGTCGAAAGCATGGGGCATGGCGGGCCTCCGGCTCGGGTTGGCTTTCGCACAACCGCTGATCGTCGATACGCTGAGCCGCGTGAAATATCCGTACAACATCAACGTCGTGACGCAAAAAATCGTCCTCGAACAGTTGCGGAAATCCCCCGACGCGCAGATCGCCGAAATCGTTTCGGAACGCGGACGCGTGCTGGAAGGACTCGCGAAAAACCCCGTCATCCGGAAAATCCACCCGACGGACGCCAACTTCGTACTGGTCGAAGTGGACGAACCGCGCACAATATACGACCGCCTGATCGGGGCGGGCATCATCGTTCGCGACCGCTCGCGGATCAAAGGATGCGAAGGCTGCCTGCGGATCACGATCGGCACGCCGGAAGAGAACGACCGGCTGCTCGAAACCCTGAAAAAACTGTAACGATGAAACGCGTACTTTTCATAGACCGCGACGGAACCCTGATCAAGGAACCGCCGGTCGATTACCAGGTCGATTCGTTCGAAAAACTGGAATTTATGCCCGGGGCGATCACGGCCATGAGCCGCATCGCTACGCTCGGTTACGAGCTGGCGATGGCCACGAACCAAGACGGATTGGGAACGGCGAGTTTCCCCGAAGCGACGTTCTGGCCGGCGCACAACCTGATGCTCAAAACGTTCGAAGGCGAGGGCGTTCGCTTCGACGACATCCTGATCGACCGTTCGATGCCCGCCGACAACGCCCCGACGCGCAAACCGCTGACCGGGATGTTCGGCAAATATCTCGGCGGAGACTACGACCTGAAAAATTCGCTGGTCATCGGCGACCGCACGACCGACATCGAATTGGCCCGAAATCTCGGCGCAAAGGGAATCTTGTTGCAGCCCGTCGAAGCGGGACGCGCGATATTGGCCGAAAGGGGCCTTGCGGAGCACTGCGTGCTGATCACCGACGACTGGAACCGCGTCTGGCAATTCCTGCGCGCCGGCGAACGCACCGCCGAAATCGCCCGTAAGACGCGCGAGACGGATATCCGCGTGGCGATCGACCTGGACGGCAGCGGGTCGTCGCACATCGACACCGGACTGAAATTTTTCGATCACATGCTCGAACAGATCGTGCACCATGCCGGAGTATCGCTGATCGTCGAGGTCAAAGGCGACCTTGAAGTGGACGAACACCATACGATCGAAGATACGGCCATCGTGCTCGGCGAAGCGGTTTACCAGGCGCTCGGATCGAAACTCGGCATCGAACGCTACGGTTTCTGCCTGCCGATGGACGAATGCCGGGCCAGCGTGCTGATCGACTTCGGCGGCCGGATCGACTTCGACTGGAACGTCCCGTTCCGCCGCGAGCGCATCGGCGACGTGCCGACCGAAATGTTCCGCCATTTCTTCAAGAGCTTCGCCGACGCCGCGCGCTGCAACCTGCACATCGCGGCCGAAGGCGAAAACGAGCACCACAAAATCGAGGGCGTGTTCAAGGCCTTCTCTCGCGCGCTGCGGATGGCCATCGCCCGCAACGGCTTCAAATTTGAATTGCCAAGCAGTAAAGGAGTATTATGATAGCAGTAATCGACTATGACACCGGCAACCTGCGTTCCGTCGCCAACGCGCTCGGACGACTGGGAGCCGAATACCGGATCACCGCGTCGCCGGACGAGATCCGTTCGGCCGAACGGGTATTGCTGCCCGGCGTCGGCGAAGCTTCGACCGCGATGGAAAAACTGCGCGAACGCGGACTGGTCGAGACGATCCGTTCGCTCACGCAGCCCGTACTGGGTATCTGCATCGGCGTACAGTTGCTGTGCCGCCGCAGCGAGGAGGGCGATGCCGAGTGCATCGGAATTTTCGACAACGAAGTGCGTAAATTCACGGCCGAAGGGCTCAAAGTACCGCACATGGGATGGAACAGCATCGGGAACCTGCGTTCGCCGCTGCTGGACGGCATCGCCGAAGGTTCGTACGTCTACTACGTGCACTCGTACGCCCCGACCGTCAACGGTGACACGATCGCCACGACCGTTTACGGCGAAACGTTCAGCGGCGCGATCAACCGCGGCAACTTCTTCGGGACGCAGTTTCATCCGGAAAAAAGCGCCTCGGTCGGCGAACGCATCCTACAAAACTTTTTAACGCTATGATTGAAATTATCCCGGCAATAGACCTGATCGGCGGCCAGTGCGTCCGGCTGACGCAGGGCGACTACGACCGCCGTACCACCTATTACAAAGACCCGCTCGACGCGGCTCGACGCTACGAGGACTGCGGCATCCGGCGGCTGCACCTGGTCGATCTGGACGGGGCCAAGGCCGCGCACCCGGTCAACCTGAACGTGCTCGAACGGATCACCGTTTCGACCTCGCTGCAAGTGCAATACGGCGGCGGCATCAAAAACGCCGAAGCCCTGCGCGACGTATTCGGCAGTGGGGCCGCCCGCGCGATCTGCGGCAGCATCGCCGTCACGCAGCCCGATGCGTTCCGCGAGTGGCTGGCCGAATTCGGCTCCGCGAAAATGATCCTCGGCGCAGATACCCGCGACGGACGGATCGCGATCAACGGCTGGCTCGAAGCCGCTACGGTGGGAGTCGAAGAACTGATCGGATCGTTCCGCGACGCAGGACTGTCACAGGTGATCTGCACCGACATCGCCAAGGACGGTATGCTTTCAGGCCCGTCCGTCCCGCTGTATCTGCAACTCCAAAAAACGTTTCCGGAGATCGACATTACGGTCAGCGGCGGCATCAGCTCATGGGAAGACATCGAAGAACTCGATCGGAACGGACTGCGCAGCGTCGTCGTCGGCAAGGCGATCTACGAAGGACGGATCCGTTTCGAACAGCTCGAAAAATACATGCTTACAGTACGAACCGACAAAAAACAACAACGGTGTTAGCGAAGAGAATCATCCCCTGCCTGGATATCAAGGACGGGCAGACGGTCAAGGGAATCAATTTCCTCGAACTGCGCGGCGTCGGCGACCCGGTCGAACTGGGACGCAGGTATGCCGAAGAGGGAGCCGACGAACTGGTTTACCTCGACATCAGCGCGTCGATGGAAGGGCGCAGGACTTTTGCCGAACTGGTGACGCGCATCGCCGCGAACATCAACATCCCGTTCACGGTCGGCGGCGGCATCGCGTCGGTCGAAGACGCCGGACGGCTGCTGACCGCCGGGGCCGACAAAGTGACCGTCAACAGCGCGGCCGTCAATAACCCCGATCTGATCAGCGATATCGCGTCGAAATACGGCAACCAGTTCGTCGTCGTGGCGATCGACGCCAAACAGATCGACGGCCGGTGGCGCGTGACCACGCACGGCGGACACCGGCTGTCGGACAAGGAACTGTTTTCGTGGGCCGCCGAAGCGCAGCGGCGCGGGGCCGGCGAGATTTTATTCACGTCAATGGACCACGACGGCACGAAAAACGGCTACCCGTGCGAAACCTACGCTCGGCTATCACAAATGCTGTCGATCCCGGTGATCGCTTCGGGCGGAGCCGGAACCGCGCAGCACATCGCCGACGTATTGACCGAAGGGCGTGCCGACGCCGCCCTTGCCGCCAGTATTTTCCATTATGGGGAGATCCCGATCCCCCGCCTGAAACAGGAGTTGAACAAACTGCATATACCTGTCAGATTATGATAAAATTCAGTGAATTGAACACAACCAAGCGTTGTGAGGGACTGGTTCCCGCAATCATCCAGGACGACAATACGCGCCAAGTCCTGATGCTGGGCTACATGAATGAGGAAGCCTACGACAAAACCGTGGCCGAAGGTCGCGTGACCTTTTTCAGCCGCGCGAAAAACCGTCTGTGGACGAAAGGCGAAACCAGCGGTAACTTCCTGAACGTCAAAAGCATCGTCAAAGACTGCGACGACGACACGCTGTTGATCCGCGTCGTACCGGTCGGCCCGGTTTGTCACAAGGGAACGAAAACCTGTTTCGGCGGACGCGAAAACGAAGGATTCATCGGCGAGCTGCAAAGCGTAATCCAGCAGCGCCACCGCGAAATGCCGGAAGGTTCGTACACCACGAAACTGTTCACCAAAGGCGTTAAGAAGATCGCACAGAAAGTAGGCGAAGAAGCGGTCGAAACCGTCATCGAGGCAGTAGCGAACAACAATACGGACGTGGTTTACGAAGCATCCGACCTGATCTACCACCTGCTCGTACTGCTCGAAAACCAAGGCCTGTCGATCGCCGACCTGGAAGAAGAACTGGCCGAACGACACAAGTAGGCATAGAAAATGCGGGGCTTTTCATTATCTTTACAAACCGAAACGCTAAAACTAAAACTATGGACAATAAAAAAATCGGAATAGCCAGCGACCATGCCGGCTACCAACTCAAAGAATTCGTAATCGGTTACCTCGACTCGAAAGGCTACGACGTGTACGATTTCGGCACCAACTCGGAAGAGAGCTGCGATTATCCGGACTATGCCCACCCGCTGGCCGAGGCCATCGAAAAAGGGGAACTGCCGCGCGGTATCGCGATGTGCGGTAGCGCCAACGGCATCACGATGACGCTGAACAAACATCAGGGAATCCGAGCCGCCCTTTGCTGGGAACCCGAAATCGCATCGTTGGCACGCCGCCACAACAACGCCAACGTCTGCACCATGCCGGCGCGGTTCATCAGCACCGACACGGCCCGCGAAATCGTCGATATTTTCCTGAACACCGAATTCGAAGGAGGCCGCCATCAGGCTCGTATCGATAAGATTCCGTTGAAAAACTGCGGCTGCGGAGAGAAAAAATAATTTTCGAACCGAAGACGAACGCCGGCGGATTTCCGCACGACGACCGAATGCGCGAAGGCAGGGCACAAAACCCTGCCTTTCATTTCATCCCTCAAAAATTTTCGGCATAAAATCGGTAAAAACCGCAATTTTTTTTTCGTAATAATTTGTAAAATTAAATTTTAATCGTACTTTTGCATCACCAAAACGAAGCGCTTCACCAGCAGAGAAAGGGGAAGAGGGAGCACGAAGAAAGAGATTTGCAGAGATAGAAAGGAGAAGAGTTCGTTTTATTATTTTGCGGAAATAGCTCAGTTGGTAGAGCACAACCTTGCCAAGGTTGGGGTCGCGAGTTCGAGTCTCGTTTTCCGCTCAGGAAGGCAGTCTGAAAAGATTGCCTTTTTTTGTTGTTTGTCAGTATGTTGCACAGATGTCGCAACCTACTATCGTTCCCATCGGACAATCGGCAAGACGAACGGGAAACACCGAAAAAGGCCGTTTTTACCGGAAATGTTTTACAGAATGTTTTACACAAAAACGCTGAAACGGTCGTTTGCACAACACGCAAACAACCATGAACATCAAGGTAGTATGTCGCAAAGACGCCATGAACGGCCAGGGACGTGTCCCGTTGGTCATCCGTTTCACACATCGACGCAGAATCAAAACGGTCTCTACGGGCCTCGTCGTCGATCCGACCGATTGGGACGAGCAGGCGCAACGCCTGAAGTGCGATCGTGCGGATTGCAGCGAAACGCAATACGAATTAGACCGCATTCTGAACGACTACCGAAAGAAAATCAGACGCCTCGAAGCGTTGGAAATAGACGTGAATTTCGAAACGCTATTCGAACCCGTACAAAAACGCATCCATTGTACCGTGGATGACTATTTCGGAAGAACGATCGAACGAATGGAATCCGTCGATCAATACGGAACCGCTTCGAAATACCGCATCACACGCTCCCTGCTCCGTCGTTTTCATCCGCAGGAACTCCGTTTCGAAGATATCACACTTCCGTTTCTGCGGGATTTCGAACTGTTCTTGAGACAAAAGGGGAATCGGGACAACAGCATCGCCACTAAATTCAGCGTACTGAGAGCCGTTTACAACCGAGCTTCGGAAGAAAAGATCTTTTCCTCCGAAGATAATCCGTTCATTCGTTTCAAACTCGGCCGCCTATGGACTTCAACCCGAAAACGAGCCATCTCGAAAACGGACATACATCGTCTGATGACGCTTGACCTATCCGATCGCGCAGAGTTCGCACGAGACATATTTCTGTTTTCCTATTTTATGGCCGGTATCAATTTTTGCGATATCGCCGGTCTGAGACATTCGAACATCCGAAACGGACGCCTCGTGTACGCTCGGCATAAGACCCGTAAAGAGATGAATTGCAGGATCAATAGCGAAGCGGAAACGATCATCGAAAAATACGCAAACACGCGAATAACCGACAATTACATATTTCCCATTTTAAATCCGACCGTTCACAAAACGGAGCGACAACGAAAAGACCGCATCAAAAAAGTATTGAAATCGGTAAACGGAGAACTTCGGAAAATAGGGGACGAATTGGGTTTGGTCTTTCCCTTGACCACATACGTAGCCAGACACTCGTACGCTTCGGTATTGAAACATGCGGGCGTCGATGTATCTCTGATTTCGGAATCGTTAGGACATGCCGACCTGACGACGACGCAGATCTATCTGGATTCGTTCGGAAACGACCGAATAGACGAAGCGATGACGCATTTGGTATAAAAATTCGAGAAAAAGGGAGAGCATACGACTTCCGTATGCCCTTCCTTACTTTTATCGGAGACCATAACGTTCCGCTATCGATACGATTTTATCGAACGAGGAACGATAACCGCCTTGCAGAATTTTGAAGAACTGTTTTTCACACTCTTCGTGATCGTATCTCGGATAAAAAACCGAAATACGATGGAACAACGATATACCGTCCGCTCCGAACAATGTAGCGACGACACATCCGACAGTGAACCAGTCGCAATACGAGGCGGTAATATCGATATGTTTCGTCTCGATCTTTTCTAACAAATCACGAAACCGTTGTTTCGCCGTCTTCGGAGGCTCCAAAACTGCCTTGATCCGGGACAAATCCGTGGGTCGTAACAGAAGTTGTGCAGGAGTCGGCACCTCTACTTGCTGCACCTCTTTCGTTTTTACATTCGGACTGTGAACAGTAGGGCAAACAGATTGAATACGAGCCGTTTTTTCAGAGTTTTCAAATACTTTTTCATACGATTTCGCTCCGAAATTCACATATGCAGAGGCATCGTGAGAGAATCCGCGCAAACGTGTTACGTCTTTACAGGCCGCATCGAGTACGATACCTACTTCCCGAAAATCGCGTTCCAAAGCAAGAAAGTGCTGAAGATGTCGTTTCCCGTCTGCAATCGGCACGAGACAAAACAGACCTCGTCCACTTGCAGACAATCCGGCATACAGAATATGTTCGGGATTCGGCAAACAGAGTTTCAATGCATCCCAATCCGATACTTCCGGATTATCTCCGGCATCTATATCCAAACATATCAGACCGGAATGGGCGATCAACGCATCGATCCTTCGAACTTCGAACAATCCGCTCGGTGTCACGGCCGGTAAACGCGCCTTGATAGCATTGCGTGTCTCTTTGTCATCCGTTTCACGTACAAGGTTCAGTAACTGCAATAATTCATAAGGCGGTTTCAACAACCATTGAAGAATATCCACTTCTCCGATCGGACGAGGTTCGGTAAAACTTTTAAAGAGCGAGACCCTCGGAGGGATTTCCTTTAAATTAATGTAACAGTTCGATAAATCGGGCTGTTACATTTTTTATTGGAGGACGAGGTAACGAAAAGGCAACGGTTCTATTTTCCGTCTTTTGCGTTTGGGTTCACGACTTCAAATAACTGAGGCTAAGGTAATAAAATATCTCATCAAACGTAAATGTCGAGAGGTTTTTATTTGTTTTTCTGTTTTCGATCCTACGGTACATTACTTCTCCATTCCCGCCAATATTCGAATAATCATATTTATTCCGATTAAGAACCCCGAAAAGTTAAAAAATAGAGAGGCAAGTATAAATCTTGCCTCTCTGGCCATTCCGGGAAAAACGATAAGACGTTCCCGCATCTTATCGTCATTTTGTTTCGGGATTTCCGGAATTAAAAACATAGCGGGACAACATTTTCTATAGAAGATATTTGCAATGGTTCCCTGTAGGATATGTTAACCCGCTATGTGTTTATTATTGATTTTTTATCATATTGTAATCCTGCACGCCGAACACCTCCGTCGAGTTCTCGCCCAGCCATCCGGCCTTTACGTTGACCCCGGTGTGAATCTTCACGAAGTCGATGTATTTCAAATTGGCAGGTTTCCCGTCATGACGAACGGCATCGCTGATGCGCATATGGTTACCCATAACGTCGGCATTGGGGTTTTCATCGTCCGTCAGGCGGTCGACAGGACTGAAATTGTCGGCATAACCCCATCCATATTCCCCGTTTACCCAAGCATTCCCGCCGCCGGAGGTGCGGGACTGAAGCCGGCTGCCTACCAACGTATAAGATTCCGTTTTAATCCAGTTGGGATAATAGTAATCCTGCGTATGGAAACCCAGATAGTCGACTTGGCCGTTGCCTCCTACGTTATCCGTCCATGCCACGGGGCGGTTCGTCCCGGCCGGTTTGTAGTAAGTTACGGCATAATCCTGCGTACTGCTACTGTAATCGCTCCCTTTGAGCTCGTACCAGGTATCGTCTGGAAGTCCGTTCCGGTTTTCGTCCTGCATGACCCAGACGATGCCCGGTTCCGACGAACCCTGAAACGCATTGCCCAGAATCTGTAGGTTGTAGTCTCCGTCATTTTTGATGCTGTGGTCGAATCCGACAATGACATATCCGCCCCAGCTTCCCAATGAAACGTAGCCTTTCGCATCGAGGCATTTCATTGCATGATTACATGCCTCTTCCGGTGTGTAAGCGTCATAATGTTCGTTCACGAACTGCCCCGGAGCTGCCGTAAATTCATAAACCTTATTACAATCGACGCTTCCCGTATAACCGCGCGGCGATTCCCCCTCCGGCGGAGCAACATTGACAGTAAAGGTCATGGGAACGGTCCCATAACGGTTCTTCATCGTCAGGACGACCGTATGCGTCCCTTCCGAATCGGGCGTATAAGCGAAAGTGCAGGCCGCACATTCGGGAGACGCTACCCGGGGATTGGAGAATGCGGGCAGATCAGCCACCTCGTTCCCGTCCACGCTCCACGTATAGGTTGCGTCGAACGCATTTTCGATCCGGTAAGGACGGATGAAAATGGTGCGCCCCAGCGACATGTTGTAGGTCGTTTGCTCGAACAGCGCCGTGAACGGCATCTCTTCGGGCGAGCATACTTTTACTTTAAATTCCACCTTATCGCTACCGTCTTCATTGGTCGCCGTCAGAGCCAGTGTGTAGTTGCCCGCTGTTTTGGATGAAAAGGTATAGTCTTTCGTTTCCGCAACCGCATTACCGTCGACGCTCCAAACGAATCGTGCATTCTCGCCATTGGTTACTTCCGGTGTGAATGTCAGTTCACCTTCGACAATGACGGTATATCCCTCTTCGGGAACACCCAGCGCTATCTGCGGCTTCAGGTAAGGTACGACTTCGAGCGAGAATTCCTGCTCGGCCGTTCCATAATCGGTCGTCACTTCGAATTTGACGTACATCATGGCCGGTTCGCTCCCGGCCTGATAGGTAAAGGTTCTTTCCCGGCCGACGATCTTGCCGTCGATCTTCCAAAGAAAGATTGCATCGCTTCCTGCATTTTCTACAATCGGGGAGATGGTCAGCGTACCGCCCACCTTGACCTGGTATATAGGGGATTCCTGTTCCAACGTAATGGTGGGAGGAAGGGGTGTCCCCTCCTCCTCTTTGCTGCAAGAGAAATTCAATATCATGCAGCCGACCAATACGATCAGATAATAAAATCTGTTGTTCATACGCTTAACTTGTTAAAGTGTCGGGTCGATGTATTTACCTCCTTCGGCCAAATCGTCATAAGAAGGCATATAGCCGGTTTGCTGTACTTGCCAGTCATCGGCCGTAAAGGAATGGATCGCATTGCGCAATCCTTCGAAAGAGCGCAAGGCGGCCTGTCGGTAAATATCCACACCTTTGACGCTGGTCAGCGACGCAAAGCCGTCCAGATCGGCCAGGCGGTTACTGCCTCGCGTAGAAGTAAATGCCAATTCGTTGGTATGGATTTTAAGAAGTCCGCCGATGGTTGTAAGTACCGGCATTTTGATCTCGAACGGCGTACCTTGAGCTACCGGAGACGACGGATTGGGCGGACAAGACGTAACATGTCCCGTATAGATGAAAAAGTCTCCTCCGACACTTTCCAACTCCGGCAGGAAAAATTCGGCCACGGTACCGTTATCGACCCCACCCTTGTCGTAAGTCAGCCCCTTGCCTACGGTTTTCAGTTTCGGTGCAGCGACCGGAGCCTTGACCTTGAGCGTACATGCGCCGCCGACGGATGCCAGTACCGGTAAATTGATGCCTCCCGTCGTCGCATTGTAGGTCAACGTGAAGTTACCCCTAACCGCTTCCGTATTGGAAAGCAGATCGACAGTCTCGGTCGTGTTGGGCATGCTGATCGTCACGTCGCCTTTCACCTCTTTCATGCCTGTCAGCTCGAACAATCCGTTAAGTGTCAGAGAACCTTCCACCACATCGTCGGCAGAGAGTTTGAACCGGTCGGAAGAGGTACTGTTGTTGATCTCGATATCTTTGATGCCCGTGCCTCGCAGATCCAATTCGGTCACTCCGGGCATATTGCTGATGGCAAGTCCGTTGAGCGTGGTCAGCGTGGACGGGATGGCGAAAGGTTCCGCCAGTCCGGTGAGGTACTCCAGACGCAAAATTCCATTGACCGCTTCGAGCGTTCCCAAACAATTCAGATTCTCCAATGCAGGCATATAACCGAGCGACAGATTATTGACCTGTTTCAGTTTAGGCATGTCGATCTCTTTCAAGCTGTTCATCGAACGCAGTTCGATAGCCTCGATATAGCTCAACACAGGGAACGATATCTTTTTCAGTTGCATGAAATTGCTCCCCAGTGTGCTGGAACCCGATAATTCTTCGAGTTTTGGAAAGGTAAGCGTTTCGATGGTTGCGCCGGTCTGATCCCAAACGAATCCTCCGCAACGGACCAATTCCGGGCAGTCGATATTTTTTCCGGTAAACTGATACAAAGACAGGCGGCCGCCGATCTCTTCGAGTTTCGGGAACGACAGCACGTCGAGGTTATTCGTACCGCCATTGCCGCCCAACGATATATTGCCCAGCACGGTACGCAATTCAGGTACGAGGAAAGAGCTGATATTCTGCATTCCTTCGAAAACCATATCCCCTTCGACAGAGGTCAGTTTAGGCATATAGACCGTTCTCAACGACATGGCATTGGTCACCCCCGGGATGGAGATGCTGCCCAACACGGTCTGTAGCTCGGGAAGGATAAAAGATTTCAGACCCGTATAATTCAGAGGGACGGAGATAGAACCGACCTGGCGCAAGTTGTCGAGACCGGTCAGATCGCTCGATCCGAACGTATAGAAAGTAATAGTGCCCTTGACTTCCTGCAATGTTTCCAAAGGCAGCAGGGTTTTGATCGGATCTTCCTCTTCGACAACCTCCATACTCGTGCGTGCGACACCGATGGTCAGGTTGCCTTCCAGAACTTCAATACCCAAAGTACCGAAGTCATCGACTTCCGTCTGGGTGGTCAGCGTAAAATTTCCTTTCTTGACGGCTTCCGCTTTTTCCCTTTTTACCGCATACTGATAAATCCGCTGCTTCCCATTAAAGGAAGTCACGACAAAAGAATGGGCGTTGTCCCAATCGCTGACGGCCGCCGGATCGGGATAAATTTTGGCATTCTCACTGATCGACACTGTCGCCGTTGCCCCGTTCAGCTCTCGTCCTTCGACCGTACGGACGATAAGGCTATCGCCCGAAATGAGTGCTGAAAACCCGTTCTCGCCCAAAGCGAGCTTAAACGAGGTAATGTAATTGTCTTGTCCGATGAATGCCGACTCGTCGTCTTTTTCGCATCCGGTCAGCAGTGCGGCACAGCAGGCCGCAATCAAAATACTATATAGTTTTTTCATGGATTAGCTTTTTATGAACGTTCGTTAAATACCCGGTTGATTCCACTCTCCCGCTTTCATCTGTTCCAGTGTAGGGGCGAACATATTGTAATTAGGGCTTACGTCCCACTGGTCGTCGCTTGTCAGCGACGGCAGACAATTCTTCAGTCCTTCGTAAGAGGTCAAGGCATATGTCCCGCTGATCGACACCACGCGAACATTGGTGAGACCGCTGAACCCATCAAGGTTCGTAACCCCGTCATTGAATGACACATTGGGATTCTGGGTAGTGATTTTTAACGAGTCTGTTATGCCCGTAAGGTTGTCCATTTTAAGGTTTTTCGTCCGGCTGGGCATATTGTCCAATACGATCTCGACGCCGCCGGCCTCGGTCAGATCGGGGAATGACAACGTTTCGCAGGCGAACGGGTAAAGGCCACCTATACGAAGATAGCCGCCTACACGCTCTATAGAGGCAAACTCCGCGGTCGAAGAGATACCGGCGAGCGAGGCGGTAAAGATGTCGCCGGTAACCTCGGTCAGATCCCGGACGGTAAGCGTATTGATGGCATAGTTGTCGTTGATTTTGATGTCGCCGTTGATTTTTGAAATACCGGCGATTTGCAGGTTTTTCAGCATCTGAGCATCGGCCACATTCAGCCCGCCGATCTCCTGAATACCGTCGAATTTCGGGAAGTTGTAGACCGCACTATACGGATTGTCGAGATTCGAGCTGGTCTCTGCTTTCAGTCGGATCACGCCGCTGAAAACGCTGTTCCCTTTGATCGTCAAATCCACTAAGGTCGCCCGTTCGAGATTCAACTCCCCGATCTCGATTCCGGTAACGTCGATATTTTTTAGTGTAGCACAGTCGAATAAACTCAACGTCTTGCAACTTTTCAGCGCCGGCGGCAACTTCAAATCCGATACGGATGTTGCCTTGCTGTAAGCGATGCGGAAAGTACCGCCGACAGAAGCCAGCGCCCTGAAGTCTGCGAGCCCTTCCGGGGACAGGCTGCCCAAAGGCCCCAGGTCGAGGTCGCCGTCCACCGTCTCCAGCTTGGGAACATCGAAACTTCCTACGTTGTTGCAATAATACACGACCAGGCTGCCCGCATGTTTGAGCGAAGGCAGTTCTACGCGTTGTAATTCCGAGAGGTTGTGGTAGCGTAATTCTCCTTTGCACTCCTCCAGTTTCGGCATCGATACCGATGTCAGCAATTTCGATGTGCCGGGATTGCCCAGATTAACCGTTCCGCAGGTAACCAGTTCCGGCAGGTCGATGGATTCGATGTCCGGAATTCCCGAATAGGCGAATGTCCCGTCTATCTGTTTCAATGCGGGGAAAGCGATACGGGCCAGGGCCGAAGGATCATTCTGTTTAGGCACGGTAAAAGAGACGTTTCCGTTTACCGTCGCCAGTACGGGCATGTCCACTTCCGAAAGATTCGTGGTCGAGAAGGTCATCCCGCCGGAAACGCCGGTAAGTACGGGACAGGAAAGCTTTTCGAGGGTCGTGGAGGTTACCTCGATACCCATCGCTTCCGCCAGTGCCGGGAAACGGGCGTCGAGAAGGCGGGAAGTTTCGATCTGCAAGGCTCCGCCGACTTTCGTCAGAGAACTCAGGCCGTCGAGCGTTGCGTTGGCGTAAGTCGATTTGATGATGACCCCGTAGCCGACCTCTTTGATTTTGTCCAGCGCGGCGATCGATGTGATCGAATCGCGTCCGGCGGCCATACCTATGATCAGGTTGCCTTCGACCGTCGTCGTTCCGCTCTGTCCGAATGCATCGACTTCGGCCTGTGTCCGCAATACTACGGAGCCGGGAACGGAATTGTCCGCATCGGAGATCGTATACGTGTACGATTTCGTGGCGCCGTTGAAAGCGGTTACTACGAAAACGTACTCGCTGCTCCAGTCGGTGATGGTCGCAGGGTCGGGCTTAATTGAAGTGTTCTCGCTCAGGGTCACCTCGGCGGTCGCCGAAGCCAGGGAGAATGTCGCCGGGGCCGTCACCACGATCTTGTCTTCGTCGATAGCGGCCGTTATCGTCTGATCTCCGTTTTTCAGAACGAACGATGTGATGTAGTTGTCCCCTCCCGTGAACGGATCGTCTTCGCTCTTGTCACAGGAAGACAACAGCAGACACCCCGACAATAGGAGTACCCATGAAAGTTTAGTTAAATGTTTCATCATAATATAAAGTTAGTTTAAAGATTATTGCAGAGGTTGCAGCGGTTTGTCCGTAAATACGATGTGGGCCGGAATGTCGCCGGTAGTCACCGACCATTTCTTTTTTCCGTCCGGGGTGAAACAATACAGTGTCCCCGGGGTGATATAGTCCTTGGCATCGGTCACGAAGATCTCCCGCGTATCGGGATTGACAGCGATGCCGTAAGGGATCTTGATCTGTTTGTCCGTCCCGTCCGTAATGAAATTGCGGGTAACCACCTTTTTCGTTTTGGTATTGACAATGGCGTACGAGATCGTATTTTTATTGGTGATATAGCTCCATTCCGTACTGTATACATAGAGCGAATCCCCGCACAACGTCATATTGCTGTTGGGCAGCAGTTCCAGTTTGTCGGTCACTTTGTCCGTTTTCGAATCGATCACGAAGGTCATGGAGCGTGTCCCGTAGTAATCGCCGCGGGACGAGACCCATATATTTCCGTAGTGGTCCAGTTCCATGCGGTGCAGGTTGATCGCCACTTCGATTTTTTTTATTTCCTGAAACGTGTTCAGGTCAATCACCGAAACCGTATTGTCGTAGTTGGGGACCCGGTAACCTCCGGAGTTGGCGACATAGAGTTTGTCGCCGACGATGACCATTTCTTCGGGCTGGTAGCCGACCACACAAGTTTCGAGCACGGTCAGCGAGGCCGTATCCACTTTGGCCACATACCCCAACCGGGCGTTGGGGTCGATCTGTACCGGGCCCGCGTAAGAACTGACATAGGCATACGGGCCTTTAAAAGCGAGGTAACGGCAGTTCGGGATCGAGACCACTCCGATATGCCTGGCGGTACGGACATCCATCACTTCGACGAAGTGGGAACAGTTGATAACCGCATAAAGCTTGTCGCCGTATATCTGAATGTCGTTGCCCACGTCGCCCAACTCCTTAACCACGCCGGGATTGCGTTCCGGATAAATATTCTTGGAATACACGCCGGTTTCGGCGTCATAATAATCCAACGAGGCTTTATTGCTCCCCATATTGCCTTCGTTGAGCAGGAAAAAGCCTTTGATCGGACCTTCCTGACCCGTTCCGCCGGTCCCGGTCGATCCACCTCCCGTATTCGTATTCGTGGAAGGGAGGACCGGCTCGTCTTTTCGGCACGAACCGAGGCAGAGAAGGAGCGACAATAAAACCGCAAATCGTCGTATGAAACTCATAATGTCAGGTTAATTTTGATTTTGAAGTTCGTCCCGGGCATCGGATAGCACTGCACGACCTCGTACTGCTGATTGAAAATATTGTTGACTTCGGCCGTGACCCGCATGCCGACACGGTTCCACTGAAAACTTTTGGACAGCGACATGTCGTGGGTATACCACGGTTGCGAATAGTTTTCCGGAATATTGGCCACCGCTTCGTACCGTTCGCCGGTATAGATAAAGCTGTAATTCCAGTCCCAGCTTTTATAGCTGCCGCCCAGTATAGCCGATCCGCTGTGCCAGGGGATATAGGGAATCTGTCCGCCGTACCATTGGCTTTCGGGATCGGTGAAATCCTGCGCTTTCTGGTAAGTGTAGTTCAGGCGGGCATTGAGGGCAACCTTCCCGAATTGGAAACCGGATTGTACCGACGCGTCGATACCGCGTATCTCCACGTACCCGAGGTTGACCATCGTCCACTGGAACTGATTGGATGTGGGCATGGCGATGATCTTGTCATCCACCTGATTGAAATAACCGTCCACCGATACATCCAGATAAGTCAACCCGCGACCACCGAACGATTTGTTGTAAACGATCCCCACGTCGTACTGGGTCGTAAATTCGGGCTTCAACTGCTTGTTGCCGATGAACGTATAATAAAGGTCGTTGAACGTAGGCATACGGAATATCCGTTTGTAAAATGCTCTGAGTTGCAGATTTTCCGCGCTCCACGGGCGATAAGACATAACGACCGTCGGTGTGAACTGGCTCTTTTCCGGAGCTTCCTCGCCGAGGGCTTTGGTTTTGTCGTAGATATAAGTATGAAGCAGGCTGGCCTGCATACTGAATTTTTCGAACTGGACGGACGTGGCCAATGCCGTCAGGACGGAGTACCGCTGCGGATAGGCAAAGTCCATCAAATCGGCATCGAGCGTGTTCCACTGGAAATCGGCGGAAAGATTGACTTTCCACCAGTCGAAAAAAGAAAAGCCGTTTACGGCCGAGAAATAGACCTCCTGCTGCCGGTAACGGTTATCGACATACATGGTCGTCACGTCGAGCCGTGGATCGGACAGGTAATGCAGGTAATCGTAAGCGTACTTGCCGTTCAGCACGAGTGTATAAAGCGAACCGAACTGTTTGCGGAACGAAGACTGCACGAACAGGTTGCGGTCCCACTGGCGGTCTTCGTGCTTGAACTTTCCTGGCTCCTCCCGCACCGAAGCGCCCGGATAGCCGCGTTCCGAGTCGTAGAAATAGACTTTGGCCTTCCACTCTCCGTCCCTGATCTTTCCGAACAGTCCGCCTTCCACCCTAAGCGCGCTGACATCGCCGTTACGCCGCACTTCGGTCGTATCGTATCCGTCCTTCTTCGCATAGCTGAACTTATACCGTCCGGTCGTATACATATATTCCGCATTGAACGAGCTGCTCAGCTTATCGTTGATCCTATGTTCCCACAACACGGACGGGTTGATCGTACCGAACGACCCTCCTTTGACAGAAAAACTCAGGTTGTAATTTTTGACAGAATCGAAACGGGGTGTCCGGGTAGTCATGTAAACCGATCCCGCAGAGGCATAATCCTTAGCCGACTGGAAGATGGCGTTTTTCTGCCCGTTGTACAGCGAAACGGCCTCCATATTGTCCAGCGAGAAGCGCCCCAGGTCGATCTGCCCGTTCTGGGCATTGCCCAACTGGATGCCGTCGTAGAACACCCCGACGTGCTGGGTTCCCATGCTCCGGATATTGACCGTCTTCAATCCCCCGATTCCGCCGTAGTCCTTGATCTGGACGCCGGAAAAATAACGAATGGCATCGGCCACGGAAACCACGCTCAGGCGTTTGAGCTCTTTGCCCGACAACTCCTGTGCGGGAATGATCTTCGGCAAGGTCCGGCGGCCGTAAACCGTCACTTCCCCGATCTCGTATTTACGGAGTACACTGTCCTGCTTTATACGAAGCGTCGTGTCTTTCGGCTGGGCGGCAACCGAAACGGACGCCACGTTCGCGGCAAAGTACAAACAACAGACGACCAGCCATCGAAGATAGCGGGACGAATCTTTTATTCGGATATGCGGATATAGCTTCATGGGGATCGTAAGTTCTCGCACAATCACCAAAAACGTGCGGCATTCCCCGCTAAGGGATCGCCGCACGTTCTATATTTACCGCACTCTAAAGGCAGAGGATACTTCATCCCTCCGCCATGAAATAATGTTTTTTCAGTCAATTGCGCTCGCATAATTATTCTATAATGCGATTTACCTCTGCAATTGACCTAATGGAACGAACCGATAAAATATACGAATAGAGTCAATCAGCTACCACCCGTGATCCCGCAGGGGTAAATCTTCGTTATCACAAGGCAGGTCTTCTGACTCGTTTCCTCCGCTGCGCCTTCCCAGTTTAAAACCAGTGGCAAAGAGTGCGCGGAGTTGCCCTATAAGGACTGAAACTCACAGCAACGGGTATTGTCGCCGATTCTCACGGCATTCCCTTTTTGTTTCCGGACACAGATAATTCCCGGAAAACCTTGCGGCACAAAATTACGGAAAATATTTTTAATTAATATTGTTACACTTTGGTAAACTTGCATGAAATTAAACAAAAGGCATATGCCAGCCTGTTACCTCTCTGCAAACAACCATTCTACTATTAGTAAAGTAAAAAACTATCTTTGACTTTATCGAATTATCACATGCTAATTCTATAAAACTGTAGCGGAAGATTATTGTAACCGGACAAAAATATCATTCTGTAGGGCTACAACCGTAGTATTGACTACGATTGTAGCCCTACAGAACACCGACTGACTGTATTCTCCTGATACACCCGACCGCGAATCGCCCAAACGAGCTATGTCGCCGATACAGTGTGCTTTTCGGCGGAATAGGATTATTCTTCATTCCAAGTTTACAGTACCTTCGCCGGTTATCAAGCTTGGTCGCCTGAAGCCTTATCGGCCAATTGTCCATTCTGTAACCCAATCCAGAAAGGCTGAATCTCTTTTATGTACCGAATTTCCCGGCACGCGTCGAGCGTGAGCAAGTTGGGTTTTGGTTTAACCAAAACATTTCGGTTTAACGGGTTAAACCGAAACTCCTTTTGCTCCGGTGTCGCATTTTTCAGAACAGGAAAAACCTCGAACCGGGAGAGGCGTAGACTTGTAGGCAATCAGACCTATATGCGAATGGTCATGAATTTAGCCCGACGATGGCTGTATGTTTATCCATCGCCCCGGACTTCTCCAGATTATCCAAGACTATTCATGACACCGGGCCGGGAAACGCTACAACCAGCCTGAAACGGTTATATATTGCGGGCAAAACATCATTGGCCGTTTTTATCGAGCGGCCATAAAATGTAAATGACCGATGAAAAACCGAGCGCACCGTATCCGTGACCTATGAGGAAGGTTTGTCGAGCGAAACCGTAAAAAAGAATAAGAGCAATCAACCGTAACCGGCTGCAGGGAAGATAGCCCCAACTGGAACCGGTTACCATGTAAAATTTAAAATCGAAAAAGTATGGATAAAATTGTTTGCCTCGGGGAGCGGACATGGATAAAGCTCCTCGCCCGACTGGAAGAGTTATCGACCCTCGCCGGAGAGGTCCGGCAGAAATTCGACCCGCAGGTATCGGAGGGATGATTGGACAGTCAGGACGTGTGCCTGCTGTTGAACGTCTCCAAGCGTACCCTTCAAACTTACCGGGACAAGAAACTGTTACCCTATACTTCGATAGGAGGCAAGTTCTTCTACCGGGAGAATGACGTGGCAGAATACCTGAAAAGTAAAACCATTAAAAGTAAGTAGGTCATGTCTTGGGATTTTTTGAACAGCGAAAGCAAAGAGGTGAAGAAAGCCTTTTCGCAGATCAGTGAAACGGAAAAGGCTTTGCGGAAAGCCCTCGACAACTACCGCCCCTCGGTTATGAAAGAACGATACCTCACGGGAGAGGAAGTATGCGCTTACCTGCATATCTCGCCCCGCACGCTGCAGAACCTACGGAACAGTCGGCAGATCCCTTTCACCGTTATTGGCGGCCGCAACATCATCTATCCCGAATCTGGCATCCGGGAAACCTTCCTCAAGAACCTGCGCCCGACCGAAGATCCGTTCTAATGTGGATAGATCCCCCATTGAATAGTGATTCGGCTTGAACTATTCGAAAATTTCGAATAGTTCAAACCGAAGGCCCAAGACAACCTGATATAACAACTGAAAACATGAGCACGTCCCCGGCCGTCGTATCATAGGCCGGGGATCGCTTTAAACGAACTAACCCTTTTCTATCTGTATTCGGGCAGATAATTCTGCCTGGCATATTGGGCAAAGGATTCTCCTTTCGTTTTTTCCATGACCGCTTCATACACAGCCTCGACATTGACAAATCCTCCGCAGCGGCGGGACAACTCGCCGTCTATGCCCACGTCGAACCTCAGGTCGGGCGACAGGCTGTTATACTCGTCCAGCTTGCCGTGGCAATGTCCGTGCAACATGACCGAGCCGTGGGGCTTATGGTTCCAGGTCAGCAGCGGATAGTGGCACAGGTTCAGCACCATGTTCTCCGTCAGCCGGGAACACATGCTCGGACGGACCGTCAGGTCGAGTATCTGTGCCGTGGTCTGGAAATAGTTCGGGTAGGCTTTGACCGAACCGTCGTGGTTACCGGTTATGAGGTATTTGCGTCCGGGCAGTTTTTCCAGAAGATGCCGGGCGTCTTCGCTTTTGAAGAATGTAAGATCGCCGAGGATGTAGACCATATCCTTCTTGTCCACGGTTGACCGCCAAAGGTCAAGCAGCCAGGCGTCGTGAGCCTCGGTGTCGTCCCGGTCGGCAAAAGGCCTATCCGTTTGGTACCGGAGTATGTTCCGGTGGCCGAAATGTAAATCGGCGGTAAAAAATATCCTATTCATATCGCTTTTGTCGTTTGCGAAGCGATCGCCGCCGGATCGCTTCATGGGTTATGAAATTCATTTTCTGGTTGATTGTTCCAATCGTGCGGTACAAGGAAATTGTACATCCAATAATCGGTTTCATCTTTTCTGGTTTTAATAAGTGAATAGTAAACAATGGCCAATAAAAAAGAGATACTGCCCGAAAGCAGTATCTCCTATGATAGTCGTGAATTATCCTTTTATCGGAAACTACGCATACGAACATACCGCCCTGGCCGGGGTATTTTAATAATACCGCCCCAGTGCTCAGGTAATGGAATGTTCCGGAAATTTATCATCTGTTCTTATTCAACTGGTTACGATGCAAAGGTAAATATGCTCTGTCGAATCTTGTAATATTTCAACATAAATTTTTTGATTATATCACCTTTTCAAATATGAAATATTCATCGTGGCTGTTTTTTCCCGTAAGCGGGTAATTGGGATCGCAATGAGCCTTGTTGAAAAATTCCACTATCTTGAATCCGCATTTGTTGACGTAGAAGTGAATGTTCCGTTTCTCGAAATAAGGAGTGACCAAACGCCAGACTTTTGTAGCAGGGTATAATCGTTCAATTCCCTGCCATATTTGGAAGCCCAAGCCCTTGCCGTGATACTCGGGATATACATAAAATAACTCCAAAGAGCTATGTCCTGTCAAGGCATCTGCCTTTATCGCCACGCCGCCGACTTTTACACCGTTAGCATATACTGCATATGCCTCACACATAATGTTTTGCAAAATACGGCAGACTTCATCGGTTGGTATGATTTCCCTGCCGTCTTCCGGCGGCCCGAATGCCTCGACTACGGCAATGGAGAAAATCTCTTTCACGTCATCGCAAAATCCTTTGTAATCCCTTTCACCGAGTTTATCGAATGTTATACTCATGATTCCTAAATTTATTGTCCTCCACCCAATGCGTGATACAGGCTTATGATGCCCTGTATCTCGTCGAATTTGTCCTGTGCCAATGATTTCTGGACATCCAGCAGAGACTGTTGCGCGGTCAGCACCTCCAGATAGTTCACGGAGGAATGGCGCATCAACAGTTCCGTCTTCCGAACTGCCTCCTGTAAAGAAACGACACTTTGGGAATTTATCGCCAGTCTTTCACGTGCTGTTTGCAAAGCTACCAGTGCGTTATTCACCTCGCTGCCCGCCGCAAGCAGTTTCTGCTGAAAAGCCAGCGCTGCTATTTCCTGCTCTGCCTTGGCTATTTTCAGGTTGGCGATGTTCGTTCCGTGATTGAACAGCGGTTGCGTCAGTGAGCCGATGGCATTGAGCAGCCATTGTCCGGGATTGAGCACGACTCCGCCGCCGTTGTTCGTCCATCCCGCACTTCCCGACAGGTTGACGGAAGGATAGAAAGCCGCTCTTGCCACGTTCGTGGCATAAAAAGCCTTTGCCAACGACATTTCAGCCTCCCGTACATCGGGGCGGTTCGCCAATAGCTGAACAGGGATTCCTATAGACACCGAATCGGGAAAGGTCTGTCCGGCAAGTTTTCCCCGTTCTACGCTTCCAGGTATCTGCGCCAACAACAGGCACATTGCATTTTCGGTCTCTTTCAGGCTTTTGCGCATGGACAGCAGGGAGGCTTCGAGCGTCGCCCTGTTCGCCTCGGCCTGCAACACCGCCGCGTCATTGGCTTTTCCCGCCCGCATCAGCGAACGCAGCGTGGAAACCGTCCGCTCCCAACTCTGCAAGGTCTGTTCCGTAATTATTATCTGCTCGTCCAGCATCAGCAGCGTGTAGTAGGTCGAAGCGACCGATGCCACGAGCGAGGTCTGCACTGCCTGCCGGTAGGCATACGACTTCTCCAATGAAGCACGGGCTTCACGTTTTGCAGCCGTAATCTTGCCGAATATATCTATTTCCCAACTTGCAGCCCCGTTTATATTGTAGGTTTTGGATGTCGAGCCGTCCCAACCTGCCAGTCCGCCTTCTGCCCCCACGTTCACGGACGGCAAATAAGACAAACGGGCGGTCAGCAACGCGGCTTCGGCCTGTTCGACATGCAGGCGGGCTGTACCCAGATCGGTATTGTGCACCAAGGCCGTGTCGATCAGCCGTTGCAGGCAGGTATCCGTAAACAACTCTTTCCACGAGAGCGTCGCGATGGATGTCGAGTCTTCGGAACTATACTCCTTGCCGTACAGGTTTCTGTCCGCCTCTGCCGTCCGCGGGTATTTCCTGTAAATGCTGCAACCCGACAGTACGGCCAATATCAATGTACTTATGATTATCCGTTTCATTCTTCCTCTTTTTGATCCATTTCTTTCAGATGCTTCATCAAAGCCACTTTTTCCATTTCCCCCGTTATGGCCGGGTCTGCCTGTCTGACAGCTACCGGTTTGATGCGTTCCTCGATGGACTGGAAAAACATCCACAGTGCGGGAACGATGAACAGCAGTACCAGCGTTCCGACCAGCATGCCGCCCACGGCACCGGTACCGAGCGTGGAATTGCCGTTGGCTCCCACGCCTGAAGCGAACATCAGCGGGAGCATACCGAATATCATCGTGAGCGCCGTCATCAGGATAGGCCGCAGACGGCTTTTCGCCGCTCCCACGGCTGCCTGTTTCAATGACATTCCGCTGCGCCGGCGCTCGCCCGCGTAGTCTGTAATGAGGATGGCCGTCTTTGCCAACAGGCCTATGAGCATGATAAGTCCCGTCTGCAGATAGATATTGTTCTCCAGTCCGAACAGTTTGGCGAACAGGAAACTACCCATCAGGCCGCACGGCACGGAGAGAATGACCGTGAGCGGGAGTATCAGGCTCTCGTACATGCCGCTCAGGATAAGATAGACGAGCACGATGCAGACGGCAAAGATGATAAGTACATTATTGCCCGTTGTCGCTTGTTCCCGTGAAATACCTCCGAGCTCGTAGCCGTAATTCTGGGGCAGCACTTCATCGGCGGTCTGCCTGATGGCTTTGAGCGCGTCGCCCGAACTGTAACCCGAAGCGGCGTTGCCGTTGATCGCGATGGCATTGTAGAGATTGAAGCGTGAAAGGGATTGCGGCCCGTAGGTCTTGGTCAGCTTCACGAACTGCGACAGCGGTGCCATCCCGTCACCCACACGCACGTAGAAATGGTTGAGCGACTCCTGCGTGACACGCTTCGTGGGGTCCGCCTGAACCATCACGCGGTACAGTTTGGAGAAACGGTTGAAGTTCGAGGCGTAAGAGCCGCCGTAATAGCCCGACAGTGCGTTCAGTACCTCCGCCGTCGTAATTCCGGCACGCTCGCACTGCGCGGCGTCGATGTCCACCCAGTATTGCGGGTAGTTGTTTGCGAACGACGAGTATGCCGCTTCTATTTCGGGACGCTTGTTCAAAGCCTCCACGAACCGGTCGCATACATTCTTGAACTCGGACAAGTCGCCGCCGGCCTTGTCCTGCAGGTAGAGTTCGAAGCCTCCGCCCATGCCGTACCCCGGAATCATCGGAGGCGTCATCACGAACATGTTGGCATCCGGCACGTCGGAGGCGATACCGTAAAGCCTTTCCGACAGCTCCGTCGCCGATTGTCCCTCTCCTTTACGCTTGTCCCAGTCGGTCAATTTGATAATATACATGCCCATCGACGGACCGGCACCGTTGAATGAATATCCCGATACCCCGCTCGAATACTCGATTTCCGGAAATTCCGCCAGCTTCTTATCGATTGTCTGCATGATACGGTTCGTCTCTTGCAACGAACTTCCCGGCTTGGTGTCGAGACTGATCATCAAAGAGGCGACATCCTCGTCCGGGACAAGTCCCGTGGGTGTGGATTTCATCAGGAATACCAACGCCGCCAGACCTGCCGCGAGCGTACCCCACATGGCCCATCTGCGACGGACGAAAAAGAGAACACCGTTTTTGTAGTGATGAAGCAGGGCATTGAACGCTGTGTTATACGCCTTGCGGAAACGGGCTGCGAAATTATCCCTGCCTTCACCGTTCTCATCCACATACGGTTTCAGCATCAGCGCGCACAGAGCCGGCGACAGGGTGAGGGCGTTGATGGCGGACAAGCCGACCGCGACGGCCATGGTAATACCGAACTGCGTGTAGAATGTACCCGAGGTTCCTCCCATGAACGAGGTGGGTATGAATACCGCCATGAAGATCATGGTCGAAACGATAATGGCCGACGATATGCCGCCCATCGCATCGGCAGTCGCCTGATAAGCCGACCGGTACCCCGCGTCGAAACGGCTCTGCACGGCTTCCACCACGATAATGGCATTGTCCACTACCGTGCCGATGGCAAGCACCAGCGCGAAGAGCGTGAGCAGGTTGATGGAGAACCCCGCCACTGCCATGAAAGCGAATGTCGCGATGATCGAGACGAATATGGATATGGCGGGAATCAATGTCGAGCGTATATCCTGCAAAAACAGGTACACGACAAGCACGACCAGCAGGACTGCCAGCAGAAGCGACACCGCCACTTCCCTGATGGAGGCATAGAGAAAACGGTTCGTATCGCTTATCGTGACGAACTCGAGGCCTTCCGGCAAGTCCTTGCCCATCTCTTCGAGAACCGCGTCGATCTCGTTGATGACCGCCGAAGCGTTGGAGCCTGCCGTCTGGTAGGCCATGGCAAGGGCGCAAGGCTTGCCGTTGATGGTCGAACGGAAATTATACGCCTCGCTGCCCAGTTCGACATCCGCGACCTCTTTCAGGCGGAGCACGTCGCCGCCGGGCAGTGAACGGACGACAAGGTTTCCGAACTCTTCGGGAGTGGAGAGCCTGCCCCTGTATTTCATCGTGTACTGGAACACGTTGTCGTTGTTCTCCCCGAAGGAACCGGTCGCCGCCTCGATATTCTGCGAGGCAAGAACAGCGGATATGTCCGACGGCACTAATTTGTACTGTGCCATCTTATCGGGTTTCAACCATATACGCATACTGTAATTGGCCCCGAACAACATGAATTTGCCCACCCCGCTGATACGCTTGATGCGGGGCTCGACATTGATCTTCATGTAATTGTCGAGAAACTTGTTATCGTAGCGGCCTTCGGGGTCGTAGATGCCGAAGGTTTTCAGCTCGGCGTTCTGCTGTTTCTCGGTGGTCACACCCACCTGCACCACCTCGGAAGGCAGCAGACCTTGGGCGGTAGCCACGCGGTTCTGTACGTTGACGGCCGCCATGTCGGGATTGGTCCCCTGCTTGAAATAGACGAGCAGTTCGGCATCGCCGCTGTTGGATGCGGTCGATGTGATATAGGTCATCCCCTCCACACCGTTGATGGCTTCCTCCAAGGGTACGACAACCGCTTTCTGCACGGTTTCCGCATTGGCGCCGGGATAGTTGGTGAAAACGGCCACGGTCGGAGGCGCGATGTCCGGATATTGTTCGACAGGCAGCGAGAACAACGCCAACGCCCCCATCAGCACCATCCCCACGGATATTACGGCAGAGAGAATGGGCCGATCTATAAAATATTTCAGATTCATAACTTGTTCTTTTACACTTTAATCGTTCTTTATGGATATGGGAGTACCCTCTTTCAGCATGGCCACACCCTCGCTGACCAGAATATCCCCTTCCTGCAAACCGCTGCGGACTATGTATGTTTTGCCGTCGTTAAGTTTGTCCACTTTGATTTCGGCGGACTTCGCCACACTGTCGACGACCTTGTACACATATATCTTGTCCTGAATCTCGTAGGTCGTTCCCTGTGGAATGACAAACACGTTCTGCTCTTTGTGGGGCAGAACCACGTTTCCCACGCCGCCGCTGAACAGCAGGCGTTTCTCGTTAGGGAACACGCAGCGGACAGATGCCGTACCCGTCTGGGGATTGATGACACCGCTGATGGTCTCGATCCGCCCTTTGCTTTCGTAGATGGACCCGTCATTGAGCTGCAACTCTATTTCAGGCATCTTGCGGATCGTTTCATCGGGCGAGCCGTATTGGCGGAACAGGCTGCGGAGCTGGTTTTCGCTCATGGAAAAATAGACGTACATCTGTCTCGTGTCCGACACCGTTGTCAGCGGTTTGGAAATGGACGGGCCGACCAACGCTCCTGCCCGGAAAGGGAGTGTTCCTACCACACCGTCGGCAGGGGAATGGACCTCGGTATAGGACAGGTTGTTTCTCGCGTCGGTTTCCTGCGCTCTGGCTTGTTCTAAATTTGCCTTGGCAATGGAGAGAGCGTTCTTTGCGGTCGAAAGGTCATACTCGGAGATGACTTTCTCATCGAACAGTATCCGCTTGCTGTCATAGTCGAGCCGGGCGGTCTCGACCTGTGCCTCGGCTGCATGGACATTGGCGATTGCAGTCCTCAATGCTGCCTGATAAGGCACCTGGTCGATCACGAAGAGTGACTGTCCTTTCTTCACTTTTTCGCCCTCCTTCACTTTTAACACAGATATTGTTCCCGACACCTGCGGGTAGATCTCCACATCCTGGCGGCCCTCTATCGTGGCCGAATAGGACTCTGTTATATCGACCGATGTGGCCGTAACCTTGAATACGGGATAAGCCCGCCTTTCCTCCGGAGCGGGACGCTCGTTTCCGCACGCCGTCAGGAGTGCCAGACAAGCCGATGAAATGATTGTTCTGAGTCGCATATACCTGATTTTAATTTATAATCGGAATCATGGCTGCAAAATTACCGTGTTTTGCGATGCCATTATGTGCCTTTATTCTGACAAGTCGGGTACTTTTTCGGACGGTAAGAAGTTTCTTTGTGAGGAAAATGCTAATTTTGCGACAGATATGAGTAGAGCCAAATATAAATTATGGAAAATAACCCGATACGGTCTGTCGGGTGAAACGGATCTGAGAGAAGGTGTCGGCAAGATTGTCGATATCAACGGTTGTACATTGCTCCGATGTGACAGAGGGTATGGTGTGGTCAGTATAGACTTCCGCAAAATGAAAGTATCTGCCGGCTCTTTAGTCGTCCTTACGGGGGATTTGCCGTTCATCCCCATTGGAATGTCGAAGGATTTCCACGCTTATTATATTTCCGTTCCCGAAGAACTTGCCGACGAGATGTTCTACAAGGTGGCATCCTCTTTCTGGGATTTGCTCTACCGGTATCCCGTACTTCCCACGACGCCGGAGCAGAACCGTCTGCTGAAGCATTGGTTCATACAGACCGACTGGGTTATTAACCATTTCACTATAGAACAGGCGAAAGATGTCGTGAGGAATAACTTTTATAACCTGTTTGTCGCCATAGACAACGAAATGAGAAGTATGGGCATCGGGGAAGTTGGTAATTTCTCGAAGAACAGAAGCTGGAAACTGTATAATGATTTCTACACGCTGCTGGAAAGATATCACACGAAACACCATGACGTGAAATTCTATGCCGACAAGTTGAATATAACCCCGGATTATCTGTATAAACTGTTCTATCGGATTGAAAATATTTCTCCCAAAGAGATGATAGACCGGTTAGTGATCGTTTCCATAAAAATTCTTCTCCAGAATACCGACCTGTCCGTCAAGAATATTGCGGCGGAGCTACATTTCGATGACCCGCCCTACATGTGCCGTTTCTTCCGAAGAATGACGGGAATGTCTCCGTTGGAATACAGAGACAGTGTGAAAAAATAATTAACTTATTTGGATTAAGCTCTGCTCCGTCCAGCTTACCGATCCATCCTGAACTTGTCCGCAATCTTCTCACTCAAGGCATCCATATCCCGGCCAATCTTGTCGTTAGTGATCTTGGCATAAATCTGCGTGGTGGTATTATGCCCTAACATCTTGCTGACCGTCTCCAGCGGTACGCCCTGAGACAGAGTAACTGTGGTTGCGAAAGTGTGCCGCGCCTGATGCATCGTCGGATTGAACGACAATCCGGCATGACGGGCAACATGGCGAAGCGACATATTCATCGAATTACCGTCCTTGACCGGGAACACCTTATTATTCGGCAACTGCAAGCGACTGTACCTCTCAACAAGGCTTTTGGCTACAGGCAGGAGTTTGACCCGGAACTGCGTACCCGTCTTTGCCCGGTTGTCGATAATCCACATATCGCCCCGCTCATCCGTGTGAATATCGTCATGGGAAAGTTTCTGTACATCGGCATAGGCCAATCCCGTGAAGCAGCAGAATACGAAGATATCACGTACAATGGCAGTTTTATAATTGGGAACTTGCACGTCCATGACCGCCTGCAATTCCGATTCGGACAAGAAACGGCGGTCGCGATACTTACCCGCCACTCTAAATCCTGCGAAAGGGTCCGATGCGATCCAGCCGTTCTTAAAGGCCGTATAGCTCATCAGCTTCAGTTTCTTTATCGCATTGGGCAATGTTCCCGGTAACATACCCCGGACTGTCGATAGGTAAACCACGTACTTTTCAATAAACTCCCGCTTCAATTCTTTAAAGGGAATATCCTCCACTTTATATTCGTATTGCAGAAATGCTGCAAGGCGTCTGTACTGCTTACGGTAGTTTTCCAGCGTGGAGGCTTTGCGGTCTTTGTCTACCCGGTTTTTCTCGAAATCGTTCAGGTACTCATCGAAAGTTTGCAGCAGGAGCTGATAGCCGTCCCCGAAACCCAGCCATGCGTTCTTGACTTTCTCGGCAGTGACATACGAATCTCGGTCGCAGATGCGCTGGTACTGCTTGCCGATATTGGTCTTGATATTCTCCAGTTTCTCGTTGATACGCTGGGCTACGACACTTTTGCCTATCGCTTTATTGGCTTTGGTGTCCCATAGTTTGGGTGGAATAGATAGTTTACAACTGAACTGCGAGATAGTCCCGTTGATGGTGATACGCCCCATGATGGGCGCTTTGCCGTTCTGCTCGGCCTGTCGTTTCAGGTAAAACAGGACTTTGAATGTGCTTCTTGCCATAACTCTAAAAACTTTTTGCAATGATACATGACTTAGAGTTATTCGAGGTTATGAAATCAGGCGCAAGAAACGGAAAACCAATACATTAAAAGCAAAATCCGGAAAGAGATTGCGGTAACGATTTGGTAACGCAACTCCTTCCGAACTATGCCTTTTCGTGCGTTTTTAACGCTTTACCACCTTAGGGTAGGTATTATTAAATTGCAGTAATAGTGATATTTACGCTATTTTACATTCACCCCATTTTTTTAAAGGAGGCCCAAATTTCGGGTCTCGCTTCTTTTTCAATCGAACATGTCATTTTACCGATAATTTATCTAACATTTCTCCGATCTCGTCTACAGCCGACTTTTGTATTGTTTCGCAACAGACGTAAGTCCGGTTTCCCGTACCGGCTACGACATCGAATCCGGCGGCTCTCAATCGGAGTCCGAAACTTTTGTGTCCTACTTGACGACAGTTGTTCAGTTTACAGAATTCGTTATACTCTTCACGAAGAGTTTTCATCAGAATTCGGTTACTCGTTGAAGGAGTGTATCCACTTTCAGACATGAATGTCGCGACACTGTCCAGGTCTCGACGAATCTGTTCTTTTGCAGCTTCCATTTTCGGAGATTTCGTAAATTTATGCGTAGCCAACAACCGTTTGAGTCCATCCAGTACCCATTGAAGAACGCCGTTCAGCTCACTTGCGATAATTTTTTTCGCAAGTTCCGGATCTTGTTCGGATTTCGGTATCGTCACATCGAACTGCATGAAATTCATTCGTCTGAAATAGGCGTCCGAAATTTCCACGGAAGTCGGTAACGAATTGGTGTTGAACATAAATTTGCAATATTTACGAACTGTGAATGGTCGGCCGTACGGATTGCGTGCATCGACAGGTTCCCCGCTTATGAGCTTTTTGATCATATCGACATCCGACAAATTCGTTCCGAGTTCGGATGAATAGTTCAGTAACTTACCGGAAATCATCGAACGATAATAACCATTCCCGTCACAAAGTTGCGAAAGCGTGTAATGCGTGATATTTTCGTTTCCTAACAACGCATTTACAATGTCGAACACAACGGATTTACCGTTCGCACCGGTTCCGATCAACATCAGACATTGCTCCAGTTTTAGATTGTTCGTCAACGCATAGCCGATATATTCTGCAAGGAAATCTTGAGACTCTTTTTCCGGCAATACTCTGTCGAGAAACTGCTGAAACAAGTTCGTTTTCGCGTTTTCATCGTATGCCACCGGCAGCTGATACCTCATAAAGTCGTCTGCCGAAAACGGTTCGAGAGTACATCCTTCGCTATCGATTTTCAATGTTCCATTGGACAAATTGATTTTTACGAAATCGTCGTTGTTCTCAGGTTCGGTTCGACCAGCATACGAATGAAACTGCTGTACCAACATTTTCACGATCGATGCTGAGATGGCCATTTTTTTATTAAGACCACAGTTACATGCAACACGGGATAAAAATTTGCCAAATATCGTTCGTTCGATTTGTTGCCAAAAAGCCCCAGTATAATAATACACATTTTCATCAAAACTGCATAATGGCAGTCGGACAGTCCGTGATACGTCATACAATTGCTCAATAATCATCGCACATCGTGCAATAATAGGAATATCCGTTACATAATCTTTTGGATCATCAATGTCATAATTGAATTCTTCTATGAAATCGATTTCTTCTATCATACTTTCGATGATAGATAATTGAGAAATAATATTTTTAACATAAATCATAACTCGTAATGATTTAAGTTTCCACCTCGTATTAATTTACAGCTACATGAACCGAGGTGTTTAATTCATGCAGACTTGTTTCATTAAGCAGGTTTAATGTATAACAGGTGGTGCACGTTTAGATGTTTTCATTCTGGTACTTTTTTATGATTATCACTAGTGATGTTTTGCTATTTCTAAACCACTAACTTTCACCTAGTTGCATAAAAATGATTAGTTTCTCATGCAACTAGTTTGGGTCAGTTAACCTAGTTAGCTATATCGTCTCGTCTTTTTAGTGTTTCCCTTTTTGTCTCTTGTCTTTCCAGCCATGTTTATTGAAAATACTTAACTCTATTAACTCTGTTGTAAGTTTTCACTTTGGCTCTGTCTCAAATTACAATGAATAATTAGGTAGTCAAAAACTACATCATACAATCGACATAAATCCA
This sequence comes from Alistipes sp. dk3624, assembly GCF_009557455.1. GTDB lineage: Bacteria > Bacteroidota > Bacteroidia > Bacteroidales > Rikenellaceae > Alistipes_A > Alistipes_A hominis. Next base: position 2,374,170 of record NZ_CP045651.1, on the reverse strand, counting down.
CGTACAGATTCTATGACAATATTATTCCTAGTACATAAGCGGCAAAAATTCATTTCATAAATCAATATTTTACAGATAGTTGATGCAAATTTTTCTGATGGCAAAAGTATAGGGTACTTTTCACTTTCACAAGGAATATGGGTAGTCAGAAAGTAGTAAAAACAATATACATTAGACGTAGAGCATTGATGTTTTAAATCCTTTGATTAGCTTTACATCAAATGCTAATCAACATGAAATCAAAATCAAATAGAATATCGCCTACACTCTTAGAGTGTGAAGTTCTTAAACAAAAACTTACTAAGGCCTATCAGGCCTATCACGGGACACCGGAACAGAAAGAGAAGGAGAAGAAGAAGAAAAACAAGACGACAAAGGATGATAATCGTTATCAAAAAATTGCAACATACTTAGAGGACCATGGAAATAGAACTGTATCTCCCTCAACGCTACAAAGAATTTGGAGATATAAAGAAAATCATAGTTTTCAAGAGGCTACGCTTAATATATGTGTCCAAGCATTGGGTTATGAGTCTTGGGTAATGTTCTCCGACTCAATATCAAATCCTGATGAAGAGAACTTTGACCCCTACTCGATAAATGTAGATGAAATGCAAAAAGATGAATGCATCACGATTGGATGGAAAAAACAAAATCAATATTGTCGGCTGAAATATCTTGGCAATTACGAATGGGAAATACTCGAAGAACAAGGTATGTCATGGCCCAATATAAAGGACAATAAATTCAAAGCTAGATATTTCGTTTTACGAGTAATCTTAACCTTAAATAATGAAGGAGATTTCGGGTATCTAAACAGATTATTTGTTTGGCCTTACATGAAAAAACCGACACCAAAACAAGCTTTGGATTTAGGTATTGTCGGTCTATATTAAAATACACCCCTGAGATATTAATCTCAGGGGTGTTGCTATTCGATATAATTCTCGTACATCTTATATGTACCTGCAATCTATCTCCATTAATTCGTCGTCTGTGGTCGCGGGATAATCGTACAAGTCGATCAAATCGCCGATGACGAGCGGTTCGACATCTTCGCCCATCAGACACATCAACGCGCTATCGGTCCGGGCGATCATCGGCTGTAAATATTCCTTATACAGTCCGACGGAAAATGCGTATGCCATCGATAACCCGAAGCCACCAGACAAATAACCGCTGCCCCACATCATGGATTGATACAGTGCGAAACGGTATTCGAACAAATGCCGGAACAATCCGGCTCCCTGTCGCAACGGATCGGGGCTTTGTAAATCAAACAGCTTCTCGTCCATATTCCCCATACGGCACACTTGCACGATCCGGTCACGGGCTTCATCTTCCGTGATTTGTCCGGTGTTGAAAAAATCTCCGTTCACGAATCTCAAAATTTGCGGATGCCTTACCGTTTCCATAAACAGATTGTAGGCACGCAGGACCGAGACCAACCTCTTATAGCGGATCTCACGCGGCTGATTCAATTTTCGGCAAAACGACGAATCGTCTTTTTGAATATATCCGGACAAGGATTCTCCGAACATCAGAGACATGAAATCAGCCAGTTCGTGCAGGAACCGTTGAGGCGTAACGATTTTTGCGCGAAATGCTTCTTGTGGCGACAACGCGGTTGCGGCGTTAAATTGTGTTTTTATAGTAAATATCATTTTATTACAATGTATTTATAAATCAAATATAACTCTCTAATTTTTTACAACCGATGCCATAAAAACAGAGAATCATCCGAATTTTAATAATTCGGATGATTCTCTGTTCATATTTCGACTTATGATTTCCCTTGTGATTACAACCGTTTCATCTACATCTTCGATCTGTATATAAAATCAGTACATAATAATAGAAGTAATAATAAACAGCCATTTACAATTATCACAACAGATAACTCGGCGCGTACCCATGAAAATATTGCATTCAAAATAAATAAGCAACATCCCAAAATACCGCTCATTGTTTTAATCATTATGCCACCTCGTTTTTCTTTGAACTCGACTGCTAATATCATTGCCATAGGCACAAAAACGCAAATGAAAACGACAATCGAAATAGGCATTCTTATGGCATTTCCCGAAGAACACACCCCAAAGCCCCAACTACATAACAGACTAAAGACAAAAATGATTACACTTCGTAGTATGTTGATTTTCATAAGCTGATTTCAGGAGGAAACTCTATCAATAATTTATTTATTTCACAAATTTCATTTGCGAATTTCCAAGACGGTAATCCTTGAGTCCATATTAAGGATTGTCCGTTCATCTTTTTTTCTGCAATCAATTTTTTCAGTTCATCCACTAAAAGCGGTCCGACCTGCTTACCTTCAATAACCGCAAAATATGTTTTGGGATTGATGAAGGGCTGATTCCCTGCACCTGGGACCACCATATTTGTAAATGACTGATTCATTGTTCGTATCATCTGTCTTGCAACGGCAATACCTAAGCCAAACTCGACTAAGCGATCAATAGAATTAAAATCATTCATATTGTAATTTTTTAATTTGTTATTAGAATACAGGAGGTGGCGGCGGAGTATTGGAAACAAACAACGCTGTCAGTTCGGTAACATTACCTGCGAGATCCCAATTCGCCATACCTTGTCTCCAAACATACGTACTGGAAGTGAATTGCCCTTGCTGTTGCAATTGTTGTAGCTGTGCGATTGTGAAAGGTCCGCTTTGTTGTCCGTTTACGGCAATCATAAACTGTATACTCGGAAGCGGAGGCGGGGTATTCTGTTGCTGTTGCATATTATTCCCCATTTGTTGCATCATATTGGCCATCTGCCCTCCCATAGCGCCTCCCATCATCATACCCGTCATCAATCCTGCCGGATTTAATCCTCCGCCATTTCCCATATTACTCATGTCTCCTAAACTGGATGCCGCAGTCTTTAAAACCTCTGTTTGCTGATCAAGAGCATGTGCGCCCATAAAGTTTGTTTCCGTTTGTAAACGTTGGGCACGTTGCGCCTCGTCCCGTTGAATACGAAGCGTTTCTTCCATATTGGAAGCATTGATACGTTGAGTGTCCGAAAGATTTTTTATTCCAATCGTCGTCTGTGCATCGATAGTCCGACTTTGTTGTTCTGCGGTAACCTTTCTCAACTCTTTATATCCGGCACTTTCTTTATCCGGTTCTATAGCAGAGATATCTAAGCGTTTTAAATTAACCCCAAAATCATTTGCAAACTCAATAACAAGTCGTTGTTGGATCAAATCGCTAACCTCTATAATTTTTCTTTCTAATTGAAGAACCGGAATACCATTGTCTGTCGGCGCATTGCTTATAAAACCTTTTACATATTTGACAACAGCATCTTTGACCTGCTTTTCGAAATCGATTAATTCAAAATTGATTAATCGATTTAATTTAATAAAAGCCTTATAATCGGTAATATTGAAAGTGATGGTTCCACGCACAGCCATCGGAACTCCGAAATCGAGAAAACGAGGGTCGAAAATTTCAAAATACGGAATGCCGAAACGGATATGTACATTTCCGGAGAGATTTATATAGTAGATTTCTGCTTGGAATGGCGAAGCGCCTCCGAAAGCAAGTCCAACAATATTGGTCAGTACGGGAAAATTGGCTGTTTTTATCGTATCGTCATAGGGTCCGACAATGAAATCCTGCATCTTACCGTCCGATTGTTTATATACGAATACGGCGACTTCTCCGTCTTTTACCCGTAGACTACTGCCATAGCGGATTGCATTTTCCTTGTGCGTACTGTTGACGCTTCCGCTCGGACGCCATTTCCATACCAAATATTCTTCTTCATCACAGCGGATGACATCCATCAATCCGCCTTCCGATTTTTTGCCGAACAAGCCCATATTATTTGATTTTCAATTGTTTTGAGTATTCATTAATCTTATCTAAAACCTCTTTATTCTCTTTCATCGAGAATCTGGCTTTCATAATGATTTGTTCGCATTTCGCTTTCCAAACAGGGACAAATTCATTATGTTTTATGTTCTCGGGGTTTTTGCGCGTAAAAAAATTTCCCAATTGACGTGCATTCGGAACAGCAAGTGCCAAAAACTCCAATATATCCTCTTGGGTCGTCGGTATCGGAAAATTTTTAATGATTTCTTTTTTTCTGTTATCCGTTTTATCTCCACCCAAACCGTATGCTTGTAGAAATATACTCGCGACGGATTTCCCCACCGTTTGTTCTTTGCGACTCGCCTCAACCTCTTCGAGCATTTTAAATAATTTAGTGATAGAAGAGTTGGCTTCGATATGACTGAATTTATATCCGCAATCCGCGCATTGAGTTTGGAAAGATTGCACAATTCCCCCGCATACCGGACATTTTTTTACATCCCCGAATTTATTGGATTGCGGAGCGACACCTGTGTTCGTTTCATTCAATTGTGCCTTTTTCTGCTTTTCAAAAAGGCGTGCTTCTAACACCATCTCGAATTCGTCCAAATCGACTCCTATCGTTTCTGCTTTTTTAAAAAGCACCTGTTTTTCCTTTTCTGTCAGCACTCCGTCTGTCAAGGCATAGTCGATTAATTTTTCTAATTCTTCGTTGTACATAATTTCGTTCCTTTAAATTAGTTTCCTTATTTTTCTTCCTCAAATTCCTCTTCGAGCAGTTCGTCCGCATTTTGCGGTCGTTCGTTTTTCGGCAGGAAACGGATCTTGCCTTCTTTGATAAGCCGTTTGGCCTCGCTGCGGTCGGAAGCCGCGGGAACCTCATCGTCCGTCAGTACGTCCTGATTCCAGTCCATCAACCGGTTCGGATGGTACAGTTCCCAACTGACGGCCCGGATCAGCCGTTTCACGCGGGCTACGAGTTCGTGCGAGTCGTCCCGCTTGTCGGTAATGAACGCACAATGCGTAGGGAGCAAGGCATAATTCCACAGTGAATTGAAGAACAGCGGATTGTCCGTCTTGGCCCAGATATGCGCGATCGTGTAGTTCACGACCGTACTGCGCTGCCCCCAGCTCACGGCATGTCCCGTATAACGCAGGATCGTGCACTTGGGCGCATAGTTGCCGTCGGAATCTATCTTTACGCGGATTTTCGTTTCACGGTGGAACAGGCATTTCGTCTCGTCGATATGTCCGTCCTCGTCATGCTCGTATTTTGTAAACTGAACGGCCTCGCTTTTGTTCTTGAACCGTGGCGTGGTGGTCTTCACGGCATGTTGCAGGAAGTAATTGCCGTTGGAGGTAAACCGGACGGGAATGGCCTGCCCGGTACGGATCAGGGCGCGGATATCCCGCGCCTGTTCCCGTACCATCTCCTTGTCGAAAAAGAGCGTGTGTTCCAGAATGTGTTCGATCAGGACCTCGTCACTGCCGAAAAGCGACCGTAACGCCTCCAGGCCGTCGATCTTGTCGAAATCTGATTTTCCCATCTTTTCAATGTATAATTATAATCGAACGACCTATCAATTAATTAATTCGTTCCATTTGGATAACGGTTCGTCCGTCAATCATATCGATAATCCGTTCTTGTCCGTTATCGACCTCGACGATAACCGTTTTCCCCGTCCGAAGGTCGAACGCCGAAAACTGCATGAGATCGTCGGCAAATAGCCTTAAATTTCTAATTTCATAATGCGTATTGGAATAGATCGGACTCACAGTTCCGGTCGTCGGGTCGAAACGCAATATATTCCCCTGATTATCCGAAGTATACAAATATTTATCTGAATGCAGATGCGGTCTATCTTCGAGTCGTTCAGGAAATTTTACATTATAAAAACGGACGTCCGTTTCGCCGTTGACTACGAAAACACCTCTTCCGGCAAACACCACAGCACACTCATCCAAACGTACGACATTGTACCTCCCATTGGAAGGTGTAAGGGCAAGGCTTTCGTAGGATCCTACGATAACCGTTTCCTCCGTAAGTGCATTTTGTTGAGCCGTATATTTGTATAGACTCCAATTGCGATCCCAAACTTCAAGTCGATAATAGTTGTTCGGATGACCGGGCAATGTAAAGACATCTCTTGCAGAGAATTCTCCTTTGTAATCGACTCCGCGCACAAATGTACCGGAATTCAATCGACATAAAGACGTGTTAGAAAACTCTCCCAATATCCATACATCGCCGTTACCATTAACAGTATACATATCGTATATATATCCATTGGTTTGAATATTGGAAAGCATTTCGAAGGAAACCAACTCTTCAACGAATACGTTACCGATAGCATCGTCATAAATCTTAGCGATACCTCCACTCGGGAAATACACGTCATTATTGGTATCCGTTTGTAGTTTCCACGCTTTTTCTTCGACTTCACCAACAACATCTCCGTTATAAGGTTTCTGAAAGAAACCCATCATGGGCGGCATAGGATAATCCGCTCCGGCCAGAAGACCGGGAGCAAATATAGCGCCGTCGCTTTTCCGAACGACAAACGCATAGTCGACATCATACGGAGTTCCAGTAGCTACGCTAACATTGATTAATAAGAATTTATCGGACAGATTCATCACGTAGTTCGTCTTCACATCGGTCGGTTTTCCGTTTTCGTTCACGAATTCGACTTTCTGCGTCTCGCCGTTAAATGTGATTTTATAAAGGGTCTGAACGTCTGCTGCCTCGTCCCCTCCACGGGTGGCAACACCTGAAGCGACGTATAACGATTGTGCATCCGCAATGTCTGCATGTTTAAGTGATGCAAAGAAAGCGGAAGGATCAATTCTCGGTTCGTCTTTTTCACAGCCGCAGAACAATGCCGCGGCCATGACGAAAAGTAAAATTTTCCTCATAACTTATAAATTGATTTAATATTTGTCGATTACTCTTTGACGGCTTTGACCTCGGCCCCGAAACCGTGAATATTGAACGTCGCGCCCGGATAGTTCTGACGCAACCATTCGGCGATGACCTCGTGACGCTTAGAGCCGGTAAAAGCCTGCGCCTGTTTGATATCGTCCACGATGAAAGTACGGTTGACAGGAATGGCCCCGTTACGTTGAACGGTTCCTTTGATTTTCACTTCCCATTGTTGAGGGGAATCGTCTTGCGACAGAAGTTTCTTGAAGAATCCCATGACTGAAAAACTTTGTTCTTCACGCCCCTCCGAAGATATGATACAAAAAGAAAAAGTGTGGAGCTGATTTCGTCTGTCGAGTGGATGGTTGTGGAAGGACCAAAGACAACAACAAACGATGCAATACCCCACACTTGAATAGATATGGGGTACGGATACGCAGAATGCGCACCCGGCCATACTCTAAACAAGAAATGAGTGCTGTTCGTCGTCCCGTTGTCATTGAAAACTTCCACATTTTCCACTCAGGACAGTGCGAAAACACTTTCTATATGTCCGCTTCGTGCTATGTGCACTAAGCATCACAAAGATAGAACATTTTCACACACGAACAAACACTCATCATGCGAGGTATTGCCGGCACATGATATTCCGCCCGGAGCGGAACAGGTCCGGCCGTTCGTATTTTCAGCCGTAAATTTGTCGTTTTACCGGAGCATTTCGCAGATGTAGCACAACGCACCCGCCAGCGACGGGTCGCTCCGTTCGGTCAGATCGACGGTATATTCGATGAACTCGTTTTTCGAAAACCACGAGATATCGTACTCATCGTATATTTCGGGATCGTACTCTTCGCAGATTTCACTGATAAAGAATATCAGCGGATCCTCTCGGGCTTTATCCGCCAACGGAAGATCCGAGGCGGCGAGATCCTCCTGCCACCCTTCGGCGGCGCAATAATAGAGCGTGGCCCATGTTTCACTAAGTCCGCACTCTTTCATGTAGGCCAAAACAAGCGAACGCATCGCGTCCATGACCGGCAATCGTTTACCCTCTTCGGCGAGTCGCAAGAACCGCTCGCCGTATAACGCTTTATGCGCGTCGTCTTTCCGAATATCCATCGCATTTACTGCATATTGAGTTCGTAATAATATCTGCCTGCGGCATTCGTTTTCGCCATACGGATCAAACCGAACATTTGCAGTTCGGCCAGACAGCGCGACCACGCGGATACGTCGTTTCCGGAGTCCGCATAACGGGCCAGATGCGCGACGCCCACACCCTCGGGACATCTGCGCCGTAATCCGCCCACGAGAATATACGTCGCCGTCGAAGCGACTGAAAGTCCCATTGCGGAGGCGATTTCGTCCAGCTCTGGACGGAACTCGAATTTTCCGAGATTATCGGGAGTTCCGCATCCTTTCAACAGGCGGAACATCGCCGAAGGTTCGATGCGTTCGGCCTCTTCCTGCGCCTGCAACCAGCGGTTCGTCCGCTCGATCTCCCTGCGGCTCTCTTCGATAAACTTTTGTAACTTTTCCTGTTCTTTTCTGCGGAGGTCGCGGGCGATTTCCCGCTCGACCAATCGGCTCTGTTCGCACAGATAATCCGCCATTCCTTTCGCCATAGATTCGTTTCGTTTTTATAGTTCGTATTTTTCTTCTCTATTTCGTCGTTTTCGCTCGTTTTTCGATGCGGAAATCGCGCCTGAAAATTTCGATTCGCTGTTGTTTTTCCGCTTTTCGAAAAGAAATAAACATCGCTTTATATCATTGATTATAAGAAAATTAATATTTAACCATTTCTTACTCTCGTTATATTAAAGTTACTGAAAATATGGCACTTAGACAACTTTTTCGATACTTTTTTCAGGGTATCGGGCAGGTACGGACGCATTTTATCTTCTGCTGGAGAGCGTATCTTTATGGATGGAAAGGAATGAAAACAAATAAGCGATTCTCAGAAAAAATCACTGGTGTACAATTTTTTGAAATCCATAATTAAATGTCATTCAAAAATTTGAATGAAAACACCTCAAAAAATCGCCGTTTCCGCCATTTTGCAAATAGAATAAATTGAGGACGAAACCATGAAAAAGTTAACCGAGTTAAACATACGGACGCATCTTTTCTGTTCCTGTTCTTCCCTTGATTCTATCATTTCTCTATACCGTTTTTGCTGAAAATACTTAACTCGGTTAACTCTTCATCAAAAGCGGAAAAGAAGGTGCTTTTCTGATGTTTCGATGCCTGACAAATAGGTCGATAAATTTGCGTAATCCACTAAATTTCACTATATTTAACATATAAACGAACATAAGACACGCACTTAAAACACGCGCAATTTATTGCTTTATGCAACGGATGGATTTTACAAGGACAACCGTTATGGAAGAAAATACGAACAGATTGCAGATGACCGAAGAGTTCATCGAAAAACGGCAGAAATTACAACGAATCGAAGCCGAAATAAAAAAGACGGTTATTTTAGCCGACCGCAAACGCTTGCCGGTTAAAAAGGCGAACTCCGACATAGCGATATCCTTGCCGGAATCGATGATGACTTTATCCGTCTTCCCCGACTTTCCGAGACGCAGCAGGAGTGTCTCGGACGGTTATTGCTAAGAAGGGCGCAGATCCTCAACGGGATGTTTCTCGCAACGCCTGCGGAACTCGAAAGGTTCGAGAAAGTCAATGCCTTACTGTACGATCTGACCCAAAAACTCTATACCCACACAGGTATTTTATACCGAAAAACGATTGTCGATTACGACCGGGAGTTTACCGACGATATGGAGTTCGAAAGCAAACTGCGTTATTCGTACAACGGCAAAAGCTCTCTGTTGTGGCTGGAAGAAAACGAATATTACGGGTCGGATTTCGATCGTATGCTCAATATCCTCGACCAGTATGTCGATGAATACAAAAAACACAGAGAGCCGCATGTGCGTTGCGGCAAAAGTTTCGATCCGGAGGATAAGCCGGATATGACAGCAAAGAAGTTGCGTTTAGAGAACTTCTTTGATGACGGCCAACCGTGGTTCGAAGGCCCGCTGCATCATCCGGCATTGCAAAACATTCTTGTCTGTTATGCCACGCACGTTTTTTGTTCGCACCACGACTTCTCCATTCCCGACCTGCTGCGTCTGAACGATTTCTGGATGGAGTTGCATGTTACTTATCAACAATTCGCCGACCAGCAAGGCCGGTCGGGACTTGTATGGTGGGCGAAATGTTCGTTCGAGGAGTTTCGCCGTAAGATACTCGATGAGGGCGACCATCGTCCCGCAGGGTGGAGTCGCGGCCGGTTCATTTCCGAACGGTGTCGACGGGCAATTCTTGAAGACAACGATTTTAAGTCGGAAAACGATCCGTTACACGACGACAGTAAGATCGATGCATTCCTCGCAGATGTATTCGCGGAAATACAATGACAGTAAATGTGTCGGGACAAAGTATCGATAAACGACGACTTAACAAAGAATAATGATGAAAGACGACAGACAGACGAAATACGTTCGCCGGATAATGGCGGAAATAGAAGAATTCATCCGGGAAAGGCATGTCATGGAGTTGATATACCTCGATGCGAACGGGGAAAACATGTATTACAGGGTCGCCCCGATCTGCATCAAAGAGCACGATAGCGATCGGTATCTGCTCGCATCTACGGAGGACGATCGAGTGTTAATCTTTGCCATAGAATACATTACCGGAGTGGGCGAGACCGAAGCGATGACGACCTTTTCTTTGCCGGAAAACTTCGACATCGAACGGTTCAAAAAACGATTCTTCGATATTGGGAAGGTGATGTAATAGTAATAGTCATATTCAAATGACTGTCAAATTATTAACGAACGCACGGCCATTGAAAAGGCAATATAAGAATATGCAACGAAAAACATCTCATTCCAGTCAAGTTAACACTCATACTTGATACCCGTCAGCAAAATATCAACGCTCACATAGGGTATGTTCGTGGGTGCGATTACCGACAACTTCGATGAGCGCATCGAGCAGAAAATTTTTCATGCTGAAATTGTGGCGGATAACGAACGGGTAAAGCGGAAACCCGTTAACTACAAAAAATACCCGTCATCACCAATTTTGTGGACGAGGACGGCGTGGACAGGATGCAGGAGAATTACGACCGCATCAAAGCCGAAACCCGTCAGATCGTCGAGGACGAACCGGAACGGATCAAAAATGATCCGATACTATGTCATTGGTTGACGGAGGAGAAATAGTAATTCATCTGATTGTTGATAAGTTATCCTCACAATCCTTGCACAAGTCATAAGGAAACAATAAATTTGCACGTTAGAACAATTAATATGTCTGAAAAAGCAATCAATCGGATTAAGGTTATTCTTGCAGAGAAAAGATTAACCAACAAATGGCTGGCAGCACAATTGGGACGAACCGAATCAACGGTATCTCGTTGGTGCACCAATGAAAAGCAGCCGACTATTGATACGTTTATTGAAATATCAAACGTATTGGAGGTAGATTTAAGAGACTTATTTTATCCCACAAATGAAAAATAAAAGAACATTAAAAGCGGTTGATTTCTTTTGTTCCGCGGGTGGCGTTACCTGCGGTTTTAAAGAAGCAGGCATAAATGTGCTGGGAGGGATAGACATTGATCCTAATTGTCAAATTACATATGAGAAAAATAATGACGCCAAATATCTATGTGCGGATGTCTCAAGTTTAGACATAAAGTCATTAACTAAAATCTTTAATATTCGAAGAAACCAATCCAATTTAATATTTGTGGGTTGTAGCCCGTGTCAATACTATTCTAATATGAACACGGATAAGACCAAATCAAGTGAAACAAGATTATTGCTGGATGATTTTCAAGGATTCGTTGATTACTATAGACCCGGATATATTTTTATAGAAAATGTACCCGGATTGCAAAAAGATCCGGATAGTCCTTTAGGGAAATTTAAAGCGTTTCTAACCGAAAGCGGCTATGTGTTTGATGAGAACATAATTAATGCAAAGTACTTCGGAGTGCCTCAAAATAGGCGCAGATATGTATTAATCGCTACTCGAATTAAACAGACGATAAGCCTACCGAAGGAAAATAAAAAGAATATCAAAACAGTGAGAGATGCTATCGGGGATTATTCCAAGTTTTATCCGATATTAGCAGGATATAAAGATAAAAGCTCTTTTATTCATACTTCCGCAGATTTGTCCGTAATTAATAAAAAGAGGCTGCAACAAGTTCCGTTAAATGGGGGTAGTCGAGAATCTTGGGATGACGATCTCCAACTTGAGTGTTATAAAAGTCATGAAGGGCATACGGATGTTTATGGGAGAATGCATTGGGATAGACCATCACCCACTATAACCACTCGGTTTTGTAGTATTTCTAATGGTCGATATGGGCATCCGGAACAGTTACGAGCAATCTCTTTACGTGAAGGAGCGATGTTGCAAAGTTTCCCGGAAGATTATGTATTCTATTCTGAGAGTCAGGGAGTGATTGCAAAGATGATAGGCAATGCAGTTCCTCCACAATTTGCAGCTCTTATCGGAAGTAAATTAATAGAAACTCACAAAACGAGATAATTATGGCTCAATTTAGAACGAAAGCGAGAGCTGTGGAGTTGTTAGGTAAAGGACAAATAGCCGATTTACCAACTGCTATATCGGAACTATGGAAGAACGGATATGATGCTTATGCCGACACTTTGAAATGTGAGCTATATCTTCCCGGCTATAAAGGTTTAAATTCTCCTTTTTTTATTCTTTCGGATGACGGTTTCGGAATGTCTGGGAAAGACATTTTGGATAAATGGATTGTTCTCGGGACAGACTCTAAGGCACGTGGAATTTCTCATTTGACACAAGATGAAAGGTTTGGTAAACGGCCGAGAATTCCCATGGGAGAGAAAGGAATAGGACGCCTTTCGGTTGCTTACTTAGGTAGTCCGATGCTAATGCTGACCAAGAAAAAAAACGAATCATGTCAAATGCTTTTTATTGACTGGCGTATTTTGGAAAACTATAACCTGTTTGTTGATGACATAGATATTCCCTTAAGTGAGTTCGATTCTATTCAGGATTTTGAGGATAAATTTCAGAAATTAAAAAACGATTTTGCAAAGAATCTGACAACAGATAATTGGAAGTACCAGTGGAAAGACCAAATTGATACCAGAGAAATCATTTTATCTGATGTTACAAAAACGTATGTGCCGGAATTTTTTATCCAAGATATAGTTTCTAAGTTGACAGAAGAAGAAACACACGGAACTATGTTTCTAATCTTTAACCCGCATGAACAGCTTTTTGAACTTAGTGATAGTGGGAATGTCGAATTAACAAACGACAAGACATTGCTTGAATTCCGGAAGTCTCTTAGTGGTCTGTATAATATTTTTAAAGGTAGCAGCGAATTCCATACTGAATTTTACATTTATGATTCTGTTGGTAAATATAATATTCTTGATGAGTTTTTTACCCCTGAAGATTTGAAAATATCAGACCATTGGTTCAAAGGTGCATTTGATGAGAACGGATTTTTTACTGGGGAGGTTCGGGTCTTTAATCAAATCTTCCAACATACGTTTAAACCTATCCGTCCTCCCGGAAAAACTCCGTATGGCTCATTTAATATTGAATTAAGCTTCAATGAAGGAACCCTCAAAAACTCCAAATTGAGTGCAGAACAATGGGACTACATTGGCAAAAAAACCGAGAATTTCGGAGGATTATACATTTACAGAGACGGGTTTCGTGTGCTTCCTTATGGAAGAACGGATTATGATTTTCTAGGATTTGAAGAAAGGCGCTCAAAGGGAGCCGGATATTATTTCTTTAGCCATCGTAATATGTATGGTTACATAGATATTAGCCGGGAGAAAAACCGCAGCTTGACAGACAAGGCTGGTAGAGAAGGGTTTATAGCGAATAAAGCATATAGGGAATTTCAAGATGACTTGATTCAATTCTTTACTGATTTGTCTTTGACCTATTTTAAGAGTATTGACAAAACAACTGATGAAACAAACCCTCGAAATGAGCAATTGGCAGAAATTCAGAGACAGAAAGAACGTATTCTTGAAGCGGAGAAGAAAAGAGGGAAATTAACTAAAGCTAAGTTTACGAATGATCTCAAAAACAATCAACAAGAGATAGAATCTTTAGAGGATGAAATAAATGACTTGTACATTAAACTGAAGGAAGAGACCCAAAAGGTAGAGTTAGCCTATAATGAGTACAATAAAATTGTTTCAGAATTAGAGTCAAAAAAAACCAAGTTACGTGAGTTAAAATTGATAAAACCTAAGAGGATAAGTCTTTCCTCGAGTCAAGAAAAAAAATACGCATATTATCAAGAATCTTTCAATCGTGTTTATGCGGTAACATCATCTTGCGATAGTTTGATAGGTGAAACCCGAAAGCGTTTTGATATTCAAAATTTGAAACTTGAATATATTAAGCGTTATGAAAGTAATGTGCGGGAGATATCAGGCTTAGTAAATAGTTATAAAAAACGATTCTCGGAATTTGCGGATAAATTTGATAATGATTTTAAATCAGAACAGATATCCTATGTTAATGCATTTAAACAAGAGATGCAAAATACGGATATCGAATCTTTAAATACAAAAGAAGATCTGGATCATGCAATTTCTATCTTGACTCGTTTAGCCGAAGAGACGAAAGATCAGATTGAAGGCAAATTTGCGCCATTTATATCTCATCTTGAAGGACTTACATTTGAAATTGATGATGATTATTTAGTCGGATGGTATAAAGAACAGCAAAAAAAGATAGAAGAACGCTTGAATCAAACAAATGAATTGGCTCAATTAGGAATGTCAATTGAAATAATCGACCACCAATTCAATGTGATGTATTCAAAAATGGCGGATGCTATAAATTTTTTCAAACAATATTCAAAACAAAATCCACAGCTTGAATATAACTTTAATCAACTAAAGATGTCATTCCAGCATCTTGAAGGGAATCATAAGCTGCTGAAACCGTTGTATCGAACAACGAGAAGACAACGAACTATTATTACCGGATCTGATATTGAAAATAATTTGCGGGATTTCTTTGCTACTATATTTAGTCGAAACAACATAGAATTAACGGTGGATGAGTCATTCAAAAAATATGAGTTCTTTACATTTGAGTCGATTATAAAACCGGTATTCATCAATATCGTCAATAATGCTATCTATTGGTTGATTCCGGTAGAGAATAGAAGAATTCATATTACATGTAAAGGAGATGAAATTCTAATTCTCAATAATGGTGAAAAAATAGAAGACCGATACTTAGAAGATATTTTTATTCTGTTCTTTACAAGAAAGAAAGACGGTAGAGGTATTGGTCTTTATTTGGCAAAGACGAATTTATCTTCTATCGGATACGATATTTGTGCGACAAATGATAAAGATTACAATTTGCTGAAAGGAGCGTGCTTTGTAATTAAACCTCATGAAATTAATTCGTAAAATATGACAGCTTCAACTTCACCATATCAGGATATTATTCGCAACTCAATAATTTCTGCCGTTTGCATTGATGACAAATTTGTCACCCCTTACGAAATCGTCCAAGAAGGTGATAAACTTGAAGACACTAAGTCTCTTTATGATTCTTTTCGGAAAGATGGCGATTGTGATCTTGACATCTATAAATTTGTTACCATTGAAAAATTCAATGATGATAAAAAATACTTGTTAGGTAACAAAGATTTGCTGATTTTAGACTGGGAACTAAATGAAGGATCTCCATGTAAATATAAAGATGCTCTGCCTATTTTGTCGGAAGCGATAGACGAGAACCATATACAATTTATAACTATATATACTCATGCTGAAGATACCGAATCTATCGCATTGAAAATATTCTCATATTTCAAATATGCCAATTTTCAAAAAGAACAAATTCTCGCAGGCTTGGAAGAGTTGCGCTCTATCGAAGATGATTTTGAGAATGACGCAGAGGTAGAAGATATAATTAACAAAAACATAAAAGGTTATACCTTAAATACCGATAAGAGAAGAGGGTTGAAAGGGGCCATTTCCAAAGAAATTAAGGACGGGTTAAATGATAATCTAAAATTCAGTGACTTTTGTCGAAATGTAAATCTAAAACGAGATAGTTTATTGGGCGGATTTGATATTTTTGAATGGTTAGAGTGTTATTGTTCCGATTCGGAAATGGAATTTCGTGAGATTTCTTATGATGTAGAAGTTGTTCCAATCTCGGATGTTCCATTTCATACTTTAATGATTAATAATTCCTTAATTACGATTATAAGTAAAGCTAAAGATGGAGATGATGATAAAAAGTTAATAAAACCTACTGAATTATATTCTGTTATAAGTAAAATAATAGAAAGTGTGCCTAATAAGTTCTCTGCACTTATATCATTAGAACTAAAACAGTTCTATCGTAAAAGCATTAATGCATTCGGGCGAGGTTTTATGGGAATCAATGAAGCTGCCCTGATACATCATGCTAAAAATTACGAACAACAGACTCAATATGAGGAATTTTATAATTTCATTTTGTCTTGCTGGAATAGTCAAATAACTTATAAAGTCAAAGAAGATATAGAATCCGTAAGATTACTGGCTCCCGATATTTCTACTTATGATACTGCTCCAGAGGAAGAGCATTTAATGAAATTGAATCACTTTCTTACTTTCTCTAAAAACACAAAGACGATAGATAAAAGAAAGATAAGATTCGGTGATGTTTTCTGCTTAGAAAAAGCACTCCCTCATTATGAGGAAATAAACGGTGAGATTAAAAAAAATAAAGACGACTACAAATATCTTATATGCATAACACAGCAATGTGATTGTTTAAGGCCACATAAAGTGAATAAGAATTTTGCTTTTGTAATAGGTAAAGAGGTTGCTTCCAAAGATATAAAGTCAGCTCTTAAACAAACAGAAAAAGACCAATACACCTTTGTTGATGAAAATAAAATAATTTGTTGGGAGAAGAAATTTCTTACAATAGATATTGGTGACAACAATATATTTAATCCTAAGTCCGGAATAAATTTCCAAATAAAAAGGAACAAAATACGTGCTACTTTTTGGGGAAATCAGAAAGGTACATTTACTCAGCGATTAGCGAATTTAGTATTTTCTAATGCGATGCGAATAGGTGTTGACTTACCTCACTTATAATCTGGATGAGGAGGAATTATGTCCGACATCTACCCTAAATCTAAACGTTCCGATATAATGTCTAAAATCACCGGGAAGGAAACAGTACCGGAGATTTTAGTACGGAAATTTTTGTTTTCAAAAGGATTACGGTTTAGAAAAAACGTAAAGGGCTTGCCCGGAAAACCTGATATTGTACTTCCTAAGTATAAAACAGCAGTATTTATTCACGGTTGTTTTTGGCATGGACACTCCTGTAAACGAGGTGCATTGCCGAAAACAAATTATGAATTTTGGCAAGAGAAAATCGGGAAAAATATTGAACGAGATGTCCGACATATCTCTGAATTACAAGTAAGCGGTTGGAATGTAATTATTGTTTGGCAATGCGAGATTCAAAATAAAGAGGATAGGAATACTCGTTTGAACAAACTGATAGAAGAAATACACCAAGCTCACAATATTTTTCCGATTACATAATCAAAGACCGCATATTGCGACTCGCTTTTGCAAAGTTAAGGTTATCGATCCTTCGTAATCTATTCAAACTCTCTCGATACGACCGTTTGTACATCCGCTTGACTTTCTCATAGAGAAATGAGCGGTCGATCAATGCATAGACCTCCAGTTGTTCTTACGAGAACATATTGAAAATCGCCGTCATCTTCTTATGTAGCGCATCAATTCATTGATTAAGCGCCTTTAAATCAGCTAATTAAATTATTAATACATACTTGTCGCACAAATAAAAATGCAATAATTTGCTCGATTTTTCTATTTCAAAAGCTTCAGAGTTAATCGAGTTAGTCATTTTCGGTAAACTTATGTTCGGGACTCATGCCTGATATCGAACCGAAAATATATGTTCTCTATAAATACTTAACTCCATTAACTATCAACAAGATAAACGAATAATTCGTTTTGATAAGCCGATTGTTTTCGCTATCTTTATGGTAATGAAAACAATACTTTACATACACGGTTTATCTTCGTCGGGCGAATCGGGAACGGTAAGACATTTACAAGACTTGTTACCCGAAACACGGGTAATCGCACCCGATTTACCGATAGATCCCGATGAGGTTTTGGAAATGTTGCACACGCTTGTCGCATCAGAACACCCCGACATGGTTATCGGTACGTCAATGGGCGGGATGTTCGCACAGCAACTCTACGACTGCAAGAAAATCATCGTCAATCCCGCGTTTCATGTTTCACGCACAATGCGGAAACAGATAGGTATTTGTCCGTTCCTGAATCCGCGTAAGGACGGCGCGACGACTTACACGATTACCTCCGCACTCTGCGATCGTTATGAAGAGACGGAACACCGTCAGTTCGACGGAGTGACCGATGAAGCCGTTGAAAAAACATGGGCGTTGTTCGGCGCACACGATACGGTCGTAAATTGCAGGGAAGAGTATTTGCAACATTATCGCAACTGCATGACATTCGATGGGGAACACCGTTTGAGTTACGAAAATATCCGGGATATCCTCGTGCCGCTCGTATGCAAATCGATTTAGACAAAAATCTGACCAAACCTTCAGATAAAGAACAACATAGTTTAACCCGCAAACGATACTTTCAGTCATTCGTGTTTTACGGAATGTTTTACATATAAAGTAAAAACGGTCACAAAGGACTGCTAACTATCTCGGAATGAGGTCTCAGAAAATGTAGAGCACAACCTTGCCAAGGTTGGGGTCGCGAGTTCGAGTCTCGTTTTCCGCTCAGAGTCCAAAGCAACAACAGGACAAAATCAAGACAAACCCTTTGAAACGATGTTTCAGAGGGTTTTTTCATGCCTTCTCCCCAGACATCACAGGACACCGAAAAGCCATTTCCGGACAGGTTAGTGTCCCGAAAGTGTCCCACTCTGCGGAGTGAACCTAAAAGTGGGACACTTTGGAGATAACAGGTGGGACACTTGTGCTTGTTACTCACTGAGAGATAGTCCATTGCCAAGAGTAAACTGTTTCGATTCGGTTTACCTAATCTTAAATTAAAGACAGGTAAACAATTATGAAAAGCACATTCAGAATCCTATTCCTTGCGAGGTGGGAGTTACAGAAAGAAAATGGCCAAGTACCGCTCTGCGTCCGAATTACCATTGATGGCGAGCGTGTGAAGTTTAGCCTCAAAAGCGAGGTGTCTGGAAAAATCTGGGATCCAAAATCTGGCAGAGCAAAAGGCCAGACTAAAGAAGCTCTTCAACTCAACCGCTATCTCGACAGCATCAAAGGTCAGATGATAACCCATTACCACCGTCTCTGCGAAGCTAATGAAGTGGTAACGGCAACGATGGTGCGTGATGCTTTCCTCGGCACGGATGTCAAGAACAACACCCTCCTTACTGTGTTCGAGGAATTCAACGACCGGCAAGAAAAACTTATCGGCATTGACCTGGCCCAGTCTACATTCAACAAATATGACCTGACCTACCGGCGACTCAAAGAGTTCATAAAAGTCAAGATGCGGAAAAATGACATCCTGCTTTGCCAGGTGGATCGCAATTTTGTGATGGACTTCGAAGCTTATTTGAAAATCGAATATAAACTCGATACCAACTCATCGGAGAAGTTGATGCGGATTTTCAAGCGCATCACAACCATGTGTTTCAAGAACGGCCAAATGCCCAAAGATCCGTTCTGCAACCACAAACTTAAAAAGGTCAAGAAAGACCGCGGCTACCTCACGAAGTCTGAACTGGAAAAGATTATCGATTTCAAACCCGACAATAAACGTCTCGAAAAAGTCCGCGATATATTTCTGTTCTGTTGCTTTACTGGCTTTGATTATTCCACGACTGCTGCCCTGGCGGGAAAGAATATCGTTACGGATGACGAAGGTTCTCTGTGGATCGAAACTCACCGTATCAAGACCGGGACTCCATCGAAAGTAAAACTGCTCGACATTCCATTATTCATACTGAAGAAGTACGAACTCAGGCGGGACGGCAACTTCCTACTGCCTGTAATGAGCAATGCGAAATACAATCTATACCTCAAGGAGATCGCCTCAATCTGTGGAATCGAGAAACGCGTCACCTCGCACCTTGCCCGGCACACATTCGCCACTACCGTTACTTATGCCAATGGTGTCTCCATTGAATCCATCAGCAAAATGCTCGGTCATACGAAACTCAGTACGACACAAATCTATGCTCGTATCGTCGATAAGACGGTGAGTAATGAGATGGATAAATTGGCAGAAAAATTACTAGATACAAAATTCTGTGCGAATTTATAAACTAAGTTTTTAATAGCAACGGCAAAGAAATCTTATATTTCTTTGCCGTTGCTATTTTTTAGAATCACTAAACCAATTCTAAACCCAATCACTTTTAGGGTAGATATACTTCTCGAGTGGCCTTCTATTCTTTTTACATAATTCAGAAAAATAGAGAATATCCGATACATATTTCAACAATGATAAACTTTTCAGAAAATTTACCTTATTTCCAAAGTCAATATCTGTTCCATGAATAATCTCATGTCTGTTCAAATCAGATGGATATGTGCGAAGTCGAGAATAATGCACGAAAATAGGACAGTCATGTAAAATCGGCGTTATGAATACCTTAAAATAATCATCCTGCACATCAAGTAAATCATTGACTATACTTGGAATATACTCCTTGTTCTCATTCTTTCTTTTGAGGAAAAAGTGTTTGTTAAGATTATCTTTGCAAATCCAATCGACTTGTACTAAAATTCCTATAATTGCTAATTCATAATGGCCTCTTTTATAGCTGCTCATTATTTGTGTTGAAATAAGATTTTTTCTTTTGGGGTGTCTTTCACAAAGTTCTTTGATGATTTCTTTGAGATTTGTTTCGTAATAGTTCGCTATTTCTATGTCAAGTGCGTTTATACTTTCTCCATCCACATTTGTTTCAAGTATTTCCGGGAAATATCGATTTGAATCCATTTCCATGAACCACCCGTTGTTAGCAATTACTCTTAAATTATGCGGGTAAAACTCATTTAGTCGAGCCAAGGCTTTATTTTTTATTGAACTTTCCAATGATCTAATTTGATTGGCAGTCAGTTTATCTCTCTTTCTGGACTTACTGTATTTGAAATAAAAATGTTCCTCTCCACACATCTTATCATACTGGATTAGATCAAGATATTCAAACCAGTCATCTATGTTTACCTCCATATCCGGATGCAGATATCTTAAATATACACCTTTACACATGATACTCCTGCCAGAACAACACTTTGATATAGCTTGAGGGGTAACATGCAAAAGCTCAGCAAGAGTTTTGGCTGATCTACAAAGTCCGGTTAGTCTTCTCCATTCATTAAACACAAGAACTCGTTTAGTTCTTTTTGATTTTTCGTTTTTCAATCTCCGGTATTTTGATATTAAATCCTCGAATCTTTTCCAGATAGCATTCACCGTTTTAAAAGGCAATGCAACCCGTGATGTAGTCTTACATGTTTTGTATATTGATAGCACTCATAATTACCAAGAAAGCTTTGGCAATTGATGATTAATTATTTAGAACCAAGGCGAAAACAATCAATGCTGATAGGGAATATTTTTGGCTCGTATGTGAGACAAACTTTAAGTATTTGGCCTTAATGCTTTTATAATTCTAATCTAACTCTTATGGATTAATGTTACTTAATACGACTTAATACTTAATTATCAAGTTGTTAGCAATAATCGGCTTTGTGTGCTGTTAGCCAGCATGTTACTAAAATCCGCACTCCGTGTTTTTTGGCAGCTGACTTCCATGAAAAATGTACACAATCTTGGTCGTTTTTGGTCATTCTTTTTCAAAAATACAAACTTTTTTTGAGAAAATACGATCATTCAACTTTTGTAATTCCTAATTAATCACCAATCACTTACAAATTTATCCATTATCAGCATTAGTCCTTTTATCATTGTATTTTTCTCCGGATTTTTGGTTTCGGTATTAATCCTAAATCAAAAATTCGATCATTATGTTTTCAATTATCATCAAGGGAGAACGCAATCTCCAAGACATCGAACTGGTTAAACTAACGATTGTGTTTTACAAAACAGGTTATCCGCGAGTTCCGAAAGTTCTCTACATAACGGGGCCATATTCAGATTGGCAGAAAGACAAACAATGCTTTGTTCCAAACTCGGCGGAGAACATTTCCAAAAACAGGTTACTTCAAAAGGAGAAACTGAAATATCTAAAGATTGCCGAGAAATGGGAATACTCCGGAAAGAATTGGATTCCTATCGAACTTGCACATTGCTTCGATAAAAAGAACGGAGTATTGGATAAATACACTTCCGTAAGTGAGATTATAAAACAAATCGAAAAAGAGACTGCAGAACAAACAAGAATCCGCAACGGAAGGGAATTTGACAACCGACGTAACGCAAGAACATTTCAATATCTGCACAATTGCCTGGAACGCTTTACACTGTCAAAATATCGAAAGACATTTTTAAATTATTTATTCCGGGATATTACCGAAAAATTTATTGAAGATTTTATCATCTATTCAAAACGCGAAGGAGCAAAGAATGGAAATCGGGGTGGAGTGTTTTATAAACTTCATATGCTCTATAAGATCGTTGAATACGCCCAGAAGAAAAAATTATACAACGTGAATTTGGGAGCATTCGATAAGTTTAAAACTTACATGAAAGAATCGCCGGTCGTGACCAAAGCCGTTTCGCATGAAATAATAATGAAGATAGAGCAAGTCGATAGAAGCATTTTGAAGAAATGCGAACACCTTTATCTCGATCTGTTCCTGTTCAGTTACTATGCCGGTGGAATGTCGGGAATAGACATCTGTTATCTCGAACGGCATATGATTAACGGCGACAGCCTTAAGTATGAACGTATTAAAACTGATAAGATATGCAGGGTTATTTTGACAGAGAAAGCGTTGGCGTTAATCGAGAAATACAAACCACTCGCCTATATGAACTACTTGTTCCCAATATTCAAGCTAAAGAATATGTCGCAGCATAAAATGTATACCAGGGTAAATTACACAACCCGTATGGTTGCCGAAACGTTGCGGAAAATTTGTGCCGAGCTCGGCATCAATCATCACATCACCTGGAGTACGGCTCGCAGCAGTTTCATCTGCAAAATGCTTGATGAAGGCTATCATGTCTACCAAGTTGCCGAAATGACAGGCAATTCACCAATGGCCATATACAAGCATTACTATGGGATAACAGATAAAGAAAAAATAAGCCTAATGATGAATAATATGTTTTGATAGACCTTGTGTATTAATATTATGTAAGCCTATTTCATATTATTTCAAAGTATTTGGCTATATTTGTAAATAGCTGCATTATAATAATAGTAAGGAGCATCAATGATCTAAAATATAACAAATAATTATATGGGCGAATATTCTAAAAGAGTAGGTGAAGTTGGTGAGTCTGTTGTTGCGGACTTATTACGTTTGCTTGGCTGGCAAAATATAATGAGGAATGAGGATATCGACAGTATTGATACTGACTTCAGAAAGAAAACAAATGGTGTTGATGGGTATTATCATTACAATAATCCAATGATTAGTAATACTATTGAAAATGTTATTTACTCGTGTAAATATAGTACTTCGCCGTACCCTACATCACAGGCACAAATTGTAAACACATTTAAAAGCTATTATACAGATCTTGCTAAGGCCATAGAATCATTTAAGAAATCAATATTGAAACAAAAAACTTGTGAGGGATATGAGTTTATAGATAATTGTTTTGATCGAGGAGTATTGTTTTGGTTAAATAATTCTAACGATAGAGATAAAGACCTTATAACCAAGCTCGGTAAGATTGAATTAACGACTGAAACCAACCACGATGGCATATTTTTGGTTGATAATAAAAGGGCCGAATTCTTATATAACGCAATGAGCTATGCTTTAGCTGCTTATAGAGGTTACGACATTGACTTCATCTACTTCATTAATGGCTTGAACTTGGCTGATACAAATTTGCGAAATGGGAAAATAATGCCGGTTGAATACATTAATTCCAGCATCTTGCCACTACGCCTTAGTAAAGAAAAGGAAACAATGGTTATGTTGTTTACAATAGACGACTTCGATGAAAATGACTTGATGAAATATTTTGGAATTGCAAATAAGATTGGTTGTAATACTCAAGGTTCAACGGTAATATGCTTCCCGAACTACCTTGAGACAGAGCACAAAACAATAGTAGAAGCTAAAAAACAAATTTTCCAAGAGCCGTCATTTACCACTAATCTCCATATTGTAAATTATAATCAGCCTCTCTTAAGATAAAATCTATGGAAAAATTAGATATTAATAAGCAAGTTCCTTATGGAGCCTCATTGCAAGAGGTATTGGATCACCCATCTCTCAATGAGTCCAAAATCAAATATTTTCTGAGATTTAAAGGAGTCTTCATCGAGAATAGTAAACCAAATGATACTTATCCAATTTTATTGTCGACGCTCATTTCTCCCAATGAATTTGAGTATATAAAAGAACACATAAGAACTAAAGAAGCAAACCAAAAGATACAGTCTCGTACTATCGAATGGCATGATAGAAGAGATTTGATAGAAATCGTTCCGGATAGCATTGACTTAAAAAAAATGGTTGAAGAGTCTGGTGCTCGTTATAAAGTCATCAAACAAACCAACTTTGCTACTGTCGATGGAGATCGCAATAAAGTTAAAATGACATTTAAATGTGAAACAAACAACTACAACTCGGGATGGTATAGAACGAAAAATGAATATGACGGAGAAATATTAGTTGAAAAAACTGGAGAAGGCGATGAAGCTTATCTTCGAATGATTTATACATCTCCGGAAACTATGAATATTGCAGATATTGGCGTCAAATATTTAGCAAAAGAATTCAAAGATAAAAAATACACTAAACCAGATAAGGATATAGAAAGAATCTTGTATGGTAATTTCACTAATGAAGAGAGAGTTTCTTTCTTTATGAGTCTTACAGGAGCAAATGACGTATTTACATTTCAACGATTTACCAATGTCGATATTGCTCCTGATAAAACAAAAGACCTCCCTGCAGAAGTTCATAAATTAATGACTGGAAATGTTAACAGTCTTAATATAGATGGCGAAAATCTTCATGAGAACTTTCTACTTAGGGAAAGAGAAAATCATCAATTTGTTGAATTGGCTGATATTGAGGCACGATATGATTTCTCATATCACGTAGCAGAAGGAAGTTGTATTGTAAGATTCGGATTTAGTAAATACTTAAAAAAACGTCTACACAACATAGAGTTCTCCATAGACATATCGTCAATAAGCCTTAAAGATGAATATCAACATCTTAACAAGGAGAAAATAAGATCTTATCTTCTACAAGAGTTTGAGAAGTTTAAAACGGAAAAGTATAACCAGATAAAGAAACAAAGGGAATAAATATGTCCGCATTCGATTTTACCGAAATAGAATTTCATAAAATAATTACTCACCATATAGGAAATAAATTGAGAGATGAAGGATACCTTTTATCCTCTGATATATCAGCCATTGATGGGGCAACTACAGAAATATTATTAAAATATTTCATTCTACCATTAAAACAGGAAGAATTATTTACATTTACCCATCCTGTAAACATTGAAATGAATGAAATATATGCATTAGCATCGGATTTATTTGCTCGGCATGAGCTAGCATTTATTGAAACATCACAAAGTATTGCAAAGTTGTTATATGAAAATTCTCAACATCCCAAGATTAAAGAGGGCGAATTTAATGTTGTGTATTTCAGGAACGTGTGTTATAATGGCACCTACACTGATGCAATAGGATTGTTTAAATCCGAGACTTCTGTTCCTTTTTTGAAGATGAACGGAAAAGATAGCCATTATTTTATAAACCATGATTATGGTTTTGATGTGAAAGGAATTGACAAAGGATGCCTAATTCTTAATGCAAACCAGGATAATGGTTATATAGTATTAATTCTAGATAATGCTAATAAGTTTGGAGAAACACGCTATTGGAAAGATGCTTTTTTAAATGTAAAGCCATTGAGCGATGACTATTTTCAAACAAATGAATTTTTAACTATTACTAAGCAATTTGTTTCTAAAGAGTTATTAAAGGATGAGTACAACATAGACAAAGCTGATCAAATTGATTTGTTGAACAGGTCGGTAGATTATTTCAAATCTCATGATACTTTTGATCGGCTTGATTTTGAGAATACAATTTTTCAAAACGACGAAGTTATTGAATCTTTCAGGCGATTTGATGATGTGTATCGTGAAAATAAGCAGATTGAATTAAATAATCAATTCGATATTTCAGCTAAAGCCGTGAAGAAACAGGCACGTGCTTTTAAAAGTGTTCTAAAACTGGATAAGAATTTTCATATATACATTCACGGCGATAGAAATATGATAGAACAAGGAATTGATAATGATGGTCGTAAGTTTTATAAAATATATTATCAAGAAGAAAACTAAGGAAATCATAATTTCTTCTCCACTTCATCTAACCTTACTTCATCAATCGACACTATCCTTAAGGGCGTTTAATTATAGGATAGAAAATGGAGGTCATAACAATTGAATCAAGAGCTTTTAAGCAACTAATGGATAAACTGGAGGCGTTGTCGGAATACGTTTATTCGATGGAGCCCTCTGTCGAGAACGAAGATGAAAATTGGGTAGGGAGTCAGGATATCTGCCGGTTTCTGAAGATCAGCGAACGAACACTGCAACGACTGCGAGCAAACGGTAAGATTACTTACTCCTGCATGGGTGGGAAGTATTATTACCAGATTGGTCAGATTAGAAAATTGCTCCGGGCACACATCATAAAGAGTAACGACGAATGTTTACAGGATTTGATAGCACATCACAAAAAATAAAACTATATTTGCATTAGTAAACCGAAGAAAAGCAGTTTCCGAGAGGGTAAAATCCTATCAGGAAATGGTTTGCAAAAATGTCCCCGCCGGTGTCCCATTTTGGAAAAACAACCCGGCGAATCAAAGGGAAGTCATTGATGAGCAAAACATAAGGAAGACGTAGGTCAGACTCTCGTTTTCCGCTCTTAAAGCCTTGATAAAGAGGCTGCAAAAGACAGAAAAATCCTTATGTATCAATGATATGTAAGGATTTTTTATTTGGGGGGCCGCTGAGAGAAAAAGCAATGGAAAGCAGCTTCGCGTGACCTTGTTCGCGACCTCTCGGCCGTGAGCGGAAAAAGGTCACGATTTGAGGGTTATTTCGCTGTATTGCTGCATCTTAACCAGTAACATTTCTGTGCTGCAAACGTATAACTATTAAAGCCGAGCAGTCATGGAAAGAAAGACTTTCAGCGTGGTTTTCTTCTGCAAGAAAACCAAGGTAACACCAAGGGCGTCGCCCCGATCTACGTCCGGATCACCGCCAACGGACAGTCCACCGAGATTTATACCCAATGTCAGGTAGAGCCGAAAAAATGGAATCAACGGCTGGAACGCATCCCGTTCCGCGACAAGGTATCGATGCGGATCAACCAGATCGTTGCCAGCTATCGAGCCAATATCCTCGCGGCATACGATCAGCTTATCTGAGAAAACAAAGAGCCGACCTGCTTTGCCATGAAGGAACGGCTGTTTCGTCCCGGTGCGGATTCCCGCCCCTTTCTTACCAAGCTCGCCAAATATTGCGACAAGCGGCAGAAGGAAGTCGGCGTCCGCATTACCCAACTGACCGCAAACAAATACCACCGCCTGCTCAGGTACTTGCGGGAGTATACACGGGTACAGTACGAGAAGGACGACTTACCGCTATCGCTCGTGGATTATGAATATATCGACGGTTTCAATACCTTCCTGCAAACGGCGCATAACTGCAATAACAATGGTGCAGTGAACCTGCTTTGCTGTCTGAAAAACTTTAATCCTCTACGCCATCCGCAACGAATGGATCGAAAAGAATCCGTTCCGGCATTACAAAATGAAGATCGATAAAACCAACGTAAAAACGCCTTTGACTAAATCGGAGCTCGATCTGTTGATCCGTAGACAAATGCCCAACGATCGGCTCGACCGCATCCGTGACGTGTTTGTCTTTTGCTGCCTGGCAGGATTGGCCTTCACCGATACCGATCATTTGCGCCGCGAGCATCTCTCGACCGACGAACAGGGTACGCAGTGGATACACAAGCCCCGCGAGAAAACAGCCGTAATGAGTCGGATTCCGTTATTACCGTATCCGATCAAGCTGCTTGACAAGTATGCGAACGATCCGGAGCTTCAGGTCAAAGGCAAACTATTGCCCGTGCCGAGCAACCAGAAGATGAACAGTTACATCAAAGAAATCGCCGCAATCTGTAACATCGGTAAAAACCTGACGACACATGTGGCTCGGCATAGTTGGGCTACAGCAGCACAAAAGCATAATATTCCCATTTCCGTCATTAGTGCCGGAATGGGCCACGCTTCCGAGCGAACGACTCAAATCTATATGGCTGCGTTGGAAAATTCAGAAAATCGACACTGCTAATCAAAGAATTACAACCATTCTGACTAAATGTGTCTCTACACAAGAGACCATACAAATGTATATTAATAAATGTTAACAGCCAAATTTCCGGATAAATTTTAAAGTTAAAAACTCCTTTTGCATCGATGTAACATACTAATAAATAGAAATATAATTGCGTATTACCCGATTGTTTACGTCAGAGTATAATTATCCATCATTCAGTTTCTGCATTCCTTGAAATATCTGAGTTTTCGTTTTCAAATAATGACATGGCCAAACACATCATAAAATATATGCGTTCATTATCAATCATTTAACAGCTTGTATGGTCTCTTGTGTAGAGACGACCATCATAATTGTCTGATTAGGTTGTGCGTATAAAAATTGTTCGCATAAAATAATTCGGACTTGTATGGAACAGGACGGAAATAAAGGAAGGAATTGAAATTTTCAGGTTTATCTCCTTTATTACAAGTAATGCATTATTATCCAATGCTTTATATAATAGCAGTGGTATGGCATAGAAATGTCTATAACTGAAAAAAACAATCGTTTTTCGGGAAGCAGATATGGATCTCCGGAAAAAAATGTTAGGGACTATCCTCCCATCTTAGCTGAACAATCCGAAAGCAAGAGAAACAGCCAAGCTGTAAGGTGGTACGTGCTGACGCTTCCTTCCTGTCACCGGGGACCGGCCGTCGGTCTGCAAAGGGAGTTGGACCGCCGCATCCGTTGCGGAGAACCGGAGTTCGAGTTCTTCGCTCCCTCGTACGTGGAAGTAAAGAACGAGGACGGACATTTCGTCAATACCCGCCGTCCGTTGCTTTACAACTACGTTTTTGTCCGCTCGTCGGAAAGCGAGATATATCGGATGAAGCAGGAATTGCCTCAATACAACTTCCTGCCGCGAGTGCGGGAAGGGCTACGCGGATACTATCCTTACCTGTCCGACGAGGCGATGCGCAACCTGCAATGGGTTGCACGTTCCTACTGCGACGAGCTTCCTGTCTATATGCCCGAAACGGAGAGGCTCGCCAAAGGCGATCGCATCCGTATTATCGCGGGGAGATTCAAGGGTGCTGAGGCACGCGTAGCGATCCGACCCGGCGGAGGACGGAAAGATGTCGTCGTATGCGTAGAGAACTGGATGTGGGTTCCGTTGCTGCATGTCCGTCCGGGAGAGTACGAAATCATCGCTCTGCATGAAAGCGGGAAACACGTATATACCCGGCTGGATAACGACCAATTGCTGGAAGACCTACACGAGGCTTTGGGGCGTCGCTGTACTCCGAACAGTGTAACGGACGCAGATCGTACGTTGGCTTCCGAAACGATCAGGCAGTATGGCAAATTGGAAATGAATAGCGACGTATTGCGCTGCAAACTCTATTCCATACTGCTTTCGGCTTACACAATACTCGAAGCTACGGACGAGTGCGAAAACCTGATCGGAATGATCCTCAAAATACTCCCTTTGGTCAAAGCGGAACAGGCACGTGCAGGATTGCTCGTCACACTTTACGGATGCACGGACAGCAGTCTTGATTACGAACGGGCCCACGAGATCGTCGACCGATGGAAAAAGGAAGAATCTCCCAAGAAGAGCAAGTTGCGCCTGATCCGGTGGCTGGACGATTACGACAGCTGGCTGGGACACTGAATGCTACGCTCTTATACACTTAATTTTCCGAGTCCCTGCTTCAGGTATAGTTCTCGGACTTGTATAGAAAACAGATACGGAATAAACCGGTAGCCGGACTCGATCGAAACATCACTTTAAGTCTGGGAAGCCAGTATGCGACAACCTATGGAAAACGCAGAAATCATGGCAGGAAGACCGCAACGAAATACCGAAGCCGAACCATCGGGAGTACGTCTGATGGCCTTCCTGGCAGCTCACCGAACGGAAGTGCTCGCTCGGGAACAAAGTAACGAGCGATTCATCCACTTGTATGGCACAGGCGGGTACTGGGCGGCTTTCGAACGATCCGCCTACCAGCTATGCCGGTTGTTTCCCCGAAACGAAACCGCGATTTTCCATTTCGCGACTTATCCTTTCCCCGTCGTCATGGCATCTATTGCGGACGGCGAGCTGCGGGCCTACTCTCGGAGACATATACTGCGGACCGTTGATCCGGATCATAAAGTGCTGACGGTTCCGGTACTCGCGCCCGAGGCGTACAAACGATGGCGTGGCGAAAAAATAGAAGAATTCGCGTAACGAGATACTTTGCTCATTTCACGAACGGCATTGCTCGTCCACGAGATATCGCGGAAAATCGGTTGTTCGGAGAGCGAATGATTTGCCCGTTCCGTCATAGCCTGGGGATGATAATTGGTCGGCTTGTGCTGTAAAATTTAAGTAGAGCCTTATGACAAAGTATGCGGGCGTACACATGCCACATTCAATCTACCAAACACAATAAACACGAACCTCAAATCTGTAACAAGAATTGATTCGCCATAAAAAGCACGCGCTCTAAGAAATGAGAATGCCGAATCGTTGCATTGCGGAAACAAAAACTATGTATCGCCTCCCGAACGATGCTTGCTGGCCGGCAATCCGACTTCTCTAAGCAAGATCTATATTATAGATCGCAACAACGGTCGAATCGATTATTTATTCTACTTATGAGCCACAACATCCTGATTACCGGCGGTGCCGGCTTCATCGGAAGCCACGTGGTCCGCCTGTTCGTAAACAAATACTCCGGCTACCGCATCGTCAACCTCGACAAACTGACCTATGCGGGCAATCTGGCCAACCTCTCGGACATCGAGCGTGCGCCGAACTACACGTTCGTCAAAGCGGACATCTGCGATTACGAAAAGATGCGGGAGGTATTCCGCAACTACGACATCGACGGAGTGATCCACCTCGCCGCCGAAAGCCATGTGGACCGGTCGATCAAAGACCCGTTCACGTTCGCCGGGACCAACGTGATGGGAACGCTTTCGCTGCTTCAGGCGGCCAAAGAGTACTGGAACGGAAACTACGAGGGGAAACGGTTCTACCACATATCCACCGACGAGGTGTACGGGGCCCTGGAACTCACGAAACCCGACAGAGACCCCAACGGCAACGAATGCGGGGGAGTACCCTACGGGGACGGCTTCTTCACCGAAACGACCAAATACGCCCCGCACAGCCCCTACTCGGCCAGCAAGGCTTCCTCGGACCATTTCGTGAGGGCTTACCACGACACCTACGGGATGCCCACGATCGTCACCAACTGCTCGAACAATTACGGACCCAACCAGTTTCCAGAGAAACTGATCCCGTTGTTCATAAACAACATCCGGCACAACAGGCTCCTGCCCGTGTACGGCAGGGGAGAGAACGTACGCGACTGGCTGTATGTCGAGGACCACGCCCGGGCGATCGACCTGATCTTCCACGAAGGGAAGACCGCCGAAACGTACAACATCGGAGGCTTCAACGAATGGAAGAACATCGATCTGATCCGTGTAATCATCAAGACCGTCGACCGCCTTCTGGGCAGGCCGGAAGGTACCGGCGAAGCACTTATTACCTACGTCACAGACAGAGCCGGACACGACCTGCGTTACGCGATCGACTCCTCGAAACTCAAATGCGAACTGGGCTGGGAACCTTCGCTGCAATTCGAGGAAGGCATCGAAAAAACCGTCCGCTGGTACCTCGATAACCAAAAGTGGATCGACAACGTTACTTCCGGAGAATACCAGAAATATTACGAAGATATGTACCAAAATAGGTAACCGGGAAAGGGGAAAGGGGAAAGGGGAATGCTGAAAGCCGAGAACAACCGCCGAATAGCAAAAAATACAGGCATACTATATCTCCGGACGATACTCATTCTCGTCATCACGTTGTATACGTCCCGTATCGTGCTGAATACGCTCGGCATCGAAAATTACGGAATATACGATATCATAGGCGGATTCGTCGCATTTTTTTCGGTCGTCAGCGCCACGATGGTTGCCTCAACGCAGCGGTTCTTGACTTTCGAACTCGGAAAAAAGGAGGGTCATTCTCAGGAAGTATTCGGAGCCGCAATGACGATTCATATCGTCCTAGCGCTGATTCTGTTGTTGCTGTTCGAGACCGTCGGTCTGTGGTTTCTGAACGCCAAGTTGAATATCGCCGCGGAAAGAATGCATGCGGCCAACTGGGTCTACCAATGTTCGGTTCTGACTTTTCTGATCAATATCCTGAGTATTCCCTACAACGCGACGATCATCGCCCACGAGAAAATGAACGTCTTCGCCTACATCAATATTCTGGAGGTGACGTTGAAACTGCTTATCGTTTATTTTCTGCTTATCTCGCCGGTCGACCGGCTAATCCTTTATGCGGTGCTCGTACTCTGCGTAGCCGTGTTCGTCCGCTTTATTTACGGCGCTTACTGCTTGAGACATTTCCCGGAAACCCGATACATGCTGATTCGAGAAAAATCCTACTATAAAAAGATTTCCCAATTTGCCGGGCTGAACTTTTTGGGAGCCAGCTCGTATATCTTGGCAGGACAAGGTATCAATCTCCTGCTTAATCTGTTTTTCGGCGTGACGGTCAATGCAGCACGGGGAATCGCCTTGCAGGTCGAAGGAGCCATCATGAAGTTCGTCAACGACTTTACGACAGCCCTGAACCCGCAGATTACGAAATCTTATGCCTGCGAAGACAAGGATTACATGATGGAATTAGTCTGCCGGGGATCGAAATATTCATTCCTGCTCTTCCTATTTCTAGCGCTTCCCGTGATGGTCGAAACTCCGCTGGTACTGTCCATTTGGTTGAAAGAAGTACCGGAGTATACGGTGATTTTCGTCCGATTCTCGTTAAGTATCGCGATGCTCAATACGCTCTCCGCCCCTTTGACGACTTGTGTTTTGGCCACGGGCAACATCAAGGCAATGTCGCTCTGGATCGGGACGGTGCGATTGTGCGTGCTGCCGTTGGCCTACTTGTTTCTGCGATGGGGCTATCCTCCGTTTATCGTATATGCGGTCGTTCTACTGACGGATATGTTGCTGTTGTTCGTTCGTATCGGCATCGTGACGAAAGTGGTCCGGTACAGCGCCGGTTTTTTTATGAAAACCGTCATATTGAGGCTCATTCCGGTATTACTTCTTTCGGGGCTGTCGGCCGTTCTGCTGTCCCGTTTCATTGCGGCCGATAGTTTCGTCGGGCTGGTAGCTTTTACTGCAACTTGCTTATGCGTGACCGCAGGAGTGGTCGCATACGCCGGATTGAACGATACAGAAAGAATGTACGTCGTTACGATGGTCCGTTCGAAATGGGGTAAACCGAAACGTTGAATACTTAACACCCTAATAAACAATGATAAAAGAGGCCATTGTACGGGCCCTGCGATGGATAGTGAAAGGAACCCCGAACGTTCGAATTACGGCGAACATCGTCGAAACAGCTCCGCAGAACAGGCTCGCAGGCAAAAAAGTGATCGTTACCGGAGGCGGACGAGGCTTAGGTTTTTACATCGCACGGAAGTGTCGGCAAGAAGGAGCGTCCGTCTTGATCGCCGGACGGGACGAGCGAGTGCTGCAAGAAGCGTCGCAACGGCTCTGCGACTGTCCTTATCTCGTATTCGATGTCCGGCGAACGGCAGGTATCGCCGCTTTCCTGTCCGAAGCCGACAGACTGCTGGGAGGCCGAGTTGATTGTTTGGTAAACAATACGGGTATATCTCTGCATGAAAAATCGTTCGCCGATGTGACTGAGGAGGGGTTCGATCGCCAATTCGACACGAACCTCAAAGGCCCCTATTTCCTGACTCAGACTTTCATCGACTACATGAACAGAGAGAAAATCGGACAAGGCAACATCCTATTTATTACTTCGGAAAGAGGTCTCTATTGCGACGACATTCCCTACGGGTTGACCAAGGCGGCGATCAACAGTCTCACGACCGGCCTCGCCCGTCGACTGATCGCTCAGGGGATTCGGGTCAATGCGATCGCACCCGGCGTAACGGCTTCCGACATGACGGGGGTCGATAAGAACGGCAACCTCTATTGGCCCTCTTCCTGTGCCGGACGGGTTTTCCTTCCCGAAGAGGTGGCCGAAGTCGCGGCTTTCCTCCTGTCGGACGTTTCCATGTGCATTTCAGGTGAAATCGTGCCTTGCAACCAAGGGAACCACTACCGATGCGACTGGTAATCAATCGTTCGAAAAAATATAATATAAAATATCATGAATAAGTCGTATACGAACGAGCGGAATGTCCAGATCGTGATCGCGCTCCTCAAGGCGCACGGAATCCGCAAAGTAATCGTGTCTCCCGGCACGACCAATGTCGCTCTGGTAGGAAGCATACAATACGATCCGTGGTTCGAGATTTTTTCGGCGGTGGATGAACGTTCCGCAGCCTATATGGCCTGCGGATTAGCGGCCGAAGCGGGCGAACCCGTCGTACTCAGTTGTACCGGGGCCACGGCTTCGCGCAATTACATGCCGGGGTTGACAGAAGCGTATTATCGGAAATTGCCGGTACTGGCCATCACCTCGATACACGATTTTTCGAACGTGGGACATCTCATGCCGCAGGTCATCGATCGGACGGTCTCCCCGCGCGATGTCGTCGGACTGAAAATCGAATTGCCGTCCGTCAGAGACGACAAGGAAGCGTGGGATTGCGAGATCAAAGTGAACACGGCTCTGCTCGAACTCAAACGCAAGGGCGGCGGTCCCGTGCATATCAATTTGGCGACGGGAGCCAGTTGCAGCTTCTGCGTCAAGAACCTTCCTGCGGTACGGATGATCGAGAGGATCGGATACGGAGACATTCACCCGGAAATGCCCGCCGGTCGAATCGCCGTCTTTGCAGGAAGCCATGCTCGATGGAGTCCCGAACTGACCGAAGCGGTGGATCGTTTTTGCGCATCGCGCGATGCCGTGGTATTTTGCGACCATACGAGCGGCTATCACGGGAAATACAAAGCGTTGTACGCGCTCGTCGCCGGACAGGAACAGTACGATCCGGGATTGGGACAAGTCGACTTGCTCATCCATATCGGGGAAGTGTCGGGCGATTACTTCACGGCGGGCCGGATGAAAGGTTGCCAAGTGTGGCGAGTGAGCGAAGACGGTGAGATTCGCGACACTTTCCGTCGGTTGCGTTACGTGTTCGAAATGTCGGAACGGTCGTTTTTCAAACATTACACCGTCGGCGAAGGTACGTCCGACCGCTTTCTGCGGCAATGCCGGACCGAGTACGACAATTTGTACGCAACGATTCCCGATCTGCCTTTTTCCAATGTATGGATCGCCTCGCGGATGGCCCCTCGCATACCGGAACATGCTGTCGTGCATTTCGGAATCCTCAATACGCTACGTTCGTGGAACATGTTCCGGATGCCGGAATCGGTCGTCTCGAACTCCAATGTCGGCGGTTTCGGGATAGACGGCGGGGTATCGACTCTGGTAGGGGCTTCTTTGGCCGACCCCGACAGACTCTGTTTCTGTTTCATCGGAGACCTCGCGTTTTTCTACGACATGAACGCGATCGGCAACCGGCATGTCGGAAACAACATCCGCATTATGTTGATCAATAATGGGAAAGGCACCGAGTTCAGAAATTATTTCCATCCCGGACAGATGTTGCTCGGCGACGATGCCGACCGGTACGTCGCCGCAGCCGGCCATTACGGCAACCGGTCCCGCGTCTTAGTCAGACATTATGCGGAAGATTTGGGATTTACCTATCTGTGCGCATCGGACAAAAAAGAATTCGAACGAGTATATGAACAGTTCCTGACCCCGGAAAAGACACCTAAACCCCTGTTGTTCGAAGTCTGGACGAACAGCGATGAAGAGAGCGAGGCGCTGCGGATTTTGCGGAACATGAAATCGGACCCGACGGGAAAAACGAAGCATTTAGTGAAACAATACCTTGGTCCTAAAGGGATCAACTTCGTGAAAAACATTCTGAAAAAATAACGATATAATACCGATGAAAATAGGCATCCTGACTTTCCATTGCGCCCATAATTATGGAGCAGTATTACAGGCATACGGACTACAGGAATATCTTAGGTCGCAAGGACACGAAACGTACATAATCGATTATCGTCCCGGTTATCTGACTCGAAACTACAAAGCGTTCAATATTCGCTTCTGGATGGCCTCTACCCCGCGGGAGATAGTATATAAATTGCGCTACGAGCCTTTTTTATGGAAACACAGAATATTGCGGAGCAAAGCATTCGACCGATTCATACGGAACCGTTTCGACCTGCATCCCTATGTCCGGCATACGAATTTTTCCGATTTCGATGCGATTTTTTTAGGGAGCGATCAAATCTGGAACAAAACGATTACCGGGCAGCGTTACGACGAGGTATTCTTTGG
The DNA here is from genome assembly GCF_009557455.1 of Alistipes sp. dk3624. Classification (GTDB taxonomy): domain Bacteria; phylum Bacteroidota; class Bacteroidia; order Bacteroidales; family Rikenellaceae; genus Alistipes_A; species Alistipes_A hominis. The sequence goes on along the minus strand of NZ_CP045651.1, from coordinate 2,337,423 downwards.
AGGAAACGCAACATGCAGGGTTATCGCCTATGCGGCCAGCATGGGACGCGGAACGCTTTCCGACAAAGACCGCGAACGCCTCCGGCAATATTTGGCCCCTATGACCGCAATCGGCGTAAGGGAGGAATCGCTGAAGGAGTTGTTGCAGCCGCTGAGCGCCAAACCGGTTTACACAACGATCGACCCCACGCTTCTGGCAGGCGCCGAAATGTTCGAAAAGATCGCCTCGCCCCCGGCCTCAGATCGGAAATACGTCCTCGTATACGACTTGAGCCCTTACAAACGCGAGGTGCTTGAGATCGCCCGGAATGTCGCCGAAAAGATCGGGGCTCGAATCGTGGAACTCGACGCCTATCCGCTGACCGGATTCTCCATGCGATACAAAGACCAGACGGCATCGCCGGAACAATACCTCGGCTATTTCCGACATGCAGCCTTCGTGGTCACGACCTCTTTTCATGGCACTGCATTCTCGTTGCTGTTCAACCGACCTTTCTACACGATCAAGCAGGACAATCCGGCAGACCTCCGAGCGCTCTCCTTGTTGGAAAAAGTAGGATTGACCGACCGGTTTATTCCACTCGGAACGGTACCCGGATGCAATCCCGTCCGGTACGAAAAAGTAGAGCAGCGTCTTGCATCGGAAGTAGAAAAATCACGAACATTCATCGACGACGCTCTTTCGTCGCCGATTCGTTAAAACTCATTTTTCATGCCTACCCGACGAATAGCATTTCTACTGCCCCGATCCGGCGTCACTCCAATCGGTGGATACAAGGTCGTCTATGAATACGCCAACCGACTGGCGGCCGACGGATACGAAGTCGAACTGGTCTATCCCGCCTACGTAGCTCGATTCCAACAAAGCCTGCTGGTGACCTGCCTGAAGTGGAGCAAATCGTTGATCACGTTTCTTTACCGAAAGTGGAAGGGGTATTCGGGTCGGCAATGGTTTCCACTACATGAACGGATTAAGGAACATTGGGTATGGTCCCTCGTCGAAAAGTGCGTTCCTTTAGCAGATGTTTACATCGCTACGGCAGTCCAAACCTCGCGTTATCTGGAACGATATGTAGGCATTTTGCCGGAACGAAAATATTATTTCATACAGGGATTCGAGAATTGGGGCAGCAACACATCTGAGCATGTCATGGAATCCTACCGCTATCCTATGCGAAAGATCGCCATCGCCCGTTGGCTCGTCGAACGAGTCGAGTCGTGTGGCGAAAGTTGCGCATTGATATACAATGGATTCGACTTCGATTATTTTAAAAGGGAAATCCCTTGCTCGGACCGAGACAAATTCCGTATCGCCATGATGTATCACGCTTTGGAAACGAAAGGATGTGCTGACGGCTTCAATGCATTGGAGATCGTCAAAGCACGCTATCCTCAAATAGAGGTTTCCATATTCGGAGCGACACCCCGCCCCCGACATTTACCCAAATGGTATCATTATGTACAGCGCCCCGACCGGCAGACGCACAATCGCATTTATAACGAAGCGGCTATTTTTATCGGAACGAGTTGGTCGGAAGGCTGGGGGCTGACCGTAGGAGAAGCCATGATGTGCGGCGCAGCAGTTGCTTGTACGGACAATCCGGGTTATTCGGAGATGGCACGGAATAGCGAAACGGCCCTGGTATCGCCGATCAAAAATTCACAAGCGTTGGCCGAGAACATCATCCGTTTGCTCGAGGACGACGAATTGCGCTGTCGTATCGCAGAGGCTGGCTATCGAAATATACAACAATTCACATGGGAGGCATCTTATCCGAAATTTCGTTCGTTGATCGAAAACGGCTGTCGGCAAATATAGTCGCTCCCCTCATTACAAACGTATGCATACTTTAGGTATCGTTACGTTGCTATTCGTTGGCTGCGCCATTATCGCATTGGGCGAATCGAGCATAAAGCGAAAACAACTGTATTTTATATACGGGCTGACCGGATTTCTGATGGTATTGGCCGCCGGATTGAGAGACGGAAATACCGTCAGCGATTACAAGACTTACCTCAACATGTTCCAATACCCAGAGGAGGCGTCTACGGTAGAACCCACATTTACCCTCATCGGCTCTCTGGTCAAAGCAGTTTGTCCGTGGCCCGTCCTATTATTCGTGATTTACGCGAGCATCGGCGTTACATGCAAGATTTTAGCTATCAAGAGACTGACTTCATTATTATTTCTGTCGTTAGTCATTTACATATCGAACGTGTACCTGCTACACGACATGACGCAAATCAGAGCCGGAGTTGCGTCCGGCATTTTTTTGCTGGCCATTCGACCTCTGGCCGAACACAAAATATTCCGTTATACGGCTTTGATTCTGCTAGCCTCCCTTTTCCATTATTCTGCACTGCTGCTATTACCGCTGGTCGTGCTAAAAAACCGGCCGATTGCAAGCAAAAGCAAATACCTCTGGTGGAGTATCGTACCGCTGGGATTCGTGGCCCACAGTACGATGTTTGATATTTCCGTCATCCCCATCGAAAGTATTCGACTCAAACTGGAAATGTATCAACGTCTTCAGGAACAAAGCGTACAAGGGTTTACGGATGCCAATCTGTTCAATCCGTACTTTTTGTTCCGATGTGCGCTGTATTACGGCATGCTGTGGAAACGTGACACGATCGGAGCGCACAATCCCTATTTCCCGCTATTGATTAAGATAGAAGGAATCGCCCTCTTTCTGTTTCCCGCACTTTCATTCATCTCGTTACTCGGGTATCGGGGATCCGAATTACTGGGCGTCGTCGAGATTATCCTGTATCCGCTGTTCATGTACGCATTCCGGCCTCGAATAGCCGCCAAGATGGCGGTGATCGGAATCGGCACTCTGCTACTGGCGGTCAACATCATTCATAAACATTTGATTTTTATATGAAACCGTCTGTTTCTGTATGCATGGCAACCTATAATGGGTCAGATTATATCCGGGAACAACTGGACTCAATCTTACCTCAATTGAACGACGACGACGAAATCGTCATATCGGACGACCATTCATCGGACGATACAATCGAACGGATTAAAGCTTTGGGAGACCCGCGCATCAAAATTTTCTACAACACGGGAGAACAGGGATTCACGTCGAATTTCGAAAATGCCCTGAAACATGCCACTAAACCGATCATATTCTTGTCGGATCAAGACGATATATGGATGCCCTCCAAAGTCACCTATTGCATGGAGCGTCTGGTCGGAGGATTCGATCTGGTAGTCCACGATGCCGTCATCGTCGACGAGAACAAAAACGTTTTACACGACTCTTTCTACCGTGTGAGGCATGTTCATCGAACGCTCATAGGCAATCTTGTCAAATTCGGATATTTGGGATGCTGCATGGCTTTCAGACGCAAGATTCTGGAAGTAGCTCTACCGTTTCCGACGAATCGCAAATGTTGTCTCCACGATAATTGGCTCTATTTGGTAGGAAACGCTTTTTTCAAAAGCACAATTGTGAACGAGAAATTAATTCTCTATCGTCGACACACCCATAACACCTCGACCGGCGGCATAGGTTCTTCCACCACGACAGTGGGCTTTAAACTGAAGTATCGTTTTTACCTGATATGCCGATTGATCGGTCGGATGCGACTTGATCGTCATCGAAAATAAATATTCCTATGAAAAACATTCTGATCACGGGCGGCGCGGGCTTTATCGGCTCGCACGTCGCGCTCAAGCTCGCCGACAAAGGATACGAAGTCACCGTGCTCGATAATCTGTCGCCGCAGATTCACGGTAAGTACCCCCAAAACACCTCCCCGTTATACCGCAGCATCCGCGACCGCGTGCGCTTCCTGCGCGGCAGCGTAACCGACCGGGACGACTGGCTGCGGGCCCTCGACGGACAGCATGCCGTGATCCATTTGGCCGCCGAGACCGGAACCGGACAATCGATGTACGAGATCGAGAAATACACTGCCGTCAACATCGGCGGAACTTCGCTGATGCTGGATATACTCACGAATACAAAGCATTCGGTATCTAAGGTTGTTGTCGCCGCATCGCGCGCGATCTACGGCGAGGGACGCTATCTGAGCGAGGAGATGGGATACGTCTATCCGCTCTCGCGCGCCGACGAGGACATGAGACGGGGAGACTTCGAGTGCAAGTACCCCGGCTGCACGAAGCCGCTACGGCTGGTCGGGACGACCGAAGACTCGGCGATTCACCCTACGTCCGTCTACGGCATCACCAAGCAGGTGCAGGAACAGCTCGTGATGACCGTCTGTCCCGCGATTGGCATCGCCCCGGTTGCCTTCCGCTATCAGAACGTCTACGGACCCGGCCAGTCGCTGTCGAACCCTTACACGGGCATCCTGTCCATCTTCTCGACCCGGATTAAAAACGGAAACGGAATCAATATCTTCGAGGACGGCCGCGAGACGCGCGATTTCGTCTATATCGACGACGTGGCCGACGCGACGATCCTCGGTCTGGAAAAGACCTCGGCCGACGGCGAGGCATTCAATGTCGGCACGGGCGTGGCGACCGACGTCATGACGGTCGCGCGCACGCTGATCGACAAATACGGCACCGAAGCACCTCTCACGGTCAGCGGGAACTACCGGCTGGGCGACATCCGCCACAATTTTGCCGATATCTCGAAAGCCCGGCGGCTGCTCGGATTCTCTCCCCGCTGGTCGTTCGACGCCGGCATCGAGCGGTTCGCCCGGTGGGTAGACGGCCAGCAGGTGCAGGCAGACCGGTACGAAGATTCGATCGAGGAAATGAAACGAAAAGGATTGTACAAATAGTCCGTCCCCGTCGCCCCCGACGAATCCGGACTTACCCGTACAAGCGGCGGACGTCCCGGCAAGATTCTGCTCCGCCCCGCGTCGGCGGCAGACTTTGTCCCGGGCAGTTCTCCGGCGCATCGAAATCCCTCCGCCCTTCTGGTCATAATCCTGTCGCCCGGCGAGTCGGGGCCGCGATACGAGTCGTCCCGATCGATACGAAGCCGTCCTTCCGGCTCCATTCCGCTGCGTACCATAAACGATACGGTAACGATACGCCTCGTAACGCCTACGGAGCAATTTTCGACTCGTCTTCTTAAAGCAATTTCCTTTCCCGGAGAAACGGACCGACTCCCGGAACGCGTCCGCGCGCAAACCGTCTATTGCACCATTTTAGTTATAAACGATCATGTTTTTAGAAAACAAAAGCATTCTGTTCTTCTCCGCGCAAGCGTTCGGCTATCAGAACGAAATCCGCGCGGAGATGGAGCGCATGGGAGCCCGTGTGGACTATTTCGACGAGCGCCCGGCCAACTCGTTCGCGATCAAAGCCGCAATCCGGATCAACCGGAATCTGCTGGCCCGCTACATCGACCGCTACCATGCCCGGATCATCGAGCGCACCAAAAACCGGAAGTACGACTACGTCTTTTTCATCAAGGGCGAGTCCATTTCCGTCGAGAATCTCGATAAAATCAAAGAACTGCATCCCGAGGCGAAGCTGATTATCTACCATTGGGACTCGATTGCCAACAACCGCAACGCGCTGCGTATCCTGCCCGTGTTCGACCGGGCCTTCTCGTTCGACAAACCCGACTGCGAGAAGCTCGGCATCCGCTTCCTGCCGCTGTTCTACCTGAGAGATTACGAGGAAATCGGCCAGCAGGAGCCTGACTACCGCTACGATCTGATGTTCGTCGGCACGGTTCACAGCGACCGGTACGGGCTACTGCGCCGCGTGACCGGGCAGATCGAGCGGGCCGGCGGACGCTGCTTCGCCTACATGTTTTTCCAGAGCCGGATTCTGTACTGGAAAATGAAGCTGCAGAACAAGAACCTGCGCGGCACGTCGGTCAGGGATTTCCGCTTCGCCCCGCTGCCGAAAGCCGGCTTGCTCGATCTCTACCGCAAATCGCGGGCAGTAATCGATATCCAGCATCCCCGGCAAACGGGCCTCACGATGCGGTGCATCGAAACGATGGGCGCCAAAAGAAAACTCATAACCACGAACGGACATATCGCCGAATACGACTTCTACGACTCGAACAATATTCTGATCGTGGACCGGCAGAATCCCGTCGTGCCGCCCGGCTTCACGACCTCTCCCTACCGGGACATACCTGCCGAGGTATACGACTGCTATCGGATCGACCGCTGGCTCGAAACGATTCTCAAATCGTAGTTCCGGCCGGATCCGACATTTTGACGAAGGACGAACTTTCCGCACGAGGGGGGCTGTCTGCAAATGCAGACAATCCCTCTCGTCTTTCTGACAATCTTCCATAGGGCAAACAAGGCCTACGGTATCGTAACTTCACGGAATACTTTGAGGACTCTGTTAAAACCAACTCGAACTATTTCCAGACTACGACACAGATATTCGGCCTGAGATTCGACGTCGGCATAGATGGTGAGTTATCCCGCCACTGCAGAGAATTTGTTAGCGTCGAGGCAGTATACGAAGCAGCGATTGAGAAAACGGCAGGAGAGCCTTTCGCCCAATATGCCCGGCCGAATACAGATAGAAATAAGGGTTAATTAGCATAACGCAATCCCCCGACCTACCGGGGTGCTCATATTTTCAATTTGTTATATTAGCCTATTTAATGGTCAGTACTTTGCCTGCATTAGCATGGCTTCTCAATGTGCCGCATATTGTTGAGAAGTGTTTCGCGGATACCGGATTCGGAATAGATGATGTTTCGGTCGCCGATAACGGTGAAAGGTATCTGCCGACTGTCGCGCAAATTCTGCAACGTGCGGAGCGAGATATGCAGGTAGGCAGATATTGCTTCTCCCGTGAGGTATCGTTCATTCATAACCGAGGGATGTTTCCCTGCCCGGTGTCACGAATAGTCTTAAAAAGTCTGGAGTAGTCCGGATGGCGGATTAACAGATATGCCGTCGTTGGATAATCGCACGTAGTTTTGGTTGGCTACAAATCCACACTGCTCCCGATTCAAGGTCGTGTCTGTTAAGAAATGCGACACCGAAGCATTTCGAGTTTCGGTTTAACTCGTTAAACCGAAATGTTTTCGTTAAACGAAAACCTAACTTTGCTGGGCGCATGTGCAACCCGTTGGTGATTTTGTTAAACCGTTTTTCAAGGAGAAAAGGGCCTTATCGAGTTTTTTATAGGGAAAACCCCGCGGTGCCCGGGAAAAAGGCTGGCACGAATATACGGCTACAACTGTCTGCACCGAATGGACAAATCTGCCCCGTTTGCGCCCCTGCCGGCTACGCTTGCAGTGAAGTAACGTCAGGGAAGACGACTTGTCCTGACATGACTTTACATTCGGGCGCTTCGGTCCGATATGGCTGGACATTTTTGCGAGTTCACAGAGAGAGAGCTCAGAAAGGGGGCAGACGATAAGGATTTCCGGAGCCGAGTCGATGCGACGGGCCTAAATCATCCGGCCGGAGAGGGAATCCGATTGCAGACTTATCGCCGAGGCAGGTTGATTTTTTAGGTACCTCTTTGTCCGGCATTCGGAAGAAGTCTGCTGGTGTACCGTCAATCCTTGAACGGGATAAGCTCGCAAAGGCAACGAATTTCAGGGACAACGATAACAAACCGAATTAAAACCGGGGCAACTTCCACCCGGGTTAAGATTCATCCAAGCCAACCTGAATCCGGAAATGACATAATTTTAGTGAAAATATATCGATTTACTGCGCTAAACGGAATTTGTCGCCGATCCGGCTCCGTAAATGATCCATATCTCGCTTGATCTTGTCGTTGGCGCTTCGCGTAAATCCATGTGGAGACAATGCCATAAAATTCTACATAACTCACGATATCACACATCTTACAAATAATAGTGTATTTGTGCCCGAAATGATTATACGTCCACAGAAACCGCAAATTCTGTAAATGTATTCCATTAACTTTATTCGGTTGATTTTGATGATTGTTTTGCTTGTATAATCGATTTATTTGCTATTTTTGTACAAGCATAAGGAATACAATAGGCTGTAAGATCAGCACTGCTTATAAGTGACCTGAGAACAAACAAAGAGCCTGAATATATTGATCCATAATGGATTGAAACCGAAGGTTCGGTTTTCGTTTTCCGCTCTTAAAGCCCTGATAAAGAGGCTGAAAAAGATAGAAAAATCCTTATGTATCCATGATATGTAAGGATTTTTTTTAGGCCCTGAAAGGAAAAACGGTAAAAAGCAGGGGCGCATAACCTTCCTGCGACCCTATCCGTCCCAAATCAGGAACGGCTTTTAAACAACTATTACCCTTGCTGTTATACAGACATCAAACCCTAATTATCAGACACTCATTCCCGAGGAATCACATGATAGACGCGGGATATTGCTATTTCTGCCAGCATACGTTATTCCCCCGTCGAAGGGTCTGCTCCGCCAGTCATTTGCTTCTCCGGCAATGTCAACAAAAAATCCGGATGGAAACCATCCGGATTTTTTGTTATTCAACCTATAAACAACGACAAGGCCGGTAAGAGCGATCGCACCGCCTCCTGCCCCCTCGCTTCGAGCCGATTACACCGCCGACGCCCGCATCGCGATAAAAGACAAGGACATCGGCAGCGAATATGCCAGCGCTTTCCGTATCACCGAAAAGAACGACCGAACCGTTCGTCCTCGCTATGAATAGCACGTTCTGAAAACAGTTCCGGCAATCGGGTATTACAAGGTACGTACCGTCAACCGATATAATATCAGCGATTATAATTCAGATCTTTCAACAACCGTCTATTGATCTTTCTACGCTGGGCATCGAAAAACCACCCCCATTTGTTGAAATACCGGATTATATTACGTATGTGAATGAGCAGCATTCTCCGGTTTTTATACGAAGCCGCTTCATGCAGATGCACGATGGATGCTCCGGGGTAATACATCGTACGGTACTGAAGGTGCATCCTGCGCGACAAATCGATATCCTCGCCATACATAAAAAAACGTTCATCGAACAACCCGACTTTGCAGAGCGCTTCTACGCGCAAGAACATAAAACAACCGGACAGAAAAGGAATATTCTTCTCTTTATCGTAATCGGAGAAACGTAATTCGAAACGTTCCCGACTCTTTTTAGCCCAACCGGTCGGCAAAAATCTGCGGAATATCAGATCGGCCGGGGTGGGCAACAGTTTGCAAAGATACTGCAACCGTCCGTCCGGATAGAAAACCTTGGGCATGATTTGTCCCACGTCTTCGTGAGCATCCATATAGCAGGCGAGGGATTCGATTGTTTCCGGCGCAAACCGAATGTCCGGATTCAGAACAACGTGGTATTTCGCACCGAGTTCCATCGCTTCCCGGATAGCGAGATTGTGAGCTCCGCCGTAACCGATATTGGCGTTGTGGATATACCGGATTTTCGAAGACCGTTTTTCCAAAATGCGCAGGGCATCGTTGCGGGAGTTGTCGATAATGTAAAGTTTATCGATAGAACTACGAAGGACGCAATCCAGCACGGCTCCCGCCTCCGGAAGCGAGGTATGGTATGTGACAACCGAAGCGGTAAGCATCATTGATTCGGCTTTAAGTCGCCGAAAAGTTTTTCTTCGACGATGCAACAGATGATATGTCCGATAAGAATATGCGATTCCTGTATCCGGGGAGTCTCGCCGGACGGCACTTTTATACATAAATCGCACATCGAATCCATTTCGCCGCCCGTAAATCCCGTAAGTCCTATCGTTTTTATTCCTTTTTGCCCGCACATGCGCAGAGCCTCCACGAGATTTGCCGAATTTCCGGATGTCGAAATGCCGATGAACACGTCTCCGGCAGATCCCTGGGCCTGTATTTGACGGGAGAATAATTTATCGTAGCCGTAATCGTTCCCGATGGCGGTGATGATCGACGTGTCGGTCGTCAACGCAATGGAAGCAATACCGGGCCGGTCAAAATAGAATTTGCTGACAAACTCTCCTGCGATATGCTGTGCATCGGCGGCGCTTCCGCCGTTACCGGCCAAGAGCGTTTTTTTCCCTTGTTCGTACGCATCCACGATCATTTGGGCAGCGGCCGCAATGTTCCGCATCAGCCCCTTGTCCGATAAAATGGCCTGCTTGGTCGATATCGACGCCCGAATCTGATCCGCAATACACTGTTCAACATTCATAATCCGCTATTTATCAATGAAAAATTTTCCACCCGTGCGTTCCCCCTTCGCTGAATTGAAACTCGACGATATTGCCATCGAGCTGATTCAATGCCCGTTTCACCTGCAACCTTTTTGTAGGTTCCACCGCAAAGATTATAAATCCGCCGCCGCCGGCGCCCGAGACTTTACCGGTAATGGCTCCCGCTTGAACGGCCCGCTCCATCGCCTCTTCGATGACCGGATTACTGATGGCCGACGCCATTGCTTTTTTGTCTTCCCAGCCTTGTCCGAGGATTCTGGCGAAGGAAGAGATGTCCCCCTTAAGCAATGCTTCCTTCATGTTTATGGCATTTTGTTTAATGCGGTGCATGGCTTCGACAGCCCGATTATTACCTTGCGACGTGTTTTTTTTCTGTTCGTCGATAATCTCCGCGGAACTGCGGGAAGCTCCGGTATAATAGAGCAATATACTGGCTTCCAGTTCATCGACGATCCATTTCTTGATGCGTAACGGATTCACGATAACGTGGTCGTCTTTGAGAAACTCCATAAAGTTAAAACCTCCGAAGGTAGCAGCATATTGATCCTGTTTTCCTCCGCTCAATGCAAGATCTTTCCGTTCGATCTCATAGGCCAACCGGGCTATTTCATAATCGCCCAGGGGTAGATTGAGCCACTCGACAAAAGCTTTGACAATGGCGACTACCATTGTGGACGAAGAACCGAGTCCGCTTCCGGGAGGCGCATCCGAATAAGTAGTGATACGGCACGACGGCGCCGGAACGCGGAAATCTTTCACAATGCGGTTATAGACCCCCTTATGCAGGTTCAGCGTTCCGTCGACGGGAAGTACCGGCAAAGATTCGAAAATTGCCGCCTGCCCGATGTCGGTTGCAATAATCTCGATTTTGCCGTTCTGCGTCTCTTCGATCGTACAATGAGCATAAAGATTGATCGTCGCGTTAAGAATCAATCCTCCGTAGAGATCGCTATACGGCGATACGTCGCTGCCGCCGCCGGCTAAACCCAACCGCAGAGGCGCTTTACTTCGAATGATCATAGGAAACCTTAATTAGGTTACAGATAATTTAAAATGGATTTCGTCTGATATTTGGCACGAAACGATTGTGCTAAACGTATTTTGTCGGCAATCGTCACCGGACGCCGGTTTTCTAAAATCCGCACGTACTCTTCCGGCGTGTCGACGATGCGGGTATGTTCCCCGAGCGGCAGGTAGAGATCGATCCCCTCCCATGCGACCGCGCTTCCCAATACGGGAGTGCCGAGCGCCAACGCTTCGACCACTTTGACTTTGATGCCGGCTCCGTGAAACAAAGGCGCGATCAGCCCTTGCGCTTCAGCGATATATCCGTACGGATTCTCTACGAACCCCAAATATTCGACCCGGTCGGTTTCGTCTATTTTTCGCCTGACGTCGGAAGGCATGTTGCCGCCGATAATTTTTATATTCAGGCGGGGCGTACGGGGAAACACCTCGTCGAGAAACCACGTCAGACCCTCTGTGTTTTCTTTTCGGCCCCAGGCGCCGTACATTACAAAATAGTCCTTGGGAACGATCGTCTTGTAATCGGTGCGCAGCAACAATTCGTCGAAATACAACGATATGTGATGCGCCTTCACGCCGTAAATATTCCGAATGAGCGTTTCGTCCTTGGGGCTGTGGCAAAATATCAGCGTCGCGGTTTTGTATAATAGTCTCTCGCTGAATTTTACGAACCTATTCTCAAGATAACCGAATATGTTTTTCTGCCTGGAAAATTTCTGGATCATCACGTCGTGCGTAATGACTATTTTTCGGGAGTGTCCGGCAAATAGCGCATAGGCGAATACCTGTCCGAAATTGAAAATCAACGCGTCGTACCGATGCTTGTTTTTACGGATGTAACGGACGACCGACCATTGAAAACGAGCCGTAAAGATCGGATGCAGAAATGGTAATTTTAAAGCATTGAACAACTTATCCTTTTTGTCGACAACGATACACTTCAGCATATTCGTATCGGGAACGGCTATCCCCTCCGCCTCGCTTCTGTTCCTGAAACAGATCAGATCGACCTCGTACCGACCACTCAAATCCTCGATTAATTGCCGCGTATAATTCTGGCCCGCGGTCTTGCGGCTGGGAACAAATGCGGAAATCAGCAAGATTTTTTTCATATTTTCTCAAAGATCATTCTGAATAAATGCCTCGAATGTTCCATGCTGTAATTTTGTTCGTAGATTTTTCGGCTTTCCTCGTTGAACCGCCTCTGCGGATACGGATAACCGTTGATCTTATCGATGAATTCCCGAGCCGTATTGCACAGCCCTCCCACCCGATCGAAATCCAACGCGTATCCGGAAAAGGCTTCGGTGGTGCCGAAGATCGTTTTCCCGTACATCAGCGCCTCCGCCGTTTTGAGTTTCATCCCCGAACCTTCGAAAATGGGGGCGATTACGAAATCCGCGCGATAAAAATATTCGGAAACATCTTCCACGGTTCCTATCACTTTGACGTTATCGCATTCCAAATCGTTTTTCAGCGTTTCGAACCCTTTGCCTATAATCAAGATCTCTGCGTTTACATGAGGAGCGACATGCTGAACGAACCACCGGACACCGTACTCATTCGGAAAAAAAAGACTGCCGGCAAAAATTCCGCGAGGCTTTTGATCCCGGCGTTCGGTAAGTTTGTTGTAATCCAGCTTGTCATCGAATGTCACCGGCACCAAAAAATCGGCGGATCGTTTATATATCTTATGCAACAGGGCGCTGTCCCTTTCGCTCAGGGCGATAATCGTATCGCTGTATCGAATCGCCATCCATTCGTTGTAGGCAAATGCGAAAAAAGAGAGTACGTTTCCTATTTTTTTCAGCCGGCGCACCACGTCGTAACTGTATTTGATTTCGACGTTATGAAAAAAAGTAACGATTTTGCAACCGGGATAACGCTTTTTAATAGCTTTGGCCAGCAATCCGTAATTCGAGCTATTTATAAAAACGTAATCGGGGGCTTCGCGTGCCATTACGGCCAAAGCTTCCGTTTTCACGGACCGGGTCAACCCTACGGTATAACCTTGCAATGTCCAGCGCAATTTCTGCACATTGGACAGGACACCCATTCGGAAATCTACACAGTACAAGTTATCCCGGAATAATTCGGTCAAAAGAATCCGGCTCTTATTCAAACCGATTCCGCCTCCGAAGTTATTTTCTGCCACCGGACTGATCAATAAGCATTTTTTCCCGTTCATCAATTTGAATTTAGGAGTTGGTCTTTGTATCTATCCATTATATACATGCGTTCCGGATAATTGCTTCCCGTCAGAAGGACATTGTCGTATCGATACAAAATATTGTTCGAACAGATCGATACCCGGATCAAAGAGTAGATCATGATTCCTCCGACGAACAGCATCCTGTTCGATTTTAATGTAAAACACCGCGCAACGGCCGGCCACAGCACCAGGTAGGAGAGTAAAAACAAGAGACCTATCCGATCCACGAGGATCGTTATTTCGCTCATCCATAAGTTTATAAACAAATAAACCAGGAACATGTTCAAGAAAACGGCATGTTCGCGGGTATTGAGTTTTTTATAAAAAAGAACGACCAGTACGAAGGTCAGCGTCCTCTCGAGGTAACCGATCGAAATGCCTCTTGCCTGCGCGTACAAATCCGAATTGAGATAAGCCCCGGTCAACGCCGCGTATTTTCCCCCGAGAAGCCTCCCGCCTTCCGAAATCAAAGGGGCCATGTAAGCGATCTGCGAAAGGTAAAGGAGATTGCCGACGACAAATACGACGATGAAACACTGCCGGGGCAATGTCCGGGGCACAAAATACAGCGGGAACAAAAACAGGGTGCTGGAATGGAACATGAAAGCCAGCGTCATTAAAAGCAAATAAGGGAGAAACCGCCTTTGCTGAATGTACTTTACGGAAAGCAGGAAAAGCCCGATACTTTTCATATTTCTCAAAATATCCAACTCCGCCCCTAAATACAAAGCAATAAAAATCAAGAAACTGAATGCGTAATTCGAGGAATGCCGTTTGAAAAAAACGTGTAAAATGGAGACGTCTATGACAACGCATACGAGTATAAAAAAATGATAATTCGACGATATGAGTTTTACGACAGACATGAACGTTACAAACCCGCCCTCGAATGTCCCGATATCGTAATTATTCAGATAGCCCCTGCTAAAAAGAGGAACGATTTCCTGATACGCCGGATAATAATTCACCCAATCCCAACCGACGAATCCCCTGAAACCGAAAAACAGAACGAACAGCGCGCAACAACAGATCCGAACACATTGTCGAATCTTCCGGTTATTGTCATAGTTATACTCTACGACTGTCAGTAGAATAAACAACGACAATAAGAGAAGGTACGGAACGGAATAAGTATAGCTGTAAAGCATTCTCGGGGAGTAAGCCGGACGGTCGTTCTATGATCTTTCGGGCCGGACCGCATCGTACAGCCGATAACCGTCTCTGATCGCTTTTCGTTTTATTTCTTTTTCGTGGGGCGTGGAACGGTAAACGGATTTAATGCAAGGTATGAGTAAATAATACAATTTACTCAGAAAAAAATGTATCCCGGTATAATGCTTAAGCGTGAAGTAGATCCTGTTACGCGTGTCGTAATAGAGCGTAAAATCGCTTTTCTTTCCGCCCGTAGAAGTGCTTTCCTTATGTTGAAGGAAAGACTCCGGCACATACAATACGTTGTGTCCGCGCCGAAGGGCCCTATACACGAAATCCGTATCGTCGTAGTAAACGAAGTAAGCCTCGTCCATATATCCGATCTCTTCGAATAATTCTTTCCGGATAAGCATAAAACAGGTAGGCGCATAGTCTACGAACCTGCTTTTGTCGAACTGTCCTTTATCTTCCTGGTAAATGCCGTAATGAAGCGACGAACAGGCGAAATAAGTGTAACACCCTCCGGCATACCAAATTTTATTCGTCCCGTGAAAATGAATTTTGGGTACCGCCATCCATGCCTTCCCGCTCTCCAGCGCACGCACCAGACACTCTATGGTATCCGGAACCAACACGATATCGTTGTTGGACAACAACACCCTATCGCAGCCGTCCCTCAATGCGGCTTTAATGCCGATATTGTTTCCTTTGGCTACTCCGTAATTCTCTTCATTCTCGATCACGACGGTTTCGAACCGGGCGGAGGCACAAAGTTTCCGCGCGACGGCAAGCGAATCGTCCGGGGATTTATTATCGACGATATACAGGATAAAATTGGTGTATCTCTGCGTCCCCAGCGTCTCGAAAAACTCGGGCAATACGCCGGCGCTGTTGTACAAAACAGTCACTATGCCAATTCTGGGAGTCATCGTTCCGCCTATTTATAAAGTCCTTTCGTTTTCATCTCTTCGATGGAGTCTTCGTACCGGTCTTTCTGGATATCCTGGGTATTCACCCAATCGGTAAATTGCCGAATCCCCCTGTCGAAACTCCACCGGGGTTCGAAACCGAGTTTCGTTTTGATTTTCGTCAGATCGGCGTAATTGTGGCGGATATCCCCGAGACGATAGTTCCCGCTGACCGTCACAGGGACTTCGATCCCGTATTTTTCGATCAGCGTCTCGGCGACGGTCAGCACGTCCGTCGCGACGCCCGTACCTACGTTGAAGGATTCTCCGTCGGCCTGTTCCTTTTCGAGTCCCGCTATCGTTGCGTCTACGACATCTTCTATGTACACGAAGTCCCGGCTCTCTTTTCCGTCCTCGAAAACATTGATTCCGTTTTTGTTTTTAATCCGGGTCGAAAAAATAGAGAGAATCCCCGTGTACGGGTTGCTGAGCGACTGCCCCGGCCCATAAACGTTCTGATACCGGAAAGCGACGGGCGCGATGCCGAGCGTCGGACATACGGTCATTACCAGTTGTTCCTGGACATGTTTGGTGATTCCGTACACGGACGTCGGATGTATCAGCGAATCTTCGGTAGTTCCGACCAAGGTCAACGGGGCCGGTTCACCGGGATATTTACATTCGAAATCGCCCTGCGACATGTATTCCTCCGTACGGGACAGCGGGTAAACATAACCGTAGGTTCGGCTGAGGTATCTGCCCTCCCCGTAAATGGCGCGCGACGAAGCGACGACCACTTTTCGTACCCGATGTTTCGAATTGGTCAGTATATCCAACATCAACGAGGTCCCGCCGATATTGGTCCCGGTATATTTCTGAATTTCGTACATACTTTGTCCCGTCCCGGTTTCCGCCGCCAAATGGACGATCGCATCCTGATCCTTCAAGGCTTTTTCCCAATCTTCCCTGACGGTCACGTCCCCGTGAACGAATCTGACCTTATTTTTAATACTGCCGTAAAGGGGAGATCTGTCCGGATCGTCCCCGTGAATCTGAGCAGCGAGGCTATCGAGCACCGTGACTCGATAGCCGCGTTTTAAAAGTTTGAGCGCGAGATTCGAACCGATAAAGCCTGCGCCTCCGGTAATAAGTATGTTTTTCATGATGTATGGATTATTGTCGGAAAATATGCAACGACCTTACGCCTCCTGCCGGCAGCGTATCAGGCCGTCCGTATGCTCGGGATCCGCCTGTTTATCCAGATCGTTAAGCGACACGATGAATCATCCGTGCGATTCGATAAAATCCCCTGCGGCGTTCGTTCGACGCCACTTTTTCCGGGAAAAATCGTAAAAAAGATTTCAATCGACAGCGTCTTTTACCTCTGAGAGAACGTGCCGTCCGCATAACTTTCAATAAATATATCTATGTTTTCAAAATCCGCATAGTGCTCCCTGAGCCATTCCATATCTTTATTCCACCATTCGATCTGCAACAGCGCCTTGATCTGAGTATCCGTAAATCGATAGCGAATATGTCGCGCGGGCACGCCTGCGACGATTTCATACGGAGCCACATCTTTCAATACGACAGCGCCCGCTCCGATAATAGCGCCGTCGCCGACCGTCACTCCCGATACGATTGTTGCCCCCCGGCCAATCCAGACGTCGTGTCCGATCTTGCAGTTGTACCGCCCGGACGCTTTTTTGAACGGATGATACTTCTCCGGCCCGGCATGGAAGGTAAAATTCACGCAACGATTAAAATTCATATAAAAGGCGGGATAAGTAGTCACCCAAACGGCAGAGGGATGACTCGCAAGTCCAATCGCGACATCGTCGGCAATGCTGCAGTACCGTCCGATATACGAATCTCCAATTACACAATGCCCCGAAACGTAAGTTCCTGATCCTAAATACGACCTGCTAATGAAGCTGGCGGTTCCGATGGAATGATATCCTTCATAGATGCAATCGTACGCCTCAACTCTTCGGCCGAAAGAGACATGGTATTTCCGACCGATATACCATTTGACGAGCCCCCATTTGATACGACTCAATATGATTCGAATCTTTTTATTCATTATATTCGGTTGAATAAATCGCGATACGCGTCATTGACCCGATAATCATGCGATAAGTCGCCCGCCAAACATTCTTTCTCGCCGGGATGAGTCGCAAACCATTCATTAATATTTTTTTCCATTTCCAGACACAGTATCCTAGCATACCCTTTTTGTACAATATTAGCCGGACTTCCCGCTAAAACGATATTTGTCCCACCCTCTCCGAGCTTTACATAATTTTTATTCAAGAAACCTTTTGATGCGATAATAGTTCCCTCCGGGGTTCTTGTACCTTTCATGATCGTAGACGTGTTTCCGATCCAGTTATAACGACCGATCTCGATAGGAGCGCTCTTTTTACGGACAGCGCCATTAGACAATTCGATAGAATAGTGATAATTGGTATCTATAAAACAACTTCCAAAAGCGACCCGGCAATAATCCCCTATGGTGATCGATTCTTCACTGTAAATTTTCACATCATGACCGAATACTACATGAGCCCCGATATTTACATTGCTTTTCCCCGTCAATCTGACAGCATAGTCGAAATCGAACATACAAGGCCCGTTAAAAATCAATTCGGTTCCCTGATCCAACAAAATCATAGCACTTCTCGTCGGTGCGGAAAACGAACCTTGTTGGTATCCGAATTTAATCATCCCTCTTGAAATGGGTCCGAAAATTACGATTTTACCGGATAAACAATAGAATTTTACATGTCCGTAAATGTATATAGGCAATCGGATTGCCTGACTGAACGGAAGAGTTCTAAAATTGATATACAAAGTTTTGAACCACCGGATACGCGTACGGGAAAAGAATTTTTCCATGCGCCATAAAATGCCGTTAACAAGACGGGCTGCATTCATCGTTTGACCAATTTAAATTGTGCGGTGATATTGTGCATGATATTTTTAAACCGGCTTTTTTCTTCGTTTTCGATTCCGCAAAACCAACCCGTTATCAAAAAAGTACAGGTACAGAGCAGTGACGTGACGACCAATCTCAAAAATCCGGTATGCATATAAAAAATAGCTACGATGCCGGCCAGAACCGTCGCCCCCGTAACGATCGTAATCGGAACGATAACCCGTCGGACGAATTTGCGCACGGATATCCCGACAATACGGTTCGCCAAGTAGATCCGCACCCACATACAGATGAGTTCTTCGCCGACGACGACCCATAATACGCTGTAAGCGGACATCCCGGCCTTAAGCAAGAAATAACCTACCGGCAAATTCAGAAAATGCAAACTTCCCATCCAAATATACATCCATTTAATGTTGCCGGTAGCGTCGATGGCAGTTCCCAAGCCGCATGTAATCATAAACAGCAAAGTGGACAGCAATACCAACCGACAGAAACCGACCGTGTACTCAGGCGGGTTTCCGAGCCACAAGTGGAGAACGTAAGGCATTTCTATAATCAGCGGAATGGAAAACAAGGCGCAGAGAAAAAACATGTAACGACATGCGACAAGCGATAATTTCTTTACCCTGATCCGATCCTGAGCCCCTTCGCTTTTGATGATCTGCGGTCTGATGGATTGCAGAATGGCCGTAGCAAAAAACTGCATCAACCCGTTGACCTGATTGGCAATTCCGTACGCAGCATTCACGACCACTCCGAAAAACACATTCAATATCATCGGGATTCCCTGTCCCCGCCCCATACTGCCGACCGATGCAAAAGTATACCAGCCGGCAAACGAAGTCAACTCGCGCAACAGCGTTCTGTCGTTCAATGATTGAAATACGATACGAGTTTCGGGGTATTTCATCCTACAGATAATCATTTTCAACAATAGCGAAATGATCATGACGGCAACGATGATGGCAGAGTACATGATCAGCCTGTTGCCCGGATATGTCAATAGATATACCGCTCCCAGCAATTTGAGAACGGTTTCCGCAATTTCGATCAGAGATAACAACAGCATGTTCTCCCGGCTGATGAGAACGGCTATATACGGAACGGCTACGATGGAAAAAAAAACGCTACAACTCAGTAAATGCAATATAGACAGCGTATTGCTTATTTTATCCGGCGCGATTGTCAGGACATGTTTAATCCCGTATATGCCGACAGTCTCTATTAATAAAATAACACATACGCCGATGCCGATATGGAGAATTAAACTATAGTAAAATATTTTTTTAAGATGCCGAACATCCTGTTTTCCCAAAGAAAAAGATAAAAAACGTTGAGTAGACGCCGCCAATGAAGTATTTAAAAACGCCAGCATAGACACTACGCCTGCCACCAGATTATAAATACCATAATCTTCTACTCCTAACGCCTTAAGAACCAAACGGGTCGAAATCAACCCCACTAAAATGGAAACAACCATTTTAGCGTATAAAATAGCTGTATTTAAAATGACTCTATTGCCAGGCTGCATCCGTAAAACGTATTTTACCAAAAAGAGAGAAGTTCTCCGCCGAATTCTTATTCAGGCCGGAAGGTTCTTTTGTGCGGTTAAAACAATGGTTCCGCACCTGTGATGCGATGAGTGAACACGATAAAATATACGGCAAAAGGCGATCCGGCGTTAGATCTTTTCTAAAAAACACCCCGGAATATAGGAGGTGGCAACGGCTACGATGCCCTCTATCGAGACCACCAGCCGCCTGTTCCCTTTGATTCTCCGGATATAACCTTCCGCGCCCTTGAAGATGCCTTCGGTTACGCGTACCCGGTCGCCGGTATGATAAACCGTATCTTCGCCGCCGAAATACTCCAGTTCCCGATCGCCCGAAGAGGTCACCAACCTAAAGATATTCATTTCGCGTTCCGGAATCGCGGCAGGGCGCTTCGTATCCCGGTCGCAGTATACGATAATGCGGTTATTCAACTGCCGCTGCAATCCGATCGCGGCATGTTCCGTCGCGCGAACGAACATCAGGGAAGAAACGGCCGGTTTGCGGCAGATTTTTTTCTCTCCGCGCCACATCATCTCGACCGTTTTGAGGGGGATATAACTTTCGAAAGCCTTATCTTTCAGATAAGCTTCGATCTCGAATACTTTATTGTAGAAAACTTTGAGCGCGTACCAATGCTCCGAAGCGGTTTCGCTTGTCATCCGTTTCACAAAAGGACATTCCTTCCATTCCCCCGTGCCAGAAAATCGTCTTTACACGCAGTCAGATAAGTTTTGTCCGCTTAATATCGATTTGATATTCCGGAACGCGGCTCTGCGCCTGACCCAGGTGCGAATGCCGTAAACCCCGAAAAACCCGCTTTCAACGTACGAAACGGTATTTTATCAGCGCAAACATAACAATTATTCATGTAATGGCCAAACATTTTTATTGTCCGACGACTTTCGACGCGCGATTAATACTTTGATTTTCATCAAAATAAAGTCCGACATTCGAATGACAATAATTTTTGCCCATAAAACGCTGACAGATAGGCAGCAAAACATCCCGGATTTTTTTGACAATATAGCCAATCAGGATATTCCCGATAAGACTTCAAAGAAAAAATAAAAGAACGGCGCCGAGCTGTCCTTTTTATTTGATTAAGGTATAAAAAATATGCTAACTTTACGGAACCGGAACACGGCTTGCCCCGTACCGCACTTGATAAACCAGCAAATCCATCCATATTACGACCTATGAAACGACGTATCCCCGCCGGGCTGGCATTAGCGGCCGCCCTGTCGTTCCTGCAACCCGCGACGGCGCAGCAAAGCGTTCCGCAGGAAACGATGAAAAAAGTTTACGAAACGGTAAAGACGCCTTACAAATACGGACTCGTCCTGGTTCCGGAACGGGACGAAGACATGGTGGACTCCCCGACCGTGTTCCGCGAAAAAGGCAAGTGGTACATGACCTACGTGTTGTTCGACAGCACGGGGTACGAGACTTGGCTGGCCGAAAGCGACGACCTACTGAAATGGAACACGCTCGGACCGATCCTGTCGTTTGCCGGGGGAAGCTGGGATTCTGCCCAGCGCGGGGGATACCTCGCGTTGCAGGACTACCGCTGGGGCGGCAGCTACCGAGCCGGAAAATACGACGGCCGCTACTGGCTGTCCTACATCGGCGGAGCCACGCAGGGATACGAAGCCGGCATGTTGAACGTAGGCATGGCCCGCACCGGCGGGAAGATCGCCCGGCCCCACGAATGGGAAGGCTTCGACGCTCCGGTCATGACGCCCGCCGATCCGGACGCCGGGCCATGGGAGCGCTACACGCTGTACAAAAGTTCGGTGATCCGGGCCCCGAAACGGCTGCTCGGCGCCCCGTTCGTCATGTATTACAATGCCAAAGGAAGCGCGGACGGCAAAGAAAGTATCGGGATCGCGTTGTCGGACGACCTGAAAACCTGGCGGCGTTACTCCGACCGACCGGTGCTGGAACATCCCGAAGGGATCACCGGAGACGCGCAGATCCAGAAGATGGGCGACCTGTACGTCATGTTCTACTTCGGCGCATTCTGGAAAGGGAAACCGTATGCGGCTTTCAATCGTTTCGCCTGTTCGTACGATCTGGCCCACTGGACGGACTGGACGGGCGACGATCTGATCGTCCCGTCCGAATCCTACGACAACCTTTTCGCCCACAAATCGTTCGTAGTGAAATATAAAGGAGTGGTATACCACTTCTACTGCGCGGTCAACGGCCACGATCGGCGCGGCATCGCCGTGGCGACGTCGCGGGACATGGGCCGGAGCAGTCTGCAATTCCGTTAGCCCCGCCCCGAAAAACGGAGCCAGCTAAACGATCTATTTGATTTTCAGCCTGTTCAGCGCCCATACATAGGCCGCCGCGTTGCGGTTGTGCTCGGACAGGGTCTTTGCGAAATTATGGGCGCCGGACAAGTCGTCCTTGGCGCAGAAATAGAGGTAGTCGTGGTCGGCGTAGTCGAGCACGGCATCGATCGCGGCGATCGACGGCATACAGATCGGCCCCGGCGGCAAGCCCGGGTATTTATAAGTATTGTACGGGGAATCGACGGCCAGGTGGGTATGCAGGACGCGTTTGATCGAGAAATCGCCGACAGCGAACTTGACCGTCGGATCGGCCTGCAGCGGCATACCGCGCTTCAGCCGGTTGATATAAACCCCCGCCACGACGGGCATTTCGTCCTTGCGCTTGGTCTCCTCGTAAACGATCGAAGCGAGGGTCATCGCCCCGTCGCGGGAGAGGCCCGTGCGGGCGAGTTTCGCATCGCGGTTTTTCCAGAACCGGTCGGACTCTTTCTTCATTCGCCGAATAAAATCATCCGCCGAACTGTTCCAATACATTTCGTAAGTATTCGGAATGAACATCCCGATGAAGGTCTGCGGCGCGTATCCGTATGCGCGGGCCGTAGAATCGCTCAGCAGCGCCCGCGCAAGCGTCGCCGAATCGGTTTCCAGCCGCCGGCCGACGCTGCCGGCCAACCGGTCGAGCGTCCGGACATTGTTGAAAGTAACCCGTACCGGAGCCTGAAGCCCTTGCTTCAGTCGGTCGATCAGCGCGGCGTAGGTCATCCCCGCGTCGAGCTTGTAACGTCCCGGACGAACGGTCTCGTCCAGACCGCGTATACGCGCTATCCGCACGAATTTGCGTACGTTGCGCAACGCGCCGCTGCGCCGCAGCGAATCGGTCAGCCGGTCGAAATCGCTGCCGGTAGGAACCAGCACGACCGCGTCGCGGGCCACCGCCCCGCCCCAAAAGTATTGCCATGCGGAATAACCACCGACACAAACCGTTACCGCAAGCGCCGCAAACGCGGCAAGCAGGTAATACTTTCCTTTTCGCTTCATCCGGAAAAATATTTTTGCAAATATAGCGAAATTGTTTAATTTTGTCCCTGGGTAAGTCTTATACGACCAGCTCCTGCTGAATCCCCCAGGGTCGGAAGACAGCAAGGGTAGGCGGTTGTAGCGGTGCGATATAAGTAGCTTACCCATTTTTTATTTCGACCGTCACGACAAAACGACACAGGGTTATGATCATCAAAATCTATCCGCAAAACCCGAATGAGAAATCCGTCGCGCAGGCGGCGGACATCCTCGCACGCGACGGCGTGATCATCTATCCGACCGACAGCGTCTACGCGTTCGGCTGCTCGCTGAAAAGCACCAAGGCCATCGAGCGGATCCGCGCGATCACCGGTAAAACGGGCCCCGACTTTTCGATCATCTGCCCCGACCTGAGCGTAGTCGCGGCATACGCCAAGGTGGACAACACGGTCTTCAAACTGCTGAAACGCAACCTGCCCGGCCCGTTTACCTTCATCCTCAACGCATCGGGAAAAATTCCGGACAAATTCCTGGAAAAGAAAAAAACGGTGGGGATACGTATTCCGGATAACGGCATTCCGATCGCGCTGGTCGAAGCGCTGGGCAATCCGATGGTCACGGCCTCGGTCAAAGACAGCCGGGAAGAGGAGTACACGACCGACCCGTCGCTGATCTACGAGCGTTACGGAACACTGGTGGATGCGGTGATCGACGGCGGATACGGCAACCACGTCCCGACGACGGTGGTCGACTGCACCGACCCGGACGACATCTCGATCCTGCGCGAAGGCATCGGCAACCTCGTTTAAACCGACAATCAGAAAATCGTTACGATGGAAAAATCATTCAATAGCATTGCATGGAGGGAGGCGGCGACCGGCGGGTTCTACATGGGCCTGACCTATGCGATCCTTGCGATCGCCGGTCACCTGATGCGCTCGCATACGGGCGTCGCATCGCTGGCGGGCGCGCTGGGCTTCTTTTCGATCGCCGGATTTCTCTATTTCTATTCGAGCCGGATGGCGGCCCTGCGCGGAGCCGCCGGCTTTTCGTTCGGCCAAAGCATGGCCTTCGTCCTGCGGATGTCGCTGTTCGCCGGGATTCTCGGCGGACTGGGCATGTTCGTGCTTTACAAATGGATCGACCCGGAATTTTTCCGGCAACAGATGGACCTGGCGATCGCGACCTACGTGGAAAACGGATGGGACGAGAAAGCGGTCGAGTCGGCCGGTACGATCGCGGCGAGAATGATGGGGAACCCGCTCTTCGTCGTGTTCAGCGGCGTGGGTACGATGATTATTTACGGCGGACTGCTCGGCCTGATCGTATCGTTGTTCGTCAAACGCCACGGCGACCCGTTCGCCGGTGCGAACAACGGACAAAACGGCACGACGCCCCCGCAATCCGAATAAAAACAACAGCACGATGTTAGAAAACAATCCGAACATCTCGATAGTCGTCCCGCTGTACAACGAGGAGGAATCGTTGCCCGAATTGCTCGCATGGATCGAGCGGGTGATGGCGGAGAACCGCTTCTCGTACGAAGTCATCTTCGTGGACGACGGCAGCAACGACCGCTCGTGGGAAGTGATCCGCTCGCTGCACGACGCCAATCCGTGCGTCCGGGCCATCCGGTTCAGGCGCAATTACGGGAAATCGGCCGGACTCTACTGCGGCTTCGAAGCGGCCCGGGGCGACGTCGTGATCACGATGGACGCCGATCTGCAGGACTCGCCGGACGAAATCCCGGAACTGTACCGGATGGTTACCGAAGAGGGATACGACCTGGTCAGCGGATGGAAAAAGCGCCGGTTCGATCCGGTCGGGAAGACGCTGCCGAGTAAATTCTTCAACGGCACGGCGCGACTGGCTTCCGGAATCAAGCTGCACGACTTCAACTGCGGCCTGAAAGCCTACCGCAACCAGGTGGTCAAAAGCATCGAGGTTTACGGCGAAATGCACCGGTTCATCCCGTTCCTGGCCAAGCAAGCCGGTTTCAAACGAATCGGCGAAAAGGTCGTGCATCACCGGGCCCGGAAGTACGGGGTGTCGAAATTCGGATGGGAACGGATGATCAAGGGATATCTCGACCTGATCACCGTCCTGTTCATGACCCGCTTCGGCAAAAGTCCGATGTACTTCTTCGGCGGATTGGGCACGCTGATGTTCCTGGTCGGCGGCGCGACGACCGTATGGGTCATCGCCGAAAAACTGTATAAACAGGCGCACCTGATTCCGGTGCGCGGCGCGACCGATCAACCGCTGTTCTATATAGCGATGGGGGCCGTCGTCATCGGCGTACAACTGTTCCTGGCGGGTTTCATCGGGGAACTGATCAGCCGGAATTCCGGGGACAGGAACCGCTACCTGATCGATGAAAAACTTCAAAACAAATCCGTTTCACAATGATACAACGCATTCAAACCGTATACCTGCTCCTGTCGGCGCTGCTGCTGGGGCTGATGTTCTTCCTGCCGCTGGCCCATGCGATCGGCCCGGAAAACTCGGTTTTCCGGATCATGGTCTGGGGATACGACGACCCGACGGCCAGCAGCAGTCCGATCGTCAACTCGCTGACTCTCGCAGCCACGACGCTGCTGGGCGCAACGATCGTGCTGGAGATAATCACCGTTTTCCGCTACAAAAAACGCAGGCTCCAAAAGCGCTTGTGCACGGCGCAAATCGTACTGTTGTTGCTGACGGCCGGCGTGACGGCGCTCTACCTGAAGTCGTTCGGCGAAGAAGGCTTCGGCCCCGTAGCGCTGTCGGTGACCGCGGCCTTTCCCCTCGTCGCTGCGATCCTGACCCTGCTCGCTCGCCGGGGAATCGTTAAAGACGACAAACTGGTACGATCCCTGGATCGCATCAGGTAATTCATTTGACCACTATGAAAAAAGCTTTGTTATATTGCGGAATAGCCCTGCTGACCGCCGTTCTTCCGGGATGCAAGGAGATGAAAGACGACATCGATACGCTGAAACGGCCCTACCCGACCGGCATCACGCTGCTACAGTCCGAAATCACCGTCCTGAACGGATCGACGCTGAAAGTGCCCTTCCGGGTCAACCCATCGAATTATATCGTCCAGGCGGAAGACCTCCGACTGGACGCCATCCGTTCGCAGATCACCAAAGCCTCGTACGTCACGACCATTCCCGAATGTTCGCTGGTCGGCGTAACGCCTTATAAAAACCAGGCCGGAGAGACCTGCGAAGGACAGTGGATCGCCGAGATCGAAATTCTCGACGGCGCCTACTACGGCGACATCGACTTCACGCTGGTGCTAAATTATACCGATGCGGACAACCGGCGCGTGGCGCTGACGTCCGCGACTTTCGGAAATCTGAACACGCGGATCAAACTGACCGGGGACATGGTAGACATCGACGTTTCGCCGGCCGTATCCTACGTCGAACTGAACAACACGCCGATCGCCACTTCCGTACGATTGCTGCCGTGCGCCATTTCGGAAGGCAGCGCTACGAAATTCGACATGGAGGACGCGATCGTCGACAGTTGCAAGCTCGGAGGCGAATTCGCCGGATATTTTTTCCTGACCGACAAAGACAACGCGACCTGGACGATGGAACCGATCGGACTCGACTTCCCGAAACCCGACGAAGCCTTCGTACCGGTCGATATAAACATCTACCTAACGGACCGGAACGATACGACCAACCACGTGTTGAAAACGGCTCTCGTGAAAGTTTACCAGACACGGTGCATCGCGCCTGCCATTACCCTGAAGGTTTCCGATTACGCCGAGATTACCGAAGCCAACAAAACCCTCGACATCGAAATGGGCGAGATCATGGCCGCCGTAGGCGTCACCTCGGAATTGTTCCAGCAGGTTCGTCCGCCGCTCGGATTTACCCTGACCAAGCAGTTCATGCACGAAAACGGAACGTCGGCCAGAACCCTTTTCAGGCAGAGTCTCAAATACAAGGACGACAAAGGTACGACCTCCCCGGAAGCCATGTACCTTCAACTGATCTTTTTCGCGCCGCTGGACACGGAGGATATCGGATCGTACTACATCAGCCTGAATACGCTATATTCAAGAACATTAGATCCGCAACCTACGATTGCGGCCAACATCAAGATACCGGTGATCGTCACGGAATAAAAAACGAAACGGGCGGATTAAGAAAATCCGCCCGTTTCATTTCGCCCTGTTCACCGGCCGTCAACAACCGCCCTCCTCCGGGCGGGCCGAAACGTAATTCCGCCACCGGTCGAGCACCGTCCGCATATCGTCCGGCATCTCGCTCTCGAAAAAAACATCCTTCCCGGTCGCCGGATGGATGAACCCGAGACTACGGGCATGCAATCCGTGGCGCGGCATCGTCCGGAAACAATTTTCGACGAACTGTTTGTATTTCGAGAAAGTCGTTCCTTTCAGTATCCGATCGCCGCCGTAACGTTCGTCGTTGAACAACGGATGACCGATGTATTCCATGTGCACCCGGATCTGGTGCGTACGCCCGGTTTCGAGCCGGCATTCGATCAGATTGACGTAACCGAGCCGTTCGAGCACCCGGTAATGGGTTACGGCGTGTTTGCCGCCGTCGCCGTCCGGGAAGACAGCCATTTTCAGCCGGTCGCGCACGCTGCGGCCGATATTTCCGACGACCGTGCCCTCGTCGGCCTCCATATTGCCCCACACCAGCGCATGATAGACCCGATGGATCGAATGATCGAAAAACTGTTTGGCCAGGCGCGCGTGCGCCCGTTCGTTTTTGGCAACGACGAGGATACCGGACGTATTCTTGTCGATTCGGTGCACCAAACCGGCCCGCATATCGCCGTCGCGGAACAGCGGCAGATCTTTCAGATGATAGGTCAACGCGTTGACCAGCGTTCCCGAATAGTTCCCGTGACCGGGATGCACCACCATGCCGGCCGGCTTGTTGACGATAATCAGGTCGTCGTCTTCGTAACGGATGTCCAACGGTATGTTTTCAGGAATGATCTCCACTTCCCGCAACGGATAGGGCATCACGATCGATACCCGATCCAGCGGTTTGACTTTATAACTCGACTTGACGGGCACGCCGTTCACCAGGATATTGCCGGCGTCCGCCGCCGTCTGAATCCGGTTCCGCGAAGCGCCTTCCATCCGGTTGGTCAGGAACTTGTCGATTCGCAACAGGTTCTGGCCTTTGTCGACCGTCACGCTGTAGTGTTCGTACATCTCCTCCGTCGGGTCCGCCCCGTCGGTCAGTTCGGGATCGTCCCCCAGCAAATCCTCTTCGTTCATCCGGACTGGAATATTTATTCTTCGACTTCGCTTTCCGTCGCAGCCAGGCTGTCGGCCAATTCCCGAACGGCCTTTCGAGCATCCCGGTCGGACTGCTTGCGCCCTGCATCGAGCTTCTTATCGTCGAGAGTCAGCGAGAAATTCACCTTCGTACCCAGCGTCCGGCGGCTGCCCGTGGCGGGCGACTGCGCATGAACCCGGGCGTCCACTTCGTTCAGGGCCGTAATCCCTTCGTCGCGAGTGATCTTGCCTACGTTGAAACCGGCTTCCCAAAGTCGGCTTTTCGCCTCCCGTGCCGTAAACCCGACTAGCTGCGGGATCTGCTGCACGTTTCCTCCTTCGCCCATGCCGACGACCAGCGTAACGCCCGACCCCATTTCGGTCTGCAACTTGCTGCCCGGCTGCACCACCTTACCGGCGCAACGCTCTTCCAGCACATAATTGGTCGCAATGTCGCTCTTATAGATCAGCTCCTTGATTTCCAGACCGGCCATCTCCAGGTTGTTTTTCGCCTGACGCAACGAGAATCCGGTCACATAGGGAACGGTCACCATCTTCTGATGGAACGAATTGATCGTCACGAAAATATGACGGCCGGATTTCACCCGGGCCCCGGCCGACGGGTTCTGTTCCAGGATCACGCCGCCCGGATAGGCCGGGACATACAACGAATCGTTGACCTCGATCTTCAGCGAAGCCCCCTTTCCGGCCTTGACGGCCTCCTCGACGGTCATCCCGCTGAAATCGGGAACGTCGCGCACTTGCCCGTGGCGAGTAAAAAGATTCAGCAGCAAATTCACAACGCACATAAACACGATGATCGCACAGGCAGCCAGCACCAGATTGCGCGAAATCGGATTGCCGTTGATCTTCCGGGCCAGTTTTCTCAGAAAGTCCATATCGTACGGTTAAGACGACCGGTTCGGCCGGTCAATTCCGGGTTAAATATACTACTTTTTAACCGGATTGTAAAACGTATCGCGTTCGACGGGCAGATATCCCGCATCGCGGATCAGCCGCTCCATATCGGCGGCGGTCATGGCCGGAGACTGGTCCTCGGCTCCCGCCATCGAGTAGATTTTCGTGCTGTCGTCGATCGTACCGTCCATATCGTCGGCCCCGAACGCCAGCGCGATCTGCGCCGTCGTCTTGCCGAACATCGGCCAGTAGGCTTTGATATGCGGAAAATTATCGAGGTAAACACGCGCCAGGGCCGTCATCCGCATATCTTCGACGACACTCACTTCGCCTACTTCGGACATGGAGTTGTGCCGGCTGCGGTACTTCAGCGGAATGAACGCGTTGAAGCCACCCGTTTCGTCTTGCAGCGTGCGGAGCCGGTCGAGGTGGTCGATGCGGTGTTCCCAGTTTTCGACATGCCCGTACAGGATCGTCGCATTGGTCGAAATCCCGATCCGGTGCGCTTCGCGGTGCATCGCAAGCCACGTTTCGGAACTCCCTTTCTCCGGGCAGATCCGCGCACGGATCGCTTCGTCGAAAATCTCGGCGCCGCCGCCGGGAATCGCCTCCATGCCGGCTTCCTTGAGCAATGCGAGGCCGTCGTGCGGGGTCAGTCCCGCCTTGTCGATCATATAGGCCAGTTCGATCGCCGTGAACGCCTTGACCGAAGCCTGCGGCAGAATCCGCTTTACCTTCCGGATCAGATCGGCATAATAATAGATGTCGTGTTGCGGATGCACTCCGCCGACGATGTGAATCTCGGTAGCCCCGCTATCGCGGTGCGCTTCCACCTGCGCGAGGATCTCCTCTTCCGAATAATCCCACGCGTCGGAAGCTCCCGCCGGTCGCCGGTACGAACAGAACCGGCAGTTGAAAACGCAGATATTGGTCGGCTCAATGTGGAAATTGCGGTTATAATAGACCTCGCGGCCGCTTTTACGCTCCTTGACCCGCGAGGCCAGCAACCCCAGCAGCGCCAGCGGCGCACCGGCCAACACCGACGCTTCGTCGCGGCTCAGGCGCTGCGAACGGTCGACCTTTTCGACCAGCGACTCATACTTTCCGGATAACCCAAACATAATTCCTAAAATATTTACGGTACGAAAAAAGGCTGCCAAATGCTTAGCAGCCCCTTCATTTCTCTGTCAGGAACGATTATTTCCAACGGGTGTCGTCGGAAACGGTCAACTTCTTGCGTCCTTTCGCGCGACGGGCGGCAAGCACCTTGCGACCGTTGGCAGTAGACATTCTTTCACGGAAACCGTGCTTGTTGATCTTTTTTCTCTGAGAGGGTTGAAAAGTCCTTTTCATCGCGTTTTATGTTTTTATCTATTTTCGTTTCTCTTGTCCTGCGTCCGATTCGCACGCAACGGAGTGCAAAGGTAAAACATTTTTGATTTATACAAAAACTTTTTGAGAAAAATAAGCATACCAGCGAAATAGCCGATACGGGAAATGCGCCGTCCGTCCCCTATTTCGGAAAGTAAACCACCTTTTTGGTTTCGAAAAACGGCTCGCCGAAGAAATCCGGAATATCGAACACCGTGTACGGTTTGCCCACCGCATCCAATTCGGCGTCCAGGTCGCCGCCCTTGAGGTACAGTATGCCCCCTGCCAGCGATCCGGCCCCGGCGACCGGTTCCAGCTTGTTCCACACCCAACCGACGAACGGTTTCATTTCGGTGACGGCCCGGCTGACGACGAAATCGAATTTTCCGGGCATCTGCTCGACGCGGCTGTGAACGCCCTCTACGTTCGAAATTCCCGCCGCACGGGAAATCTCCCGCACGACCCGGATCTTCTTGCCGATCGAATCGACCAGCGTGAAACGAACCTCCGGGAAAAGGATGGCCAGCGGAATCCCCGGGAAACCGCCTCCGCACCCCACGTCCAGCACCCGCGCACCGGGGTGGAACGCACACACCTTCGCGATGGCCAGCCCGTGCAGCACATGCCGCAGGTAAAGCTGGTCGATGTCCTTACGCGAAACGACGTTGATCCGGTCGTTCCATTCGCGGTACAACGCCCCGAGAGCGGCGAACCGTTCCCGCTGTACGGCCGTAAGTTCCGGAAAATATTTCAGAATGAGTTCCATGTTCTGTTTGTCATGAATTCCGCCCGTTGCCCGATCCGGCGGCAAGTCGGCCGCGCAAACCGTTCCGTCGGACAGGCGGCCTTTCGGGAAAAAGGCGAGCGTTCGATCCCGTAAAAGATTTCAAAATCACTTATCGCGCGAAAGAACGAAATCGGCGAACAAATGCAGCGAACGAAGTACGTCGGACTCCGGATAGCCTTCCAGGAAGGCCAGCGCCCGATTCCGGTATTCGGTCATGCACTGCCGCGCATACGCGATGCCGTCGCTGTCGAGCACCGCCTTGCACAGATAATCGACGTTTTTAGGCGAATTACGCACGTCGCTGAGTTTGGCGACCAGCTTCCGGCGGCGTTCGGGCGCACTCTGGTCCAGCAAACGGAGCAGCGGCAGCGTGATCTTGCGTTCGCGCATATCGCCTCCGGCCGGTTTGCCGGTCACCTCCATCGGCGAATAGTCCAGAATATCGTCCTTGATCTGAAACGCGATGCCCAGGTGATCGCCGAACTGCCTGAGAGCCGCCACGCGGTCGGCAGGCGCACCTACCGAAATCGCCCCGACCGCAGCGCAAGCTCCCAGCAGCGAAGCGGTCTTCTTATAGATGATATCGTAATAGATCGCTTCGGTCATCGCCAGTTTCTCGGTCTGTTCGGTCTGGATCAGCTCCCCCTCGCAAACTTCGTGGATCGAACGGGTCACCTCGGTCAGCATGTCCCAGCCCCCGTTTTGCAAGCTCACGTGATACGTGCGGGCGAAAATATAATCGCCGATCAGCACAGCCGTGCGCGAATGCCACAGCGCATTGACCGACGGAGCGCTGCGACGCACGTAAGCCTCGTCCACCACATCGTCGTGGATCAGCGAAGCCGTATGGATCATCTCGACGAGCGAGGCTCCCATGTAGCTGCGATCGGCCACTTCGCCGTGCAACGCCGCCGACAGCAACACCAGCAACGGACGCAGTTGCTTGCCCCGGTTACTCAGGATGTAATCGGTGATGGAAGCGACGTAGCGGTTGTCGCTGTGAAGGATGGAAGCTATATACTCCTCATAGCTGCGGATTTTTCCGGCTATGGGAAGCTGTATCTCTTCGAGCGTAATTTTCCGAGTCTCTTTCATCGAACCACAAATATCCGAGATTTTTCCGAATCGTCAAAATTTAATCGGAGTTTTTACCGTATGCGACACAAACCGGATGCGGCGCGGCGCAGACAACACGAACCGCCCGAGTCCGTTTTACAGATTAGAAGAGAAGCCCGTAAGCGTCCCGACAGGCTTTTGCGTAGGGACCGGTTGTGATTAATTGTTGATAAATGATCCGGAAATCCGGCGGAAAAACCGAAAATTTATGCTAAACTTGCATGGTTCTAAAATTTGGGGAAATCTGCGTTTATGGTAAGATCTATATTGTACTACATCCTTTTGGTTGTGTTCACGTTACTCTGTTTCATCCCGTTCGCAGTCCTATTCTTGCTGACGGTGCTTTTCGACCGGGAACGGGTGGTGCTGCACTGGGCCTCGCGGATGTGGTCGTACGGGATTTTCAGGTTGTGCCCCTGGTGGCGCATACGGATAGAAGGCGCCGAAAAAATCGACCGCAGTCGGCCGTGGGTGATCGTCACGAACCATCAGTCGATGCTCGACATCCCGCTGATGTACGTACTGCCCACGACGTTCAAATGGGTATCGAAAAAAGAGGTGCAGAAAATGCCCGTTTTCGGTTGGGTGCTGTGGATGCACGGCGACATTCCGGTCGAACGCGGCTCGCGGGGCAGCGCCAAACAGATGCTCGAACGCTGCCGGCAGCGGTTGTCGCGCGGAACGTCGGTGATCGTCTTCCCGGAAGGGACGCGCACCAAGACGGGAGAGATCGGACGGTTCAAAGACGGGGCTTTCTTGGTGGCCAAGCATGCCGGCGTGGGCATCCAACCGGTCGTGATCGACGGCACGTGGAGCCTGAACGACGGCTGGCGGCTGCGGATGCCGCATACGTTCCGGGTAAAGGTGCTCGACGCGCTGCCTGCGGAATACGTAGCGTCGAAGGAAGCCCGCGAACTGGCCGTCGAAATGGAAAACCGGATGCGGACGGCGCACCTGCAAATGACCGGAAAACAACAATAAACG
Organism: Alistipes sp. dk3624; assembly: GCF_009557455.1. Lineage (GTDB taxonomy): Bacteria > Bacteroidota > Bacteroidia > Bacteroidales > Rikenellaceae > Alistipes_A > Alistipes_A hominis. Next base: position 2,303,790 of record NZ_CP045651.1, on the reverse strand, counting down.
AAAAATAAAAGAGATAGGAGCACGAGAATCGACTATGGGTATGGTTGCAGATTACGGGGACGAACACATCCGGACACTGGATTGGAAAGAGCACATCCGGCGGCGGCCGGGTATGTATATCGGGAAACTCGGCGACGGAACGTCCGCCGACGACGGGATCTACATCCTGATCAAAGAGGTGCTGGACAACTCCGTAGACGAATACATGATGGGCTTCGGCAAGAGCATCGACATCACGATCGCGGACGACAAGACCGTCACCGTACGCGACTACGGACGCGGCGTGCCGCTCGGCAAACTGGTGGACGTGGCGTCGAAGATGAACACCGGCGCGAAATACGACTCGAAAGCGTTTAAAAAATCGGTCGGACTGAACGGCGTCGGCATCAAGGCGGTCAACGCGCTGTCGGACGCTTTCCTGATCCGCAGCGTGCGCGACGGCGAAGCCCGCAGCGTGCGGTTCGAGAAGGGGAACGAAATCGCGGACGTGTCCGAAAGCGGCGTCGGCGAAAAGAACGGGACGATGGTGTCGTTCCATGCCGACGAAAGCGTTTTCGGCAGCTACGACTTTCACATGGAATACGTGGAGTCGATGGTACGCAACTACACTTACCTGAACGCCGGGCTGACGATCAGGGTCAACGGGCAGGCGTTCGTCTCGAAAAACGGGCTGCTCGACCTGCTGCAGGAAAACCTCGGCGAAGAGCCGCTCTACCCGCCCGTTCACCTCTGCGGAGAGGACATCGAAGTGGTCATCACGCACGGGCACGGCTACGGCGAAACCTACTACTCGTTCGTCAACGGTCAGCATACGACGCAGGGCGGAACGCATCAGACCGCTTTCCGCGAAGGGATCGCCAAGACGATCAAGGAATTTTACAAAAAGGACTACGATGCGGCAGACGTCCGCACGTCGGTGATCGCGGCGATCAGCGTCAAAGTCGAGGAGCCGATGTTCGAATCGCAGACCAAAACGAAACTCGGTTCGAAAGAGATGGGCCCGAACGGGCCTACGGTGCGGAACTTCATCGTCGATTTTCTGAAAACGGAACTCGACAATTTCCTGCACAAACACCCGGAAACGGCCGATATCCTGCAAAAAAAAATACAGGAAAACGAAAAAGAGCGCAAGGCGATCTCGGGCATTCAGAAAAAGGCCCGAGAGATGGCCAAAAAAGTGAGCCTGAACAACAAGAAACTGCGCGACTGCCGCATCCACCTGACCGACAAGAACGACCGCGCCGAAGAGTCGATGATCTTCATCACCGAGGGTAATTCGGCCAGCGGCTCGATCACCAAATCGCGCGACGTGAATACGCAGGCCGTGTTCAGCCTCCGGGGCAAGCCGCTGAACTGCTTCGGGCTAACAAAAAAAATCGTTTACGAGAACGAGGAATTCAACCTGCTGCAGGCGGCGCTGAACATCGAGGAGGACATGGACAACCTGCGCTACAACAAGATCGTCGTGGCGACCGATGCCGACGTCGACGGGATGCACATCCGTTTGCTGCTGATGACTTTCTTCCTACAGTTCTTTCCGGAAGTGATCCGTTCGGGACACCTGTACATTTTGCAGACGCCGCTGTTCCGCGTCCGCAACCGACGGGAAACGCGCTACTGTTACAGCGAGGAAGAGCGGCAACGGGCGGTCGACCAACTGGGCCCGAACCCCGAAATCACGCGATTCAAAGGATTGGGCGAAATCTCGGCCGACGAGTTCAAAGAGTTCATCGGCGAAAACATGCGGCTCGACAAAGTGCGGCTGACCAAGGAAGACCCGGTCGCCGATCTGCTCGAATTCTACATGGGCAAGAACAGCATGGAACGCCAGGGCTTCATCATCGGCAACCTGCGGATCGAGGCCGATTACGTGGACAACCTGATTTAAACGCGATCCGGACTATTTTCAGGCAAGGAACACAACACCAGACATGAACGAAGAACAAAATATCAACAACCGCCGGGACGACCTCCCGGCCGGCGCGGAAACGGACGGAGGAAATAACGCCCGCGCCGGAAAATACGGACGTCTGACCGACGACAAACCCGACCGGCGCAAACTGACCGGCATGTACCAGGACTGGTTTCTGGATTACGCATCGTACGTGATCCTCGAACGCGCCGTGCCGCATGTCGAAGACGGGCTGAAGCCGGTGCAGCGGCGCATCCTGCACGCGATGAAGAAACTGGACGACGGCCGGTACAACAAAGTGGCGAACATCATCGGGTCGACGATGCAATACCACCCGCACGGCGACGCCTCGATCGGTGACGCGCTGGTGCAACTCGGGCAGAAAGACCTGCTGATCGACTGCCAGGGAAACTGGGGCAACGTGCTGACCGGCGACGGAGCCGCCGCCCCGCGTTACATCGAGGCGCGGCTGTCGAAATTCGCGCTGGACGTGGTGTTCAACCCGAAAGTCACCGAATGGATGCTGTCGTACGACGGGCGGAATCAGGAACCGGTAACGCTGCCTGTCAAATTCCCGCTGTTGTTGGCCCAGGGAGTCGAGGGCATCGCGGTCGGACTGGCATCGAAAATCCTGCCACATAACTTCAACGAACTGATCGACGCGAGCATCGCCTACCTCCGGGGCGGCGACTTCGAAATTTACCCGGATTTTCCGACCGGGGGGCTGGCCGACGTATCGCGCTATAACGACGGACTGCGCGGCGGAGCGGTCAAAGTGCGCGCCCGGATCAACAAGATCGACAAACGGACGCTGGCGATCACCGAAATTCCGTTCGGCACGACCACCGAGTCGATCAAGGATTCGATCATCCGCGCGAACGACAAAGGCAAGATCAAAATCAAGAAGGTCGACGACAATACGTCCGACAAGGTCGAGATCGTAATTCACGTCAGCAACGACGAGTCGTCCGACCGGACGATCGACGCGCTGTACGCGTTCACCGACTGCGAAGTGTCGATCTCGCCGAACGCCTGCGTCATCATGGACGAGAAACCTCACTTCATGGGCGTCCGCGAAATCCTGCGACGCTGCGCCGACCATACCAAAGAACTGCTCAAACGCGAGCTGGAGATCCGGATGGAAGAACTCGAACAAGATTGGCACATGTCGTCGCTCGAAAAGATCTTCATCGAGAACCGGATTTACCAGTTGATGGAAGAGTGCACCTCGCGGGAAGCGGCCTACGCCGCCGTCGGCAAGGGACTCGAACCGTTCGCCCGCCTGCTACGGCGCGAAATCACGCTCGACGACATCGTCAAACTGACCGAACTGCGAATGATCCGCATTTCGCGCTACGATGCGTTCAAAGCCGACGAACACATCCGCAACGTAGAGGACGAGATCAAGCAGGTGAAGCACGACCTGGCACACCTGATCGACTACGCGGTCGCCTACTTTACGCGGATACGCGATAAATACGGTAAAAACTGCGAGCGGAAAACCGAACTGCGCAGTTTCGACTCGATCGAAGCGACGAAAGTGGTCGTGGCGAACGCCAAGCTGTATGTCAACCGCGAAGAGGGATTTTTCGGGATCGGAGCGGCGATGCGTAAGGACGAGTTCGTCTGCGACTGCTCGGACATCGACGACGTGATCGTCATCACGAAGGAAGGCAAATACATCATCACGAAAGTGTCGGACAAGGCGTTCTTCGCGAAGAACATTTATTATATAGGTATCTTCAAGCGCAACGACGAACGGACGATCTACAACGTGCTGTACCGCGACGGGCGCAACGGGCCGGTGATGATGAAACGTTGCGCGATCAAAGGAATCACGCGCGACCGCGAATACGACATCACCAAAGGAACGCCGAAAAGCGATATCTTGTACATGAGCGTCAACCCGAACGGCGAAGCCGAAATCCTGAAGGTTTACTTCAAACCGAGGCCGAGGCTCAAAAAGCTGATCGTCGACCTGAACTTCAGCGAACTGGCGATCAAAGGGCGGCAGTCGCAGGGCAACCTGTTCTCGCGCTACGCGATCCATAAGATCGTATTGAAGGAGCGCGGCGCATCGACCCTCGGCGGCGTGGACGTATGGTACGACGACGAAATCCGTCGGCTGAACACCGACGGGCGCGGCGAATTGCTCGGCGAATTCGTCGGCGACGACAAGTTGATCGTAATGACCGGCAAAGGGCTTTATTACACGGCGAACTACGACCTGGGCCTGCATTTCCCGGAGGACACGATCCGCGTCGAAAAATACGACAGCGACCGAATCTATTCGGTCGTCTATTTCGACGGAGAACAGAACTACTACTACGTCAAGCGGTTCAATGCCGAATCGAGCGACAACAAAATGCAGAATTTCGTCGAAGACACCGCCGGATCGTACATGGTGGCGATCAACAGCGACACCTATCCGCAGTTGCAGGTCGTTTACGGCGGACACAACGCCGGGCGGCCCGACGACACGATCGACGTCGACGAGTTCATCGGAGTGAAGAGCCACCGGGCGAAAGGGAAACGAGTCACGACGCTCGACGTGGATAAAATCGTATTCGCCGAACCGCTCGACAAGGAACCGCGGCCGGAGGAGACGCCCGGACGTCCGGACGACGAAAACGGAGCGGAAGAGACTTCCGGAGAGACCGGGAAGACCGCGCCGGAACGCAGCAGCGCGCCCGACGCCGGCGGTGCCGGCAAAACCGCTCCCCCGAAAAATTACGTCGCGGGGGATACCGTCGAGTTCGACATCGCCGCCGAAGAAGAACAGCAGCAGAACACCAAACAGATGAACCTGTTCGGGGAAGAATAATGTAAAACCGATCCGAAAGATGCTGATATTTTTAGTGGGATACATGGGCTGCGGCAAAAGCACGATCGGCCGGACACTGGCAAAACAACTCGGCGTCCGGTTTCTGGATATGGATACGCTGCTCGAACAGCGCTGCGGCAAAAGCGTTGCCGAAATCTTCACAGAAACAGGCGAAACCGGATTCCGGCAGTCCGAACGCGAAGTGCTGGCCGAGCTGACCTCCGAACGGGAGGCCATCGTGGCGACCGGCGGCGGCGCGCCGTGTTTCTTCGACAACATGGAAACGATGAACCGCGCGGGACTGACGGTCTATTTCAAAATGAGTCCCGAGAAACTGGCCGGGCGCCTCGAACACGGCAAGGCGAAACGGCCGCTGCTGCGCGACAAAAGCGAAGAAGAATTGATCGGTTTTATCCGCGAAAATGTCGCAAAACGCGAAAAGTACTACATGCAGGCAAAGCTGATCATCGACTGCGACGGAGTCCGGGACGACTACATCGCACATCACATCGCCGAATACATCGAAACGAAAAAAGAGCAGTAAATCCGATGAAAAACCTGTTTTACCTCCTGATTCTGGCCGCCGTGACGGGATGCTCCCCGTCGGGTTCGCAGCTTTCGTGGCGACAAGAGACTTTCGGACACAGCACTTTCACCGCAGACAGCGATTATGTCGAAGTGAGCTATCCGGTTGCGGCGGGAGGGCGAAGCGCCGATTCGATCAATCGGAAAATCGCCGACCGAATTAAAACCGGTTTCGGCCTGACGGACGAAGAATACGCCCGAATGACGCCGCAGCAGGCGACCGACTCGCTATTGGCGCGCAAAAACCGCGATCCGCAGACCGCCCGTCTTCCTTACGACTTGCGTTTCCACGGAGAGATCCGTCAATGCGGTAAGGTAACGTCGTTGCGGTGCACCGTCTATACCCTGACCGGCGGGGCGCACGGTTTGCTGACCAACCTGTTTTTCAATTTCGATACGGAAAGCGGAAAGCCGCTGGATAAAGCCGATCTGTTTTCCGATACCGCCGGACTGCAACGGCTGAACCGGCAATATTTCGCGAAGCACCTTTCGGACGCAGCTCTGAGCGAAGACGCTTTGTTTGTTGGAACGGATCAATTACCTTTGCCGGAAAATGTGGGCATCGACAGCAGCGGCGTGACCATGCTGTACAATCCGTACGAGGTGGCTCCTTACGCGATCGGAACGATCGAATACCGGATTCCGTACGAACAGGCCGAGCCGCTGTTGAAACGGATCGCCCGCCGGTAGCGACCGCGCGGCCGGACGACATAAAAACGAATAAACATTAAACCCTATAACGATGATCCTGTTTTTCAAGAAAGACGATACCGTATATGCCGTTCAGGCGACGACGGAATTTTCTGCGGAAGAGATATCTCGGCTGCAATGGCTTTTCGGCGGAGCCGAACACCTCGGGGCCGAAAGCCTCGAAGGTATTTTCATCGGCCCGCGCCGCGAAATGATTACGCCGTGGAGTACCAACGCCGTCGAAATCACGCAGAACATGGGCCTGCACGGCATCCTGCGGATTGAGGAATTCGACGAAGCGCAGGACGAAAACGCCGCGTTCGACCCGATGCTGAAGCGGAAATACCATACGATCGACCAGCAGGTATTCACGATCAGCAAGCAGCCCGATCCGGTAGTTTACATCGACGACATCGCCGCTTACAACAAACAGGAAGGGCTGGCGCTCAGCGAAGAAGAGATCGCCTACCTGGAGGACGTCAGCCGGCGCGTAGGGCGTAAGCTGACCGATAGCGAGGTATTCGGTTTCTCGCAGGTCAACTCGGAACACTGTCGCCACAAGATTTTCAACGGACAATTCGTCATCGACGGCGAGGAGAAGGACACGACCCTTTTCGGGCTGATCCGCAAAACCACGAACGAGCACCCCGGCCGCGTCGTTTCGGCCTACAAAGACAACTGCGCCTTCCTACAAGGCCCGAAGGCCGAACAGTTCGCCCCTGCGACCCACGACACGTCGGACTATTTCGAGATCAAGGAGTTCGAGAGCGTCATTTCGATCAAGGCCGAAACGCACAACTTCCCGACGACCGTCGAGCCGTTCAACGGCGCGGCAACCGGAACCGGCGGCGAGATCCGCGACCGGATCGCCGGCGGCAAGGGGGCGTTCCCGGTAGCCGGAACGGCCGTTTACATGACGGCTTACCCGCGGCTGGACGGCGGACGCGAATGGGAAAAGCAGACCGAAGCCCGCGAGTGGCTGTACCAGACCCCCGAAGACATCCTGATCAAAGCGTCGAACGGCGCGTCGGATTTCGGCAATAAATTCGGGCAGCCGCTGATCTGCGGCAGCCTGCAAACATTCGAACACTTCGAGAACGGCAAGAAATACGGATTCGACAAAGTCATCATGCAGGCCGGCGGCGTAGGCTACGGCCGCAAACAGGACAGCATCAAGGACGAACCGCACGCGGGCGACAAGGTCGTGCTGCTCGGCGGCGACAACTACCGCATCGGCATGGGCGGCGGAGCCGTTTCGTCGGTGGCAACCGGCGAATACGCCGGAGCGATCGAGCTGAACGCCGTGCAGCGTTCGAACCCGGAGATGCAGAAACGGGTTTACAATGCGATCCGGGCCGTATCGGAAGAGGAGATGAACCCGGTCATCTCGATCCACGACCACGGCGCGGGCGGCCACCTGAACTGCCTGAGCGAATTGGTCGAAGCGACCGGCGGCCGAATCGACATGGATCAACTGCCGATCGGCGACCCCACGCTCAGCGCCAAAGAGATCGTCGGCAACGAATCGCAGGAACGCATGGGACTCGTGATGAAGGAAGAACACATCGGGAAACTGCGCCGCATCGCGGAACGCGAACGCGCCCCGTTCTACGTAATCGGCGAAGCGACCGGCGACATGCAGTTCACGTTCGTCAACCATAAAACCGGCGAAAAACCGATCGACCTGAAGTTGGAAGACATGTTCGGCAAGGCGCCGCGCACGGTGCTGAACGACCGCACGGTCGAAGAAACGTTCGAAGAGCCGGCATACCGGGCCGGCAACCTGGTGAAATACCTCGAAAACGTGCTGCAGCTCGAAGCCGTAGCCTGCAAGGACTGGCTGACCAACAAGGTCGACCGGTCGGTGACCGGCCGGATCGCGATGCAGCAGACCGCCGGCAGCATCCAGCTTCCGCTGAACGACTGCGCGGTAGTAGCGCTCGACTACCAGGGAACGCACGGCATCGCCACGGCGCTCGGGCACGCTCCGGCGGCGGCGCTGGCCAATGCGCCGAAAGGATCGGTGCTGGCGATCACCGAAGCGCTGACCAACATCGTGTTCGCGCCGATCGACGGCGGGCTGTCGTCGGTATCGCTGAGCGCAAACTGGATGTGGCCGTGCAAGAATCCGGGCGAGGACGCGCGGCTCTATTCGGCCGTACAAGCGGCCAGCGACTACGCGCTGGCGCTCGGAATCAACATTCCGACCGGCAAGGATTCGCTGTCGATGACGCAGAAATACCGCGACGGCGAACTGGTATACGCCCCCGGTACAGTAATTATCACCTCGGCAGCCGAAGTGTCGGACGTTAAAAAGGCAGTGTCGCCGGCACTCAAGCACCGACGCAGCCAATTGGTATATGTCGATATGAGCCGCTCGGCTTTCGGTCTGGGCGGCAGCAGCATGGCGCAAACGCTCGGCAGCGTCGGCATGGAAGTGCCGACCGTACAGTCCGCCGATTATTTCTCGAAAGCGTTCGCGGCGGTACAAGGTCTGATCGCCGAAGACAAGGTGCTGGCCGGACACGACGTATCGGCCGGCGGTCTGATCACGGCGCTGCTCGAAATGACCTTTGCGGATAACACGAGCGGCATGGATCTGAGTTTCGCGGCGCTCGGCGAACGCGACATCGTACGGTTGTTGTTCAGCGAAAAACCGGCGCTGGTGCTGCAGGTCGAAAACGGCGTGGAGGTCTGCGAAGACTTGAAATTCGCCGGCGTCGACGCCTATGTAATCGGGGACGTCAACCAGGAGCGCCGGTTCGCGTTCATGCACGACGGACTGGAAATGTCGCTGTTGGTGAATGATCTGCGCGACACATGGTTCAAGACTTCGTACCTGCTCGACCGCCGTCAGAGCGGCCCGCAGAAAGCGGCGCAGCGTTTTGCAAACTACAAGAACCAGGAACTCGTCTACAAATTCCCGGAAAACTTCACCGGGAAACTGTCGCAGTGGGAACTCGAAGCGAGCCGCCGCAAACCGTCGGGCATCCGGGCCGCCATCATCCGCGAAAAAGGGATCAACGGCGACCGCGAAATGGCATGGTGCATGCACCTGGCCGGTATGGACGTAAAAGACGTGCATATGACCGACTTGATCGCAGGGCGCGAAACGCTCGAAGACGTAAACCTGATCGTATTTACCGGCGGATTCTCGAACTCGGACGTACTCGGATCGGCCAAAGGCTGGGCCGGAGCGTTCCTGTACAACGAAAAGGCGAAAAAAGCGCTGGACAAGTTCTTCGCGCGTCCCGACACACTGTCGCTCGGCGTCTGCAACGGCTGCCAGTTGATGGTCGAACTGGGGCTGATCACGCCGGCGCACGAAGAAAAACCCCAAATGCTGCACAACGACTCGCACAAGTTCGAGTCGGCCTTCCTCGGCGTACAGATCGAACCGAACGACTCGGTAATGCTGAAATCGCTGTCGGGTAGCCGGCTGGGTATCTGGGTGGCGCACGGCGAAGGAAAATTCCGGCTGCCGTACGAAGAGAGCTGCTACAACATCCCGGTGCGCTACCTTTATCCCGAGTATCCGGCCAACCCGAACGGCAGCGATTACAACGCGGCCGCCATCTGTTCGGTCGACGGCCGTCACCTGGCGATCATGCCGCACCTGGAACGGGCGATACGCCCGTGGAACTGGGCATACTATCCGGAAGAGCGCACCGAAGACGAAGTGACGCCGTGGATCGAGGCATTCGTCAACGCACGCCGGTGGATCGAACGTAAAAAAGGAGAGACGCGCAATGAATAACGCACCGATCGGGGTTTTCGACTCGGGATTGGGCGGATTGACCGTGTGGAGGGAGCTTTACCGGAAACTGCCGCACGAATCGCTGATCTACTACGGCGACGGGAAAAACTGTCCGTACGGAGACAAAAACCGCGAAGAGGTGACCGCTTACGTCGATCTGGCCGTCAGGCGGCTGATCGACCGAGGCGTCAAACTGATCGTCGTCGCCTGCAACGCCGCGACGGCGATGGCGATCGATCACCTGAGGCGGAACTACGCGCTGCCGCTGGTCGGGCTCGAACCGGCCGTAAAGCCGGCGGCGATGGCATCGCGCAGCGGAGTGATCGGAATTCTGGCGACGGCGGCGACGCTGAACGGCCGTCTGTTCCGCGAAACGTCGCAACGCTATGCCGACCGGGTGAAAATCCTGACGCAGGTCGGGGAAGGTTTCGTCGAACTGGTCGAAAGCAACCGCGAGCAAACGCCCGAAGCGCTGGCACGGGTCGACAAACTGCTCCGCCCGATGCTCGATGCCGGAGCCGACCAAATCGTACTCGGCTGCACGCACTACCCTTTCCTGTCGGCGGCCATGCGCCGGGTAATCGGGGAACGGCGGGTCGACCTGGTGAATCCGGCGGCGGCGATCGAACGGCAGGCCGAGGCCCTGCTGCGGCGATTCGACCTGCAGGCGGAGCCGGAACATACCCCGCAGTACGATTTTATGACCAGCGCCGACGAAACGTACCGGCAGCGGTTGATCGCCAAAAGCGAGCAGGTACGGACGATGGACATCGATTAAAAAACGCCGGAGCATCCGGCGCGGATAATAAAAACCTGAAAACGGGTTGCAACTATGGCAGTTAAAAAAAACGCGGCAAAACAACCGGAAGTCAAGGGCATGAGCGACACGAAGCGGTGGATCTACGGATTCGCCTTGCTGTTTTTCGCGCTGTTCCTGGCGGTATCGGTGCTGTCGTTCTTCTTTTTCTGGAAGGACGACCAGTCGGTAACGGACTGGACCCATGTATTCATGTCTTCCAAAGAAACCGTCAACGAAGCTCGGGTGCAAAACTGGGGCGGGAAACTCGGAGCCGTCCTGGCCAAAACCGTCGTAGCGGACGGATTCGGGCTGTTCGGGCTGTGCATTCCGGCCGTGCTGATCATCTTTTCGCTGCGGATCATGCGGTTCCGACCGGCGATGCTGCGTAAATCGGTGCGGCTGACGCTGATCCTGATGATCCTCGGGTCGCTGACGCTCGGATTCCTTTTCCGGGGCAATTGGGAAGTGTTCGGCACCGGACTGGGCGGACGGCACGGCATTTCGATCGCCGAATGGCTGGTATCGGTGATCGGAACGATCGGAACCGGGTTGTTGTTGTTGTTGTCGATCGTTCTGTATGCCATCTACATCAACCGCAACACCATCTCGATGATCAACCGCGTCGGCAAAGGGATCGTCGACAACGGGCGTAAAGTCGGCGAAGCCGTATCGACGACCGCGGCCGGCATCCTCAGCCACGAAGCCAAACAGACCGACGACGCGAAACCGGAAACCAAAAGCAAAAAAGGGAAAAAAGAGATCGACGACGACGATCCGTTCATCGTGCGTTCGGCCGACGACGATCCCCCGCTCTATCCGGGCGAGTTGATCGACGACAACGGATTTACGATCGTCGACCGTTCCGGAGCGCCGGCTCTGCCGGAAGAAGAACCCCGACCGGCGCGCACCGGGAAAGTCGAAGTGGACGACGCAGGGTTCGTCATCACGGACATGAACGCCAAAACGGCGCCACCGCCGCCGGAAAAAGACGAAGACGGATTCGTTATCCAGTATGCCAGCGGGGATGAAGCCGAAGAAACGCCCGCTCCCGCGACCGGCAAAACGGACATCGGAACGGATACCTATACGTATCCCGAACCGCCGGTTTCGGCGACGGAGACCGCCTGCCCGCCGGCTCAGGAAACGCAGCAGTTCCAATCCGCTCCCGCATATACCGCCGAGACCCCCGAGACTTCCGGCGCCGAGGCGAAAGACGACGCGTTCGTCGCGGCCGTTCCGGACGGGCTCGATATCGAGGAACGACGCGATCTGACGGTCGAACGGCTGCCGGGAGACGAAAGCCTCAGCGACGAGGAGATCGAAAGCGCGCTGTACGACCCGACGCTCGACCTATCGTCGTACCAGCGCCCGCCGATCGAACTGCTCGAAGACCACAGCGTCGAAGTCAGCGTAACGAGCGAAGAGATCGTCGAAAACAAAAACCGGATCAAAGAAACGCTCGAAAATTTCGGGATCAAGATCGACAAGATCAAAGCGACGGTCGGGCCGACGGTCACGCTGTATGAGATCGTACAGGCTCCTGGCGTTCGTATTTCGAAAATCAAGAACCTCGAGGACGATATCGCGCAGAGTCTCGCCGCGCTCGGCATCCGGATCATCGCGCCGATCCCGGGCAAGGGAACGATCGGCATCGAAGTGCCGAACAAAGACAAGAAGATCGTCTCGATGTACTCGATCATCAAATCGGTGAAGTTCCAGGAATCGGACTACGACATCCCGGTGGTGCTCGGCAAAACGATTCAGGACGAAACGTTCGTCATCGACCTGGCCAAAATGCCGCACCTGCTGGTAGCCGGCGCGACCGGACAGGGCAAATCGGTCGGATTGAACGCGATCATCACGTCGCTGCTGTACAAGAAACATCCGTCGGAACTGAAGCTGGTGCTGGTCGATCCGAAGAAGGTGGAACTGACGCTCTATTCGAAGCTGGAACGTCATTTCCTGGCGAAAATGCCCGGCGAAGAGGACGCGATCATCACCGATACGCACAAGGTGATCTATACGCTCAATTCGCTCTGCATCGAGATGGACGCCCGTTACAACCTGCTGCGGGCCGCCGAGGTGCGTAAGATCACCGAATACAACGACAAATTCATCCACCGAAAGCTGAACCCGAACAAGGGACACCGCTTCCTGCCCTACATCGTCGTAATCATCGACGAGTTCGCCGACCTGATCATGACCGCCGGGCGCGAAATCGAAACGCCGATCGCCCGGATCGCGCAGTTGGCGCGGGCCGTCGGCATCCACCTGGTGATCGCCACGCAGCGACCGACGACCAACATCATCACCGGCGTAATCAAAGCCAACTTCCCGGCGCGGATCGCTTTCCGGGTCACGTCGATGGTCGATTCGCGGACGATCATCGACCAGCCGGGAGCCAACCAACTGATCGGGCGCGGAGACATGCTGGTTTCGACCGGCAACGACCTGATACGCGTACAATGCGCGTTCGTCGATACGCCCGAGATCGAACGGATCACCGAATTCATCGCCGGACAGCGCGGATACGTAGGCGCTTACGAACTGCCGGAATACACGCCGGAAGGAGGCGGAGACACAGGAGCCGCAGGCAGCAAACCGAACGACCTGTCGCAACTGGACGCGATGTTCGAAGACGTCGCCCGTTTCGTGGTACAGAACCAGCAGGGGTCCACCTCGTCGATCCAGCGGCGTTTCTCAATCGGATACAACCGCGCCGGCCGGCTGATGGATCAACTCGAAATGGCCGGCATCGTCGGCAAAGCCGAAGGCAGCAAACCGCGCGAAGTACTGATCCAGGACATTCTGTCGCTGGAACATATTTTCAAGTCGCTCGATAATTTTTAATCGCAGAAACGCGTTTTTACAAAAGAGCAACGGAACCGACCGATTCCGTTGCTTTCGAAGAGAGTTCAAACCTGATTTTTCCGTTATGAAACCACACGACCGATCCAGCCTGCTCCGCAGAATCATCCTGCCGCTGCTGCTCGTTTTCACGCTCACCACGGCTCATGCCGACGAGAAATCCGCGAAACTGATCCGCACACTGTCCGACAAGATCGCTTCCGGCAAAGCGTACGAAATACTCTTTACGGCCAGCATGGAGAACGAGTTCAGCGACGTAGCCGGACGGATCGTCGTCAGCGGCGACCGCTATTACGTCCATGTAAACGATTACGAACTGTTCTGCGACGGCAAGCTGCTATACACCTACAACAGCAACGAAGACGAGGTGACGATCGAAAAGCCCGACCCGAACGACCATTCGCTCCTGTCGAACCCTTCCCGTTTTTTCAAGATGGATGAACAGGATTTCGATAACGCCTATAAAGGAAGCGTCGCGGTCGGCGGACGGACGGCGGAACGGGTGGAACTGACGCCGAAAGTCAAGGGCGCAGGCTACCGGTCGATCCGATTGCTACTCGATCCGCAGAGCGGACTGCCCGTCGGTATCGATTACGACACGGACGGCGCGGGTACCGTCGAAATCAGAATCAGCAAGATCACGCCCGACATCGCTGTCGCGCCCGATCAATTCACATTCGACAAAAAGAAATACAAGGATGTCGAAATAATCGACTTCAGATAATTTACCCGGCCGGATCGAGGTATTCCAACTGCCACCGGAGTTCTTCGGCGACCTGTTGCGGCAAACTTTCCGCAGCCGCTCCGTAAACGGCGATCCGGTCTTCCACCATTCGGCGCATCGACAGGCCGGTACGGGCCAACTGCCGTAAGGCCGTCACAATCCCGCGCAAGACGGCGGAGCTGTCGATTTCCCGAAAAACGAGCTGGTCGATCCGGTCGAAAAACGCCTGTCTCATCGTCTGTTCCATCTCCGGACGCACCGTCGAAGCGGCCGTCAGCAAACCGGCGTAACGCAACAACGGCTTCGGGGAGTCGAGCCACTCAAGCGCAACCCGCTCCGCGCCGGGCGCCTTGCGGAACAGATTATACACCACCTGCTCGACCAATTCGGTATTCGCGAACCCGTCCGCCCACAACCGCATCTGATCCGGCGTAACTTGCTGCGGATCGTCGACGAAAGCGGCAGCCAATTTCAACTCGCGCACCTGCTGACGGTATAAAAGCATCGCCAGGGAGTGCGACGTACCGTACTCCCCGGCAATGCTTCGGATCGTCGGAACCGAAACCCCGTAATTCAACGGATAATTCAGTCCCCTGCGTTGCATCGCTTCCGCCACAGCGCCGTTCATCTCTTTTTTCAGGCGTCCCAACAAGCGGATCATCAATGCGGTATCGTTCATTCGGGAACCCTATTTAACGGCCGTAACCGGCACCTGTACCACCACCCCGAACTGATAGATCGGCATCCGTGCCTGGGCGATCTGACGGTTCCCATCGGTCAGCCGGCAGTTCACCATATCGGCTATGCGGTAAAAGACTCCGCCCTTGATCTCCTTGTTCCGGTTCGCCAGCGGAGAGGCCTCGGCCTTTTTCTCAGGGGTCATTTCCAGCGTGATCGGACGGCCCGAAAGGTCGTTGTCGGGCAACAGACCCGCCGTATCGGAGAAGCGGCATACGACCAAAGTATTTTCGTCTTTCGACGGAAGCGCATTGTATTCCCTCGCGACCGTCTGTCGGTACTGTTTACCGAGGAACAAAGCCAAATATTCCTGTTCCAGGCGGCTGATCTCGTCCAGAGCCGCCTTCAAACCGCCGCCGAACACATTCTCGCCGGCTTCACCGGTCACCAGATCGAGCCGATGCCGGCGCAACGAAAAGATCATGTTAGCCGCATCCGCCGCCATCGATTCGGCGCTTTTCTCGACCGTGCTCTGCTTGTCGATCGGCACCTTCAGAAAAGCGGTATCGCATTCGACATAGGAAATCACATCCGGGCCGGCGCCCCGCATCCGGACTCCCTTACGTATCGGGCCGGCGATGCCGGCCGGTTCCACGCCGTCCAGCGGGGCCGCAACGAATCCTTCGGGAGTCGGATCGTAAATCCGCACCGGACTTTTGTCCGGATTGTCCAGCGCGTACACTTCCGCCGGATCGGCCTCCTGAACGCCGCAAAGCGTCGCACTCTTGATCGTATAGATATCCTTATCGGCCAGCGGAGCGATCACGCCGAGGTATTTCTGAGCGAACCGGGCATACGGGCCGACGCGCACGCTCTCTTTTTCCGCAACGACACGCACTTTGACCACCGTGCGCGGCAGCGCATAAGCCACCGAGTTGGGATTCGTCATCTGATCCGCCTTATAAGCTTTAACCTGTGCCGAAGCCCCCGTTACCAAGGCGCACAACGCACCTAAAACCAACACTTTTTTCATAATCTATCGTTTTTAATTCGCTATTCTCGCCGAAACGGTACGAACAAAAATACACTATATTTCGAAAAACGCTCACATTTTCAGATAAAAATCTCCGGTCAGCGCCCGGTACCGGTCCGTATAACCCGTTCCGCCTTCCGGCGCAATCGCCAGCACTTCCGTTTCGACGCCCGCCCGGAATGTCCGGAATTCGATCAGCATCCGTTTCGGCACCGTCCCCGGCACCGGGCAAACGGCAAGCGTCCGTGCCGGAAACAGGCCGTATCGGGCCGCCTGCCCGGTAAACGCATCCGCTCCGTCCGCCGGCAGCACGACGCTCAGGCATCCCTTTTCGGTCAACAGCCCGGCCGCTCCGGCCAGCAATTCCGGATGGGGCAGCGAATCGGTATGCCGCGCCCGGGTACGTCCCGGATCGGGACACTTCAGCGAACCGACGAAATAAGGCGGATTGGAGACTATCCGATCGTATTTCCGCGTAGCGTGCCCGCAAAAGGACACGAAAGACTCACCGAAAAGAGCCAGGCGTTCCGCCCAGGGCGACCCGGCGAAATTTTCCGCGGCATCCGCACAACTGCCGGCATCGATTTCGACGGCGTCGATCCGCGCCGACGGATTCCGCTGGGCCGCCATCAGCGCGATCACGCCGGTACCGGTGCCCACATCCAGCATCCGCGCGCCGTCTCCGCCCGGATCGAACCAGGCGCCGAGCAACACTCCGTCGGTTCCGACCCGCATCGCAGCGCGGCGCTGCCACACCGTAAACCGTTTGAAAGAGAAGTAATCGTTTGCCATAACCCTACGGAAAAGGGGAAGAAAACCGCTTTCCTTCCCCCTCCGTCCGTTCTTATATCGTCCTATTTTTTGACATACTGCGTCACATCGACCAGACCGGTCTGTCCGAGATACTGCCTGATATTTCCGCGAACGACGATTTTTTTTCGGTATATGGCCTCATTGTCCACCAGGTTCAGCTTATCCCGGATCGTTCCTTCGGGCAATTCGACGGCCACGACCCGCGAAGCGTCGTCCGGAGTACGGATATCGGACAGCAGGATATTGGTTTTGACCTTGACCGTATCGGAATAGACGGCTCCCGTCTCGACGCTGGCGCCGTCAACCGCACCGACCACGTAACCCGTGATCCACACGTCATCCTCGTCCTTGGTCAGCGCTTTCACCCCTTTGATGCTGTACGGATGGTAGGCCGTACCGTCCCCATTGGGCGGAATCACCATAATCGTAAACATCAGCGGCGTATAGGGATTGATCCAAGTCTCGTTCTCGGGACTCTGCAACGTGGAACCGTAACCGTAGGCCGACGTAAAGACGGTCTGCGCCGTTTCCCCGAATTTCATCCCGACGATCGCATGGTAGAAACCCTTCACATAGGTCGTATCCGTTCCGCCGGTATTCACGGTGATCGAATCGTAACGGTTCGAAGAGCTGTAAATATTATACTTTCTGGCCGTATCCTCTATATTCGTATCGAAAACGAAACCGTCCATAAAACGTCCCACGTAATACACGCTGACCGTCGTATCCGCTTTTACGGTAGCCGTATCCTTGCCCAAACTCAACGTCCGGCGGTAAATGTTGGCCCTCACCGTATCTTCGATCGTCTTGCCCCACTCGTTATAAGCGAAATCCTGCACCAACTCGTTTTCGGCAATCACCGGATCGGCGACAATTTCGAGCAGTTCCATATCCATAATGATCGGCGTGCTCCCGGGAACGGAAGCGACCTGGCCTTCGTAGCCCGAACCGAACGACGTCCCCGAAGTCCCGTACGCCAATCCGTAAGGAATATAGGCACGGACGACGTCCCCCGCATTCATCTCGCCGAGCGCGTACAACATGCCGCTCGGCACGGAACCGTTATCGCTCTTAAACTGGAAATATTCGGGCACGTAATGCGTATAATATTGAAAAGTGCCCTGCAACTGCGCCGTAGCGCTGTCGCGCGTAACGAATATATTTCCCGTATTGAGGATCCGCCCCGTATAGTTTACCCGTATCCAGTTGCCTTCCTGCGGATGCCTGATCACGTTACCGGGCAAGGAATCCAGCTTTTTAGTATAAATACCCGTCGACTGTTTGACGGCTCCGTCGCCGTAATATTTCATCCATTCCTCGAAGGCGAGCTGTTGCCTGCCCCCCAAATCGTCGGAAGGCTGTTTCGCGCAGGAAGCGACTGACACGGCAACGATAAAAACAGACAGGATCGCCCGAATAACTTTTATCATGGTTTCACTACTTTTTTAATTTTTACCGCCCACACGACCGGCTGATCGGGATTCACGACTCCCATGTTCTCGGTTCCGTAAACCAGGTCGGAAGTCATGAACAGCAACAGCGAATCGTTCTGACGGCTATTCACCAGGCCGTATTCGAGACCTTTGACGAGCGAAGCGCTGCCCAGCTTGATCCGCCGCGTCGAGAAGTCCCAGTACTCCGGATTGAGCACCTCCAGGTCCTTCGCGGGAATCCACTCTTTCACGTTGGTGTAGTAGAGCGCGCCGATCGACGAAGAAAACAAGTAGGCGGCGAAATCGAAACTGACCGAATCGCCGTATTCGACCGGCACCTCCCGGTCATACCCCTCCCGATCCGCATTAGCCACATACCGGTAAACGCCGTTGGGCGTCGTATAGGAAAAATCCATCCTCGAAAGATAACTCTCGAAAGAAGTACGCTGCTTATCGAGGTAGGTCTCGTCGTCCTTACACCCGCCGAAAGCAGCCGCCAGAACCAATATGTACAAAATTCGTTTCACTGCCGCAACTCTAACCGGTTACAAATCTACGACTAATTTCCTCCAAAAACAACACGCCCCTCCCGCTATTATATCAAACTGCGTCCGGCCCGAAATATTGCCCGTTGGCGGAAATCTTTTGCAAAAAAAACGGACGCCGCCTATTTTTTCATCACGAAATACTTCTGCGCTTTCAACAAGTTCCGGCTCTGGAGCACCATCGTTTTGGTTTCGTTGATGATGGTCAGGTAGAGGATGCTGCTGCGCGTGGTCGAGGCTTTCGCCTTCACGCGCTTGATCTGGCTCTTGATCGCCGCAGCGAGCGTATCGAACAGTTCGTCGCGCATCCGCAGGATTTCGTCCAACTCCTCGAAATGGCTGGTTCGCAGCATTTCGTTGATATGCAGATAAATCCGGCTTACCTGATTGTTGACCCGTTTGAGATCTTCCAACTGATCGACGCGGAATCCCTCGTGGTTGTTATTGATATGGTCGAAACTCGGCCGGGTGATATGCACCAGCGCCTTGGCTACCTCGTCGAGGTAGTCGGCGATCTGCACGTAATAATGCCCCGTTTCGACATAGTTCTCCTGCAACTCGAGCAGCGTCGGCAGCACTTCGTGTTTCCGTTCGTGCGCGACCTGATAGAGCGCCTCCGATTCGCGAACCATGTTTTTGAGCAGCTTACGGTCTTCGTTGAACAAACCGATCAGCGTCTGGTTGTAGATCGTCGTCACCTTGTTCATCATTTCGGTAATCTCCCGCACGCTGCGATCCACGATCGAACTTTCGTCGGTAACGGCCTTATGTTCGGCCTGCTTTTCGGCTTCGCGTTTCAACTTCCGGTTATGCGCCTTCGTACTCCGGATCATCAGATAACAGCACAGCACGCTGAGTCCAGCCACGGCGAACACCCCGCCCCACATCAGCAAAACGGCAACGGCAAAAGAGACCGTGAAGGCCACCAATGCCGTAAAGAACCATCCGGCAATCACGGTCAACACCCCGGTAATCCGGTACACGGCACTCTCCCGCCCCCAGGCCCGGTCGGAAAGCGAACTACCCATCGCCACCATAAAGGTCACGTAAGTAGTCGAAAGCGGCAGTTGCAACGACGTAGCCATCGAGATCAGCAGCGAGGCGACCGTCAGGTTCACCGTCGCCCGGATCAGATCGAAAGGCGCTTTGTCCTTGGCATTGGCGACCGGGACGAAACGGCTCGCGATGAAACGCTGAATCCGCTCGGGCGTATATTTCTCGTAATTCTTATTGCAGTTGATCGTGGCGCGGACGATCGCCCGCGACGCAGAGGTCGAACCGAAACGCTCTACGCCTACATCCTGGCGCGCCAGATTGATCTCGGTGTCGGAAACGCTCTGGGCCTTTTTCGAGAACCACAGCGTAACGACCATGACCGCTCCCGAAAGGAACAGGATCAGCAGGTTGGCGACGACCGGATCGTTCAATCCGCCCATCAGCATATTCGTATCCCCGGTCGTCCGGACGATGTCGTAAGCGTCGACTCCGGCGACAAACACCCCGATGAAGTTCACCAGGTCGTTGCCGGCGAAAGCGAGCGCCAGCGAAAACGTGCCCGCCAGCACGGTGATCCGCAGGATATTCACCTTCAGCATACTGAGAATCGACATAATCAAGCTCCAGCCGACCAGCAGCCCGCCGAGCATCATCGGTATATGCCCTTCCATCCAGCTCATCCAGTCGGCGGGAATGACCTGCGTCCCTTTCAACCCTTTGAAAACGGCGAAATACGAAATAGCCGTCAGAGCGATCCCGCACCAGACGGCTCCGTACGACTTCAGTTTCGACTGGTAACGGAACGAAAAGATCAGCCGCGTGATGTACATCACGACCGTACCGCAAACAAAAGCGATTACCACCGAAATCAGGATTCCGCCGATAATCGCCATCGCATTGCCCGTATTGATCATGTCGGCCATCGTGGCCAGCGAACCGTCGGGCAGCGTCACCAGCGCATCGTTCGCTATTTTGAAGATACTGATCCCTACGGCGGCTCCCAGCAGCCCGAACACCAGCGACACGGTAGTAGAAGTAGGCATTCCCAGCGTATTGAAAATATCCAGCAGGATCACGTTGGTGAACATCACCGCCAGGAACAGCAGCATGACCTCGGCGAATGTAAACATCTCCGGATGGAAAACGCCGCTGCGGGCGACTTCCATCATCCCGTTCGAAGTGATGGCTCCGACGATGATTCCGACCGAAGCCACCGTCATGATCACATAACGGGGTGCGGCCTTGGAACCCAGGGCCGAATTTAGAAAATTCACCGCATCGTTAGCGACTCCCACAACCAGTCCCGAGACTGCCAGAGCAAGCATAATGATGACGATGATCAGGTATAAATCCATATGATAGTATGTTTATTCGATTTTCATGTAACAGCGCCGGGGCTTTCTGCCGAAAACCCTAAAAAACAAACCATTACTGTCAGAAAGCATAGACATATGCCACGAATTTGGCAACAAAAATAGAATAATTTGCCGGATTGCCGTAATTTTCCGTAAAAAAAATCGATCCGGCCGCAAAAACGGAACGATCTTTCCGTCGCCGCGTTCCGCGTCCCGCGGCCGGCGTCACAAACGCTTCAACGCAAGCCGCACCAGTTCCTCGACCGAAGCCGCCGGAGATTCCTGCTGAATAGCCCGCAACGCCTTCTCGGTCGCCTGCCGCGTAAATCCGAGCATCGTCAGCGCGGCCACCGCCTCGGAGAAAGTCTCCCCCGCCGCACCCTGCACCGGAACGGAAGTCGCGGCAGCGCTGCCCGCGCCGATCTTATCCCGCAATTCCACGATGATTTTCTGCGCGGTTTTCAGACCGAGTCCCTTGACGGTCTTCAGCACGTCGGCCTGTCCGGTCGCGACGATCGTGCAGACCTCCTCGGCCGTAAACGAAGAGAGGATCATCCGGGCCGTATTGCCCCCGACTCCCGAAACGCCGATCAACGACCGGAAAATATCGCGTTCGGCGCGGCTGAAAAAGCCGTAAAGCACCTGCGCGTCCTCACGCACCGCAAAATGGGTATACAGTTTCACCTCCGTCCGGGAACCGATCTGCGAAAAAGTCTGCAACGAGATATTCAAAAAATACCCGACGCCCGCAGCTTCCACGACGACCGACGCCGGAGTCAGCGTCTCGATCCGACCCGTGATGTATTCATACATAATACGCTACCATATTTACCTGCAAAAATAAGCAAATGAAAAGAAATAATTAATATATTTGCGCAATAATCGACGGAAAAACACGCTCTGTCAAACGGATTCGAACAGGTACGGAAAATCCGCAAGCACGAAACAAAACCGAATTTTATAAAACACATTTTTAAAATCTGACATGAAAAAGATCCTGTTAATTCTCGCTGCGGTCGCCCTGACGACTGTAGGCTGCAACAAAAACCAAGCCCCGGCCGGCGGCGAAACGAAACCTGCCGCAGAAACCACGGAAAGCGACGCTGCAGCAGCGGCATCGAGCGGGACCATCGCTTACTTCAACGTCGATTCGCTGATCAGCAAGTACGACATGTACCTCGATCTGCGCGCCGAGTACGAAGCCAAAGCCAAAAAAGCGGATGCGGAACTCACCTCGAAAGGGCGCAGCCTCGAATCCGACCTGAAAGATTACCAGAACAAGATCGACAAAGGGCTGGTCACCCGTTCGGAAGCGATGACCATGCAGGAAAATCTGGAGAAAAAACAGCAGTCGTTCGTTCAGCACCGCGACAAAGTGATGAACGAATTGGCCGAACAGGAACAAGTCATGCTGAACAAAATCCACTACAACATCACCGAATACCTGAAGGAATTCAACAGCGACTACCGTTTCAAAATCATTCTCAGCACGACTTCGGGCGGCCCGGTCATGAACGCCGACCCGTCGCTGGACATCACGCAAATCGTTCTGGAAGGACTGAACAAAAAATACGCCGCGGAAGGCAAAACCAACAAAAACAGCGAAAAACTGTCGCTCGACAAATAAACCGTTCCGTCCGGGCGGTAAAAAAGGCTTCGCGATGCGAAGCCTTTTTGTCTTCCTATACCCTAATCTCGCTTCTCTTTCGGTTTTCGGACAAGGACGGATATTTTTTTATTCCCCGAATTTTCCTTTATTTTGCAAAGAAACCGAACGTGGGAAATGCATAAATTCACCTTATACCTGAAAGTCACCGCACGCAGGCTCAGCAACCCGGTATTCTTCATGCTGCTGGGATTATCGCTGATCTTGTGGTACGTGACCAAGCTCAGTCACTCCTATACGGCCGATATCAACATCCCCGTCCGCATCGACAGCGTCTATTATTCGGTGCGGTGTCAGGTGGAAGGATCAGGATACCAGATCTTGCTGCACAAGATCGCTCCGCGTAAAAACGGAGTGTTCATCTCGTCGGACAACATCGCGGTAACGCCGTCGACGACGGCCTCGGGCCTGTACGATATCTCGCCGTTCTGGTTGCAAAACACCATTTCGTCCCAGATCACCGACTTGAAAATCAAATCGGTGGCCGCTCCGGTCGAAATCGAATTTCCAAAACGAAGCGATGATTAAGGTCGGTATAACCGGAGGGATCGGAAGCGGAAAAAGCACGGTTTGCCGCCTCTTTTCGTTGCTGGGGGTTCCGGTGTACGACTCGGACACCGAAGCCAGGCGGCTGATGAACACCGACCCGGCCGTCATCGGAAAAATCCGGGAATTGCTCGGCAGCGCCGCTTACCGGGACGGAGTCCTGGACAGGCGGGCGGTCGCCGCGCAAATTTTCGGCAACTGCCTCCTGCGGGAGCGGCTGAACCGGATCGTCCATCCGGCCGTCGCGGTCGATTTCATGCGATGGGCCGGACGGCAAACGGGTCATTACGTCATCCAGGAAGCCGCCGTGCTGTTCGAAAGCGGCGCCGACCGGCTAATGGACGCCACGGTCGAAGTGGCTGCGCCGGAAGCGCTGCGTATCCGGCGTACCTGCCGGCGCGACGGAACGGACGAAGCGTCCGTACGGGCGCGGATCGCGGCCCAGCTCAGCGAAGAAGAACGCATCGCGCGGGCCGACCACGTGATCGTTTCAGACGACCGCACGCTGGTCATCCCCCAGGTATTGAAATTGCACGAATTATTCGGCCAATTATGAAACTGACCGTAGGAAAAATCGAAATCAGCCTTGAAAACCCCGTCGTCATGGCGATCGTCAACGTGACGCCGGATTCGTTTTTCAGCGGCAGCCGGACTCAGGAAGCGGATGCGATCGAACGCCGGGTGCGGCAGGCCGTATCGGAAGGCGCCGCCATTCTGGACGTCGGCGGGTATTCGTCGCGTCCGGGAGCGGACGACGTCTCCCCTCGGGAGGAGTTCCGCAGACTCGCCTCGGCGTTGGAGATCATCCGCAAAAAATTTCCCGACACCGCCGTGTCGATCGACACTTTCCGGGCCGGCGTAATGGAAAAAACACTCGAAAACTTCGGCCCGTGTATCGTCAACGACATCACGGGCGCGGAAGCCGAACCGGAAATCGCCGGCGTAGCCGCCCGTTACCGGGTGCCATTCATTGCCATGCACATGCGCGGCACGCCGCAGAACATGCAGAGCCGGACGCACTACGACGATCTGATCGGCGAAATACGCGGTTACTTCGCAGCAAAAACCGAAACGCTGCGCAGCGCCGGAGTCGAACAGATCGTGCTCGATCCGGGATTCGGTTTTTCAAAAACCGTCGATCAGAATTTCATGCTGCTCGGCCGGATGGGCGAAACATTCCGCGACACGGGGCTTCCGTTTTTAGCCGGCATCTCGCGCAAATCGATGATCTACCGGACGCTCGACACGACGCCGGACGACGCGCTGACCGGCACCTCCGCGCTGCACTGGGAATGCCTGCGCCAGGGAGCCTCGATCCTGCGGGTGCACGACGTTCGCGAAGCCGCGCAGGTCATCGCGCTGTGGAACCGTTTTACCGCTGCAAATACCGCAAAACCATGATAAAAACCAAAGATATACACAAAAGTTTCGGTGCGCTCGAAGTGCTCAAAGGAATCGACCTGTCGATCGACAAAGGGGAAGTCGTTTCGATCGTCGGGCCGAGCGGCGCCGGCAAAACGACGCTGCTGCAAATCCTCGGCACGCTGAGCCGGCCCACTTCCGGCGAGATCGAGATCGACGGCGTAGCCGTGCATACGCTGTCGGACAAGAACATCTCGAAATTCCGCAACACGAAGATCGGCTTCGTATTCCAGTTCCACCACCTGCTGCCCGAGTTTTCCGCGTTCGAGAACGTGTGTATTCCGGGCTACATCGCCGGACGCGAACGGCACGAAGTCGAAAAACGGGCCGCCGAACTGCTCGGGATGCTGGCCATGGAACACCGTCTGACCCATAAACCCGCCGAACTGTCGGGGGGCGAACAGCAACGCGTAGCCATCGCCCGCGCACTGATCAACTCGCCCGCCGTACTGCTGGCCGACGAGCCGTCCGGCAACCTCGACACCAAAAATAAGGAAGAGATCCACAAACTGTTCTTCACGCTGCGCGATACGTTCGGGCAAACGGTCGTCATCGTGACGCACGACGAACAATTGGCCGAAATGTCCGACCGCAAAATCCAGATGATCGACGGACTGATTCGCCCCTGATGGAACACGACGAACTCAAAGAGCTGCTCGACGGCCTGCACGACCGCTACAACGCGCCCGACTTCATTGCGGACGACCCGATCTCCGTTCCTCACCGCTTCGAACGCAGGGAGGACATCGAGATCAGCGGTTTTCTGGCCGCCACGATCGCATGGGGCAACCGCAAATCGATCGTTCGCAATGCCGGCCGGCTGATGCGCCTGATGGACGACGCTCCGTACGATTTCACCGTCCATGCGTCGGAACAGGAACTGAACGCGCTGCTGAACTTCGTTCACCGCACGTTCAACGGAGCGGACTGCATCGCCTTTATTCGCGCCCTGCGCCGACTATGCAGCCGCTACGGAAGTCTCGGCGGCTATTTCGAACAGACATACGCCGCCACGGGCGATCTGCGCACGGTACTGTCGCGGTTCCGCACGACGTTCTGGGAAAGCGATCATCCGACGCGCTGCGAAAAGCACCTCTCCAGCATCGACAAGGGCGCGGCCTGCAAACGGTTGAACATGTTTCTCAAATGGATGGTGCGCAGCGACAGTCGCGGCGTTGATTTCGGACTGTGGCGGACGATCCCGCCCTCGGCGCTCTACTTGCCGCTCGACGTCCACACCGGCAATACCGGCCGTGCGCTGGGCCTACTCACCCGACGGCAAAACGACTGGAAAGCGGTCGAAGAGATCACCGGCTCGCTGCGGCGGCTCGATCCGGACGACCCCGTCCGGTACGATTTCGCCCTGTTCGGAGTCGGAGTGAACCGGTCGTCGGACGAGCTGCCGCCGACCGGCGCAAAAATCCGCTGATTCCCCGATGAGCCCCGGGTTCGCAAAATAACAAAGGCTTCTCCTTAC
Organism: Alistipes sp. dk3624; assembly: GCF_009557455.1. Lineage (GTDB taxonomy): Bacteria > Bacteroidota > Bacteroidia > Bacteroidales > Rikenellaceae > Alistipes_A > Alistipes_A hominis. The sequence goes on along the minus strand of NZ_CP045651.1, from coordinate 2,277,667 downwards.
GAAGAAGCCTTCGTTCGATCCGGACATGCCGAGGCATCTACCGGGCGTATTTGATCGCCGCCTCGATATTGATGCCGCTCTCCCACGGCCGGCACCGACAGCCGCTCGGCTGTCCATCGACATAATATTCGACCCATGCGCCCGAATCGTCGCGCAGGGCCATCATCCGGTCGTAAACATCTGCAGCGAGCGGATCCCCGCAGTCGGCCAGCGCATATAGGAACATGCCGAAATCGTAGCCCAGTATCCGGTCCTGCGACGAGATTTTCCCGGTCTTCCGGTAAAGCGCGACCACCTCGTCGAGCAAAGCCCGTTTCTCGGAATCGGAAAGGAGCTGCGCATTGATGTAGATAGGGAAAAGGTAGGCGGACGGAATACTGAAACGCTCTACGGGCGGCAGTTCGACCCGGCTGTTGTCTTTGCGCATGCAATCCTCGCAGAAATAAAGACACCCTTTGAAATGGTAGGTCTCGGTAAAGTAATCGAAATGATCGGGGTGCAGGCAAACGCCGGGACGCGTAGCCGGATAGCTGACCTTCGCCTCGCGCTGCGGATTGTTGATGAACAGCTTGCCGTCCCGGTAAAAATTATCGCGGTAACGATCGCTGCATTGCCGCACGTCGCGTTCGAGCGCGGCGATCCGGTCTTCGTTCCACAGCGACCGCGTACGGACGAAATCCAGCAACCGCGAACTCCCTTCGATAAACAGCAGCGTCGCCTCGGCCGAACCGTGGTACATCACCTTGCGCGGCACGACGCCGCCGGCAATGTAAGTCTCGTCGCCGTTGAACGGCAGCATACCGTCGATCAGGTTGCGTTGCTGCGCCTGGGTCGCCCACTCAAGCATCGGAAGAATTCGTTCGAGGAACGCCGCATCGTTCGTTTTCCGGAAATAATCGAACGCCTGCACGACCAAATAACCGGTAATCTCGGTCTCGTCGTTTTCGTGACGGTGGAAAATTCCGGGATAACCGATCGCCTGCGCATTCTGGATATATCCGTAAACCTTCCATATGTTATGGTAGAACTCCAGGATGCCGCGGGCCTCTTCGCTGTGTCCCAGCGCCAACAGCGCCCGCGAAACCCCGTACTGGTCGCGCACGTAGCCCATGTGGTAAACGATCCCGGCCAGTACGCCGCCTTCGCGTCCTTGCTGGCTCTTGATCAGCACGCCGATGTCGTCCACGGCCCGGAAAAATTCGTCGCGGCGGTCGTCCGGCAGGTTCGACGCTTTGAACCGGTGCTGCTTCGCCGCATATTTCTTCCAGCTTTTCGCACTCGCCTTCTGCAACGATTCGGGCGATGCGGAAGCGATCGCCGCGCTGTTTTCGGCAAGCCGGCGTTCGTTCGGTCCGGCAACTACGTACAAGGCTCCGTCGCCCGGAGTCACGTTCAGCACCCAACTTTTATCGCCGCCCGCTCCCGGGACGAGCGTCGCCGAACCGGTCGTAAACACCTCGTACAGATAACCCGAAGGGGCTTTATAACTGCTGTAAAAAGGAACGCCGGGAGCGATGCCGATCCGGTAACGCCGGTTCGCATTCTTTAATTCCGCGGCCGACATATCCTCCCTGACCGTTATCAGCTCCTCATACGGAGCATACCGATCTTCCATCCTGACGGTGATCCGGTAACTGAACGGACGCTGCGCATGAATACGGCGGACGAAACCATCGCTGCCGACGGTTACGAAATCGGTCTGACGGGCTACTTCCGCCCCACCGTCGGTAATCAGGCTGTGCCAAACGGCCGTCCGAGGCTCGCGTTGCAGATCGACCCGGTAATCTCCCTGCAGATTCATCGTGAAAAATCCGGGAGAAGAGTAAGGCGGACCGAACAGTTGCAGGATATCGGCGCCCTGTCCATAGACGCACAGACCGCCGTTTCCAATCGCATGGATGCCCGGCACCTGCGAATTATCCTGCCGAACGACCGCGCCCGAAGCGCCGTCAAAAACGGCAACCGCGCCTAAAAACAGGCATGCAAAACGTAGTAACTTCATCTTTTTATTTAAGTTTTGGTTAGGTTCCGACACAAACCGGCCGCAATCCGCCGGTCTACTCCCCGCGCCGTTGCAAAACGCCCAGGCGGCGTTCGACCTCACGGCGGATCGCTCCGAAATCTCCGTTCGCCAGTGCACCCTGCCGCACCACGATGCGTCCGTCGACCATCACCGTCTCCACGTCGGACGGCTTCGCGCAGTAAACCAGGTTCGCGACCAGGTCGTGACACGGAGTCAGGTGCGGTTTATCGAGATTCAGCACGATCAGGTCGGCGCGGGCCCCTTCGGCTAGCACGCCGATCTCGCCCTTCATGCCGATCGCATCGGCCGCCCGCGTCGTCGCCATCCGCAACACTTCGTACGCCGGCAATACGCACGGATCTCCGGTAGCTACTTTCTGCAAAAACGAACCCGTACGCATCTCGTCCCACATATCCAGGTCGTTGTTCGAACTCGGCCCATCGGTGCCGATGCCGACGTTGGCGCCCCGTTCGAGCAACCGGGCGACCGGAGCGATCCCGCTCGCGAGCTTCATGTTGCTCTGCGGATTATACACGACGGAAACGCCCTGCCGGGACAAGATCTCCATATCCGTTTCGGTCAGGTGGACGCAATGCACCGCCAACGCGCGGTAATCGAAAACACCGAGATCGCGTAGATGCTCCACCGGCGTTTTACCGTATCGTTCGCGAATCGTTTCCACTTCCGACAAAGTCTCGGCGACATGGATATTGACGCCTACCCCGTTGCGTTCGCACAGTTTCAGCGATTCGCGGATTTGTTCGGGCGTACAGGTGTACGGGGCATGCGGAGCGACCCAAACCCGGATGCGATCGCCGGCGGCGCCGTTATACCGTTCAATCATCCGCTGCGTCCGTTCGACGTAACCGTCGAACGCCGTCCCGACGAAAGCCGGACTGACGACCGCCCGGATTCCGCTGCGGATCGCCGCCTCGGCGACCCGGTCGGCATACCAGTACATATCGACGAAAGCGGTCGTACCGCCGAGCAGCATTTCGGCGATTCCCAGCTCGGCCCCGCTGTAAATATCGTCGCCGTCCAGTTTCGCCTCGAACGGCCAAATCTTTTCGGTCAGCCACGGCATCAGCGGCAGGTCGTCGGCATAGCCGCGCATCAGGGTCATCGACACGTGGTTGTGCAGGTTAATCAGACCCGGCATCACGAGCCGTCCGGCGCCGTCCGCCACCTGCAATCCTTCTCCTCGCTCCCGCTCGTAACGTTCGATCCGCTGCGGGGAGTCGCTCACCAACGCGATCCGGTCGCCGCTGATGGCAACCGCGCCCCGGTAATATTTCGGTCTGCCGGGCTGTTCCGTCATCGGAAGCACCAGGCAATTTTTTATCAATAGTTCCACAATCGTCCGACACTAAATAACCTACCCGTCCGTCAAAGGGCGGGCCAAAACAAAAATAATCAAATATCCGGTAATTTCCTCCTACGGAACGACGTTTCCGCGGATCGTAACGATATACTGCTTTTCGGGCGTATTCGTCAGGATTTTGACGGCTTTCAGAAAAGAGCCGTCTTGCTTGGCGGGATCGTAAACCACCGTCACCGTACCTTTCCGTCCCGGAGCCACCGGTTTCCGCGAAAAGCGGACTTTCGTGCAATTGCAGGCCGTTTCGGCTTTTATAATCACCAGCGGAGCGTCCCCGGTATTTTCGAAACGGAAATCCCGGCTCACGGCTCCGCCCTTTTCACCGACCTCGCCCAGATCGTACGTTTTGGTCTCGAAGGCGACGGCAGGCTGGGCGCAAAGCTCCCCGCCTCCGAAAACGACACATATCAAAATCAACAGATACCTCATACGCTGTTACGGCTATACTCCGTTCTGCGGAGAACGACGTCACTGCATCCGGAAATTGTAGGTAATGGTTCCCGACTGCGAAACCGGAGCGTTCTCGTCCACGTTGAACTGCGCGCGGCGGGCCGCCTGCAGCGCGGAATTGACCAGCGAACTGTTCTGCGTCGTGGAACCTTTCGAACGATAGGTCGCCGCAGTGACTTTCCCCTGCTGATCCACCATGATTTCGATCACAACGCGTCCCTGGTCTTTAGCGCTGTAATCGGGTTTCGGAAGCATTCCGACCAGCGATCGCCCGGACAGGCTCGCCGAATTGCCGCCGGTGCCCGTCCCGGTTCCTTCGTGGCTTCCTTCCGGCGTTCCGGCCGGGTTCCCCTGATTGCCGGCCCCGGTTCCGGTTCCTTCGCTCGCAGCTTTGCTGCCCTCGGTGCGGCCCGGAAACAGCGCTTTACGATTCACCTCGCGCGGCTTCTCCACCGGCTTCTGTTCGGGCTTGGGCTTGGCCTCGACCTTCTTATCCTCTTTTTTCGGCGTTTTCTTTTCGTCTTTCTTCTTCTCCCTAACTACGACGTCGGTCTCCTCGAAGTCCTGCGTCAACTGCTCGTCCTCGGCAGCCTGCTGCGGCGGAGCCTGTTGCTGCGGTTGCTGCGGAGCCTCGGCAGCCTGGTCGTTCATCGCGAGGTCGGCTCCAGGAGCAGCCTCCTCGACATTCCCGAAATTAATCATCAGCCCCTCGCCGTTGTCGGGAGGCGGAAGCAGTTGAAATTTCAACAGCAACAACAACAGCAACACCGACACTGCGTAAATCAGCGTCGCTATTCCGCCTACGAGGCGCTGCTGCGTACGGTCTTCCGGCTGAAAGTCAATCATCGGTTATTCCGGTCTCGTTGCCAAAATCAGTTTGAACTTATTCTTCATGGCGATGTTCATCACTTTCACCACCTCTTCGATCGGAACGCTTTTGTCGCAGTGCAGCGACACGGTAGGATCTTCCGTTCCGGTCAGTTTCGCGACCAGCGTCTCTTCGAGCCGATCGAAGGAAACGGGCGTCGTCTCGATGAAATAGCCCAGATCGGAGTTGATCGAAACCGTCGTGTACGGTTTCTCCTTCAACTGATTGGAACTCTTCGGCAACGTCAGCTTCACGGCGTTCGGATTGATCAGCGTGGTCGAGAGCATCATGAAAAGCAGCAGCAGGAAGATCAGGTCCGTCATCGACGAAGCGCTGAACCCTACATCTACTTTCGATCCTCTTTTAATGGCCATAATCGTGCGATTTTAATTCTTGTAACAAGTGTTGTCTTACTGTTCGATCGGCTGGTTCAGGATATCCATGAACGCAATCGAGTTGGCCTCCATCTGAAATACCAGCTTCTCGATACGGGCCACCAGGTAGTTATACCCGAAATAGGCCGGCACGCCGACCGTCAGACCGCCGACCGTCGTCACCATCGCCACGTACATACCGCTGGCCAACACCGTCATATCGACCGTTCCTCCCGCCTGCGACATGTTCATAAAAGCCTGCACCATGCCGACCACCGTACCGAGAAACCCGATCATCGGCGCGCCGCCGGCGATCGTCGCCAGAATCGGCAGACCGTTTTCGAGCTTCGACACTTCCAGGTTGCCTACGTTTTCGATCGAACTGTTCACGTCGCTCAGCGGACGGCCGATCCGCTCGATCCCCTTTTCGACCATCCGGGCGATCGGAGTGTTGGTGGAACGGCAAAGTTGGATCGCCGCGGAGATTTTCCCGTCGAAAATCTGCTCGCGGATCCGGTTCATGAAATTCACGTCCACGGCGGAAGCCTTGCGGATCGCCCAGAACCGTTCGAAGAAAATAAACACGGCCACGCCCCCTAAAATCAACAAAGGCCACATCAGGAAACCACCGGCCAGGAAAAGCTCTCCGAAACTCATCGTTTGGGCAGCCTGCTCGGTCGCCGCAGCGGCAGCGGCCGTGGCGGCAGCCACCGGTTCAGTTGCTTGCAACAAGATCATCATATCTACAAATTGTTATTTTAAATTTTGAAAATACGCTTCCGTTTTCAATTCACAAAAATACGTTTTATTATGAATCCTACAAACATTCGCCGGCCCCGAGTTTTCGTTTTTTTTCACCCCGGATACAATCGGTTATCAGGCAAAACGTTAACCTCAGGGGCAAGCCGGATTTTGTTCCGAAGCACGCGAAAAATCGCACGTCTCGGCATCCGTCCGGCTTCACTTCAGCCTACGTATCCGCTCTTGTAGGCGGCGCAAACCGCACCGGGCAAGCGGTGTTTCGCCGAAAATCCGCCGGAAACCGGCCTCGTCCAATCCCAACCAGTCGTCGATGTCCAACCGTTCCAGTTCCGCAAGCGGTGCGAAAGAGTCGTGCACGGAGACCGGGGCTTTGCGGTTGTAAGGACAGGCCCTTTGGCATACGTCGCACCCGAACAGCCAGCCGTGCAGATCGCCTTCGTCCCCGTCGCCGGCTTCGATCGTCCGGCGGGAAATGCAGCGCCCCGCGTCGATCGTCCGGTCGGGACGGATCGCCGCGACCGGACAGGCGTCCACGCAGGCGCGGCAGGTTCCGCAGCCGTCGCGCACGAACGGCGCGTCCGACTCCAATTCGGCCGTCGTAACTACCTCGCCCAGCAACAGGAACGAGCCGAGCCGGGGATTCGCCAGCAACGAATTGCGTCCGATCCAGCCCAGGCCGGCCTCGACCGCCCACGACTTTTCGGCCAGCGGAGCGGTATCGGTAAAAACCCGTCCGGACGCCCCGGGCACGAGTTCCCGCAGGTAGGCCGACAATTCGTTCAACCGTTCGCGGATCGTCAGATGGTAATCCCTCGAATGCGCATAAGAAGCGATGCGGGAAGCCACCTCGTGCGCCGACGGCGGGCGGTGGTAGCCGACCCCGCAAACGATCACCGAACGGGCGCCTTCGCAGAGCGCCCCCGGATCGAACCGTTTGCCGGTATTCCGGCGCAAATACTCCAAGCCGCCGTCGCATCCGTCGGCGAGCCAATTCTTAAACCGATCGTACTGCCGCTCCAGCGAACGGCAGCGGGCAATCCCGCACAGATCGAATCCGAGCGACAAAGCCTTCCTGCGGATTTTTTCGGAGTTTGTCATTTTTGCCGTTTACGGTTCGGGTTATTTGCGCAAAAGTACGATTTATAAAACAAAAATCTTTACATTTGCATTTTACATTAGGGAGTGTTTATCGCTTTTAACAAACGTATCAATTATGTTCAACACGCTTCTGGAATTATATCAGCACAGCATCCACGCTTACAGTTCCAATAAGTGTTTTTCGATGTACGGCGGGGAGGCGCTCACGTACCGCGATTTTGCAGACCGGGTAGACTCCCTGATCGAAACGTTCGTCGCATCCGGTCTCAGCCACGGGGACAAGATCGCCCTGCTGAGCAACAACATGCCCAACTGGGGAGCGGCTTATTTCGCCGCCGCGATTTCGGGCATGGTCATCGTCCCGATCTTGCCGGACTTTTCCGGAGCGGAGATCGACCGCATCATCCTGCACTCCGAGGCGAAAGCCCTGGTCGCTTCCGACAAACTCTATACGAAAGTATCCAAGGAAGTTATCGCACAGCTACAGGTCGTAATTCGCTCGATGAACCTCGGGGTCATATCTTCCCATTCGGACGCTCCGCGCGGAACGATCAGGGATCCGAAAGAGGAAGACCTCGCCGCCATCATCTATACTTCCGGAACGACTTCCCGGCCCAAAGGGGTCATGCTGTCGCACAAAAACCTTTGCAGCGAACTGGCGATGGTCAGCATCCTGCAACCGGTTTACCAAAACGACGTCTTCCTGTCGATCCTGCCGCTGTCGCATACTTACGAATGCTCGCTGGGCATGTTGCTGCCGTTCATGTGGGGAGCCTCGGTGATCTATCTCGACAAAGCGCCCACCGCCGCCGTACTGCTGCCGATCCTCAAAGAGGTACGGCCGACTATCATGCTGAGCGTACCGCTGATTATCGAGAAAATATACAAAAACAAAATCCTGCGCCAACTGTCGGCCAACCGCCTGATGCGGTGGCTGTATCGGAAAGAGTGGGGCCGCAAATGGCTGCACCGCATAGCGGGCAAAAAACTGATGAAACTATTCGGCGGCCGCATCCGCTTTTTCGGGATCGGCGGGGCAAAACTCGACGGAACCGTCGAGCGCTTCCTGTTCGAAGGGAAATTTCCGTACGCGATCGGCTACGGGCTGACCGAAACGGCTCCGGTACTGGCCGGCGTCAACCCGTCGATGGTACGCCACCAGTCGACCGGTCCGATGCTCGAAGGCGTCCAGGCGCGGCTGGACAACGTGAATCCGCAGTCGGGCGAAGGCGAAATCGTCGTCAAAGGGCCGAACGTGATGATCGGCTACTACAAAGACCCCGAAGCGACCGCCGACTCGTTCACCTCGGACGGCTGGTTCCGCACGAAAGACCTCGGCCTATTCGACCAGGACGGATACCTCTACATCAAGGGACGGCTGTCGAACATGATTCTCGGCCCGAGCGGCGAAAACATCTATCCCGAAGAGATCGAAAACGTCCTCAACAGTCACGCGCTCGTCAACGACTCGCTGGTCAGGGAGGACAACATGGGCAAGCTGGTGGCGATCGTCTACTTCAACCGCGAAGAACTCGAACGCAAATACAAGACGATGAAGGAAGAACTGGGCATCCGGATGGAAAACATCAAGCACGAGCTACTCGCTTACGTCAACTCGAAAGTAAACCGCTTCTCGAAAATATCGACCGTCATCGAACAGAAAGACGAATTCGAAAAAACGCCGACCCACAAGATCAAACGGTTCCTCTATAACAAAAAACAAAAATAAACCTGCATGACCGAACGAGAAACGGAACGCTATCAACGCAACCTGCTGGTCGAAGGGTTTTCGGCAACCGGGCAGCAACGGCTCTCGGAAAGTCGCGTAACGGTGGTCGGAGCCGGAGGACTCGGCTCGGCGACGCTGAACTACCTGGCGGCGGCGGGAGTCGGCCGCCTGCGGATCGTCGAAAACGACACCGTATCGCTGAGCAACCTGCAACGCCAGATTCTCTACACAACCGCCGACCTGGACGCTCCGAAAGCAGAAGTCGCCGCGGCACGGCTGTCGCGGCTGAATCCGGCCTGCCGGATCGAAATCCGCACCGACCGGCTCGACGGCGGCAATGCGGACGAAATCCTGTCGGATTGCGACGTCGTCGTGGACTGCACCGACAACTACGCCACCCGTTATGCGATCGACGATTTCTGTTCGGCCCGGCGGATACCGATGGTATACGGTACTGCCGAGCAGATCGGCGGACAGGTTTCGGTCTTCAACACGGCGGGAGCCGGATCGTACCGTTCTCTTTATCCGGAACAGCCGGTACAACAGCCGATCGTCGGAGTACTTTCGCCGATCGTCGGAGTCATCGGCTCGCTGCAAGCGCTCGAAACGATCAAGCTGCTCGCGGGTATCGGCGACGGACTGGCCGGACGGCTGCTGACGATCGACGGACGTACGATGCGCATCTTCACATTCGAAATCTGACGCTCTATGTTCGATATAGCCAGGCAACGCGGCACGGTCCGCGAACAACTCCGCATCGCAGACCTGATGTCGCTGACCCCGAAAGGGAAACGGGTGCTCGAGATCGGCGCGCGGGACTGTTACCTATCGCGGAAACTCACCGCCCTGTACCCGGAAGTGGTAGCGCTCGACCTTACGAAACCCGAAATCGACGCGCCCGGCATCACGGCCGTACAGGGCGACGTTACCGGACTCCGTTTCGCGGACAATGCGTTCGATACCGTTTTCTGCACCGAAGTGCTGGAACACGTCCCGCCCGAAAAATTGCAGCAGGCCTGCAACGAGATCGTCCGCGTCGCATCGCGCTACGCGGTAATCGGCGTTCCCTACCGGCAGGATCTGCGCGCCAACCGCACCCGTTGCCTACGGTGCGGCGCGGTCAATCCGACGACCGGCCACCTGAACCGTTTCGACCGGCAGCGGCTGACCGCCCTGTTCCCCGGCATGACGCCCCGCGAGATCCGGCTCACAGGACGCGGACAGGCCGTCACCAACCCGCTGTCGGTGGCGATCTACCGCCTGTGCGGATATCCCTACGGCAGCTACGAACAGGAGGAAGGATGCATCCGCTGCGGCGAAAAACTCGTCCGACCGAAGATCGACCGAATACAATGGGCGCTCTGTTTCGTCGCACGCGCATTGAACCAGATTCAGTACAAACTGTACGGCCGCAACAGGCCGATATGGATTCACATCCTGTTCGAAAAAACAGCCTGAACCGACGAAATTAAAACCGGGACGCTCGCGATGAGCGTCCCGGTTCGGTTTATACACTTCGCGACGATGCGAAATTATTTCAGACCGATCTGTTTTTCGAGGTATTCCCGGATCGAATGCTCCATCGAATGGCGGTGATAATCGGCGATGTGGCAGGCCCAGTCGTTGTCTGTACGGTCGCCCGCACGGCAACAGTTGAATTCGGTGACCTCCTTGTCATAACGATCGAGCAGCGGCAGCATCCGGTCATCGGCGCAATACCGGTTCTCGTGAACGACCAGCGGCAACGGCAGCTTCGGTTTCAGATCGGGCTTCTCGCGCGGATAGCCGACGGCGAGTCCGCAGACGATCGAAACGCCCCGCGGCAACGCCAGCATCTGCGAAACCTTTTCGGGATCGGCCGTGCGGATATACCCGACGCAGCAGCAGCCCAGTCCGAGCGATTCGGCGGCCGTCACGGCGCTCATCATCGCCAGCGAAGCGTCGATCACGCCGACCGTATAACCGTCGATCGTAGCGTCGAACGCCGGCGTATCGACGCCCTTCTGTTTGGCCGCGAGCCGCAGTTTATGAAAATCCATGCAGAAGACCATGAAAACGGCCGACGTCTTGATCTGTTTCTGTCCGGTAATCTCGTACAATTGCTCTTTCAGAGCCTGGTCGGTAACGGCGATTACCGAAAACTGCTGACCGTTGTAACTGGTCGGCGCGTTGCGGATCGCTTCGTAAATAAAATTCAGTTTTTCCGGTTCGATCGGCTGGCGTTCGTAACGCCGGATCGACCGGCGCTCCAGCAGACTTTCCTTAACACTTTTCATATCTTTCGAAATTTGATTTTTCTTGCGTTCCGGATCGTTACCCAGCAAACAGGATACCGATTCCAGCCTACATGACCTTCGCAAGATACGTTATTTTCGGGAAACGAGGATCGCCGAAGCGCGAAAATTCTCTACTTCCCGTCCCGCATCCGCGCGTTCATAGACTCCTCAATCGGTAGAGATCGCATATCGAAATCCGAACATTTCAAACCGGGGAGCAAATACGCGTCCTTCAAACGCCACAGCCCGAAAAAGAATCCGCGATCCGATCCGCCCCTACGATTCTGGCCGCGAGATCGATCCGCTCGATTTCCAGCGTTAGCGAGTTCAGGTGGGCAAACTCCTGCTTTTCGACCGTTCGGACTTTGGGCTTCTGCAATTCCCAAGATTCCAGGACAGCGATTCCGAACAAAAGGTAGATCGGCATTTTTTTATGGCGAAAGTATTTTAACTAACAGAAATCTCGGTAGAATCGTAAAAAAAGCCGCTCCCCGAATGGGGAGGGCTTTCAAAAACCAATTTCCGGAAAGGCCCGACCTCTTACCGGACAGTCGTATCTGTCAGGCTCACTCTAGTTTGCACACATAACAGTATGGGAATATTTATCCCTTGTTTTGCACATGCTGCCATGCGAGAGCCGACGCCCCGAGAACGGCGGCGTTTTTCCCGTCGATACCGGACGGCAACAATTTCACCTTGTTGCGGAAAATCGGCATCATGTTCATCTCCATGTATTTCTTCGTCGGCTCGAAAATATACTTGCCGGCCTTGGCCAATCCGCCGAACAGGAAGATCGCCTCGGGACTGGTGATGCTCACCGCATCAGCCAGCGCGCGTCCGAGCAACATGCCGGTGTATTCGTACGCTTCGATTGCCAACGGGTCGCCGTTGAGCGCCGCTTTGGTAATCATTTCGGCAGTCAGGTCGGTAAACGTCACATGCCGGAATTCGCTGTCCTCGATGCTGTCGGCCATCAGCTTGAAAATCGTTCGTTTGATCCCGGTCGCCGAAACATAAGTTTCGAGACATCCCTTGCGACCGCATCCGCAGACGCGCCCCGTATGGCTGACCGTCACGTGCCCGAGCTCGCCGGCGAAACCGTCGTGCCCGTAAATCAACTGGCCGTTGGCTACGAACCCGCTGCCGAGTCCCGTGCCGAGCGTCACGACCAAAAAGTCCTTCATGCCGCGCGCGCCGCCGTATACCATTTCGCCGACGGCCGCCGCATTGGCGTCGTTGGTAACGATCACCGGCAGCGTCGGGAAGAAACGCTTCATTTTTTCGACCAAATTCACCGTGCCCTTCCACGGTAAGTTGGGCGCGAATTCGATCGTTCCTTTATAAAAGTTGCCGTTGGGCGCGCCGATACCCACTCCGATCAGTTCGTACTCTTCTCCGGCCGTCTTCAGCAGATTCTGGATTCCGATATACAACTCTTCGATATAAAGATCCGAATCCGGGAAATTGCGGGTCGGAAATACGCCCTCGCTCAAAATATTCCCCTGCTCGTCGACTAAACCATAGGCGGAATTGGTACCTCCGATATCCACGCCAACTGCTACTTTTTTCATCTGTTAAATCAGGTTTTAAATTATTTAATTATTTCAAATGGTTGCGAATCACGTAAAATGTCTTTCAAATATACAAAAAAAATCATCCCTGCAAGCATCCGGTTTGAAAATAACGGCGACGCGCCGATATTATTTCGCAATCCGGACAGATTGCGCGTCCGGCGGCAACGTTCCGCCGGACGCCCCGGTACGGCCGTAACGTTTTTTTCTTAACTTTGCATCCGAATCAAACGGAAGACCCTTAAAATCCGGCATTATGTACTCTTTCCACGAACTGGCCGATATCGTTCAGAACGAAATCAAAAACCTGAAATATCCGCAGCAGCCCGAACTGCTGTACGCTCCGATCGTCTATTCGCTCGAAGAGGGCGGCAAACGAATCCGTCCGGTCGCGCTGCTGATGGCCTGCAACCTGTTCCGCGATGAGATCGACTGCGCCAAACCGGCCGCTCTCGCCGTCGAAGTGTTCCACAACTTCACGCTGCTGCACGACGACATCATGGACCGTTCCGACACCCGTCGCGGCAAACCGGCCGTGCATACGCGCTGGAACGACAACGTGGCGATCCTGTCCGGCGACGCAATGATGATCTACGCTTATAAACTGTTGTGCGGATGCGACCGGAGAGTGCTGCCGCAGCTACTCGAAACGTTCAACGAAACGGCCATCGGCGTCTGCGAAGGACAGCAGTACGACATGGACTTCGAATCGCGCGACGACGTAACGGTCGACCGGTACCTGGAGATGATCCGGCTGAAAACGGGCGTGCTGTTGGCCGGCGCGCTCAAACTCGGGGCAATCTGCGCGGAAGCCCAACCGTGGCAGGCCGAACTGTTATACAACTTCGGGATCAACGTCGGACTGGCTTTCCAACTGCAGGACGACCTGTTCGACACGTACGGCGATGCCGCCGTATTCGGCAAACCGATCGGCGGGGATATCCTGGCCGGCAAAAAAACGTTCCTGCTGACTACGGCGCTGAAAACCGCCGATGCGGCCACCCGCGGCGAACTGCTCGCGCGGCTGCACGACGGCGGCATGTCGGCGGCGGAGAAAATCGAAACCGTGCGTGGCATCTACGACCGGCTGGGAGTCCGGAAGATCACCGAAAAGGCGATCGCCGACTATTTCCGCAATGCCGACCGAATCCTCAACAGCCTGGAAGTCGGGATCGAACGCATCGTCCCGCTGCAGGAACTGAGCGAAACCCTGTTGAACCGCAAAAAATAACGGGCCTTTCGAAAAAACGGGGACAACGCGCCCCAACTGCAAAACGATGGAAAAGATAAAACGCGACGAAATCGAGATCATGGCGCCGGTAGGCTGCTACGAATCGCTGGCGGCGGCCGTGCAGGCCGGAGCCGATTCGATCTATTTCGGCGTCGAACAACTGAACATGCGCGCCCGGTCGTCGTTCAACTTCACGCTGGACGACCTGGCAAGGATCGTCGCGACCGCCCGCGAGAACGGCATCCGCACTTACCTGACCGTCAATACGATCCTATACGACGAAGACCTGCCCGAAATGCGCCGGATTCTGGACAGGGCCCGACGGGAAGGCGTGGACGCCGTGATCGCATCGGATCAGGCGGCGATTTTCTACGCCCGATCGATCGGTCTCGAAGTCCACATCTCCACGCAACTGAACGTGTCGAACATCGAATCGGTCGCATTTTACGCGCAATATGCCGACGTGGTGGTACTGGCACGCGAATTGAGCCTCGCGCAGGTGCAGGCGATCCGCCGCGGCATTCTCGAGCGGGATATCCGCGGTCCGCACGGCAAACCGGTCAAAATCGAAATGTTCGCGCACGGTGCGCTCTGCATGGCCATCTCCGGCAAATGCTACCTGAGCCTGCACCACACGAACTGTTCGGCAAACCGGGGAAGCTGTCGCCAGATCTGCCGCAGGGCTTACGAGGTCAGGGACAAAGATACCGGCGAAGAACTGGAGATCGAGAACCATTATATCATGTCGCCGAAGGACCTCTGCACGGTCGATTTCCTCGACCGTTTCCTGGAGGCCGGAGTGCGGGTGCTGAAGATCGAGGGCCGGGCCCGTTCGGCGGAATACGTCAAACGGGTCGTCGAATGCTACGACGAAGCGCTGCGGGCGATCGAAGCCGGAACGTATACCCCGGAAAAGGCCGAGGCATGGAAGCAGCGGCTGCAGACCGTATTCAACCGCGGTTTCTGGGGCGGGTACTACCTCGGCGAACGGGCCGGACAGTGGAGCAGTCACTACGGGTCGTCCGCCACGATGCGCAAGGTGTACGTCGGCAAGGTAACGAATTACTTCTCCCGGATCGGCGTAGCGGAGATCCTGGTCGAAGCGGCTCCGCTGGAAGCCGGAGAGGAAGTTTTCATCACCGGAGAGACGACCGGAGTGTTGGAATTCACGGCCGAAGACATCCGGGTAGCCCTGAAATCCGCCGAACGGGTTCCTCAGGGCGTCTATTGTTCCGTAAAAACCCCTTCGCCGGTACGACGCGGGGATAAACTCAATAAAATGGTACCGTCCGGAAAAGTCCCGGACAACCGGTAAACAGACAATGAACAACCGACCCGAAAATACCCCGGAGCCGCAGCATCCGCCGAAAAGCCCGTTGAGCAAGATACGGCTTTCGAACGCTTTCTATCCGATCCTCATCGGATTGGGAGCGGTAGGGTACATGCTGTGGAAAGACTTCGACATCCAGGTGTTTTCCGGAATCACTTTCTCGTGGCACATGGTGTTCTGGCTCGTTATGGCCGTGGTGTTCATGTTCGGCCGCGACATCGGCTACATCATCCGTATCCGCATCCTCAGCAACAACCAGCTTTCGTGGCGGCAGGCGTTCCGGGTCATCATGCTGTGGGAGTTCACGTCGGCGATCACGCCGTCGGCCGTCGGGGGCACCAGCGTCGCGATCATCTACGTCCACAAAGAAGGGATCAGCGTCGGGCGCAGCTCGGCGATCGTAATGCTCACCTCGTTCCTCGACGAACTCTATTTCATCGTGATGTTCCCGCTGCTGATACTGATCGTCGGCCCGTCGGAACTTTTCGACGTTTCAACCTCTTCCGGAGTGCTTACGCGCAGCCTGATGGGAATCGCGCTGACCGGCTATTTCCTGAAACTGGGATTCGTGCTGGTGCTTTCGTACGGGCTGTTCGTCAATCCGCGCGGGCTGAAATGGCTGCTGTTGAAAGTTTTCAAACTGAAATTCCTGCGCCGCTGGTACCATGCGGCCGGACAGACCGGCACGGACATCATCCGCTCGTCGCACGAAATCCGGCGCTACAACTACAAATTTTGGCTGAAAGCGTGTTCTTCGACCTTCCTGTCGTGGAGTTCGCGCTACCTGGTGGCCAATGCGCTGATCATGGCCTTTTTCGCAGTCAGCGACCAATTCCTGCTGTTCGCGCGGCAGCTGGTGATCTGGATCATGATGCTGGTGATGCCTACCCCCGGCGGAAGCGGCTTCGCAGAATACGTATTTTCGAGCTATTGCAGCGACCTGATCAGCGTTTCGCCGGCGATGCAGTTGGGAGCGGCCACGCTGATCGCCCTGCTGTGGCGCGGGGTAACTTACTACCCCTACCTCGCCATCGGCGCGATCATCTTCCCGCGCTGGATCAAGAAAAAATTCATGCACAAACAGTAATCCACGGATTCTCTAAAAAGACCCAAGGTACGGGCGGAACGGACTGACGCGGCGGTACTATCGGACTTTCAGCAACGCCTCGGCCGTCACGATATCGACCGGCGTAGTAATTTTGATATTCATATAAGAACCTTCGCAAAGATATATCCGTCCGCCGTCCGCCTCGACCACGCTCGCATCGTCGGTAAAAGAGTCCCGAAAAGGCTGTCGATAGGCTTTCCGGAGAATTTCCGTGCGGAAAACCTGCGGAGTCTGGACGATGCGGAACGCAGAACGGTCTACGATGTTGCTGCCCCCGTCCGCGATCCGCCGCAGCGAATCGACCGGTACGACGACCGGAATCACGGCCCCGTAGGCCTGCGCATCCCGCACGGCCCGCAGAATCACTTCCCGGCCGACCAGCGGCCGCACGCCGTCGTGTACGGCGACCAGTCCGGCATCGCCCGCATGATCCAATCCGCGGCGCACCGACTCGAAACGGGTCGCTCCGCCCTCGCAGACTTCATGCGGCGTCGTAAAAGCGTATTCGCGGCAAAGATTCCGCCAATAGCCGATATGCGCTGCGGGCAGTACGACGATCGTCCGGGCATCCGCCAGCGTCTCGGCGAAACGCCGGATCGTATGCATCAGGATCGGCAACCCGTCGAGCACCAGGAACTGCTTGGGAACCTCGGCGCCCATCCGCGAGCCGCTACCTCCGGCCACGATAATCACAGCGATACGGTTCATCTCTTCTTCTCTTCCAGATAGGCCCGGGTGACTCTTCGCAGCGTCTCCTGCACCGGGGTAAATTCGAAATCGAGCGTCCGCAACACCTTTTCATTGCTGTAATACGAACTGCTGACGGCGCTGGACAGGATCGATTCGGACAGGAGCTGCTTGTGCCGGGTCACCCGCCGAAGTTCCCGCTCGGCGGCGGCGGCCAGGTTCAGCGCACGGGTTCCGATACAAATGCGCGGCAAACGGCGGCCGGCCGTCTCGGCGACGATCGAAAAAAACGCTTTGAACGGAAGGTTTTCGGCGGAAAGAATATACCGCTGTCCGACAGCTTCCGGCACTTCGGCCAACAAAACCGTCGCCCGCGCCACGTCCCGGACATCCACGTACCCCTTTACGCCTTTCGTATAGAAAAAGTTCCCGTGGGCACCGAATGCGATCAACTGGGAACTTCCCGATTTCCAGTCCCCTTCGCCGATAACGATCGACGGATTGACGACAACCGTCCGCAACCCCTGCAGGGCGCCCCGCCGGACGATATTTTCCGCATAGAACTTACTGACCGAATAGGCCGACAATCCGACCAGACTGTCCGGTATGCACGTTTCATCGACCAGCTTCTCCCCGGGCCGGGCCGGGCCGAGCGTCGCCACGGAACTGACATGCACCAGCAAGCCGACCCCGCTGTCGAGGCAGGCGTTCACGACATGCGTCGCCAGTTCGGTATTCGCAACGATAATTTCGTCCGACCTTTCCGGATCGAAAGAAACCTGCGCCGCACAGTGGAACAGCACGTCGGTTCCCTCCACCGCTTCACGCAGCGCATGCGGGTTATTCAGCGCCGTTTCCCGAAATTCGATCCGGTCGTAAAAAGACGAAACACCCATGCGCTCCAGCGTCCGGTGCAACAACTGTTGCCGCTTTATATCGCGTACCAACATCCTCACCGTGCACCCGGCGCGGAGCAGTTCGGCAACGAGGTGACTACCCACCAATCCGGTTCCTCCGGTAACCGTAATTCGTTTGTCTTTCAGCGTATTCAATTCAACTGTTCGTATCGTTTTCCCATATTATTTTTTTTCCGAAACCGAGCCGGTTGTCCGTGTACTTGAAAAAAACGGGGCGGATGATCCACAGCTCCAGATCCATCACCGCCGCAAACGGAAACCGCCTGAGGTAAGCATTCCGGGCGACCCGACGCTCCTCCCCTTCCGGCCGTGCCATCGTACCGCGCAACTGCAATCCCCGCACCTTGCCGACGACCGAGGTTTCGAGCACCACGGACGCGGCGACCCGCGGATTCCGCGTCGCCTGCCGCACATGCAGCGTATCGGCGGCCGAAGTCGCCACGAACCAGTTGCGCTGCGGCAGGTAAACGTAAAACAAGTTGCAACAATACGGCCCCTCCTCATCCTCCGTCGCCAGCGTCAGCACATGATGCTCCGCGAGAAATTTCGCGATCCGTTCGTCGATCATCGGGCCGGAGTCTGTTTCACCGAATCGGGGTTCGCCGCGCGCGACGTATCGGCGGCCGGAGCGAACGACGTGACTTTCAGGCTATCGGCCAACGTGCCGTTCAACTCGGCCATGATCCGGTCGCGGACTCCGTCGAACGCCTGCTTGTTGGCGGCGCGAACCGGTTCGGCCGGCTCGGTGGGCACTTTTAACGGGTCGATCGGCGTCCCGTTGCGCCACAACCGGAAATCCAGGTGCGGCCCGGTGGCCAATCCCGTCGCACCGACGTAACCGATCAACTGTCCCTGACGCACTCGGGTTCCCTTATTAATCCCTTTCGCATACCCCTTCAAATGCAGATAGCCCGAAACCAACTGTCCCGAATTGTGTTTAATTTTCAACGTATTACCGCCTCCGCCGCCATATCCTTTGGCGATCACCACGCCGTCTCCGACCGCTACGACCGGCGTACCGGAAGGCGCGGCGTAATCCACCCCGTAGTGCGGACGCCGGATACGCAATATCGGGTGCAGCCGCGAAGCCGAAAAGCGCGAACTGATCCGGCTGTATTTCAACGGAGCTTTCAGCAGGTTCTTACGCAGGCTCTGCCCCTGTTCGTCCCAGTAACTCACTTTGCCGTCCTGCATGAACGGGATCGCATAATAGTTCTTTCCGCCGTGTTCGAATCGCGCGCCCCAGATCGTCCCGTGACCGATTTCAACCGTATCCACGTATTTCTGGTCATAGATCACCGTAAAGTTATCGCCTTCCTGAATCCCGAAAAAGTCGATCGACCAGGCGTAAATATCCGACAGATCCATCGCCAGCATCGGACTCATCCCATTGTCGATCATGCAATTCCACAAAGACGACGTAATGGTGGCCGTCTTCATCCGCCGTTTGACGGTCACGTTCTTCGTATCCATATAGACCCGCACCGAATCCCCGCTCAGGTCGAACACCAGGTAATCGGTCATCGAAGCCTCGTACACGAAATAGGCCAGCCGGGCCGCCGAGTCTTTCGTCTGGAAGGTGGTATATTTCTGCCCCGCCTTGATCCCGCGCAGGCTGAACACGGGCTCCGACTTCCGGGCAATCTGATCGACCAGGCCGGGCCCCACGCCGTAACGACCGAAAATCTGCCCGATCGTTTCGCCGAATTCCACGGTATTCTCGGCAAGGTCGTATTTCCCGACGTCGATTCCGTAAAGCAGGACGGTCGTATCTTCCTGAGGCACATCAACGAGGGCGTCGGATTCGGACGGCGCTCCGCTGCGGTTCAGCGCCAAAACAACGAGTACGGCGAGCACCAACACCCCGCCCGCGGAAACCGCAATGACTTTCCAATTTTTTTTCATTCCGCAAAATTACTTTCCTTCCCGCGAACGCGCAATGTCCGGAAAGAGGTTTTTATGGTCATTTTACGAACGGGCGCCGCCGCGCGGCACTCCGTCCGAAGACTATTTTCCGAATGCGTTGATCGTCTCCCGAATCCGCGCCAGCCGTTCGAGAAGACTTTCCAGTCGATCCAGCGCCAGCATATTCGCCCCGTCGCTTTTCGCAATGGCCGGGTTCGGATGCGTTTCGATAAAAAGACCATCGACGCCGGCCGCGACCGATGCGCGCGCAATGGTTTCGATCATTTCGGGCTGCCCGCCGGTCACGCCGCTCGTCTGGTTGGGCTGCTGCAACGAATGGGTAATGTCCATAACCACGGGATAACCGAGGTTCTGCATCGCAGGGATGCCGCGCATATCGACGATCAGGTCGTAATAACCGAAGGTCGTGCCCCGGTCGGTCAGCATCACGTTCGGATTGCCCGCATCGCGGACTTTCCCGGCGGCGAAGGACATCGCTTCCGGAGCGAGAAATTGTCCCTTTTTGATATTGACGACCTTGCCGGTCTTCGCGGCGGCAACCAGCAGATCGGTCTGGCGGCACAGGAAAGCCGGTATCTGCAACACGTCGACGTATTCGGCGGCGATCGCAGCCTCTTCCGGGTTGTGGATATCGGTCACTACCGGCACGCCGAATCCGCGCCGGATGTCGGCCAGCAGTTTCAGCGCCTTTTCATCGCCGATCCCGCTGAACGAGTCGAGCCGCGAACGGTTCGCCTTGCGGTACGACGCTTTGAATATATAGGGAATACGCAGCCGCTCGGTGATCCGGCAGGCTGTTTCGGCCACGGTTTTCAACATATCCGCGTCCTCGACGACGCAAGGTCCGGCCATCAGGAAAAACATGCCGCTGCCGGTATGTTTGATATTCGGAATTCGGTTCAGCACTTCGTTCATATCCTCGGAATTTTATCCGGTAAAGATAACAAAACCTCCCGATACGACAAATACCCCCCGCAAACCGCATCCGGAGAAGCCCGTTTACGGCTTTTTTTTATACGGATAAAATAGGCAAAACCTCAATCAAGCCGACCTTTTTACAAAAACCACTAATTTTCGCTTTGACACCAGAACTGTTAATCGAAACATATTAATTTGCATTTGTTATACATTTGTTATACATTCATATCACAAATGAATACTTCATAAAGACATCAATTAAAATATCAAAACGAATTGCAGCGGAATCATGCAACTACGCTTACGACATTTACGGATATGTGCCAAGCCGGCAACGGAGGCAGTTGCTGGGAAGGATATACTTATTACACCTACGATTGCCAAGGAAACCGGACAGGGGGGATCGCAAAATGTAGAAGTTATCTATTGCAACTAATCAAAGGTTAAACATGCTTGATCTAAAAAACGCTAAATCCGTACTCGATCATTTCATTCGCTTATCTTCGATATGTTTTCTATTATCGTCCTGCTCAGGCCCGCGGCAGGACGATAATCTCATGGAAAACAAAAATTTATACTCAATCGACCTCGATCATTCAACAAAGGAACGATCGTTTGTATTCTCATCTATTTTCTGTGATTTGGAAACTATAATTCTCGACTCGGAAGAGAAAGTCATCGGAAATATAGACAAAATACAAGCGGACGACAGCATCATTTATATTTTGGACATCAATATTTCCAAAGGCGTCTTTAAATATTCGCGCAACGGAAACTATATTCAGCAAATAGGAAACATCGGTTCCGGTCCCGGAGAATACATAAAACCCTTCGATTTCACCTTGGATCAGAAAAACAGAATCATCTACATTCTCGACGGGCCAAGACAACGGATCAATAAATACGAAATGACATCGGGCAAGTATCTCGGACATTTCGAAATCAATAAAGACGATCCAATAAGAAGTTACCACATCCAATATAACGACGGAGTTATTTTCACGGACGTATATACGTTGGCTCCATCGAAACGGGACTTTTTATTACAAAAATTAGACACCTGCAAAGGCAAACAACAAAGTACTTTTTTAAATGCAACGCAGTACAACAAAGGATGGAAGAATCCCAGTTATATCCATGACCATGTTTTTTACACCGTGAACGAAGAATCTTCACGGTTCATGCAAGTATTCATGAATACCATTATTTACATCAGCCGCGAAAAGGTAATGCCTTACCTTTCTTTGCAAAGCGAAGATATCATGACCGCGGAAGATATAGAATCGATTGAAAAAGACGCTCCAATCCATTCGGTATTCGATTACATATTTTCAAAAAATAAGATTTTCGATATCAACAGCTATTTCGAACACGACGGTCGTATCTACTTCGTATATCGCAACGGCCTGACTTCGACTTTTACTACGTACGATACGGAAACGAACGAAACGAAACTATACGACACGATTGCCGACGACCTGCTTTTTGAAAAAGATAATATGCACGTATGGTTTCCTAAGTTCGGCTGCGCCGGTAACGAGGGTGTATATTATTATGTCAATACAAATGCAATAGGAAATTTCATGGAGGGCTTTTCCCTGAATCTATTTTCCAAAAACTTAAACAAATCGGATAAATTGAAAAAAATGAAGGACGATGCCAATCCCGTGATATTTTTCTATAAATACAAAACCCTGCCGGATGAATAAAACCGTCGGCAAACGTTCCGATCAGTTCGATAAAATGCTGTACGGTTCCAGCCGGTCACAGCAAAAAAATACGTAATCGTCACTTCCCCTCCCGCCGACCGGGCAGCCGTCCTACAAATCATACCGGAGCAACGTATCCATGCAGGAAGGATGCGTGGCGTAGATACAATTGTTCTTCTCGTCCGGATAAAAAAACAGCGGCGGCATATCGAACCGGTAACGAACCACCGGATTGCCGTCGTAATCGTACACCTCGATCGTATTGCTCGGATTTTTACCTTCCGCATTCCGTTCGCCTTTGAACAGAGCATAAAAATATTTTTTACCGGCAAAGGCGCTTACATAATACAATTCCTCATCTTTAAACGTCGGCTGTTGAAGCTTATACTCCCCCACGATCCGCTTTTTCAATTCCAGAGTCTCCAGATCGTACAGATCGATCTGATTTTTATACAGATATACATAAACGATCACGGAATCGTTCGCAGCCATCTTGCCCCTGCTAAGATCCCACGCAAGTTCCTCTTGAGGACTCTCTCTTTCCATTTTCAATTCGCCGATCATCTCGTTTTGCCTCAGATTGTACTTTTTAATCGAATACTGGGGAGGCATAACGGTCTGGTAAACCAGCACAGAATCCTTCAACAAATGCATACTGTTAAAAGCCTCGTGAAAAGGGAGAGCGTACCGTTCGGTGAGACGGACACCGGCAGCGGGATCGACTGCCATCGACTTGAGATACCGAAGACCGTAACCGAACACATATATGCTGTCGGTTTGCGAATCTATCAGAAAGGGGATACTCGGAAACTCATCGGGCCCGTTTCCTTTATTCCCGGTCGCACAAACAAACCGCAAATCGGGTGCGGAGTAAACGAACAACATTTTCGGAGACAGAATACTCTCAATGAGAAGATAATCCCCCTTTTGCAGCATGTGTCCGGGATTCATCGTTTCACCCGCCGGAATACGGACGGCCCGGATCTTTTTCTCCTGCGGAAAGGCCCGCTTTGCAGTAACGACCGTATCGCGGTTGCCGCACGAAAAAAACAGTACGGCAAACGACAATACCCATAAAAGTTTCCTCATAATCCGCGCAGACATTTATATATAGCAGTATCCTGCCAAACTTTCGTGAAGTTACTCTTTTAGAAGCGAAAAGCAAAATTAAAGCATCGTTAAAATTGACTTTTAACGATGCTTTAATGAGAAAACGTCGATTCTTGGGGTAGAAATGAAAATTTATAAATCATACCGGAGCAACGTATCCATGCAGGAAGGATGCGTGGCGTAGATACAATTGTTTTTTTCGTCCGGGTAAAAATACAACGGCGGTATATCGAACCGGTACAGAGCGACCGGATTGCCGTCGTAATCGTACACTTCGATCGTATTGCTGCGGTTTTCGCCTTTTTCGGTTCGCTCGCCTTTGA
The DNA here is from genome assembly GCF_009557455.1 of Alistipes sp. dk3624. Lineage (GTDB taxonomy): Bacteria > Bacteroidota > Bacteroidia > Bacteroidales > Rikenellaceae > Alistipes_A > Alistipes_A hominis. Next base: position 2,253,879 of record NZ_CP045651.1, on the reverse strand, counting down.
ACAAGGCATAAAAATATTTATCCCCCGGAATAACCCCCAAATAATACAATTCTTTATTCCGAAATGCAGGCTTCTGAGGTTTATAAACTCCGACGATCCGCCGCTTCAGCCTGAAATCCTTTACATCATAAATATCGATCTGGTTTTTATACAAATAAACGTATATCATTACCGAATCGTTAGCCGCCATATACCCCCTGCTGGTATCGAACGTAAGTTCACTTTCGGGGGTTTCCCGTTCGATCTTCAGTTCGTCTATGCTTTTACGATTTTTCAGATCATACTTGTAAACCGCATATTGAGGAAGCATAACCGTTTCATACAAAAGCACCGAATCATCAATCAAATGCATATGGTTAAAAACTTCGTGCAACGGAATTTCATAACACTCCGTCAAATGGACACGAGCCGCCGAGTCCACCGCAAGACTTTTCAAATGCCTATGAGCATATCCAAAAACATAAAAAGTATCCGTACGCGACTCTACCAAAGTAGGAAATGTAGAAAATTCTTCCGGGCCTCTCCCCTGATTTCCGGTCGCACAAACGAACCGCAAATCCGGCACAGTAAAGACAAACAATTGTTTTTTTGGCTGTCCGCTCCGAACAAGCAAATAATCCCCTTTTTGGATCATGTAACTAGGATCCATCACGTCACCCACCGGACATTTAACGGCTTGAATTCTTTTTTCCTGAGGGAAAGCTCGCTTCGCCGTAACGGCCGTATCGCGATCGCCGCACGAAAAGAGCGGTACGGCAAGCGACAATACCCATAAAAGTTTTCTCATAATCCGCGCAGACATTTATATATAGCAGTATCCTGCCAAACTTTTGTGAAGTTACTCTTTTGGAAGCGAAAAACAAAATAAAAGCATTGCAAAAAGTCGTTTTTGCAATGCTTTTACCGTTAGGACGATACCGCCCCCCCGACACTAAATCAAAACGCCGGCCAGGCTAAACTCTCTACAAGAACCGCTAATTTTTATATTCGTAATAAAATATTACCGGATTCGAATTTTCATCCAACTGTTTCAACTCATCCAGATTATCCAGTTTCGGAGACAAAACACCGTCCACCGCACACGACTTCAAATTACCGGACGGATTATTGTCATAAAAATAGACACCCTTATCGGTCGTACACCCCAGAACAGTATACAACGTCATCGAAACATCTTTTTTAAAAAGCAGATCATCCTTAATGCCTCCGACCAATTTGGTTTCTTTCGTTTTAACATGATACACGACAGCATCGGCTTTGCGTCCGTCGTAATACCCGAAATAAATAAAACTCCCTTTCTTTTCGATATAATCGCTTATGCCGAAAATTTTCCCCGCAGAAAACAGTGTCATTAGAAAGGTCGGACTCATCTTATCCTTTTCAAATTTTTTCCAATCTTTCGCACGCATCCACTTCTCCGTTTTGACTACCAGATACGGTTTCACCTCTTTCGAACTAACATAGATAACCGTATCCATAAATCGCTCTACGAAACGCGAGGACTCCCGATCGACGGAATAAAAAACCGTAGGCTCAATTTCTTGCAGATTTTCCCACCTCTGATTATAGAGGTTATTCAGATAAGCGTTCTGCTGCACGCCCGTGGCAGTATCTATTTTTTGCAGCAAATAACTCTCTTTGGAAGATTGTCCGAAAAACGCGTCCGCAAACAAAGCCCCTTCATTGTACTGAATATGATAACTCCGGGTACCGCCTTTGGGGTTAACCGTAATATATCCGATAAATTTCCCCGTCCCGATATCATATTTATTAATCCGTTGTTTGCTCCCGTCGAGTATAAACAACTCGTCGTTTTTTTGATCAAGGCTGAAATCGAACGGGGCGATATACTCTCCGGGGCCGTTTCCGACACTGCCGAACCGGCGGACAAACGCCCCGTCACTCGAAAACAGATAAACGCCTTTGGTTTGGTTCCGGTCCAGCACGAAAATACCGTCACGACCCACCTGCATTTTACTGATCTCGCCGATCAGGACACTGTCATTTGCACCTAAGACCACCGTTTTCAATTTTCCGAATACAGCGGAATACACAATGTTTTCCCTATCAGCGTGATCAATATCGACAACGTACAAATCGTTGTTTACAGTTAAAGGAGTTTCACCCCGAGTGCGATTGTTACAGGCACATAAAATAAAGACGACAATAAAACAGCATACCCTTAGCATAACATTCAAAATAAACATAATCCAAATGCATAACTAACAATCCATATCCAAAGTGAGATCGGAATAACCGGTCACATATCCCTCACAATCATACGTAGTACTCACTGTCCCGGACTTACAGGGACCTGAACCGTCTCCCTCGCAACTATATGTTGTTATTATCGCAAACGTAGATTCAAATTTCCCATCTCCATCACAATCGGCACGCATAATACTAGGGACATTTTTTTGGCAAGATCCTGAAGCACCCCCTTCTTCACCCGCAGTCAAAACCTCAACATTTTTCAGCAAGAGAGAAACGTCCTGAATATTACTATTTCTGTTATTCGACGCAACACTGATTAAAACAACAACGATAAAAGAAATTACGGCAAATAATATTTTTTTTCATTCTTTTAAATTAATTCTCATTAGATTACACAACCATTTAAATAAACTCTGATTTTACATACGTTTTTTCTCACATTTCTACTTTATCCATAGGCATTCTTATATTGGTTTGTCTTTAAAGTTACATTATCCTTTCGCAAAAAGCAAAATAAAAGCATTGCAAAAAGTCGTTTTTGCAATGCTTTTACCGTTAGGACGATACCGCCCCCCCCGACACTAAATCAAAACGCCGGCCAGGCTAAACACCTTTCAAAGACCATTAATTCTTATACTCATAATAAAATATCACGGGATTCGAATTTTCATTTAAAACTTTCAATTTATCTAGCCCTTCCAATGTCGGAGACAGCACCCCACCTTCAACCCATCCTTTCAAATTTATAAAAGGGGCATTATTAAAATAATAATATTCACCCTCACCTGTCGAACAACCGAATTGCGGCATTAATGCCTGTGCATTTTCACTAAAAAGCAGGTCATCCGTCATTAAATCAAATAACGTCGTATTCCCCGTTCTGGTGTCGAACGCAACAAAAACAATCGTTCCTCCCTTCATATACCGAAAATAAATAACATGATTATGTTCCCTGTAATCATGGATACCATAGATCTTGTTTGTCTGAAAAAGTTGTGCCTCCAGCGGTAATCGGGAATTCATATCCACAACTTTTAAATCCTGCGGACGTAACAGATCCTCGCTTTGCAAAGCCATATAAGGCATTACTCCTTGGGAACCGATATAAAATACAGTATCCATAAACTGTTTCACGAATCGGTACGCATTCTTCTCTCCCGGATAAAAAACTTTACTATCTATCCGTTCCGGATCGTGCCACTGTTTATTGTATGCCGAACTCATATAAACACCATCACTCTTTGCTGTCGAAAGATCAATTCGCCGCAACAAACCATCCGTAGCCGGTTGCTCATCAAAACAATACAGATCTACAAACAATGATCCGTCTGCCCACTGTATCCGATGGCTCCGAATCCCGGACTCTTTGTCCAATGCAATTGTTTTCTGGAATTTCCCATCGGAGATATTGTATTGACTGATCGTTTGTTTTTGATCGTCGAGTATATAAATCCGACCGTTCACCATATCCAGTGAAAAATCACCCGGAACGATATATTCGCCCGGCCCATTCCCCCGACTTCCGATCTGCCGTACGAATACACCGTCACGCGTAAATTCAAATACTCCTTTAGCTTGATGTCTATCTAATATAAAGATGCGATTATTCAAACCTTGTATTTTGTCAAGACTTCCTATCCACACCGATGTGTCCAGAACAATAGCATTCGCTTTTTGAAATAACGAAGACATGAATAACACTTTTTCTCGCTCCGCACGATCGACATCGACAACATACAGACTGTCATTCCGTAAAACCCCACTCGTCCCGGAATTCGTAGAACAAGAAATCCAGAAGACGAACAAACAAATACAAAAGAAAGAAAACTTCATTTTTACACATTTAGAGAGTCTTTCCCAACAAACGCTTCGACCCCACTCGACCGAAATCAGCCACAAACGATTACTCTCGTATAATCATTAGTGGATTGCATATATCCTTCACAATCAAAATAGACATTACCATTAAACTTCTCAGTCTCATTTTTTTTAATTAATAAAATTATACAACTATTTCAATCAATTTTGATTTCACATACGCTTTCTCTCTTACATTTCTACTTCATCCATAAGCATTCTTATATTGGTTTGTCTTTAAAGTTATATTATCCTTTCGCAAAAAGCAAAATAAAAGCATCGTTAAAAGTCAATTTTAACGATGCTTTAATGAGAAAACGTCGATTCTTGGGGTAGAAATGAAAATTTATAAATCATACCGGAGCAACGTATCCATGCAGGAAGGATGCGTGGCGTAGATACAATTGTTTTTTTCGTCCGGATAAAAATACAACGGCGGTATATCGAACCGGTACAAAGCGACCGGATTGCCGTCGTAATCGTACACCTCGATCGTATTGCTCCGGTTTTCGCCTTTTTCGGTTCGCGCGCCTTTGAACAAGGCATAAAAATATTTATCCCCCGGAATAACCCCCAAATAATACAATTCTTCATCCCGAAATGCAGGCTTCTGAGGTTTGTAAACTCCGACGATCCGCCGCTTCAGCCTGAAATCCTTTACATCATAAATATCGATCTGGTTTTTATACAAATAAACGTATATCATTACCGAATCGTTAGCCGCCATATACCCCCTGCTGGTATCGAACGTAAGTTCACTTTCGGGGGTTTCCCGTTCGATCTTCAGTTCGTCTATGCTTTTACGATTTTTCAGATCATATTTGTGAACCGCATATTGAGGAAGCATAACCGTTTCATACAAAAGCACCGAATCATCAATCAAATGCATATGATTAAAAGCTTCGTACAACGGAATTTCATAACGTTCGGTCAAATGGACACAAGCTACCGAGTCCACCTTCAAACTCTTCAAATGTCTGTATGCATATCCAAAAACATAAAGGGTATCCGTACGCGACTCGACCAACATCGGAGGGAAAGGAATTTCGTTGGGCCCTTTCCCTTTATTTCCAGTTGCACAAACAAAATTTAAATCCGGCACTGTAAAGACAAACAATTGTTTTTTTGGCTGTCCGCTCCGAACAAGCAAATAATCTCCTTTTTGGATCATGTAACTAGGATTCATTACGTCACCCACCGGAAATTTAACGGCTTGAACTCTTTTTTCTTGAGGGAAAGCCATTTTCTCGGTTATAGTCACCTTTTGACGACAACTGGAAAACAACTGAGAAGCAAACAGCACAGCCCATAGAACTTTTCTCATACAATAAATTCGAGAAGAATAACAAGTTTCAATTACAGAGAACATTCACTCGGATCAAATGTATTCGACGCATCAACATAACCACATGATCCACAATATCTAACACTGGAAATCGTTTTTGAAGTATCAAAATAAATCCCATTACTACAAGGATATTTAAATTTTTCCGAACTTTCATCCCCAGACAAGGCCTCCACATTCTTTAACAATAAATCACCAACATTAGGATCATTACGCTTCATATGCATCGTTACCGCAATAAATCCTCCGCTTAAAAGGATAGCTGCCAAAATACTTTTTTTCATAATTTTTTTCTTTAAATTCAATAATCCACATCAATTCATTTACATTTAATTACATTCTAAATTTTTCAGAACAATCGATCCTAGGCATTCTTATATTGGTTTGTCTTTAAAGTTATATTATCCTTTCGCAAAAAGCAAAATAAAATACCGCAAAAAGAACTGAAAAAAAACTTTTGCGGCATTAAACAATCGGAAAAGAATATTTCTAAGGTGTTTTTTAAAATACCATATTATGAAGATTTACTTCTAGCTATCAATACTTTCCTTTCCAGAGTTTTTTGATCCGCTGTTCAATTTCGCGCTCTTTCGGGTTGTCGGCCGGATCGTAGAACCGGCGGCCTTCCATGCCCTGCGGCATGAACTCCTGGTCGGCGAAGTGATCTTCAAAGTCGTGGGCGTACTTGTAATTGTCGCCGTAGCCGAGATTTTTCATCAGCCTGGTCGGCGCATTGCGGATGTGCAGCGGGACGGGATGGTTCGTCGTATCCTGGTTCACGAATTTCAGCGCCCGGTCGATCGCCAGGTAAGCCGAATTGCTCTTGGGACTGGTAGCCAGGTAGATCGTCGCCTCGGCCAGCGGGATGCGGGCTTCCGGCATACCGACCTTGTGCACCGTTTCGAAACAGGCGTTGGCCAGCAACAGCCCGTTCGGATTGGCCAGACCGATATCTTCCGACGCCAGGATCACCAGCCGCCGGGCGATGAACTTCGGGTCTTCGCCGCCGGCGAGCATCCGCGCGAGATAATAGATCGCCGCGTTCGGATCGCTGCCGCGCACCGATTTGATAAAAGCCGAGATTACGTCGTAGTGCTGTTCGCCGTTTTTATCGTACAAAGCGATATTTTGTTGCAAACATTCGGTCACGTTTTCGTCGTTAATGACGATCTCTCCCTCGGTAGCATTGCAGAGAATATCGATAATGTTCAGCAGCTTGCGGGCGTCTCCTCCGCTGAAACGGAACAGCGCCCCGGTCTGTTCGACCCGCACGCCCCGCTCCCGGAGCACCGTGTCGGCAGCGACGGCGCGATCCAGCAATCGTTGCAGATCGCTGTCCTCCATCGCTTTCAGCACATAGACCTGACAACGCGACAACAGCGGCGAGATCACTTCGAACGACGGATTTTCGGTCGTCGCGCCGATCAGCGTAATCACGCCCTGCTCGACGGCGCCGAGCAGCGAATCCTGCTGAGACTTGTTGAAACGGTGGATTTCGTCGATAAACAGGAACGGCGCCGGCGTATTGAAGAAATGACTCTTGCGGGCCTGCTCGATCACTTCGCGCACCTCTTTTACGCCGGAATTGACCGCCGACAGCGTGAAAAACTTCCGGTCGAGAGCCGTCGCCACCAGCCGCGCCAGCGTCGTCTTGCCGACTCCCGGCGGTCCCCACAGGATAAACGACGGCACGTTGCCCGTCTCCAGAAAGCGGCGGAACACCCCGCCACCGCCGACCAGATGGGCCTGTCCGACGTAGTCGTCGAGCGACTGCGGACGCAACCGTTCCGCCAATGGTATATTTGTCTGCATAAAGAAAAAATGTTATCTTTACAAAGGTAATCGTTTTCCCGCACAATTTTTAAGATCGCACCGGCTTTGAAACGCATAGGAATTCTCTCGGACACGCATGGTATTTTCGATCAGCCTCTTCGGAAATTTTTCGAAGACGTCGACGAACTATGGCATGCCGGAGACTTCGGCTCCATCGAAACGGCCGACGCCATTGCCGCCTTCAGGCCGCTGCACGGCGTGTACGGCAACATCGACGGAGGGCAGACGCGCGTGGCATTCCGGCGGTGGGAGCTGTTCGAATGCGAACAGGTTCCAGTGATGATAACCCACATCGGCGGCTATCCCGGGCACTATGCTTCCGGGGTGGAAATGCAACTGCGGATGCACCGGCCGAAAATCTTCGTATGCGGACATTCCCACATTCTGAAGGTAATGTACGATAAAAAAAACAGTCTTCTTCATATCAATCCCGGGGCCGCAGGGATTGCTGGCTTTCACCAGGTAAGGACGGCCATACGGCTCGTAATCGACGGAGAGGACATCCGGGAGCTGGAAGTCGGAGAATGGCCCCGGCGTCCGACATCATAATAAACCCGAATATTCCGGCGTTATCTTCACGAAATTAAAATTAGAGAAAACGCTATGCAAGTAAAGCAAACAAAGACGCTGGAGGCTGTTTTTGCGGCAGGATGCCGCGAAGCACGCCGACGTCACGCCGATGAGGTAACCCTCGACCACCTGTTTCTGGCTATCTTGAAACAGGAAGGAGGGCACGCATCTCACCTGCTGAAAAGGTTGCTGAAAGAATGGGAACTTTATCAGATCAAAATACGTCTCGAACGGGAACTGGGCCCGGTCGTTTTGCCGGACACCCCGCTCAACATCTCCTGTCCGGACGTCCGTTTCGACGAAAACGCGCTGCTCGAGCAGATGCGTATGTCCGGCCCCTGCATGGTGCAGGACACCTGTAACACGGGACACCTGTTGCAGGTCATCGTCGACGACCGCAGCTCGCGCAGCTCGCGGATACTGGTGCTGTACAATGTGACTTCGGAAAAAATCGTCTCCTACCTCGGCGACATGCCTCCCAACGAGGACTACTACGAGGATATGCAATATCTCTCGCTGCTCGGCGAAGAGAACGGAGAACACCCCGAACGACTCGTATCGGGAGTAATGCGTATCGCCGTGACCGACGGGCAACCGGCGGCCAAAGACAGTATGCTCGGCCAGTTCGGCGTCGACCTGACCAACTGCGCGGCCGAAGGCAAACTCGACCCGGTGATCGGCCGGGACGCCGAAATCGAACGGGTGATCCAGATCCTCGGCCGGCGCAAAAAGAACAACCCGGTGCTGATCGGCGAAGCGGGCGTCGGGAAGTCGGCCATCATCGAAGGGCTGGCGCTGCGGATCACGCAGAAGAAAGTCCCGCACGCACTGCTGCACAAACGGATCTTCTCGCTGGACGTCGCCTCGCTGGTCGCAGGGACGAAATACCGCGGACAGTTCGAAGAACGGATCAACCTGTTGCTGAAGGAACTCTCCGGCAGCGACGTGATCCTCTTTATCGACGAAATCCACACGATCGTCGGCGCCGGCAGCACGCAAGGGTCGCTCGACACGGCCAACATCCTGAAACCGGCGCTGGCCCGGGGCGAACTGCAGTGCATCGGAGCCACCACCCTGAGCGAATACCGCGAAAATATCGAGAGCGACAGCGCGCTGGAGCGGCGTTTTCAGAAGATCATCGTGGAACAGCCGTCGGCCGAAGAGACGCTGTGTATGCTGAACAACATCAAGAAACACTACGAATCGCACCACTGCGTTCATTATACCGAAGCGGCGCTGGAAGCCTGCGTCCACCTGACGCAACGCTACGTGCCCGACCGCTTCTTCCCGGACAAAGCGATCGACGTGATGGACGAAGCGGGCAGCCGCGCCCACGTGTTCAAAGTCAAGACGCCCGAACCGCTGGCCTCGATGGAACGCGACGTCGAGACGGTATGCGCCGAAAAGAACCGAGCGATCCGAATGCAGAATTACGACGCGGCCGCCACGCTGAAAAACCGTGAAAGCGCGCTGCGCAGCCGCCTGCAAGAGATGGAAACGCAGTGGAAAGAGCAGATGACCCGATGTCCGGTAGAGATCGACGAGCAGGCGATCTGCGAAGTGGTCGCTTCGATGACGGGTATTCCGGTAACGCGCATTTCGGACAGCGAACAGCGCCGGCTCAAAGAGATGGACGCTCACCTCGCATCGGTCGTCATCGGACAGGACGAGGCCGTTTCCCGCGTAACGCGGGCCATCCGCCGCAGCCGGGCCGGGCTGAAGGACGCCAACCGTCCGATCGGCGTATTCATGTTCGTCGGGCCGACCGGCGTCGGCAAGACCCATGTTGCCAAACAACTGGCCAAATACCTGTTCGATAGCGAGGAAGCGATGATCCGCATCGACATGAGCGAATATTCCGAGAAGCACAACGTAAGCCGCCTGATCGGTTCGCCTCCGGGCTACGTCGGCTACGGCGAAGGAGGACAACTAACCGAAAAAGTACGGCGCCGCCCTTACTGCGTACTGTTGTTCGACGAGATCGAAAAAGCGCACAGCGACATATTCAACCTGATGCTGCAGATTTTCGACGAAGGCCGACTGACCGACGGACTGGGACGCCTGATCGATTTCCGCAATACGATCATCATCATGACCTCGAACGTGGGATCGCGGGAGGTTATGCAACGCGGCAAAAGCGTAGGCTACAATACGACCCGCAAGCCGACATCCGACGACCGGAACAGGGAGTCGCTCTACCGCAAGAACCTCGAACGGAACTTCGCCCCGGAATTCATCAACCGGATCGACGACATCGTAACGTTCGGAACCCTGACCGAAAAAGACGTCCTGCGGATCATCGACATCGAACTCGGCAGCCTGAACAGGCGGATCGCCGACCAGGGTTACACGGTCGAAGTGAACAACGCGACCAAACGGTGTCTGGTACGCGAAGGGTACGACCCGCACTACGGAGTCCGCTCGCTGAAACGGGTATTGCTCGACAAAGTGGAAGACCCGCTGGCCGAACTGATCATATCGGGCGAGGTGCACGAGGGCGACCGGATCATGGTCGACTGCAAAAACGGCCAGATCAAATTCACGGTGGTTCCCGGAAACGAAACGCGCACCATAGCCTCCTGAACCGGATAAACACCTTCTATCGAACTCACGAAGAGGCGGAAACCAATGGTTTCCGTCTCTCTTTTTTATGTCGTCCCCGGCGCTTCGGTTGCCAATCCGAAAGATTCGACCTACCTTTGCACTCCGCAAACCGCAACCGCATGAACCGTACCGCCAGCCTCCGCAAGTGGATCCCGCAATACAAAGCCAACCTCGCGCTGGCCGGTCCGGTCGTGCTGTCTCAGATAGGTCAGGTCATCGTACAACTGTCGGACAACCTGATGGTCGCTCGGCTGGGCGCGCTGCCGCTGGCGGCGGTATCGTTCGGCGGAGCCGTCTTCACGATCTTCTTGTTCTGGGGCACCGGTCTGTCGCTCGGCCTGACGCCGCTGACCGGCGAAGCCTATGCGCAGCGGAAAATCCGCACCACCGCAGGACTGCTGCAAAACGCGCTGGTACTCTACTCGCTGGTCGGTCTGCTGCTATTCGGCGTCCTGTGGATGCTGGGCGACCTGCTGGAATACATGGGACAATCGCCGGAGGTGGTGCGGCTGGCCGTTCCTTATTACCGTTACCTGGCATGGAGCATCATTCCCTATATGGTCTACCTCTCTTTCAAGCAATTCCTGGAAGGAGTCGGAAATACGCGCACCGGCATGGCCGTCGTGCTGATCGCCAACGCAATCAACATCGTATTCAACTATTTGCTGATATTCGGCAAAGGCGGATTTCCGGAACTCGGAGCCGCCGGGGCGGGACTCTCCACGCTGATTTCACGGATCTGTATGCCGCTGTTCATGCTGGCCTACTTCCTGTGGAACCAGTCGGTGCGCCGCTATTTCGCCTTCTTTTCCCGTACCGTCCAAACGTGGAGAAACATCCGCCGACTGCTGTCGGTCGGACTGCCCATTTCGGTGCAGGTCGTGCTGGAAGTGATGGCTTTCGCCCTGTCGTCGATCATGATGGGCTGGATCGGCCCTTCGGAACTGGCCGCACACCAGATCGTACTGTCGGTCGGCACGATGGCCTACATGATGCAGGTCGGCATTTCGACGGCGACTACCATCCTGGTCAGTCATGCCTACGGTCGCAAAGACAGGCAAGGCATACGGCTCGCCGCCGCCGGTTCGTGTCATCTGGGGCTCGCTTTCGCGGTCGTCACGATGAGTTGCCTGATCCTGTTCCGATACCGGATCCCGATGCTGTTCACCGACGATGCGGCCGTCGTGGCCATCGCGGGCCAGCTTTTTATCTTCGCCGGGCTGTACCAACTGTCCGACAGTTTGCAGATCATCCTGGTAGGCGTATTGCGCGGTATGCAGGACGTAGCGGTACTGATGAGTTACTCGTTCGTCTCCTACCTGCTGATCAACCTGCCGGTCGGCTACCTGTGTGCCTTCACGCTCGGCATAGGGCCTTCGGGCCTGTGGATCGGGTTCATCTTCGGACTCAGTATCGCCGCATGGCTCTATTACCGCCGCTACCGCAAACTGTCCCGCCGGCAATCGCCCGGACACGGCGGCGACCGTCCGCTTACGGCTCCCGTTTAAGCGGAATCTCGTAACTCGCCCCTTCGACGGCGGCTTCCGCCGCTGCGAATATGCCGCGGGCCTCTTCTACGAGCAGGCTCTCATCCTTATACCGGGACGAAAAGTGTCCGATGAGCAACCGGCGCGCGCCGGCTTTCTCCGCGACCTGCGCAGCTTGCACCGTCGTCGAATGCCCGGTCTGTCGGGCCAACGCTTTATCCCCGGCGGCGAAAGTCGCTTCGTGATACAGCAGATCGACCCCCCCGACCAGCCCGGCCGCACGCGCCGAAGGCAGCGTATCGCTCAGGTAGGCGTAACTGCGCCCCCGGTAAGGCAAATAGGTAAGTTCACCGTTCGGAATCGTCTCGCCGCTGTCCAGCGCGACATCCTCGCCGCGTTTGGCGGCGACACACTGCGCGATCCCGAGCCCATACCGCGCGACCGCCTCTTTGCGGACATTCAGCGGCGGCGTCTTCTCCCGAAACAGGAATCCGGCGGCGGGCACCCGGTGACGCAGCGGCACCGAACGGACTTCGAGCACTTTGTTCTCGTAAATCAACTCGCTGCGGCGCGTCCGCACTTCGTTCCATCGGATTTCATACGGCAACTCCGTATCGAAATAACGCCGGTGGGCCGCCAGGATCTCGTCGAACGGCCGCGGCGCGAAAATCTGCAACGGCGTGCGGCGCCCCGTCAACCCGAGCGTCGAAATCAGCCCGAAAAGCCCGTAAACATGATCGCCATGCAGATGCGAAATAAATACCGCATTTATTTTCAGCGGGTTGATCCCGCAGCTCATCAACCGGGCCTGGGTTCCCTCCCCGCAATCGACCAAAAAAAACTGCTCATGTACGTTCAGTACATGAGCAGAGGGATTCCGTCTCGGAGTCGGCAGAGCCGAACCGCTACCCAATATGGTAACCCGAAACGTCATAGTAATTCATATTATTCGGCCTTTTCAGCTTCTTTTTTCGGTTTGGCTTCGGCTGCGCTCTCTTCCATACGAGCTTTCAGTTCGGCCAGCGAAGAGATGTCGCCGAGAGTCGTCTTTTCGACCGACGCGTTGATCTTCTTCACGGATTCCTTCGCTGCGTCGTCGGCCTTGCGGCGTTCGTTCTTTTCTGCCTGCGCCTCCTGTTTTTTCACCTCTTCGAAAATACGGGTGTGCGACAACAGAATCCGCTTGGTAGCTTTCGAGAATTCGAGCACCTTGAAATCGAGCGTTTCGCCCTCTTTGGCGGTCGTCCCGTCTTCCTTCACCAACTGCCTGGAACCGGCAAAACCTTCCACGTTGTCGCCCAGCGAAATAATGGCGCCCTTTTCGGTCAATTCGGAAACAGTTCCCTGGTGGATCGAATCGACGGCAAACTGCGCTTCGAACGCGTTCCACGGATTGTCCTCGAGCTGTTTGTGACCGAGGCTCAGACGACGGTTGTCCTTGTCGATTTCGAGAACGACCACTTCGATCTCAGCGCCGATCTGCGTAAATTCGGCCGGATGCTTGATCTTCTTCGTCCAACTCAGATCCGAAATGTGGATCAGGCCGTCGATACCTTCTTCGATCTCCACGAACACGCCGAAGTTAGTAAAGTTACGCACTTTGGCGGTATGTCTCGAACCGACGGCGTATTTCTTCTCGATATCGGCCCACGGATCGGGAGTAAGCTGCTTGATGCCGAGCGACATCTTGCGTTCTTCGCGGTCGAGCGTCAGGATAACGGCTTCCACTTCGTCGCCCACCTTCATAAATTCCTGAGCGGAACGCAGGTGTTGGCTCCACGACATTTCCGAAACGTGGATCAGACCTTCTACGCCCGGAGCAATTTCGATGAACGCGCCGTAATCGGCCATAACCACCACTTTGCCTTTTACCTTGTCGCCGACTTTCAGTTCGGTATCCAGGGCATCCCACGGATGCGGAGAAAGCTGCTTCAGACCCAGAGCGATACGTTTTTTGGCATCGTCGAAGTCGAGGATCACGACATTGAGCTTTTCGTCCAGGTGAACGATCTCTTCGGGATGGTTCACGCGGCCCCAACTCAGATCGGTAATGTGGATCAGACCGTCTACGCCGCCCAGGTCGATGAATACGCCGTAGGAAGTGATGTTCTTGACGGTACCTTCGAGAATCTGTCCTTTTTCGAGCTTGGACATGATCTCCTTCTTCTGCGCTTCGAGCTCGGCCTCGATCAGTGCTTTATGCGAAACAACCACGTTGCGGAACTCCTGGTTGATCTTCACGACCTTGAATTCCATCGTTTTATCCACATAGATATCGTAATCGCGGATCGGTTTCACGTCGATCTGCGAACCCGGCAGGAACGCTTCGATGCCGAATACGTCGACGATCATACCGCCCTTGGTGCGGCACTTGATGTAACCCTTGATCACTTCGTCTTTTTCGAGGGCCTCGTTCACGCGATCCCACGAACGCAACTGACGCGCCTTTTTGTGCGAAAGGAGCAATTGGCCTTTCTTATCCTCGGCGCTCTCTACGTAAACTTCCACTTTCTCGCCTACGGCCAGTTCGGGATTGTATCTGAATTCGCCGATCGGAATGATGCCTTCCGATTTATAACCGATGTTCACGACCACTTCGCGCTTGTTCAGACCGATCACGGTACCTTCGACCACTTCGCCGACCTGCACTTTCGAGAGCGTTTGGTCGTATTTGGCCTCGATGTTTTCCTTAGAGTCGTTGTAAACCCCCAGATCGTGTTCGTAAGCATCCCAATCGAACGAGTCGAGATTTACGGGAGCGGCTGCCACCGGTTGAGCGGCTTTTTTCTTTTCCTGATTTTCGTTGTTAGCTGTCATTTGTGTGTTTTGCAAATTAATACGTTAGACATTATTTATAGAGCTTTGACAACAAAGCGGTGCAAAGATAATAAATTATGAAGGATTCACAATAAAGAACGCCTTTGCGGCCCTAAAAAACCTTCTTTATTTGAATATTATTCCCGAAGTCCGTATCTTTATATACTTGTTTCACGCTTTACAACGTTTTATCTTTACTCAATCAAACATGATTATGAACGACACCGTAAAAATATTTTGCGAAAACACGGGCGCCAACCTATTCGTCAACCAGGGCACCAGCCTGCTGCAGGTCGCGCAGATGCTGTCGCTGGAAAAAGGGAACGACACCCCGCTGCTGGCGGCTTACGTCGACAACCGCCTCAAAGAACTCTCTTACCGGATCTATTCGCCGCTGACCGTCCGCTTTATCGACATCACGCATTTCGAAGGTATGCGCGTTTACCAGCGGACGCTCTTCTTCATTCTGGACAAAGCGGTATGCGACCTGTTCCCGGATCGGAAGCTCCACATCAAACATGCCGTGGCGAAGGGCTTTTACTGCGAGATAGAGGGCATGGAAGATATTCCGGAAACCGAAATAGGCCGGATCAAAGAGCGTATGCAGGACATCATCGGACAGAACATTCCGATCGTGCGTCAGCGCGTGACCTGCGAAGAGGCCGTGGAGACGTACCGCCAAATGGGACTCGAGGACAAGATCGCCCTACTCGTCACGCGTCCGCACCTGTACGTCACCCTCTACAAGATGGCCGACATCGTCGGTTATTTCTACGGGGGACTCGCCATTTCGACCGGATACATCCACCTGTTCGACCTGCACAAATACTATAAAGGGTTCCGGGTGGCCGTACCGGACCGCACCGCGCCGACGCAGCTCGAAAAAGAGGTGCCGCAGAGCAAAATGTTCAAGATTTTCAAGGAATACGCGCGCTGGGTCGATATCATCGGCGTCTCGAACATCGGGGCGCTCAACTCGAAGATTCTCGAAGGCAAAGGCGGCGAGCTGATCCGCATGGGCGAGGCCCTGCACGAAAAAAGCGTGGGTTACATCGCCGACCGGGTAGCCATACAGCACCAGAAAGGCGGGGCGAAGATCGTGCTGATCTCGGGTCCTTCGTCGAGCGGCAAGACGACTTTCTCGAAACGGCTCGGCATCCAGCTCAGCATCCTCGGTATGCACCCGGTGCTGATCTCGCTCGACGACTACTTCGTCGAACGCGAAAAAACCCCGCGCGACGAAAAGGGCGATTACGATTTCGAGGCCCTCGAAGCGGTCGACGTGGAACTGTTCAACGACCATCTGAACCGGCTGCTGAAAGGCGAAACGGTACGAATCCCGCGTTACAACTTCATCACCGGGAAACGGGAGTTCCACGAACAGCCGCTGCAAATGGAAGAGCGCTCGGTGCTCGTCATCGAAGGAATCCACGGCCTGAACCCGAAACTCACGCCGCACGTCGCCGCCGACATGAAGTTCAAAATTTACGTCTCGGCGCTCACGTCGATCGCCATGGACAACCTGAACCGCATCGCCACGACCGACAGCCGGCTGATCCGCCGCATCGTGCGGGATCACCGTACCCGCGGCAACAGCGCTACCGACACGTTGCGTCGCTGGGAAAGCGTCCGCCGCGGGGAAGACAAGCATATTTTCCCGAACCAGGAACAGGCCGACCTGATGTTCAACTCGTCGCTTTTTTATGAACTCTCCGTACTGAAAGACTACGTGCGGCCGCTGCTGCGCGAAGTTCCGGACACGGTGCCCGAATTCGGCGAAGCGCATCGGTTGCTGAAATTCCTCGATCACTTCACCTCGATGGACCGATTCGAAGCGGAGATCCCGCCGACCTCCATCCTGCGCGAATTTATCGGCGGAAGCTGTTTCGAATACTAAAGAAAGACATATTCCCGGCGCAAGCGTAACATCCTGCCGGACAGCTTTCTGCGCGAACTTATCAAAAATTGTTCAAAATTTCCGGGGACGACGGAGGGGTTCCGCGCCGTAATTCGCTGCGGATTACTACCTTTGTCTCTCGTTTTACCACTGCAACGCTGAACGCATGTCACAAGACCCATTCATCAAACGCCATATCGGAACCGACGAACGCGGAGTGTCCGAGATGCTCCGCACGATCGGAGTCCGTAGCACCGAAGAGCTGATCGAACAGGTGATTCCGGACGCGATCCGACTGAAAAAACCGCTAAACCTGCCTCCGCAAGGAATGAGCGAATACCAATTCGCCGCCCATATCCGCGCGATTGCCGGCAAAAATAAGCTCTACCGCAGTCTGATCGGCATGGGCTATTACGGAACGGCTACGCCGGCCGTGATCCAACGGAACGTTTTCGAGAATCCGGCCTGGTATACCTCGTACACGCCTTATCAGGCCGAAATTTCGCAGGGACGACTGGAAGCGCTGCTGAATTTCCAAACAGCGGTCATTTCGCTGACCGGCATGGAAGTCGGCAACTGTTCGCTGCTGGACGAAGCGACGGCCGCCGCCGAAGCGATGCTGATGATGTACGCCCTGCGTTCGCGCGAAGCGGTCCAACAGGGGCGCAACATTCTGTTCGTCGACGAAAACATCTTTCCGCAAACGTTCGACTTGCTGCTGACGCGCAGCGAACCGTTCGGCATCGAAATCGTCTGCGACAGCTACGACGGGTACGAGTTTTCCGGCCGCGAGTTCGGGGCGATCGTCCAGTACCCGGCAGCGAACGGAGCGATCTGCGATTACGACGATTTCGCCGCCGCAGCACACAGCCGGGGCGTCCTGGTCACCGCCGTGGCGGACATCCTGGCCCTGGCCCTACTGAAAGCCCCCGGCGAATGGGGTGCGGACATCGCCGTGGGATCGACCCAACGGTTCGGCCTTCCGATGGGATTCGGAGGCCCGCACGCCGCTTTCCTGACTACGAAGGACGCCTATAAACGGAATATGCCGGGCCGCATCATCGGCGTATCGGTCGATCGGCTCGGCAACAAGGCGCTGCGCATGGCGCTGCAAACCCGCGAACAGCATATCAAGCGCGAACGGGCGACCTCCAATATCTGCACGGCACAGGCGTTGCTGGCCAGTATGGCCGGTTTCTTCGCCGTCTACCACGGGGCGGAAGGGATCCGCCGGATCGCGCTGCATACGCACGGCCATGCGGCGGCGGCGGCGGCGGCACTCGAAAAACTGGGATACGAAACGGCGGCTCGGAACTTCTTCGACACGATCGAAGTGGCGGCCGACGCCGATAAAATACGCACGGCGGCCCTCGAAAGGCAGATGAACTTTTTCTACCCGGACAAGGAACGCGTCCGGATCTCGTTCGACGAACTGTCGACGGCAGACGAAGTGAACGCGATCGTCGCCCTGTTCGCCAAAGCGGCGGGAAAAAGAGCGCCGGTCGTAAAGAAAATCGCCGAAACGGCCGATTTTCCGAAAAACGTACTGCGATCGTCGCCCTACCTGACCGAACCGGTCTTCCAGCGCTACCGCAGCGAAACCGACATGATGCGCTACATCAAGAAACTGGAACGCCGCGACATTTCGCTGGCCGACGGCATGATCCCGCTCGGCTCGTGCACGATGAAGCTGAATCCGGCCGTAACGATGCTCCCGCTGAGCCTGGCCGGACTGGCCGACCTGCACCCGTTCGTCCCGGCCGACCAGGCGGAAGGTTACCGGGAGTTGATCGACGAACTGTCGAAAGACCTCGCGACGATCACCGGAATGGACGCCGTATCGCTTCAGCCGAATTCGGGCGCCAACGGCGAATATTCCGGCCTGATGGTAATCCGCGCCTACTACCAGAGCCGCGGACAGGGCTACCGCAACGTCGCGCTGATCCCCGCTTCGGCGCACGGCACCAACCCCGCTTCGGCCGCCATGGCCGGTATGCGAATCGTGACCGTGGCCTGCGACACGAACGGGAACATAGACATCGACGACCTGCGAGCCAAAGCAGGCCGATACGCCAGCGAACTCTGCTGCATCATGGTGACCTACCCGTCGACGCACGGAGTCTTCGAAAGCCGTATCCGCGAGATCGTGGACATCGTGCACGACAACGGCGGACAGGTCTATATGGACGGAGCGAATATGAACGCGCAGGTCGGGCTGACCAACCCCGGATACATCGGGGCCGACGTTTGCCACCTGAACCTGCACAAGACGTTCGCCATCCCGCACGGCGGCGGCGGCCCGGGCGTCGGACCGATCTGCGTCACCCAGCATCTGGCCGAATTCCTGCCGAGCCATCCGCTGGTCGAAACGGGCGGCGAAAACGGAATCACTTCCGTTGCGGCGGCGCCGTTCGGCAGCGCCTCGATTCTGCCGATCACCTACGGCTACATCAAAATGCTTGGCGAAAGCGGCCTGCGACGCGCCACCGAAACGGCGATCGTGCAGGCGAATTACGTGGCATCCGCTTTGAAAGGAGAATACGAAGTGCTCTACACCGGAGAAACCGGACGGGTCGGTCACGAAGCGATCCTCGACCTGCGCCATTTCCGCAAAGATTACGGCACGGAATGCGCCGATATCGCACGCAGGCTGATGGACTACGGATTCCATGCGCCTACCCTTTCGTTCCCCGTCCCCGAAACGCTGATGGTGGAACCCACCGAAAGCGAACCGAAGGCCGAGTTGGATCGTTTCATGGAAGCGCTCGTACGGATCAAACGGGAGTGCGAAGAGATCCGCGACGGGAAGGCCGATGCGGACGACAACGTCGTGAAAATGGCGCCGCACACGGCAGCGGAAGGCTGTGCGGACGATTGGAGTCATCCTTACGGCCGCGAAAAGGCCTTTTATCCGCTGCGCCGGCTCCGCGAAAACAAATTTTTCCCGTATGTCAGCCGGATCGACGGCGGCTACGGGGATCGTAATCTTTGCTGCACCTGCGGCATCTTGTATGAAACCGAATAAATATTTACTTAAAAAAAGATAAAATGAAAATTGGAGAAAAAACATTCGTGGCTCTGAGCTACCAGCTGAAAGTCGACGGTCAGGTCGTTGAAACGGTCAAAGCCGAGAGCCCTTTGCAATTCGTATACGGAACCGGCTTCCTGCTGCCGGCATTCGAGGCGAACCTCGCCGGACTGGGCAAAGGCGATCCTTTCGCATTCCGCCTGGACGCCGCCAACGCTTACGGCGAAGTGATTCCGGACGCCGTGGTCGAACTGCCCAAAGAGGTCTTCATGGTCGACGGTAAAATCGAGGACGGTATGCTCGAAATCGGCAACCAGCTTCCGATGAGCGACAACCAGGGCAACCGGCTGGTCGGCGTCGTGAAAGCGGTCGGCAACGACAGCGTAACGATGGACTTCAACCACCCGATGGCCGGCAAAGCGCTGGAATTTTCGGGGACGATCGTCGAAGTGCGCGAAGCCACGCCGGAAGACATGATGACGGGGCATCCCGCCGGGGGATGCGACTGCGGATGCGGAGACGGTTGCGATCACGAACAGGGGAACGGCGGCTGCGGCTGCGGTTGTCACTAAAAAAATCTTTCGAATTTACGGATACAATCCGTAACCGCATACAAAAGGCAGGCCCCGTGAGGGGCCTGCCTTTTACATATTCCGACTCCGGCTAAACAGCTGTCCATTACGAGATAACCGCTCTTCAAGCAGAAGAGGAAGCGGCCTTGCGGGCGCTTCCTCTTCTTTGCCCCGGCGACAGCCGGAAAACAGTCTTATTTCTTGTAAATCTTCGTATACCCGTAGATCGCCTCGTCGCCCAGTTCTTCTTCGATGCGGAGCAACTGATTGTACTTGGCCATCCGGTCGGAACGGCTCAGCGAACCGGTCTTGATCTGGCCCGAATTGGTAGCTACCGCGATATCCGCGATCGTTGCGTCCTCGGTTTCGCCCGAACGGTGAGACGTAACCGAAGTGTAACCGGCGCGGTGAGCCATTTCGATCGCATCGAGCGTTTCTGTCAGCGACCCGATCTGGTTCACTTTGATCAAAATCGAATTGCCGCAGCCCATCTCGATCCCTTTTTTCAGGAATTCCACATTCGTTACGAACAAATCGTCGCCGACCAACTGGCACTTGTCGCCGATCTTGTCGGTCAGCGCTTTCCAGCCGTCCCAGTCGTTTTCGCTCATACCGTCCTCGATCGAGTCGATCGGGTACTTCGAGATCAGCTGTTCGAGGTAAGCGACCTGTTCGGCAGAGGTGCGTTTTGCACCTTTGGCGCCTTCGAACTTGGTATAGTCGTAGATACCGTCTTTGTAAAATTCGGAAGAGGCGCAGTCCATACCGATAGCCACATCGCCGCCTTCGCACTTGCGGCCCGGCTTGTAACCGGCTTTCTTAATCGCCTCGATGATCGATTCCAGCGCGTCTTCGGTACCGTTCAGGGCCGGAGCGAAACCGCCCTCGTCGCCTACGGCCGTACTCAGTCCGCGGTCGTGCAACACTTTCTTCAGCGCGTGGAACACCTCGGCGCCCATGCGCAGCCCTTCCCGGAACGAAGCGGCTCCGACCGGACGGATCATAAATTCCTGGAACGCGATCGGAGCGTCCGAATGCGAACCGCCGTTGATGATATTCATCATCGGAACAGGTAGCGTCTTGGCGTTCGTTCCACCGATATAGCGGTACAGCGGCATACCGAGCAAATTGGCCGCGGCATGAGCGCAAGCCAGCGACACGCCGAGAATCGCATTGGCGCCGAGGTTGCTCTTGGTAGCGGTTCCGTCGAGCGCGATCATCGTTTTGTCGATGCCGACCTGATCGGTCACCTGCATGCCGAGAATCTCCTTGGCGATGATTTCATTCACATTCTGAACGGCCTTCAGCACGCCTTTTCCGCCATAACGCCCCTTGTCGCCGTCGCGCAGTTCGAGCGCTTCGTTTTCTCCGGTAGAGGCTCCGGACGGAACGGCTGCACGGCCGACAGCCCCGCTTGCGGTAGTTACTTCCACTTCAATCGTCGGATTTCCTCTCGAGTCGAGGATTTCCCTTGCATGAACACTGATAATCTGTCCCATGACAATTTTCCTTAAATTAGTTTATAATCGGTTTATCTGTTTCGATCGCAATGCCGCCACCTAAGGGGCCCCTCGTATTTCCAACGCTTTTACCGGCGAATACCCGGCATCAGCAGAAATCGAAAACGCTTCAAAGATAGTGCATCGCGCCGGATTAAACAAGTTTTACAACGTGTCGTTTCCCTGAATCCGGTAAAAAATGCGTCGGAATATTGTCTGTTTTCCGGAGAATTTCGACCGGAAATCCGTACGACATCGGCTCCGGCCGACCTCAATATTCCGCTTCCGGTCCAGCACAGATACGAAACAGACCGTGACTTAATCCCGCATCGTAAAGTCTTTTTTCGCCTCCGCCCGGTCGGCGCACGTTTCGCCGGTATCGAGCGCCAGCGGCTTTTTCCCTTCACAAACCGCGCCATAAAATCCAGGATCGCCTTCCGGAAATCGCACATCGGAATCTCGGCCATGTCGTGATCCACATTCCCGGCGGCGTAAAAACATAAAGGGCCCGCATCTTCCGGAAACCGCGCGGTCAGGTATTCGGCCCGAAGCAACCGACATCCCCGAACGTCGTCCGGCCGAACGGCACGTATCCCTCCGCATTTCGGCAGCCGTACCGGCATAAAACAAGAGCGGGGATTCTTGGAATCCCCGCTCTTCGTATGAAGCAACGTTTTATTAAGCCTTTTCTTCGGCAGGAGCCTCTTCCGCCGCTTTTTTAGCAGCGGGCTTTTTTGCGGCGGCCTTCTTTGCAGGCGCTTTCTTGACCTCTTCCGCAGGAGCCTCGGTATCGGCAGCGACCGGTTCCGCAACGGCTTCGACCGGTTCGGCAGCTTTCTTAGCACCCGAACGGCTACGACGCGTTTTCGGTTTTTCAGCCACTTTCGCCTCCTTCGTGTAGGTTTCGTTGAAGTCTACCAGTTCGATGAAGCACATCTCGGCAGCATCCCCCAAGCGAAAACCGGTCTTCAGAATCCGGCAGTAACCGCCCGGACGGTCGGCGATCTTCGGAGCGATCTCGCGAAACAGCTCGGCAACGGCTTGCTTGTCCTTCAGGTAGCTGAAAACAACACGACGCGAATGAGTCGTATCCAGTTTGGATTTGGTAATCAACGGCTCGACGTACATTCTCAGAGCCTTTGCTTTGGCAACCGTCGTATTGATCCGTTTGTGACGGATCAGGGAGTTTGCCAAGTTGGCCAACAGCGCCTTGCGGTGCGCTGCCTGCCGGCCAAGGTGGTTAATTTTTTTGTTATGTCTCATAATTACGTGATCTTAAATTTTTGCTTCCAGGTTAAAAACCGATCCTCCTTCGCCGGGAGTCCGGATCAGACCCGTTACTGTCGCAGTTCCGGTTAATCCTTGTCCAGCTTGTAGATCGATACGTCCATACCGAAATGGAGATTCAGATTCGTCAGCAAATCGTCGAGCTCGGAGAGCGACTTTTTACCGAAGTTTCTGAATTTAAGCAAATCGTTCCGGTTGAAACGCACCAGATCTCCCACGGTTTCCACTTCGGCGGCCTTCAGGCAGTTGAGCGCACGCACCGAAAGATCCTGATCGGAAAGTTTGGTTTTCAACAGCTGACGCATGTGAAGCACATCTTCGTCAAATTCCTCCGTAGCACTGTTTTCCTCGAGGTTCAGTGTAATTTTTTCATCTGAGAAGAGCATGAAGTGATGAATCAATATTTTAGCAGCCTCTTTCAGTGCATCTTTCGGGTGAATGGAACCGTCCGTCGTAATCTCCAAGTTGAGTTTCTCGTAGTCGGTTTTCTGCTCTACACGGTAGTTTTCGACCGAATATTTTACATTCTTGATCGGTGTGTGGATCGAATCGATCGGAAGCAGACCGAACTCCGCGTCGGCGGGACGGTTCTCTTCGGCGGGCACGTATCCGCGCCCTTTACCGATCGTCAACTCGATTTGCAGCTTTACGTCCGCATCGAGCCGGCAGATCACCAGATCGGGATTCAACACCTTAAAGTTCGTAAGAAAATTCGAAATGTACCCGGCCGTGAGTTCGGTCTGGCCGGCTACGCTGACCCGCACCTTTTCACTGTCGGCACTTTCGACGGTTTTAATGAAACGTACCTGTTTGAGATTCAAAATGATCTCAAGCATTCCTTCCATAACACCGGGGATAGCAGCAAATTCATGGTCTACGCCGGCCACTTTCACCGTCGTGATCGCATACCCTTCCAGCGAAGAAAGAAGAATGCGGCGCAGTGCGTTGCCGACCGTCATCCCGAATCCCGGTTCCAGCGGACGAAATTCAAACCGTCCGAAAGAAGAGGTGGATTCGAGCATGATTACCTTTTCAGGTTTTTGAAATGCTAATATTGCCATAATTATTGCTCCTCGATTAAATTACTACTTAGAGTACAGTTCCACGATCAGTTGCTCGTTGACATTCTCCGGAATGTCGGCGCGTTCGGGCTTCGACAGAAACTTGCCCGTCATCTGAGCGCCTTCCCACTCCAGCCATGCGAAACGGCTGCGACGGCCGCTACCCAGAGCGTCCTGAATCACTTCCAACGATTTCGATTTCTCACGTACACCAACCGTATCCCCTTCTTTGAGCGAGTAGGACGGAATATTGACAACGTTGCCGTTCACCGTAATGTGGCGGTGCGACACCAACTGCCGGGCTGCGGCGCGCGTCGGGGCGATCCCCAGACGGTAAACCACATTATCCAGACGGCACTCGAGCAACTTCAGCAGGTTCTCACCGGTGATACCGCCCAGACGAGCCGCAGCTTCGTAAGTCCTGTAGAACTGTTTTTCCTGCACACCGTAAATCGCCTTAGCCTTCTGTTTTTCGAGCAACTGCGTACCGTATTCGGATACTTTCTTGCGTTTACGGGCAAGTCCGTGTTGTCCCGGGGGATAGTTCTTCTTCTCAAGCGCCTTATCCGTCCCGAAAATTGCCTCGCCGAACTTTCTGGCGATTTTTGTTTTTGGTCCTATATATCTTCCCATTGTTAGAAATTTTTCTTGTTTTTCAGAGTTTCCATCCAAAACGTTTCGATCCGTCCAGAGATCGCCGGAACACCGCTGTCGCAACAGCAAAGCCCCGGATATCCCTGAAACCGTCAATTACACGCGGCGACGGTTGGGGGGACGGCATCCGTTATGAGGCAGCGGAGTAACATCGATGATCTCGAGCACTTCGATACCAGCTCCATGGATGGTGCGAATGGCTGATTCACGACCTGCGCCGGGACCTTTCACATACACCTTCACTTTACGGAGTCCCATATCGTATGCAACTTTGGCACAATCCGTTGCCGCTGTCTGTGCTGCATAGGGGGTATTCTTTTTGGAACCTCTGAAACCCATTTTCCCGGCGGAACTCCAACTGATCACTTCGCCGGCTGCATTGGTCAGCGTAATGATTACGTTATTGAAAGTCGAGTGCACATGGGCCATACCTTGAGCGTCAACTTTGACAACCTTCTTTTTAACTGCTCCTGTTTTTTTAGCCATAACTCTCTGATATTACTTAGTTGCTTTTTTCTTGTTAGCTACGGTTTTCTTGCGTCCCTTGCGGGTGCGGGCATTGTTCTTCGTGCTCTGTCCGCGAACGGGAAGCCCCAAACGGTGACGGATCCCACGGTAGCAACCGATGTCCATCAGACGCTTGATGTTCAACTGAACCGACGAACGCAACTCTCCTTCGACTTTGTAACCTTCGCTGGCAATGACGTTACGGATGGCGGCAATATTCTCATCGCTCCAATCCTTCACCTTGAGGTCGTAACTGATCTGTGCTTTCTCAAGGATCGCGCGAGCGGTACTTCTTCCAATACCGTAGATATAGGTCAAGCCTATCTCGCCTCTTTTATTTTTGGGTAAATCTACACCGACAATACGTGCCATAAATGATAATCACTTTTAATTTTTTAACTAACCTTGGCGCATTTTCAACTTGGGATTCTTTTTGCAGATCACATAAAGGCGGCCTTTACGCTTCACGATCTTGCAATCCTCGCTTCTCTTTTTGATGGATGTTCTAACTTTCATTTTTCAGACATCTTAATGTGTGTGTTGTAAATCGCGACATTCCCTCCCGGGTCTGTCCTCTCATGTAGCCGGGCTACCTATTTGTAGCGGAACGAGATGCGCCCCTTCGTCAAATCGTAAGGAGACATCTCCACTTTCACTTTATCCCCCGGTAAGATCTTGATGTAGTGCATCCGCATCTTCCCGGAAATATGGGCGGTAATCACATGGCCGTTGTCGAGTTCCACCCGGAACATCGCATTGGACAACGCTTCGATAATGGTTCCGTCCTTTTCAATAGCAGCTTGTTTCGCCATAGAGCTTAGTTGTTAATTGCTTTTTCGATAATTCCGAAATCCGTCAGGACATCGGGCCCGTTCTCGGTAATCGCCACGGCAAACTCGAAATGAGCCGCCGGTTTGCGATCCCGCGTACGCACCGTCCAGCCGTCGCGTTCGAAAACGATATCACGTTTCCCCATGTTGATCATGGGTTCGATACAGATGACCATGCCCGCTTTCAGCAGCGGCCCCCGGCCTCTGGCTCCGTAATTGGGTACCTGAGGATCTTCGTGCATTTTGCGGCCGAGGCCGTGTCCCACCATCTCCCGTACCACGGAGTATCCGTGCTTTTCGGCATGTTCCTGCACAGCATTGCCGACATCGCCTACGCGATTGCCGGGTTTCGCCTGTGCGACCCCTTTATAAAGAGCCTCTTTGGTGACTCTGAGCAGACTCTCCGCTTCCGGAGCAATCTCCCCTACAGCAAACGTGTAGGCAGAATCACCACAAAACCCCTTCATAAATGTGCCACAATCCACCGAAAGAATATCGCCTTCTTTCAAAACGGTTTTCGAAGAGGGAATCCCGTGTACAACCTGTTCGTTGACCGACATGCAAAGCGTGTTCGGAAAACCGTTGTATCCGAGAAAACTGGGAACAGCCCCGTGGCTGCGGATAAAATCTTCGGCTATTTTATCCAACTCGAGGGTCGTCACGCCCGGCTTGATGTGCTTAGCCAGTTCAGCCAACGTAGCGCTCACGAGTAAGTTGTTCTCCCGGAGTAATTCGATCTCTTCGTGTGTCTTCAGATATATCATAAAACCAAATCCACTTAAGCGCTTCTGCCCTTGATCCGTCCGGTCTTCATCAAACCGTCGTAGTGACGAAGGAGCAGGTAGCTTTCAATCTGCTGCAGGGTGTCGAGAATAACGCCCACCAGGATCAGCAGCGAGGTTCCGCCATAGAACAGCGCAAACTGATTGTTGATTCCGAGTTTCATCGCAAAAGCGGGCAGAATCGCCACGATCGCAAGGAAAACGGAACCCGGCAGCGTGATCCTCGTCATGATGGTATCGAGGTAATCGACCGTTTTCTTGCCGGGTTTCACGCCCGGGATAAAACCGCCGTTACGTTTCATATCCTCCGCCATCATGTTGGGATTCACGGTAATTGCTGTATAGAAATAGGTAAATGCCACAACCAGTAATCCGAACACCAGATTGTACCAAAAACCCGAATAGTTGCTGAATGCCGTACCGATCGCACTGGTCGATTCGAACTTGCTGAACAGGGCGGGAATGAACATCAACGCCTGAGCGAAGATGATCGGCATCACGCCTGCCGCATTGATTTTCAGCGGAATGTACTGACGGACGCCACCATACTGTTTGTTGCCTACGATCCGTTTGGCATACTGCACCGGAATCTTGCGGACAGCCTGTACCAGAGCGATCGTAGCCGCGAAAACCAGGAACAACAGCGCCAGTTCGACGATCAGCATCACGAAACCACCGGTAGATTCCGTAAAACGGGTATTCAACTCGGCCATCAGCGCGTGCGGCAGCCGGGCGATGATTCCCACCATGATGATCAGCGACACGCCGTTTCCGATCCCCTTATCGGTAATCTTCTCGCCGAGCCACATCACGAACATCGTACCGGCAATCAGCACGATCGTCGCACTGACGGTGAACAATGCGCCGGAACCCAATACGAAAGCATAAGGTTGCAGCGTACCGTGCAAATTGGCCAGATAGGCCGGAGCCTGCAGCAACAGCACGATAATGGTCAGGTAGCGGGTCCACTGGTTGATTTTGCGGCGGCCGCTCTCCCCTTCTTTCTGCAGTTTCTGGAAGTAGGGAACTACGATTCCGAGCAACTGGATTACGATCGAAGCAGAGATATAGGGCATAATTCCGAGCGCGAAAATCGAGGCGTTGCTGAATGCTCCTCCGGAGAAGATATTCAGCAGCCCCAGCAATCCGTTGCCATCCACCTGACTCTGAAGGTCGTTCAGAGCAGCCGGATTGATACCCGGAATCACCACAAAACTACCGAAGCGATATACAAGAAGCAAAGAGAGCGTAAAGAGGATTCTCTTGCGCAGCTCTTCAATCTTGAATATATTCTTGATGGTCTCGATTAGTTTTTTCATTACTGAAAAGTTAGAGTTTTACAACCTTACCCTGCTGTGCTTCGATAGCAGCCGCAGCCGATTTTGAAAATGCATGCGCGGTAACTTCGAGCGCTACGGAAAGCGTTCCGTTGCCAAGGATTTTGACCCGGTCGTTTTTCGAAATGAAACCGGCTTCGATCAACGTTTCCACATCGATGCTCTTCAGGGAATTCTTGGTTGCCAGCTCTTCCAGAACACCGAGGTTAATCCCTTTGTATTCCACTCTTTTCAGGTTCGTAAAACCGTATTTGGGCAAGCGTCTCTGCAAAGGCATCTGGCCTCCTTCGAAACCTAATTTCGAAGAGTATCCCGAACGCGACTGAGCGCCGTTGCGTCCACGCGTCGCCGTTCCGCCATGTCCGGATCCCTGACCGCGGCCGATCCGTTTTTCTTTGCCGGTCGACCCTTCTGCGGGCTTTAAATTACTAAGATTCATCCGTTTTTCTGTTATTTACCGACCCGGAGCCGCCTCGTGGCCGCCCCTTCGCGGTGGATTAGAATAACTATTTTACTTCTTCAATTTTTACGAGGTGCTTCACTTTTGCGATCATGCCCAGTATGATAGCCGAATCATCGTGCTCAACGGTCTGATTGATCTTGCGAAGTCCCAGCGCATCGAGGTTCCTTTTCTGGAGTGCAGACGAACCGATGCGGCTTTTGATCTGTGTGATTTTCAATTTAGCCATTTCCTGACGAATTATCCGTTAAATACTGTGTCGAGTGATACGCCGCGCACTTGAGCCACGCTGTATGCATCGCGCAGTTCCAACAGTGCGGCAACGGTGGCTTTCACCAGGTTGTGCGGGTTCGACGAACCTTTGCTCTTCGCAAGCACGTTGCGGATACCGACGCTCTCAAGCACGGCACGCATGGCGCCTCCGGCGATTACGCCGGTACCGGGAGCGGCCGGACGGATCATCACCAGCGAACCGCTGTAACGGGCTTCCTGTTTGTGCGGGATCGTTCCGTGCAGCACGGGAATTTTAACAAGGTTTTTCTTCGCATCTTCAACCCCTTTGGCAATGGCGGAGGTCACTTCGCCGGCTTTGCCGAGGCCGTAGCCTACGACGCCGTTTTCGTTACCTACCACAACGATTGCCGAAAAGCTGAATGTGCGACCACCCTTGGTTACCTTGGTAACGCGCTGGATGCTTACGAGCCGGTCTTTCAGCTCGAGGTCGCTTGTTCTCACCTTTTTTATGTTCGTATTTGACATATCGCTTAGAATTTAAGACCACCCTCTCTGGCGGCGTCCGCTAACATTTTTACTCTACCGTGATACAGGTATCCGTTTCGGTCGAACGATACTTCGGTGATACCCTTCTGTACGCTGCGTTCGGCGGCCAATTTGCCGACCAGGGCAGCAACCTGCACCTTGTTCAGACCGGCCACTTTTTCTGCCACTTCCTTGTCCCGCGACGAGGCCGCTGCCAAAGTAACACCGTTCAGATCGTCGATAAGCTGTACCGAGATATGCCTGTTGCTTCTGAACACAGACATCCGAGGCTTCTGTGCCGTTCCGCTGACAATCTTGCGAATGCGCAGTTTGATGCGCGCTCTTCTTTCTACCTTATTCAATGACATAATTGTACGATTTTACTATTTAGCATTAGCAGATTTACCAGCCTTGCGACGGAGCTGCTCACCCACGAACTTAATACCTTTCCCTTTGTACGGTTCCGGTTTACGCAACGAGCGGATCTTCGCAGCCACCTGTCCGATGAGCTGTTTGTCGGCGCTTTTCAGCGTCACGATCGGGTTGCCTTTCTTCTCGGTAACGGCTTCCACCTTGACTTCGGGCGGGAGCATCACATAAATATCGTGCGAGTATCCGAGACTCAGTTCGAGAATCTGTCCTTTGGCTTCGGCTTTGAAACCGACGCCGACGAGTTCCTGCTTGATTTCGTATCCTTTCGAAACCCCCACAACCATGTTGTGGATCAACGCACGGTACAGACCGTGCATCGAGCGGTGACGGGGCTGATCGGTCGGACGGGTCACGTGCAACACGTTTCCTTCCACCTTCACGGTAATATCCAGATCAACCTGCTGGCTGAGTTGCCCCAGAGGTCCTTTCACACTCACCACGTTATCGGCGCCAACGGTAACCGTCACACCGGCGGGCAGGTCTACAGGTAATTTTCCAATTCTTGACATTTCTTCTTAATTCATTTGGTTTTCAAAAGTCCTTCCTCCGCGGGTTCGGGCCTCGCGGCATACGGACGACAAACTATCGCGTTTACCTCTTTTACAGATTAATAAACGTAGCACAGTACTTCACCGCCCACATTTTCCTGACGGGCTTTCTTGTCGGTCATAATGCCTTTGGAAGTCGATACGATAGCTATTCCCAGGCCGTTCAGCACACGGGGCATCTCTGCTGCGCTGGCGTAACGGCGCAAACCCGGACGGCTTACCCGCTTAAGGCCTTTGATCGCATTCACCTTGGTTTCCGGATGGTACTTCAAGGCAATTTTGATAACAGCGTGACCCTTCGCATCCTCCTCGAACTTATAGGCCAGGATATAGCCTTGTTCGAACAGGATCTTCGTGATCGCCTGTTTCATTTTTGAACCGGGAGCTTCAACCACCTTGTGGTTGGCTTTCACCGCGTTTCTGACTCGCGTCAGAAAATCCGAAATTGGATCTGTCATGTTATTAAAATTAGTTATTGTGTAAAAATTACAATTTACAGATTAAAAATCAGGCGCTAAAGGTACGAAAAAAATTCGTAATTCATCACCTAATTTTTAACCCGTAATCGTAAATATCTACCAGCTCGCTTTCTTCACGCCGGGAATCAGCCCCTGGGAAGCCATTTCGCGGAACTGGATACGGCTGATGCCGAACATTCGCATGTATCCTTTCGGGCGGCCGGTCAGTTTGCAACGGTTGTGCAGGCGGATCGGGTTCGAATTGCGCGGCAGCTTGGCCAGACCTTCGTAATCCCCGGCTTCTTTCAGCGCAGCCCGTTTGGCAGCGTAACGCTCTACCAGTTTGAGGCGTTTCACCTCGCGGGCTTTCATTGATTCTTTTGCCATATTGCTTAGTTCTTTTTAATGTTCTTAAACGGAAGACCGAACTGTTTAAGCAGCGCATAAGCCTCTTCGTCGGTAGCGGCGGACGTCACGAACGTGATCTCCATGCCCAGAATCTTCGTGATCTTGTCGATGTCGATTTCCGGGAAGATAATCTGTTCGGTGATTCCGAGCGTATAGTTGCCCTGACCATCGAATTTGTCGTTAATCCCCTTGAAGTCGCGAATACGCGGCAGCGCCACGGCAACCAGCCTTTCGAGAAATTCGTACATCTTGTTGTGACGCAGCGTCACGCGGGCGCCAATGGTCATTCCCTTACGGAGTTTGAAGTTCGAAATATCCTTTTTGGACTTAGTCGTAACCGCCTTCTGACCGGTGATTTTGCTCAGTTCGTCGAGCGCCGTTTCGATAATCTTCTTATCGGCGACAGCCTGGCCGAGGCCCTGGTTGATCACGATCTTCTCGAGCACGGGAACCTGCATTACGCTGCTGTAACCAAATTCCTTTACAAGCGCAGGCACCACCTGCTCCTTGTACATTTTTTTTAGTGTAGGAACGTAAGTCATTATTTAATCTCCTCCCCTGACTTTTTAGCGTAACGTACTAATTTACCTTCTACGTCGGCTTTGCGCCCGACACGGGTCGCTTTGCCGCTTTTCGGGTCGATCGGCTGCAGGTTCGAAATATGGATCGGAGCCTCCTGCTTTACGATACCGCCCTGGGGATTCTTGGCGTTGGGTTTGGTGTGCTTGCTGATCATGTTCACACCTTCAACGATCGCGCGCTCGTCGTCGACAAGGATCTGAAGCACTTTTCCCTGCTGACCCTTGCTCTCGCCTGCGTTGACGATCACCGTGTCCCCTTTCTTAATATGCAATTTTACTGACATCTTGAAATCTTTTAAAAATTACAATACTTCGGGAGCAAGTGAAATGATCTTCATGTAAGAATCACGCAATTCGCGGGCAACCGGCCCGAAGATACGGGTTCCGCGCATTTCTCCCTGGTTATTCAGAAGCACCACGGCATTGTCGTCGAAACGGATGTAGGATCCGTTGGCGCGTCTGATCTCCTTCTTGGTTCTGACTACGACCGCTTTCGATACCGTACCTTTCTTCACGTCTCCGGAAGGGGTAGCGCTCTTGACGGTCACCACAATTTTATCGCCGATGGACGCGTAACGTTTTCCCGTTCCGCCCAGCACACGGATACAAAGGACTTCCTTCGCTCCGCTGTTATCAGCTACCGTTAGTCTGCTTTCCTGTTGTATCATGACTATTTAGCTCTTTCTATGATTTCTACTAATCTCCAACGCTTCGTCTTGCTGAGAGGTCTTGTTTCGGCAATCCGCACGGTGTCGCCGGGGTTGCAGGTGTTGGTTTCATCGTGAGCGACGAATTTCGACGTCTTGTTCACGAACTTACCGTAGATCGGATGTTTCTCCTTTCTCTTTATGGCAACCGTAACGGATTTATCCATCTTATTGCTGACAACCACCCCGATTCTTTCCTTTCTGAGATTTCTTTCCATGGGTAATTAACTTTTTACGTTTTGCTTTTCGGCAAGGATCGTCATCATGCGGGCAATATCCCTGCGTGCCTTTTTCAATGTGGTCGGGTTCTCTACCGGAGAAACCGAGTGGTTGAGCTTCTGGCGGAGCAGGTTCGCTTTTTCCGCATCGATTCTCTCCTCGATTTCAGCCACGGTAAGTTCTCTTATTTCAGAAGTTTTCATCTCTAAATCGAATTTTCAGTGTAATCTCTTCTTACTACAAATTTAGTGGTGATCGGAAGTTTCTGGGCGCCCAGACGGAGCGCCTCCTGCGCAACTTCCATCGGAACACCTTCCGCTTCGAACAGGATACGGCCCGGAGTAACCGGAGCGACGAATCCTTCGGGAGAACCTTTACCTTTACCCATACGTACCTCGGCAGGCTTCTTCGTGATGGGTTTATCGGGGAATATACGGATCCAGATCTGACCTTCACGTTTCATGCAGCGCACGATGGCCTGACGTGCGGCTTCTATCTGGCGACCGGTTATCCAAGTAGATTCCATAGCCTTGATGCCGAACGAGCCGAACGCAAGCTGAGCTCCGCGCTGTGCGTTGCCCTTCATGCGGCCCTTCTGCATTCTTCTGAATTTGGTTCTTTTTGGCTGTAACATGCTATTATCGCTTTAAGAAGTCCTACTTATTATTTTTTCTTTTTTTGTTATCGCGTCCGCCGCGCGGCTTGTCGCCGCGGTAACCGCCGCCCTGCTGGTTGCCGGCCGATGCCTGCGCATTGACTCCCGAGATCTGGAACAGGTCGCGCTTGTCATATACTTCACCGTTGCAGATCCACACCTTGATCCCCAGAAGACCCACTTTGGTCAGGGCTTCGGAGAGCGCGTAATCTACGTCGGCACGGAACGTGTGCAGCGGAATACGGCCTTCCTTATAGGTTTCGTTACGGGCCATTTCGGCTCCGCCCACGCGACCCGAGATCTGAATCTTGATCCCTTCGGCGCCCATACGCATCGTCGATGCGATGGCGGTTTTGATCGCCCGGCGGTACGAAATACGGCCTTCCAGTTGACGTGCGATGTTGTTACCGACGATCACGGCGTCGATTTCCGGACGTTTGACCTCGAAGATATTGATCTGGATCTCCTTGCCGGTCAACTTACGAAGTTCTTCTTTCAGCTTGTCGACCTCCTGGCCGCCCTTGCCGATAATAATGCCGGGGCGTGCCGTAGAAATCGTAACGGTTACGAGCTTCAGCGTACGTTCGATGATGATTTTCGAGATGCTTGCCTTAGCCAGACGGGCATTCAGATACTTGCGGATCTTAGCATCCTCGACGAGCTTGCTGGAAAAATCCTTCCCGCCGTACCAGTTGGAATCCCAACCGCGGATGATACCAAGTCGGTTTGCTATCGGATTAACTTTCTGTCCCATCTGCTTTAACTTTTTTATCTGCTTTAACTACCATTTTATCGACTACGACCGTAACGTGGTTCGAACGCTTCCGGATACGGTGTGCGCGGCCCTGAGGAGCCGGCTGGATCCGTTTGAGCATCTTGCCGCCGTCCACGAAAATCTCTTTCACGCACAACGTATTGTCTTCCAAACGCTGTCCTTCGTTTTTCTGTTCCCAGTTGGCGATCGCCGAACGCAACAGTTTTTCCAATCTGATCGAAGCTGCCTTCTTGCTGTAACGAAGGGTACCCAACGCTTTATTGATCTCCATGCCGCGGATCATGTCGGCGACGATGCGCATCTTCAGCGGCGAGGTCGGGCAGTCGCGGAGTACGGCAATCGCCGTCTGCTTCTTTTCGGCCTTCAATTTTTCGGCTCTTATGCTTTTTCTTGCACCCATTTTTACCTACTATTTTTTCTTATTACCTGAATGACCACGGAAGTTGCGAGTCGGAGCGAATTCGCCCAGCTTGTGTCCTACCATGTTCTCTGTTACATATACAGGAATAAACTTATTCCCGTTGTGCACGGCGATGGTCTGTCCGACGAAATCGGGCGAAATCATGCTTGCACGCGACCACGTCTTGATGACAGACTTCTTGCCTCCCTCGTTCTGAGCGATGACTCTCGCTTCCAGTTTGGGCTCGATGTATGGTCCTTTTTTTAATGATCGGCTCATTATGCTACTATTTTTAAATTATTTTTTCCTTCTGGATACGATGAACTTAGACGTAGTCTTCTTAGGATCGCGCGTCTTGTAACCCTTGGCGAGAAGACCTTTGCGTGAACGCGGGTGTCCTCCCGAAGAACGGCCTTCGCCACCACCCATCGGGTGATCGACCGGGTTCATGGATACACCGCGGTTGCGCGGACGGCGTCCGAGCCAACGTTTGCGGCCGGCTTTACCGTGCGATTCGAGGCTGTGGTCGGGATTCGACACGACGCCGATCGTTGCGCGGCAGGTTACGAGCACCATACGGGTTTCACCCGAAGGAAGCTTAATAATAGCGAATTTACCTTCACGAGCCAGAAGCTGTGCGTAGGTACCGGCACTACGAGCCATCACGGCTCCCTGTCCGGGGTAGAGTTCAATGTTGTGGATCACCGTACCCAGTGGAATATCCGCGAGGAACAGCGTGTTGCCCACTTCGGGGGCCACGCCGGCTCCGGTCGATACGGTCTGTCCCACCTGCAGTCCGTTCGGGGCGAGCATATAACGTTTTTCGCCGTCGGGATAGCAGAGCAGAGCGATGCGAGCGGAACGGTTCGGATCATATTCGATGGTCTTCACCTGGGCGCTCATGTTATCTTTGTCACGTTTGAAATCGACAATACGATACATCCGTTTGTGACCGCCTCCGATATAACGGACGGTCATTTTACCGCTGTTGTTGCGGCCGCCGGAACTTTTCAGAGGGCTGAGTAATGATTTTTCCGGTGTAGACGAAGTAATATCGTCAAAGGTACCGATCACTTTGTGGCGGGTACCCGGGGTCATGGGTTTAAACTTTCTTACTGCCATCTCTCTTAGATATTACTGTAAAAATCAATCTTGTCTCCGTCTTTCAGGGTGACGATCGCCTTCTTGAAATTGTTGGCGCGTCCGACCAAAAGTCCGTGCTTGGTGTAGCGGCTTTTGAGCTTGCCCATGTAATTCAGAGTATTTACATCCATAACAACCACATTGTACATCGCCTCGACGGCATCCTTGATCTGCAGTTTGTTAGCCCTCGGATCTACGATAAAACCGTAACGGTTCAGCTTTTCGCCCTGAGCCGCCATTCTCTCGGTTAAAATTGGCTTAATTAATATATCCATTGTGTCATGCTAATTTTTAGGACGGACGGTAGCCTATAATCCGAACATTTGATTAATTACATTCACGGAACCTTCGGCCAATACGATGTTGCCGGCGTTCATCACGTCGTACGTATTGATGTTCGACGCCAAAACCACCTTTACGTTCTGCAGGTTACGGGCCGACAGCGCTACGTTCGCATTGGATTCGGGAAGAACCAGCAGAATTTTCTTGCCTTCGAGGTTCAGGTTCTTGGTAATGCCGATAAACTCTTTGGTCTTCGGAACTTCCATCGCGAAATCCTCCACGACCGTCAGGGCTTCGCCTTTGACCTTATAGGCAAGGGCACTTTTACGGGCGAGCTGTTTGAGTTTCTTGTTCAGCTTGAAGCTGTAATCGCGCGGAACCGGGCCGAATACGCGGCCGCCGCCTACGAACAGCGGAGACAGGATGCTGCCGGCGCGTGCGCCGCCGGTACCTTTCTGTTTCTTCAGTTTACGGGTCGAGCCGGCCACTTCGTTACGCTGTTTCGACTTGTGGGTTCCCTGACGCTGATTGGCCAGATACTGCTTGACATCGAGGTAGATCGCGTGGTTGTTGGGCTCAATACCGAAAATCTCATCTTTCAGGACGGCCTTTTTGCCGGTATCTTTCCCTGAAACGTTATAGATAGCTATTTCCATGTTAGTCTTCGATTAATAAGTACGAACCTTTTGCACCCGGAATCGAACCCTTCACCAGAAGCAGGTTGTTTTCGGGAAGTTTCTTAACGATACGCAGGTTGAGCACCGTAACGCGCTCTCCGCCGGTACGGCCCGGAAGGCGTTTGCCTTTGAACACGCGCGACGGATACGAAGAGGCACCCAGCGACCCCGGCTTGCGCTGACGGTTGTGCTGGCCGTGCGTTTGTCCGCCGACACCGGCGAACCCGTGACGTTTCACAACGCCCTGGAAGCCCTTGCCTTTGGAGATGCCCGTAACGTCCACCCAGTCGTTCTCTTCGAAAATATCCACGGTGATCACGTCGCCGAGGTTCAATTCGTTTTCGAAGCTGGTGAATTCGACCAGTTTCCGTTTCGGAGTGGTGTTGGCCTTTTTGAAATGGCCCAGTAAACTGTTGCTGGTGTGTTTTTCGGTCGTTTCGTCATAGGCAATCTGGACTGCCGAGTAACCATCTTTCTCGGGGGTCTTCAATTGCGTAACTACACAGGGACCAGCTTCGATTACGGTGCACGGTATGTTTTTACCGTCGGCACCGAACACGGAAGTCATTCCGATCTTTTTTCCAATTAGTCCTGACATTTTTGTCTGTTAATTAGTATTGGAGGCGAAGTCCACTTGCAAGGCCCCGGCAGCCCGTACGAAACAGGCCGCCGTCCTTACAAGCCTTCCGCCTTTTGTTAAAAACGTTTGTTATTCAACTTGGGTACTGCGATCAGACTTTGATTTCCACCTCTACGCCGCTGGGCAGCTCGAGTTTCATCAGCGCATCGATCGTCTTCGGAGTCGAACTGTAGATATCGAGGATCCGTTTGAAAGTGCACAACTGGAACTGCTCGCGCGCTTTCTTATTGACGAAAGTCGAACGGTTTACGGTGAAAATCTTCTTCTGCGTAGGCAGCGGAATCGGGCCGCTTACGACCGCCCCCGTACCTTTCACAGTCTTTACGATCTTTTCCGACGATTTATCGACGAGGTTATGATCGTATGATTTCAATTTAATTCTTATTTTCTGGCTCATAATTCTGATAAATCTACGGATTATTCCTTTTTACCATTTGTTTTTTCGATAATCTCCTTGGCAAGGTTCGCAGGAACCTCTTCGAAATGAGAGAACTCCATCGAAGAAGTAGCGCGTCCCGACGAGATCGTACGCAGCACCGTAACGTAGCCGAACATCTCCGACAACGGCACCTTGGCATCCACCACGCGGGCGTTGCCGCGCGATTCCATGCCGGCGATCTGTCCGCGGCGTTTGTTCAGGTCGCCGATAATGTCGCCCATGTTTTCTTCGGGAGTCACCACTTCGACCTTCATGATCGGTTCGAGGATTACCGGAGAAGCTTTACGGGCAGCCTCGCGGAAACCGTTGCGGGCACAAATTTCAAAAGAGAGCGCATCGGAATCGACCGGGTGGAACGAACCGTCGATCAGCGTGATCTTCATGCTGTCGAGCGCGAAGCCTGCCAACGGGCCGTTGGACATGGCCGATTCGAACCCTTTCTGGATCGACGGGATGTATTCCTTCGGAATATTACCGCCCTTCACGACATCGACGAATTCGAGTCCCATCTTGCCTTCTTCGGCAGGGCCGATTTCGAAGATGATGTCGGCGAACTTACCGCGACCGCCGGTCTGCTTCTTGAACACTTCGCGGTGCTGAACTTTCGATTTCAGCGACTCCTTGTAGTTCACCTGCGGAGCGCCCTGGCTGATTTCGACGCCAAACTCACGCTTCAAACGGTCCACGATGATCTCCAAGTGGAGTTCGCCCATCCCGCTGATGACGGTCTGTCCGCTATCTTCGTCGGTCTTCACCGTAAAGGTCGGGTCTTCCTCGGACAGTTTGCCGAGCGCGATACCGAGCTTATCGAGGTCTTTCTGCGTTTTCGGTTCGATAGCCAGACCGATCACCGGTTCGGGGAAAGTCATCGATTCGAGCACGATCGGATGCTGTTCGTCGCACAACGTATCGCCGGTGCGGATATCCTTGAAACCGACCGCGGCGCAGATATCGCCGGCTCCGATCACTTCCATCGGATTCTGCTTATTGGCATGCATCTGGTAGATACGGCTGATACGTTCCTTTTTCGAAGAACGGCTGTTGTGCACGTAAGAACCGGCTTCCATCTTTCCGGAATAAACGCGGACGAATGCCAGACGGCCCACGAACGGGTCGGTAGCGATTTTGAACGCCAGACCGCAGAACGGATCGGATTCAACCGGTTTGCGACTGGTTTCCTCTCCGGTGCGCGGATCGGTGCCGATAACGGCTTCGATATCCACCGGCGACGGCAGGAATGCCATCACGTAGTCGAGCAGCAATTGCACCCCTTTATTTTTAAAGGACGAACCGCAGAGCATCGGCACGACCGTCATCGAGATCGTAGCCTTGCGGATCGCGGCGATCAACTCGTCAGACGTGATCGAATCGGGATCCTCGAAGAACTTCTCCATCAAGGCGTCGTCTACCGACGCGACCTCTTCGATCAGCTTAGCGCGCCATTCGGCGGCTTCGGCCTTCATGTTTTCGGGAATCTCCTCGTAAGTATAGTTTACCAGATCGGCCTTTTTCGAATCGTCGTAAATAATAGCCCTATTATATATAAGGTCTATCAAACCGGCGAATTTGTCTTCGGCCCCGATCGGCAGAACGACCGGCAACGCATTGGCTCCGAGACGCTCCTTGACCTGAGCGCAAACGTTCAGGAAATCGGCGCCGGTACGGTCCATTTTATTTACGTAACCGATACGCGGCACGCGGTACTTGTCGGCCTGACGCCATACGGTTTCGGACTGGGGTTCCACGCCGCCCACGGCGCAGAACGTGGCCACCGCACCGTCCAGCACGCGCAGCGAACGTTCCACCTCGGCGGTGAAGTCCACGTGACCCGGGGTGTCGATGATATTGATCTGATAGGTCTTATCTTTGTACTGCCAAAAAGCGGTCGTCGCAGCAGAAGTGATGGTAATACCACGTTCCTGCTCCTGAACCATCCAGTCCATCGTAGCGGCACCTTCGTGCACCTCGCCGATTTTATGGGTTTTTCCCGTGTAGAAAAGGATACGTTCCGAAGTAGTCGTTTTACCGGCATCGATGTGAGCCATGATCCCGATATTTCTCGTATATGTTAAATCCCTTGCCATATAATTACCCTCGCTTCACAAATTAAAATCTGAAATGGGCAAAAGCCTTGTTGGCTTCGGCCATTCTGTGCATCTCTTCTTTCCGCTTGAAGGCAGCGCCTTCTTCGTTGTACGCAGCTTGAATTTCAGCAGCCATTTTTTCCGCCATCGATCGACCTGCGCGTTTTTTAGAGTAAAGGATAAGGTTCCGCATTGCTATTGAAACTTTACGCTCGGGTCTCACTTCCGTCGGTACCTGGAAGGTTGCTCCGCCCACGCGACGCGACTTCACCTCCACCTGGGGAGTGATGTTCTCGAGGGCTTTTTTCCAGATATCAAGGGGAGCCTTGTCCGCATCCTTCATCTTCTCACCCACGATCTCTATGGCATCATAGAAAATCGTATAGGCAATACTCTTCTTACCATCCAGCATAAGGTTGTTTACAAACCTTGTCACAAGTCCGTCTCCGAATTTGGGATCTGGAAGTAGAATTCGCTTTTTAGGCTTCGCTTTTCTCATTGTTTAAAAAGTCTTTGTGTTTGATTTAATGGTTACTTTTTCTTTGCGGGCGCTGCTGCTCCTGCTTTCGGCCTTTTGGCCCCGTACTTCGAACGGCGTTGCTTGCGACCGTCCACGCCTGCGGCGTCCATCGCTCCGCGCACCAAGTGATAACGAACACCCGGCAGGTCTTTCACACGGCCACCGCGAACGAGCACGATCGAGTGCTCCTGCAGATTGTGACCTTCGCCCGGGATGTAGGCATTCACCTCTTTCCCGTTGGTCAATCTCACACGGGCTACTTTTCGCATAGCCGAGTTCGGCTTCTTGGGAGTGGTCGTGTAAACACGAACACATACGCCACGACGTTGCGGACATGCATCCAACGCGGGAGCTTTACTTTTAAAGCTCGGCGTCAACCTTCCCTTACGTACTAACTGTTGAATAGTTGGCATTTTACTTACTTTTTCCTTTACTTTGTTTGGTTAAAAATCTGTTCCATTCACACAAAACGGAGTGCAAAGATACCAATAATTTTCGAAACCGCAATATTTATCGATCTTTTTTCACTGATAATCCGTGTTTTTCAGGCTTTTTCATGCCGTTCAACACATTAGTGACTATCATTTATTTTTATGATTTCAACAACATAATAAACAAAATAAATACACAAACACGCAAACAACTGTTCAACAAAACATTAATACATTACAAATCACCTCTAAATATTTCTGAAACTTATTTTTTGTAATCTGCCGTTTTGTCGTAATTTTGCTCGGTATCAACCGGGAAATCATGGTGTCCGGCCGGCTCGAATCGAACCGGCCGGATACCCCGGCGGAGAAACGTTTAAATTTGAAATCCGTGGGAACAACCGCTATTTTCCGCCTGGAAGCGCGATGCGACGATCCGGCCGGCGAACGAATGAATCTGCACCTGAGCCTCGCTTCTTACGACTCCGAAGAGCGTCAAATCGCCGTCGAGCATACGGACGCGAGCCCGATCCGCAAAGAAACGACCTACAGCGTCCAAACTTCCGATCCGGCGGCGTCCGTCGCAGCATCCGTCTATGCCGTGCCGACGGCCGACCCGCCGTCCGACATCGTCGCCGACACTCCTCCGTTCAAACTATCGTTCCGCATCCTGCGCGGACAGGAGGTAATCGACGCGCAGCAAATACAGGTCAACCGCTGGGGAGGCACGCAGCGAATCGGAATGATTTACAAATAACCGTCGTCCGCCGAAACGCCGGAGAAAACCCGTCGGAATATTTTCGGAATATGGATCGCCGCCCTACCAAACGGGCGGCCCGGTATGTTTTTTCGATGATTCTGCCGCATACGGATTCAGCCGATGCCGGGCGACTTCGACTGAGAACAAGGATCGCGCGACGGGCCGGTTCTGCGCAAACGGCCCGGCCGCTAAAACGACGCGACGATTTCCAGCGTAAACTTGTCGTGCAACAATTTGTTGACGGCGAAATCGGACGGCCGCTCTTTCAGAAGGTATTTTTCGTAATTCAGCCGCACCTCGGAACGCACCAGTTTTGTCGAGAATCCAAGGTTGATCCCGGCCGTAATCCGGTTCGCATCGAAAAGCTCGCGCCGTCGGGTATCGCTATTCAGGTAATCGACCCCGTTGCCGAGATCCCAGCGCACGACCGGCAACAGGTAGCGGGCAAACGACCTTTCGGGCAGATCGAACCGATAGAACCCCTGCACGAGAGCCACGGCCATCACCTCCGACGAACTACCGGTTCCGAGATAGCGACGCGCGTACTCCCCCTCGATCCGGAACTTTCCGCGGACATAACGCAATTCGAAACCGGCCATCCGCATCTTTTGCTCGAAATTTTCCGTTACGTTTTCGCCCTCGCGTTCTACAACCCGCGTATGCTGCGGAGCGTAACCGTCGTAATAAGCAACCGCCCCCTGCAGTCCCTCGCTGCCGCCGAGCTCCGCGCGACCGATCACATTCACGTGTTTCCCCCACACGGGATTGTTGATTCCCGAACCGTTGAAAACGCCGGCGAGCAATTTCAGCGGCAGTTTCGATGCGAAACGGTATGAGAAAAACGCGCCCAGATCGCGCGAACCGAGCGTCCGGACGTAGTCGACGGTTTTCCCGCCGGATAGTTCGCTGCCGTAATAACTCGTCAAGTATTTCGACAGGAAAGAACGGTTCGCGAACAGATTCGTGGACGGCCCCCGATCCATATCGGTGCTGAAATGGTACTGCTGCTGCCCGAGTTCGGCCGTAAAACCTCCGGACTGGTAACCGGCATAAGCATCCAGCAACGATATTTTCCCTTCGTTACCGAAATCCATCTGAAGGCGGTAATTCATTTTCGGCGAAACGTTCCCCCGAACGCCCAGCCGGGCGTTGCGTACGCTGAACCGGTACT
The DNA here is from genome assembly GCF_009557455.1 of Alistipes sp. dk3624. Taxonomy (GTDB): domain Bacteria; phylum Bacteroidota; class Bacteroidia; order Bacteroidales; family Rikenellaceae; genus Alistipes_A; species Alistipes_A hominis. Next base: position 2,211,149 of record NZ_CP045651.1, on the reverse strand, counting down.
CCCCGCCGTTCAGATCGACCTCCATCTTCGCTTTGATCGTTCCGTCCAGTTTCGGCACGTACGAAACCGGCTCCGCCTTTTTCCCGGCCGCAACCGTGTCCGACTGAGCAAAGGCGACGCCTGAAGACAGCACAAAAAGCGAAATCAACACAAACTTCATTTTCATTTATCATTCTTTTTAACGGCCCGGCAGACGGTCGAATCCCGCAACGGCCACAATCCGGCACAAAAATACCATTAAATCGGAAAACGGAAACTTTCGCCCGCGCGCAATTCTGATCTTAACAAAAAATTAATTCGTCTGTTTTTAAAATATAATAATTATATTTGCAGATATTCAATTCATTCAGACCGTCATGATCACGAAAACAGCGCTCGAAAACATCGTCTCCAAACAACGTAAAATGCTCGCGAACGTTTCGCCCGGACATCCGCGCGAAATCGAGGAGTCCATTCCCTACCTAACCGACCGTATGCTGCTGATCGGGGGCGTGCGCGGATGCGGATGCAGCGCGTTGCTGCACCGGATGCTGAACAACGACTATCCCGAAGCGTGGTACACCGACTTCGACGACCCGCGGCTCGGAGGTTTCGACGCGGGCGATTTCACGAAGCTCGATCGGCTGCTGGAAGAGTCGGGCAAAGGCATCGCCCTGTTCAACCGGATCGACCTGGCGGCCGGATGGATCGAATTCTGCGACCGAAAAATCCGCCAGGGGATCAAGATTGTCTCCACCGTTTCGCTGGAAACCCTCCTGCGGCTCGCAAAAGCCGAGCGTCCGGACGGGACAGGCGCCGTCCCGGATATTTTCTCGCTCCGCCGACTCGACCTCTTTTCGTACAACGAATTTCTCAGCTTCACGCATAAACCGGCCGGCGAACAGGCCGTCAACGAATTTCTGTCGCGGGGAGCTTTTCCCGGACTCATCAAAACGGGACACACCGAAGCGCTCCATCAACTCTACACGGAAATCCTCTGCAAGGACGCCGTCATCGCGGGAGGCATCCGCGACCGGAACACCCTGCAACGGATGGCATTGCACCTAATCACCAACACCGGAGAACCCGTCACCGCCAACAAACTGCGCGAAAAACTGAAAATAAAGGCCGTGAGCACGGCCGCAGAGCACATGCAATGCATCGAAACGGCCGGACTCGTACGCTTCGTTTCGATCCTCAGCGACAACCCGGCGCGCCAGGCGGTCAATCCGCGCAAGGTCTATGCGGTCGACACGGCGCTGGCCGCAGCCGTATCGACCGCCGAGACCGTCGACCGGAACAAACTGTTCGAAACGATGCTATTCAACCACCTGTGCCGGGAGAGCCGGTCGGTATGCTATACGAACGAACAGGGCGGATGCGATTTTATCGCGTCCGATGCGGAAGGGGGCGTCCGCTGCATCCAGGCCTGCTACGACGACGACCCCGACCTGATGCAGACCAAAACCGACGGATTGCTATGGGCGCTACGGCAAACCGGGGCGAGCCGAGGCACGATCGTTACGGCCGACCGGAACGACCGCATCGATGCCGAAAATTTCGAAATCGAGGTAATCGACGCCGACACTTTCCTCGGCGGATACTGACGCCGGCAGATGCAAACGCAGCCTTCTAGTCTTTGATTTTTTTGAAACGGCCGATCACGTCGATGTCGGTCAGTTCTTTGGACAACATCAAGATCGTCTCTTCGGGCACCCGCCGCAGGTCGAGCAGCATCAGGGCGTCGAGCGAGTCGCAGAACTCGTGATCCGTATTGAATCCGAGCACACTGCTGTTCAGTTGCAAGTATTTGCGAATCAACACAGGGATCGAAAACGCATTCCGCTCGATATCGCAGATTATCTTATTGATCAGTTCGATCGGACGCACCTCCGCGATCAGCGACTCGTCGATCCGAGCCGGAACGACGATTCCCGTCCGGGGCCTGATGTAAGAGGCCTTCTTCCGATCCAAGTAGAAACGACTGACATACGCGGCGATAATCAGCTTGGACGTATGCTGGAAACCTCCCGAAACGGTCACCGGCCCCATCAGATAGCGATACTGTTCATTCTGTAGCAGAACGTGGAGAATCCCCTTCCATAACAGCATCAGCGACGCCGGTTTCCGCTGGTATTCGCGCGCGATGAACGAACGACCGAGCTCGATGGTGCGGCTCATCACCTCTCCCATCGGGGGCGACATCCGGAAAAGCGTATGGGTATAGAAACCTTTCAATCCGTAGTTCCGCATGATCTCGTCGCCCAATCCCAAACGGTAGGCTCCGACCAGCCGCAGCGCCTCGTTGTCCCAGATGAACAACTGCCGGTAATAGCGGTCGAAACGGTCGGTATCGATCTCGTTCTTGGTGCCTTCGCCGATCTCGCGGAACGTCCGTTCGCGCAACGTGGCGATCATCAGCATCATGTTCGGGATTTGCTGCGGCGGAGCGCAATAAACCTCATAACCGCCCGAAACGAACAGCCGATAATGTCCCCGCAGGCTTTCCAACTCGCTGCAAAGCAATTTCACGTCGACGTCACCGCGAACCTCATCGGGCACCTTCCGCGCCGCACGGCGCTCGGCCCGGCGGGGACGCCGTCTACCGGACGGCTTCAGGTACTCGACCGAAGCGCGCAGGTAACTGTTATAAGCCGTTTTGGAAAGATCCTCGGTCTTTTTGGGCAGGATCGGCGAAGCGATGCGCAACGGCACCGAACAGCCCGCTTTGTTGACCAACTCGCGCGGTAGCAACAACGTCCGCAGCATCGGATGCACCTTCCCGGCCAGCCGGAACGTCCGGCTGTTGGAAGCTTCGATATAAACGGGAACGACCGGCACCTGCGCCTTCCGGATAAACTTTAGCACCGACTCGGGCCACGGCCGGTCCTTAACGTCCCGGAACCCGCGCTGCCAAGTCGCCACTTCGCCGGCCGGGAAGATCACCAGCAGTCCGCCGCCGGAGAGATGCTGCAACGACTCGCGGATTCCGGACACGTTACCGCCGGACTTCGCGTCGAACGGATCGACGTCGATAAAGAACCGTTTCAGGGGGCCGATCCGGCTCAGCAGGAAATTCCCCATGAACTTCACGTCGGGACGCGCTTTCGAAAGCAGGTCGATCAGGATCATCCCGTCCAGCGCACCGGTCGGATGGTTCGCGATCACGATCGCCGGACCCGACGCCGGAATATTCTTGAGATCGGACGGAGCGACGTCGTACGAGACGCCCAGATTATACAACAACCCTTCCGGATAAGGCCCCTCGTAGGAAAATGCGCTTTCGTACAGTCGATTGATTTTCTTCAGGGCGGCCACCTTCATAATCAGACGGGCTTGCAGGCGGGCGATCCATCCCCTCCGTCCAAAATAGAGGTCACTGGGCTGTATAAGTTCCATAATCGGGCGATAAAATAGCTCTGCCGGTTCCGGAATTTTTTCACAAAAAGTTCCGGCCGTTTTACAAATGTAGAATAAATTTTGATACTTTTAATTTTCGAAACCACAAATTAACCGCATGGCCGACTCGAAACGCATTGCCGAACTGAAAGAAAAAGTAGCCCTGCTGCCGGAATCCCCGGGCATTTATCAATTCCTCGGGGCCGACGGCCGCGTGATTTACGTAGGCAAGGCGAAAAACCTCAAACGCCGCGTCTATTCCTATTTTACGTCGAAAGCCAACGAGAGCGCCAAAGTGCGCGTGATGGTCTCGCGGATCGCCGACCTGAGGCACACGGTCGTGGCAACCGAGAACGAGGCTTTCCTGCTCGAAAACAGCATGATCAAAAGTCTTCAGCCGCGGTACAATATCCTGCTGAAGGACGACAAGACCTATCCGTGGATCGTGATCCGCAACGAACCGTTTCCGCGCGTACAGTCCACCCGGCGGCGCGAGCGCGACGGTTCTCGCTATTTCGGGCCGTACGCTTCGGTCTATATCCAGAAAACGGTGCTCGACCTGGTGCGCAGCATCCACAGCCTGCGCACGTGTTCGCTGAATCTCTCCCCGGAAGCGATCGCCAAAGGCAAATACAGCGTCTGCCTGGAATACCACATCGGCAACTGTAAGGGACCTTGCGTCGGTCTGCAAAGCGAAACCGAATACCGCGAAGGGATCGAACTGGTAACGTCGCTGCTGCGCGGCGACACCCGGGAGACGACCGAATACCTGCGCGCAAAAATGGTCGGCGCGGCAGCCGAAATGCGGTTCGAAGAGGCCGCCGTCTATAAAAAACGGATCGAAGCCCTCGCCGCCTATCAGAGCAAATCGGTAGTCGTCAGCAACACGCTGACCAACCTGGACGTCTTCTCGCTGGTCGTCGACGACGATGCGGCCTACTGCAATTTCATGCGGATCGCCGACGGAGCCGTCGTCAATTCGTTCACGGTCGAACTGAAACCGGGGCTGGAAGACCGGCCGCAGGACATCCTGACCTACGCGATCAGCCGGATCGCCGAACAACTGCCGGGCGGACGGTTGTCGCGCGAAGCGATCGTCCCGCTGCTGCCGGCGCAGGAACTATTCGAAGGAGTAACGTTCACCGTGCCGCAGCGCGGCGACAAGCTGCATCTACTGGAACTCTCGGAGCGCAACAGCCGCCTGTACCGGCTCGAAAAACTCAAGCAGATCGAAATCAAAGATCCCGAACGGCACACGAACCGCATCCTGGCCGCCCTGCAAAAAGAGCTCCACCTGAGCGTCCCGCCGCGGCACATCGAATGCTTCGACAACTCGAACCTACAGGGAACCAATCCGGTGGCTTCGTGCGTCGTATTCCGCGACGCAAAACCGGCGCGCAAGGAGTACCGCCATTTCAACATCAAGACCGTCGTTGGAGCCAACGACTTCGCCTCGATGGAAGAGGTGATCGGACGCCGTTACCGCAGGTTGCTCGACGAAGACGCCGAACTGCCGCAACTGATCGTCGTGGACGGAGGCAAGGGGCAGCTCCGCTTCGCCTACGAAACCCTGCTGCGGCTCGGGATCGCCGACCGGGTCGCCATCGTCGGACTGGCCAAACGGATCGAAGAGGTCTATTTCCCGCACGACTCCACCCCTTACTATCTCGACCGCAACAGCGAAGCGTTGAAAGTGCTGATGCACATACGCGACGAAGCGCACCGTTTCGGCATCACCTTCCACCGCAAGAAGCGTTCGCTCGCCTTTATCAAAAGCGAACTGGAAAGCATCCCGACCCTCGGCAACCGTTCGGTAGAGAAACTGCTGCAACGCTTCCGCACGCTGTCCCGAATCCGGACGGCTTCCGAAACCGAACTATCGGAACTGATCGGTCGGCAACGCGCCGCCGAAGTGATCCGCTATTTCCGGGAAGCGCCGGCGGACGGCACGAAAGAGGGGAAATAACCGGCGTACGAACGGGCCTGAAAATTTGTGAATCCGGGAAAAAAAAGACACCTTTGCAAAGTCGGTCCGAGAAAACGGCCGGAAACGGGCGCACCATGCATATCAGCGTTCCATACGCGGTTCCCGACCCACTGTGAACGGAAAGGCACGATTTTTTCACGAAACCTCAACTGTACCTAAAACCGAATCATCCATGAAAAGCGTCATCGGAATGGGCAATGCCCTGACAGACATCCTGATCAACCTGAAAAACGACGAAATACTCGATACCTTCAAGTTACCGCGGGGCAGCATGAACCTGGTCGACAGCGAACTGCAACGACAGATCGACGCATCGGTCGCCGACGCGCCCCACACGCTTTCGCTCGGCGGATCGGCTTCGAATACGATCCGCGCACTGGCCCGGATGGGCGCTTCGACAGGCTACATCGGCAAAGTCGGACGCGACGAAACGGGCGACTTTTTCGAACGGACGCTGAACGAACTACAAATCGCCCCGACCGTTTTCCGCGGCGACGAACCGTCGGGACGCTGCGTATCGTTGGTCTCCCCCGACGGCGAACGCACGATGTGCACCTACCTCGGCGCAGCGCTCGAAATGCGCCATACCGAACTTACGCCCGAAATTTTCGACGGTTACGAATACTTCTACATCGAAGGCTACCTGGTGCAGGATCACGAATTGATCTCGAACGCCGTACGCATCGCCAAAGAGCGCGGACTGCAAGTCGCCCTCGATCTGGCGAGTTTCAACATCGTCGAAGAAAACCTCGGCTTCCTGCACGACCTGGTCGACCGACACGTCGATATCCTGTTTGCGAACGAGCAGGAAGCGGCCGCTTTCACAGGAGAAAAAAACCCGCTGGAAGCGCTCGACAAGATCGCCCGTAAATGCTCGATCGCAGTCGTGAAGGTCGGTACGCGCGGCGCTTACGTCAAATACCGCGGCCGGGTGGATCACATAGGGATCATGGGGAATGCCCGCCGGGTCGACAGCACCGGGGCAGGCGATTTTTACGCCGCCGGATTCCTGTTCGGATTGTGCCGGGGATTGTCGATGGAACAGTGCGGCACGATCGGCTCCATCGCCGCCGGAAAGGTGATCGAAGTCGTCGGAACCACGTTCGATGAAAAAGTATGGGAAGAAATCCGCCGGATGGTCGGCGACGTGGAAACCGGAAACTACATCCTGTAATGCACCCGAATCGTCCAATCCGTTAAACATACCGCGTGGAATGGCTGCTTAATCTGGGATACGTCGGCCTGTTCGCCGGCTCGTTCATCGCCGCGACGGTCGTTCCGTTCAGTTCCGACGTGCTGCTGCTGGGTATGCTGGCCGCAGGCGGAAACGTATGGTTGTGCGTGCTGGTCGCCACGCTCGGCAACTGGCTCGGCGGACTGACTTCGTACTGGCTCGGATGGCTCGGCAAATGGGAATGGATCGAGCGCTACATGGGCGTCAAGCACGAAACCCTCGTCAAACACAAAAGCAAAATAGACCGCTTCGGCTCGCTGCTGGCCCTGTTGACCTGGTTGCCGGTCGTAGGCGACGTATTCGCGATCGCTCTCGGATTTTACAAGGTGGATTTCAAGAAAGCGGCCGTCCTGATGCTGATCGGCAAAGGAGCCCGCTTCGTTTGCTGGGCCCTGCTGTTCATCTGGGGCAAACAATATTTCTGACCGGCCGCCGGCTATCGCTGCGACAGATCCAGCGTCAGGCTGCCGTCCGCATCCGGCATAAGCAGAAACGTATCCGCAGCCTCTTCCTCCCCGACGGTTCCGGCCGTACATTGCGCCCGGTAATCGAGATCGCCGATACGGGCCCGAACGCACTGCGGTTCGATCGCGGTAAAAGGCAACGCCTTCTCCGGGGCCGTCGTCAGCACGAAACGATACTCTTTTCCGGCGTTTTCGGTCAACCGGATACGGATCGCCCGCTCATCGAAAACCATCCGGCACGAACCTCCTGCGAGGATCGGAGTCGTCACGGTCAGTTCGCCGGGCGCGGTCTCCCCGGCCGCCGGCATCCCCACCGGAACCGGCCGCCAACTACCGTCGGCCATCTTTTCCACCAACCGCAGGCCGGCCGTCTCCGTCGTCGAACTCCAATTGAAACCGTCTACCAGAGGCAGGGTCGTATACAGGCACTGCGTCGAAGTGCCCGGCTGCGTCAGGTAAGCCGACGGCAGCCGTTCATCGAAAAGATGGATGTCGCGGAAACGCAGCGTACTATCCTCCCACACGACATTGGCCCGGTAAAAACGGCTGTCGTACCACACCGTTTTGCGGCCGGCCGGCTTGCTGTCCTTCATCGCCACGATGCAGGTCGCCGGAGTCTCCGCGAAACGCTCCTTGAACCATCGCCCCGATTCGGACAACGTCTGTACGGTCAGGGCTCCCGCCCGAGACAGCGAATCCGCCACTGCGACCTGGTATTCCAGTCCGCGCCGCATCCGAGGCCAGGTAAACGAATTCTCCTGTCCGACCTGCGCATACTGGAAAGCCAGGCACGGCCCGTCGGTCAGCATGTCGAAAAACCAATCGATCCAAACCGGGTTGCCGCCCCCTTCGGTATAGGCGGGCTCCAGCGTCTCGACTCCCTGGGCCGGAAGCCCGAGCCCGCTATCGTACTGGTTGATCGGATCGCTGCCGAGCATCCGGAACACCGGGACGCCGATCTGCTCTTGCGGAGTCTGCGCCGGCATGTAGGCATTTTTACGGCTCGGGTAATAAGCCTGGTTCCAGTAACCGCCCCACAGCGTGTAACCGTCCGTTCCCACCTGATCGCGGCAATTGCACGAAGCGACGATCCGGTAACGATCGGCCATGTACTGCAACGTATGCGCGTCGATGAACCACGATCCGACCGCCGTCGGATAGGCCCCGAAAATCTTTTTGAATTCGGCCATGTAGACGTCGACCAATTTTTCGCGCTCTTCGGGAGTATATCCCGTCGAAAAACCTACGTTCGCGTGCCAGTCCCACGGATAGGCCCCGCGCCACGTCATGCCGGCCGCTTCGACGTGAGGTTGGGTGATCTCCCACCAGCCGCCTACTTCGGAACCCTCTTTCAACGCCCTGCGCATCAGTTCCTGATAACGCGGATTGAGCAGCGCGTCGTACTGCAACAAGAAAGTCCCGCGCAAGCGGTGTTTTTCCAGCAGTTCGACCTGCCGGAGCGTTGTCAGGAAAAGATCCTCGTCCGAAATATTCACCGGACGCGGCTCGGTCTGGCGAACGAAATTAATAATATTCACGATGCGGGGCGCCGGTTCTTCCGCCCGCTCCCGACAGGCGACCAAACACTGGGTCAGACCGAGAACGGCCAGCCCTTCCACGACTCCCCAAACCAAAATCCGTTTTACATTCATATTCTTAAACAGTAACAAATTATGAGTCAGAACGATCCAGTCCGACGTTTTTTCAGCAACCCGTCGACCCGGGCCCCGAACCTGCGGATCTCCTCGGCCGAAGGCGGGCGAAAAGCAGGCCCGCAAGCAGGCAGGCCCAGTTTTTCAAGCTTCGAAATCCCGAGCCGGTGATAAGCCACGTACTCCACCTTCACACCATCCAGCCCGTCCAGCAAATCGGCCAGAGCTCCGGCATGAGCGGCGTTATCGTGCAATTCGGGAATAAAAATCGAACGCAGCAGCACGTTCCCGCCCGCCCGGTGCACCGCCCGCAGGTTATCCAGCATCGCCGCGAGCGGCAAACCGGTATATTTTTCATACAGTTCCCCGTCGAGCGACTTGACGTCCCACAACCACAAATCGGTCATCGGCTGCGCCCTGAGAAAATCGGAGAGCCGGCCTTGTCCGGAAGTCTCGATTGCCGTATGGATACCCTCCCGGCGCAATGCTTCCAGCAAAGCGGCGGTAAACCGGAACTGCGCCATCGGTTCGCCGCCGGAGAGGGTGACTCCCCCGCCCGAATGCCGGAAGTAAGAAACGTCGCCGCGCACCTCTTCCATCACCTGCCCGACCGTCATATCCCGGCCGACCCGTTCGATGGCCCCGGTCGGACAGGCGTCGGCACAACGCGAACATCCCCCGCACCGCTCGCGTCGAAGCGCCGCATCCCGCAGCGTTCGGCGCGCATCGCGGTAAGGACACGCTTCGTCGCATACTCCGCACCCGATACAGCGCGTACGGTAGAACAGCAATTCGTCCGCCGCACGCTGCGATTCGGGATTGTGGCACCAGGCGCAACGCAACGGACACCCTTTCAGAAACACCGTGGTACGTACCCCCGGTCCGTCGTGGGTACAAAAACGTTGTATGTCGAAAACACGCCCCGTCATCCGACCGCCGCTATTTCCCGACCGTCAACCATCGTCCCGACAGTTCGGGCGTAACGTCCAGCATCAATTTCCCGTCGGCCGTTTCGGACGGCACCGTTTTTTTCCCGAGCCGTACGGTCGCTTTTTTCGCCGTCACCGGAACCGGCAGCGCAATCCGCCCCTGTCCCGAAACACAGATCCGGTAAACCGGAGAATCCTCGGCCTCGGGAGCAAAAACCACCTGATCGAAAGGTTTTTCTCCAAAAACATACTGCACGCCGTCGAGCGTGATCCCCCGGCAGTCGCGGCCGACGAAAGCGATCAGACGGCCATCGGCGCCGGTACGGAACGCGACCGACATCTTTCCTTCGTAAGAAACCCGATGCCCGTTCACCGCCGCATCGTTCAGTTCGATCCGGTCGGACGGCAGCGGATTCGCGGCCAGCGCTTCGGCATCCTCCTGCTGGTTGCGCGAGAATCCGCCGGGCCAGCTTTCGCGGTGAGTCCGATAATGCTTCACGATTACGGTCGTCGTATTCGGGAACGCCGTGACGAAATAGTCGCTCGTCCGCGACACGACCGACGGATTGTCATTCACCCCGCCGAATTTCCCGCTGGACGGATAAGCCCCGACCGCATGCAGGATCTCGAACAGCGTCCGGGTCTCGTAACCGAGACTGGCCGACTGGTCGTCGCGCGGACGAAAACCGAAATAGCTCGCCGATCCTTTCTGCGTCTTCCGGATCGTGCCCACGATCCGCCCGTCGGCCCGAGCGACTACTTCGCACCCCGCTCCCGCTTCGACCGGATAGATCCGGTCGACCAGAAAATCAGTCAAAACGGTTTGTCGCGGCACCGCGGCGAAACTGCCGCAGAAAGCGACCTCTTTGCCGGCAGCGATCTCGCCCATATATTGGTCATGCCGGTAGGTAGCGCCGAACAATTTTTGCCACTGCGCAGCGCAGTTCTCCCCGGCCGTGTTGATCAGGGGCGGAGCGCTGAACCACACCACCCGGCCGCCGCTTTCGACGAATCGTTCCATCATCTCCAGCAGTCCCTTCTCCGGAAGGGGCTCGAAGACGGCCACCAGCGTACCGTATTTCTTGTCGCCCACCTGAATCCGCCCGTCGGGCAGTATTTTCCCCATCTCCAACAGCTTGTCGGCCGTCAGGTAATTGGCATACCCGTACTGGGCCATCCAGCTGCCGAAACGCGGCTCGACGGCCACCAGATTCATCGGATAGAGGATCAGTACGTCCACGTCGCGGTGCACATGCCCGGAGATCAGGTCGATCGGCGCCGTTGCCTGCGCGCCGAACGCGCTGTTGATAGCCATCTTCCATTCCCACACCCTGTCGGGCATTCCCCAGGCGGCGGCATAAGCGTTCGGGTACTTGTTGATCACGCCGATCGACGCGGCCATCGCCGCCCCGTAATAATTCCGGTCGCCCCAGCCGCCCTCGGCAAAGTCGTTTCCGGTCGGTTGCAGGTACTCGCTCCACTTGAAATAGTCGTAACAGGCCGCCGAAGCCTGGTGCACCGTGTTTCCCCACACGAAATTGGATGTATATTCGTACTGATTCGGATTCGAAGGCTGCTTTTCGGTATTCCACAGGTCGATGGTCGGGCTCTGCGCCCACGAAGCGTGCGCCGCTGTGCGGAGTTCCCGTCCGAACAGTCCCTCGGCATAGCTCTTCGCATCGCAGAACAGATCGACCACGCCGTTATTCAACATTCTGTAATAACGATCGCGCAGCAGGAAAGTCCGGTGGATATCCTCGGGCGACGGCCCCATCACATACTGTACGTTCACCACCGCATTCGCGGTAGGTTCGAAATAGGGCGCCCCGTAAGCGAAATAGAGCATATACCGGTCGTCGAACGGCTGCCCGAATTTTTCGGCATAGGCATCGGCCATGCTTTGCGTAAGGTAGCGTTCGGCAAACTGACCGCCCTCGTGGTGACCGAAATACCCCCAGTCCTGCTGGATATGCATTTCATCGGAATAGAGCGCCGTCAGGTTGACGCCCTTATCCTTATACTTTTTCATCAGCCTTTTCAGGAAAGCGGAAGCGTCCGCGTTGAAATAATCCATCTCCTGGGTTTCGTATTCCAACACCACCATCACCCGGTTATAACCCGGCAACTGCGGCCGGTCGCAGTAAACCCGCAGCAAACGCGTATCCATCGCCGCTCCCGTAACCTCGTCGCCCAGCGTGTCGGTCGCCTCGTACTTCACCTGCTCCACCGGGACGATATCCGCCGGAACGACCGCCCGGAACGGACTGCCCCCCAGCGGCGTTTCGCGGAACGCGTAAGCCTTGACGCCGGTCAGCTTCACCGGAGACTTTCCCTTATTGTTCGTCCAGGCGAGCTGCTGCCAGACCGGAAGACTGAACTTTCCGGTCTGCGGATCGCGGAACCCGACTTTGTAAGCCACCCAGCGGCCGCCGTGCCCGGTCTGTTTCTTATAAGCCGACCCCAGTTCGAGCGGGCTGAGCAGACTCAGGCAGATCCCCATGTCGTATTTGGCGGCAAAATCGCTGATCACTTTGATCTTATCGACATACTCGTCCATATCGGGAGTCAGTTTCCTTTCGGAACCGGTATCCTTGCGATATTGTCTGAAAAATTCGTCGAATGCCACGATCAGCTCCTTGCAGCCGCGTTTTTTCCCCTCTTCGCAGATTTCGCGCAGACTCTGCACGCGCGGATTGAACCCGAGCGAAATATCGATTTTTTTATCGGGATCCGTCAGATCGGTCAGTTGCCGGTCGCTGGTCAGAATGACCTCGGTAGATTGCGCCCCTGCCGGAAGCGGACGGAACAGCAAAGCGAGTGAGCAGATACCCAGTATGCCCAAAAAGCGTAAAACGTTTATCATAATTCGAAATTTAGGTCGGACAGGAATAAAGGTTTTATCAAAGATAAGAATTTATTCGCAATACGGGACAAATCCGACACCATTCATACAATAATAAGGTATAAAAATCGTTCGAAAAGAAATATTTTTATATTGTCGGAATTTTTCTTATTTTTCAAAATAAATCTCCGCTCGAAGCAAAACCGAAACCGACAAAACGCGACACAGCACGGTATATCCCCGTTTTTCATTCCGGACCCAGACAAAAAAATTATCGGGCTCCCGGCCGCAGACAACTGAGCGCACAATTATTTGATAAAATAATTATTATGTATTGCATAATATTAATTTTATTATATATATTTGCAGTGCAAACTTCCTTTGCAGCCGACAGAATCGCCGTCAGTACAAACCGGAATACCGGAACCGACCCCGTTCATCCGTCTGCGGAGCAACCTCGAACCGACAAACTTTTTCCGACGACATGGCAAGCCTGATTAGACTGGAGAACATCAACAAAACGTATAACAACGGCTCCCCGTTGCACGTATTGAAAGGAATCGACCTGGAGATCAAGCGTGGCGAGCTGGTTTCGATCATGGGAGCCTCCGGCTCAGGCAAGTCGACCCTGCTGAACATTCTGGGCATCCTCGACGATTACGACACGGGCAGTTACTACCTGAACGGCACGCTGATCAAAAATCCGAGCGAAACGAAAGCGGCCGAATACCGGAACCGGATGATCGGATTCATCTTCCAGTCCTTCAACCTGATCAATTACAAAAATGCAATGGAAAACGTCGCGCTGCCGCTCTATTACCAAGGGGTGTCGCGTAAAAAACGGAATGCCATAGCGCTCGACTACCTCGAATCGCTGGGGCTGCGCGACTGGGCCGACCACATGCCGAACGAAATGTCCGGCGGACAGAAACAACGCGTCGCGATCGCCCGCGCGCTGATTACCGGGCCCGAGATCATCCTCGCCGACGAACCGACCGGCGCCCTGGACAGCAAAACCTCTCAGGAAGTGATGGATCTGCTGCGCAAGGTAAACGACACCGGAATGACGATCATCCTGGTCACCCACGAACAGGGCGTCGCCGACCAAACCGATAAAATCATCCACATCAAAGACGGGCTGATCGGCTCGGTAACCGACCTGAAACGATGAGGGAGCAACTGCAGGAAATCGCCTCGACAATCAGCCGCAACAAGCTACGGACATTCCTAACGGGATTTTCGGTGGCATGGGGCATTTTCATGCTGATCGTGCTGCTCGGATCGGGCAACGGGCTGCGCAACGCCATGCAGGATTCGTTCGGCGACCTGGCCGTCAATTCGATGCAGGTCTACGGCGGACGCACCTCGATGCCCTACAAAGGTTTCCAGAGCGGGCGAAACATTACCCCGAACCTGGACGACATCCAGGTTCTGACCAACGAATTTCCGGATCAAATCGCCCAGATCGCCGCCAGCGTTTACCACTGGGGAGCCAACCTGGCTTACGGCCGGGAGTACAACACGGCAAACCTGTACGGCGTCACGCCCAAATTTCCCGAAATCAAAGGCGTCCGCGTCACGGCGGGCCGATTCATCAACGAAACGGACATCAAGGAGCGGCGGAAGGTGGTCGTTCTGGACGACATGACCTCGAAAACCCTGTTCAAAGGGGCCGACCCGATCGGTAAAGTCATTCAGATCGACAAAATGGGATACACGGTCGTGGGTCTGTACAAAGGGAACAACTACTCATACACGCCGAGGATTTACAGCCCGATCAGCACGGTATTCCAAATCTACATGGCCAACAAACGGGACGTGGGGGATCTGTCGTTCACCGTCAAGGACATCCGGACGGACGAACAGAGCAAGGACTTCAAAGACCGGCTTTACGCCCGCCTGGGGGCGGCGCATACCTTTTCGCCGGACGACAAAAGCGCCATGTACATCTGGGACGTCATGGAGAACTACAAACAGGGGCAGATGATCTTCAACGGTATCGCGCTGTTCATCTGGATCATCGGGATCGGCACGCTGATCGCCGGCATCGTAGGCGTCAGCAACATCATGCTGGTGACCGTCCGCGAGAGGACATTCGAATTCGGCATCCGCAAGGCGATGGGCGCCAAGCCCTCGTCGCTGGTCAAGCTGGTGCTGATCGAATCGGTGCTGATTACCGCCGCATTCGGCTATATCGGCATGATCGGCGGGGTCGGCATCATGGAACTGGTCAACTTTTTCATGGAACGGGCGGCGGCGAACGCCCCGCAGGACAGCTTCGAAATGTTCAAGAATCCGACCCTCGACCTGTCGGTGACTCTAAGCGCCACGCTGGTACTGATCGTCGCCGGAATGATCGCCGGCTACGTGCCGGCCCGCCGGGCGGCCCGGATCAAGACGATCGACGCGATGCGACACAATAAATAACGAAACCGAGACGAAACGATGTTTGATTTAGACCGTTGGGAAGAGATCTGGCAGACGATCAGCAGGAACCGCAAACGCAGCATCATGACGGCGTTCGGCGTCTTCTGGGGCATATTCATGCTGACGATCATGCTGGGCGCGGGACTGGGATTGAAAAACGCCCTTTTCTCACAGTTGGGCGATATGTCCGTCAACTCCTGTTTCTTCTGGGGCGGCCGTACCTCGATCCCCTACAAAGGGCTCCCTTCCGGACGTTACTGGCAGTTCGAGAACGAGGACCTCGCTGCGATCAAAAAACAGGTGCCCAACGTCCGCAGCGTCGGCTCGGTCATCTGGGGCAGCGAATACAAATTCAGCCGGAACGACAAAAAAGGCGATTACAGCCTGGTAGGATACAATCCCGATTTTCAGCAGATCAGCCCGCAGCCGATCCGGTTCGGCCGGTTTTTCAACGAAATCGACATGGAGCAGCAGCGCAAGGTATGCATCCTCACCGAGCAGGTCTGGCTGGATCTGTTTCCCGGCGGCGAGGACCCGGTCGGCAGCACGATCCGCATGAACAACATGTACCTGACCGTGATCGGCATGATCAAAGTCCCCGACCGCGGGTTCCGGTTCCACGGCGACAAATCGGTATTGATGCCCGTTTCGACGATGCAACAAATGTACAACATGGGGCACAAGCTACACTCGGTGGCGGTCGCCGCAAACGACGATGCCGACATCAAAGAGGTGGAAACGAATATCAAACAACTGGTCTTCGCACGACACACCATATCGCCGGACGATACGAAAGCGGTCTACTCGCAGAACCTCGGCGAACAGGTCAACAAGTTCAACTCGCTGTTCGGCGGAATCGGCACGCTGACCTGGATCGTCGGGATCGGCACGCTGCTGGCCGGACTGGTAGGGGTCAGCAACATCATGCTGGTCATCGTCCGCGAACGAACGCAGGAGATCGGCGTCCGCCGGGCCCTGGGAGCGCGGCCCCGGATCATCATCTCGCAGATCATGAGCGAAAGTTTCGTGCTGACGTTCGTCGCCGGAATTTTCGGATTGGCGCTTGCGGTCGCACTGCTGTCGGGCGCCGAATCGGTACTCACGGCCAGCGCCGGACGGCCGATCCGCCCGCAGATCTCGTTCGGCACCGGTATGCTCTCGATGACGGTACTGATTCTCGGAAGCCTGCTGGCCGGCATCCTTCCGGCGAGCAGGGCGCTCAGGATCAAACCGGTGGATGCGATCCGCGAAGAATAAAATTAAAACGAAACTCAATTCACAAACGATATGAAAAAAGTTCTGAAAATTTCGCTGGGCATATTGTTCCTGATCCTGCTGATCGGGACATTCGTCTTCCTGTGGAACAAGACCCGGCCGGTCAAAGAGGTCTACGCCATCGTCAAACCGCACATCGACACGCTCGAAAAACGGGCAGTCGCCACCGGCAAAGTCGAACCCCGGGACGAGGTGCTGATCAAGCCGCAGATATCGGGGATCGTCTCGGAAGTGTACAAACAGGCCGGCGAACCGGTGCGTCAGGGCGAAGTGATCGCCAAAGTGAAAGTCATCCCCGATATGGCTACGCTGAACGCAGCCGAATCGCGCGTCAACGTGGCCCGGATCAACCTGGCTCAGACCAAACAGGAATTCGAACGCGTCAAGGGATTGTTCGACTCCGGCGTGGTCGCCAAGGAGGAGTTCGAGAAGAACGAAACGGAATACTCCAAAGCCAAAGAGGAGCTGCAGAACGCGCAGGACAACCTCGAAATCGTACAGAACGGCATTGCCAAGCGGAATGCGGAACTGAGCAATACGCAGATCCGCTCGACCATCACGGGAATGGTTCTGGACGTCCCGATCAAGGTCGGCAACTCGGTCATTCTGTCCAACAACTTCAACGACGGTACGACCATCGCGTCGGTCGCCGACATGAACAACATGATCTTCCGCGGAAAGGTGGACGAAACCGAAGTGGGACGCATCCGCGAAGGTATGCCCGTCAAGCTGACGATCGGCGCCCTGCAGGACATCTCGCTGGATGCGACGCTCGAATACATCGCGCCGAAAGGCACCGAGGAGAACGGAGTCATCATGTTCGAGATCAAGGCGGCGGCGAAAATTCCGGAAGACGTGTTCATCCGCGCCGGATACAGCGCCAACGCCGACATCCTGATCGACCGGCGCGAAGGGGTGATTTCAATCCCGGAAAGCTCCATCGAGTTCGAAGGAACCAAAACGTTCGTCAACCTGCTGACCAGCGACTCCACGGCGACCGACCAGACTTTCGAACGCAAGGAGATCCAGATCGGACTGTCGAACGGGGTCAACGTCGAAGTTACCGAAGGGCTGACCGGAAACGAACAGATCCGCGGGACGAAGACAACGCCGACCAAATAACGGATAAACCGCACATCCAGAACAGAAATCTCATATCGAATAAAACATAGAACCATGATCCGAACCCTTGCAGCTTTCCTATTGTCGGCCGCTCTTTCGGTTTCCGCTTCCGCTCAGCCGAAAGAGGACTGGACGCTTCAGCAATGTATCGACTATGCTATTGAAAACAATATTTCGGTCAAACAGTTCCAGATAAGCAGCAACAACCAGGAACTCCGGCTGAATACGACGCGCAACAGCCGACTGCCGAACGTGGGTATCAACCTCAGCGAGAACGCCTCCTTCGGCCGCGGTCCCGGACGCGACGGAACGACGGTCGATCACACGCAGTTGTCCACCTCGCTGGGAGCCTCCGCAAGTGTTACCGTGTTCGAAGGAATGCGTATCAAACACGACATCGCAGGACAAAAATTTTCCCTACAAGCTTCGCTGAAAGATTTGGAACGGGCGCGCGAAGACGTCTCGCTCAACGTGACCTCGCTGTACCTTCAGGTGCTGCTGAACAAGGAAATGGTCAAGGTAGCCGAAAATCAAGTCGAACTGAGCCGCCAGCAAGTCGAACGCAGCGAACTGCTGGTCAAAAACGGACGCAATCCAGAATCGGATCTTTACGAAAGCAAAGCGCTGCTGGCCAACGACGAAATGAACCTGACGCAGAGTCGGAACACGCTGCTGCTGTCGCTGCTCGACCTGAGCCAGGCGCTGAACCTCGAAAACAAGGACGGCTTCGACATCCGGATGCCCGACCTGGGAAATATCACGATCGCCTCGATGAGCCGCATGGAGACTCCCGGAACAGTTTACGATTACGCGGTCGGCAACCGGCCCCGGATACTGGCCGAACAACTCCGACTGAAAAGCAGCGAAAAGGCGTTGCTATCGGCCAAATCGGCTTTTTATCCGTCGATTTCGCTCGGAGCCGGATATAGCAACGGTTACTACTTCTCGATCTACGAAGGAGCCCGGAACGCCGCCTTTTTCAACCAGCTCAAGAACAACGGCAGCGAATACATCGGTCTGAGTATCAACATTCCGATATTCAACCGCAACGCGACGCGCAACAACGTTCGGATGGCTCAAAACAACATCCGCATCCAGGAGTTGGCCATTACCGAAGCCCAATTGGCGCTACGCAAGGAGATCGAACAGAGCTATTACAGCGCCGATGCGGCTTACCAGAAGTACCTGTCGGCCGAAAAATCGCTCGCGGCGGCTCGCGAAGCTTTCCGTTACCAGAAAGAAAAAGCGGACGCCGGACGTTCGACCATCTTCGACTACAACGACGCCAAAACCCGGATGGAAAAATCCGAATCGGACATGGTACAAGCCAAATTCAATTTCATATTCAGCCGAAAAATCCTCGATTTTTACGCCGGTCAACCGCTCGATTTCAGCATCTATTGATCCCGCGACAAATCGATCCGTTCCCTTACATCTCCTAACGGGCCTCCCTTCGCACAAGGACGGCCCGTTCTTTTTTACGCCGCGTCCGACGGAGCCCTCCGGATCTGGCACCGGCTTTGCCTTCGTCACAGGGTAAGAATCCGTTAAAACGTCCGTTATGAAAAAAACGCTGTTCGTCCTGCTATGCCTGCTGATCTCGCTGACAGCGGCGCGAGGCGGAGACAAAATAACCACGACCAATCCGGAGAGGCTGCCCGTCCAGGCACGAAAATTCCTCTCCGAGCACTTCTCGGACACCCGAATATCGATCATAAAGATTGAACCGAAAGGGTCGGCGACCACCTACGACGTCCTGATG
Source organism: Alistipes sp. dk3624 (assembly GCF_009557455.1). GTDB lineage: Bacteria > Bacteroidota > Bacteroidia > Bacteroidales > Rikenellaceae > Alistipes_A > Alistipes_A hominis. The sequence continues at coordinate 2,192,077 of NZ_CP045651.1, read as the reverse complement.
GAAAACGGGGTGGCCGTAGCGTTCAACCACAAAGGAATGTGGACCGAAATGGACGCCAAGGTCGGTTCCGTTCCGCAGAGCGCCATCCCGGCCGATATCCTGCAATACGCGAGAGACCGCTTCCCGGGATGCGAAGTACAGGCTGCCAAACGAGACGGTAAAAACACCGAAATCAAACTTTCGAACCGTACCGAGCTCATGTTCAATGCGAAGGGAGAGCCGATCGACCGGGAAAAAGAACCGCGCGACGATTGACGGAAGACCCGCAGCGCCCCGAATCAATACAAATCGATAAACTCATAGCTGTTCCCGCATCCGTCGAGATATCTGATGAATTCGGCTTGCGGGATCACGATCGTCCCCGTGTTGTCGTTCGGATGAAAGCTCAGGGAGTGCTGCTGCCGCAGATTCCGGTCGAGAAACAGGTGCACGTGATTTTCCGTGTCGTTGATCAGTCCGAACGGCGATACGGAACCCGGACGGAGTCCCAGATACCGTTCCATCCGCTGTTCGGAAGCGAACGAGAGCTTTCCCTGTCGCAGCCGGCGTTCGAGATCGCGGATCGCCAGATTTCGGTCGCAGTCGAAAACGACGAGGTAATGCCGGTCGCCTTTATGATTGCGGAAAAAAAGATTTTTGCAGTGTTTCGAGCCGTCGTCGCGCCAATACAGCCGGGCCAGTTCGATCGTCGGGGCCGCCGGATGCTCGTAATAGTCGTACCTCAAGGCATACCGGCCCAAATAATCAAAAACGATTTGCTTACGATCCATCATTCGGGAATTTCGATACAAAGTTATAATAATACGTAAAAAATCATAACTTTGAATAAAACCGATCTTCCCGACTATGAAACGAATCCATCCGAACCGTTGCCGCCGAGCGGCGCTGACCGTCTTGTTATCCGTTTTTTCAGCCGTCACGCTACCGGCATCCGCTCCGCGTTCGCCGCAACAAACGGCGAACACGAAACCGACCTTACATTTCCGTCCTCAGGACGCGAAGGCGGGAGACGTCATCCCGTTCTACTGGAAAGGAGACTACCATCTCTTTTACCTGAAAGGCCCGGATTGGGCGCACGTCGTCAGCCGCGACCTGCTGCGTTGGCAGGAACTTCCGAACGCGCTGATTAAAGGTTCCGACCCGCTGGGACCGGACTGGGAGAGTATCTGGACGGGAAGCGTCGTCGAACACGGCGGAACCTTCTACTTGTTCTACACCGGCAAAAACAGCAACGATCCACTCGGCGATCAGAAAGTGATGCAGGCGCGAAGCGTCGACCTGATCCACTGGACGAAACATCCGGAATATACGTTCTATGCCGACGGAAAGATTTATTGGAACAAAACGATCAACGGAGCGATCGACGACAAACAGATCTACCATCACCAGGCTTTCCGCGATCCGCACGTCGTGTGGAACGGCCGGGAGAACCGATGGTGGCTCGCCTTGCACGCCATGCTCGCCGACGGCTCGGCGCCGAACGTCGGCCTGTACACGTCCCGCGATCTGACGCACTGGACGCCGCACGCGCCGCTCGTCGTCTACCCGGCTTCCGTTTCGGGCGACTGTCCCGACCTGTTCGAGCTGAACGGCTTGTGGAACGTCAACTGCGCCGATTATCACTATATGCAGGTACGCGATACGGGGGCGATCGACCCGCCCGTACAGCCCTACGACTGCGGAGACCTCCGGGTGGCCAAAACCATGTCCGACGGGAAACGCAGGATACTGATCGGATGGATCGGCGATTATAAAAACGACTCGGATGCGGGAGAATACGAATGGGGCGGCACGCTGAGCATGCCCCGGGAACTATACGCCGATGCAGCAGGCCAACTGTATCAGCGCCCCGTGCGGGAAGTCGTCCGGCTGTTCGACCGGACGGCGTTGCGGGAAAAACGGGTCGAATTGAATACCCGGTACGACCTGCCCGAGAATTACATGCTGACGGCGACGCTGTTTCCGCAGAGCGGCTTCGGACAGGCGACGCTCCGTTTCAGGGAGTCCGCCGACCGGACGGAAGGGTACAGTCTGACCGTCGATTTTCAGACCGGCGAGATCGGAATCGGCAGCCGGTACCGCACCTTCCAAAGAAAGTGCGGCATCGATCCGTACGCCCCGTTGAAGATCCGGCTCTTCGTCGACGGCACGATCGCCGAATGCTTCGTCAACGACGCCTACTGCTTCACGATGCGCATCTACGACAGCCTCGGGACGGGAGTCTCTTTCCGGTCGACGGCCCCCGGCCTGACCGTAAAGGATCTGGTCGTCCGGGTATGCGAATAACCGTCCGCATCCAAAAAGCGAAGGCCCGGGAATGATCCCGGGCCTTCGCTTTATCGTTTTCCGTACTCGGTTACTTTCCGGAAACCATGCTGTTGTATTCGTCCTTGGCGCCCACGATAATCGTATCGAAATCGCGCTGCCCGGTACCGGCCGGAATCAAGTGACCGCAGATCACGTTCTCCTTGAGGTTCACCAACGGATCGACCTTACCCAGAATAGCCGCTTCGTTCAGCACCTTGGTCGTTTCCTGGAACGAAGCCGCCGACATGAAGCTGCTGGTCTGCAACGCCGCACGGGTAATCCCCTGCAGCACCTGATTCGACGTCGCCGGAATCACATCGCGCACCTGCACGAGCTTCAGGTCTTTCCGTTTCAGTTGCGAATTCTCGTCGCGCAACTTGCGCAACGTGATGATCATACCCGGTTTCATCGTCGCCGAATCGCCGGCGTCGGTTACGACGACCTTGTCGTACAAGTCGTCGTTGACAGCCATGAATTCCCACTTGTCGACGATCTGTTCTTCGAGGAAACGGGTATCTCCCGGATCTTCGATCTGCACCTTGTTCATCATCTGGCGAACGATCACCTCGAAATGCTTGTCGTTGATCTTCACGCCCTGCATCCGGTACACTTCCTGCACCTCGTTGACGATGTACTCCTGCACCTTGGTCGGGCCCTGGATCGCCAGAATATCCCCCGGCGTAATCGCGCCGTCCGACAGCGGCATCCCGGCGCGGACGTAATCGTTCTCCTGCACCAGGATCTGGCGCGACAGCGGAACGAGATAACGTTTCACATCGCCCACTTTCGAAGTAATGATGATCTCGCGGTTACCGCGCTTGATCTTGCCGAACGAAACCTCGCCGTCGATTTCCGAAACCACGGCCGGATTCGACGGGTTCCGCGCCTCGAACAATTCGGTCACACGCGGCAGACCGCCGGTGATATCGCCCGCCTTGCCGACGGCTCTCGGAATCTTAATCAGAATCTCTCCGGCTTTGACGGCGGCGTTCTCCTTCACGACGATATGCGCGCCTACCGGTAGGTTGTATTGTTTCTGTTCCTCGCCTTTTTTGTCCAGAATCTTGATGATCGGGTTCTTGGTCTTGTCTCTCGACTCGGTAATCACCTTCTCGCGGAAGCCGGTCTGCTCATCGAACTCGTCGCGGTACGTGACACCTTCAATCACATTTTCGAAAGCCACCTTACCGTCGTATTCCGAAATAATCACGGCGTTGTACGGATCCCACTCGCAAACCAGATCGCCCTTCTTGACCAAATCGCCGTCGTTCAAGTACAACGTAGCGCCGTAAGGCAGGTTGTGCGTATAAAGCACGATATCGGTATTGACGTCAACGATCCGCAACTCGGACAGGCGGCTGATCACCGTATTGATCTCTTTGCCTGCGTCGTTCTTGCTCTTCACCACGCGCAATTCGTCGATCTCAAGACGTCCTTCGTAGCGCGAAACGACGCTGTTGTCGGTCGCCACGCCACCGGCCACACCGCCGACGTGGAACGTACGCAGCGTCAGCTGGGTACCCGGCTCGCCGATCGACTGAGCGGCGATCACGCCGACCACTTCGCCTTTCTGAACCATGCGTCCGGTCGCCAGGTTGCGTCCGTAACACTTGGCGCATACGCCCTTGCGCGACTCGCACGTCAGCACCGAACGGATATCCACCGATTCCACATGCGCTGCGTCGATCGCCTCGGCGATCGTTTCGGTAATCTCTTCTCCGGCAGCCACGATCAACTCGCCGGTATGCGGATTGTAGACGTCGTGCACGGTCGTACGGCCCAGGATACGTTCGTACAGCGTCTGTACGACATCCTCGTTGCGCTTGATCGCCGTAGCGGTCAGGCCGCGCAGCGTACCGCAGTCCTCTTCGCAGATAATCACGTCTTGCGCCACATCGACCAGACGGCGCGTCAGATAACCGGCGTCGGCCGTTTTCAACGCGGTATCGGCCAGACCCTTACGGGCGCCGTGCGTAGAGATGAAATATTCCAACACCGAAAGCCCCTCCTTGAAGTTCGACAGGATCGGGTTTTCGATGACCTGACCTCCTTCGGCCCCGGATTTCTGCGGCTTGGCCATCAAACCGCGCATCCCGGAGAGCTGGCGGATCTGCTCCTTCGAACCGCGGGCCCCGGAATCCAGCATCATGTACACCGGATTGAAACCCTGCATGTCCTTGGTCAGGTGATCCAACACCGTCTTGGTCAGCTTCATATTGATATTCGTCCAGATGTCGATAATCTGGTTGTAACGTTCGTTGTTGGTGATAAGCCCCATGTTGTAGCTCTCCATCACCTCTTCGACGCGCTCGTAACCTTCGTTGACCAGCGCTTCCTTTTCATCGGGAATGATCACCGCATCGAGGTTGAACGACAGTCCGCCGCGGAAGGCCATCTGGTATCCCATGTGCTTGATATCGTCGAGGAAAGCCGCCGTTTTGTCGGCTCCGGCCTTCTTCATCACCAGGCCGATGATGTCGCGCAGCGAACGTTTGGTCAGCACTTCGTTCAGGAAGCCCACCTCTTTGGGAACCACCTGGTTGAAGATGATCCGGCCGACGGTCGTATCGACCAATTTACGAACCGGCTGCCCGTTCTCGTCGAGCGTATCGACCATTACTTTCACTTTGGCGTGCAGGTCGGCGCGTTTTTCATTGTAGGCGATCAGCGCCTCCTCGGGGCCGTAGAACTGAAGCCCTTCGCCCTGCGATCCGGCGCGCTCTTTGGTAATATAGTACAACCCGAGCACCATGTCCTGCGAAGGCACCGTGATCGGCGCTCCGTTGGCCGGGTTCAGGATGTTGTGCGAACCGAGCATCAGGATCTGGGCTTCGAGGATCGCCGCATTGCCCAGCGGCAAATGCACGGCCATCTGGTCGCCGTCGAAGTCGGCGTTGAACGCCGTACAAGCCAGCGGGTGCAATTGCAACGCCTTGCCCTCGATCAGTTTCGGCTGGAACGCCTGGATACCCAGACGGTGCAAGGTCGGGGCGCGGTTCATCAGCACCGGATGTCCTTTAATCACGTTTTCCAGGATATCCCAGATCACCGGATCCTTACGGTCTATGATTTTTTTGGCCGATTTAACGGTCTTGACGATTCCTCTTTCGATCAGTTTCCGGATCACGAACGGCTTGTAAAGCTCGGCCGCCATGTCTTTCGGAATCCCCATCTCGTGCATCTTCAACTCGGGACCTACGACGATGACCGAACGGGCCGAATAGTCGACGCGCTTACCGAGCAGATTCTGACGGAAACGTCCTTGCTTTCCTTTCAGACTGTCGGACAGCGATTTGAGCGGACGGTTCGACTCGGTCTTCACGGCGTTGCTCTTGCGCGAGTTGTCGAACAGCGAGTCGACGGCCTCCTGCAACATGCGCTTTTCGTTGCGCAGGATCACTTCCGGCGCCTTGATCTCGATCAGCCGTTTCAGACGGTTGTTCCGGATGATCACCCGGCGGTACAGGTCGTTCAGGTCGGACGTAGCGAAACGGCCTCCGTCCAACGGAACGAGCGGACGCAGTTCGGGCGGAATCACCGGAATCACTTTCAGGATCATCCACTCGGGCTTGTTGATCTCGCGCGACTCGCGGAACGCTTCCACCACATGCAGGCGTTTGAGCGCCTCGGCCTTACGCTGCTGCGAAGTCTCGGTGCTCGCCTTGTGGCGCAGCGAATAGGAAAGCTCGTCCAGATCGACCCGCTGCAACAGCGTGTAGATCGCTTCGGCCCCCATCTGCGCGATGAATTTATCGGGATCGCTGTCGTCGAGTTGCTGATTTCCTTTCGGCAGCGCGTTCAGGATATCGAGGTATTCCTTTTCGGCAAGCAGATCGAGATCGGACACTCCGTTCACGGCTGCAGCGCCGGCCTGTACGACGACATAACGTTCGTAATAGACGATCGCTTCGAGCTTCTTCGACGGAATACCCAGCAGGTATCCGATCTTCGACGGCAGCGAACGGAAATACCAGATATGAGCCACCGGAACCACGAGCGAGATATGTCCCATCCGTTCCCGACGTACCTTTTTCTCGGTCACTTCCACGCCGCAACGGTCGCAGACGATCCCTTTGTAACGGATCCGCTTGTATTTTCCGCAGTGGCATTCGTAGTCTTTCACCGGGCCGAAAATCCGCTCGCAAAAAAGGCCGTCCCGTTCGGGCTTGTAGGTGCGATAGTTGATGGTTTCGGGTTTCAGCACCTCGCCGCTCGAATTTTCGAGAATCTCCTCCGGAGATGCGAGACCAATGGAAATTTTCGAAAAACCGCTCTGTGCCTTATTGTCTTTCTTGAATGACATATTTTTAAACTTTTATTTATTCTTCAACAAGTAAACCTTCGAGCCGCGGCGAACTCGGGATCTTCCGCCGTTCGTCAGCAACACCGCTCTCCGGCCGACGCACTTTTAGTCCAGCTTGACGCTGATGGCCAATCCCCTGAGTTCGTGCAGCAACACGTTCAGCGATTCCGGAATGCCGGGCTGCGGCATGTTGTCGCCCTTGACAATCGCTTCATAGGCCTTGGCACGTCCCATCACGTCGTCCGACTTGATCGTCAGGATCTCCTGCAAAATGTTCGATGCGCCGAACGCCTCGAGCGCCCAAACCTCCATCTCTCCGAAACGCTGACCGCCGAACTGCGCTTTACCGCCCAGCGGCTGCTGCGTAATCAGCGAGTACGGGCCGATCGAACGGGCATGCATCTTGTCGTCGACCATATGGCCGAGTTTCAGCATGTAGATCACCCCGACGGTCGCCGGCTGGTCGAACTGCTCACCGGTACCGCCGTCTCGCAGATAGGTGCGACCACTGCGCGGTACGCCGGCCTGAGCCGTATATTCGTTGATCTGCTCCAGCGAAGCCCCGTCGAAAATCGGCGTGGCGAACTTCAGACCGAGTTCGCGGCCGGCCCATCCGAGCACGGTCTCGTAAATCTGTCCGAGGTTCATACGCGAAGGCACGCCCAGCGGGTTCAGCACGATGTCGACGATCGAACCGTCTTCGAGGAACGGCATGTCCTCGTCGCGAACGATCCGCGCCACGATCCCCTTGTTTCCGTGACGGCCGGCCATCTTGTCTCCCACGCGCAACTTGCGCTTCTTGGCAATGTACACTTTGGCCAGCTGGATAATTCCGGTCGGGAGTTCGTCCCCGTTGGTCAGGTTGTATTTCTCGCGCTTGAGAACCGCATCCAGTTCCTTGTACTTGATCGTATAGTTGTTGATCGTCTGTTCGATCAGCGTATCCAGACGCGCGTCGCCCGTCCATTTATCGGTGCCGATATTCAGGTAGTCGAGTTCGGCCAGCATTTTCTGCGAGAAACGCGTCCCCTGCGGGACCAGTTCCACCCCGAAATAATCGCGGATACCGATCGTCGATTTGTCTTTGAGCAACGTCCACAGTTTTTCGATCAGACGCTCTTTCAGCGCATCGGCCTGCTGCAAGAACTCGGTCTCCATCTTTTCCAACTGCGCCTTTTCGGAAGCCTTGCTCTTCTTGCCGTCCTTATTGGCGCGGCTGAACAGTTTCTTATCGACCACGACGCCGAACAGCGAAGGCTGCGCCTTCAGCGAAGCGTCTTTCACATCGCCGGCCTTGTCGCCGAAGATCGCACGCAGCAGTTTCTCTTCCGGCGAAGGATCGCTCTCCCCTTTCGGCGTGATCTTACCGATCAGGATATCGCCCGGCTGCACATTGGCGCCGATGCGGATGATACCGTTCTCGTCGAGATCTTTCGTAGCGTCTTCGCTGACGTTCGGAATGTCGGAAGTAAGCTCCTCGACACCGCGTTTGGTATCGCGCACTTCCATAATATATTCGTCGACATGCACCGAAGTGAAGATATCCTCGCGGATCACGCGTTCCGAGATCACGATGGCATCCTCGAAGTTGTAACCCTTCCACGGCATGAACGCCACTTTCAGGTTGCGCCCCAGCGCCAGCTCGCCGCCCTGCGTAGAATAACCTTCGGTCATGATCTGCCCTTTGGTCACTTTATCGCCCTTGCGAACCAGGGGTTTCAGGGTCATCGACGTGCTCTGATTGGTCTTACGATAGCGCGGCAGACGATAGGTCGTCACTTCCGGATCGAACGTAACGATCTTCTGGTCTTCGGTACGTTCGTATTTGACCTGAATCTGCGTCGCGTCCGAGAAGACGACTTCTCCTTCGCCTTCGGCGACGATCTGGATCCGGCTGTCGGCGATCATGTCTTTTTCCAGACCCGTTCCGACGATCGGAGCCTCCGGCATCACCAACGGCACGGCCTGACGCATCATGTTCGATCCCATCAGCGCACGGTTGGCATCGTCGTGTTCGAGGAACGGGATCAGGCTGGCGGCGATCGACGAAATCTGGTTCGGCGCAACGTCCATCAGATCCACTTCCGTAGCCGTCACCACCGGAAAATCGCCGTTGTCGCGCGCTTTGATCTTGTCCGGCACGAGGAACTCGCCCGCATCGTTCAGCGGAGCGTTGGCCTGCGCAATGGTCAGTCCTTCCTCCTCTTCGGCGCTGAAATAATGAATCCCTTTATCCGTCAGATCGACCCGTCCGTCCGCCACTTTGCGGTACGGCGTTTCGATAAAGCCCATGTCGCTGATTTTCGCGTAAACGCACAGCGACGAAATCAATCCGATGTTCGGGCCTTCCGGCGTTTCGATCGGACACAGACGGCCGTAATGGGTATAGTGCACGTCGCGCACTTCGAATCCGGCGCGTTCACGCGACAGACCGCCGGGCCCCAGAGCCGACAGGCGGCGCTTATGGGTCATTTCGGCCAGCGGATTGGTCTGATCCATGAACTGCGACAGTTGGTTCGTTCCGAAGAACGAATTGATGACCGACGACAGCGTTTTGGCATTGATCAGGTCTACCGGTGTAAACACTTCGTTGTCGCGCACGTTCATCCGTTCGCGGATCGTACGCGCCATGCGGACGAAACCTACGCTGAACTGGTTGGCCAACTGCTCGCCCACCGTGCGTACGCGGCGGTTCGACAAGTGGTCGATATCGTCCACGTCGGTCTGCGAGTTGATCAGCAGAATCAGGTAACGGATGATGGCGATGATATCCTCCCGCGTCAGGATCCTTACGTCCGGAGAGATGTCCAGATCCAGTTTCTTGTTGATACGGAAACGCCCCACATCTCCCAGATCGTAACGCTTGTCCGAAAAGAACAGCTTTTCGATCACGTCGCGCGCAGTCGCCTCGTCGGGCGGCTCCGAGTTACGCAACTGGCGGTAGATATAGACGACGGCCTCTTTTTCGGAGTTGCACGGGTCTTTCTGCAGGGTATTGTATACGATGGAGAAATCGGTGCCGTTCTGGGCCTCCTTATGGATTAGGATGCTTTTGGCGCCCGACTCGATAATGTCTTCAATATGGCTCTCTTCGAGGACGGTCTCCCGGTCGATGATGATCTCGTTTCGTTCGATCGAAACCACCTCTCCGGTATCTTCGTCCACAAAGTCTTCAACCCATGTCTTCAGCACCCGGGCAGCCAGCCGCTGTCCGACCATCTTCTTCAGGTTGGCTTTAGTAACCTTTACATCCTCCGCAAGGTTAAATATCTCTAAGATCTGCCGGTCGCTCTCGAATCCGATCGCACGGAGCAGCGTGGTTACCGGCAATTTCTTCTTTCGGTCGATATAGGCGTACATCACGTTGTTGATGTCCGTCGCAAACTCGATCCACGACCCTTTAAACGGGATGATACGGGCCGAATAGAGTTTGGTTCCATTGGTATGGGTGCTCTGACCGAAGAACACCCCCGGGGAACGGTGCAACTGCGATACGATTACGCGTTCGGCGCCGTTGATAATGAACGTGCCGCGCGGAGTCATATAGGGAATGGTGCCGAAGTAAACGTCCTGAATCACCGTATCGAAGTCCTCGTGTTCGGGATCGGTACAGTACAGCTTCAGCTTCGCTTTCAGCGGTACGCTGTACGTCAGTCCGCGTTCGAGACACTCGTCCTGGCCGTAACGGGGCGGATCCACGTAATAATCGATGAATTCCAGCACGAAGTTGTTACGCGTATCGGTTATCGGGAAGTTCTCCATGAACACCTTGTACAGCCCTTCGTTTTTGCGGTTCTCGGCCGTGGTATCTAATTGGAAAAAGTCTTGAAATGATTTGAGTTGCACCTCCAAAAAATCGGGATAATGCAATCTGTTTTTTACGGAAGAAAAGCTAATACGCTGATTATCTGTTTTTGAAGACATTGTATCCAATAATTAAAGTTGAAGATAAGAACTGATTTGAAATGCGCTTCTGCTTTCAGTTTCAAACGCGGCAACTGACCCGGCAGTTCAAACGACCGATCGGAAAAATCCGTTCGGGATCACTGGTTTTCCACCCCTGCCATCTCTTTTTGCAAAACATAACCGCCCGTAGGGCCCGGTTACTGGCTGTTGCTTCTGTTAAATGAGAAAAGGTATAGAGTCTATCAGAATAGACTCTACACCCGATATGTTCTGAACTATAAGCAGTTACTACTTAACTTCAACTTCAGCGCCAGCTTCTTCGAGCTGAGATTTAACCTGTTCTGCTTCTTCTTTGGAAACGCCTTCTTTGATAGCTTTCGGTGCGCCATCAACCAGATCCTTAGCCTCTTTCAGACCCAGACCGGTAATGTCTTTCACTACTTTCACTACCTGCAGTTTCGCCTGACCTGCGCTCTTCAGGATCACGTCGAAAGACGTTTTCTCAGCAGCAGCGGCGCCACCGTCGGCAGCAGGAGCAGCGGCAACGGCAACAGCAGCAGCAGCGGGCTCAATTCCGTATTCTTCTTTCAGAACATTGGCAAGTTCGTTTACTTCTTTAACTGTCAAGTTAACCAACTCCTCAGCTAATTTTTTGATATCGGCCATCGTAATATAAAATTTTTAAAATGTTTGACTTTTAAACGTTTTGGTTAATTTTCGGGAACCATTCCTTCGGCAGCGGACTCAGGCGGATTTTCGATAACGCCCTCCGGCAAACCGTCCGGAAATATTATCCCCTTGCTTCGAGGGTTTTAACCAACCCTGCGATTTTTTGTCCGGCAGAACCCTGCAGTGCGGAGATAACGTTCTTCGCGGGAGACTGCAACAGTCCGATGATGTCACCAATAAGCTCTTCGCGCGACTTGATGTTAACCAGTTCCTCTACGGCGGCATCGCCCAGATAGATGCAATCTTCCACGCATGCAGCTTTCAGAACCGGTTTCGGATTCGCCTTGCGGAACTCCTTGATCAACTTGGCAGGACTCTTACCCACGTTGGCGAACATGATCGCCGTTTCGCCTTTCAGCGAAGGGAGCACCTCCTCGTTAATCTTCCCGGTCTGTTCGAGAGCCTTGATAAACAACGTATTCTTCGCAACCACCAGCTTCACTTCCTTTTCGAAACAAAGCTTTCTCAAAGCAGCGGTCTGCTCTGCGTTCAGTTCCGAAGTATCGGTAATGTAGTAGTGAGCGTATGCGGTGAGCTTCTCGGCCAGACTATCAATTACAACTTTTTTCTCTTCCCTGTTCATCGTCTTTCGGTTTATTTGTTTTCAAGGGATTTGGGATCAATCTGCAAGCCCGGGCTCATCGTAGTAGAGAGAAATATACTCTTCACGTAAGTACCTTTAGCCGTAGCCGGTTTCAATTTCATGATTACATTCATGAACTCGTTGGCATTGTCGACGATCTGTTCCGCAGAGAACGCGATCTTGCCGATCGAAGAGTGAACGATACCGAATTTGTCGACTTTGAAGTCGATCTTACCGGCTTTCACCTCTTTTACCGCCTTTCCGACTTCCATCGTAACGGTACCCGTCTTAGGGTTCGGCATCAGGCCACGGGGACCCAGAATACGTCCGAGCGCACCCACCTTCGCCATTACATTAGGAGTTGTGATGATCACGTCCACATCGGTCCAACCGCCTTTGATCTTCTCGATGTATTCGTCCAAACCTACGTAATCGGCGCCTGCCTCGGTCGCTTCGGTCTCCTTGTCGGGAGTACAAAGCACCAGCACGCGAACCGATTTCCCGGTTCCGTGAGGCAACGTAACGACACCTCTTACCATCTGGTTGGACTTACGGGGATCAACACCAAGTCGCACGTCCAAATCCACGGAAGCATCGAATTTCGTAAAGGTAATCTCCTTTAGAAGAGCTGCCGCCTCGCTGAGCTTGTACGCCTTATTCGGTTCAATCTTAGCAAGAACTAATTTTCTATTTTTGGTCAGCTTACTCATTTCAGTAATTTTTATCAATTACAAATTAGGAAATTCACCAACGACATCGATACCCATGCTACGTGCTGTACCGGCCACCATCCGCATCGCGGACTCAAGCGTAAAGCAATTCATATCCGGCATTTTATCCTGGGCGATCTCCTTGATCTGATCCCAGGTCACCTTGCCTACCTTTTTACGGTTCGGCTCGGCGGAACCCGACTGAAGCTTTGCGGCTTCCTTGAGCTGTACGGCTACCGGCGGCTGCTTAATGATAAAGTCGAACGACTTATCGCCATAAACGGTGATAATGACAGGAAGTACCTTGCCTGCCTTGTCCTGGGTCCTCGCATTGAACTGTTTACAGAAGTCCATGATGTTCACTCCTTTCGAACCCAGAGCGGGCCCTACCGGAGGCGAAGGATTGGCGGCACCACCTTTGATCTGCAGTTTAATTAACGCAGCAACCTCTTTTGCCATAATTTTCCTTGGTTAATTATTCTTTTTCTACTTGCATAAAGCTCAACTCCATAGGAGTCTTGCGCCCGAATATCTTCACGGAAACCGTGAGTTTCTTCCGCTCGTTGTCCACCGCCTCGATCGTACCCGAAAAGCTTGAGAATGGGCCATCGGTAACCTTGACGGTTTCTCCTTCGAAGAAAGGAACTTCGTTTTCCTCCTCGCTGACGCTCAGTTCGTCGACACGTCCTAAAATCCGGCTCACTTCCTGAGGGCGGAGAGGGGTTGCCACCATGGAAGAAGCCTTCGTGTCTCCGAGGAAGCCTAAGACGTTGGGAGTGTTGCGAAGCATAAACGGGATTTCGCCCACGAGAGCGGCCTCGACCAATACATAGCCCGGATAAGAGACCTTTTCCCGGCTGATCTTTTTACCGTTTTTGATCTGGTAAACTTTCTCAGTCGGAATCAGAACCTGGGAGATATAGTCTTCGAGGTGAGAATTCTGGACTTCCGTCTCGATGTATTCCTTCACCTTTTTTTCCTTACCTCCGATGGCACGGATCACGTACCACTGTTTTTGCTCTTTTTCGCTCATCTTTATCTTTTCTTTACAGAATTAATAAAGAATACTATATATGGCCTTCATGATGTTCTCGAATGCCAGGTCCATCGCAAGAATCACTACAGCGAATAACAGGGAAGCTGTCATAACAATTACCGCTGAATTGGAAAGCTGATTCCAGGACGGCCACGTCACCTTTTGAACAAGCTCGGCGTAGGCGTTTTTAACGTAATTAATAAATCTCATTGTCGTAACGTTTTTAGCACGAGTGGAGAGATTCGAACTCCCATCAACGGTTTTGGAGACCGCTATTCTACCCTTGAACTACACTCGTTTGTAAGGCGGCGCGCCGAACGCGCCGCCTTGAAAGTATTTCGAAATTACTTAATGATTTCGATGATCTGACCGGCACCTACGGTACGGCCGCCTTCGCGGATTGCGAAACGCAGACCTACGTTCAGGGCTACGGGGTAGATCAGGGTAACGGTGATCGTTACGTTATCGCCCGGCATAACCATTTCTACGCCTTCCGGAAGTTCCACTTCACCGGTTACGTCCAGCGTACGCAGGTAGAACTGCGGACGGTATTTGTGGTGGAACGGCGTGTGACGACCGCCTTCTTCCTTTTTCAGGATATAAACCTCGGCTTTGAACACCGTGTGCGGGGTGATCGAACCCGGTTTGGCAACGACCATACCGCGTTTTACGTCTTTCTTGTCGATACCGCGCATCAGCAGACCGACGTTGTCGCCGGCTTCGCCCTGATCCAGCAGCTTGCGGAACATTTCCACGCCCGTACAGGTCGAAGTCATCGACTTTTCGGCCAGACCGATGATTTCCACCGGATCGCCCACGTGGATCACGCCGGTTTCAACGCGACCGGTCAGCACGGTACCGCGACCGGTGATCGAGAATACGTCCTCGACAGGCATCAGGAACGGTTTTTCGTTTTCACGCGGAGGAATCGGAATGTACGAGTCAACGGCATCCATCAATTCCATGATCTTGTCTTCCCATTTGGCTTCGCCGTTCAGACCGCCCAGCGCAGAACCGCGGATAATCGGGGTATTGTCGCCGTCGAATTCGTATTTGCTCAGCAAGTCGCGAACTTCCAGCTCAACGAGGTCGAGCATTTCGGGATCGTCCACCATGTCGCACTTGTTCAGGAATACGACGATTTTCGGCACGTTCACCTGGCGGGCCAACAGCACGTGTTCGTTGGTCTGGGGCATCGGACCGTCGGTAGCGGCAACCACGAGGATCGCGCCGTCCATCTGAGCGGCACCGGTAACCATGTTCTTCACATAGTCGGCGTGGCCCGGGCAGTCTACGTGAGCGTAGTGACGGTTGGCCGTCTGATACTCGACGTGCGACGTGTTGATGGTGATACCGCGTTCCTTTTCCTCGGGAGCGTTGTCGATCGAGTCGAACGAGCGCAGTTCGGAAAGGCCTTTTTTTGCAAGTACGGTGGTAATTGCAGCGGTCAAGGTAGTTTTACCATGGTCAACGTGTCCGATCGTACCGATGTTCACATGCGGTTTGGATCTGTCAAATTTTTCTTTTGCCATATCTGTAATCTATTTTAGGAATAATTGTTTTACTTCAATTAAAGTTTCCAACACTTTTTGCGAGCGGAAGACGAGATTCGAACCCGCGACCCTTAGCTTGGAAGGCTAATGCTCTACCGACTGAGCTACTTCCGCAAAATCATTTCGTCGATTCTCCGGCGCGAACCGGATTCACTGTGGGCGGAGATGGATTCGAACCACCGAAGTCGAAAGACAGCAGATTTACAGTCTGCCCCATTTGGCCACTCTGGTATCCGCCCAGAATTTTCTCGAAGAACTTTTCGAAACCCGAGTCTCGCTCGTTACACCCTAATAATATAGCGCCGCACCCACTATTGTCCGCCGCATCCGCACGCTCTGTCCGTCGCACCTTCCGGAGCCGATGGAGGGATTCGAACCCCCGACCAGCTGATTACAAATCAGCTGCTCTGGCCAACTGAGCTACATCGGCAGTTTGTCACATTTTAGGGTTGGCAAAAGTACGAATAATTTCTTAATGCACAAATATTACGCACCAAAAAATTAATCCGCCCCGGCAAATCGACGGTCAACTCAAGGCCTGCGTCAAATCCCAAAAACGCAAAATCGGTGTCAAAGGTACAACGGATTTTTGGAATAACGAAATTTTTTATACCAAATACGCTATTTTTAAGCTCAAAATCGTGTCGGTTCCGAATCCCGCCGCGACGGCGCCGGCCGCGAATTTTCATTTCGGTGTCCGCCCGGCCGCAAAACGGCAGTCGGTCGGCAGATCCGTTCCGGATCGGTAAACACGGACGGATAATAAATACCGGTATATTTTTTATCTTTGCTATGTTCACAATCCCATTTTCACCGTTCTAACCCGCCCGACATGAAAAAAACTTTCCTGCTTTTCGCCGCATCGCTTTCCTGCAGCTTACCTATTTTTTCCGCCCGTGCGCAGGTCGCCGACCTGCGGGGAGGCCCGCTGGGGGTCGAACGGGTCGCAGCGAAAGCCAATTACGCGATTTACGAATCCGCACGCAAATCCTCCGCCGACGAAAGTTGCTGGATACGGATCGACCTGGGACGGCCGTATCCGATCGATTCGGTCAAACTGTACCCCGTCGTATTCGACAGTTGGGACTACTATGCGCGCCCGGGATTTCCGGTACGATTCCGGATCGAAACGTCCGGCTCCGACAGGCCCGTAACGATCGCCGACCACACCGGCAGCGACTACGAAGCCGCCGCAGTCGACCAAATCGACGTCTTCCGCCCGGCGCACCCTGTTTCCGGCCGGTACGTCGAGCTGAGAGTCACCCGGCTACCCGAACGCGACAACGGATACTATTTCGAACTCTGGAAAATGGAGGTATGGTCGGGCGGCGTCGACGTTTCGGAAAACCGGCTGCTCACCGACTCCGACCGGGGTTTTCTGGGTAAACACCCCTTATTGAGACCGCAACGCCCGATGGGAGAAGTCGCCGTACTGAATTGTCCCGAAAACGTCACTCCGGCGGCAAGCTGGCGGCCGGTCGAACCGACGGCGCGGGTTCCGCGCAGCGGCGTCACCGTAAACGACGGACTGTTCCGCCGAACGCTCTATGCCAACGCCCATTACCTGCTTCAGTCGTTTTCCGTAGACGATATGTTGAAAGAGTTCCGCGAGCGGGCCGGAGTACCGGCGGACGGGGCATTGCGCGACCTGCATACCGAATGGGTCGACATTCTGCCCGGTTCGAAAGCGGGTCGCTTTCTGATGGGCGCGGGCAACCAACTGCGCTGGGTCGAAAACCGCGAACTGCGCGACCGGATGAACCGGATCGTCGACGGCATCGAAGCCTGCAAACAGTCGAACGGATACCTCATGGCTTATCCCGAACGCGATATCCTGCATTTCGAAAACGGAGCTTACTGCCGTTCGTGGGTGACTCAGGGACTGATCGAAGCGGGAATCGCAGGAAATCCGAAAGCCTATCCGTTGCTGCGCGGTTTTTACGACTGGTTCAACGCCTGCCCCTATCTGCCGGAACTGGTCCGCCGCGGCGGACAGGGACGCCAGGGAATCATCGCCAGCACCCGCCTTTATTTTACGCCGGTAGGAAAACCCGAAGACCTGCAAGTCGTGCAGCGTTACTACCAGGAAAATTTCTGGATGCAACAATTGATCGACAAGGATGTCGACGCGATCTGGAAATATCCGTACGACCGTCCGCACTGTTACCTGATCCTGTCGCTGGAATCGTTCCTCGACCTCTACATGGCGACCGGCGACCGGCAGTACCTCGATGCGGCCGTCGGAGGCTGGGAACTGTTCAACGAATATTACGAACATATCGGAGGCAGTATCAGTATCAGCGAACTGTCGCCCTACCCGCCCAAATCCTATCTGCTGCGCAGCGGAACGGGCGAGCTGTGCGGCAATTCGTTCTGGGCGTTCCTGAACCAGCGGTTCCACCTGCTCTACCCCGAAGAGGAAAAATACGTGGCCGAAATCGAAAAATCGATCTACAACGTAGCCATTGCCAACCAGACTGCCGACGGCAAAATCCGCTACCACGCCCGCCTGATAGATCGTAAAGAAGACGGCACGGACGTCAACACCTGCTGCGAAGGGCAGGGGACGCGGCTTTTCGGAGCGTTGCCCGAGTTCATCTACACGCAGGCGGACGACGGCGTATACGTCGACCTATTCGCCGCCTCTTCGTTCGCCTGGGAACAGGACGGGACACCGATGAAACTAACCATGCAAACCGAATTCCCGTACAGCCGGCCCGGAGCCGGGAGCACCCTGATAAATCCGAGATTAAACGAACGACTCGAATATCCGTATCCCACCGACATCCAGATCGAAGTTTCGGCACGCAAAAAAACGCCGTGCAAAATCCGGCTTCGCATTCCATGGTGGTGTAACTGCAACGCAGTCATCTTGGTAAACGGCGAACGGGTAGCCTGGGGAAAACCGGGATCATACGTAACGCTCGACCGGAAATGGTCGGACAAGGACAAGATACAATTTTCGTTACCGATGGCTTTCCGCCTCACCCTGTACAAAGGAAGCGAACCCGATTTCAAAGGCAAAAATGCTTACGCTATCGAATACGGCCCGCTGCTGATGGCCGTTGTCGGAGATTCGGTGCAAAACGGGCGTGTTACGCTACCATTCCCGCCTGAAAAACTATTTGAAAAATTCAAACCGTCGCAAGACGCTCCGCTTCATTTTACCATCGAAGACAGCGGCTTGCGGCTGATTCCCTATTTTGAAATTTCGGACGAATCGTTCACCTGTTATCCTTTTTTGGAAGATTGCCAGATAGAAGGACAGGGCCCGAGAATCGAATCTATCGGACAAATCCTGCCGAGACTGCTCAAGGATTGAGCAACAACAAAACGGCGGCCGGATCTCCTGCCGCCGTTTTAGCACTTTATTATATCTTAATCATTTCGCAGGAGGAACCAGCGGCAGCGCGAGCCAGGCCAGGTTGATGCCGCGGCCCATGTGTCCGTAATTTTCTCCGGTCGCGCCGTCGTAGAGCATCGCCAGCCGGTCGCCCACCCGGATCACCGACGGCATCCCGATAGCGCCTTTCACCTCTTTGGAATTCTGACAATCGATCACGATCGCCTTGTCCTGCGGATCCCACCGATTCAGGTCTTTGGTCCAATACACCCAAACGGCATCCGTGTATTCGCCCCGGTCGGGGTGTATCCCGATGTGGTTCGTAAACAGGAACCAGGTACCGTTATCGGGTTCGTAATAGAGCGAGGTGTTCTCGCACTGCTCGGCGGGCGGGAAAATCGGCTGCGGATCGACCGTCCACGCGCTCCCCAGGTCGCGGGTACGGGCGATGCCGACCGTACGGCCCAGTTTACCCTCCTTGTCAAAAGCCGCGGCTCCGAAAAACATCTTGTACTCGCCGTCCTGCTCCACCACATCGCCCGGACTGGCCGTATCGCTGTAATAAGTGCCGGCCTCGTTGGTGAAAGGAATGATGTCGTAACGTTTGCGCCAAGGGCCGGCCGGATGATCGGCCTCGGCCGTCAGGGTCACATAAGGAGTGGCCGGGATGCAGTCGGGAGCGGGGGTACAAAATTGGGTGCCCACGTAGAACATATGCCATTTCGCGCCGTCGTTCACCAACCAGGGCGACGAAGCCGATTTGGAATCGGGGCGTCCCGCTTCGCCGAGGGTCAATTGCAATCCGTGCTTCTCCCAATGGCGCAGGTCGCGGCTGGTAGCCAGGCACGACAGCCACCCATCTTTGCCGGCGCCGTCGTAATGAAGGTAGTAGACTCCCTCGTGCTCGACCACTACGGCTTCGCGTGCGCCGTAGGTATCGCAACTGTCGGGCCCCGTCCCGCAAGGCATCACCATCCCTTCGTCATCGATCGTCATCCGCAGAACGGCCTGCGAACGCCCGTCCACGTAGCTCTCGGGCGCCCGATATTCCTTCTGGGCGGAAACGCCCACAACCCAGACCAACATACAGCCTGTCAAAAATCTTTTCATTTTCCGAATTTTAAAAAGCGGGCCGTACGCCCTTCATTGGGAATACGACCCGCACATTCCTAAATTATTCCGAGCGATCGCTATTCGATCTCGACCAGTTGGCTGTCGACGGCGACGGTATCGCCTTCGGCCACGAGCACCTGCTTCACGGTTCCGGCGTAATCCGACGTGATGCTGTTCTCCATCTTCATCGCTTCGAGGATCACCACATCCTGCCCTTTTGTCACTTTATCGCCCGGTTTCACCAGCACGCTGAGGATACGTCCCGGCATCGGCGACGTAACCACGTTTCCGGTAATCGCAACGGCCGGCTTGGCTTCGGCCTTCGCTTCTGGAGCCGGCGCGGCGGCGGGCGCAGCAGCGGCCGTCTGGGCGGCTTTCGCGGCTTCGGCGGCGTGAGCGGCGGCATAACGCGCTTTCTTCACGCCCGTCAGGTAATTCTTGGCGACCAGCGGGAAGAGCTCAAGCAACAGCACCTCTTTTTCATTCTCGGCCAACTTGACTCCGCCGGCGTCTTCGAGCACCGGATTCGGTTGCATCTGATATTTCGACGTGTCGTACGGGGTTTCCTCGCGCACCCCGGCGATCTTCAGGCGGAATTCGGGATCGACCGGAACCGGCGTTTCGCCGTACTCGCCCTTGACCAGGTTCACGAACTGGTTCGACACGTTCGAATACATCGGCTTACCGTTTTTAACGTCCAGCGCGCAATTGACGGCCTGGGCGCCCACGATCTGGCTGGTCGGCGTCACCAAAGGCGGCAGACCGGCGTCCAGACGCACGCGCGGGATCAACTGCATCGCGCTCTCGAGGATCGATTCGGACTTGAGCTGCTTGAGCTGGGCCACCATGTTCGTATACATACCGCCCGGAATCTCGGCCTTCTGCACCAGTTCGTTCGGTTTCGGGAAGTTGAAATACTTTTCGATCGCATGACAGGCGTCGAGCAGTTCGGCCTCGTTTCCATTTTTGGCTGCGGCAATCGCCCGGTCGAACTCCTTGTCGATGTTCTCAGGCAGCTTGTCGGTCAGCGGGTTGAACGCATTCGGGAAAATCTTCACCGCATCCACCGCATCGAGTTCCTTGCGGATCGTATAGAGTTCCTTGTTGATCTTGGCGACGGCCTCCATGTTGATATCGAGCTCCACGCCCATTTTCTTGCAGAAGATGTAGATCAGTTCGATCGCCGGAGCCGCCGGTCCGCCGGCGAAGTTCCAGATATTCGTATCGACGACGTCGACGCCGGCCTCGATCGCAGCCACGACGGAAGCCAGCCCGTAACCGGGCGTACAGTGCGTATGGAAGTCGATCGGAATCGACAGGTTTTTTTTGAACAGCTTGATCAGATCCGAAACGCGTTTGGGCGGGATCAGTCCGCTCATGTCCTTGATCGTGATCATATCGGCGCCCAGAGCGGCCATCTGCTGCGCCTTGTTCAAGAAATACTCGTCGGTGAAAACCGCTTTCGGAAGTTTCTTCCCTTTCAGCGCGGCCTTGATACGTTCCATCGTCGAGAAATGCGGGTCGATCGTGTAGCACACGGCGCAGTCGGCGATACCGCCGTACTTCTTGATATACTTGATCGTAGACTTCACGTTGTTCACGTCGTTCAACGCGTCGAAAATACGCATGATGCCCAGTCCCGACTCGATCGCATTGCGGCTGAATCCCTCGATGATCTCATCGGTATACGGAGCGTATCCGAACAAGTTGCGTCCGCGGGACAGCGCGGTCAGTTTCGAAACGTCGCCCACGACGGCCTTGATCTTTTCGAGGCGGTCCCACGGGTTTTCGTTCAGGTAGCGCATTACGGAGTCGGGCACGGCGCCGCCCCACACCTCCATGGCGTAAAAATTAGCGTCTTTATAGAAAGGCAGGACGCGGTCGATCTGCTCCTGCTTCATCCGGGTGGCAAAAGCGGATTGCTGTCCGTCCCGGAGGGTCAAATCCCTTATCAAAAGTTTTTGAGCCATAGTTGTTTTGATTAGTGCGATGATTTATAAAGTTAGTTTCCCACTGAGCTGGACGGCAACCGTTTACCGCCCCTCTGTTATAATATTAACAAAGATACGAAGTTTTTGCGATAAAACATAAAAAAATCGTTTTTTTATCTTACCCGGAGATTAATTTGGCAAATCCCCGGTTAATGATTACTTTTAGCGTTCGATTACGCGCTGACAAAATACGTTCAGAATCATAAAATCAGGAGGCTATGGAAAGAAATTACAAATTGCCGAAAGAGGGAGGGCTGGAGCCGGGGGCAGATCCTGCCGACATCATCCGAAAATTCGAAAAAATCTACACGAACATTTACGAGAACGAAGCGAGCGGAGCCATGTACGTGGCTCGGGAGATCGCCGGCTGCATCCGCGAGAAACAGTCGGCCGGAGAGATGTGCGTACTGGGCATGACGACCGGGAAATCGCCGGTGGGCCTGTTCCGCGCGCTGGTCGAACTGCATAAAAAAGAGGGGCTCAGTTTTCACAACGTAGTCATATTCAGCCTCGACGAATTCTTCCCGATCTCGCCGAAGGAGTTGCAGAGCCGCAATTACTCGATGCACGAGAGTCTGCTTGATCACATCGACATCAAACCCGAGAACATCCATATCCCGGACGGGACGCTGCCGCAGGACAAAGTCGAAACGTTCTGCCGCGACTACGAAGCGCTGATCGAGCAGTACGACGGCATCGACCTGATGGTGCTCGGTACCGGCGTACAGGGGCAGATCGGGTTCAACGAACCGGGCACCTACACCAATACGCGGACGCGGCTGGTCGCCCTCGGCAACGAAAGCCGCAAGGCCGCCGCATCGATCTTCTACGGCATCAACTACGTACCGCACAAGGCGATCACGATGGGACTGCGAACGATCCTCGACGCCAAACGCATCATCCTGATCGCGTGGGGCGAAGAAAAAGCGTACGTCGTCAAGGAGCTGGTCGAAGGCGAACGCCAACTGTTGGTTCCGGCCACCTGCCTGCAGGAGCACCAGAACATGGAAGTCGTGGTCGACGAAGGCGCCGCCTCGCAACTGACCCGTATCCGCACGCCGTGGCTGGTCGGACGCTGCCTGTGGCCGAAACGTTTTATCCGCACGGCCGTGCTGTGGCTGTGCGAGCAGGTCGACAAACCGATCCTGAAACTGACCTATCAGGACTATGTGGATAACCGTCTCGGCCAGTTGCTCGAAATCTCCGGCATGGCCTACGACGAGATCAATATCCAGGTATTCAACGACCTGCAACACACGATCACCGGATGGCCCGGCGGCAAGCCGAACGCCGACGATTCGACGCGTCCCGAACGCGCGCAGCCGTTCCCCAAACGCGTGCTGATCTTCAGCCCGCATCCGGACGACGACGTGATCTCGATGGGCGGCACGTTCCGCCGGCTGATCACTCAGGGACACGACGTCCACGTAGCTTACGAAACGTCCGGCAACATCGCCGTGCACGACGACGTGGTGCTGCAAACGATCGACACCGCCCGCGAATGCGGTTTCGAAGACAAATACGACGAAGTGAAAGCGATCATCGCCGGTAAGCGCAAAGGCGAACCCGAACCGTTGGAACTCCGCAAGCTGAAAGGCTCGATCCGCCGCGCCGAAGCGAAGGCGGCCTGCCGGCACATGGGGCTGAACGACCGGACAAATGTCCACTTCCTGAACCTGCCGTTCTACGAAACGGGAGGCGTCAAAAAGGGACTGCTGACCGAGAACGACATTTCGCGCGTCGTAAAATTATTGCAGGAACTCAAGCCCGACCAAATCTATGCCGCCGGCGACCTGTCCGACCCGCACGGAACGCACCGCACCTGCATCGAAGCGGTCATCGAGGCGATGTACCAGATACAGAACGAACCCTGGGTGAAAGATTGCCGGTTCTGGCTCTACCGGGGCGCATGGCAGGAGTGGGATCTGGACATGGTCGACATGGCCGTGCCGCTCAGCCCGGACGAGGTGGTGCAGAAACGCCACGCCATCTACCGCCACCTGTCGCAGAAGGACGTGATGCCGTTCCCCGGCGAAGACAAGCGCGAATTTTGGCAGCGCGCCGAAGAACGTACGCAGAATACCGCCCGGATGTACGACAAGCTGGGAATGGCCGAATATCAAGCGATCGAAGTATTTGTCAGACTGGACCTTTTCAAACTATAAAAAACACAAATCCTTTAATTTATTGAAACCATGAAAAAAATCCTAATCCTGATGAGTTGCGCGGCCTTGCTGTTCTGCGGTTGCAAAGACGACGAAGACAACCAGGCTAAAGTAAGCCGCGAATACCAGACCCGTATCGGTCTCGGACAGGATGGTTATCTCGGAAGTGAAACGAACAATCTGAATCAGCTAAATACGCTGCTCGAAGAAGGTATCGCAAATATCAATAAACAATTCGGAGCCAAATTCACGATCAACGCAACGGGCGACACCGAGGAAGAAGCTTACGCACAGTGCGATGCACAGGCCAAGCAGAAATACGAGGAGCAAAGCGCGTCGATTAAGGCCGCTCTGGTCGCTCTACAAACTTCATTCAACACGAAAAAAGCAGAATTATTACCTTCGTTTACCGAAGACGAGAAAAATAAGTATTACATCAACGACGTCGCGTACGGGATGGTGTCTTATCAAAAAAGCATCGCGATCGCTCCCGGATACGAAGACATCTACATCGTGGAAGACACTGCCAACCAAGTGACTTTCAAGGCGGGAAAGGGCGACGTCCAATAACGTTATTTACAGAATGTCCGGGTTGAGACCCCGTTTATGGCCGGTTACGGCTGCCCATAGTGGTCCAGAACGTTCACAACCGAGAACAAATAAAATATTTTTAATTATGAGAGTCATCATCGAACCCAACGGCGGACAGGTATCGGCCTGGGGAGCCGCCTACATTGCCAAACGCATCAACGAACACAACAAAAAGGAGAAACGGCCTTTCGTACTGGGTCTTCCGACGGGTTCCACCCCGTTGGGCACCTATAAAAAGTTGATCGAATACTGCAAAGCGGGCAAAGTTTCGTTCGCCAACGTCGTAACGTTCAACATGGACGAGTACGTAGGCATTCCGAAAGACCATCCGGAAAGCTACCATTCGTTCATGTGGAACAACTTCTTCAGCCACATCGACATCAAACCCGAAAACGTCAACATCCTGAACGGCAATGCGCCCGACCTATGCAAGGAGTGCGCCGACTACGAAGCCCGTATCCGGGCCGCAGGCGGCATCGATTTGTTCATGGGCGGCATCGGCCCCGACGGACACCTCGCGTTCAACGAACCTTTTTCGTCGCTGAACTCGCGGACGCGCGTCAAATCGCTGACCAAGGATACGATCATCGCGAACTCGCGCTTTTTCGGCGGCAACGTCGACTTGGTTCCCAAAACGGCGTTGACCGTGGGCGTGGGCACCGTGATGGACGCCCGCGAGGTGATGATCCTGACGATGGGACACAACAAAGCGCGCGCGCTGGCCGCCGGCATCGAAGGCGGTTACAGCCACCAGTGGACGATCAGCGCGTTGCAAGTACATCCCAAAGGAATCATCGTCTGCGACGAGGACGCAACCGACGAACTGAAAGTAGGTACTTACAAATACTTCAAAGACATCGAGTCGGCGAACCTCGATCCGGCGAAACTGTTCGCATAGGTTCCCCGTTTTACGGCATATTCTCGAAAAGCCCTCGGAAACGGGGGCTTTTTTATTATATTTGCGCAAATTAACCGCACTAACACACAGACATGGCAGACGAAAAAATCATATTCTCGATGGTCGGAGTCAGCAAGACTTTCACGAACCAGAAAAAAGTGCTGAACGGCATCTACCTGTCGTTTTTCTACGGGGCTAAAATCGGGATCATCGGGCTGAACGGCTCCGGGAAATCGACGCTGATGAAGATCATCGCCGGGCTGGACAAGAATTTCCAGGGCGAAGTGGTCTTCTCTCCGGGCTATACGGTCGGCTACCTCGAACAGGAACCGCAGTTGGACGATACGAAAACCGTCCGCGAAGTGGTCGAGGAAGGGTGCGCCGACGTGGTCGCGCTGCTGAAAGAGTACGAAGAGGTCAATGCGAAGTTCATGGAGCCGATGGACGACGACCAGATGGCGAAGCTGATCGAACGGCAGGGCGAGCTGACCGAACTGATCGACCACAAGAACGGCTGGGAACTGGACGCCACGCTCGAACGCGCGATGGACGCGCTGCGGTGTCCGGACGCCGACCAATCCGTCAAACACCTGTCGGGCGGCGAACGCCGCCGCGTGGCGCTGTGCCGGCTGCTGTTGCAGCAACCGGACGTACTGCTGCTCGACGAGCCGACGAACCACCTCGACGCCGAGAGCATCGACTGGCTCGAACAGCACCTGCAACAGTACAAGGGAACGGTCATCGCCGTTACGCACGACCGCTATTTCCTCGACAACGTGGCCGGCTGGATCCTCGAACTCGACCGCGGCGAAGGCATTCCCTGGAAAGGCAATTACAGCAGTTGGCTCGAACAGAAATCGAACCGTCTCGCGCAGGAAGAGAAGCAGGAGAGCAAACGGCGCAAAACGCTGGAGCGCGAGCTGGAATGGGTTCGCATGGCCCCGTCCGCCCGCCACGCGAAGAGCAAAGCCCGTCTGTCGGCCTACGACAAGATGCTGAACGAAGATACGAAACAAAAGGAGGAAAAACTCGAAATCTACATCCCGAACGGCCCGCGCCTCGGCGATGTGGTGATCGAAGCGCAGGACGTGTCGATGGGCTACGGCGACCGGCTGCTGTACGAACACCTGAGCTTCTCGTTGCCGCCCGCCGGAATCGTCGGCGTGATCGGCCCGAACGGGGTCGGCAAGACCACGCTGTTCCGGCTGATTATGGGGATCGAAAAGCCGCTGCACGGCTCGTTCCGCGTCGGCGAGACGGTCAAGCTGGCCTACGTCGACCAGCAACACGCGTCGATCGACCCGGAAAAGACGGTTTACCAGGTCATCTCGCAGGACAGCGAGCTGATCCAGCTCGGCGGCCGCAGCGTCAACGCCCGGGCCTACGTGTCGCGCTTCAACTTCAGCGGCGCCGACCAGGAGAAAAAGTGCGGCGTGCTGTCGGGCGGCGAACGCAACCGGCTGCACCTGGCCCTCGCGCTGAAGGAGGAAGGCAACGTGCTGCTGCTCGACGAGCCGACCAACGACATCGACGTCAACACGCTGCGCGCCCTCGAAGAAGGGTTGAATAACTTTGCAGGATGCGCCGTAGTGATCTCGCACGACCGCTGGTTCCTCGACCGCATCGCCACGCACATCCTCGCGTTCGAAGGCGACTCGCAGGTCGTGTTTTTCGAAGGCGGTTACAGCGAATACGAAGAGAACAAGCGCAAACGCCTCGGCGACGACACCCCGCACCGGGTGAAATACCGCAAACTGGTCGCCGACTAAACACCGACAGCGTATGAAAACCTCACTCGGACACCTACCGCAGCGCAAAGCGGAGGAACTCGAAATCCTCACAAAGTACATCCGCAGGGCCGTACCGGCCCAAATGGTTATCTTGTTCGGCAGCTATGCGCGCGGCAACTGGGTCGAACTCGACGAACGGTTCGACTACGGGGTTCATACGACTTTCCAAAGCGACTACGATATCCTGGTGCTAGTCGAGCACGGAGTGGAACCTTACGGGGCCGCACGGAAGTTGGATCGTGTAGAAGATGTTTTCGCAAGAAACACCCGTTCGGATACCCCGGTCAGTTTTATACTGGAACATATCCAAACTTTTAATAAATATCTCGCAGAAGGTCGGTATTTCTGGACGGACATCGCCGAGGAAGGAATCATGCTGTACGACAGCGGAAAGTTTACGCTCGAAACACCGTGCGAACTGAATGCACAGGAGTTTAAAGGACAGGTACAGGAATATTTTGAGGAATGGAACGGTCGCGGAGAAACATTCTATAAATACGCTGCCCTAGCGCACTCCAACAAAGATCATAAATTTTCCATTTTCAATTTCCATCAAGCATGTGAATCTTTCCTCCACACGATCAGACTGATCCACACCCTTAAAAAACCGAGGATACACGACCTCGAAAAACTGGTAAAATCCTGTAAAGTGCATACGCCGGAAATCCTTGCATTTTTTCCGACCGACACAGAAGAGAGCAAACGCTTGTTCAAAATATTGAACGACGCCTATATCGCCGCACGCTACGATCCGAAATACACGATCGCCCCGGCGGACATCGACCGCATCCGGCCGCACGTCGAACTGCTGCGCCAGATCACCCGCAACGCTTACGATAAAAAGATCGCCGAACTGGACGCTTTGATCGACAGTTCGCCAACGAAATAAAATTTTAGAAAACACACCGTCATGGCACAAAAACCATCCATTCCGAAGGGCACACGCGATTTCGGCCCGGACGAGATGATTAAACGCACCTACATTTTCGACACGATAAAAAGCGTCTTCCGCACCTACGGATTCCTGCCGCTCGAAACGCCGGCGATGGAAAACCTCTCGACGCTGCTCGGAAAATACGGCGACGAGGGCGACAAGCTGCTCTTTAAAATCCTGAATTCGGGGGACTTCCTGAGCGGAGTCGCACCCGAAACGTTGCAGGATGCCGACGCCAACCGCAACGCGCTGTCGGTGAAAATGTGCGAAAAAGGATTGCGTTACGACCTCACCGTACCGTTCGCCCGCTACGTCGTACAACACCAGAACGAAATCTCGTTCCCGTTCCGGCGCTACCAGATCCAGCCGGTATGGCGCGCCGACCGGCCGCAGAAGGGACGCTACCGCGAGTTTTTCCAGTGCGACGTCGATATCATCGGCAGCCGCAGCCTGCTCAACGAAGTCGAGCTGATCGAAATCGTGGCGGCCGTGTTCAAAAAACTCGGCATCCGGATCGCGCTGAAGATGAACAACCGCAAGATCCTGTACGGCATCGCCGAGACCATCGGTCACGCCGACAAGATGACCGACATCACCGTGGCGATCGACAAACTCGAAAAGATAGGAATCGAAGCGGTCAACGAAGAGCTGCTTTCGAAAGGTATCTCCGAGCAGGCCGTGGCCGCGCTGCAACCGATCCTGTCGCTCAGCGGTACGAACCGCGAGAAGCTGCGACAGTTGCGCGCGGTGATCGGCGGCAGCGAAACCGGAATCGCCGGCATCGACGAGATGGAAACGATCTTCGGATACGTCGAAGCGCTTGGCACGGAATTGGATATCGAACTGGATTTGTCGCTGGCGCGCGGGCTGAACTACTACACCGGCGCGATCTTCGAAGTAAAGGCGAAGGATTTCGCGATCGGCAGTATCTGCGGCGGCGGACGCTACGACGACCTGACCGGAATTTTCGGTATGCCGGGCATGTCGGGAGTAGGCATCTCGTTCGGAGCCGACCGGATCTACGACGTGATGTGCGGACTCTGTCTCTACCCCGAAGAAGCGGGCGTCACCACGCGGGTTTTGTTTCTGAATTTCGGGGAAACCGAACAACCGGCCGCCTTGCGCGCGATGAAACAACTGCGGGCCGCAGGCATCCCGTGCGAAATGTACCCCGACGCCGCGAAGATGAAAAAGCAGATGGAATACGCCAACCGGCGCGCGATCCCGCTGGTGGTGATCATCGGCAGCGACGAACTGGCCGCCGGAAACGCCACCGTCAAAAACATGGCGACCGGCGAACAGCAGGCCGTTCCGCTGGCGGAACTGGCCGCGCGCCTGCAATAATGCGCCGGCGAGGCGCGTTATCACAAGGACATTAAAGATACTGCAATGATAAGAATGAAAATCCATATCCTGCTGGCGACGCTGCTGTTCGCGGCGCCGGCGCTTGTTTCTGCACAGAACGACGCGAAAGACGATCCGGCCGGCAACCTGCAGAAATTCCAGCAGTTCTACCGTTACCTGAACGGCGCCTACGTCGATACGGTACACAACAATGAGCTGGTCGAAAGCGCGATCCGCGAAGTGCTGCTGCAACTCGACCCGCATTCGACTTACGTATCTCCCGAGGAGATGGTCGAAGTCAAGGAGAGCTTCGACGGCAGTTTCAGCGGCATCGGCATCGAATTCAACGTACTGCGCGATACGATCATCGTGGTCAACGTCATTTCGGGCGGTCCCGCCGAACAGGTGGGCCTGCTCCCCAACGACCGGATCGTCGCGGTGGACGGCAAAAGCTCGGTCGGCGTCAAACAGATCGACGTGCCGAAACTGCTGCGCGGGCCGAAAGGCAGCCGGGTAGAGACGCGGATCGTCCGCCACGGCGGCGGCGAACCGCTCGACTTCACGATCGTGCGCGACAACATTCCGATCAATACGGTGGACGCCGCCTACAAGGTCGATCCGAAGACCGGTTACATTCGGATCAACCGTTTCGCGAACAATACTTACAAGGAGTTCACGGACGCCGTGCAGAAACTGGGGCCGATGGACGCCCTGATCCTCGACCTGCGCAGCAACGGCGGCGGGCTGATGGGCGGAGCCGTACAACTGAGCAACTTTTTCCTACCCGAAGGTTCGGTGATCGTATCGACCGAAGGGATGCGCGTGCCGCCCGACCGAATCGTCGCGAAAGAAGACGGCCCGTTCACGAAAGGGAAGGTGATCGTGCTGATCAACGAGACTTCGGCTTCGGCCAGCGAGATCGTATCCGGAGCGATTCAGGACTGGGACCGCGGCCTGCTGATCGGCCGGCGCACGTTCGGCAAGGGACTCGTCCAACGGCAGTTCCCGTTACAGGACGGCTCGGCGGTGCGGCTGACCGTAGCGCGCTACCACACGCCGACCGGACGCATGATCCAGCGCCCGTATGAAAACGGCAATTTGGACGCCTATTATGAAGATTTCAACAAACGGTTCGAACCGGGAGCTTCCGATTCGGTCGGCGGCGACACCACGCAGCGGTTCAAAACCCTGCGTAGCGGCCGCACCGTCTACGGCGGCGGCGGAATCACGCCCGACATCGTCGTACCGCTCGATACGTCGGACTATACGAAATACTGGGGCAGCCTGGTGCGTCAGGGCGTCATCAACGAATTCGTCATCGAATACCTGGACGAGAACCGTCCGGCGCTGTCGTCGCGTTACGCGGCTCCCGAAAAGTTCGTCAGCGACTTCACCGTCTCCGACGACGTGCTCGACGCCCTGACGGCCAAGGCCACGAAAAAGGGGATCGCCTTCGACGTCGCAGAGTTCGAACGTTCGAAAAAAGCGCTGAAAACCCAATTGAAAGCGTTGATCGCGCAAAAAATGTGGGGAGTCAACGAATACTACCTCGTCGTCAACGGCGAGGACGACCCGGTCTTCGCCAAAGCGCTCGAAGTGCTGCGCGACTGGGAGCGTTACGGTTCCGGCATCACCTACTGATTCGATCAGAAACGATCCATCCGCTCCGCCGGCCGCAAATCGGTTTTTGCAGCCGGCGGAGTCGTATACGCTTATTTTGCCCCGAATATTTGCTTATATCTCTTTTTCTTTTTAATTTTAACAACCTATAACTGCTAACAAAAACGAAAGGCATGAATCATTTTGACTACAAAAAGGAAAGCGAAAGCGACGGAGCGGAAGAGATCTACTCAAAAATAGTCAGGGCCGGACGGCGCACCTATTTCTTCGACGTGAAGGCGACGCGGAACGACGATTATTACGTGACAGTCACCGAAAGCCGGAAAAAAACCGAAAAGGACGGAAAATTCTCGTTCGAAAAACACAAGATCCACCTTTACAAGGAGGACTTCTGCAAATTCGCGGAAGGACTCGACGAAGTGGTCGGGTACATCCGGGAGCACAAGCCGGAGTGTTTCAATCCGGACGGCTCGGCGATCAGCAGCATCCCCGCGTCGCTGGACGACGAATTCGACAAACTGTAACGCACGACAACGAAAACAAAGGCGTCCGAAAAAGATCCGGACGCTTTTTTCATTCCGTATGAGAAAAAACGTATTGTTGGGCTTCAGCGGCGGCATCGACAGCACGGCGGCGGCGCGGTACCTCGCCGAACAGGGCCATGCCGTCACGCTGCTTACGCTGGATACCGTCGGGGAAGAGGGTCTCGAAACGCGCATCCGGCAGGCGGCCGGACGGCTGAACCTTCCGTTCCGGATCGAAAATGTCCGCGAAGTTTTCCGCGAAGAGATCGTCCGCTATTTTACCGGCAGCTACCTGCGCGGCGAAACGCCCGCGCCCTGCACTCGCTGCAATCCCCGGGTCAAATGGAAAACGCTGTACGACATCGCCCGGCGCGAACATTACGACCATATCGCCACCGGACACTACTTCCGTGTTCGCTGCGAAAACGGAAAATACTTCGTGCGCACGGCCGCTGACCCGGCCAAAGATCAGTCCTATTACCTGTGGGGCTTGTCGCAGGAATACCTGCGGATAGCCCTGACGCCGATGGGCGAACGAATCAAAAAAGCGGTGACCGCATCGCTCCCGTCCGCCCTCCGGTCGCGGGAGAGCATGGGCGTCTGTTTCCTGCAAGGACTCTCCTACTCCGAGTTCCTGAAAACGCAGGTTCCCGGAATCGTTCCCGGCGAAATCGTCGATGCACGGGGAAAGACGATCGGACGCCACGACGGCTGCGCGTTCTACACGATCGGACAAAAACGCGGACTGCGCACCGACTCCGGCGAACCGGTCGTCGTCACCGGGATCGACGCCGCGCGGAACCGGGTGACCGCAGGATGCGACGCCGACCTTTTTTACCGCCGGTTGACCGTCCGGGAGTTCTGCGCCGCCGATCCGCAGCGGCTGACCGACTCGCAAACCGTACGGGTCAAAATACGGGGCGTGGGCCGGAACCCGGAGGGTTACGCGCGCGTCCGAATCGACGGGCAGTCGTTGCTCGTCGAACTCCGCGAACCGGCCTGGGCCCCGGCCAAGGGACAGCCCGTCGTTTTCTACGACGGCGACCTGGTCGTCGGAGGAGGCATCCTCGCCGACTGCCGGCGGTAAAACGCTCCGTAAAAGCGTAAACCCGATCGTTCCGGTCACTTTTTACGCGCTGCGAAGCCCCGGTCTGAAAAATTTTTGGTAAACTTGCACCGTTAAACCCGCACCGCGCGCGGTGCGCCACGTTCACGGCATGAATATTCTGAAAAAAACCTACAACTGGGTGCTCGGCTGGGCCGACAGCCGCTGGGGAGCGGCCGCACTGTTCGTCCTCGCATTCGCCGAATCCAGCTTTTTTCCGATTCCTCCCGACGTCCTGCTGATCGCCCTGGGACTCGGATGCGCCGCCAAAGCGTTCCGCTACGCGCTGATCTGCACAATCGGTTCGGTACTCGGCGCCATGGCCGGATACGCCATCGGACACTACCTGTGGCAGACCCCGGGCGGGGAATTCACCGCCATCGCCGATTTCTTTTTCCGGATCATTCCCGGATTCACCCATACGGAATACGACAAAATCTGCGCGATGTACAACCAGTACAACTTCTGGGTCGTATTCACCGCCGGATTCTCGCCGATCCCCTACAAACTGATCACGATCACCGCCGGAGTGTTCAAGATCGACTTTCCGGTCTTCCTCGTCGCATCGGTCGTCAGCCGGGGCCTGCGTTTTTTCTTAATTAGCTGGTTGATATGGAAATACGGGGAGCCGATCAAACGTTTTATCGACAAATATTTCAACTGGCTGGCGCTGGTATTCACCGTTCTGCTGATCGGCGGATTCTTCGCCATCAAACACGCTTTCTGACATGAAACTGTACGGACTGATCGGGTATCCGCTCGGACACTCGTTTTCACAACGCTATTTTACCGATAAATTCGCCGCCGCAGGAATCGCCGACTGCGCCTACCGGAATTTTCCGATCGAAACGATCGAAGGCGTCGAAACCGTATTGCAAACGCCCGGCCTGCGCGGATTCAATGTCACGATCCCGTATAAACAAGCGATCGTCCCGTATCTGTCCGGCCTGAGCGACGAAGCACGGGCGATCGGCGCGGTGAACTGCGTAAAGATTACGCCCGAAGGCCTGACCGGTTACAATACCGACGCTTACGGATTCCGCCGTTCGCTGCTGAATCTGCTGGGCGACGTCCGCCCCGAAAAGGCGCTCGTACTCGGCACGGGCGGCGCTTCGAAAGCCGTGAAATACGTGCTCGAACAACTCGGCATCGCTTTCGACGCGGTATCGCGCGACGGAAAAAACGGAGCGTACACCTACGGCGACCTCTCCGAAGAGATCGTACGCGCTCACCGGCTGATCGTCAATGCCACGCCGCTGGGCACTTTCCCGAACGCGGAAGGCTGTCCCGTCCTGCCGTACGAAGCCCTCGGCGCCGGGCATTTCCTGTTCGACCTGGTATACAACCCGGCAGTCACCGAATTTCTGAAGCGCGGCGCGGCGCAGGGGGCTGCAACCCGCAACGGTTACGACATGCTGGTCGGGCAGGCCGAAAAAGCATGGGAGATCTGGAACGAATAATTGTCCGCACGATACAAAAACGAAAGAGGCTGTCGCTCAGTGCGACAGCCTCTTTCGTTTTTTACTACCGATAAATTCCTTCCTTTTATAAAATCAATCCTTTGACGCGGAATTTCCGTCTCCGGACTAAACCACATCGATCCCCTTCTCTTTCAACAAATCGAGTCCGATATCCTTCAGGCGGTATTTCTGGATCTTGCCGCTCGCCGTCATCGGATAACCTTCGACGAAAAAGATGTATTTCGGAATCTTATACCGGGCGATCTGCCCGCGGCAGTAGAGTTTAACCTCCTCTTCGGTAAGCGTACAGCCTTCCTTGATCTTTATAAAAGCGCCCACCTGTTCCCCGTATTTCGGACTCGGGATACCGGCCACTTCGATCGCCTCGATCTGCGGCATCTTGTACAGGAAATTCTCGATCTCGCGCGGATAGATGTTCTCGCCGCCGCGGATAATCATCTCCTTGATCCGCCCGGTGATCCGGAAATAGCCGTTTTCATCCATTACGCCGAGGTCGCCCGAATGCAGGAAACCGTTCTCGTCGATGATCGCAGCGGTAGCTTCCGGATTCTTGTAATACCCTTTCATGATGTTGTACCCCTTGCAGCACATCTCGCCGGGAGTCCCCGGAGGACATTCCTCG
The DNA here is from genome assembly GCF_009557455.1 of Alistipes sp. dk3624. Taxonomy (GTDB): domain Bacteria; phylum Bacteroidota; class Bacteroidia; order Bacteroidales; family Rikenellaceae; genus Alistipes_A; species Alistipes_A hominis. The sequence goes on along the minus strand of NZ_CP045651.1, from coordinate 2,157,429 downwards.
TTGGTTTGCGGATCGAGCACCTTCACCTCGACGTTCGGAAAAGCCCGCCCGACGGTCGTCGCGCGAATCTCCATCGAATCGGTCGTCGCCGAAGCCGTCATACCGGGCGAGGTTTCGGTCAGGCCGTATACGCTGATGATCTCCTTGCAGTACATTTTGTCCATCACCTGCTTCATCGTCTCGATCGGGCAGGGCGCGCCGGCCATGATCCCGGTACGCAGCGAACTCAGGTCGAACATATCGAACATCGGATGGTGCAGCTCGGCGATGAACATCGTCGGCACGCCGTGCAGCGCCGTACAGCGTTCGCGGTGCACCGACGCCAGCACTTTCAGCGGATCGAAATCCTCGACCATCACCATCGTCGAACCGTGCGTAATCACCGAACAGACCCCCAGCACGCAGCCGAAACAATGGAACAGCGGCACGCAAATCAGCAGTCGGTCGGCCGCAGTAAAATGCATCCGGTCGCCGATCGTCAGCCCGTTGTTCAAGATATTGTGACTGGTCAGCATCACCCCTTTCGGGAATCCGGTCGTCCCGGACGTATACTGCATATTGATCTCGTCGTGACAGTCCACCCGCGACTTGGCCCGTTCGAGCTCGTCGTCGCCGACCAGCGTCCCGAGCTTCATCAGTTCGGAAGTATTGTACATGCCGCGCAATTTCTCCTGTCCGATGTAAACCACGTTCCTCAACTCCGGAAACTTCTCGCTGCGCAGCTTTCCGCGCTGCGTGGTCTTCAGTTCCGGAACCAGGTCGTACAGGATCTGCACATAGTCGCTGTCGCGGTAGCCGTTCACCATACACATCGTATGGATATCGGCGTTTTTCATGATGTATTCGAGTTCGGCGTTCTTGTAGTTCGTATTGACGGTCACCAGTACGGCCCCGATCTTGGCGGTCGCAAACATGAACGTCATCCAGTCGGGCACGTTTTTCGCCCATACGCCGACTTTGCTGCCCTTGGTCACCCCGATCGACAGCAACCCTTTTGCAAAAATATTGACCCGTTCGTCGAACTCCTTGTAAGTAAACCGCAACCCGCGGTCCGGATAAATCATGAACTCATGATCCGGATCTTCCGCTACGTATTTCTCAAGAATGCCCCCGACGGTATAGTCGATCAATTCTTGTTTTTCCATTTTCTACGAAATCCAACCTTTTAAAAAGGCGTGTAAACCACCGCCAGGATTTTGGCTTTTTCACCGGGCGCCTGCACTGAAATATTGTGAGGAACGATCGAATCGAAATAGATGCTTTCCCCTTGGTTCACAACGTATTTATCACTACCGTAACGCACTTCGACGCTCCCGTCCAACACGTAAATGAACTCCTCGCCTTCGTGGTGCGACAAAGCTGACATCTCGTCGGGATCGGTATATTCCACGTTAATGATAAAGGGTTCCATGTTGCGGTCGGTCTTGTTTTCGGCCAGCGAACGGTATTTGAGGTGCTCGATATCAGAGCCGTTTCCCTTGGACAGGTGTACCGACAACTGAGGCGTCTGCTGTTCCCGGTGAGTCAACGTAGGCTCAGGGCATTCCATTCCGTCGAGAAAAGTGCCCAGACGAATGCCCAACGTCCGCGACAGTTTGATCAGCGTCGCCAGCGACGGCAGCATCTTACCGGTCTCAATCTGTTCAATTTGAGATTGTTGAACCCCAGATTGAACCGCTAAATCTTCCACGGAAAACTGATTGTCTTCGCGAAGTCGTTTCAGCTTATAACCAATATTCTCTGTCATAATTTGAAAAATTTCGTTTTGTTGTGATTCGAAGTAACCCCGAATTCCCGAAATCCGCAAATAATTATTTCCGGAAATTACGAAACCCAAAACAAACGCGCCCGATTCAGGAGCGACAAAACGTCTTCGATGGGATATTTTTTAAGATAAACCATGCATCTGTAAGTCATATTTGTCCCAAGTTTTTTCGATTCGTAAATAATGCTCGAAATCTTCCATTCATTGAAGATTAATCTTTAGAATACTTATTTACAGATTAACAGAACACAAAATGCAATGTTTTACCTATGTTGTACCTATCAAAAAAAACAAACACTCGACTTATTATAAGTCAAGCGTTTGAAAATTATTCCTGTGGTCCCCGTGGGGCTCGAACCCACGACCCCAACATTAAGAGTGTCGTGCTCTACCAACTGAGCTAGAGAACCATCTTGTAAAATCGTTTGCAAAGATAAGCAGAAAAATCTTTTTATGCAACACTCTGGCGATAAAACCTTATCCTATTTCTCCGGGAGAGGAATCGTGAAGCGGTTTCGACAGGAAGGCGCAGCGGACTCCCAAACGGCGGGACGGGGCGTTGCTGTCCGTATGCTTCGATGATTGCGGTTGCGGATTCTTCGTCGCCGGACAAGGTAAATAAGACGGGGCCGGGATTGCGATCCCGGCCCCGGTCTTTATCTTCGGCTCCGTTTATTCGTATTCGCCGCTCTTTAGCATACTGACTTCCCGCGGGCTCAGGAACCGCCAGCCGCCGCGTTTGAGCCGTTTTTTGGTCAGGCCTGCGAAATAGACTCGGTCGAGCTTTTGCACCGAATAGCCGAGCGATTCGAAAATACGCCGAACGATCCTGTTTTTGCCCGAATGGATTTCGATTCCGACCTCTTTCCGGTTTTCGCTGACATAGCTGACCTCGTCGGCGAAGATGGGCCCGTCTTCGAGGGTAATTCCCTCGGCGATTTTGGTCATGTCTTCTTCCGATAGAGGTTTGTCGAGCGTCACCTGGTAGATTTTCTGCTTGTTGTAGCTCGGATGCGTCAGTTTGCGGGTCAGGTCGCCGTCGTTGGTGAACAGCAGTACCCCGACGCTGTTTTTGTCGAGACGTCCGACCGGATACACCCGTTCGGTGCAGGCTCCTTTGATCAGATCCATCACCGTTTTGTCCGAATGCGGGTCTTCGACCGACGTTACGAAGCCTTTCGGCTTGTTCATCAGGATGTATACTTTCTTTTCCCCCTTGACGATTTCGCCGTTGAAGCGCACTTCGTCCTCCGGGTTCACTTTCGTTCCGAGTTCGGTGACGATCTTGCCGTTGACCGCCACAACGCCGGCCGTGATCAGGTCGTCCGCTTCGCGGCGCGAGCAGATGCCCGAATTGGCGATGAAACGGTTCAGGCGGATAGCGCCCTGCGGTTTGGGAGCGTCGTAGCGCGGATAATCTTCTTTCCGGTCTTTTTTGAATCGGGAGTCGTGGGTTCGCGCCCCACGGGAGCTGTCGCTTCTATCCCATTTTTTACCGAAACCGCCTTTGCGGTCGCCGTCTTTCTGGAAACGCGGACGCTCGCCGTACGGCTGCGATTCGTCGCGCCGTTGCGGTTTGTACGGACCCGAAGGCCGGTCGTCCTTGCGCCACGGCCGGTCTTCGCGTTCGGGCCGGTCGTTTTTACGGTAGCGTTCGTCTTTGTCGAACCGGTCGGGTCGGTCGTTGCGGTTGAACCGGTCATCCTTGTTGTAGCGGTTGCCGTCGCGCTGCGGTCGGTCTTCGCGTTCGAACCGGTCGTTTTTGCGGTAACGGTCGTCTTTGTCGAATCGGTCGCCGCGATTTTCGCGGTTGTAGCGGTCGTCCCGGTTGGCTCCGTATTTCGGTTTCCCGTAGGGACGGTCGTCCCGATCGCGGGAGCCGCTTTTCAGCCGGTTGTCTTTCGTGAAATTGGGGTTGAACGAGCGGCGCTGTTCGTCGCCGCGGCGGTCGTACGGATTGTCCGACGACGTCCCGTGCGGTTTGGCCGGACGGCTGATGCGCGGGCGTTTGTCTTTCGAGAACGACGACAGCGCGTCTTCCCGGTGCGAAGAACTTCTCGAATCTTCCCGATTGAAGGAGTCCCCGGAACGGTCGCGGCGGGGCGAATCCCCGTAAGCGCCTTTCCTGTTTTTCGGATCGAATGGTTTCATGCAATGAAATAATAAAAAGTAATACGTATAACGCCCCGATATTTCGGGCAAATCGAAATCATCCGGCAATTAAACGGTTCAAAGGTATAGCTATTTTTTTATAAATATGATAACTTTGCGATCTATTTAGTTGCGTATGAATTACAATTTCGATAAAATCGTTTCCCGCGAGGCGACCGACTGCGAAAAGTTCGACGCGCGGGACGAGGTGTTCGGGCGCGCGGACGTGATTCCGATGTGGGTCGCCGATATGGATTTTGCAGTGCCCGAGGCCGTTACCGAAGCGATCGTCCGCCGGGCCGGGCATCCGATTTACGGATATACCTTTCGTTCGGACGGTTATTTCCGGTCGGTGATCGACTGGGTGGGGCGTCACAGCGGTTGGAAAGTGGAAAAGGAGTGGATCGACTTCGCTCCGGGCGTGGTCGCCGGAATCGTTTTCGCGCTGCGTGCTTTCACGCAGGAGGGCGACAGGGTGGTGATCCAGCCGCCGGTCTACCATCCGTTCGCGCGGCAGACGCGGTTCAACAACCGGGTGGTCGTCAACAACCCGCTGTTGCAGCGTGCCGACGGCAGTTTCGGGATCGACTTCGACGACCTCGACCGCAAGCTCGCCGGGGCGAAGGTTTTCCTGATGTCGAACCCGCACAATCCGTCGGGACGCGTCTATACGGCCGAGGAGCTTACGCGCATCGGCGAACTGTGCGTGAAGCACGACGTGGTGATCCTGTCGGACGAGATTCATGGCGACCTTGTTTACAAACCGCATAAGCATATTCATATCGCAGCGCTGGACGAAGCGTTCGCGCGCCGGACGGTAACGTTCACCGCGCCGAGCAAGACGTTCAACCTGGCCGGGCTTTCGACCTCGGTGGCGATCACGCCGGACGCCGCGTTGCGCCGCCGCCTGCAACAGGAGTTTAACAAACTACATGCCGATCAGGGAAATATCTTCGGCACGGTCGCGCTCGAGGCAGCTTATACACACGGCGACGAGTGGCTCGAACGCCTGCTGGAGTATCTCGAAGGCAATATCCGGTATGTCACGGACTTTTTGCATCGGAAAATGCCGTCCGTAAAGTGCGTGCCGCCCGAAGGGACGTACCTGATGTGGCTCGATTTCCGCGCATGGCCGATGACGCATGAGGAGATTTACCGGTTTATGGTCGAGCGGGCCGGGATCGGCGTCAACGAAGGCGCGATGTTCGGCGAAGAGGGACGCGGGTGGATGCGGATGAATATCGCCACGCAGCGTTCGGTGGTCGAACGGGCGATGAACCAACTGTACGAAGCCGCGCGCGCGGCGGGGCTTTGCGAGTAGCGGAGGCTTCCGGAAAGTTTGATCGAAAGCGAGCCGGCCGATTTTTCGGCCGGCTCGCTTTTGTCGTTTATCGGGACGTTTTTATTTCCGGCTCGCGCTGTCGTAAAATGCGATACGGTCGCGGCAGACTTTTTCGGTAATATCGCGCAGACGTTCCACGCGCACGGTCAGCGCGTCTATGTCGTCTTTCGTGACAGCGAAATTTTTATTGTAACGGGCCTGCACATAGGCGTCCTGTAACAGTTTGAACAAGCGTTCCTCTTCGGACGTGTTGCGCGGAAAAGCGCCGCAAACGTCCAAGCTATGCGTTCTGGCCTTGTCGGTCAGAAATTCCAGATCGTGCTCTTTGTAACCGTACAAAGTAAAAACCATCGGAATCGTCCGTAAAAAATTTTCTGCGGCCTGATGAAGTTGGAAAGAAGCCATACAAAAATCGTCAACTTTATGAGCGCAAGAAGCTAAATATAAGAAGCTATTTGCTTTCTTGAACTTATCATCGAAATATTCCTGCGCCATATCCCGAATTTCGCTGTAATCCAGTTTGTGCCGCCGGGCCAATTTATATCGCCCCGAATCGTAAAGCATTACACCCTGTTCTTTGATTTCGGTAAAGAAATAGCGGCTTTTTTCTATCTGGCGGTTAAACTCGCCGACACTTTCATTGATGAACTCCGGACGGGTATGGAAAAATTTGGCTTTGTTCTGGAAAAACTCGTATCTGATCCGGGAATACAGCGCGTGTTCCGTATTGCCGATCCGTTTTTCGGTCAGGATCAGAATATCGTAATCGCTCATAAAGTAAGTCCGCACGCCGAATTCCGTCCGTTGGTCGTAATCGACGTACTTATTTCGCGCGTAACTGCCGAACAGAATAATCATTTCGCACCCGACTATTTCCCGACGGATAATCTCCGTCAACTGGCGCAGGTCGCGTTGTTTGTTCTCCGGCAGGTATGCGAGCGATTTTTTCATAATCGCAAAATTAGCAAAATAATCGGCGATCCGTCGGGGACGGGGTCTAAATCGTATTGGAAATTTCATGCGAGTCGTTATCTTTGTGTATGAATCCGTAAGGTCTGTGCGCGGAAATTTTTAAGAGGGGCAGCGGCGCTGCCGTCAGCTAAAAATTAAAACGCAAGAATTATGCAGACTTTAAGGAACTATTACGATTCGGCATAGCCGAAGGAGATATTATAAAGGGTAAACAACTCTTTATGCCTAACGGGAAACAGGGAACTCTTTAATTAGAGGTTTTTAGTACAGGTATAATAGTTGCCAGTCCTTGTTATGTCCTATCCGGAAACGGATAGGGCTAACTTGGGCGTAGGCCAACACTTCTGTACTAAGGTGCTTCCCTGTACCGCCGTTAGGAGTAGTCCTGCGCCCTCTTTTTATGCCTTTTTCCGAATAGCTTCGGATTTCATCGGGCGCAGCAACGATCCGTTTTTTTAACTATTCGCCTTATGAAAAAAATCATTCAATCCCCTACGTGGGATCGCATCGTCACGATACTTAAAAACGAAACGTTGTGCGTGAACGAGCTGGCCCGCCGCATCGGTCTGGAACGGCCGCACATGATCGAAGCCGCGAAAGACCCCGCGACGGGAATCTGTCCCGAACTGGCCGCGCGAATTCACTACGCTTTCCCGGCGTACAGCATCGAATGGCTTCGCACGGGGCTGGGCCCTCACCCGGCCACGCGCGAGGAAGCGCACCCGCGGGCGGAGGTATCGCTGTCGGGGCGCTGGGCATTGCTTCGTACCGAGCACTACTGGAGCGACGGCCGCCGTCCGGGCGCGTGGCTTCCGGGCGAGATTTTCGAACCGGGCGTCGTCGTGTGGGATTTCGGCCCGGACGGTCTGCTGGACCGTTACGAATCGTATCTGAAAGTCGCTACGGTTCCCTACGCGTTCGACCGACCGCGCGGGTGGCTGCTGCACGAAGGCCGCCCGGTGCTGGTCGATAAGCTGACCCCGGTCGAACTGGAGTTTCTCGACTGGTCGGACATGGGGACGGGCCCCGTTGTGCGTTTCGTATTCAAAAAGGAAGAGTTCGTTTAATATGGGCGGCGCAATTATCCGTACGTTTCAATTCCGGTTTGCCGCTGGACGCGGCGGCCGGCGTGCGGATCGGGCGGCGGCAAAGGATTGCCGGACAAATCGTTCGGGTTGGATGGGGCGCGTTTTGCGGGACGGGGGCAGCGTCCGCGTTGGAAGCGGTAAGGCAGGCCGGACAATAAAAAAGCGCCCTTTTTAAAGGCGCTTTTGCGGATAAATCCGACAGGGTGGAAGATGGGTCTCGAACCCACGACCTTCGGAACCACAATCCGACGCTCTAACCAACTGAGCTACGTCCACCGTTTTACTGCCCGTTTCTTTCGGACAGCGTGCAAATTTAATACACTTTTCGATTATTGCAAAATTTTTGCGGCGGATTCTTCCCGAAAACGGGGAGCCGCCCGCCTCCTGCTTGTATTTTCCCGCTGTCCGCAGGGCGATCTTTTCGGGACGGGGCGGTTTGCCGGGCTGCCGTTCTCCGGCCGGCGGCGGCCTGCGAGCGGCGGCCCGCTGTTTTTGGCGGATTATTTGATAAATTTGCCGGACAAAGAACGCTTATGGAAAAACGTGCCCGTAAGTTCGGGGTCAACAGGCGGGCGCTGCTCGTGACGGCCGGGATCGTCTGGATCGTGGCCGGGGCGAATATTCTGCGGATCGGAGTGGTCACGTGGGCGAGTCAGTCCCATTACGGATTGTTCCGGGCGGGGGAGGCGATCGTCGTGTTCCTGTTGTTCTTCAACCTGGTTTTCAAACGTCTGTTTTACAAACATACGCAGCGGATCGAGCGGAAAGGCGACCGGAACTGCCCGTTTTCGTTTTTCGATGCGAAGGGGTGGATCGTGATGTGCTTCATGATTCTGTTCGGTATCCTGGCTCGGACGTGCCGCTGGCTGCCGGAGACGTTTATCGCCGTATTTTATACGGGACTCTCCGCCGCGCTGATCGTAACGGGCGTTCTGTTTCTGCGCTACCGCTATCGGAACAAAGACCGGCTGTGAATCCGTTCCGGGGGAGAATCCGGCGAAGGACTTTGGCAGTATCATATAACGGGCGGCCCGGCTTTTTCCGAAGCCGGGCCGCCGCAATACGGAAGGGGAACGCATTTTACGCCAGTTTCTTGCGCAGGTTGTCGTCGAGCGCCGCGAGGAACTCTTCGGTGTTGAGGTAATCTTCGCGGGAAACTTTCGACCCCTTGACCAGCAGCGCCAGGTCTTTGGTCATCTTGCCCGATTCGACCGTCTCGACGCAAACTTCTTCGAGCGCGCGGGAAAAATGCGCCAGGGCTTCGTTGCCGTCGAGTGCGGCACGGTGCGCCAGACCGCGCGTCCAGGCGAATATCGACGCGATCGGGTTGGTCGAGGTCTCCTCGCCCCGCTGGTGCATCCGGTAGTGGCGGGTCACGGTGCCGTGCGCCGCTTCGGCTTCCATCGTCTTGCCGTCCGGAGTGACCAGCACCGAGGTCATCAGCCCCAGCGAGCCGAAGCCCTGCGCGACAGTGTCCGACTGCACGTCGCCGTCGTAGTTCTTGCAGGCCCATACGAAGCCGCCGTTCCATTTCAGCGCCGAAGCGACCATGTCGTCGATCAGCCGGTGTTCGTAGACCAGTCCCAGCTCGTCCATCCGCTGCTTGTAGTCGTTGCGGTAGATCTCTTCGAAAATGTCTTTGAAACGGCCGTCGTATTTTTTCAGAATCGTATTTTTCGTGCTCAGGTACAGCGGCCATTTCTTGCTGAGGGCCATGTTGAAACAGGCGTGAGCGAAACCGCGGATCGACGCGTCGGTGTTGTACATGCACAGCGCCACGCCGTCGCCCTTGAAATCGTACACTTCCCACGACCGGCTCTCTCCGTTCTCGCCGGTGAAGGTCATGGTCAGTTTGCCGGGACCTTTCGTAACGACGTCCGTCGCGCGGTATTGGTCGCCGAAAGCGTGACGCCCGATGCAGATCGGACGGGTCCATCCGGGCACCAGGCGCGGCACGTTGCGGCAGATGATCGGTTCGCGGAAGACCGTTCCGTCGAGGATGTTGCGGATCGTGCCGTTCGGCGACTTCCACATCTTTTTCAAACCGAACTCCCGGACGCGCGCTTCGTCCGGCGTAATGGTGGCGCACTTGATGCCGACGTTGTATTTTTTGATCGCCTCGGCGGCTTCTACGGTAACCCGGTCGTCGGTGGCATCGCGGTTTTGGATGCTTAGATCGTAATATTTGATATCCAGATCGAGGTAGGGAAGGATCAGCTTGTCTTTGATGAATTTCCAGATGACGCGGGTCATTTCGTCGCCATCGAGCTCCACAACGGGATGATTGACTTTGATTTTTGATTTCATGCCGGATTCGGTTGAATTGAATTGTACTCTGTATGCTTCCGCAAATTTAGCTCAAAATATTGTTTTTTGCAACGAAGCCCGCCGGAGGGCGGGGCGGTCGTCCGGTAAGGTTTGGCAGCGTTTATGTTATAATCATAATACATGGTTATTCACTCGGATGATGCGCGCACTGCTTTTTTCGGTTGTTTTCCTGGCGGGATGTACCGGTTGGACGGAGGAAGATCCGCCGGTGCCGGAGCTGGCTGTCGAAGTGTCGGGGGGAGTTCGCCCGGCGGCCCCGGCATCTAAAACCAGCGCGAGCGGCAGCGCCGTTTCGTTCGTTTCCGGCGACCGGATCGGCATCAGCGAGACCCTGACAGGCCGCAGTAACGTGCTTTTTTCTTATAACGGCAGCGCGTGGAGTACGACGACCCCGATGTACTGGTACAACCGTACCGCCACGCACACCTTCTATGCTTACTATCCGTACAATGCGTCGAATCAGTCCAACGTAGTGCCGATGCCGGTGCTGGCGAACCAGCAGGTATCGACGGCGGTCGACGTTACCTGCGACATGCTCGTGACGGGGCCGAAGCAACAGGCCTATCCGGCGGGTTCCTCGGTAGCGTTCGTTTTTTCACATGCGTTTTCGGTGTTGCAGTTCAACATTACGATGGGGGTCATCAATACCTATACGCTGAAGAGCCTGACGCTGCGGGGCGGAAATACGGCGGGCGGATCGTCCGGTTACGGCATCGTCAATACCGTGAATACGGTCGCCCAGATCGGTTACAACCTCGTAACCGGCGCCGTGCAGGCGGCGGCGAACAACAGCTCCGTCTACGCGCAGACCCTGACCAAAAGCATCCCTTCGACCGGGCTGATCGGCAGCATTCCCGTGACGGTCTATGTGCTGGCGCTTCCGGGACAATACCTCAATCCCGTGCCGGCTGTCAAGTTCACCGTTGCCCCGCTGATAGGCAGCAATCAGGATACGGATTACGCGAACCTGTCGAACAACACCTTCTCGGCCGGAACCAAATATGTTTACAATGTCAAAATCGGCGGGATCATCACGAAAGTTCCGCAGCCGTGCGGCGCTGCGGGGAAATTGCCCGTAACGATCGAGCGGGACACGGTGATAAATTTATCGAATAAAAGTTTTATCCATTAAAATTAATCGGTTATGAAAAAGATGTTATTCCTGACGGCGGTTGCCGCGGCGTGGATCGCCTGCGACCGCGACGACGAATGCCGGCCCACGGCCGACGACGGGCAACAAATTACGATCCTGGCCGGAATCGCCGACTCGAAGCCGGTCTCCGACGTTATCCCCGAATCCAAAACGACGATTACCGGCAGCACGGCGGCGTGGAAAAGCGGCGACCAGCTCGGGCTGTTTTGCACGCAGTCGGTTCCCGCTGCCGTGAACGTTTCCTTTTCCGCGACCGGGAACGGCGCGAGCGCGACTTGGAGCGCCGACAGTCCGATTTACTGGGGGGCTCCGGCCACCACTCCTCATACTTTTCTCGCTTATTCGCCTTATGCCTCGGGCAACAGTTCGGCTTCGGCGGTGAAGGTGCCTGCGCTGAATGTGCAGACGGGAACCGTCAACCCGGCGCTCGACCTGTTGATCTCGAACAACCTGGCTTCTTCCGGGGTGCTTCGCTCGGCCGGAGCGGTCGGTCTTGTTTTTACCCATGCGCTCTCGCTGCTCGAGTTCGATATCACCATCAACAGCAGTATCGCGGCGAACACGACGCTGACCTCTTTTACGGTCGCTGCGGGAAGTTCGGATAAGGTCTATACGACCGACGGCAATTCGACCATCGCGCTTTCCACCGGTGCGATCACGCCGGGCAGCGGCGTGACCAATACGACTACGATGACGCCGGGCGCGACCGTGACGCTCAGCGCGACGTCTGCTTCGGTTTACGTGCTGGTGCTCCCCGGCACTTACAGCCAGGCGCCGACTCTGGCGATCAATCTCAACGAAGGAGGAACTTCGGCCATTGCGGTTCCGCCGGCGTCGCTGACGACGACGACATTTGCGGCCGGCTCCAAATACACTTATGCGGTCAGCATTGCCCGTACCGCCATTACGATCTCCAATCCGACGATTACCGACTGGACGAACGTCAACGGTTCCGCGATCAATCCCGGCCTGTAAGTCGTTCGATAAAAAGCAAATATCCCGCGTCGTCGGATCGGCGACGCGGGATATTTGCGCGCGGACTGCTAATTGGTAAGCATGATGTAGCCGTTCAGGTAGGTGGCGAACAGTACCCACAGCGCATAAGGAGCGAACAGGACGGATGCGGTTTTGCTGACCGGATAACTTTTGATCAGGTAGTAAATGACGAATATGTCGAGCGTCAGAATATCGATCATACCGAGCAGCGGATTTCGCAGGTAGAAGAACAGGTAGCTCCAGATGAAATTCGAGAACAGTTGAACGCAGAAAAGACGGATCAGAAAGTCTCTCTGCGGAGCGTTGGAAAGGTAAATCAGTCCGGCGGATATGCCCATGCACAGGTAAAGGATTCCCCACGCGATGGGAAATACGATATTCGGCGGCGTCAGCGGCGGTTTGCGCAGGGTCGGATACCATTCGCGGATGGAATCCGCCTGGATCAGTCCGGCGAGGTAGCCCAGCAGCAGGCAAACCAGTATCGGAACGGCGAATGCGAGAATTTTTTTCATAAGTCTCCGGTTGAGACCGGAAGGCGCTGCAATTATCGTGCAACGGCGGTGGCGGCATCCGGACAAAAAAGAGCGAACGGCGAACCGCTGCCGGCAACGGCCGGTTTTGCGAAACGCCTGTTCGCCCGACTCATGAAAAAGCCGCCCGGAATCACTCGGGGCGGCTTTTAAATTCTCCGGATAAACAGGGTATTCCCGGAATTACTGGGGGGGAGAATCCCGGATTTTTTACCCGAAGAGAAAACGAAAACTACTGTCCATTAATTTACTTCACTTACCCTGTTGGTTGTCCGATTTACTCGGCATATTGATAGGAACTCATCCAAGTTCTCCAGCTCGATCTGCTTATCCCGTACTGATAGGTAAGCAGGTGTACTGCGGAAGTGACATGTCCTTGGTCGTTGCCTACGACCCGCGGATATTTCAGGCGGACGCGGGTATTGTCGGTGACGATGCCGATCTGTTCCCATCCGGTGATGCCGTCCGTCGATTGCCATATGGCTAGGTAGGTGTTCACTTCGTTGACATTTACTCCATGAATGGCCTGGAAACAGTTCAACTCTTCGACGTATTTGACATCGCAACCGCTCACGGAATTTGCCGCGAATTTATTGCGGTCGATGACTTTCCCTTTGTCGGAGAGTGCCGCGGGCCAGTTTGAATCGCTGGCATTGGCCGTGGCGAGGTGGATGTCGTAGACGTCGATAGCCTGATCGTTGTAAGTGTAATACAGGTATATCTGTCCGTCTTTGACGATCAGGCTGGCTTCTCCCACGCCGAAGAAGGTCTCTTCGGCCGTCAGGTTAGCGCTTACGATCGCCGCGGGATCGCCTCCCCAACCTGTTCCGTTCCATTTCTCCCAGTTTTCCCCGTCCGGGGTCGCGCTGCGGGCAACGAACAGTTCGTTGTCGGTGGTTTCCACGACGGTCGTCGAGCCCGTGTAGACCATATAATAGTAGTCCCCGATTTTAACCACTGCGGGATCTTTTGCATAATAGCTGTCGGCTTTTTTGTCGGTGGGCGCTACGGCTACGATATCGTCTTCCGACCAGGTGAGATCGTTCGTTACCGACGATGCGGTGTAATACCTGATCTGGGCCGAATAACCTACGTCGGCCGGGGAAACGTACTGGACTTTTGTCCTGAATGCCTGCGTTCCGCTCAACTCCGTGCCATTGTGCCATACGGTCATGTTTTCCCCGATGCCGGCGCCCCAGCAACCCGGGGTTCCGGAGATGCGTTCCATATACAGCAGGTAGGTGCCGGCGGGGAATTTGACGTTCCCGGTCTCGTCGGCGTAACCGCTGTTGTTCGTATTGATCTCCAGCGAGCTGTTGTCTTTGTAATTCATGTGGTCGTATTGGGCGATCGGGGTTCCGCTCAGCGTTGAAATGTAGTCGTTATTCCATTGGTAAAGCTCCCAGTGGAAGCAGGACGTATTCGTGCTCCATCCCGGACAGTCCACGATCCATCCGTAGAACGATTTGTCGAATGTGTACTTGATCGCCCCGCTGTTGCCGTTGCTGTGCATGGGGTACGGACCACCTCCGGCGCCGGAACCGTTCAGACTGGTAGCGGCGGGAAGCGAGCCGGTCGTTCCTCCCGGAGTGGAGAACCAAGCGCTCATCGTGCCGTTCGAATTGGCGATCATCGCTGCGGCATAACGGAAATCGCGCGAAGAGGTGGGCTGGTAGATCGATTTTCCATCGCCTTTGACTACCGGAACTCCCGGTACGATGACCTCTTCGGGTCGGGCGTATTGCTCCGAGATCGGTTCCGGTCCGGGGAAACCCTCGCAACTGGTCAACTGTGCGGCCAGCAGTGTGACGATGAATACTTGAATCGAAAAGACTAATTTTTTCATAATTAAACAAGTTAAAAGAAATATTTAGACAAGTGTATGTGTAGTTTCTTTGTTTCCGGTACGTAAAGAATATAAAAGACACCTATATTCTCCACCCTTGATACATCATTCTTCCCTTAATCGCTTCGGTTTATCGTTTCTTTGTTTAAAATACGGCAAATTTTACTTCTTGAAAGTTAATTATTCGCCATGCGTCCGCTTCCTTTTCATTAGTTTCCGATACTGTTTTTAGTCGTGTGACATGTGAGTAGCTTTTGTGTTTCGGTTTTAATGTACTTGTTTTTAGATTGTTAATTGTAATCAAACAGATTCAAACGTTGATCTTTAACCACTAAGATACAAATTTTTTAATTAAAAAATAGGTTTCTTATAAAAAAACACAGATCAGCGTGTTGAAAACCTACCGATGCGAGTATAAATATCTATCTGATAATTAAAAACGACCAGTTAAAAATGAACGTCTTTTCCTCCGTATTTCGATCTTTTTGTAATGTATATACGCCGTTTTTTGCTATATTTAAACCGGCTTTCCCCGTTTGGTATGTGGAAATAAATTTATTGGAATAAAAACTTATGGTGGTTGGATATTTGAGAGTCAGTACGGAGAAGCAACACCTGTCAAATCAACAAGATGAGATTCTTCGATTCGCCCAGACCCGGAATATGGAAATCGATCGTTGGGTGACGGAGGTGGTCAGCGGCAAGAAAGATCAAAAGGACCGCAAGCTGGGAAGTATTCTGCGGCGTTTGAAAAACGGCGATACGTTGATCGTTACCGAAATTTCGCGGTTGAGCAGAACGCTTACGGAAATTATGACGATCATGGGACATTGTTTGGATAAAGGGATTACCCTTTATTCGACCAAGGACGGTTATGCCTTTGACGATACGATCAACAGTAAAGTCCTGTGCTTTGCTTTCGGTCTCGTGGCGGAGATCGAACGGAACCTGATCTCGATGCGTACGAAGGAGGCGCTTGCCCTACGCAAGGCCGAAGGCGTGCAGCTCGGCCGAAGGAAAGGTTTTTGCCCGAAGTTCCGGATTCTGTCCGAGAATTGCGCCGAAATCGTCGAGATGTTGCGTAACGGCGCGACGATCGTGTCGGTTTGCAGGAAATACCAGGTATCGGTCGATACGTTCAAAGCTTTTCGGAAACGCCATGCGCAAGTAAACGATATCATCGAGCATCGGAATAAAATACGGGGAATCCGGCAGGAGTGGTACGAGGCCCGTAGAAAATCGAAACAAGAGTAAATAAATAAAAACCTTTCGAAATTTACGTTCGAAAGGTTTTTATTTTTGTTAAAAAAAGCCCCGGAAGGGGATCACAGGCTTTGCGACCTGCACCACCAGTGAATAAGAAAAACATAACAAAATCATATGCACGAAACATACCAAGATAGAATGATAGCTATCCGATTCTCTCCCGGGGCCGTAACCCGGAAAAGAGCAAGTTCCGTGCCGGAATAAGGGCTTCAGCGGGCGGTGCGGTCGAGGTAATCGGTCGCAAAGACGAAGGTGCCTGCCGTCCAGCCGACCATGGTCGGCATCTCGTATTCGTTGCTGACGTTGATGTTGCCTTCCACGACGTTGTATTTCTCCCACAGGTTGTGAGTCTTTTTGAAATTGCCGATCACCGTAGCGACGTATTTCGATGCGATGCGGCGGGCATCCTCGCGGAAACCGTAATTGTCCAGGCCTTTGATCGCCAGGAAATGCAGCGGAGCCCAGCCGTTCGGGTATGACCATTGGTAGACATACGGGTAGTCTTTGTTCTCGCAGGCGGCGATGCCGTGCGGAAATTCGAGCGCGTCGAGCGCACGGGCGATCCCCGGAGCGTCCTTTGTGGGGACGGCTCCGGCATACAGCAGGCTGAACACTGCCGCCGAAACGACGTCGGAACGCTTGCCGTTCACGTAGTCGTAATCGTAGTACATGCCGTTTCGGGGGTCTCGGCAGTACTTGCGGATCAGTTTTTTACGGTCTTCCGCTTTGCGCGCCCACCGTTTTGCGGCGGCTTTGTCGCCGAGTTCATCCGCGAAAAATTCGAAATTCTTTTCGTACAGATACAGGTTCGCGTTCAGATCGACGGGGCAGAAGTCCATGCAGCGCGTCCGGAACCGGGGATTGAAATCCCAACCCGATTCGGCTTCGGCGATGTAGTGCGAGCCGACGTCCAGCAGTTCTTGGTGCGAGAGCCCGTCCGTCTTGAAACGACTGCCTAAGCGCACTTTCAGCATGTCGACGAAATCCATCTTATCCCGGTCGGTGCTTTCGTTCCCGTACCGGTTCAGACCGGTCGGCGCGATCCGTTCGCTCATCCAGAATCGGTACTCTTTTTCGAGCGTCGGCAGCACTTTGCGCAGCCACTCCTTGTCGCCGGTGCTGCGGTAGACGCTGGCGATCATCATGCTCAGGAACGGGGGCTGGGAACGGTTTTGGAATACGGTCAGGTTGCCGTTGTACATTTTACCGAAACGGTCTACCATGTAGAGCATGTTCTCGGCGTTGCTCCGGGCCAGGTCGACATGCCCGTCGAGGATCAGCCCCTCGCCGGTGAAATAGGTGTCCCAGTAGTACATCTCCTGGAATGCGCCGCTGATGCTCGGCACGGTGTAGCGGTACGGGAGACCGATGCGGGTGCCTTCGTCTTCGGTGTTGAACCGGACGGTCTTGTCCCACGAGTTCCGGATGAAGCGGTGCACTTCGTCCCGGTCGGCGGCGGAGGGCGTTTCTCCCTGCGAGAATGAAAGCAGGGCCGGAGCGATCAACAGCAGCCCCCACAGTTTCGTTATTTTTTTCATGTGTCTTTAGACGTTTGTTTTTTTTTAATCGGTCGGTTCTGTGCCGAATGCAAAAACCGCATTTATGCAAAAATGCGGTTTTGTGATTTTCCGGATACGAAGTGCCGGTCAGACCGTCATGATCTCCTTCTCTTTAGCGGAGAACAGGTCGTCCACTTTCTTCGCGTATTTGTCGGTCAGTTTCTGGGCCGACTCTTCGCCGTCTTTCGCCGCGTCCTCGGGCATACCGTCTTTTTGCGCTTTCTTGAACGCGTCGACCAGGTCGCGGCGGATGCCGCGCAGGCTTACGCGGGCCGTTTCGGTTTCCGCCTTGATCTGTTTTACCAGTTCTTTACGGCGCTCCTCGGTCAGCGGCGGAATGTTCAGCCGGATGTGCTCGCCGTTGTTCGACGGCGTCAGGCCGATGTTGGCGACCAGGATGGCTTTCTCGATCACCGGGATCATTTTCTTTTCCCACGGCTGCACCAGTACGGTGCGGGCGTCGGGCACCGTAATGCTGGCTACCTGCGAGATGTCCGTCGGCGTGCCGTAGTATTCGACCAGGATGCCGTTGAGTACGTTGACGCTCGCCTTGCCGGCTCTGACCGATGCGAGTTCTTCGGTCAGGTGGGCGATGACTTTGTCCATTTTCACCTGGGCCGCGTCGAGAAGTTCTTTCGATTCTATCATGTCCGTGTATGTTTTAAGTCAAAAACGTGTTTTCGTTATCATGCCGCCGCTGGGATTTCCCGGCAGGGACCGTCGAGACGTCAGTCGTTTTTCACGACCGTTCCGATCGGTTCGCCGGCGATCACTTTTTGCAGGTTGCCCGGCGTGTCCATGTCGAATACCACGATCGGCAGGTCGTTCTCCTTGCACATCGTGAATGCCGTGAGATCCATCACTTTCAGCCGCCGACGGTACACTTCGTCGAACGTGATCTCCGCGAATTTGGTCGCCGTCGGATCTTTTTCCGGGTCGGCCGTATAGACGCCGTCCACGCGCGTGCCTTTCAGCAGTACCTCCGCTTCGATCTCTACGCCGCGCAGCGCCGAAGCCGTGTCGGTCGTGAAGTACGGATTGCCCGTGCCGCCGGCGATGATGACGATCCAGCCGGCTTCCATCAGTTCCAGCGCTTTGGCCTTCGTATAGAGTTCCCCGACCGGTTCCATCCGGATCGACGTCAGTACCCGGGCTCTCGCTCCGGCGCTTTCGAGCGCGCCCTGTAACGCCAGCGAGTTGATAACGGTCGCCAGCATCCCCATCTGGTCGCCCTTGACGCGGTCGAATCCGCGGCTTACTCCGCTCAGCCCGCGGAAGATATTGCCTCCTCCGATTACGATGCCGACCTGCACGCCCGTGGCGGCTACTGTTCGGATCTGTTCGGCATATTGGTTCAACACCTCGGTAGAAAGACCGTATTTCTGAGCTCCCATCAGCGATTCGCCGCTGAGTTTTAACAGGACGCGTTTATAAATCGACATGTTTTCGTTTTTATTGTTTTTCCATCAGTTGCATCAGCTCGTCGAGCTTCGGCGTCAGGATGATTTCGGTGCGACGGTTTTTGGCGCGCGCTTCGGACGTTTTGGCCGGATCGACGGGCAGCGATTCGCCGCGTCCGGCGGCGATGATGCGGTTCGGGTCGATCCCTTTGTTTTCGAGCAGCAGCCGCACGACGGTCGTGGCGCGTTTCGCGCTCAGGTCGAGGTTGTCCTTCAACTGGCCGTTCGGACGGTAGGGCACGTCGTCCGTATGTCCCTCGACCATCACGTTGATATCGGCGTTCTGCGCCAGCACTTCGGCCAGGTCGCGGACGGCGCGCGCGCCGTTCGGGTCAATTTCGAAACTGCCCGAACGGAATAGCAGTTTGTCGTCCATCGAGACGTATACGTTGCCGTTGCGGATCGAGATCGACAATCCCTTGCCTTCGAAGCCGGTCAGCGCGTCGGTCACTTTGCGGCGGATGGCGTCGATCGCCTCCTCGCGGCTTTTAAGCATCCCTTCGAGTTCGGCCACGCGGCGGACGCGGTCGTTCAGCGCCATCTCCTTGTCCTCGAGTTCGCGCAACATCCGCGCCGATTCGGCGGAACCGTCGGCCAACAGTTGCTTATAACGTTTCTTACACTCCTTCAGGTCGTTCGACAGGCGCGTGGTGTCGGCAATCAACTGCATTTTCTCGGCCGTCAGTTTGTCGTTCAAGGCCCCCATATCTTCGAGGCGGCTTTTCGAAGCGGTCAGTTCCCCTTCCAAGCGCAGCGCTTCGGCTTTCATCGAATTGAATTTTTTGGTTGAGACGCATGAAAACGCAGTCAGGGCAACCAAACCGAGGACAATCAGTTTTTTCATAGATCCAAAGTTTTTGGGCGGCCGGCTTCGCCGTCCGTGGCGGAACCGGGAACGATCCGCCGCCGGCATATCTGCCACGAAGATACAAAACAATTTAGAATGTACAAAAACTATCCGCGGGCCGATATTTGCCGGTAATTTATTACCTTTGCGTCTAAATTGTTTTTTAGGGTCCCCAATGACCGAATCATCCTACAAATACCTCTACCGGATCGATTCTCCGGCCGATCTGCGGAAACTTTCGCAGCAGGAACTGGTCGGCTACTGCGACGAGCTGCGTCGATTCATCATCGAGCAGCTCGCGCTGAATCCCGGCCATCTGGGATCGAGTCTCGGCGTCGTCGAGCTGACCGCCGCGTTGCATTACGTATTCGATACGCCGTACGACAAGCTGATCTGGGACGTGGGCCATCAGGCCTATGCCCACAAGATCATCACCGGCCGCCGCGACAGTTTCCGGATGAACCGCAAGCTGAACGGGCTGAGCGGATTCCCGAAGATGGAGGAGAGCGCTTACGACGCGTTCGGGGGAGGGCATGCCTCGACCTCCATTTCGGCGGCGTTGGGCATCGCGACGGCGACGGCCTTGCGCGGCGAGCGGCGGCATGCGGTGGCTGTGATCGGCGACGGAGCGTTGACCGGGGGGCTGGCTTTCGAAGGATTGAACAACGCCGGGGCGGCCAATACCGATCTGCTGGTGATCTTGAACGACAACCGGATGGCGATCGACCCGAACGTAGGCGCGTTGAAAGAATACCTGCTGAGCATTTCGACTTCGAAACGGTACAATGCCGTAAAAAACCGCGCGTGGGCGCATATGGAGCGGACTCCGCGGCTGAGACGGCTGATCCAAAAAGTGGGTAATGCGCTGAAACAGGGCTTCCTGCAGCAGAGCAACCTATTCGAGAGTTTGCGCTTCCGCTATTTCGGGCCGGTGGACGGACACGACGTAGGGCAACTGACCCGTGTGCTGCAGGATCTGAAGGAGATAAAAGGTCCCAAATTACTGCACGTGCTGACCGTCAAAGGAAAAGGATACAGTCCGGCGGAACGGGATCAGAAAATATGGCATGCGCCGGGAGTTTTCAATCCGGAAACCGGAGAACGTGCGACCCACGGCGGCAACGGCGACGAGCCGCCTCTTTATCAAAAGGTGTTTGGGGAGACGATCCTCGAATTGGCCCGGACGAACGACCGGATCGTGGGGATCACCCCCGCGATGCCGACCGGCTGCGGGTTGAATATCCTGATGCGCGAGATGCCGGAGCGCTGTTTCGACGTCGGGATCGCCGAAGGACATGCCGTGACTTTCTCGGCGGGTCTGGCTGCGGCCGGCATGGTGCCGTTCTGTAACATCTATTCGTCGTTTATGCAGCGGGCTTACGATAACGTGATTCACGACGTGGCGCTGCAGGGGTTAAACGTGGTGATGTGTCTCGACCGCGCCGGACTGGTCGGCGAGGACGGCGCCACGCACCAGGGAGCGTTCGATATCGCCTATATGCGTTCGATTCCGGACATTACCGTCGCGGCGCCGATGGACGAGGTCGAACTGCGGAACTTGATGTATACGGCTTCGCTCGGGCGCGGCCCGTTCGTGATCCGCTATCCGCGGGGGGCGGGCGTGAGATCCGACTGGCGGCAGCCTTTCCGCGAGATCCCGGTGGGACGCGGTCGCTGGCTGCGCGACGGGACGGATGTGGCGGTGCTGTCGTTGGGGCATGTGGGGAATACGGTAGCCGAAGCGGTGGAACGGGCCTCGGCCGATGGCGTTTCGGCCGCCCACATCGATCTGCGTTTCGCCAAACCGCTGGATGCGACCTGTTTGCACGAGGTAGGCAGGCGTTTCGGGCGGATCGTCGTCGTCGAAGACGGAACCGTTACGGGGGGAGTCGGATCGGCCGTGCTGGAATTTATGAATGCGTACGGTTACAGACCGCAGGCGGAATTGCTCGGGATTCCCGACCGTTTCATCGGGCAGGGCACGCAGGAACAGTTGCGCCGTATCTGCGGTTTCGACCTCGAAGGCATCTACCGGACAATTATGAAAAGCAAAAAATAAGGGCTTATGGAGTACAATTTCGCGGAAATCGAACAGAAGTGGCAGAAACGCTGGATCGAACGTAAAACCTACAAGGTCGAAGTCGATCCGTCGCGGCCGAAGTTCTACGTGCTGGATATGTTTCCGTACCCGTCGGGGGCGGGGCTGCATGTCGGACACCCGCTGGGGTATATCGCGTCGGACATTTATACGCGTTACAAGCGGCTGAAAGGATTCAACGTGCTGCATCCGATGGGATACGACGCGTTCGGACTGCCGGCCGAACAGTATGCGATCCAGACCGGGCAGCATCCGGCCGTTACGACCGAGAAAAACATCGACCGCTACCGCGAACAGTTGGATAAGATCGGGTTCAGTTTCGACTGGGATCGAGAAGTGCGTACCTGCGATCCGGGGTATTACCATTGGACGCAATGGGCCTTCCTCAAAATGTTCGACAGTTTTTACTGCAATGACGAGAACAAGGCGCTGCCGATTTCGAAGCTGGTCGAAGCGTTCGAGCGGGCGGGAACCGAGGGGCTGAACGCAGCCTGCACCCGGGAGATGTCGTTTACGGCAGCCCAGTGGAAAGTCATGAGCGAGGCCGAAAAAGAGAATGTCTTGCAGAATTACCGGCTGGCGTTCCGCGCCGATACGATGGTGAACTGGTGTCCGGGGCTCGGTACGGTGCTGGCTAACGACGAGGTGAAGGACGGGCTGTCGGTGCGCGGCGGTTTCCCGGTGGAGCAAAAGCGAATGAAACAGTGGTTGCTGCGCGTGACGGCTTATGCGCAGCGGATGCTCGACGGGCTCGACCGGCTCGAGTGGAGCGATTCGCTGAAAGAGATCCAGCGCAACTGGATCGGCCGCAGCGAAGGGGCACAGGTGTTTTTCGGATTGAAAGGGCTTGACGAGCAACTCGAAATCTTTACGACGCGGGCGGATACCATTTTCGGGGTTACGTTCATGGTGCTGGCTCCGGAACACGAGCTGGTCGGCAAACTGACCGCGCCGGAATACAAGGACGCCGTCGAAAATTATCTGGAAGAAGCTAAAAAACGTTCCGAAAGGGAACGTATGGCCGACACCAAGCGCGTGAGCGGCCAGTTCACCGGCGGCTACGCGATCAATCCGTTCAACGGCAAGGAGATTCCTATTTATGTCAGCGATTACGTGCTGTCCGGTTACGGGACGGGCGCGATCATGGCCGTGCCTGCGCACGATAGCCGCGATTACGCCTTTGCAAAGCACTTCGGTCTGCCGATCGTTCCGGTGGTCGAGGGCGGCGACCTGTCGGTCGGGTCGTACGACGCCAAGTCCGGAACAATGATCAACTCCGAATTCCTGACCGGTATGGATGTCAGGGAAGCGATTCCTGCGATGATCGACGAGATAGAGAAGCGCGGATTCGGCAGTCGTAGGGTCAACTATCGGCTGCGCGACGCGATTTTCAGCCGACAGCGTTACTGGGGAGAGCCGTTTCCCATCTATTATAAGGACGACGTCGCCTGTCCGCTGTCGGAAGACCGGCTGCCGTTGCAGTTGCCTCCGATGCGGGATTTCGGCCCGACGGCCGACGGCGAACCGCCGCTGGCGCGGGCGAAGGATTGGCATACGGACGAAGGGTATCCGTACGAACTGAGCACGATGCCCGGTTTCGCCGGATCGTCGGCCTACTACCTGCGCTACATGGACCCGCATAACGACAAGGAACTCGTCTCGAAAGAGGCGGACGAGTACTGGCGCAACGTGGACCTGTACGTCGGCGGCATCGAGCATGCGACCGGACACTTGATGTATTCGCGTTTCTGGAATATGTTTTTGTACGACATAGGCTGCGTCTGCGAGCCGGAACCTTTCAAAAAGCTGATCAATCAGGGGATGATCCAGGGGCGTTCGAACTTCGTCTACCGGATCAAGGGAACCAATAAATATGTCTCCGTAGGACTGAAAGACGGGTACGATACGCAGGAGATCCACGTGGACGTCAACATCGTGCGCAACGACGTGCTCGATCTGGACGCGTTCCGCAAATGGATGCCCGAGTACGCCGACGCCGAATTCGTGCTCGAAGACGGGAAATACGTTTGCGGTTGGGCCATCGAGAAGATGTCGAAATCGATGTACAACGTCGTCAACCCCGACCACATCGTCCGCGATTACGGGGCCGATACGCTGCGGATGTACGAGATGTTCCTCGGCCCGCTCGAACAAAGCAAGCCGTGGGATACGAACGGCATCGACGGCG
Organism: Alistipes sp. dk3624; assembly: GCF_009557455.1. GTDB lineage: Bacteria > Bacteroidota > Bacteroidia > Bacteroidales > Rikenellaceae > Alistipes_A > Alistipes_A hominis. The sequence goes on along the minus strand of NZ_CP045651.1, from coordinate 2,133,840 downwards.
TGCATAAGTTCCTGCGCCGGTTCTGGCGGCTGTTCTTCGACCGCGACGGGAAGTTGATTCTGACCGACGAAAAACCGACGGCCGGGGAGCTGAAGACGCTGCATAAAACGATTCGGAAAGTGACCGAAGACATCGAAAATTTCTCGTTCAATACGTCGGTCAGCGCTTTTATGATCTGCCTGAACGAACTGAGCAACCAGAAGTGCGCGAAACGCGCGGTGCTCGAACCGCTGGTCGTGCTGATCGCGCCGTTCGCTCCGCACCTTGCCGAAGAGGTCTGGGAACAATTGGGGCACGGAACTTCCGTTTTCGACGCTCGTTTCCCGGAGTACGACGAAAAATACCTCGTGGAAGACAGTTTCGAATATCCGGTATCGTTTAACGGAAAGATGCGGTTTAAAAAGGAACTGTCGCTGTCGTTGTCTCCGAAAGAGGTCGAAGCGGCCGTGCTGGCCGATCCCGCCGCCGGGAAGTACCTGGAAGGGAAAACCCCGAAAAAGGTGGTGGTCGTTCCCGGTAAGATCGTCAATGTCGTTTGCTGATTGCCGATCCAAGGGGTAGATGTAAAAACACGGGGCGCTGTCCGTTGACAGCGCCCCGTGTTTTTACTTTGCTTTTCCGGATTATTTCGGCAGCCTGAAAGTGACGGGCAGCGTGAAATAGACGTTTACCGGTTGGCCGCCGGATTTACCCGGTTTCCAGCGCGGCATTGCACGGACGATGCGTATTACTTCGGCATCGCAGGCGGGAGACAACGACTGAACGATCTCCGGCTCCCGGACTTCGCCCGTTTTGGAAATAACCATGCGGACGACAACCCTGCCTTCCGTTCCGGCGGCTACCTCTTCTTTCGGGTAACGCAGGTTGACCCTGAGATATTCGGCAAGGCGTTCCGGTCCTCCGCGGAAAGAGGGTAATACGTCGGCTTTTGCGGTAACGGAGTCTTTGCCTGTTTCCGTTTTTACCGGGGCGGCCGGATCGCCGGCAGTCGGCCGGCCGTTCGCTGCGGCGCCTGCGAACAACAGCAGGGACAGTACGGCGACGTTTAGACTTTTCATGACGGGTAGTTTTATTTGTGGGCGTTTCAAAAGATTTGGGAATTACGAATGCATTTTTATTTAACCACAAAAGCAACCTGGAGGTAATTGTTGACCGCGCCTAAAGGTTTCAGTTCGATATAAAATGCCTTTGTAAACTCATTAAAGGCTTTGAATTCGTGCAAAGGCACGTTAAATTCGTCGAATAGAATGATATCGCCCGGTTGCAGATACGGATAAAGCTGAGTTAAGACAAAAATCGTGGAAGAATAAAGGTCTGCGTCCATATGTACGATCTTCCGGACAGCGGATTTTAAGTCACCCCTATTTTCTTGGATAAACGGAACCAAAGTATCCTGGAACAATCCTTTGACAAACTTTACGCGATTATCTTGTACCTGTGATTCTTGATGCTGCATGTCTCCTTTTCGAAAAAACATGCCCCAATTCTCAGGAAGACCTTCGAAAGTATCGAATCCGTAAAAACGGGAAGAATCGTTTTTATTCTCATTCAACCACCATTTGAACGAGGTGCCTCCGGCGACTCCGAACTCGAGATAAACGATTTCGGAATTGTCCTTTAAATAATTGTCCGATATGTATTTGTATAGATTGTATCTGTTGTTGTAATTCCGGTTGAAAGCGACGGGTTCGCGGTATTCGAATTTCTTTTTATTCCCGTATATCCATACCAACAGCTTGTTTAGGTAGGATAGAAATAACATCAATTTTGTGAAAGGATAAAATAGGAATGTTATCGGCAACAATAACAGACAACTTTTGACAAAGCCGGTAAGTTTAATCAATGGTTTCATGAAATGATCGCATTTATCGGAAACGTCTTTCCGATAGGTTTTTATACAGATGGCCAATTTTTACAAACGCCGAACGGATTCCTTCGTCTTATCTTTTCTTCGTCCGTTTGGGAGCGGGAGGGAGGAAGGCCTTGTCAGTATGTCACGATCGCCTCGTAGGCCTTTACCAATTTGAGCGGGTCCTTGACCGAAAATTCGTTGCTCTCGATTCGTTGCACCAGATCCGGATAGTTGGCGAAAGTCTGTTTGGCGAACCGGACGAAGTTTTTCTGCGTGCTTTCGGGGTTCTCTCCCGCGGTGCTGACCGACAGTACCCGCGCGGCGGGTTCGTCTTTGAGTTTTACGTAGCACCAGCGTTCTTTCTGCAGAGCGGTGCGCAGGCCGGTCGTCTGTTCCGTTTCGCGGAATTCGGTCAGCAGCGCGATGCCGTCCTTGCCCCGGTAATCTTCGCGAAACAGGACGGGCATCCGGTAACGGCCTTTCTCTTTTTTAGTGTCCGGAGAGTTCGATTTGAACATTCGGTAGCGAATCTCCCGGACATAATTGACGGTATCGCCGTCGAGCCCGACCATGACGATGCGGTCGATCTCTCCGATCGGATAGCGACGGGGCTTGGCGGTGGGACTCTGGCTCAGATCAACGTACTGGATCGTCGAATAGAACGGCGAGCGGAGGTAGCCTTCTTGCTGTGTGCCGTCCTTCATGATCAGGGTAGTCGTTCCCTGTGCCGATACGGATTGAACCGACAGCACAATCGTCAGGCACAACGCTGAAAACGAGATGAGTTTTTTCATAATAGCGTATTTCGTTTTACGGTTATTGGTTTCATGGCCCGGATCGCGTTTTCCTTGCGGAGCATGGCGATCCGTTATGTTTTATAAGATGCTTTATACGCGCCGTTCGTTACAAAGGAAAATAAAAAAAATGATTTTTCGCTATTTTTTGGTCCATTATTTACAGGCTTTCCGCTTCGCGGATCCACATGGCGGGCGAAGCGTCGCTCGGCATACGCCAGTCCCCGCGGGGCGACAGACTGACCGATCCCACTTTCGGCCCGTCGGGCAATGCCGATCGTTTGAACTGTTGCGAGAAGAAACGCCGTAAGAATACGGTCAGCCACTTTTTGACGGTTTTCGCGTCGTATTTTCCGGCGAACGCCCGGCAGGCCATGAAATGGAGTTTGGCCGGGCGGCAGCCGAACCGGACGAAATGGTACAGAAAAAAGTCGTGCAGTTCGTAAGGGCCGACCAGGTCTTCGGTCTTTTGTACGATTTCGCCCTTTTCGTCGGCAGGCAGCAGCTCCGGACTGATCGGGGTGTCGACGATGTCGAGCAACCACCCCCGGGCGACTTCGTAGTCGGGATGCGCGGCCACCCAGCGCACCAGGTGGCGAACGAGGGTTTTCGGAACCCCGCAATTGACTCCGTACATCGACATGTGGTCGCCGTTGTAAGTAGCCCAGCCCAGCGCCAGTTCGGAAAGGTCGCCGGTGCCGATCACCAGTCCGCCCGTGCGGTTGGCCAGATCCATTAGGATCTGCGTGCGTTCGCGGGCCTGGGCGTTTTCGTAGGCGACGCTGCGGTCGGCGTCGTCCATCCCGATGTCGCGGAAATGGACGGCGCAGGCTTCGCGGATGCTGATTTCGCGGATGCCGACCCCGAGCGATTCCATCAATCGCAGGGCGTTGGTATGGGTGCGGTCGGTCGTTCCGAAACCGGGCATCGTGACGCCGAGAATGTTGCGGCGCGGGAGTCCCAACTTGTCGAACGTGCGGACGGCTACCAGCAGGGCGAGCGTCGAATCGAGCCCGCCGGAGATACCGACGACGGCCGAATGCGTGCCGGTATGCCGGATGCGCTGCGCCAGTCCGCCGACCTGGATGCTGAAGATTTCTTCGCAGCGCTGCTGCATTTGCTGCGGATCGTCCGGGATGAACGGGCTCGGATTGAAACCGCGTTCGACCGGAAACTGTTCGCGGTCGGCGCGCAGGGCGACCGGGATGCGTTTGCAGAGCGTGCCGCTGCCGTAGGATGCAAAGGTATTGGTTTTGCGCCGCAGGGTCAGCAGCCGTTCGATGTCCGTTTCCGCTACGGTCAGTTGTTCTTCGAGCGAGAAGCGTTCCGATTCGTTCAGAAAGATTCCGTTTTCGGCGATCAGGCCGTTGCCGGCGAAAACCACGTCGGTCGAAGATTCGCCGAATCCGGCCGAGCTGTACAGGTAAGCCGACAGCGTGCGGGCCGACTGTTGGGCGATCAGCGAACGGAGATAAGCGTGCTTGCCGACCATTTCGTCGCTTGCCGACAGATTGACCAGCAGGGTGGCCCCGGCCACTGCGAGGCGGGAGGACGGCGGGTGCGGAACCCACAGATCTTCGCAGATTTCGACACCGAAACAGACTTTCCCGTCTTCGAAAAGCAGGTCGGTCGAGAACGGAACTTGCTGTCCGCACAGTTCGACCGTTTCGCGGTGGGGTTCCGCGCCGGAGGCGAACCAGCGCGCTTCGTAAAATTCGTCGTAATTCGGCAGGTAAGTCTTCGGCACGACTCCGAAAATGATGCCGGAGCCGAATACGACGGCCGTATTGTAGAGCCGGTTGTCGACAGCCAGCGGCATACCGGCGATACAGACCGTCCGGCAGGAGGCCGTGTCGGCGAGCAGCCGTGCGAGAGCCCGTTCGGCTTGTTCGATCAGGAAAGGCTGGCCGAACAGGTCGCCGCAGGTGTATCCGGTGATGCAGAGCTCCGGAAATGCCGCGACGGAGACGCCTTGCCGGTCGGCTTCCCGAATCAATCCGGCGATTCGGGCGATGTTGTGGCTGCAATCCCCCGCCTTCACGCCCGGTGTGGCGGCTGCGATTTTCAAAAATCCGAAGTCCATACGATTCGAGCAATTTGTCCGGTACAAAATTAACGAAAAAATTCGGGGAGTTTTCGGACATACGTCGATTTTCCGTTTCCCGCCGCGTCTTTTTTGAGAAGGGCGGGGCGTGTCTTTGCTGCCGAAGCTTAAAAATAAAAATGTTGTTTTTTCAGTATCAATGCCATTTTTGACTATGGATTCCAAAGTCTGGACGTAGAAATTTACTTGATTTTCCTCTGTGTCGAAAGAATCATCTATGCCGTCAGAACCAAGGACAATAGCTACAGGAAACTTGCCGTCGCCATCAAAACAGTAACGGAACTCGTCTATGGCACCGCTGTCACAAATAGAGGTTGTTTTACTGAGAAAGCATCTTTCAGCGGGTAACGATTTGAAAACCGTACTACTTCATAAATCCGCCTTCCTTTGCGTTACCCCGTTTTTCCCCTTGTCCTCTTTTATTTCCGCAAACACTTTATTTATAATTATTTCGCGTACCTTTCTCCCTTTCTGCTCGTCTTTTCCAGAGATTTTTCGTAATTTTGTAAGTTAATAGCATACGTTTCAATAAAAAAATAAAACATCGAAACCATGAAAATCACGATTATCGGAGGGGGCAACATCGGCGGCGCCATCGCCGGAGGACTGGCGGCCAGCACATTGATGAAAGCATCGGATCTGACCGTAGCGGATCCTTCAGCCGCCGCGCTCGAACGAATCAAGGGCCTGAACTCCGCGATCCGGACGTCTCAGGATAACGCCGCGGCCGTAGAAGGAGCCGACCTGATCATCCTGGCCGTCAAACCGTGGCTGGCCGAAGAGGTATCCGCCACGTTCCGGGATAAACTCAACTTCGACCGGCAATGCCTCGCATCGGTCGTGGCGGGCGTCAGCTTCGAAAAACTGAAAACCATGCTCGACAACGGGAAAGACGTCCGCCCGGCGTTGCTGCGGCTGATCCCGAATACGGCGATCTCGCTGCGCGAGAGCGTCACGTTCATCGCATCGGACGGCGCTTCGGAAAGCCAGCTGAATGCCGTGGTCACGCTGTTCAAAGAACTCGGACAGACCGTAGTGGTATCGGAAGCGATGATGGCGGCCGGCACTTCGCTGGCGTCGTGCGGAATCGCTTTCGCGCTGAAATACCTCGGCGACTCGATCAAAGGAGGCGTCGAACTGGGCTTCGACGAAACCCAGTCGCGCGAGATCGTCATGCAGACGATGCGCGGCGCGCTCGCCCTGCTGCAAGCCAACGGCACGATGCCGCAAACCGAGATCGACAAGGTGACCACGCCCGGCGGACTGACGCTGAAAGGACTCGACGCGATGGCCGAAGGCGGTTTCAGCGAAGCCGTCCGCGCCGGATTGCTCAAAAGCCGTTAACGACCGTACAGCAAAGATTATGAACAACTCATACAGATTCAAACGGATTGTCGTAAAGGTAGGCAGCAACGTGCTGACCCGCCCGGACGGGATGCTCGACACGACGCGGATGTCGGCGCTGACCGACCAGCTCGCCGCGCTGCACCGCGCAGGCGTCGAGGTGATTCTCGTGTCGTCGGGGGCCGTCGCATCGGGACGCAACGAGCTGAAGACGCAACGGAAACTGGATTCCGTTTCGGCCCGCCAGCTCTTTTCGGCCGTCGGACAGGTGAAGCTGATCAACCACTACTACGAGTTGTTCCGCGAATACGGCATCACCTGCGGACAGGTGCTGACGACCAAAGAGAACTTTTCGACGCGGCGCCACTACCTGAACCAGCAGCACTGCATGTCGGTGATGCTCGAAAACGGCGTGATCCCGATCGTCAACGAGAACGACACGATCTCGCTGACGGAACTGATGTTCACCGACAACGACGAGCTGTCGGGCCTGATCGCCGCGATGATGGACGTCGAGGCGCTGATTATCCTCAGCAACATCGACGGCATCTACAACGGCAACCCGGCAGACCCCGCATCGAGCGTACTGCGGGAGATCGGCTCGCAGCGCGACGACCTGGCGCAGTACATCTGCACCGGGAAATCGCAGTTCGGCCGCGGAGGTATGCTGACCAAATGCCGAATCGCGATGAAGGTGGCCGACGAAGGGATCGAGGTAATCGTGGCGAACGGCAAACGAGACAACATCCTGCCGCAACTGTTGGCCGAACAATCCGAAGTCGTCTCGACGCGCTTCGTTCCGGCCCCGCGAACGATCTCGCAGGTCAAAAAATGGATCGCCCATTCGGAAGGATTCGCCAAAGGCGAGCTGCACATCAACGAATGCGCTTATACGGCTCTGACGGGCCCGTCGGCGACGAGCCTGCTGCCGATCGGCGTAAACCGTGTGGAAGGGGAGTTCGAGAAGGACGACATCGTCCGCATCGTCGCCCCGAACGGCGAACCGATCGGGGTCGGGCGCGTCGCCTGTAGCAGCGCCAGGGCGCGCCAAACGATGGGACAAAAAGGAGGAAGGCCGGTCGTCCATTACGACTACCTATACCTCGACTGACAGGAAAACGATTAACAAACGATACAGAAAGCCATGCAACTGAAAGACTGTTTTGAAAAAGCGCTCGAAGCGTCGCGGGAATTGAACTGCGTTTCCGCATCGAAAATCGACCGGACGCTGACCGCACTGGCCGACGCCGCCGAAAAGCACACGGACGAAATCCTCGAAGCCAACCGGGAGGACCTGGCGCGGATGGAGCCGTCCGACCCGATGTACGACCGCCTGCTGCTGAACCGCGAACGCATCGCGGGCATCGCCGCCGACATCCGCAATGTCGCGTCGCTGCCGTCGCCGCTGGGAAAAATACTGAGCGAAACAGTCCGTCCGAACGGAATGAAGATCACGAAAGTAAGCGTACCGTTCGGCGTGATCGGCGTGATTTACGAAGCGCGGCCGAACGTCGGATTCGACGTTTTCTCGCTGTGCCTGAAATCCGGCAACGCCTGCATCCTGAAAGGAGGCAGCGATGCCCGGTATTCGAACGAGGCGATCGTTCGGGTCATCCGGGAGGTGTTGCGCGAACAGGGATTGGACGAAAACTGCGTAACGCTGATGCCGGCCGACCGAGCGGCGACCGCCGAACTGCTAAACGCCGTGGGTTACGTCGACCTGATCATTCCGCGCGGCAGCAAAGGGCTGATCGACTTCGTCCGGCAGAACGCGCACGTCCCGGTCATCGAAACGGGAGCGGGCATTTGCCACACCTATTTCGACCGCGACGGAGACCTGAAAAAGGGAACCGCCATCGTACTGAACGCCAAAACGCGCCGCGTAAGCGTATGCAACGCGCTCGACTGCCTCGTTTTCCATCGGGACAGGCTCGCCGACCTGGCCGCCTTATGCGCGCCGCTGGCCGGCAAAAACGTCGTTATCCTTGCCGACGGAGAGGCATGGAAAGCCCTGAACGGGCACTATCCGGCGGAACTGCTGCAACCGGCCGACGAACACAGCTTCGGGACGGAGTTCCTCTCCTACCGCATGTCGGTGAAAACGGTCGACTCGGTCGACGAGGCGATCCGACACATCGCGCGCTACTCGTCGCGGCACAGCGAAGCCATCGTATCGGAAAACCCGGAGACGATCCGGCTGTTCTTACAGCGGGTCGACGCCGCCTGCGTATACGCCAACGTATCGACCGCCTTTACGGACGGCGCCCAGTTCGGCCTCGGAGCCGAAATCGGGATCAGCACGCAGAAGCTGCATGCCCGAGGCCCTATGGCGCTTCAGGAGCTGACCTCTTACAAATACATCGTCGAAGGAGACGGACAAACCCGCGCCTGACAGTACCGTCCGGAAGCGGACACCGACCTCCCGCCGGAACGGTCGGAGGAAATAAAAAACAAACGAAGCGGCCCGAAATATTTCGGGCCGCTTCGTTACCGGATTCAAGACAAAACGATTCACTGTCACCGGATACGAACGCCGATCCGTCCCCGGCTCCGTCCGGTTTCGAATTTTCTCCGAGAAAAAACTTTTCCGGCAATTACTTTTTAAAAATAAAATAGACCGCCATCACCATGCACACGAAAGCCATCAGATGGTTCCAGCGGAACGTCTCGGTTTTGAAAAAAGTCAGGGCGAATACGGTGAACACGGTGAGAGAAACCACCTCCTGAATAATTTTCAATTGGAAAAGCGTGAAGGGCCCTCCGTTCCCCTGAAACCCGATCCGGTTGGCCGGCACCAGGAAGATGTATTCGAAAAACGCGATGCTCCAGCAGAACACGATCACCAGCAACTGGGGCAGCGTGTCGAACCAACGCTGCCCCCGCAGATGCAGCTGTCCGTACCATGCGAAAGTCATGAAAATATTGGAGATAACGAGCATCCCGATTGTAAGATAAGGTTTCATTATGGATCAAATCAATTTTTGCGCGACAAAATTACAAACTATTCGTAAATTTACGCTTGTCAAACAAAATTTCAAAAAGAACGATTATGACCGATACATATCCGACTACCGACAAAACGCTCGAAGTGACCTACATCGGTCACGCTTCGGTAATGTTTCGCTACGGGGACGAAATCATCCACGTCGATCCTTACGGCGACATAGCCGATTACAGCGGGCTTCCGAAAGCCGACCTGATCCTGATCACCCACCATCACGGCGACCACCTGGACTCCTTCGCGATCGCCGATATCGAGAAGCCCTCGACGCAGATCATCGGCAGCCCGTTGGCGATCCGCGAACTCGGGCGCGGCCAAGCGCTGAAAAACGGAGAAGAAACCGCCTGGAACGAATTCCGCATACGCGCCACAGCCGCCTACAACCGGATCGCCATGCGTTCGCCGGGGGTTCCGTTCCATATTAAAGGCGAAGGAAACGGCTATCTGCTCGAAGTGGCGAACCTGCGGATCTATATCGCTGGAGACACCGAACTGATCCCGGAGATGGAAAAGCTGGGTCCGGTCGATATCGCCTTCCTGCCGAAAAACCTGCCCTACACGATGAGCGACCAGATGTTCGTCGAAACGGCCCGGCTGATCCGTCCGACCTACCTGTACCCCTACCACTATTTCGAGGTCGACCGGGAAACGCTGCAAAAAGCGTTGCCGGCCATTCGGATCCGTTAAGACGTTTCGTAAACCGCAACGGCACGGGGCCGACCGTTCCGAACGCCCACCCTATTTTCCGGTTTTCGCGGACGGCAACCGCTCTTACGTAAAAACCGGAGCCGATCGCCGTTCAATAGCGTACCCGACCGGACGAATCAATCCGGAAAATTCATATCTTTGCGACGGGAAAGCGGAATCGTCTACCCCGCTTCTCGAAAAACGCAACCGAACAGCATGCTTGCCGTCATCATTACCGTCGTCGTTTCGCTGGCTCTATCCGCATTTTTTTCGGGTATGGAGATCGCGTTCCTGTCGTCGAACAAACTGAAACTCGAAATCGAAAAGAAACAAAGCCGGGCGTTCGGCTACGTGGCCGGCCTGTTCTCGAAATATCCGGGACAGTACATCACGACGATTCTGGTGGGCAACAACCTGGCATTGGTCATCTACTCATTGCAGATGAGCGTATTGATCCAACTGTTGCTCGTCCGGAGCGGACTGATCCTCGGCAACGGCGCGTCCTACGTGATCGAAACGCTGGTATCGACGCTGATCATCATCTTCACGGCCGAATTCATCCCGAAGGCGGTCGTACACCTGAACCCGAATTTCTACTATAAAAACTTTGCGGTCCCGGTCTACTTTTTCTACCTGCTGTTCTATCCGGTCGCTAAACTGACGACTCTGATCGCGGTGGGTATCTTCAAAATCTTCGGGTTGTCGCTGAACCGCGAACAGCGGATCAACACGTTCAACAAAGTGGATCTGGCCCACCTGCTGGACGAAGTCTCGGACAGCCCCGAACAGCAGCAAAACGAAAAAGACATCCGCCTGTTCCAAAACGCGCTCGACTTTTCCGACCGGCTGGTGCGCGACTGCATGGTTCCCCGCGTCGACATCGAAGCGGTCGAACAGAACTGTCCGGTCGAAGAAGCGACCAGACGTTTCGTCGAAACGCAGTTTTCGCGATTGCTGGTCTACGACGGGAGTATCGACAACATCATCGGTTTCATCCATACCAAAAACCTGTTCCAGCAACCCGGAAGCATCCTGGAAATCATTAACAAGGTGGATTACGTGCCGGAAAGTATGCCGACCCGGAAACTGCTGGCCACCTTTATCAAGAAACACCATTCGGTGGCGGTGGTGATCGACGAGTTCGGAGGGACGGCCGGCATGGTGACCAGCGAGGATATCCTCGAAGAGATCTTCGGAGAGATCGAAGACGAACACGACTCGCAGGATCTGGTGGAGAAAAAGATGAGCGACACGGAGTTCCTGTTTTCGGGCCGGCTCGAGATCGAAGCCATCAACGAAAAATACCGGCTCGACTTCCCCGAAAGCGACGACTACGACACGCTGGCAGGCTATGTAATTTCGAAGTACCAGGGCATACCCGGAGTCGGCGAAACCATCCTGGCAGACAACAAACGGCTCAAAATCCTGCGCGTAAACGCCTCTAAAATCGAACTGGTACGCGTCACGATCCTCTGAAAAGACCGCAAAACGGGCCCGAACCGGACGCAGCGGGGAGAAAAATGGAGAATCTTAACTCCGTTTTGTTATTACAAAAAAGAATTTTATTACCTTTGGAACCTGTTATATGTTTCAAACGCAGTAAACAAAAACTAAATCTCTAATATGGCAACATTAAACACATTAAGGACCCGGGGCGGAATTATCGTGTCCGTGGTGATCGGAATCGCTCTGCTCTCTTTTCTGTTGGGCGATTTCGGGAACACGGGAGCCAAGCTGATGAACGATCGCAAAATGAAAGTCGGCACGATCAACGGCGAGAAAATCGGTTACGCCGAATTCGCCGATAAGGTCGACGTTTATACGAAAGCCCTGGAGACCATGTACGGATCGCAGAGCCTTTCGGCCGAGCAGCAGGAGAATGTGAAAAACCAAGTATGGCAGGCGCTGATCATGCAGTACGCCTGGGAGCCCGGCTTCGAACAATCGGGACTTCAGGTCAGCGAGAACGAGCAGATCGACATGGTGGACGGTTCGTTCATCTCGCCGGTGATCCGCACCACTTTCACGAATCCCAACACAGGAACCTTCGACCCGGCGATCGTGCGCAATTTCGTGACCCAGATAGACAAAGATCCCACCGCGGCGCTGGTTTGGAACTTCATCAAAGACCAGATGATTCAGCAGCGTTACCTGTCCAAATACATCACGCTGGTCGCCAAGGGAATGTACGTTACGGATCTCGAAGTGGAACAGGGCGTCGCCAATTCCGACATAACCAGCGCCATTTCGTACATCGTCAAGGACTATTCGCAGGTCGCCGATTCGACGATCGACATCTCGCAAGCCGAAGTCAAAAAATATTACGACGCTCATAAGAATATTTTCCGTCAGACGGCCTCGCGCGACATCGAATACGTATTGTTCGACGTATTACCTTCGGACAGCGATTACGTCGATGCCGAAAAGCACATCAACGAGATCGCCGCGGAATTCGCCGTCAGCGAAACCCCGCTGCAATACGCCACGCTGAACTCCCAGAACCCGACCGAAAAACGGTATTTCACGGAAGATCAGTTGCCCGCCGAACTGGCCGCGTTCGCCTTCGGAGCGAACAGCAACGGAATGTACGGCCCGACCAAAGAAGGAGACATGTACACGATGGCCCGCGTGGCCGATTCCAAAATGCTGCCGGACTCGGTCGGAGCGCGTCACATCCTGATCGGAGCCGACCAGAAGGCCACTGCGGACAGCATTCTGAACGCGCTGAAAGGCGGCGCCTCTTTCGCAGAACTTTCGGCGACCTATTCGCAGGACCCCGGAGCGAAAGCGAAAGACGGCGACCTGGGCGTCTTCCAGCCCGAACAGATGGTTCCGGAATTCAGCGAAGCCGTCCTGGAAACGAACAAGGGCGACTATTTCACCGTCCAGACGCAGTTCGGTATCCATGTCGGACAGGTAACCTACAAGAGCGAACCGAAGAAAAAAGTGCAGTTGGCCACGATCACCTATAAAATCGAACCGAGCGAAACGACCCAGCAAACCATCTACGCCAACGCCAGCAAATTCATCAGCGAAGCGGCCGGATCGTACGAAAACTTCGAAAAAGCGGCTACGGACAATTCGCTGTCGAAACGGGTCGTACGGATCAAAAATACCGACCGCAACGTCAGCGGCATCAACAATTCGCGTGAAATCGTCCGCTGGGCCTATAACGGAAACAAAGGCGACGTATCCGCCATCATGGAAGTGGACGGCAATTACGTAATCGCCGCCATCACCGGCGTTTCGGAAGACGGAATCGCACCGCTCGAAACCGTATCTCCGCAGATCGTTTCGATCCTGCGCGAACAGAAAAAAGGCGAAATCCTGGCTCAGGAGATGACCGGAAGCTCGCTGGCCGAAGTGGCATCCAAACTGAACCTGGAAGTCAAAGAAGCGGCTAACATCGACTTCAACTCGTTCTACATCGAAAGCGTCGGCGTAGAACCGAAGTTGATCGGAGCCGTTACCGGAGCGAAGGAAAATACGCTGTCGAAACCCGTTGCCGGACAGAAAGGCGTCTTCCTGTTCGACGTAACTTCGAGAGCCAAAGTGGACAACGTAACCCCGGAAAGCGAAAAGGTACGCCTCGAAGCGAGCGCGCAGGCCTATATTATGGAGCGCGTCAACCAGGCGTTGACCGAACAGAGCAAGATCACCGACAACCGTGTGAAATTCTTCTAACGGAACCGGGAATCGGACATCCGATCCTATAACCCGAGCGGGGCGGACTTCGAAGTCCGTCCCGCTTGTTTTTCGCTTTCTCCGTATTATCCGGAGAAAAATCCTGTTCCGGGTTATCTTTTCGACGAATCGGGGGACTGCGCCGAATCGGTCTCCGTATGCTTCAAATATTTATCGAGCCATCCGAAAAACTCCCGGTTCCAAACCAAAGAATTCTGCGGTTTGAAAATCTGGTGGGCCTCGTCTTCGAACGACACCAACCGGCTCGGCACCCCCATCAGCCGGGCCGCCGTAAAGGCCTGCAAGCTCTCGGTATACGGAATCCGAAAATCGCCCTGACCCGAAAAAATCAGAATCGGAGTATCCCAATTTTTCACGAACTTATGGGGCGAATTGGCATACGACCGCTGCGCCGTCGTGTCGTCGCTCCAGTACGGACCGCCCAGATCGTTGTTTGGAAACCATAGTTCCTCGGTCGCCCCGTACATGCTCTCCAGATTGAACATCCCGCAATGGGCTATAAAAGCTTTGAAGCGTTTTTGATGATGCCCGGCCAGAAAAAACACCGAATATCCGCCGTAGCTCGCCCCGACGCAGCCCAACCGGCCGCCGTCCACCCACGGTTCCGCGGCCACATCGTCGATCGCGCTCAGGTAATCGCGTATATTCTGCCCGCTGTAATCGCCCGAAATCTGATCCTGCCACTGCTGTCCGAACGAAGGCACGCCGCGCCGGTTCGGTGCGACGACCACGTATCCCTGCGCCGCCATCAACTGCAAATTCCAACGGTAACTCCAGAACTGGCTTACGACGCTTTGCGGTCCTCCCTGACAGTACAGCAGCGCCGGATAGCGTTCGGTCGAATCGAAATCCGGCGGCAGCACGACCCACGTCAACATTTGCCGGCCGTCGGTAGTCCGTATCCAACGTTCGCGCACCTCCCCCATCCGGATATGATCGTAGATTTCCGGATTGGTATTCGTGATCCGGGTCATCGTTCCGTCCGCCGGATCGATCCTGAAAAGTTCGGTCGGAGCGGACAGCGAAGTCACTTCGCCGACCAGTTCGCCCCCGTTCAGCGTAATCGCATTGACATCGTGCGCCCCTGCGGTCAGCACGCGCACCGAATCGTCCGCCAGGTCGACCCGGCACACCTGATAGGTTCCCCGCACAGGCGCAATGAAATACAACGTCCCGTTCCCGTCCCAACGCACGTTTCCCGCATTGTAATCGAAGTTCCGGGTCAGGTAGCGTTTTTCGCCGGTAGCCAGCGTTTCGACGAACAGTCGGCTCTTGTCTGACTCGTTCCCGGCCCGCTCCATACTGGTGAACGCCAACATCGAATCGTCCGGCGAGAAAACCGGATATTTGTCGTACCCGGGCATCCCTTCGGTCAGGTTGCGCGTCTGCCCGGACGCAAGGTCGTAAAGGTACACGTCCGAATCGGTGCTGAGCGCATACGCTTTCCCGGTCAGCTTCTTACAGGTATAGGCCAATTGGGTTCCGGCGCGGTTCCACGCGATTTCCGAAATATCGAAATAGGGCGCCGTCGGGGCATCCCACGGCTCGCCCGGCATAATATCCGTCCCTCCGGTCACTTTCGCGCCGCCCGTCAGCGGAGCGATGAAAATATGACGGTAGCTCCCGTCGTCCCAATAATTCCAGTGGCGCTCCATCAGGTCGTCGTAAATCTTCGCCTTCGAACGGTCCAGATCGGGATAAATTTCCGGCGAACTGCGCTTTTCGACCGGCACCCGGGCGACGTACATCAGCCGGTTCTCCGACGGAGCGACCGAAAAGCCCTCGACGCCGCCGGGGATGTCGGTCACCTGACGACGGTTGTTCCCGTCCGGAGCCGCACACCAAACCTGGTCGCTGCCTCCGTGGTCGGAAATAAAATAGATCGTACGTCCGTCTGCGCTCCACTGAGGCGACGACTCGTTGCTGCCGGGATCGGTGACCCGGATCCATTTGCCCCCGGATACCGGCGCCGAACGGATATTGGTCACTCCCTTGTTCTCTTTCATGTCGTAGGTCGTAACCGTATAAAGCACGGTACGGCCGTCGGGCGAAAGGACGGCGCTGCCGACCCTCTTTATTTTCCACATTACCTCGGGCGTCAGTATCCCCGCCGATCGTTCGGCATCGGTCAGTACATGGTCAGCACTCATCTTATCATCGTTTTTTCGGAAAGAACAGCCGTACGGCAAAACCATCCATACGCAGCATACGGCTTTCAGTACAAAGAACAGACCTCTTTTCATCGTTCGAACGTTTAGTATCCGGCAGCCCTACCGCACCGGATAACCGGCTTCCCGAAAAACGTCGCCGATCGTATAATAGGTGCCGCTCAGCAGTTCGGGCACCCGTTCGGGCGCGATCCATTCGGCCCGGGTAATCCCTTCGACCGTCTGCGGCTGCGGTCGTTGCCCTCCGACGTAGCGCATGTGATACCAAGCCGTCCGTTTCAGCACCCACTGCTCCCGAATCCGGTAACAGTGGAACGTGTGCGTGATCGGCTCTTTCCGTTGCAGTTCTTCGATTCGCAGACCGCACTCCTCGCTGACTTCCCGCACGGCGCAGTCTTCGATCCGTTCGCCCGGTTCGAGTTTTCCCTTCGGCAAATCCCAGCGGCCGTTGCGGAAAATCATCAGCACTTTCGCCGCATCGTCGACCACCAAACCGCCGGCCGCCTCGATAAAAGGCAGCGATGCCCGGAATTCGTCGAAAATACGCTCAATATTTTCGGATATTACGTATAACTTTTTGGTAAATTGAAGTTTTTGCAAGAACTTTGTAATAGCGGGCGTTTCGCCGGGAGCCACCCGGAATACTTCGCCCTGCGGATCGGCCGGAAGCTGCTGCGCGAACAGCACGGCACTGTTTTCAATATAAACTTTATACATGGTAATAATGTGTGATTTAGACAAAAAAGTCGCTGAAAGTCTGTTACAAATTAAGGCAATTAAATTAAATCCGACAAATCATTTCACCTGGGCGTCGGGCTGGTATTCGCCCATCTACTGCGATAACCGCAAGATCCTCTCCTATCCGGCCGTCCGGAAGGAAATCTACGAAGGATTCGTAAAGATCATCTCCGAAAAATA
The DNA here is from genome assembly GCF_009557455.1 of Alistipes sp. dk3624. Classification (GTDB taxonomy): domain Bacteria; phylum Bacteroidota; class Bacteroidia; order Bacteroidales; family Rikenellaceae; genus Alistipes_A; species Alistipes_A hominis. The sequence continues at coordinate 2,117,267 of NZ_CP045651.1, read as the reverse complement.
TCCCGACGCAGACATCATCGCCGGCGTAGCCACCGGAGCTATCGCGCACGGCGTACTGGTCGCCGAAAAAATGGGCAAGCCGTTTATCTACGTCCGCAGCTCGCCGAAATCGCACGGGCTGACCAACCAGGTCGAGGGCGAATACTGGCCGGGAGCCAAAGTGGTCGTGGTCGAAGACCTGGTCTCCACCGGCGGCAGCAGCCTGAGCGCCGTCGAAGCGCTGCGCGAGGGGGGATGCGACGTGCTGGGCATGGTCGCGATCTTCACCTACGGTTTTCCGACCGCCGAAGAAAATTTCGCCGGAGCGGACGTGAAGCTCGACACGCTGAGCAACTACAAAACGATGATCGAACTGGCTGTCAACCAGGGCTACGTCCACGAAGACGAATTGCAGACCCTGAAGGAGTGGCGCCGCGACCCGGCGAACTGGAAAAAATAAGCGGCACGAAAATGGAGAAATACGAAAGCAAACACGTCCGGATCCGGCGGCCGGCTTCGATGATTTACAGCGTCCTGTCGCGCTTCGACAACCTCACGCCGGTACTGGCCGACAAAGTGGAAGGCTGGACGGCGGAGGAGAATACCTGCTCGTTCAAGGCGAAGGGGTTTCCCGTCAGCCTGCGGATCGTCGAGAAAGAGCCGCACAAGCTGGTCAAAGTGACCGGCGAAGACGGCTCCCCGATGGATTTCACGTTCTGGGTGCAGTTGGTCAGCGTCGACGAGCAGGACACCCGGATGCGCATCGTGCTGCATGTGCAGCTGAACATGATGATGAAGATGATGATCGGCGGCAAGCTGGCCCAGGCGGTCGACCAAATCGCCGACCAGATCGCCGAGGCGTTCAACAACGCCCCGGTTTAAACGGAAACGACGTTTAACTTAAAACGAAATACCATGATCAACATTATCGTAACCATTACGGTCTCCGAAGAAAACCGCCCGCAAGTACTGCCCCTGCTGGAAGCGCTTACGACAGCCTCGCAGCAGGAATCGGGCAACATCTCCTACGAATTTTACTTGCATCCCACCGACCCGATGCGGTTGGCGATCATCGAGGTCTGGCAGAACGCCGAAGTGCTCGCCGAGCACGAAGCGACCAAGCATTTCACGACGTTGCTGCCGCAGATCGAAAAACTGTCGGTCGGAATCGACATCCAGAAATTCGACGCAGAACCGATCGATTGACGCAAGACGCCGCCCGATACAAAAACGCCTCCCGGCCGGATACGTACATTCCGGCAGAGAGGCGTTCGTTTTTCCCGAACCAGCCTTATTCCTTCCGAACGAGGTAGATCATTTCCGAACGCAGCCCGTACAACGCCGCCGCTTCCGGACTGAGGAAACGGATGTAGTCGATCTCTTCGACATCGAACCCGGCTTCGGCCAAGCGCTCGCCGTAATCCCTGCCGTAATCGCGCAGGTGATCTTTTTGTCCGAAATGGAGTTCACGCTGCACGGGATCGGTGATCGACGGATCTTCGTAAGTCGTCTCGCGGTCGGGATTGACCGGCGACAACATGATCCCCCAGCCTCCCGGACGCATCACGCGGAAAAGTTCCCGCATCGCCTGCCGGTCGTCGTCGACGTGCTCCAAAATGTGGTTGCAGAAGATCACGTCGAACTCCCCGTCCGGAAACGGGATTCGCTGCACATCCATCTTAACCTTCGCCAACGGCGACTCCAGATCGGCGGTCACGTAATCCAACTGCGGCAGCCGACCGAACCGCTTCAGGAAGCAATACTCCGGAGCGATATGCAACACCCGCGCGGGCGCTTCGAAAAAGTCGGTTTCGTTTTGCAGGTACAGCCACATCAGTCGGTGCCGCTCGAGCGCCAGGCAATGCGGACACAACGCATTTTCACGCGAATTGACGTATCCGTAGGGCATGAATTTCCGGTAACGGTTGCCGCACACCGGGCACTGCACCCGGCTCCCGGCGTAAAATAGCCCCACAAGCGGCGTGCACAGATGCACTACCCGCTGGATATAACGGCGCGGCACATGTCGCAATACGAATCGGATCAACTGCTTCATCGGGCTATTCCTCCTCTTTCAGGGCCTCGTCGACCTCTTTTTCGGCCTTTCGCAGCCGTTCCTTGCACAACCGGATCAGTTCGGCGGCCCGTTTGACCTGAGCGCCCAGTTCGTCGACGTTCATCTGCTCATTGTTAAACCGCTCGAGGATCTGCTCCACTTCGGCGATCGCCTGCGCATATGTAATTTTCGATTTTTCCATCTATTTGATTTTTTTGATTTCTGCTTCTATCGTCCGGCGTTTCATCACGATCTCTACCGAATCGCCCGCCTGCAAGCCGACCGGATCGGTCACGATATTCCCGCCGCTGCGCACGACGGCAAACCCCATGTCGAGAATCCGGTCCGGATCGCGCGTAGCCGCCAGGTCGCCCAGCAAAGATAACGCTTTCGTACGGGATGCGACGTATTCCCGGCTGCGGTGTCTGAGCATGGCCGACAAATTATCGAGTCGGAAATTCGCGTCCGAAAAGGCAAAACGAGCCGATTGTCGCAATTGCGCCTGCAGCGCCGCCGTGCGGTCTTCCCGGCGGCGGATCGCTTGCGCCGCCCCATGCCGCAGCGCACCGCGCAACTGTTCCAGCCGCAGCCGCACCGCCTGCGTCCCCTGCGTCGAAATCCGGTTCAGCGCGAACGCCGCATCCCTCAACGCGCTGCGCCGCTGCAGGAAAAACGCCTGTGCCGCCTCCTTCAGTTCCTTCCTCATATCGTCGAGTCCGGCATCGAATTCGGCCATCCCGTTTTTCAGGTACACGGCCACGGCAGTCGGCGTTTTCAACGAAACGGCCGCAACCAGATCGGCCACGCTCTGGTCTTTATCATGTCCGATCCCGGCGATCACCGGCAACGGGAACTGCGCCAGGTAACAGCACAGCCGATAGCTGTTGAAGCACCCCAGATCGCTCTGCGAACCGCCCCCTCGGATCAGCACCAGCGCATCGAAACCGTCCGCCCGGTCGGCCGCCTCGCCCAATGCCCGGACGATCGACTCCTCGGCTTCGGCCCCCTGCATGAAAGCGTCGAACAACGTAATTTCGAATCCGTAGGGAGAGGATGAAATCTCCTTCATAAAATCCTGATAACCCGCCGCATTCCGCGACGAGATCACCGCAATCCGCTGAATCGCCGCAGGCAGCGGCAACTCGCGGTTCATGTCGAACACGCCGTCCTGTCGCAACCGCCGGATCGTCTCCTGTCGCTGGCGCTCCATGTCGCCGAGCGTATAGGTCGGGTCGATATCGGTAATCTGCAGCGACAATCCGTAAAGTTCGTGGTACGAAACGACCACCTTGACCAGCACCTTCAGCCCCGCTGCGAGGACCTGGCCCGTCGCTCCTTGGAAATAGGACGCGATCATCGAATAACCGCTGCGCCAAATCACGGCGCTCGCTTTCGCTTTGGGCACATGGTTCGCCCCGCCTTTTTCGACCAGTTCGATGTAACAGTGGCCGGAATAGTTCACCTTCAGTTCGCTGATCTCCGCTGTCACCCAGTACGGCAGCGGATGGGCGTTGTCGATCCCGCGCTTGATAAGCGCCTGCAGTTCGCTGAGAGAAATATGCGTGGAAGCCGGCATCTCTGCGGTTATTTATTTACCCGGAACACTTTCTGCACCCCTTTAATTCGCATCAGCGAATAGACGACGGCATCGACCAATTGCGTACCGGTCACCTCGATGTTGATCAACCCGGAGAGCATTCCTCCCGACGAGTTCAGGCTCATCGAACGGATATTGATCTTCAGGTCGCGGTTGATCACTTCGGCGATTTTATTCACCAGGCCGGTCGCATCTTCGGCCTGGATACGCACTGTCGCGACGAACGCGCCCTTCGCCGCGTTCTGCTGCCAGCGCGCCGGCAACACCCGGTAAGGGTAACGTTCCTTCAGCCGCTGGGCGTTCGGGCAATCCTGCCGGTGGATCGTGATCCCGCTGTTGATCGTCGTGAAACCGAATATTTCGTCCCCGAAGATCGGATTGCAACACTTGGCCAGTTTGTATTCGATATTACTTAGCGAATTGTCGATAATCAGCGCGTCGTCGTTGTCCGAAACGATCTTCGCGGCCGACGGAGCTTTCAACGGATGCCCGTCGTCCAGCGTCCCGTTCAGGTGGCGGGTCAGGATCTCCTTGATGTCGGGCAGGATGATCTTCTGTTGTGCGATCTGCCCGTACAGCTCGGTTCCCGTCCGCAATTTGTAGTATTTGCTCAGCACCATCACGGCGTCGTCCATCGTGATGGAGAGTTTCCAGTTCTTGATCTTGCGTTCGAGTTCCTCCCGCCCGAGACTGGCCGCCTTGGCCTGCTCCTCGCGCATGTAGGCCCGGATCTTGTTGCGCGCTTTGCTCGTGGTGACGATATTCAGCCAATCGGCTTTCGGTTTCTGGGTTTTCGACGTCAGTATCTCGACGATATCGCCGTTGCGCAGCACTTCGCGGAACGACACGTTACGGTGGTTCACCTTACCGCCGACGCAGGTAGCTCCGAGATTGGTATGGATATCGAACGCGAAGTCGAGCACGGTGGCCCCTTCGCTCAGTTTGCGCAGGTCGCCGTTCGGCGTGAACACGAAGATTTCGCCGGACGACAGCTTTGCATCAAACTTCTGCGCGATCTCCTGCGGCTGAGTCGTCTCCATGATCTCGCGCAGCTTGGTGAACCACTCCTCGGTTCCCATCGTTCCGCCGCTGACGCCTTTGTAACGCCAATGGGCCGCCACGCCGCGTTCGGCGACCTCGTCCATCCGCTCGCTGCGAATCTGTATCTCGACCCAGCGCCCCTCATTGGAAACGACCGTCGTATGGAGCGATTCGTAACCGTTCGACTTCGGGATGGATATCCAGTCCCGCATCCGGTCGGGATTCGGCGTATAAAAATCGGTGACGATCGAATAGATCGCCCAGCACTGCGCCTTCTCCTGCTCCTGCGGACAGTCGATGATAATCCGGATCGCGAACAGGTCGAACACCTCGTCGAAGCCGATTCGCATCCGCTTCATTTTGCGCCAAATCGAATAGATCGACTTGGTACGGCTTTTCAAATGGTATTTGAACCCGAGATGCCGCATTTTTTCTTCGATCGGGCGCACGAACCGGCGGATAAATACCTCGCGTTCGGCAGCCGTTTCGTTCAACCGCTTGCGGATGTACTCGTAATCGTCCGGTTCCAGGTGCATCAGGGCGAGATCCTCCAGTTCGGATTTGATATTGTACAATCCCAGCTTATGCGCGATCTGGGCATACAGGTTCAGGCTTTCCCACGATTTTTTGGCCCGTTTCTCCGGCGGAAAAATCTCCAGACGGCGCATCACTTCGAGCCGGTCGGCCAGCTTGATCAGAATCACGCGGGGATCGGTCGAATAAGAAACGATCAGCTCCCGGAAATTATCGACCTGATCGTTGGCCACTTTCGGATCGACGTCCGAGATGTTGCACAACCCCTGCAAGATGCCGACGCACTGTTTCCCGAAATGATTCCCGAGCTTATGAACATCCATCAACTGCAGGCGCACCACATCGTGCAGCAGCGTCGAGACCGTCGAATTCCGCCCGAGTCCCACCTCCTGAATCACGATCATCGCGGTATTGATCGAATGGGTAACGAAAGGCGTCCCATCGTGACGAACCAGCCCTTTCAACCGGTCAACCGCCAGACACAATGCCGAACGCACCACCCCGAAAACCTCGTCGTCGAATACCGAACGCGCCAGATCCAAAAACGGCTGGTAATATTCGGCATCCAGATCAATCTCTTTCTCAACCTCTTCCATATTCATCCCTGTTAGGTTCGTGCGATAAAGTTAATAATTTTTCGGAAACAAATCCGCCTCCGTTCCGCAACGATTCCATTCGTGCGAACGATCCGGTGCCCGGCATCCCGGACAGCCCCCGCCCCGACGAATAAATCCGACCCCGCGGCACACGAAAAACGGGCGGAGCCACAGAGGGTTCCGCCCGTCAAATCCGTTTTCGAATCGTTATTTCTTAAAATAACGGTTGTAAAGTCCCTCGAAACCTTTTCCGTGACGCGCTTCGTCTTTGCACATTTCGTGGACGGTATCGTGAATGGCATCCAGTCCCAGTTGTTTGGCACGGGTAGCGATCCGTTTCTTATCTTCGCAGGCGCCGCTTTCGGCTTCCATCCGGGCTTTCACATTGGTCTTGGTATCCCAAACCACTTCACCCAGCAGCTCGGCGAACTTCGACGCATGTTCTGCCTCCTCCCACGCGTAACGCTTGAACGCCTCGGCAATTTCGGGATATCCCTCGCGGTCGGCCTGACGGCTCATCGCCAGGTACATGCCCACTTCGCTGCACTCGCCGGCAAAATGCGCTCTCAAACCCTCGAGCACCTCTTCGTCTACGCCTTTGGCCACGCCGATCACATGTTCATCGGCCCACGTCAGCGCTTCTCCTTCGACCACTTCCTTAAATTTCGACGCGGGTTGTTTACACTGCGGACAAAATTCGGGAGCTGCATCCCCTTCGTGAACATAACCGCAAACCGTACAAATAAATTTCTTTTTCATAGCCATCAAGTTTTTAAGTGATTGATTCTGTTATTATTTCATTTTACCCACTAGTTCGATTTTTTCCGGCACCGCTCGCAGTAGCCTTTGTAGTAGACCTGCACTTCGTCGACTTCGTGACGCGGATCGCTCACCTCCAACGCTTCCGGATCGACCGCCAACGGCAGATCGTAAACCGCGCCGCAGTTCCGGCAACGAAAATGCGCATGCGGAGAAACATCCCCGTCGAAACGGCTGTTCCGCTCGTCGATATCGAGCAACAGGATCGCGCGGTGCGCAGCCAGCAGCTTCAGGGTATTGTACACCGTCGTTTTGGAAAGCGTCGGCATCGACGGACTGAGCGCCGTATGGATCTCGTCGGCCGTCGGATGCGTCGGATGCGTCACGAGATACTCCATGATCGCGAGCCGCTGCAACGAAGGCCGGATGCCGTATTCCATCAAATAACGGTGCAAATCCTGAATCATCTACAATTTTGTATTAATTACAACTATTAATCGAATGCAAATATATATCGAATTTTCGAATCTGCAAATTTTTCGGACGGAATTTATTTGGATTTTACCTTATATCCGGCATACAACGTATGAAAATATGTCTACTTTTGCATCATGCAACCAATTAGGACCAGGCGTAAATACGGATATATCGTTTTCGCAATCACGCTATTGATCGCCATCGACTACGTATATCGGTATTTCGCTTTCGAACCGTACAACCAAAGTCCGCTGAACATCGAAACGCCGGAAGGAAACGCTCAACCTTACCATCCTTCGGTGGTATACATTCCCGGAGGATGGAACGGGTATGCTTACTGGATGGCGGAAACGCCCTACCCGTTGGGGCCGGACGGCGATTGGAACGGCCTGCCTCCTTACCGAGCCAGATGGGAAAACCCGTGCATCCACGCCTCGCACGACGGCATACACTGGGAAACGCCGGGCGACTTGGTCAACCCGATCGACGACCTGAACGAAACCGAGATCGAGAACCGGGATTTCTTTTCCGACACACATCTGGTGATGAACGGCGACACGCTGGAGTGCTGGTACCGCATCAGCCGCACACAGCGAGACGAAACATACATCCTGCGAAAATACAGCACCGACGGCATACACTGGTCGGAACGGGAAACGGTCATCGATCTCCAAGATCCGGCGGTCGTCCGCGAAGGCCCCGGAGGCATGATCGTCAGTCCCGCGATCCAAAAGATCGGCGGCCGGTATTGCATGTGGTATGTCAACGATATCGGGGAATCCCGGAGCATTTGCCGTTCGTTCTCGGACGATGGCAGAAATTGGCAGAAAAAAGAGTATTGCCGGCTGTCGGACACCGCCGTCGTCCCTTGGCACATCGACGTACAACGGATCGACAGCATCTATTACATGGTGATTTACGACTTCCGAAACCTGACCTTGTGGAGCAGCCGCGACGGACTCTTTTTCGAAAAACGGCGGCTGTTGCTCGCCCCGTCCCCGAAACTGGGCTCATTCTATGCCGGCGGCCTGTACCGCAGCGCTCTGCTCCGGGACGACAAAGAGTGTAAACTCTATTTCAGCGCTTTCGATAAAAAGACCGCCGTCGGACTGATGAGAGGCAACTGTCCGGACTCGCTGAAAATATACTCCGTCTCAGGGAACAAAGTGTCCTTCTTCCGGTTCCCGGTCACCTACCTAAGGCAGAAAAAACAGGCGATCGTCCGCCTTTTCGAATAGCGAACGCCGGCTCTCACACAGCCCGGATCTTCAGGATCGCTTTCCGGACATTGCCGCTGCCGATCAGCGGGGCGTGCGCGTCTTCCGGGAAAAAAACGACGAATTCCCCCGGATGCAGCGACACATAGCACGAAGGCTTATCGTCGAAAAAAACAATATCGGCCGCTTCGTCGAATTCGCCCCGGGGCAGAATACACCGTTCGCGCGGACGCCATCCGAACCGCTCTTCGCCCCGAACCCGGAGCGGGATCTGTACGTCGATGTATCGATCGTGCGCTTCGAGAGGAGCTTCCTGCTCCGGCCGGAGCAACCCTTCGCTGATTACGATATACAGATCGTCTCCGTCGATGGCGTATTTCCCGGGAGCCAACGTATCCATTCGGGCGACGGCATAATCGAAAGCTTTTTTGAACCGGGGATGCAGGGCGTCGTACCGCCCCGATCCTGATAACGTATCGACAATCATAAATCAGGCATTTATCCGTTTACCGATGCAAGGTACGTACAAACGGCGGGAAAACCAAAAGCCGCCCGGCAACAAACCGGGGAAGTCTCGCGCGAGACTTCCCCGAAATTGTCGAAGCGACGGCGGTTATTCGTCTTTATCGGTATCGGCATACGCCTTCAGCAGTTTCTCCTGCACATCGGCCGGCACCTGCTCGTAAGAGGCGAACTTCATCGAATAGGTCGCGCGCCCGTTGGTCAGCGAACTGAGCGTAGTCGAATAACGATACATCTCGGCCAGCGGAACCCGGGCTACGAGACGCTCGAATCCCTTGTCGCTGCTCATCCCTTCGATCATCGCGCGGCGGTTCTGCAGATCGCTCATCACGTCGCCCATCTTGTCGGACGGCACGAGCACCTCGACGCTGTAAATCGGCTCCATAATCTTCGGGCCGGCCTTTTTGAAAGCTTCCTTGAAAGCATTGCGGCCCGCCAGTTTGAACGACAGCTCGTTCGAATCGACCGGATGCATCTTGCCGTCGTAAACCACCACCCGGATATCGCGGGCATACGAACCGGTCAGCGGCCCCTCTTCCATCTTCTCCATAATCCCTTTCAGGATGGCCGGCATGAAGCGGGCGTCGATCGCCCCGCCCACGACGGCGCTGCAAAATACGAGCTTCCCGCCCCACGGGAGCGCTACTTCCTCTTTGGTTTTGATATTCAGCACCAAATCCTTACCGTCCACCTTATATTTCCCGGGATCGGGCATCCCCTCGAAATAAGGCTCGATTATCATCCACACCTCGCCGAATTGGCCCGCGCCGCCGGACTGTTTTTTATGGCGGTAATCGGCGGCAGCCACTTTGGTAATCGTTTCCCGGTAAGGGATTTTCGGCGCGAAAAACTCCACGTCGATCTTATTCTGATTCGCCAGTTGCCATTTCAGGATATTCAGGTGGTGTTCGCCCTGCCCCTGCACGATCGTCTGTTTCAGTTCTTTCGAATACTCGACCAGGATCGTCGGATCCTCGAAATGAGCCCGATTCAGCAGCTCGCCGAGCTTTTCGTCCTCTCCCGTCTTGACCGACCGGACGGCCGCCCGGTAACGGGGTTCCGGGAATTTGATCGGTTCGATCTCGATTCCCGATCCGGCGGCGGCCAGCGTCTGGTTCGTACGCGTGCCCTTCAGTTTCACGGTGCAGCCGATGTCCCCGGCCTCCATTTCCGTCACTTTGACGCGCCCTTTGCCTGCCACGGCGAACAACTGCGATATCTTCTCTTTATTTCCCGTTTTCGAATTGATCAGTTCCATGCCTTCGGCCACCCGACCCGAAACCACCCGGAAGAAGGTCATCTCGCCAAGATGCGGTTCGACGGCGCTTTTGAATACGAACAGCGCGGTCGGAGCTTTGCTGTCGGCCGGGACTTCGCCGCCGTCCACGTTCCGGAAAGCGGGAGCCTTGATCGGGCCGGGAGCCACGTTGATAATAAACTCCATCAGCCGTTTCGCCCCGATATCGCGTTTGCCCGAAGCGCAGAACACCGGCACCAAGTCGCGTTTGGCCAACCCGAGTTTCAGCCCCGAACGCATTTCGTCCTGCGTCAGCACGCCTTTGTCGAAATAGAGTTCCATCAGCGACTCGTCGTTCTCGGCGGCCGCTTCGGTCAGTATTTGATTCAGTTCGCGGGCCCGCTCCATTTCGGATTCGGGGATTTCGAGTTCCTCGCGGATCCCGGTATCGCCTTTGAACTTGTACATTTTCATCAACAGCACATCGACGAACGCATCGAAACCGGGCCCCGGATTGACCGGATATTGCACCAGCACGGGTTTCACGCCGGAAGCCACCCTCAGCGATTCGAGCGTATTTTCCCACGAAGCCTTCTCGCTGTCCAATTGATTGATCACGGCGATGATCGGTTTCTCGTGCGCACGCGCATAGCGCGCCTGAATTTCCGTCCCCACTTCGAAACCGTTCTGCGCATTCAGCAACATCACGCCCACGTCGGCTACTTTGAACGCCGAAAACAGCCCGCCGCAAAAGTCGTCCGAACCCGGCGTATCGATGATGTTCAGCTTACACCCGTTGTACTCGGCGAACAGGATCGTCGGGTAAATCGACCGTTTATACAGATGTTCGACCTCCGTGTAGTCCGACAGCGTATTGTCGTTTTCGATACTGCCGCGGCGGTCGATCACCTTTCCGTCAAAAGCCATTGCCTCGGCCAGAGTCGTCTTTCCCGAGCCTGAGGCACCGAGTAGGACTACGTTTTTGATCTCGTGCGTTGTGTATGTCTTCATAATCGAAAAAAGTTTTAGGTTCGACTTCGATTCAGATTCACTAAACAGCTTTAAATTTAGAAAAATAATCGCGAAAATGCAACGGTCTCAAAAGATTTTCATAATTTTCAACCCGTTTACGGCAGTCCTTTTTCTCCGACGTTGGAAGGGATGCCGCAAATTTCGGAAAATCACAAAATCCGAAAAAAATGGATACCCTGTTGATCATTCTCGCGATCCTCTGTACGCTGGGCGGCGTCGCCGGCTGCATCCTGCCGATATTGCCGGGGCCGCCGCTGAACTTTCTCGCCCTGCTGCTGATGCGCTGGAGCGGACACGCCGGTTTCGACAGCCGCTTCCTGTGGATATGGGCGGCCGTTACGCTGATCGTCTCGGCATTGGATTATCTGCTGCCCGGCTACCTGGCCAGGCGTTTCGGCGGATCGAAATACGCCGCGACCGGATCGACGGTGGGTATGATCGTCGGACTGCTGTTTTTCCCGCCGGCAGGGCTGATCGTCGGGGCTTTCGCGGGCGCGCTGATCGGGGAACTGCTGTACGACCGCGACGATCTCCGGAAAGCCGTCCGGGTAGCGATCGGTTCGTTCGTCGCATTTCTGCTGAGTACCGGATTGAAACTGGCGGCATCGCTCGCAATGGGTTATTACGTGATCCGGGCCCTGTTCGTATAGAAAGCGTCAATAGCTGAAATAAGGAATGGTATCGATGGTTTTGATATTCAGTTCGCGCAGCGCCCGCACCCCCCGTTCGTAAAAAACCGTATTCTCAAGCATCCGGTTGTCGTGCGCATCCATGCCGACGATGGCCGTACACCCTTCGTCGGCCGCGATTTTCCAGAAGTCGGGATGCGGGAACATAACCTCTCCGCGCTCCTCCCGGTAACCGAGCAGGCTGACGTTGTATTCCAGCGGCAGGCCCGTCCGGTATGCTTTGCGGCAAATCCGGCGGCTGATCCGGGCACAGTGCTCGTCGAACGTTTTATAACTGTTTATGAACAGATCGGGATGCGCCAGGTAAGCAAACATTCCGGCTTCCATCCCTTTGAGTACGCTCTCTTCGTACATTTCGAGCATTTCAAGCGTCCGGGTGTGCATACCGAAATAAGGATATCGCTCGTCCGATTCGTAAAAATGATTGCCGAAAATCACGTAATCCAGCCGCTCGCGACGGATCGTCTCCCAAAGCCAGGGCATGTATTCCGGAAAATACTCGCACTCGAGTCCGACCCTGATCTCAATCCGATCGCGGTATTTCTCGCGCAGGGCGCGCACGCTCGCCAGATAGCCGGGCAGTTCGTCGAGCATCATCCGCACTTCCGGAACAAAAGGAGAATCGTATTTCCACGGCGTATGGTCGGAAAATCCGAGTACTCGGAACCCGCCGGCAATGGCGCTCTGCGCGTAATCTTCATCGCTGCCCACGGCATGATGGCAACGGGCGGTATGGGTATGATAGTTCGTTTTCAGCATGATTTCGTAATCGGTCCGCCACAGTAAAACGGCAAAAACCTGCGGCAAAATTAATTTCTTTATCTTTGCCGCACAAATAAAAACCGGCATCCGGCCGGCAAACACGCAACGACCATGATTAAAGCGGTATTTTTCGACATCGACGGCACGCTGGTAAGTTTCAAAACCCACCGGGTTCCCCCGTCGACGGTACAAGCGCTGGAAAGACTGCGCGCCCGGGGAATCAAACTGTTCATCGCCACCGGACGTCACCACGCCGATCTGAACAACCTCGGCGGGCTCGCATTCGACGGTTACATCACGCTGAACGGCCAGTACTGTTACGACGACCGCGGCGTGATTTACAAGAACTGCATCCGTGCGGAAGATATCCGAACGACTGTCGACCTGCTCGCCCGCGACCCGTTCGGCTGCCTGTTCATCGAAGAGCACCGGATGTACATCAACCGGATCGACGACAAGGTAAAAGTTTCGCAAAAACTGATTAATTTCGACGATCCGCCGGTCGTCCCGGCCGAAACCGCGTTGCACAACGACATTTACCAACTCATGGCGTTCGTAGGCCCCGAACAGGAACGCACGCTGATGGATTCGCTCCCGCACTGCGACTCGACGCGCTGGAACCCGTACTTCATCGACGTCGTCCCGGCAGGCGGCAGCAAACGACTCGGGATCGACGCGATGATCCGCGCGCACGGAATCGACCTCGCCGAAACGATGGCTTTCGGGGACGGCCAGAACGATATCGAGATGCTGCGCCACGCAGGAATCGGAGTCGCGATGGGAAATGCGGCGGACGAAGTCAAACGGTCGGCGGACTACGTCACCACCGGCGTCGACCGCGCAGGAATCGCCAAAGCGCTGCGTCATTTCGGACTGTAAACCCCGCTCGCAAGAACGAAAACGGCCTGTTCCTTTTGAAAAGAACAGGCCGTTTTCGTCTTCGCACCGGAAGCTATCGTGCGGATTTGGATTTGAAAACCCACGCATCCGGGAACAGGCCGGACACCTCGTTCTTCATCCGATTCGCCTCGGTTTCGGCCGTAGCCCCGAAAACGGAAACCAGAATCTTTCCGTTCGGCATCGGGATTTTCGCATATTCCAGTTGATCGTTTTTCTTTTTGGCCGACGCGATGAACTTCTCGGCATTCTGATCCGTGCTGTAAGTACCCACGATCACGTAATAGTGCATCGCAGCAGTCGCAGGAACTAATTTTGCCGCAGGAACGGTCGCCGGCTCGCGCACCGGTTCGGGCTGTTTCGCAGGCACGGCGGCAGACGAATCCGCTCCCGCCGGAGCGCCGGACTCTCCGGCCGAGGAATCGGAACCGGCCGCCGCAGGAACCTTCACGGCCGGAGAATCCGGCGCGGCCGGGACAGACGCCGGCAATACGGGCTGTTCGGACAGCCGCACGATCCGCATCTGTTCGCTGTATTCGTACCACACGATCGCGCCGACCGAAATTCCGACGCCGATCAGCACCGCGAAAACGACCCACATCGCCACCCGTTTCGCATCGATCCGCCCGGGCAGGCGCACCGCGCCCGTATCCACCGGATTCAACGCCTCCTCCAGACCGGGATCGGGCGTAAAAACGCCCTCGCGGATATTGCCCACCGCCCCGATCGTCACTCCCTCCTCCGAGCAGTTTTCGGCGAGCCAGCGGTTATAGATCTCCCGCGCCTGTTCGGGATCGGTCTGGTCGTACCCAGCGATCAGATCCACGATGTGCGGAATCCCCGGCAGTTCGTCCGTTACGAGTTCCACCCGGTTGACCGGCGGCGTTACGACGCCCGGCTTCTGCATTTCTGCGGGAACCGTCACCGCATACAGCGTTCCGATCCCCGGCAGGACAACGCCCTGACGCTTCGCCAGCGCGTTATACACCAAATTACTGACCTGATCCATTATTTCGTTTTCTTAGAAAGTTCTTTTGCAGGACGTTTAAGCGCCCGGTACAGGATGACGACGCCCAGAATCACGAACGGGACGCTCAACCACTGTCCCATATCCAACAACATGCCACGTTCGAACTCTTCCTGCGGATTCTTGATGAATTCGACGAAAAAACGGAAGCCGAACAGCGCGATCAGGAAGATACCGAACATCACGCCGGGCCGCTTCCGGGCGACGTCCTTGCGGTAATACATCCAGCACAGCACGACGAACAGGATCAAGTAGGCGAGCGCCTCGTAGATCTGGGTCGGGTGCATCGGCACGGTCTCTCCGGCCCTTACGAAAACGAATCCCCACGGCAGCGAAGTCGCCTCGCCGTAAATTTCGGAATTCATCAGGTTCCCGATCCGCACCAGCGCGCCGGCAATGCAGACGGCAATCGCGATGCGGTCCAGCGACCACATGTAAGGCATCTTGTTTTTCCGCGAAAAGAGCCACAGCCCGACGAGCAGCCCGACGGCGGCTCCGTGACTGGCCAGTCCCCCCTGGTGAATATACAGGATTTCGACGGGATGGGTCAGGTAATAACCCGGATCGTAAAACAAGCAGTGCCCGAGACGAGCGCCGATGATCGTCGACAGGACGCCGTACCAGAAGATCGAATCGAACATCTTGTCGCTGTACCCCTCGCGTTTGATCAGGTTACTGAATATATAGGCGCTGATTCCGAGCGCCAGCGCCCACATCAGACCGTAATAGCGGATCTCGACCGGCCCGAACGTAAACAGGGTCGGATGCACGTCCCATCGGACAAACAACGGTAAAAGCGAATTCATCATTTCGATTCCAGGAATTGATCGGATTACTACGGGTCGTACGAACCCGGTATTTCGAACAAATATACTTATTTTTAGCCAAAGTAGCACACCCGGCAGCCCTTTGGCGATTATCCGGAAAGCGAAAGCGCCGCGACCCGGGTCGCGGCGCTTCGTTCCGGCGGCGGGAAACTCACGCCTTGATATATTGTTTCACCAATTTGGTAATGTATTTGCCGACGATATCGAACTCCAGGTTAACGACCGTTCCCACCCGAAAAGTATGGAAATTGGTATGCTCGTGCGTGTACGGGATAATCGCCACCTGAAACGAACCCTCGGCCGAATTGACAACCGTCAGACTGACCCCGTTCACGGCGACCGACCCTTTTTCGACCGTGATATTGCCCGCCGACGGATCGTATTCGAACGTATAGTACCAACTGCCGTCGGCCTCGCGGATCGCCGTACAGCGCGCCGTCTGGTCGACATGCCCCTGCACGATATGACCGTCCAGCAGCGCGTCGGGCCGCATACTGCGCTCCAGATTGACCAGATCGCCTTCGATCAGCCCTCCGAGGTTCGACTTGAGCAGCGTCTCGCGGATCGCCGTGACCGTATAGCGGGAGCCGTCCAGCTCCACGACCGTCAGGCACACGCCGTTGTGCGCGACGCTCTGATCGATCTTCAACTCCCCGGTAAACGGACATTCCAGCGTGAAATGCCGGTTTCCCCGCTCCTCGCGGATCGCTACGATCCGCCCCGTCGTCTCTACAATTCCCGAAAACATAATCTTATAAGCTTTTTTTGATGATGACACCCCGCACGATGAACAGCTTCGTGATCTCGTTGCTGCGGATCGAAATGGGATCGTACTGTTTCGTATTGCTCGCCAGCAGTTGAATGTCCGACGGATCTTCGCCGAAACGGATAATGCGTATCCCCCGGAAATATTGCGTGACCACCAGGTAAGCCTCTCCGGGGATGATGGCCGGAACCGTCCATTTTTTCAGGATGACGATCGCCCCCGCCGGAATCTCGGGCTGCATGGCCGTTCCTATATTCAGGGCGGCGATATCGCAGTCGTTGAACAGCGGGACATTGATCCTGAAACGCGGCTCGGGACGCAGGTCGGACTCTACGGCCGAAAGCACGTCCATCCCGTAATAAGGCACTCCGCCTCCTTCGGGGACGGTCGCCGGCTGCGATTCGATAAACATATCCCCTTCGCCGGTCAACAGCCACCCCTTGCTTACCGTCGGATACTTGGTCGTAATCAGGTTCGCCAGGTCGCGGCTGATCCCGTTATTGCCTCGTTTTATCTGGTAGAGGTTTTCACTCCTCTTTAAACCGATATTCAAGGCGAACGAGTTTACAGACAACCCGGTCCACTTTATTACGCGTTCAAGTCTATGCCACGTATCCAACATGCGGTATTATTATTTTATTTTGCAAATGTACATCATTTGTCCTGAAATGACGCAACATATAACAAGATAATATTGCAAAAATAGCATTAAAAATTGAAAAAACGCGCTCTTTTTCAAGAACAAATCGGTCAATACGGCAAACCGTCTTGAATTTATTCAATCTTCCGAAAATATAAAAAGCTCTTTTTATCCCACTTTTCAACGCGCTGCGCAAATTTCGTTCGCTCCGCCGCTCCCGTCGAAAAAACCGGCTCCGTTTTCCGGCAGAAATCCCGCCGGGAAGCCCCGCAAAACCGATCCGGAAGCGCCGCGCGACAAAAATTACAAAACGCAGACCGCACATCTTGCGTCTCCCGCAAAAAAAAGGCGGAAGCGGCGAAGAGCCGACCCGGACAAAGACGCACGCGCGACGGTCAGGGACGGAATCCGGCAACCGGAACGGATTCCGAAACCGGGATTTCACGACAAACGAAACGAACCCCGCCACGAACGCCGTTCCGTCGGCGCATAAAACCGACGATATGTACGATCGTTTCGCTATTTTTCTTATCTTGCAATCAATTAACCGCCCGTACCCGCCGGATCGCTCCCGGCCGTGTCCGGACCGATCCGCAGACTCAACCTATTTAATATTAAAAATGCGCCATTTTTATCTATCAGTCGTACTCCTATCGGGAATACTTCTTTGCTGCTGCGCTCAACGCGAATTTACGCTGGAATGGGCGCTCAACCTGGCAGGCGACAACCGGGCCGAACTGGAACGGGTGCTCGACCACTACAAACAAAATCCGGCCGACAGCCAAAAATACCGTGCCGCAGTCTACTTGATTACGAACATGCCGGGGCATTACAGCGTCGACTCCGTTCTGGCCAACCGTTTTTGCGACAAGGCCGACTCGGTGATGGCGATCCCGCTGGACACGTCGTTCCTGGAGCTATCGAAAACGGATTTCAACATGGCCCGGAATCTGGACTGGGAAAAGTTCAAAGTCCCCGCCCTCGAAAAGATTTCGAAAGAGATGCCTTTCAAACAGGAATCCCTGAGACCCGACATCCAGGTAATCAAGGCCGATTACCTGATTAAAAACATCGACAGCGCTTTCGCGACCTGGAAGACGTCGCCGTGGTCGGCACATCTGAATTTCGACCACTTCTGCGAATTCATCCTCCCCTACAAAGTGCAAGACCCGTTCCTGCCCGACGACTGGCGCGAATACTGCCGGAAATTCTGCGATTCGATCGTGGATCTGAGCGACATGGATCGCTGCCAATATTACAAAAACTCGATCCATTGGGCCGCCCGGTTCGTCAACAGCGCGCTGCTCCCGAACATGCGGATCATCGGCCCCTATACCTACAACGGCAACCAACCTATCAGGATGTCGACCTGGATAAAAAAACACTTCGTCTCGTGCGGCGAAAAGGGGATCGTCTGCATGGCGGTCATGCGGAGCAAAGGCATTCCGATGGCCGTAGACTACACGCCCCAGTGGCCGACCGGTTACGAGGGCCACTCCTGGTGCGCGGTGCTAACCACCGCCGGCGGCAACTACGAAAAGTTCGATCCGTTCGAAGGGTTTCCGGGCGAAGCCTACCGTCCGGGAGAAACCATGGCGAAAGCTTTCCGGGAAGGGTACGCCATCAATCCGCTGCTGTTCCGTATCAACCGCTCGGGAGAAGACGTTCCTCCGTTTCTGCGCAACAGTTTCATCAAGGACGTAACGTCCGAGTACATGTCCACGCAGACGATCGAGGTATCCATTCCGGACAGCCTGAAACAGCAGAACAGGTTCGCCTACCTCTCCATGTTCGACAACAAGAACTGGGTTCCGATCGCATGGGGCGAAGTGAAACGGTCGAAAGTCCGCTTCGAAGACATCGGGCGCAGCGTCGCCTACCTGCCGTCGTATTACATCGACGGTAAAGTCGTCCCGTTTTCCTATCCGTTCACGCTCGATGCGAACGGACGAGCGGAGTATATGATCCCGGACACGACCCGGCTGCAATCGGTAGACCTGACGCGCAAATACCCGCCCCATTACCACGTGTACAACACGACCAAAAGGTTGATCGGCGGCAAATTCCAGGCGGCGAACCGACCCGACTTTCGGGATTCGGTCACGGTATTCGAATTTCCGGAAGGGTGGAACGATCCGACCGGGACGATCGACCTGAGCCGGGATACGGCCAAATACCGCTACTGGCGTTTCCTGTCTCCGCCCGACCGGCACAACCAGATGGCCGAAGTCCGCTTTTACCTCGCCGGCGACACCGTCCCGAACACAGGTAAAATCATCGGCACGCCGGGCACCCGAATCGGGGACCCGAAAAACCACAAGGAGGCCATGTTCGACAACGATCCGTTCACGTTCTTCGACGCGCCGTTCCCTTACGACGGATGGGCCGGCATGGACTACGGGAAACCGGTTTCGATGGACCGCATCCTGTTCGTCTACCGAAGCGACGACAACAACGTGTGGATCGGAGACGAATACGAGCTGTTCTACTGGAAAGACCGACACGGTTGGGCCTCGCTCGGCAAACAGAAGGCAGAAAACCTGAAACTGCACTACGACAGCATCCCCACCCACGCTCTGTTCTTCATCCGCGATTACACGCGCGGGGTTCAGGAACGCATATTCACCATCGAGGACGGCAAACAGGTCTGGTGGTAAACGCCGCGAGCAGAGCCCCGGCGCCGATTCTCCGCAGCATCACCAATCGTTCCGCCGGAGATGCTTCAGGTAATTCCGGGCTTCGGCTTTTATGCGGATCGACGTGGAATTCATGATCCGGACGGGAAAGACGACGAGCGCTTCGGCCGTTTGTCGGGCACGGAGCGTATCTCCCTGCGACCGATACAGCCGGAACAGACAGTACTGCGGATAGATACGCGTCGGAATCATCTGCCGGGCCTGCTCGAAACACGCCTCCGCTTCACGGAACCCGTAAACGTTCAAATAAGCGTTTCCCAGATCGCACAGCGTTTCCGACGTTTTCCGCACATGGGCATGATAAACAGGGAATACGCCCAGGCAATCGCAATACCGCCGGTTCAGATAAAGATGCCGGCAGTATTCCCACATGAAACCGGGATGATAGATCACGTCCGGGAGACAGTCTTTCACCCGGTTCAGGCTCTCTTCGGAAGGAGACCGCATATAATCCTGCAAACGGTCGGAAGCGCGTTCGTAACGCCCCTGAAACCGAACGGCCATGCCGGCGACCGCCAGAACGAGCGCGACCGCGACGCCCCGTCCGACAGCCGGCACCGTCGCGGTGCGAAGCGGACGCAGTCGCAACAGCCCCGGCAACAGGGCATAATAAAATTTCAGCGGATAAATATCCGACGTATAGGAAAAAAACGAAAAGACCAGCAACGCCAGTATCCCGCCCCGGATCGGATCGCGGAAACGGCCCGCACGGGATTTTCCGAAAAGGGACAGCAGGAATCCGCCCGCGAGCAGCAGGCCGATCGCGCCCTGCTCGCATCCCACACGAATAAACTCATTGAACGCCCGGTGATTGTTCCCGGCGACATCCAGGAACGGAGACTGAGGATTCTCCGCAAAATATTCGCTCTGAGCATCCATATAGCGCGAAGCGTAAGAAGCGATCCCGCTGCCCGTAACGGGCGACTCGACGAACATCCGGCAACTGACCCGCCAGATCAGCAGCCGAGCGTCGGCCGAACCTTTTTTATACCCGTACAGCGCGCACAGGACGACGGCAAAAACGACTGCCGCCGCGATCTTCAGTCCGACGGGAATCCCCGTCCACCGAATCCCGGCGGCCCGGCAAAGCAGCCAGGCCAGCGCCAGCAGCACGGCAAGCCAGGCGGCACGCGAATCGGACAGAGCCAGCAGACAGCCGACGACCAGCACGGCAACCGCCCATCCGGCAGCCGACGGCCAGCGTCTCCGGCGTACCGCCCGGATCGCCAAACCGGCGCCGACGACCCAGCAAACGGCCAAGTAACCGCCGTAAGGCCCCGGATTCATAAAACTGCCGGTAACCGGAAAAAGGTTGTGGTTGGACGGAAGTACGTCCAGCCACTGTAAAAATCCGACCGCCGCCTGCACGCAACCCGAACAGACGATCGCTCCGAGGACGAGCGGCACGGCGCGCTCCGGCACGCTGCGAGCCAACAGGTATCCCAGCAACAGGGAAATCCACTCGAAAATCGGCAGGGCGTCCGTTCCCCCGGCCTTAACGAACAACAGGTTGCACGCGCCCCACGACAGGTACAGCGCGAGCAGCACGTCCGGCAGCGCGATACGGAGCCGTCTACCGGGAACCAGCAGCGCCTTCAACAGAAAAATAAAACCCAGAGCATACAGGCAGACGAACGCCGCCCGGAAACGGCACAGCGCGGAAAAGCAATCGAAAACCAGCGGGCACAAAACGACGAAGCCCCCGAACAGACCGTAAACCAGGTATCGTACTTTTTTCATTCCGATCCGACAAAGATTAGATAATCAAAGATATAAAAAAGAAGCGCGACCGGCGAACCGGACCGCGCTTTCTTTTGCACCTTACCGCATATTCCGGCATTCCGTTACTGTAACGGCGTTTCGTTCCCGTTCCAGATATCGGCGGTTTCGAGGGTCGTCATGGAATAGTCCTTCGGCTGATATTTCTTTTCGGACAGTTTATTGACCCTGCCGTCGTCGTCGATCTGGTAAACCGTGTCGATCCGCTGGGCATTCAGCGAAGAGATCTTTTTCTGGATATAATCTTCGTAAAAATAGATCGGCGTCGGCGAAGTCGGCTTCAACTCGTAAACGAAAAGCTTCATCTCTGGCGTAATTTTGTATTGCTTCAGTTTGATATCGCTAAATTTTACTTCAACCTCAACCCAATCAATCTGATTAGCATTAAAATCATAAGTAACCAACAACATATTCCGGGCATCCGATTGGCCCACATTTACACCTAATGTCGTATAATTAGAATTTCCCGGTTTACGGAATTGAAAACAACCAACACAAAATTCTTCCTTATCCGGATCAGAATAAGTCTCTGGTTTTGTCCGTTGAAAATCCTGATAAATTATATCAGGAAATTTACGGTCTTCTTTTTGAATGTAAATCCATTTTTGAGACTGTTTAGGCACGTTGGCCGTTGGCGTAGGAAGAACGGGAACGCCTTCAATAACTTCTTTTATCGTTTGCGCCTGAACCGTACTTTCAACAAAAAAAGCAAAAAGCAAAAAAACAATCAAAAAAATCTTTCTCATTTTCAGGACAAACAAGAATTACACTGTTACATAATATATAAAAAGAAGCGCGACCGGCAAGCACCGGCCGCACTCTTTTTACATTATCGCCGGGAAAACGCCTGCAGGCTCGTCGGTTTACTGAAGAGGTACTTCGTTCCCGTTCCAGATATCGGCGGTTTCGAGGATCGTCATAGAATAGTCCTTCGGCTGATATTTCTTTTCGGACAGCTTATTGACCTTGCCGTCGTCGTCGATCTGGTAAACCGTGTCGATCCGCTGGGCATTCAGCGAAGAGATCTTTTTCTGGATATAATCTTCGTAAAAATAGATCGGCGTCGGCGAAGTCGGCTTCAACTCGTAAACGAAAAGTTTCATTTCAGGTGTGATCTTGTATTGTTTCAGTTTGATATCAGAGAATTTAGCATCAACCTCGACCCAATCCAATTGGGTTCCATTCAAATCATAAGTAACCAAAAGCGTAGACGTCACATCCGCCTCCCCGAGGGATACGCCCAAAACGGTATAATTATCATTACCGGGTTTCCGGAACTGGCAATATGCAGCGCAGTACTCTTCCCGATCCGGATCGGAATAAACTTCCGGTTGAGTCCGCTGAAAATCCCGATATATAACATCCGGAAATTTACGATTCTCTTCGTTAAGAACTACCCATTTTTTGAGCTGTTTGGACATATCCGAAGTGGGAGGAGCCGTCACGGGAATACTCTCCAACAAACTTTTCATCGTTCCCCATTGGGCCGTACTTTCAACGACAAATGCAAACAATAATAAAGCGCTTAAAAAAAACTTTTTCATTTCACGACAAATAAAACAACTACCTCAAAAATACACAAAAAAAGCAGCGACAATCGGAATAATTCAGGTTACTCGTTGATTTTCAGTATTCCGTTTTCATTCTTTATCGTAAAAGAAATCCCCCAGGCCTCACCCTTAAGGGAAAAAGACGCCGTAGCGGTTGCAGGCCTGATTTCGGTGATATTAGCCAGACGATTGTAAACCGTACATACATAAGATTTACTCATAACGAGAATAGTCAGTTGATGCGGATCGTTGGCATAGGCACGGCCGATGAACAACAAAGCCACTGCATTATCTTTCAGCGGAATCGTAATGAAATACTCGTTCGCGGCGTATTTTCGCAAATCGTCGGGAAGTTTTTCCCATGCATCCGCCTGTTTCAAAACGTAGGGCTTAGCCGCTCCGTCCGGATAAACGGATATCAGATTATAGACCTCGGAATCGTCGGCATTCTCCTCATAACGTGAAAGACTGATCGTATACTTCCCGCTTTTATCTTGCGTAGCCAAAGCACAACTGAAAGTTTTCAATGTTCTCATATAATCATACTCTCTTCCTAAAGTAAATATTTTCAAATACTTACTATTCGCGACCGGTTTTCCAACGGCATTATAGGAAAAAACAGGAGTGAACAATGCCTGAGCGACAAGGTCCGAACACCAAATCCCCTGGAATATCAAAATTATTAAGAAAAACCTTTTCATTTCTAACAATTATTTTTTGTTTTTATAATAATAAAACTGAATTTCGTCTTTAGCCTCTTTTCTCCAACTCGAACTTAACTTTTGTTGTACAGACCTCATTCCATACCCGGTATCCATTACAACCGGCACCAAACCACCCCATCCTGGTTTTTCTTCTCCCGGTACCACAACTACTACATGTCCAGAATGTCCTGGCCTGGACTCAAATCGTCCTGCAACAACAAAATAACCATCATTCGCCAGTCGTTGAGCCGAAGACATTGGAATTTGTTTCCATGAAGCAGAAGTCTCCTCCCAATATTTTACCATATCATTGGCTCTTTTACCATCCAACGCGTTAGAACCAAATAAATTTTTGAATATAGTCTGGACACCATTACTACATGCAGCAGTCTTTCCTGGAAAAGATTTTATTATCTGCTGAACTGCTTTATTGACGGCATCAAGCATTTTAGCACGAGGGATAAGAACAAATACAGATTCCGAATTATCGTTTCCTATTTCACCTCCTCCCCCTGTAGTTCCACCGCCATTGTCTCCGCCGCCGCCAATACCGGCATGGTCACATAAACCATTACAATGTCCTCCGTACGGGCAATTCGGATTTGTACATAGCCCTGGCCATATAGGATCAGGCCTTGGTTGCAGAGGAGGTCCAACTACCTCAACACCTCCACAATTAGGATTTTGACAGTAATCAAATCCGTTCAGCGGCTGACCACATCCTAAGCAAATTCCATCTTTGATTTCATCATCGTTTCTCTCTTCCGAATCGTTAGTTCCTGCCAATAAAGCAATTGGAGCTTTTTGACTCAAGTTAAGTCTCATCAAGACATTATCTGTTACATCTTGCGGCTTTTCTGATTCTGGAATACAGCGTCGCAATTTCACCCGCTGCTGCTTCCCGTCTTTGCGGAGAATGGCGCCGAGATACTCCCCGCGCTCGTCGGAAAGAATCACCAGTCCGCTGTAATCCGCATCTTTCATGTAGCGGTAATTTTTAATATCCTGCTTCCGCTTCGCAAAACAAGCCGAATCGGGGATAAAGGTAGCGATAAAATAAAATGTTTCGCCGGTCTCGACGTTCTTTTTCAGGATCAGTTTGCTCAGACCGGTCGACAGGTAGGACGACGGCTTGCGACCGTTCCGCTTTTCCGACACGGCGGCCTGCAGCGGAGTCCCTTGAACCGCAAGCGGAATTTCGATCGACACGGCCAGGCCGTTATCGTCGGTCTGCCGCCCTTTCGACCACTGAGGAGTCAACACCGGGCCGCCCTCGACTTCGTCGGCGCCGGGCAGCGCCTTGGTGACGGGAGCGTGCGTATGGCCTGCGCCGATGGTTACGCCGCGAAGGTCCTCGGCCGTCCGTTCGAAATAGGCGCGGGCCTCCGCGACCGAAAACTGATCTGAAATTTGTTCGACATCGTTTTCAAAAATGTCGTACTCGCTGCTGCAGCAATATAAACACGCAGTGCCAGCCAGACATATCAGTCCGGGTAAAAATTTTTTCATAAAAATACGTTAAATTGAGTTTAAAATAAGGTTCGACGTTCCCCGCGACGGGAATGGAAAGCGCGTAACTCTCCCCGCTGTTTGCATTTCTTTTTCCGATTGAATTCCTCCTTTTTCAAATTACGAGGTAAAAGGATCGATCCGGAACGGCCGGCGCTTACACAACACCGGCAGGATCATCGTCTTTCCTTAAGATTAAATAATTTGTTGAATAAAAAATGTTATTTTTATTAAATTGCCGCAACACGCTGCAAAACAACCTACAGCATGATACGATACGCTTTTCGTCTTATTTTATTACCTATATCCGACAAATTTAAAGTTCAAATATAGTAAAATTCGCCTGTTTGCAAAAAAAACCGGCGAACGTTCGCACTACCGCAGGGGCAGAAATACCGCTGTACTTTTGGGTTTTACAGTACGAATCGTAATTTTGTATCTATATAGAAACGACCCTATGAACCTGCCCGAACGAATCATTCTCCTGGTGTCCGTATTATTCACCGGGATCTCATGCAGCCGCAACGAACGCCTCGAAGCGGTTCTGCGGCTGGCCGGAAGCAACCGACCCGAACTGGAAAAAGTGCTGGACCGTTATGCCGCAGACGAGGCGGACAGTCTGAAATACCGCGCCGCGGTTTTCCTGATCGAAAACATGCCCGGCCACATCGGGTACGACCGGACGCAAATGGACTCGCTGACTTCGCTGATGATGCCCGTATTCCGGTCTTCAACCCCGATTCCCGAAAAAAAGGAAGCCGTGGAACGGATATGCCGGCAGTGGGACGAAGACCACGGTAAATTGACGATCAGGCAGGATATCGAAGTGATTACGGCCGACTATCTGATCGACCATATCGACCTGGCGTTCGAAACCTGGCGGAGCGATCCGTGGTGCCGGCATCTGAACTTCGACGAATTTTGCGAGTTCATCCTCCCTTACCGGTGCTTCGAACTGCAGCCGCTGGACGACTGGAGACGGGACAACCGCAGCGTATTCCGCCGGGGACTGGACCATAAACTGAAATACGCGGTACGACTGGAAAAATATTCGTTGCAGGCGTGCCGCGAAGTGTATTCCGAAATGCGCAGGCAATTCGGTATGACCGAATCGAATTTCCCGTTCTCCCGGGACTATTCGGGCTACCCGCTGCTTTCGGCTAGAATGCTGATCGAAAACAGGGTTTACCGTTCGTGTTTCGAAACCGCGCTGATGACCATGATCAACATGCGGAGCACCGGTATTCCGGTCGCATTGGATTTTACCCCCCAGTGGGCGGAACGAAGCATCGGGCACACGTGGAACGCACTGCTGACGAACGAGAAAAAAATCATCGCTTTCGGCAGTTTCACGGACGAAGAGCCCGGAATCTTGCACAAGGCCTGCGAAAACATGGTCAAGGTTTTCCGATATACCTACACAATGAACCACAAGTTACTGGAACTGAACCTCAAAGAAAAGGAAGTGCCGGGAACTTTCCGGAACCTATTTATACGGGACGTTACGGAGCAATACATGCAAACGACGGATCTGACCGTTCCGGTGAAGTTCAATGCAGATATCGAAACCCATTACGGTTACCTGGCTGCTTTCGACAATTCGGAATGGGTTCCGCTGGATTTCGGGAAAAGGGACGGATCGAAAATCCGTTTCGGCAACATCGGCCGCACGGCCGCACTGCTTCCGGTCGTCATCGATGCGTCCGGATTCGTCCAGCCCGTGAATTATCCGTTTTCCATTACACGGGACGACGAAATACGCTATTTCATCCCGGACACGGTCAACCGGACGACTCTTACGCTGAAAAGAAAATATCCGGCGGCCTATCACTCGGCGGAAGGCGGACGGCGGCTGATGCAGGGAGTCATGCAGGCCGCGAACGAACCGGATTTCTCGGATGCCGTTTCGTTCCGGGCTTTCGAAACCTGGCAGCCCGCCGTAACGATCCGCGCGGACACTTTGCCGCCCTACCGCTACTGGAGATACATCGCTCCGCCGGAAACGCCGATCGCAATCGCGGAAATGATGTTCATCGACCCAGTCGACACGGCCCGGAAAATAACCGGGAAAATCATCGGAACGGAAGGTTGCAGCGGATACAATGTAAAAGAACATCTGACCGACGGCGACCTGCTGACCTATTACGAATCTCCGAACTGGGGCAAAAACGACTGGATCGGGATGGATTTCGGCGCCCCGGTTTCCCTGAGCAAAGTAATTTGCTATGCCGTTTCCGATGCCAACAGCATCGAATTCGGCGACACTTTCGAACTGTTCTATCACAACGGGAAAGAATGGCGTTCACTCGGAAAAAAGACGGCTTACGATGCTGTGCTCCATTACGGAGACGCCCCGTCAGGCAATGCGCTGTTCGTGTTGAAAAACCTGACCAAAGGTGTCGAAACACGCATTTTCACTTACGAGAACGACGAACAGGTCTGGTGGTAAATTCGCTGGGGACAGAATTTTAGAAATCGTCGTTCAGAAAAAAGCGAACGGAATTTCTGCAGGCGCGCAAAATCATCCCTGCGGCTTACAGCTACCAATCCCTGCCTGAACGCCGTTTCTCAGGACAAACGGCAAACCGGTCACCGCATTGCCGACAAGCATTAGAAAAAACCTCCTCTGTCCACGACCCGCAATAAAAAAAGGTTTAAAACTTCCGTTTCAAACCTTTTCGACTTTAACTGCTGTGGGAGCACAGGGATTCGAACCCCGGACCCTCTGCTTGTAAGGCAGATGCTCTGAACCAGCTGAGCTATACTCCCGAATGCTTATGAACGTCGGCAACCGTCTTATTCCCGATTGCGAGTGCAAAGATAGGCAAAATATTTATTCCTCCAAATATCCGGGAGATTTTTTTGAAATTTTTACGCCCGGAGGAGCGATTGCACGCAGGCGGAAGACACGAAAGCGCGGAGGTGCAAAACGAAAAATACCGGAAAGACACGGTCTCTCCGGTATTTTTCAAATCGGCAGGCTGCGCGATAACTTACTTGCGAATCGCAGCTACGCCCGGCAGTTCGATTCCTTCCATGTATTCGAGCAGGGCGCCACCGCCGGTCGAAACATAGCTTACCTGGTCGGCCAGACCGAACTTGTTGATGCAGGCAACCGAGTCGCCGCCGCCGATCAGCGAATAAGCGCCTTTCTTGGTAGCCGCCACGATTGCATCGGCAATCGCGCGCGACCCTTTGGCAAAGTTATCCATTTCGAACACGCCCACCGGGCCGTTCCACAGGATCGTCTTCGATTCGGCGATCACCTTCGTAAACTCGGCGATGGCTTTCGGGCCGATGTCGAGACCTTCCCAACCGTCCGGAATCGCATTCGACGGAGCGATCTGAGTTTCGGTATCGTTCTTGAACTCTTTTCCGCAAACGGCGTCTTCGGCGAGGTAGATCTTGACGTTCATCTCTTTGGCCTTGGCCAGGATGCCGAGCGCCGTTTCGAACTGATCGGGCTCGCAGATGCTGGTTCCGACCTTACCGCCGAGGGCGGCTTTGAACGTATAGGTCATACCGCCGCCGAGGATCAGATTGTCCACGCGTTTCATCAGGTTTTCGATCACGCTGATCTTGGTGGAAACCTTCGATCCGCCGAGAATGGCCGTAAACGGACGGGCCGGCGCTTCGAGCACTTTGTCGATCGCTTTCAGCTCGCCGAGCATCACGTAACCGAACATCTTGTCGTTCGGGAAGTATTCGGCGATCAACGCCGTCGAAGCATGCGCGCGATGCGCCGTTCCGAACGCGTCGTTGATATAACAGTCGGCATAGGAGGCCAAGCGTTTGGTAAACTCTTTCTGGCTCGCCTTCAACGCTTTTTTTGCAGCGGCTTTCTCCTCGTCGGTCGCATTCTCCGACAGTCCGCGCGGTTTGCCCTCTTCCTCGGCGTAGAAACGGAGGTTTTCGAGCAACAACACCTGTCCGGGTTTCAGCGCAGCGGCCTTCTTGGCAGCTTCTTCGCCCATGCAGTCGCCGGCGAAATCGACTTTCACGCCCAGACGGGCTTCGATTCCCGGGATGATGTTCTTCAGCGAGAACTTGTCTTCCGGGCCTTTTTTCGGACGTCCCAGGTGCGACATCAGAATGGCGGAACCGCCTTCGGCCAGCACCTTCTTGATGGTGGGGATCGCCGCACGGATGCGGGTATCGTCGGTAATTTCGAGTTTTTCGTTCAGGGGCACGTTGAAGTCCACGCGGATAATCGCGCGCTTACCCTTGAAATCGTAGCTGTCGATCGATTGCATAATACCAAAAAATTATTAGGTTAAACTTTTTAAATATCTTTAAGAATTCCCCAAAGTTAAGCAATGTCTCGATATTTTTTCCACTTTATTAGAATTTTTTCAGGGAAAAACGTAACTTTGCTTATAATTAACTTGGGTGGAAAGGCCCGAAATTTACGAAAGGAGGAATATGGCAAAAATTTCACTGGATGCAGTCGACCGCAAGATACTGGGATTTCTGATCAAAAACGCACGGATGCCATTCCTCGAGATCGCGCGGGAATGCGGCGTTTCGGGAGCAGCCATCCACCAACGGGTCAAAAAGCTGGAAGACGCCGGCGTCATCCTCGGCTCCCGGTTACAGGTAAATCCGAAAGCGATGGGCTACGACGTCTGTGCGATCATCGGCATCCGGATCTCCGACCCGACGAAAACCGTACAGACGGTCGAACACCTGCGCAAAATACCTGAAATCACCGAATGTCATTTCATTACGGGCAAATACAACATCCTGATCAAGCTCTACTGCACGAACAACGAACACCTGATGCATACGATCTTCGACCATATCCTGAAACTGCCCGAAGTCTCGCAAACCGAAACGTTCATCTCGCTGATCGAATCGTTCGACCGGCAGGTGGAAATACCCGATCTGGAGGAATAACACGATGGCAGCAATTCGACTTACCAAGGAATTTTCGTTCGAAATGGCCCATACGCTGGCCGGATACGACGGTCCGTGCCGCGAAATCCACGGCCATTCCTACAAGTTGTTCGTCACGGTAAAAGGCGAGCCGGTCGCCGACGCCGCCGAACCGAAATACGGCATGGTAATGGATTTCGGCGAGTTGAAACGGATCGTGGGACGGCTGATCGTCGACCGGTACGACCATGCGCTGGTCATGCGGGCGACCGCCGATAACGGCGAACTGATCCGAACGCTGCGCGGCAACTACGCAAAAATCGAAGTCGTCGACTACCAGCCGACCTGCGAGAACATGGTCGCCCGTTTCGCCGCCGCGATCGAAAAAGAGCTGCCGGCAGGGGTCGAACTGTTTTCGATCCGCCTGCACGAAACGGCCACTTCGTTCGCCGAATGGTTCCGCTCGGACAACCGTTAATTCCGACCGCCATGCAGCAGCCCGTCGTCTATCTTCAAAAAACGTTTTCGAAAGAGGAATTCCCTTTCGAAAACCTGTCAGGGGCCGAATTCGAACGATGCAGCTTTACGGAGTGCGATTTTTCGTACGTAAACCTGTCGGGGGCGCTGTTCACCGGATGCGCTTTCCGGTTATGCCGTTTCGTGGTTCCCGACCTGAAACGAGTCCATCTGCAAAGCGCCGTTTTCGAAGAGTGCCAATTGTCCGGCGCGGATTTCGGCCAGTGCGAAGCCCTGGGATTCTCGGTAGATTTCCGGCATTCGAAACTGGACAACTGTTCGTTCCGCAAACGCAAAATGTCCGGAACGCCGTTTTCGAAAAGCGTCCTGAACGACTGCTTTTTCACCGAAAGCGACCTGACGGGCGCCTCGTTCGACGACTGCTCCTTGCCGGGAACCGTGTTCGATCGCTGCACGCTGAAAGGGGCGGACTTCCGCTCAGCATCGGAATTCGCGATCGACCCGGCGCAGAACAACCTGCGGAAAGCCAAATTTTCAACCTATAACCTGGCCGGACTGCTCTCCGGATACGGCATCGTAATCGAATGACGCCCGGCCCGCAAACGAAAAGATGAAAAAACTATTCCTGATCGACGCTTACGCGCTGATATTCCGATTCTATTACGCATTCATTGGTCGTCCGATGCGGAACGCCGACGGCGTCAACACCTCGGCTGTTTTCGGCTTCGTCCGCTACATCAACGAGATCATTCGCCGCGAAAACCCGCACTACCTCGGCGTGGCGTTCGATCCGCCGGGCGGCAATTTCCGGCACGAACTGTTCGCCGACTACAAAGCCAACCGCGGCGAAACGCCGGAGGACATCATCGTCTCGGTTCCGTACATTAAGGAGTTCCTCGAAGCGATGCGAATCCCGGTGATCGAAGTCCCCGGATACGAAGCCGACGACGTGATCGGCACGCTGTCGCGCGAAGCGGCCGAAGCCGGATTCGAAGTGTTCATGGTCACACCGGACAAGGACTATGGCCAGTTGATCCGTCCGAACGTCTATATCTACAAACAACGCAAAGGCGGCAACGAAGGAGTCGAAATCATCGGCTGCGAACAGGTCTGCGAGCACTACGGCATCGACGACCCAAAACAAGTAATCGACATTCTCGCGCTGTGGGGCGATGCCTCGGACAACATCCCGGGCGTGCCGGGCATCGGCGAGAAGAGCGCCGTGAAGTTGATCTGCCAGTACGGTACGGTCGAGAACCTGCTCGACAATACCGAAAAACTCTCCGGCAAACAGCGGGAGAATATCGAACGATTGCGCGAACAAATCCTGCTGGCCAAACGGCTGGCGACCATCGAACAGCACGTTCCGGTGGCTTTCGAACCCGAAAAAATGGTCATGGAATCGCCGGACGCCGACCGTCTGGCCGAGGTTTTCCAGGAACTGGGTTTTCGCTCGCTGCTGCAGGAAATGCGGCAAGGACATCCCGACGCCGGCATTCCGACGGACGGCAAACCCGCGCGGCCCAAATCCGGCGTTTCGCCTTCCGCTCCCCAGACGACCGGGGCTCCGAACCTGTTCTCGGCGCTCGAACAAACGGCAGGCGGGAGTTCCGGACAGGCCGACCTGTTCGGCGCAAACACCTACGAAACGATCGACACCGTCGCGCACACCTACCACATCGTCGAAACGCAGCAAGCGCTCGAAGCGCTGCGCGACCGGCTCGCCGCCGTCCGTGAATTCTGTTTCGACACCGAAACCACCGGCTTCAACGTATTCGGCGACCGGCTGGTCGGTATTTCGGTCGCCGTCGAACCGCACGAAGCCTGGTACATCCCGTGCAACCCGGAAAACACGAAAAGAATCATCGACACGCTACGCCCGGTTTTCGAAGACGAGCGAATCGCTAAAATCGGGCAGAACGTCAAATTCGACATCATGATGCTGCGCAGCGCCGGCACCGAGGTGCGCGGTATGCTTTACGACACGATGATTATCCACTACCTGCTGGACCCCGAATCCCGGCACGGCATGGATCACCTCGCCCGCACGCTGCTGAACTATTCGCCGGTACCGATCGAAGAGTTGATCGGCAAAGGGGTCCGCCAGATCACGATGGACCGCGTGCCGATCGAAAAAGCGGCCGCTTACGCCGCCGAAGACGCCGACGTGACGCTGCGGCTGCAACTGCGCCTATGGCCGCAGTTGCAACAGGCCGGACTCGAAGAACTGTACCGGACGATCGAGGAACCGCTGATCCGCGTGCTGGCCGATATCGAGATGACCGGCGTAAAGATCGACGCCGAAACGCTGGCGGCCTCGGGCCGCGAGCTCTCCGGACAACTTGTCGGACTCGAAGAACGCATCCGGGAACTGTGCGGCGATCCGTCGCTGAATGTCAACTCGGCCAAACAACTGGGCGAGGCGCTGTTCGCCCGGCTGAAGATCGACCCGAACCCGCGCAAGACCAAAACCAAACAATATCGCACCGACGAGGAGTACCTGCAGATGCTCTCCGACCGCCACCCGGTCGTCGGACTGATTCTCGAATACCGCGGCCTGCGCAAGCTGCTTTCGACCTACGTCGAAGCGCTGCCGCAACTGATCAATCCGCAGACCGGACGCATCCACACCTCGTTCAACCAAGCCGTCACCGCAACCGGGCGGCTCAGTTCGACGAACCCGAACCTGCAAAACATCCCGGTGCGCGACGAACAGGGCCGCGAGATCCGCAAGGCGTTCGTACCGTCGGACGACGAACACCTGCTGCTCTCGGCCGACTATTCGCAGGTCGAACTGCGGCTGATGGCGCACTTGAGCGGCGACGCGGTCATGATCGACGCCTTCGCGCACGATGCCGATATCCACACGGCGACCGCCGCGCGAATCTTCGGCGTCGCTCCGGCCGACGTAACGCGCGAACAGCGGCGGCAGGCCAAAACGGCCAACTTCGGCATCATTTACGGCATCTCCGCTTTCGGGCTCGCCCAACGGCTGCAAATTCCGCGCACCGAAGCGAAAGCGATCATCGACGGATATTTCGCCACCTTCCCGGGCGTCAAAAAATACATGGAGGACGTGGTAAGCAAAGCCCGCGAAACCGGCTACGTCAGCACGCTGTTCGGACGCAAGCGGATGCTGCCGGACATCCGTTCGGGCAATGCGGTCGTCCGCGGGCTGGCCGAGCGCAACGCGATCAACGCCCCGATCCAGGGCGGCGCGGCCGACATCATGAAACTGGCGATGATCGCCGTACACCGCGAGTTGCGCGAACGCGGACTGCTGTCGCGCATCATCCTGCAGGTACACGACGAACTGGTCATCGACCTGCTGAAAAGCGAAGAAGACGAAGTGCGCGAACTGGTCGTCCGTTGCATGGAGAACGCCGCGCGACTCAAAGTAGCGCTGATCGCCGACTGCGGTATCGGGAAGAACTGGGTCGAGGCCCATTGACTTCCCCTGAAAATCTGACGGACGACCGGGAAAACCGGACAAAACCGCCTGCAACGCAAACGGCCGGAGCGATATCGCTCCGGCCGTTTGCGTTGCGTTCCGTTTCGGGAACCGCGCGCCTTCCCGCGCCGTTATTCGACCCGAATCGCCTCTTTCGTATCGAAATCATACGATGCCACGAGGTCGAAATCGAGCTGCTTGCGTTGCAGATCGGCCCGCGTCACGCGGATGCGCACTTCGTCGCCCAGGGTAAACGTCCGCTTGTGCTCGCGCCCGCGAACCGCGTAATTCTCCTCGTCGAACACGTAAAAATCGTCGGTCATGTCGCGCAGCGCGACCATCCCTTCGATCTTCGTATCCTCCAACTCGACGTAAATGCCCCACTCGGTAATGCCCGAAATATGGCCGTCGAACTCCTGATCGAGCTTGTCGAGCATGAATTCGACCATTTTGTACTTGATCGAGGCCCGTTCGGCATCGGCGGCACGCACCTCCATCGCCGACGAATGCTCGCACAGGCGTTCGTAATACTCCTTATCCTCGGACTTTCCGCCGGCCAGGTAGTGCGCGAGCAAACGGTGCACCATCATATCCGGATAACGACGGATCGGCGAAGTAAAATGCGTATAATAGTCGAACGCCAGCCCGTAGTGCCCGATATTGTCGGTCGAATAGGTCGCTTTGGCCATCGAACGGATCGCCAACGTCGAAATGATGTTCTCTTCCTTACGGCCGTGTATTTTCTTCATCAGCCGGTTGATCTCCTTCGCCACGGCCTTGTTTCCCTGCGCCTTCATCTGATAGCCGAACCGCGTTACGAAACTGCGGAACTGCGCCATTTTATCGGTGTTGGGCTTGTCGTGAATCCGGTATACGAACGTGCGATCGCTGTTCTGCACTCCTTTGCGCTTGCGGCCTACGAATTCGGCCACCTTGCGATTGGCCAGCAACATGAACTCCTCGATCAGTTGGTTCGACTCTTTGATCTCCTTGAAATAAACGCGCAGCGGTTTGCCGTTCTCGTCCAGTTCGAACTTCGCCTCGTCGCGCTCGAAATTGATCGAACCGTTGCGGAAACGCTCGGCGCGCAACTTTTGAGCCAGGTCGTTCAGCAGCAGGATTTCGTCGGACAGATCGCCTCGTCCCGTTTCGATCACGTCCTGCGCTTCCTGATAAGTGAACCGGCGGTCGGAATAAATCACCGTCCGCCCGAACCATTCCTGCTGCACTTCGGCTTCGGGGCTCAGCTCGAAAATCGCCGAGAAACACAGTTTTTCTTCGTTCGGGCGCAGCGAGCACAGTCCGTTCGACAACCGTTCGGGCAGCATCGGCACCGTTCGGTCGACCAGGTAGACCGACGTGGCGCGGGACTGTCCCTCGGCGTCGATCATATCGCCCGGATGCACGTAGTGCGTCACGTCGGCAATGTGTACGCCGACTTCGAAATTACCGTTCGGCAGGCGCCGGATCGAAAGCGCGTCGTCGAAATCCTTCGCATCGGCCGGGTCGATCGTAAAGGTCGTCACGCCGCGCATATCGCGCCGGCGGGCGATCTCCTTCGCATCGATCGTATCGGGAATCTTCTCGGCCTGCTGTTCGACCTCTTGCGGATAACTGTACGGCAGATCGAATTCGGCCAGAATCGCATGCATTTCGGTATTGTTGTTCCCCGGAGTGCCGAACACGTCGACGATCTCCCCTTCGGGACTCTTCATCGTATCGGGCCAGCCGACAATGTTGACCAGCACTTTCTGCCCCTGTTTCGCACCGTTCAGCGAACGTTCGGGAATAAAAATATCGTGCGCCATCTTACGGCTGTCGACATGCACGAAAGCGAAATTATCGGAACGTTCGACCACGCCGACGTACTTTTTCGGCGAGCGCTCGATCACTTCGACGACCTCCCCTTCGGGATTTCCGCCGCGCCCCTTACGCGTAATGGCCACTTTCACCCGGTCGCCGTGCAGCGCATGTCCGGCGCGCGACGCATTGACGTAAACATCCTTGTCCATCCCTTCGACGATCACGTAAAGCGCGCCCGAAGAGGTCATATCGACCGTTCCTTCGACCGTTTCGCGCTGCGAACCGCTGAGACTGTATTTTCCCTCGGATACCTGACGGATCACTCCTTGCCTGAGAAAGTCGTGCACGATCGCGCGCACCTGATCTTTCTGCTCCCGGGTCGCGGCTCCGGCGGCCGCACTCAGACTTTTCACCGAATAACGTTTGTCCGGCAACGTGCGGAATAGCTCCATGATCAGCGTTGCGGGATCGGTGTACAGACCTTTTTCCTTGCCGGAGGTCTTTTTTCCTTTTGCCATAATCTCTCTTTTAAACAGGTACAAAGTTAGGCAAATAGTTCGCATTCTTCCAAAACAGTCGGAAGAATTTGTACGAAACTGCGGATCAGCGGATTTTCCCGTCCGTAAAGCGGTGCAGTCCGCGATCTTTCATCCACAGGCCGAGGTAGCAGAACGCCGCATGGTAGGCGACCCACTCCTCGCGCGACGGATAAAAGTCTTCCTGCCGCTGCTGGTAATACTGTCCCGTCGTATCGCGGGCCTGCATCCGCAACATCTCCTGCGCCCGCACGTCCGCCCAGGCCGACGCCGGGACGTCGAAACCCTTGTCCCAGCCGAAAGCCATCGCCATCACGTCCATCATCAGAAAATTCGCCTGGCGGCCGTACCCCCAGTCGTTGCCTTCGGGGTAGTAAATCTGCGGAGTCGCCTCCCCTTTATCGCCGCGCACGTACATCGTGCGACCGTCGCCGACCGGGCGGAGCGCCAGCGTCCGGTACAGTAAATCGCCGTTGTAAACCGTCGCCCGCGGCATCCGCAGACCCGCCAACCGCCAGATCCAAGCGTTGTACCCGTTGTGCATGAAAGCGGTCATGTAATCCGGATGCAGGATATTGTGGTTGACCACGATTCCGTAAGCATCCACATTGCTGCCGCGCAGGATTTCGTTCAGTCTGAAACCATTGATCTTCCGTTTACTGCGCAAATCCTGCGGTGCGGCGTAGGCCGAAAGCTGCAACTCGACCGACTTATCGTACCAACCCTTCCAATGCGGATGCTCCGGCATCATCGCGGCGGCGATCACCAGAATCGTCGAGTTCCACGAATTTTCCTCGGCCTTGCTGTCCCCCTTGAAGACCACTTTCCCGTTCGCATCCCTGTAATACGGAACCTCGTAGTCGATCAGCCGGTCGGCCTCGTCGACGGCCATCCGGCGTACCAGCTCCCGATCCTGCGGCGTCAGGTCGTCCCACAGCAGCCAACCCGCCGTAGCGGCGAAACTGGCCCACAGCGCGCTCTGCCACTCGTGTCCCCAGCCTTTGTCGCCGGCATTCACCCGATGCCGCGCCGCGAGCGAGGCAGTCATTCGCACCGCCTTGGCGACCGCTTCTGTTTCAGAAACGCCGGTAACCGCCGGATCGTACACCCCGAATTTCAACGACACGGCCAACGCGAGCGCTTCGCTGGCCACCGGACGGATATGATGTTCGCGGATCCCGCCGAAATTGAGGTATTCGCCCGACTGGCCTCCCAATTTTTTCACCTGGTCGTACCACTTGTTCAGCGCATATTTGTTGCTGTTCAACAGAATCGTTCTCACGCGGTCTTCCAACCTCCCGCTTACCGGAGCCGGATCGAACCGGGCCCAGCGTACCGGCGCTACCGCTTCCGGATCGTTCCCCGACGGACGGACGGTCCCGACAGCGCGGGAACACCCGCAAACGCAGGCGAAAACCAGTAAAAATCTCAGCGGATCGTTTTTCATAATATCGGATTCAAGTTAGTCTCATACGCGAGGCATCCGGCTTATGCAACCGTTTGCACAAAGATATGGATTTTACTGCAGAAACGAAAACCGTCCCCCCGGAATCCGGAGGGACGGCCACGATATCGTCCGTTTTTTCTAACGGTGTTTCTCTTTATACTTATCGATCTGCTTTTTAATAGCGTCGAGACACTGATCGATCGCTTCTTCAAAAGTTTTGCAACGACGTTCGGCAACCAATTCGCTGCCGGCGACATCCATTTTTACGACGGCCACTTTATTGCCCAGTTCATCGTCTTTGTCGACTTTCAGGTTTACCTGCGCGGAGAGAACACCCTCAACAAACCGATCCATTTTGTCCATTTTGTGTTGAATGAAGTCGACGAGTCTCTGGTCGGCATCAAACTTTACGGATTGAATCTGCACTTTCATAATTATCCTCCTTATCTTTTTTAGCCCTCGGATGGGCGTGATTATAGATCTCTTTGAGCTTCTCGATGCTGTTGTGCGTGTACACCTGCGTCGTTTCGAGACTGGCGTGTCCGAGCAGCTCTTGAATCACTCGGATATCGGCCCCGTGGTTCAGTAGGTGAGTGGCGAACGTATGCCTCAGCACATGCGGGCTGCTCTTGCCTTGTACGCCCGCTCCTTTCAGCACCTCATGCACCGCATTGTACACTTCACTGCGCCCGATCGGCTTTCCTTGTTGCGTTAAAATTAAGAAATTATTTCCGTTTTTACAAATATTTTGCGCTTCGATCAGCTCCCGATAATGCCGTACCCGCGCGGCTACCGGCTCGATCACCGGGACGATCCGCTCCTTATCTCCTTTGCCCCTCACCTTCAACGTCCGGTATCCGTCCGAGAAATCTTCCGTCCGTATACCGGTCAGTTCTGCAAGACGGATGCCAGTCGCGTAAAACAACAGCACCACGACGGCGTCCCGTTCCGTAGAAAAATCGTCGGATGGTTGCATCAGCGATGCGACGATGCGCTGCATCCGGCTTTCTTCGACGAACGACGGCAGTCGCTGCGGCGTTTTCAGCGCCGTGATATGCGCGAAAAGATCCGATTCAACGATCCGTTGCTTGCGAAGGTAGCGAAAATAGGCCTTTACCGACGAGATTTTCCGGTTGATGCTCCGTGCCGCCATTTTTTCCGTGCCGCCGAGCGAGACGATCCAAGCCCGCAGATCGTCGGCCGTCACCCGCGCCGGGTCGAACG
Source organism: Alistipes sp. dk3624 (assembly GCF_009557455.1). Taxonomy (GTDB): domain Bacteria; phylum Bacteroidota; class Bacteroidia; order Bacteroidales; family Rikenellaceae; genus Alistipes_A; species Alistipes_A hominis. Next base: position 2,078,561 of record NZ_CP045651.1, on the reverse strand, counting down.
GTTCCGCCCCGTCCCGCGTACAGAACCGAGCGAAGCGGCGGATGTCGTCGCCATAGGCTTTCACGGTCAGTTCCGAATAACGCCTTTCGGCGCGCAGGTATGTCAGGAATTCGTCCATTGCCGTAAAGGTAAATAAAAAACCGTCCGGAACTACGTTCCGGACGGTCTCGTTTATGATAAAAACACGCGTACTATTCTTCCTCCCGCTTCAACTGCTCGACGTAGATCGCATGCAGCTTGTTCTCACGCGCCGTGATGGACGGCTTCGTAAAATATTGGCGGCGACGGAGTTCTTTCAGCACACCGGTTCTTTCGTATTTTCTTTTAAATTTTTTGAGTGCGCGTTCAATGTTTTCGCCCTCTTTGATCGGCATGATAATCATTTTGCAAAAATGGTTTTAAATTTTTTAGTAATCAAAATTCGTAAATCGGTGTAAACCGACGCTCCCGCGCGGGTTTACTGCACTCTGAAACAGAGATACGGAGAGAGCTTCTCAGCCTGCTGCTCCGAAATGATATGTTGCTCTGTCAAATCTCTTATACTACGCCAACCTCCTTTTAATTGTCGGTATTTCAATAACCGGTTTAAAACTCGTTCCGGCAGGTAGGGATGATCCCTCAACTGCAACGGGAGTGCAAAGTTAATATCAATTTTTTGAATTTTACTACTGTCTACCCAAATTTGTTGCAAAATGCGGCGATAATTTTCATCGGTCATCCCCTCGATCTCGCGTAGCTGCCCGATCCGGGCGAATCCGCCGAGCCGTTCGCGGTAACGCACGATTCGGCCGGCCGTCAGCGGCCCGATCCCCCTCACCGCGACCAACGCGGCCGAATCGGCTCCGTTCAGCTCGACCGGGCCGGAAACCGAATCCGACGCACCGCGCTTCTCCAGAAGTTCTTCGCGGCGCCCGACAACCGAATCGATCCGGATATAGGGTTCCAGTTTTCGGTAGCGGTCGGCCGACACCATACGGCAGCGCGCGAAGTCGGCGGCCGTGCGGAAAACGGCTCCGGCCTGCCGGTAATGCACGATGCCGTCGGCCTGTTTCGGCGAAAAACCCAGGCGCAACAACCCGTCCCGGTCGATCGTGTTCGGATCGAAAAGAAACAGCGAATCCTGCACCGGAATCCGCCCCTCCCGGACGGAATCCGTCCCCGTCTCCGGTTTCGAAAAATTTCCTCCTGCGCGGATCGCGATATAAGGCGACAATTCGCGGAACTTCCGGTCGGAAACCATACGGCAGCGCGCGAAGTCGGCGGCCGTACGGAAAACAGCTCCGGCCTGCCGGTAATGCACGATGCCGTCGGCCTGTTTCGGCGAAAAACCCAGACGCAACAACCCGTCCCGATCGACCGTATTCGGATCGAAAAGAAACGGTCGGACGGAATCCGTCCGGTACTCAGCCGCCCGCGCACGGGAATTTTTCGCCCGATACGACGAATCGAGCGCCCGATCGCCGTACATCGTGAAACTCCGCTCGAAACGGGGTTTGCCTTGCCACAGAAACAGCAGCGCGATCAGCACCAGCAACGGAATCAGCAGCAGGATCCGCCTCCCTTCGCGGCCGGAGCAGGCCGTCCAGGCCTTCAGCAACGCTTTCAGACGCTCTTTCATCGGATTCAGTATTCGGCGGACGCGCGCCGTTGCAGTTTCAAGTAGCGCAGCGACGGGGACTCCGTCCGCGGCCCGAGCCCGTACTCCTCCCAGCGGGCGTCGACCCGAGCGATCGTTTCGGGCGACGACGCCACCACGTTCGGCCAGCGGCGCGCGAACCCGTTCACTCCGCCGGCTTTCGTCCGGGCGTCGAAAATCGCCGTGCCGCCGGAAAACGCCACGTCGCGCGACGGATCGCAGTTCGACGAAGCGAGCCACAGCAGATCCCCGTAGGAAAATCCGTAGGCCCCGGCATCCAACAGGACGGCCAGCGGCAGGTACGAGACCCCGTTCCGTCGCAGAAACGCAGGAACATCGGGTACGACGGACGAGGCGGCATAGAGCAGCAACACGCCCCACGACGCGCACAGCGAATCGTCCGCCCTCTCCACGCCGCAACAGTTTTCCCACCGCTGCGGCAGTCCGACGGGCGGCACGGCGCCGTCCGGATCGACCCCGGTCAGATCGAAGGCCAGTTTTCCGCCGAGCCCCATCCGGGGAGCGGCATGATCGAGCACATCCAGCGGCCCGCGCGACAGCACGACGTCTTCCGGAACGCGCACGCGGCGCAGCAACTGCCGCAACACCTCCGGATCGCGGACGTCCCTGCCAGACGATGCGACCGCCATGTATTTGTTGAACATCATCTGCCCCGCGCCCCACAACGACGAAGCGACCTTCAACGCTTGCCCCGGATAGTTCCGCACGATATCGACGACCGCAATGTTATGGGCCGCACCCTGCACGGGCATATACAGATCCCTGACCTCCGGAAGCATAGCCCGGCGGATCGGCGCGAGGAAAATCTTTTCGGTAGCCTTGGCGATGTAAGCGTCCTCTTGCGGCGGCACGCCGACGATCGTCGCCGGATAGACCGCGCCCCGGCGGTGCGTAACGGCCGTGACGTGGAACACCGGATAAGCGTCTTCGAGCGAATAGAAACCGGTATGGTCGCCGAAAGGTCCTTCGGTCGTCTTCGGCTCGGCCGGATCGACATAGCCCTCGATCACGAAATCGCAGTCTCCGGGCACCCGCAGATCCGAAGTCAGGCAGCGCACCAGTTCGACGGGACGGCGACGCAGAAACCCGGCCAGCAAGTACTCGTCCATGTTATCGGGCATCGGCGCCGTCGCAGCATAAGTGTACGCCGGATCGCCGCCCAGACACACCGCCACCGGCATTCGCCGTCCCAGCTCCGCATACCTGCGGTAGTGGCGCTCGCCGGTCTTATGCAGGTGCCAGTGCATTCCGGTCGTATGCTCCGACAGGATTTGCATCCGGTACATCCCCACGTTGCGCACGCCGCTGTCCGGATCGACCGTATTCACCAGCGGCAGGGTCACGAAGCGGCCGCCGTCGTGCGGCCAGCACCGGAGCACCGGCAGCAGACTGAGACGGGCCTCTTCGCCTGTCAGCACGACCTGCTGGCAGGCTCCGCGCCCGCCGCGGTTGCGCGGCAGCCAGCGCGACATCTTTTCCAGCACCGGCAGCATACGCAACTTGTCCATCAGCGACGGCTTCGGCGAAGTCAATTCGCCGAACAGCGCGTCGATCCGCTCGGTAAGCTCTCCGAGCCGTTCCACGCCGAGCGCCATCGCGATCCGGCGGTCGGAACCCATCATGTTGGTCAGCACGGGGAACGCCGTCCCGGTATTTTCGAACAGCAGGGCCCTTCCCCCTCCGGGCCGCTTCGACTCGCGGTCGGTCAATTCCGCAATCTCAAACTGCGGATCGACCGGCACGCGGACCCGGGCCAGTTCGCCGGCCCGTTCGAGCGCCCCGATATAATCGGTCAGATTTTTATACATAGCACGATTCGAATGAAATCTTTCGGATACGGTCTCCGTACGGACCGATCCGGAAGGCGCGGATCACTGCACCAGCAGGTTGCACCCCCGGATTTCGCTGCCCGAAATACGTCCCAACATCCGGAACGCCCCGTCGCCGCACACGACGCCGAGGTCTTCGGTCTGTACGAAAGAACACGAATAAAGGTTCGCCAGATCGATGACGTTGATCCCGCCCGTCCGCCCGGCAGGCAGCGTGCAGAACGGATCGTTCAGATCACGCACCGACACCCGCATCCACGACGGCGTCCGGAAGATGCCCTCGCCGGCGGAATAGGCCTGCGACATCAGCTCGGCCATCCCGTATTCCGAATGGACGGACGGTACGGAGAACGCCCGGCACAACAGTTCGTGAAACGCCTCGCGCGGCAATTCCTCGCGGTGTCCCTTCATGCCGCCGGTCTCCATCACCACCGTATCGTACAGCGGTCCCGGACGCCGTTCGGCCAGATCCCACAGCGCATAACTCACTCCCAACAACACTTTCCGCGCCGTACACGCCCGCATATCGCGCAACAGGGCCTCGTGGTCGTACAGATAAAAACCGCCGCCGGCCCCGTCGCGGATCAGCCGGTCGGCCATGTATATCAACGACGACCCTTCCCGTTCGAGGTAGCTGGGCAGCAACGCAAAAACGGCGACCTCGCCGACCGGCCCGTAAAACCGTTCGAAAGCGCGCGTAAAAGCCTGCCGGTAAAGCTCCAGGTCGGCGACATAATGTTTCGCCGGCGTCTGACCGGTCGTGCTGCTACTGGTAAAGACCGTCTCCGGCTCGCGGTCGGCCGCATAAACCCGACGGTTCTTGAAAACCCCGATCGGTAAAAAAGGGATTTCGGAAACCCGCCCGACGGATTGCGGCCCGATCCCGAGCAGGCCGAGGTACTCTCGGTACGGCGCACAAGCCTCCGCCTGGAAGCGGAACACTTCCAGCGCCAGCCGGTCGAACTCTTCGTCGTCGCGGACAGAAAAAATCCGGTTCGGATCGATCATCGCCCGACCTTTTATAGTTGCAACAGGAACCGTTCGCATTCCAGCGCGGCGGCGCACCCCGACCCGGCCGCGGTGATCGCCTGCCGGTAATGCGGATCCTGCACGTCGCCGGCGGCAAAGACGCCGACAATGTTCGTGCGGCAACTCCCCGGCGCCGTTTTGATATATCCTTCGTCGTCGAGTTCCAGCGAGCCCCTGAAAATCTCCGTATTGGGCTGATGCCCGATCGCCACGAAAAAACCGGTCACGCCGAGTTCTTCCTCCCGACCGTCGGCACGGCGCACGCGGACCCCGGTTACGCCGGAATCGTCGCCGAGCACCTCCTGCGTCGTGGTCTCGAAACGGATCTCGATGTTCGGCGTGGTCATCACGCGTTCCTGCATCGCCTTCGACGCCCGGAAACGATCCTTACGCACGATCATATACACTTTCCGGCAGATCGTCGCGAGATAGGCCGCCTCTTCACAGGCCGAATCGCCGCCGCCGACCACCACGACGTCCTGTCCCCGATAGAAAAAGCCGTCGCACGTAGCGCACGCCGACACGCCCATCCCCCGGAACCGCTGTTCGGACTCCAAACCCAGGTAGCGGGCTTCCGCCCCGGTAGCGATAATCAGCGCTTCCGCCTCGATCCGCTTCTCGCCGTTGACGGTCACCCGAAACGGACGCATCGTGAAATCCACCCCGGTCACCGCACCCATCCGGATATCGGCCCCGTATCTGATCGCCTGCTGCTTCATATTCTCCATCAGGACGCCCCCGTCGATCCCGTCGGGGAATCCCGGAAAATTCTCAATCCGCGTCGTGGTCGTAAGCTGTCCGCCCGGGGCCATCCCTTCGTAAAGGATAGGCGTAAAACCCGCGCGCGAAACATAAATCGCCGCCGTATAACCCGCCGGCCCGCTGCCGACGATCAGGCATTTCGTTTTTTCGGTCTCCATATCGTTATTTTTAATCGTTGCGTAAGTAGCTGCAAAAATCAAACAGATTATACAAATATAGAGGATATTTTCGAAACGGCGCGAATCCGGACGAATTCGTTCCGCCGCGACGGGCCCGGCCGCAGCCGGCGTCGCGGAAATTATGATTTCCCGAAAAAAATGCCTATTTTTATAGCCATAAAAAACAAATCGCCGTATGAGACTGCGTTCATTGATCTTATCTATTGTCGTAACCATTTTACTTTCAGGATGTTCGTCCGTAAAATCGTTTTTCGGCAGTTCGAAAAAACAGCAGCGGCAAAAGGCCGGAACGGAAGTCGTGGCTGAAAATATTTCCGCACGGACATCCGAATCCGACGGCAATTCGCTCTCTGAAAATTTAAAATCCGATAACAACGTGTGCGCAATTCCGGGCGTAGAACGTCCGGAAGCGATGATCAAACCGCTGAAGGCGCGACCGGAGATGAGTTTCGGCGAAACCGAAAGCGCGAACGTCCGCATCCCGTTGCGTTATAACAATCCGTTCCCCGAATCGGGCGAACTGGTCGTTCCGCTGTGCGAGCTGGAGACGGAATTCTGTTATCCGTATCCGGGAAAACTGATCTCCCCGTTCGGGCGACGCGGACGTTCGAACCACACCGGTATCGACATCAAGGCGATCCCGAACGACACGATCCGGGCCGCGATGCCGGGCGTCGTGCGGATGTCGAAACCGTACAGCGGATACGGCAACCTCGTCGTGATCCGGCATTACAACGGCATCGAGACCGTCTATGCGCACCAGTCCCGGAATCTCGTCCGGGTGAACGACGTCGTCGAAGCCGGCGACCCGATCGGGTTGGCCGGAAGAACCGGCCGGGCGACCACCGAGCACGTCCATTTCGAAGTACGCGTCGCCAGCGAACCGGTCAATCCGACGCTGCTCGTCGATCCGGACAACCGTTGCCTGCGCAGCGACCAAACTCTTTACTGTTATAACCGGGGCGGAGCGATCCGCGTCTCGACAAAACGCGCGACGACTTATATTCCGGACAGCGACGGCAACCAGCCGATTTTTGCCCAGACCCTCGAACCGGCGGATAAAACGGCCCCCCGGGAATCGTCGCCCGCGACAGCCGCCGAGAGAGACAACTCGCCGCAACAAACCGCGCCGACCTACCACTATGTGAAAAAAGGGGAAACCCTGTCGCACATCGCGGTAAATTACTCGACGACCGTCTCGAAGTTGTGCGCACTGAACGGGATCAAGCCGAACAGTCTGTTGCAGATCAAACAGAAATTGCGCGTCAAATAGCCGTCCGCGGATTTTGAACCGCTCCGCACATGAAACTGCTCGAATTTATCGTCGCCTCGTCGTTACTGACCCTGATGCCGGGTCCGGATATTTTGTTTGTCATGGCCCAAAGCATCGTCCAGGGACGTAAGACGGGGATCGCGGTGGCCTTGGGGCTTTGTTCGGGATTGTTCGTACACACGGCGCTGGCCGCGCTCGGCATCTCGCTGATCATCGCCTCTTCCCCGATCCTGTTTGCCGCCATCCGTTACGCGGGAATCGCCTACCTGATCTATATGGGCATCGTTTCGCTCAGAAGCCGTAACGACGCATCCGTCTCCATCGCGGACAGCACGGCCACCCTGCAAAACGAATCCGCCGGCACGTTCGGCAAGCTCTACCGGACGGGAATCACGATGAACCTGCTGAACCCGAAAATCATCCTTTTCTTCCTCGCGTTTTTTCCGCAATTCCTCGACAAAACATCCGCGACGCCGCGCATCGACATCCTGATCCTCGGCACGACGTTCGCAGCAGTAGCGATTACGATCTTCACGATCGTAGCCCTGGTCGCCGACTGGGTCTCCGCACGGTTCGGCGCACGGCAGATCCCGCCGGCCACGCTGGCCTGGATCCGGACCGGAGTCTACTGGACGATCGCCATGCTGTTCCTGTTCTACTGACGTCAGCGGCAATTGCCGTCCACGCAGCCCCGGAATGAAAAATATTTCTGCATCAGGTAGCTGTAAGCGACCGAGATCGCTTTGGTGAGGGCGTTCGACGGCGTAGGATAGATCCCGATCACGCCGACGAACAGTTTCATGCACAGATAATTCAACAGGATCGAGCCGCACACGCTCATCAGGTAACGGAACAGTTGCACGCGTCCGCGCAACGGCGAACCGTGAAACGCGATGTGACGGTTCAGCCAGAACCCGGTGAAGAACGTGATCGGAAAAACGATCATCCAGGCGGCGTTATACGACGAAACGGCGACAAAGTCGCCGAGATGCACGACGCCCTCCTTGTCCAGCACGAAATTGTAAAGAATGAAATAAAGCAGCAGGTCGAACCCCATGTTCGCCCCGCCGCAAACCGCGTAACGGAACGTCTGTAACGGCACCAGCCGCCGCAACGGCGGCAGGTAAAAAATATCGATGATGCGGGTCAGTCTCCGGGCGAACGTCATTTCTTTTTCAGGTTTTGCTGTTTTTCCTGCAACGCGTACATCTGGTCGCGGTAAGCGGCGGCGGCGGCAAAATCGAGTTCGCGAGCAGCATTTTCCATCGCTTCGCGGGCGATCTTGATCGCCGATTCGAGGTCGTGCTCGGTCATGTAGGCGGCCACCGGATCGGCCGCCACTGCAAAGCCGCGGTCCCCGGTCAGGTCGTACAGCGCGCCTTCCCCTTTGCGGCCCTGCAACGCTTCGCCGGAAAGGATCGCCCGGCCGCTCTTGATCGCCTGCCGCGGCACCACGCCGTGCAGGTTGTTATAATGTATCTGCTTTTCTCGGCGGCGGTTGGTATCCTGTATCGACAGCCGCATCGAATCGGTGATCTTATCCGCATACATAATTACCCGTCCGCCGACGTTTCGCGCCGCGCGCCCCGCGGTCTGCGTCAGCGAACGCGCGCTTCTCAGAAAGCCCTCCTTGTCGGCGTCCATGATCGCCACCAGCGAAACTTCGGGCAGATCGAGCCCCTCGCGCAACAGGTTTACGCCGATCAGCACGTCGAACAATCCGGCGCGCAGATCGTCGAGGATCTGCACCCGTTCGAGCGTATCGACGTCGGAATGAATGTACCGGCAGCGGATTCCCATCCGGTCGAAATATTTATAGAGCTCTTCGGCCATTCGTTTGGTCAGGGTCGTCACCAACACCCGCTCGTCCGCTTCGGCGCGGATTTCGATCTCCTCGACCAGGTCGTCGATCTGGTTCAGCGTCGGACGTACCTCCACCGGCGGATCGACCAGCCCGGTCGGGCGGATAAACTGTTCGACCACCGAACCCTCCGATTTGATCAGCTCGTAGTCGGCCGGCGTGGCGCTCACATAGATCACCTGATTTTCGAGCGATTCGAATTCGTTGAACTTCAACGGTCGGTTGTCCAACGCGGCCGGCAACCGGTAGCCGTAATCGACCAAGTTGTTTTTACGCGAACTGTCCCCGCCGAACATCCCCCGTATCTGCGGGATCGTCACGTGACTCTCGTCGATAATCAACAAAAAGTCCTTCGGGAAATAATCGATCAGGCAGAAGGGCCGACTGCCCGGCGAACGCCCGTCGAAATAGCGCGAATAGTTCTCAATCCCGGGACAATAACCCAATTCCTTAATCATCTCCAGGTCGTATTCGACGCGCTGTTTGAGCCGCCGGGCCTCGGTCGGCTTACCGATCGACTCGAAAAACTCGCATTGTTTCCCCAGATCGAGCTGGATCATCCGGATCGCCTGCTCGACCCGTTCGCGCGTCGTCACGAACAGATTGGCCGGATACACGATCACGCGTTCGAGCGATTCGAGCCGCTGTCCGGTCACCGGATCGATCAGGCTGATCATCTCGATCTCGTTATCGAAGAAAACCACCCGATAGCACTTCTCGCCGTAAGCGGCGAAAATATCGACCGTATCGCCGTTGACGCGGAACGTGGCCGGCCGGAAATCGTTCTCGCTGCGGGTGTAGAGCGCATCGACCAGCGCGTACAGCAGTTTGTTGCGACTGATCACATCGCCGACTTTCAGCTCGACCGACGTGGCATGGAAGTCCTCGGGATTGCCGATCCCGTATATGCACGACACGCTCGATACGACGACGATGTCGTTACGGCCGCTCAGCAGCGACGAAGTGGCGCTGAGCCGCATTTTCTCGATCCCTTCGTTGATCGACAGATCCTTTTCGATAAAAGTGTCCGTCGTCGGCAGGTAAGCCTCGGGCTGGTAATAGTCGTAATAAGAGACGAAATATTCGACCGCATTCTCCGGAAAGAAGTTTTTGAACTCGCCGTAGAGCTGCGCCGCGAGCGTTTTGTTATGGCTCATGATCAGCGTCGGCTTATTCAGCGCGGCGATCACGTTGGCCATCGTAAACGTCTTGCCCGAACCGGTAACGCCGAGCAGCGTATTGTGCCGGCAACCGTCCCGCAGCGCCGACACGAGCTGCCCGATCGCTTCGGGCTGATCCCCGGTGGGGCTGTATTCCGATACCAGTTTGAAATCCATGGTGCAAAGGTAAGAATTGATTTAAAAATCCGGTCACGTCGTACCGTTTATTCACAAAACCGGAATTAATAGCTATTTTTGCATAAAATTTAGCACTTTTCCGGATGGGTTTACTTGGGGTCTTACTGTTGGGAGTCGGATTGAGTCTCGACACGTTCGCCGTCTCGCTGTCGCTGGGATTCGCCGGGTGCACGACGCACCGGCAGCGGATGCGCTTCCTGATCGTCATCGGCATCTTCCACTTCCTGATGATCATGGCCGGCTGGTTCCTCGGCGAAAACGTGAGCCGGCTGATCGCCGACTACGACCACTGGGTAGCCTTCGGGCTGCTGGCGATCGTCGGCGGCAAGATGATCAAAGAGGGCCTTTCCGCCGAAGGAGAATCGGTCAACTGCAACGACCTGTTATCGCTACGCAATACGCTGCTGCTCGGCGTGGCGCTCAGCATCGACGCGTTGATCACCGGATTCAGCCTCGGGATGGTCAAGATCAGGTTGTTCGACGGACCGCCGCTGGGCAACACCCTGCTCGCGGCGCTGCTGATCGGCCTGTCGGCTTTCCTGATCTCGGCCGCCGGACTGAAGATCGGCAAACGCGTTTCGTCGCGGCTCGGCCCGAAAGCCGAAATCTTCGGCGGCTTGATCCTGATCGGCATCGGCGTCAAAATCCTGATCGAACACCTCAGCTAAAGCGTTCCGGCCGGCGCGCCGCATCCTACAATCCGAAAATTATCGTAACTTTGGATTCCGGAAACACCGTTTATCCCTATGATCGACAAAGCAACCATAGACCGTATTTTCGCCGCCGCCAACATCGTCGAGGTGGTCGGCGACTTTGTCACCCTCAAAAAGAAGGGGATAAACTACCAGGCGTGCTGTCCTTTCCATAACGAAAAAACGCCGTCGTTTGTTGTCTCGCCGTCGAAGGGGCTATTCAAGTGCTTCGGCTGCGGCAAGGGAGGCAATGCCGTGACCTTCGTGATGGAACACGAAAACATGACCTATCCCGAAGCGTTGAAATACGTCGCCCGCAAATACGGCATCGAGGTCGCCGAACGCGAACAGACTCCCGAAGAGGTGCGCCGCAACGACGACCGCGAGAGCATGATGGTCGTCTCGTCGTATGCCGCCGACTATTTCGTCCGGACGCTGCACGACACGCCCGAAGGACAAAGCATCGGTATCGGCTATTTCCGCGAACGCGGGTTCTCGGACGCCACGATCCGGAAATTCGGACTCGGCTACTGTCCCGACGGCGGCGACACTTTTACGCGGCAGGCGCTGGCCGACGGTTACAAAGAGGAGTTCCTGGTCGGCACCGGACTGACGATCAAACGCGAGACGGGCGGCTATTACGACCGTTTCTGCGGCCGGGTAATGTTCCCGATCCACGGGATCAGCGGACGCGTAACCGCATTCGGCGGCCGGACGATGCGCACCGACAAGAAAGTCGCTAAATACCTGAACTCGCCGGAATCGGAGATCTACCACAAAAGCGACGTCCTGTACGGAATCTATTTCGCCAAACGGGCGATCACGCAGCAGGATTGCTGCATCCTGGTCGAAGGTTACACGGACGTCATCTCGATGCACCAGTCCGGAATCGAAAACGTGGTCGCCTCGTCGGGCACCTCGCTGACGGACGGGCAAATCCGATTGATCGGCCGCTTCACGCGCAACGTGACGGTGATCTACGACGGCGACAGCGCCGGCATCAAAGCCTCGCTGCGCGGGATCGACATGATCCTGAAAGACGGCCTGAACGTGCGGGTCGTGCTGCTGCCGGACGGGGACGACCCCGACTCGTTCGCCCGCAAGCACAACGCGACCGAACTGCGCGATTTCATCCTGTCGCACGAGGAAGACTTCATCTCGTTCAAGACCCGGTTGCTGCTGGCCGAGGCGGCGGGCGACCCGCTGCGCAAGGCGGCGCTGATTGCCGACATCGTGCAAAGCATTTCGGTGATTCCGGACGCCATCACCCGTTCGGTCTACACGCGCGAATGTTCGCGGCAAATGGAGATCGACGAACAGATCCTGCTGCGCGAGATCGCGCTGCGCCGCGTCGAACACACGGCCGGCAACGAAGCCAAAGAGTTTATCCGCAACCAGGAAATCATCCGCCGGCGCACGGAAAACCAACCGGCCGCCATAGCGCAAGTCGAAGCGGGCAGCAGCATCGAAGAACTGGAAAACGAACTGATCAAATACCTGCTCAAGTACGGCGAGCACGACTTCGAGTACGTCGAAGGAAAGGAGGTCGTCGAACTGAACGTGGCCGAAGTGATTATAAACGACCTCGACCAGAACGGCATCGTGATGAAAAACACCGTACTGCACAAAATATACGAAGAATACAAAACGCTACGACAGAGCGGCGAAGGAATCGGCATGAACCATTTCATCAACCACCCCGATCCGGAAGTCAGCAATGCCGTGGTAAACCTGCTGACCTACGACGACAATTACATGGTCAGCAAACTGTGGAAAAAATTCGACATCGTCGTCGAAAGCGAACAGGAGCGGCTGCCGGTGGCGGTTCCGCGGGCCGTGATCCTGTACAAGTCGAAAGTGATCGACGACATCATCGCCGGGCTGCGGGCGAAACTGGCCGACCAGTCGCTGCCGGAGGAGGAACAAGCCACCCTCACCCACCAGATTTCGGTTCTGAACCAGGAACGGACGCTGATCTCGAAAAAACTTTCGCGGCTGATCGTCTGAATGATTGCCCCGCCGAACCGGGCTTCGTCCCGTTTCTCCTCGCTTCCATCCGTTTGCAAAAAATATTTGCCGCATTTTTCGTATCTTTGAATCCGGAACATTTAAAAACGGACTATGAGACGACTGACCCTCCTTTCTTTTGCATTCGCCTTGCTGCTGCCGCTCTCGGTTTTTTCCGCAAAAACGAAAAAAGCGGTATACGTTATTCTGGACGGAATTCCGGCCGACGTGATCGAACGGCTCGATCCGCCGGCCATCAAAGCCGTCGCAGCCGAAGGCGGTTACTCGCGCGCCTACTGCGGCGGAACCGTCGGCCGGTACGACCAGACGCCGACCATTTCGGCCGTCGGTTACAACTGCATCCTGACGGCCACCTGGGCCAACAAGCACGAAGTCTGGGACAATTCTCCGAAACCGGACTATAATTACTGGTCGATTTTCCGGATCGCCAAGGAACAGAAGAAAAATTTTAAAACGGGGCTTTATTCGAGCTGGACGGACAACCGTACCGTCTTGCTCGGCGAAGGGCTTCCCGAAACGGGCAATTTGAAGATCGACTACGTTGCGGACGGGCTCGACCTCGACACGAAAAATTACCCGAAAGAGAAAGACGACCTCCATATTTTCAAGATCGACGAAGCGATCTCCGAAGCCGCCGCCGAAGGAATCCGCAACGACGCCCCGGACATGAGCTGGGTTTACCTGTGGTACACGGACGACGCGGGACACTATTACGGCAACGGCGATTTCATGGACGAATACGTGATGAAAGCCGACAAGCAGGTCAAACGAATCCGGGAAGCCGTGAAATACCGCGAAGCCAACTACGACGAAGAGTGGCTGCTCATCGTGACGACCGACCACGGACGCGGCCCCGACGGATACCACCACGGCGGGCAGTCCGAACGCGAACGCACTTCGTGGATCGCCACGAACGTGCAGCCGAATGCGCACTTCGCCGCTCCGCTGCTGTCGATCGTAGACATCGCCCCGACGATCTGCCGCTACCTGGGCTTCGAAGTTCCGACGGACGTGCTGTGGGAGCAGGACGGGATGCCCTTTATCGGCAAGGCGGACATCGCCGGCATCCGGATCGACCGCAAAGGCAACGCCGTCGAACTGGGATGGACGAGCCTGAACGACAAAGCTACGGCCACCGTATACGCCGCCCGCTCCAACAACTTCAAACAAGGTTCGCCGGATCGGTGGGTCAAGGTCGGCAAAGTGAAAGCCGGCGCGGGAAGTTTCACCTACGACCTCTCCGCAAACCCGGACGGTTTTTATAAATTCGCCGTCGTAACACCGAATAACCACCTGACCTGCTGGGCTCCGGCCAAGTAACCGTTCGGGAAACAGGCAGGGGCTCCCGCAAGCGAAAGCGGCCGTCCGGAGACTCCGGACGGCCGCTTTTTTATTCGGGGAAACAGGTGGGCAAAGCAGCCTCGACGGACGCACCGGAATCCATACTCGGAACCGATTGTCGATTCCCGGTCCGGCCGGAAAGGCCCCGTTCCTCCCGCAAAACAAACCGGGCCGCCCGAAAGGACGGCCCGGCCTCGTCTATGCATACAACCTATTCGGCATTCAAAATCTCCAGGATCTTGATCGCAGCGGTCGAGATCGGAGTTCCGGGACCGAAAATAGCGGCGGCGCCGGCTTTGTACAGGTCGTCGTAATCCTGGTGCGGGATCACGCCGCCGACAATCACCACGATGTCCTCGCGGCCCAGCTTCGCCAGTTCGGCGACGATCTGCGGAACGAGCGTCTTGTGGCCGGCGGCCAGCGACGATACGCCCACCACATGCACGTCGTTTTCGACGGCCTGTTTGGCGGCTTCGGCCGGGGTCTGGAACAACGGCCCCATATCGACGTCGAATCCGATGTCGGCGTAACCGGTAGCGACTACCTTCGCGCCGCGGTCGTGCCCGTCCTGACCGAGTTTGGCGATCATGATGCGGGGCTGTCGACCCTCCTTTTTGGCAAACTGCTCGGCCATTTGTTTGGCCTTCGCAAAACTTTCGTCGTTTTTCACTTCTGCTGAATATACTCCTGATATTGAACGAATAACAGCTTTGTATCGTCCTACGACCTCTTCGCAGGCATCCGAGATTTCACCGAGCGACGCGCGCACTTTGGCGGCTTCGACGGCCAGTTCGAGCAGATTCCCCTTCTTCGTGCGGACACATTCGGTAATAGCGGCCAGCGCGGCTTTCACTTTCGCTTCGTCGCGGTTGGCGCGAAGTTCGTTCAGACGCTTGATCTGGGCTTCGCGGACAGCCGTATTGTCGACGGCGAGAATGTCGATCGGATCCTCTTTTTCGAGACGGTAACGGTTGATCCCGACGATCGTATCGTTGCCCGAGTCGATGCGCGCCTGTTTGCGGGCGGCCGCCTCCTCGATACGCATTTTCGGAATACCGGTTTCGATGGCTTTGGCCATACCGCCAAGCTTTTCGACCTCCTGGATCAAATCCCAGGCCTTGTGCACGATCTCGTCGGTCAGCGATTCCACGTAATAGGAACCGGCCCACGGATCGACCGCGCGGGTAATGTTGGTCTCTTCCTGAATATAGATCTGCGTATTACGCGCGATACGCGCCGAAAAATCGGTCGGCAGCGCGATGGCTTCGTCGAGCGCGTTGGTATGCAGACTCTGGGTGTGTCCCAGCGCGGCGGCCATCGCTTCGATCGCGGTACGCGCCACGTTGTTGAACGGATCCTGTTCGGTCAGCGACCAACCGGAAGTCTGCGAGTGCGTACGCAGCGCCAGCGATTTCGGATTTTTCGGGTCGAACTGCTTGACGATCTTCGCCCACAGCAGACGGGCGGCGCGCATCTTGGCGATCTCCATAAAATGATTCATGCCGATAGCCCAGAAGAACGACAACCGCGGAGCGAACGTATCGACGCTCATGCCGGCATTAACCCCCGTTCGCAGGTACTCCAGACCGTCGGCCAGCGTATAAGCCAGCTCGATGTCGGCCGTAGCCCCAGCCTCCTGCATGTGGTAGCCGGAGATCGAGATCGAGTTGAACTTCGGCATATTCTTCGACGTGTACTCGAAAATATCGGCGATGATCTTCATCGAAAATTCGGGCGGGTAAATATAAGTATTGCGCACCATGAACTCCTTCAAGATGTCGTTCTGGATCGTACCGCTGAGCTGGTCGAGCGTGCAGCCCTGCTCCAGACCGGCCACGATGTAGAACGCCAGCACCGGCAGTACGGCGCCGTTCATCGTCATCGAGACGGACATCTTGTTCAACGGAATGCCGTCGAACAACACCTTCATATCCTCCACCGAGCAGATCGACACGCCGGCCTTGCCGACGTCGCCGACTACGCGCGGATGATCGGCGTCGTAACCGCGGTGCGTAGCGAGGTCGAACGCCACCGAAAGCCCTTTCTGGCCGGAAGCCAGGTTACGGCGATAGAACGCGTTCGATTCGGCCGCGGTCGAAAAACCGGCGTACTGACGGATCGTCCACGGACGCATCACGTACATCGTACTGTACGGACCGCGCAGGAACGGCGCGATACCGGCGGCATAATTCAGGTGCTCCATGCCTTCGAGGTCTTCGGCCGTATAGGTTCCTTTCACGGCGATGTGCTCGGGAGTTACCCAGGGCTCGTTTTCCTTGCACCCTTTCGCGCTGCAGCACTTTGCCGCGGCGCCTGCATATTTTAAATCTGAAAATTTTGCTCTCATGACAATCCCTGTTTAAATACCGAGTTCTTTAAGATAATACTGGAGGGTTTCGAGCACGTTGTTGCGGACGCTGATAAAGTTCTTGATCCCTTGTGCTTCGAGCTCCTCTTTGCAAGCGGGCGCCCCGGCAACCACGAAAATCGCCTTGTCGCCGAGCAGCTTGAACGCCTCGGGAGCCAGCGTAGCGTAGTCGTCGTCGGCCGCGCAGATCACCACGATCTCGGCCTTCGCTTCCAATGCGGCTTTCACGCCTTCTTCGACGCTCTTGAAATAGGTATTGTCCTGCACGCGGATCCCGGCGCAGGCGAAGAAATTGCACGAGAACTGCGCGCGGGCGCGGGCAAAAGCCAACGCTCCGCAGGTCAGCATGAAGGCCTTCGGCTGTTTGCCGCTGCGGTCCACCTTCAGGCGCATCTGTTCGAAAGCCATCGCGCCGCGGTACGGCTTCAACGGACGTACGCCGTCTGCCGCCTGGGACGCGCAACCGCATTTGCAGGTCGATTTCCCGGTAACGACGTCTTCGGTAATCGCCTCGTCGGCCACTTCATTGAAATTAGGGAACTGGTTGGTTCCGAGCAGCGTCTCGCGGCGGGTCGCGATATTCGAATTCTTTTTGGCGGCGGAAGCTTCGACCTGATCCTGGATAAAACCGGCTTCGAACGCGGCGATGTAACCGCCTTTCTCTTCCACCTGCCGGAACAGGTTCCACGCCTGCTCGGCGATCGAATTGGTCAGGTTTTCGATATAGTACGATCCGCCGGCGGCATCGCAAACCTGGTTGAAATGCGACTCTTCTTTCAGCAGCAACTGCACATTGCGGGCGATACGCGCCGAAAAATCGGTCGGTTTTTCGTACGGCGTGTCGAACGGCAGCACTTCGATCGAATGAACGCCCGATACGGCGGCGCTCATCGCTTCGGTCGTGCCGCGCAGCATGTTGACATACGGGTCGTAAACGGTCATGTTCCATTTCGAGGTCACCGCATGCACCTTCATCTTGCTTGCGCAGCCGCGCGAAGGATTGTACGGCGCCATGATATTGGCCCACAGCAGCCGCGCGGCGCGGAACTTAGCGATCTCCATGAAGTAGTTCGAACTGATCGCCATCGAGAAACGCAGCGCCGGAGCGACCTGATCGACGCTCAGGCCCTGCTCCATCAGTTTCACCACGTATTCGTGGCCGGCAGCCAGCGTAAAGGCCAGTTCCTGCACGATCGTGGAACCGCTGTTATGGAAAATCTCGCCGCTGACGTTGACAAAACGAATCCTCTTGTATGCGGCTCCCTTCGAGATCAGCGACGCCAGATTCTCAAAACCCTTGCACTGCCCGTTCTTGCAGGCCATCGTTCCTTTCAGCGTCAGCTTTTTGACGATCGGGTCGAGCACGAAAGAGGCTCTCACCGTTTCGGGATCGACTCCCTCCTTATCCATTTTATCGATAAAAAGGCCCGCTACTTTTTTGGTGGCGCAGCCGCTGAAAACGAGCTCGGTATTTTTTACCGAAATCCCGGACAGCAGCGTATCGAGGTCGGCTGCGGAAAACTCCTTGTCCCCGATCACGAAACCGATCGATTCGACCCCTTTGGTCAACAGGACGGTAGCCTGTGCATTGGCCTCTTTCGGACATCCGACCTCGATGGTCTGGACGATCCGCCAGTTGTTGTCTTTCCCGGTACCCCGTACGTACGGAAATTCCCCGCACTGCGAACCGAGGTACTTGATGCCGTCGAGATTCTCGGCGCGGTAGTACGGGCGGACATTGAATCCCTCGGCCGTTCTCCACACGAGTTTTTTCTCATAATCGGCCCCTTTAAGGTCTACCGCGATCACCGATTCCCACTGCTCGGTCGAAACCGGCGGAAATTCGGCGAACAGCTTCTGTTCCTTATTTGCCATAGTTTTATGATTTGATAAGATTAGTTTTCCCCGCATCTGAAAAATCAAATGCATACAAAGTTATAATTTTTTTACGAACAGACGGCAAACCGCCGGACATTTTCGCCCTTCCCCTACGAAAACAGACCGACGCGATGCGACAATACGGCTACGCGATCGCACGAAGAGTCCGGATCGACGGTCGGCAAAAAGCGGACGGATACGACGGTTTTGCGAAAAAAACGTATTTTTGTTCCACCGAATCCAAAATTTAAAAATCTGACCTATGAAAAAACTGCTATTCTTCTGCGGCGTCGCGGCCGTCTTATGCAGCTCTTGCGGCAAACGGATCGCCCGCGTCGAATCGGTCGACATCGTACCGCAGCCGGTATCGGTCGTCGCCTCCGACGGGGCGTTCGACCTGACGAAAAACACCAAAATCTGCCTGCTGTCGGACGACTCGACGCTGAACTACTCCGTCCGCCTGTTCAACGGCCTGCTCGACAAATCGTTCGGCAAACCGCTGCCGGTGATTAAAAGCACGCAGCCCGAAGCGGGCGCGATCAACGTGCGATTGGGCGGCCTGCAACCCGAGGAATATACGCTGAATATCCGTCCGGACGGCGTCGACATTACCGGAGGAAGCCCCGCCGGCGTATTTTATGCCTTCCAGACGCTGCGGCAGTTACTGCCGGTAGCCGTAGCGCGGGGCGAAAAAGCCGGCGTCATCGAATTGCCCGTCGCGGAGATCGCCGACAAGCCGCACTTCGCCCACCGCGGCGGAATGCTGGACGTGTGTCGTCACTTCTTTACCGCCGACGACGTGAAAACTTTCATCGACATCCTCGCTATGCACAAACTCAATCGTTTCCACTGGCACCTGACCGACGACCAGGGTTGGCGGATCGAAATCAAACAATACCCCAAACTGACCGAGGTCGGCGCGTTCCGCGACCGCTGCAACCTGCAAGCCGAAGCCGACGCACCGAAAGATTCGGTTCCCTACGGCGGTTTCTACACGCAGGACGAAATCCGCGACATCGTACAATATGCCGCAAAACGGTTCATCACGGTCATCCCCGAAATCGAAATGCCGGGCCACGCCTCCGCTGCGCTCGCCTCCTATCCTTACCTCGGCTGCAAAGGCGAAGGGTATGTCGTTCCGTCGACCTGGGGCGTAAAAGCCGACGTGTACTGTGCCGGCAACGATTCGACGTTCCGGTTTATAGAAGGCGTCCTGTCGGAAGTGGTCGAACTGTTCCCGTCGGAATACATCCATATCGGCGGAGACGAATGCCCGAAAATCAACTGGCAGCAATGCCCGGCATGCCAGCAGCGGATCAAAACCGAAAAGCTAAAAAACGAGAACGAACTGCAAAGTTATTTTATGCAGCGGGCCGAGAAATTCCTCGCAGGCAAAGGCCGCAAGATCGTCGGCTGGGATGAGATTCTCGAAGGCGGCATCTCGGAAACGGCGACCGTCATGTCATGGCGCGGTTCCGCGGGCGGTATCGAAGCGGCTAAAAAGGGAAACCACGTCATCATGGCCCCGAACTCGCACTGCTATCTGGATTACTACCAGACCGACAAGACCGAAACCGAACCGAAATCGATCGGCGGACATCTTCCGATCGAGAAAGTGTACTCGCTCGACCCGTACGAAGGGCTGAACGCCGACGAACAGCAGTATATCCTGGGCGTACAGGGCAACCTGTGGACCGAATTCATCAGCGAATTCGACCATGCCGAATACATGCTGCTGCCGCGCCTGGCCGCGCTGGCCGAAGTGGGCTGGTCGTACGACAACAAAGATTTCGACAGTTTCAAGAAACGCGAAACTTCGCTGGCCAGGCTGTACGACGCTTACGGGTACAAGTATGCCAAACACATGTTCCCCGCCGACAGTACGGCCACGGACACGACAAAATAAAAAACCGGTAACGGCCGCCTACAATCCGATACCGAACTTGAACAAAAAAGCGATGCGGGAATCCGCATCGCTTTTTTTACCGCCTTCCGAAAACGCATCCGGCGACACGACCCGTCTATCACCGACAAAACCGTGAGCCGGCTGACAGAGTTCTATCGCCGGACACTGAAACAGGAATAAAAAAATTTAACCGTCACAAGCACCAACAACCGTATTCGTCACAATTGGGAGTTCGCCCTGAGGAACAACAAGCCGTACAACTTCCGCCGTCAGCATAAGTCGTGGTGCATTGTCCTCCCGGGCAACCGGAGTCTTCATTTTCGGTTAACGCTTCAACGTTTTGCATGAATAAATCGCCGACCGCATTCTTGTACCGAGCGGTAAATACGGTTACTGCCGCAACAGCGGTAACAAAACCCGATCCGCAAAAACGAACAGATTTTTTCTTTTCATTATTCCTTCATTCTCATCATTACAACTATCGGATTATCGTCCGATGTTATCTCGCCCAAACCTTCTACGAAAATCTTGTCTGAACCGTTCCTGGGAAAATCGATCATGCTGCTCGGGATAATCACATCGACCAAGTAGTTTTTATAATAAGATGAACACAACTCGGGAAACTCGAATTGAGATAAATATAGGCCGGGAAATCCGTCAGGTCGTTTTTGATTCTTTTCGCATGATAGGTCATAGGTCTTATCTTTATACCTGATATAATAGCGGACGTCCTCTTTCCGAAAGAATCGTTCCTCTGCGCCTTCTTTAAAATAATACGAAAAGGACATTATATCGGAATTATTGATATTTAAAACGGGGAACATGGCTACACGATTCGCACTCTTATATATAATATGCGATTTCAAGCATTACAATAGAAAAAAATCGTGAAAACAGAAAAAATAACAGGCCGTATTCCTAACGGTTGAAAACATCCGACAAACAATTTGCAGTTAATTAGAAGTCAGGTGCACGTGTCGACTATTCGGCAACACGACTCAAAATAAATCGTACACCCGCAAATCCCGTATCGGAATCACGTCAATTTCGGCAGCCAAAGCCGCGCCGAAAAAGGCCGGAAAGCCCCTATTCCTTTTGTTTCCCGGCGTCGATCAGATCGATAAACTGCGCCGCCACGTTCCGGATATCGTACTGCGACAGGTCGATTCCCCGCACCTGCGCGCGATAATCGCCGCGAAGCGCCGCGCGGAACCCGTCCGGATCGAACGTGCGGTCGTTGAACGACAGGATCGGCCGGCCGGTCATCGCATAGTCGATCAGCTTGCTCGGCGTAGCGTTCGACGTAGTATTGTCGAAATTGATCAGAAAATCGGCCGCGCCGAGCCGTTCGATCAGCCGTTCGCGCGGCAACGCTTCGCGCAGCACGATCCGGCCGCGCACCCGCTGTTGCGCCTGCCGGATCATTTCGGCGAAACAAGGGTCCAGGTAATTGATATACAGATCGAAGCGAAAATCCGCATCCAGCGTCTCCAGAAAATCGAAAAAGAAGCGCGGGTCGCGGATCCGCTCGTAGAAACGGCCTGCGTAGGCGAACGTCGGCTGCGGATTCGGCTCGTAAGGCCGGCGTTTCACGGCGTTCAGATCGAATCCCTGCGGAATGATTCTTATCCGTTCCCGGCTCTTATAAGGCGTGTAACAGCCCAACGCCTTTTCGACCGGAATCGTAAAATAATCGAACCGGCGCCCCCAACATTTCAGGATCAGGTAATAGACAGGAAACACGTTCGGCGCCACATCGCCGCGGAACGGCGGATCGCTGAATTCGGCGATCGTCACGGCATGCCTCAGGTTCGGATTCCGCCGCATCGCCCGGGATACGGCCCGGTGGATCGCGGCCGGATACGAAATCGACAGCACGGCGTCGAACGGCTCGTCCAACGCGACCAACCGCCGGAAAATCCCCGGATTGTATTTGGCGAAAAACTCGTGGCAGTAAAAATAGAGAATCCAGCGCTGTGCGAATTTCGGGATAAATCGGCGGATGCTCTTGTTTCTGCGGGCGACCGCCGACCCGCCCCGTCCCTCTACCGTACCGTCGGCAAAAATCACCCGCAACCCGTCCGCCTGCAACGGATCGTCGCGAAAAACCTGCCGGTTCGGAATCAGCAACGTTACCCGGTGTCCTTCGCGCGCCAGCTCGCGCGCCAGCTCGGTCGTGCGGAACGCCCGAGGCGAAAGCTCCGGATAACACGCATCCGAAACCATCAGTATTTTTTTCGAATCGCTCATAACCAAAGATTTTGAAACGCCGGGAGCCGTTCAGTCCCGAAACTCCCGCGGCAGAACGCCTACTTACCGGTCAACAGACCGCAGGTAATATTCCACCGCATCCGAAGCAGGTACCACCCTTTCAGCGGCTGCAGGCGGCACAGGTAGCCGAATGCGAATACGCAGGCCCCGCCCCATTTGACCGCCTCGGCCAACAGACGTTTCGGGAACGAAACGCCCCCTTCGGAGCGGGTGCGCACCCGCTCGCTGACGCCGATCATCCGGGTCAACCGTTCGAAATAAGCCCGCGTCAGCTTCGACGCCGGCGTAATATGGTATATTTCAGCGCCCGGAACGTAGTAATAACGGATGCCTTGCGCCCGTACGCGCATAAAGAAGTCTTTCTCCTCGCCCCCCATCGGGTTAGCTCCCGAACGTCCGAGCGCCGTGTTGAAATTACCGAACCGATCGAACAGCCGGCGGCGGAAACCGGAATTGCCGACGCCCGGGTACCGTTTCCCGCGAAACGGCACCATGCGGTCGCCCAAATCGAACGCCCCGGTGATCATTTTCTCGATATAGTAGGAGTACCACGCCGGCAACGGCGCTTCGTAAACCGGAACAACCGCCCCCCCGGCAGCATCCAAACCCGGATTGTTTTCAAAAAAACAAAAATAGCTTTTAGCAAACTCAGGATTTGCCTCTTCGTCGTCGTCGATGAATACGATGTACTGCCCGACCGACGAAGCGATGCCGCAGTTGCGCGCATAGGAAATTCCCTGCGACGTCTCGGTCACCATCCGCACCTGCAACTGCGGATGGCTGCCGGCAAAACCGGCGACCACCTCGGGCGTATTGTCCGACGAATTGTTGTTGACGACCAGTATTTCGAACAGGCCGGGCGACAGCGTCTGACGCGCAAGACTCTCCAGCGTCCGGAGCAGGTACGGAGCCCGGTTGTACGTTGCGACTACGATCGACAGTTTTTTCATAGATGTCCTCGCGGAAAATTTTTGCGGTTCCGTCCCTTTTTCAGTAATCTACAACCCGGCGATGTAATCGTTCATGGCTTTTTCCTGCGCTTCGATGCTTTGCAGCAGCTTGAACTGCGCCTTCGAACGCTGCCAGTTGTGTTCCGGATGATTGATCTTGTAGTAATTGTCGCCGTCGAGGTAATCCGCCAAGAATCGTACCGTCTGCATGTAGGTCAGCAATTGCGCTCCGTAGGGCAGGTTCTCGCGCTCGACGGGCGTCAGAAACGATGCGGTGCTCTCGACATACCCTTTGGCGAAGGCGCGGAAAATATCCATATCGACATCCACTTTGTCCAGATCGGGATCGTCCTCGGCTCCGGTATTGGCCGCCGTGCGGATGAAATCGCCGAAATCGGACAGCACGAACCCCGGCATCGTCGTGTCCAGGTCGATCACGCACAACGGGCGATCCTGCTCGTCGAACAGGATGTTGTTGACCTTCGTATCGCAATGCGTGACGCGTTTGGGCAGCTCTCCGGCACGGAAAAGCCGCTGCGCGAGGCACATCCTGTCGGCGCGGGCCAGCAGTTCGTCGACCATCCACCGCACACCTGCCAGGCGTCCCTGCGGATCGCGGGCCGCCACTTCGCGGAAACCTTCGAGCCGGAACTCGATGTTGTGGAAATTCGGGATCGTCTCCCCGAGCGCCCCCTCACCGATATCGGCGAGCATCGACTGGAACTCGCCGAACGCCTGCCCGGTCAGGTAAGCCAACGGGCCGGTGATGCTCTCATGCGTAACGGAACCGGCGATAAAAACCATCATCCGCCAGTAGTTTTCCCCGTCGAAATAATAGAGTTTGCCGTCTTTGGTCGGCACGACGCGCAACACCCGGCGTTCCACATCTTCGCGGCCCGCTTCGGTCAACTTGCGGCGGATGTGCGAAGTAACCCGCTCGATGTTACGCTGCAACAGGTCAACGTCCTGGAAAACACGGTGATTAATCCGTTGCAGCACATAATCCGGCACATCGCCCGCCGTCGAAACACGGTAGGTATCGTTGATCCATCCGCTGCCTACCGGAGCGATCTTTACGACCTCGCCGGCAATATCAAATAACGTTACGATCCGATCTATCTTTTCCATAATCTGCTTATTTCATTCGCCGACGCCGCTATTTGACGGCATGCGAAAATCCGTTGATTCGGTTCCAGGCTCCGCGTGTAAAATCGGGCACTTTTACAGGCATCCCGCGATGTTTTACCGACGTTTCGGTCAGTTCGACCAGCGACGACCATTCGGCGGCATCGTACACGTCCTGATCCAGCGGCAGCCCGTTGTGCAGGCAGTAAATCAACCGGTAATCCATGATAAAGTCCATGCCGCCGTGCCCGCCGACCTGACGCGCCTTCTCGCCGATCTCTTTGGAAATGGGGTGCTCGTACTCGGCCATCAACTGATCGAACTCCGGCTTCGCCAGGAACGAATGCGCATTCGGTTCGAGAGCGATTCCCTCGACAGGATATTTCTGCGCGAAACCTTTCGTACCGCTGATCTTATGCAGGCGGTCATAGGGACGCGGGCTGGTCACGTCGTGCTGGATCAGGATCGTTTTGCCTTTGGCCGTACGGATCAACGTGGTGTTCATATCGCCCAGTTTGTAATCGGTTTCGGCATACTCGGAATCCTTCCCGAATTTCCCGGCAGCGGCCAGCGAAAGTCCCTTTTGGTCGGTAGATACCGAAACCAGGTAGTTCATCTTGTCGCCGCGGTGAATATTCAGGATTTGACAGACCGGCCCGAGACCGTGCGTCGGATACGGGTTGCCGGTATGGTCGGTATTGTATTTCAACCGCCACATATCGTAATATCCGGTTTTGTCGTCGAGGTTCAGCGAGCGCAGGTCGTGGATATAAGCTCCCTCTACGTGCATCACCTCGCCGAAAAGCCCTTGTTGCGCCATATTCAGCGTAGCCATCTCGAAAAAGTCGTAGCAGCAGTTTTCCAGCATCATGCAGTGGCGGCGCGTTTGCTCGGCCGTATTGACCAACTGCCAGCACTCGTCGATCGACATCGCGGCCGGAACTTCCAGCGCCACGTGTTTCCCGTGTCGCATCGCGTAGATGGCGATCGGAGTGTGCAGCAGCCACGGCGTGCAGTTGTAGATCAGATCGACGTCCTCCCGTTCGCAGACCTTTTTCCAATCCTCCGCGCCGGTATATCCGGCGGCGGCGGGCAGCCCGGCGTTTTTCAGCGTTCCCTGAGCATTCTCCACCAATTCCGGACGCACGTCGCACAGCGCTACGATCCGCACCCCGTCCAGGTGGGTATAACGTTCCACGGCCATCGAGCCGCGCATCCCGAGTCCGATAAAAGCCACCCGAACCACCGGAATCGGATCGCAGCGCAATTGCAGCACGTCGGTCTGCCCTTTCGCGCGGGCCGGCTCGGGGAATTCGATCATTCCGTTGCGCACTTTCGGAGACTTGCCTGTCGCCGTCTCCGGGATCGCAGCCGCGAACAGCATCGCGAAAGCGACCAGTAAAACACTTATCCGTGATTTCATAACATTTCGGAATATTACTTCAATAAGAAGACAAATATAATAAAAAGCCCCGAACTTCCAGCGATCCGCGCCAACATTATGCGGCATACGGCGAAACGGGCGCCGCAGACTGAGCGCCCGCGAAAACAAAGCGGGGGACGCCCCAAAGGCATCCCCCGCAAAAATACACCGTTGTTATAAAACTATTTCACGGTGTTCATGTATTCGATCAGCTCGAGCACTTTGTTCGAGTAACCCCATTCGTTGTCATACCACGAAACGACTTTCACGAAACGCGGAGAGAGCTGGATACCGGCTTTCGCGTCGAAAATCGAAGTACGCGCGTCGCCCAGGAAGTCCGAGGAAACCACGGCGTCTTCGGTGTAACCGAGGATGCCTTTCAGTTCGCCGTCGGCAGCTTCTTTCATGGCTTTGCAGATTTCGTCGTAAGTGGTATCCTTAGCCAGCGTACAGGTCAGGTCTACGACCGATACGTCCAGGGTCGGTACGCGCAGCGACATACCGGTCAGTTTGCCGTTCAGCGCAGGAATTACTTTACCTACGGCCTTGGCGGCGCCGGTCGACGACGGGATGATGTTGCCCGAAGCGGCGCGGCCGCCTCTCCAGTCTTTCATCGAAGGACCGTCTACGGTCTTCTGGGTAGCGGTGGTCGAGTGAACGGTGGTCATCAAACCTTCTACCATACCGAATTTATCGTTCAGCACTTTGGCGATCGGAGCCAGACAGTTCGTGGTGCAGGATGCGTTCGAAACGATCGTCTGACCGGCGTAAGTTTTGTTGTTCACGCCCATTACGAACATCGGGGTATCGTCTTTCGACGGAGCCGACATAACGACGCGTTTCGCGCCCGCTTTGATATGAGCTTCGGCTTTTTCCTTGGTCAGGAACAGGCCGGTCGATTCAACGACATATTCGGCGCCCACTTCGTTCCATTTCAGGTTTGCGGGATCTTTTTCAGCAGTTACGCGGATCGAGTGGCCGTTGACAACCAGTGCGTTTTCCTTCACTTCGATCGTGCCTTTAAACTGACCGTGCATCGTGTCGTAACGAAGCATGTAAGCCATGTAATCCACCGAAATCAGGTCGTTGATTCCGACGATTTCCAAATTGTCTTTGGCCATTGCGGCACGGAACACCAGGCGTCCGATACGGCCGAAACCGTTGATACCAATTTTAATCTTTGACATAATTCTACTTATTTTGAAAGGTTAATCAATTGCCGAAAAATACCTTATAATACACCGTTGCAAAAGTATATAAAAAACAGGGAGCCTGCAAAATTATTTTAAATTTTTTTAGTAAACCGCCTCTCCCGCGGAACGTCCGTTCGGTACGGCCCGCCCCGCTACATTTCCACCTCCCGGGCGCGCTTGGCCATCGCCGAAGCGAACACGAAATCGTTCAGCTCGCGGTTATCGGCATGCAGAATATCGTGCTTGGTGCCTTCCCACCATTTCTGCCCCTGATGGATAAAAATAATGTGTTCGCCGATCTCCATCACCGAGTTCATGTCGTGCGTGTTGATGATCGTCGTGATGTTGTATTCCTGGGTGATCTCCTGGATCAGGTTGTCGATCAGCACCGACGTCATCGGATCGAGCCCCGAGTTCGGCTCGTCGCAGAACAGGTACTTCGGATTCAGCACGATGGCGCGGGCGATCGCCACGCGCTTGATCATCCCGCCGCTGATTTCGGCCGGGTACAGATGGTTCACGTCGCCGAGGTTGACCCGTTTCAGGCAAAAATTCACCCGGTCGCGCTTCTCGCTCATGCTCATCGTCGTGAACAGGTCGAGCGGCAGCCGCACGTTCTCCTCGACGTTCGACGAGTCGAGCAGCGCGCCTCCCTGGAAAATCATGCCGACCTCCTCGCGGATCGCCTTGCGCTCCTTGAACGGCAGCCGGTTAAAACAAACGTCGTTATAGTAGATATTGCCGCTGTCGATCTTATGCAGCCCGACAAGCGACTTGAGCAGTACGGTCTTTCCGGAACCGCTTTGTCCGATAATCAGGTTGGTGATTCCGGGAGCGAAGTCGGCGGAAATGTCGTTCAGCACCACGCGTCCGTCGAAAGACTTTACGATATGTTCGGCTCGAATCATGCTATGTCAAAAGTAACTGTGTGAGAATCAGGTTAAATATCAGAATCACGATACTGCTGACCACGACGGCCTGCGTACTGGCCCGCCCGACTTCGAGCGAGTTGCCGTTGGCAAAATAGCCGTAAAAACCCGAAATGGACGTGATGATGAACGCGAATACGGACGACTTGATCAGCGAATAAGTGATGTAGAAAGGTTTGAACTGGTACTGCACGCCGACGATGTAGGAATCGGGATTCACCGCCCCGGTCAGTATGCTCACGACGTATCCGCCGGCCACGCCGATAATCATGCTCAGGATCGTCAGGAACGGGAAAAAGAATACGGTGCCGATGATCTTCGGCAGAATCAGGTAGCTCGCCGAATTGACGCCCATGATCTCCAGCGCGTCGATCTGCTCGGTAATCCGCATCGTACCGATTTCGGAAGCGATGTTCGACCCGACCTTTCCGGCCAGGATCAGCGCCACGACCGTCGAACTGAACTCCAGCAGCATCGACTCCCGCGCGGCGTATCCGATCAGGTATTTCGGAATGAACGGCGACTCGAGGTTCAACGCCATCTGGATCGTAATCACGGCCCCCATGAAAACGGAGATGATCGCCACGATCCCGATCGAATTCAGCCCCAAATCCTGGATTTCGGCCAGTATCCGCTTCCGGTAGATGGCCATCTTCTCGGGCTTCGAGAAAACCTTCCCCATCAGCACGAAATAACGGCCTATCTGTTCAAACAGTTTTTTCATAATCAACATCCAAAATATCCGGCGACGGGTAACTTCCGCGACGGTTTCCACCGGCAAAATCGTCGCGGCGAACAGCCCGGAAGCCTAATTCGCCTCCTCCTTCACCTCCTCGTAATCGACGTAATCGCCGACGTTCCGGTTCACTTTTTTCTGCGCGGAAGCGGTTTGCCGCACGGTCACGTCGCCTTCCGGCTTCGGACGGCTGCTGCGGCCGAAACCCGTCCCCCACGTATAGGTACGCGAAAACCCGCCGCCACCTTCGGCGAACTCCCGCTGTTTCTTGCGGATCCAATAATTCAAAAACAACCGGCCGAGCAATCCGAACAGGTAAAACCCGACAATGATAAAAAACAATACCGTCAGCATAGCTTCGTCAACCTAAAAATTCTCCGGGGCAAAAACCCTGCAAAGAATGTCCCCGGAATTTACAAAAGTAACATTTTAATTCCGGATTGCATAAAATTGCCCTCTTTTTGACACAATACGAAGTTGAAGGCACATTTATTGCAGATTACGCGGAGGTTTCGTATATTTGCATGACAGATCGAAAAAACCGGGACGCCAAGGCGCGCCTTGGTTTGTTTGTTTTCTATTGTGTGATTAAGAACCGTAAAAAAATGATGGAATTGTCTGAATTAACCGCCATATCGCCCGTCGACGGCCGTTACCGCAGCAAATGCGAAGTGCTGGCCGACTACTTCTCGGAGTTCGCGCTGATCCGCTACCGGGTGATGGTCGAAGTGGAATATTTTATCGCCCTGTGCGAATTGCCGCTGCCGCAACTCGCCGACGTGGACGCGTCGGCGTTCGAAGGGCTGCGCGACCTGTACCGCGACTTTTCGGAAGCGGACGCGCTACGCGTCAAAGAGATCGAGAAGACGACCAACCACGACGTGAAAGCCGTCGAATACCTCGTAAAAGAGAAAATGGAGCAGCTCGGTATCGGCGCGCACAAGGAGTTCGTGCACTTCGGGCTCACGTCGCAGGACATCAACAACACGGCGATTCCGTCGACACTGCGCGACGCGACCAACGACGTCTACTATCCGCTGATCGAACAACTGGTGGCCAAGCTCACGGCATTGTCGAAGGAGTGGGAAGAGATCCCGTTGCTGGCGCATACGCACGGGCAGCCCGCCTCGCCTACGAAACTCGGCAAGGAGATTTGCGTATTCGTCGAACGGCTGAACAAGCAAATCGCGCTGTCGCGCGCGATTCCGTCGCCGGCCAAGTTCGGCGGAGCCACCGGGAATTTCAACGCGCACGTAGCCGCTTACCCGGGCATCGACTGGATCGAATTCGCGAACCGTTTCGTCAACGACATCCTGCACCTGGAACGTTCGCAGGTCACCACGCAGATCGAGCACTACGACAACATCGCCGCGATCCTCGACAACTTCAAGCGGATCAATACGATCCTGATCGACCTGTGCCGCGATATGTGGACGTATATTTCGATGGAATACTTCAAACAGAAGATCAAAGCGGGCGAAGTCGGCTCGTCGGCGATGCCGCACAAGGTAAACCCGATCGACTTCGAGAACGCCGAAGGCAACCTCGGCGTGGCGAACGCCGTATTCGAACACCTGTCGTCGAAACTGCCGATCTCGCGGATGCAGCGCGACCTGACCGACTCGACCGTACTGCGGAACATCGGCGTGCCGATGGCCCATACGGTCATCGCCTTCAAGTCGATCCTCAAAGGGATGGACAAGCTGATCATCAACCTCGACGCGATCAACGAAGACCTCGAACACAACTGGGCGGTCGTCGCCGAAGGCATCCAGACGATTCTGCGCCGCGAAGCCTATCCGAACCCGTACGAGGCGCTGAAAGCGCTGACCCGCACCAACAAGCCGATCACCGAAGCCGATATCAAAGCGTTTATCGAAGGATTGGACGTGCCGGCAGGAGTCAAGGAAGAGCTCCGCAGGCTTTCGCCGCAGACCTATACCGGCGTGTGCAAATACTAAAACCGTTTTTACGCGACGCAATGTCTCACTCAATAAAATATCGAATACGATGAAAAAGTACAAATGCCAAGTATGCGGGTACATTTACGACCCGGAAGTGGGCGATCCCGACAACGGAATCGAACCCGGAACCGCTTTTGAAGACCTGCCCGACGATTGGGTATGCCCGTTGTGCCAGGAAGGGAAAGAAGTTTTCGAGGCCCTGTAATCCGCCGCATGGAATTTCAGGCGGGACACGCTCTCCGGAGCGCGTCCCGCTTTCGTTTTCCGGCAACCGCCGGAATCCGCCGCAACGCGTCGTACCGCAGTCCCTTCCTCTTCGGGGAACGGTTTTTACAAAAAATGGTTATTTTTGCGGGATAAAAATCCGACCATGAAAATCCATCGCCGCAACTCCCGCACTTTCCTGCTGATCATTCTCGGCATGCTGTCGGCATTCGGCCCGTTCGTTACGGATTTTTACCTGCCGGGACTCCCGTCGATCGGCGACTACTTCGACGTGCCCGCATCGATGGTGCAACTGAGCCTGACGTCAAGTATGCTCGGCCTCGCCGGCGGCCAATTGCTGGTCGGCCCGATCAGCGACAAGTACGGCCGCAAACGGCCGATCCTCATCACGCTCGGCCTGTTCGTCGCGGCGACCGTCGCCTGCCTGTTCGCCTGGGACATCTATTCGTTCGTCCTGTTCCGACTGTTCCAGGGAATCGCCGGAGCAGGCGGGATCGTACTGTCGAAATCGGTCGCGGCCGATCTGTACGAAGGCAAGGAACTGCGCCGCTTTTTCTCGATGCTGATGGTCGTCAACGGGCTGAGCCCGATCCTCGCGCCGGTATTCGGCGGATTCCTGCTGAACTTTACCGACTGGCACGGCATTTTCGTGACGCTGCTCGTAATCGGCATCCTGCTTTTCGCCGTCAACCTGCGGATTAGCGAATCGCTGCTGAAACACCGACGGATACAAGGCAGCGTCTGGGGCACGTTCCGAGCTTTCGTTCCGATCCTCAGACACCGCCGGTTCATGTATTACGTACTAACGCAGGCTTTCGGGATGGGCGTATTTTTCACCTACATCGCCTCGTCGCCGTTTATCCTGCAACAGCATTATGGCCTCAGCCCGATCGGATACAGCGTCTGCTTCGCTACCAACGCAGCGGGCATCATCGTCGGCAGCTGGCTGGCCGGCCGGTTCCGCAGGGGAAGCAACGCGCTGTCGGCAGGCCTGTGGGGCCTGGTCGGTTCCGGCATCCTGTACGCGACGACCCTGCTGTGCGGACTTCCGTTCGGGTTCCTGGAGTCCACGCTTTTCCTGCTGATGGTCGCCATCGGCATGATCCTGCCGACCTCGACGGCCCTCGCGCTCGACATCGAACGCGAACACTCCGGCAGCGCTTCGGCCGTGATCGGGTTTTTCCAATTCCTCTCCGGCGCGATCGTTTCGCCGCTGACCGGTCTGGGCGATATCCTGTTGCTGACCGGTCTGCTGACCGTATGCTGTAGCGTCGTTTCGCTCTGTTTCGGAGCGCTGGCTTGCCGCCCCTCCCGAAACTGAACATCCCTTTACGCCCCTTCCCGGAAAATCCGTTTTGAGAAACGGTACAAAAAGCGTATTTTAGCACACGAATCAATCTTTTCAGCAATGAAAAACTTTTCGGCGATCCGTTCATACGGACTTTTAGGCATATTGCTGCTGCTCGGAACGGGCGCAGCACAAGGACAATCCTTCGGCGCAGACAAACTCAAATGCGAGCAGGAGACCGACCCGATCGGCATCGAAACCCAAACGCCGCGTTTCAGCTGGCAGTTGTACGCCCCGACACGGGGCGCCGTACAGACCGCTTACCAGATCATCGTTTCGGACACGCCGGAAGCGGTCGAACGCGGCACGGGCAACGTGTGGGACAGCAAAAAAATCGCTTCGTCGCAATCGCTACTCGTCCCTTACGCAGGCGAACCGCTTGAAGCGGCAAAAAAATACTACTGGAGCGTCCGCGTATGGGACGGCACGAAAAAAGCGTCCCCGTGGGCGCGCACCGCATCTTTCGCAATGGGACTGCTATCGCAGGCCGACTGGTCGGGAGCACGGTGGATCGCATTCGAACCCGACATCGACAGCCTGACGGTGACCGACGGATTGGGACGCCACCTGCCGGTGATCGGCCGCTACAAACTGCCGCAAATGCGGCGCGAATTTCCGGTGAACAAGCCGGTGCGCCGCGCGACGGCCTACGTTTGCGGGCTCGGTCAGTTCGAACTGTTCCTCAACGGCACCAAGACCGGAGATCATTTTCTGGACCCGGCCTGGACGAAATTCGATAAAGAAGCGCAGTACGTGTCGTTCGACGTGACCGACCGACTGAAACAGGGGAAAAACGCCATAGGCGTGATGCTCGGCAACGGTTTTTTCAATATCCCGAACGAACGCTACACGAAATTCGTCGGATCGTACGGCGCTCCGAAAATGCTTCTAAAGATGGAAATCGAGTACGAAGACGGCACGTCGGACACGATCGTATCGGACGCGTCGTGGAAAACCACGCAAAGCCCGATCACTTTTTCGAGCATCTACGGCGGCGAGGATTTCGATGCGAACCTCGTGCAGCAAGGTTGGAAAGAGGCCGGATTCGACGACAGCGGATGGCAGGATGCGGTTCTCACGAAATTCGACAGCCCGCTGCGAGCGCAGCGTACCACGCCGCTGAAAATCCGCCAGGCATTGCCGACCGTGCGCAAATATGAAAACAGCCGGGGCAATTACCTGTACGACCTCGGGCAGAATGCGTCGGGCATCGTCCGCTTGACGGTCAAAGCCAACGGCAAACATACGGTACGGATGTTCCCTTCCGAATTACAAGGCGGCGACAGCACCGCGAACCAACGTTCGTCGGGAGGCCCTTATATACTCAGCTACACGACGCTCGGTACCGGCGAGCCGGAAACCTGGCAGCCGCAGTTCACCTACTACGGTTTCCGCTACGTAGAAGTCGAAGGAGCCGTTCCGGCCGGCGAGCCGAACCCGGACGGACTGCCCGAAATCGTCGAACTGACCGGTCTGCATACGACCAACTCCGCCGCGCCGGTCGGCGCGTTCGCCTGCTCGAACCCGTTGTTTAACCGGATTTACGAGTTGATCGATTGGGCGATCCGCAGCAATTTTTCGAGCGTGTTCACCGACTGCCCGCACCGAGAGAAACTGGGATGGCTCGAACAGTCTCATCTGATCGGACCGTCGGTGCAGTTCGGCTACGACATCTCGCGGGCATTCCCGAAGATCGTCGGCGACATGGCGACGGCGCAGCACGCGGACGGCATGATCCCGACCATCGCCCCGCAATACACGGTCTTCTCGGAAGGTTTCCTGGACACTCCGGAATGGGGAAGCGCCTACATCCTGATCCCGTGGTACCTTTACCAATGGTACGGCGATACCCGCCCGCTGGAAGAGAATTACGACAAAATGGCTCGATACGTAGACTACCTGTCGTCGAAAGCCGACGGTCATATCGTCGCCTACGGCCTCGGCGACTGGTGCGATATCGGCCCCGGCGAACCGGCGCACTCGCAACTCACGTCGAACGGAGTCAGCGCGACGGCCATCTACTACTACGACATCTGCACCATGAAACGGGTCGCCGAACTGTTCGGTAAAACGGAGGACGCCGCTCGTTACGACGCGCTGGCCGCACAGGTCAAGCAGGCGTTCAACGACAAATATTTCGATAAAAATACGAAAAAATACGACCGAAACAGCCAGGCGGCCAACGCCATGGCGCTCTACATGGGACTGGTCGAACCCGAAAACAAACCGGTCGTACTGCAAAACCTGATCGACGACATCCGCAGCCGCGGCAACGCGCTGACGGCCGGTGACGTCGGCTACCGCTACGTCGTGCAGGCCCTGCTCGACAACGGGGCGTCGGACGTGCTGTTCGACATGAACAGCCGCTACGACGTGCCGGGATACGGCTACCAACTGGCCTGCGGCGAAACGGCGCTGGCCGAATCGTGGATGAGCAAGGACTACCTGTCGCACAACCACTGTATGCTCGGCCACCTCTATTCGTGGCTGTTCAACGGACTGGGAGGATTGTCGCAGGCTCCGGGATCGGTCGGCTATAAAGAGGTTGTGATCGACCCGCAGGTCGTCGGCGACATCCGCAGCGCCCGCGTCGCGTTCGAATCGCCGTACGGACTGATCCGCAGCGAATGGAACGATACGCCGCAGACGTTCCGGCAGACGGTCGAAATCCCGGGCAACGCCTCGGCGCTCGTCTACTTGCCTACAGCCGATCCGGAAGCCATTTCCGAAAACGGGCAGCCGCTGGACAAGATCGAAGGCATTACCGTCGAACGGAAGGGCGACCGCACCGTATTGCACGTCGGATCGGGCGTCTACAACTTCTCGGTACGGAAATAACCGCCGACCGATGAAAACGATCCCGGCCCTACTGACGGCAGGAATCCTGCTGCTGGCATACGACGGCATCCGGGCCGGAACGCCGGACGGAACTTGCGGCGCAACGGGGATTTCGCCGCAGGTCTCGGCTTTCGGCGATCCGCTGGTAGCGACGGACGCTCTCGGGCGCGAGTTGCCGAACTACGCACAGACCGGCGGAGAAAAGCCGAACCGCTACGTCGGTCTGTTCTACTGGCTGTGGCACGGGCCGTTGCGCAACGACACGCCGGACTACGACATTTCGAAAACGCTGCGAAAAGAGCCGGATCGCACGCAATGGCCGCACCTGGCTTACTATTGGGGGGAACCCGAGCTCGGATATTACCGCTCATCGGACGCGTACGTCATGCAGAAACACCTGAGCTTGTTCTGCCTCGTGGGCATCGACTTCCTGTTTCTCGACTTCACGAACCTGGTAATGGACAAGGACGAACTGCGCCTGCTGTTACGGCTGACGGGCAACATGAGGCGCAACGGATATGATCCGCCCCGGCTCGTGCCTTTTTTCAACACGAATCCCGTCCCGAAACTGGAGGAGTTTTACACGGAATTTTACCGCGACACCGCTTACCGGGACGCATGGTTCGTACTCGACGGGAAACCGCTGGTGCTGTCGCCCGTACAGCATCCCTCCGACCGGAAAATCAACGACGCCTTTACATGGCGTCGGATGTGGGCCGGCAAGGACGCCGACGGGTTTTGGCACTATTTCGACGACTATCCGCAGACGCCCGCCCTGCGCCCCGACGGGGCGGCCGAACAGATCGCCGTGGCCGCCGGCAAGGGAGCCCCGTTATGGGACTACCCGGCCTACGGTTCGAAAAGTTCCACACGGGACAGCACGCCCGCATACGACCGCTACTGGAACAGCCCACGCTCCGGCGAAGGCCTGTTTTTCGAAGAGCAGTGGAAAGGGGCCGAACGTTTCCGTCCGCTGATCGTCTGCGTTACCGGATGGAACGAATGGAAAGCCGAGGCATGGCCGGCCACCGCCGAACTCGTGGCGGGCGGCATCACTTTCCAGAACCGGAAACTGGCCGAGGGCGAGACCTACTTCGTCGATGAATTCAACGAGGAGTTCAACCGCGACCTGGAGCCGCAGGCCGGAAAAAATTCGGACAACTATTTCTACCAACTGGCCGCCCACGTCCGCCGTTACAAAGGGATGAAACCGCCTCCGGAAGCCTCGCCCCGCAAGACGATCGCGATCGACGGCCGCTTCGACGAGTGGGCCGACGTGCAGCCCCGCTTCGAGGATTTCGTCGGGGAGCTTCAAATGCGGGACAACGACGGCGCGCCGCAGGGCATCCGCTACGTCAACCGTACCGCCCGCAACGACATCGCCGAATCGCGTGTGGCCTGCGACGACAAATTCATCTATTTTTATGTCAAAACCGTCGAACCGATGACCTGCTGGCGGGAGCCGAACTGGATGCTGCTTTTCATCGACGGCGACCGGGACAAAAAAACCGGCTGGGAAGGATACGATTTCGCCGTCAACCTGGAGATCCGGTCGCCGGAAAAAACCATGCTGAAACGGCGCGACGGCGACCGCTGGACGACCGTTGCGCCCTGCCGGTACCGGCAGCGAGGGAACGAGATGGAGATCGCCGTCCCGAAAAAGTTGCTCGGCCAAGGCGATCGGCCGGATTTCTATTTCCATTGGGCCGACAATATCCGGAAGCCGGACGACATCGCCGAATTTTTCCTGAACGGGGAATCCGCTCCGGAACGACGTTACAACTACCATTACAAAGCCAAATAATCAGTGGAAAAATGTACCCGATCAAAAAAATATTGTTGATATTTCTGCTGAGTACGCCGGTAATTGCCGTCAGCCGGACGGCAGAGCCATTGCAACCAAATTTTTACGAAGGAGATGCGGTT
Source organism: Alistipes sp. dk3624 (assembly GCF_009557455.1). Taxonomy (GTDB): domain Bacteria; phylum Bacteroidota; class Bacteroidia; order Bacteroidales; family Rikenellaceae; genus Alistipes_A; species Alistipes_A hominis. Next base: position 2,041,472 of record NZ_CP045651.1, on the reverse strand, counting down.
GCCGGAGCCCACCGGCTCCGGATGCAGTTCATCGTACAAAAAGACCCTTCGGGAAACTTTTCAGCGAAGATGAATGTCCCGGCACAGGGCACATTCGATTATCCGGCGACGGTCGGTTATGAACAAGACAGCGTGGTATTCAGGGTAGAGAAACCCGCAGATGCTTATTTTAAAGGCAAAATAAAGGCGGACAGCATCGTAGGCGAATGGCATAACTACGGTAAAAAATTCCCGCTGACGCTCCGCAAATCCGTCGACCGGATCAAACTGCGCCCGCAATACCCGCAACCGCCTTTCCCCTACGCCGAACAGGATGTCATTTATTACAACGGCGACTCCTCGATCCGCTACGGCGCCACGCTGACGTTGCCGGAAAAAGGGGAGCGATTTCCGGTCGCACTGCTGATCACCGGCAGCGGGCAGCAGGACCGGAACGAAACGCTGTTCGATCACCAGCCGTTCCGCGTGATCGCCGACTACCTGGGACGCCGCGGAATCGCCGTACTGCGCGTGGACGACCGCGGATGCGGCCAGACGACCGGGGATCTGCGGCAGGCTACATCCGAGGATTTCGCCCGCGACGTACTGGAAGGCGTCCGTTATCTGAAAAACCGGCCCGAAATCGACCCGGCGAAGATCGGACTGGCCGGACACAGCGAAGGAGGACTGATCGCGCTGATCGCCGCGCAGGACAATCCGGACATCGCCTTTATCGTTTCGCTGGCAGGACCGGGCGTGCCGGGTATCGAAATATTCCTGTCCCAGCAGGAACACGCCCTGAAAAAAATCATATCGGATCGGACGGTCATAGACGCGGCACAGGCGCTGAACAGGAGCATCTATACCGACCTGATCGCGAACCCGCAGCAGAAGGCGGAGGTGATTTTCTCCGGACAGTTGAAAAAATGGGTCGCGGAACAAGACAGCGGCACCGTAAAAAAGGTCATGCCGTCGTTGCCGTCCGAACATTACCTCGAACCGGACTCGCTGACGAAACTGGTAGGCCCGATGAACATCCCGTGGTACCGGTACTTTATGGCTTCCGATCCGGGCAAGCTGATCGGGCAGATACGCTGCCCGATGCTGATTCTGAACGGGGAGAAAGACATGCAGGTCTACTGCGACCTGAATATGGACGGCCTCGAAAAGAGCTGCCGCGAAGCGGGTAAAACGAACGTGGAATTCCGCCGGTTCCCCGGGCTGAACCACCTTTTTCAGCACTGCGAAACGGGAGAACCGGACGAATACGGCAGCATCGACGAAACGTTCGCTCCGGAAGCGCTCGACCTAATCGCCGAATGGATCGGGAAAACGACCGGCAGTTCCCGCTGACCTTCCCCCATAACAACGGAACGAGGGCGGAGAGTGCAGAAAACACTGTCTTCTAAAATATTCCCAGTAATTCCGACAGGGCCGAAACTTCGTAGGTCGCGTCAATCTCGCGGACTTCGCCGAACGGATTGAACCAGACGGAGTCGATGCCGGCGTTCGACGCGCCGAGGATATCGGTTTGCGGATCGTCCCCGATCATCACGGCCTCATCGGCCCCGACGCCCGCCGCACGGAGGGCATACCCGAAGATTACCGGCGACGGTTTGTTCGCACCGGCCTCCTCCGAGCAGACGACGCCCCGGAAATAACGGTAAAGGCCGCACTCTTTCAATTTGATATATTGCGTCTCTCTGAATCCGTTGGTCACGACGTACAGCGGATAGCGTCCGCTCAGCTCCCGGACTACCTTCTCGGCATACGGAATCAGGTTCGTAAAAGTCGGCGCAAGGCGGACGTAATCGTCCCCCAACCGCCGCGCCAACTCCGTATCGTATACGCCGATCGCAGCCAGCATCTCCTCGAAACGCGCATTGCGCAGGGTCTCGCGGTTCACTTTGCCGTCGCGGTACTCTTCCCACAGCCGAGCGTTGCTCGTTTCGTAATAACCGAAACAATCGTCGAAATCGGGGCAGAAACGCTCCAGCCGGTAACGGTCGTACAACACCCGCAGAGCCTCCTTCTGATTCCGCTCCACATCCCACAGGGTTCTGTCCAAATCGAACAGCAAACAATCGTACCTTTTCACTTTATGATTAATTTTGCTCCAAAGATAACACAACCCGAACTCATGGACAAAACGACCGAATTGATCGAACTGCTCAAATCGCACGCCTCGCCCGACCACCTGGCAAAAATGAAACGTTTCGGAATCCCGGACGAACGGGCGCTGGGCGTCCCGGTGACGCAACTGCGGAAGATCGCCAAGCCTTACAAAAGACAGCACGAATTGGCGTTGAGTCTTTGGGAGACCGGTTGGCACGAAGCCCGGTTGCTGGCCCCGATGATCGCCGATCCGGCCCGGACGACGCCGGAGCTGGCCGACCGCTGGACGGACGGTTTCGACGCTTGGGACATCTGCGATATGTGCTGCCAGAACCTGCTGCGGCATACACCGTTCGCATTCGACAAAATTTACGCTTATGCTCCCCGCGAAGAGGAGTTCGTCCGCCGAACGGCCTTCGCGCTGATCGCCACGCTGGCCGTCGGAGACAAAAAAAGCGGCGATGAAAAATTCATCCCGCTTTTCGATCTGATCGAAACCGCTTCCGCCGACCCCCGAAATTTCGTTCGCAAGGCGGTCAACTGGGCGCTGCGGCAAACCGGCAAGCGTAACCTGCGGCTCCACACGCAGGCCGTCGCACTGAGCCGCCGCCTGGGGGCGTCCGCCGACCGGACGGCTGCATGGATCGGCCGCGACGCGCTGCGCGAACTCTCCGACCCGAAAATCATTGCCCGGATCAAGCCGTAGACGGCGGCGGCACGATACGGATTACTCCCCGAAATCGACCCGCACGTTGAACCATTTGCTCTTGTTCCGGTAATAGACGTTGAACCCCTGCTGGTCGAACCCGACCACGCGGTATTTGTCGTCGATCACGATCAACCCGTTTTCGCCGGTCAAGTTTTCGATCGTAAAAGGCTTGTTGGTCTTAAATTTCGCATATTCGGTAGAACTGCCGCCGAGGCTGACCTCGAGCACCTGAGTCATCTTTCCCTTGTGCCGATCGAGCAGCTCCTTGAAGGCGTTGAAATCGGGCAGCCGGTTCGTATAGGCGACGCCCGTAAGGTTCGTCTCGGCCGAACTGGACGAGAAATAACCGATCTTATTGCCTTCGGTGCGCTGGTTGGTCAGGTAGACGGCGTTCGCTCCCATCATCGCAGCCACCATTTTAAGCTTCCGGTACGCCCGGTTCTTCACTCGCTCCTGATTGGACAGTTCGGTGGTTCCCACCGCTTTGGCGCTGACATCCCCCACTTTGAAAAGCCCTTTCACCTCGCTTTCGACGGCCGTCACGGTCACTTTTTCGTAATCGTCGACGCCCTTGACCGCATTGAACGAAGTCGCCTCGGCAAAAACCTGAACCCGGCCGTTCTTAAAGACGATCTTCTGGACGGCATTTTTATAAATACTGTTCAGAAGCTCTTCCCCCGGATGCACGTACACCACAGAGCTCTCCTTGATCTCCTTGACGATACACGGGATCTTTTCGTTGTTCGAGAAAATCGTATCCGTCTGTCCGAAAGCCCGGACGGAGAAAAGCAGCAGGACGAACAAAAACGCACTCTTTGTCATATTCATATAGTTTAACCTTAATCAGTCTTTCAATTCGTCTCAGTCCTGAGGATCGATCTCGATCGTCCGCGAATCCTCGCCGGTCACTTCGATACGTACCGTCATCGCATCGTCCGGCAGCAGGCTTTCAATCTTTTCGGGCCACTCGACCAGGCACAGGTCGCCGCCGTAGAAATACTCCTCGTACCCGAAATCGAAAGCCTCCTCGATCCGGTCGATCCGGTAAAAATCGAAATGATACACCGGCGGAATCCCCTCTCCGCGATATTCGTTGACGATGGCGAACGTCGGGCTGGTCACCGTATCGGTTACGCCCAGCGCATCGCAGATCGCACGGATCAACGTCGTCTTGCCGGCTCCCATTTCGCCGCGGAAAGCCACGACGGAACGTCCGTCGAGCGACTCCAGAATCGCGGCCGCCGCCTTGGGCAGATCGTCCGTCGAACCTATCTTCAGTATCATAAAATCGTTTTATCAAAATTCAGCGACTCGCCGTTTCCGGTACTTTCCGGGATACGGGGCAAAGATAAACGTTTCCTTTCGAATTCCACAACAAACTCCGGTTTCCCGGAACATTCGTTTCGACTTTATTTCCGGGTCGCCGCTTCCAGCGCCTCACGGGTCTGCCGGCAATACTCGTCGGGCGACACGCCTCCTTCGACGAAATGCCGAATCTTCACTTTATTGCATAACGCATGGAAATCGTCCAGCAGGACCGTTATTTCGGGACGCACCCTCCAGCGGCCGTCCGCCTGTTCGAACACCCGGTCTTCGGCGGTACCGCGCGCCTTGGCGATCTCGAAAAGCGAAAAGGTCAGCGGCAGGCGAGCCACCCGCACCCGTTCGAGCACGTCGGGTTTCGATACGACCGCTTTTTCGGCTTCGTCGAACAGGACTTCGTAACGGGCAAAAAGCTCCGGACGCATATATCCCTTCTCGTAATGATCGTACGGCTTGCCGTAAATAGTCAGCGGCAGGCCCGACTTTTCGAGTTCGTCGTGCATCAGGTCGATATAAGCCGCAATATGCGGCCCCGCTTCCTCGTAATACCCGGACAGGAAATCGGCCAGTTCGGCGCGGATATCGACATCGGGATTCCACAGCAGCCGGGCCACCAAGTAAGGCCGCAATTCGCAGAATTCACCGCCTTTGCTGATATTGCCTTGCTGAAACTGGGCCGTCACGCCGTTGCGAACGAAATACTGCATGTTCGGCTGCAACGTGCGCAGGTTCGGATACGGGGCCATCAGATTCGAAAACTGAATCACGTAATCCCACATCAGGATGCTTTTGGCGATTTTCCCCCACTCCTCGAAATCGGTGCGGAACGCCCGGCTGGTCGGATCGGTTTCGATCGGCCGATGGCGGTTGCACTCGATGTCGCACAGCATGATATTGACGTTGTCGGCCGGGCGAATTCCTTTCGGGGCCGTACGACTGTAACGGTAGGCAAGCGTCGAAATCATTTTGTCCGGGAACCGGGCGGCCACGCGGTTGGCGAAAGCGACGACCGAACCGCTCGGAGCGCCGGCCTGCTCGTCCAACTCCCGGCAGGAGGGACAGGCGCAGTTATAGCCGTGCTCGGCATAGGTGTCGTTCTGACTGACCGACCAATAAAGGGCGTCGGGCTGCTCGCGCATCCTGTCGCCGAGGTTTTCGACGACCGTCTCCAGCACGTCCGGGTCGGTCAAGCACAACTGCGCGCAAAGGTGACCGTCGGCCTGCATGCCGACCCGTTTGCCGTCGACCAGGGCGTAATATTCCGGATGTTCCGCAAAATACCGGTCGGGCGGCAGCAACTGCGCGAACGTATGCACCCACATGCCCCAGTCGGGTTTCATGTGATCGAGCTTATGCCAATCCGCATAGAACGGATCGTCGGCCACTTCGTAAAAGACGTTCCGGTAGAGGTTGACCGGCACCTGGCGGTCGGCGATCCCGGCTGCGACCGTCACCTTCGCGAGCGTCGGATATTTGAACACGGTCGGCGAATAACAGCGGTAACCGAGGTATTTGTCGAAAAACGTATAAACGCCGTACAACACCCCCTTTTCGCTGCCGCCGCGGATCGAGAGCGATTTGCGGTCGGTGCGGATCACGAACCCGTCCTGCTGCAGGCCGGAAGTATCGGCGGCGGAATTCGACCGCGACGTATTGCCGATCACGATCTCCCGCGCCGAAGGACGGCGGGCGTCGGTACAGACGGGCAGTTCGACCGAAGAACTCAGCGCGAACAGCCGCCGGAACTCGTCGGCCGCTTTTTTCTCGACCGGGGTGGCTTTTTCGGGAATGATAATTACATAACCGCTCTTACCGTGCGAGGCGAGCGTCAGTCCGCCGGCGCGGACGAAACCGGTTCCGGCCGCCAGCAGGCAAAAGACAAGCAGAATATTTTTCATAGCGGAAAAGGTTAGCGATTGTAGGCAAACCGACGACGCCCTCGGGCGCGACGCCGGCCGCCGTTTACAAAGCTACGAAAAATTCCGGACGAATCCGTTAAAAACGATCTGTTTCCGGGCGTCGCTCTCCGTAAATGCCGTCGGGCGCGGCGAGGTCGGCGAACAACCGCACCAGCCGGTCGACGACCGCTTCGGCGTAACGCGCCCCCTTTTCGGGCGAAGATTTCAGCGGATTGCCGATGCCCGTATCCTCCGACACCCGGTTCCAATCGCGCGGCACCCATGCCGTCCGGTCGTTCAACGACTCCACGGCGAACGGCTCCGAACGGCCGTCGCCGGCGCGTTCGATATCCACCAGTTCCGGATGGTAATGCATCATCAGCGAAGTCTCCATTTCCCCGGCGTGGTCGTCCCTTTCCTCGAAAAAATCCCGCTGCGGAACGATCCCGAACGAATCGGAAACAGCGATCAGGAAATCGGGGTATTCGAACGCCAGATCGCGCACCATGTTACGGAACGAATTGCCGCCATGTCCGTTCAGCACGATCAGCCGCGAAAGCCCTTGCCGCCGCAGCGAAGCGACGATGTCGCCCAACACGGCGCGCTGGGTTTCGTAGCGGGCATGCAGACAAAACGGCTTGTCCCACTGTCCCGGATTCTGCGCCCCCAGCGTAACGGGCGGCAGCACGACCGCGCGAACGCGGCGTTCGCGCCACAGCCTCGCCGCCGCGTCGACGGCCAGGCTCTGCGCCAGCAAGCAATCGGTCAGATACGGCAGGTGCAGGTTGTGCGGCTCCGTAGCGCCCCAAGGCAACACCGCCAGACGGTACGTTCCGCCCCTGAGGTCAGCATAGCAGCAGCGGGTAAGATCGACGCCGCATTCATCGGGATTCTCCATAACGGCAAACGGTCGGTTATCGAGGTTTCAACACCAGGAACGGCACGATCATCTCTTCCATCGAAATGCCGCCGTGCTGGAACGTATTGTTGTAATAGCGGACGAACTGATTCGTATTGTTCGGATAAACGAAGAAATCGCGGTTGTAGGCGAAAATGTAAGTCGACGTGATGTTCGACTTCGGCAGGTGCGCCAGCTCCGGCTTGGTGATCGCAAAAACTTCTTTCTGATTGAAGCCGAGGTTGCGCCCAGTCTTGTAGCGCAGGTTCGACGAAGTCGCGCGGTCGCCCTGCACGCGCACCGGATTATCCACCTGGATCGTACCGTGATCCGACGTGATGATGATCGTATGGCCGCGCTCGGCCAGCAGCCGCATCAGCTCCAACAGGTCGGAATGCTCGAACCACGAGCGGGTCAGCGAACGAAAAGCCGCTTCGTCCTCGGCCAGGTCGCGGATAATCTGCGTCTCGGTGCGGGCATGGGACAGAATATCGAGGAAATTGTAAACGATCACCGAGAAATCGGCATTATGTACCTTGTCGATATTCTCGATCAGTCGTTTCCCGGAATCCGTCTTGACGATCTTGTCGAAAAACAGGCTGTATCCCTTCCCCTGCGACTGGATTTGGCGGCGCAGGAAATCCTCTTCGTGCTGGTTTTTACCGCCTTCTTCATCGTCGTTCAGCCACAGGTCGGGCATGATCTTGTCGATCGCGCCCGGCATCAGTCCGGCAAAGATCGCATTGCGCGCGTACTGTGTCGCCGTCGGCAGGATGCTACAGTAAAAATCCTCCTTTTCAACTTCGAACAGACTGTGCAGCACCGGCTGGATCACCCGCCACTGGTCGTACCGGAAATTGTCGATCAGAAAAAACGTAGTCTTCGGAGCGGCGTCCACCACCGGGAACACTTTTTTGCGAATCAGGTTCTGCGACATCACCGGCGTATCGTCGTCGGGCTTCGCGAACCAGTCCAGATAACGGTTTTTGATAAATTTGGCAAATTCGTTGTTCGCTTCGTTCTTCTGGTAAGAGAGAATCTCGCGGACGCCCGGATCGGTCGATTCGGAGAGCTCCATCTCCCAGTTATACAGCTTGCGGTAGATCTGCACCCAATCGGCGAACGTCCGCGCATCGGCGAACGACGACGAAATGCGCCCGAACTCGCTGCGGTAATCGGCCGTGGTCTGTTCGGTGACCAACTGCTGGCTGTGGACGTTCTTTTTGATCGACAGCAACACCTGATTCGGATTAACCGGCTTGATCAGGTAGTCGGCGATCTTCGATCCGACCGCTTTGTCCATGATGTTCTCCTCCTCGCTTTTGGTAACCATGATCACCGGGGTCATCGGCCGCAACTCCTTGATCCGGGGCAGCGTTTCGAGCCCCGTCAGCCCCGGCATCATCTCGTCGAGGATCACCAGGTCGAACTGCCGCGCAGCCACCAGGTCGATCGCATCGTAACCGTTGTTGCAGGTCTCCACGTCATAACCTTTTCCCTTCAAAAACAGGATATGGGGTTTCAGCAGATCAATCTCGTCGTCCACCCATAAAATTTTAGCACCGCTCATAACTCCTCCGAATTTTACTAACAAAGATAATTATTTTCCAGCCAACCCACCGAATACAAAGTCCGTAATGCGGCCGTTTGTTTCGATTATAATGCAAAAATCAGCCGTTTATTGCCTGCTGAAAGACTATAAAACGTTTTGCCGCGTTATACTTACGGCAGGCGCCGAAAGACACGAATCTAACAGACAGCGACTTACCCTTCCACAGAACGGTTATTCGTCTCAGAATAAGATTTATAAACGGAAATCGGGCCGGCCGTGATTTTTGGGCTGATTTTTGCGAAACCTCAGGGTATAGAAACGAAATAGGACAGAAAGAGTTAGCGCGCTCGGAAATCCAAAAAAAAAGTTGTTTTTATCGTTGGAATCAAAAATTAAATGTATCTTTGCACTCCAGCGGGAGTTTTGAAAATAAGTTAAACTAAAAATACTTGTAATTATGACTAAGGCGGACATCGTTAATGAAATCGCAAAAAGCACGGGCGTCGAAAAGGCGCAGGTGCAGCAGATCGTGGAATCTTTCATGGAAAGCATCAAAGATTCGCTGACGGCCAATAAGAACGTATACCTGAGAGGTTTCGGCAGCTTCATCGTTAAGAAAAGAGCTGAAAAAGTAGCCCGTAACATCTCGAAAAATACGACGATCACAATTCCTGCCCACAACATCCCGGCGTTCAAACCGGCCAAGAGCTTTGCGGGCAAGGTGAAAGCTAACACCAAATAGTAACCTTATTTATTAAATTTTTCAATCATGCCAAGCGGTAAAAAAAGGAAAAGGCATAAAATGTCTACCCACAAACGGAAAAAACGTCTGAGAAAAGACAGACACAAAAAGAAAAAGTAGGTCGCATATTTTATGCATCTTTAGTATTATAAACCTAAAGAGCCCTTCGGGGTCTTTAGGTTTATTGCATAATAAACAGCCAGTGATCACTTCTCCCCCACGACCGCCCGCGCAAAGGATCGCCAAGCGACGACGGCGGATCGTGACGAAACCTCAAACAACTGATGAATAAAGAATTAATAATCAATGTAACCTCCAACGAAATCACCATCGCCCTGTTCGAAGACAAACAGCTTGTCGAACTGAACAAGGAAAAATGCAAAACGGGATTTGCCGTCGGCGATATCTATCTGGGAAAAGTCAAGAAGATCATGCCCGGGTTGAACGCCGCGTTCGTCAACGTAGGATACGAAAAAGACGCATTCATCCACTACCTGGATCTCGGCCCTCAGTTCACCACCCAGCAGAAGCTGGTCAACATACTGACCAACAACAAGAAAATCCCGAACTTCGAAACCATGCGCCTCGACAAGGCGATGGGCAAGAACGGGAAAATATCCGGATTCATCGCCAGCGGACAATCGATCCTGGTACAAATCGCCAAAGAGGCCATCTCGACGAAAGGGCCCCGTCTGACCTGCGACATGTCGCTCGCGGGGCGCAACGTCGTACTGATCCCGTTTTCGAACAAGGTATCCATTTCGCAGAAAATCCGTTCGGCCGAAGAGCGCAAACGGCTCAAGCGCATCGCATCGGAAGTGCTGCCGAACAACTACGGCGTGATCATCCGCACCGCGGCGATGGGACAGCAGGACGAAGAGATCAAGCACGACATCCTGTCGCTGATCGAACGCTGGAAAAAAGTCATATCGGGCGTCCGCAACAGTACGGCTCCCGCCCTGATCCTCAACGAAGAGAACCGAACGACCACCATCATACGCGATCTGCTGAACGGTTCGTTCAGCAGCATTTGCATCGACGACCAGACCGTCTACGAAGAAGTGCGCGAATACATTCGCACGATCGCTCCGGAAAAGGAAAAAATCGTCAAGCTCTATAAAGGCAACGTTCCCATTTTCGACAATTTCGACGTATCGAAACAGATCATGTCGCTTTTCAGCAAATACGTCTCGCTGAAAAAGGGAGCCTACCTGATCATCGAACATACCGAAGCGCTACACGTGGTGGACGTCAACAGCGGCAACCGCGCCAAAGTGGACAACGACCAGGAGCAGACGGCCATGGACGTCAACCTGGCGGCGGCGGCCGAGATCGCGCGGCAGTTGCGCCTGCGGGATATGGGCGGTATCATCGTGATCGACTTCATCGACCTGCACAAAAGCGAAAACCGCACGGCGCTGGTCGAAAAGATGCGCGAGATGATGGCGAACGACCGCGCCAAGCACACCATCCTGCCGCTATCGAAATTCGGCCTGATGCAGATCACCCGCCAACGGGTGCGTCCCGAGACGCACATCGACATGCGCGAAACCTGCCCGGCCTGCCACGGCACCGGACTGGTCACGCCGGCCGCGCTGCTCGATACGCAAATCGAAAAACAGATCGCCTACTACGCGAAAGAGAAAAAACTCGACTACATCAAGCTCCGAGTCAACCCGGTCGTAGCCGCCTTCCTGACCAAAGGGGTATTCTCGCTGCGGCTGCGCTGGATGCTGAAATACCGGTGCGCCATCCGCATCGTTAAAAACACGACCACCGGCATCATCGAAACCCGTTATTTCAACCGGAAGGACGAAGAATTGTTCTGAACCGCACCATGACCACCGACGAACTGCTGCAACTTTTTACCGGCGAAAAAGCTTACCGGCAACTGGCCGCGGAGATCCGTCCCGGCCGCAGCGTCGGACTGGCTTCGCTGGCCGGATCGTCGCTGTCGCTGGTCGCGGCAGCAGCCGTGCGGCAAACCGGAGGGCTGCACGTCTTCGTCATGGAAGACCGGGACGCGGCGGGCTACTTGTACAACGATCTGTTTCCGCTGCTGGGCGAAGAACGACTGCTGTTTTTCCCGACCGGCTACAAACGTTCGATCCAATTCGGACAGGAAGATCCGTCGGGGATCGTACAGCGAACGGCGGCGCTGAACGCCGTAAAAAACAACGACGGCGGCGCGCTGGCGCTCTGCACCTATCCGGAAGCGCTGGCCGAAAAAGTCGTCGGCCAGCAGCAGCTCCGCGAAAGCATCCTGACGCTGCGCAGAGGCGACCGTCTCTCGACGGCATTCGTCGAAGAAATCCTCACGACGAACCGTTTCGAAAGGGTCGATTTCGTTTACGAACCGGGACAATACTCGGTACGCGGCGGAATCATCGACATTTTTTCGTTTTCGTCCAACGTGCCGTACCGCATCGACTTTTTCGGCGATGAGATCGACTCGATCCGCCCGTTCGACATTTCGACGCAACTCTCGACCGGGAAACTCGCCGAAGTCGAAATCGTCCCGAACCTGAAGGACATCGCCAATGCGTCGGCCCGCGTTTCGTTCGCCACGTTCGCCGGACAGGCCGTCTACTGGATCGCCGACGGCGAATACACGCTGAAACGATTCAACGACATCCGCACCAAAATACTCGGCGACCTCGAAAATCCGTCCGAAATCGACCGGATGGTCACCAGTCGCAAAGAATTTTTAGAAAACAGCGGCAAGGCGACCTTCATCCTGCTCAACGACAACATCACCGAACGCGCCGCAGACGTCCGGATCGCCTTCAATACTTCGCCGCAGCCGCAGTTCAACAAGAATTTCGAACTGTTGGCCGAAGACATCACACGAAACCGCGAAAACGGATACGAAACTTTTTTCCTGACCGAAAATAAAGCCCAACTGGAACGCCTGGGCAATATTTTCAATTCGATCGGCGCCAAACAGGTCCGGTTCGGATCGGTGCCGTTGACGCTGCACGCCGGATTCATCGACCACATTTCGCAAAAGTGTTTTTATACCGACCACCAGATCTTCGACCGTTATCAGCGCTATCGCATCCGCGGCGAACTGGACCGCAGCGAAAGTCTGACGATCCAGGAGCTTAACTCGCTGAAGGTAGGCGATTACGTGGTACACATCGACCACGGCGTAGGACGCTTCGGCGGACTGACGCGCACGGTCGAAAACGGCAAGGTACACGAAGCGATCAAGCTGGTCTACCGCGACAACGACGTGCTGCTGGTCAACGTACACGCGCTGCACCGCATTTCGAAATACAAAGATAAGGAGAGCGAACCGCCGAAAATCTACAAGCTGGGATCGGGCGCCTGGCAGCGGATGAAGCTGAACACGAAAAAGGCGGTCAAGGACATCGCCCGCGAGCTGATCGCGCTGTACGCCAAACGCAAGGCGAGCGAAGGTTTCGCATATTCGCCGGACAGTTACCTGCAGCACGAACTGGAAGCCTCGTTCATCTACGAAGATACGCCCGACCAGCAGACCGCCACGCAACTGGTCAAGCAGGATATGGAGAGCCGCACGCCGATGGATCGGCTGATCTGCGGCGACGTCGGCTTCGGCAAGACCGAGATCGCGATCCGGGCCGCTTTCAAGGCAGTCACCGACTCGAAACAGGTCGCCGTACTGGTTCCGACCACGATCCTCGCCTTGCAGCATTACCGAACGTTCAACGACCGGTTGAAAGAATTCCCCGTGCGGATCGAGCACCTGAGCCGCGTGAAAAGCGCGAAAGAGGTGCGGCAGATCGCCGACGACCTGGCCGCCGGCAAGATCGACATTCTGGTCGGAACGCACAAACTGCTCGGCAAAAGCATCGAATTCAAGGATCTGGGCCTGCTGATTATCGACGAAGAACAAAAATTCGGCGTAGCGGCCAAAGAGAAACTGCGCCACCTGAAAGCCAACATCGACACGCTGACGATGACGGCCACCCCGATCCCGCGTACGCTGCAATTCTCGTTGATGGGTTCGCGCGACTTGTCGGTCATTTCAACGCCGCCGCCGAACCGCCAGCCGATCGCCACCGAGAGCCACCTGTTCGACGAGGAGATCATCCGCGAAGCGATCGGATACGAGCTCTCCCGCAACGGGCAGGTCTATTTCGTCCACAACCGCGTCGAGACGATCGGCAACATCGAACGCCTCGTGAGGAAGCTATGCCCGGAGGCGCGCGTTGGCGTCGGGCACGGGCAGATGAACCCGCAACAGCTCGAACAACTGATGATGGACTTCATTTACGGGGAGTTCGACGTGCTGGTAGCCACTTCGATCATCGAATCGGGAGTGGACGTGCCGAACGCGAACACGATCATCATTGACAATGCCCAAAACTTCGGCCTGAGCGACCTGCACCAATTGCGCGGCCGCGTCGGGCGGTCGAACCGCAAGGCGTTCTGCTACCTGCTGACGCCGCCGGACGAAATGCTGTCGTCCGACGCACGACGCAGGCTGCGGGCCATCGAAGAGTTCTCCGACCTCGGCGCGGGATTCAACATCGCCATGCAGGATCTGGACATCCGCGGCGCAGGCAACCTACTGGGCGGCGAACAGAGCGGTTTCATCGCCGATATCGGCTTCGAAACCTATCAGAAAATCCTGAACGAGGCGATCGCCGAACTGCGCGAAGAAGAATTCGCGAAAACCGGCGAAACGCCCGGCGAAACGGCGCCGCCGCAACCGGCCACGTACATCTCCGACACGCAGATCGACACCGACCGCGAAGCCTTTATCCCGGACGCTTACATCAGCAGTTCCGCCGAGAAAATCCGCCTGTACCGCGAACTCGACCACATCACAGACGACCGGCGGCTGGCCCTTTTCGAGAAAAATCTGATCGACCGTTTCGGCCCGGTTCCGGAAGCGACCCGCGAGTTGTTCGACATCGTTCGGATGCGGTGGGTATGCATCGAACTCGGGTTCGAGAAAGCGATCGTCAAAAACGGCATCATGATCCTGAAATTCATCGAAAACCAGCATTCGGCCTACTACAAAAGCACGGTATTCGGCAACATCCTGAAAATCGCGACGCGCCCCGACAGTAAATTTATTTTCAAACAGAACAATAATAAGCTGTCTATTGTAGTTAGAAATATAAAAAACATATCCGAAGCGACTGCGAACCTTTGCGAACTGGCAGCCAAAGTCCACGGGGAAGGGGTCGTTTAGCGGGATTTCGTACCGGAGCGGAGAGCGGCGGGAGGTTGCGGGAACGGTTTTTATCACTAATTTTGTACGGATGAATCTTGCTATCGACATAGGAAACACGCTCGCCAAACTGGCCATCATCGACGGTGGCCAGGTCGTCGATTTTCTGAAAACCGAACAGATCGACACGGCCTATATCGAAAAACTGCTCAAAGCGAACCCGGGCATCGACGCCGCGGTGATCGTCTCGTCGCGCGACACGGACGAGGAACTCGAACGGTTCCTGGAACAGCGCATGAAGCGGTTCCTGAGGTTCGACCAAAACGTCCCGGTGCCGATCGTCAACCGCTACGCCACGCCCGGCACGCTGGGCGCCGACCGGCTGGCCGCAGCCGTAGGAGCCAATACGATCTACCCGAACAGCGATATCCTGATCGTCGATTTCGGAACGGCCATTACGATCGACGTCGTCTCGGGCGGCGAATTCCTCGGCGGCAACATCACCCCCGGCGCGGCGATCCGTTTCAAGGCCCTGCACCACTTCACGAAAAAACTGCCGCTGTGCTCGCTGAACGATAACCCGACCGAACTGTTCGGCAACACCTCCGTAAGCGCCATCGAATGCGGCGTGGTCAACGGAATCGTTTACGAAATCGAAGGCTATATCCGCGACCTGCAACGCAAATACAGCGACCTGCGGATAATTTTCACCGGGGGAGACAGTAATTTCTTTGCCAAACGATTAAAAAATACGATATTTGCAACCTACGACCTTGTGGCTTACGGTCTGAACCGAATTTTAGAATATAATGCAGAATAACAAGCGAATTCTCCGGGTTGTCCTGGCATTGTTGCTGGCGTTGCCCGCAGCGGCGTGGGCTCAGAGCAGCAGTCTGAATACTTTCTCTCCTTATACGTTTTACGGAATCGGGGACTTCTCGACCCAGGGCCCCGGGTATATGCGTTCGATGGGAGGCGCCGGTATCGGATTACGCAACGCGCTGAAGATAAACTACCTGAACCCGGCCTCTTACAGCATTTTGAAACAAAAAACGTTCCTGTTCAACGTCGAAATCGAAGGAAACAACACCTACTCGAAAACCTCGGCAGCCAAAACCAGCCACAATTCGTTCAACGTAAGGGACATCGCACTTGCATTCCCGATAGCCCGTTCGCTGGGAATCGGCATCAGCGTCACCCCGATGAGCAGCGTGGGCTACCGGATCGAAATGCGCGACACCGACCCGTTCTTCCTGGCTAATAATATGGACGTGCTGTATAACTACACCGGAGAAGGGAACGTCACGCAGGCCAAGCTGGGATTCGGCATCCTGCTGACCAAACGTCTGTCGGTCGGCGCCGACATGGTTTATTACCACGGGCGCATCTCGCGGTATTTCAACACCGACATCACTTCGCTGCTGTCCAACGAAACCTTCGTCAACACCCACGGAACCGCGCGGGAATCCATTTCGCGGCTGGGGGCCAACATCGGATTGCAATACGACCTGATTCAGAGCGACAAACGCGTGCTGACCTTCGGAGCGACTTACCGGCCCAGGACGAATCTCAAGCCGACCACGAGCCGCTCGATCTACTCGACCAGCATTACGTCGGACAAAATTACCGATACGACTTCAAAAGAGAATTTCTCGCTGCCCAATACGTTCACGTTCGGCCTGAGCTACCAATCCGTACGGTTAAGCCTCGGCCTGGATTACTCCATGGAACAGTGGAACAACGTGAACACGAACGATCCGATGAACGGCATAGAATTCAAAAACAACCAGTACATCAAGTTCGGCGTTCAGTACATTCCGAATCCGATGGATGTCCGCCATGTCCTGAACCGGTGGTCTTACCGGCTCGGCTTCCGTTACAACGATTACTACATGCGGATCAACGGGCACAACGTCCGCGACAAGGCCATCACGCTCGGCGTGGGCATTCCGATCAAAGTCCAGGGACTGAGCGCCGTCAATGTCGGAGTCGAATTCGGCCAGCGCGGCAGAACCGCCGACGGCGCGATGGGAACGCGGCAGTTTCGGATGATCCGGGAGAATTACATCAAACTCTCCATCGGGCTGAGCTTGTTCGGCGAGGACGACTGGTTCAAGCGGTTCAAGTACCAATAACACCGGCCCCCGATCGAAATGATTCGCTTTTACCGAAATATCACGGCCGTCGCCGCACTTCTCGGAAGTGCGGCGCTGCTGTTTTCGTGCTCGCGGCAAACGGCCGTCGTCGAAGAGGAGAACAACCAGAATATGATGACCCAGCAGAGCGAGAACCTGACGGTCATCCAGACGAAGGAAGGCAACCTCTCCTTCCGTTTTTCCGCGCCGCTGCTCGAAGAGTACGAATATGCCGAGGAACCCTACATCGAATTCCGCAAAGGGATCGAGATCGAGACCTACAACGATTCGACCCAGACTGTCGAAGCGAAGCTGTCGGCCAATTACGCGATCTTCATGAAACGGCAGCAGCTCTGGGAAGCCAAAGGAAATGTCCGCGGCAGCAATGCCGACGGCAACCAGCTCGAAACCGAGCAGCTGTTCTGGAACCAGAAATCCAAACGGGTCTATTCCAACGTCGATTCGAAAATCACCCAGAAAGGGGACGTCATCTATGCCGACGGGTTCGAATCGAACGAGCGGTTCGACGATTTCGTAATGCGCAAAGTAAAAGGAAAAGTTACGGTCGATACGACTCCGAAGCAGGATTCCGTCGCCGGGACTCCGCCGGCCCCCGAGGCTCCGCAGCAACCGCCCGTAAAACCCGGTTATCCGGTTATCCGCGAAGGCGAAGCGGTGGCCCGCCCGCACGTCGAAGAGACGAAGGCGAAAGAATAAATCAGGAAAAATCTTCCTCCCGGTCCGCTTTGATTTTTCGACCGGAATCTCCCTTGCAGAAGACGGATCAGCCGCGGCGGATCAGATGAATAAACTCCTCCCGGGTCTGCATCTGCCTGAGGAACACGCCTGTAAATGCGGAAGTAGTGGTCAGTGAACTCTGTTTCTGCACGCCTCGCATCTGCATGCACATGTGTCCGGCCTCGATCACCACCGCCACCCCCAACGGATCGAGCGCCTGCTGAATGCAGTCGCGGATCTGGACGGTCAGTCGTTCCTGCACTTGGAGACGGCGCGCATAAGCTTCCACAACCCGGGCGATTTTAGAGAGTCCGGTAATATAGCCGTTCGGAATGTATGCGACGTGCGCCTTCCCGTAAAAAGGAAGCATGTGGTGTTCGCAAAGCGAATACAGCTCAATATCCTTGACGATCACCATCTGTTTGTACTCTTCGTGAAATTTGGCCGACAACAGGATTTCGCGCGGATCTTCATCGTAACCGCGCGTCAGGAAACACATCGCCTTGGCGATCCGTTCGGGCGTCTTGACCAACCCTTCGCGGTCGGTATCCTCGCCCAGCAGTTCGAGGATCGCTCGGTAATGTTCGGAAAGTTTCTCGATGGTTTCGGGATTGTACACCTCTTCTCTGGCGTAATTCTGTTCCATGATCCGTTGTTTTATGCGGAACAAAGGTAACACTCTTGCGGCAGATAACAAAAACGGAAACCGCAACGGCGGACTACTCGCCCCGTTCGAGCGCACTGTGCACGAAACGGATCTCGCTGTACGAATAATCGCTGCCGAGATTTTCCTGTATCAATGCGAATTTCTCTCCGGGATGCTCGTTCAGACAACGGGTAATCGCCCGGATCTTGTCTTCCGGCACGAATCGGTCGGCTTCGAGCGCGCCGCGCCGGATCAGGTCGGCAATATGCCCGTCGATCGTAGCTGCGCTCAATCCGCGTTCGGCGGCGATTTCGCGGCGGGTAAGCCCCTCTTCGAGCAATCCCAGCGTAACCAGCCGCGTGTCCTCCCGCTCTTTTCTCTTCGGTTTCGTCCCCCCTGCATCCGGCCTCACGGCGACCTCCGGAGTCGGGAAATCCATATCGGCTCCCGTTTCGGCCCGGAACTCCCGAACGAATTCCAGCACCGTGTCCCCGTATTTCTCCAGAAACTTATCGCCTATCCCTTTGATACGCGCCAGTTCGCGGAGCGAAGAAGGCAACAGGTTCGACACGCCGAGCAGCGCTTTCTGGCTCATCACCACGTATACCGGAACTTTTTGCCGGCCGGCCTCCTCTTTGCGCCAGCTCCGCAGCGTTTCGAAAAGCGCCGGATGCAGCACGTCGTCGGAAACCGTCACCTTCGCTTCCGCGCCGATCGAAATCCGGGACTCTTCCAGCGAAGCCTTCGCCTTCGCTTCCAGGTAACGGTGCAGGTCGAATCCGTCAGCGGTCGCCTCCAGCACGGCTTTTTTAATCCGCACCTGGTCCCCGGCCGCCGACAGCATCTTCGCAAAATCTTTCCGCAGCTCCTTGCTGTCGATCTCGACGTCGCAGGCCGCCAACAGCGGATCGATAATCTCGCCGCATCGGGCCAGGAAATAGTCCCGTCCTTTGCCGACCCGTTCGGCGAGCCGCGGATCGTCGCGGTAGCCTGCGCTCCCGCCGATCATACGGTCGATCTGTTTTTGGAAACGAATGCCGACATCGCTTATCTCGGTGCTGAAACGCACCGTATGCTGTTGCCACATGGCCGACAATTTCGGATAAAGCGCGCCCAGGTGTTCGTCGACGAACCGGCGGAGTATCCGCAGTCGTTTGCCTACCGCCGCGAAATCGAACAGTTCCAACAACAGCCGCCGGTAATAAGCTTCGGCCTGACGGGCCAGCAGCGCGCCGTCCGGCCGGTGTTCCGCGGCGTAATCCGTAAACGCGCGGACGGTAGGATCGCAGATCATGCAACGCGCGTCGAGCGGGGCGCGCAGCACCAACCCTTCCAAACTCTTGCAGCGACTGAGCGCCACGTACACCTGCCCGTGCGAAAAAGAGTCGGCCGCGTCGATCACCGCGCGTTCAAACGTAAGCCCCTGGCTTTTATGGATCGTAATAGCCCATGCCGCTTTCAGCGGATACTGAACGAAGCGGCCTTCGACCTCTTCGGTCAGCTCTTTCGTTTCGGGATCGATCTTGTATTTGGTATTCAGCCATTCGGCCGGTTCCACGGCGATCGGCTCGGCGGCCCCGTGCGGCAGCACCTCGACCGACCCGTCGTCCAACCCCGTCACGATACCGATTTTTCCGTTATAATACCGTTTCTCGGGCGACGGATCGTTTTTGATGAACATCACCTGCGCCCCCGCCTTCAACGTCAGCGACGCATCGGTCGGATAAAGGTATTCCGGAAACGTTCCTTCCAGCGCCGCCTGGTAAGTACAGGACGCGCCGGGCAGCGCGGCCATTTTCGCCTCGTTGATCCCATGCGCCGTATGGTTATGCGATGTCAACGTAATGTATCCGTCCTTTTCGTCCGGATCGAAAGCGGGCCGGTAACGGCGGTTCAGCTCTTCGAGCATCGCAGGATCGACGCGGCTTTCGCGCACGGCATTCAGCATCGTAATGAAGCGTTCGTCGCTCTGCCGGTAAATATGTTGCAATTCGATGCAGACGTACGACGTCTCCTTCAGTGCCCGGGATTCGAAAAAGAACGGCGACGCATAGAATCGACCGAGCAAGCTCCACTCCTCGTCGCGCACGACCGGAGCCAACTGCTGCAGGTCGCCGATCAGCAGCAGTTGCACGCCGCCGAACGGTTTGCCCGGATCGCGGTACCGCCTGAGCACGTCGCTGACCGCATCGAGCACGTCGGCGCGGACCATGCTGATCTCGTCGATCACCAGCAGGTCGATGCTGCGAATAATGGCTATTTTCTGTTTATTGAAACGGAACTGCTCCTGTCGGTTCTGCGGGTTCACGCCGCGGACGGATTCGGGAATATACGGTGCGAACGCCAACTGGAAAAACGAATGGATCGTCACCCCGCCGGCATTGATCGCTGCCACACCGGTCGGCGCCACGACGATCATCCGTTTCGGCGAGCGTTCCCGCAGCCTGTGCAGGAACGTAGTCTTGCCCGTCCCCGCCCGTCCGGTCAAAAACAGATTGACGGCGGTCTCCCCGATAAAACGGTCGGCCAGTTCCAACTGCGGATTCTCCATCGTTCCCCCATCGGGCATTCGCCCTATCTAACAGTTCATTACATTTTATCGCCGTAGGCCAGATC
This sequence comes from Alistipes sp. dk3624, assembly GCF_009557455.1. Lineage (GTDB taxonomy): Bacteria > Bacteroidota > Bacteroidia > Bacteroidales > Rikenellaceae > Alistipes_A > Alistipes_A hominis. The sequence continues at coordinate 2,020,954 of NZ_CP045651.1, read as the reverse complement.
GCCGGCATCGCCGATCCCGGGAACGATATAGGATTTCACCGTCAGTTCGGCATCCACCGTTCCGCACCAAATCTCGGCCTCCTGCATCGAAAAATTCTTTTTCGCGAATTCGATCCCCTCCTCGCTGGCGATCACCGTAGCGACGATCGTCCGGCGGGGTTTCCCGGCCTTCTCCAGCAACGCCTGATAGGTCAGCGCCAACGACGCCCCGGTAGCCAGCATCGGATCGACGAGCAGCAGCGTCTTGCCGGTCAATTCGCAACTCGATATATACTCAACCTTGATATGGAAACTGCCGTCCTTGCTATACTTCCGGTAGGCCGACACGAACGCGTTCTGCGCATCGTCGAAATAATTCAGAAAACCCTGATGAAACGGAATCCCCGCCCGCAGGATCGTAGCGATCACCAGTTGGTCGTCCGGCAGCGACACTTCGGCCTCGCCGAGCGGCGTCTCCACGACATGCTTCGTATAATGCAGCGTCTTGCTGATCTCATAAGCCATCACCTCGCCGGCCCGCTCCAGGTTGCGCCGGAAGCGCATACTGTCGCCCTGCACGTTCACATCGCGCATCTGCGCGATAAATCTGTTGAAAATGGTGTTTTCCCGATCCAATACCCGTATCATCATCTGTCCGCCCTTTTTTATGTAGCTGTTTTGTGAATTTTCGCAATATTCTTTATTAAAATACATTTTTGTATTCCACAAAAACACGATCAATACAAAAAGTTATTGAACGGATAACGCCCTGCATGGATCTCGCGCACTATGCCGTACAGGTCGTGCCGGAACTTTTCGATATTGATTTTCTCGCGCGCCGAAAGGAAGATACACGGCGTGTTGGCTTTTGCGATCCAACTTTGCTTCAGATCTTCCAGCGAAAGATTCTCGCGCGTGGCCGGGGTCAGGTCGTCCTCGTCCTTGCGGACGAACGTGTAAGCGTCGATCTTGTTAAAGATCAGAAAAACCGGTTTATCGCCCGCCCCGATCTCCTGCAGGGTCTGCTTCACCACGTCGATCTGCTCCTCGAAATTCGGATGTGAAATATCCACCACATGCAGCAGCAGGTCGGCTTCGCGCACCTCGTCGAGCGTCGACTTGAACGATTCGACCAGTTGATGCGGCAGCTTGCGGATAAAGCCGACCGTATCCGACAACAAGAACGGCAGGTTGTCGAAAACAACTTTGCGCACCGTCGTGTCGAGCGTCGCGAACAACTTGTTCTCGGCAAAAACCTCGCTTTTCGAAACCAGATTCATCAACGTCGATTTTCCGACGTTCGTATAGCCTACCAGCGCCACGCGCACCAGCGACCCGCGGTTGCTGCGCTGCACGGCCATCTGCCGGTCGATCTTTTTGAGCTGCTCTTTCAGCCTGCTGATCCGGTCGCGGATCACGCGGCGGTCGGTCTCGATCTCCCGTTCGCCGGCGCCGCCGCGCGTCCCGGTTCCGCCGCGCTGCCGTTCGAGATGCGTCCACATCCCGGTCAACCGAGGCAACAAGTACTGACACTGGGCCAGTTCGACCTGCGCTTTCGCATAGGCCGTGGTCGCACGCTGTACGAAAATATCGAGAATCAGACTCGTCCGGTCGTAAATCTTATTTTTGAAAATCCGATCAAGGTTGCGCAACTGCGACGGAGTCAGTTCGTCGTCGAAAATCACGTAGGCGATCTCGTGCTCCTCGACGTAAGCCGCGATCTCGGCCAGTTTACCCTCGCCGACGAACGTTTTCGACGAAGGGTTGGCCAACCGCTGAGTAAACCGTTTGACAGAAGCGATCCCGGCCGTCTCGGCCAGAAACTCCAGTTCGTCGAGGTATTCCACGGCCTGCCGTTCCTGCTGCTGATCCCGGATCACCGCGACCAGCACGGCTTCGCGGGCGGGAACTATCGTTTCGTTTTCCTGTTTCATAAATTCAAAAAGGCGCTTCGCCACGCGGCCGGAACACCCTCCCCCGTCTCTCGCGCACCAGACTCAATTTACCACAAATTTACAAAAAATACCGTCGAAAAAAAGCCTCCGCCCGTTTTTTTCGTCATCCGGTTTTGCAGATTTTGAAAATATGCCTATATTTGTCCCCCGAAGGGGGATTAGCTCAGTTGGCTAGAGCGCTTGCATGGCATGCAAGAGGTCACCAGTTCGACCCTGGTATTCTCCACCTTGACTTTTACAGGCTGTCGGCGACAGCCTTTTTTTATTTGTACAAACCCGTTGCGCTATGGAAAAGGAATGGTTGTTCGGCAAAACGCTCGGCGAGCTCGCCGAAGTCGCCGCTTCGTTCGGGATGCCGCGCTTCACGGCCACTCAGATCGCGGCATGGATTTACCGGAAGGGAGCGCTGTCGATCGACGAGATGACGAACATTTCGCTGAAAAACCGCCGGGCGCTCGAAGAGAGATATCAGGTAGGCCGCATCCCGTCGGCTGCCGTACAGCAATCTGCGGACGGCACGAAAAAATACCTTTTCCCGACGTTGCGGGATCGCTTCGTCGAATCGGCCTACATCCCGGACGGCCAGCGGGCGACGCTGTGCGTTTCGTCGCAGTCGGGCTGCCGGATGGGCTGCCGCTTCTGCATGACGGCACGCCAAGGTTTCGCGCATAACCTGACCGCCGGCGAAATTCTGAATCAAATCCGGTCGATCCCCGAAAGCGCGCAACTGACCAACGTGGTCTACATGGGCATGGGCGAACCGCTCGACAACGCGGATAACGTACTGCGGTCGCTCGAAATCCTGACCGCCGATTGGGGTTACGCCTGGAGTCCGACCCGTATCACGCTGTCGACCGTCGGCGTCATCCCGGCCATGCGCACGTTCCTGGAAAAGACGAAAGTGCACCTGGCGGTGAGCCTGCACAACCCGTTCGCCGCCGAACGGCTCGAAATGATGCCGGTACAAAACCGGTATCCGATCGAAGAAGTGGTGAAGGAGTTGAAAAAATGGGATTTTTCGCACCAGCGACGCATCAGTTTCGAATACATCATGTTCCGGGGAATCAACGATTCCGACCGGCATGTAGCAGCGCTCGTCCGACTGCTGGCGGGGCTGAAATGCCGCATCAACCTGATCCGCTTCCACGCCATCCCCGACGCCCCGATGCAAAGCCCGGACGAGACGACCCTGGTCCGTTTCCGCGACGCGCTGACCCGCCGGGGGATCACGACGACGATCCGCGCTTCGCGCGGCGAAGACATCCAGGCAGCCTGCGGACTGCTGTCCACCCGCGAGCAGGAAAAACGAGAGGCCGGCTCCGGGCAGCGACCGACCGGAAACGCAAAATAACGAAGGAAATGCACAACTAAACGGACGGTTTTTCCGTTATGTTATGGAACGACAATTGCAAACGACAACCGATACGAACCATTAAAAACCGAAAAATTATGAAAAAATGGATTGCAATGACGATGTTGGCGCTGTTCTCGGTAGCGGCATTCGCTCAGAATAACACGAAGGAGACAGCCCCGGCCGCCAAGGAGATCAAAGGAACGGTGTTCGAAAAAGGGACGCTGAAAGAGTTGCTGGCAAAAGCCGCCAAGGAGAAAAAATACCTGTTCGTGGATGTTTACGCCACCTGGTGCGGCCCGTGCAAAGCGATGGCCACGCAGGTCTTTCCGCAGGAAAAAGTGGGCAACTACTTCAATAAGACGTTCGTCAACGCCAAATTCGACGCAGAGAAGGGCGAAGGCATCGACGTCGCTAAAAAATACGGCGTGCGCGCCTACCCCACCTTCCTGATCCTCGATAAGGACGGAACGGAAGTAGGGCGAATCGTCGGAGGAGCCGACGGCGACATGTTCATCGAAAAAGTACAGGAAGCCCTCGACAACATCGGCAAGGAATAACCGCCGACAAAACCTTTTCCAGAAAGGCCGTCGCTTCGTGCGGCGGCCTTTTTCGAAACGATATATCGAGTCATTTCTTCAATGATTTGATATATTTTGATTCGTCGAACTCGCCTTTTCCAGCATCGTCGATCATCTGTCTGCAAAGATCGGAGAAAGCCAGGATATCACCTTGAGGCATACGTATATGCAGAGATCGTAATTCATCTCCGACAACGCAACGGAAAGTTACCCGATAACCATCAAAAAACCCCTCCGGCCTTCCCTCGGCTTTGAAGTCATCGATCGATGAAAGCATTTTGGAGTATAATTTTTCTGCGAACCGATCGCTTACGGGGAAAGAGCGGGTCTCGATCGTGTACAGTTTTAACTCTTCTTCCCTTGCTTTGGGATACATAGCGGAATTATGATCAAATATCAGGCTTTTGATATTCTTAGGTAAAGAATTAAGCAGCGCCATCGGAATCCCTATCGACGGAAACTTTTCCTCCGCCAGTCGGGAAGCTTCCTTGTAATTCGAAACGCGTTTGACCTCGAGGATATAGGAAGTCTCGGTCGAATCTTTCGTAAGACGGAAACCGGTCGCACCTTCGAAGGAGGGGGATACGAAAAACTCGACATCCGCATTATAATCTCCGAAGAAGCGTTTTTCGAGTTCGGTCTTACTATCGAGATTCCAAATGCCGTATTTTTTTCCCTTGATTATCTGTATGGATTTGTTTTTGTAATTGTTTTCGATTTTTTTCTCAAACGCTCCGCCGTTTTTATGTGGCCCGTTTTGGGCGAATGCGGTCGGAAAAATAAATCCCAGCAATAGAGACAGCAGTATCGACTTGTTTTTCATGGCGTGGAAAGTTAACGATCGCTATTTCGGCAGACATCGTACGGGCCGGTAAACGGCTTTCTACCCTCCGGTAAATTACGTTCGGCAAACATTATCGTTTATTCAATGACTATTACAAAGATAGGAATAAATTCATTTTGCGACAGAATTAAATTAAACTACTCGAAATTTTGAAATCCAACACCGAATATGGTGTCGTTTCAAAGAGGCTGTTCACATCACGAAGCGGCGGCCTTTTTTGTTTTCGAAGCGGAACGTTCCGGACGTTTCGACCGAAAAAACCGGGGCGAAACACACGGAATATTAAAAACGGGCAGACATCGCATCGTATCGCATATTTCGCTATTTTTGTGAAAAATTAACCCGATATGCTGAAACAACTGGCGGGACAGACGGCGATCTACGGGCTAGGGACGATCGTGCCCCGTTTCCTGAATTACCTGCTGTTCCCGTACCTGACCCGCGTGATGACCGTCGGCGAGTACGGAGTCGTCACCGACCTCTACGCGCTGATCCCGTTCGTGCTGGTGCTGCTGACGATGGGCCTCGAAACCGGTTATTTCCGCTTTGCGGGAAAGGCCGGCAGCGAAGCGGAAAAGCGGACGATCTTTTCGAACGTATGGGGCGCGGTGACCGCCGTCAGCATCGTTTTTTTCGTACTCGCGCTGCTGTTTACGCCACAACTGGCCCGGGTCATGGAATACACCGACCATCCGTCGTACATCCGGCTGGTCGCCGCCATCGTTATGCTGAATACCGTCACGGCGATCCCGCTGGCGCGGTTGCGGCAGCAAGGCCGGGCCAAACGGTTCATGATCCTGCGGCTGCTGTTCGTGATCGTCAACCTCGCGCTGACTTTCTTTTTCTACTCGGGACTGCCCGGACTGGCCGAACTCGGCATCTGCGCATCGTGGTACGACCCGCAATACGGGGCCGGATACGTGCTGCTGGCCGACCTGCTGGCCAACATCGTGCTGCTGTTCGCACTGATACCGGACTTCCGGGACGCCATGCCGCGCATCCGGTGGCGGCAGTTGCGGACGATTCTGGCGTACTCGTTCCCGCTGCTGGTCAGCGGCATCGCCGGCGTATCGAACCAGTTCATCGACCGGCAGATGATCAAATACCTGCTGCCTTCGGGCATCTCGATGGACGCGTTGGGCATCTACGGCGCCGTTTCGAAGTTAGCCGTCATCATCTTCCTATTCACCCAGATGTACCGTTACGCCGCGGAGCCCTACTTTCTGTCGGGGTTTAAAAACGACGATTTCAAACGGCAAAACGCAGAGGCCCAAAAATATTTCATCATCGTGTCGATCTTCATGTTTCTGGGCATCACGCTCTTCACGAACTTGTTCGCGCTGATGATGGGGAAAGACTTCCGCGAAGGGGTTTACATGCTGCCGGTCATCCTGCTGGCGAATATTTTCGCAGGGATCTGGCTGAACCTGTCGTTCTGGTACAAAAAGACCGGCGAAACGAAATACGCGATCTGGATCACCGGAACGGGGCTCGTTTTCACGCTCGGGTTGAACCTGGCGCTGACTCCCGTCTTGGGATATTTCGGAGCCGCGCTCGCCCGGCTGGGCTGCGAAACCGCCATGGTCGCCGTCAGCTATTACCTGAACCAGAAACACTATCCCGTCCCGTACGACTTGCGCCGGATCGGGACCTACTTCCTGGTCGGCGGGGCGATTTACGGGGCGTCGCTGCTCACGTCCGCGCTACCCGCCGCGCTGGAGTACACGCTGAACCTCGCGATGCTGGCGGCTTTCGGATTCTATGCGATCCGTCTCGAAAAAATCGACATGAAAGGTATATTACACTCGATCATTAAACGTTAACGATATGAAAATAAAAGTCATAAACCGATCGGCATTCGAACTGCCGCATTACGAAACGGTCAGCGCGGCCGGCCTCGACGTCCGGGCCAATACGACCGAAAGCATCGTGCTCGAACCGCTGCAAAGGGCTCTCGTTCCGACGGGCCTTTACGTCGAAATCCCGGACGGTTACGAGATCCAGGTGCGTCCGCGCAGCGGGCTGGCCGCCAAACACGGCATTTCAATAGCCAACGCGCCGGGGACAATCGACCCCGACTACCGCGGCGAAATCAAAGTGATCTTGGTCAACCTGTCGAACGAGCCGTTCGAACTGAAACCGGGCGAGCGGATCGCGCAACTGGTCGTCGCGCAATTCACGCGCATCGAATGGGAAAGCGTGTCGGAGCTGAGCGAAACGGAGCGCGGCGCCGGCGGATTCGGATCGACCGGACGCAAATAATAAACTCCGCGGTTTTTCGTATCTTTGCAGGGAGGGTTGCGCCGCCGCAGTCCGCGCAAACGCCACACCGGAGCGGAAACGGCCGCCGCGACGGAAAACCCGGTCATTTTCAAACAACGAAGCCATGCAGTTTAAAGAGATCACAGGACAGCAAGAAACCGCCGCCAAACTGGTTCAGGGCGTAACGCGCGGACGAATCAGCCATGCCCAGCTCTTCATTGGCGGCGAAGGCGTCGGCGCACTGCCGCTGGCGATCGCCTATGCCCAGTACCTAAACTGCACCGACCGCCGCGATGGGGACTCTTGCGGGCAATGCCCGTCCTGCCGCCAGATCGCGCAATTGGCCCATCCGGATGTCCATTTCGTCTTTCCGGTCAACACGCCGAAAGGAAAATCGTCGGGCGAGAAGCCGCTGAGCGACGCTTTCCTGTCGCAGTGGAGGCGGCTGTTCGAAAAAACCGGCGGGTATTTCAGCGAACCGATGTGGTATTCGGCCATCGAAATAGACAACAAACAGGGAAATATCAGCACGTTCGAAGCCGACGAGATCATCCGCAAACTGTCATTCAAAGCGTTCGAATCGGAATACAAGGCGGTCATTATCTGGCTGCCCGAGCGGATGAACACGCAGGCGGCGAACAAACTGCTGAAAATCATCGAGGAACCGTGGGAAAAGACCCTCTTCCTGATGGTCTCCGAATCGCCCGAACGGCTGCTGCCCACCATCCTGTCGCGGATGCAGGTCGTCGACGTACCGGCCATCGCGGACGAACGGATGGCGGCGTGGCTCGCCGCCCGCAAAGGGTTGCCGACGGACGATGCGGCCAAAGTCGCGCGGCTCGCGCGCGGCAGCATCCTCGAAGCGTCGCGGGTGCTGGAACAACGCGAAAGCAGCGACGAATATTTCGAACTGTTCGTGCGGCTGATGCGGCTCAGCTATGAAGACCGCCACATGGAACTGCTGGAATGGGCCGAAACGGTCGCCGCCCTGGGCCGCGAAGAACAGAAACAACTGCTCGAAAACGCCATCCGGCTGCTCCGCGACAGCTACATGCTGACGGCCGGCGTCGAACGGATCGCCTACCTGTTCGGCCGCGAATACGAATTTTGCAGGAAATTTGCTCCGTACGTCAACAACGGGAACATCGAGCAACTGATCGCCGAAATGGAACTGGCGATCCGACAGGTCGCCCAGAATGGCAACCCGCGCATCCTATTCCCGCACTTTGCATTAACAATCAGCAAATTGATCCGTAAAATCTGATGTCGAAAGCAGTCCTGATCACCGGCGGAAACCTCGGGTCGGTAGCGGAAAACCTGGAAGCGGCGCGGGAGGCGATCTCCCGCGAGGTGGGTGTCGTCGAACGATGTTCGTCCGTACTGGAGTCCGAAGCGTGGGGATTCGAAGCCGAGGAACGTTTTCTGAACCAGGTGCTCGTAGTCGCCACGGCGCTTCCGCCTGAACAACTGTTGGAGCGCTGCCTGCAGATCGAACGGCAGTTGGGGCGGGTTCGCCGGCCCGGGCCGCGGTACGGTTCGCGCACGATGGATATCGACCTGCTGTTCTACGACAACCGGGTCGTCGACAGCGACCGGCTGACGATTCCCCACCCGCGGATCGCCGAAAGGGATTTCGTGCTGGCGCCGCTCGAGGAGGTACTTCCCGACTACGTGCACCCGGTGCTGAAGAAAACGATCCGGCAACTGCGCCGCGAACTGCTGCAGGCCGCAAATCCGCCGGGCGCGGACGGCATGAAAAACTGACGAAAAATCACTACCTTTGTTTCCTATTCTCCGATTAAAATGAGCGTGACCGAAATAAATATCTGTAAAACAATCGCCCGCTTCGGGATCCTGGCTTTTTTCTGCTTCGGGATCCTGGCCCGCTGCGCCAGCGTCGGCACCCCGCAGGGAGGCCCGCGCGACTCGCTGCCGCCGAAAGTCGTCATGATGACCCCCGCTTTCGGGACGACCAATTTCAAAGACAAACGGATCACGATCCAGTTCAACGAATACGTCCAGCTCAAAGACCAGCAGAAGGAGTTTTTCACCTCCCCGTTCATGAAGAAAAAACCGACCCTCATGCTGCGGGGGCGGGGTATCCAGATCGACCTGAAGGAGGATCTGGATTCGAACCAGACCTATTCGCTGAACTTCGGCAAAAGCGTCGTGGACAACAACGAGGGGAATCCGTATACCGGCCTGCGCTACGTCTTTTCGACGGGCGACCACATCGACTCGCTGCTGATGTCCGGCTACACGACCGACGCCATGACGACGGATACGGTGGGCAACGTCTACATCCTCTTTTACGACGCGAAAACCGACTCGATCCCGCAGTACGATTCGACGCTGCTGAAAAGCAAACCGATCGCCGTCGGGAAATCTTTCCCGAACGGAATCTTCATCGCTGAGAACCTGAAACCGATCGACTACCGGATCTACGCGCTCGAAGACAACAACGGGAACCTCGAATACGAACCGGGAGTGGACCGCGTGGCATTCCTCGACTCGACCTACAACCCGCTGAACCAGCCGGGATTCGACATCTGGTACGACACCACGCGCCGCTACATGCAGGCCGACCCGCAGGTCATGATGCGGATGTTCATGGACAAACCGTTCAGACGGCAGACCTACACCGGATCGAAGCGCACGCACGGCAACCGGATCGTGCTTACCTTTACGGCTCCGCATCCCGACATCAAAGAACTTTCGTTCGAAGGAATCGACCCCGGAAAGATCGTCACCGAATACGGAAATTCGAAGCGGGACACCATGGAACTGTGGTTCGACTCCAGATCCGAAGACCTGCCCGACACGCTGCGCGGCAAGCTGATTTACATGAAGCACGACAGCCTGTTCCGCTTGCAGCCCGACACCCAACTGCTGAAACTGGGCTGGAGGGCCCCGGTGAAAAAAGAAAAAGAGGAGAAAAAGAAAAAAGAGGACGACCTTCCGGAACCCAATCCGTTCAAAGTCCGCGTAGCGGGCGGAACGACGCTCAATCCGGAGAAAAACATCGTTTTCGAATTCGATTATCCGCTGACGGGAGTCGACAGCGCGGCCATGTCGTTGCTGAAACTCGGGGAAGGCGACCAGACGACGCCGGTCGGGCTGACTTTCCGGCAGGATACCCTGAAACTCCGGAAATGGACTCTCGCGGCCCCGTGGGAAGCCGATCAAAAATACCGGCTGCTTATCCCGGCCGGCGTATTCAAGAACACCAACGGCGAGAGCAACGATACGCTGCGATCCGAATTTACGATCGAATCGCCCGAAAAGTACGCCACGCTGGTGCTGAATATCCAGGGTAAAACGCCCGAAAGCGAATACGTCGTACAGGTGATCTCCCCGCAGGGCTCCGTTCTGAAAGAGGTCGCCCATCTGAAAACGGGGAGCCATACGCTGCAATACATCGACGTAGGTACCGTAAAAATCCGTTTCATCGAGGATTTCAACGGGAACGGCCGATGGGACACCGGATCGCTGGTCGAAAGACGGCAGCCCGAACGGGTCGGGATGTACGTCGACGACAATAATTCGGAGGAGATCACGACTAAGGAGAACTGGGAATTGGTCTTCGACGTGGACATGAACCGGATTTTCGGCCCCGTTACGATGGAAAGCATGACGGCGAAAATCAACCGGGACAACGAAGCGCGGCTGAAAGCGATCGCAAAAAAACGGGCCGAAGACGCCGCCAACCAGAAGAAACAGCATAACAGCGGCGGCGGCATGGGCATGGGCAGCATGGGAGGTATGGGCAGCATGATAGGCCGGTAACGAAAGCTGTCGCGGAACAAACGAATGCGGAACAAGAAACGAAATATGTGGAAAATAGCTAAACTGTCTTTACTCGTGATCCTGCTGGGATGCGGAACGCTCCGGGCCCAGCATTATATCGGCGTGCGCGGCGGATGGGGCGGCGGTTCCGCACGGTTCACCCCGTCCCGGGAGACGGGCACCGAATGGGGGCTCTATTCGGGCGGGATTTCGTATAAATTCTATACCGCGCAAAAATTCGTCGGGGCCATCCAGGCCGACTTGCAGTACATGGGACGCGGATTCATGTACGACCTGCAAAGCAAAGGCGACACGAGCTACCACCGCACGATCAATTCGTTCGAACTGCCGCTGATGTGGCAGCCGCATTTCTACTTCATGCAGCGGCACGGACGCTTCTTCGTCAACCTGGGCGTCTACCTCTCTTATTTCATGGACTCGAAATACTATTATAAATCGAAACGGGCGGGGATCTACGAACAGGGACCGTATACGATGAAACTGACCCGCGATACGCGGTGGGGATACGGACTTTGCGGCGGAGCGGGACTTTCGTTCCTGATCCGTCGGTTCGAAGTGGCTTTCGAAGGCCGCTACTATTTCGGTTACTCGGACGTTCTGCGGAACGGAACCAAATATCAGGGCAATCCGACCCATTCGCCGCTGGACAACATCAACGTTTCGATGGCCTTCTATTACCGCCTGAGCAAAGAAGGCATCCGCGCCGAGCCGAGCAAGGGCGTCGCGAGACGGATGCAGGAGGCCGAAATGCGCCGGGCCGAAAGACTGATCGAAAAAGCGAAAAAGCACGGGGATAGCCTGGGCGCAGCGGACCTTTCCGCCGATAGTCTGCCATCCGGACTACGGCAAGCGCTCCCGGACTCCCTGCAACGAATGCTTCCGGACTCCCTGCAGCGGCAAAAACCGGAAAAGCGGAAGACGAAACGGGAAAAAACGAAAAAGGAGTATCCCGCACCCGCCGGAACGCCCGGACAAACGGCCGGCCAACCGACGATAAAAGAGACCGAATCGATACAGGAATCACAAAAAACAGATAAAAAATGAACGACCGCATCGAATCCACCCGCCAGCAAAAAATCGGGCGGCAAATCCAACGCGACATCAGCGAAATTTTTTCCAAAGAGGCCGCTTCGCTGCTGTGCGGAACCATGGTATCGGTAACGCTGGTACGGATGAGTCCGGATTTCGAACTGGCTAAGATTTACCTGAGCATCTTCCCGTTCGAAAAACATGCGGAGGTGATGGCCTCGCTGCAGGAAAACAACTGGCTGATTCGCAAAACGCTCGGCGTGCGGGTCAGGAACCAGTTGCGACACGTGCCCGAACTGGCCTTCTACATCGACGACTCGCTGGAATACATCAGCGCGATCGACAAACTGCTGAAATAGAAAATCCGGATCATGCCCCGTCTACCGCTCTTTTTCGCACGGCGTTACCTTTTTTCGAAGAAATCGCACTCGGTGATCAACATCGTCTCGGGAGTGAGCGCCTTTTCCGTGGCGATCCCGGTGATGGCGATGGTGATTCTGCTGTCGGTATTCAACGGTTTCGAGGGGCTGATCAAAAGCATGTACCGGTCGTTCGACCCGGATATCCGGATCACGCCGGTACGGGGCAAGGTATTCCCGATCGACTCGCTGCCGCGCGAACGCTTTCTGGCAATCGACGGCGTGCGGGACGCGGCGTACGCGCTCGAAGACAATGCGGTCTTCGAGTACCGCGACCGGCAGGCTTTCGGCACGATGTGCGGGGTCGATTCGCTCTACCGGCAGGTGGTGCCGCTGGACAGCCTGCGAACCGAAGGCGTATTCCAATTGCAGTTCGGAGATTTCCCGGAAGCCTACGTCGGACAGGGCATGGCCTACGCGCTGGGCATCCGGGTCAACCTGAACAGCCCGATCTCGGTGTACGTCCCCCGGCGCGGGCGGGTTTCGCCGCTGCTGCCGTACAGTTTCTACAAAAAACAGAATATTTTCCCGTCGGGCGTATTCGCGCTGGAAGCCGAAGTGGACGGGAAATACGTGATCGTCCCGCTCCACTTCGCACAGGAACTGCTCGACTATCCGGGACAAGCTTCGTCGGTAGCCATCCGTCTCGAAGCGGACGCTTCGCCGCAGCGGGTGCAGCAACAGATCGGGCAATGGCTCGGCGACGATTACAAAATCCAGTCGCGCTACCAGCAAAAAGAGTCGTTCTACCGCATCATGATGTACGAAAAATGGGGGATCTATTTCATCATCCTGCTGGTACTGGTGATCGCTTCGTTTTCGCTGATCGGTTCGCTGGTAATGCTGATCATCGAAAAACGCAAGGATTCGCAGACGCTCGTCACGATGGGCGCCGATACGAAGCTGCTCCGTAAGATCTTCGTCGCCGAGGGGATGCTGATCTACCTGATCGGCGCCGGCGGCGGATTGCTGCTCGGCGTCGCGCTGGCGCTGGCCCAGCAGCATTTCGGGTTCCTCAAACTCTCCGGAGAGACGTTCCTGATCGACGCCTATCCGGTCGAAGTCCATCCGAGCGACCTGGCGTGGGTAATCGTAACGTTCGTTTCGGTCAGCTACCTGATTTCCGTGCTGACGGTGCGCGCGATGATACCGAAAAAAGAGATAAGTCAGAACCGACCATGATAAAACGATTGATCTGCCTGTTGTGCGTCGCCGTCACGGCGGCCGCCTGCAACCGGCCCCGCAACATACCGGACGAGAAATTGATCGCCATCACCCGCGAGATTTTCCTGGCCAACGCCTACCGCGACTCGCCGAAAAGCGGATTTTCGCAGGCGGACACGGTGGATTTCTACACCCCGATTTTTGAAAAATACGGATACAAACCCTCGGATCTCAGCTACACGATCAACAACCTTTCGCGGCGCAAAAGCGTCCGATTTACGGACATTCTGGAAGAAGTGGCCCGGCGGCTGGATCGGGAAGACTCCCTGATGAAAGCGCGGATCGCCACGCTGGACACCGTCGACAGCCGCACCATGAACCGCTACCGACGCGTCGTCTACTCCGACTCGACCCGGCGGCTCCGGCGCCTGTCCGATCCCGACAAACCGGACATCGTCCTTCCGGTACGTCCGGGACGCTACCAGGTCGCATTCAAGTACGACCTGGACACTTCGAGTCGTAACGGAAACCTCCGCTATACGCACTACCAGTTCGATACGACGGACGGCACGAAAGGCAGTTTCTACTACCTGGGGTATATCAAAGGGGCTCAGAAACAGGAAATTTTCAGTTTCGACGTCACCGATCCGAAAACGAACGAAGTACGGATCAGCCTGGCGACCTCCCCGTCCGACAAGGAAAAGAGCATCGCCCTGCGCATCGACTCGATGACGATCACCTACTTCCTGCCGCTGCGGGAAGCCGCCGATTCGCTGATCCGCGAAATATTCCGGTTCAACCCGAGCCTGGCAGCGTACAACTTACCTTCAAACGCCTCCCATGTCGCAGATAAAAAGGAGATTATCGGCGCACTTTATCCTGACACCACAGGGACTGCTGCGCAACGGGATTCTGTCGTTCGACGCTGACGGCGTCCTACGGGAAATCGCCGCCTCCGACGCGGTCGATTCGCAACAGCGGGTGGAGTTTTTCGGCGGCCTGCTGATCCCCGGCATGGTCAATGCGCATTGCCATCTGGAACTGTCGTACCTGCGCGGCCGGATCGCCCGCGGCTGCGGGTTCGCCGGGTTTGCCGACACGATCGCGCGGGCGCGCAACGAAACCGCCCCGCAACAACGTATCGAAGCGGCCGCTTATTGGAACGCCCGGATGGAACACGACGGCATAGTGGCCGTCGGGGATATTTGCAACGGCACGTCTACGTTCGAGCTGAAACGGAATAGCCGCATCCATTACCACAATTTCATTGAAGGTTTCGGCCTGCGCACGACCGACTTTTCATTCCTACGCCGAATCGCCGCCGAATCGGAAGCGCTCGGACTCTCCGCCTCGGTCACCCCGCACGCCACCTATTCGCTGCAGGACGCCGCGTTCCGGGCGATCGCCGCAGCGGGAAACCCGCTGTCGGTACACTTTATGGAAAGCCGCGGCGAACAGGAACTTTTCGAAGAACGGGGGCCCCTTCACGAACGGAACCTCCGGGAAGGCGTAACGATCGATTTCGCCGGATACGGATCGCCGGCCGGACGCATCGCAGGCTCGGTCCCGAAAGAAAAAAATATGCTGCTGGTGCACAACACGTTCGTCACCGAACAAATCGCAGACACTCTTCAACATCGTTTCGGGAACCGGCTCACATGGGTATTGTGCCCTCGGTCGAACGATTTTATCGAAAGGGCGACGCCTCCCGCCGAGTTACTCCATAGGTTATCGGGGCGGATCGCCGTCGGCACCGACAGCCTCGCGTCGAACGATTCGCTGTCGATGATCGACGAACTGAAAAGGTTCCCGGAAATCCCGCTGCCCGAACGGCTGCAATGGGCCACCCGCAGCGGCGCCGAAGCGCTCGGAATCGACGCATGGGCCGGCAGTTTCGACATAGGCAAACGTCCCGGAGCCGTACTGATCACCGGCATCGACTGGGACACCCTGACCCTGCTGCCGCACGCCGCCAGCCGCCGCATCCTGTAAACCCTTCCCCCAGGCCGTACCGCGCCCCGAATCGTCCGATCGGGACGAACGCGGCGAAAAATTAAGTATTTATACCCATTCAAAATAGGTCTATCCTCTCTGTTCCGTGCTACACATTGGATGTAAATTTGTTACGTGTAAAAATATGCACGTTATCGGACAAGAGTTATGGGGAAATATTTCGATATGCTGATGGAGGATGTCCGCATGAAAGAGGGCCTGACGGCCTGCATGAACTGCGGGATCTGTACGGGAGTCTGCCCCGCGGCCGAGTTTTACAACTACGACCCGCGCCAGATCGTCAACATGGTGCAAACCAAGGACGACGACGCCATCGAAAAGCTGCTCAAAAGCGATACGATCTGGTACTGCGGGGAGTGCATGTCGTGCCGCCCGCGCTGCCCGCGCGGCAATACGCCCGGATATATCATCCAGTCGCTGCGCACGCTGTCGCAAAAACTCGGTTTCTTCACCGAGTCCGAGAAAGGACGCCAGCAACTGGCCATCAAACGCACCATCGGGCAGAATATCCTGACGTCGGGTTACTGCGTCAAGCCGAATTTCGTCGATCCGGATCTACATCCCGAACAGGGGCCGGTATGGCGGTGGATCCACGACAACGACAAAGACGTCTTCGAACGTTTCGGCGACAACTACTGCAAGGTAGGCGTCGGAGCCGGACGCAAGATCGACGACCGCAGCATGGAGGAGATCCGCAGCATTTTCGAAGTGACCGGGGGTATGCGTTTTTTCGAGAACATCGAAACGTGCTCGGATAAAAAAGCGAAGGAAATGGGATACGAAAAAGCCGGGGACGACTATTTCCACGACGTATTCACGACTAACAGCGGCCAACACTCCGGAAAATAAGAGGCCGAAACAAAAAACGAACGCGATGAAAACACCCTGGAAAGAGTATCAGAAACAGATCGCCGACAACGATTACTACTATGCGCGCAGCTGCATCCGGCAGAATTTTTTTCCCGGATCGGAAGCGGCCTTTTTAAATATCCTGCGCAACGACCTGGGTCGGGACATCCACGAAGACCCGCGTCACACCTCCTGCACCGGCATCGGCTACCATACCGACATCGTGCCGCTCGAAACGATCATGACGGTCGTGGCGCGGCAGTTCTCGCTGATGACCGAATCGGGGTACGAGAATTTCGTCCCGTCGTGCATCACGTCGTTCGGCATCTATTCCGAAGCGCTCGAAATGTGGCACGACTTCCCGGAACTGGAAGAGAAGGCCCGCGACTACCTTTATAAAGCTACCGGCCGCGAATTCAAAAAGCCGAAAAACCTGGCGCACACGTCCGACGTGATTTTCCACCACCGCGAAGAGATCGCCGCGAAAGCCAAACACAAATTGGTCAACGTCGAAACCGGAAAACCGCTGCGCGGCGTCGAACACATCGGCTGCCACTATGCGAAGATTTTCCCGAAGGTCGGTATCGGCGGATCGGAATTCCCGTACGTGCTGGCCGGAATGATTGAGGCGTGGGGCGGCGAAGTGGTCGACTATCCGGAGCGGCGGCACTGCTGCGGATTCGGATTCCGCAATTACCTGGTGATGGCCAACCGCGGCTATTCGGTCGCCAACTCCAAGAAAAAGTTCGAATCGATGGCCCCGTACAAGCCCGACTTCATCCTGGCCAACTGCCCGGGCTGCGCGATGTTCCTCGACAAATGGCAATACACGATCTCCGAAATGGAGGGAACGTTTTACGGGCAGGACAACCGCGGCATCCCCGTGCTGACCTACGAAGAGTTGGCCGGGCTGGTGCTCG
The DNA here is from genome assembly GCF_009557455.1 of Alistipes sp. dk3624. Lineage (GTDB taxonomy): Bacteria > Bacteroidota > Bacteroidia > Bacteroidales > Rikenellaceae > Alistipes_A > Alistipes_A hominis. The sequence continues at coordinate 2,003,781 of NZ_CP045651.1, read as the reverse complement.
GATACGATCCCTGGGAACTCGGTATGCAGATGCATCAGGTTGCCGTCGAACCGCTGCTCGACAAGATGGGCGTCCAGTACGACCCGTCGGCGAAATACCTCGGCAAAAATGGAAAATACATCGGGCAACCGGCCCCCGCGGCGATCGGAAGCTACACGAAAAACATACTGTAACGGATTATGGGAAAAAAGGTAATTATCATCGGCGGAGGCGTCGCAGGTATGCAGACGGCCATTACGCTCAGCAAACTGGGCATCAGCCCGGTGATTATCGAGAGAGAGGAGACGATCGGCGGCAAGTTGAACCGCTGGGACCGGCTCTTTCCGACCATGACCCCCGCGAGCGAAGTACTCGGATCGCTTCGCGAACAGGTCGACGCTTCCGGCGCCGAAATCCTCACGTCCCGGGAGGTGAAGGAGATCGGACAGGAGGGTAAAAACGTAACGCTGAACGACGGCACCCGGCTTCGCTCCGACGCGGTGGTCGTCACTTCGGGTTTCGACCTTTTCCCGGCCGAACTGAAAGAGGAGTACGGTTATAAAATCTACGACAACGTATATACGACGGTAGACGTCGAACGGATGTTCCGCAACGGCGGCATCCGCACGGCCGACGGCCGGATACCGAAGACGATCGCCTTTCTGCATTGCGTCGGATCGCGCGACGAGAAGGTGAACCAGCGCCACTGCTCGCGGGTCTGCTGCATCACCGGCGTCAAACAGGCGATCGAAATGAAACAGGCGATCCCCGACGCCGAGGTATACAGCTTTTACATGGACATGCGAATGTTCGGCCCCGGCTACGAGGAACTCTACCGGCAGGCGCAGCAGGAGTTCAATATCCATTTCATCCGCGGCCGCATCTCCGAGGCGAGCCAAACGATCGACAACCGAGTGCAGATCAAGGCCGAAGACACGCTGATCGGCCTGCCGCTGAAAATGACCGTCGACATGCTGGTGCTGATCGTCGGCATGAAAGCCGGAGCATGCAACCTGCAGTGGAGCCGCTGCAATGGCGTCGACCTATACCCCAGCGGATTCGTCAAGCCGAAAGATCAGTTTACCGGAAGCGTCGACTCGGGATCGCCGCATATCTTCTATGCCGGAACGATCACGGCGCCGAAAAACATCGGGGAGTCGATCAACGAAGCCGTCGCCGCCGCACACCGGGTGGCCGAATCGCTAAAAGAATAACGCCATGAACTGGGGATTTTCCATCAGCCAAACGCGCGGCGTAGACATCGACCGCAACGACATGCAGTACTCCCGCCGGCTGCTGGCCGAACATCCGGAACTACAGACCTGCATCGCGTGCGGCAACTGTACGGCGACCTGTACGGCCGGCAATCTGACCAAGTTCAACGTGCGTAAACTGCAAACGCTGGTGCGGCGCGGCGAATACCGCGGCATCCGCGAAGAACTGGCCAAATGTATGCTGTGCGGCAAATGCCGGCTGGTCTGCCCGCGCGGAATCAACATCCGGCAATTGGTGCTGACTCTGAAAAAAGAGGTGCCCGAAAAGTAACGGACCGTTTCCGCGAACCCGGACGAAGAAAAACGAAGTTGTAAACAACCGCACGCGGCACCGCGTGCACCGTTATCGGAATAAAACATGGAGCATTTCAGACTATTCGTCTTGCCGTTCTGGCTGGGAGCCTTCTTCCTGCTGGTAACGCTTCTGTATAAATATATCGGCTGGTTCGTCGGACTGACCGCGGCGGAGCGCCGTCTGTTCGTCCGGTCGCTGTTCACCCGCTCGACGTTCCGCTCGGTCGGGGAGGTTATCAGCGAATCGCTGCTGCACCGCAAGATATGGCGCACCAACAAACTGCTGGGTTACATGCACACCAGTTTCGCGCTGGGATGGTTTCTGTTGATCCTGACCGGCTGGATCGAAACGCTGGTCTACTTCAAGGGCGAAAACGTTCCGCTGTACGTCGATATCTTCTTCTCTTATTACGTACACCCTATTTTCGAGCATAATTTCAATTTCTCGCTGATCAAAGACGCGCTGCTGCTGCTGATCCTGATCGGTATCGGCCTGGCGCTGTTCAAACGAATCCGTTCGCGGATGATGGGTATGCGCCGAACGACCCGGCATACGCCGGGCGACCGGATCGCCCTGTCGGCGCTGTGGCTGATCTTCCCGGCCCGGCTGCTGGCCGAGAGCATGACCAGCGGCGTAATCTGGAAATTCGGCGGCATCGTATGGGCGCTCGGCGAAGAGCACCACCTGATTCCCCCGGGAGTCGGCTGCGGCAGCTTCCTGACCAATTCGACCGGCGAACTGCTGGCCCGCATACTGCCGCCCGACGTGCTGATGGCCGGCGAACTGCCGACCTGGTGGTTCTACTCGATCACGCTGGGCGTCTTTTTCGTCGCGCTGCCGTTCTCGCGCTATATGCATATTTTTACCGAGATTCCGCTGATTTTCCTACGAAACGCGGGGCTGCGCAGCAAAGAAAAACCGTCGAGCTACGACCATTTCCAGACCAACGCCTGCTCGCGCTGCGGCATCTGCATCGACCCCTGCCAGTTGCAACGGGCCGCCGGGATCAACGGCGTGCAGTCGGTCTACTTCCTGCGCGACCTGCGGAGCGGCAACCTGACCGATGCGGTGGCCAACAACTGCTTGATGTGCGGTCGCTGCGAACAGGCCTGCCCGGTCGGCATCGAACAAAATACGCTGCGGCTGAACAGCCGCCAGCGGACGGCCGTACCGGTCGGCGAAAACCGTTACGGATATATCCGGGGAATCGACCGTTCGCAGGGAAACGGCAAAGTCGGCTACTTCGCCGGCTGCATGACGCTGCTGACCCCGAAGATCCTCCGCGCGATGGACGACATTTTCAAAGCGTCCGGCGATGAAGTGTGGTGGGCCGACAAAGAGGGGGGCGTATGCTGCGGCAGACCGCTGAAGCTCTCGGGCGAAGTGGACGCCGCACGGAAAATGATGGAATACAATACGGAACTTTTCCGCCAGCACGGCATCGAAACGCTGGTTACTTCGTGTCCGATCTGCCTGCGCGTTTTCCGCGAAGACTACCGGCTGGAAGGCATCGAGGTGCTGCACCATTCGGAGTACATCCAGCGATTGTTGAAAGCGCACCGGATCGACCCGAAAATCGGCGACCTGAATTTCACCTACCACGACCCCTGCGAGCTGGGACGCGGTTCGGGCATTTACGACGCTCCGCGCGAAGTGATCGCCGCAGTCGGTCGGCTGACCGAAGTGGCCGAAAATCGTGAAAAAGCGCTCTGCTGCGGTTCGAGCCTGGCGAACATCGCCATCGACGACGACGGACAGCGGAAAATCGGCGAAAGCGTCGCGGCAGCCTTTGCCGCCACCGGGGCCGATGCGGTCGTCACGGCCTGTCCGCTGTGCAAGAAAGGAATCGCCCGGGGCAATTCGATGCCTGTTTACGATCTTGCGGAAATCGTCGCCCAAGCATTATGATCCGAACGTTCCGGAGGATGCTGCGACAGGCGGCAGGAGTCTCCCCCCGTTACGAATCCGTCCCGACACTGTAAAACTTAAAAAAGAATATCGTCTCGCCTCGAGCGGAACTTTTTCATTCACCGCCGTACGGATAACTCGATCACGCTGTCGATTTCGTCGGCCGGTATCCCGGACAAATCCAGCGACACGGAGTCTGTGGCCACCGAAAAAGGCACTTCCGCCCGATCCGCAAAACGAACGGCCGAACGGACGACACCGCCGGTCAGCGGCAGGGAAAGCGTATCGCCGTCGCGTCGGAGAACATGCACGAAGAGCCGGTCGCCTTTGCGGGTGGAAACGCCCCACGCACCGGGAGCGATCTCTCCGGCCCGGGTTCCGTAGACGGTCTCCCCGTAAGTTTTCATCCACCGGCCGACTTCCCGGAGCCTTTCGAGGGAAGCCTGCGGTATCTCGCCGTCCGGCTGCGGGCCGACGTTCAGCAACAGATTAGCGTTACGTCCGGCGGCATTGACCAGCAGATGGATCAACGCAGCGACTGACTTATAGTTCCGGTCGGTAATGCTGTAACCCCATGTCCCGTTCATCGTCGCGCAGGTTTCCAGCGGCAAGGCGCTGATCGTCTGCCCAGCCGAGTGCCCGGCGGTATTCTGTCCCGGAAGATCCTGCTCGAACGCTTGAAAATCCTCTCCGGGGAACGGTTCGCGATGGTGATTGTTCCCGACCAAACAGCCGGGTTGCAACCGGTGGATCGTCGCGTAAATTTTATCCAGTTGCCAGTCGGCGTCCGCCTTGTCCCACCAACCGTCGAACCAAACGGCTCCGACCGGCCCGTACCCGGTCAGCAGTTCGGTCAGTTGGTTATTCATGAAACCGAGGTAATCGTTCCAATCCCCGTGAGCCGTACGCCCGGTACCCTGCCCCGTAGTGCCCAACGGATAGTAATCTTCGCGCGTCCAGTCGAGCAATGAATAATAGAAATGCAGCCGGATCCCCTGTTTGCGGCACTCTTTCGCCAGTTCCCTGACAACGTCCCGTCCGTAAGGGGTGGCTTCGACGATGTTGTAATCCGAATACCGGGTGCCGAACATCGAGAAACCGTCGTGATGGCGCGAGGTAATGCAGATGTATTTCATGCCGGCATCTTTAGCTGCCTGCACCCACGCCTTCGCATCGAATTTCGACGGGTAAAATCCTCCCGCCAGTTTCGCATACTCGCGGCAATCGATGTTTTTGTTCGTCATCGCCCATTCGCCGTCGCCAAGCATACTGTAAATGCCCCAATGGATAAACATCCCGAAACGGCTATCCTGAAACGCTTCCCGGCTGCGGAGATTCTCCGGCGCGGGCTGGTAACCGGACTGCGCGGCCAACCGGCCGGCCCCCAGCCATAAAACGACAAACAAGCAAACGTATTTCATGGGCGTATTCCTTAGTTTTATAAAAAACAATAACAAATATTAATGAAGTATAAATTTTAATATACAGAAATACACCCCCCTTACAGATTACCTGTTCCGGAAGAAACCACCGTAACCTTAATCTTATCGATCCGTCTGCCGTCCATCTCTTCGACTTGCAGAACCAGATCGCGGCAGGTCAGCGTTTCGCCCCGGTGCAGAAAATCCTTCCGGATCTCCAGCATCAGCCCGGCGATCGTCTCCGCACCGCCTTTCATGGCGTCGAGATAATCGTCGTCCAATTCCAACACTTCGAGGAAATCATTGATATGGGTTTTACCGTCGAACAGGTACGTATTCGGAGAGAGCTTCGTATAAAAAGCCTGATCGCGGTCGGATTCGTCCGAAATTTCGCCGACGATCTCCTCCAGGATATCTTCCAACGACAGCAACCCCATCGTGGAACCGTACTCGTCGACCACGATCGCCATGTGGATCTTACTGTCCCGGAACTCCTCGAGCAATTCGTTGATTTTCTTGTGCTCCGGCACGAAATAAGGCTTGCGGATCAGATTCTGCCACTCGAAATCCCGCTCGTGCGAGACATACGACAGCATATCTTTTACATATAGCACCCCTTTGATATGATCGATACTCTCTTCGTAGACGGGAATCCGCGAGAAACCGGACGAAACGATCGTCTCGCGCACCCGATCGAAATCGGCCTCGATGTCGAGCGAAACGATGTCCAGACGGGGTTTCATGATCTCCACCACTTCGGTATGAACGAAATCCACGATCTCGGACAGCATCCGCTTCTCCTCGGCGCTCTGTCCGGAGGTCATCTCGATCGCATTCGACAGTTCGTCGATCGAAATGTTCTCCCGCTTCCGCGTCACGCTCCGGTTGATATAACCGCCCGAACGAATCAGCAGGAACGAAACCGGCCTGAACAGCGCCTTGAGCAACAGCAACGGTACGGCCATCATCCGCGCGATACGCACCGGATGGTACGATGCGAGGATTTTCGGCATGATCTCTCCGAACAGCAGCAACAGGAACGTAACGATCACCATCTTCACGACGAACTCCAGCCCCGCGGCGCCGGCGAACCCGACCAGCGAGTCGATCAGTCCGTTGGACAGGATCACGATGCAGATATTGACCAGGTTATTGACGACCAGAATCGTCGCCAACAGATACTCGTCCGCCGACAGCAACCGCAGGATCGCATTGCTCCTACGATCCGGGCTGTTCTTCAGCCGGATGACATCCCGCGGCGAAAGGGAGAAAAAAGCGGTTTCAGAAGCCGAAACCGACGCCGAAACGCCCAGCAACAGAATTACGATCAGCAGGATCACGGAATCCTGCAGCGTAAACGGGTTGAACGTCACGGCCTGGATAAAACACGCTGTCAAAATTACAGATATTTAGCCGGCCCGATCCATAACCGGAACGGCTTAGTCAAACAACGAACTGCTCTGCCCCTTGTCGCTCTGCTGTGCGGAATCGTCTTTCAACACGACCCTCGCACTGCGGTTACCTTCCGCCGAAGTGTCTTTGACGAACTTGATATTCCGACGAACGAAGGCGGGACGGTTCTCCAGTTCTTCGATATCGATATCGGAACCTTCGTCCTTCTTGGATTCGATGGCAGGTTGCGAAACCGGCGCGCTGAACGGTTTGGGCTGCGGTCTCGGCGGAACCGGGACGGGACGGTTCGGCACGATCCGGCGGGCGGCATCGGGCTGCCCCCCCGGCGCGGCGGACACCGGACGCACGGACGGCTCATGCGGCACGAACGCCGGTTTTTCGGCCGGTTCGGGCGACTCGACAACCGGTTCGCCGGCAACCGCATCGTTCTCCGACTCGCCGCGAACGTTCGCCTTGCGAAGCGAATCCTTGTAATCCTGCAGAGGCGAATAGCTGACCATGTTCATCTGCGCATAATCGAATCCGGTCGCGATGATCGTCACCTCGATATCCTGTCCGAGAGCGTCGTCCTTACCGGCTCCCCAAATAATATCGGCGTTGTTCCCGGCGCGTTCCTGAATGTACTCGGTAATCATATAGGTCTCCTCGAGCGTGATCTCTTCGTCGCCCGAGGTGATGTTGATCAAGATATTTTTCGCCCCGGCGATGTCGTTGTGGTTCAGCAACGGGGACTCCAGCGCCATGTTGGCCACCTTCATCGCCCGGTCTTCGCCGGAAGCGCGGCCCGAACCCATCAACGCTACGCCGCTGTCGCTCATCACGGTCTGCACATCGGCGAAATCGACGTTCACCGTATTTTCGCGCGTAATCACCTCGGCGATCCCGCGGGCTGCGGTAGCCAAAATATCATCGGCCTTGCCGAACGCCTCGGTCAGCGTCAGCTTGCCGAAGATCTCCTGAATGTTCTCGTTGTTGATCAGCAGCAGCGAATCGACGCAGCCGCGCAGCTCCTCGATCCCCTGCTGGGCCTGCCGCATCCGTTTCGGACCCTCGGTCTTGAACGGAAGAGTCACGATGGCCACCGTCAGGATACCCAGCTCCTTGGCTGCCCGGGCGATCACCGGCGCCGCGCCGGTTCCGGTTCCACCGCCCATACCGGCCGTAATGAAGACCATCTTGGTGCCTTCGCGCTTGTAAATCTCGATGATCTCGTCGAGGCTCTCCAAAGCCGCCTGTCGTCCTTTTTCCGGATTGTTGCCGGCGCCCAGGCCGTTCTGTCCGAGACGCACCTTTACCGGGACGGGACTGTTGCGCAGCGCCTGCGGATCGGTATTGCACACCATGAACGAAACGTCGGCGATCTCCAGCTCGAACATGTGGTTGACGGCATTGCTACCGCCGCCGCCGACACCCGTAACCATGATGATCGAAGGCGACAGCTTCGGAATTTCAAAATCGATTATATCTTTTACGTCAGACATATACTAAATCTTTTACGCTTTTCACACTCGTTCCACTACGACCGACGCGGGCCGAAACCGATCCGCCCGCGCCGATAAACCTAAATCTCGTTATCTTCAATCTCCTCGTCAAACATGTTGATCACTTTCTCCCTGAGCTTCGAGAACAATCCCGGCTTGCGCTTGGGTTTGTATTCCGGTTCGTAAGCGTCGTCCTGCAACCCGGCGCCTTCCTCTTCGTGCGGCCGGCTCCCGCTCCGGTAAAAATCGTTCAACTTCCGCTTGACCGGCGAAGCGGGCTCGGTAACCGGCTTTTCCTCCTTTGCCGGACGAACGACCTGCTGTTTCGACCGGGAAGTCTTGTTCTGGGCCCGTTCGTCGAATGCCCGCGCCAGGATGCCGACGGCAGTCGCCATGGCCGGCTGTCCGGCCGTTTCGAGACTCTCCCCGTCGAGCGTGCTCTCCGCCCCCGCTACGCGGGCATCCATCCCGGTGTAACTTTTAAACAAGGTTTCGACATGCTTCAACTGCGCGCCTCCTCCGGTCAGCACCACCCCGGCGGCAAGCCGATCCTGAAACCCGGATTTTTTCAGTTCCTCGACCACGAAGTCGATGATGTCGAGCATCCTCGCCTCGATGATCGCCGCCAGATTCTGAGACGAAATCTCTTTCGACGCCTTCGCGCTCAGGCCCGGCGTGGTAATGTATTTGTCGGGCTGCGCCGCATCGCGCATGGCTTCCCCGTAACGGGTCTTCAGGTTCTCGACATGCTTTTCGAGAATCCCGTACGAGCGGATATCCTTGTTGATCACGTTGCCGCCCATCGGGATGATCCCTACGTGACGGATGATATTTTTCTGATAAACGACCACGTCCGTCGTCCCCGCTCCGATATCCACCACGGCGACTCCTTCCTCCTTTTCGTCGGGCGTCAGCACGGCCTCGGCCGAAGCGATCGCATTCAGGAAAAGCCCGAGCGGAACGATATCCACCCGTTTGAGGGCCATCTCCAACCGGTTGATCGCGACCGAATCGCCCAATATGATGTTGAACGTCGACGCCAGTTTGTTGCCGAACGTCCCGACCGGATTGGCCGTCTCCTCCTCGTCGTCGACAATGTAGTTCTGCGGAATGATCTGCAAGATTTTCTCCCCTTCGGGAGCCGGAACGTTGCGCATACTGTCGTGCAACTGGCGGACGTCCTCCTGGCGGATCTCCCCGCCGCGGCTGGCAAATACGTAATAGGGCTGCTTTACGCTGCGGATGTGCTGTCCCGATATACCGGCATAGGCTTCGGTGATCCGGATTCCCTGGCGCTCTCCGATCGCATCGACGGCCTCCTTGATGCTTCTGGAAACCAGGTCGATATTTTTGATTTCGCCGCGGATCATCCCCGCCCCCTGCACGGCGGAAACTTCCCGGTCGATAACCCGAATCCGGCCGTCCTCGCCTTTCGTGCCGATCATCGCGACCACGGTATTCGTCCCTAAATCGATTGCAACAATATAATCCCCGTTTTCCACTTTCATTCCTGTTTATTCGATGCAGACAATCTGATCTTTATATTTCAAATTTATGTAGCTACAACAATTCCACCCCTCGTAGGCGACGGCATGCCGGTAAAAACTCAATAACTTTGCCAGTTTCTGTTCGTAACCGTCGACGCTGCCGAGCATGATCACCTGGTCGCCCGCCCTGGGCACGATCTCGATATCAGGATCGTACCCGTCCCCGGCCTGCGAGCCGACGACATGAATCTGAACGATAAACGCTTTCCAGAAGTCGTCACTATCCACGAATTTCACAAAATTAATCAGTTTCACCAAAAACGAGTAATTTTTCTGCACTTTTTTTTCGGGATTTCCGGCGAACCGGTCGAGCGGGCCGACATAGTCCGGTTTGAACGGGAACGGCACATAACCGGTAACCACCGGAACATAGACCACGAAATAGCGCTGCTGCGGCAGGACATAGCCGTCGTCGGTCACGTAGAAATTGTACCCGTTTTGCGTATTGAACCGCACCACCGGACGCCGTTGCGTCAATTCCACGTTCAGCCGCCCATCCATCGAAGTGTAGACGCGGGCCGTGCGGACGAACCCGCGCCGCCGGACGAAACGCTCCAGTTCGAGGGTATTGATCGACGACAGTTCGGTTCCGACCAACTTCATCTTTTCGGCTGCGAACCACGCCCTGACCATCGCCGGCGTAATGAAATTCCGCTCGGCGCTGTCCAGCACCGTCACCCGTACCTCCCGGCACAACTGTTCCTTTTTCCGCTGCGACGTATATCGCAACGAAAACGACAGGTAGACCGCAAGCAGCGTCCACGTCAGCAGATTCAGGGTGATAACCAGCGACCGTTTCACGATTCTCCGTTTTATCGGGTTCTTATTTTTCTGCGAATAAACCGGCGATCTGCGTGCAGAAGCGGTCGATATCGCCCGCCCCGAACGTCACCAGCAATTCCGGGTTCTTCGATTTCAGCACGTCCGTCAGATCCTTCTTGCGGACGACCCGTGCCGGACAACCGATCAGCGGCAGCAGCATTTCGGAAGCCACCCCTTCGATCGGCTCCTCGCGCGCCGGATAGATCGGCAGCAGCAACACCTCGTCGCACAAAGACAACGCCTCGGCGAACTCCCGGTAAAAATCGCGCGTCCGGGTGTACAGGTGCGGCTGGAACACCACCGTCAGCTTCCGCGCCGGGAACATCTCCCTGACCGACGTGATCGCGGCCCGCAGTTCGTTCGGATGGTGCGCGTAATCGTCCATATAAATATGCTTCGGCGTATTGACGTAAAAATCAAACCGGCGCTTCACGCCGCTGAACGACGCGATCGCGGCCCGCAGCTTCGCTTCGTCGAACCCGGCCACCCACAGCATCGCCGCCGCCGCCACGCAATTTTCGACATTCACCCATCCCGGAACGCCCGGCGTGCAATCCCGGATCACGCGGTCGGGACAAACAAGGTCGAACGTGTGCCGCCCGTCCGGCTCAAGCCGGATGCGGTCGGCGTAAAAGTCGCAGGGCGTATCGTATGCATACCGGTAAACCCGGATTCGGTCGTTACGGATATCCAGTTCGACCCCCTGTTTGAGAATCAGCGCGCCGCCCGGTCTGATCTGCCCGACAAACTCCGAAAAAGCCTCTTTGACCGCTTCGTGCGTCCCGTAAATGTCGAGATGGTCGGCATCGACCGCCGTCACGACCGCGACGTCCGGATAGAGCTGCAGAAACGACCGATCGAACTCGTCGGCCTCGACGACCAACCGTTCCCCCGGGCCGAGCACCAGGTTACTACCGAAATTCTTGGAAATCCCGCCGAGAAAAGCGCTGCCGCCGCCCCCGGCCTCGCGATCGAACCACGCGGCCATCGTACTGGTCGTCGTCTTGCCGTGCGTTCCGGCGACGGCCATCAGGTATTTCCCCTCGGCCATCACGCCGAGCATCCGCGAACGCTTGACGATCTCGAATCCTCCATCCCGGAAAAATCCGAACTGCAAACTATCGGACGGGATCGCCGGCGTATAAACCACCAGCGTATCGGCCTTGTCCCGAAACGGCTCCGGAATCGTATCCGCCTCGTCCTCATAAGTAACGGTCGCTCCTTCGCACTCCAATGCCCGGGTCAGTTCCGACGCGGTGCGGTCGTATCCGGCCACCTGTTTCCCCTCGTGCAGGAAATAACGTGCCAGGGCGCTCATCCCGATCCCTCCGATTCCTAAAAAATATACTTTACTAAAGTTCATTATTTCCCGTTTACAACATCCATAACTTCATTCACAACCCGATCTGCGGAATCGCCGATCCCTAAAGTCAATATATTACGCTCCATTTCAGCGAGTTGCTTCGGATCGGCCAACAATTCCTCCACGACCGGAAAAACTCCGTTCACCGCATCTCGGTCGGGAATCATCCGGGCGGCCTGCTTCCCGACGAGAGCCATCGCATTTTTGGTCTGGTGATCCTCGGCCACATTCGGCGACGGCACGAAGATCGTCGGCCGGCCGATCAGGCACAGTTCCGAAACGGTACAGGCTCCGGCCCGCGCCACGACGATGTCGGCCGCAGCATAGGCCAGATCCATCCGGTCGATAAAAGCTCCGCGCCAGATACCCCGGTCGGAGCGCCCCTGCATAAACTCCGTCATCTCCCGTTCGTAATATTTACCGGTCTGCCAAATCACCTGTATCTTCCCTTCGGCAACGATCCGATCCACGTTGGCTTTCATCATTTCGTTCAGCGTCCGGGTACCGAGGCTGCCGCCGACGACCAGCGTCACCGGCTTGCCCTCTTCCAAACCGAAATGCCGAAGCGCCTCCGCGCGCAGATCCGGATTGCGCCAAAAACGCCCCCGGAGCGGATTGCCCGTCAGGACGATCTTCTCTTTCGGGAAAAAGCGTTCCATCCCTTCGTAAGCCACGCAGATACGCCTGACGCGCGAGGACAGCATCTTATTGGTCATGCCCGCATAGGAGTTCTGCTCCTGAATCAGCGTCGGAATTCCCATCCGCTGCGCGGACCACAGCACCGGCGCGCTGGCATACCCGCCGAAGCCGACCGCTACGTCGGCCCCGAATTTTTTGACGATTCGCCGGGCGCGCAGCACCGACCGCACGACCTTGAACGGAACGGCCAGGTTTTTCGGCGTCAGCCGCCGCTGCAATCCCGCGACGGGCAGCCCCTCGATCCGGTAGCCCAGCTCCGGGATTTTCTCCATTTCCATCTTCCCTTCGGCGCCGACAAAAAGGATTTCGACGCCGTCGCCGAGCCGCCGCTTCAGCGCTTCGGCCACCGCAACCGCCGGATAGATATGCCCTCCGGTACCTCCTCCGCTCAGTATGACTTTTAATTTCCGATCCATATTTTCAAACACAACATCAATGATCCGATATTCGCCGCAAAAACGGCCGCCCGTTCCGCTACTCCAGTAACGACTCTTTTCTCGGCCGATCCAGCGACTCTTCCTTCACCTGTCGGCTGATCCCGAGAATCAGGCCGAGCGCCAGGCAGGTAAACACGATCGACGAACCGCCCAGGCTGACCAGCGGCAGCGTCTGTCCGGTCACCGGGAACAGGCACACCGAAACCAGCATGTTACAGATTGCCTGGAACGTAATCATCAGGCAAAGCCCCAGCACCAGCAATCCCGGAAACGCCGTCCCGCAACGCCGGAACGTAACGATCCCACGGAAGAAAATACACAGGTACAGGAAAAGCATCAGCGACGCTCCGATCAGCCCGTACTCTTCGACGATAAAGGCATACGCGAAATCCGAATAGGAGTGCGGCAGGTTCGACCGCTGCGTACTGTTTCCGGGCCCTTTGCCCATCAATCCGCCCGAAGCGATCGCGATCCGGGCCTGCTCCTGCTGCAAATCGTCGTCTTCGCCCTGCGCTTTGACCTGCTCGGTCTTACTCATCATATCCCCGATCCCAAGCCGGTTGACCCACGTATGCGACCGCCCGATATTGAAGGCGTACATCACCGACACGGCGCAAACCATCGTCACGAACACCAGCGCGACCAGCCGCCACAACTCCCGCACGCGGACACGCCCGACATAGAGCATGATCAGACAGGTGCAGAACGTGATCGCCGCCGTCGAAAAATTGGAAATAAAAATCGCGGCGCAGGCGATCACGATCGGCCCCAGAACGGGGATCGTGATATTGGTCAGTATATTGAAATTCTTGTCCGGATTTTTACGCCACCCGCGCAGCGTCAGCGCAGGCAGCAGCGGCATACGGTGAATGTTTGTTTGCCGCTTGGCCAACTGCCGCGCCAGGATCGCGATCAGCGCGATCCGCAGGAAATCCGAAGGCTGGAACGTCACGCCGATCAGCGGGATGCGGATCCACCGCGAAGCGCTATTCAGGTTGACTCCAACGAAGAAGGTCAACAGCATGAACAGCAGCGCCGTAACGAAAACGAACGACAGAAAGCGCGGACGCGCGTAACGCTGGTAATCGATCCGGTGCACGGCGATCATCGCGGCGAACCCCAGCACGATGAACTTCAACTGCTGCAGGAAATAGTGCGCCGTATCCCCGCCGGCCTTACGGTAAGCCATCGACGCGGTCGACGAATAGATCACCAGCAGCGACGCGATCGACAGGATCGCAATGATCACCCACAGTACGCGGTCGCCGCTGAAAAAGCGGTCGAAAAAGCCCTGCTGTTCGTTGTGCGGTTCGTCCGGTTGCATGATCGTCGTTTTTTCGGTTTTATCGATACGTTATCGTTGCGCGGCGGCGACCCACTCTTTGAACTGCCGTCCGCGGTCTTCGTAATTTTTAAACAGGTCGAAACTGGCGCAGGCCGGCGACAGCAGTACCACATCGCCCGTTCCGGCGTTCCGGCGGGCGGCCGCCATCGCCTCGTCCAGCGAATGGGTATCGACAATCTTCCCGATCCGACCATCGAAAGCCTTCAGCAACTTACCGTTATCGACGCCCATGCAGACCAGCGTCTTGACTTTCGCCTCCGCCAACTCGTAAAGCCGCGCATAGTCGTTCCCTTTATCGGTTCCGCCGGCGATCCACACCACCGGACGGGTCATGCTCTCCAGCGCGTACCACACCGAATCGACGTTGGTCGCTTTCGAATCGTTGACGTAGGTCACGCCGTCGATCTCCCCGCACTTTTCGAGGCGGTGCTCGACCCCTTCGAACGCCCTGAGCGTCCGGCATATCGCATCCGGCCCGACCCCGGCCGACAAGGCCGCCAGCGAAGCGGCCATCGCATTATAAGTATTATGCGTTCCCTTAATTTTCAATTCCGCAACCGGAATCTCCACCCGTTTCCCGGCAACTTCCGCACGGATCACGCCATCGGTCAGCATCGCCGCGCATCCGTCGCAGGTTTTCACGCTGAACGGCAGGGTTTGCATCCCGAGCGGATGCTTCGGCAGGTTTCCGAGCGTCAGCGGATCGTCGGCGCAATAAATAAAACGGTCTTCCGGTCGCTGATTCCGCAGGATACGGAACTTGCTGTCCACGTAATTTTGCAACTCGTAATCGTACCGGTCGAGGTGATCGGGCGTAATATTCATCAGCACGCCGATATCGGCCCGGAAATCGTAACAGCCGTCCAACTGGAAACTGCTCAGTTCGATCACGTACCAATCGTAATTGCCGGTGGCCACCGCCAGCGCGAAACTTTCGCCGATATTTCCGGCCAGGCCGACGTTCACGCCGGCCTGCCGCAAAATCTCGTAGGTCAGCGTCGTCGTCGTCGTCTTGCCGTTGCTGCCGGTGATGCAGATCGTTCGCGCAGAGGTATAAGCCCCCGCAAACTCGATTTCAGAAATAACCGGGATTCCCCGCTCCCGGACGGCCTTCACCATCAGAGCCTTGTCCGGAATCCCCGGGCTTTTCACGACTTTGTCGGCCGACAGGATTTTACCGGCCGTATGCCGTCCCTCCTCATAAGGAATATCCCATTTCTCCAGCAGTTCCCTGTACTTCGGAGCGATACTCCCCCTATCCGACAGAAACACGTCGAATCCTTTTACGCGCGCCAGCACCGCCGACCCGCAACCGCTCTCGCCTCCTCCCAATACCACGATCCTCTGCATCGTTATCTGATTTTAAGCGTTACCAACGTGATGGCGGCCAGCAGCAACTGCACGATCCAGAAACGCACGACGATTTTCGATTCGAAGTAACCTTTCTTCTGGAAATGGTGGTGCAGCGGCGACATCAGAAAAATGCGCCGGCCTTCGCCGTACCGTTTTTTCGTATATTTGAAATAGGTGACCTGCATGATGACCGACAGGCTTTCGATGAAAAAAATCCCGCACAGGATCGGCAGCAGCAACTCCTTTCGGATCAGCAGCGCGAATACGGCAATGATTCCGCCGATCGCCAAACTGCCGGTATCGCCCATGAAGACCTGCGCCGGATAACAGTTGTACCACAAAAAGCCGAACAGCGCCCCGGCAAACGCCGCCGCATAGACGATCAGCTCCCCGCTCATCGGTATATACATGATATTCAGGTAATCGGCGTAAATGACGTTCCCCGACAGGTAGGCCAGTATCCCGAGCGTGACGACGATCGTCGCCGACACGCCGGAAGCCAGTCCATCGAGCCCGTCGGTCAGATTCGCGCCGTTCGAGACGGCGGTAATGACCAGCGTAGCGATCACGACGTATACCAGCCACGTCCACAGGTCGGCCCGCTCGCTGTCGCCCGGCACCAGCCAGTGGTAATTGAATTCGTTGTTCTTGACGAACGGGATCGTAGTATTGACGGTTTTTTCGGCCGGCGCCATATAGACCGCGCTGCGCTGCCCGTTGTCGTTGACATATTCCACATGCGCGCGCGGCGCGTTTCTGTCCAGTTTCTCCTTGGTCACGATCTGCGGGCTGAGCCACATCGCGCAACCGACGATCAGTCCGAGGCCGACCTGCCCGACGATCTTGTACCGGCCGCTGAGCCCTTCCTTGTTCTTGCGAAACACCTTGATGTAGTCGTCCAGGAAACCGATCAATCCGAGCCAGACGGTCGAAACGATCATCAGCCGCGTATAAACGTTGGTCAGGTCGCCGAACAACAGCGTCGGGATCAGAATCGAAATCAGGATAATAACGCCGCCCATCGTCGGCGTTCCGCGTTTCTGCAACTGTCCTTCGAGGCCGAGGTTGCGCACCTCCTCGCCGATCTGCTTACGCTGCAGGAAACGGATGATCCGGCGGCCGAAAATCATTCCGATCGCCAGCGCCAGAATAATCGCCATCGCCGCACGGAACGACAGCGACAGGAACATCCCCGCACCGGGAATGTCGAAATGCAATGAAAGATACTTGACTAAATGATATAACATAAATACGGTTCTTAATCGAATTTACTTCTTCGTCCGCAGTGCGAACAGGTTCGAAACCTCTTCCTTGTCGTCGAAGTGACGTTTCACTCCGGCAATGTCCTGATAGGTTTCATGCCCTTTGCCGGCCAGCAGGATGATATCGCCCGGCCGGGCCAGCGTCACGGCCGTCCGAATCGCCTCGCGGCGGTTGGTAACGGCGAGATACGACGCCGACGGATCGAGCCCCGCCTTCATGTCTTCGAGAATCGTTTCGGGATCTTCCATCCGGGGATTGTCCGAAGTCAGGATCGCCAGGTCGCTGTTCGCCACGGCGATCTGCGCCATTTCGGGCCGCTTGGTCTTGTCGCGGTTGCCGCCGCACCCCACGACGACATAGATCCGCTGCCCTTCCCGGCGAATCTCGTCGATCGTCCGCAGGACGTTCTGCAACGCATCCGGAGTATGAGCGTAATCGACGATGGCGGTCACCCCGTCCGCCGAACGAACGTACTCAAAACGGCCGCTGACCGACGTCAGCTCGCTCAGGATACGCAGCACCTCGTCGCGGTCGGCGCCGAGCAGCAGGGCCGTCGCATATACGGCCGTTAGGTTGTAAGCGTTGAAACGCCCGAGGAATGTCGCCCAGACCTCCGAACCGTCCAGATTCAGCAGCATGCCGTCGAAATGCATCTCGACGATCCGGCACCGGAAATCGGCGAACGCCTGCAACGCGTAAGTCTTGACCTCCGCGCCGGTATTCTGCACCATCACCATGCCGTTGCGGTCGTCGGCATTGGTCAGCGCGAACGTTCCCTCCGGCAGCGCGTCGAACAGCATTTTTTTGGCCCGGATGTACTCAGCGAACGTATGATGATAATCCAGATGGTCGTGGGTAATGTTGCTGAAAACGGCGCCGACGAAAGAGAGTCCCTCGATGCGGTGCTGCACGAGGCTGTGCGAACTGACTTCCATAAAACAGTATTCGCATCCGCGTTCGACCATTTCGGCCATCATGCGATTCAACCGGATGCCGTCGGGCGTCGTATGGGTCGATTCGCGCTGTTCGGTATCGATGCAGTAGGTTACGGTCGAAATCAATCCCACCTTATATCCCAGCCGGCGGAACAACCGGTACAGCAGCGTCGCCGTCGTGGTTTTCCCGTTGGTTCCGGTTATACCCACCAGTTTCAGATTACGGCTCGGATGTCCGTAAAAGGCCGACGCGATGCGCCCCAGCGCAACCGTCGAATCCGCCACCCGCACATAGGTCACCCCACCGCACAACTCTTCCGGCAACTCTTCGCATACTACCGCCGACGCTCCGAGACCGACGGCCGCCCCGATAAAGCGATGTCCGTCGGTCTGCGTTCCGCGCATGGCGAAAAACAGCGTTCCCGGCTTCGCCTCGCGCGAGTCAAACTCAAGATTGTCAATTTCTACCGAAAGGTCTCCCGCCGTCGAAAGCACTTCCACGTCCACCAATAGCTCACGTAACATCCATATACACTTTATGCAATGTACAAAAGTAAGGTTTTACACCGGAGAAATAAAAAATAAGATGCCTTTTAATTGACATCTTATCGACAAAATCATTTCTTGCGGAGAATCCGCCGTACGAGCTTTTTTTCCGTTTTCGGTACGGGAGGCTTCGTTCCGACGAGCACCTGTTCGATCGTCTCCCGGTCGCCGGCGATCCAAACCATATCGTACGGCTGAAAACGCACCAGTCCCAGCGGTCTGACGTACGAGCCGTCGCTGCGTTCGATCCCGATGATCAAGCAGGCCCCTCGGCACATCATGCCGAACTGCGAAACGGTCATACCGATCAGTACGGAATGCTCGCCGACCGAAAATTTTTGCATCGTCGCCTCTTCCCGATCGACCGGCGACAGCGGCACTTCGACCTTCGAAGCGAACTGGCTCAACTGCGCATCCGTCCCGACGACCGAAATCTCGTCGGACGGCATCAGCACCATCGATGCGCCGGGCGCATTGTACCGGTGGCTGCCGCGCAGCACCGACACCACCGTCACCCCGTAGCGCAGGCGGAGATCCAACTCCCTGAAACACCGCCCGACGAGCGGGCTGTCGGCCGAAACCGTCATCTTAGCCATATGCAGGAACTTGGCGCGGTAGTTCCCGGTCGTCACGACGGTGCTCGCATCTTTTTCGTTCAGGTTGGTAAAGAAACGCTGTTCGAAACGCAGGTATCCTCTTTTGATCCGTCTCCAGAACAGCGCCAACAGCAACAGCAGAATGGCGAACGCCATCAACGCCCCCCAACGGTACGAACTCAGGTGAGCGACTACGGTCAGTACGAACATCAGCGCGAGGAGAATCCGCAGCACGATCAACGACACCAACAACCCGTGGTTGAAACGGGGATCGTTCCACAGCGGCACGAACAGCCTGCGATTCAGGTGCCGCACCGCAAGCCCCCACAACAGCGGCGTCATAAAGAGAATGGTCGTCGTCGTAGCGATCAGTTTGCCGGCGAATCCTTCGAAACGCTCCTCGACGAACGGCGAATAGTAACTCGAAGAGATCCACACCACGCCGCCCAACAGCACGCAGTAGATAAACATGTTCAACAGCGACTTTTTCAGCAGCGACATCCACTCCCGCTCGCTGTTGACGGTTTGCGACCCGGCGCTGTACCGGGCCAGCAGCGCTTTCATCCGCTTCGGAATCAACCGGTTGATCCGGTGATAGGCAGGATCGCTGAGCCGGATGATAAACGGCGTGGTAAATGTGGTCACGACCGACACGGCCACCGCGACCGGATAAAGGAACGAACTGGTAACCCCCATCGACAGTCCGAGCGACGCGATGATAAAGGCGAACTCTCCGATCTGCGCCAGCGAGAACGACGACTGCAACGCGATTTTCAGATTCTGCCCCGACACGAGGAAACCGAGCGTCCCGTAGAATATCTGTCCGACGATCACGACCACCGTCAAAAAAACGATCGGCACGATGTATTGCACCAGCATCGCCGGCTCGACCAGCATCCCGACCGACACGAAGAAGACCGCCCCGAACAGGTCCTTGACCGGAGCGATGACCTTCTCGATGCTCTCGGCCTGTACCGTCCCGGCTAGGATCGACCCCATGATGAACGCCCCGAGCGCAGACGAAAATCCGGCGTAAGTCGCCAGCACGACCATAATCAGGCAAAGGCCCAGCGAGATCACCAGCAGCGTTTCCTGATTCAGGAATTTCCGTATTTTTTTCAGGAACGTAGGAATCAGATAGATCCCCACGACGAACCACAGAATCAAGAAAAAGATCAGTTTGAAAAGCTGTTCGGCGATCACGACGTGTTCGACCGCCCGCTGCACGAAAAGCGTCGACAGCATCACCATCAACACTACGGCGAACAGGTCTTCGACCACCAGCACCCCGAACACCAGCGACGTGAACTTCTGGCTGCGGAGCCCCAGATCGTCGAATGCCTTGATAATGATCGTCGTAGACGACATCGACAGCATCCCGCCGAGGAAAATACTGTCCGTCGAAGTCCAGCCGAGGGCCCGTCCCGCCATAAAGCCGGAGCACATCATCCCGACGATCACGACCAATGCCGTCATCAGCGCGGGGCCGCCGACGTTCATCAATTTTTTGAAGCTGAATTCGAGGCCGAGCGAGAACAACAGGAAAATGATACCGATCTCGGCCCAGATGTCCACGTTCCCCATGTTCGAAACCCCCTGTAACAGGAAATTTCCGCTACACAGGAACCCGGCGACGATGTAACCCAACACGACCGGCTGTTTCAGCCATTTGAACAGCAGCGTCGTAACCCCCGCGACGGCGAGGATCAACGCAAGGTCTGAGATGATCGGATCCAGATGTGTCATATTCCCAAAACGGGCCCGGCATTCGGACCCGACATATTCATTTTTTTACGACAGTCCCGGTCGTTACGAACCGGCGGTCGTCTCCCGTCGGTCCGGTTTCGTTCGTTCCGGCGCGACCGACGGATTCCACCGGTAATACAAGCTTCCGCGGCGCACGCCCGACAGGTACAGCATCAGAGCGGTCAGCCCGGCCAACAAGGCGAACCAAAGCAGGTGGCACAACACCGTGAGCGGGTAATTCACCACCGGAACGAATACGTTGACGGGACGATTACCGTCGGCAGTCCGCACGAAAGGATTGAAAAACAGGATCGTTCCGTCGTCGAAATGCGCTTCGGCACGCGCGTAGGCATCGTTCTTCCGAAAAGCATAAACGGCCTCGGCCCCGCTTCCCTCTGCAAGCAGCGTTCCGTTTTGTCCGATAAACCGGATCGCCGAAGCGGGCCGGTCGACCCGGATGCGAATCGTATCGCCCTGCATCGAAATGCGCTCCATCCGGGGCAGGTCTCCGTGCGGATCGGGACGGTTATTAACGTCGTGCGGAACGTATACCGCATAAGCGGCCCCTTTTTTCAAAGACTTCATAATATCCCCGGGGCGTAGCGACGGCGTATTGACCATTGTGAAGCAGCGCTGGAACCACGACGACCGGTTGCGGATATTGTGCGCGTCGTCGTCGCCGATCAGGGTCGAATAGATCCCGGCCGAAAGCGCCGTATCCCAGTACTGCTCGGAACGCTCGCGGCCCCGTTCCGGATTGATTTCCAATAGATCGTACCCGCGTAGCCAGCCGTACACCGCCAGGTCGATGATCCGCGTCTTGCCCGGGTGGTTCAGCACCAGCGCCTCGGCCTGCGGGCGCAGCCAGTGCAACATGTACTGCATCTGCGACTGGGTCAGCATCAGCGGAAAATCGCGCCACGTGACCCGTTCGGCCCCCATCACCAACTGATGGTAACCGTTGATCCCGTAACCGTGTTCGTAAGTCGGGATAAATCCGGGGCGGTCGGCATGCTCGGTATTCAGGCACTGATGATCCGAGATGCTCATGATATCGTACCCGTTGCTGCGATAGGCTTCGAGCATCTGTTCGACCGTATAATCGCACTGGGGTTTCTCTTTTTGATGGGCATGGAAATTGGCTTTCCGCCAACAGGACGAATCGGCCCCTGCATACGGATTGTAAACGGAATCCCCGCAGAACGAACGGCCGGACTGAAAATCATAGACCGGCACCGAAATGTAACTCAGCACGCACAACATCAGCACGGCGACGATTACAATCAAAATGTATTTCCCGAATAACAACATGGGGCGTTTCTCACAATTCAGCAACGGACAAAATTACTATTTTTATTCATTTCCCGTAAAAAACGATCGTTTTTTAGCATTTTTTTCACATTCCGCCCCGAGCTTCCGCCGGACGCTCCCGAAAAGAAAAAGCCGGCCCGCCTTTCGGGGCGGACCGGCATCCGTGACTACACGGCGGTCAGACCAGTCCGACCGCCAGTTTGCCCTGCTCGGCGGAAAACCGCACGACGTCGGTAACCGGCTCGAAAGCGTGGGGAACGTACTGCGACACCTGCCCCATCGAGAACGAACCGCTCTCGGTCGCATACAGCGTCAGCAACAGGCTGCTCGATTTGTCGTTGCGTGGAATATTCACCAGGCGCTCCATATCGCCCGACGATACGGCAGCGCACAGGGCCGGCTTATCGGCAGCCTGATAATAGATTTCGTACCGGCGAATCCGTTCCCCGGTCGGTTTATAGACCGGCGCCGCGGAGCTGAACGTCACCCCGGCCTTGATGAACCCGACGATGGCAATCAGCCCCCCGACGAGCATCAGCATCGAAGAGAGGTTGCCGCGATCGACCATCGTATCGGAAGTCAGGCTCCAGACGGCCAGCGCGCTGCCGGCCAGAGCGACGATCAAGGCGATTACGGGACTTTTTCTGCGTTGAATGATATCTTCTGCGGCGACGCCGCTGTACAGCGTGTCGTCGATTACTTTAAAATCGTTGTTCATGATTCATTGTTTTATTCGGTGATTGATAAAATACGCGGCGGAATGCTCCCTCCGCCGGGAGAAACAACACCGGAAACCGTTCCGGAAAACCGTCGTACGGCCGACGCAACCGACTATGCCGGACGCCTGCACCGAACGTTCGATCGGAATCGGCTAAACAATGATTTTTCTGAGAAAAAAGACGTAATACCCCGTGTGCTGCAATGCCGCAAGCCAGCCGTCGAAACACCGCTGCTGGAATCGCAGCCGCGTCAGCGGTCCGCTGCTCACGACGCGGTTCTCAGACACCGCATTCGCACAAAAACGGAACAGGGACGACACCCGCGACACGGGCGTTTTAGTTACGAAAGAACAGAAACCGGAAGACCCCGGCGCCAAATCGCTCTGCAACGATGCGAAGACGAACCGGTGCAACTCTCCCGGCGGAGCGGCTTCGGTGATCTGGTCGCAAACCGTTTCGAGCGCCGGCGCGCATTCCGCGGCCGGACCGTCGCCGAAAATGCGCGGAACGATCACCGAAAGGGCCATTGCCAGTAAAAAGTATCGAAACAGTCTTCCCATAAAACTTACGCTGCGTTACAAAGATATCTTTTTTCCCGGAATTATACGAATCGGCTATTTCTTCTTGCTCGATTTTCAATCGCCGCGGCCCGAAGAAGCCACGGAATCTGCCGAGCTGTCCGCCTTTTTCTCCTTCAGGTAAATCCCCGGTTCCAACGGCGTACAGCCGAGTTCCAGCCGAATCAGCATTCCCCGGTGCACTTTCGTTCCGGCCGGGACGGACTGGGACTCGACGCCGCCGACCCCCGAAAACGCGACGACCATTCCACGGCGTTCCAGCAGATAAACGGCCTCCTTCAGGCCCATCCCGACCACCGAAGGCACTTCGTCCGACCATCCCTCGTAGCTTGTATACGCAATCCCGGCCGAATCGACGGCTTCCACTCCCCGCCAGTCGGTCCGTCCGCGCCGTCCTTCGTAACGGACGTCGAAACGATAAGCGACTTCACGCATTTCGTCGGCGCAACCGGCCTTGAGCCGGGGCTTTTCATCCGTTTTTTCCTTTCGCTGCGACAACGGATCCTGCCAAGCGGTATTTTTGGCGTACACCCGGTCGGCAATCGCCCGAAATACGGGCCCGGCCAGCGAAGCCCCGTAATAAAATCTCCGGTGTCCCGGAGCATTGTAAGTCTTGAGCGCGACCAGGCAACTGTACTTCGGATCGTCTTCGGGAAAATAGCCCACCATCGTCGCCAGGTAGTGCCGTCCGCCGTTGCGGTCGGTATAGCGCCCGTTCACCGGAATCTGCGCCGTACCGGTTTTGCCGCCCACCTTATAATAACGGCTTTTCAGGATGCGTCCCGTTCCCTCTTCCACGACGCCGCGCATCGCCGCGCGAACCTCTTTCAGCGTCTCGTCCGAGGCGATCGAAGAGACCATCGTTCGCGCCCGGTAGGTCCGCAACGTCTGCCCGTACTGCCTCAACTCTTTGACGAACAGCGGGCTCACCATCCGCCCGTCGTTGGCCACCGCATTGTAGAACGTCAGCGTTTTCATCGGGGTAAGCAGCAGCGCGTACCCGTAAGCCATGTTCGTCAGCGTCGTCCCGTCCCACCAGCGGTCTCCGGGCTTGCGGATCACAGGATTCTGGCCGCCGGCGATTTGCAGGTGGAGCGACTCGTTCAAACCCATTTTATAGAGGTGTTCGACGAAGCGTTTCGGATCGTCCTTGTAATACTTATTCACCGCTTTGGCAAAACCGACGTTCGACGACTTTTCGAAAACGCCTTTCAACGTCAGCAAGCCGTAACCGTGCGTATCGGTCACTTTCGTGCGACCGATGATGGCCGTACCGTTGCCGGTATCGTATTTTTCGTCGAGACTGGCCCCGGCATCGTCGAGCAGCGTAATCAACGATGCCAGCTTTTGCGTGGAACCGGGCTCCATGTTCATCCCGATCGCGTAGTTGTAATCTTCGACGATGTTTCCCTCGCCCTTGCGGGTCAGGTTCGTGATCGCACGGATTTCGCCGGTGGAAACCTCCATCAGGATCGCCGTCCCCCAATCGGCCTGCATCGTTTCGAGCTGCTCTCGCAGCGCTTTCTCGGCCACGTCCTGGATATCGACGTCGAGCGTCGTCACCACGTCGATACCGTCCACCGGATCGACGTTCATCTCGTCGGGAACCGGAACCCGGAACGTTCCCGAAATACGCTGCATCAGCACGTTTCCGTCGATACCGTGCAGCACGCTATCGAAAGCGCCCTCGATACCGACTTTCGTCCCGGTCTGGTTCACCATGCCGATCGTGCGCTTGGCCATATCGCCGTGAGGCAGCAGCCGACGGCTGGTCTGCTTAGCGATGAAACCGCCCCGGTTCTGCCCCAGCCGGAATATCGGGAAACGGGCGATCTCTTTTATTTCCAAATGATTGACGCGTCGCGGGGACAGCAGCACGTAACGGTTTTTCCTCCGCTCCCGGAACGCATTGATCAATTTCAGCTTATAAGCGCTCTTGCTTTTGTCGCCGAAAAAATCGGACAGGCAATAAGCCAGCGAATCGACGTCGCGCAGGAAAATCGAATCGACCAGTCCGTTGGCGGCGAAGTCCATCCGCACTTCGTACTCCGGCACCGAAGTGGCCAGAATACGGCCGTCGCAGGCGAGGATATCGCCCCGGTCGGCTTCCATCGCCACCCGCTCGTAAGTGATAGTCGTCCCTTCGCTGCGCAACCGCCCGCTTTTGGGTCCGTACTGCAGATACAGGATCTTGCCCACGATCATCAGGCCGATGATGAAAAACAACACATAGAGCACCTGCACGCGATGCAATATTCCTTTTTTGATATCCGGTTTGCGTTCCTCCATACGGCGCTACTTGTCGATGATCTTCGGCGGGCTCACCAACTCATCGAGCGGAATGCCCCGCTCCTCCAGTTCGCGGATGATCTCGCTCTGCCGCGTGGCGATCATCCGCTGCGACGAAATGGTCAGCGACTGCGCACGCAGTTCCTTGACCCGCGCGGTCAGCCTTTCGTGCTGCCGGTGCAGCTTCTGCGTATGAAACCCGTTGGCGATATACAGAAACATCAGTACGGCCATAAACAACACGTACGGGTAGTGCTTCTGCACCTCCGCATCGGCCAGAATGCTCCCGGAGATCACCCGCCTCACATAGCGCTCGAACCGGGACGGACGCGACACGGGACGCGTCGACGGCTCCGGCTGTCTCGGCGATGCGGCGGCAGGTTCGGCAGCAACAGACTCTTCTCTGGCGATTTCTTCTGGTTCGGCCATTTCACACGCATTTTAATGCAAAAGTAATCTTTTTTATCAAAAAGAGACGATCTCTCCGGGCCGTCCCGGCATATTACCGAACAGAAACCCTCCGCCGGTACTTCGGCGCGCGGCATCCATTCCGGAATGCGTTCACAGCCGAAACAGTCCGGCTTTTTCAGGAATCGTCCGTTTCGTACCGCACTCTGCTTCTTCTATTTTCTATCGTATTATTTTATAACGCAATAAGAAAGCGCGTCAGGGTATGCGAAAAACGGGGGCAAATACCCGGAAGGGCATCTGTCCCCCGATAAGGGAAACCGGTTTGTGCAACCGCCGTTTACGGCTTCATGTAGGAAAAAACGGCCGTGACCGGATAATGATCCGACAGATAATAATCCTTGCCGTCTTTCTGCACGCCGTAACAGTCGGTCAGCACCCGGTAACTCTGCGGGGCGTCGATGTTGCGGTACAGAATATGGTCGATAAACGCAGCCGAAGAACCGTTGTTATGGAAAGTCGGGGTCTGATCCATCGGGCTGAACGACTCGCGGGCCCCGGTCAGGTAGCCGGTCAGCGGGGCCATCGCAGCATTGGTATAGGCCACATTCAGATCTCCGGTAACGAATGTCGCCAGATCGTCGGCGCCGTATTTTTTCAGCCGGGCGACGATCAGTTCCGCCGAATTGCGCCGCGCGGTCGCCGACTTGTGATCGAAATGCGTATTCAGATAGAGAATTTCTTTGCCGGAATCCCGCTCGCGGAGCTTCACCCAGGTGGCAATCCGCCTGTAAGCCGCATCCCATCCGATCGACATCTGGTCGGGCGTCTCGCTGAGCCAGAAATTCCCGCTGGCGACCAATACGAAACGATCTTTCCGGTAGAAAACGGACATGTATTCGCTGCTCTGCGGACTTCCGTCCCGGTCGATCCCGACCCGCGCATAGTTGCCCAGCCGCTCGTCGAGCGTATTCAGCACGTCGATCCGCGCCTCCTGCAAGCCGAACATATCGGGATTCTCTTCCCGCAGCATTTTCACGACGCCTTCCCGCCTCTCGTCCCAGGGGCGGGTGTTGGTCGTCTGAATATTAAACGTCATAACTTTCAACGAACGCGTCCCGTCGTCGTACCCGCGTTGAAGCACTGGCACGTCCGTCGCTTTTCCGGAAACGTCGGTAATCCGGATAATGGCTTTGCGTTCCGGCGTACTGGTTTGAGTCCCGTTCGTATTGGCCGCCACGTTGAACTTCACTTCGGACTTTTCCACATCGGACTTGCCCGAAGGAACCTGCGTAATCCATTTCGTCTGTCCGCCGGAAAGGTAGACAATGTCTAACCGGAAGGAAACGTTATGGGACACCGTCACCCGGATCACCGTATCGCGGTACTCCAGCTCGTGCTCCGTCGGGGTTACCTCGACCCCTTCCCCGGCAGGCTGACTTACGGCAATCGTCCGCGACTCGCCGCCGCAGGTTACCGTCACCGTAGCGTTACGGACGCCGAGCGACGGGTTGGTTTTCGCTTTCAGGGTGAACGAACTGCGTCCGGCCCGCCCGGACGCGGGCTCTACGGTCAACCAAGGTTCGCTCTCCGCTTCGGCATACGCAACCGCAGCCGACCATCTGTCGGGAGCCTCAATGTCCACCCGCTGGGAAAGCGAACCGGGCGTTATCGGCCAATCGCTAATCGACAGCCGAAAGGTATACGATTCTCCGTTTTTATCATCGGAACACTGCAGGGTCAGCGCACAAAACAGAACCGCCTGCAACCACAGGATCATTCGTTTCATCGTTCATTAAGTTTTAGGCGTATCCGGAGCGGTATTCCGTAAATGCTTTTTCCAGACAACGGATACTTTTTTTTAAAAAAATAAAGGCCGGCTTCCTGCCGGCCTTATCTGTCGAAACCGGAAGATATTTACAAAGCTTTTATCTCTTTCAGGATCGCATTCGTCTTGCGGACAGCCTCGGCGCTCTTTTCGAACAAGGCTTTTTCATCGGCATTCAGGTTCAGTTCGAGCACTTTCTCGACGCCGTTTTTACCCAGTACGACGGGTACGCCGATGCAGATATCCTGCTGGCCGTATTCGCCTTCGAGGTAAGCGCAGCACGGAACGACTTTTTTCTGGTCGCGGATGATCGACTCGACCACATAGGCTCCCGCAGCGCCCGGTGCGTACCATGCGGAAGTACCCAGCAGTTTGGTCAGCGTAGCGCCGCCCACCATCGTGTCGGCTACCACTTTTTCGACCTCTTCCTTGCTCAGCAGTTCGGTTACCGGCATACCTTTGTAGCTCGCTTTCGAATAAAGCGGAATCATCGTGGTGTCGCCGTGACCGCCGATCACCATACCTTCGATTTCGTTCGAATTAGCGTTCAGCGCCTTGCTCAGATAGCATTTGAAACGGGCCGAATCCAGCGCGCCGCCCATACCGAACAACTGGTTCTTCGGCAGACCCGTCTTTTTCAGCGCCAAGTAGGTCATCGTATCCATCGGGTTGCTGATCATCACGATGATCGCTTTCGGAGAATATTTCAGGATATTGCCCACTACCGAAGCGACGATGCCGGCGTTCACGCCGATCAGCTCCTCGCGGGTCATGCCCGGCTTGCGCGGCATCCCCGACGTAACGACAACCACGTCCGAATTCGCCGTAGCGGCGTAATCGTTCGTAACGCCGGTCAGTTTGGTGTCGAAATCCATCAGCGTGGCCGTCTGGAAAATATCCAACATCTTGCCTTCCGAAACTCCTTCTTTAATGTCCAAGAGAACCAGCTCGTCGGCAATTTCCCTTGTAGCAATTACATTGGCACAGGTCGCACCCACGTTGCCCGCACCCACTACTGTTACTTTGCTCATACTTCAAATTTATTTTTTAAAAAAGTCCTTATCCATTCGTATCCGCGCAACCGGCGTCTCAGCCGATCAGCTTGCCGTAATCGTCCGCGCCAAGCAGCACGTTCAGCTCGGCGGGGTCCGTCATCCGGATCTTCACGATCCAACCCTCCCCGTAAGGGTCCTTGTTGACCCGATCGGGAGCGTCGTTCAGCGCTTCGTTGAATTCGAGGATCTCTCCGCCGACCGGCAGGAACGCGTCGGAAACGGTTTTCACCGCTTCGATCGTACCGAACACCTCGTTCTGGGGCAGCGTCTCGCCGACCGTCGTGACATCGACAAAAACGATATCTCCTAATTGATTCTGTGCGAAATCGGTAATCCCGACATAGGCCTCGGCCCCCTCGACCCGTATCCACTCATGGTCTTTCGAATACTTCAAATTGGCTGGTATATTCATAACGGCAACAAACTTTTTATTTCCAGAACCCAAAGGTAGTTTTTTTTACGGATTCAGGCAACGAACTGTGAATTATTTCACACAAATTATTGCGAGCCCGCGCCGGCGGTATTTTCGAACACAACCCTCATCACGACCGGATTGTGATCGCTCGACCGGAAACCGAGCGGCAGCGTACGCACCGACAGGACACGGACGCCCGGAGAGACCAGAAAGAAATCGGTCAGCGTCGTCTGCGGCCGCTGCCGGGGTTCCCCGTCTTCCGGAACCGGCGTCCACGGAGCGTCCAGGTAACGCAGCGAAGGCGCGGAATCGTCGTACGCGAACCGGAATCCCGGCCCGAAAACCTGCGAATCGACCGCCTGAGGCACGAAAAATTCGTTGGAAAGTTCCTCCGGAGAAGGCGTATATCCGGGCGGATACTGATTCCAGTCGCCGCCGACCACCGAAACGACTCCGCGCGCGGCATCCCGTCGCAACATCCCGCCGAGAAAACGCATTTCGGCATCGCGCATCCCGCCGGCATCGTAAGCCGTATTATGCGTATTGCCGATCAGCACCGTATCGCCGCCCGCCGTCCGGAACTGCAAGGCCAGCAAGCAGCGTTTCAGATTGAACAACCGCACCGGAAACGGAAAGGCCGACGGATACTGCACCCGTTGAGCTTGTAGCGGAACGACCCGCGAAAGCGTCACGAGCCCGCTCCCGACGCGTCCCATCGGACTTCGGAGCGGAATAGGCACCCACCACGCCCGGTAATTATAAGCGAACGACAGCACGTATCCCGGAAAAGCTGCGCGCAGCGAATCCACCTCCCGGATTCCGTAACTACGGTGCGAATCGCAGTCCACCTCCTGTAACAGCATGATATCGGCGTCCGCTTTCCGGAGCTCGGCGACGATATTCCGCAGGTTCTCCAACGTTCGCCGCCGGCTGTCCCTGACCCGCTTTCCGCCGTCGTAGAAAAAATCCATGTCGTCGCCCAGGCCCGCATACCCGACATTCCAACTGAGGACAGTCAGCGTATCGGGCAGAAAAACGGGTTCCGCCGTGTCGTAGATCACCGTTTCCCGGACGTCGGGCCGGTACTCGGCGATCCACGATACGCCCAAAAATAGGACTGCCGCGACACAAATCGCGGCCGCCGCCCAAACCGTTGCTTTAAAAGTTTTTCTAATCCGCATTCCCGGAGGGTATTTCCACGCCCAACCGACCGCATACCCGGCTTACGATCATCCCGGGCGTAATCTGACGCATACACCGGTAATCTCCGAACAGGCAGGGTTTGTTGCCATACACCGAACAGGGCCGGCACGGCATATCGACTTGAACGGCCAGCGCCGGGTCCTGGCCGAAACCGTAAAATCCCGCGAACGGATGGGTCGCCCCCCAGACGGACACCACCGGCAGCCCGACCAACGACGACATGTGCAGCCCCGAAGAGTCCATGCTCACCATCAGATCCAGGTTCGAAATCAACTCCATTTCCTGACCGAGACGGATGCGCCCGATCACCGATACGATATTGTCCCGCAGCGCAGCCACCTCTTCGGCATACGCTTTTTCGGCATCCCCGCCCCCGAAAACGAAAATACGTGCGCCGGGAATACGGGCCAGCCGCAGCATCACCTCGCGCATCTTGTCGAGCGGATAAATTTTCCCTTCGTGCTGTGCGAAAGGCGAAACTCCGATCCATGTGCCGTCATGCGCGCCGGCCAACCGGGCCACCGCTTCCGACATCGGGTAACGAATGCGGCTCGGAAGAGGGATCTCGGGCAAATCGAACCCGAGCCGGACGAATACTTCGCGGTAACGTTCGACGGTCGTCTTCAATTGCACCCGCTGCTTGTTTTCCGGAGCCGTCAGCATTTTTTTTTCGGCCCGCCCTTTATCGATACGTTCGATCCGGGTGCCCCGCAGTTTCATCAGACGGCACAACCCCTTGCTGCGCAACACGTCGTGCAAATCGGCAACCATATCGAAACGGCCCAAATCGCGCCCCAGTCGCAACAGGCCGGCCACTCCCTTGTGCCGCCCTTTCAGATCGGGCGCGAAAAACTCGATGTTTCCGACTTCCCGGAAAAACGGCTGCAAAAATTTCGGAGTCAAAACGGTAATGCGCAGATTCGGATAGTTTCTGCGCAGGGCTACCAGTACCGGAGCGACCATCGCCACATCGCCCATCGCCGACAAACGGATCACCAGCAAACGCACGGAAGTCGACCGAGAAATTACCGCCATGTTATTTCGACGCGTACAGAACCGGATTCAACTCCGGATCGTTATACATTTTCATCTGTTTGTAAACCTTCATGTACTTACGCCCCGCGGCGATATCTTCGAGCAACTGGTCGATCGCCGCGGACAGGTCGTCCTGCTGCTGCCGCAGTACGGCCAGTTTTCGGCCGCACTCCTCGACATGTTGCAGTGATACATCTTTACGAGCCACCTCCTGCGCCATGTGATAAATTTTCAGCGCGAGAATCGACAAGCGGTCGATCGCCCAGGCCGGACTCTCGGTATTGACCGTCGCATTTTCCGCTACGGGAACGTCTTTATACAAATCGAGAAAATAACTGTCGATGTATTCCACCATGTCGGTGCGCTCCTGGTTCGAACGGTCGATGCGGCGCTTGATTTTCAGCGCGATTTCCGGATCGATGTGCGGATCGCGGATGATGTCCTCCAGGTGCCACTGAACCGTGTCGATCCAGTTTTTCAAATACAACAAATATTCGATCGACCCGTTTTTATAGGGATTGTCGATCGGCATATCCACCTTGTCAAAACGATGATAATCGGCAATGGCTTGTGAAAATATCTGATTGCTTTTTGTCGTAAACATAGGTTTTCCGTTAAAGTTACATACAAAGCTAAAGATTTTTGCTCAAATTCCAAGAAAATATTATTTTTGTCGGAAGCATTTACCGAACCCCGATATGAAGAATCTCAGACAAATCGTTCTGACTTTCGCGTTGCTCGCCGTCACGACCGCGTCAGCCGAAGGACAACAAAAACTGACCCGCGAGGCCTATATCCTGAAGTATAAACCGCTGGCGGTCGAACAGATGGATATTTACGGCATCCCGGCGAGCATCAAACTGGCCCAGGCGCTGTTCGAATCGGACAACGGCAACAGCCGTCTGGCCCGCGAGGCCAACAACCATTTCGGCATCAAGTGCAAAAGCAACTGGACGGGGCAGACCATCTCGCATACCGACGACGCCCCGGACGAATGTTTCCGCAAATACCCTTCGGTCGAGGAATCGTACAGGGATCATTCCGAGTTCTTGGACAAATCGGCCCGGTATCAGGACCTGTTCAAACTCGACCCCACGGATTATAAAGGCTGGGCCCACGGATTGCAGAAGGCCGGTTACGCCACCAACCCGCAATACGCCCAGCAACTGATCAAGATCATCGAAGACTACCAGCTCTTCCTGCTCGACGAAGGACAAGACGTCCGCATCGCGGAGAACGCCGCCCCCGTCGAAGAGCCCGTCGCAGAACCGATTCCGTCGGCGTCGCCCGCAGATATGGTAGACGTGGACAATTATTCGGTATCCATCCAGGGACGCAACGGCGGCCATACCGTGTACCGCAACAACGGCAGCCTGTTCATCGTCGTGCGCGACGGCGACAAGCTGGAAAGCGTAGCGTCGGAATTCCGGGTATCGCCCAAGAAGCTGATCAAATACAACGACCTGGACATCCATTCGAACGTCAAAACCGGCGATATGATCTACATCCGGCCGAAAGCCAAACGCAGTTCGAACGGCAAGATGATCCACGTAGCCCGCGACGGAGAAACGCTGCACAGCATTTCGCAAATGTACGGCATCCGACTGAAGAGTCTGTGCAACATCAACCGCCGCAGCCGCGATTCGCAGGTGACCGAAGGCCAGCAGATCCGACTCATGTAAATACGACGAAACCCAAAATACCAAACCTTAACGATAACCTTAGCAAAATTATGGACGGTGACCCTGGCAGTATACGAAACGGCATCATCGAAAAACTGAGTAACAAAGCCTCGCTGAACCAGCAAGTGTTCGACAACACGTTCTCCGTGTTCGGCAACCTGAAAGAAGTCCTGCACGAAATGTCGTCGGAAATCGACGATACGCTCGAAGAGGCGGGCAAAGAGGCGCGGATCGAATACCGCGACCGCGGAAAATTCGAAGCGCAGTTGCAAATCGCGGACGACATCCTGATCTTCAGCATGCACAGCAACGTCTTCGAATTCAACCGCGAGCACATCATCTGGCAGAACTCTTACGTGCAACAGGCCCGCGAAAACTCCTACTGCGGGATGATCAACATCTACAACTTCCTGTCCGATTCGTTCCGGTACAACCGGAGCGCCGACGAAGGATACCTGATCGGACGGATCTTCATCAACCGCGAGATGCAGTATTTCGTCGAGGGGAAACGCCAGATCAGCATGCGGCACAACAGTTTCGGCACGCAGCGGATCGACCGGGCGGCGCTGCTGAACATCATCGAGAACGCGATCGACTATACGGTCGACTTCGACCTGCTGGTTCCGCCGTACGACGCGGTGAAAGTGGTCACGGTAGACCAGCTCAACACCAAGATCGAGAACTCGAAAATGCAGACCGGTAAACGACTCGGATATAAATTCAATTCCGACGATATTTAACGGCACGGATATTTCCGTGTAAGCTAACCCGTGCACGGGCACACCTGAGACCCGCGCACCCAAACCGATCCAAAATGACGACGATTTCGCTCTCGCTTCGCCACGCGGCGAACAAAACGGTTTTTGCGGCCTGTATAGCCGCTTTCTGTTGGATGCCGGAACCGCTCGGCGCACAATCCCCGTTCCCGGACGAAAACGTACCGGAAACCGGGTTCACGGCCATTTTTGACGGCAAAACGCTGGACGGCTGGGAATACGACCCAGTTTACTGGCGCGTCGAAGGAGACCGCATGGTCGGCGAAGTGACGCCGGAAACGCTGTTGGAGCGCAATTCGTTCATCGTTTGGAAGGGCGGGACGCCGGCGGATTTCGAACTGAAAATGGAATACCGGGTCTCCCCGGAGGGCAACAGCGGAATCAACTACCGCAGCGTGAAAGTGCCCGGCGTCGCACATGCGCTGAAAGGATACCAACTGGATATCGACGGCCCCGGCCAGTGGACGGGACAGAATTACGAGGAACGCGGCCGCACCTTTCTGGCGCTGCGCGGACAGGCGACGCAGGCCGAACCCGGAAAAAAACCGCACGTAATCGGCTCGACCGGAGACAAAGACGCCCTTTTCGCCGAAATCGACCGCGACGGCTGGAACGCGTGCCACGTGATCGCCAAAGGCAACACGCTGATCCATCTGATCAACGGAAAGGTGATGAGCATTGTCGTGGACGACGATCCGCACGAACGCACCCGCAAAGGACTGATCGGTATGCAGGTGCACGTAGGCCCCCCGATGAAGATCGAATTCCGGAACATCCGGCTCAAAACACGTTAACGCATCCGCAACGATTCCCCAAAACCCGCGCTATGAAAATCTCTCCGGTTATCCCCGCACCGTCTCCTGCCGTAACGATGACGGCGGGCGATCGTACCGGTTCCGAAGCGCTGCTCCCGATTTTCCGAAAAACGGAAAACGGAAAGTCCGGGCCGAAGGGTTTGTCCCGATCCCCTGAACCCGATTCCCGAAAACCTTAACCAATCAAATAATCATGAAAAAAATCAATTTCATCACGTTATTTTCCGCCGCGGCGCTGCTGCTGGGAACGTGCACGGCATCGGCCCAATTCGTAACGAAACACGGCTCGGAAGATTTCAAAATCGGCGTCGCCGGCTTTTCGTTCCGCAATTTCAACATCGACGAAACCCTGAAGATGATGAAGCAGATGGGAGTCAAATACATGAGCGTAAAAGATTTCCACCTGCCGATGAACAGCACTGCCGAACAGATGGAAGCCTTCAAGGCGAAGCTGGCGGCAGCCGACGTGAACGGCTACATCCTCGGCCCGATCTACATGAACTCGAAAGCCGACGCAGACCGCGCGTTCGAATACGTGAAACGCTACGGCGCCGACATTTTCATCGGGGTTCCGGCCTACGAGCTGCTGCCTTACGTCAACGAAAAGATCAAGGAATACAATGTCCGGATGGCGATCCATACGCACGGCCCCGATACCCAAACATTCCCGGACGCCGCCGACGTGATGGCGCACATCAAAGACCTCGACCCGCGCATTGGGATCTGCATCGACCTGGGACACACGGCGCGCTTCGGAGCGAGCTGCGTGAACGACCTGAAAAAGTACAAAGACCGCATCTACGA
This sequence comes from Alistipes sp. dk3624, assembly GCF_009557455.1. Lineage (GTDB taxonomy): Bacteria > Bacteroidota > Bacteroidia > Bacteroidales > Rikenellaceae > Alistipes_A > Alistipes_A hominis. Next base: position 1,968,440 of record NZ_CP045651.1, on the reverse strand, counting down.
CATCCACATCAAGGACGAGACCGAAGCGTCGAAAGCGGGCCAGACCTGGGAAATGGGACGCGGGATCATGGACATTCCGGCAATCGTCAAAACGCTGCGCAAGATCGGCTATACCGGAGTGGTCAGCCTCGAATTCGAAAAGGACGGCAAAAACCCGCTGCCCGGCGTGGCCGAATCGATCGGCTACCTGCGCGGAGTCTGCGACGCCACCAAATAGCGAACCGTACTTCTCCAGCGAACGAAAAAACCGCCGCATGAGAATGCGGCGGTTTTTTCGTTTTCGAATCCCGTCCCTCTACTTCATCCCGCGCAAGTGCTTTTCCCAGGCCCAGGCCGAAGCGAGCGTCTCCTCGATCGGACGCGTGGCTTTCCACCCCAGTTCCCGGTTCGCAAACGTGGTATCGGCCCAGATCTTTTCGATATCTCCGGCCCGGCGGCCGACGATCTTGTGCGGCACTTCGACTCCGGTGACTTTTTCGAACGTTTCGACCAGTTCGATCACCGAACGCCCCCGACCGGTGCCCACGTTGAAAAACTCGTAATTCGACCGGCTCTTGCCGCCGACCATCCGGTCGACCGCCACCACGTGCGCGCGGGCCAGGTCGACCACGTCGATATAGTCCCGGACGGCCGAACCGTCCGGCGTATCGTAATCGTCCCCGAAAATACTCAGGCACGGCCGAATCCCGGCGGCTGTCTGCGTAATGAACGGAACGAGGTTGCCAGGAACCCCTTTCGGAAGCTCCCCGATCAACGCCGACGGATGCGCCCCGATCGGGTTGAAATAACGCAGCGCGATGCCGTACAGCTCCCCGTACGCCGCCGTCGTGTCGCGCAGGATATCTTCGCATATCTGCTTGGTATTCCCGTAAGGCGATGTGGCCGGTTGACGCGGGGTCTGCTCGGTCACGGGCAGCACTTCGGGTTGCCCGTACACGGTGCACGACGACGAGAAAACGATGTTGCGGACGCCCTTTTCGCGCATCAGTTCCAGCACGTTCACCAGCGACAGGATGTTGTTGCGATAATACAACAGCGGTTTTTCGACCGATTCGCCGACGGCCTTCGACGCCGCGAAATGAATGACCGAATTGAATTTGTACTTGTCGAACACCCCGGCGAGCGCAGCCTTATCGTCGCAGTCGACCTGCTCGAACGGGATCTCCGCGCCGGTAATTTCACGCACGCCGTCCACCGCCGCCCGTTCGGAATTCGAAAGGTTGTCGACCACGACCACGTCGTACCCCGCCGCGATCAGCTCGACCGCCGTATGGGTTCCTATATACCCGGCTCCGCCGGTTACCAATACACACTCTTTCATTGGACTACAATTTAATTATCCTTTATATTTTATCCATTTGTACAACTCTGCGAATCCGGGCTTCTTGCCGTACATGAAAATCCCCACCCGGTAAATTTTGCCGGCCACCCACACCATCGAAAGGAAACTGCCGTAAAGCAACGCGACCGACAGCGCCAACTGCCACGCAGGCACTCCGTACGGAATGCGCGCCATCATCACGATCGGCGAGGTGAACGGGATGATGCTGCACCAAACGGACAGCGTCCCGTTCGGGTTCTGCATCGTGGTGAACATCACGACGATCGCGAAAACCAGCGGAATCGTGGCCGGCATCTGCAACTGCTGGGCGTCCTGCGCGTTGTCGACGGCGCTGCCGACCGCCGCGAAAATCGCCGCATAGAGCAGGTAGCCGCCGACGAAATAAACCAGGAAACCGCCGAACAATTTCAGCAGGAAACCGCCGTCGGTTACCTGCCGGATCGCCGCAAGCGTACCGGCGTCCATTTGCGGCACAACCCCGGGTACGGCCGCGCCCCGAATCAACGCGTCGGGCGTCAGCAGGTGCAGGGCGGCCGTTCCCAGCGCCAGGATCAGCGCGGCCCAGATCAGGAACTGCACCAACGCGACCGACGCGATGCCGAGGATTTTGCCGAGCATCAGTTCGAACGGCCTGACCGACGAAACGATGATCTCCAACACCCGCGAGTTTTTCTCTTCGATCACGCCGTGCATGACCATCACGCCGTACATGAAAACGAACATGTAGATCAGGAACCCGAACAGATAGGAAGCGGTCATCGACAGGACGCCGGAACTGGCCCGTCGTTCCCCGGTATCGTGCCGTTGAAAAGTCTGCATCGAAACGTCCGTTTTGACCTCCTGCATGATCTGAGACAGGTTCCGGATATCGTGCGCTTCGAGTTTCCGCTTTTCGATAATCCTGCCCAACTGCGACTTCAGATCGTTTTCAACGTCGAACGTCAGGGCTTCTTTCGTATAGAGACGGACATCCCCGGGATCGGACAGAACGTCCTCACCGATAACCAGGTAGTTGTACCGGTTTCCCGGTGCGCCGAGCTCGTCTTCGGACAAGTCGGTAGGCGTCAACTTCAGCAGCGCGCCGCTTTGCAACTGCGGGGCGATCCAACCGCTGCGGTCGAGCACCAGGATCTCCAACTGCCGGCTTCCGCCGACCTTGTTCAGCAGTACCGGCGCCACCATCAGGACGACCATCAACAGCGGCGTCAACACGGTCGTCAGGATAAACGTCCGTTTCCGCACCCGCTGGTTGAATTCGCGACCGATAATCAATCCTATCTTACTCATGGTCGGTTTGTTCAAGTTGTCCGTTGACTGCCCGGATAAAAATGTCGTTCATCCCGGGGATCACTTCCGAAAAGCCGTGCAGTTCGGTTCGTTCGTTCAGCAGCCCGATCAGCGGACGCACGGCGTCCGGCGAGACGAGCCGCACTTCGGCCGTATGATACGGCGCCCCGCGTTTTATGCCGAGCACCGAACAGTAAGGCTGCAGCTCCTGCTGCGACAGCGCCGCCGGGTCGCCCGCGAAATCGATCCGGAAAACGGATTCGCCGTACCGGCGGCGAATTTCGCCGACAGCGCCGCTCAGGACGTTGCGCGAACGGTCTATCAGCGTGATATGGTCGCAGATCTCTTCGACCGACGACATGTTGTGCGTCGAAAAAATCACCGTCGCCCCGCTGTCGCGCAGCGCAAGGATTTCGTTTTTCAGCAGGTTGGCGTTGATCGGGTCGAAGCCGCTGAACGGTTCGTCGAAAATCAGCAAGGCCGGTCGGTGCAATACCGTGATGATGAACTGGATCTTCTGCGCCATCCCCTTACTGAGCTCCTCCACCTTCCGGTCCCACCACTCGGCGATCCCGAATTTTTCAAACCACGCCCTCAGGCGCTCCGTCGCTTCCCGCTTCGAAAGACCTTTGAGCTGCGCGAAATAGAGCGCCTGTTCGCCGACGCGCATTTTTTTATACAATCCGCGCTCTTCGGGCAGGTAGCCGATCCGGTAAATGTCGTCGGGAGCGAGCGGCCGTCCGTCGAAAAACACCCGGCCGCTGTCGGGCGCCGTGATCCGGTTGATGATGCGGATCAACGTCGTCTTGCCCGCGCCGTTCGGCCCGAGCAACCCGTAAACCGCCCCCCGCGGAACTTCCAAAGACACGTCGTCGAGCGCCGTATGAGCGGCGTAACGCTTGGTGACCTGTTCTACCCGTAACAAACACATGGCGGATGCGAGGTTAAAATAATCCGAAAATAATCGCCGGCACGCCTCACGGTATCGGGCTGATTGCCACATAAGTCCGCACTTGCGACCCGCCGCCGCGAACCGGCAGCGGGAACAAAGGTATGAAAAGTTGCCATAATTTGTTAAATTTGTCGTTAAAATTCAGGGCTTTGTCTGCCGTTGCGTTCTCCGTTCCGGGGAACCGTCCGCAGCCGGGCTCGCTAAAACGTTGCGAATGCTGTATCCGTTAAAATTCAGGCCTCGGCCGAAAGAGCGTATCTGGGGGGGGCGGCGGCTGTCCGAAAAACTCGGAAAACGGCTGCCCCGGGAGCGTACGATCGGCGAAAGTTGGGAAATTTCCGGCCTCGACGGCGACGTATCCGTCGTCGGCAACGGCATACTGGCCGGAAACAACCTCGAAGAGTTGATCGAAGTCTATATGGGCGACCTGGTGGGCGACAAAATTTACGAGAAATTCGGCCTGCAGTTTCCGCTGCTGATCAAATACATCGATGCGCAGGACAAACTCTCGGTGCAGGTGCATCCGGACGACGCCCTGGCGGCGAAACGGTACGGCGGTTACGGCAAATCCGAAATGTGGTACGTCCTGGACTGCGATCCGGGAGCCGAGCTTTACTTGGGATTCGACGGGGACGTATCGCGCGAACGCTATGCGGAACACGTGGAGCGCGGCACGCTACCCGAAATTCTTTCTCGTCCGAAAGTAAGCCCCGGAGACGCATTCTTCATTCCGGCAGGCACGATCCACGCCATCGGCAAGGGAATCCTGCTGGCCGAGATCCAGCAGGCTTCGGACGTCACCTACCGGATTTACGACTGGGGACGCACGGACGCTTCGGGTAAAGGGCGCGAACTGCATACCGACCTGGCCGCCGACGCGATCCGTTTCGACAACGACATCCCGTACCGTATCACCGCCGAACCGCGGACAAACGAAGCGGTTCCGCTGAAAAGATCGCCTTACTTCACCGTCAACCTGATCGGACTGGACGGCGCGGTCGGACGCAACCACGTGGAACGCGATTCGTTCGTCGTCTACATGTTGACCGAAGGACGGGCGACGCTCGGCTGGGAAGGCGGCTCCGAAACCGTCAAAAAAGGCGAGACCCTACTGGTACCTGCCTGCATCGAGGAGGTAACGCTGACCGGACAGGGAAAACTGCTGGAAATTTACATCGAATAAAAACTGAAACGGCATACACGACATCTTTTTATGGGATACCAGGAAGAAAAACAACGTCAGCTCGACATTCGTTACATCAAAATGGCCCGGATCTGGGCCGAAAACTCCTACTGCGTCCGCCGGCAGGTAGGCGCCCTGCTGGTCAAGAACAAGATGATCATCTCGGACGGTTACAACGGCACGCCGGCCGGATTCGAGAACATCTGCGAGGACGAGGCCGGCAAGACCAAACCCTACGTTCTGCACGCCGAAGCGAACGCGATCACCAAGGTGGCCAAATCGAACAACAGCAGCGAAGGCTCGACGCTGTACGTCACGTCGTCGCCCTGCATCGAATGTTCGAAACTGATTATTCAGAGCGGCATCCGCCGCGTAGTCTACTGCGACGACTACCATTCGACCGACGGTCTCGACCTGTTGCAGCGCGTCGGGATCGAAGTGGTGCGGGTGACGCTGCCGGAAGAACGGTAACGCATCGGCCTTTATCCAAACCGAACCCGAATATGAAAAAACGCAGGAAAGAACGGCAGGCAATACGACTCCAGGAACCGGTCAAAACGGTTCCGATGGTTTCCCGTTACGCGAACGGCGCGTATCGGCTGATCCGCGTGTTCGTCGAAGGGTACGACGACGTGGCGTTCTGGCGCAGCATCTTCGACGACTACGAAACCGAGCGGCTGAAGTTCGAAATCAGCGTCCCGTTGCGCGACGACCTGGCAAAAGGCAAAAAAGTCCTGCTGGCGATGATCGACGAGCGCGACCGGGATACGATCCTGTGCATGGACAGCGACTTCGACTACCTGTTCAAAAACTTCAACGACCAGTCGCGGCTGGTGAACAACACCCCGAGGCTGTTCCACACCTACGCCTATGCGACCGAAAATTTCCTGTGCCACCCCCCGTCGCTGCATAAGGTGTGCGTCAAAGCGACCAAAAACGATACGCTGATCTTCAACTTCGAAAAGTTCATGACCGCTTATTCGCGGACGATCTACCCGTTGTTCCTGTGGTACGCCTACTCCGCCCGCCGCAAAAGCGAAAAGGCCTTTTCGTTGCTCGACTTCCGCAGCAGCGTCCGGCTCAACTACCTCGATTTGCGCGACGACGGCGCCGAAACGCTGCACTGGCTCGGCCGTCAGGTCGAAAAGCGTCTCCGAACGTTGGAAGCCAACCATCCGACCTGGATCGGCGAAGTGGCCGCTTTCGGGCACCATATCCGGCAGTTCGGCGTCGAAACCGACAATGTCTATTTTTTCATGCAGGGCCATACGCTGCTGGACAACGTGGTGCTGATCCTTCTGCACACCGTTTGCGAACGGCTGCGGGACATGACCGTCGAACGGATCACTTCGGGAACCAAGCAGGGCGTGTCGTTGAAAAACGAACTGAGCAATTACAACAACTCGTTGCGCAACGTGCGCGAGGTACTGCTCGACAACGAACAGTATAAGGAGTGTTTCCTGTATAAAAAACTGAAAAAAGACATCGAACTGTATATTCAACAACTGATCGCGGAGGACGAAGCCGGCCGACGGCCGGCCGACGCTCCGTACGATCGGGCAATCAGATAGACTATGGCCGACGTAATCAAGAATTTCCCGTCCCGCCTGCACAAGATGACGCAGGTGTTTTACCGCGAAGTTCCGTCTCAGGTGGCCACGCGCCGTTTCATCGACACGCTGACCAACCTGCTGTTCCCGGTACGGGACAAAAGGAACATCTCGCTGAAGGAAATGGATCTGAAATGGGAGAATCTCCAGCACGATTTCCTGGAGATCATCAGCCCGCTGTGCGCCGACATGGACTGTTGCTGCGAACATCTCACCGAACGGTTTTTCGGCGAAATCCCGCTGATATACACCCGGCTGATGCAGGACGCCAACCTTTACAAAAACTGCGACCCGGCGGCCTACTGCACCGAAGAGGTGATCCTGTGCTATCCGGGATTCTACGCCGTGATGGTGTACCGCCTGTCGCACGTGCTGCACAAACTGAAAATACCAGTATTGCCGCGCGTGATTTCGGAATACGCGCACAGCCAGACCGGAATCGACATCCACCCGGGAGCCACCATCGGGCCGAACTTCTACATCGACCACGGCACCGGGATCGTCATCGGCGAAACGACCGTTATCGGGCGGAACGTCAAAATTTACCAGGGCGTCACGCTGGGCGCCACGTTTGTCGACAAAGAGCTTTCGGGCGTCCGGCGCCATCCGACCATCGAGGACAACGTGATCATCTACGCCGGCAGCACGATCCTCGGCGGCGACACGGTGATCGGTCACGACACGGTGATCGGCGGTAACGTATGGCTCACCGAGTCGGTTCCGCCCCATTCGACGGTCTACTGCAAACCCGAAATCGTCATCAAAGGAAAACGCACGAAAAAATGAACCGGAAAAACGGCAGGCATTTCGACGGATTCTGTCCGGCGCTGGCGCTCGTCCTGAGGTTGGGACTGCTGTACGCGGCATGGCTGTTGTGCCGCATCGTATTCTTCCTGCAGAACCGGGCCGAAATCGGGCCGCTCGCGGCAAGCGAACTGCCCGGACTGCTACACGGCAGCCTGGTGTTCGACACGGTGTCGATCCTGTACGTCAACTCGCTGTTCATCGTGCTGTCGCTCGTACCGCTGCGGCTGCGCGAACGGCGGTGGTACGGCACGATGCTGTTCTGGCTTTTCTCCGTCGCCAACGCCCTCGCGCTGATCGTCAACGTCTCGGACGGCGTCTATTACCACTACGCGAAAAAAAGGTTCACCTCGGACGAACTCTCCTACCTCGGCAACAACGACAATACCGGAACCGTACTGCTGAAAGCGCTCGCCGAAAACTGGTACGTCGCGCTGTTTGCCGCCGGATTGATCGCCGCCCTCGTCTGGGCCTACCGCCGGATCCGGGTCGCTCCGTCGCGGATCCGGTCGAACACGGCCTACGCGCTGATCCATCTGCCGGCGCTGCTGGTCGCAGTCGGATTGTCCATCGGGGGCATACGGGGCGGATTCAGCCGACAAACGCGCCCGATCACGCTCAGCAACGCCACGCTGTATACCGCGTCGAGTCCGAAGGCGAACCTGATCCTCAGCAACCCGTTCTGTATGCTGCGGACGCTCGGCAACCGCTCGATCGCGTACACCGAATTCTTCGACGACCGGACGCTCGAGGCCATTTACACCCCGATCCACCGGCCGGAGGCCGCTGCGGGCGACTCCCTTGCGTTCGGCGACCGCAATATCGTCATTTTCATCCTGGAAAGTTTCAGCAGCGAACATTCGGCGCTGCTGAATCCCGACCTCTATCCGGACGGGCACGGGTACACTCCGTTCCTCGACTCGCTGATGCGCGAAGGATACTATTTCCAGAACGCATTCGCCAATGGACACAAATCGATCGAGGCGCTGCCCTCGGTGCTGTCTTCTATCCCCTCTTACCGGACACCGTTCGTACTGATGCCTCAGGCGCTCGCCCCGATGAAGGCGCTGCCGGCACTGCTGGCCGAAAAAGGATACAAAACGTCGTTCTTCAACGGTTCGGGACGCGGTTCGATGGGTTTCGGCGCCTATGCGGCGCAGGCCGGCGTACAGGATTATTATAGCCGCGAGGATTATGAAAAACGGTGCGGCACAGACGATTTCGACGGCTACTGGGGCATCTGGGACGAACCTTTCCTACAGTACATGAGCCGCGTGCTGTCCGAAATGCCTCAGCCGTTTTTCGCATCGGCTTTCACGCTCAGTTCGCACCACCCGTTCGTCGTTCCGGAAAAATACGCCGCGACGCTGCCGGAAGGAAAAACCAAGGTACACAAAGGCGTGGCGTACACCGACCTCGCACTGCGCCGTTTCATGGAGACCTCAAGCCGGGAACCGTGGTACGAAAATACGATTTTCGTCTTCGTAGCCGACCACGTATCGTCGGAAACCTTCGCGCCAAAAACGCTGACCCCGACCGGCAACACGCAAATCATCTGCCTGATCTACACGCCGGACGGATCGCTGCGCGGCGTAAACCGTTCGGTCGCCCAGCAAATCGATCTGATGCCGACGCTGCTCGGGCTGACCGGCTACGACCGGCCCTATTTCGCCTTCGGACGGGACGTGCTGCGCGAAACCGACCGCGAACCGATGGTGTCGAATTATGCGGGCGGAACTTACCAGGGCATTACCGATTCGCTGGTGCTCTTTTTCGACGGAGAACGGACGCTGTCGGCCTACCTACGCAGCGACACCCTGCAAAAAAACGATATTTCGGGAATCCGCACCCCCGCGTTGGAAGCCGCCGAACGCGACCTGAAAGCGCGCCTACAGCAATACTACCGGCATGTGAAACAAAAAGATTATTTAGCCGAATAGAAACATCCGTTATTATTCCCCGAATCCCGGAACGGCCGCGCCGGAAACATTCAGCAAGCCGCGTGCCTGTCGATAAATCCGCGAATGATCTCCGCGGCGGCCTCGGGTTCTTCGAAAAAGCCCATGTGTCCCGAATGATCGAGCCACGCCGCTTCGGCCTGCGGATGAGCGGCGACCAGCGCTTCGGCCCGTTCGACCGGGATAAATTCGTCCATCCGGCCGAATATGAACAGTTGCGGCACTTTCAAACCGTGCAGCATGTCGTTCATATCGTTGCGGCCGATCATCCCGTTCAGCAGCGCCACAATGCCGTCGTCGTCGGTCGACGAGATCAGCTCCTGCAGTTGTTCGATCCGCCCGCGAAGCCGTTTGCGGTTCGCCTCGGCAAAACCTTTCGGAGCGAAAAGCGAGGCGATCAGTTCTTTCTTATCGCTGCGGATCAGTTCGATCTCGCGGCGTCGGTCCTCTTTTTTCGCATCGGTATCGGCATTCGGCGTCGAGTGGAACAAAATCAGCCCCTGCAACATTTCGGGATAACGGGCCGCAAAAGCTTCGGCGACGTATCCCCCCATCGAGTGCCCGGCCACGAAACAGCGCGCGACGCCCTGCTTGTCGAGCACCCCTTTCAGCACATCGGCCACGAACTCCATGCTATGCACCTCGCCCCGCACCTCCGAGATGCCGTGACCGGGAATGTCGATCGCGATCACACGGTAGTAGGGCGTCAGCAATTTCGTGAAATCCTCCCACACTTCGAGAGATTCCAGGTAGCCGTGCAGCAGTACGAGCGTCGTATCCCCCTGCTGCGAGTCGCTGATGCGCAATGCCGTTTCGGCGGCAACGATGAATTTTTCCATGATTGTTCGATATTTTGTAAAAAATGGCCGCCCTGCGGCAGCCATTCCCGTTTCATTCGATTTATAAACGATCGTTTATCGTTCGTCCTGTTCTTCCTCACCGTCGTCGAAATAGTCGAGAACCGATTCGCGTTTCTTGAAAGAGAGTAACTCGTCGTCGTCGTCCTCGTCGAGTCGGCTGTAAATCGCCCGCTTCTCTTTTCCGCTTTTTTTAATAGGTTCGAGCTTGGCCGCTCGCTTTAACGAATCTTCCGGTTCGGAATCATGGGCCTTGTTCCGGAAAACATGGGTCGATTTCATGGGTCGTGAAAACGTAAGGGTTTAAACGTTTGACATGGATTTCAGTTCTTCGTACGCAGGATTCACGTCCTTTGTACGATTGCAATGATAGAGATTTTTTTTGAAAAAACAACCGCTTCGGGTTTAAAATTTTTCCGCCAGGCAGCCTTCGAACACCTTTTGCGCCGGGCCGGTAAGCGTCACATTCGTAAAACGCTCGTCTCCTGTCCGTTCGAAAGACACGAAAAGGACTCCGCCCTCGACGTCGACCCGGTAATTCCGGCAATCGCTTCCGGATCGCACGGCAGCCGCCAGCGCCGAAGCCGTGGCCCCGGTTCCGCAGGCAAGCGTCTCGGCCTCAACGCCCCGCTCATAAGTACGCACCCGGATACGACCGTCCGAAACGATCTCCACGAAATTGACGTTCGTCCCTCCGGCGGCGGCGTACGGATCGCTGCGGCGTATCATTGCGCCTTTTCGGGCGACGTCCTCCCGCCGAACATCCGGCACGAATTCGACATGGTGCGGCGAACCGGTATCGAGAAAATAATGATCGGGGAATTTCTCCACGCGCGGAACGTCGATCATGCCGAGCCGGATCTCGCCCGCCGTCGCGTCCGCCGACAGGATTTGCGCATCGTGCACGCCGTCGATCCCCGAAAAACGCTTGCGCGATCCGCCGATCCCCAAATGATGGGCGAACAACACGATACAGCGGCCGCCGTTGCCGCACATGGTCGATTCGCCGCCGTCGGCATTGAAATAGCGCATCCTGAACAACTCCTGGGGATCGTTTTCCAGCAGCATCAGCCCGTCAGCGCCGACCCCGGTGCGGCGGCAGCACAGGGCGGCCACATGCGCGCGGGAAACGTCGAATCCGCCCGAACGGTTATCGATCAGCACGAAATCATTGCCCGCTCCGTGGTATTTATAAAATTTTTGTTTCATATCGTTTCCGGCTTATCCGTGCAAATATCGCGAAATTTTCAAAAAGCTTTTCCTCTTTCAAAAAAATAGCGGATATTTGTATAAATTCATGCGGAATCCGCGTTTCCGTTAAAAAGACAGAAAGCTATGATCAAAACGATATTCGAGCATCGGTCGGTGCGCAGCTACAAGCCGGATCCGGTGGACGAGGCCCTGCTGCAACGGATTCTGGAAGCCGGCACGAGGGCTTCCAACACAGGCAATATGCAGATATACAGCATCATCGTGACGACCGACCCGCAGATCCGGGAACAACTGTCGCCGTGCCATTTCGGACAACCGATGGTCACTCAGGCCCCGATCGTGCTGACGTTCTGCGTCGACGTGCGCCGGTTCTCGCTGTGGTGCCGCCAGCGGGGGGCCGACCCGCAGTACGACAATTTCGTCTGGTTCGTCAACGGCGCGATCGACGCGATCCTCGCTTCGCAAAACGTCTGTCTCGAAGCGGAGTCGGAGGGGCTCGGCATCTGCTACCTCGGCACGACGACCTACAACGCCGACCGGATCGCCGAGGTGCTCGCCCTGCCCGAGGGGGTGATCCCGGTCACTACCGTGACGATGGGCTACCCCGACAAACTGCCGCCGCCGACCGACCGCCTGCCCTTGGAAGGGGTAATCCACCGCGAACGCTACCACGATTACACGCCCGAAGCGATCGACGCGATCTGGGCCGACAAGGAAGCTTCCGAAGAGACGGCCGGCCTGCTGAAAGCGAACGACCTACCGAACCTGGCGCGTATTTTCACCGAACGTCGCTACAAGGGCGAAGACAACCGTCTTTTTTCGCGGAAATATTTCGAAATGCTGAAAAAACAGGGGTTCTTCAACCAGTAAGAACCCGTAAGACCGACCGGATATGGAAACGATTCACGAAAAAGCGTTCGCGCTGTTACAACGGTGCGAAGTGATTACCGTGGCGACGTTGGACGAAAAGGGTTTCCCGCGTCCCGTTCCGGTCGTCAAAATACGCGCCGAAAAACCGTTTACGATCTGGTTCGCCACCGGCACCAGCTCCGACAAAACGGCGCATCTGCGCCGGAACCCGCGCGCCGGCATCTCTTTTTTCGACCGCGGAGACAGCGTCGCACTAACCGGAACGGCCGAAGTGATCGAATACCCTGCGGTCAAAAAGATCATGTGGCAAGAGTGGTTTATCAAACATTTTCCGGGAGGAGTCGAAGACCCGGAGTACTGCCTGGTTCGGTTCGAAGCCCGGAAAGGCGTTTTTTACATCGAAGACAAATTCGTAAAATCGGTTTTAAAATAACGATGAATCAGATCGAACAAACTCCGAACGGAAAAGACTATTTCGAGCCGATGCACTCGGCCGAGCACCTGATCAACGGGGCGATCGCCCGGACGCTCGGGTGCGGCCGGGCCTTTTCGACCCATATCGAAAAGAAGAAATCGAAATGCGATTTCCGCTTTCACCGCAACCTGACGCCCGAAGAGCTGACCGGAATCGAACGGACGGTCAACGAACAGATCGCCTCGCACGCGGACGTGCGGGACGAAATATTGACCGCGGCAGAGGCCGCCGCCCGTTACAACCTGTCGCGGCTGCCGGAAGGCGCAACCACCGTCCGCATCGTCCATATCGGCGATTTCGATAGCTGTCCGTGCATCGGGGCGCACGTATCGAACACGGCGGAGATCCCGCCGGTCAGGCTGATCTCGAGCGACTGCGCGGACGGCGTTCTACGGGTGCGTTTCAAATTTGTAAAATAGTTGGCGGAGTGAGTAGGATATTCCGGTCGGATTCGTTTGCAGAGGCGGCAAAAAGGCGGCTGCGGCTGCCGGTCGTCGTCGTTTGCGGCTGCTTGCTCGCAGCATGCAGCGCGACGCGGCACATTCCGTCCGGGCAATACCTGCTGTCCAAAAGCGACGTCCGGATCGAACGGGAGAAACAACTGACGCGGGACGAACGGGCGACGCGGACGGAATTGGAACAATTCATCCGCCAGCATCCGACCAAACGTTTCCTGGGAACCAATTTCTATCTGTGGGCTTACAATTCGGCAGACCCGGACAAAACGAACTGGTGGAACCGTTTCAAACGCCGCATCGGCAAAGAACCCGTGCTGCTCGACTCGACACTGACGGCCCGTTCGGCCGAAGGCATGAAAATTTACCTGAACGGCAAAGGCTTCCTGGACGCTTCGACGGCATTTCGGGTCGACACTTCGGGCAAAAAAGCGAAAGTCACCTACCTCGCCCGGCAAGGCGAACCGTACCGGATCGGCAGCATCCGATACGATTTCCGGGACCGGTCGCTGCAATCGATCATTTTCAGCGACACGATTTCGACGTTGCTGCATACGGGCGACATTTTCGATGCGAATACGCTGGACGACGAACGGGTACGGATCACTTCATTCCTGAAAAACCGGGGATATTACAACTTCTCGATCAACAACATCAGTTATGTAGCCGACTCGACGGCGGGCAACCGCACGGTCAACCTGACGATGGTCGTAAAACGCTACATGGCCGGATATACCGCCGAAGGCGAAGCGACGCTCGACGACAACCGAATTTACCGCATCCGGAACATCTATATCTATCCGGATTACAACCCCTCGGCAGCCGTGTCGGATTCTCTTTACGAAAGCCGGCTCGACACGCTCGACTACAAAGGCCTGAAAATCGTTTACGACACCCGGTCGAAAGTGCGGGCGGAGATCCTGCGCCGAACGATCAGTCTCTACCCGAACTACCTGTATAATGCCGACGAAGTGAAACGGACTTACGAAAACATCATGCGGCTCGACTATTACAAAAGCGCCAGCATCCTCTTTTCGGAAGCGGAAGGCGATACGCTGCTGCGGGACAACCGGATCACCTACATCGGGCAGTCGCAGGACTCCACCGGCATCGGCGAAGCCTCGTACGGCACCGAACACTACCTGAACTGCACTATTTTCTGTACGCCTGCGCTGCGGCAGGGATACTCGCTGGAACTCGAAGGAACCACGTCGGCCGACTATTTCGGAATCGCCGCCACGGTGGGCTACCAGAACCGCAACCTGTTCCGCGGCGTCGAACTGTTCGACATCAAGGTGCGCGGAGGCTACGAATTCATGCGCGTCAAACAGAAGCGCAACTCGTTCGAATTAGGCGTATCGACCTCGTTTTCGTTTCCCCGTTTCATCACGCCGCTGCGAATCGACCGCTACAACCGAGCCTTCAATCCGCGGACGAAAGTAGAAGTCTCCTACAGCGTACAGCGCCGCCCGTACTACCATCGTACGCTGGCCAGCGGCGTCTGGGGCTATACGTGGGGCAACGGCAAAAACAGCACCTTCGTCCTGCGGCCGGCGGACATCAGCGTGGTGAAACTGCGGCAGATCGACACGGCTTTCCTCGAACAATTGCAGAATCCCTACCTGCGGAACAGCTACGAATCGCAGCTGATCGCCGGACTGTCCGGCTCGTATATCTTCAACAACCAGAAGATCAACACCGAACGCAATTCGCTGGCGTTACGGTTCAATTTCGAAACGAACGGTAACCTGATCGACGGACTGAGCCACCTGTTCGGCCGTTCGTCGGGGGAAGAGTATTACAAACTGTTCGGTATCCGGTACGCCCAGTATTTCCGGTTCGATCTGAACCTGGCGCGAAAATTCGTATTGGGGCCGAAAACCAGTCTCGTATATCGCTTCTACGGCGGATGGGGATACGCTTACGGCAATTCGACATCCATCCCGTTCGAGCGGCTGTTCTACTGCGGCGGCAGCAACAGTATGCGCGGCTGGCTGGCCCGGACGCTCGGCCCGGGCAACGAAGTGCGCTGGGTCAGCGACTATCCCACCCAGTTGGGGAACTTCAAACTCGAAACGAATCTCGAAGCCCGTTTTCCAGTCTGGGGAATCTTGCAAGGCGCGCTCTTTTTCGATGTCGGCAACATCTGGTTCCTCGGACAGGGCGGCTACGGCGAAGAATCGCAGTTCAAAATCGACCGATTCTACAAACAACTGGGATTCAATACCGGACTCGGCGCGCGGTTCGATTTCAGTTTCTTCGTATTCCGGATCGACTGGGGCATCAAACTGCACAACCCGAACGAAGCGGCCGGACAGCGCTGGATCCAGAACTTCCGGATGCAGAACACGACGCTGAATTTCGGCGTAGGCTATCCTTTCTGACGACGACGGACGCCGAAAACGAACGCAACGCCGTACTATTCCGCAAAAGCGATACGCCGAAAACTTTTGGCAAATATCCGAAATGTTATTACCTTTGCCGCCGTTACTGAATTTGTGGAAAGATTTGGCCGCTTGCAACCACGGAAAAAAATGCTAAAATAGTATTTGTGTTCATCTACAACAGCTGAGTTTTTCCCATTGTTTAAAAGTATTTTAAACCATTAAAAAATTTTAAAGATGGGATTTTTATTTACCTCCGAATCGGTGTCCGAAGGACATCCCGACAAGGTTTCGGATCAAATTTCCGATGCAATCCTCGACGAATTTCTTCGTCACGATTCCAATTCGAAAGTAGCCTGCGAAACGCTCTGCACCACGGGGCTGGTCGTCGTGGCCGGTGAAGTCCGTTCGGAAGCGTACGTGGACGTACAAGACGTCGCGCGCCGCGTGATCAACCGGATCGGCTATACGAACGCCGATTACCGTTTCGACGGCAATTCGTGCGGCGTGCTGTCGGCGATCCACGAACAGTCGCCCGATATCAACCAGGGCGTCGTACGCGAGACCGAAGAGGAACAGGGCGCCGGCGACCAGGGAATCATGTTCGGTTACGCCTGCTCGGAGACCAAGGAGCTGATGCCCGCCACGCTGATCCTGTCGCACGTAATCCTGAAGGAACTGGCCGCCATCCGCCGCGAAGGCAAGGTGATGACCTACCTGCGACCCGACGCCAAGAGCCAGGTTACGATCGAATACGGCGACGACAACAAACCGCAGCGCGTGCATACGATCGTAGTATCGACCCAACACGACGAATTCATTACGGCCGCCGAAGCGGGCGGCGAAAAAGCCGCTGAAAAAGCGATGTGCGCCAAAATCCGCGAAGATGTCCAAAACATCCTGATTCCGCGCACCAAAGCCCGCCTGGAACGAGCCGGCGACTGCCTGGCCGAACTGATCGGCGACGACTACATCCTGCATGTGAATCCGACCGGCAAATTCGTGATCGGCGGCCCGCACGGGGATACCGGAGTGACCGGCCGCAAAATCATCGTCGACAGCTACGGCGGACGCGGAGCCCACGGCGGCGGAGCATTCTCCGGCAAAGACAGTTCGAAGGTCGACCGCAGCGCAGCCTACGCCGCCCGGCACATCGCCAAAAACCTCGTAGCGGCCGGTATCGCCGACGAAGTGCTCGTACAACTGTCCTACGCGATCGGAATCGCACAACCGCTGAGCGTCTACGTCAACACGAACGGAACTTCGAAAGTGAAAATGACCGACGGGCAGATCGCCGCGAAAATCAACGACCTGTTCGACCTGCGGCCTGCGGCCATCGTCCGCGAATTCGGACTCCGCAACCCGATCTTCGAAGCGACCGCTTCGTACGGACACTTCGGCAACCGTCCTTATACGCAAAAAGTAACCCTTTTCGAAAAAGGAAAAGAAGTGAGCAAAGAGATCGAATTTTTCGCATGGGAGAAACTGGATGCCGTCGATAAACTGAAAAAAGCGTTCCGCTGCTAATCGCGGCGATCGACGACTGCATAGGAACAGCCGGTTTTCCGGACGTTTTCTTATAAAAAGAGGAACGGGTCGATAATCGACCCGTTCCTCTTTTTTATCGAAATAAGGCCCGGTCGGGGCAGCGGGCCTCGTTACTGCAACGCCTCTCCGCTCCCGGCGAACCATCGCCGTCGAAATCTTTTGATTCAACGAACCGTACCGGAAGATTCACAGCATCCCGAACTACACGTAAGCCGGCCGCAAATCCGATAAAAAGAATAACGCGTCCTATAATTTTCAGATTTTAGGCGGTTTTCGAAGACAGCAGATTTTCCTTGGCGCCGGGAGTATGCTGAAAAACGGCGCCGACTATCCGGCAAAATAAACGGTTCCTGCCGCCCCCGCGGCTCGATCGATCCGGTCGCAAACGCCATCCCGACCGTCGATCGGTCGCAAGCCAAACGAGCGCCCGCCGCGGACAAGTCTCAAAAAATCTCACGCAAAATCGACACCGACCGGACGGTACGGATAGCGTCCAGATGATAACCGAAAAACAGCAGCATCGACTCCATAAAAGCGGAACGCTGCGTCCGCGACAACGGCAGGCTACCGAGCCGGTCGGCTTCGCAATCCATCAGATCGCCGAGCAAGCCGGAACAGGAAGCGTCCATGCAGATCCGATGCGCCGGAACGGACGGCGTAAACACGCCGCCCCGGATATCGAAATAACCGTTCGGGATCGGCTCGTTGCCCGGATAGAATCCGAGGTAGGCGGAAAGTTGCACGAGGAACCACAGGTGAAAATTGGAAATCCCTTCGGTCATCCGATCCAACTGCACGACCGACCGACAGACGAAATCGAACAGCGGTTCGTTGGCCTCCGACTCGCGGATCAATCGGTACAGCACCTCGGCCATAAACAGCGAAATGGTGCTCTTGCGGACGTCGAACGGCAGGCTCGAAAGCGGCGTCAGGCTGCGCACCTCCTTCATGCGATGCATCCGCGCCTGCGGCTGCTCGATCCCTTCGAATTCGACCAGGAACATCGGCTGGAACAGCGCCGCCTTGTTGCCCCGCCCCCGGCTGCTGTGCACGCCCTGGATCATGTAATTCATCCGCCCGAACAAGTCGGTAAACAGGTAGGCGACCATCGAACTGTCGCCGTATTTGATCGTATGCAGCACCACGCCGCGGGCTTTGTACGTACGCATTATTTCGCTCCCGAAAGAAACGCCGCCAATTTTTCGACGGCGCGGCCGCGGTGACTGATCGCGTTTTTGGCTTCGGAATCCATCTCCGCGAACGTGACGTCGTAACCGTCCGGAACGAAAACCGGATCGTAACCGAATCCTCCCCCGCCGTGCGGCGTATCCGTGATCGTACCGTCGACCACCCCGTCGAACTGATATTCCTTTCCTCCGAAGATCAGCGCGATCACCGTGCGGAACCGGGCCTTTCGGTCGGCCTGTCCCGAAAGGTTTTCGAGCAGCAGCGCCACGTTGTCGGACGAATTTCTGCCATCCCCGGCATAACGGGCCGAACGAACCCCCGGCGCGCCGCCGAGCGCATCGACTTCCAAACCGGTATCGTCGGCGAAACAGTCCAGCCCGGTGCGGTCGTACAGGTAGCGGGCCTTCTGAAAAGCATTTCCCTCCAGAGTCGGCTGCTCTTCCGGTATATCCTCGGTAATACCCAGATCGCAAGGCGTTACCAACTGATAACCACTGCCGAGAATCTCCTGCGCTTCGGTCAGCTTATGACGGTTATTGGTAGCAAAAATAATTTTCATAGCTTTTAAAAATACAAATTACTTTTTATAGAATTTGCTCAACTTGTGGTCGGCTTCGATCTTGTCGATGATCGTCCTGACGAGACAGTCGATCTCCTTATCGGGACTGTAATCGGCAGCGCAGATATAGCTGACGCGGTTATCGCGGATCAGTTCCATCATCTCCATGCGTTTCTGGCGCGAACGGGGATTGTAGACGGCGATCGAATGTCCTCCCTGCTGTTTGACCAGTTTCATACACGGAATATCGGTCGTCCCGTCGCCGAAATAAATCATGTGACGGAACTGCACCGGACGCTGCTCCTCCTCGATATACTCGTTGATCCGCCGGCTGTCGTACACGCTTTCGATCCCTTTGTTGATCTTGAAGATGAACTGCGTTTTATTGGTGTAATTGACCGCCACGGCCGGCCAGTAAGCCACGCCGTCGATATCGTAAAGGAACGAACAGGCGTAAATCTTCCGGAATTCCTTGGCGATCGGGGTTCCTTCGATCATCTCGCGCAGGCCCGACGAATTGATATAATGCTGCAGTTGGATGCCGCGTTCGGCGGCATAGGCGTTGATCCGCGGAAACCACTCGCGGACGCCCTCGTACAATTCGATATTCTGTCCCGACCGGGCGAACGACTCGCGCCGCAACGAAATGCCGGAACTCTTGGCTTCGTGCAGCATCCGGTACATATAAGCGAGGATCGGGTCGCCGTCCTGTTCGCGGGCGGTTTCGTTGCTCTCCTCCCAGAACTCGCGGTTGCTTTTGCCGATCGCCGGAATAAAGTCGTACTCCTGCATGTTGCCCGGCGAAAGCGTGCCGTCGAAATCGTAAATCAGCGCTACGGTCAGTTTCTTTGCCATAATCGAAGTAATTGATGCCCTAAAGATATAAAAAACGGGAATAAACGGCAATCACCGCCGCGCAGTCTGCCGTCGCGCACGGATGCGGCGGCAGATTTTCGCTCCCCGGTTCCGCAGCGCCGGACCGTCGTCGCGCATTAGCCAGCAGATCGTATCGTAAAGCTGCTCTTCGACCCACGGCAATTCTGCCGACAGGATGTCGAGTATCTCCATCGACCACACTTTTACGGCCGGACGCACCGACGGGTCTATCAGCCGGTCGAACGTCGTTTCGGCGATCTGTCGGCGCTGACTGTCGGTCAGTTCGATCCGCTTCCGGTCGAGCAGCCACGCCATCATCTTCGAATAATGACGGCACGCGCTCGGATTAACGATCGCGAGGTAATTCCGGACGAAATGCCCGATATGCCGCTCGAACGCCTCCGGCGCAATAAAAAACGCCCTTTCCAATGCATACGAAGCATGGAACGCAACGGACGGATCGCTGTCGAGTCCAAGGCTCAACGCGTCCCCGAAAAGATCGTGTTCCGCAATCAATCTCCCGTAACGTCCGGCAAATCCTTTGGTAAAATTGCCTTTCAGTTCGGCGGCCAGTTCCTTTTCGGTCATCGTACCCGGATTAAAAACTGCGGAGCGGGATTCCCCGTCCGCAGTTCCCTGTTTTTCAAAAACGATTCCTTACAACGCAACCATCCATCCGTACGTATCGGGTTCCTCGGCATACTGGATCGCTCGCAGTCGGTGGTACAACTTTTCGCTCCATTTGCCCGGCTTGCCGTCGTTGTAAACGAAAGTATGTCCGGTCAGCGGATCGTAAATGCTGCCGATGGGCGACAAAACGGCCGCCGTTCCGCACGATCCGGCTTCATCGAACGTTCCGAGCTCGTCGTAATCGACCGGACGCTGTTCGACTTTCAGCCCCATCTCCGCGGCCAGCGTCATCAAACTCATGTTCGTGATCGACGGCAGCACCGAATGGGATTTGGGCGTAATGTAAACGCCGTCGCGGATGCCGAAAAAGTTGGCCGCGCCGCATTCGTCGATGTGCTTTTTCTCCTTTGCATCCAGATACAGCACGCTCGGATATCCTTTTTCATGCCCGATCTCGGCCGAAGTCAGGCTCGCCGCGTAGTTCCCGCCGGCCTTCACGTGCCCCGTTCCGAGCGGAGCGGCGCGATCGTGGTCGCGGTCGATCAACACCTTGATCGGATTGAACCCTTCCTTATAGTAAGGACCTACCGGAGTAACGAAAACGATCAGCAGGTATTCCCCGGCGGGCTTTACGCCGACCTGCGGGCCGGTGCCGAACAGCACGGGGCGGATATACAGCGAAGCGCCCGTCCCGTAGGGAGGGACGAAACGTTCGTTGGCCTTAACCACCCGCTTCATCATATCGACGAACATATCGACCGGCGGCAGAGCCATTTTCAGGTATTCGGCCGAGGAGCGCATCCGTTTGGCATTCTCTTCGGGACGGAAGATGCGGATCACGCCGTCGGCGCCGCGAAATGCTTTCTGTCCTTCGAAAGCCTCCTGCCCGTAGTGCAGGCAGGTCGCGGCCATATGCATCGTGACCGTTTCGTCAGTTGTCAGTTCGGGCGTTGTCCAGGCTCCGTCGCGGAAATAACTCCGTATGTTATAGTCTGTTTTGATGTACCCAAAAGATAGGTTTTTCCAATCTAAGTCCATAACTCTATTTTTATTCAATCGTCACAAATCCGTTTTTATTCCCGCTACCCCACCATCGTGCCGTTGCCGACCGGCTCGGCAGGGGACAGCAGCACCAGCTTTCCGGTAGCGTCCTGCGCCATCAGGATCATCCCTTCGGACAGCACGCCTTTGAGTTCGCGCGGCTCCAGGTTGATCAGCACCTGCACCTGCCGCCCGACAAGCGATTCGGGAGTATAGTGCTCGGCGATGCCCGACACGATCGTCCGTTTGTCGATCCCGGTATCGATAGTCAGCTTCAACAACTTTTTCGTCTTGGCGATCTTTTCGGCGGCGATGATCGTCGCCACGCGGATATCCATCTTTCCGAAATCGTCGAACGCAATGCTCTCTTTCTGCGGTTCGACCTTCTTGCCGGCCTCCTTTGCGAGGTTGGCCCGTTTCGTAGCGGCCAGCTTTTCGAGCTGCGCCTCGATCACGCTGTCTTCGATTTTCTCGAACAGCAAGGCGGGCGTCCCGATCCGGTGTCCGGGCTTCAATAGGGCCGTATTTCCAAGCTGATCCCAGCCGAACTTTTCGACGTCGAGCAGCCTCAGGATCTTCTCCGCAGTAAAAGGCATGAACGGCTCGACGGCGATCGCGAGCGACGCGGTGATCTGCAACGAAACGTTCAGGATCGTCTGCACGCGTTGCGGATCGGTCTTATACAGCTTCCAAGGCTCCGTATCGGCCAGGTATTTATTCCCCAGGCGGGCGATGTTCATCGCCTCTTTGAGCGCTTCGCGGAAACGGTAATTCTCGATATTCTCTTCGAGCGCCTTTTTGATCTGCGGCAGTTCGCCGAGGATATCGCGGTCGTAATCGGTCAATTCGCCGCAGGCGGGAACCTTCCCGTCGTAATATTTTTGCGTCAGCACCAGCGCGCGGTTGACGAAGTTGCCGAGCACGGCCACCAACTCGTTGTTGTTGCGCGTCTGGAAATCCTTCCACGTGAAATCGTTGTCCTTGGTTTCCGGCGCATTGGCGCACAACACGTAGCGCAGCACGTCTTCCTTGCCCGGAAACTCTTCGAGGTATTCGTGCAGCCACACCGCCCAGTTCCGCGACGTCGAGATCTTTTCTCCCTCCAGATTCAGGAACTCGTTGGCCGGCACGTTCTCCGGCAAGATATAACCGCCGTGCGCGCGCAGCATCGACGGGAACACGATGCA
Organism: Alistipes sp. dk3624; assembly: GCF_009557455.1. Lineage (GTDB taxonomy): Bacteria > Bacteroidota > Bacteroidia > Bacteroidales > Rikenellaceae > Alistipes_A > Alistipes_A hominis. The sequence goes on along the minus strand of NZ_CP045651.1, from coordinate 1,946,022 downwards.
GTGGAAAACGATGTTGTCCTTGCCGATGAAATGCACCATCTTGGTGTCCTCGTCCTTCCAGTATTTTTCCCAGTCGGGCGTCAGATCCTTGGTCGCCGAGATGTAACCGATCGGCGCGTCGAACCACACGTACAGCACCTTCCCCTCGGCACCCTTGACCGGAACGGGAATCCCCCAATCCAGGTCGCGGCTCACCGCGCGGGGCTGCAATCCCAAATCGAGCCAGCTTTTGCACTGCCCGTACACGTTGACCTTCCACTCCTTATGCTCTTCGAGTATCCATTTGCGCAGAAACTCCTCGTGCTTGTCCAGCGGCAGGAACCAGTGCGTCGTCTCGCGCATCACCGGAACCGACCCGGTAATGGCGCTGTGCGGATCGATCAGGTCGGTCGCGCTCAGCGTACTGCCGCACTTCTCGCACTGATCGCCGTATGCGCGGTCGTTCTGACAGTGCGGGCAGGTGCCGACGATGTAGCGGTCGGCCAGAAACTGCCCGGCCTCCTCGTCGTAATACTGCATCGTGGTCTTTTCGATGAACTCTCCTTTGTCGTACAGCGCGCGGAAAAAATCCGACGCGGTTTTATGGTGCGTGGGCGAAGTCGTCCGCGAATAGATGTCGAACGACATGCCGAGTCCTTTGAAAGCGTTCTTGATGATATTGTGGTACTTGTCAACGATATCCTGCGGCTTGACTCCCTCCTGGCGCGCCTTGATCGTGATGGGCACGCCGTGCTCGTCGGAACCGCATACGGAGATCACGTCCGCGCCCCGCAGGCGCAGGTACCTCACATAAATATCCGACGGAATGTATACCCCCGCAAGGTGTCCGATATGCACCGGCCCGTTGGCATACGGGAGCGCCGATGTGACAAGATAGCGTTTAAACTTTTTCATCGTAAAGGTCAAAAATCAATATTCCGTACAAAGTTATGAATTTTTCGTCAAAAACGGTTCGCCGCAGCCCCATTAATCAGCCGAAGAGGCCGAAATATCATCGGCGGACGAGCGGATCGAAAAATTCGCGGAACTTCGTATGCGGAACCGATACGCAAATCCGGCTGAACCTCGACGCGTAACCGGCCAACGCCGCGTCGCGCGTAAAAAAGTCCAGCGACACGCTGCCGATGCGGTGTTCGAGCAGTTCCTTCTCGCTGCGGTCGACGATCGCGAAAATGCCGACCGGCATCGACTCGCGGTAAAATTCCGTAGCCAGCAGGCCGTTTTCTTTCAGGTAAGCGATATTCAGCCCGATGTCCCGCACGGTCGCCGCTTTGAAATCCGCGACGGCGCGCCGTCCTTCGGGCGTCGTAAGCAAGCGCAACACGAGCGTCTGCGCGAACGCGTTGACGCCGTTGTTCGTGTACATCGTCCGCTTTTCGAGTTCGGCGTACAGTCCCGGATCGGTCGTATGGATAAACCCGATCCGCTGCCCGCTGAGCCCCATCGATTTGCTGAAACTCTCGACGATCGCCACGTTGCGCAACGGACGTATTTCGCGGTAGAACGTGTCCGTCGCGTCGCGGAAAACCCGGCGGTAGGGGCTGTCGAAAAAGACGGTTACGCCGGCGGCGTCCAATTTGCGCAGCAACGCCAACAAACGGGCGTCGTCGTACTTTTGTCCCAGCGGATTGCCCGGATCGCAGATCAGCACGCCGCAGCCGGTCAGTCGCGGGATCATCGACTCGAGTCGGTCGAGCGACGGGTATTCGGCGCGTTGCACGCCCCGGATGGTCAGCAATTTGAAATAGCACCCCCAGTAATAAACCGGCAGATACAGCCGCTCGATGTCGACGCTTTGCGCCAGCAGGTCGAGTCCGTTCATCGCCCCCGGCACAATCAGCAGGTTGTCACGCGACGATTCGCCGCCGAAGTACTCCGCATTAATCGCGTCTCGCAACGCCGCAAAACCGCGCCCCGGCGGATAGGTTTGCATCTGCGCCGTATTGAAGTCGATCCCGGCGATCACCTCCCGCAGGTCGATATTTACCACCGAATTGATCCCCCGGTTCAGCCGCAGGTATTCCGCCCCGGTACGGGCGCTCAGAGCCGCCAGATTCTCTCCGATCTCGACGATGTGCGACAACGCGACGCCGCTCTCTTTTATTTTCATTCCGATATGATAACGTTCCGGCATAAATTTTCCGAAATCTCTAACCTATTTTTTCAACGCTTCGAAGCCATGACCGTAAACGCCCATCACGTTACCGACCGTCATAAAGGCCTCCGGATCGACCCGTTTAATCAGTTTGAACAGCGTTCCCGTTTCGTATTTGCGACAAACCACCATCACCACTTTCGTCGGCTGCTTCGTGTACCACCCTTCGCCGTCGAGCAACGTCACACCCCTACGCATCTCGCTGAAAATCAGCCGGGCGATCTCTTCGTATTTTTTCGACACGATCAACACCTGCGTCGACTGCCGGTTGCCGGCCATCACGGCGTCGATCGTATACCCGTTGACGGCCACCATCACGTAACCGTAAATGGCGGCCGTAATATTCTTGAATATGAAAATCGAACAGCCGATGATCAACAGGTCGCACAGCATGATGATCCGCCCGTAACTGATCGTCTTGTAACGGTTGACGATCATCGCGATGATATCCGTGCCGCCGGTGCTGCCGCCCTGCGTGAAACAGATGCCGATACCGCCGCCCGCCACGGCTCCGCCGAGAATTACCGACAGCAGCTTGTCGTTGCCGAGTCCGAGTAGATTGTTCGGTATCAACCCCTGCATCACCGACATCGCCGCCGAAATGAAAACGATCGCATAGATCGTCTTCGCGCCGAACCGCAGCCCGACCAACACCGAACTGACCGCCACCAGCACCGAGTTCAGCACCAGGAACGAAAGCCCCAGCGGCACGCCGCCGTTCGTCCCGCCGGTCGCATAATAGATCAGCAGGCCCACGCCGTTGATTCCGCCTCCCATCACATCGGCCGGAATCAGGATGCCGGTCCATGCGAAAGAATACATCACCAGACCGATCGAAATCAACGTATATTCTTTAATAGTCTTTAAAACAGCCGTCTTCGAGAAATCCGCATTCATATTCCATCGTTATTTCGGTTTCCCGCCGCGCAACCCGAGCGACGGCGATCCGATTAACAAAGATCGGCAAGATTTTTCGATCTGCCAACAGTTTTTTGCACTTGCCGCCCGTCCGGAGCGGCCGCCGGAAGAATTTGCCGCGACGACCGGCTTCACCCGGAAACAATCCCGAAAAAACGCTATTTTTGTCGAAAAACATCCTTCTTTGGAAAAACGACCCGACAAATCTCCCGCGACGGCCGACCGCTACGCCGACGTGATCCTGCCTCTGGCCGCGCCGGCCATGACTTTCGCCGTCCCGGACGCGATGCTGCGGCAGATCGTGCCGGGCTGCCGGGTGATCGTCCAACTGGGAGCCCGGAAATACTACACCGGGATCGTCGACCGGCTGCACGGCCAGCGGCCGCCTTTCGACCGGATCAAACCGGTCGGGCGGATCGCGGACGCGGAACCCGTCGCCACGGCGGAACAACTGCGGCTGTGGCATTGGCTGTCGGAATATTACATGTGTCCGTTGGGAATGGTACTGCGGGCGGCGCTGCCGGCCGGCCTGAAATCCGACGGTTTTTCGGAGGACGAGACGTTCGGCCGCGGCTACATGCAGCCGCGGCAAACGGTCGTTTCGCTGCATCCGGACATCCGCAATGAGGAACGGCTGCACGTCGCGCTGGATTCCCTGTCGCGCGCGAAATCCCAGTACAAAGCCCTGCTGGAATACCTCGAAAAAACCGGGAATCCCGACTTCGGCGCACCGATCGAAATTCCGCGCAAACGGCTTTCGGCTCCGACCGCGATCCTCAAAGCGTTGGCCGAAAAAGGATTTATCCGGATCGCCGATACCGAAATCCCGGCATCGGACGCGCCCGCCGCGCCGGACAAACTGCCCGAACTTTCGGCAGCGCAAACGGCGGCCTACGAGCAGATCAAAACCTGTTTTTCGGAGAAAGAGGTCGTCCTGCTGCACGGGGTAACCGGCAGCGGCAAGACCGAAATCTACATCCGGCTGATGGCCGAAGCGCTGGCAGCCGGGCACAACGTGCTGTACATGCTGCCCGAAATCGCGTTGACCGCACAACTGATCCGGCGCATGGAAAGCTATTTCGGAAAAGCCGTCACGGTCTACCATTCGCGGCTGAGCGACAACCGCCGAGCCGCCGTCTACCACGAACTGCTGCGCTGCGACGGCGGACGGATCGTGATCGGCGTGCGCTCGTCGGTACTGCTGCCGCTGCGCAACCTGTCGCTGGTAATCGTCGACGAGGAGCACGACACCAGCTTCAAGCAGACCGACTCGGCCCCTCGCTACCACGGCCGCGACACCGCCGTGGTGCTGGCATCCGTCTGCGGCGCCAAAGTGCTGCTCGGCAGCGCGACGCCCTGCGCCGAATCGTTCCACAATGCGGTAACCGGCAAATACGGACACGTCGTGCTCTCGGAACGCTACGGCGGAGTCACGCTGCCGCAGGTGATCGTGTCGGACACGCTGCGCGCCGCCAAACGCGGCGAAAAGTACTCGCATTTCAACAAAATCCTGCTCGATCAGATCGACCGGACGCTGCAACGGGGTCGTCAGGCAATGCTGTTCCAGAACCGGCGGGGATTCTCGCCGTATGTCGAGTGCGGGCATTGCGGCTGGACGGGCGTCTGCCCCGACTGCAACGTTTCGCTGACCTACCATAAAAACGACGGAACGCTGCGCTGCCACTACTGCGGCTACCACATGCCGATCCCGAAAACCTGTCCGTCGTGCGGAACCGGCGAACTGCTTCCGCAAGGCTTCGGCACCGAAAAAATCGAAGAGGAACTGGCGGCGATCTTTCCGCAGGCCGCGATCGAACGGCTCGACGCCGACACCGCGCGTTCGTCGCGCAACTACCGGCGCATCATCGCTTCGTTCGAACAGCGTAAAACGGACATCCTGGTCGGGACACAAATCATCACGAAAGGGTTCGATTTCGGCGGCGTCGCGTTGGTCGGCATCCTGAACGCCGACAACATGCTGAATTACCCGGATTTCAGGGCCGGGGAGCGGGCTTTCCAGATGATGATGCAGGTCGGCGGACGCGCCGGACGCCGCGAAGAGCAGGGAACGGTCGTTATCCAGACCGCCCAGCCCGAACACCCGGTCGTTCGGCAGGCGCGCGACAGCGACTACGATGCGATGATCCGCTCGCAACTGGCCGAACGCCGCGCCTTTTTTTACCCGCCCTTCTGCCGGTTGATCGCCGTCCTGCTGCGCCATCGCGATCACGCTTTGCTATGGAAAGCGGCTGCGGCGTTCGGGACGGAAGCGCGCACCCGGTTCGGCCGCCGGCTGCTCGGCCCCGAACCGCCCGCAGTAGATCGGATACGCGGACAATTCCGGTTGCAGTTCCTATTGAAAATCGAAAAGCAGTTGCCGGTCGCCGCCGTGAAAAAAGAGTTGTCCGGACTTTTCGATCGGTTGCATGCCGTGCCGGAATTCCGGCCGGTCGACATCGTCGTAGACGTAGACCCGCAATAGCGTTTTTTCGGGAAAAAACGCTATCTTTAGAGCTTACCGATATCATGTACCTAATTATGGAACAAAAATTCTGTCAAAGTTGCGGCATGCCGCTTACGGACGCCTCCCAATTCGGCACGAACGCCGACCGAACCCCAAACGAAACGTACTGTCATTTTTGTTTCCGGGACGGAACGTTCACGCAGAAATGCACGATGGACGAAATGATCGAAAACTGCCTGAACTACCTGGACGAATTCAACCGCGATTCCCCGGTACAGTACACCCGCGAACAAGCCCGCGAGCAGATGCGACAGTTTTTCCCGCACCTGAAACGCTGGCAATCCGGTTCTCCCGAATAATCGATTTTTTCAGGGCCGCAACGGCCGATGTCCAAACCCAGAACGTCCGTCATGCTTCGCACCTATTTTTCGGAAATATTCCGCCTGTTCTTCCCGGAACGGTGTCCGGCCTGCGGGCGGTCGTTGCCCGAGGGCGTCCGGTGGCTGTGCCCGCACTGCCGCTGGGACATGCCGCTGACCGGGTATGCCGCCGAGCACGACAACCCGGTCGCCCGTAAATTCTGGGGACTGGTTCCGGTGCAAGAGGCGGCCTCGATGTTCTTTTTCACCCGGCACGGCCGCTACCGGGCGATGATCCACGGATTCAAATACCACGGACAATGGAAAACCTGCCTGCGACTCGGAGCGATGTTCGGCGCGGAGCTGTCCGAAAGCGGCCTGTACGACACGGTCGACCTGATCGTCCCCGTACCGTTGCATTACAGGCGGCTTTTCCGCAGGGGCTACAACCAAGCGGAGTACCTCGCGCGCGGCATCGCCGGGGCGCTCGGCAGGGAGACCGATTGCCGCAGTCTCGTCCGTAAATCTTACAACCGTTCGCAAACCGCCATGCGCAACCGCAAAGACCGCTGGGAAAACGTGGCGGACATCTTTTCGGTACGCTGTCCGCAACGGCTGGACGGACGCCATATCCTGCTGGTCGACGATGTGCTGACGACCGGTTCGACGCTGACCGCCTGCGCCGAAACCATCCTGAAAGCAGCCCCTTCGTGCCGCATCAGCATCGCTACGCTGGCCGTTTCGGCGACGGAACTGTTCGGGGGCAAAGGACAGGGAGGACTTTAACGGGAAGCGGTCGCCTGGACAAAATCCCGACAAACATTCATATAAATACAGTTAAATCAACCGCTCCCTGCTAATTTATTTTCAATAGCGACATTTTACTTATGCTGAGTATCGACATAAACTATATGACTATATGGAATTGTAAATGCAAAAATATTACCCTCCGTTACCACGGCATGACTTTGGGGATCGACGAAAACGAAATATACATATTGTTTATTATCGTAATTGAAGGTTATTTCGTAAATACTGTCTCCGACGTCGATAGACGCAACCGTCTGTTTTCTTTTTTCTCTCCGTGTCATTTCATAAGAATCCTTAAAATTGTCCGTCGGCATTACATCGAGCCATATTCTCGAATTAGTAATCTCTTTGGAAATATTGGTGGACGTACTACCCGTATGGCTCATAATATCCCAAAAAATACTGCTCGATGCCCCGAAATTATTTTTCAAATATTTCCGAGCATGGCTTCGGTTTTTGACGGTCCCTACTTTTTTGTAGGACACTAATTCAATCCCCGCTCTATTTTCAATGTATCGGGAAAAATTACAAAACAGATTACTGAGATTGCTTTCGTCCGACGTAAGCGGAGCGCCGACTTCAAAAAGAGTAATCTCCTTATCCGTTGGGGCCTGAGCTGAAACTTTCGTGACCGTATTTCCCCAGGTAAGCACAACCAAAAGACACAAAATTTCACGCATTATTCTCATAATTAATTAGTTTGATTTGTATAACTCACCCTAAATATTATCATTCCCTTCCCTGCTATACAAATATACAGTATACCCCCCAAATATAAAAATTATTCCGACAGGATTTTCAGCCCGGTGCGTGCTTATTCGCTGAGCCGGTACGCTTTCGGCGTCATGCCCGTATGCTTCTTGAAAAAACGGCCGAAGAACGACGGCGTCGGGAAATTCAGGTAGTTGGCGATCTGCTGCACGGTCATCTGCGACGATTTCAACTGCGTTTTCGCATCGAGCACGACCGTCTCGTTGATCCATTCGGTAACGGTGCGGTTGGTGGTCTTCTTAACGACCGACGACAAGTATTTAGGCGTCAGACACAACTCCCGCGCATAAAAAGCCACCGTCCGCTCCTCTTTATAATGCAGGATAATCAGGCGGATCAGCTTGCGGAAAATCTCCTCGTCGCGGGTCAGTTGCCGGTCGCTTTTCGCATATTTTTTCTGATACAGGGCGCTGATCTCGTAAAAAAGAGTCAACAGCAGGTTCTGCACGATCTCCCTACAATAACAGTGCTCCTTGCGCAGCGCTTTCTCGTACAGCAAATCGAACAGATCGAGCAGCGTTTCGGCGTCGTCCGCAGCCAGCGGCAGCACCGGAGTCTGGAAAATATACGGATAAAGCGGATTGATCGCCTGGTAAATCCCTTTCAGGAATTCCGCGGAAAAACCGGTCATGCAAAGGCTGAAATCGTCGCTTTGGCGCGGAATATGGACGATCGTTCCCGGGACGATGAAGATTAAATCGCCGGGACGGATTTCGGAAATTTTCAGGTTCAGCGAGATCGTACAACTCCCCGCCGTACAAATTCCGGTGCACGCACCGTAAAACCGTACCGGCTCGGCGAAAAGAGCCGGCGCGCTCCACCTGCGGTCGGTAACCAGAAAATGATCGGTCACGTAACCGCGGCCGTCCGCCGGCCCGATTTGCGCTACGCCGATACCGGGCAATCCTTCTTTTTTCATCATCTTCGCACAACGGCATAAATGTGCCGGACAGGGGCAAAGATAACAAACCGGCGGAACTCCGACAAGGAGAAAAAAAGGTAGTAAAAAAGAAATTTAGGACATTAATGCCGTGGATCGGGACTTTTTTGATCCGTTCAACTCCGTACCTTTGAAATGTTTTTTTTAATTGGAAAAAAGTTATGGAATCGGAAAACATATCGAACACGGCCCATCCGTCGCAGATTACAGGTCGCATTTCGCAGATTATCGGCCCCGTGGTGGACGTGGCGTTCGAAGGCCCCGAAAACGAGGTCGTTCTGCCCAGCATCCACGACGCCATGCAGATCCGGCGCGACAACGGAAAAATCCTGATCGTCGAAGTACAGCAGCACATCGGTGAAAACACCGTGCGCACCGTCGCGATGGACAGCACCGACGGCCTGCGCCGGGGAATGGAAGCGGTATCGCACTTCAGCCCGATTACCATGCCGGTCGGCGAGCAGATCAAAGGGCGGCTGATGAACGTCGTGGGCGATGCGATCGACGGCATGAAGCCGCTCGACGAAAAAGGGGCTTACCCGATCCACCGCGAACCCCCGAAATTCGACGAACTGACCACCGTGCAGGAAGTGCTCTACACCGGTATCAAGGTGATCGACCTGCTCGAACCCTATTCGAAAGGCGGTAAGATCGGACTGTTCGGCGGCGCAGGCGTCGGCAAGACCGTGCTGATCATGGAACTGATTAACAACATCGCCAAGAAACACCACGGCTTTTCGGTTTTCGCAGGCGTCGGCGAGCGTACCCGCGAGGGCAACGACTTGCTGCGCGAAATGATCGAATCGGGCGTGATCCGCTACGGCGAGGCGTTCAAGGAGAGCATGGAAAAAGGCGAATGGGATCTGTCGAAGGTGGATTACAAGGAGGTCGAGAAATCGCAGGCCACGCTGGTGTTCGGACAGATGAACGAACCTCCCGGAGCCCGCTCTTCGGTGGCGCTGTCGGGGCTAACCGTAGCCGAATCGTTCCGCGACGCGGGAACCGGAACCAAGGACATCCTGTTCTTCATCGACAATATTTTCCGTTTCACGCAGGCGGGCTCCGAAGTATCGGCGCTGCTCGGACGTATGCCGTCGGCCGTGGGTTACCAGCCGACGCTGGCCACCGAAATGGGCGCGATGCAGGAGCGGATCACCTCGACGAAAAAAGGTTCGATTACCTCCGTACAGGCCGTTTACGTGCCGGCGGACGACCTGACCGACCCGGCCCCGGCGACCACGTTCACGCACCTGGACGCCACCACCGTATTGAGCCGCAAGATCACCGAGCTGGGGATCTACCCGGCCGTCGATCCGCTCGAATCGACTTCGCGCATCCTCGATCCGCTGGTGGTCGGCAAGGAACACTACGAAACCGCGCAGCGCGTAAAACAGATCCTTCAGCGCAACAAGGAGTTGCAGGACATCATATCGATCCTCGGCATGGAGGAGCTCTCGGACGAAGACCGGCAGACCGTGAACCGGGCGCGCCGCGTACAGCGTTTTCTGTCGCAGCCGTTCACCGTGGCCGAACAGTTCACCGGCGTACCGGGCGTGATGGTCACCATCGAGGAGACGATCCGCGGGTTCAAAATGATCCTCGACGGCGAAGTCGATTACCTGCCCGAGCCGGCCTTCCTGAATGTCGGAACGATCGACGAAGCGATCGAAAAAGGTAAAAAACTGTTAGCACAGGCTGCCGTATGACCCTCGAGATCTTATCCCCCGAACGGACGCTTTACAGCGGAGAAGTGGAGCGCGTAACGCTGCCGGGAGCGCTCGGCGAGTTCACCGTGCTCAGAAGGCACGCTCCGATCATCTCCGCCCTCGTCAAAGGGGAGGTCAAATACCTGCTCAAAGACGGCAAAGAAGAAAAAGTGGCGATCGCGAGCGGTTTCGCGGAAGTGAAAAAAGACAAAGTGTCGGTCTGCGTCGAAAGCGTCTGACGACAGAAAAAAGAAAACACGGGGAAGCGTCGGGCTTTCTCAAACGACTGGAAAAAATGGAAAACGGGGAACGTAAATTTAAAAGGCATTACGTGATCGGGCTGACCCTCCTGACACTGATTTCGGGCTGGGGCGGCGCGGCGCTGATGCTGGGCGCTTACCCGGAACATTATGTGGAATGGCTGCCGTACATGCCGCTGTTTTTCTATTTCTGGGGGCTGATTTTCGTGGCGCTTTTCCGCCGCAACACCGGGCGGAAAATGACGCGACTGTTCCTCGGCATGAAAGTGGCGAAAATGTTGCTTTTCGTTCTGCTGATCGGGCTTTACACGTCGCTGGTGGATGTTCGCAATACGGAGTTCGTCGTGACGTTTCTCGCCTACTACCTGATTTTCCTGCTATTCGAAACGGTGTTTTTCTGGCACTATGAAAACAAATTGAAAAAAAACGAAGGGAATGAATAGTTTACGACATATCGTTGCCATCGTGTGTCTGCTGCTGTTCGGGATCGCGAAACCCGCAGCGGCGGAAGACCTGCCCAAAGGCGAGGATGCAGACGTGAAGGAGATCGTTTTCGGACACATCGGCGACGCTTACGGATGGCACATCACGACCTGGGGCGAAACGCACGTGACGGTTCCGCTGCCGGTGATCGTTCGCAGCAAGACCGGACACTGGAACGTATTCTCATCGTCGCGCCTGGAACATGGGGAATATAACGGCTATTACATCGCGCAGGACGGCCCGTACGCCGGCAAGATCGTCGAACGCATCAACGGACAGGAGATGCGCCCGCTCGACCTGTCGATCACGAAGACGGTGTTCGCGTTGCTGCTGAACAGCCTGATCCTCGTCTGCATCGTACTCGGCGTCGCACGGTGGTACCGCAAACGCACAGTCGAAACGGCCGCGCCGGGCGGATTCGTCGGAGCGATGGAAATGTTCGTGATGATGATCCACGACGACCTGATCAAAAGCTGCGTCGGGAAAGATTACAAACGGTTCGCGCCGTACCTGCTGACCGTCTTCTTCTTCATCTTCATCAACAACATCATGGGGCTGATCCCGATTTTCCCCGGAGGGGCCAACGTGACCGGCAATATCGCAATCACGATGGTGTTGGCGTTGTGCACATTCGTCGCCGTGAATCTGTTCGGGACGCGCGAATACTGGAAAGAGATTTTCTGGCCGGAGGTTCCCGTATGGCTCAAATGTCCGGTTCCGATGATGCCGGCGATCGAACTGGTCGGTATTTTCACGAAGCCGTTCGCGCTGATGATCCGTCTGTTCGCCAACATGATGGCCGGACACGCGGTGATCCTGAGTCTCACGTGCCTGGTATTCGTCACGGTCAGCATGGGCCCGGCCGTCAACGGATCGATGACAGTGGTATCGGTATTGTTCTGCATCTTCATGAACCTGCTGGAACTTCTGGTGGCGTTTATCCAGGCCTACGTATTCACGATGCTGTCGGCCGTATTCATCGGCCTGGCGCGCGTGGAGCACCATAAAACCGAAGAAGCGGAAATTTAATCCGGATACGGAATTTCAAAAAGTTACTAATTCAAATAACAATTAAAAACCTAAAGTTATGTTACTTACATTATTGTTACAGGTTGCAGCAGAATTGAGCCTCGGAAAACTGGGCGCAGCGATCGGCGCCGGTCTGGCCGCCATCGGAGCAGGTATCGGTATCGGTAAGATCGGCGGATCGGCGATGGAAGCCATCGCACGCCAGCCGGAAGCTTCGAACGATATCCGTACGAATATGATCATCATCGCGGCGCTGGTCGAAGGCGTTGCGCTGTTTGCCGTGGTCGTTTGTTTCCTCGCGCTTTAATCCTAAATCCGGAAAGCGATGGGACTCTTACAACCCGAATCGGGCCTCCTGTTTTGGATGCTGCTGTCGTTCATCGTCGTTTTCGTGATCCTGGCCAAATACGGTTTCCCGGTTATCACGAAGATGGTCGAGGAGCGTAGGGTTTTCGTCGAAAAGTCTCTGGAAGCGGCCAAAGAGGCAAAAGCCCAACTGGACAATATCAAAACCGAAAGCGAAGCCCTGCTGCAGCAAGCGCGCGAAGATCAGATGAAAATCCTGAACGAAGCCGCCGCCGCCAAGGAGCGTATCATCAGCGAGGCGAAGGGACAGGCGCAGGCCGAAGCCCAGAAACAACTCGAAGAGGCGAAACGCCAGATACGGCTTGAGAAAGAGGCCGCCGTACGCGAAGTACGCAGCCAGATCGCGATGCTGTCGGTCGATATCGCCGAAAAAGTGATCCGTAACAAGCTGGACAACACCCCGGCGCAGATGTCGATGATCGACCGACTGCTCGAGGAGATGCCCGACATGAAACAGTCGTAGCGTATGAACACAGGAATGATCCCGGTACGGTATGCCAAAGCGTTGCTGGAGTTCGCGTATGAAAAAAAATGCGCGGAACAGGTGTACGCCGAGATGTCCGCCGTGGCCGGAAGTTTCGAACGCGAACACGCGCTGCGCCGGGTACTGGATAATCCCGTACTGCCGGTCGACAAGAAAACGGAACTGATCCGTACCGCGGGCGGAGGACGAACGAGCGAAGTATTCGACCGGTTCGTGTGGCTCGTGCTGCACAACCGCAGGGAACGTTACTTGCAATCGATCAGCCTGATGTACCTCGATCTGTACCGCAAACTGAATCGCATCAGCACCGGCAGGCTGGAAACGGCCGTACCCGTAACTCCCGAAACCGAACGGAAGATCATCGACCTGATCGCCTCCGAAACGAACGGGAAGGTGGAACTCAAAACGTCCGTCAAACCGGAATTGCTCGGCGGGTTCGTTTTCGAAATGGACTCGGAACGGCTGGACGCCAGTATTGCGACGCAACTGCGCAATATCAAGAAACAATTCGTCGAAAAGAACAAACGGATTGTATAGTGTTTTTAATCAGTAAACAAAGAAGGTATGTCTGAAAATATAAAGGCAAGCGAGATTTCGGACGTGCTGCGGATGCAGCTCGAGGGAATCGACACCGACCTTCGGTTCGAAGAAGTCGGCACGGTGCTTCAGGTCAGCGACGGCGTCGTCCGGATCTACGGCTTGCAGAATGCTGAGGCCAACGAACTGTTGGAGTTCGACAACGGCATCCGGGCCGTGGTGATGAACCTCGAGGAAGATAACGTCGGCGCCGTGCTGCTGGGCCCGACGGATCAGATCCGCGAAGGGGACACCGTGAAACGCACCAAGCGCATCGCGTCGATCAACGTCAGCGAGGCGATGCTCGGTCGCGTGATCGACCCGCTCGGCAATCCGCTGGACGGCATGGGACTGATCGGCGGCGAAACGATCGAAATGCCGCTGGAACGCAAAGCGCCGGGCGTTATTTTTCGGCAGCCGGTGAACCAGCCGCTGCAAACCGGGCTGAAAGCCGTCGACGCGATGATCCCGATCGGCCGCGGACAGCGCGAACTGATCATCGGCGACCGCCAGACCGGAAAAACGGCTATCGCCATCGATACGATCCTGAACCAGAAAAGCAATTTCGAAGCGGGCGACCCGATCTACTGTATCTACGTAGCCATCGGGCAAAAAGGCTCGACCGTAGCCACGATCGTCAACACGCTGCGTGAAAAAGGAGCGATGGACTATACGGTCGTCGTGGCCGCTACGGCTTCCGACCCGGCCGCCATGCAATATTTCGCACCGTTCGCCGGGGCCGCCATCGGCGAATACTTCCGCGATACGGGACGCCACGCGCTGGTCGTTTACGACGACCTGTCGAAACAGGCGGTAGCTTACCGCGAAGTATCGCTGATTCTCCGCCGCCCGTCGGGCCGCGAAGCGTATCCGGGCGATATCTTCTACCTGCACTCCCGTTTGTTGGAACGCGCCGCGAAGATCATCAACCAGCAGGAAGTGGCCGAGCAGATGAACGACCTACCGCCCAGCCTGCAAGGCAAGGTCAAAGGAGGCGGTTCGCTGACGGCGCTGCCGATCATCGAAACGCAGGCGGGGGACGTAGCCGCCTATATCCCGACCAACGTGATTTCGATCACCGACGGTCAGATCTTCCTCGACACCGACCTGTTCAACCAGGGAAACCGCCCGGCTATCAACGTCGGAATCTCGGTATCGCGCGTCGGCGGTAACGCGCAGATCAAGGCGATGAAAAAGGTGGCCGGCACGCTGAAAATCGACCAGGCCCAGTACCGCGAACTGGAAGCGTTTACGAAGTTCGGCGGCGACATGGATCCGGTGACGGCGCTGACGATCGACAAAGGACAGAAAAACACCCGTCTGCTGGTACAACCGCAATACTCGCCGATGCCGGTCGAACAACAGATCGCCGTACTGTACTGCGGTACGCACGGCCTGCTGAAAGACGTTCCGCTGGATCGGGTGCAGGATTTCGAAACGGCATTGATCAACAACCTGCTGGGCAGCGAAACGCTCGCCACGTTGAAAAAAGGCATCATCAACGACGAGGTAACCGCCAAAATCGAGGAAGTGGCTGCAGCAGTCGCCTCGGCACTTAAAAAGTCATAAGCCATGGCATCGCTGAAAGAGGTCAAGGGAAGAATCGCGTCGGTCAACAGTACGCTGAAAATCACGTCGGCCATGAAAATGGTAGCGTCGGCCAAGTTGCACCGCGCGCAGGGAGCCATCGAAAACATGCTCCCCTACGAGCGGAAGCTGAACGGTATCCTGTCGGGATTCCTGTCGGCCGAAGGTTCGGTCAGTTCTCCCTTTGCCGAAAAGAGGGAAGTGCAGCGGGTGGCTATCGTGGCCGTTTCGTCAAACTCGTCGCTCTGCGGTGCATTCAACGCCAATGTCGCTAAAAAACTGCACGAAACGATCGCCTCTTACGGCAAGCTGAAACGGGAAAACATTCTGATCTTCCCGATCGGGAAAAAAATCGCCGAAGCGACCCGCAAAGAGGGTTTCGAACCGCAGGGCGATTACCAGAAAATGGCTGAGAAACCGACTTACAAAGAAACTTCCGATCTAGCCGCCCGGTTGATGAAGATGTTCGCAAATCACGAGATCGACCGCGTCGAACTGATATACAACCATTTCAAAAGCACGGCCGTACAGGTGCTGACGCGCGAGGAGTACCTGCCGATCGACACCGAACAGCAGAAAGGGAAAGGTCTGAGCGCGGATTATATCGTCGAACCGGATCGCGAGACGGTCGTCAACACGCTGATCCCGCAGGTGCTGGGGCTGAAAATTTTCACCGTGTTGCTGGATTCGAACGCCGCCGAGCATGCCGCCCGGACGATCGCTATGCAAATGGCGACGGACAATGCGATCGAACTGATCCAGGAACTTACGATCCAGTACAACAAAACACGCCAGCAGTTGATTACGAACGAACTGCTCGATATGATGGGAAGCGAAATCGGCAATGACTGATTTTTCGACATCGCACACCTGACAAAAACGCCTTCATGCGATGAAGGCGTTTTTTATTACCCGAAAAAGTTTCGTATACACGCTGCCGACACAGTGATCGCCCCCGGCCGATCATGTTTAGCAACCGGGACGATCCCGTCGCTGCCGACCGCTTCGAATTATCGATCTTCATTTTACCCCCTAAACATCATAAGAGAAGTTCCGGCTGTCCGCCCATCACGGAGTCGCTATAGGGGCGAAAAACGAGCCGGGTGGTAGATTTCGAACCGGAATTTCAGCCGAATACCCCCCCCCGCACATTTTCCGGAAAGAACATCGGCCTCAACCGGAAGTGATTTAGAACGCACTTTAATAAAAATTCTTAGTAAAAGTTTCGGCGATGTTTTGGCTTTTCTGGCATATTTTATATAAATTTGTATTTAAGCTGCGGAGTGTGGCTAATTGAAAATTTTAACTATCAGTTTGTATGTCCGGGAAATCCGAAAAAAAAGAGCATCAGAAAAAAATTATAGGGCTTAGCCGTAAAGGACTCATTTTAACTGTCATAGCGGCGGTTGCCGTCGGAGCGAGCATCACGATCGGATTGAACAGAGTTTACATGCAGAGTTCGACGGACGAGTCGTGCCAGTCGTGCCATGTGCACCCTCAGGCGGATAAAAGCTGGAAACTGTCGTCGCACCACAACAGCAAAAGCGGCGTAGTGACCGGTTGCGCCGAATGCCACCTGCCCCCGAAAGGCTCTTTCAAGCATTTCACGGCCAAAGCGCGGACCGGTTTGAAAGATTTGTGGGCCTACTGGACGAAAGACAGTTCCGAATTCGACTGGGAAAGTAAAAAAGAACTGGACCACGCCGTCACGATCGTCTACAACGAATCATGCAAGGAGTGCCATCAGCAGTTGTTCCCGTCGCGGCTCAGTCAGGAAGGTATCACCGCCCATCTCTACTACGAAGAAAACGAAAAGAAACTCGACCTGCAGTGTATCAGCTGCCATCTGGACGTAGGCCATTACGATCCGAACTATACGCATGCGAAAATGCAGGGCATCCCGCAGCCCGAAGCGAAAAAAGGCGAACCGTTCACCGAAGCGGCTACCGTAACCGCATTCGAGAATTTTACCGAAACCATCCCCGGTACGACCGTATCGTTTGACATGAAAGCGATCCCCGGAGGAACTTTCGCAATGGGCAGCCCGGACGACGAACCGTTCCGCAGGGACGACGAAGGCCCCGTAAAAAAAGTGACCGTTTCGCCGTTCTTTATCGGCGAAACCGAAGTGACCTGGGATCAGTACTGGGCTTTTTACGCCGAGACCATGTCGGAAGGACGCACGCCGCCGGAAAAGGTTTACGCCAACAATTCGAACCCGGAAGTAGACGCGATCAGCGGCCCGACCCCGCCGTTCGGCATCCCCGACCAGGGTTGGGGCAGCGGCAACCGGCCGGCCATCACGATGACCCATTACGCGGCCGAAACGTTCTGCCAGTGGTTGTCGAAAAAAACCGGCAAGAAATACCGTCTGCCGACCGAAGCCGAATGGGAATACGCGACGCGCGGCGGAACGGAAACGCCCTACTTCTTCGCCGGCGATCCGAAGAAACTCTCCGATCAGGGCTTCTGGCGGAAATTCTTCGACGCCGACACGACCAACATAAACCGTTACGTCGTCTATACCAAAAACAGCAAGAACAAAACCCAGGAGCCGTCGTTCGTACAAGCCAACCCGTTCGGGCTTAAAAATACGCTCGGCAACGTAATGGAATACTGTTCGGACTGGTATGCCGAAGACGCCTACGCGAAAATGCCCGACGGCGCAGTCGATCCGAAAGGCCCCGCATCGGGGAAAGAACACGTAGTGCGCGGCGGTCAGTTCTCCGACGACGCGGCGGATCTGCGATCGGCCGCCCGCGGACATACCGAGCACGACAAATGGCTGAAAACCGATCCGCAAAATCCGAAAAGTATCTGGTGGTACTCGGATATCCGCAGCATCGGGTTCCGGGTCGTATGCGAACCCGCCGATGGTCAGCAACCGTAATCGTCAGAGCTTGTCCGACAAAAAAGAAACCAAATCAATAAAACCTAAACATTAACTATTATGAGCAAGGATAACAAAATTACCAGAAGGGAGTTCCTCTCCTATTCGGCAGTGGCCGGCGTAGCCGGAGCGCTGGGCTTTTCACCGCTTCTTTCCTCGTGCGGAAACAGCAAAAAGACGGCTTACGTACCGTTGAAAGCGCCCGGGGAATATTACATTCCGGAATTGCCCGACAAAGCGGCCGACGGAAAAGAACTGAAAGCCGGCGTGATCGGCTGCGGCGGACGCGGTTCGGGAGCGGCCGAGAACTTTCTGGCGGCCGCCAACGGAGTCACGATCACGGCGCTTGGCGACGTATTCGACGACCGCCTGCAGGGATTGAAAAACACGCTGAAAGACAAATACCAGATCGAAGTAGCCGACGACAAATGCTTCACCGGTTTCGACGCCTATAAAAACGTGATCGATTCCGGCGTAGACGTGGTAATCATCGCCACGCCCCCGTTTTTCCGTCCGGAACACTTCAAATACGCCACCGAAAAAGGGGTACACAGTTTCCTCGAAAAACCGATCTGCGTCGATCCGGAAGGTTACCGCACCGTAATGGCCGCGGCCAAGCAGGCCCAGGCCAAGGGGCTGTGTGTTATCACCGGAACGCAGCGTCACCATCAACGCCCCTACGTAGAATCGTATAAAAAGGTGCAGGAAGGTCTGATCGGCGAAATTACCGGCGGCAACGTCTACTGGAATCAGCCGATGCTGTGGTACCGCAACCGTGAAAAAGGTTGGTCGGACATGGAGTGGATGATCCGCGACTGGGTGAACTGGAAATGGCTTTCCGGAGACCATATCGTTGAACAACACGTTCACAATATCGACGTATTCAACTGGTTCTCGGGTTATAAGCCGAAACGAGCCACCGCTTTCGGAAGCCGCCAGCGCCGCGTGACGGGGGATCAGTACGACAATTTCAGCGTAGATTTCGAATACGACAACGGCGTTCATATGCACAGCATGTGCCGCCAGATCGACGGCTGCGATTCCAACGTCAGCGAATTCATCCAGGGAACCAAAGGATCGTGGAGCAGCACCGACTTCGCCATCCGCGACCTGCAGGGCAACATCGTATGGCAGTACGACAGCGCGACCGAAGATGCCGCCCACCAGCAAAACGACCCGTACACGCTGGAGCATGTCAACTGGATCTCCTGCATCCGCAACAATACCCCGATCGTACAGGCCGAAGAGACCGCCACATCGAATATGTGCGCCATTATGGGCCGGGAATCGGCTTACACCGGCAAGTCGGTCTCTTGGGACGAAATGACGGCATCGCCGCTGAACCTCACGCCTGCCAAGATGGAACTTGGCCCGATGGACATGAGCATCTATACCGTTCCCGTCCCGGGCACAGGCAAATAAAACGAACTCCGGCGATCCGGATTCCGGCAATAAAACGGGTATATACATCTATACCCGTTTTTATTCGTTCCGGGAGACAACCTGAAACAAGATGAAACTCATCGATGCCGAACTGTTGAACCGTACCTCCGCCCAGGCCAGAACGGACGACCGTCTCCGAAAGAATTATAACTTTCACGAACGGCCGGACGATCCGGTAAACCGGCTGTTGAATGCGCTCGAACCGGGCAGCTACCTGCCGGCGCACCGCCACCTGAATCCTGCCAAGGACGAGGCGATCGTGGTATTGCGCGGCAGCGTCGCCTCGTTCATTTTCGACGACCGGGGCGAAATTGCCGAATGTGCCGTGATCGACCCGCAGCAAGGCGTTTACGGATTCGACATTCCGGCCGGCGAGTGGCATAGCCTGCTGGTGCTCAAAAGCGGTACGGTCGTCTACGAAGTGAAGCCCGGCCCGTATATTCCGTTGCAGGAGTCCGACCTGGCGCCCTGGACGCCGCACACCGGCGACGCCGAAGGGATCGGTCGTTACCTGAAACGATTGCAGGACGAATTATCGAACCGAAACAAACAATCAAAAATATGAAAAGAAGAGACTTTTTACGGGCGACGCTGGTCGGCGGAGCCGTCGCAGCGGTCAGTCCGCTGAACATGCTCGCAGGATGCGACAGCACTAAAAAGAAAAAAACGGAACTGAAACTCTCGTTCCAGGAAGGAACCGCTCCCGGTGAAACGCTGGAGCAGAAATTCGATTTCATGGAACAGAACGGCGTGGTCGGCTTCGAACCCGGCGGAGCCGGCTTGGCCGCACGGGTCGGCGAACTGCAAAAACTGCTGCAAGGACGCAACATCAAGGTCAGCGCGATTTGCGCCGGTTTCCAGGGCTTCATTCTGTCGGAAGACGAAGCCGTGCGGCAACAGTTCGACCAAACGATGCGCGAGATCATCGCTGCGGCCGGCGAACTCGGCTCGACGGGCGTCATCATGGTTCCGGCTTTCAACGGACAGGTTCCCGCAATGCCGCACACGATGGACACCCGCAACTACTTGGTAGACCAACTCCGCCAGTTGGGCGATTACGCGGTACAGTGCGGCACGACCGTCATTCTCGAACCGTTGAACCGCAACGAGGCATTCTACCTGCGCCAAGTAGGCGACGCCGCCTCGATCTGCCGCGATGCGAAACATCCCGCCGTGAAATGCATGGGCGACTTCTGGCACATGACTTTCGAAGAACCTTCCGACTACGGGGCCTTCTTCTCCGCCGGCGAGCACCTGCAGCACGTACACATCGCCAGCCGCGGCACCCGCAACACGCCCGGCGAAGACGGCGACGTAGACAACTACGTGGACGGCTTCCGCGCCCTGAAAGCGATGAATTACCCGAATTACGTCAGCTTCGAATGCGGCTGTAAAGGAGACAGGGCGCAGAGCGTTCCGGCTGCGCTGAAACTGATCCGCGAACAGTGGGACATGGCCTAAACCGGTCGGTTCCTCGCACTGATTCGGGAATTATTTTCTTTTTCTGAAAAATAATTCCGATCTCATTTCCAAATAAAAGCCTTACAATAAGCATATTGTAAGGCTTTTGTCGTTTACGTACCGGAATAGATTGAGAAAAACATGGTACTTTGTATTGCAAAGTATAATTCTATTCCATATATTTGTCGTATCCATTCAAATATCGTTTAATCTCAAAAAAGCGACATCATGAAAAAAACCGTAAATGTAAATATAGGAGGCGCCCCGTTCACCGTGGACGAAGACGCCTACGGCATGTTGAAAAAATACCTGAACGAAATCGAAATCCGTCTGGACGGCGTGGACGACAAAGAGACGATGCAGGACATCGAGATACGGATCGCCGATATTTTCAACGGCGCGATTTCGGCCCGTTCGCAGGTCGTGGACGCGGCGCTGGTCAAACGGGCGATCGCGATCATCGGCAGCGCCCGCGAGTTCGGGGAACCGCGCCGCAGTCTCCCGGACCAAGAACCCGGACCGGGACCCGATCGGCAGCGCCGGCTTTACCGGAGCCGCCGCGAGAAGATCATCGGCGGCGTATGCGGCGGTATCGCCGAGTACTCGGAAATCGATCTTACGTTGGTCCGGGTCCTTATGGCGCTGTTCATCATTTTCGGAGTCGGCCTGATGGTCTACATCGTCATGTGGATCATCATCCCGCTGGAACCGGCAAAACAAGAAAACCATAACGAATACAGGAGGTAAGGCCATGACAGAACTGAATATAGACAATATCAAGGCCCAGATGCGGAAAGGGATCCTGGAGTATTGCATCCTGTCGATCATATCGCGCAACGACGCCTATGCTTCATCGATCATCGCCGAGCTGAAGGCCGCCGAAATGATCGTGGTGGAAGGGACGCTCTATCCGCTGCTCACCCGGCAGAAAAACCAGGGGCTTCTTTCGTACCGCTGGGAAGAATCGCCGCAAGGACCGCCCCGCAAATATTATTCGATCACGCAGAAAGGCCGAGAATGCCTCGAACAACTCGACATCGCATGGAGTGAACTGATCTCGCAGATCCGGATCATCCGCGACGGAAACCGTTAAAACCCGACAGCCATGAACAACACGATCAATGTCAGCATCGCCGGCATCGCTTTTATCCTCGAAAACGAAGGATACCGGCTTTTGAAAGACTACCTGGTACGGATCGAGGTAGGATACAAAGGAAATCCGGACGGCTCCGAAATCCTGTCGGATATCGAAGCCCGCATCAGCGAACTGATCCTGAACGAACAGGACGCCGACACGGTGGTCACCGCCGAGCGAATCCGTACCATTATCGGCCAACTGGGTCTGCCCGACATGGATACGCGCACGCCGGCAGACAACATTCAGGCAGACAGCGTTCCGTCCGACAACTTCGCGCGACGGCTCTACCGCAACCCCGACGGAGCCAAACTCGGCGGCGTGTGCAACGGAATGGCCACCTATTTCCGGGTAGACCCGACCCTGGTGCGCCTGATTTTCTGCTCGCCGCTGTTGATCTTGGTCTGCATCAGCGTCATCCCGTTTCTGAATATGTTTTGCGGATTTTTCGGGGTGTTGATCGGCGTCAGTTCCCTGCTCTACCTGATCCTGTGGTTCTCGATCCCGAAAGCGCGCACGCCGCGCCAAAGGCTGGAGATGAGCGGGGAAAAAATCACCGCCTCGTCGATCCACCGTAACATCAGCGAAGATCTGAACAGCGCCCATCCTTCGCCGAAAAACGAACGGACGGCCTCGGTATTTTCCGAGTTGCTTTATGTTCTGGGCCGGGTATTGCTGTTTTGCATCAAGGCCTTCGTTCTGATCGTAGGCGGCATTCTGGCGCTGAGCATCATCGCAGCCGTCGTCGCCGTCATTTCATTCCTGATCGGCGGATCGATCGTCGGAATGCCGTTCCACATCGCCGGCACCCAGAGCGTCCTGCTGGTGATCCTGTTGCTGCTGGTGTTCGTCCTGCCGGTTTTCATCGTCATCTACCTGCTGATGAAACTGGTTTTCGACCTGCCGAGTCGGAAAACGACCCTGTCCGTGCTGTTCGGTATCTGGATTCTAATCCTGATCTATATCGGCGTATACGTCGTAAGGAATTACGACCGCTTGGAAGAAGCGGTGCGAAAAGACAACATCGAACTCTTTTTCAATGTAACCCGGAGCGTGACCGTCATCCCGACTCCGACGATCGTCAACGATACGGTGCGCGTCGAAACGGTTTCGATAGGCGACTCGACGGCCACCGACACCGTTCGCATCGAATATTATACGGAATAAAACGGAAAACGGGGGGCGCGTCGGCAGATCCCGACGGCCGACCCGACATAACCCAATAACTACCATCGGCATGGAAATCATCGAAAACGACAAACCCGGACGCAACCGAACGGTTGAAATAATCCGTCCGCGCAATCTTTTTATCGGGATCATCCTGATCCTCGCAGGCATCCTGTGGCTGCTGAACAACTTCGGGCTGCTATCCGACAGCGCATTCGAGCTGATCTTCTCCTGGCACATGCTGGTCGTTCTGATCGGAACCTACCTGCTTTCGCTGAGCCGGTGGATCCCGGGCGGCATCGTCACGGCGATCGGAATCCTGCTGCTGCTGGTCGACCGGCTGTGCCTGGATATCCCGTTCGAAAAGATCATTTTCCCCCTTCTTTTCATCTTCGCAGGAATTTTCTTTATTCTGAACCGCAGAAACCGGAATTAACGTTCCGGTTTCTTCTTTTCTTTCCGTTCAAAAAATCAGGCATCCAATGTGCAGGGGAATTGATTAATTACTATTTTTGTAACGGATAAAGATTGAACCGAAAAGGAGGAACGATTATGGAAGGAAAGAAATGCGTGGGTATTCTGACGTCGGGCGGAGACGCCCCGGGTATGAATGCGGCCATCCGCGCCGTGACGCGGGCGGCTATTTACAACGGATTCGACGTAAAAGGGATCATGAGAGGATACAAAGGCCTGATAACCGATGAGATCATTCCGTTCCAGACCCAGAATGTCAGCAACATCATCCAGCAGGGAGGAACCATCCTCAAAACTGCGCGCTGCGAGGAGTTCCGGACGCCGGAAGGCCGGAAGATCGCTTACGACAACATCATAAAGCACGGCATCTCGGCGCTGGTCGTAATCGGCGGGGACGGGTCGCTGACCGGAGCGCGGATTTTCGCTTCCGAATACAATTTCCCGATCGTAGGAGTGCCGGGAACGATCGACAACGACCTGTTCGGCACCGATACGACCATCGGGTACGATACCGCTCTGAACACCATCGTAGAATCGGTCGATAAGATCCGCGACACGGCGACCTCGCACGAACGCATTTTCTTCATCGAGGTCATGGGCCGCGAAGCCGGATTCCTCGCGCTGAACGGAGCCATCGCTTCGGGAGCCGAAGCGGCCATCATCCCGGAAATCGCGACGGAGGTCGACCAACTGGGCGAATTCATCCAACAGGGATTCCGCAAATCGAAGAACAGCAGCATCGTCCTGGTGGCCGAAAGCGAACTGACCGGCGGCGCCATCGGACTGGCCGAACGGGTCAAGAACGAATTTCCGCAGTACGATGTCCGCGTAACGATCCTGGGACACATTCAGCGCGGCGGTTCGCCGTCGGCCAGCGACCGGATTCTGGCGAGCCGGCTCGGAGAAGCCGCCATCAACGCCCTGCTCGAAGACCAGCGCAACGTAATGGTCGGCATCCAGAACGATGAACTGGTTTACATCCCGTTCAGCAAAGCGATCAAAAACCAGAAACCGATCAAACGGGAGCTGTTGAATACGCTGAGAACGCTTTCGATCTAAACCGGAACGGGAGACGGCTGTTCCGTCTTAAACATACAGGCAGCCGGCCCTTCTTCCGAAGAGCCGGCTGCCCTGCTTATAAAACAAAACATCATGGCACACACGCACAATCATTCGGTCGATCACCTGAACCGGGCTTTCATACTGGGCATTCTGCTGAATCTGGTTTTCGTAGCCGTCGAGTTCGGCGCGGGACTCTTTCTGGACTCCGTCGCCCTGATCTCCGACGCGGGGCACAACCTGAGCGACGTCGTCAGCCTCGTCCTATCGCTGCTGGCATTCCGGCTCGCCCGGCTGAAACCGACCCCGAAATACACTTACGGATACAAAAAAAGCACGGTGCTGGTCTCGCTGCTGAATGCATGTATCCTGCTGGTGGCCGTCGGCGTCATCTTTGCCGAAAGTATCGACAAGCTGAAAAATCCGACTCCGATCGCCGGAGGCAGCGTCGCCTGGGTCGCCGGCGTGGGAATCGTCATCAACGCCTTTACCGCATGGCTATTTCTGAAAGACAAGGAGAAAGATCTGAACGTCAAAGGCGCCTACCTGCACATGGCGGCCGATACGCTGGTTTCGGTCGGCGTACTGATTTCGGGCATCGTCATCAGTTTTACGGGATGGTACGTCATCGACCCCATCATCGGCATGGTGATCGCCGTAGTCATCCTGATCTCGACCGCGCATTTGCTGCACGACAGCCTGCGTCTGTCGCTGGACGGCGTCCCGACCGGGATCGACAGCGAGCGGATCCGGAAAGAGATCCTCGATGCGGACCCCGGAATCGCAAACGTCCACCACCTGCACATCTGGGCCATCAGCACGACCGAGAACGCCCTGACAGCCCACATCGCCGTTCGCGACACGGAACAAATTCCAGCGCTCAAGCACCGGATCAAACACCTGCTCGAACACACGGGAATCACCCACGCCACCCTGGAATTCGAACGGCCGGAAGAGACGTGCGACGACCCGGGATGCAATCCTCCCTGCTGATATCGGAACCGGAATGTCTTTTTTCGGCCGGAAATCCGAGCAAAACATCGTCGCAGTCCGAATTATTTCTATCTTTACGATGAAATCATCGTTAAACCCGAATATATAAAAAGCGCTATGAAGAAACTTCTGATCGCGGCGTTCCTGCTGGCGGCCGTTCCTTTCTCTTCGTTCGGATGGAACAAATTGGGCCACGACATTTCGGCGGCCATCGCACAACAAAACATGACAAAAAAAGCGAAAAAGAACATCGCCAAATACCTCGAAGGACACGACATCATCTATTACGCCTCGTGGATGGACTACCTCGGCTACGTTACCAAAAGCGGCTACTCGAACGAATGGTTCGACCATTGCGTTCCGGTCAACAAGGATTTCGAATATGCGGAAGGCGACTTCCCAGGCGATGCGCTGATGGCCGTAGAAAAAGCGATCGACCGGATGAAGGATGGCAAGTACAAGAGCATGGACGATTCGACCGTATTGCTGCTGATCAAACACCTGGTTCACTTCCTGCCCGACATGCACTGTCCGGCTCACGTCATTTACAATTACCGCCCGTCGAACTACTGGCTGAAAGTGGACGGCGAGGCGATTCTGTTCCACAGCGTATGGGACGACATGCCTTCGCTCGGCCCCCACGCATGGAGCGTTACGGAATGGTGCGAACAACTGGATCGCTGTTCGAAAGCCGAAAAGGCCGAAATGGTCAGCGGGACTCCCAGGGAGTGGGTGAGCGACAATGCCCGCAACTGCATCGTCGCTTACGACATCGTAAGACCCGACACGGAACTTTCCGACACGGAACGCTACGAAGGCAACCTGCTGGCCGAAAAGCAACTGCTCAAAGGCGGTTATCGGCTGGCTTACGTACTGAACCTGATTTTCGGATAAAGCGTCTGGAAACCGGTGCGCCGCATCCGGCAATCCGGCACGCAATCATTCCATATTCGATATAAACAAATAACAACCAGCCTATTGTGCGCAACACCCCTTCGGCACGCGCCAAATAAAGCCGATATTTTTTGCGGATTTGTTTTTTTTGGTTATCTTTGTACCATAATACCGCGGGGTGGAGCAGTTGGCAGCTCGTTGGGCTCATAACCCAAAGGTCGGAGGTTCAAGTCCTTCCCCCGCTACTAAGACAGACAAGGCTCTCATATATGAGAGCCTTGTCTGTCTTATGGAAGTATTACGAGATCTTTGATTTGAACCGGCGCCTCGTTTACCTGAGAATCTTATGTAGAATAAGTCTTGGCGACTCCCCCTACCCACCCATCCGAATAGTAAGGATTGGTTATCCGGTTGTCCATCCCGTCGTAGATGGGCGGTATCAATATCTCCCTTTAGCATTCATCAAACCGAATTTTTTACCGTCATACGGATCGCCGTCAACGACGATATAATAATTGCCGTTCTCATCCGGGATATAAGTATATATAAAAGGCGTTATTTCACCGCTGCTCAACACCAGAGCCTACATGTCGTCGAAGTCCTGTATAATGCCCAGCCCATTCTTGTAAAAATCAATGTCCTTATATATCGGCGGAATAATTTCGGTATAGTCTATGTCGATTGCGACCTGGACCTGGGTTCGATGACTCTGCTCGACGGCACCTACTACATTCTCTCCAGACGGATGTTCGACATGACGAATTTCAGAGACTGGACAGATAAGTTTTACGCTTTTTCGAAAACAGGGGAGAAACTCTCAGAAATCGACATCTCGCAAGTATTTACCAGCTATCACTACCTGCATTGTCAGAACGACACGCTCGTCGCCCGAATAGGTAGCCGCAAAGGAGCCAGAACCCTGTATTTCGACAAACGCGGGCAGAGCTGGAACCTTTCGGGAAAGCAAAGTCTCTGTTCAAGGAAAATATTATGTATCCAATTTTCTGGGACACGTGCGCGGACATTCGACCCTGTACAAAATAGAAGATCCCCGAAGCATGAACATCTACACGGGAGACAGACCGAAAGCCGACAAACTCATCGACCAGAGAGAGTGCAAATCGACCGAAGGCATGAAAAAATGGCTGGACATCATCGGGCGCCCACGAACCATGGAATTGCTCTCTTCCTTCGTCCGGAACAACCGGCTGTTGCACCTCTTCGGACGACAACGACGTGTATATATGCCAATCGGCGGACGATGATTCCGTGATCGACGAAACGAAAAACAGCCGCCTCCAGCATGTCTATCGCTTTAAAATTCCGATGCACAACAATCCGTGGATAAAATTCAGCCGGACGAACTACCGCCAGTTAAATCTGCACACGGACCCAAACGATGTCGGCGTCATTATGGAAATTCCCCCCTCCACGATCTTCGTACACTATATTATCCGCAAAAACAGGCGACTTGCGAATTCTTAATGCAAAATAAGAGTATAGCATAATTACAGCTTTTCGCCGACCGATCGACCGCTAACGCAAAAAATCGATACCGTCCGGCAAAAGGTCGGCTAACCCTTTTCCCGAGAATATTCCCTGTCCGCAGCCGGTGTAGTACGTATTTTGCATGTCTTCATGCAGAATTATTCATTAATAAAATAAAACAGCCATGAAAGAGAATTGTAACACATGCGATCCTTGTGAGGAAAATTTCTGGAACGAAGTAAAAGAGATCGTCGACAACGTGAAAAATTACACGAAGAAAGACCACGAAGAAAAAAAGAAAGAGGTGCAGGACGCTTTTTCCGAAGAAGAAAGCAAAAACGGCAAATAACTGCCCACGCAAAAACGGCAACAAAGCTTTCCCTCAGGGAGAACAAACTTACCGGGCCAAAACAAAAGAAGAAGGAACGTTTTCACGTTCCTTTTTCTTTTGAGCCACAAGTGGGACTCGAACCCACGACCTTTTCGTTACGAATGAAATGCTCTACCGACTGAGCTATTGTGGCAAATCCAAACGATCGTGCTCCCACAACCGGATTTAGCGAGTGCAAATTTCGTAAAATTAATCGAATTATCCGCAAAATCTTGCGACTTTTTTACCTCGCCACCGCTCTTTTTCCCGAAAAATCCGAAAAAAGAAGACCGACGATCGTTTATCCGACACGATCCTTTGCTATTCGGCCAACAATTTCTGCAACATAACGGGCTCGTCCGTCGTAATATAAGTAACGCCTTTACCGATCAACCATTTCATATTCGGCTCGTCGTCGACGGTCCAAACATTGACTTCCAACCCCAATTGTTTCGCTTCGTCGAACCACTCTTCATGGGCCCGCATCGCACCTATATGATAATCCAATCCGGTATACCCCTTGTCGGAGAGCTGTTTCGGGGTCAGATCGCTGCCAAGATAAGCCACCTTCGCTTTCGGCGACAACGCGATCAGGCGCTCGCAGACATTTTGACTGAACGAAATATATTCGACCAACTTATCCATCTTGTTTTTTTTCACCAGTTTCAACACAGCATCGACTGCCGCCGCCTCCTTCTCCTGGGTATTATGCGACTTGATCTCGATAATCAATTTCGTATGTTTCTGTTTACGCGCAATCGCAAGAAGCTCGTCCAGCGTCGGAATTGCTTCTCCGTTCGATAATTTGCAATCTTTCAAAGCCGCGTATGTGCTTTCGTCGATCCGCTTCCCGTCGATCGTCGGATCATGATGCACGACGACGACTCCGTCCGTCGTAATATACACATCGCATTCCGATCCCCTGGCTCCGATCTCAATCGCCTTTTTCAACGACGCGACCGAATTCTGAGCGGAACCCTCCGCCTTCCAATACCCGCGGTGCGCAACCACTTCCGTCGCAGGCTTTGCCCCGGCACCGACGATACCACACATAGCCACAACACTTAATAAAATCTGTTTAATTCCCATTTTATGCTTTTGTTTATGTTCTATTCAGAGAGTAAATATAATGATTATAGCGAAAATAATCAACAACGCCTAAAATAAAAGAAACGGAAACCCGTTGGTTTCCGTTTCTTTATCATGTAGACGATCGACTTATTCGGGAGATTCGTAGCCCGGATTCTGCCAGTTCGTCCCGGTAAGTTTATACATCTTATTCACTTCGTCCGTAGGCAACGGGAAAAGCAGATAAGTATCCGCATTCGATTTGCGTTCGCTGACAACGAACCGTTTATAAGTAAACGTACCGTCACTATCGTTCTTGGTCGCCCGCATACCCGTTACGACCGTCTCTGCTTCGTCAAGGATCTTCCAACGCCGAATATCGTAGAAACGAAGCGGTTCAAAAGCGAATTCTACCCGACGTTCATTCCAGATCCTGTCCCTGAACACATCTCTATCCGTAGTATATTCATCCCTAACATTCGGCATATCGGCTCTCGTACGGACTGCATTGACTGCCTCTATGGCAGACATGGAAGCCTGCCCGCTATATCCTTCTACCTGCTGAGTCGGGCCATAAGCTTCATTGGCCGCTTCTGCGAAGTTCAGATAAAGCTCTGCTAACCGGAATCTCCGTACATATCCGGTAACAGGTGTTTCATAAGATGAAGTATGTTTGTCGTACTTTCTCATGTAATAACCCGTTCTCGTATTCCGAATGGTCGTTTTATCAATTGCGCAGGAACTGTCTCTCGGCGCATTGTCATAAATCTTCACAAGTTCGTCCGGATCGTCCCAATGACGCTGTGCCCCATTGAAATAAACGGATTGATAGAAACGGGGATCGCGGTTCTCATAAGGATTCTGATCGTCGTATCCGGCAGCTTCATTGAAGTTCGGTTGCAAATGAGAGTCATCTTTATAATATTTGCCATCCCCAGTTTTCTTAAGAATCGGGTGTCCATCGGCCGTTTCATAAGAGTCAATCAACTCCTGAGTCGGACTGATTCCGGCAGAAGACTGCCTGGAATTAGTCGGAAGACCGTAATAATTCCAAACCGAAATACCGGCAACTCCATAAATCGTTTCCTTATCACTCGTACGGTCATAATCGTACGGAGTGAAGAAATAATAATCATAGGCGCCCTTCGAATCGGTCTGGACGACCGGCAGACGGGTAAACAAAGAATAATCGTGAGCCAGACATTGGTCGAGCGCTTCCTTCGTAATTCTAGCGGCATCTTCCCAAGTATAAGGATTTCCTTCTTCATTAGCGTGGAGCGGACTTACGGCCAGCATAATCGCTTCCGAACGGATCGCATAGGCTAATGCGCGGTGCATCATATTGGCATAGTTCGAGCCCAATACCCAACGGAATCCTTTACTCGTATAAGACATATCCTCGGCTCCCGGAGCTGCAAGAGCATCATCGGTATCCTGTAGAATCTGCTTAACGATTTCCCAAACTTTAGCACGCCTGTCGGAAGAAAAATCGTGATCATAAGAATAAGGCTCCGTAATCAACGGAACGCCGCCATACTCCCTGATCAGCGTCAAATAATAATAAGCGCGTAATGCCTGGGCTTGAGCGATCCAACCTTTCTTTTCCTCCTCCTGGGCATAGGCGGTCGCATTCGGCAATGCCTGAATAAAAACGTTACAATAACGGATCCCGACAAATGCATTACTCCAAGATCCTCCCAGCGGCCATGAAGTCGCACTGACCAAACCAGAGTACCAGTAAGTAACTCCGGAATTCGCCATGTAATCATATGCGTCCTGCGCATCGTCCGTATAAGATATCACTCCAAAGCTCGGACCGGAAACGTAATTATAGCAAGTATTCAGATAACCGATCGTTCTGTTCCGATCCGACCAGATACTCTCGTAACTGATACGTCCGTCATCCGGCAGATCGAGTGCATCCTTGCAAGAGGAAAGCCCTCCGGCAACAAATGCTGCAAAAAGAAGATATATATGTTTTTTCATACAATTTTTTTTTACTCGTTAAAAGAACTTTTACTGGTTAGAAAAGAACACTGACACCTACGTTATAAACACGGTAGGCAGGAATGGTATACAAACCGCCGTATTCCGGTTCAATATCCTTGTTTTTCATGCGGCCCCAGGTAACCAGGTTCTGTCCGCTAAGCGAGAACCGAATTTTATCCGCAGAAATTTTCTTCGATACATTCAACGGCAATGTATAAGCGATCTCCACATTCTTCAACCGAAGGAATGCCCGGTCGTTCCAATTGTAGGAATTATTACGCATATCGCTCGACGTCTGACTATTGGACAAAGCCGGAGCAGTAATCTCTTTCCCTGCGGCATACCTTTCAGGCGTCCAGGCGCCTTCATGCAACCGAGTATAGATCCCTTCGTAGTTAAGATGCCATGTACTGCTTTCGAATCCCCCCGTTCTGGCTACGCCCTGGAAAAGGAAGCTAAACTCCAGATTCTTGTATTTGAATCCGCCATTGAAAGCGTAGAATACCTGCGGTATGCCACCGTATCCGAAAGGAACCTGATCTTTCTCATCGATGATATAGTCTCCGTTTATATCCTTGAAGATCAAATCGCCGACCCTGGGAGAAGGCATGTTCCATCCGTAAGTACATTCGTAACGATCGATTTCTTCCTGCGAATTGAAATAACCATTACCGTTGCTATAATCAACCATCAATCCGAAAGAAGTTCCGAGCGGGAATCCTTCCTCTTTACGTCTGTAAGAATAGCTTTCACCCAGTTCGGTTTCGTCTTTGTAAATAACCTTATTACGGGCATAGCTAACCCAACCGCCTACGTTAAAACTCCAGTCCGCATTGATCCGTTTGTAGTAGTTAGCCGACAGATCATAACCTTTGTTCTCGTAAACACCGACTTGCGTAGCAGGATAATTGTTGATGGGAATACCCTGATAACTCGGAATCGTCGAGGTCGCATGGATCAGCATATTATCCATCCGTTCTTTGAAATAGTCGAAAGAGAACGTAAACCCGTTGAACAATCCTACGTCGATACCGTAATTTTGTTTGAGCATCGTTTGTGCCTGAAGCAAAGCATATCCCTTTTTATTTTCCCATGTAGAATAAGCCAACACGGGAACCGAACCGCCAGTACCAAACTGGTTCTCATCCAAGTAACCATGACGTCCGTTCTGCAAATCGTCCTCGGCAGTACGTCCGTAAGAAGCACGGATTTTAAACTCGTTCAGCCATTTCACATTTTTCATAAAATGTTCGTTCGCCAGATTCCACGCGCCGGAAATAGCGGGCGTAGCGATCCAACGGCGATCGGGAGCGAACTGCTCGGTCGCAGAATAACCCAGATCGACTTTTACGAAATAACGGTTGTCATAACCATAGGCAGCCTCGACGCCGGACAACACCGTATTGAAAGGCAAAACATTATTGGAAGACCCCATATCCGCCTTAGACAGGTTCTGGTAGTAAATAAAAGCGGTAGCCTGTACATTATGTTTTCCAAAAGTACGCTGATAATCCAAATAAGCCCGATAATCCAAATGATAGTAAGAAGAATAACCTTTCCCGTAACTCAGTTCGGAATCTTTCGTCGTACCGATCGTTTCGAAAGCGAGTACGGACGGATCGTCGGTCGTTTTCCTCTTAACAAGTTCATTGCTCTGAATAGCGGTAAGAGAATTGTAACCATAAGTCTGGTAAGCGATATATCCGCCTAATTTCAACCCTTTGGTCACGAAACTCAGATCCAGATCCAATCCGAACTGGGAATTGATGTTCACGGAAGTAGCCTTATTATAACCCATTCGGTTCAACACTCCGTAAATCGAATAAGTATTCTTCTCTTCAACGACCAACTTTCCTCCCGGATCCAACATCTCTCCGGTCGCCTGATCATATACGGCAGGCGTCAAAGGACCGTAAATATTCGCTCCGCGCCAATACATATCTTCATATAATCCCTGCTGCGCGTTATAAAAGGCATCGCTTCCGGGAGCGCGGTCGCGTCTTACGTTACCGCTCAACCGCAGGTATGAACTTAGGTATTTGTTCACCTTGATATCCACGTTCGTACGGTAATTGAACCAGTTGGTATTGAATCCTGACTTATAACGTTCATTAGTCGTCTTAAACTGACCTCCCTGGTGCATGAAATTCACCTGAGTGAAATAGGTAAACTTATCCGAACCACCGGTAACGTTTATATTGGCCCGGGACATGGTGGTCAACTTCTTATAGAACATATCGCGCCAGTTGTTATCCGGATACAACTCCCTGTTTTCTCCGGAGATATAATTGGCGATATCGACAGGCGAATAAACAGGCGTTTTACCCAGACTCGGGTTATCGTTATAGGTAGCTTCATTTTTAAACGTAGCATACTCCCAAGAATGGTAAAACCTCGGAGAGATCGTCGGTTGCTGTACAGACTGATCATAAGAAACATCGATCCGAACCGGCCCTTTCTTTCCTCGTTTCGTCGTAATCACGAGCACGCCGGCATTTCCCTTAACCCCGTACAAAGCCTGCGTAGAAGCATCTTTCAACAAAGTAATCGATTCGACCTCTTTTGCAGTCAGATAGCGCAAAACATCGTTACTATTATAAGAAGACATCACGCCATCGATCATAATCAACGGGGTCTGCCACCCATTCTGCGGATTCGAAGCGCCGCGGATCAACATACTGACCGTTTCATTACCAAGCACATAATTGTTCTGCCGTACCATCAAGTTGGTCACAAAACCGTTCATAGCAGCACCGAAACTCGAAACGGGAGCGGCTTCTATCGGAGTTCCTTTCACGGAACTAACAGCTCCGGAGATTGCTCCCCGCCGTTGCTGAACGAAACCCATGTCGATAATCTCATCGCTTTTCAAAGCGTCGGGTTCCAATTTCGCATCGATTGTTTCCTTCTCTGCGATGGCCACCTTCTTATCTTTATAACCGAGATAAGAAAAAACGATATCTTTACTTCCATCGTCCACAGTCAGGATATAGGAGCCTTCAATATCTGTCGAAGTTCCGTTCTTTCCCGTCTCGGAATTAACGACCACTCCGGACAGCGGCTTGCCAAACTCGTCCGTTACGACACCCTTGATGGTATAGACGGTTGACGACTGCGCACTGATTTTAGCCCCGAATGCACTCAAAAACATGCATGTGAGCAACAGCGCTATTTTAATATTTACTTTATGTCTCATATTATTTATCATTTAATCGTTTACACAACCCGTAAATACTACCATCCGGGATTTTGCCATGCATGTCCGGTCAAAGTTTCCAACCGATTCTGATCGCTCAACGGAATGGGCACCCACAACCACTTATTGGAATAACAACGGCGGGGAGAGTTCCGAATATGCTTACGAGTGTAAGTATACATCGGCTTACCTTCCTTATCATCGCCCAACCATGAAATCTCCATAGCCGTCGGCCACTGATAATCCAACATATCTCCGTCGGGCCTCTGCCAACGACGCATATCGTCCAAACGGGTATCCTCCATCGCCATTTCGACACGGCGTTCATGTTTCAGATACAACAGAGCTTCGTCCTGCGTAAGACTCGTCGGCCAAGCCGGCATTCCCGCGCGGTCTCTGATCTCATTGACCAACGTCATGCCTTCCTGGATATGACCGGCATTAATAGCGCATTCGGCAGTATTCAGAATAATTTCGGCCAAACGGAAAATTTTATACTTTACACTACCGCCTGCGTTCTCTCCTTCGGACGGCTTCAAGTATTTATTGAGATAGTAACCGGTACGCGTTCTCTGACGACGACTGCTATGGATACCGGTGTAATCGTCTTCCTTATTCGTCCAGATCGTTTTGGAACGGATGGCATTTCCGACATAATGAACTCCCGAACGACCGTCGATCTCTTCGTTTTTCCAGAAGGCGGTACGAACACACTCATTGTAAACGACCGTTACGTAGAAACGCGGATCCCTGTCCCCATAAGGATTCGAAACCTGATCGAAAATCGTATTTTCAGGATTAAAATTCGGTTTCAAATGCGTATTATCCCGGTAAGGCAACGCCAAATCGACAACCGGATAACTTTCCAAGGCAGTACTGCTGTTGTATTTTACATTTTCATACTGATCGACCAGTTCCTGCGTCGGCGTCAATCCGCACTTATAATATCCCTGGAAACCGATTCCGTTGATAAACCACATATCACCGCGGGCGCCACGATCTTGCCAAATCGTCTCCTTATCGTTCGGATTCGCATCATAACTCAATGTTGAACAGAAATATTCATGCATTGCCGCCGCAGCGTCGGAACCTTTTTTCCATTTCACCTGCCCTTTGGTAGCGAATACATCGTATTCGGACGGATTCTTGCACGTTTTATAAAGTTCATAGCTGTTCTCACGCAAACTAGCCAACGCTTCCTTATTGATCTGATAGGCCTCTTCCCAAGTCATCGCATCCAGCGCATTCGTCGCGTTCAGCGGGCTGGCGGCATAAAGCGAATAACGGGACTTAAGAGCGCAAGCCAACGCTTTCGTTACCCGGTTCGATTCTCCGCCGGTAGTAATTCTCCAAGGAACTGCCGGTTCCGCCAGCGCCGAATCGCAATCGGCAATGATAGACTCGACCAACTCACGGTAAGTAGATTTAATCGCATATTGTTCAAAATCATCCGTATAAGCAGTGGCAGTCTTTATAAGCGGAGCCATCGAACCGAAATAACGAATCAATTCCGCATAGAAATAAGCCCGCAACAAATAAGCCTCGGCTTTCCAACGGGCGCGGTTCTTCTCTTCGGTAACCGTTGCCGAATCGATATGAGTCAAAAAGATATTGCATTTACGCACGCCTTCATACAGATTGCCCCAACTGATATTACCGCTTCTTAACAACGGATGGTTGCTGGCCGAAGCCACTCCATTATAAGCCTGAGCCGAATATAATCCCGTTTCTACTTCTGCGTCCGCATCCCACGCATCATCCGACATGGCAACCGGAGTATTGGTAGTAAAATACCACTGTCCGATTCCTTTGTCTGTAACATAACTTCCACTGTAAATAGCATTCAGGTAAGCCCCGACTCTATCGTTATCCTTCCATATCGTGGACATGTCGATGTAACCAGCCGGAGCCATATCCAAAGCGTCCGAGCACGAACTCAATGCAACGACCGACGCTATAGCTGATAAAAATATATATTTCACTTTCATAATGAGAATTTTAGTAGCTTAGAATGTTACGTTAAATCCAAAGTTGAACGTCTTCACGATAGGATAACCGATCTGGTCCGTTTGTTCGGGGTCTGTCGTACTTGTTCTCAGACGATCCCACGTAACCAGGTTATCACCGCGGAAATACACTCTCAATTTATTAATACCGATTGCACGCAGAGCATTCGACGGCAAAGTATAACCCAATTCGATTGCTTTAAGACGGATAAAAGCACGGTCCATTACGAAGAAATCATTTTGGATCTTCGAGCAGGTTTCTCCGGTAGACAATCTCGGATAAGTGATCTTCTGCCCGGCAGCATAACGTTCGGCGGTCCAAGCGGTTTTGTGATACTTGAAGAAAGTACCCTGATAGATGTTCTCGTTCACACCCTGACCGTTGTAATAGCTCGAATATTTACCTACCCCCTGAAGGAAGACCGTAAAGTCGAACCATTTGTAATTAAGAGAAACGTTGAGACCGTAAGATACGCGCGGCACATTCGTGTAACCGATGGGCACCCGGTCTTTCTCGTCGATAATTCCGTCCCCGTTCTGGTCGATGTACTTGAAATCGCCCAACTGGGGAGCCGTAGAAAGGTTGTAAGTAATACCCTTGTGTTCGACGCCGTTCTCGTCTACATATCCTTCCGTATACTTGTCCAATTCTTCCTGAGTATTGAAATACCCGTTGCCGTTGCTCCAGTCGATCTTGTAACCGAAAGTCTGATTGAGCGACTGTCCGGTCGTACGATACTGGTAATAATAACCGTCCGCATAAGGCACTTCATCCCAGAATTTCACTTTATTGTGGTTATAACTGAAATTACCCTTTACAGAGAGGAACAGATCCTTGTTGAAAGATTTGTTGTAGTTAATTTCGAGTTCATAACCCGAGTTATCCACCACGCCGAGGTTCAAGTAAGGCCACTGGGGCACACCCGCAAACTGCGGAGCCATTCCCTGGGTCTTCAGGATCTTCGAACGCTGTTCGATAAAGTAGTCGAAAGTAATCGACCAATCGCTCCACAACTGGAGATCGATACCGTAGTTCTGTTTCTTGGAAACCTCCCACTGCAGGTTGTAGTTACCCGGACGATTCTCATAGATCGTACCGTAACCGCCGACGGCAACGCCGCCACTTGAAGAATAAGTATGATTGCTCAAATAAAGGAAACGGTTGTTTCCGATCTTATCGCTACCTACTTTACCATAAGAAGCTCTCAACTTCAAATTGGTGATGACTTTATTGCCTTTCAGGAAGTTTTCATTGGAAACAACCCAACCCACTGCGAAAGAGGGGAAGAAACCGAACCGGTTTTTCGGAGAGAACTGCTCGGAACCGTTGTAACCCATATTGGCGTCTAACAGATAACGGTTATCGAAGCCGTAAGTAACGCGGGCAGCCATACCCATCATATTATAAGGCATGTTAAGCGGAGCGCCGTTGGTTTCCCAAAAATCGCGCTGTACCAGAATCATGGCGCCTACGTCGTGCTTGCCAAAAGTTCTGCTATAATTCAACGATCCCTGCAGGTTGACCGTATAATTGGTATAACCGCTCTTGCTCAGGCTCAACGTACCGTTCAATTCGCGGTCGGCCGCAAAATAGATCTGGTCGTTATCTTCATCAACCGAAGTTGCGAAAGACATTTCCGTAATGTCGCCGCCCAGAATCGTATTGGCTACGGCATCGAACGAAGCCATACCTTTCAAAGACAAACCTTTGGTGATAAAGGTCATATTCCACTCGCCTCCGATAGACGCATTCAGGTTCGTTCTGGTTTCATCCCGGTAACCTTTACGGTTTACGGATTCGAAAGGCGAACGGTCGGTTTCGACCGGACGGATCACTTTATCCGGAATTACATCGTAGCCCAGAGACGCATCGGGAGTGGTAGGACCTACGGTCATCGGCTTCATACCTACCGTACAGTGGATAAGGTCACGGATCATCCATTTATTGTCTCCGCCGTAAGTCGTAGTACCGGGCATGCCCACTTTTTCAATGTAGCTACCCAAATTCAGGAAAGCCTTGAAGTTCTTCGTGATGTTATAGTCCAAGTTCGAACGGAAGCTGTAACGGGTCATCCTTGCCTGAGGATCGTAGCCGAGCTTGCTTTTCGGTTCCGTATGCAAGTTACCACCCTGATGCAAATAGCTGGCATTTACAAAATATTGCAGCTTTTCGGTACCGCCGCTGATATTGATGTTCACACGACTCTGAGGCGACCATTTTTTGAAAATTTCACGATACCAGTCGTGGTTAGGATACATATAATGCCTTCTGGCCGCTTTCAATGCATAATCCGGATCATTCGGATCCAGCCCCATCAACGGATTCAACGAACGGGAAATCATCTTTCCGGAATATTCTTCGTTCATACCGTCGTTCCGGTTCGCTTCGTTACGCAAAGTCATAAATTCCCACGAATCAACCCTTTCCGGCTCGCGCGTGAACGCCTGGAAACTCTGGTCGAAAGAGATATCCAACTTAGTCTGTCCTACTTCGCCACGCTTGGTCGTGATCAGGATCACACCGTTCGCACCACGCACACCGTATACGGCGGTAGCCGCGGCGTCCTTCAGCACAGAAACCGTAGCGACCTCGTTTGCATCCAACGTACGGATATTGTCACGAGGCACACCGTCAATCAGGATCAGCGGTCTCGTACCGTTCGTAGTGGAAGCCCCACGCAGATACAGGTCGGCATCGTCGAAACCCGGCTGAGAACCGCCGGACTGCAACGAGGTCAGACCGGCCAGACGTCCGGCCAACGCGTTGGCCAAGTTCGGCGAAGAACTCTGACGAAGTTCCTTGCTGTTAACCGACGATATGGAGGCAACCACGGAAACTTTCTTCTGAGTCCCGTAACCGACCACGACTTGCTCTTCGAGCTGCTGAGAATCGCTTTCCATCTTCACGTTGATCGTGGTACGAGCGCCAACTTTCACTTTCACTGTCTTATAGCCCAGATAGCTGAATGTCAACTCGGCTCCCGAGGGAACTTTGATCGTAAACTTACCGTTCACGTCGGTCACCACGCCGTTCGACGGACTCGAAGTAACCGTCACACCGATCAGGGGAGTGCCATCCTGATCCTGAACGGTACCTGAAACAGTCTGAGTTCCAGCCTGCATAGACTCCGAAACTTCAGATAGGCTCCCATTGCCAGAGAAAGCCGCGTATGGAACTGCCGACAACAAAACAACCAGGCTCAGCACCTTCGCACTGACCAGATTGCGTCCTGTTGCCTTCATCCATGTCTTGAAGTAAAGTAATGTTTTGTTCATAGATAAAAATTTAGGTTTAATTTTCTTGTTTTACCAAATTTTCCCCGCGTATTTTTATAGAAAATTCCGATAGCACGAAATTCTACAAATATTAGCTAATAATAGACTCATTTGTTTCAATTTTTTTCAAAAACTGTTCATTCTTGTACCCATGCGGGCTATATTCATTTAAATTCTGGTCAAAAGCATAATCCATAAAACTCTTATTAACAATAATATATAAAAGGATAAAATGTTTTTTGAAACAAAAACGAAAAAATTATCAAAGAATGATTATTTTTGTGCTATCAAGAATATGAAATTGCCGAAACCTTCAACGATGAATTGCAGATACATTTTATTATTTACGTCCGTTTTTGCTTTTATAACGTCAAAAACGGATGTAAAAGCCCAACAAAATTTTCATTTTTCACCCCGGATCTCAAACCTTCAGATACGGGATATCTGTCAGGATTCCTTGGGGTATCTCTGGATTGCGACGGCCCGCGGTGTAGACCGGTACAACGGCTATGAATACGCGCAATTATTCCGGGACGAATCGGCTCCCGAAACGTCTATCCAATCCAGCCGGATCAACAGGTTGCATTTGGACAAAACGGGAAATCTATGGATAGCGACATCCAGGGGATTAAGTAAATACGATCTAACCATCGACAAAATAACACCCTATACCATCAGTAACGGACAAGACGAATACTTCGTAACCGATCTCGCCGAAGATTCCACCGGTAATTTATGGATCGCGACTTACAGCAACGGAATTCTCAAAATGAACCGCACGACGGACATTTTGTCTCCGATGCCCCTCCCGTTCGGCAACCGGGCTTCCCAACGGGCGCATACCCTGTTTATAGACGACTTACAGAATCTATGGATCGGATACTCTACCGGATCGGCGCTCGGCAGATACAACATCGACGACCAGACGGCAGAATTGTACACGCTCCCGGATTATATCGAAATCAACTGCCTGTCCAAATTCGGCGATTCACAGATATGGATAGGAACCGACCAGGGAATACTCGCTTACAGTATCAAAGGAAGGAAACTGACCTCCGTTCCGCCATCCATACGGAAACACCCGGAGCTATCTGCCGCAAAAATAAACAGCATTAAACTGATAGACAAGAATAATTACCTCATCACCTCAACACATTATGCATATAAATATTGCATCAGCACAGGCGAAATAGCCGTCATCCCGGTAAAAAGCGAAAAAAACGATCAAAACAACGACATCACCTGTGCATTGAAAGACAAGCAGGGAAATCTATGGCTCGGGACTTTCGAACAGGGCATCGTCAAAGTCAACGCCGCGGAAAATACGTTCAACCATCCGGAAATATCTTCGGTCACACTGAACGGGAAAT
Source organism: Alistipes sp. dk3624 (assembly GCF_009557455.1). GTDB lineage: Bacteria > Bacteroidota > Bacteroidia > Bacteroidales > Rikenellaceae > Alistipes_A > Alistipes_A hominis. The sequence continues at coordinate 1,904,835 of NZ_CP045651.1, read as the reverse complement.
CGGTAACCGTCGTTTGCGAAGACAAAAGGTTCGGCCGGATCTGGTTCGGCTCCAAATACGACGGACTCTATTGCTATTCGAAAAACGGTTCCGTAAAAAATCTCACAAAGAACAACCATCCTGCATTGGCTTCAATCCGCAACAACTCGATACGGGCCCTGTTTTGCGACTCTCAAAACAGGATATGGATCAGTACGGGACGTAACCTGATCGTGGGACAGCTCAACGCGTCCGGATTTTCGGAAATTACGACGCTGCAAAATTTCGGGCCGATCACGGCGATCGGACAGGATCTGTCGGGCAATATCTGGGCGGGGGGATTCTCCGGACTTTATTTTTTCGGTCAAAATGTGACGGCCGAGCCTTCGCAGGTCGTAAAAAATGTGACGGTCACCACGATCCAGCCCTATAAAGCCGATCAGATCGTTTACGCCGCCTACGGGCAAAATGTTTTCACGATCGATCACCGCGATTTCGAACCGGAACCGTTGATCCCGGAGGGTCAGTTCGCCAACATGCACGCGTTGAACGCATGTACCGATATCCGCCGATCCGAAAACGGCTCCCTATGGATCGGAAGCTACAACAAAGGGCTGCTCGAATACGATCCGAAAACACGGAAAATCACAAAGTACACCTACACGGAGGGACTTCCGAGCAACGACATCCTGGCCCTGACCGAAGACGGAAACGGACGTATCTGGCTCGCCACCTCCAACGGGCTGTCACGGTTCGATCCCAAAACGAAACGGTTCCGTAATTTCAACGAAACCGACGGACTGAACAACACCCAGTTTTTCGAACGAGCGATGCTGACCGCATCCGACGGGCTGATCTACATCGGTGGAAATTTGGGAACCGACTGTTTCAATCCGAACGACGTCAAGCAAAACGGATACCATCCATCCGTCGTATTGGAAGACATTAAGATTCAGAACCGGAGCGTCACTCCGGGCGGCAAGCACGCTCCGATCGGCAAAAGCATCGCTTACGAGCGGAAGATCACGTTGAACCACTGGCAAAATTCATTCAGTATCGACTACGCAGGCATCGACTACAATTACTCGGACAAACTTCGTTATGCGTATAAACTGGACGGTCTCGATAAAGACTGGGTAGAGGCGGGAAACAACAAGCGGGCCTCTTATGCGAACGTTCCGCCGGGAGAGTACCGGTTCAAACTCAAAGTGCAGAACGGGGACGGGGAATGGAGTCCGGAAACCGGGATCGATATCCGGATAAAAGCTTCCCCATGGCTGACGGGCTGGGCCTACGCCCTGTATATCCTGCTGGTTCTGGCCTTCATTATTACGGTCACCAAGCTGTATTTCAGGACGAAATACAATAAAAAAGCGCTCGCCCTCTCCGAAAAACAGCGACTCCACGAACAGGAGATCAACCAGCAGAAAATCGACTTTTACGGAAACATCTCCCACGAATTACGGACTCCGCTGACCCTGATCAACGGAAACATCGAACTGCTGGCGCATGGCGCGCTGAACGAAGACAACGAGCATAAACTGATAACGACTCTGTCCTACAACTCCAACCGGCTGCTGCGACTGGTCAACCAATTGCTGGATTTCAGCCGGATGGGTAACGAAACGATCCCGTTGCACGTCATGCAAACGGATATCGTGCCGCTCATCCGGAATGTGGCCGGCTCGTTCCGTTTCAGCGCCCATACCAAAGAGATCGATTATTCGCTGCACCTGACGGAAGACTCCCTGCAAATCTACACGGACGAAGACGTGCTCGAAAAAATACTGACCAACCTCGTTTCGAACGCGGTAAAATACACTCCCCGGCAAGGTCGTATTTCGATCGACTTTCGGAAAATCGACCGGAACACTGCGGTCGACCGGTATCCCGAATTTGACGCCCCCGGTTCCGAATGTCTGGAGTTTCGAGTCGTGAACTCCTGCAAAACAATCGATCCGCAGCAATTGGAACACATCTTCGACCGGTTCAGGCGGTTGGAAAATACGGAAAGTACGGAGGAGATTCCGGGAAGCGGCATCGGCCTCCACTACACCAAAATGCTCGTCTGCCGACAGAAAGGATCGATAAAAGCCGTCTTCTCCGAAACGGAAGGTCTGATTATGAGTTTCGTGATCCCAATCGGTAGAGAGGCGTTCCCGGCCGACGAAATTTTCGAACAGCAGACGCCCGGAAACCTTCCTGAAAATACAAAATCCGACGGAGCGGATTTCGACACGCCCGTCGTTCAAACGCCCTCGCCCCCCAAAGGACGCACGATACTGATCGTGGAGGACGACCCGCAGATTCACACGCTGCTGCACGAAATTCTGCACATCGAATACGATCTACTGCACGCCTATAACGGAACGGAAGGCGTCCAGATGGCCAGGGAACAGATGCCGGAAATGATCATCAGCGACATCCGGATGCCCGAAATGGACGGGATCGCCCTGTGTAAAACCATTAAAAACGATCCGCAACTCAGCCATACCATTTTCATCCTGCTGACGGCCAAGAACCGGATCGAAGAGCGGATCGAAGGATACAACTGCGGCGCCGACGCCTATATTAACAAACCGTTCCGCGCCGACCACCTGATTTCGGTCATCCACAGCCAAACGAACAACAGGGACCGGCTGAAAGCCTATTTCAGCGACAAAGGTCTGCACGCCGAGCAGGAGGAACCTTTCGGGGACAACGACCGGATACCGGGAAACCTGCCGGAGATCGACCAACGTTTCATGGAAAAATTGCATTCGTTTATCGACAAAAGCATCGAAAATCCGGATATCAACATCAACGTGATCGCCGTCGAATTGGGTTTCAGCCGAACCAGTTTTTACCGCAAAATGAAAAGCCTAACCGGCCTGGCTCCGAACGATTACGTACGGAATTTCAAAATGAAAAAAGCGGCCAAACTGATCCTCGAAGGAAATCTGAGCATCGCCGAAATTTCCGACCAGACCGGATTCGGCACACAGTCCCATTTCTCGACCGCATTCAAAAAATATTTCGGAGTGAGTCCGAAAGACTACAAAGAGAAATGGAAGGAAGAGCACAAACGATCCCATGCGAAATAATTTGCAAATAAAACGCATAAACCGCCGGGAAAGTCTGAAAAATTTGTTTACTTTGTCTTTATTGAGGTATTTGTAGCTCAAAATATACGTAACAGGACGATTTTTGCCTGCAAACGTAGACCGTTTTCAAGCAGAAAATGTTGTGTTTGCAACAAAAACCAAACCGATCGGGTGTCCAAACGACTGATTATGAAAACCTATCTGCTTTGTGTCACGCTATGCGCGGGAATCTGTCTCGCACTTGCCGGCAACACGGCGGCCCAATCCGTAAACAGCGATTTCTGGGCGGCGACCGATGCGCTCGGACGCAAAGTTCGGGAATACGGGGAAACCGGGGAACGCAAAAAAGATAAGTTCGTCGCCATGTTCTACTGGACGTGGCACATCTACGACATGCCCCCGGGCAGCCAGGTCAACAACACGACCGAGATACTCCGCGAACACCCGGAAGCGATCCGCTCGTTCGACGATCCGGCCTGGAATAATCCGGGCCGGTACTACTGGGAGCAACCCCTTTTCGGATACTATAAAACGACCGACCCGTGGGTGTTGCGTAAACACGCCGAGATGCTGGCCGACGCAGGGATCGACGTCGTTTTTTTCGACTGTACGAACCTGACACTGACCTGGAAAGAATCCTACGACGTACTGATGGAGGTATGGTCCGAAGCGCTAAAAGACGGCGTCAAAGCCCCGAAGATCGCATTCATGCTGCCGTTCGGTTCGCCGGAATACGGCGGCCCGCAGTTGCACATGCTCTACGAAGACATCTATAAACCGGGACGGCACCGGGAACTGTGGTTCGTCTGGAAAGGAAAGCCGTGCATCATGGCACGGCCGGAAGACCTCGGCGATACGCCTGAAGACCGTGAAATCGCCGATTTCTTCACCTTCCGTCCCGGACAGCCCGACTATGTGAACGGCCCGCAGCGAAAAGATAACTGGGGATGGCTGGAGCTCTACCCGCAGAACGGATATGCGCCGCTACCGGAAGGAGGTTACGAAGAAGTGCCCGTCGGAGTGGCCCAAAACGCCTGTTTCGCCAGCGGAGGCCGTTTTTGCTCTTTCAACGAGCCGGAAACTTTCGGGCGGAATTTCAGTATGCTGAAAGGATTCGACCCGCGCGTGGACGGCTATCTGTACGGATGGAATTTCCAGGAGCAGTGGAACCGCGCGCTTGAGCTCGACCCGGAACTGGTGTTCGTCACCGGATGGAACGAATACATCGCCGGCCGGGTCGCCGATTGGCCGCCCCACAGGCCTTATTATATGGGATTCCCCGATCAGTACGACTGGAATTGCAGCCGCGATATCGAGCCGAACGCCGGATGGGGCGACAAAGGAGACGTATATTACCTGCAACTGGTCGACAACGTCCGAAAATTCAAAGGAATGTACAGGCAGGAAAAAGCTTCCGCCCCAAAAACGATCCGGATCGGCCGGGCCGACGGATGGGACGACGTGGCTCCCTACTTCGCATCGTACAAAGGCAATACGATGCACCGGCGGCACAAAGGATACGGAGGAAACGTTTATGAAAATAATTCGGGCCGCAACGACATCGTCGGCGCGAAAGTGGCACGCGACGCCGACAACGTCTACTTCTACGTCGAAACCGCCGACAAACTGACCCCGGCGACCGACCGCAACTGGATGATGCTGCTGATCGACGTCGACCGCGACAAAGCGACCGGATGGAACGGATACGACCTGATCGTCAATCGCACCAGTCCGCACGGAAAAAAAGCCGTGATCGAAAAGAACGTCGGCGGACGATGGGAATGGGAAGCCGTCGGCGAGAGCAAGTTCGCCGTCAACGGCAACAAGCTCGAACTGGCTATCGCAAAGCAACTGATGAACCTCACGGGCGACGACGTCGATATCGAATTCAAATGGAACGACAACATGCAGGAAAACGGCAACATCATGGACTTCTACGTCAACGGAGACACCGCGCCCGGAGGACGGTTCAACTATGTTTATACCACGAAATAACCCATTCAAAATCTAACCCTAATAAAATCCAACAAACCATGAAAAACCTAACTTGCCTCGGACTTCTTCTCGGAATATGCTGCCTATGGGCGGCCGGCGCGCCGGCGCAAACCGTCAACAGCGACTCGTGGGCGGCGACCGACGCGCTCGGACGCAAGGTGCGCGAATACAAGGAAGCCGGCGACAAGAAAAAAGACAAACTCGTAGCGATGTTCTATTGGACGTGGCATACCGACTTCGTCGCGGACGGAGACGGAAAACCGGTACAGAATATCACCGAAACGCTCCGGAAATACCCTGAAGCGGCTTTCGACTACAACCACCCGGCCTGGAAGCACGGAACCTGTTTCTGGGAACAGCCCCTCTTCGGCTACTACCGGACGACCGATCCGTGGGTGCTGCGCAAACACGCCGAAATGCTGGCCGACGCAGGAGTCGACGTCGTATTTTTCGACTGTACGAACGGTTCCTACACCTGGAAATCGTCCTACGATGCGCTGATGAAAGTCTGGGATCAGGCCCAGAAGGACGGCGTGAACGTGCCGAAAATCGCTTTCATGCTGCCGTTCGCCCCGCTTCCTGCTTCGCAGGTATCCATCCGGCAGTTATACAACGATATTTATAAGCGGAAACGCTACGAAAACCTGTGGTTCGTGTGGCAAGGAAAACCCTGTATCATGGCTTATCCCGAATCGTTGTTGGACACTCCCTCGGATCGTGAAATCGCCGAATTTTTCACGTTCCGGCCCGGACAACCCGACTACGTGGACGGCCCGAGCCGCAACGACCAGTGGGGATGGCTCGAAAACTATCCGCAGCACGGTTACGTGAAGGGACCCGACGGCAAATTCGAACTGGTTACTGTCGGAGTCGCGCAAAACGCTACCGCCGAGAACGGAGGACATGCTTACGCGTTCAACGCGCCCAAAGCCTTCGGCCGCAGTTTTTCGATGCAAAAAGGATTCGACCCGCGCGTGGACGGTTACCTGTACGGATGGAATTTTCAGGAACAGTGGAGCCGCGCTTTCGAACTCGACCCGCAGATCGTATTTGTTACCGGATGGAACGAATTCACTGCCGGGCAACACGAGAACTGGCCGCCCAGCAAGCCCCATAAACCGTTCGCATTCCCCGACCAGTACGACTGGAATTGCAGCCGCGACATCGAGCCGAACGCCGGATGGGGCGACAAGGGCGACGTATACTATATGCAACTGATCGACAACGTCCGAAAATTCAAAGGCATGACGCCTCCCGAGAAAGCTTCGGCTCCCAAGACGATCGAGATCGGCAAAGCGGGCGAGTGGGACGACGTGGCGCCCTATTTCGCTTCTTACAAAGGAAATACGATGCACCGGAACCACAAAGGACACGACGACACGCACTATACGAACAACACCGGCCGCAACGACATTGTCGGAGCGAAAGTAGCCCGCGACAAAGACAACCTTTATTTCTACGTCGAAACAGCCGACAAACTGACCCCGTCGACCGACCGCAACTGGATGATGCTGCTGATCGACGTCGACCGCGACAAAGCGACCGGATGGAACGGGTACGACCTGATCGTCAACCGAGTCAGTCCGCACGACGGCCTGGTCGTGATCGAGAAGAACGTCGGGAACCGTTGGGAGTGGGAGAAAGCCGGGGAAAGCCGGTTCGCCGTCAACGGCAACAGTCTCGAATTCGCCGTAACGAAGGCCCTGATGGGACTCTCCGGAAACGGGGTAGACATCGAATTCAAATGGAACGACAACATGCAGGACAACGGCAATATTATGGACTTCTACGTCAACGGAGACACCGCGCCCGGAGGACGGTTCAACTACGTATATACCGCGAAATAAATCTTTGCCCGCAAAACGCCCGACCCTATGAAAACCTCAATCAAAATCGGTCTGTCGCTCGGAATGCTCCTGCTGCTGGCAACGGCGGCGGCAGGACAAGCCGTCAACAGCGATTCGTGGGCCGCGACCGACGCGCTCGGACGCAAAGTTCGCGAATACAAAAATGCCGGCGACAAGAAAAAAGACAAGTTCGTCGGGATCTTCTATCTGACCTGGCACATGGGTCGTAACGACACGACCTCGCAAGTCAAAAACATCACCGAAATCGTCCGGCAGCACCCCGAAGCGATGAAAGATTACAACCATCCGGCCTGGGGAACTTCCAAACCGGGCATCTTCTTCTGGGACGAACCGTTGTTCGGATATTACAAGACGACCGACCCGTGGGTGTTGCGCAAACACGCCGAAATGCTGGCCGACGCCGGAATCGACGTCGTTTTCTGCGACTGCACCAACGGGACGCTGACTTATTCGGATTCGTACGAAGCGCTGATGAAAACCTGGGATCAAGCGCAGAAAGACGGCGTAAAGGTGCCTAAAATCGCCTTTTTACTGCCGTTCGGAGCCGTGCCGAACTCGCTCGTATCGCTCAGGCAACTTTACAACGACGTCTACAAACCGGGGCGTTACGAAAATCTGTGGTTCCGCTGGAAAGGCAAACCGTTGATCATGGCCTATCCGGACAACCTGACCGACTCGCCCGAAGACCGGGCCATCGCCGATTTCTTCACATTCCGCCCCGGGCAGCCCGACTACGTAAACGGCCCGTTCCCGAACCGGAACGACCAGTGGAGTTGGCTCGAAATCTACCCGCAGCACGGCTACGTAAAAGGGCCCGACGGCGGATTCGAGCAGGTCTCGGTCGGTTTGGCCCAAAACACTTCGTTCGCATTCAAAGGACATTGCAACGCATTCAACACGAAAGAGACGTTTGGGCGGAACTTCAGTATGCTGAACGGGTTCGATCCGCGCGTGGACGGATACCTGTACGGATGGAATTTCCAGGAGCAGTGGAACCGCGCCTTCGAACTCGATCCGGAACTGGTGTTCGTCACCGAATGGAACGAATTCATCGCCGGACAATGGCTGCCCGAACACGGATGGGACGGCTTCCCGTTCTCGTTCGTCGATCTGTTCGATTCGAATCACAGCCGCGATATCGAACCGAACAAAAGCTGGGGCGACAAAGGAGATGCCTATTACCTACAGTTGGTCGACAACGTCCGAAAATTCAAGGGGATGACTCCGCCCGAAAAGGCTTCAGCGCCCCAAACGATCAAGATCGGCAAAGCCGACGGATGGGACGGCGTGGCTCCCTACTTCGCATCGTACAAAGGCAACACGATGCACCGGGATCACTACGGTTATTGCGACCGCTACTACACGAACAACACCGGCCGTAACGATATCGTCGGCGCAAAAGTGGCACGCGACGCCGACAACGTCTACTTCTACGTCGAAACCGCCGACAAACTGACCCCGGCGACCGACCGCAACTGGATGATGCTGCTGATCGACGTCGACCGCAACAAAGCGACCGGATGGAACGGATACGACCTGATCGTCAATCGCACCAGTCCGCACGGAAAAAAAGCCGTGATCGAAAAGAACGTCGGCGGACGATGGGAATGGGAGAAAGCGGGGGAGAGCAAGTTCGCCGTCAACGGCAACAAGCTCGAACTGGCTATCGCAAAGCAACTGATGAACCTCACGGGCGACGACGTCGATATCGAATTCAAATGGAACGACAACATGCAGGAAAACGGCAACATCATGGACTTCTACGTCAACGGAGACACCGCGCCCGGAGGACGGTTCAACTATGTTTATACCACAAAACCGAAGTAAGTAAACATTGATAATACAGGATCGACACAGACAAAACAATCACCATCAAAACCTAATTTTAATAAAACCTACAAGAAATGAAATTCTTAACCAAATTTACTGTGGCGCTCGGAACGGTCTGCTTGATCGGCGGAAGCGCTTTCGGACAAACTGTCAACAGCGATTCGTGGGCGGCGACCGACGCGCTCGGACGCAAAGTCAGCGAATACAAGGATGCCGGCGACAAGAAAAAGGACAAGTTCATCGCCATGTTCTACTGGACATGGCATCAAGGCAATGACGACACCACCTATCAGGTGAAGAATATCTCCGAAATCGTCCGCAAATACCCCGAAGCGATGAAGGATTACAACCATCCGGCGTGGGGCGACAAACGTCCGGGCTTTTTCTTCTGGGAACAGCCGTTGCTGGGTTACTACAAAACGACCGACCCCTGGGTATTGCGCAAACACGCCGAAATGCTGGCCGACGCAGGCGTGGACGCCGTATTCTTCGATTGCACGAACGGCAGTCTTACCTGGGAGGATTCGTACGAAGCGTTAATGAAGACCTGGGATCAGGCGCAAAAGGACGGCGTAAACGTGCCGAAGATCGCTTTCATGCTGCCGTTCGGCCCGGCTCCGCACTCGCTGGTATCGCTGCGCCAACTCTACAAAGACGTTTACAAACCGGGGCGTTACGAAAACCTGTGGTTCGTGTGGAAAGGCAAGCCCTGTATCATGGCTTATCCGGACAACCTGACCGATTCGCCCGAAGACCGGGCGATCCGCGACTTCTTCACGTTCCGGCCCGGACAGCCCGATTACGTGGACGGCCCGTTCCCGACGCGCAAAGACCAGTGGAGCTGGCTTGAAATCTATCCGCAGCACGGCTACATAAAAGGGCCCGACGGCGGGTTCGAACAAGTTTCGGTCGGCGTGGCCCAGAACACCTCTCCCGACCGCAAAGGACACTGCGGAGCCTTCAACGTGAAAGACGCTTACGGACGGAATTTCAGCGTACTGAAAGGATTCGACCCGCGCGTGGACGGATATCTGTACGGCTATAACTTCCAAGAACAGTGGAGCCGGGCGTTCGAACTCGACCCGGAACTGGTATTCGTCACCGGATGGAACGAATTCATCGCCGGACAATGGCTACCTGAGCACAGTTGGAACGGCTTCCCGTTCTCGTTCGTCGACCAATACAACTGGAACTGCAGCCGCGATATCGAACCGAACGCCGGATGGGGCGACAAAGGAGACGTATATTACCTGCAACTGGTCGACAACGTGCGTAAATTCAAGGGAATGAACGCTCCTGAAAAAGCTTCGGCCCCCAAGACGGTCAAGATCGGCAAGGCCGACGGATGGGACGACGTGGCTCCCTACTTCGCATCGTACAAAGGCAACACCATGCACCGCGACCACCGCGGACGGTATGACCAGTACTACACCAACAATACCGGCCGCAACGACATCGTCGGAGCGAAAGTGGCACGCGACGCCGACAACGTCTACTTCTACGTCGAAACCGCCGACAAGCTGACCCCGGCGACCGACCGCAACTGGATGATGCTGTTTATCGACGTCGACCGCGACAAAACGACCGGATGGAACGGATACGATTTCATCGTCAATCGCACGAGTCCGCACGGTAAAAAAGCCGTGATCGAAAAAAACGTCGGCGGACGATGGGAATGGGAAGCCGTCGGCGAGAGCAAGTTCGCCGTCAACGGCAACAAGCTCGAACTGGCTATCGCAAAACAACTGATGAACCTCACGGGCGACGACGTCGATATCGAGTTCAAATGGAACGACAACATGCAGGAAAACGGCAACATCATGGACTTCTACGTCAACGGAGACACCGCGCCCGGAGGACGGTTCAACTATGTTTATACCACGAAATAAATCATCCATAAAATTTTATGAAAAAAAATCTTTTTAAACTTTCCGCCTGCGCTTTGGCAGGAGCCGCGCTGGCCGCCTGTTGCGGAACAGGGGCGTCGGGTCCGCAACACGTTTCCCACGAAGCGCTCGCTTCGGGATTCGTAACCCCGCCCGACTCGATCCAAACCAGCGTTTACTGGTATTGGATTTCGAACAACATTTCGAAAGAAGGCGTTATCAAAGACCTCGAGTCGATGAAAAAAGCCGGAATCAACCGCGCGTTCATCGGCAACATCGGCCAGGACGACGTACCCTACGGCAACGTGAAAATGCTCAGCGAAGAGTGGTGGGACATCCTGCACGCCGCGCTGAAAAAAGCGACCGAGCTGGACATCGAAATCGGAATCTTTAACTCTCCGGGCTGGAGTCAGTCCGGCGGCCCGTGGGTAAAAGCCGACCAGGCGATGCGTTATCTCGCTTCGTCGGAAACGCGCGCCAAAGGCCCGCAAAAGTTTAACGCCAAGCTCGTACAGCCGACCGACTCTTTCCAGGACGTACGCGTCATCGCTTACCCGGTGCCGAAAGACGACCAGCTCACGCTGAACGCGTCGAACGGGACGATCACCTCGACGCCGAAAGTGGCCGACCTGACGAAAATCACCGACGGCGACCAGAAAAGCGGAATCGCCATCCCGAAGGGCGGCGAAATTACGATCGACCTGAAAGCCAACGCTCCGTTTACGGCGCGCAGCCTGACCGTAAAACCCACCGAGCACCCGTTGGGCGCACAAGGCGAGTTGCAAGTTAAAGAAGGCGACAACTACCGCACGCTGTCGAAATTCGACATCAACCGCACGAATACCGCGCTGAACGTCGGATTCGACCAATTCGCACCGGTGGTCGTATCGATCCCGGCCACGACCGGAACCGATTTCCGGGTAATCATCAAAGGCGCCAATGCAGGCAGCGGCTTGGCCGAAGTGGCTCTGGCAGCCGCTCCGCGCGTAGAACGCTTCAGCGAAAAGACGCTGGCGAAGATGCACCCGACTCCGCTGCCGTACTGGAAAGACTATCAATGGCCGGTACAGCCCGCTGTGGAAGACGCCGCGCTGATGGTAGATCCCGCGAAGGTACAGGACATCTCGCAATACCTGGCTGCCGACGGCACGCTGACATGGGATGTTCCGGAAGGCGAATGGGTAATCCTGCGCATGGGTATGACTCCGACCGGGACGACCAATTCTCCCGCCGCGCCCGAAGCGACCGGTTATGAAACCGACAAAATGAGCCGCGAACACATCGCCAGTCATTTCGATGCTCACATGGGCGAAATCCTACGCCGCATCCCGGCCGAAGACCGCAAGACGTTCAAAGTCGTGGTGCAGGACAGCTACGAAACCGGCGGACAGAACTTCACGGACGGCATGATCGAAGAGTTCAAGACCCGCTACGGTTACGACCCGACCCCCTACTTGCCGGTATACAACGGCATCGTAGTGGGCAGCGAAGAGGCCTCCGACCGTTTCCTGTGGGACGTGCGCCGGATGATCGCCGACAAGGTCGCTTATGATTATGTGGGCGGTCTGCGCGACGTCAGCCATCAACACGGGCTGCATACCTGGCTCGAAAACTACGGTCACTGGGGCTTCCCCGGCGAATTCCTGATGTACGGCGGCCAGTCCGACGAGATCGGCGGCGAGTTCTGGAGCGAAGGCGAACTGGGCGACATCGAAAACCGCGCCGCTTCGTCCTGCGGCCATATCTACGGCAAGACGAAAATCTCGGCCGAATCGAACACCTGCGCCGGCAATTCGTACGCCCGTTACCCGGGCGTGATCAAACAGCGCGGCGACCGTTTCTTCGCCGAAGGCATCAACAACACGCTGCTGCACGTCTACATCACGCAGCCGGACGACCGGCTCCCGGGCGTCAACGCCTGGTTCGGCAACGAATTCAACCGCCACAACACTTGGTTCTCGCAGATCGACAACTACCTCACGTACCTCAAGCGCGCGAACTTCATGCTGCAACAGGGTCTGAACGTAGCCGACGCAGCCTATTTCATCGGCGAAGACGCTCCGAAGATGACCGGTATCGTCGACCCGGCCCTTCCGACCGGCTACCAGTTCGATTACATGAACGCCGAAGTGATCGAAAAGTACATGGACGTGAAAGACGGTAAGATCACGTTGCCGCACGGTACGCAATACCGCATCCTGGTGCTGCCGAAACTCGAAACGATGCGTCCGGAACTGCTGGCCAAGATCAAAGAACTGATCGAGAAAGGCGCCGTCGTGATGGGCCCGGCCCCAAGCCGCTCGCCGAGCCTGCAGAATCAGCCGGCCGCCGACCAGCAGGTGAAAGCGATGGCCGCCGAAATCTGGGGCGACGTGGACGGCGTGAACGTCAAATCGCGCAAACTGGGCAAAGGCATGATCCTAAACGGCATGACGATGGAAGAAGCCTTCGCCACGATCGACTGCATCCCCGACCTCAACATTCCGGAAGGCGCGCCGGTACACTACGGACACCGCACGCTGGACAATGCCGAAATTTATTTCGTAAGCAACCAGAGCGACGAAACGATCGTCGTTACGCCGGAATTCCGCGTAACCGGTATGCAGCCCGAACTGTGGGCCCCGACCACCGGCGTGATACGCAAACTGCCCGCTTACGAGCAGAAACAGGGCGCTACGGCCGTTCCGCTCGAAATGGCTCCGTACGAAAGCATGTTCATCGTGTTCAAGGACAAAGCGGGTGCCGCTTCGTCGACCGACGTGGCAGCCAACTTCCCGGTTCCGGCCCAGATCGCCGATCTGAAAGGCCCGTGGACGGTCGATTTCGCCGACAAGGTACGCGGCCCGCAAGAACCGGTCGTATTCGAATCGCTGACCGACTGGTCGACCAACGCCGACGACAAGATCAAATATTACTCCGGTACGGCCACCTATAAGACCAACTTCAAACTGGACAAAGCCCCGACCGACGAGAACATCCTGATCAACCTGAACGACTTCGTGGCCATGGCCCGCGTGAAGGTCAACGGACAGGATGCCGGCGGCGTATGGACGGCTCCGTATGAACTGGACATCACCGACTTTGTCAAAGAAGGCGACAACGAACTGGAAATCGAAGTGGTAAACACTTGGGTGAATCGCCTGATCGGCGACCAAAAACTGCCCGAAGCACAACGCACGACATGGACGCCGTGCAGCCCGTGGACAGCGGATTCCCCGCTGCAAAAGGCAGGTTTGATGGGCCCCGTCGTTATCGAGAGCGTTACCTACGAAAAATAGACGGAACACTGCCGGATAATCGTTTCCGGAATTAAAAACCGGGTCGGACTGAAGTCCGACCCGATTTTTTAATGGAACACGCTTTACGAAAACCGTTAGCGATTCTGCCCGGCACGCTCGTCGTAAACAAAATTGAACCGGCCGCCCGGGGCCGCATCGCCGTTCACGTAAAAATCCATGATATTCCCCTCTTCCTGCATGTTGTCGCTCCATTTGAATTCGATGTTCAGCGACTTTCCGAACTCACCGAGCAACGAACGCGGTATCCGAATCTCCATCCGGTTGCCGTCGACGGCATAATCCGCCTCCGCGGCGCGCTCCCAATTCCAGCCGTCGCCGCTATGGCGGGACAATACGGATTTGCCGTCCTGCGGCTTTTCGTAGTTCAGCACGAAATCGTACCCCTCCCATCCGGTCGCTTTGTCACGGTCGACGTCAATGAACAGCATCATCCAGTTGCGGTCGGTCGACGGGGTCAGCTTATCGGCGGTTTCGACGTAAAAATAAACGTACCTGCGATCGCGGGCCACTTTCGCGTCCACGATGTCGTTGCGCCCGGTCGTATTGGTATAAAACATGTTCGCATGACCTTTGTGATTCCGGTGCATCGTATTGCCCGGATAATGCCTGAAATCGGGCGATACGCCGTCCCAACCGTCGAAACGGCCGATCCGGAAGCTCCGGGGCTGCGACACCGCCTGCGACTCCGAAACGCCCTTGTAACGGCGGATATTGTCGACCAACTGGATGTAATAGGCATCGCCCTTATCGCCCCACGCCTTGACCGGTTCGATATCGCGGCTGCGTTCCCAGTCGAACTGATCGGGGAATGCAAACGGATAATAGGGGCGGGCGGGATGCCAGCCGATGTGCTTCCCGGCGATGAATTCGTTCCAGCCGGTAACGAAAATCAGGTCGGGATCGCACTGCAGCGCATAATCCCACTGCTCCTGGATATTCAATCCGTACAGGTAAGCATCCTCGCGGGTATCCTGCCCGCGCTGTTGGGTATAACTGCGCCCGTAAGTTCCCGGCGCATTGAAAGCACAGCAGTGGCCGCCGCTGGCATCGTTCGCATTTTGCGCCACGCAGACCACCATCTCTTCGCAGCCGCCGTCCGGACGTTCGACAAACTTATGCTGCGGATAGGTTTCGAGCCAACCCCACTGGTCGGGACGCCCGGGGCCGTCCACGATGTCGGGTTGACCGGGACGGAACGTGAAAAAATCGCGGATCGTCCGGTCTTCGGGCGAATCGGTCAGGTTGTCCGGATAAGCCATGATACAGGGTTTGCCGTGCAGGTAAAACCAAAGGTTTTCGGCCCGGCCCGGCTTGTAAATATCCTCATAAAGCTGGCGCAGCGAAACGAGCGACCAATCCACAGGCCCGAACGGCAGCATGAACGCAATCTTCGGCACATTCACGCCGTCCCCCTGCGCCTTCGTCCAGACGTCGATCAATACGTCGTACGAAGATTTCCAGGTAAGGGAAGCGTTCGTACAGTCGAAAAACACGACGTCCACACCGGCATCGGCCAGCATTTCGGCATGTTTGCGCAGCACCCACGGGTCGGTCGTCTTGTAATACCCCAGCAGCGGCTCGTCCCAGAAATAAGAATTTCCGCCGATATCCCAGGCGGGGTGGTCGTAATCGTCGATCGCCTCGGGATGTTCGCGGAGAATCTGCGTAATGTTGCCGATCCGCCGGTAGTCGGTAATCGGACTGGTGTGCCACGTCCAGTAAAACATCGCCACTTTGCGGTCGTCTCTGCGGGCGCGGGTCTGTTCCCGCCCGGGCAAAGCGCGGCCGAGACCGTCCGTCGCGGCCCACTGGTCGCTCTCGACCGCCTGTGCGGACGACCTTTCCGACCAAAAAACCAGAGCGGCCGCCACGATACTTATAAAAAATAATTTTCTCATCGTTCTCGAAAATAGCGGAGGGCGGCTATGGCCGCCCTCCCGATTTTACTTTTTTTAAATATCTCCGGACAGCGGAATTATTCGACCGGAATGTCCTTGTTCACGTTTTTGGAACCGACTTGGGCGTAATACAGGATGTAAGCCAGAGCGACGATAATCACCCAGAAACTGGCCAGGTAACCGAAACCGTCTGCAACGGCGCCCTGGATCAACGGCAGAACACCACCGCCGCATACCATCACCATGAAAATGCCGGACGCGGCGGCCGTATATTTACCCAGCCCCTCGACGGCCAGGTTGAAAATATTACCCCACATCACCGAGGTGCACAACCCGCAAAGGATCATCAACATGATACCGATCGGCACTTCAGCCAGACCGAATGAGATATCGGATTTGAACACCGGCATGTTGACCGTCGTCGACAGCGGCAGGAAGATCGCCAGCAGGATCAGCAGGATGCCCAGCGAAGAAACGAACGTCAGCATGGATTTGCTGGAAAATTTCGCACCCAGCGACGCGCCGGTCAAACGGCCGATCAGCATCAGGAACCAGTAGGTTCCGGCGATCGTCCCGGCGACCGTCGTATCGATAGCGAGACCGCCCTTATCGACGCTCTGCGTCATAAACAGGTTCGCAAAGTTGGCGATCCCTACTTCGACGCCCACGTAAAAGAAAATCGCCAGCGTTCCGAGAACGAAATGGCGGAACGAAAACGGACTGTGTTTCTCTTTTTCCTTTTTCGCGGTCACCAGATGCGGTTCCGGAATCTTCACGAACGAAAGTACGATAAACGCCAGCGCGAAAATTCCCATCGCCAGGAAAAGCGCCGGGTTGGCCTTGCTGATCGAGGCGCTGTATACGTCGCCCATCAGGTAGCCGACCAGCACCGGTACGATCGTAGCGCCGATCGAGTTGCACGAACCGCCGAACTGCACCAGCTGGTTCCCGCGATTACCTCCGCCCCCGAGCGTATTGAGCATCGGGTTTACCACGGCGTTCAGCATACACATCGAAAAACCGGATACGAAAGCGCCGATCAGATAGACGGTAAAACTTTCGACCTGTCCGGACAGGAAAGAAATCCCTACGCCGACGAAACCGACGACAATGGCCGTAAGAGCCGTCTTCTTATAACCGATGCGTTGCAGCATGATACCCGCCGGAATACCCATGCAGGCGTAAGCGATGAAGTTGGCGAAGTTTCCCAACTGCGACATCCAGTTCGGTACCTGGAACTGTTCCTTCACGATAATGCCCATCGGGTTCTGAAGCCCCGTAACGAACGCGATCATGAAGAAGAGCGCGAACATCATCGCTATCGGCAATGCGTAACTCTTTTGTTTAGTTGATTCCATCCTTATCTATTTTAGGTTAATAATTGGCTCTGCGGATTAATTCGCATCCGTTTCGAAACGGAAGACGATTTTCTCGTTATAGATCTCCCCGGGACGCAATACGGTCGACGGAAAGCCGGGGCAGTTCGGACTGTTCGGATAGGCCTGGCACTCGATCGCCACGCCGGCGCGGCGCCCGTACGGATGGCCGCTGATACTTTGCGGACAGCCTTCCAGATAGTTTCCGGCATAGATATGGATCGACGGCTGGGTCGTCCGGATCCGCATCCGCCGTCCGCTCTGCGGGTCGTACAGCACGCCCGCTTCGGAAAGTTTTCCCTTTTCATACCCGTCGATCGCCCAGCTCTGGTCGTAACCGGAACCGAAACGCAGCGGTTCGTAATCGGCGTCGATCTCCGCGGACAGCGCTTTCGGTTCGCTGAAATCCATCGGCGTGCCTTTCACGTCGACCAGCTCGCCGGTACAGACGCAGTCGGCGTCGTAACGCAGGTATTTCGATCCGTTGATCTGAAGCAACTGATCCATCGCGCCCGGTCGGTCCTCGCCTTTGAGGTTGAAATAGGAGTGATTCGTAAGGTTGATAATAGTAGGAGCGGTCGTCTTGGCGTAATAGGTAATCTCCAGCTCGCAATCGTCGCTCCAGTCGTAAACGACCTCGGCGTTCAGGTCGCCCGGATACCCCTGGTCGCCGTCGGGACTGAACAGCGAGAAAACGACCCGGTCGGTCTCCACGCGGCTCTCCCAAATTTTGTTCGCAAAGCCGTTGATGCCGCCGCCGTGCGTATGGTGCCGCCCTTCGGAGCAGTTCGCCGACAATCGGTATTCCACACCGTCCAACGTAAATTTCGCTCCCCGGATCCGGTTGGCGAACCGGCCGACCGTTTTCCCCATGCACGGCCCGTCGCCGAAATAACTTTTGAAATCGTCGTAACCGAGGGCCACGTTCGCGAGCCGGCCGTCCCGGTCGGGAACCTCCACCGATACGACCGTCGCGCCGATATTGGTCAACTTCACGGATGCGCCGCCCGCATTGGTCATCTTGTAAAGGACGATCGCTTCGCCTTCGGCGGTAAAACCCCAGATATTCTGTTCTATTTCCATCGTTTCGAGCGCTTTTGCGGGACTATGCCCAGAGTTTGTCGGGATAAACCCCGGCGGCGATCAACTTGCGGATCCGTTCGACGACGGCCGGGCGGTCTTCCTTGTAGGTTACGCCGAACCACTGGGCCGCGCTGTGCAGCACCCGCAACTGAGCCTTTCCGTCGGCAACCAATTTATTGACCATCGTCGGAATGTAAAATTCGGATTTCGGATTCCCGATATTGTCTTTCAGGTAGGCGCTGAAAAAATCTTCGGAATATTTGAAATAATCGGGCGTAAAACCGAACATGTTCATCGATACCAGCGTATCCCCGGCCAGCGGGAACACATTGCCCTTTTCGTCCTCGTAAACGATCTTGTCTTCGCGGCGCTCGATCTTCGTCCGCTCGACCATCGAGGTCAGGTTGCCGTTGCTATCGACGCTGCAGATGCCGCGCGATACGGACCCATAATCGGACAGCGTGTTTTTCAGTTCGTAACCGACCATGCAGTAATGGTTGCGCTGCGCGGCCACGCTGCGTAGGTAATCCGCGATGGTCTTATAAGCTTCCGCCCCGTAAAAGTCGTCGGCGTTGATCACGGCGAAAGGCTCCTCGCGGATCGTATCGGCGGCCATCATCACCGCATGGTTCGTCCCCCACGGCTTTACGCGGTCGGCGGGCACCGTAAACCCGGCCGGCAATTTATCCAGTTCCTGAAAAACGAAATCGATCTCGATCTTACCCCCGAAACGTTCCGGCGTGAACATCTCCCGGAACTCCTTTTCGAACAGGTGACGGATCACGAAAACCACGCGGCCGAATCCGGCGCGGATGGCATCGTAGATCGAATAGTCGATAATGGCCTCTCCGCCCGGCCCCACGCCGTCCATCTGTTTCAACGAACCGTACCGGGATCCCATTCCCGCAGCCAATACCAAAAGTGTAGGTTTTACCATGTTTTTGTCGTCTTTTTAAATCTTCGTTTCGGCCGCGGACGCATCGTCCCGCATCGGAAATACCGCCGCCCCGGATCGGAAAACAGGACGGAAAGCGGGTATCCGCGTCCAAACGCTACGCAAATTTACACTTTATAACTTATTTTCAAAATCGATTCCTCCGAAAAAACCGTCTGTCAAATAATCTTTGACATATTTTCCCCGTTCTGTCATTACCCGAGGGAAATTATTATCTTTGTAGGTCGAATTATGCATAAAAGTTCTATGAACTTCAAAACGAGCGTTTCATACTTCATACGGAACCTGCGCGAGAAGCACCGTCTCAGCATCCGGAATCAGCATAACGATTCGGAGGTTTGGTATATGTATATCAGCCCGTTGAACCTGTTGGCCGGCTTTCTGGCGCTGGTGCTGATCCTGTTTATCGTCATCACGATCACCGTGGCCTACACGCCGGTGCTGGACCTGATTCCCGGTTATCCGGGCAACAAGTCGCGGACGATGTTGATCGAAAACATCATCCGGCTCGACTCGTTGGAACAAGAAGTGCGCAACATGCAGATATACAGCGATAACATTGCGCTCATCATGGCGGGCAAAAATCCCGTCACACGAAATAACGTGCAAAGTTCCGACTCACTGTCGAAAAAAAACGCGGACGCGGCGGCGACCATCGTCGAGGACTCGCTGCTGCGCAGGCAGATGGAGACCCCGGGCGGCATTTATAGTCTGAACGATCCGGACGCGGCGCGCAAGAACCTGCGCAGCGCGATGGAACTCTATACGCCGGTCAAAGGCGTCGTCACCGAAAAATTCAGCCCGATCGACAACCGGTACGGAACGACGCTCGCCACCGCAGGCAACCAGCAGGTGATGGCGGTGATGGACGGAACGGTCGTCTCGTCGTCGTGGACGCCCGAAGACGGCTTCGTGCTGTTCATCCAGCACGGAGGCAATATGCTATCGGTTTACCGGCATAACACCAGCGTACTGAAAAAGGCGGGGGAACGCGTATCGAGCGGCGAGATCGTCGGTTACACCGGCGGCGAAAAATCCGCAGGCGGCGGACAGAACCTGTTCGAGTTCGAACTGTGGCATAACGGAACGCCGATCGATCCGGAAGGATACATCGTTTTTTAAACTATTTTAAATGAAGACGACGGAAAACCCGACACGGTTTTCCCTTTAACGGAAATGACACAAAGCAAACAGCGATTAGCCGTTCTCGGCTCGACCGGTTCGATCGGAACCCAAACGCTCGATATCGTCAGGCGATACGGCGACCGGTTCGAAATAACGACGCTGTCGGCCCACAGCAACTGGAAAAAGTTGGTCGAACAGGCCGTCGAATTCACCCCCGACAACGTGGTGATCGCCGACAAAACTCATTATACCGCCGTGCGAGACGCGTTGGCGGACCATCCGGTCAAAGTATACGCGGGCAGCGATGCGCTCGAACAGGTCGTCTGCTCGGAACAGGTCGACACGGTCGTCATGGCCCTGGTCGGTTACAGCGGGCTGTTCCCGACGGTCAGCGCGCTGAAACACGGCAAAAAAGTCGCGCTGGCCAACAAGGAGTGCCTGGTCGTGGCCGGAGAGATCGTCACCAGGCTGTCCGCCGAACACCGGGCTCCGATCATTCCGGTCGACTCGGAACATTCGGCCATTTTCCAATGCCTGACCGGCGAACATTCGGCGGTCGAAAAGGTGATCCTGACCGCATCCGGCGGCCCGTTCCTGCACCGCCCGGCCGAAGAACTCGAACGGGTCAGCGTCGAAGAGGCGTTGAACCACCCGAGCTGGTGCATGGGCGCGAAAGTCACGATCGACTCCGCCTCGCTGATGAACAAGGGTTTCGAGGTGATCGAAGCGCGCTGGCTGTTCGGACTGCGGCCCGAACAGATCGACGTGGTCATCCACCCGCGCTCGGTAATCCACTCGATGGTACAGTTCGGCGACGGAGCCGTCAAGGCGCAAATCGGCACGCCGGACATGCACCTTCCGATCCAGTACGCGCTGACCTTTCCGCAGCGGTTGCCGCTGCAAGGCCCGCGGATCGACTTCTGTAAGTTGGGATGCCTCGAATTTTTCGAACCCGACCCGATGCGCTTCCCGAATCTCGCGCTGGCGTTCGAATGCCTGCGGCGCGGCGGCAATGCCGGAGCCGTGCTGAACGCAGCGAACGAAGTGGCCGTAGCGGCATTCCTCGACCGGAAAATCCGCTTCACCGACATCGCCCGGATCAACGAAGAGACGCTCGGCCGGACGACGCTGCGCGAATGCGTTTCGCTGGAAGAATACCGCCGCACCGATCGCGAAGCGCGGCAAACCGCCCTATCGATGCTGTAAAACGATTTCAAATACTCACGTTAGTACGATAAAACATGGACATTCTGATTAAAATTCTGCAATTCATACTCAGTTTCTCGCTGCTGGTCATCATCCACGAATTCGGGCATTTCCTGTTCGCGCGGCTATTCAAAACGCGCGTCGAAAAATTCTACCTGTTTTTCAACCCGTGGTTCTCGCTTTTCAAGTTCAAAAAGGGAGGCACCGAATACGGTATCGGCTGGATTCCGTTCGGCGGCTACGTGAAAATCGCCGGGATGATCGACGAGTCGATGGACACCGACCAGATGAAACAGCCCGTCCAACCGTACGAGTTCCGGGCGAAACCGGCCTGGCAACGATTGCTGATCATGGTCGGCGGCGTGCTGATGAATATCCTGCTCGCCGTATTCATCTACATCGGGATGAGCTATACGTGGGGAAAGACCTACCTCGACAACAAGGACGTCAAATACGGCTACGTCTACAACGATCTGGCCCGGGAAATGGGTTTCCGCAACGGCGATAAGATCGTCGACATCGACGGCGAAGCGGTCGAAGACGCCGGAGCGATCTGGCAGACGATCGTGATCGACCAGGCGAAAACCGTCACGGTCGACCGCGACGGACAGCGCGTCCGGATCGACATTCCGGAAGAAGCGATCGCCCAGTTGCTCAAATCGCCCGATTTCGCGACGGTACGGATCCCGTTCGTGGTCGGAGAGACGGTCGCCGGCGGTCCCGCCGCCCAGGCCGGACTGCTCGCCGGGGACACGCTGGTGTCGTTCAACGGCGAATCGATGCGCTACTTCGACCAGTACCGCCAGGCTTTCGAGACGTACGCATCCGACACGGTCACACTGGGCGTGATGCGCGATTCGGCGGGAATCACGCGGCTGATTACCCTTCCGGTCAAAGTTTCCGAGAAAGGGACGATCGGCGTCTATCCGGTATCCCCGGCCAGCCTGCTCGCGCTGAGCACGCACCGGTACAATTTCTGGCAGGCGATCCCGGCCGGTATCCAACGGACGGGCAGCGAAATCAGCAGCTACGCCAAGCAAATCAAACTGATGTTCACACCGAAGACCGAAGCCTACAAATCGCTGGGAGGCGTGATCGCCATCGGCAACATCTTTCCGAACTACTGGAGCTGGGAGCAATTCTGGCGCATCACGGCATTCCTGTCGGTCGTTCTGGCTGTCATGAATATCCTGCCGATTCCGGCGCTGGACGGCGGACACGTATTGTTCCTACTGGTCGAAGTAATCACCGGGCGACGACCGAGCGATAAATTCCTCGAACGGGCGCAACTCTTCGGCATCATCATCCTGTTCGCGCTGCTGATATACGCGAACGGCAACGACATTTACCGCTTCTTCATCAAATAAACCGTTCCGACCCGCGATGGCCAAATTAAAAAAAGCGTTTTTCTGCCGCAGTTGCGGGTACGAGTCGACCAAATGGGTCGGCAAATGCCCGGCGTGCGGCGAGTGGAATACGCTGGTCGAAGAGGTCGTCGGCAAGGAATCGTCGCGTACGACCTCGTTCGCACCGGCGCGCGGCAGCAACCGCCCCGTGCCGGTGCACGAGATCGAACGGCAGGCTTTCACGCGCACCGACCTGGCCAACGGCGAGGTGAATCGCGTGCTGGGCGGCGGCCTGGTGCAGGGCTCGATCATCCTGCTGGGCGGCGAACCGGGCATCGGCAAATCGACGCTGAGCCTGCAACTCGCGCTGAAAGCCGCCGGGCTGAAAACGCTGTACGTATCGGGCGAGGAGTCCCCGCACCAGATCAAGATGCGGGCCGAACGGATCGGTATCGTGAACGAAGCGTGCTACATTTACAGCGAGACGAACCTCGAAAACATCATCACCCAGATCACGCAGCACGGCCCCGACCTGGTCGTGATCGATTCGATCCAGACAATTTACACCGAAACGATCGACTCGTCGCCGGGCAGCGTGTCGCAGATCCGCGAATCGGCCGCCTTGCTGCAAAAATATGCCAAGCAGACCGGCACATCGATCATCGTAATCGGACACATCACCAAGGACGGCATCATCGCCGGTCCGAAAATCCTGGAACACATCGTCGACGTGGTGCTGCAATTCGAAGGCGACAACAACAACATCTACCGCATCCTGCGCAGCATCAAGAACCGGTTCGGAGCGACATTCGAGATCGGCGTATTCGAAATGCGCGGCGAAGGGCTGATCGAGGTCGACAATCCGTCCGAAATCCTGTTGTCGCACTACGACGAACCGCTGAGCGGCATCGCCGTCGGCGCGGCCGTCGACGGGGCCCGGTCATACCTGATCGAGACCCAGGCGCTGGTCAGCACGGCCGCCTACGGCACGCCGCAGCGCTCGGCGACCGGATTCGACTCGCGGCGGCTGAACATGCTGCTGGCCGTACTCGAAAAACGGATCGGCCTGAAGATGTACCAGAAAGACGTCTTTTTAAATTTTGCGGGAGGGTTCAAGATCAGCGACACGGGGCTCGACATGAGCGTCATCGCGGCTATCCTGTCGTCGTATTTCGACCGGCCGGTAGACCGGGAAACCTGTTTCGCCGGAGAGATCGGCCTGTCCGGCGAAGTACGTCCCGCTCCCCGCAGCGAACAACGCATCGGCGAAGCGGCCCGGCTCGGCTTCCGACGGATCGTCGTATCGGGCTATCTACGCAAAAGCCTTCCGAAGCCGCCAAAAGGCATCGAAGTCGTCTATATCAACAAACTGGAAGAGCTGGGACGCATCGTCTTCGGCGTTTCCGGGCCGGTCGAGTAATCCCTTTTATTGCTTACTAAAATCGCTCCGGGAAGTCCGTCCGTTCCGTTTACGGAACCGGATCGTAACCGCTTCCTCCCCACGGATGGCAACGCAGAATTCGCCTCAGGCCCAGATAGCTCCCCTTGAACAGGCCGTGCTTTCGCAGGGCTTCGGCGCAGTACTCCGAGCAGGTGGGCGTGAAACGGCAGGAAGGGGGCGTAAAAGGAGAGATGCAATGACGATATATCCAGATCAACCCCAGCAAAGGGGCTAAAATAAGCCCCTTAAATCCTTTCGGAAAGGTTCCGGATGATCTTCTGCACGGCATTTTCGATCGACGTATAATCGGCTATCTCTTTGGAAACATACAACAGGCCCAGGTTGAACCGTCCGCCTCCCGAGATCTCCCGCAGGGGATTCCGGTTCAGGCGGTAAGCCTCCCGTATCCGGCGTTTCAACAGGTTGCGCACGTTGGCCCGTTTGTGATTGCGCTTCGAAACGGAAACCAGCACCGACAGCCCGCCTTCGTCCGTCGCGTCGCCGGCATCGTCCTCCCCGGTGAGAAATACGTAACGGATCGGGTAGACGACACCGCTTTCGCCCTTTTCGAACAGGCGGGCGATCTGCTTGCGCGACCGAAGCCGCTCCGCACGGGGAAACGTATGATCCGAACTCTCCATCATTCCCGCCGGGCTATTTCCCGGCGCTTTTGGTTGCGGCCCCTGCCGTTTTTACCGAGGCTTTTTTCAGCGCGGACGACGCTTGTTCGCCGGAAGCTGCTCCCGGTCTGGCGGCCGTGCGCACCCGTCTGCCTTTGGCGTATTTCGAACTTTCGATGAAAGTCAGGTCGGGCGACCGCTCCTCAAGCGTCACCGGCGGAACCTCCTCTCCGGCATTGATTTTCCGGATATAAATATCGAGCGCCTTGGTCATCGACGGAACTTCGGGCGTAGGCGCCATCACATGGACGGTCAGTCCTTCGGTCAGCGCGGCCTTGGCCGTCCCGTGGCCGAACGTCGCGATTTTCGGAGCGTTCTCCCCGAGCGTAAATTTTCCGGTCAGCGAGGCGATCTCGGACGGACTGTAAAAGACCAACAGATCGTACTTGCGGACATCGACCGCATCCAGGTCGGCGCTCACCGTACGGGCCAGGATCACCTTGCCGAACTGAAGTTTCATCTTCTCCATCGCCAGCGGCATCTCGGGCTTGTGCGGCTCGGAAAGCGTCAGCAGGAATTTCTCGTCCTTGTGCTTGGCGATCAGTTCGACCAGCGAAGAGAAAGTCCCTTCGGCAAAGAAGATTTTCCGCTTGCGGTAAACGATATATTTTTGCAAGTACAGGGCGATCGCCTCCGTATTGCAGAAATATTTCATGGTTTCGGGAATCGTAACGCGGGCTTCCTCGCAAATCCGAAAGAAATTATCGATCGTAACGCGGCTCGTGAAAATAACAGCCGTATGCGCCAGGATATCCACCCGCTGGCTGCGGAACTCTTTCAGGGAGACCCCCTCCAGCTTAATGAACGGATGGAATTCCACATTCACGCGGTGCTTGAGCACGATCTCATGAAAGGGAGATTTCTCGGCGATGACCGGAGCCGGTTGCGAGACTAAAACATTTTTAATTTTCAAAACAATAACTTGTTTATAGTTAGCTTCTTCTGATAACTCCGCCGTGAGACGGAACTGCTCCTCCTCCTCGGAAAAACACTCAGCAATTTCTGGCTACAACAAGCACGAAAAAGCTTATCGGAAACAATTCGACGGCACAAAGGTACAAAATCCATTGCAGAATTGAAACATCCCGCGCCACAAAGAAACGATAACTTTTCGCCAAATACAGCAGATAGAGCGCAGCGGCGAAAACGGCGGTACCGTGCAGTAGCCGGTCGATTCCGGGGCCTTCGGTGAGCGCTACGACCAAAAAAAGAGGAGTCAGCAGGATATATATAAACGACGAAAAAATACGGATCGTGAACCGGAGTTTCTCAAAAAAAAGATCGTTCCGGATCACTCCGCCGATGATCCGCGTCACGATCTTGCGGTAAACCGCAACGGCGGCGGCGGCAAACAGCACGGCCAGGCAGGCCAGGTCGGTCGCAAAAGGGATTTGCCGGGGCAACCACCCCTCGACGCCGTACAGTCCGCCGTAGCGAATCAACAGCCCGCCGATCAGCAGCATCCCCCACAGAGCCGTCCATGACAGGAACTTGCGGAAAAACAACGGATACTCGTCGTAAACCTTGTCAGATGAAACCCGCCCGGTCAGGATCTTGAACACGATCCCGATACTGCTCCGGTAGCTGTGGATCAGGTAACAGAAAACCATGAACACGGCCAGCACGACTCCCTGGTAAGCATAACTGTCCGTCAGGTGCGGCTGCAGGGCGGGCAGCGCCAAAGGATCGTACCCGTCCGGCCGTTCGGCCACTGTCCCCGACACGCCGAAAATATCGGCCTGCGAAGGAACGCTCGCCCCTTCGAGCGGCTCGATTTCCGGAAGGTAACAGTCGCAATCGGCAACGTAGCGGGACTCCATCATACCGGTCTATGAATAGATTTTTTTCAGGGCGATGCGGATGGTCGTTCCTTTGTCGATCTCGGAATCGAGCACGAAGATCTTACCGCCGTGGTATCCGTCGATAATCCGTTTGCTGAGCGAAAGTCCGAGCCCCCAACCGCGCGTTTTGGTCGTAAAACCGGGTTCGAAGATCCGTTTGAAATTCCCCTTCGCGATCCCCTTGCCGCTGTCCCGGACATCGACGTAAATCCAGTTGGCGTCGCTGGAGAGTTTGACGTCGATCGTCCCGGTTCCCGACAAAGCGTCCATCGCGTTTTTCAACAGATTTTCGATCACCCATTCGAAAAGCGCTTCGTTGATCATCGCCTTTTGCTGAGCCATCGCCAGCCCGTTATAGGTCAGCGTGACGTTCTTCGGTACGCGCGTGCGGAAATAGATCACGCTGTTGCCGACGATCTCGTTGATCACCCCTTCGCTGAGCGGAGTCGCGGCCCCGATTTTCGAGAACCGGTCGACCACCTTGGTCAGCCGGACGATATCCTTGCCCATCTCGTCGATGGCGGTCTGGTCGATGTTCTGGGTTTTCAGGTATTCGAGCCACCCGAGCAGCGAAGAGGTCGGCGTACCCAACTGGTGGGCCGTCTCCTTCGCCAGCCCGATCCAGACGCGGTTCTGCTCGTCCTGCTTCGTCGAACGGAACGTGATGTATCCGAACACGACAAACACGATGATCACCAGCAACTGGATGTACGGGAAATAGACCAGCGTCTTGAGCAGCCGGGATTCGTCGAAAAAGATATACAGCGTCTCGTTGTACAGCGTCTGCACCTTCAGGTGCGGATTGACCTTCGTCATCTGGTCGAGCTTGTCGCGCAACAGGTTCGGATGATTCAGGATGTAATCGGGAATCAGATGCGAATACTCCACCCGCAACGCCCCGTCGGTCAGAATGAACGGAATGTTGTTGCGCGTGGTGATGATCGACAGCAACAGGGGGTTCCCCGGGTCGGCCCCCAGCTCGCGGAAGGCCGCCGCCCAGATCGCCACCTCGTTCTGTTCTTTCTCCCGGAGCTGGCGCGCCATGTCGTTGGTAAACAACAGCGACGAGATCCCGATCACCATCCCCAGAACGATGATGACCACCCGGCTCCGAAAAGAAAGCATCTTATGCAGCGCTCTTTTTTTCATAGTTTTACGGGAACCCGATGTCCCCTGTGTTTTGCGAATCGTCCCGGAAAGCTACTTGCGCGGAGTATCCTGCGAAGTCACGATCTGCCGGTAACGGTTTTGGTCTTTCAGCACTTCGACGGCCTGTCGTACTTCCGGATCGTGCAGCGCCGTATGACGGGCGACTCCGGTCTCGTAATGGTAACGCAAGATAATCTCGTCGCCGATCAGCTTACGAATCTCGTCGCCAAACAATTCGAGGTCGGTATTTTTATCGTCTTTCAGTTTTTCGCCGATCGCGTCGAGTTCGCCGGAGATTCGGTCGAGGTATTTTTCCCGCTCGGCTTTCTTACGCAGATCTTTGACGGCTTCCTGAGTTTCCGACTCGAAATCCATCTCCTTGTCCTGCATGAAAGCGACGAAAAGACCGTATTCCCCGTCCGGCAATTCGAACGTATCCGCATCCACGCCTTCGCGGTGCCGTTTGTAGTAATCGTTCGCGAAATCCTCGATATATCCTTTGCCGTAAAGCGCCATCGTGAAACGGCTGGTATAGACCGGGTCGAGACGGACGTCCGGCATTACGCCGCCCCCGTCGTACACTTTCCGCCCGGCGGCGGTCTCGTACTCCCGAATCAACGAATCCGGCACCAGCCCCACGCTGCCGTCGTCGTTGCGGTGCGTATAATCGATCGCCTGGATACAACGGCCGCTGGGAATGTAATATTTCGCGGTAGTCACTTTCAGGAAAGCGTTGTACCCCAGCGGACGCGGAGTCTGCACCAATCCTTTGCCGAACGTCCGCTGTCCGACCAGCACGGCACGGTCGAGATCCTGCAACGCTCCCGACACGATCTCGGCGGCAGAGGCCGTCATACTGTTCACCAGCACGGCGATCGGAATTTGCGTATCGAGCGGTTCGGCTTGCGTCACGAACGTCGCGTCGGATGATTTCGTGCGGCCGTGCATCGACACGACTTCGGTGCCTTTGGGCACGAACATCGAAAGAATCTTCACGGCTTCCTGCAAAATGCCGCCGCCATTGCCCCGCAGGTCGATGATCAGCGAAGTGATCCCCTGTTTTTTCAGTTTCTCGAAAGCGGTCCGCATATCGTCGCTGCAATCCTCCGAGAAATCGTCGTGCAAGATATAACCCACATCGCCGTCGATCACGCCGTAATAAGGTACCCCTGAGATCACGATCCGCTCCCGCTTGACCGAAACATCGACCGGATTGCCCGTCAGCAGTTTCTCGACGGTCAGTTTCATCGAAGTGCCGGGCGTTCCTTTCAACAATTCGCTAACTTTCGAAACGTCGTACCCTTTCAGGTTCTCGCCGTCGACGGCCAACAACTTGTCTCCGATAACCAGCCCCGCCTTATCGGCCGGAAAACCCTCGTACGGCTGGGCGATCGCCACGTAATCGCCGCTCTTGCGGATCAGGGCCCCGATACCGCCGTACTTGCCGGTCGTCTGTATTTCGAAATCGGCCATTTTATTCTCCGGAATCAGTTCGGTGTAAGGGTCCAGGTTCTCGACCATGCCGGCCGCAGCGTCCTCGAGCAGTTTGTCCGTATCGACCGAATCGACATAAGAGAGACTGACCTCGCGGAACATGTTGAACAGGATCTGGATATTCCGTCCGAGCGCGAAATCGGGACGCGACGCAGCCAGCGAAAATCCCGCTGCCGCCACGATCGCACCGATCGCCAACACGTATTTGAGTCGCTTATACACTCTTTCCATTTTTATAACATTTCCTTATCTAACGTTCGTAAAAAACAAAGCGGTATGCCCCGTCCGCTCATTTTTTTATCCCCAAAGCGGGAATACGAATCATATTATTTACAACCAAATCTTTACGCATTTCCGAAAACCGGTCAGTTTTCGATGTGCGACCGGAGCCGGAACTCCGCTTTCACGACCTCCTTACGAATGCCGTCCAACACGACGGAACCGCCCGCATCGGTTACGGCGATCCGGTCTTCCCACAGCAGCAAAGCCCTTTTCAGCGGCGACGAAGCCCGGAAGACCATCGTCCCGTCCTGTTCCCGAACCAGCGAAAAACCGTTTGCCCGGAACGTACTGAGAATCAACTCCCGGTCACCGGTAAAATCGGCCGCCACCGTCCGCCGGGCAAACCCGAATTTCGGATAAAAAGCCGCCACGACGACGATCACAGCCAACATCAGCCGTCCCCGCTGCGACCCGAACAGTTCGGCCAGATCGCGCCCGGCATCCGCTCGCGACGTCCCGGTCGCCAGCATCAGCGTGAAGACCAGCGTAAAAAGCAACAACAGCCACACGAGGTATTTCAGCGACCGGACTATATAAGTTTTTCCATCCATCATGATTCGCATTTAAGTTTTTTCGACGGCGTACCGAATGCAAAGATAGCGGATTTTTGCGAACGGTTTCCGAATTTCGCGGGATACGAACGAATTATAAAGACCGTAAAGCGCCGTCCCGGTACCAGCGCGCCTCCCGTTCCGACCCGCATACGACCCAGTCGACCGGCACGTCGTGCGCATCGGCGGGAACATGCTCGAAAAACTGGTATTCGAAACAAACGCCGATTTTCAGCGGTCCTTCGCGCGTCAGCAACCGATCGTAGAATCCTTTGCCGTGCCCGAGACGGTTTCCGTACGGATCGTACCCCATGGCCGGAACCACGATCAGGTCGATCCGCCGCAGGCAGGTCTCTTCCTCCCCGACCGGCTCCCTGATCCCGAAACGGGCTTCCCGCAGTTCGTTTCGGCCGGTAAACTTCCTGAGCGACAGTCCGTCGCCTCGCATTACCGGAAGGTAAACCTTTTTGCGGACGGCCCATTTTTCGACGAAAGCATGTGTATCTACCTCCGCAGGCAGCGACCAATAAAGCGCCACGCTCGCGGCATCGGCGAACGGCGGGAAACGGCCGACGGCTTCCATGACCCGCTGCGACATCGCGGCTCGCGTCCGCCCGTCGTACAGTTCTCCGCGATCGCGAACGATCCGGCGTAACGCACTCTTCGACTCCATACTCCAAATCCGGTTTAAAAACGGAATCCGAAGATACCGTTTTTTTCAAAAAAATTAAAACTCCGGACAGAATATTCCGTCAAAAGATTGTTATTTAAAAAACAATGGGATAACTTTGTACTCTGTTTTTTCGGAAGTACACGAAATGCGTAAATAACCAAAATCACTAAATTTCATTTTACTTATGGGCAATCTGTTTACATCTACAATCGGACGGAAACTGATTATGAGCATCTCAGGTCTTTTTCTGATCCTGTTCCTGTTGTTCCACATGTCGATGAACATTGCAGCCGTATTTTCCACCGAGGCCTACAATGCGATCTGTGAATTTCTGGGAGCGAACTGGTACGCACTCGCCGGGACGCTGATCCTGGCCGCCGGTTTCGTGGTGCATATCATCTATGCATCGATCCTGACGCTGCACAACCGCAGTTCGAGGGGCACGCAGCGCTATGCCGTGGAAGCTACGCCGAAATCGGTAACCTGGGCTTCGCGGAACATGTTCGTGCTGGGACTCGTCGTCGTATTGGGATTGCTGCTGCACCTTTACAACTTCTGGTATAACATGCAGTTCGCCGAAATCATCGGAGACCACTCGCTCGGAGCGTTCGGGCCGACCGACGGAGCGGCTTACATCGCCGACCTGTTCAGCAACCCGGTCTACTGCCTGATCTATCTGATCTGGTTCCTGGCCATCTGGTTCCACCTGACGCACGGTTTCTGGAGCGCCTTCCAGACGATCGGATGGGACAACCAGATCTGGATGAAACGCCTCAAATGCCTGGCCAACGTCTTTGCGACCGTCGTTTTCCTCGGTTTCGCTCTGGTCGTAGTCGTTTTCTACCTGCGCAGCCTGTGCGGCGGGTTCTGCTACTAATTTGATTGCACCAATTAGAAATAAAAAAACAAAAAATAAGATATGGTAAAGTTAGAATCGAAAGCTCCGCAGGGCCCGCTGGCCGACAAATGGAGCAAGCATAAGGCTGAAATCAAAGTGGTCAGCCCCGCCAATAAGAGAAAACTCGACATTATCGTAGTGGGTACCGGACTGGGCGGCGCATCCGCAGCCGCTTCGCTCGGCGAACTCGGATATAACGTAAAGGTATTCTGCATCAGCGACTCCCCGCGCCGCGCGCACAGCATCGCCGCGCAGGGAGGCATCAACGCCGCCAAGAACTACCAGAACGACAACGACTCGGTATACCGTCTTTTTTACGATACGATCAAGGGCGGCGACTACCGCGCCCGCGAAGCCAACGTATACCGTCTGGCCGAGGTATCGAATCATATCATCGACCAGTGCGTCGCACAGGGCGTTCCGTTCGCCCGCGATTACGGCGGACTGCTCGACAACCGTTCGTTCGGCGGCGCGCAGGTTTCGCGTACGTTTTACGCCCGCGGCCAGACCGGACAGCAGTTGCTGCTCGGCGCTTACGCCGCGCTGAACCGCCAGATCGCCAAAGGCAGCGTGAAAAGCTACCCGCGTCACGAGATGCTCGACCTGGTCATCGTAGACGGCAAAGCCCGCGGTATCATCACGCGCAACGTGGTAACCGGCGAAATCGAGCGATTCGGCGCGCATGCCGTAGTGATCGCCACCGGCGGTTACGGAAACGTTTTCTTCCTGTCTACCAACGCAATGAACTCGAACGGTTCGGCCGCATGGCAGTGCTATAAGAAAGGCGCCGTATTCGCAAACCCGTGTTTCACGCAGATTCACCCGACCTGTATCCCGGTACACGGAACGCAACAATCGAAACTGACGCTGATGTCCGAATCGCTGCGCAACGACGGCCGCATTTGGGTTCCGAAGAAAAAAGAGGACGTCGAAAAGATCCGCGCGAAGAAACTGAAACCTTCGCAGATCCCGGAAGAAGACCGCGACTATTACCTCGAACGCCGTTACCCGGCCTTCGGGAATCTCGTGCCGCGCGACGTGGCGTCGCGCGCCGCCAAAGAGCGTTGCGACGCCGGCTTCGGGGTCAACGAGACCGGCCTGGCCGTATTCCTCGACTTTTCGACCGCAATCAACCGCCTCGGCGAACAGACGATCCGCGAACGTTACGGCAACCTGTTCCAGATGTACGAAAAGATCACCGACGTCAATCCTTACAAAGAACCGATGACGATCTATCCGGCCGTGCACTATACGATGGGCGGTATCTGGGTGGATTACAACTTGATGACCACGATCCCCGGCCTGTATGCGATCGGCGAGGCCAACTTCTCCGACCACGGCGCGAACCGTCTGGGCGCATCGGCGCTGATGCAGGGTTTGGCCGACGGCTATTTCGTACTGCCGTATACGATCGGCGACTACCTCTCGCACGAAATTCAGACTCCGAAAATAAAGACCGACCTGCCCGAATTCGAGGTAGCCGAAAAAGGCGTCCGCGAAAAGATCGCCAAGTTGCTGTCGATCCAGGGTAAAGAGACGGTGGACGACCTGCACAAAAAGCTGGGACACATCATGTGGGAAAACGTCGGCATGGCCCGCAGCAAGGAGAGCCTCGAAAAAGCGATCGTCGAAATTCAGGCGCTGCGCAAGTCGTTCTGGGCGAACGTCCGCGTGCCGGGAACCGACAAAGAGTTCAACCAGGAACTCGAGAAGGCCGTTCGTCTGGCCGACTTCCTCGAACTGGGCGAACTGATGGCCCGCGACGCCCTGAACCGGAACGAATCCTGCGGCGGTCACTTCCGCGTGGAGTACCAGACCCCGGAAGGCGAAGCGCTGCGCGACGACGAACACTACGTATACGTGGCTGCATGGGAATATACCGGCAAGGACAAGGAACCGGAACTGGTCAAAGAACCGCTGGCATTCGAAACCGTGCATCTGGCCCAGCGCAACTACAAGGATTAATTGAGTCAAACAGGTAAAACGTTAAGACAATGAATTTGAAATTAAAGATATGGCGTCAGCAAAACGCCCACGCGCAGGGGAAGTTCGTCGACTATACCGTTGAAAACATCTCCCCCGACACCTCGTTTCTGGAAATGCTGGATATCCTCAACAACAAGCTGATCCAGAACAACGAAGAACCCGTCGTGTTCGACCATGACTGCCGCGAAGGCATCTGCGGCATGTGCTCGTTGCACATCAACGGTCATGCGCACGGACCCGATACCGACATCACCACCTGCCAGTTGCACATGCGCAAGTTCAAGGACGGGGATACCATCACGATCGAACCGTGGCGTTCGCGCGCTTTCCCGGTAATCAAGGACTTGGCCGTAGACCGTAGCGCCTACGACAAGATCCTGCAGGCCGGCGGTTTCATTTCGGTCAATACCGGCGGCGTGCCCGATGCCAACACGATTCCGATCCCGAAACCGGATGCCGACGAAAGCATGGACGCGGCCGCCTGCATCGGTTGCGGCGCCTGCGTAGCCACCTGCAAGAACGGTTCCGCGATGCTGTTCGTCGCCGCCCGCGTTTCGTCGCTGGCCAAGCTGCCGCAGGGCCGCGTCGAAGCGGCCCGCCGCGCCAAAGCGATGGTCGCTAAGATGGACGAACTCGGATTCGGGGCCTGCACCAACACCGGCGCCTGCGAAGCGGAATGTCCGAAAGGGATCTCGATCGCCCACATCGCCCGGTTGAACCGCGAATTCCTTTCCGCCAAACTGAAAGATTAAGCTTTCTCGCATTATTTGCCGGAGTCGATCCGGCATCCGAAACGAAAAGCGTTTTACCGTTCGGGTAAAACGCTTTTCGTTATTTCGACCATTGTTCAAAAATTACGGCTACGATCGGGAGTAGCGGGCTATAAAACCCGAATCGATGCCAATCAATATGATGTACAACAACATATTGCATTACAAACGTCTGCCGAACGGCCATCTTCGCAAATCCACAAAATCTCTTGGAACGGTTCTTGCTTAATCCGTTTTAAACATTTTATGCAATCATGAAAAAAAAGATACTCGTTACCGGCGGAGCCGGTTTCATCGGCAGCCACCTGTGCGAACGTCTGCTGGCGGACGGGCACGAAGTGGTCGCGGTGGACAATTTCGTCACGGGCAACCGCCAGAACGTGGAACACCTGCTGCACAACCCGCAGTTCCACCTGATCCGGCACGACATCACATTCCCCTACTTCGAAGAGGTCGACTGCATCTACAACCTGGCCTGCCCGTCGGCGCCGGTCTATTACATGCACGATCCGGTGATGGCGCTGAAAACCTCGCTCGTCGGATCGATCAACGTGCTCGAAGTGGCCAAGCGGATGCGGGCCCGCATCGTACACGCCTCCTCCTCGAAAGTATACGGCCTGATCCAGTCGGGCCCCGTCCCGGAAGAGTTCCGCGGCAACGTGAACCCGGTCGGCGAACACAGCGCTTACGAAGAGGGCAAACGCGCCGCAGAATCGCTTTTTACGGCCTACCACAACCAGTACGGCGTCGACACGCGGATCGCCCGGCTGTTCAACGTTTACGGCCCGCGTATGGCGTTGAACGACGGCAAAGTGATCTCCGGATTTATCCGCAACGCCCTTTACGGCGAAAACATCACGATCCGCGGCAACGGAACGCAGACGCGCTGCTTCCTGTACATCGACGACGCGGTCGAAGCGTTGGTACGGATGATGGGAACCGACGGCAACCTGTCGAAACCGATCAACATCGGCGGAATCGACCCGATGCGAATCGACGCATTGGCCGAAGACGTGGTGAACCTGACCGGCAGCTCGTCTAAAACGGTGCGCTTGAACCTAACGGCCGATTCCGTCCAGCATGCGATCCCCGACATCCGCTATGCCCGCCAGAGGCTGGGCTGGGAACCGCTGGTGCCGATCGAAGAAGGATTGGTACGCACGATCAAATATTTCAAAAACGCGATGAAGTCCGAGAAAAAACCGTTCCCGTTCATGAGCTGGGTCGAAATGATGTAGGATTTCGATACGAACGACAACGGGGAGTTCCGGCGACGATACCGGAACTCCCCGTTCATTTTACCTCCGTACC
Organism: Alistipes sp. dk3624; assembly: GCF_009557455.1. Lineage (GTDB taxonomy): Bacteria > Bacteroidota > Bacteroidia > Bacteroidales > Rikenellaceae > Alistipes_A > Alistipes_A hominis. Next base: position 1,868,830 of record NZ_CP045651.1, on the reverse strand, counting down.
GGTATTCCGGAACAGGAAAACGAGCACATCCGCCTGTTCGTCGATCCTTTTCGCGGTGGGCTTGCCGAGGCCATGCCCGGCGGCGGTATCGATCCGGATCAGCACCGGCCGGTCGCATCCCTGCGCGGCCTGCAACGTCGCGGCGAACTTGAACGAGTGCGCCGGCACCACCCGGTCGTCGTGATCGGCGGTCGTGACCAGCGTAGCCGGATAACACGTCCCCGGCCGGATATTGTGCAACGGCGAATAACGGTACAGGTATTCGAAATCGGCCGGGCGGTCGCTGCTGCCGTACTCCACGACCCAGCCCCAACCGACGGTAAACTTATGGTAGCGCAACATGTCCATCACGCCGACGGCCGGAAGCGCCACGGCAAAGAGGTCGGGCCGCTGCACCATGCAGGCGCCGACGAGCAGGCCGCCGTTCGAACCGCCGGCGATCGCCAACTTATGCGGAGCGGTGTATTTCCGGTCGATCAAGTATTCGGCGGCCGCGATAAAGTCGTCGAACACGTTCTGCTTAGCGGAAAGCATACCCGCCCGGTGCCACCGTTCCCCGAACTCGCCGCCGCCGCGCAGGTTCGCCACCGCATAAATGCCGCCCTGCTCCATCAACAGCACCGCCAACGGCGAGAAACCCGGCGTCAGATTGATGTTGAAACCGCCGTATCCGTACAGGTAAACGGGATTCTCTCCGTTCCGTTCCAGCTCTTTGCGGTGCGCCAGGAACATCGGAACGCGCGTTCCGTCCCGGCTCTCGTATTCGTGCCGTTCGACGACGAATTCCTCCGGGGAAAACTTCACCGGCGAAATCCGGTACGGCTCGGAAGCCCCGGTCGCCGGATCGTAGCGGTAAACGGCCGGCGGTTGCGTGAACGAAGCGTAAGCATAAAATATCTCGGACGGAACGTCTCCGCCGCTGAAACCGGTTACCGTCCCAATGCCGGGCAACCGCACCTCCCGCACCGGCCGGCCTCCCAGGTCGTACTGCACGACGGCGCTGTGCGCGCGATCGAGGTAATGCGCGAACAACGCCCCGCCGGCCACGGACGCCGCGACCAACTGCCGATCGGATGCGGCCAACAGTTCGGTGATCTCCGGATAACCGGCGCTGAAATCCACCTGCAACAGCCGACCGTTCGGCGCTCCCTGGTTCGTATGGAAAATCGCCCGGTCGTCTTGCGCATAAACCAGCGCATAATCGCCGGTAAACCCGAAGAACAGCTTGCGAAACGTCCGGTCGTGCCGCGAAAGGTCGCGGTACAGCACTTCGTTGCCGCAGGTTCCCTCGGCGACCGTAACGAAGAGCTGCCGGTCGTCCCGGCTAACCGCCGCAGTCAGGTAGCGCAGCGGATGCTCTTCGTCGCAATATATCGTGCGGTCGGCCGACTGATCGGTCCCGATCCGGTGAAAAAACACTTTTTGAGAGTGGTTGCAGGCCGACAGCGCCTTTTCCGGAGCCGGCCGGTCGTACCCGCTGTAATAAAACCCGTCTCCGCTCCATACGGCTCCGGAGAATTTGACCCAACGGATGCGGTCGGGCAGCAGGTCTCCCGTAGCGAGCTCCTTTATGCGAAGCTCCACCCAATCCGAACCCGATTCGGCCGCCGAAAAAGCCATGTAACGATTATCCCGCGAGAACGACACGCCGGTCAGCGCGACCGTACCTTCTTCCGACAGCGTATTCGGATCGAGGAATACCTCGGGGCCCTTCCCGTCCCGCTGCCGGTACAAAACGCTTTGGTTCCGCAACCCGTCGTTTTCAAAGAAAAAACGGGAATCGCCGTGGCGTTCCGGAATCCCGTACTTCGGATAATCCCACAATTCGGCCAGCCGGGCGGCGATCCGGTCGCGTTCCGGAAACTGCGACAGGTAGCGGCGGGTCACTTCGTTCTCGGCCGCCACCCAGCGGACGGTTTCGTCCGAACGGTCGTCTTCGAGCCAGCGGTAGGGATCGGCCACTTCGGTTCCGAAATAATCGTCCGTCGTATCGTCCCGCCGGGCAACGGGATAGGTCAGTTCTATCGTTCTCATATCTGAATCGTTCCGCCGTCCGCCCCAAGGGACGGGCAGTGCACAAAAATAGGGATTGTTTCCCGGAATCCGACAGATTTTTTTAACTTTGCGATCATACCTTAACGGAGAACGGATATGTGCGAAGAATTGAAAAAAACGGTAGAAAAAGCTTGGGATAACCGGGAATTGCTCGGCGACGAGCGCGTCAAACAGGCGATCCGCGACGCGATCGACCTGCTCGACAAAGGAAAGCTGCGGACGGCGGAACCGCTCGCCGACGGAACGTGGCAGGTGAACGAATGGGTCAAAAAAGCGGTCATCCTCTACTTCCCGATCCAGCAGATCGAAGTGATCGAAGCCGGCCCGCTGGAGTTTCACGACAAACTGAAACTGAAAACCGGATACCGCGAACTGGGCGTCCGCGTCGTACCGCAGGCTACGGCCCGTTACGGAGCCTACCTGGCCCCCGGCGTAATCATGATGCCGTCGTACGTCAACATCGGCGCTTACGTCGATGAAGGGACGATGGTCGATACGTGGGTGACCGTGGGTTCGTGCGCCCAGATCGGCAAACGCGTCCACCTGAGCGGCGGCGTAGGGATCGGCGGCGTGCTGGAACCCGTACAGGCGGCCCCGGTGATTATCGAGGACAACTGTTTCGTCGGCAGCCGCTGCATCGTCGTCGAAGGGGCCCATATCTGCCGCGAAGCGGTGCTCGGCGCCAACGTGGTGATTACCGGTTCGACCAAGATCATCGACGTGACGGGTCGGGAACCGAAAATTTACAAAGGGTACGTTCCGCCCCGCTCGGTCGTAATCCCCGGTTCGTACACGAAGCAGTTCCCCGCCGGAACTTACCAGGTTCCGTGCGCGCTGATCATCGGGCAGCGCAAAGCCTCGACCGACCTGAAAACGACGCTGAACGACGCCCTGCGGGAATTCAATGTATCCGTATAACCGATCATGGGAATAAAACAGGAACTCGAACGATTCGCCGGGCAGGTCGGATTCACGCTCGCCTACCTCGACGAAACGACGTCGACGAACGACGTCGCCCGCGACCCGCGCTACGACGCCGGAGCGGTCGTTATCGCCGAACGGCAAAGCCGCGGACGCGGACAGCGCGGGAACAGTTGGAGCAGCTCCGCCGGAGCGAACCTGACTTTCTCGGTCGTACTGTGCCCCGGATTCCTGGAAACCGCGCAGCAATTTTACCTGTCGAAAGCCGTATCGCTGGCCGTATGCGACACGGTGGAAAGCTTCGGCGTCCGGCCGCAGGTCAAATGGCCGAACGACATCTACATCGACGGACGGAAAGTGGCCGGCATTTTGATCGAAAACGATTTGGCGGGAAATTTTCTTTCCCGTTCGGTCGTGGGAATCGGGATCAACGTCAACCAAACCGAATTCGATCCGGCCTTGCCGAATCCGACATCGCTCGCAGTCGCCGCGGGCCGGAAGCTGGACAGGGCGGAAGTTTTTAGACTATTTTACGAAAAAATGAGTTTCCGCTACGGGCAGTTGCAGCAACAACGGTACGCGGCGATGGATACGGACTACGCCGCCAGGCTTTACCGCCTCGGCGAGACGCATTCGTTTGTGGACGGACGGACGAAAGTCCGTTTCGAGGGGACGATCTGCGGCGTTCTTCCGACCGGCGAATTGGAGGTCAGACACCGCGACGGACAAATGCACCGGTATCTCTTCAAGGAGATCGAATACACGATTACGGGAATCGGCTGATTTAACGCGGAACGACTGTAACTTTTGCGCTGAAAATACGTTGTAATGACAAATACCGGACTTAATGACAGTTTCTGAATACGATAAATGTGTCAGACAATATTCCGATAATTTATACCGTTTCATACTGAAATCATTACGCAATGACGAGCAGGCGAAAGATATTGTCCAGGAGAGTTTTCTGAGGTTGTGGGAAAACCGGGAAGCCGTCATCGAAGGAAAAGAGAAGTCCTATCTTTTTACCATAGCGTACCGGCTGATCGTAGATCATGTTCGTCTCGAAAAGCGTTACACCGGCGACGAAACCTTGCTGAAAAACCGACACTCCCCGGCGGAAAGAGAATATAACAACGCACGGGAAATGCTCGAACACTATTTGAACGAACTCCCGCCGATGCAGAAATCCCTGATCCTGTTGCGGGATTACGAAGGATACAGCTACCGGGAGATGGCGGAAATGACCCATCTGACCGAAGCGCAGGTGAAAGTCTACATTTTCAGGGCGCGGGTGGCATTGAAAAAGAACATTGGAGACATAAATAATATTTTGTAATGAAAATCGGTCCGGATAATTACCAGGAATGGGCCTTGGATTACATCGAAGGTAATCTGAGCAGGGAGGAGCGCGCCTCGTTCGAATCCTTCCTTACCCGGCATGCGGACATAGCCCGCGAAATCGCGTCTTTGCAGGACGACATGCCGGTAATGGTCGCCGAACAGATCGTTTACCCCGACAAACGCTCCCTGTTGCGGGGAGGAAAAACAATGAGCTTCGGCCGGATCACGTCGTTTCTGGGCGGAGCGGCGGCGGCATCGCTGCTGATCGGACTGTTTACGCTGGTCGACAGCCATTCGTCGCAGAAGGAGCAGTTGCTCGCCGACCGGGCGAAAGAGGTTTTCCGCGAAGAGCTTCCGGCCGAACAGGACGAATGGACCGCTTCGGAAAGCACGGGCGGCAGCGAAGAGAAACAAGACATCCCGCAACTGGCCGCCGCCGTACCGCAACGAGCCGCGTCCGGCAACCGCATCGCCCTCCGGACCAACGTCCCGACAACGTCCCGGACGAACGCCCAGGCCGTACAGCCCGAGCGCATTCAGCCGTTGTCGGAGCTGATCGGCAGCGAACCGCAACTGATCGCGCCGACGAGCGAACCGATCGCCCTGGCGGCGCTCAAGACCGGCGCGGAAATCTCCGGAACTCCGGGCGCAAAGACGCAGGCCGGCGCGGAAAAGAGCGCCGAACCCAAAAAATTCAACCTGATTTCGCTGTTCGCCCCGTTCGATCCGATCATTCCGATCAAAACTTACCGAACCGAAAACGAACACGGAATCGAAATTGCATCCATCCTACGGATCGGCAACAAAATACAAAAAACGGAAGCTCATGATTAAAAAAGCGCTACTCTCGACGCTGTTCATCGGTTATATCATCTGTCCGGCACAGGCGCAAAACACGGATACCGTCTCCCAGAAACGCGAAACGTTCGTCCTGGAAGAGGGACGCCCCGACAGATCGAAAAGCAGATCGAACCAAAGCAAGCTCGTCGTCGCGGTCAATAACTTTTCCCAAAAATCGAACTCGGATCGTCACAGCAAACTGCTGTGGAACGACGGCCACTGGGCCGGGATCGGCATCCATTACAGCGGCCTGATCACCAACCTCGGAGACATGCAGCTTCCGGACGACGCGCAATACCTGTCCCAAAGCGCCAAATCGATCGGAGTCACGCTGAATCCAATCGACTATACGCTACTGAAAAGCAGGCACGTAGGCTTGCTGACCGGGATCGGCGTCGAATTCAATAACTTCCGTTTCGACAACAACATCGCGCTGAAACAGGAAAACGGCGTCACCGTCCCCGACTATCAATACGAAGAACAACACATCCGGTTGAGCAAATCGAAACTATACACCTGCTACCTGAATGTTCCGCTGCTGGTCGAATTCCAGATGGGGCGCCGCAACGACTTCTTTATCAACGCCGGCATGGTCGGCGGATGGCGGATGGGGACGCACTCCAAAATCAAAGCTTCCGACCCGCGGCTGAGCGGCAAATTCAAGAACCACAGCAATTTCGGACTGCGTAATTTTCATTACGGCTACACCCTCAACATCGGCTACAACCATTTCGCCATCTCGGCGACATATTACCGTTCCACGCTCTTCAAAGACGGCAAAGGCCCCCGGGTTCAGCAGATCAACGTCGGGCTGTCGTTTATTTTGTAATCGCCGCGCGGCCGTTCGTTTTTCGCGCCGCAATTTTGCTCGAAACGGCGGAAACGACCGTTTTCATACCCGTTTACGTACGCCGGGCCGCTCCGCATCGAACGGCCCGACTTTATTTCTCCGTACCGCAAATTATCCTGCCGGCCCGGAAAATCTTACCGTTCTTCGAAAATTCCGTCGGAAAGCCGCCCCGTCCTTCCGACCCGGCGGAATGCGGCCAAACCGATTCCTCCCCCCGGAAACTATTGAAAAATCGCCGGAAAATGCGTATCTTTGCAAAGGAAACCTTTTAACCGCCCCGAAGATGGAATACAGCAATAATCTGAAAAAGTTCGGCGCCGGACTCCCGGCCGGACAGGTCGATAAAATCGTTGCCGGTATCCGTCCCCTCGCGGAAAAGAACCGGAATACGGAGGTCTATAAACGCTGTTTCGGTTTCATCGACCTGACTTCGCTGAACAGCACCGATTCGCACGAGCGGATCGAACGGTTCGTCACGAAAGCCGTCGAATTTCCGAATCGTTTCTCCGGAATCCCGGGCGTCGCATCGGTATGTATCTACCCGGCTTTCGTCGAAACGGCAGGCCTGGTTATCAGCGACTCCAAAATGGCGATCACCAGCGTAACGGGAGGATTCCCCGCTTCGCAGACTTACTTGGAGGTCAAAATGCTCGAAACGGCGATGGCCGTCGAGAACGGCGCCGACGAAATCGACATCGTTATCAGCATCGGAGAGTTTCTCAACGGCGAATACGACCTGATGGGCAACGAAATTGAAACGCTCCGTAAGGAGATCGGCGACGAGATCACCCTGAAAGTGATCCTCGAATCGGGCATCCTGGCCGAGCCGGAACTGATCCACCGGGCCGCCGTGATCGCCATGCTCGCCGGAGCCGATTTCATCAAAACCTCGACCGGCAAGGCTTCGGTCGCCGCGACTCCCGAAGCGGCGGTAGTGATGTGCGAAGCCATCAGGCTGTTCGCCGCACAAACCGGACGCAAGGTGGGATTCAAAGCGGCCGGAGGAATTTCGACCCCGGAAGACGCTGCGCTTTACTACACGATCGTACAGGAAATCCTGGGCGAGGAGTGGCTTACGCCGGAACGTTTCCGGATCGGCGCCAGCTCGCTGGCGAACAACCTGCTCTCGGCCATCGAGGGCAATCCCGTACACTATTTTTAACACCGGACGACCATTTTTCCGACGCCGGTTTTACGGGCAAACTGCGGGTTCTCCAGACCGGAGGACATCCCTGTAACTACTTGTGGCTTGTTCCCGTATCGGCTACCTCGACCCCGGATCGGGAAAAAATCCGAAAAGAACGACCGGATCGTTTCCGGCGATAGTAAATTACAAAATTTTTTTATAAATTGCGAGGCTTGAACTGATAATAAAGGAGGATAAAGATGGAAAAGGAATGCATAATCAGCAGATTGTCGGAATCGATTAAAACGACCAGCCGTATTGATAACGAACTTTTTACCGAATACAACGTAAAACGGGGACTTCGCAACGAAGATCATTCCGGAGTGCTGGTCGGGTTGACTAAAATCGGAAACGTGGTAGGTTACGAAAAATTGCCCGAAGGAGGACTCAAAGCGATCCCGGGACGGCTGATCTACCGCGGCATCGACGTCGAAGACCTGGTTCGGGGCATTCTGGCCGAAAAACGGTTCGGCTTCGAAGAAACCGCATTCCTATTGCTATCCGGCTACCTTCCCGACAAAGAAGAACTGGCCGCTTTCAGCAACATGGTGCACCAGTGCATGCCGCTGACCCAGAAGACCAAAATGAACATCCTCGACCTGGAGGGCCAGAACATCATGAATATCCTGGCCCGCAGCGTATTGGAGATGTATACCTTCGACGAAAACCCCGACGACACTTCGCGGAACAACCTGATGCGCCAGTCGGTGGACCTGATCTCGAAGTTCCCGACCATCATCGCTTACGCGTACAACATCATGCGCCACAGCAACCAGGGACGTTCGCTGCACATTCGTTTCCCGAAAGAGAACCTTTCGGTCGCGGAGAATTTTCTGTACATGCTGAAAGGAGGTTATACCGCTCTGGATGCCCGGACGCTGGATCTGGCCCTCATGCTCCATGCCGAACACGGCGGCGGCAACAACTCCACGTTTACGGTCCGCGTGACCAGTTCGTCGGGCACCGATACCTACTCTTCGATCGCCGCGGCGATCGGGTCGCTGAAAGGGCCGCTGCACGGCGGAGCCAACCTCGCAGTCGTAAGCATGTTCAACCACCTGAAAGAAAATATCCGCAACTGGAAAAGCGTCTCCGAAATAGACGACTACCTGCAGAAAATGCTACGCAAAGAGGTATACGACAAATGCGGGCTGATCTACGGCATCGGACATGCCGTTTATACGATCTCCGACCCCCGCGCGCTGCTGCTGAAGGAGATGGCCCGCGATCTGGCCCGGGAGAAAGGCCGCGAAGAGGAGTTCGCTTTCCTCGAACTGCTCGAAGAGCGCGCCGTCGAAAACTTCATGAATTTCAAAGGAAACAAAGTAAATAAAAGAGTTTGCGCGAACGTCGACTTCTATTCCGGATTCGTTTACGAAATGATCGGGCTCCCGAGCGAAGTCTTCACCCCGCTGTTCGCCATGAGCCGCATCACCGGATGGGCCGCGCACCGGATCGAAGAACTGAACTTCGACAGCAAACGGATCATTCGCCCGGCCTACCGGAACGTCGGACCCGAAAAGAAATTCATTCCGATGGAAAAAAGAGGGCAGGCAAAAGTCTAAGCGCAAAAACCTCACTCTGACAACCGAAAGCGGCCTGTCGGGCCGCTTTTTGCTTTTACGGCGGATCGGGCCGAAAGAAAAAGGGAAATCGTATAGGGCCGTACGAATGATTTTTATTAACTTCGCAACGGGTTTTGAACCTTCGCGTCTATGAATCGAAAACAAGATTATACGGGTCGGAGCTTTCTGATCACCGTTTTTGTCATCCTCTTTCTGCTGGGCATATCCCGGATTCCGAAAGTCACCTTCGGCAAAACGACCTTGAAAAAGATCAATATCCTGTCCGATCTGATCCAGGACGAACACGAACCGATTCCGGAAACCAATCTCTATTTCGACACTACCTTCCTGGCGGAAGGAGAAGCGCTCGAGGCCGAAGCACGGGCGGCGGCAGATTCGCAGGCAGAAAAACAAACGGCACAGACGAACGCACGGACGGTTCAGGCAACGGTTCCCCATACCCGGGACGATTCCCGACACGAGTCATCCGCAGAGGTGCAGCGCGGCGACAGCGCGGCGGAGCAACCTCCCGCACCGGTCGTCGAACGGATCGGATTCCTCGAAGATTTCGGAACGGACGGCCCGTCGATGCTCCATTTCTACGACGCTCTGTTGAAAAAAGAGGGCAAACGCCCGGTACGGATCGCGGTGCTGGGCGATTCGTTCATCGAAGGAGATATCATCACGGCCGACATCCGGGAACAACTGCAAGATCTGTACGGCGGCGGGGGCGTAGGATTCGTGCCGTTTTCGTCGCCGATCGCCCAGTTCCGGGGAACGGTGCGCCACACGTTCGACGGCTGGACGACGCTGGACGTAAAAAACGCCCGGCAGGCTCCCGAAGAGTACCGAGATAAATTTTTCGTATCGGGCAGCCTGTGCATCCCCGACGAAAGCGCTTCGGTGCAAATGAAAGGCGTCATGTTCCGCAAGCACATCGACCGCGCGTCGGTCGCCCGGCTGATCTTTACGAACCGCGAACGAACGACGATCCATGTAACGATCAACGATACGATCCATAAAGTCTACAACCCCGAACCGGGCCCGGAAGTCCAGCAGATCGACATCCACACCCCGATCCGTTCGCTCGAAGTCCGGATCGCCAATCCGGCGGGATTCATCGGTTACGGGATCGTTTTCGAAAACAAAAACGGCGTCAGTCTCGACAACTATTCGATCCGGGGCAACAGCGGACTAGCCCTGTTCGGAACCAACGCCGCAGTCAACGCGCGAATCGGCGCCATGCGCGGGTACGACCTGATTATCCTGCAATACGGCCTGAACGTCATGTCGGCCGACGTCCTGCATTACGGCTCCTATGAAAAGGCTTTCATAAAGGTAATCAATTACATGAAACGCTGTTTCCCGAACAGCAGCATACTGGTCATGGGCGTCTGCGACCGCAGTACGCAACGCGACGGGGAATTCGTCACGATGCCCGCCGTGCGGGGAATGATCGAAGCGCAGCGGAACGCCGCCCGGGAAACGGGCGTCGCATTCTGGAACACTTTCGAAGCGATGGGAGGCGAAAACAGCATGGTCGAGTTCGTCCGCAAGAACTGGGCGGCGAAAGACTACACCCACCTGGGTTACGCCGGCGGAAAATTCATCGCCGGGAAACTGGTCGGGAACTGGATGCAGGGAGTCGAAGCGGAGCAGCAGCGCCGGGACCGGATCGAAGAGGAACGCCGGAAAAACGAGATGCTGCATTACAACCGGAACGATACGATCCCCGGAACCATCGAAACGGAGACGGAAACGGATTCAGACGCGGACGCAGATACGACCTTCACGACAAACGAATTCGCACAACCATGATCCTCAAAGGAATACCATACCTGCAAACAATCCTGACTTTGCTGCTGTGCGGCACGGCGTTTACCGCGCGCGCGCAGGCGGATTCCGCCGAGCCGGCCGACTCTTGTTATCCGGAAATCATCTGTCCCGACTCGAACCGCCTCGGCGGTAACGTCGCAGCGCTCGAACCCCTTTTCCAAAAACTGGAGGCACTCGAAAAAAAGGATACGACAGCCGTGATCTCGATCCTGCAAATCGGCGATTCGCATATCCAGGCCGGATTTTTCCCCAACGAAGTGCGTGAAAACCTCCAACGCGAATTCGGCAATGCGGGGCGCGGCCTGATCGTCCCGCTGAAGCTGGCCGGAACGAACGAACCGCCGGATTACGCGATCACCTCGCCGAACAGTTGGAACCGCAGCAACTGCATCACGCGCGCCGCAACCGAAGAACCGGGCATGTCGGGCATGTCGATCGTTACCTACGACCGCCATATCGAACTGGATATCAAAACCAAGGAACCGTTCGACCGCATCTGGGCATTCCACCACCGCGAAGCGCCGCTGCTCACGGTTCCCGATTCGCTGTCCGACGGGATTTGCTGTCCCGCCCTAGACAACGACGAAATGACGCTGATCCCGCTGAGCCGGCCGGTCGAACAGATCAGGTTGTGCGCTTCGGTCGCGGACTCGTCGTTCGCCCATTCGGCTTTTTACGGTTTTTCCCTCGAAAACGGTCGCAGCGGAGTCCTGTACCACAGTTTCGGCATCAACGGCAACACCTACGCCGCCATTAACCGCAACCCGCAGATCGTCCGCCAGGCATCTGGACTGTGCCCCGATCTGGTAATCGTCTCGCTCGGCACGAACGACAGCTACGGCGCGTCTTTCGATCCGGCCGACGCGGACGTTCAGATCACCCGGCTGATCGACTCGATCCGCCGGAACATGCCCGCTTCCGTTCTGCTGCTGACCACTCCGATGGAACACTGCAGACGGATACGTTCCAAAGGCCGCACCTACCGGAAACCCAACCCGAACGCCTGCGCCATGCGGGAATGCATTCTGCGGCAGGCGGCGCTGTACCGGCTGCCGGTCTGGGATTTCTACGCGGCAGCGGGCGGCGACGGAGCAATGGGCCGATGGGCCGATCTCGGAATAGCCAACGCCGACCGGGTGCACCTTTCGCGCGAAGGATACCGGCTGCAGGGAAAACTTTTCTACGACGCGATCATGAAAGCCTACGACCACTACCGCAAACATAACGGAGAACTCAAGATTCTGCTGAATTGATCCGCTCCCGAATCTTCGTTCCCGTCCGAATCCGGAAAACGATCGAAAAACTTTTCGTATTTCTTCCGCTCCGGTAGCGGTCGTAGAAAATAATATTAAATTTGCCCGCCGTTACCCGATGTTCCGGCGACCCAGAAAAAATCAGATATATGCCCGATGTTTCGTCCGTTTGCGACAAAATAACGGAAATACTCAGTTACGATCCGCTGCACCCGATCCTGTTTTCCAGCGGGCTGTTTCTGTTCCTGTTCGCCGGCTTCGCCTTTTTCTACCAATTCATGCGGCGGGCGGTCATGCTGCGGATGATCTATGTCGTGCTGTTTTCGCTCTATTTCTATTACAAAACCAGCGGACTGTTCCTGTTCCTGCTGGTCGGCATGTCGGTCTCGGACTACGTCATCGGCCGCTTCCTGTGTGCCGCCCGGAAGCAATCGCTGCGCAAATGGCTCGTAGCGCTGAGCCTTACGATCGACATCGGCGTGCTGTGCTATTTCAAATACACGAACTTTTTCATCGGCCTGCTCAACGACGTTTCGGGACGCGACTGGCTCGATTTCCAAAACATTTTCCTGCCCGTAGGAATCTCGTTTTTCACGTTCCAGTCAATCAGCTACATCATCGACCTGTACAAACGGCGGATCGATCCGGCCGACCAGTGGATCGACTACCTGTTCTATCTGTCGTTCTTCCCGCAACTGGTAGCCGGCCCGATTGTCAAAGCGAGGGATTTCATGCCGCAAATCCGCCAGAAGCCGATCGTCGTAACGCGCGAAATGTTCGGCATGGGAATCTTCCTGATCATATCGGGTCTTTTCAAAAAAGCCATTATTTCGGACTACATCAGTTTGAATTTCGTCGACCGCATATTCGACAACCCGCTCCTATACAGCGGGTTCGAGAATTTGATGGGCGTATACGGCTACGCCCTGCAAATCTACTGCGACTTCTCGGGCTATTCGGACATGGCGATCGGACTGGCGCTGCTGCTGGGTTTCCGCTTCCCGAAGAACTTCGACTCGCCGTATAAATCGGCTACGATCACCGAATTCTGGCGCAGGTGGCACATTTCGCTGTCGAGCTGGTTGAAAGATTACCTTTACATTTCGCTGGGCGGCAACCGCAAGGGAAAAGCCCGCACCTACCTGAACCTGTTCCTGACGATGCTGATCGGCGGGCTGTGGCACGGCGCGGCGATCCGTTTCGTACTGTGGGGCGCATGGCACGGCGCGGCGCTGGCCGTGCACAAATGGACGGTGAACCGCTTCCCTTCGTTCAAAAAGACGGGCGCGGACATGGTTCCCTGGCGACGGGTAATCGGTATCATCGTCACGTTCCACGTCGTCTGTTTCGGCTGGATCATGTTCCGCGCACAGGACATGCACAGCGTCACGCTGATAACATCCCAGATATTCAACCATTTCAATGCCGCGCTGATCCCGCAGGTGGTTTCCGGTTACGGAACGATCTTCGGACTGATGGCCGTCGGGTTCCTGCTGCACCTGCTGCCCGAAGCGGCCGAAACCTGGGGAAAAAGGGTCGTTACCGCCGCCCCCGTACTGGCGCAGGCCGTCATCATCACCGTCCTGATCTGGGGAATCATGCAGATCAAATCGTCCGAAATCCAACCGTTCATCTACTTCCAATTTTAGGGTTTCCGCACCGGATGTTTGACCGGAACGGATTTTAATCGTATTTTTGGGGATCAAAACGATCCGCACCTATGGTTTGGCAATCCCTTCTGGATATCGACAAGCAACTGCTGCTGGCCCTCAACGGGGACGGCGGAGCGGGCTGGGATACTTTTTTTTACATCGTTTCGGCCCGGCTGACCTGGGTTCCGCTTTATGCGGCGATCCTGTACGCGGTCTGGAAACAGTGGGGCTGGCGCCGCCTGCTGTGGGTAGCGGTCGTGCTCGGCCTGTGCGTCGGAGCGGCCGACCAGATCTGCAATTTCTTCAAACACTTCACGCCGAAATTCCGGCCGACCCATACGCCCGACATCGAAGCCTTCGTCCATACCGTGCGGGGTTACCGCGGCGGACTGTACGGCACGGTATCGGCCCATGCGGCGATCAGCTTCGCGATCGCGCTGTTCACCGCCCGGCTGTTCCGAAAAAGGTGGTATACGGTCGCTATCTTCGGATGGGCGCTGCTGCTCGCTTACAGCCGCATTTACCTCGGCGTCCATTACCCGATGGACATTCTGCTGGGGACGGCTCTCGGCCTCGGTCTCGGAGCCGGCGCGTTCGCGCTGTTCGGCCGGCTAATGAAACGGGTCGAAACGCCCCCGGAACGAACCGAAAACATTTCTTCCGATAAATGACGCTTTCAGAACGATACACCATTTTCCGTTACCGCCTCTGGCGTGCGCGGCGAAAACTGCCGCTGGTGCTGATCCCCGCCGGATGGATCGCCCTGTGGATCGCAGTGCCGTTCTCCGTTTACGACGGAATCGTCTATGCGGCGCTCTGCATCGCCTGCTCGCTGTGGGGATTCCTGATCCGCGCCCGCGCGCTCGGAACATCGGCTCCGCTGGCGCGAAAAAATGCCGAAACGGCCGAAAACGGCCCTGCCGTCTTCCCGACCGAGGGCATCTATGCCCGAATGCGGTATCCGCTCTATACGGGCAACTTTCTGGTCTGGTTCGGCTTTATCCTGTTCGTGGGCGTCAACTGGTTTATCGTCGCCGCGACAGCCGCATACGTCGCCTGCTACCTGATCGTCCTGAGCCGCGAAGAGGAACTGATGTTGCACAAGTACGGCGAAGATTTCCGCATCTGGTGCAAACAGACCCCCGCGCTGATCCCGAACCGCAGAGGCAAACGGTACCGGACGCGAAAATTCTCGTTTCTGGCCATTCTGCGCGGCGATTTCCGTAATTTCTGGGGAATGGCACTGCTATTCCTGCTGACGGCCATTCTGAAACGGCGCATGATTACCTTTTCGTGGAACGATTCGTGGCAGATAGCGTTGGCCGCCGCCGCCGCGTTGCTGCTGTTTCTGGTCGGAAGCCTGATCCGCCGGAAAAAATTTTAATATCTTACACATATCTTTATATTTGTAAGCGTTCGTTAATCATTCTGCAAATGAAAAAAACATTCCGAAAACTGCTCATATACGGGACGGTGCTCGCCGTATGCGGATGCCGCGGAGCCGGTCAGCGCGAAACCTGGGAAAAAGAGTTCGCCGACCCGTCGGACATCTACCGTCCGCAGCCGTTCTGGCACATCAACGGCACGCTGACCACCGAAGGAATCCGCAAACAACTGAGCGACGCCATCCAGGGAGACGGATTCGGCGGCGTGGCCGTCCTTCCGCTGAACCCGGGAGGCATGTGGGGCAATCAGGGCATCTGTCCCGGCACGACGCCCGTTTACCTGTCGGAAGGCTATTTCAACCGCTACCGGGACATCCTGGAATGTTCGGCCGAACAGGGAGCGCAGGTGATCCTGTACGACGACGTCGATTTCCCGAGCGGAACCGCCGGCGGCAAACTGGGCGAACAATTCCCGCAGTACACCCGCAAGAGGCTTTGTAAAACCGAAGAAGAGGCAATCGGACCGAAGAACGTAAAAATCGCCGTTCCGCTCCGGGACTCGTTCATGGGGGCCGCAGCGATGAACACGCTGACGCTCGAACGGATCGATCTCGGCGAATTCGTAACCGACAGCACGCTGGAATGGCAGGTACCGGAAGGAACATGGAAAATCATGTCGTTCGCGATGGAAAACCACGTAGACAACCACGTGGACTACATGGAGCCGAAGGCTGTCAAAGAGTTCATGAAAATGACCTACGACCAGTATGCCGAACGTTTCGAACCCTATTTCGGGAATACGATCACGAAAACGTTTTTCGACGACGTGGGCTATTACGGCATCGAGAATTACTGGAATCCGGAGCTTTCCGGCCTGTTCGAAAAACGCTATGGAAAAAAGGCGGCTCTGTATTACCCGGCCCTGTGGTACGATATCGGTACGGAAACCGATGCGGCACGGGTCGCCTTGTTCGGACTGCGCGCCGAGGCGATGGGCGACGGTTTCCCGCTTTGCGTAGCCGAATGGTGCGACCGCTACGGGTTGCAAAGCATGGGACACCCGCCCGGAAATTACGAGCCGACGACCGTCGATATGTACGGAGACCCATTCAAATTTTACCGGCACGTCCACATTCCGCTGATGGACGCCATCCACGGCTATCCGTACGGGCGTCCCGGCTTCAAACTGATCAGCTCGGCTGCCGACGCATTCGACAAACAACTCGTCGGCGCCGAAATTTACGGGAATTATTCGGATCGGGAGACCGATTCGGCCATGCTGTACCGGGTTGCGATGGAAGTCATGGCGCGGGGCGTCAACTTCCTGGTTCCGCACGGGATGTGGTACGAACCGGATACGGTCAAGATCCCGCCGCTGATCGCGCATTACAATCCGCGGCTGGCCCCGGCCCTGCCCGGATACAACGATTTCGCCGGCCGGAGCACGTTCCTGCTGCAAGGCGGTCGCCGGGTGGCCGACATCGCGCTGCTCTTCCCGATTCAGTCGCTCGAAGCGTGGTACGCCTGGGAAACCGGACGCCCCCGGTGCGGAAAAGACGTGCCTCCCGGCACCGACTACAACCGGATCGGCGATCTGCTGACCGGGCAGATCCGACGGGACTTTACTTTCCTGCATCCGGAAGACTTCGTCACGGACAAATACCAGATCGGCAACGGACAAATCAAGCTGAACACGCCGTCCACCGGACAGACGTACAAACTGCTTATCATGCCCTCCGGAAAAGTGCTCTCGGTGGAAACCTTACGGAAAATACGGGATTACTACCGAAGCGGCGGAAAAATACTGGCGACCAACCTGTTGCCGTCCAGATCCGCCGAATTCGGGCAGGATGCAGAAGCGGTCGCGCTGGTACGGGAGATTTTCGGCATCGATCCGGAGGCTCCGATGCCTGCCCGACAGGTCTCTTCTTCCAATGAAAACGGCGGAAAAACCATCTTCTTGCCGCAGGCCGAGTCGACCGCGCTGGCCGCAGCGATCGATTCGCTGTTGCCCGACCCGGACGTCCGGGTCGATCCGGTCGAAACGCTGGCCGCAGCCGGCCTGCCGGGACAGCCGCTGTTGGGCGTAGAACGGTTCCGCGACCTGCCGGCCGACGAACTCGGCATGTTCTCATATATCCACAAGCAGAAAGAGGGACAGGATATCTACCTGTTCGCCAACTCTACCGACAAACCGGTCGACACGCAGGTGAGCCTGAAAGGAAAGCTGAAACTCGAAAAGTGGAACCCGCATACCGGCACGATCGGGAAGTGGGAAGATGTCGAATACGACAGACATGCCGACGGCACGATCTATACCCGGATTCGCCTTACGCTCGAACCGGTCAGCGCCGTTTTCGCCATCGGAAAATAGTACGCACGATTCCAAAAAACGGGCATGAACTTAGGTTCATGCCCGTTTCCTATTCATACCTTCCCGTTCCCGGGAAATCCTTATTTCACATGTCCCTCCTTTACGAGGTATTCGGCGATCTGCACGGCATTCAGCGCCGCGCCTTTGCGAATCTGGTCGCTGACGCACCAGAACGTAAGTCCGTTCGGATCGGCCAGATCCTTGCGGATACGCCCCACGTACACGGCGTCCACACCGGCCAACGGCAGCGGCATCGGATAAACTTTTTCTCCCGGTTCGTCCATCAGCACCACCCCTTCTGCGCCCGCGAACGCCTTGCGCGCCTCTTCGACGGATACGGGCCGTTCGGTCTCGAGCCAGATCGACTCGGAGTGGGCGCGCATTACCGGAACGCGCACGCAGGTCGCACTGACCTTCACGTCCGAATGCATGATCTTACGCGTCTCGTTGAACATCTTCATCTCCTCTTTGGTATAACCGTTGTCGGTAAAGACATCCACCTGAGGGATAACATTGAAAGCCAATTGAAAAGCGAATTTTTCGACGGTCGGTTCTTCGCCGCGCACCAACTGGGCGTGCTGTTCGGCCAGTTCGGCCATCGCGCTCGCTCCGGCGCCGCTGGCGGACTGGTAAGTCGATACGTGCACCCGGCGGATATGGGACAGATTCTCGATCGCCTTGAGCGCCACGACCATCTGGATCGTCGTACAGTTCGGGTTAGCGATGATCCGGCGGGGCGGATTGACCGCATCGGTCGGATTCACTTCGGGAACCACCAGCGGCACATTTTCATCCATCCGGAATGCGCTCGAATTGTCGATCATCAGCGTCCCGAATTTGGTGATCGTCTCGGCAAACTCTTTCGACGTACCGGCTCCGGCCGACGCAAAAGCGATATCGACCCCTTTGAAATCGTCGTTATGGGCCAGCAGACGCACGGTCAGCTCCTTACCCCGGAACGTATATTTACGGCCCGCACTGCGTTCGGAACCGAACAATAACAATTCGTCGATCGGAAATTCCCGTTGTTCCAGCACCCGGAGAAATTCCTGGCCTACGGCGCCGCTTGCGCCAACAATCGCAACTTTCATAATTTTAAAGACTTTTAAACAGGAAACCTTCCCGCGGGGAAAGCCCTTTATTAAAAACGTTTCTATCTATTGTTTCGGCAAAAATAATGACTTTTTTTCGTAAAAGCCTTCTGTTTGCGACAAAGGTAACAGGTTTTATTTTAAAATAAACTATTTGTTAAATTTTTATTCTATTTGTTTTATTTACATGTTTTCGAAACATCTTCCATTAAAAATCATAAGACGGAATACCGACAGGGATTACCTTTAAGTTTCGCTGCCGAAATACGAAGCAAACCGATCCGTGAATTTTTCTGAAAAGACTTTATTTCATAACTTTGGAATACGAAACGCCCGATCGACCATCCGGTAAAAACATGACCCGAACGCTGTTTGTTATTTTTTCAGGTGCAATCCTGTTGTCGGCCTGCCACCGGAATCGTCCGGCGACCGGGCTAACCGTTCTGCATCCGCCGTTGCAAACGACAGAACACCTGCTACATCTTTCTGACATTGCGGATTCATTATCTTATATCAAACTGGCTACCGATACTTCGAACCTAATAGGAGTAATCGATAAAATAATCCCGTTGAAAGACCGTATTCTAATAGTGGATAAAGATATCACGCAAACGATTTACATCTTCGATAAATCGGGAAAGTTTATCCGTAAAATCAATAAAAAAGGCCGAGGGCCCGGAGAATATTTGAGCTTGAACGACGTCGCCGTAGACGTCTCTAACAAAAGACTGATCGTTCACGACGATATGGCCCAGAAAATTTCCATATTCACTTATGAAGGAGAATTTATCGAAAAAATCAGACTGGATTTTATCACGACCTCGATCGCTTATTTGGGAAACAACCGACTGGCCTGCTATTGTGACTACATCAACAATCCGAATTACAGCATCCGTTCCAAATCTCCCAATCTGATTCTTTTCGACCTGCAAACCCGTAAAACTCAATCAAAATTATTTTTCAACAGCACAATCAACCGATTAGGAATTACGGGTCTTATCAACAATCTGTCCAGCACTTATTCGAACGATACGGTACACCTAATCATGCCGCTAAACGATACCGTTTACAGTATTTGCAACAATAAGGTTCAGCCGGAATATTACGTAGACCTCGGCGTTACCCCCCAAATGCGGGAACTACAACGGACGGCAAGTAGCAGTAAATCGGCTCAAGAAGCCTCACAGGAAGATTCTAAGCCTCAATATCCGGTAATTTGCAACATGCTCGAAAGCGACAGCGTTGTTTATCTCTTTTACCGGCATAACAATAAAAGTTATTACGGATTTTACAATCCCCGGCGCAAAACATTTAAGGAAGGAGTCCGCATTTGGGAAAAAAACACCGATAACCGGATTCCCGTCGTCAACGATCTGGACAAAACGATTCCGTTTATGCCTATGGCGACAGACGGTAAAAACTTCTATTATGTTATGGAATCTTTCTATTTCGATTATTTTCGAAACAGTGATAATCCTCAAATAGCGAACCTAAGCAAAACAATCACAGCAAACGACAATCCGGTCATCGTCGTAGCTCATATCAAGAATAATCCATGAAATTATATGTAACTCACGATATCCGATTAGGTATACTGGATAAAGAAAACGTTCCGTTTCTTTGTCTTATGAACAAAGATCTAAAAACGACTCAACTTTTCGTTCCGATCAAAGAAATACAGGAACACTCGGAACATTTTTACAGAATTCCATACGTCCGTTTTTTCAAACCTGCGGAAACGACTGTCGAACCGGAAATCTAATCGAAAAACTCGTCGTCGCGCGTCTGCGATGCGGGAGCATGGAGGTCGCTCTCGTCGCAGTCGTAGGAAACCGCGCCGACCGGTATCGGGAATTGGTCTTTCTGCGTGATTCCGAGCTTCGGCTCGTTGTAGACCCGCTTGATGAAATCGGCGAAAATCGGCAGCGCGATCCGCGATCCTTCGCCGCCCGAAGAGAGATGGATGCTCCGGTCTTCGCCGCCGACCCACACGCCGGCGACCAGCTTCGGCGTCACGCCGACGAACCAAGCGTCGGAGTTGTTCTGCGTCGTCCCGGTCTTGCCGCCCATATCGGCCGTGATCCCGAGCGCCCGGATGCGGCCGGCCGTTCCGGCATTGACGACGTTTTTCAGCATACCGAGCATCGTATAGGCCGTCTGTTCGGAAATGGCATCCTGAGCCGGCGCAGTAAAATTGGCCAGCACGTTGCCGTGACGGTCTTCGATCCGCGTCACGAAAATTGGATCGATATGCACGCCCCGGTTGGCGAACGTCCCGTAAGCGCCGACCAGTTCGAACAGCGAAAAGTCCGACGTTCCGACGCACAGGGCCGGCACGGGATCCACATAGCTGTGAATACCGAACTTATGAATAAATTCGGCTACCGCTTCCGGCTGCCGCGCCTGTTTCATGATCCATGCCGAATAGTTGTTGCGGCTGTTGGCCAGGCCCCACCGCAGCGGTCTCGGATTTCCGTCGTAAACCACTTTGCTGGCCTCGCGCGGCGACCACGGCTCGTTGTAGGTTTCGATCGTGACCGGGAGGTTCGGCACCGGCGTACAGGGCGTCAGCCCCAATTGCTCGATCGCGAAGGTATAGACGAACGGTTTGATCGTCGACCCGATCTGGCGTTTGCCCTGCTTGACCATATCGTATTTGAAATAACGGAACGACGGGCCGCCCACATAGGCTTTCACATAACCGTTCGACGGGTCGAGGGCCATCAGCGAAGCCCGCAGGAAACGCTTGTAGTAATACAGCGAATCGCGGGGGGTCATCGTGGTATCCCGGTCGCCCTTGTAACTGAAAACCCGCATTTTGACCGGCGTGTCGAACGCCTGTTGAATTTCCTTCTCGGTAGCTCCCTCTTTTTTCAACATCCGATAGCGGTCGGAATTACGCATTGCGCGGTTGATAATCGCCTGTTCCTCTTCCTTGCTGAGGTTCGAGAAAATACTCCGCCGCCCCTTCAGCACCCGATCCATCATCGGTTGTACGTTACCGCCCATCTGCGCCCATACGGCCTTCTCGGCATATTTCTGCATCGTCGCATTGATCGTCGTATAGATCTTCAGCCCGTCGCGGTACAAATCGTATTGAGCGCCGTTCGCCTTCGTATTTTTCCGACACCAGCCGTACAGCGGATTTTTGTCCCACAGTTCGACGGCCGCCTTGTAATCCCAATCGCCGGCCACTCCCGGCGCAAAACTTTTGCGGTCGGGCCGATCCGAGGTCATCACGATCTGTAACATACTCCGAAAATAGGTGCCGGTACCCTCGTCGTGCGAAATCGGATGGTAATCCAGTACGATCGGCAGCGCCTTGATCGAATCGCGTTGGTGACGCGTCAGAAATCCCCCGGCCCTCATCCGGTCGATCACCGTATTGCGCCTGATAAGAGCCCGATCCGGATTGCTGCGCGGGCTGTAACGCGTCGGCGCATTCACCACGCCGACCAGCATCGCCGCCTCCTGCACGTTCAGTTCCGACGGCAGTTTGTTGAAGAAGGTCCGCGCCGCCGACTTGATGCCGTAGGCGTTGCTGCCGTAAAGCACCGTATTCAGGTACATCGTCAGGATCTCCTCTTTCGTATAGTTATACTCCAGCATCACGGCCGTAATCCACTCTTTCAGCTTCGAGATCACCAGTTTGGAACCCTTCGAAACCGGGTTGTCGTAGACGGCCGTATCGCGCGGGTAGAGATTTTTGGCCAACTGCTGCGTAATCGTGCTGCCGCCGCCCTGATTGCGGTTGCCGAGCGCCATCGTCTTGACGGCCACGCGGGCCAGCGAAATGAAATCGATCCCGGAATGGGAGTAGAAACGCATGTCTTCGGTCGACGTCAGGGCCGCCACCAGTGCCGGGGAAAGTTCGCTGTAATCGACATAGGAACGGTTCTGGACAAAAAAGCTGCCGATCATCTGCCCGTCCTCCGAATAGATTTCGGTAGCCAGGTTGCTTTTCGGGTTCTCGAGCTCTTCGAAAGTCGGCAGTTTCCCGAATACGCCGAGGCGAATCAGCAGTAGCAGCAAAACGATCAGCGCAACGGGCGATACGAGTATAATCCAGAACCATTTTACGGCCTTGGGGGTTTGAAGCTTATCGATAATCTTCTTTTTGGTCATGACGATGCAACGGTTATCTCGGGCAAAGGTACAATTTTAATCGCTATTTTAATAAACAACGTTTTTGGCGCCCGCTTATTTTACAGCCCTTTCCGATCAGATCGGAAGCGACAGTTTCACGCCGCCCACCACGCCCGAACGGTCGCTGGGCTTATAGATGTAAAACCCGACCGTCGTAGTCTTCGCCGGAATCCGCAGCGGATGCATGTCGAAGATGATCTCGCCGCCGTAGGAAGTGACCGTATGCATCCGGTAGAACGTTCTGAACACCGAAGGAATCGCCTGTCTGAACCGGGCGAAATCGTAATAGACGTTCAGCCGGATCCGGCTGAAATAGACGATGCTGCTGATCCCGCCGTCGGGACACCACACGGGGAACTGGTAGTCGGCCGACGCGGCCCCGAGCCGGGTCGCCACGATGTTGTACGCGGCTCCGCGCGGAAAAAGTTCCTTATAGAAAAAGTTCTGGGAAGCCAGGTTCTGATGCTGCAGGTTTCCGCGCAGCATCAGCGAATGATGTTTCATCACGCCCGGCAGGTAGGCCCGCCCGTACAGCGAATAGAGTCGGCCGAAACCTTCCGTGAACGGGGCGCATACCATAGCGAACCGGGCCGCATAGCCCCACCGAGGCAAAAAGTCGCGGGTCGCCATCCGGACGTTGTCCGAAAAATTCAGGCCGGTCACTAACCGCTGAAACCCGGTTTTAACGGAAGAGTCCCCGCACATCAGCGCATTGATATGGCGCAGCTCCACAGACGGGGTCAACGTCCGTACGCGATGTCCCGAGGCGAGCGTCATCGGCAGGTATCCCAGCAGATTGACCTGAAAATAATTCTTCCGCTTCATCCCTTCGTACTCGAGGTTTTTTACGCCGTAAAGCAACTGCTTGCCTCCACCGTATTCGAACGACAGTTCAAATTTCGGCGCAAGTCCGTAATAGTTGATTCCTCCGCGCAGGCGGCTGCCGAATTCGGGGGCATAGCCGTAGGCCAGGTACCCGGAAGTACTGCTCAGCAGATTCTGCGACATGACGGTAGCGCCGAAACTGATGTCGATCCGGTTCTCGTCGGCGATATGGAACGGGTTGAAATCCCAGGGCGCCCAACTGTGAAGGTTAAACAGATGCAATCCTTTGCGGAATCGTTTTTTCCGCGTTTCCGCCGGAAAATCGCCGGAAACCGTCACCGTATCGATGTTCATCACGTCCCATTTGCGTCGCGGCGGATTGACCCGATTCTCGGGCAGTTTCCGAGGCTCCACCGGAATCAGCGAATCGCTGCGAACCGATTGGCGGGCCAGCCGGTATCCGTCCAGCGAGTAAGTCGTAAAATAGAGTTCTCCGCTACTGTCCGGAGCCGACGGAGCCACCGAACCGTAGCGCGAACGGCTCAGCCGGTACTCCCGGCCCCCGGTAAGGTCGAACAGGTGGATTTCGTCCTTACCGGACTGGATCGAATTGAACGAAAGCTTTCCGGCTCCCGCCCGCAGGTTATAGAGGCTCGCATAAGTCGGCTCCTTGATCGTCCGCAGCACTCCGTCCTGTAGGTCGATCCGCAGGATCGACATCCCCGCGTCGCCGAGCGCAATCGCGGCCAGCGTTCCGGTGACCTCGTCGTAAGCGAGTCCGTGTATCGAAAGGGTATCCGGAAAATCGAAACGCCTTCCGTCGCCCGGATCGAGGCTGTAACGCCCCGCATAATCGTAACCGACCGTCGCCAGCCGGCCGTCGGGCAACGGCGTCGGGAACAGCGTCTTACCGCGTTCGCGCAAGGTCCGGCGTCGGCCGGTGCGCAGGTCGTAACTGCACGCCCGCGACGTCACGCGTTGTTCCCACAGCGTGCTGCTCCGGTACTCCGTCCAGTACAGCGTACTGTCGTACAGCACCGGAGGCGTATTGACGCTTCCCGTCCAGAACAACCGGCGTTCGCAGCCCGTCCGCGGATCGACCGCCACGACGCGGCTCGTCTTGTCCATATCGCGTTTCAGCGCCAGCAGCGTCGTATCGTTCAGCGCCATCGGGGCATCGTAGACCGTATAACTGGTAATCGGCGTCGGCAGCGTTTCGCCGCTGTTCGGTTCGACGGGCTGCGAACGCCAGAACCGAGTCAACTCGTCGAGCGTGTTGCGCGCGATCTCGTTGACCGACGTGCGGTAGTACTTATGCAGCGCCCACTTCGTCGTCAGAATGGTATAGGGATATTTCGAACCGTATTCCGCGACCCGCGACCACATATCGTCCCCGTACTGTTCGCGCGACCAGGCGGCCAGTTGATAACCGAACTGGTAGTGATCCGGAATATAATTCTTATAAGAACCGCAAAACCACTTGTCGAGCGGGAATTTCTTCGTCCCTTCGGTCAGGTAGGCGCGGTATTCGATCGTAAAAGAGGGTTGCAGCGCACGGCCGAACGACGCCATCTGCGTCTCGTTCATCACAGCGTCCCCTTCGAGGAACCAGATCGGCAACAGCACCGAACTAAGCAAACCCGCCTGCTGTCCGACCACGTAACCGACCCATTTCATGAACCGCCGGTGCAGGTTGCCGTACTGTACGGCGTGCCGGTATTCGTGCGTCACCAGTTGTTTGAGCCACGGCTCGGCGAACGGGGCCGACGGCGGAATCGCCTCCAGCTCGATCCGTTTCGGCGCCCACATCACGATCCCGTTTGCAACGAAATTTTCGGTATGCAGAATTACCGGGAACCGCAACGGGCCGTACTTGAACCCGTAGGAAACATGCGACCGCACCGTGTCCATATAATTCGCCACCCGGGCGGCCTGCGCTGAAAAATAATCCGGATAAACGATCTTTCCGGCAACGGTATTCGCCTGATTCCAGCGGATGCCCGACGGCGAACGCCCCCAGTCGTAATACTGGCCGAAACCCGCGACCGGCAACACGCACATCCACCCGGCGACCAACCGCCCGATCCACCGCTTCATCGCTATCCTCCCGCCTTTTTCGCCTTATATCCGGCTTTGACGAGCACATCGACGACCCGGTCGCGGAAATCGCCCTGAATCAGGATCTCTCCGTCCTTGGCCGTTCCGCCGACGCCGCATTTGCTCTTCAGCGACCGCGCCAGTTCTTTCAGGTCGTCTTCCGTACCGACGAATCCCCGCACCAGCGTCACCTGTTTCCCGGCGCGCTGTTTGCGATCGATCCACACTTTCAACTGCTGCTGAGCGGCGGGAAGCGTCTGTCGCTCTCCTTTCTCCTCTTCCTCGTACCGAAAATCGGGATTGGTCGAATAGACCACGTTGAGCCGGTTTTTCCAATCGTTGTTGGTCATCGCGTTCTGATCGTGCTATGAAAAATCAAAAGGGCAGGTCGTCCACCTCGTCGGCCGACGTTTCCGCAGCGCCTCCGCCGCTGAACGGCTGAGCGGCTCCCGACGGCGCTTCCGCAGGCGCAGCGGCGGCAGGACGCGGAGCGGCGCCGTAAGTGCTACCGTCCATCGGCGCGCCCGCGCCTTCGGCGCGACGACCGAGCAGCTTCATATCGTTGGCGACGATCTCCGTCGTGTAACGTTTGTTGTTGTCTTTGTCCGTCCACTCGCGCGTACGCAGACTTCCTTCGATATAGACCTGGCTCCCTTTGCGGACATAACGGTCGGCCACGTCGGCCAACCCGCGCCACAGTGTCACGGTATGCCACTCGGTATGCTCGGTCGCGGTCTGCGTCTGTCGATTATAGATCCGCTCGGTCGTTGCGATCCGCAACCGCGCGACCTTAGCGCCCCCTTCCAGAGCCCTTACTTCAGGGTCCATCCCCACGTTTCCGATAAGAATTACTTTATTGACCATGATTTATCCCGATTAAATTATATTACAATACGATACGTCTTACCCGGAACCGCCGTACTAAAGCGCTTCGAGCATACCGACGAACAGCCGCGTCATCTTCGCTTCGGCCTTCGCCCCTTCGCGCTGCACCTCTTCGTGCGTCGACTTCATCCCGTCGAGCCCCATGTTTGTAATGATCGACACGGCGAATACCGGCAAACCCGCATGATTCGCGGCGATCACTTCCGGCGTCGTGGACATGCCTACGGTATCGGCTCCCGCCGTACGGTAGAAACGGTATTCTTTGCGGGTTTCAAAAGTCGGACCAGTCACCCCGATGTAACACCCGTACTGCAACTGGATTCCTTCCCGGCAAGCCACCTCGGCGGCCAATGCGATCAGGCCGGCGTCGTAAGGTTCGCTCATGTCCGGAAAACGCGGGCCGAGCTCCGGATCGTTGGGTCCTATCAGCGGATTCGGAATCAGGTTGATGTGGTCGGTAATCACCATCAGGTCGCCGGTGCGGAACGACGGGTTTACCCCGCCGCTCGCGTTCGACACGAACAGGCGGCCGACGCCCAGGAATTTCATCACCCGCACCGGAAAAACCACCTGCTGCGGCGTGTACCCTTCGTAATAATGGAAACGCCCCTGCATCGCGACGACCCGCCGGCCGCCGAGCATACCGAAAATAAACCGGCCGGCATGTCCTTCGACCGTCGAAACCGGAAAATCAGGTATCTCCGCATAGTCGAGCGTCGCACGGATGTCGATGCTCTCCACCAGCCCGCCGAGCCCGGTTCCGAGAATGATCCCGACTTCCGGCTCGAAATTCACCCTATTCCGGATGAAGGAGGCTGTATTTTTGATTCGTTCTGACATATAACTCCAATTGACGCAGGAATTCCGATTCGGAATCCGCCACGAATGAAACATGAATCGGTACGTAATAGAGCCGCTGCTGCACGGCTTCCGGAACTTTTTTACGGTTCGTCAGCTTCACGGCATCTTTCTCGGTCGTCAGCACGACCGCATCCGGATACGCTGCGAACAACGCTTCCAGCCGCCTCATATCGCTGAGCCGGTAAGTGTGGTGATCGTCGAAAGTCAATTCGGCCACCACGTCGAAGCGTTTCCGCAGGTTTTCCAGCAACGGAACGGGATTGGCGATGCCCGACATCGCGATCACCGGATCCCCCTCGCGGACCTTTCCGACGGCCCGGTCGGCGAACAACGGAGTAATCTCCCCCTGCCGCATCCTGGTAAAATAGAGCGATTGGTACGGGAACAGTCCGAGCGAGTTGATCACGATGCGCATATCCAGCGGATTCAGATCGTCGGGACACTTGGTCACCAGCACGAAATTGGCCCGGTGGATCTGATTGCGCGTATCCCTGAGACGTCCCCACGGCAGCAGCCGGTCGCGGTAAACCGGGTTGTTGTAATCCATCAGCAGGATATTGACCCAGGGTTCGACGTAACGGTGCTGGAACGCGTCGTCGAGAATAATCAGTTCGATCTCGGGATGCGCCTTCCGCAGCAACCGGATCCCTTCGGCCCGCTTTTCGCAAACGGCCACCGGTACCGACGGATACTTCAGTTTCATCTGGCGGGGCTCGTCGCCGATCGTCCGTGCGGACGACGTGGGCGTAGACAGTACGAATCCTTTCGTCTTGCGGCGATATCCCCGCGACAGCACCCCGACCCGGTAATGTTCCGAAAACCGTTCGATCAACAGCTCGGCCACCGGCGTTTTTCCCGTTCCGCCGACCGTCAGGTTCCCGATACAGACTACGGGAATATCAAACTCCTCGCTCCGAAGAATCTTCAGATCGAACAGTTTATGCCTGATATGGACGACCATTCCGTACAGCCACGACAGCGGGACGGAGATCAGCGGAGGTAATTTCATAACTCATACTTATCCAATTTTCAAAAATAAATTAAAAAGATTGGATATCAAAGTTTTTAACAAACAATTATCCCCCGGAAAATTTCCGGGGGACAACCTTTTTTACCGGCTTTACCGGTTACGGCATCGCTACCCGGTAGGGCGACAACGCCTGAATACTGTTCTGGTATAACATATTACGCAATGTTTCGTAATCGCGATAAGCTTCCCCCATTTCGCCCCGGAACAATTCCGCGCGGGTCTCCGCCGAAAACAACTTCAACAACTGCGTCAGCCGGTCGGGAGACTCCTCCGGGGAGACGATCCGGAAATCGTCCGCCACGCCGGCCCGGTCGGCCGCCAGGGCCACCGCATCCCTCAACCCGCCGAAGCCGTCGATCAGGCCGATCCGCAGAGCGCTTTCACCCGACCACACCCGGCCGCCGCCGACGCTGTCTACTTGCCCTGCGGTCATGTTGCGTCCTTCGGCCACGTGACCGACGAACGCGCTGTAAACCTGCTCGACGCTATTCTGCATGAAATCGCGTTCGGCCTGGTTCATCGGGCGTACCCCGACCGCCCCGAAGACCGCCATATCCATATCGGCCGACGGATTGGTCTTGGCCACATCCACCGTAATGCCGAGTTTATCTTGAAGTCCCTTTTCGCCGTTCAGCATCAAGCCGAATACGCCGATCGAACCGGTCAGCGTCACCGGAGAAGCCAGAATGACATCCGCCGGACACGAAATGTAGTACCCGCCCGAAGCGGCCATGTTTCCCATCGACACGATGACCGGCTTGAGCTGACGGATCTGTTCCACTTCATGCCAGATCACTTCCGACGCCAGCGCGCTTCCTCCCGGACTGTTGACCCTCAGCACAACCGCTTTCACCTGGTCGTCCGTTCGTACCCGGGCCAGCCTCGCCGCCAGCGAACTGCCGCCGATCAGCCCTTCCCGGCTCTTTCCGTCCACGATCTGCCCTTCGGCATACACGACGGCGATCTTATTCCGGGATAGCTTCTGAACCGCCGTCCTCGGCTGGTCGATATAGGTTCCCAGCGATACGAATTCCGGCTCTTCGTCCCGGTCGGTCATCTCGCAAAGCATCCGCTCGACGTCGGACGCGTAAACCAGCGAATCGACCATTTTCAGATCGACCGTATTGCGGGCGCTCCGCAGAGCCAGGTCGGAAGCGTATCGCTGCAACTGAGCCGAATCGATGCCGCGGGCGTCGGAGACTCTTTTCACGACATGCCCCCAGATCGAACCCAGCAGCGCATCCATCTGCAAACGGTTCTCGGGACTCATTTTATCCAGGATAAACGGTTCGACGGCCGATTTGAACGAGCCGTGGCGGATCGCTTCGACCTGCACGCCCAACTTATCCAGAAGTCCTTTATAAAATACGACTCCGGAAGCGAGACCGAGCCAGGTCACATTGCCTTGCGGGTTCAGATATACTTTATCGGCGGCCGTAGCCATATAATAGGAACCTTGCGTATAGTAATCCGCATAGCTAACGATGAATTTCCCGGATTCTTTGAACTGCAACAACGCATCGCGGATCTCCTCCAGCGTAGCCATTCCCATTCCCATATTTGGGCTGACATTCAGGTAAATCCCGCTGATCCGGTCGTCGGTCGCAGCCGTCTCGATAGCTTTCAACACGTCGATCAAAGCGTAATTGCGGGCGACCCGCATCGATATCAGGTCGTTGAATCCCATCTCCGACAACGGGTTGCGCGACGGATCGTCGCTGATCGGCTCGGCAAAATCGAGCCGCAGCACCGTTTTCTGCTGCACGTCGGGAACCGTTTCCGAAAAAAGCGTCCCGATACCGGCCAGCACCATCACTAAAAAGACGCCGATCACCACATTGGCCACCACCAGTGCAAGCAGGCAGGCCAGAAACGTACTCCAAAAATTTTTCATTCTATCTCCTGTTTTTCGCTTTGCGGTTCATCCGAACCGTTTACTGCGCGTAAAATTACGAATTTATTCTTCATTTACACACACATATCGTTCCATAACGCAGTCCCGGCCGGTTTTCGGTCGGTTCGAGAAGATTCGGACCGAAAAAATTTCGCTCCGAACCGAATCGCATTGCCATCCGGTGGTCTTCATTCCGGGAAAAGATATAATTATTTAGGTGCAAAATATCCCTGTAACGGCCTTTTTCCCGTTTAAAACGAAAGCGGCTGTCCGAAATGATTGATTTATCCGCAGGATACCGTAAATTTGTATCGAACACAAAAAAACAATCGAATGACTCAGGAAGAACTGTTCGGACTGCTGCACGAGGTCGCGCATCCCGAACTGCATAACGACATCGTCACGCTGGGCATGGTCGAAAATCCGGTGGTGACCGACGATAAAATCCAGCTCACGCTGCTTTTCCCGCGCAGCCGCGATCCGTTTGCGCTATCGATCAAGAAGCGCTGCGAAGAACTAATCGCCGCGCGGTTCCCGGATTATTCCGGGAAAATCAGCATCTTCATCAAGGAAGCCGCGCCGAAAAAAGCCGCCGAAAAAAAGGAACAGAAACCGTTCGGCGGCGAGGACGGCGTCCGTCGCATCCTTGCCGTCAGTTCCGCAAAAGGCGGAGTGGGCAAAAGCACCGTTACGGCGAACCTGGCGGTCGCCTTGTCTCGTTTGGGATATAAAGTAGGCATTCTGGACGCCGATATTTACGGGCCTTCCCAGCCGATGCTGTTCGGCGTCGAAGACTACCGGCCGGAAGGGGAAAAAAAAGACGGCAAGGATTGGATTCTTCCGGCCGAACGGTTCGGAATCCGGATCATGTCGATCGGATTTTTCATCGACCCGGCCGACGCGCTGATGTGGCGCGGCCCGATGGCGACCAACGCGTTGCGGCAAATGATCCGCCAAACGCTGTGGGGACCGCTCGATTTCCTGCTGATCGACCTGCCTCCCGGAACCGGCGACGTACACTTGTCGATCATCTCCGAAATGTCGATAACGGGAGCCATTGTCGTCAGCACGCCGCAAAAAGTGGCGCTGGCGGACGTCGTCCGCGGCATCGCGATGTTCCGAAACGACAAAATCGACATCCCCGTCCTGGGACTCGTCGAAAACATGGCCTGGTTCACTCCGGCCGAACTGCCCGAAAACCGTTATTACCTGTTCGGAAAAGAGGGTGTAAAAATGTTGGCGGAACGGCAAAAACTGCCGCTGCTGGCGCAGATTCCATTGATCCAGAGCGTTCGGGAATCCGGCGACGCGGGCCGTCCGGTCTCTGCAAAGACCGACGCTGCGAGCGAATACTACGACTTGCTGGCAAATAATATCGTACGCGAACTGCCCTAATCCGGCCATTGATGATAATTTTTCGGCTTTTTATTTGCATTCGTTTGTTTTCCAATACTATGAATGCATTTCAAAAATGTTAATAATCTGTTAAACCGACCCGCATGAAACTGTTCGTTAAAAATATCCGATTTCGGAAAAAACGGCTTGCATTTTCGACTTCCGGATCGGTATATCAAAAAACCGTACAAACGCAAGGAAAAAATACCGGATTTTACAGAATCTTACGGACAATGAAATGAACAGAAAAAAACGGAAAAATACCGGAAACTTATTTTGTCGATTAACCCCGAAAAGGTTTTCAATATATGTTTACAACAAAACATGAATAACTTTAAATCAAAAAGATGAATCGACAGGATTCGTTTACTCATTGTTCAAAAAGTATTCGTAACACGGCATAAAAAAAGTGCGGAAAATTTACCAACAGAATGAACAGGTATTATTATTACTCTTTTTTCCTTATTTATTAATCTTAAAAAATTAAAAAGAAAAGAACTGTGGAAAACGAGCGTCAACTGATCGATAAGATCCTTCGTCTGAAAAAAGAGAAGCGCGCCGTGATTCTGGCGCATTACTATACGATTCCCGAAGTGCAACAGGTGGCCGACTTCACCGGCGATAGCCTGGCGCTGTCGGCCCGGGCGGCCGAAACCGATGCGGAAATCATCCTCTTCGCCGGCGTGCATTTCATGGCGGAGACGGCGAAAATCCTTTCGCCGGACAAAAAAGTGCTGTTGCCGGAACCCGAGGCGGGATGTTCGCTGGCGGATTCCTGCAGCGCGCCGGATTTCGAGCGTTTTTTGAGGAATTATAACGGATATACGGTCGTTTCGTACGTCAATACGTCGGTCGGGGTCAAAGCGCTGACCGATATCTGCTGCACGTCGGGCAACGCGGTGCAGGTGATCGAAAGCCTGCCGGCCGACGCGAAGATCGTATTCGCTCCCGATCGGAATTTGGGAAATTACATCAAACAACTGACCGGCCGGCAGGATATGGTCGTATGGGACGGCGCATGCGGCGTCCACGAAGAATTTTCGGTGGAAAAGATCTTGGAACTGAAAAAGGAGTATCCCGAAGCGAAGGTGCTGGCGCATCCCGAATGCAAACGGGCGGTGTTGCTGACGGCCGATTACATCGGGAGTACGGCGGCTCTGCTGAAGTACGCTTCGACAGATCCGGCCGATACGTTCATCGTAGTGACCGAAGCGGGAATCCTGTACCAGATGCAGCGTGAGAATCCGCAGAAACGGTTTATTCCGGCGCCTCCGGTCGATTCCACCTGCGGGTGCAACAACTGCGCTTTCATGAAAATGGTGACCCTGGAGAAGATATGCAGCGCGTTGGAGCGGGAGGCTCCCGAGGTGGTTATCGACGAGGAGGTGCGCCGGCGTGCGGAAGGTTCGATCCGCCGCATGTTGCAGATCGGCCGAAGCAAATAATTCGAATAACGAAAAAAACGAACGCGAAGAAAATATGAAACGGTTTATCGTGCTGTGCCTGGCTTTGTGGGCGGGCGTGTCGGGAGTCCGGGCCGACGAGGGGATGTGGCTGCTTCCCTACTTACAGAAGTTGAATATAAAAGATATGAAGGCCCGCGGGTTCCGATTGTCCGCGGAGGATATTTACGATGTCAACCGGTATGCGATCAAGGATGCCGTCGTGATTTTCGGCGGCGGGTGTACCGGAGAGGTGGTTTCCGACCGGGGATTGGTGCTGACCAATCACCACTGCGGTTTCGGTGCGATTCAGCAGCACAGCACCGTCGAGCGCGACTACCTGAAAAACGGTTTCTGGGCGATGTCCGACCGGGAGGAGATCCCTACGCCGGGGCTGACCGTGACGTTCATCCGCCGGATCGAAGATGTTTCGGATCGCATCCTGTCGCAACTGGACGATTCGCTGTCGGAGCAGGACCGCACCGTGAAGGTGGTACAGGCCATTGCGATGGTCAAGAGCCAGACGAAACTCGACCGGCCGGGACAGGAGGTGGAAATCAAGGATTTTTTCGGCGGGAACCAATACTTGCTGTTCGTGAAAGAAGTTTATACGGACGTTCGCCTGGTGGGGGCTCCGCCTTCGTCGATCGGTAAGTTCGGCGGCGATACCGACAACTGGATGTGGCCGCGGCATACCGGCGATTTTTCGATTTTCCGGATTTATGCTTCTCCGGACGGCGCTCCGGCCGATTATTCGGAAGAGAATGTTCCCTATCGGCCTCCCGTACATTTGCCGGTATCGGTAAAGGGGTATAAGCCGGGCGACTTTACGATGATTATCGGTTTTCCGGGATCGACCGAGCGGTACAAGACTTCTTACGAAATCGACTATACGCTGGACGTGGCCAATCCGAACCGGATTTTTATCCGCGGGGAGCGGCAGAAGTTGATGATGGAGGACATGCTCGCGAGCGACCGGGTGCGTATCCAGTACGCTTCGAAATATAGCTCTTCGTCGAATTACTGGAAAAATTCGATCGGGGAAAACCGCGGGTTGAAGCGGCAGCGCGTTCGGGAGCGGAAACTCGCCGAAGAAGAAAAATTCACCGAATGGGCGAATGCCGATCCGGAACGGCGGGCGAAATACGGGGAGGCGCTTCCGCTGATCCGCAAAGCGGTCGAGGGGTCGGCGCCGCTGCGGGATCGGTTGCAGTACTTTTCGGAAGCGCTGATACGGGGTACCGAGATCATCGGCGCGGTCGGTGCGGCGATACCGCTTATCAACGCCGAAAAGCAGGTCGATACGTCGAGAATCGGTGAAATCGCCGGCAAATTGCAGGCTTTTTATAAAGATTACAACCCTCCCACCGACCGGAAAATCGCCAAACGGATGTTCAGGCTGTTGCTCGACAGTCTTTCCGCGGAGGAACTGCCTTCGTGTTTTGCGGTGATCCGTGAAAATTTCGGCGGTGATGCGGACGCTTATATCGATTATGTCTACGACAATTCGCTGTTCGCATCGCCCGAAAAGGCCGAGGAATTCCTACGGCGTCCGGATGCGAATGCGTTTCTGAACGATCCGGCGTATAAAATGCGGCGGGAGGTGGTGAAAACCTATAACGCGCTGGTGGATTCGATTCGGGCGTTCGATTCGGTATTTTACCGGGGGCATCGGCTGTACGTGGCGGGCCTGATGGCGATGAATCCGGACAAGAAGTACTACCCGGATGCGAACTTTACGATGCGGCTTTCGTACGGTCAGGTATTGCCGTACGAACCGCAGGATGCCGTTTATTACGATTACTTTACGACGCTGGACGGAGTGATCGCCAAGGAGGATCCGCAGAACGCTTACGAATTTGCCGTGCCTGACAAACTGAAAGAACTTTACCGCGAGCGCGATTACGGGCCTTATGCCGAAAAGGGAGTGCTGCCCGTAAATTTCATCACGACGAACGATATTACCGGCGGAAATTCGGGCAGTCCGGTGATGAACCGTAAAGGAGAGTTGATCGGGCTGGCGTTCGACGGGAACTGGGAGGCGATGAGCGGGGATACCGTTTTCGAACCCCGGCTGCAGCGGACCATCTGCGTGGATATCCGTTACGTGTTGTTTATTATCGACCGGTTTGCGGGCGACACCCGGTTGATCGACGAGATGACGATCGTCCGGTGACGGCCGTCCCGGATATTATAATGTCTGTAAAATTTGCAGATATTATCAAAATAGAATTAATTTTGTGCAAAATTGGTATTTTATGAGCGATTTGCACGAAGAATCAGCATCGGTTGAAGGAAAATCCTTGAATTTTCTGGAAGAAATTGTAGAGGAAAGCATCGCCGGGGGCGAGAAACGGGTGCAGACCCGGTTTCCGCCCGAACCGAACGGTTATCTGCATATCGGGCATGCGAAGAGCATCTGCCTGAATTTCGGTTTAGCCCGCAAATACGGAGGAAAGTGTAACTTGCGTTTCGACGATACGAACCCGGTTAAGGAGGATGTCGAGTACGTCGATTCGATCCAGCAGGACGTTCGTTGGCTCGGTTTCGAGTGGGCCGGCGTGCACTATGCGTCCGATTATTTCGACCAGTTGTACGCTTGGGCCGTTGAATTGATCCGTAAAGGGCTGGCTTATGTGGACGATCAGTCGCAGGAGGAGATTCGTCAGAGCCGGGGTACGGTGACCGTGCCGGGCAAGGAGAGCCCGTGGCGCAACCGGTCGGCGGAAGAGAACCTCGACCTGTTCGAACGGATGAAAAACGGCGAGTTCGGAGACGGCGAAAAGGTGCTGCGTGCGAAAATCGATATGGCTCATCCGAATATGCTGCTGCGCGACCCGATCATGTACCGGATCCTGCATGCCGAGCATCATCGCACCGGCAACAAATGGTGCATCTATCCGATGTACGATTATGCGCACGGGCAGAGCGATTCGATCGAGAAGGTTACGCATTCGATCTGTACGCTCGAATTCGATGTGCACCGGCCGCTGTACGACTGGTTTATCGAGAAGTTGGATATCTATCCGAGCCATCAGTACGAGTTTGCGCGTTTGAACCTGACCTATACGATGATGAGCAAGCGGAAACTGTTGCAGTTGGTGCGGCAGGGCACCGTGATGGGTTGGGACGATCCGCGTATGCCGACGATCTGCGCGTTGCGGCGTCGGGGTTATACGCCGGAGAGCGTGCGAATGTTCGCCGATAAGGTGGGCGTGGCTAAGCGGGATAACGTGATCGACCTCGGACTGCTCGAATTCTGCGTCCGGGAAGACTTGAATAAACGGGCTCGGCGGCGCATGGCCGTGTTGGACCCGATCCGCGTGGTGATTACCAATTATCCGGAAGAGAAAACCGAAACGGTCGATTGTATCAATAATCCGGAGGACGAAACGGCCGGGAAACGGGAAGTTCCGTTCGGGCGGGAGATCTATATTGAGCGCGACGATTTTATGGAAAATCCTCCCAAGAAATATTACCGTCTCTCTCCGGGCGGCGAAGTGCGGCTCAGGTACGCCTATTTGATCCGGTGCGACGAAGTGATCAAGGATGCCGACGGCAAGGTGGTCGAACTGCGTTGTACGTACGATCCGATGTCCAAGGGGGGACGCTCTTCCGACGGGCGTAAGGTGAAGGGGGTGATCCACTGGGTTTCGGCGCGGCATGCGGTTCCGGCCGAAGTGCGACTGTTCGACCGCTTGTTCGTCAAAGAGGATATGAACGACATCGAGGAGGGGAAGACGTTCGAGGATTACCTGAATCCCGATTCGCTGAAGACCGTAACCGGATATCTCGAACCTTCGCTGAACGAAGCTGCGGAAGGAGATACTTTCCAGTTCGAACGGTTGGGTTATTTCTGCGTGGACAGAGATTCCACGGCGGCTGGGAAAGTATTCAACCGTACCGTTACGTTGAAAGACAGTTGGGCTAAAATGGCTGCCAAATAAGAGACGGTCTCCGTTTTCCGTTTCCATAATAATTGAAGACTTGTGTAAGTTGAAAAAGTTGCTTTTATTACTGGTTTTTGCGGGGATTTCCGCCGTTTGCTTCGCACAGGCGGATAGTTGCCGCATCATCATTACTACGCCCGGTTATACGTCGATTTACCGCTATTCGGATCGGGAATTCGCCAAACAGATGGCCTGTGATTTCAAGGTGGCCGACGCTTCGGTGACCGAAGAGCCGAAAGG
Organism: Alistipes sp. dk3624; assembly: GCF_009557455.1. Classification (GTDB taxonomy): domain Bacteria; phylum Bacteroidota; class Bacteroidia; order Bacteroidales; family Rikenellaceae; genus Alistipes_A; species Alistipes_A hominis. Next base: position 1,831,716 of record NZ_CP045651.1, on the reverse strand, counting down.
AGACGGCTGTTCGCTGGTGAAGCTGCGGATCGGCCAGCGGGAATACAGTTTTGCCGTATCGCCGGATGCGCCGGTCGTGCGTCTGCAGTACGACCGCAATAGAAGGCTGTTTAAAGGCATGGGATTTAATTATATCGAGCAAACCGAGGCCAAGTACGAGGCGCCCTCTTTTAATGGCGTATCGCTGCTGAAATTACCGGAGCTTTGGCGGCCGCAGATCGAAAAGCTGATTGACGACCGCAGCCTGCTCGATCCGGACAGGCCGGACGTGTTTTTACTCGAAGTCGATATCGACGAAGACGGGATCGTGCACCGGATCGTGGAGCTGGGCGGGGCGTTGAAGCAGTATTCGCAGGTGTTTATCGATAAGATTTACGATATTGCGGTGCGCGGATGGAATCCGGCTAAACGTAACGGAGTGCCTTTCAGGACGGTAGCCCAGATTCGGTTCGTAATAGACGAAAATTGACCGATCGCTTTTTTGCGCGGACAACCGGTAGAAATTTTTATAAATAACGTTATTTCGGATCGAAAGCGGAACATACTGCGGATTCCGAAGGCGTAAAAAAAGAGAGACAGATCGTCTCTCTTTTTTATATAATTGATTATTAATGTTTTATAAAATAGACTTCGTAATTTTCATGGCGCAGAAGTGCGGCCCGCACATCGAGCAGTGGTCGGATCCTTCGCGAATCATTTCGAAGTGCATCCGGCGGGCCCGTTCCGGGTCGAGCGACAGGTTGAACTGGTCGTTCCAGCGCATTTCATACCGGGCATGGCTCATTTGCAGGTCGCGTTCGGCTGCTCCGGGATGTCCTTTCGCGATGTCCGCCGCATGGGCGGCCAGTTTGTAAGTTACGACGCCTTCGCGGACATCGTCCTTGTTCGGCAGGGCCAGGTGCTCCTTGGTGGTTACGTAGCACAGCATGGCGGTCCCCATCCATCCGATCATCGCTGCGCCGATTGCGGAGGTAATGTGGTCGTATCCGGCTCCGATGTCGCTGACCAGCGGTCCCAACGTGTAGAACGGGGCTCCGTGGCAGTATTTGATTTGCTTGTCCATATTTTCACGGATTTTTTGCATCGGAACGTGTCCCGGCCCTTCGATAATGACCTGTACGTCGTGTTTCCATGCGATTTTAGCCAGTTCTCCGAGTACTTCCAGCTCTCCGAACTGGGCTGCGTCGTTTGCATCGGCAATGCTTCCCGGACGCAGGCCATCGCCGAGCGAGAAAGCGATGTCGTATTTTTTAAGCAGTTTGCAAATGTCTTCGAAATGGGTATACAAAAAGTTTTCCTGTTTGTTGATGCTCATCCATTTTGCAAGAATCGACCCGCCGCGCGAAACGATTCCGGTCACGCGTTTCAGTGCGGCGGGCAGGTGGCGCTGTAAGATACCGGCATGGATAGTGAAGTAATCCACCCCTTGTTCGCACTGTTCGACCAGCGTATCGTAATACACTTCCCAGGTCAGATCGGCAATTTCGCCGCCTACTTTTTCCAACGCCTGGTACATCGGTACGGTGCCGATCGGTACGGGAACGTTGCGCAGGATAGCTTCGCGGGTTTGGTGGATCTCCTTGCCCGTTGACAGATCCATCACGGTGTCGGCTCCCCATTTGACGGCCCACATGGCTTTTTCGACCTCTTCCTCGATCGACGAGCCCAGCGCCGAATTACCGATGTTGGCGTTGATTTTGACCAAGAATTTACTGCCGATAATCATCGGTTCCGCTTCCGGATGCCGGTAATTGGACGGCAGTACGGCGCGTCCTTCGGCAATCTCTTCCCGTACCATTTCGGGTGTGATGCGGTCTTCCCGTTCGTTGTTCTGATTCTCCCGGATGGCGACGTATTCCATTTCGGGTGTGATGATCCCGTGCCGGGCATACCACAACTGGGTATGGAATTCGCCCTCTTTCTCCCTCTCCTTGATCCACGGTTCCCTGACTTTCGGCATTCCCTTCCGGATGTCGATTTGATAATTGTCGTCGGTATAGGCGCCGGTCGTATCGTAAACGCAGACTTTTTTCCCGTTTTGCAGTGATATCTCCCGCATACCGACTTTGATCGGATGTAGCGTCCCGTCTATATAAATCTTTTTAGCTCCGTTTTTTGATAGGTCGAAAATGTTTTTCATTTCTTTTAAATTTGTTCCACGTGGAACATTCTCCACGATGGATGTTTTAAATAAAGATTTGTTCCACGTGGAACAATTAACGTCCGAAATAAACCAACAGTACGTTGATGTCGGCCGGGCTGACTCCCGGTATCCGCGAAGCCTGTCCGATGGTAGACGGGCGGATTCTCGTCAGTTTCTGTCGGGATTCGATCGAAAGCGAAGTCAGTTCGCTGTAATTGAAATCCGGTCGGATCCGGATATTTTCGAGTCGCGTCATTTTGTCGGCGATGTGCCTTTCGCGCTCGATGTATCCGTGATATTTGATCTGGATTTCGGCTTCTTCGATCACTTCCTGCGAACACCCGTTTTCAAAAATGAAATCGGCCAGTTCGGGCAGGTATTCCGCCAGTCCGTTCAACGTGATTTTATTGCGTAAAATGATATCGTAAAGTTTTCGTCCCTGGGTCAGCGGCGTCGATTCGATCGATTTTAAATACTCCTCCAAATCGGCCGGAGTGACACTCAGTTGACGAACGAATGAAATAAGCGATTCTACGGACGATTTTTTTTGCATCGTTTTTCGATACCTTTTTTCATCCGCAAGCCCTATTTTATACGAAATCGGCGTAAGCCGGATATCCGCATTGTCCTGCCGGAGCAAAATCCGGTATTCGGCGCGGCTGGTGAACATCCGATAAGGTTCGTCGACGCCTTTGGTGACCAGGTCGTCGATCAATACCCCGATGTACGATTCGTCGCGCCGCAGTACGAGCGGTTCGTCGTCCCGCAGTTTCAGTACGGCGTTGATTCCGGCCATCAGTCCCTGTGCAGCGGCTTCTTCGTATCCTGTCGTTCCGTTCACCTGACCGGCAAAAAACAATCCGCCGATCAGTTTCGTCTCCAGCGAATGGTAGAGCTGGGTCGGCGGAAAATAGTCGTATTCGATCGCATAACCGGGCCGGTAAAGTTGTACATTTTCGAATCCTTTGATTTTTTGCAGCGCCGCCACCTGAATATCCCATGGCAACGACGACGAAAAACCGTTCAGGTAGTATTCGTGGGTGTCGGCTCCTTCGGGTTCGAGAAAAAGTTGATGGGAATCCTTGCCGGCGAAAGTCCGCAACTTATCTTCGATACTCGGACAGTAGCGTGGTCCGATCCCCTTGATAGTGCCGTTGAACAACGGCGAATCGGCGAATCCGCTCCTCAAAATATCGTGCACTTCTTTCGATGTGTAAACGAGATAACAAGGAATTTGTTTTTTAATACACTCTGTATAAGTAGAATATGAAAATTTACCGGGTGTTTCGTCTCCTTGTTGCTCTTCGAGTCGGCTGAAGTCGATCGAACGGGCGTCGAGCCGGGCCGGAGTGCCGGTTTTCATGCGTCCGACTTCGAAACCGAGTCCGGCCAGTTGGGCGCTCAGCCCGTGCGAAGCGGGATCGCCGGCGCGACCGCCCGGAACATGCGTCCGGCCGATGTGCATCAACCCTTCGAGGAAGGTTCCTGCGGTCAAAATAACGGCTTTCGAGCGGAATTGCACTCCCATCCGAGTCGTGACCCCGGCGACCGTATTTTGTTCGATCTGAAGGGCGGTTACGGCGTCTTGCCACAGGTAGAGATTTTGCGTGTTTTCGAGCATTTCGCGCCACAGCAGCGAGAAGCGCGCCTTGTCGCACTGCGCGCGCGGACTCCACATCGCCGGCCCTTTCGAACGGTTCAGCATACGGAATTGCAGCGTCGTACGGTCGGTGACGATGCCCGTATAACCGCCCATCGCATCGATCTCCCGGACGATCTGTCCTTTGGCTACGCCCCCGATGGCCGGATTGCACGACATCTGGGCGAATTTGCCCATGTCCATTGTGATTAACAGCGTCCGGCAGCCCATATTGGCCGCCGCCGCCGCCGCTTCGCATCCGGCATGTCCTCCTCCGACGACGATGATATCGTATTCGAATTTCATTTTTTTTGTTTTTCCGGCTCCCCTTTCCGCTTCTTGTCTACCCGACGCGGCGCGGACCCGGGGATTTCGTTGTAAAACAGGTCCAGGTATTTGTTTTCCAGACTTTTCATCCGTGCGGCTTCTTCGGGCGTTTTGTCGCCGTAGCCGCACAAATGCAGAATACCGTGAATGATCACGCGCTGCAGTTCGTTTTCGAACGTCGTTCCGAAAGCGGCCGCGTTATCGCGCACGGTACCGATTCCGATCATCAGGTCTCCGGCGATCTTTTTCTTCTCCGGATCGCTGTAATCGAACGTAATAATATCCGTAAAGTAATTGTGGTTCAGGTATTTGTTATTTATTTCCAGCAGCCGTTCGTCCGAACAGAAGACGACCGATACGGCTCCCGTGTCCCACCCCTCCGTCCGGGCCGTTCGCCTGATCCATGCGGAGGTTTTTCTTTTGCCCCTGAATATGAAGTCGCACGCTTCGGTGCAGTAATTTACCGGCATTGTTCGTATCGTAGTTTAATTCGTTTTCGGGTTATCGTCTCAGCCATTTTTCCGGATTCAGGTTGACGGGATTGTTCTGCGCGTCGAGTTTCCATACTTCGAAATGCAGCGTGCAATCGTTACTGTCTTCGGACGAAGCGATCCGCCCGATCGGCTGGTTCAGCGTGACCCGGTCGCCCACCTTGACGTTGACCGAAGCGAGGTTGCTGTAAAGGGTCAGGTAGTTTCCGTGACGCAGCAGGACGACCTTGTTCGTCCATTGGTTCAGCAGCACCTGGCTGACTTCTCCCTCGAACACGGCGCGCACTTCGGCTCCCGGTTCGGCCGCGATGTCGACGCCCTGGTTCTTTTCGACGACGCCTTTGATCGCAGTGTGCGAGTGGAGTCCGTAGTTATTTACGATGACTCCCCGCACCGGGTAGGGCAACTTGCCGGTATTCTGTTCGAATTGTCCGGAGAGCTTGACGTCGAATTCCCGTTGTTCGGACGTTTGCGGTTTCGCTTTGTTTTTGCGCGATTCTTCGGCGATGATCTGCCGTATCTGTTTCTGCATCTGTTCGATCCGCTTCCTGTTCGCCTTGATGATCGAGTTCAGTTTGCCCGCTTCCTGCTGCAGTTTCTGCGACGAGGTGCGGTACTGCGTTTCGTCCTTGTCCAGCGAGGTCAGCTCTTCGTTGCGGCTGCGGCGCACTTTGTCGAGTTCCTCCTTCTGACTTTGCAGGCTGGATATTTCGCGTCCGACCGAGGCCGATACCGAATCGATTTCGGCGGCTTTCTGTTCCCGCATCCGGTTGTAGCGGTGCATATAGGCGATCCGCAGCGTAGCGTCGTTGAAATCCCGCGATGCGAACAGAAAGAGCATGAAGTTGTTCAGCTTGTAATTCTTATAGGAATCGTAAACCATCGCGGCGTATTCCTGCCGCAGCCGATTCAGATCCTGTTCCAGCGACCGGATCGTCGTGTTTTTCGCACCGATGTTGTTTTCGATCAATCCCGACTGTTTTTCGAGGTTCGAGATGATGTTCTTCCGGTTGCGGATCTTATTGCGGATCAGGTTTAGCTGCCGGTCGGTCGTTTGCTGGTTTTTCTGCGTTTTCGACAGCAACTGGTTGGTCATTTTGATCTCCTCTTCGGCTTGCCGGATCTCTTCGCGCAACGATTCCAACTGCTGGGCCGGCACGCTCAGCGTCGCAAGGGCAAACAAAAGGGTCAGCAACAGTCTTGTCCGGGTCATCGTTATTCGATTTGTTTAAGCCGTTGTTCGATCTGCTCCGGATCGTAACCGCTTTCCAGCGCCTTTTTCCAGTAAATCGAAGCCATGAAGTTGTCTTTCAGTTTATAGAGGATGTCGCCGTAGTGCAGGAACAGTTCCTTGTTGCCGGTACGATCGAGCGATACGGCCTGCCGCATCGGCGTCCGTGCTTCTTCGTACCGGCCCAACTGGTAGAGCACCCATGCGTAGGTATCCAGGTAGGTCGGGTTGTTCGGCGACAGCCGGATCGCCTTTTCCGTCATCGCGAGCGCCTTGTCGAGCCGCTCGTTGCGCAGGCTCAGGAAATAAGCGTAGTTGTTGTATATGACCGCATTGGTCGTATCGAGCTTCATGCCTTTTTCATACGATTTGAAGCAGTTTTTGTAGTCGCCGAGCGTTTGGTAATTGTCTCCCAGCACGCCGTAGATCACACTGCGCAGCGAGTCGGTTTTAGCGTATTTGAGCGCTTCGCGGTAGGCCGGTTCGGCTTCTTTCGGGTTGTTCAGCATGTAGGCCGAAATAGATCCCTTGCGCAGGTAGAGCTCCGGGTCGGACGGGAAGCGCTGTAAGGCCATTGCCGTGTATTTGGCCACCGAATCGGGCCGTTTCTGATATGCTTCGATCTCGATGACGGTGTTGAACGGCTCTTTGCGGTCGGTCGAATCGTTCAGGTAGGATTTGTACAGACTGAGCGCGTCTTCCAGAAATCCTCCGGCGATCAGGTGTTTGGCGTACAGTTCGACCGTCCGGTAGTCTTCGGGATAAGTGATCGCCAGCGACGAAGCCAGTTCTCCGAGTTGGACGTAATAGTCGCGGTAATAATTCGGCGTTTGGGTGAGTTCTTCGAAAAATTTCAGTTTCGTTTCGAGCGGAAATTCTTTCGACCGGAAAAGTTGCGCAGCCGTCGACAGGAAGCGGACATTGTCGTTCGTGCGCTTGTAAAAATCATTCAGCGACGCGATGACGCGCAGACTGTTGGGATTGATCTCCTGCGCTTTCCGATAAGCTTCCTGCGCCTGCGCGAGCTGTCCGAGCGTGGTGTAGAGTTCCGCCAGTTCGACGTAGTTGTCTTCGTCGTAAGGGAAATTTTCCACCATGGCTTTCGCCTCGACCAAGGCCCGGTCGTACTGTTTCATGTTCAGCAGCAGTTGCCGCTTATACCCCGCCAGCATTTCGACGGCGCCGAGTTGGCGTTCGGCCGAATCGAGGATGATCAGCGCTTTCTCGGGATCGCCTTTCTGTTCGTACAGCATGGCGATCAGCCGGTAGTTGTCCGGATTGTTCGGAGCGGCCTTCAGCAGCGAATTGTAAACCGTCATCGCCGAGTCGTAGCGCTGCGTGGCGATCAGCAGCCGTCCGAGCTGGGTTCGGTACCAGATGTTGCCCGTGTCGGCGGCATTGGCCCGCAGACTGTACCGGAGGGCGGTTTCGGGCTCGGACATCGTGAGCGTGGCCAACTCGAAAAGGGTCGGCGCATGCGTCGAATCGATCTCCAGCACCTTTTTGAAAAGGTCTACCGACTGTTGCGGATCGCCGTTCATGATGTTGTTCTTGATCCCTTCGGTGTAATAATAAGAAGCCGTCTGCTCCGGCGAATATCCCCGGTCTGTCCGCGCTTCCGGTTTCGAAGCATAGGCCGGACGGGACGGGCCGCAAAACAGCAGCGCCGCAGCGGCGGCACCCACGCAAAGAGATTTTGTCAGTTTCGTCATAAACAGCCCCTCCGGGTTTTTTAGAAAACAGAATCGAACTGGCGCAAGAAACGCGCGTCGTTTTCGAAGTAGAGCCTCAGATCCTTGACGCCGTATTTCAACATGGCGATCCGTTCAACTCCCATGCCGAATGCGAAGCCCGAATACCGTTGCGGGTCGATGCCCGACGCTTCGAGCACGTTCGGATCGACCATCCCGCAGCCCATGATTTCGAGCCAGCCGGTATGTTTGCATACGTTGCATCCTTTGCCTCCGCACAAGTTGCACGACACGTCCACTTCGGCCGACGGCTCGGTGAACGGGAAGTACGACGGGCGCATCCGGATCTGCGCCTTTTCGCCGAACATCTCCTTGGCGAAATACAGAATGCTCTGTTTCAGGTCGGCGAACGATACGTTTTCGTCGATATAAAGTCCTTCGACCTGGTGAAAAATGCAGTGCGCCCGGTACGAAATGGCCTCGTTGCGGAATACCCTCCCCGGGCAAACCACGCGGATCGGCGGTTTCTGACGCTCCATCGTGCGCACCTGGATCGAACTGGTGTGCGTCCGCAGCAGGATATCCGGGTTTTTGCGGATGAAAAACGTGTCCTGCATATCGCGGGCCGGATGCTCCGGCGGAAAATTCAGCGCCGAGAATACGTGCCAGTCGTCTTCGATTTCGGGCCCTTCGGCGACCGTATAGCCGAGCCGCGCGAAGATGTCGACGATTTCGTTCCTTACCAGCGAGATCGGATGCCGGCTGCCGATCGGGTCGTTCGATCCCGGACGGGTCATGTCGATGGCCGCGTCCGAGTCGGTTTCGGTATTTTCCAGAGCGGATTTCATCTCCGCTATTTTGTCGTTGATGCGTGTTTTCAGCGCGTTGATCTTCTGGCCGAGCTCTTTTTTCAACTCCGGCGCCACTTTCTTGAACTCTTCGAACACGTCGTTCATTTCCCCTTTGCGTCCGAGCATTCGCACCCGGAACTCTTCGACCTCGGCGGCGGCCTGCGGTTTGAACGCTTCGACCCGCTTCAGCAAATCGTTTATTTTGTCGATCATCGTTGGTGGTTTATGTTTTTATCGCTATTTTTACCCGATAGATTTAACGAACAAAGTTAAGAATATTTTATAAATGACGCGCATAAAAAGCATAATTACCGGTTTGTCGGTATGGATCGCAATATCGGCGTCAGCGCAAAAAGTGGGTGTGGTGATGAGCGGCGGCGGGGCTAAGGGATTGTACCACATCGGAGTAATGAAGGCTTTGGAAGAGAACGGGATTCCGGTCGACTACGTTTCGGGCACGTCGATGGGATCGATTATCGCGGGGCTTTACGCGATCGGGTACACGCCCGACGAAATGGCCGAAGTTTTCAAATCGGATCAGATCAAATACTGGATGAGCGGCAAGATCAAGCCGCAGTATATCTATTATTTCCGGCAGAAACAACCCAATGCGGCGATGGTGTCGTTGCGGCTCGATCTGCGTAATCGCAACAAAAAGATGGTGGCCCAGTTGCCCACCAACTTGATCCCGTCCGACCAGATCGACATGTCGTTCGTGGAGTTCTTCGCAGCGCCGAACGCGCAGTGCGGAGGCGATTTCGATAAGCTTTTCGTCCCGTTTCGTTGCGTGGCGACCGATGCGGCCGCGCAGAAGGAGGTGGTGTACCGCAACGGAGACCTGGGTAAGGCGATCCGGGCTTCGATGACCATTCCGCTCGTTTTCAAACCGCTGAAACAGGATTCGACGCTGCTCTACGACGGCGGCATGTACAATAATTTCCCATGGCAGGTGCTGAAAGAGGATTTCGGTCCGGAGGTGCTGATCGGAAGCAAGTGCACGGCCGGCAATACCAAGCCCAGCGAGGACAACGTGGTGGACCAGATCCTGGCGCTGACGATGATGCATACCGACTACAAATTGCCGTCGGACAGCGACATTCTGATCGAACACGCTTTCGAGGATGTGTCGACGCTCGATTTCGGCAAGGTGGAGTATGTGATCAACCGCGGTTACAGCGACGCCATCGACGCGATGCCGCTGATCAAGGAGCGCATTACCCGCCGCGTGGACCCCGATTCGCTGTCGGCGGCTCGGAAGGCTTACCGGGCTTCGTTGCCGAACCTGTTTTTCGACAAGTACGAGATTTCCGGGCTGAACGATAACCAGACGATGTATGTTAAGGAGTTGCTGCAACTGGACGGGCCGAAAAACGCTAAAAAGAAGAAGGACCGAGCATTCGACCTCGAAAAATTCCGTTCCGGTTATTTCAAGATTTTGTCGGACGGGGATATCGAAGGAAATTATCCGGACGTGACCTACGACGATTCCTCGAAATTTTTCAAGCTCGACATCGAGATGAAGACCAAACCGAGCTTCAAAGTGATGTTCGGCGGCAACGTGTCGTCGACGTCGATGAACCAGGCCTACGTCGGACTCGAATACCGGCGGATCGGCCTCAGTTCGCAGACCTACAATTTCGACGGTTATTTCAGTCCGCTCTACTCCTCGTTGTCGCTGCGGGGACGTACCGATTTTTTCATGAAGGCGCTGTTTTCGCTCGATTACGGGTATAACTTCAACTATTACAACTATTTTAAAAGCAATTTCGGCGGGATCGCCAAAAAGACCGACCTGACCTACTCGAAGTATATCGACACGTATGCGACGGCCGCGCTGACCGTACCGGTCGATCGTTATTCGGTGCTGTCGCTGCGCATGAACGGAGGTTACGACCGTTACAGTTATTTCCAGACGACCGACTATACGGACGACGACGTGATGGACCGGACGCAGTTCCCGTTCTTCGGCCTGAAGCTGGAACTCGACCGCAACGGCCTGAACTACCTGCTCTACCCGACGCGGGGTATCCGCCAGACGATATCGGCCATTTTCGTTACCGGCAACGAAATGTACGCTCCCGGAACCCGGTCGCCCGATCAGGTCCCGAGGCGCAGCGGCGATTCGCGGCACTGGTTCGGGGCGCAGTTCGTCCGCGAGCACTATTATCCGGTGTGCAAATGGTTCTCGGTCGGATACCTGGCGCAGTTGGTCGTGACGAATCATCCTTCGTTCACAAACGAGTACGCGACCAACATCTCTTCGCCGGCTTTCACGCCGACTCCGCACAGCCGGTTCGTGTATATCAAGGAGTTCCGCAGCAATTCGTTCATCGGACTCGGCATTATGCCGACGTTCGAGTTCGCCCCGAAGTTCTACCTGAAAAACAGCGCCTACGCCTTCCTGCCCGGCGACAACAACAAGGTGAAAGAGAATATCCACAAGCGCGTGCGCTACATGTTCAATTCGTCGCTGGTCTATCAGACGGCTTTCGGCCCGGTCAGCTTGACCCTGTCGAAATACGACGTCACCAACAAAAACAACTGGTTCCTGACGTTCAATTTCGGGTTCACGATTTTCAATCGTAATGGATTATTTTATTGATTTTCAGTGTTGTAGTGGGCGATGGATCTTCGGTTTTCATTTTTCGGAAAAAAAAACTACTTTTGCAACCTAAAACAATTCAATGCAATGGCAACGACAGCAGATATCAAAAACGGAATGTGCATCGAACTGGACGGTAAAACGTTTTCGATCGTCGAATTCCTGCACGTAAAACCCGGCAAAGGCCCGGCCTTCGTCCGCACCAAACTGAGAAACCTCGAAAACGGGCGCGTGCTCGACAAAACGTTCTCGGCCGGCGAGAAGATCGAACCGGTTCGTGTGGAACGCCGTCCCTACCAGTACCTTTACGAAGACGATTTGGGCTGCAATTTCATGCATACCGAAACGTTCGAGCAGATCCATATCGACCGCAATCTGATCAATAATTCCGACCTGATGCGCGAAGGACAGGTCGTGGAGGTGATGTTCCATACCGAAAAGGAAACCGTCCTTTCGGCCGAACTTCCTCCGGTAGTGGACATGGAAGTGACTTACACCGAACCCGGCGTGAAAGGCGACACCGCTTCGACCAATTCGCTGAAGCCGGCTACGGTCGATACGGGAGCTACTGTGAAGGTGCCGTTGTTTATCAATACCGGCGACAAAATCCGCGTGGATACCCGTACCCGCGAGTACAACGAACGGATCAAAGAATAGGTCTCGAACTTACGATTGGCAAGCCGCATTTGTAAAAATGCGGCTTTTTTGTGCCGTTTCGGAATAATTTCGGTATCTTTGAAAACGTGCACGGCGATTGTTTCGGATAAGAGGGCCGTTTTTTGGAACGTGTATGGGTTGCCGTCGCCCGTTTTGTCACCGCGGACGGAGGTATGCGTCGTTTATGGAAATTTTCCGTGCGGTACGGATTCTTTTTTAACGTTCAATAAAATAGATTTATGTTCAGAAAACGCGTTTTTCTTATTTTACTCGCATCGTGCGGTCTGGCCGTTTCGCTTTCCGCGAAAAAGGCGGAAGCGTCTGTTGCCGTTCCGCAGTCACAGATCGATGCTTGCCGCGCATGGGTCGATCGGCAGTTTGCCGTCGGCGGACCGCTGCCGTTCAGTTTCGTTTACGACGGGAAATCTTCCGGCGAATTTTTAAGCGGCTGCAAATTGAAAGTGAAAACCGGTTCGGCGGATGCCGCCCGCGAACGGGAGGCGCGGACTTATACCGATCCCGCTTCCGGCCTGGAGGTGCGCTGCGAGATCGTTCGTTATGCCGATTACCCGGCCGTGGAGTGGGTCGTCTATTTCAAAAATAACGGCAGGACGAAAACCGGAATCCTCGAAAACCTGTTGCCTTTGGACGTTCCGTTCGGATTGGACGGGAAAGACGACGTTTACCTGAACTACAACGAGGGAGGGCACTCTGGAGCGAAGGATTTCCAGCCGAACCGGATGAAGCTCGGCCGGCAGGAGGCCAAAGAGGTCGGCGCTTTCTGGTACGGTTTCCCGACGGCCGAGAACCTGCCGTTCTTCAATGCGGAGTGGAACGGCGGAACCCGGGGCGTGATGACCGCCGTAGGTTGGCCTGCGCAGTGGAAAGCTTCGTTCGACAGGAAGGCCGACACGACGCTGAACGTTCGCATCGGACAGATTAAAACGCGCTTGTACCTTGAACCGGGCGAGGAGATTCGCACGCCGCTGGTCGTAGTGATGTTCTGGAACGGGACGCGCGACGCGGCGCAAAACATGTGGCGCGGCTGGATGTACGACCATAACCTGCCGCGTCCGGGAGGCCGTTTGCCCGAACCGATCCTCGAAGCGGCCAGTTCGGCCTATTTCGCCGAGATGTTCCATGCTACGGATAAAGACCAGATGGAGTTTATCGACCGTTACCTCGAAGAGGGTGTGAAGTTGGATTACTGGTGGATGGACGCCGGCTGGTATCCGAACCGGGGAGGTTCGTGGCAAGATCTGCTCGGAACGTGGTATCCCGACCCGAAACGTTATCCGAACGGACTGCGGGCGATCAGCGACCACGCCCATGCGAAAGGGGTCAAGTCGTTGCTTTGGTTCGAGCCGGAGCGCGTGACGGCCGGCAGTTGGATTTATGAAAACCATCCGGAGTGGACGCTCGGCGACGGCACTACCCGCTTTTTCAACTACGGAAATCCCGAAGCGCTGGCTTGGATGACCGATCATGTGGACAGTCTGCTCAAAAGCGAGGATATCGACCTGTACCGTCAGGATTTCGCCGTCATGTCGTCCGATTACTGGAACGAGGAAGACCGCAAAAATCCCGACCGGCAGGGGATCGCCGAAATCAAGCACGTAATCGGTTACCTGAAATACATGGACGAGCTGCAACGCCGCCATCCGGGGATGCTGATCGACATCTGCGCCGCCGGCGGCAAGCGGCTCGAACTCGAAAACTTGCGGCGCGCCGTACCGCTGTGGCGCAGCGACTACGCGTTCGAACCGGTCGGCGTGCAGGGACAGACTTACGGACTTTCGGCCTGGATTCCGTTCTCCGGCGCCGGGGTCAACCGGATCACGGCTTACGATTTCCGCAGCAACATGAGCCCGTCGATCGTGCTGAATCTCGACTCGCGGGTCAAGGACGCCGATTACCCGTTGCTGCGCAGATTGCTGGCGCAGTGGGAGGAGGTGCGCGGCGACTACCGCGGCGACTTCTATCCGCTGACTGCGTACAGCTTGCAGGACGACGTGTGGATCGGCTGGATGTTCTTCCGTCCCGAGACGGGTACGGGCTTCGTGCAGATGTTCAACCGGGCCGGGTCGATCTACGATTCGGGCGTATGCCGGCTGAAAGGGCTCGATCCGCAGAAACGGTACCGGGTTACCGATATGGATACGCAGCAAAGCGTATTGCTCGGCGGCGAGGAGCTGCTCGGCCAGGGGCTGCGGTTCACTTTTACGCAGGCTCCGGAGTCGAAATTGATCCGGATCTCCGAAGTCGACCGGCCGTAATGCGTCGGCCGGAAGGAGCGCTCCCGAAAACGAAAACGGAAAAGATTCCGCCCCGCCGGGCGGAATCTTTTTTATTCGGGGTCCTGTACGGGTTGCCGGGACGGTTGCTCCGTTCGCAAGGGTTCCGACGCTCCGCCCCGTTCCGGCGGCGAGGATTTTCCGAACGGTGCCGTCTCGGAAAAATTTCGGGGCCGGACGGAATGCACGGAATTTTATTTACTTTTGCCTGAAAGCGGTTCCGTACCCCGAACGAAACATTCTTGTCCCCGCTGTTCTATCGAATGAAAATCGACGGGAAAAACGGAACCGCTTTTTGCGCTCCGCGGCAGGCGGGCGGAGCCGTTATCCGCCGTTCATGTACGCTTCGATCCCGGCGGTCGTTACCGGGGGGCGGTTACCGCCGAGCATCCGGTTGCCGTAATAAGTAATCAGCATGTCGTCCTCGATCCGAATACCGCCGAAATCGAGGTATTCCCGCACTTTTTCGAAGTCGATGAACCCGCCGCCGAGTCCTTCCCGTTCCCATTTGGCGATCAGCGCCGGAATAAAGTAAATGCCCGGCTCGACCGTGATGACGAAGCCTTCTTTCAGCCGTTTGCCCATTCTGAGCGACGAAAGCCCCGGCGTCGAGCTGCGCAGCGTCTCTTCGTCGTAGCCGACGTATTTTTCGCCGATATTCTCCATGTCGTGCACGTCGAGCCCCATCTGGTGTCCCAACCCGTGCGGCATGAACAGCGCCTGCGCCCCCACCCCGACCGCGTCCTGCATGTTGCCGCGCATCAGGCCGAGCGATTTGAGTCCCTCGGCGATCACCATCGACGCTTCGTTGTGCATCCGGTAGTAGAACGTGTCCGGCCCGGCCAGTTCGAACGTGCGGTCGTTGGCCGCCAGCACGATGTCGTAAACGTCTTTTTGCCTGCCGGTGAAACGTCCGTTGACCGGGAATGTCCGCGTGAAGTCGCTGCAATAGTTCATCGCCGTCTCTGCGCCGGCGTCGATCAGCATCAGCCGGCCGCTTTGCAGGACATGGTCGTAATCGTGGTTATGCAGCGTTTCGCCGTGCTGCGTTACGATCGACGGGAACGATACTCCGGCTCCGTGTTGCAGGGCGACGCCTTCGATCGCCCCGGCGATTTCGCGTTCGGTAATCCCCGGACGGCACATGCGCATCGCCAGGCGGTGCATTTTGCCGGCGGTCTCGCAGGCCCGTTCGATCTCTTCGATCTCCGCAGGCTCTTTTACCTCGCGCAACGCGACGACGGCGCGCGCCAATTCCGCCGAAGCGTAGGACGCCAGCCGGTCGGCGCGGATGCCGAGCAGTCGGCTCATCGTCGAACGGGTTTCGCCGCGATACGGCGGCAGGAAGAGGATGCGGCGGCCTTTGGCGACGGCCGCTTCGATCCGCTTCTGCAGGTGGGCGGCCGACTGTGTTTTTTCGACGCCGACTTCGCCGGCCAGTTCGGCCAGGGAAGGCTGGGGCCCCGTCCAGATAATGTCTTCGAGGGTCGGGTCGTCGCCGAACAGAACGTCTTCGCCGGAATCCAGATCGAGCAGGCCGGAGCAGCCCGGGCGGTTCAGCCCGAAAAAATACAGGAACGTGCTGTCCTGCCGGAATCGGAACGTATTGCCCGGATAGTTGGCCGGAGATTCGTCGTTGCCCGGTAGCAGCACGAGGCCGCCGGACAATTTGGCGTGCAGCGCCTTGCGGCGGGCGATATAGGTTTGTTTGTCGAACATGGCTTTTTCGGTTGAGGTTTTACGCCGCGCCGCCGGTGTGCCGGACGGCGGCGGCATGTTTTCAAAAGTAGGCTTTTTTTGCCGGAATCGGAACGGGGAACCTTCATTTTTTCGATAGGCGGCCGTCGCTTCGGGCGCGCGGTTGCGGACGGCGGAACAACAAAACGTGCAAAAATCGCGTTGTTTTGACAATTGAAGCAAAAAAGCTTACTTTGCGAAAATTTTCCGGAGGTTCCGGCCTGCTCCGTGCAGTATAAAATAACGCTTTTTTACGGTATCGCGTATCCGCCGGTACGCTTTATCCGGATATAACGGACCATGTACATACGACCGCCTAAATTCATACGACGCCTGTTTCCTTCGCTGATCTGGTCGATGCCCGAAAGCGACCGGGTTTATCTGACGTTCGACGACGGCCCCACGCCCGGCGTTACCGAGTGGATTCTCGACCAGTTGGCCGAGTACGACGCCAAAGCTACGTTTTTCTGCCTCGGCAAAAACGCCGAGCAGTACCCGCACCTGTACCGCATGATCGTGGACGCCGGACACGCCATCGGTAACCATACCTACAGTCACCAGAAAGGTTGGGGCATGAGTCTCGAACGTTACCTCGAAGACGTCGATTTCGCGAACGATATCCTGCATACCGACCTGTTCCGTCCGCCCTATGCGCGGATCAAGCCGTCGCAGGCGCACCGCATCAGCGAACGTTACAACATCGTGATGTGGGACGTGCTGAGCCGCGATTACAGCCGGCTGATCTCGCCGCGGCAGTGTCTGCACAACGTTACCAGACACGTGCGCGGCGGTTCGATCGTCGTATTCCACGATTCGGTCAAGTCGTTCCGCAACCTGCGTTACGCGTTGCCGCGCACCTTACAGTATTTGCAAAAACAGGGACTCGAATGTTCCGTAATCGAATTATGAAGATGGACGGACGACGAAAAATCATCGTAGCGGTGACCGGAGCCAGCGGTTCCGTCTATGCCCGCCTGCTGTGCGAAGCGCTTTCCCGCGTCGCGGAATTGGGCGAGATCGCGCTGATCGTCACCGGGAACGGCCGCCGCGTCGCTGCGTTCGAGGACGGCGACAAATGGCTGTCCGACAGCCGTTTTACCCGTTACGACGACGACGACCTGTTCGCCGCGCCGGCTTCCGGTTCGGCTTCGTACGATGCGATGGCGGTGATTCCCTGTTCGATGGGTACGGTCGGACGGATCGCTTCGGGCGTTTCGGACAACCTGGTGTGTCGGGCGGCCGACGTGATGCTGAAGGAGCGGCGGCGGCTGATTCTCGTCACGCGCGAGGCTCCGCTCAGCGCGATCCATTTGCACAACCTCTTGCGGCTGACCGAGGCCGGCGCGATCGTCTGTCCGGCGTCGCCGTCGTTCTATTCGAAGCCGGCGACTGTCGAACAACTGTGCGGAACGATCGTCGAACGCGTCTTGTCGCTGCTCGGCGTTGATGCCCCGCATTACGAATGGGGAGCCGAGCGGTAGCGTATTTCGGCAAATAATCGTTATCTTTGCAGCGTCAAGCCGAACCGATGAAAGATATCCGGAACATAGAGACCGACCTCGATTTCGAGAACAAGATCCGCCCGCAGGAACTCAAAACGTTCAGCGGACAGGACAAGATCGTCGACAACCTGACGGTGTTCATCCAGGCGGCGCTGATGCGCGGCGAATCGCTCGACCACGTGTTGCTGCACGGGCCTCCGGGACTCGGCAAGACGACGCTCGCGAATATCATTTGCAACGAAATGGGGGCGACCCTCAAGATGACCTCCGGGCCGGTGCTCGACAAACCAGGGGATCTGGCCGGTTTGCTGACGAATCTCAATGCCGGCGACGTGCTTTTCATCGACGAAATACACCGGCTCAGCCCGATTGTCGAGGAGTACCTGTATTCGGCGATGGAGGACTACAAGATCGACATCATGCTGGACAAGGGGCCGAGCGCCCGTTCGATCCAGATCGAGTTGAACCCGTTCACGCTGATCGGCGCTACGACTCGCAGCGGATTGCTGACGAGTCCGTTGCGGGCCCGGTTCGGGATACAGTGTCACCTGGAATATTACGATAGCCGTGTTTTGAGCGGGATCGTCCGCCGTTCGGCCGGTATCCTGAACATCCCGATCGACGATCAGGCGGCCCGGGAAGTGGCGCTACGCAGCCGCGGTACGCCGCGGATCGCCAACGCTCTGCTGCGCCGGGTGCGCGATTTCGCAATGGTCAAGGGCGACGGGCATATCGATCTGGAAATTACGCGCTATGCGCTGAATGCGCTGAATATCGACGCGCGGGGACTCGACCGGATGGACAACAAGATCCTCACGACGATCATCGACAAGTTCGGCGGCGGCCCGGTCGGCCTCGGCACGATCGCCACGGCTGTCAGCGAAGATACCGGCACGATCGAAGAAGTTTACGAACCGTTCCTGATCAAGGAAGGTTTTCTGAAGCGCACCCCCCGCGGACGCGAAGCGACCGAGCTGGCTTACGCGCATCTCGGAATCATTCCGCCGACCCGGCAGGATACCCTGTTTTAACCCGTTTTAAACGTCCGTTTTTTCAGGCTTCGCCCCCGATGAAGCTCATGGCCATGCTGGTCTCTTCGGACGGCATTTTGGGCAGGTTAATGGTGCCTACGACCGCTTCGTAGCGTTCGATGTTCTCCTGCAGCGACAGCAGCAGCCGTTTGGCGTGTTCCGGAGCCAGGACGATCCGGCTTTTGATCCGCGCTTTCGATACGCCGGGCATCATCCGGACGAAGTCCAGTACGAATTCCGACGTGGAATGCGAGATGATGACGAGGTTGGAATATTCGCCTTCGGCGATTTCGTCGTTCAGTTCGATATCCAGTTCCCGGCTTTCCGGAAATTTATGTTCGATCATGTTTCGCGTTTTATAGGTGTGGGTGTGTTGGTTCCCGTTTTTTCCCGTTAGTCCGGGAAAGGGCGCCGTTTCGGGATGCCTCCCGACAAACGCCCGTTCCAAGACCCGCGGGGAATCAACCGTCCGCGACTCGCCGGCTGTGACGAACCCGGTTTCCCGGGAGCCGGTTATCCGCATTTGGAGTAACCGCAGCTCATGCAAACCGGACAGCTGTTCTGATAAACCAAGGTTTCCTGTCCGCAGTTCGGACACTTCTCTTTGGCTTTGGTTCCATTGGCAATGTATTGTTTCAGCGCACGTGCCACGCCGTTTTTCCACGTATTGATGCTCTCGCTGTTCAGGTGCAGCGATTCGATCAAAGTCACCACGTCCAGAATCGGCATACCGTTGCGCAGCACGCCCGAAATCAGTTTCGCGTAGTTCCAGAACTCTTCGTCGAACAGGCGCGAGATGCCGCCGATCGTGTTCGTGTACCCGTATTTGTCCTTGTACTGGAAGTCGTAGCGTTTGTTGCCTTCGGCGTCCTTGACCTTGATGATCACGCCTTTTTTGATTTTCTGCGGGATGAACATCGCATCCTCCTCGATCTTTCCGGTGAAAATCTCGTAGGGACGGTCGTTGTAAATGCCGACGAACGAGATCCAGTCCTCCTCGCCGTTCTTGAAGCGAACGATGTCGGCGGACAATTCGAGCGGGCGTTTGAGCGGCGGCCGGTATCCGTCCGGATTGACCGGAGCTTCCTCCGTCTTGGCTCCCTTTTTCTTCTTCTTGTCGACCAGCACGCCGGCGCGCGATCCGTCGCGGTAAACGGTGACGCCCTTGCAGCCGTACTCCCAGGCCGTCAGGTATACTTTGGCGACCAGTTCTTTGGTCACTTCGTTCGGCAGGTTGACCGTTACCGAGATCGAGTGGTCGACCCATTTCTGAATGGCGCCCTGCATCTTGACCTTGCTGACCCAGTCGATGTCGTTCGCCGTCGCTTTGTAATAGGGCGACAGGGCCACCAGTTTGTCGATTTCGGTCATCGGCATGTTTTTGACCTCTTCGATGTCGTATCCGTTCACTTCGAGCCAGACGAGGAATTTGTGGTGGAATACGTTGTATTCTTCCCAGGAATCCCCTACTTCGTCCACGAAAGTCACTTTGACATCCTTGTCGCCCGGATTCACTTTGCGCCGGCGCGTATAGACCGGACGGAATACCGGTTCGATGCCCGAGGTGGTCTGCGACATCAGACTGGTCGTTCCGGTCGGGGCGATCGTCAGCATCGCAATGTTGCGGCGGCCGTGTTTCACCATTTCTTCGTAAAGGGCCGGGTCCGCCTCTTTGATGCGTTCGATCATAGGGTTGCCCTCTTCGCGCCCGGCGTCGTATATCGGGAATTTACCGCGCTCCTGCGCCATCTTGACCGATGTGCGGTAGGCTTCCACTGCCAGCGTTTTTTGTATTTCGACGGCGAAATCAGTCGCTTCGTCGGTTCCGTAGCGCAGGCCCAAGGCTGCCAGCATATCGCCTTCGGCCGTGATGCCCAGGCCCGTACGGCGTCCTTGAAGCGCTTTTTCGCGGATTTTCTCCCACAGTTTCACTTCCACCTGGCGGATGTCCTCGTCTTCGGGATCTTTCGAGATTTTTTCGAGGATCGCTTCGACCTTTTCGAGTTCGAGGTCGATGATATCGTCCATCATCCGCATGGCTGCGGCGACGTGCTGCCTGAATTTATCGAAATTGAACGAAGCCTCCTTCGTGAACGGCTTGTCGACGTAGCTGTACAGGTTGATCGCCAGCAGGCGGCAACTGTCGTACGGGCACAGCGGAATTTCGCCGCACGGATTCGTCGAAACGGTGCGGAATCCGAGGTCGGCGTAGCAGTCCGGCACCGATTCGCGCAGGATGGTGTCCCAGAACAGCACGCCCGGTTCGGCGGACTTCCATGCGTTGAAGACGATTTTGTTCCACAATGCGCGCGCGTCGATATCTTTTTCGTACATCGGCTTGTCGGAATCGATCGGGAACTGTTGGTGGTATTTTTTGCCGTCGATTACGGCATGCATGAATTCGTCGTCGATCTTGATCGAAACGTTCGCTCCGGTTACTTTGCCGGTTTCGACTTTGGCGTCGATGAAGTTCTCGGCGTCCGGGTGTTTTACCGACAGCGACAACATCAGCGCGCCGCGCCGTCCGTCCTGCGCCACTTCGCGCGTCGAGTTCGAATATCGCTCCATGAACGGCACGATCCCCGTCGAGGTCAACGCGCTGTTCAGCACCGGGCTGCCGGTGGGCCGGATGTGCGACAGGTCGTGCCCGACGCCTCCGCGGCGTTTCATCAGCTGCACCTGTTCTTCGTCGATGCGGATGATGCCGCCGTACGAGTCGGCCGGATGGCGGTGTCCGATCACAAAACAGTTCGATAGCGACGCGATCTGCAGGTTGTTGCCGATGCCGGTCATCGGCCCCCCCTGCGGAATCAGGTAGCGGAACTCTTTCAGCAGGTCGTACACCTGTGCGGCGGTCATCGGATTCGGATAGCGCCGTTCGATCCGTTCGATTTCGTCGGCGATCCGGCGGTGCATCTGCTCCGGAGACTCTTCGTAAAGATTTCCCATCGAATCTTTCAGCGCATACTTGCTCACCCATACCGTTGCGGCCAGGTCGTCGCCCTTGAAATATCGTTTGGCGACCTCTACGGCGTCGGCATAGTTGTACGTCTTCATTGCGTCGGTCTTGCTGTTGTTTTGTGTTTTCTCAGACATGATCAATAACTCGGTTAACCGTCCCGTGTTCGTCAGGGTTCGGCGTTACAAGATTACGAACTCTTTGTTTTTTCCGGAAGCGCCGGTGGCGAATCTTATCAATATTTTATCAACACTTTCCGGAATGCCCTATTTCTCAAGGCTTACCGAAACGCGTTCGATTTTTCCGCCCAGCGGCGGCGCCATTTTCGAGACTTTGACCCGCACCCGTCGTGTCGGCGGGAATCTGCGGTAGATCGCGTCGATGATGCGCCGGGCGACGTGTTCGAGGATGTGCGATTTGACGGCCATCTGTTCGCGGACGGTTTCGTAGACGTGCAGGTAGTTGATCGTGTCGGCCACGTCGTCGCTTTCGGCGGCCAGCGACAGGTCGGCTTCGATCGTAACGTTCACCAGGAAACGGTTTCCCACTACTTGTTCGAGCGGGTAGCAGCCGTGAAATGCCTGGAATTCCATGTTTTCCAGTTCGATAACAGTCAATGACATTGCGTTTCGGTTTTTATGCATACAAAGGAATGTATAATTGTCCGGTCTTTCCGGTTTCGGCGTGTGAACTTATTGACATTTTATCGGCAGCGGACTCCCGGAAAGAGCCGGATATCGTTGCCGATACAATATTTTATTCAGATTCTCAGGTCAATTCGATTTTTTTAGTATAACTTAGTACCGGCAAACAAAGCTACGAGTGATGAGTCGGATGCGGTTCTTTAAAAAAAACAGGCGTTCGTCCGGTGCTTCCGGATCGCAGAGCGTTTCGCAGATGCAGCAGGACAATATGCTCAGTACATTGTCCGTGGGACTTTTGGCCGTCGACGCATCCGGAAAAATACGAAGGATCAATACCCAGGCGCTGAGTGATTTGAAGTTGGACCGATACGAGGTGTCCGGTCGGGAGATGCAGGAGTTCTTCGGAATTTTCCACGACGGGCGCAATATTCTTTCCGAGTTGATGGAGCGTATTGTCAGCGGAGAGCAATCCATTGAGTTGCCTGTGAATACATACGTTCGTAAGTTGGGGTCGGAAGATAAATTCTATGTCAAAGGTCAATTCATCGGAGAATATGACGGCAGACGACTAATCCGGATATTTTTCCTGTTCCGGAATATCGAGGAAGAACTGACCCGGGAATACGTTCTGGAAATGGCGTTGACCGATGCGAAGATTTTTCCCTGGTTTTTCGATATCGAACAAAACAAAATGATCATCGACGCCCGCTGGTTCACTCATCTGGGTATTCCGGTGGGAGACTGTACGCTGACGGCCGACGAATTTGCCGCCAGGGTGCATCCCGAGGAACGGGACGGCCTGATCGAAGCGCTGATGTCCCAGATAGCCGGGAAATTGAATACGGATCTTTTCACCTACCGTTTGCAGCGCGCCGACGGAACCTGGGAATGGTTCCAGGAGAAATCCGTTTACCTGGGTCGGACGGAGGGCGCTCCGTACCGGATCGTGGGAGTTTGTCAGAGCATCCAGAATCATAAGATCGTCGAGCAGAACCTGATTGCCGCGCGCGATCGGGCGCAGGAGAGCGACCGGCTCAAGTCGGCGTTTCTGACCAATATAAGCCATGAGATCCGTACTCCGCTGAATGCCATCGTCGGTTTTTCAAATCTGTTGACACACGGAGATATTGCTATCGACAGTTCCGAGGGGCAGGAATTCGTCAGTCTGATCAATACCAACAGCAACCAGTTGCTGGCTTTGATTTCGGACGTGCTCGATCTGTCGAAAATCGAGTCCGGGACGATGGAATACAATTTCGCCGAATGCGGGCTCGGCCGGTTGTTGTCCGATATTTATCACAATTATTTGCTGGATATGCGTCCGGACGTACGGTTCGATCTGATGCTTCCGGATGAGGATATGAAAATTACGACCGACGCCGTGCGGTTGCGGCAGGTGCTCGACCACTTGCTGTCGAATGCGGCGAAATTCACCTTTGCCGGGCACATCGGCCTCGGTTATGCGATCGCTGCGGACGTACGTACCGTGGAGCTGTTCGTCGAAGATACCGGTTGCGGAATTCCTGAAGATAAGCAGCGAGACATTTTCAAACGCTTTTTCAAAGTGGACAGCTTCGTGCAGGGTGCCGGGCTGGGCCTGCCGATTTGCAGGACGATCACCGAGCGGCTCGGCGGAACGGTGTCGTTCGTATCCCGGTTCGGGGAGGGTTCCCGCTTTGCGGTGACGCTGCCGCTGGACGGCGAATCGTGATTTCCGACCGGAGATCGGGATTCGTTCATCGCTATTTGCCTACAAGTAAACAGTTTAATAATGAGGACTTTGTAATCAAATGAAGAGGGGCGCGGGAATAGTTCGACCGTAACGATATTGTGATTTGCTTCTTACCGTTCCCGGATGTCCGTCAACCGGGCGATCTCTTTTTCATAAAGATTCCAGAGTTGCGTATTTCCGATCGGATTTCCTACGATCAGCGGATGATTGCCGCTGTCCAGTAAAAACGTTTGGAGTACCGGAGTACTGATCCGGTTGTTCGTACGAAACAGGCCGGCCGTATCGTACACTACCGGGAACCGCCAGTTTATGCTTTGCAGTCTGTATCGTGTCGACGGGATGTCTTGTGTTTCGCATACCAATACGACCGGAATCCGGAAGTGCTTATGGACTACCGACCATAATTTCAGATCGCTGAATTTGCAACTGATGCATCCCGAAGAATCGATGTAGTGGATTAGTTTCGGTTTTGTTCCGAACAGGAGGGAATCGGCCGCCCGATCCGGTGAATACGTATGGTCGAAACGAACCGGGCGGGACAGAAATTCTACGATGTACTTATCCTTTTCGGCGATCCGCCTTTGGCAACCGGTCGGCGCCGTCAACACGATCGCCCACAACAAAAGGTGCGAAATTTTCATACGTCGGCTCAGAACGGTTTGAATCTGTAATAGATAATCACAGGGTTGGCATCGGGTTCCATTCCGTTGATCATATCGAGGTATTTGCCGGAGAATTTGTAATAGTCGCTCAGGTTTTGCATTGTGATCGCATTGTGCGGCTGATAAAACCATTCTCCTTGTTGGGCCATGGCGGACTGCGTTAAAAATTTCAGCGTACTGTTACCCTCTATTTTCATCGGGTTGTATAAATATGATTTTCCGCTTTGCGGTGAATAGAGGTAACGAAGGCTTTCTCTGGAATTGAACGTAATTGAGATCGGGGTTCCGTTATCGAATATTTCAAAAGGAAGGAGATAACCCTTTTCTTCCCAGGAATCGTAACGGTGGGACGGGTTATTTTCGTCCGATTCGATTTCGTTTCGTTGTCGTTCCGATAATCCTTTGATATGTTTGCCTTCCATCTCCAATATGTAGGATGGCTTTATGGTTCCGTCGGCCGATATGTTATAGACAGTATCGCCGAATATGGGCAAAAAAGAGATACTACCGTCTGCATGTGAAGAGGTTGCATGAGTACCTAAGATATTGTGTTCAGGAGTCCGGTTTTTGATATAACCTCCCGTCGTTTTTCCCGTCATGTCGATAATATGCAGATCAAACTCTTTAAGTAGACCGGGAGGTTCTTGCTCCTTGTTTACATAATTGTAATGGATTAGTTTTTGGTCGCGGAACGCAATGACGATTCGGGGACGGAAATCGGTATGCACGATTTTTTCCAACTTCAGGTTTTCATCATAAATGAGTATTTTATTCGAAAATCCATCGACGGCCAGAACCTTATTGGTGTAAGGATCCGTACGCATCCAGTCCAGCATGATATACTCATTTGGTCCTCTTCCTTGGGCTGAAATTTTTCTGAGAAATTTTCCATTTTTGTCGAAAGACAGAATAGTCGTTCCTTTAAAATCGAGGATATAAAATTTGTCATTCAAGATTTCCAACCCTCGCATGTCTGCAAACAGGGATTCGGGGGTCGTTTCCAATTGAATATACCCGACCGAATCTATCAGGTTTTCAATGGATAAGTCCGGGTCGATATCGTGTACATGCAATATCGTGATTGAGTCCGATGTCGCCACTTTATATTTGGAGTTATTGGTATTGCAGGAAAATAATCCTGCAATACCAATAACAGGTAGAATTGATTTCCAAAGTTTCATTTATGGTATGATGTTTTGCCAATTATATTGAACAGTCGGGGCATCCTGAGTGTTGTGATCCTGAAATACAGGTATCTTTTGTCCCTGGAATATAGGTTCCTTCTTGCGTGGGATTTTGTTTATTTGAAACATAGACTGAACAATTTATTGTGGGAGGAACCCAATCAAACTTATTTGTCGACTGTTCAGGGTCGGCCAATGCTTCAATGTTGGAAAACAGTAAATCGGTTTCAGATTTGTGAAATTTTTGGATATAAGCTGAAACCGCTAAAGCTCCGGCGATCCCGACACAAAACAATTTAATAGTTCTTTTTTTTATGATTTTTGTTTTTAGTGATTATGTTAGTTTGTTAAATAAGGTTATTGTCTAAATTTTTGATTCCGATATAAAATATATTAACAAATGTAAGAAGAATATATCAGCGTTATTTGTTTATTCAGGTCTAAATATAGTATAGAAAGGCTAATGGATTATAAAAAAACACTCCGAACGGTCTCGGAGTGTTTTTTATGACTAGCCTAAGGGCTGCCCTCGCGCCGGGCGGGCGGTCGCGCGGCGACGCCGCGCGATCAGTTTTTGAAAACCAATCCCTCCTTGCCGTCGGCGTCGACGGTGATCGTGCTGTTGCGGCCACCTTGCCGGCCGAGATCTCTTTTCGGGGATTTATAAGGTTGATTTGTTTATTATTAATTGTTTTTCAGCCGGAAAAACAGGACCCAATTATTGTCGTTATCATTAATCGACGCACTTGCGACGGTTTCGATGAAAGGGTATTGTCCGGTATATTTTTTCACAGCCGGGACCAAAGCCTGGATTTGGTTGATGGAAACGATCGAGAAATATTCATTGTCGTCGTTTATTGCCAAAGGAGCTTGCCAAAAGAAAAGACTGTAAGGAAATTTCAACTCGTTGAATACATAATAGACTTGTGCATTTTTGTTGTAATAGACAGGATAGCGCGCATCGAATGTTATCCAATTTCGTGTTTCGGTAAAGTTTTCAATTTGTTGAACGCTCTTGTCTTTTGCTATTTTTTGCATGAATGAAGCCGGATCGGATACTTCGAGTAGGTCGTCGGGCATATTTTTCACCCCGAAGTCATAACGGTATTTGATTTTTAGCTCGTTGTTTTTCAATGAGTAAACATTGTAGTCGAAAAAATTGAGAATGAATGTTTCGTCATTATAGGAGAGGATGGATTTGTTATTGCAAAATGCGCTCGGGAGGTTGATTATTTTTGATTCGACGGGTAGGTATTCGCCGGTTTTTTCTCCCTTGTCGTTGAATGTGTGGACATGGTATTTGTCCGCGACGGATGAATAAACGATGTAGCCGCCTGCCGGATTAACCGCGATTTGATCTCCCTGGCAAACGGGTATTGTTTTTACATAGTTTCCCTGAAAGTCGTAAAATTGTAATTGCGATTTGTTGTTGTCGAAAACAATAAGCGTATTGTCCTGTACGATAAAATCGTCTGCCGTGATATATTCCTGGCCTGAACGTCCCTGTCGGTTGATTTTCTGTCGGAATTTGCCGGTTGTATCGAAACAAAAAACGGTGTTTTGCATTTTGTCCAGAATGAAAATCGACCGGCCTTTTACGATTACCCGGTCGTACTGCCCGACGATGCAACTGTCGTTCGTTTCCAGAGGAACCAAACGGATATCGTCTACGATGTTTTCCAGTTGTTCATTGCCGTAGCTGCGCGACAGGTCGATCCGGATCGAATCGGGATTTTGATCTTCCCGGGAACAGGAATACGATACAAGCAATAGAAAAAAGAGGAAATAATATCTCATAAGTCAAATTTAAGAGATTGGCAGTTCCTTGATTTGTCGGATTATTTCAAATGATAGAAAAAAAGAACGGGATTGTCTGACTCATTGCAAGAATTTACTTTTTGTACGAACGGGTTATTTTTTTGCTGACCTTTATCGAGATCCACTTCGTTTTTCAATTCCATCATGTTTTTGCAGAAACAGATCCATTCGTTATTTTTATCTTCGGTAGCGATCATCATGGAGTGTCGGATGCCGGATTCGCTGTCTGTGATCTCCGGGATGTGTTGAACGGTGAAAGCCGTTTTAGAAAGTCGGTATAATCCGGGTGAAGAAGTGTTGAAATAAATGTGCGAGTCGTTTTCCTTCAAATTGACGATCGAATAAATATATCCTTTCGATGCAACCTTGTCGATAAATTCTTGCAATTGGAGTTTTTTCTGTAACAAACCGTCCGGAAGATTCGCTTTTCCGAAATCAATCGTGTATCGCAAGGTTACGCTTCCGTTTTCCACGCTGTAAATGGAATTGTCGAACCGTTTCGAAAAATTGATGCGTTTGCTTTTGGTAAGCTGGCGACCGGACACGAATACGTCGCTGTAATCTTGCTGTGCCAGGGGGACGGAAGTTTTTATTTTTAGCGGGTCGCCATTTTTTTCGGCAAGTACTGAAATGCAGCACTCCGGATCGGCAGTTCGCGCATTGAAACAGACAATTTGTTCTCCGGAATTCACGGTTTCGTAAAATAAAGCCGGAGCTTTCATGACTCGGGTGGGTTTCAGGTTGTAATCGTAAAACAAAAATTTAGAAGGGTCCGCATATAGGACGATTTGTTTCGATTCCCTGTCCACGAAAAAGTCCATTAGGTTAATGTATTCGTTTGCAGCCCGTCCGACTGCCCGAATATGCCCGATATGATTCCCTTGCATGTCGTATATCCATACCGCATCGGTTTGAGTGTCTAATAAATAAATCCTGTCGTCACACAGGACGATTCGTGAGATGCTTCCTATCATGCAGGAATCGGACGACAAAAAAACGATCCGCTTTGCATCGAATAATACGGAATCGTCGATCGGTTTGTGTTCAACGACGGGTATTGACATCGTCGCCAAAGGAGAAGACGTGCACGAATACAACAGGATAGAAAAAAAAGAAAAAAGGATTCGCTTCATGAGCTAGGATGCCTGCTAGTCGTAAACTGTTACCGTTTGTCCTGATACACAATATACTTCGCCTTTGCCAATACAAGCAGTAGTGGTATATCTAGTGTATGCGAGAGTAACTTTTTCCCCTTTGTCATTCTCGATGGTTTCTGATCCTCTCGTGACAGAAATCATCGCTTCCGCTACTCCTGTTTCAGATTCACCCCGGGCTAACGCTTCGATATTGGCTTGCAAAAGATCAGGTTTCACTCAATCTCGTAAATTGTGTGGTTCATGGTGGATACGACTAACCAGTGTCGCAGGGGCTATAAATTAATTAATCGTGTGAATTTGCCGTTGGAAATGACAATCAATGTCCTTTTGCCCGGCATAGGTTGAACGTGAAGGTTGTTCAACTGTCCTGCCCCGAAAAGGATGCAGGTAGGAATGTACTGGTCATAATTCGGATTCGGTTTCATTGTCTTATACTATTTTGTTGATTATCATATAAAAGGAGATTTAACCTCTTCGTCGGTTGCCTCCAACTTGAAAAAGACTGGACGCAACCCGTCATTGCAACAAGTAATCGCAACACCCGGCTGGCGTACCCAATCATTGAAATAGAAATGCTTTGCACCATTGGCAAGAGCAAACACGTATGGATGGATGGTTCGCCACGCGCCATCGCAGAAACCTTCGGGTTTACCTAATCCGGCATAGAACACCTGCCCTTCTTTCATCAGACTACATGGCTTGAGTCCCGGCATTCCATAGTCGCGGGCTAAATCTTCATTAAAAGTGGAACGCAATACGGTTATTTTTACTTTCTTCATACTGTTTCATTTGTAATTCATTAATAATGCGAATCAATAGTTGAAAAATCAATTCCAGCTCTGTGTTAAAACGTTATAATTCAGTTGATTATCTCATTTTCTTTTGTGTTGTAATTGAAAATCAGTGAATTAGAATAATAATTCCACTTGTTTTTCTAATTATGATTCCCAAAGAGAAAAAGTTAAAATTAATTAGTTTGTACATCTGTCTATAAATTTTTTTTGCATTTCTACTGTTAGAGATTCAGCAACAACTCCAGTTCTGTAAAGGTGCTTACTCTGCATAAGGAGATTAAGGGAGAGGCGGAAATTCTCAAATAAAGGGGAAAAGCCGCCAGAGACCCGTTTTCACAGGCTGTTTCCAAACATTAGGCAACATATCGAGTCATTTTTCAACTGGCTGAATGAAAAAACAGAAATTCAAAGAGCGTCGAAGGTTAGAGCTACTAAAGGACTGTTAGTACATACCTTTGGAAAGTTGGCTGTTGTTATGCTAACCTATGTTAATTTTTAATTTTAGAATCAAGAAGCCAACTCCTGATTCGCATAATATACCAAAGTTATTTTGAGTACGAAAATAAATTAAAATTTGATATGTCGAAAATAAATTAAGAAATATAGACAGAAAAATCCGTTTTTAAGGACGGACAATGATTATGGTATTGCGTTTTACTTTGTTTGCCGGAATGAATATCTGAATTGGAACGAATAAAAAACACTCCGAAAAAAACTTTTCGGAGTGTTTTTATGAAATTAACCTATGGATAGCCCTTGCGCCGGGCGGGCGGTCGTGCGGCAACGCCGGATGATCAGTTTTTGAAAACCAATCCTTTGGCGCCGGCGTCGACGGTGATCGTGCTGTTGCGGTCTACCTGGCCGGCCAGGATCTCCTTCGAGAGTTCGTTGACCAGATACCGTTGCAGCGTCCGTTTGACCGGACGTGCGCCGAACATCGGGTCGTACCCTTCTGCAGCGAGCCAGTCGATCGCTTTGTCGGTCACCTGCAGCGCGATGCTGTTCTGGGCCAGCATTTCGTTGATTTGGCGAATTTGCAGCACGACGATCTGGCGTACATCGTCGCGGGTCAGCGGCGTGAACATCACGATCTCGTCGATACGGTTCAGGAACTCCGGCCGGATCGTCTGTTTCATCAGGTCGAAAACCTCTTTTTTAGTCTCTTCGAGCACGCTTTCGGGCGGCGTATCGTCGGTGTATTTCGACAGCCGGTCCATGATGATGTGCGAACCGATGTTCGACGTCATGATGATAATCGTGTTGCGGAAATCGACCGTGCGGCCTTTGTTGTCGGTCAGCCGGCCGTCGTCGAGCACTTGCAGCAGGATGTTGAACACGTCCGGATGCGCTTTCTCGATCTCGTCGAGCAGTACGACCGAGTAGGGCTTCCGCCGCACGGCTTCGGTCAGTTGACCGCCTTCGTCGTAACCGACGTATCCCGGAGGCGCTCCGATCAGCCGCGATACGCTGTGCCGCTCCTGATACTCGCTCATGTCGATACGCGTCATCATCGTGTCGTCGTTGAACAGGTATTCGGCCAGCGCTTTGGCCAACTCGGTCTTGCCGACGCCGGTCGTGCCCAGAAAGATGAACGATCCGATCGGCCGGCGCGGATCTTGCAACCCGGCCCGCGAACGCCGCACGGCGTCCGAAACGGCCGCGATCGCCTGATCCTGTCCGATTACCCGGTCGTGCAGCTCGCTCTCCATCTTCAGCAACTTCTCACGTTCGCTCTGCAGCATCCGGCTGACCGGAATGCCCGTCCAGCGGGCGACCACTTCGGCGATGTCCTCCGCATCGACCTCCTCTTTGATCATCGCCCCGGCCTCGGCGTTTTTGTTCACTTCGGCCTGCAGTTTCTGAATCTCGGTCTCCGTCTCGCGCATTTTGCCGTAACGGATCTCGGCCACGCGGCCGTAGTCGCCGTTGCGTTCGGCTTCGGCGGCCTGAACCTTCAGATCGTCGAGCATTTGTTTGTTCTTCTGTATCTTCTCTAAAATATCCCGTTCGCTCTGCCATTTGGCGCGCAGGGTCGTGCGTTTGGCGTTCAGTTCGTCGATCTCGCGCGTCAGCTCTTCGATCCGACCCTTGTCCTTCTCGCGGCGAATCGCTTCGCGCTCGATCTCCAATTGGCGTACCTTCCGGTCGAGTTCGTCGATCTCTTCGGGCACGGAGTTCATTTCGAGCCGCAGCTTGGCCGCCGCTTCGTCGATCAGGTCGATCGCCTTGTCGGGCAGGAAGCGCGACGTGATGTACCGGTGCGACAGTTCGACCGACGCGATGATCGCCTCGTCTTTGATCCGCACCTTATGGTGGTTTTCGTAACGCTCTTTCAGGCCCCGCAAAATCGAAATGGCGTCCACGGTCGTCGGTTCGTCGACCATTACCTTCTGGAAACGCCGTTCGAGCGCTTTGTCCTGTTCGAAATATTTCTGGAACTCGTCCAGCGTCGTGGCGCCGATCGCGCGCAACTCGCCCCGCGCCAGCGCCGGTTTCAGGATGTTGGCCGCATCCATCGCGCCGTCGCCTTTGCCGGCTCCGACCAGCGTATGGATTTCGTCGATGAACAGCAGGATCTCGCCTTCGGCCGAAATTACTTCTTTGACCACGGCTTTCAGCCGCTCTTCGAACTCGCCCTTGTACTTCGCTCCGGCGATCAGCGCGCCCATATCCAGCGAATAAACCTGTTTGCTTCGCAGATTCTCCGGGACGTCGCCGTCGACGATCCGGTGCGCGATTCCTTCGGCGATGGCCGTTTTGCCGACGCCCGGTTCGCCGACCAGGATCGGGTTGTTTTTGGTTCGCCGCGACAGGATTTGCAGTACCCGCCGGATCTCCTCGTCCCGGCCGATCACCGGGTCGAGTTTGCCTTTGCGGGCCTGTTCGTTCAGGTTGATCGCGTATTTGCCGAGCGCGTCGTACTCCTGCTCGCTGGTCTGGCTGTCGACGGTCGAACCTTTGCGCAGCTCTTTGATCGCCGCGATCAGTTCTTTTTCGGTCGCGCCGGCGTCTTTCAGCAGCCGTCCGGCCTCCCCTTTTTCGGCGATGATACCGAGCAGCAGGTGTTCGACCGAGGCGTATTTGTCGCCGAACGTTTTCGTGAAATCCGAGGCTTTCTGAATGACCGCGGAACTTTCGCGCGAAAAATAGGGGTCGCCGCCTTCGACTTTCGGCAGCCGGTCGATTTGTTGTTTCAGTACGCTTCGCAGCGCCCCGACGTTTACGCCGAGTTTTTGTAGCAGAAATACGCCCAGGCTGTCGTCCTCGGCGACAATGGCGCTCAGAATGTGCATCGGTTCGACGGCTTGGTTGCCGTTGCCCGACGCGAGGTTCATGGCGCTTTGCAGGACTTCCTGCGCTTTGATTGTCAAACTGTTGATGTTCATATCTTATTCTCCTTTTATTTTCGTGTTTTATCCGTTTTTTCAGGAAAGCAGCAAAATGGCTGCCAGAGAACGGTTTGTGAAAAAATGACGCAGAATACCGGACAAAAATGACAGAACGAACTGTCCGGAAGACATATCCGTGGCATAAATCCTGCCTAAATGACAGGACGGTCCTTCCTGTTTTCCGGAATGCTACGGATTTGTTTTCTAAACTATTTTCGATCGTTTGTCCAAAATATAATAGTTATATTTACGTTATTGAATTATCACGCTGATAAATAATGAATTACTCGCGTCGAACGGGAAAGGAGAAAAACGATAAACGGGTCCGGATTGTCCGGGTTCTAATAACCTAAAAACTTCAGATTATGGCAAATGCGTTTTTTCATTCGGAGCATGCCGGACGCGTCGTCGTCCGTTGGTTCGCCGTTGCGGCGTTTTCGGCTTTTTCGGCTGGCTGCGGCCGGCCGGCTGCCGTTTCCGACGGCGTGGCCGAGCGGGTGGTGATCGGTGCGGATACCGTGGTCGTCTGCGACCTGAACAAGATCCGCGATACGATCGACCTCCCGCTGAGCGAACTGACCGCCGAAAAACTGAGGATCGTAAAACTGGAAACCCGTCCCGAGGCATTTTTCAAGCCGTCCAAAACGTTCGTTTCCGAAAATTACATCGGGGTCGTAGGCTACGAACCGGCCTCTTTCAAACTGTTCGACGGGAATGGGAAATTCCTGAACGATATCGGGACGCAGGGGCGCGGTCCCAACGAATACCGCAACATTTACTGGGCTCAGATCGACGAGGGCTCCGGCCGCGTGTTTATCCTGCCGTGGCAAAGCGACCGGATTTTGGTCTTCGGGCTCGACGGGTCGTCGCTGCCGTCGATACCGTTGCCTTGCAGGTCTCCGAAAGGGATTTTCCGGGCGAACCCCGACTCGACGGTTTCGGTAAGCGTCCTGCCGTTCGAAAACGCGGGAATCGAAAGTTTCGTCTGGAACCAAGATATGCAGGGAAACGTGGTCGCCCGGATCGATGCGGCCCCCTTCCGGATCAAGGCGGATTTCGGGAATGAAATGGCGTCCGGAAGCGCAACCCGTTTCGAACCCGTTCTGATGTATTCCGACGGTCACCGGCCCGATTCGTTGCGTTATTACGATCCGCAGGCCAACCGCCTGGTGCCCGTATTTGCCGTTCGGCATCTTGCCGAACGGAAGCCGATCTATCCGAAGTACGCCGAGACGGGCGATTATTTCTGGGCGTCGTTTAGCCAGACCATGGAACAAACCGGGGCGCACTCTTTTACTTCGTCGGCTCCCGTATTCTTTCTGGTCGATAAAAACGACCTTACCGGAGCTTATTTCAAACTGAAACTGGATGAACTGGCCGATATCGCCGTCTGGCCCGGTCATTTGCAGGACGGCTATTTTCTTTGGAACGTTCCGGCCATTACGCTCAAAAAGTCTTTGCGAGGGATTCTCGACGCGGGATACGACGCCGATCCGCAGGCGGTCGAAAAGATCCGGCGACTGGATGCCGAACTCGACGACGAGGATAACAACGTAGTCATATACGCCCGTCTGAAATAGAAAAAGCGACCCGCCTTGTCGATTCCGGTCGAATTTCGTATCTTTGTTTCCGGAAAGGAAAATTATGGATAATTTCATCGTATCGGCCCGGAAATACCGTCCGGCGACCTTCGCATCGGTCGTCGGACAGTCGCATATTACCTCGACGCTGAAGAATGCGATCAGCCGTCGCCAGTTGGCGCATGCGTACCTGTTCTGCGGGCCGCGCGGCGTCGGCAAGACGACTTGCGCGCGGATCTTCGCCAAAGCGATCAACTGCCTGAATCCGGGGCCCGACGCCGAAGCCTGCAACGAGTGCGAATCGTGCCGTGCGTTCAACGAGGGCCGGTCGTTCAATATCCACGAACTGGACGCCGCGTCGAACAACTCGGTGGACGATATCCGCAACCTGACCGACCAGGTGCGTATCCCGCCGCAGATCGGTCGTTACAGCGTCTATATCATCGACGAGGTGCACATGCTGTCGGTGCAGGCGTTCAACGCGTTTCTGAAAACGCTCGAAGAGCCGCCCGCACATGCCGTGTTTATCTTGGCTACGACCGAAAAGCACAAGATCATTCCGACGATCCTGTCGCGCTGTCAGATTTACGATTTCAACCGGATTCGCGTCGAGGACGGCGTGGAGTACCTCAAATACATCGCTTCGCAGGAAGGAGTGACCTACGACGACGAGTCGCTGCACCTGATCGCCCGTAAGGCCGACGGCGGAATGCGCGACGCGCTGTCGATGTTCGACAAGGTGGTTTCGTTCTGCGGGCAGAATCTGACGGTCGCCCAGGTGGCCGCGACGCTCAACGTGCTCGATTACGATACCTATTTTACGATCGCCGAACAGATCCTGGCCGGAGACTATACGAACGCTTTGCTGCTTTTCGACGAGGTGTTGCGCAAGGGTTTTTCCGGACAGACTTTCGTGGCGGGGCTGAACAGCCATTTCCGCGACCTGCTGATGTGCAAGAATCCGCAGACGTTGCCGCTGCTTGAGGTGACGGGCAGCGTGGCCGAACGTTACCGGACGCAGGCCGCACAATGTCCGGTGCCGCTGCTGTTCGAGGGGATCAATCTGCTGACGGCGGTCGACGCGTCGCTGCGGACGGCTACCAACCAACGATTGCATGTCGAACTGGGTCTGATGAAACTTTGCGGACTCGGTCAAAAAAAAAATGACGAAGCCCTGACGCCGTCGCTGCCCGATCTGGGCGGTTCCCGGAACGTTCCGGACGGTTCCGCGCGACAGCCTGCGCCGGCCGCAGCGACCGTAGTCCCGCCGCGGGACGGACAACCGTCGTCGGCACTTGCCGGGACTGCTGCGGAAAAACCGGATCCCGGCCGCGAAACCCGTAAGCCGGTTTCCCCTGTTCCTGTTGCTTCGCCGCCTGCGTCGGCCGTTTCGCAGTCCCGCCCCGCCGGAAAAGCCGAACCGGGGCCGTCCCGTCCCGCGCCGACGACGGGGGGCGTTTCGCTGTCCGGCCGTTCGATCCTGTCGTTGCTGAATACGAGCCGCCCCGCCGCGCCCGTTTCGGGAGATGCCGATCCGGCGGAAGATCCGGAGAACCTGCCCGATGCGGATGAAGCGGTCGAAGAGGATGTCGAATCCCGTTTGCAACAGGGATGCGAATTGCTGACCCGCGAATTGCTTGCGGAGCGGCCCCGGCTGGGGATCGCGTTCCAGGATGTCAGCATACGCGGGAACCGGATTCTTCTGAAAGTGCCGAACGAATCGCTGTACGACGAGGTGACCAATCACCTGACCGATATCCGCAAACGGCTTTGCGACTTGGGCGATGTCCGCTCGGCGATTGAATTTCAGGTCGAGATCAGCGAAAACAAGGCCGGCCTGAAACCGATCAAAGTCGAAGACCGGCTGCGTTACCTGACCGAAAAAAATCCGCTGGTCGCCAAACTCCGTCGCGACCTCGACCTCGATATCGAATAGCGGCTTTCCCGAAATTGTTGTGTTTCGCGGAATTTGACTACCTTTGCACGGATCGCGGCAGCCGGCCGCGAACGATCCACTAAAAATCTGCTAAAAGCACATAAAACCGATGAATTTTGTAGAGGAACTCAAATGGAGGGGCATGGTGCACGATATCATGCCGGGAACCGAGGAGCAATTGAACAAGGAGATGACGACGGCTTACGTCGGAATCGACCCGACGGCGGACTCGCTGCATATCGGGCACCTTGTCAGCATTATGATCCTTAAACACTTCCAGCGGTGCGGGCATAAGCCCATTTTCCTGGTGGGCGGGGCTACCGGCATGATCGGCGACCCGTCGGGCAAGTCGCTTGAGCGCAACCTGCTCGACGAGGAGACCCTGCGTCGCAACCAGGAGGGGATCAGAAGGCAGCTCAGTCACCTGATCGACTTCGAGTCCGATGCTCCGAATGCGGCCGAACTGGTCAACAACTACGACTGGATGAAGAATTTCACGTTCCTGGAATTTATTCGCGACATCGGCAAATGCATTACGGTCAACTACATGATGGCCAAAGACTCTGTCAAGAAGCGCTTCAGCGGCGAGGGCGACGGCATGTCGTTCACCGAATTTACGTACCAACTGGTGCAAGGAACCGATTTTTTGCATCTTTATCAGCATAAGAACTGCAAATTGCAAATGGGCGGTTCCGACCAATGGGGAAATATCACCACCGGAACCGAGTTGATTCGCCGCAAAACAGGCGGCGAAGCGTTCGGGCTGACCTGCCCGCTGATCAAGAAGGCGGACGGGACGAAATTCGGCAAAACCGAGGCCGGGAACGTATGGCTCGATGCGCGTTATACGTCGCCGTACCAGTTCTACCAATTCTGGCTGAACGTCAGCGACGAAGATGCCGAACGTTATATTAAGATATTCACGATGCTCGATCGGCAAACGATCGATGCGCTGATCGCCGCGCACCGGGAGGCGCCCCATTTGCGCGAGTTGCAGAAGACGCTGGCCCGCGAGATTACCTGCATGATTCATTCCGAGGAGGAGTACCGCAAGGCGGTCGAGGCTTCGGGTATCCTATTCGGAAATGCGACGGCCGATGCGTTGCGCCGGATCGACGAGCGGACGTTCCTACAGGTTTTCGACGGAGTTCCGCAGTTCGAAGTGCCGGCTTCGACGCTTGCCGGCGGAGTGAATTTCATCGCTCTGTGCACCGAACATGCGTCGGTTTTCCCGTCGAAAGGCGAAGCCCGCAAGCTGATTCAGGGAGGCGGCATATCGCTCAACAAAGAGAAGGTTACCGCGGTCGATGCGATCGTTTCGGCCTCCGACCTGATCTCCGGTAAATACCTGCTCGTGCAAAAGGGAAAAAAGAACTATTTCCTGATCGTTGTCAAATAACCGTAAACGCCCGATAAGATGACATTGATAAAACCTTCCGGATACCGCAACCTGCTCGAAAACGTCGAGAACACCGAAAAGGCGATCAAGCATGTAAAGGATATGTTTCAGGAGAACCTGTCCGCACAGCTCGCTCTGCTGCGGGTGACGGCCCCGATGGTCGTACTGACCGGAACGGGGATCAACGACGACCTGAACAGCGTGGAACGTCCCGTTTCGTTTCCGATCCGCGATATGAACGAGCAACGCGCCGAAGTGGTGCATTCGCTGGCCAAATGGAAAAGACTGAAGTTAGGCGAAATGAAAGTGGCTCCCGGCCGTGGGATTTATACCGATATGAACGCGCTGCGTCCGGACGAAGAGCTGGACAATATCCATTCGCTGTACGTCGACCAGTGGGATTGGGAGAAGGTGATCACGCGCGAACAGCGCAACATCGCTTTCTTGAAACAGACGGTGCGCCGTATCTACGAGGCGATCAAAGTGACCGAAAACAAATTGTACGTCGAGTTCCCGCAGTTGGTTCCGTCGCTGCCCGAGGAGATCCATTTCATCCATGCGCAACAGTTGCTCGACCTGTATCCCGGCAAAAAACCGAAAGAGCGCGAGAACGAGATCGTACGGCGATACGGCGCCGTATTCGTGATCGGGATCGGCGCGGCCCTTTCGGACGGCGAGCCGCATGACGGCCGCGCCGCGGATTACGACGACTGGAGTACGCCGAACGAAGAGGGTTACAACGGGCTGAACGGCGACCTGCTGCTGTGGAATCCGGTGCTCGGAAACGCTTTCGAGGTGTCGAGCATGGGGATTCGCGTGGACGAGACGTCGCTGGCGCGGCAGCTCGAAATACGCGGGCAACAGGCCAAACGCGATCTCTATTTTCATAAAAAGCTGCTGGCCGGGGAGTTGCCCTGCACGATCGGCGGCGGGATCGGGCAGTCG
This sequence comes from Alistipes sp. dk3624, assembly GCF_009557455.1. Classification (GTDB taxonomy): domain Bacteria; phylum Bacteroidota; class Bacteroidia; order Bacteroidales; family Rikenellaceae; genus Alistipes_A; species Alistipes_A hominis. The sequence goes on along the minus strand of NZ_CP045651.1, from coordinate 1,793,321 downwards.
CGGTTGTGCATGTACCTGCTGCGCAAAGCCCACATCGGCGAGATACAGAGCAGTATCTGGCCGGAATCGATGCGCCGCGAATGTTCCGAAGCGGGTATCGAGTTGGTTTGATTCTTAGGAATAATTGTTTATAAATGCCGCCGTGCGGGTTCCGGAAGGGATCCGCGCGGTTTTTTTGCGTCTGCCGTTTACCGGGTGGTTTTTAAAGCGCGGCGATCCGGGATTCTTTCGGATAGAGGTTGTTGCACCGTCCGCCGATCCGTTTGATCCATCCGAGCGGCAGGCCGTTGTAGCAGACCATGTTGATGCCTTCCTGCAACAGGGAGGGGTCGATTTCGTTTTTACGCAGGTAATCGAGAGTCTGCGGCAGGTCGAACTCGGCCTGCGGAACCGTTTCGCGCGATACGTCGTGGAACAGGGCCAACGCATGTTCGGGTTTGAATTTCGCGCCGAAGAGCTGTCCGGCGGGAATGCCCGAATGGATGACCGTCAGACTCTCGGAAATCTGCCGGACGGCTCCGAACGCTTCCCGGTAGTAGGCGTAGGCGGTGCCGTTGACCTTCGCGAAGCGCATGTATTCGGGTTGGGCCACCCATTGCGACAGGATGTCGGTTTCGGGGCGATTGAGCGCCGAAAAGATCGCTTTGCGCGGCTTCGGCGTACGTTCCCGCCGCCGTCCGTCGCTTTTGCGGATTACGGCTGCGAAAAAGCCTTCTCCCTTCACCCGGTGCGGATAAAACCGGAACGTATTGATCCCGTCCGTTTCTCCTTTTACGACGCCCCATGAAGGATCGACGGCGATTTCGACCGGTTCGCAGTCGTATTCGCCGCACAGCCAGGCGATGTTTTCTTCGTTTTCTGCGGCGTTGAACGTACAGGTGCTGTATATCAGGATTCCGCCGGGACGCAGCGAACCCCAGATGTCGCTGAGGATGCGTCGCTGGCGTGCCGCGCAGAGTTTGACGCCCTGTTCGCTCCACTCGGTGCGCGCCGCCGGATCTTTGCGGAACATGCCTTCGCCCGAGCACGGAGCGTCCACGGCGATCAGGTCGAAATAGTGTTCGAACGGGGCGAAATGCGCCGGGTCGTTGTTGGTCACCACGATGTTTCCGATCCCCCATTTGACCGCATTTGCGGCCAATACCGAAGCCCGTTGGCGGATCACCTCGTTGGCGACGACCAGGCCTTCGGCTCCGGCCAGGGTCGAAAGAAGCGTCGTCTTGCCGCCGGGGGCCGCGCACAGGTCGAGTATCCTGGGAGCGGCGTCCGGCTCGAAAATCTGCCTGAAAATTGCTTCGAGGAACATCGAACTGGCTTCCTGGACGTAATAGGCGCCGCCGTGGAACGCCGGGTCGAGCGTGAATTGCGGGCGTTCGTCGAGGTAGTAGCCGTAACGGCACCACGGAACCTGCCTGCCTTCGGGTTGCGACCCGATTTTGTAGGGGTTGAAACGGATGCTGACCGGCGATTCGCCGTTGTCCAGCGCGGCGAACAATCGTTCCGCTTCGGAAGTCCCGAGCGACTCCGTCGTCCGGCTGCGAAAAAGTTCGGGCAGCGGCAGGGTCATTCCTTTTCGGTATTTTTGAACGATCCGATCCGTAACACGAGGTCGTCCAGCGACGACGGATCGGCGATAAAGTCGGTGTGGTCCACGTCGATCGTCAGAATTTCTCCGTCGTAGTTGCGGCCGATCCACTCTTCGTATTTCCGGTTCAGCCGTTCGAGGTACTCTTCCTGTATGCTCATCTCGTAGGCGCGGCCGCGTTTGCGGATCTGGTGGATCAGCGTCGGTACGCTCGCTTTCAGGTAGATCAGCAGATCGGGCCGGGCGATCAGTCCCGTTGCGAGGTCAAAGATTTTCAGGTAAGTATTGTAATCCCGCGTGGTCATCAGCCCGCTTTCGTGCAGGTTGGCGGCGAAAATATACGCGTCTTCGTAGATCGTACGGTCCTGGATCAGGTCGCTGCCGGTAGCCAAGATCTCTTTGGCTTGCCGGATGCGCTGTCCCAGGAAGTAGATCTGCAGGTTGAACGACCAGCGGTTCATGTCGTCGTAGAAATCGCCGATATACGGGTTGTCGCTCTCCTCGAAATAGGCTTTGGCGCCCGTTCTTTCGGAGAGGATCTTGGTCAGCGAGGTCTTTCCGCACCCGATATTTCCGGCAATGGCGATATACATTTCAAATTTTTCGAGGTGCCCGGATCTTTTTCCGGGAAACACATTTTTGCAAATTTATTATTTTTATCCGGTTTATCCGGCTTTCTCGGTTTTTTTCGCGTTTTCGCAGATCGTCCGGTAAAGCTTTTGAAAATTTTCGGCCATCCGTTCCCAGGTGAATCGGACTTTGTAGTTGCGGATGTTCTCCCTGAATTTTTCGGACAGGTTTTCGGAGTAGTAACGGTCGATCGCCCGGGCGATGGCCTGCGGTTTCGGGTCGACCACGAAACCGACCTCTCCGTCCGGGACGATCTCGCGCAGTCCGCCCACGCCGGTCACGACCATCGGGACGTCGAAAAAGTAAGCCACCTGCGTTACGCCGCTTTGCGTGGCGCTACGGTACGGTTGTACGACCAGGTCGCTGACCGAGAAGAAACGGGCCACCTCTTCGTCGGCCACGAAGTAGTCGAACAGAATCATCTCGTCCCCGATCCCGAGCCGTTCGATCTGGTTCATGTAAGTTTCCTTGCCGCTGTAATATTCGCCGGCGATGATCAGCCGGTGTCCGGCTGTTTTGCCCTGTTCGCTGAGCAGGGCCCATGCGTCGAGCAACAGGTCGAGTCCTTTGTAGTCTCGTATGAAACCGAAAAACATCGTATAGCGCAGTCCGGGGTCGAGCCGCAGCAGGCGGCAGGCCTCTTCCCGTTCGATTTTTTCGCCGTAGTTCGTGTACATCGGATGCGGCGAGAAGACGGCCGGTTTGTCCGGTCGGAACGACTGCAGGTCGCTGTGCACTTGTTCGGACATGTAGACGAACCCGTCGATCGATCCGAGGAAGTAACGGGTCAGCAGCGTGTCCATCGGCCGTTTTTCGTGCGGAACGACGTTGTCGAGCAGCGCGATGGTTTTGATCCCTTTTCGCCGCGCGATCCGGCATACGGTGCCCAGGGCCGGGGCCATTTGCGGAATCCAATAGCGAACGATCACCGCGTCGGGCCGTTCGCGCCGTACTTTCAGACCGGTGCGGATCCAACTCAACGGATTGACCGAATTCAGCATCCGCGTAATGTCGAGTCCTTCCGGCGCCGGGCCGTCCGCATACTGGCTCTTACCTGGGAATAAAAAAGAAGGATATTGCACCGTGAATGTGAAAATCCGGCAGCGAATGCCGCAACGGATGAACGTGCGGGCCAGCGTCTGGTTGATTCCGGCCAGCCCTCCGCGGTACGGATAGGCCGTCCCGACGATAACGGCGGATTTCATTTCGTTCATAGCAGGCGGATTAATTGGTCGATATAAGTGCGGTCGTTGTAGAGTCTGGGGACTTTGTTTTGGCCGCCGACTTTGCCTCGCTCTTTCATCCAGCGGTAGAAAGTGCCTTCCGGCGCGACGGTCAGCGTGGGGCGCAGCAGCGTGGTATCTTTGAAACGTTTGGCTTCGTAGTCGGAGTTGACCTGCTGCAACGCGCGGTCCAGTTCGTCGGCAAAGCGTTCCGTGTCGGCGGGCGGCACGCTGAACTCGACGATCCACTGGTGCGATCCTTTGGATTGGCCGGTCATGTAGACCGGGCCGGCCGTATATTCGGCGATCCGGGCGCCGGTGGCTTCGCACGCGGCCTGCAGCGCCGTTTCGGCGTTGTCGACGATCACCTCTTCGCCGAAGGCGTTGATGAAATGGCGGGTGCGGCCGGTAATTTTGATCTTGTACGGGGCGAGCGAGGTGAACTCGACCGTGTCTCCGATCATGTACCGCCACAAGCCGTTGCAGGTCGAGATGATCAGGGCGTAGTTCACGCCGCGTTCGACCCCTTCCAGCGGGACTGCGCGCGACGGATCGTTCAGGTGCTGCATCGGCAGGAATTCGTAGTAGACCCCGTAGTCGAGCATCAGCAGCATGTCGTCGGTCGCCGGATCGTCTTGGATGGCGAAAAAGCCTTCCGAGGCGTTGTAAGTTTCGATGTATTTCATCCGGTCGGACGGGATGATCTGGCGGTACTGCTCGCGGTAGGGTTTGAAGTTCATACCGCCGTGGGCGAACAGTTCCATGTTCGGCCATACCTCCAGGATGTTGTTCTTGCCGGTATATTCGAGTATTTTTTTCAGCATCACGAGATTCCACGACGGGACGCCGGCGAACGAGGTGACGTTCTGCGAGACGGTTTCCCGGCAGATCGCTTCGACTTTCCGTTCGAAATCGGCGATCAGCGCCGTCTCGGGTTTCGGAACCCGCATCCGGAGGCCGAATCGCGGGGTATTCTCGATCAGGATGGCCGACAGGTCGCCTTCCTGGGCCGTCCCTCCGGTATTTTCGAGCCGGTGGCTGCCGCCGAGCGTCAGCGTTTTGCCCGAAAATACGCGGCTTTCCGGATAGCGGTCGGCGACCATGCAGACGATGTCCATCGGACCCCGCAAATGGCAATTCCGCAGACCTTCGCGGCTGACCGGGATGAATTTGCTTTTCGATGCGGTCGTTCCGGACGATTTGGCGAACCAGCGGATGTCCGTGGGCCACGTGACGTTGTTCTCGCCGCGGCGGATACGGTCGATGTAGCTGCCGAACGCCGCGTAGTCCGTCACGGGAATCCGTTCGCCGAATTGACGTCCGTCGCGGATCTCGTCGAAACGGTATTCCTTTCCGAAAGCGGTTGCGGATGCCTGTCGCAGCAGTTTTTGCAGTTGTAGTTGCTGTACTTCCGCAGGGTGCGACCGGAAGCGGTCGATTTCCCGTAGGCGGCGTAGGAAAAACAGGCGTACGAGCTGTGTGAGCAGAGGCATAATTGGTAAAGTCGTTGTTTTACAGGATCGTATTCCGTTCGACGGGAATACGGGGGTGCAAAATAATCAAAAAAACGGATCGTCAGTTAAAGAACTTGCCGATCCGCGAGATGGCCGACGGCAGCGAAAAGACCACCACGCGGTCGTAGGCGTTGATCTCCATATTGCCGACGGCGATGAACGTTTTGTCGCCGCGGACGATCCCGCCGATGATCGCGTCGTGCGGGAAATCGAGGTCTTTGATTTTTCCCTTGGTGGCCGGCGAATTCGGTTTGACGATGAATTCCAGCACTTCGGCGTCGCATCCGGTCAGGCACTTGATCGCCTGCACGTCGGTGCTCATCGTGAACCGGAAGATGTTGCTGGCCATGATCAGTTTTTTGTTGATGATCGTGTCGATACCCATATTCTCGGCCAGGTTGATGTAGTTGAGGTTTTCCACTTCGGCGATCACTTTTTTTACGCCGAGGCGTTTGGCCAGCATTGCCGCCAGGATATTGGTTTCGGCGCGCCCGGTGACGGCCAGGAAAGCGTCCATGTTGCTGAGGCCCTCTTCGATCATGGCGTCGGTATTGCGTCCGTCCTCGTTGATGATTAGCGTCCTTTCGAGCTGTTCGGCCAGTCTGTAGGCTTTTTCGGGCGTGTAGTCGACCAGTTTGATGTTCACTTCGTCCTGCAGTTCGGAGGCTACTTGCACCCCGATTTTGCTGCCGCCGAGGATCATCATGTTCTTGATGTCGATGTCGGTCTTGCCCGAGAAAGCGACGACCTCTTTTTCCGCGCTCTGGTTCGCGATCACATAGATGTTGTCGCCCTCCTGGAACCGGTCGTTGCCGCGCGGGATGATCGTTTCGCCGTCGCGCGAAATGGCGACCGTGCGGTAAGGCAGGCTGTCGCGGTCGCCGGTGATCTCGATCAGCGACTTGTCGATCAGCGGCGACGCGGCGTCGATCTTGAAGACTACCAGCGAGAGTTTGCCGCCCGAGAAGTCGACGTATTCGGTCGTGCTGGTATGCCCCAGCAGGTTGATGACCTCCTGCGCCGCGGCTTTCTCCGGATAGAAAAGGTAGTCGATGCCCATGTTGATGAACATCTCCTTGTTGTTCGGTTCGAGGTATTCGTTGTTGTCGATCCGCGCGATCGTTTTACGGGCGCCGAGCTGTTTGGCCAGCATCGCCGACACGACGTTCGAAGTCTCTTCGGGCAGTACGGCGATATACAGGTCGGCTTTGCGGACGGCCGCTTTTTTCAGGGTCGCAAAAGTCGTGCAATCCCCTTCGACGACGATGACGTCTACCATTCCGGCGATCGACTCGAGTCGTTTCGGGTCGTTGTCGACGACCGTTATTTCGTGGTATTCGCTGCCCAGCATTTTGGCCAGGTGGCTGCCCACTTCGCCGACTCCGGCGATTACGATTTTCATATTCCGTTCGTTTTATTTTTCGTCTTCGAAAGTGAGTACCCGTTCCAGCAGTTCCTCCGGCAGTTCGAACTGCGGGTCGAACCGGTCGCCGGCCGCGTAATTCAGCAGGCTGCTTTTCAACTGCCGGGCCGCCGGCCGGTTCGCCGCGTCGGTATCCAGATCCATCGCGCAGACGAGCAGTTTGCCCGGTCCTACGCGTGTTTCAAAAATCGAACCCAGTTTGTAGTTGCGTTCGTAGTTGTCGATCACCTGTACGATCGGGCGGTAATCGTCCGGCGTGCCGTTCAGCACGATCGCCTTCGACCGATTGCGCACGTCGCCCCATGTTTTTTCGCGTTCGTCGCAATAGGACGGCGGAGCTCCGGCCGTCCGGAACGATTCGGCGGCCGAGAACCGTCCGAGCAGGTCGGCCCACTGCCAGTCGCTGTGCGCCTCGGTCGGGAATCCGTCGAACGCCGGATGCGCCGGATCGCAAAGGATGCCGAGCGTTCCTACCTGATTGAACAGCCGCATATTCCAGAATGCCGGCATGAAGGTTCCCTCCAGTGCATTCTGCCCCGGTTTTACTTCGAACAGGCGGATTTCATCCGGCCCGAGCATCACTCGGTCGATTTTGTAAAGTCCTTTGGTCGGGTCGGAAAACAGCAGTACGCGTTCGCCGCGCGCCAGCGCGTCGCGGGTCGTCCGATCGTATTCGTAGGCGATCCGTACTCCGGCCGGCGTTTCCGGCTGCCGGGCCGGATAGACCCATATGTTCCAACTGTTCGACGTGCCGCCGGCTTTCAGCGTCAGCGTCAGGCGTGCCGCCTCAGCGACCGTTCGCAGCGGGGCGGAGATTTCTCCGAGTCCGGAGACTTTTCCCGTCTCGGCGACGGTCGCCGGCAACGAGCCGCCGGCTATCGTCCGGCCGCTCTCGTCGGCGAGCGTCCATTCCGGTTTGATAGGTAGGTTTTTCGGGCCGTAATTTGAGATTTCGGCAACGGCCTTGAACGTTTCGTCGCAGGTGTAAACCCGTTTCGGCATTTGCAGCAGAGCTACCGTCGGGCCGCAAAAACGGCGGAACTCTTTCGGTTCGATCAGTCCTTTGGAATCCCAGAACGCGTCGAGCCATCCGACGATGGCCGTGCCCTGCCCCGGGTAGTCGCGGGCTTCGAGAATCTGAAATCCTCCGTGCGGATAGGTGCGAAGGCTGGCTTCGATTTCGTCCTTGTAGAGCAGCACGCTGAACAGGCCGCTGGCCCGGGCGAAATCCTTGTTCTGGTCGAGCATTCCGCGTTCGGCCAGCGAACGGCGATATCCTTCGTAATTGTATGCGCGCAGCGTGCCGGTATATTTGTCGATCTCGTCGAAATCGGGGTACATGGCCCATTGGCCCACTTCGTGCGATAGCGTCGGAACGGGAGCGCCGGTCGTACGGTTCACGCCGTCGTTCTCGCCGCCCGCGATCCATCCCCCGGCAGACCAGCGGTCCCAGTCGGTACGCGGGCCTGCGATGCCGCGTTGTCCGGTTTCGAAGAAATCGCCGTCCTGTTCCGTGTCGCCGTTTTCACAGCGGTAGAGCCGCCGCGGATCGGCGGAACGTCCTTTCTGCACCAGTTCGCCGAGCGTTCCGGCCGATTCGTTACCCATTGCCATCAGCGCGAAGGACGGGTGATTGCCATAGGCTTCCAGAATGCGATCCAGTTCGTCGACGATGAACCGGTCGCGTTCGGGATGCTGTCCGAAATGCGGGGCGTCCATCGTCCACAGCGGGATTTCGACCTGGAAAAAGAAGCCCAATTCGTCGGCTGCAGCGAACGCCGCTTCCGGCGGACACCACGAGTGGAAACGCATGTAATTGAACCCGTATGATTTACAGATCGACAGCACCCGCATCCATGCCGCTTTGTCCATCGGCGGATAACCGGTCAGCGGGTAGACGCATTCGTCGACCGGGCCGCGCATCAGCGTCGGCCTGCCGTTGACCGTGAACTGTTTGTTTTTCGTGCCGAGTTTCCGCAATCCGTACGTAACGGTTTTGCGGTCGCCGTATTTCCCGGCTTTCAGCACGACATCCAGTTCGTGCAACGCCGGCGAAAATTCGTCCCACGCTTTTGCGTTCGGCGCGAACGGCAGCTTTACCGAGGTTCCGCCGGCCGGAATGGAGCAGGAGGAACCTTGCACGGTCGCGGATACCGGTTTCCCGGTATTGTTCCCTAATTTGACCTGCAAATGGTCTTCGAAAACCTGCACGTCGCGAATCCAAACCGGGTCGGTGGCCCGCAGTTCGATGCGGCCGACGATCCCGTTCCAGTTCCCCTGCGTGTCTTCGGTGATCGCGTGCGCCCAGGTTCCGATCGGGATTTTATACGTGTTGTCGATGCAGACGGTCAGCGTGTGCCGGCCGGGCGACAGTGCGCCCAGGTCGTACAGGTGCGGCGCCGACAGGCTGTTTTGCGTGCCGACAGACTTGCCGTCGATCCAGACGTTCGACTCCCAGTGGCAGCGTTCGAGCAACAGTTCGATTCGTTTGCCGGCCCACTTCTGCGGAACGTCGAAATCTCGCTGATACCACGCTTTCCCTTCGTATCGTACGACGCGGGTCAGCTTCCCGACGGTCGGCTCAACGGCTCTGACGCCGAAACCGTTCTGTTCGCACGAGCCGGGAAGCGTTACGGATTCGGCCAACCGCGTATTGAACCAGCAACCGTCGGTTCCCCGGTTTTCGGGATCGAGCGCGAAACGCCATGTTCCGGCGAGCGACTGTATGGCCTGCTGGGCGAAGCTCGTATGGACGGTCAATAAGCACAGCGCGGCCGTCAGCAGTATTCGGATCGGGTTGTTCATAGTTTCCGACGTTGAGTTTATCAAATGATTACGATATACAAAGATATAACTTTCCGGACAAAATCTCTTTTTTCTATCCGGCGGACGAAATATTGTTGGTTTTTAGCGGCGTTTGTACGAACTTTGTAAAGATTTGAATCGGAGTAATCAAAAAACAGAGTTATGTCGTCCGGATTGTTGATTTTCTTGATCGCCGCGGGTGCGGTCGCCTTTTTCGTAATCGGGTTGTCGCTGACGATTATTTTCAAGGGACACTATATGGATTCCGAGATTGGCGAGAACCGACACATGAAAAAACGGGGGATCCGGTGCGCCGCGCAGCAGATGCGGGCCGAAGAGGAGAACCTGCGCGGGGAGTGCGCGTCGGACGACGGGTGCGCCGGGACGGGCTGCGCTTCTTGCACGGCGGCGGACTGTAAGGGAGTTCCGGACAAAAAGCCCGGAAAATGATCGGCCGTCCGCGTCCCGTTTTCGAAAAAAACTGCTAAAAAACCGAATGCTATGAAGATTTCCGTGGTTATCAATACGTTCAATTCGGACCGCTTTCTGAACCAGTGCCTGCGCTCGGTCGAAAAGTTCGACGAAATCGTACTGTGCGATATGCACAGCACCGACGGCACGATCGCCATTGCCGAGAAATACGGCTGCCGGATCGTTTACCACGAGCGCACGGGCATCGTCGAGCCGGCTCGCAATTATGCGATTGCGCAGGCCGAAAACGAGTGGGTGCTCGTGCTCGATTCGGACGAAGTGGTTCCGGACGCGCTGCGGGAATACCTGTACCGGTTCGCCGAAACGGCCGAGCAGCGGGGCTACGCCGCGCTGAAAATGGCGCGTAAAAACTATTTTCTCGGGCGTTTCATGCACGGGGACTATCCCGATTACATCATCCGGCTGATCCGCAAGTCGAAGACCTACTGGCCGGAAACGATCCATGCCCGTCCGGTGATCGACGGCGGGATATTCGCCATTCCGAGCCGTCGGCGGGAATTGGCGGTCGAGCACTTGGCCAACGAAAGCGTCTCGTCGCGGATCGCCAAGATCGACCTCTACTCCGATAAGGAGCTGTTGCGCCGCGCCGACCAGCGTTTTTCGGTCTGGAAGGCTTTCTCGAAGTGTTCCTGGCGGTTCCTGCGGTTCTATGTCGTCAAGGGCGGTTTCCGCGACGGGAAGGCTGGTTTTACCTATGCCGTGCTGAACGCTTGTTACAAGTTCGCGACGATCGCCAAAATCTGGGAGCGTCAGTCTTCCGAGGATTAAGAGGGGCGCTTGCGGTGCGCCGGCCGTTTTTGGAATATTTGCGGCTTATTGTTACATTTGACTGAAATTCGTCCCGTATGCAGGGACAATCGTTATACGGAAAACTGTTTATGGCAACATTTGAAGTGAAGGGAGGAACGCCGCTCGAAGGCGAGATCCGTCCGCAGGGGGCCAAGAACGAGGCGTTGCAGGTATTGTGCGCCACGTTGCTGACGCCGGAGAAGGTCATTATCCATAACATTCCCGCCATCGTCGACGTGCTGCAACTGATCGAATTGTTCGAAAAGATGGGGGTGATCGTCCACCGGCTCGGCGAGGGCTCTTACTCGTTCGAGGCGAAGGAGATCGATTTCGATTACCTGCAGAGCGACGACTACCGCGACCGGGCGGCCCGGTTGCGCGGTTCGGTGATGATTATCGGGCCGCTGCTGGCGCGCTACGGAGTCGGTTACATCCCGAAGCCGGGCGGCGACAAAATCGGACGTCGGCGGCTGGACACGCATTTCATCGGTTTTCAGAAGCTCGGGGCCGAATTCGATTTCGATACCGGCACGAACTTTTTTTCCGTTTCGGGCAAAAACCTGAAGGGATGTTACATGCTGCTCGACGAGGCTTCGGTGACCGGTACCGCCAACATCGTCATGGCGGCCGTGCTGGCGAAGGGCCGGACGACGATCTACAATGCGGCCTGCGAGCCGTACGTGCAGCAATTGTGCCGGATGCTGAACCGCATGGGGGCGCTGATTTCGGGGATCGCGTCGAATCTGCTGGTGATCGACGGGGTCGAAAGTTTGCACGGGACCGCGCATACGCTGCTGCCCGATATGATCGAGGTGGGCAGCTTTATCGGCATGGCCGCGATGACCCGCAGCCGGATCACGATCAAAGACGTTTCGTTCGAAAACCTCGGGATCATTCCGGCGCAGTTCGCGCGGATGGGAATCGAGTTCGAGCAGCGCGGCGACGATATCTACATTCCCCGGCACGAGCATTACGAGATAGAGAGTTTTATCGACGGTTCGATCATGAACATCGCCGATGCGCCGTGGCCGGGCTTGACGCCCGACCTGCTGTCGGTCTTCCTGGTGGTGGCTACGCAGGCCAAGGGATCGGTGCTGATCCACCAGAAAATGTTCGAAAGCCGGCTGTTTTTCGTCGATAAGCTGATCGATATGGGCGCGCAGATTATCCTGTGCGACCCGCACCGTGCGACGGTCATCGGGCACGACCATAAAATCCGGCTGCGCGCCACGACGATGACTTCGCCCGATATCCGGGCCGGGGTCGCGCTGTTGATCGCCGCGATGTCGGCCGACGGACGTAGCATTATCCAGAACGTCGAGCAAATCGACCGGGGGTATCAGAATATCGACGGGCGGCTGAACGCTCTCGGCGCCTGCATCCGCCGGATCGGATAATACCGCGCGCCGCGCCGGGAGCGAGCGTCCCGTTGCGCTGCGGTTTCAGGGGGCGTTCTGCCGTCCCCGGCGCCTGATTTTCCTGTCCGGACGTTCGTTCCGGCGTCGGCGGACACTTTTTTCTGTTTTTCAAAATCTTTCGTTTGTTTCGTTTCCTGCCGGATAAAGGTATAAAAAAGGAATGGAATGCTATTGATTCCGTCTTTTTGGAACTATACTTTTGACGTAATAAAATAATAATATTCTTTATTATATAAGAATTTATCGAATAATTTATTTGGGGATATGGACCGGATTTCATACTGGGATTGCGTAATCCGGCTCATATCCCTTGATTAGGGGTGTTTATGAAAGTGAATTAAACGAAGTTTTGAGACGAAAAAGGTCCGGTTCGGTTTTTCGATTAATGTCATGGCGAGGGTGTTGTCGGAAAGTCGGACCGGGCTTTTTTTAACGACGGGATTCCCTTTCTCTTTGAACTTACCTCGAAAGAACGGGTGTTTTTATACGAACCTGACTTCCGGCACGCGGAGGTTCGTATCGGCCGCCGGTATTTTTATGTCCTTTTCCGGCGCGCGCCGGAAAATTAGGGGTTGGTACCCGGCCTGATATTTCGTCTTTTCCGGGATCGTTTCCGTTTTCGCCGTAAAAACAAAGGGGGCGGCGTCAATGACGCCGCCCCTTTCCGGGTTCCGGAAGATCCGGAGCGTTTCGATTATTTATCGCCTTGTTTCAGCGCTGCGTGAGCCGCTGCCAGACGTGCGATGGGCACGCGGAACGGAGAACACGAAACGTAGTTCAGGCCGGCATAATGGCAGAATTCCACCGAGCTCGGTTCGCCGCCGTGCTCGCCGCAGATACCGCACTTGAGTTTCGGTTTTACGCCGCGGCCTTTGAATACGGCTTCGCGCACCAGTTGGCCGACGCCGTCCTGGTCGAGCACCTGGAACGGGTCGTGCTTCAGGATGCCTTTTTCGATGTAAACGGGCAGGAATTTCGCTACGTCGTCGCGCGAGAACCCGAGCGTCATCTGCGTCAGGTCGTTCGTGCCGAACGAGAAAAATTCGGCCTCTTCGGCGATCTCGTTGGCCGTAACGGCTGCGCGCGGGATCTCGATCATCGTACCGATCATGTAGTCGATCCGGTCGTTGCGTTCGGCGAATACCGATTCGGCGGTAGCCTTGATAACGTCTTTCTGGTATTTCAGCTCTTTCACGTTGCCTACCAGCGGAACCATGATCTCCACGTGTACGTCGATACCCTTGTTCTTGCGGGTGTTCAGCGCAGCTTCGATGATGGCGCGAGCCTGCATTTCGGTAATTTCGGGATAAGTATTTCCCAGACGGCAACCGCGGTGTCCGAGCATCGGGTTCGATTCGGCCAGCGATTCGACCTTGTTCTTAATCGTTTCGAACGGAACTTTCAGGTCGTCGGCCAGTTCCTTCATCTCTTTTTCGAAGTGAGGAACGAACTCGTGCAAAGGCGGATCGAGCAGGCGAACCGTTACGGGCAGCCCGTTCATCGCTTCGAACAGACCTTCGAAGTCGCCGCGCTGGATCGGCAGCAGCTTGGCCAGCGCCTTGCGGCGTCCGGCTTCGTCGTCGGCCAGGATCATTTCGCGTACGGCCTTGATGCGGTCGCCTTCGAAGAACATGTGCTCGGTACGGCACAGGCCGATACCCTGAGCTCCGAATTTGAACGCGGTCTGCGCGTCGCGCGGCGTGTCGGCGTTCGCGCGCACCTTCAGGCGTGCGTATTCGTCGGCCAGTTCCATCAGTTTGGCGAAATCGCCGCTCACTTCGGCGTCGATCGTGCTCACTTTGCCTTCGTAGATGATGCCCGTCGATCCGTCCAGCGAAATCCAGTCGCCTTCTTTGTATTTTTTGTTGCCTACGGTAATCGTGCGGGCCTTGTAGTCGATCTGCAGGTCGCCGGCGCCCGAAACGCAGCACTTGCCCATGCCGCGCGCAACGACGGCCGCGTGCGAAGTCATACCGCCGCGCGCGGTCAGAATGCCGTTTGCGGAGTTCATGCCCTTCAGGTCTTCCGGAGAGGTTTCGATGCGGACGAGGATCGTCTCTTTACCTTGTTCGGCCCATTTTTCGGCGTCGTCGGCGAAGAATACGATCTGCCCCGAAGCGGCGCCCGGGGAGGCGGGCAGCCCCTTTGCGATGATGTTGGCCTGTTTCAGCGCTTTCTTGTCGAATACCGGGTGCAGCAGTTCGTCCAGCTTGGCCGGTTCCACGCGCAGAACGGCGGTCGGAGCGTCGATCAGACCCTCTTTGAGCATTTCCATCGCGATACGAACCATGGCTGCGCCGGTACGCTTGCCGTTACGCGTTTGCAGCATCCACAATTTGCCGTTTTGGATCGTGAATTCCAGATCCTGCATGTCGCGGAAATAGTTTTCGAGGTGCTGCTGGATTTCGTTCAGCTCTTTGAACGCGGCGGGCATCACCTCTTCGAGCGACGGATATTTCAGCGCGCGTTCGCTTTCCGAAATGCCCTGCAGTTCGGCCCAGCGGCGCGAACCTTCGAGGGTGATCTCCTGCGGCGTGCGGATGCCGGCTACCACGTCTTCGCCCTGTGCGTTGACCAGGTATTCGCCGTTGAAAATGTCTTCGCCGGTAGCGGCGTCGCGCGTAAAGGCCACGCCGGTAGCCGACGTTTCGCCCATGTTACCGAATACCATCGCCTGTACGGTTACGGCGGTGCCCCATTCGGCCGGGATGTTGTTCAGCTTGCGGTACAGGATCGCACGCTCGTTCATCCAACTGCTGAATACGGCGCAGATGGCGCCCCAGAGCTGTTCCCACGGATTGGTCGGGAACTCTTTGCCGGTATTCTTCAGGATGGCGGCCTTGAAACGTTTTACCAGTTCTTTCAGGTCGTCGGTCGTCAGTTCGGTATCGTTCTTTACTTTCTTTTCCTCCTTGATCGCATCGATGATCTCTTCGAACGGATCGACGTCCTCTTTGCTCTGCGGTTTCATGTCCATCACCACGTCGCCGTACATCTGTACGAAACGGCGGTACGAGTCCCATGCGAAACGCGCGTTGCCGGTCTTCTTGGCGATGCCTTCGACGGCTTCGTCGTTCAAGCCGAGGTTCAGGATCGTGTCCATCATACCCGGCATCGAAGCGCGCGCGCCCGAACGTACCGACAGCAAAAGCGGATTCGTGCTGCTGCCAAACTCCATGCCCATGTTCTTCTCGACCTGTTTCATGGCGGCTTCGACTTCGGGCTTGATCATCTTGATCACTTCTTCCTTACCGTGCTGATAGTACTCGGTGCAGACCTCGGTGGTGATGGTAAATCCCGGAGGAACCGGAATACCGACCAGGTTCATTTCCGCGAGGTTAGCTCCTTTTCCTCCGAGCAATTCTCTCATCTTTCCGTTACCCTCGGCCTTCTTGTTGCCGAAGGTGTAAACTCTTTTTACGTTTGGCATCTTCTTTTTACGTTTAATCCGTTTTGAATTTATTTGTAGTTATTGAATTTTTTAAATAAATACGACCGCTTTCGGTAAAAAAGCGGCGAGCCGGTAAATAGGTGTGCAAAAGTAATGATTTAATTTAATATCTGCAAAAATTTATCGGACTTCCGGCGATTCGGGTTTTTTGTTTTCAAAGTCCAGAAATACCGGCAGATGGTCGCTGTATCCTCCGGTGTACCGGCCGGCTTGGAAAGTCCGGATCGGATAGCCTTTCCATGGGCCCGACCGGTGGATCAGGTAGTCCCGGACGAAAATGCCGCAACGGCCTCCGTAGCGCAGGCCGTTTCCGGAAGCGAAAGCCCCGCTGACCAGAATGTAGTCGAACAACTGCCGGCGGTCGCGGTAAACCAGCGTGCCGTAGCCTTGCCGGCGCAGGCCGACGAACGGCGTGTAGAGCGCGGACGGGTCGGCCGGAGCGTTTCGGAGAGCGGTTTCGGGTCGGACGTGCAGGATTTTACGGGATTCGCGAGCGTCGGGTTCGGCGTTGAAATCGCCCAGAACGACCAATTTCCGTTGCGGCGAGCCGGTCAGCAGCGAATCGACCGTCCGGCGCAGCGAGCGGAACGCCTCGGCGCGGTAGCGCGCGGCGTTCATCTGCGAGGGCAGGTGGCAGAGGATCAGCGTAACCGATTCGCCGAGCAATTCCCCGTCTACCGTAAGCAGGCTGCGCGTCAGCCCTCGGCCGAAAACCTGCCGGACGCGCGTCGGAAAAAAGCGGCTGCCCCGATACAGCAACACCACGTCCATGCCGCGCGGATCGCCGCTGTTGCGGTGGATGTAATTGTAGTCCGACCGCATGGCGTACATCAGGTCGCGTACGACCGCTTCGTTTTCGACCTCCGCGAGCGCCAGCAGGTCGGCGTCGAGGTCGTCGATCACGCGCGATATATGGTTGATCTTCATGCGATACCGCTCGGTGTTCCAGCGTCGGGGACTGTGCGGGGTGAACTCCGCGTCGCCAGCCGACGGATCGGGTACCGTGTCGAATAGCGATTCGACGTTATAGCAGGCGATCCGGATGCGGTCGGGTTCCGTTCCGGCCGCCGTCCCGCAGCAAAATGCGGCGGCGCACAGCAGGACGGACAGCAGGCGGATCGGTCTCATGGGATACGGGTTTCATGCAAATTTAGGATAATATATCCGTTTTTTGCCCTTTTTTAGCGCGTTTGACGAACTTTTGCCCGGGTTTTTACGTTATAAGCAATAAAAGGCGCGGCAAAAATCCCCGTTAAACGCGTTTTTAGGGGCGTATTTTGCGTTTGTCCAAAAAATGCGTAAATTAGCGACCTAAAACGAAGGCGACTCATCGCTTCACAACAAAGGACTATAAGCTCAAATCATGGCAGAAGAAGGAACAAGCGAAAGAATCATCAAAATCAATATCGAAGAGGAGATGAAATCGGCCTACATCGATTATTCGATGTCGGTCATCGTGTCCCGTGCGCTTCCGGATGTGAGGGACGGCATGAAACCCGTTCACCGCCGGATTCTGTACGACATGAGTAACGAACTGAATCTCTATTCGGACAAACCGCACCGTAAGTCGGCGAGAATCGTCGGCGACGTGCTCGGTAAGTTCCACCCGCACGGCGACTCGTCGGTCTACGAAGCGATGGTGCGTATGGCACAGGAGTGGAGCATGCGCTATATGCTGGTGGACGGGCAGGGGAACTTCGGTTCGGTCGACGGCGACGGTCCGGCTGCCATGCGTTATACGGAGGCCCGGATGAAAAAGATCGCCGACGAGGTGATGGCCGATATCGAAAAGGATACCGTCGAGTTTCGTCCGAATTTCGACGAGACGATTCCGGAGCCGACCGTGCTGCCGACCAAGATCCCGTTGCTGCTGGTCAACGGCGCGTCGGGGATCGCCGTCGGGATGGCGACCAACATGCCGCCGCACAACCTGTCCGACACGATCGACGCGATTTGCGCTTATATCGACGATCCGAATATCGAAGTGGCCGACCTGATTAAGCATATCAAGGCTCCCGATTTTCCGACCGGAGGGATTATCTACGGTTACGAGGGCGTGAAGGAGGCTTATGAAACCGGCCGCGGCCGCGTGATGATGCGGGCGAAGACCGAGATCGAGCATACGGCTACCGGCCGCGAGTGCATCGTAGTGACCGAAATTCCCTACATGGTGAACAAGGCCGAGATGATCCGCAAGATCGCCGACCTGATCAACGAAAAGAAAATCGAGGGAATCGCCTACATCAACGACGAGAGCGACCGGAACGGGATGCGTATCGTGATGATCCTCAAACACGATGCGGTCGCCAGCGTCGTGCTGAACAACCTGTTCAAGTACACGGCTCTGCAGACGTCGTTCCCGGTCAACAACATCGCGCTGGTCGACGGACGGCCGATGTTGCTGAACCTGCGCGATTTGATCCGCTATTTTGTCGAGCACCGGCACGATGTGGTGGTGCGCCGTACGCGTTACGACCTGGCGCAGGCCGAAAAACGGGCCCACATTCTGGAAGGTTTGCTGATCGCCGTCGATCATATCGACGAGGTGATCCATATCATCCGCAGTTCGCAAAGCCCGGACGAAGCCAAGATCGCATTGATAAACCGGTTCGAGCTGTCGGAAGTGCAGGCCACTGCGATCATCGACATGCGTCTGAGGGCGTTGACCGGTCTCGAACGCGATAAGCTGAAACAGGAGTACGACGAGCTTTGCAAGCGGATCGCCTACTATAAAGAGGTGCTCGAAAGCGTAGCGTTGCAGATGCGGATCATCCGCGACGAGATGATCGAGATCAAGGAAAAATACGGCGACGAGCGTCGCACGGAGATCGTGCTGAGCGCCGAGGAGTTCAATCCGGAAGATTTTTACGCCGACGACGAAATGGTGATTACCATTTCGCATATGGGCTATATCAAACGGACGCCGCTGACCGAGTACCGCACGCAGAACCGCGGCGGCGTCGGCGTAAAAGGCAGCGCGACGCGCGACGAAGACTTTATCGAGCACATCTATGTGACCACGATGCACAACACGATGTTGTTCTTCACCGAAAAAGGACGTTGCTACTGGCTGAAAGTTTATGCGATTCCGGAAGGGGCGAGGGCTTCGAAAGGCCGCGCGATCCAGAACGTGATCCAAATCGAGCCGGACGACAAGGTGCGCGCCTACATCAACGTCCGTCGCCTGGACGATAAGGAGTATGTGAACAGCAACTATATCATCATGTGTACCAAAGCCGGTATCGTGAAAAAAACGCTGCTCGAAGCCTATTCGCGTCCACGGCAGAACGGCGTGAACGCCATCACGATCAAAGAGGGCGACCAGTTGCTCGAAGCCGTGCTGACCAGCGGGCACAGCGAAGTGATTATCGCTGCGAAGAACGGCAAAGCGATTCGTTTCAACGAAGAGGTCGTCCGTCCGATCGGTCGTACCGGCGCCGGCGTCAAGGGGATTACCATCGACGACGACGACGAGGTGGTCGGCATGATTTGTGTCGAAAAGGATGTCAAGGAGGATATTCTGGTCGTTTCCGAAAACGGTTACGGCAAACGCACCGACCTGGACGACTACCGTATTACGAACCGCGGCGGGAAAGGGGTCAAGACGCTGCAGATTACCGAGAAAACCGGCAAGCTGATCGCCATCAAGTCGGTGACCGACGAGAACGATCTGATGATCATTAATAAATCGGGGCTGACGATCCGTATCCCGGTCGGGGATATCCGTTTGGCCGGCCGCGCCACCCAGGGTGTGAAAGTGATCAACCTGCGCAATAACGATGCGATCGCTTCCGTTGTTCCGGTACCCAAGAGCGAGGAGGACAACGATTCCGAGGCAGGAGTCGCAGAAGAGTCCGGCGGGAACGGTGCTCAACCGACGGCGGACGCCTCTGAAAACAATATTGAATAATTATTAAAAAGCTGAATCATGAAACGTCTGTTTTTGTTCGTTGCAGTTGCCGCGCTGGGAATTACGGGTACCGCGCAGGCACAGGAGGCCAAGTTCGACGAGGCCGCCATTATTAAGAAAGTGGAAAAGCTGGAGCTCGACAGCCAGACTCCGAAACGGGGCGCGCGGGCCAGTTCCTGGATCGATCTGGGAAATGCTTACCTGGAAGCCGGGACGGTTGCGGCTACCGGACTGTATCGGGGACTGGATCAACTGACCGCGCAGGTTCTTTTCCCGAAGCCTGAGGAAGGAACCGAGAATGTAGCCGGAACCGAGTATGTGAAATGGTCGTATCCCTATTTCGATCTTTACCTGAAAGACGGGGCCGTTTATTTCTGGAAAATGAAAAAAACGATCGTCGACAATGCGCTCGAAAAGGCTGCGGCTGCCTATAAGAAGGCTTACGAGCTGGAACCGAAGGATGCGGAGGCAAAGGTTGCCGAGGGATTCAAAAAGATTGCGGACGCTTATAAGCAGGATGCCGACAACCTGTATGTCATGCGTGAATTCGACCCGACGGCCGATGCGTTCGCCGCGGCTTACGATGTGCAGAATCAGGCTCCGTTGAACAAAATCGATACGGTCTGCTGTTTCAATGCCGGCTACCTGTATACGCTCACCGGCAAATTCGACAAGGGGGTCAAATACTTGAACGATGCGATCGCCAACGGTTACGAAAGCAACGGGGAGGCTTACTATTATTTGTATCACTGCTACCGGGCGCAGAAGGATTTCGAAAAAGCGAAAGAGGCATTGGTTACCGGCCTTGGCAAATATCCTAAAAACAACCAGATCCTCGAACAGCTGATCGTGCTGTATTCGGAGACGGGCGAAGATCCCAATACCATTATTCCTTATATCCAGCAGGGTATTGCCAACGATCCGAACAATGCCGAGTTGTGGGCAGGCTTGGGTACTATTTACGACAAACTGGGCAATACGCCGGAAGCGTTGAAGGCTTTCGGCAAGGCGCTCGAATTGGCTCCGGACGAATTCACGAATAATTTCAACTATTCGCTGATGCTGATCCGTCAGGCCGACCTGAAAACCGAGGAATTCAACAAAAAATCGTTCACCAGCCGCGAAGAACGCGATGCGGCGATGAAGGAGGTCGATCAGGCTTATGTGGATATACTTGCTCCGCTCGAAAAAGCGCATGTGGCCAAGCCGGACGATCCTACGACCGTCGAATTGCTGAAGAGCGTTTATTTCCGCCTGCGCGATACTTCTCCCGCGATGATGGAGAACTTCAAGAAATACGACGAACTGTTCAAAAGTATGCCGCAGCAATAGTTGCTGAGCATGGCCGATAAGGGCCGGGAAGGCTTTCCGGTTTCGGCCCGGCGGACGGAGTTCCGCCGGGCCTTTTTATGCGTGCGCAACGGACGTTGCCGGAGAATCGCCGGGAACAGTCGGATCGGGGATGATTTTGTCTGCAAAAGTGTAAAAAATTGAGTACTATTGTATCCTGAAGAAGGATTGGCGGTGCGAAGGACGGTTTTTTCGGAGAAAGCGGAACATACCGGGTCGGCGTCGGGTACGGAGGAGAGAGACCGTTTTGTTCCGGGGAACGGGGCGGCTCGCGTTTTTTGGCTTAAATTCTGCATGGGCATTTCGCAGGAAGACATAATTTTGCAGGATAGCTTCTTGTGGTTTACCTTTGCGGAAATTATGGATTGTTTCCCGGATTGATTCTTAAAATTAAGTCGGATGGAAGAGAAAGACGATATACTGAACGAAGTCACCAACGGTGAGTATAAGTACGGTTTTGTGACCGACATCGATACCGAAACCATTCCCAAAGGATTGAGCGAGGAGGTCGTCCGGATGATCTCGGCCAAAAAAGGCGAGCCGGAGTGGATGACCGAATTCCGGCTGAAGGCTTACCGGCACTGGTTGACGATGACGATGCCGCGCTGGCCGCATCTGGATCTGCCCGAGATCGATTTT
The DNA here is from genome assembly GCF_009557455.1 of Alistipes sp. dk3624. Lineage (GTDB taxonomy): Bacteria > Bacteroidota > Bacteroidia > Bacteroidales > Rikenellaceae > Alistipes_A > Alistipes_A hominis. Next base: position 1,772,092 of record NZ_CP045651.1, on the reverse strand, counting down.
CAGGATATTATTTATTATGCCGCGCCGAAGCAGAAACCGAAACTGTCCAGTATGGACGAAGTCGATCCGGAGCTGAAGGCGACGTTCGATAAGCTTGGCGTGCCGCTCGAAGAACAGATGCTGATGGCGGGCGTGGCGGTCGACGCGGTGATGGACTCCGTGTCGGTCAAAACGACGTTCCGCGAAACGCTGGCCGAAAAAGGAATCATTTTCTGTTCGTTCTCGGAAGCGCTGCGGGACTATCCCGAGCTGGTGCGTAAGTACATGTGCAGCGTGGTTCCCTATACCGATAATTTTTTCGCCGCGCTGAATACGGCCGTTTTCTCGGACGGTTCGTTTTGTTACGTTCCCAAAGGAGTGCGCTGCCCGATGGAGCTGAGCACTTATTTCCGGATCAACGCGGCCGGAACCGGCCAGTTCGAACGGACGCTGATCGTGGCCGACGAAGGAGCTTACGTCAGCTATATGGAGGGGTGTACCGCGCCGCAGCGCGACGAAAACCAATTGCATGCCGCCGTCGTCGAAATCGTTGTGATGAAGGACGCCGAGGTTAAGTATTCGACCGTGCAGAACTGGTATCCGGGCGATAAGGACGGCAATGGCGGAATCTATAATTTCGTGACCAAACGCGGCATGTGCCGCGGCGAGAACGCCCGGCTGTCGTGGACGCAGATCGAAACCGGTTCGGCGTTGACGTGGAAATATCCGAGTTGTATTCTGGCCGGCGACAATTCGGTCGGCGAATTCTATTCGGTGGCGGTGACGAACAATTTCCAGCAGGCCGACACCGGAACCAAGATGATTCATCTCGGGCGGAATACCCGCAGCCGGATCGTCAGCAAGGGGATCTCGGCCGGCCGCAGTCAGAATAGCTATCGGGGATTGGTCAGGGTCTCGCCGAAGGCCGAAGGCGCGCGTAACTTTTCGCAGTGCGATTCGCTGCTGATCGGCGACCGTTGCGGGGCGCATACGTTCCCGTACGTAGAGGTGAACAACCGCAGCGCGGTCGTGGAGCACGAGGCGACGACGTCGAAGATCGGCGAAGACCAGTTGTTCTACTGTAACCAGCGCGGACTGTCGACCGAAGACGCCGTCGGCCTGATCGTCAACGGGTATGCCCGCGAAGTGCTGAATAAGCTGCCGATGGAGTTTGCCGTCGAAGCGCAGAAATTGCTGTCGATCAGCCTCGAAGGCAGTGTCGGATGATTTTCGCGGGTGAAAATTTGGATTTGTAAATCGTTTTCCATATTATTGTGATATCATTTTGATATTACTTTTAAAAAGGGCGGTTATGGAAAAGAATGAAAAGAAATTTGCCGGGTTCCGGATGTCCGGTTTTTCGATGCTGGCAGTCATGTTATTGCTGCTCGTGGGCGGCGTCTGGCTCTTGACGCAGGCGATGCCCGTATGGGGCGGATTGTGTTTGTTACTGTTCGTGCTGTGTCTTCCGGGATTTATGATGATCGAGCCGAACGAGGCGCGCGTAATGCTTTTTTTCGGGGTCTACAAAGGGACGTTGAACGACAACGGTTTTTGGTGGGTGAATCCTTTCTACGCGAAGAAAAAAATGACGTACCGGGCCCGCAACCTCGACATCGAGCCGATCAAGGTGAATGACAAGGCCGGCAATCCGGTGATGATCGGGCTCGTGCTGGTATGGAGGGTGAAGGATACTTATAAAGCGATGTTCGAGATCGACAGCCAGGAAACGTCCGGCGTCAGGGCGGTTCCGGTGAAAGGCGGCGTGGTCGCCGTGCAGCAGCGCGAGACGCTGGCGTCGCGGATGGCCGCTTACCAGAATTTCGTCAGCGTGCAGAGCGATGCGGCGCTGAGGAGTCTGGCCGGGGAGTACGCCTACGATAACAACGAGTCGTCCGACGAAGTGACGCTGCGTTCCGGCGGCGAGGAGATCAACGATCGGTTGGAGCACGAACTCAATTCGCGGCTGGCGATCTCCGGGATCGAAGTGGTCGAAGCGCGAATCAATTACCTGGCCTATGCGCCGGAGATCGCCGCGGTGATGCTGCGCCGGCAACAGGCTGCCGCGATCATTTCGGCCCGCGAAAAGATCGTGGAGGGAGCGGTGACGATGGTGCAGATGGCGCTCGATAGGCTGGCCGCCGAAAAGGTGGTCGATCTCGACGAAGATAAGAAAGCGGCGATGGTAAGTAATTTGCTGGTGGTGCTCTGTGCCGACGAACAGGCGCAGCCGGTCGTGAATACCGGAACGCTGCACCAGTAGCGAAGAGAGACAAGGCGGATGGCTAAAGAGATAAAACAAAAAACGTTCATACTGCGGATCGATTCCCGGCGGATGGAAGCGATCGAGAAGTGGGCCGCCGACGAGTTTCGCAGCGTGAACGGACAGTTGCTCTACATCATCGACCAGGCGTTGAAAAAAAGCCGCCGGATGCAGAACGAAGGCGGGGCCATTTCGCCGCCGGACGAAAGAGGAGATTAACGGATCGGACATTCGCGCTCCGGGGATACGGAGTGCGGACTACCGCTTAAAAGATACTTTATATGTTGGAGGTTAAGAATCTGCACGCCGTAGTAGACGGCAAGGAGATACTCAGAGGAATCGACCTGTCGGTGCGGGCCGGCGAAGTGCATGCGATCATGGGGCCGAACGGCTCGGGCAAAAGTACGCTGGCTTCGGTGCTGGCCGGGAACGAACGGTTCGAAGTGACCGAAGGCGAGGTGTCGTTCGACGGAATGAACCTGCTGGATATGAGCGTCGAAGACCGGGCCCGGGCGGGACTGTTTCTCGGATTCCAGTACCCGGTCGAAATTCCCGGCGTCAGCATGGCCAATTTTTTGAAGTATGCGGTCAACGAGAAGCGCAAATACCAGGGGTTGGAGCCGCTATCGTCGGCCGAATTCCTGAGGATGATGCGCGAGAAGGCCAAGGTGGTCGAGATCGACAGCAAGCTGACCAGCCGCGCCGTCAACGAAGGTTTCTCGGGCGGAGAAAAGAAGAAAAACGAGATTTTCCAGATGGCGATGCTCGAACCGAAGCTGGCGATCCTCGACGAAACGGACAGCGGGCTCGACATCGACGCGCTGCGGATCGTGGCTACCGGAGTGGCCAAGCTCAAGCGGCCCGACAATGCGACGGTAGTCATTACGCACTACCAGCGGTTGCTCGATTACATCGTTCCCGACGTGGTGCATGTGCTCTACAACGGTCGGATCATCCATTCGGCCGGCCGCGAATTGGCGCTGAAACTGGAAGAGCAGGGTTACGATTGGCTGATCAACGAATATAAATAAGCGATGGAAAGCTCATTGGAGAAACAACTGGTGGAGCTGTACCTGGCGGGTGCCGACATCATCGGCGAGGGATTGCCCGCGCCGTTGAACCGTCCGCGCGCGGGAGCGCTTGAGACGTTCAACCTGCTGGGTATTCCGCCGCGCGGTTCGGGGTACGGCGACCGTTACCATTACACCGATTTGCGGAATCTTTTTCAGCAGGAATACGAACGTTATTTCACTCCGTCCTATCCGTCGGCGGCTTTGGCGATGCCGGAAGCCGAAGGCGAACGGCTTTCGTTGCTGAACGGGTTCTGTACGTCGGAACAACCGCTGACACGATCCGAAAACGGGGTAATTTTCGGGTCGCTGGCTGCGGCCGCGAAAGCTTATCCGGAACTGGTGGAGCGTTATTATAACCAACTTGCCGAGTCGCAGGGCGACGCCGTGTCGGCGCTCAATACCGTGTTCGCGCAGGACGGCGCGTTCGTATACGTGCCGCAGGGAGTTCGGGCGGAGCGTCCGTTCGTGATTTCGTTCTCGTATTACAGCGAGGGCGAGTCGTTGGCCGGATTTGCCCGCAACCTGTTCGTTTTCGAATCCGGAAGCCGGGCGCAGGTGGTGATCGAAAACCGTTCGGCGAGCGATGAGACCTATTTCGACTGCCAGGTGCGCGAGGTCTTTGCCGCCGAGGACGCCCGTGCCGATATCGTCGAACTGTTCCGGATGAACGGCCGTTCGTCGATCGTGTCCGGCAGCTTCACCGAGCAGCAGGCGTCGAGTCGCGTGCATACGCTATCGGTGGGACTGGAGGGTCGGCTGATCCGGGGCGATCAGCATGTCGCGCTGAAAGGGCGCGGAGCCGAGAACCATACCGACGGGTTGATGCTGAGCGGCGCGGGACAGCATATCGACTTTACGACCGATATCCGGCATATTTCGCGCGATTGCACCAGTTACGAAGTGTTCAAGGGGATTGCTTCGGACGGCGGAACCGGCGTATTCAGCGGCCGTATTTACGTGGCGCAGGACGCCCAGAAAACGCAGGCTTACCAGCAAAGCAACAACCTGCTGCTCGGCGACGGAGCGCATATTTATGCGAAACCGCAACTGGAAATTTATGCCGACGACGTCAAATGCAGCCACGGGGCCACCGTCGGGCAGTTGAGCGAAGAGGCTGTTTATTACATGCGCCAGCGCGGGATTCCCGAGCAGACGGCGCGGCGGCTGCAAATGGCCGGTTTCATTAATCAGGTGGTCGAGCGGACGCCGGTCGAAGGTCTGACCGAGCGGATCGAACGGCTGGCCGCGGATAAAATCGAACGGATGTAATGGAATTCGATGTTCAGAAAGTACGCGCCGATTTTCCGGTGCTTTCCCGCCGGGTTTACGGTAAGCCGCTGGTCTATTTCGATAACGGCGCTACGGCCCAGAAGCCGTATGCGGTGATCGATAAGGTCGATTACCTGCACCGCGAGATGAACGCCAACGTACACAGGGGCCTGCACTTTATGAGCGAAACCTGTACGGACGAATACGAGGCCGCGCGGCGGGACATCGCGGCGTTTATCGGGGCCGGTTCGACGCGCGAGGTCGTGTTTACGGCTGGAGCTACGGCGGCGATCAATACGGTGGCGTATAGCTTCGGGGAGCGTTATATCGGACCCGGCGACAATGTTGTCACGACCGAGATGGAGCATCATGCGAACATCGTTCCGTGGCAGTTGATCTGCGGGAGGAAAGGAGCGGAACTGCGCGTGGTGCCGTTCGCGGACGACGGCCGGCTCGAAATCGAGAAACTGCCCGGACTGATCGACGACCGCACGCGGATCGTCTGCGTCACGCAGGCTTCCAACGTACTCGGAACGTGCCCCGACCTGTCTGCCGTAATCGCTATGGCGCATGACCGCGGCGTGCCGGTGCTGGTCGACGGATGTCAGGGAATTGTTCACGGCGGAGTCGACGTCGCGGCATTGGATTGTGATTTTTACGCGTTTTCGGGGCATAAATTATACGGGCCGACCGGAATAGGCGTCTTGTACGGGAAAGAGCGTCTGCTGGACGAAATGCCGCCGTTTATGGGCGGCGGCGATATGGTCGGGACCGTGTCGTTTTCCGGGACGACCTATGCCGAACTGCCGCTGAAATTCGAAGCCGGAACCACGAACTATATCGGAGCGATCGGACTGGCCGAGGCGATCCGTTACCTGAACGGGATCGACCTGCAGGCGGCGCACCGCCATGAAACGGCGCTGAAAGATTATGCAACGCAGCGTCTTTCGGCAATCCCCGGCGTGCGGATTTACGGGACGCAGCCCGGGAAATGCAGCATCGTGTCGTTCGGCGCCGAAGGAGTGCATCCGTACGATGCGGGGATGATTCTCGATAAGCTGGGCGTGGCCGTACGCACCGGAACGCATTGCGCCGAACCGGTGATGACGCACTACGGCATCACGTCGATGATACGCGCGTCGCTGGCGATGTACAATACGATCGAAGAAGTGGATGTTTTCGCGGACGGACTGATCCGTGCGCTGGATATGCTGCGGGCGTAGCCCCGGCGGTAAACGATAGAAACCGAATCAATAAATATGTCGCTGATTGTTCTCGAAGGGCTCGACGGAGCCGGAAAATCGACCCAGATCGACCTGTTGCAGCAGTTGCTCGCTTCGCGCGGCCTGCGTTACGAATACTTGCATTTCCCGCGTTTCGACGCGCCGATTTACGGCGAGTTGATCGCCCGCTTTCTGCGCGGCGAATTGGGAGCAGTGGACGCCGTCGATCCGTATGTGGTCGCATTGTTGTACGCGGGCGACCGCGCCGACGCCGCGCCGGTGATCCGGCGGTGGCTCGACGAGGGGAAATTCGTGATCCTCGACCGTTACGTCTATTCGAACGTGGCGTACCAGTGCGCCAAAATCGGAGATGCGGCGTCCCGCGAGCGGTTGCGGGACTGGATCGTCGATCTGGAGTATGATTATCATAAAATTCCGCAGCCGGACGTTTCGCTGTTTCTGGACGTTCCGTTCGGATTTACCCGGCGTAAACTCGAAGAGGTGCGCGAAGGGGACGACCGCGGTTACCTGCACGGAAAAAAGGATATTCACGAGGCGTCGCTGACGTTGCAGCAACGGGTGCGCGAGGTGTATCTCGGTCAGGCGGAGCGCGACGACCGGTTCCGGGTGGTGGACTGCGCCGGCGACGACGGGACGATGCTGCCGCCGCCGCAGATTTTCGAGCGGATCCGGGCAGCATTGGCCGGGGTTTTCGGAAATTAGCTTGCGAACCGTTTTCGCGCCGGCGGTACGGCCGCGGCAGGGATCAAACGAAAAGGGATTTTCCGCATGAAAATCCCTTTTCGTTTGATTGATGAATCCGTACCGGTCAAATCGTCGGATTCCGCCGCAGGTATTTGTTGCGCCACACGAGGAACAGGACGAATATGAACAGGGTAACGGCTCCGCCGAGCCAGTAGGCCAGTTCTTGCGGCAGGTGCAGTCCCTCCCGTGCGATCAGGATATAGGTCGAGCAAACGGCCGTCATAAACAGCGCGGGGATCAGCGTGATAACGTACGGTTTGCGTTTCTGGGTCAGATAGACCGTCAGCGCCCATAGCGTGAAGACGGCCAGCGTCTGGTTGCACCAGGCAAAGTAGCGCCACAGTACGGAGAAATTGGCGTGCAGGATGATGTAACCCGCGACGAACAGCGGAACGGAGATCATCAGCCGTTTCAGGATCGGTTTCTGGTCGACGCGCAGGAAGTCGGCGACGATCAGCCGGGCCGAGCGGAAAGCCGTATCCCCCGAGGTGATCGGTGCGGCGATGACGCCCAATATGGCCAGGAAGCCGCCCACGACGCCCAGCCACTCTTTGGTGATCGAGTCGACGATGACGGCGGCGTTGTCGTTCCCCGATCCGGCGGCGAACAGCGCGCTGCCCTCTTCGGTGTGGAAAAAGTAGGTTGCGGCAGCGGCCCAGATCAGGGCGACGATCCCCTCGGTGATCATGGCGCCGTAGAATACCGGCCGGCCGTATTTTTCATTGGTCATGCAGCGAGCCATCAGCGGCGACTGCGTGGCGTGGAATCCCGAAATCGCTCCGCAGGCGATCGAAATGAACATCATCGGGAAGATCGGCAGGCCGTCCGGATGCGTATTGGCGATGCCGTCGGTCAGTTCCGGCAGGGCGGGATGATGCCAGAAGATCATAAAAAGAATGCCTGCTGCCATGAATATCAATGCAATGGCAAATATCGGGTAGATCTTGCCGATGATCTTGTCGATCGGCAGCAGCGTAGCCAGCACATAATAAACGAATACGACCGTCGCCCAGAACGACAGGTCGAGGCTCTCCGGGGTCAGCTTGGCCAGCAGCCCGGCCGGCCCCGCAACGAATACGGCGCCGACCAGCACCATCAGCAGCACCGTAAAGCCGCGCATGAATTGTTTGAAGTTGACTCCCAGGTAGCGGCCGATGGTTTCCGGCAGGCTCTCCCCGCCGTTGCGCAGCGAGATCATGCCTGCCAGAAAATCGTGTACGGCGCCGGCGAAGATGCTGCCCAGCACGATCCATAGGTAAGACGCTGTCCCGAATTTGGCTCCCATGATCGCGCCGAAAATCGGCCCCAATCCGGCGATGTTCAGGAACTGGATCATGAAAATCTTCCACGTCGGCATCGGGATGTAGTCTACGCCGTCCTGTTTCGTATAGGCCGGCGTTTTACGCGCCGGATCGACCCCGAATATTTTTTCGACGAATTTGCCGTAGAAAAAATAGCCTGCGATCAGGGCGAGCAATGCAATGGTAAAAGTGAACATAGCATAATGTTTTTAGAAAGCGCGGGGCCGGACGAACCGGCGCCGCGCACCGGTCGATCGGCGGTTATTCGCCGTAACGGTAGCTGACGGTCTGTTTGCAGTCCGGGTGCAGCGACTGGGCGACCGGGCAGGTAGCCGCGGCCCGTTCGAGAATCTCGCGCTGTTTCGGATCGGCGATCGGTTTTGGGAAATGCACTTCGACGACGATTTCGCCGATCCGCCGCGGCGATGCGCTCATGATTTTGGTGATGTGCAGTTTCGTGCCGTCGATGTCGATACCGTGCGTCTGCGCGGCGATGCCCATGATGGTCATCATACAGCTTCCGAGCGCGGTGGCTACCAGATCGGTCGGCGAGAAGGCTTCTCCTTTGCCGTGGTTGTCGGTCGGAGCGTCGGTCAGGATTTTCGTTCCGGACTGGACATGGGTGGCTTCGGTACGGAGACCGCCCAGATAGATCGTTTCTACAGTTGCCATAATTTTGCGTTTTTGAATGATTCGTCGTTTTTACGATAGCCGGCACCGGGACGGATATCCCGCTCCGTCCCGTTTATCCGGGGAACGGTCCGGCGTGTCACGTGCAAAGATAAAAAATAATCCGCAGCGGTGTTCCGCCTCCGGCGGGCAGGGCGTGCGAAACCCGGATTTTTCGTTACCTTTGTAAAAAATCAGTCCGTATGCACATCTCTTCCGCCGTTTTTACTGTCAGCAGCCAGAAGTTGAGCCAATGTCCGACGGACGGTTTGCCGGAATTTGCGCTGATCGGCCGCTCGAACGTCGGCAAATCGTCGCTGATCAACATGCTGACCGATCGTCCGGGATTGGCCAAAGTTTCCTCGACTCCCGGTAAAACCCGGTTGATCAATCATTTTAAAATCAATGCGAAGTGGTATCTGGTCGATTTGCCCGGATACGGCTATGCGCGCGTTTCGAAAAACCAGCGCGGGGAGTTCTCGAAGCTGATTACCGATTACGTGCAGAAACGGGAGGCGATGGTTTTCCTGTTCGTGCTGATCGATTCCCGGCTCGATCCGCAGAAGATCGACCTCGATTTTATCCGGATGCTCGGCGAACACGGCGTGCCGTTCGGGTTGATATTCACCAAATGCGACAAACAGTCCGATGACCGCACGTCGTCCAATATGGCGAAATTCCGCCGGAAAATGCTGGAAACATGGGAAGAGCTGCCGCCGGTGTTCCGTACCTCTTCCGAAAAAAAGACCGGGCGGGACGATGTACTCGATTTTATCGGACATTGTTTGGAGACGGTCGGGGATACGGAATGAAACCGTTCGGATTTGTCGCCCAGCCTTTTTGCGCCGGATTCCGATATTTTATGAATAAAAAGTTAAAATTAATCCCCCTTTTTCCACGAAATTGGCGTACCTTTGCGCGCAAATGAAATTCTTCAGATAATGGCAATTCACAAGCTTAAAATTTTTTCATGCCGTGGTTCCCGTTACGTGGCCGAGAAGATCGCTGCGAATTTCGGGGTCGATCTGGGCGATTCCCAGGTTTTGGAGTTCAGCGACGGCGAATTCCAGCCCGCGTTTGACGAAAGCATCCGGGGATGCACCGTTTTTATCGTGCAGTCGACCTTCCCGCCTGCAGACAATCTGATGGAACTGTTGCTGATGATCGATGCGGCGCACCGGGCGTCGGCGCACCGGGTGATCGCCGTGATGCCCTATTTCGGTTGGGCGCGGCAGGATCGCAAGGACCGTCCGCGGGTTTCGATCGGAGCCAAATTGGTTGCCAATCTGTTGCGCGCCGCCGGCGTCGACCGGATCATGACCATGGACCTGCATGCCGACCAGATTCAGGGATTTTTCGATATCCCGGTCGATCATCTCTATGCGAGCGGCATATTCGTTCCCTACATTAAAAATCTGAATATCGAAAACCTGTCGATCGCCGCGCCGGACATGGGGGGGGCCAAACGGGCGAACGCTTATTCGCAGCACTTGAACGCGCCGATGATCATTTGCCACAAGCAGCGCGAAAAGGCCAACGTCGTAGGGAAAATTACGGCGATCGGCGAGGTCAAAGACCGGAATATCATCATCATGGACGACATGATCGATACGGCGGGCACGATTACCAAAGCGGCCGATATGTTCATGGAGCTCGGCGCTTCGAGCGTCCGCGCCGCCGTGACGCATCCGGTACTGTCGGGGCCGGCCTACGACCGAATCAATAACAGCGCACTGTCGGAAGTGATCGTAACGGATACGATTCCGCTGAAAAAAGACGAAGATACCTCGAAATTTACCGTGCTGACCGTGGCCGACATTTTTGCCGACGTCATCGAACGGGTGCACGATTATCGGGAGATCAGTTCGAAATTTATTTTTTAGATCGGAGGGCGATTTGTCCGGCGAGTCGGGTGCGGTGACGCACGGGCAGTCGTTCCGAAAAAGCCGGTCTGCCGGGGACCGTCCGGAACTTTAGGGATTTATTTTTCCGCGCGTCGAAAAAAGATTTGCGTTTTTGAAAAGTAAACCATACTTTTGCACGGTAATTATTTCAGGCTATGGCCACGGAGAGGTGGGTGAGTGGCTGAAACCAGTAGTTTGCTAAACTGCCGAGCTGGGCAACTGGCTCCACGGGTTCGAATCCCGTCCTCTCCGCTGAATTTGTTGTATGAAAGTAAACCTACGAGTCATTGATTCGTAGGTTTTTTATTGCCCGTAAGCTTGTCGCCGGGAACATCCGGAGGAAGGGAAAGAACGCCGTTAAAACGACTGCCGGGCCGATGCGAAGTTTGCTTTCGGGAAAAGAGCCGGATTGGACCGGCCAAAGCTATTTTAACAAAAAAAGACGGTCGGAGCTATGTGTAAGGCTATTTTGTTGTATATTTGAAGCATACATGGGGAGTGCCCGGGAAAAAGAAAGCCCCGTGCGGCCGGAAGGTAAACGGACGCGAAAACCGGAAAGCATCGAGATTTACAAAAGAAATAAATACGAAATCCGAATACAATTCATTCATGTCGAAAACACCGATATCTTCCGCGGCTTTCGGAGACACGAAACCGCATTACATGATCCTCGACGGATTGCGCGGCGTGGCCGCCATTATGGTCGTATGGTTTCATATATTCGAAGCCTATGCGACGAGTCATCTGGATCAAAAGATCAACCACGGTTATCTGGCTGTCGATTTCTTCTTTATTCTGTCCGGTTTTGTCATTGGCTATGCTTACGACGACCGCTGGAAAACGATGACCGTGAAGGATTTCATCAAACGCAGGGTCATACGCCTTCACCCGATGGTCGTCATGGGGGCTGTGATCGGGGCGGTCATGTTTTATTTCCAGGGATGTCCGGTGTGGGACGTTACGAAGGTGACGGTCGCGGCCCTGTTGCTGGCCACGTTCGTCAATGCGCTGTTGATCCCGGCTACGCCCGGCACCGAAATCCGGGGCCTGGGGGAGATGTATCCGCTGAACGGGCCGAGCTGGTCGCTGTTTTTCGAATATATCGGCAATATTTTGTATGCTTTGATTATCCGTAAATTTTCTACGAAGGCCCTTGCGGTATTGGTCGTCGCGGCCGGATGCGGCCTGGCCGCTTTTAGCATCTTCGGGCCTTACGGCGATATTTGCGCCGGGTTTTCGTTGACCGGGACGGAGTTTACGGGAGGATTTTTTCGTTTGCTGTACGCTTTCTCCGCCGGGTTGCTTCTGTCCCGCGTTTTCAGGCCGGCCCGTGTCAGGGGGGCCTTTTGGAAGTGCAGCCTGCTCGTGATTATTCTGCTGGCCGTTCCGCGCCTGGGCGGAGCCGATCGCCTGTGGATGAACGGTTTGTACGATACGGTTTGTTTCGCCCTGTTTTTCCCGCTGATCGTTTACTGGGGAGCCTCCGGCAAAATTACCGACCGATATACGAACCGGGTTTGTAAGTTCCTGGGAGATATATCCTATCCTTTGTATATGGTGCATTATCCGTTTATTTACCTTTATTACGGATGGGTCAAGAACGAAGAGCTTACGTTCGGCGAGTCGCTGCCCGGAGCCCTGGCCGTAGTCGTCGGAAGCATCCTGCTGGCATATATTTGTTTGAAATTGTACGATGAGCCTGTCCGTAGGTATTTGGCCAACCGTTTTTTGAAGTCGAAGAAACGGTAAACCGTCCGAATTTTATTCGACCGTATTTTCGACGGACGCCGGTTCCGCGATGCCTTTTGCCGGAGCCGGCGTAGGGACGTCGTTCCGAGAAGCAGCGCGCGCGCCGGCCGGCCGGTTGCGTATCGCTTTGCGGATGTTGTACCGGAACGCCAGGCAGGCCGAAATGAAATACACGATGCACTGAATCCACAGCGTCACGTATTCGCGTTCGATATCGGCCATACCCGCTCCCATGGAGTTCAGTTTGATGAACGCCAGAACGCCGGGGGAGGCCGGAATCACGAAATGGGCGGCCTGCCAGTACCACGGCATCAGTTCCAGCGGGTACGACATGCCGGACAGAAAGATCAGGCCGACCGAGAAGAAGGTAATCATCAGGATCGGACTCTCGGAGTCTGCAAAGAAAAGCGATCCGGTCAGCCCGAAAAAACAGGTCGCCAGCAAGAACGGGATCAGCAGCATGACGATATCCCGGCGGTTCCCGATATCGGGAATGCTGTATATCTCCGGCAGCAGGCCGATTAAAAAGTAGGCGAATACGGCGTAGAGGATGCAGTATGTAAAGGTCTTGCTCAGCACGACGCCGGCCATCCGGCCAAAGCCGAGTCCGTGCCGCGAATAGTACAGGATGGAACCGGTGTAGCGCTCCTTACCCGAGATCATTCCGATGACCATCATCAGGGTCTGGAAGAGGATGACGATCAGTACGGCCGGGATCAGGTAGCTGCCGTAACCTTCGGTCGGGTTGTAGAGCGGCGTTCCGACGATGTCGATCGACTGGGTCTGCGACATCGCGTAGAGGGCTGCGGGCGGCACGAATACGACCATGTCGGGACGGTGCCTGGAGTCCAGTTCTTCCATCGCGCCTGCGGCCGCTTCTTCGACGGAGGCGAAGTTCAGGAATGCGCTGGTGTTGCCGTAGGCCAGGAAAACGGCCTGCTCGCCGCGGCCTACCCTGCTTTCGAAGTCTTCCGGAATGAAGATGATCCCGACGACCCGGTTCGTCTCCATCATGATTTTCGCGCTCGGCATGTCCGGCGCGTAGCTGTATATTTCGACCTGCGGAGAGGCGTTCAGCAGGCGCGCGTACTCCCGGCTCAACGGGGTTCCCGAACGGTCGACGACGGCGACCGGCGCGTCGCGGATCAGGTTGGGCGCGTACATGTAGTTGTAAAGCAGGCCGTAAATGAATATCCCCCCGATCATGACCAACAGGATCGAATAGCTTGTCGCGATGGTTTTGAACTCCCTGGTCACGTAGGTCGCGATGACCGTCAGGCCCCCTTTTATTTTATTCGATGTTTTCATATTTACGACTCAGTATGGCTCTTTTCAGGTGCGGCAGCATCAGCAGCGCCGCCAACATGAAGACGAACAGGCAGCTCGCGTTCTGCCAGGTATAGGCGAAACCGTAATCCCCGTACAGGATGTTCTGGTTGATTTCGACGAAATGCCTGACGGGAAACAGGAACGACAGGTAGTAGATGGGGGCGTACATGTACGGTACCGGGAACGTTACTCCGGACAGCGTCGCGCCGAGCGATCCGACCATCGAGGCTATGCTGATGATGATGCTCAGCGCCGGGAAAAGCGAGAATATGAAGACGCCGAACGCCTGCGTCGCCACGATGAACAGGGCGGTCGCCAGATTGACGGGCAGAAAACCCGTGCCCAACGGGAGGCCCGCGATGCCGAACATGACGAAGTTGCCCAGTATGCCCATCGCGATAAAGATCGCCGTGTAGGGCAGCAGTTTGCCCGTGACGGCGGTGAAGATATTCGCATCCGCCGTTTCGAGCCAGTCGGCGGCCGTTTTGAATTTTATTTCGCTGCCCAGAACGTACATGGTCACCAGTAGGATGACGATCTGGAACAAAACGAAGAAAAAAGGGTTCGTCAGGTAGATCGAGTAGTCCAGCGACGGATTGAAAAGCGGATGGGCCTGCAGGTTGACGGGCAGGATAAAGCTTTCGATCCGGCGTTCCGACGCGCCCTGCCCGATTCCCGCCGCGGCGACCGGCGCGACGGATAGGTTCGCCAGTACCGTTTCGAAGGCGCTGTGGAGTTCGATCCCCACGCTCAGCAAGGCGAAATGGTAGTAATAGGGCAGCGCGACGTTTCGACCTCCCAGCAGATCCGATTCGAAGTTGTGCGGGATCACTACGTAGGCGTATATCTCCTTTTTTTGCACGGCGTCGCGCGCCGCCTTGGCGTCTGCGTAGCGGGCCGTTACGCGGGAAGTCGGAACTGTCGCGATGGTACGCGAAATTTGCCGCGAGGTGGCTGTCTGGTCGAGGTCGACGATACCGATCGGGATGTTTTCCATTTGTCCGCTGCCGAAGATCGTGGTCATAAACAAGATGCAGAACAGGGGCAGCGCGATGCAGACCCCGAAGTAAAGCCTTCGGGATACCATCCGGTCCAACTCGCGTCGGACGACCCGGTAAAATGCTCCCTGAGTGCGGTCCATCGTGCGGCTACTGTGCGTTGAGGTTTACCAGAACCGACATTCCGGGCCGGAGATCCGTCAGCGGCGCGGTCGGCCGGGCTTTGATCTCGAACGTCCTCATGTCGTAGCTGCCGACCTGTTTGGTCGATTTCCAGGTCGAATAGCTGCCCAGCGGGCTGATGTAGTATATCTCGAATTCGATCCCTTTCCGGGCCAGCGCGGGCACGTCTCCCTTGAATTTTCCTTTCATCCGGAAATGCGGCATCAGGTCTTCCCGTACGTTCAGCACCACGTGGGCGTCTTCGAGGACGACCAGCGACATGATGGGCGTGCCGGGGCCGACGAGTTCGCCCCGCTTGGGGTAGATCACGGCGATCTGGCCGGATTCGGGGGCCGTGAGCCGGGCGTCCTGTAGCAGCGCGGCCACTTCCTGCACCGTGCTCCGGGCGGCGTCGACCATAGACTGGGAACTCTCCCGATCCTGCTTGCGGGCGCCGTCCAGAGCCATCTGGTATTGCTGGAAGGCGGCGCGTTCGCCGGCCAAGGCCGCTTTGTAGATCGCTTCCGTTTCGTCTTTCCGCTGGGAAGTGACCACGCTGTCCCGGTAGAGGGACGAAATGCGGTTGTAGGTGGTCGTCGCCAGTTCGAGGTCGGATTTACTTTTCATCCAGAGCTGGTAGGCCGATTCGACGATCTGCTTGCGGGTGCCTTCTTCGATTTTCTGATTTTCGTAGACCGCCGCGTTCTTGATCGCATCGACCTGGTCGTATTTCGCCACGATTTCCGGACTGTTGATTACCACCAGGGTATCCCCTTTGAGGACGTCCTGTCCCTCTTCGACCAGGAACTTGTCGATGCGTCCGGGGAGTTTGCCGGAGATCCGGATCTCCGTAGCTTCCGCCTGCCCTTGCAGGATCTCGGGTTTGTTCTTCAGCGACAGAATGCCGACCGTGGATACGATCACGACGACGATTAAAACGACGACGAAGGCGATCGCTATGTATTTTTTACTCTTGTTCATCATGATATGGTTAATTGTTTATCGTTCCGTTTACAGCGTCGGTTCGCCGGTCCGTCAGGGACGTTTCGTCTTTTCCGTTCCTGCTGTACTGATCGAACGACTCCGGCATCCCGCAGACGGCCAGCAGGTTGATGAGCCCCGTGTCGAACTGGTAGTAGGCCATCAGGATCGCGACCCTCACTTTCGACAGCAGCAGTTCCGCGTCGATGACTTCGGTGGGGGTGGCCATGCCTTCTTGGAAAGACTTGTGCCGGGCCCGGACGATCTCCCGGCTCATCTCGACGGTAGTTTGCAGGGCGGTAACGTTGTCCAGTGCGGTTTGCGTCTGGTTGTAGAATTTATCGACCGCCAGTGTCAGGTCGTCGGCGGCTTTCTCTTTCTCGACGGTCAGAATGCGGTGGTTGATCTTCGCCTGGCGGATCTGCTTCTCGCGACCCAGGCCGTCGAAAAGGTTCCAGGTAAACCCCACCCCGATCAGCGACCGGGGCACCAGGTTTTTCCGGATGCCGGACGAATAGAGGGTCTGTTTCCCGAATAGTTCGATCGCGGGCATGTAGGCTGAGTTCGCTATTTTTATCTGGTTTTGCTGGATATCCTGCTGGATGCCCAGGCCCTGGACGATGTAGTTGTCCCGACCTACCAGGCTTTTGAAATAGTCGAGCGCAGGCAGGGATTCGTTGATGAACAGCGGCGAAACCGGCAGGATGTTTTCGTCCGTTTCGATCTGGACGAGCGTTTTGAACGCGTTCTGCGCTACGCTCAGATCCTTTACCGCCGTTTCCAGTTCGCGTTTGGCTTCATCCCTGTTTACCTGGAAAAGCAGGCGTTCGGTTTTGGTCAGCATACCGGTGGCCTCGAGCTTCAGGGCATTTTGGAAATGCTGTTCGAGGGCGTCGTAGGTCTGCTGGCGGACTTCGACGATTTTTTGTCCCAGCCGCACGCCGAAATAAGTTTCGACCAGCAGTACTTGTTGATCGGCGCTTACTTGCTTCCGGTTCACCTCGGCTGCGCCGACCATGGATTTCCCGATTCTGCCGGCGTAGATGCGCTTGCCGCCCGTAAAGATCGGAAGCGCGACTGTCGCGTCGATCGTAGAGACGTTCCGGGGGGCCAGCGGGACGCTGAACGAGTGGCTGCCGAGGTTGTTCAGCAGCGAAGTGATGATCTGTTCGCCGGGGTCGATCGAGTGGATGAAATCCTTGACCGGATCGGTGAACGCCGACAGCGATTCCTTGACTTCGATGTCGTTCGCCATGTGCACGTAGGCTCCGCTGGCCGAAATTCTCGGATACCAGAAAGAGTTCAGCCGCTGGCGTTCGCTTTTGGCCCAGTCCAGTCCCTGCTCGGCGATCCGGATGCTCTTGTTGTCCCGGTTCACCATTTCGACGGCCTGCTCGAAGCTGACCGGAAGACCCGGTTCCTGAGCGGATGCGCCGAAAAGGGGAAAAACGAGTAGGATGGCGTATAGTACAGGTTGTCTGATCATATATCGAGTTTTAACGGTTGCCGGATGCCGGGCCGTCTTGTAGTTTGTTTTTATAGACGACGCCGTTTTTGATGATGACGCTGAAGTTGTTCCCGGGATCTCCGAGCAGGTCGACGTTCTGTAGAGGATTTCCTTCGACCAGCAGCAGGTCGGCCAGCGCGCCCTCTTCGACGACGCCGAGTTTGCCCGGATACGGGTTTCGGGCTCCGGACATCGCCAGCAGGCGGGCGTTGTCGGAAGTGACCATTTTCAGGATTTCGAAGTTGGAAAACCATTTTTGTAATTTTACGATCCCGTGATTCTGGTTTTTCGTATGGGCCGGATTGAACAGCAGATCCGTTCCCCAGGCCAGTTTCACATTGTACTTTTTGGCGAGTTCGTATGCGCGGTCCGTCCCGTTGCAGATCTGCAGGTGTTTGGCTTGTTGAACGGGCGAAGGATACGTATTGTCTTCGACGGTGAAGGCCTGCATACTGAGCCAAGCGCCGCTGTCGGCCAGCAGTTTCATCGTAGGTTCGTCGATCAGGTGGCCGTGCTCGATGCTTCTGACCCCGGCTTTGATGGCCCTCGCTATGCCCCGGGGATTGTAAACGTGCACCATTACGTACGTGCCCCAGTCTTCGGCCGCCCTCACCGCCGCGCGGATCTCCTCTTCGAAAAATTCGGTTACGTCCAGCGGATCGTAGAGCGATGCCGCGCCGCCGCCGGTCATCAGTTTGATCTGAGAGGCTCCTTGCCTCAGGTTTTCGCGCGTCGCCGCCGTGACGGCATCGGGACCGTCGACAATGCGCGAGGCCCCGATCTCCTCGACGTGGGCCATTTCGCAGCCGCAGCCCGTATGACCGTGTTCGTAGATCATCCGGAAGTCGCCGTGTCCCGACGTCTGGGAGATCATGGCGCCGCTGGGATAGATTCTCGGGCCCTGCAGGACGCCGGTGTCGATGGCCCGTTTGAGTCCGAAAACGGGGCCTCCCGCATCCCGGATGGTCGTGAAACCCCGTAGCAGGGTCGCCCCGGCCTCCTGTCCTGCCGTCAGGTGCGAAAAGGAGACGTCTTCGGTCAGCAGTCCCATCATCGTGTTGCAGCACAGGTAGGCGTGCCAGTGCGCGTCGATCAGCCCGGGCATCAGAAACCGTCCTTTTCCGTCCAGCACGATGGTGTCGCCGCCCGGGTCGACCGGGACGGACTCCTGCGTTATTTTTTCGATCAGGCCGTTCTTGACCAGAACATTTCCTCGGACGGTGGCCTCGTTCGTTCCGTCGAAGATCTCGACGTTGTTTATCAGGATGCTCGAATTCATGGTTTTTATGTTTAAGCGTTTGTTGTTTTCCGGTTGGTTTACGACAGGCTGAGGTGGAATATTTTCTCGACGCCTTCCGCGATGATCTGGATGCCGACGCAGAACGTGAAGAATGCGACCATTTTATTGATTATCATCGTGCCCGTGACCCCTACTTTCTTCGTGATTTTCTGTCCCTGCGACAGGATGACGTACAGGATCAGACACATCAGGAAGATGACGAACGCGATGACCGCATAGTTTATGATGATCTTTCCCAGGCCGTCCTTGATATTGACCGACGCCATCAGGGTGAAAATGACGGATATGCTGCCGGGTCCGATGCTGATCGGAAAGGTGATCGGGTAAAATACCCGGGATTCCAGGTTGCGTACGCTGATCGGGTCGACGGGCTTGTCCGGCGCGCTGCCTGTCGAAGCATCCGAATCGCCGAGCCATTGCAGGGCCGTTTTACAGATCAAAAGACCTCCTCCCAGTTGAACGATAGGCAGCGACAGTCCGAACAGGGACAGTACGAAGTGCCCGATCGCCAGGCTGCCGATCCCGATCAGCAGGTAGTTGACGGCAATCCTCCGGACGATGGATCTTCTCTCCGAACGGTCCAGTCCCGACAAGAACCCGTTGATGATGAATCCGGTGCCCACGGGATTCGCCACCGGAAACAACGCCATGAACGAGGAGATGAACATGAAGACGAAGCTTTCTTTTAACATCTTGATATGCCGTGTTTTATTGTGTTTGACGATCGTGTCCGCCCGGTTGGCTGCAAAGTTTTTCCGGGCGTCGAGCCATTTTACATTCCGATGCCGGCAGGCGGTTCCGGGCCGCGTTCGGAACGGCGCGGCCCGGAGCGCCTGCTATTTCGTTTGTTATCCGTTATCAATAACTATTCCAAAATCCGGTCGATACGGCGGTCGGTTGTCCGGTCGTCCGTGTTTCCCGGCTGTCGCTGAGCGCCGATCTGTCGCGGCAGTTTTTTTCGCTCAGGCAATACTCCGGCGATACGGTTTACCACCGCGTTAACAATTTCGTTTTTGCAACCGAGGAGGAGATCGGAACCGGCAGCATCGATGTGGAGCAGGAGCGCGAGGTTGCCGGAATCGGCATTATGCTGCGTCCGAAGGATAATGTTCCGTTTGCCGCCGCTATCGATACGATGAGCGCGCTGATGGGTTCCATCGCCGAAAGCCTCGACCTGTATACCGTCGAACCTTCCAATTCGACGAAGACGGTGCTGATTCCGCTGCGCTTTGCGCCGGACCGCATGAGCGCTTATAATTCCGTAGAGGTGTTTCCGTCTGGCGATGCGCCTTAAATCGTGATCCGCATGATTCTCGACAACGGGGAGGAAAAGACTTTATACGTCGCGACTGTCCGGGCCGCTGACTGCCGGCAATATGTTGACGCTGCACGTGAATATCGGCGGGATCCTGTCGCCGCCCTTCCGCGGCAACGGATTCGAAGTCGACAAATGGCACGAAAGCGGCGAAACGATCGCTATGGGGCCGATCTAACGGGCTGTCGCCCGGCGGCGCGAAACGGGCCGACCGGATTTATGCGGAATCGTGCTTTTTTGTCAGAGTGGAAAATCGAACGACCGTCCCGGTAAAAGGGACGGTCGCTTTTTATGATTTCGGTCAGAACGGGAACAGCAGCGGGAGTATTAGGATCATTATGATCCCCATAATGACCTGCAACGGTAGGCCGACTTTGATGTAATCTTTGAACGCATATTGTCCGGCCTGCATGACCAGCGCATTGGGCGGCGTAGAGAACGGCGAGGCGAAACACATGCTCGCTCCCACCGCGACCGCGAACAGGAACGGATAGGGGCTCGCCCCGATCTCTACGGCGGCGTGGAGAGCGACCGGCGCGAGCAGCACGGCCGTGGCCGTGTTGCTGATGAACATCGTCATCAACGAGGTGGTGAAATAGACGCCTGCGAGCAGAACGACCGGCCCGTAGCTGCCCAATCCCTGGGCGAGCTGTCGCGAGAGCAGCTCCGACGCTCCCGTTTTTTCCAGCGCGACGGACATCGGCAGCATCGCCGCGATCAGTACGATGCTTTCCCAGTTGATCGTTTTGTAAGCGGCTTCCACGTTGCGCAGGCAGCCGGTCAGCACCATCAGCACGGCGGCGATCATCACGGCCGTGACCGGGGCGATCGGGATGAAGTCGAACATCATGCAGGCGATCATCAGCACCATGATCGCCGCGGCCAGCGGCGCTTTGTAATCCAGCGTTACCCGGGACGCTTCGGCCAGCGGCTGCCCCAGGACGACCCATTCCGACGGTTCGCCGTCCAGACGCGAAATGTCGTGCCACGCGCCCTGTACGAGCAGGATATCCCCGGAGTGCATTTTCGTGTCTTTCAGGCCGGAGAGCAGGTATTCGTTCTTGCGGCGGATGCCCAGTACGTTGACGTCGTACTGTTCGCGCAATCCGGATTCGCCGACCGGCGTATTGACCAGCCGGGAGGTCGGCGGTAGCAGGATCTCGGCGATCCCGATGTCGTAGAAATCGAGCGTGCCTGGTTTGCCTTCGGTGCGTTGTTCGGTCGTATGGGTGTCCATCAGTTCGAGCCGGCAGTCGGCGGCGAATCGTTGCACGTTTTCAAAAAGCCCCATCAAGTAGAGGATATCCCCGTCGCGGAGCGTCGTATCGGGGTCGGCCAACTGCTGGCTGACCGATTTCAGGAAATGCGATTGGGGCGATTGGATTCGGCGGATTTCGACCAGGTTGAGGTCGTATTGCTGTTGGATGCCCAGTTCCCGCACCGTTTGTCCTCCGGCCGGAGAGCCGGCGGATACCCTGACCCGGAACAAGCTGTCGGCGAGTTGGTATTCGCGGACCAGTTCGCCGAGCGATTTTCCGGTCTGCCGTTGCTGTTTTTTCTCTTTTTTCGGGCCGAGGAACCACCTGCTCAGCGGGATCAGCACGATGATTCCGGTCAGGATACATACCAGGCCGACCGGAGTGAACGAAAAGAAGGTCAGCGGCTGGTAGCCCGCGTCGGTCAGTACGTTCTGGATAACGAGGTTCGGGGCGGTCCCGATCAGCGTCAGCATACCGCCCATGCTGCTTGCGAATGCCAGCGGCATCAGTACGCGGCTGACGTTCATGTTCGCATTGGCTGCGAGACTCACCACGATCGGGAGCATCAGCGCGACGGTTCCCGTATTGCTTATAAAGGCGCCGATGGCCGCAGTGACCAGCATGACAAGGATGAACAGTTTCAGTTCGCTGTTGCCGGCCAATCCCAGGATGCGGCTGCTGACCATTTTGGCCAGTCCGGTCTGGAAAATCGCGCCGCCTACGACGAACAGCCCGATCATCATGATGACGATCGGGTTGGCGAATCCGGCCAGCGCCTCTTCGGGGGTCAGTATTTGGAAAACGAGCAGGCCCAGCAGCGCGCACAGTGCCACCAGGTCGGAACGTACCCGGCCGTTCATAAAAAAGACGGCCGACAGTACCAGGATTGCGAGCGTGATATACATAATTTCAGTTGTTTCATGCAGGATGACTCCCGACGTGAAGGAACGGAATCCACCGTTCAACTACCATGCCGCTGCCGTTTTACCGCAGGATGGAATTGCTTGTCATTTTGCCGTTTTCGGAATTTCCAACGGCAGGGTTTGTTCGAGGATGCGCTCTCCGTCCGGCGCCAGTGGCGTATTGTCTTTATGTGCGACGTAGACGGTCAGCGTATATTTGCCCGGTTTGACGCCGTCGAGCGGAATATCCACCAGGGCGGTTTCCCCGGCCGGGATGTCGGCTTTGCAGACGCCTTCCTTGACGATTCGTTTCGTGCCGGCGACGATCGTATAGCCGACCCGGAAGTTTTTCAGGTCGGCGATCGTACAGCCGTTGCGGATCTCCACTTTGCCCGGAGCCGTTCCGGCCGCGATCGCGGTCGCGCCCAGCGGCGACTGTTTTTCGTTGAAAGACTCGGGCGAAGCGAAAAAGACCGTGTAACGGTCGTCCGACGCGTTGCGTCCGCCGGGTTTGCCGACCACCAGGTCGCTGTTCCACTCCGCGCCGGCTCCTTCGTAAATCACCGGGCGTTTCTTTTCGACCGCTTTCAGCCGGCGGTAGGCTTCGTACATGTTGTAACCGCGCCCTCCCTGTTCGCCGAGCGAGAACAGCAGCACCGACGGATGGTTCTGCGATGTGTAGTACATATTCATTACGCGGTCGGCATAGGCGTTTTCCCACAGCGGATCGTTGGCCGGCGTGCCGCCCGTTTCGAGCGAGCTGCCGCTCAGACGGGCGTCGATGTTCGCCCGGTTGCAGATATACAGGCCGTAGCTGTCGGCCAGTTCGTAAAACCGGTCGTTTTGCGGGTAATTTTTGACCCGGACGCAGTTGATGCCCCTCTTTTTGAATGCGGCGAAGTCCCTGCGCCAGGCATTCGCATCCGGGGGACAATCGTAATCGACGGCGCGGAGCTCGACCGGACGTCCGTTGATCTTCAGCCCTTTTTCGTCGAACGAAACGTCGCGGAATCCGATTTTTACCTTCGTATATTCGGTAAAGCGGCCTTCGTGCTGCAATTTCAGTGCGACGGTATAGAGCTTCGGACTTTCGTGGCTCCACGACTGGATGTCCGGTAGGTTGGCGAAAAAGCGGACGGTGTCTTCGGCCCGCAGGTGGAAACGGGCGTCCCGCTTGCCGTGCGCGATCACCGTGCTGTCGTCCGGCGCGATCAGTTCGTAATAAACGATCACCTCTTTGGGATTCAGCAGGTGCGATTTTACGATCGCCCCGAAACTGAACAGTCCGTTGCCGTCCGTTGCGAAACGGGTGTCGGCCACGAAGTCGCGGATGCGGACTTTGGGCTGCGCGATGACCGAGACGTCGCCTTCGATGCAGGTGCCCGGCGTTTTGATCTGATTCTCAAGCGTTGTCGAAACCGGATGGGCGTAGGCGATCACGGCCAGCGTGTTTTTCCCGTCCGCGACGTAAGGCGTAATATCGAAATAGGCCGGCGTTTTCGAATCCGCGTGATAACCGGCCAGATGCCCGTTCGCATAGACGTAATAAGCGCGGCTGACGGCGTCGAGCCGGACGAATATTTCACGGTCGATCCATTTGAAAGGCATCGTGAACTCGGTACGGTAGACGGCCGCCCATGCTCCGTTGCCCTCTTTTTCGGGAATCGTGACGCTTTCCCATGCCGAAACGTCCGCCGCCGGCGCGGTGAGCGTCGTGTCTATTTCCGTTTCCGAACGATAGGTTTTTACCTGCCATTTTCCGTTCAGCCGCTGCATGTAGAGCGATTCCTTATCGTTTTCGGTCAGCGCCAGTTCGCGGCTGTTGTAACTGCCGATTTGAATGCCCGGCATTTCGCTGCGGGAAGAGGTGCGGGTCGGGTCCTGCAGTTCGGTTTGCGCCTGCAGTCCGCCGGCGCGAAGCAGGCACAGCAGCGAGAAGGAGATAATGAGGCTGTATTTCATAATATTTCCGGATAAAATCAAGATCGAGATGCAGCCACCCCGACATGCAAATATACAAAAATAGCCGCCGGGTAAAAATGATCGGCGGCTATTTTTAAAAACGAGCGTTTTCCGGCTATTTCGGCTGGATCGTTTCCGCAGCGGCGATGACGCTCAGGTTGCGGATTGATCGGGTGCTGGCCACTTCCGGGATCAGGTGTACGCACGACTGGTTCAGTCCCATCAGGATCGGACCGTTGATTTCGGCGCCGCCGAGGATCTCCATCATCTTGTACGAAATGTTCGCGGACGACAGGTTCGGGAAGATCAACACGTTGATCTCGCGGTCGCCCAGCTTGTTGAACGGGTAGATTTCGTTGCGGGCTTTCTTGTTCAACGCGATGTCGGCTTTCATCTCGCCGTCGACCAGCAATTCCGGATACTGGAAGTGCAGGATTTCCACGGCTTTCGAGATTTTGGCCGCGAGCGGTTCGGTGTCGGTTCCGAAATTCGAGTGCGACAGCATTGCCATCACCGGTTCGATACCGAAATTGCGGACGGTCTGGGCAGCCATCAGTACGATGTTGACCAGGTCTTCGACGGTCGGACTCGGGTTGACGGCCGTGTCGGCGAAGAACATCGGTCCGCGCTTGGTCGTAACGATCTCCATCGCCGCGAGCGTCGTGTTGCTGTTCGTCGTAAAGATCTGGCGTACCGGGTTCAGCGCTTCGGTGTAGCGGTGCGTATAGCCGAGGATCGACGTATCGGCGTCGCCCGAAGCGACCATCATCAGCGTGAACCAGTCGCGGCGCATCATGTATTCGATCGCCTCGTGCATCCGGACGCCCTTGCGGCTTACCTTGTTATACAGCAGCGCTGCGTAGCGACTGCGGCGCGCTTCTTCGCGGTCGCTGCGGAAGTCGACGATGCATTTCGGGTCGAGCGTCAGGTGGTTGTCTTTCAGCAGCGTATTGATCTTCGCACGGTCGCCGACCAGCAGCGGGATAGCAAGGTTTTCGTTGGCCAGGTGAACGGCGGCCTTGATCGTAGTCAGGCGGTCGCCTTCGCTGAAGACGATCCGGCGCGGCGCGGCGGTGCCTACTTTCGAGCGGATGGCGCGCATCAGCTTGTCGTCGCGCCCCATACGGCTGTCCAGTTCGGTAGCGTACGCTTTCCAGTCGGTGATCGTTTTGCGCGCGACGCCCGATTCGATAGCCGCTTTGGCCACGGCGACCGAGATGGTGGAGATCAGCCGCGGGTCGAGGGCCTTGGGGATCAGGTATTCGCGTCCGAACGAAATATTGTTGTCGTTGTAGGCGGCCGCTACGATGTCGGGCACCGGCTCCTTGGTCAATGCGGCCAGCGCCCGCACGGCGGCGATCTTCATCTCCTCGTTGATCTTGGTGGCGCGCACGTCGAGCGCTCCGCGGAAAATGTACGGGAATCCGAGTACGTTATTGACCTGGTTCGGATAGTCCGAGCGTCCGGTTGCGAAGATGATGTCTTCGCGGGCGGCCATCGCGTTGTCATATGAGATTTCCGGATTCGGATTGGCCAGCGCGAATACGATCGGGTTGTCGGCCATGCTGCGTACCATTTCTTGCGTCAGCACGTCGGCTACCGATAAGCCGAGGAATACGTCGGCTCCGACAAGGGCTTCTTCGAGCGTATCGACCTCGCGCGTAGTGGCGAATTTGGCTTTCGCCGCGTTCAGGTTCTGGCGGCGTACCGAAATGACCCCTTTGCTGTCGCACATGATCACATTCTCGGGCTTTACGCCCAGCGCGATGTAGAGTTTCGCGCAGGATACGGCGGCCGCGCCGGCCCCGTTGACCACTACCTGTACTTTTTCGATCTTCTTGCCTGCGATTTCGAGCGCGTTGAGCAGCGCCGCCGACGAAATGATCGCGGTGCCGTGCTGGTCGTCGTGCATCACCGGGATCGACAGCTCCTCTTTCAGGCGTTCTTCGATCTCGAAACATTCGGGCGCCTTGATGTCTTCCAGGTTGATCCCGCCGAACGTGACCGAAATGTTTTTGACGGTTTCGATGAACTGGTCGGTGTCTTTCGTATCGACTTCGATGTCGAATACGTCGATATCCGCAAAGGTTTTAAAGAGCAGCCCTTTGCCTTCCATGACCGGTTTACCGGCCATCGCCCCGATATCGCCCAGCCCGAGCACGGCGGTGCCGTTCGAGATTACCGCTACCAAGTTGCCTTTCGCTGTATATTTGTACGCGTCGTCCGGATTGTCCTCGATCGCCAGGCAAGGCTCCGCCACTCCCGGGGAGTAGGCCAGCGACAAGTCTTTCTGTGTGCTGTAAGGTTTCGTTGGGATTACCTCGATCTTCCCCGGACGCCCCTCCGAGTGGTAGAGAAGCGCCTCTTCCTTTTTACTTTTAGCATTGTTTCCCATATCGCAAGTGTTTATTCAGATGATTTCGGTGCTCTGAAAAATCTTTGTTTATATTTGTAAGCCGGAAAATATGAGCCGGACGACTTTTTTTCGAAAAATCGAATACAAGGTACGAATTTTTATCGATAGATGGAACGACTTTTTCAACTTAATTTTCCCCATTACGTTTTCAGGCTCCGGATGGATGCCGCGCCGCCGCAGATATGGGACGGCGTCCGCAAACGGTGGCTCGTGCTGACTCCCGAGGAGTGGGTGCGGCAGCACTTGATTCGTTTTTTGGTGGAGGAGAAGGGGGCGTTTGCGGCGTGCGTATCTCAGGAACGTCCGGTGGAACTCGCGGGTACGCGGCAACGGGCCGATGTGACGGTGACCGGTCGGGACGGCCGGATCTGTCTGGTCGCGGAATGCAAAGCTCCGCACGTCCCGCTCGACGAGCGGGTGCTCGCCCAGGCGGTACGTTACAACAGCGTGCTGGAGGCTCCTTTCATATTGGTTACGAACGGGCTGCGGCATGTTTGCTGCCGGCGCGATGCGGAATCGGGGCGCTACTGCCCTACTGCCGAATTCCCCGACCTGTCACCATTTTTTCGGGTTTAGCAGTTGTAGCATGTACTCGTCCTGCCAGTCCGACGTGGTTTTCGTCCACTCTTTTTTAAGTCCGATCACCGAAAATCCCTTGCTTTTGAATAGCGCGAGGCTTTGGATGTTCTGCGACGGAATGTCGCAGTACAGTTGGTTGAGGTTCAGCACTTGAAAGCCGTATCGGATCACGATCGACACCGCATGAGAGGCGTAACCCTGCCTCTGGTCGCGCTGGTCGTAGATCAGAATGCCGACCCCCGCCCGGCAGTTGTACGGGTCGAGGTCGAACAAGTCGATGGCGCCGACGGGTTTCCCGTCGGCTTTCGATTCGATGATCAGCCGCAACTGGCGGGTTTCGTAGATATCGCGTTGCTGGTTTTCGATAAACTGTCGCAGCATGTGTTTCGAAAACGGGGCGACCGTGTTGCTCACTTTCCAGATTTCGGTGTCGTTCTCCCATTTGTACAGGATGTTGACATCTTCCGGCTCGAGCGCCCGCAGTCGGATCAGTTCGCTCTCCATCGGATTGGTCATGGCACGCCGCGTTTACAGTGAAATCACCTTGTTGCGGATCAGCATTGCCGCGCCGAGCGAACCGATATTGTCGTCGAGGTTGGTCGTGCGGAACAGCGTGTCGTTGTAAACCAGCCGCAGCGAATATTTGTTGACGGCCGATTTCAGCGGCAGCATCAGGTAGTCGCCGGCGTTGGCCAGGTTGCCTCCGATGATCACCTGTTCCGGGTTGAAAATATTGATCAGAAAAGCGATGCTTTTGCCGATTTTTTCGCCGGCTTCCTCGATCAGTTCGATTGACAGCGTGTCGTCGTTTTTGGCTGCCTGAATGATGTCGTTGATGTGGATCTTATGTTGTTTCTGGTATTTATCCATCAGGATCGTGGTGCGTCCGTTCTTGATCTGCTGGATCATCTTGTTTTCGATGGCGATTCCGGAAACTTCCGTCTCCAAACACCCTTTTTTACCGCAGTCGCAGATGATCTCGTTATCGAAATAGGGCGTATGGCCGAATTCGCCGGCAAAGCCCGATTTCCCGTAGTACAGGTTGCCGTCGATGATGACTCCGATGGCGACGCCGCGGGCGAGGTTCAGGTAAACGATGTTCTTTTCGGAACCCGTGCATCCTTTCGTATATTCGCCGTAGCAGCGGGCGCGGGTGTCGTTTTCGATCAGCACCCGGTGTCCGAGCCGTTTTTCCATGATCTCGCTCAGCGACTCTTCGCGCGAGGTGAAATATTTGTAGCTGCGTCCGGTTTTCGGATTCACGCGCCCGGCAATGCAGATTCCGATGCCGAGCAACTTCGAACGGTCTATTTTGCTGTCGTTTATGAACCGGTCGATCGAAGATCCGATTTTGTCGAGGCATTCTTCCGTGTCGTCGAGGATAAAATCTTGCTCGTGTTCCAGTTGGATGATGTTGTTGTGCAGGTCGGTAATCACCATGACGATCTGATCGCGACTCACTTCGATGCCGGCGAAATAGATGGCCGAATGAGTCAGACCGAAAATGTTCGGCCGGCGTCCGCCGCTGGTTTCGATCTTGCCGCGGTCGGCGATGATGTTTTCGGAAAGGAGTTCCTCGACCAGTTTGGTGACTGTCGGGATGCTGACATGCAGCTCCCTGGCCAGATCCGCCAGCGTACATTCTCCTTCGATCGCCATGCGGGCGATGATATTGCGTTTGAGAATGTTGTTTTTTTGAACGATTCCTTTGGCCTTGCCGTTTTCCGGCTGATTGAAAAATTCCTGTAATGAACTCATGGGGTTAAATTCTGTTATGGTTTGATGTTAGGTTTTTCTTTGTCGGGATTCCGAAAGTTCCGGTCCGCCGGCCTCGAAGTCCGCTGATAGCCACTCATTCTTATCTAATTGGGAAACGGCGGTTTCCTAAATTTAGAATGGTGGCGTTGGTTTTCTTTGAGTGCAAAATAACGCAAAATTTTTCATATATCCGACCGAATTAGCCGAAATATTAAAATCTTACGCCCTCTTATTTCATAAAAAAACCGCACTAGTAAAACGTGCGGTTCGGGAAAATCGTATGAGTATCAGCCGTTTTTTTCGGTCGACATTACAATGTTTGCTTCGATTCGCAAACGGCGGCGCGGTCCACTTTCTTGATCAGGCCCTGCAATACGCTGCCGGGGCCGAGTTCGGTGAACTGCGTGGCTCCGTCGGCGATCATGTTTTGCACGATCTGCGTCCAGCGCACCGGAGAGGTCAGTTGGGCGATCAGGTTGGCTTGGATTTTAGCCGGATCGGTGTACGGTTTGGCGTCGACGTTCTGGTAGACCGGGCAGACCGGTTCGGCGAATGGAGCGGCTTTGATGGCGGCTTCGAGCTCCACGCGGGCCGGTTCCATCAGCGGCGAGTGGAACGCTCCGCCGACGTTCAGCTTCAGCGCGCGTTTGGCGCCCGCCTCGGTCAGTTTGGCGCAGGCGGCGTCGATCGCTTCGTTGCTGCCCGATATTACCAACTGTCCCGGACAGTTGTAGTTGGCCGGAACGACTACGCCGTCGATCGCGCTGCATATCTCTTCGACCGTGGCGTCGGGCAGGCCGATGATGGCGGCCATCGTCGACGGATTCTGTTCGCAGGCTTTCTGCATCGCCATCGCACGTTTCGAAACCAGGCTCAGGCCGTCTTCGAAACTCAGGGCTCCGGCGGCTACCAGCGCGCTGAATTCGCCCAGCGAGTGTCCGGCCGTCATTTCGGGTTTGAAGTCCGCGCCGAGCGATTTGGCCAGGATGACCGAGTGCAGGAAGATTGCCGGCTGGGTTACTTTCGTCTGCTTGAGCTGTTCGTCGGTTCCGGCGAACATGATATCGGTGATCGGGAAGCCGAGAATTTCGTTGGCTTTTTCGAACAGTTCTTTTGCAAGGGGAACGTTGTCGTACAGGTCTTTGCCCATTCCGACGAATTGGGCGCCTTGACCCGGGAATACGTATGCGTGCATATTTTTTCGTTTAGTTGGTTAACAGAGAACAAAGATAAGTAATTTTGCCGAAACCCGGCAACTGTTCTCGACGGGGGGCGTATTTCGCAACGAAATGCTCCGGTTTTTGCTACCTTTGCGGAAAATCAAATCGTTCGGACTGATTATGAAAACGAAAATAGCCATCGTAGGGACGGGCGGCGTCGGCGGATTTCTCGGCGGTCTGCTCGCCCGCCGTTACCGGGACGACCCGGAAGTGGACATCTATTTTATTTCGCGCGGACAAGCCCTCGAAAATATCCGAAGCAGGGGATTGATCGTCGAGTCACAGCAGGGAAATTTTACGGCCCGCCCGAAAGCGGCGACCGATTCGGCCGCCGAGATTGGCGAAATGGATTACATCCTGCTGTGCACGAAGGCCTATGATATCGAAGGGGCCGTCGGGCAGATCCGCCCGGCCATCGGGCCGCGGACGGTGATCCTGCCGTTTCTGAACGGCGTGGATAGCGCCGAGAAGATCAAACGAATGCTGCCCGGACATGCCGTGTGGGACGGGTGCGTGTATGTGGTTGCGTTTATCGTCGAGCCGGGCCGTATCGCCGAACATACCAACGGTTACCGTTACCTGTTCGGTTCCGCGCAGGGGCCGGACGAACGACTCGAAGAACTGGAGCGGATTTTTACCGGCGCGGAAGTCCGCGCCCGGTTGGTTCCGGATATTACCCGGCGAGTCTGGGACAAGTTTGCGTTCATCTCGACCGTGGCCACGGCGACTTCCTATACCGACGAGCCTTACGGCGGCGTGCTTGGCAACCCGGACTACCGGGCGCAGTTCACGGCGCTGCTCGATGAATTTCAGGCGGTGGCGAAGGCCAAAGGAATCGTCCTGTCCGACGGGATCGCCGCCCAGGTGGTCGATCAGATGGAACGGATTCCGACCGATACGACGACCTCGATGCAGCGCGATTTCCGGGCGCACCGCAGCACCGAACTGGAGTCGTTGACCGGCTACATCGTGCGCGAAGGGAAACGGCTCGACGTTCCGACGCCGACTTACGACCGGATGTATGCCGGATTGCTGCAACGTTAACGTATTTTGATCGTGATCCGCATACCTCTCCGGCCGCCCGGTTGCGATTTCCGGGCGGTTTTTTGTTGCCATTGGCCGGTAAAATGCGTAGTTTTGTGAAAATATAGACTGTTTCGGAATGAATCTGTTCAAGTTTTTTTGTCCGGTGCTGTTGGGAGCGTTGGTTTCCTGCGCCGGACGATCCGATTGGCGGAAAGATGCGTCGAATCTGATCGGAGAAGGTCGGTTTTCGCAGCTGGACTCGTTGCTGGAAGAGGCGGAACCCGGCGCGTCGGAACAGGAGCTGCGCGCGATCGACTCGCTGCGGGAGGTCATGCGGCGTTTGCGTATCGAATTTTGTTATAACGAAGGACAGATTCTCTCCCGGATCCGGCAGCGGGTGTCCGATACGGTATCTCCGGAGCAGATCCGTCGATGGGAAAAGTCCGGGAGGTTGGAGATGCGGCGGATCGACGGCCGGAAGCGTTACTTCAGCCGTTCGGTAGGCAACCTGATTCTGCTGGCCCCGGAACTGGAAGGATTGCGGCGGATCGACTCGTCGGAGATCGGTTTTCGGGAAAGGCACGCCGCGCGGGTGATTGCGGCGACCGATTCGCTGGGAATGTGTACGAATCCGGTGACGATGACGATTCGCTATACGCTTGTCGTGGAACCGGATGCCGTGCCGGAGGGCGATACGATCCGTTGCTGGCTGCCCTATCCGCAGGAAGGTTTGCCGCGCCAGACCGGTGTCGAACTGATTTCGGCATGGCCTGAGCGGTATGTCGTGGCTCCGAAGGGAACTCCGCAGCGTAGCATTTGTTTCGAACAGCCGGCCCGTCGCGACAGCGCGACCGTTTTCAGGCTCGCGTTCCGGGTGACGACGCGTGCGCAGTATTTCGATCCGGAGGAGCTGTCGAAGCAGGTCGAACCGTACGATACCCTTTCGGAAGTTTATCGCAAATATACGGCCCAGCGTCCGCCGCACCTCGTTTTCAGCGAACGGATCGAACGGAAGGCCCGCGAGTTGGCCGGCGGCGAGACCGATCCGGTGCGGATCGTTTCGCGGATTTACGATTGGATCGACGACATTCCGTGGGCGGGGGCGATCGAGTACGGCGTGATCCCGAATATTCCCGAGTACGTGCTCGATGCCGGACACGGCGACTGCGGACAGGTGAGCCTGCTTCTGATCGCGATGTTGCGCAGCGTCGGGATTCCGGCGCGGTGGGAAAGCGGTTGGATGCTGCATCCGGGACATGTCGGTCTGCACGACTGGGGATCGGTTTATTACGAAGGCGTCGGGTGGGTGCCCCTCGATATATCGTTCGGCAAACTGGCTGCGAGCGCCGATCCGGCCGTCCGCGATTTCTATAAAACGGGCATGGACAGCTACCGGCTGGTCGTGAACAGCGATTACGGGTATCCGTTCGATCCTCCGAAACGGCATATGCGTAGCGAGCCGGTGGATTTTCAACGCGGCGAAGCGGAAACTTCGGAGCGCAATCTCTATTTCGACGAGTGGGATTATCACATGGACGTTACATACGAATAGAATGAAGAGGATAACGAAAAAGGTTTTATGGACGGCGGCGCTGACACTGGCCGTTTGGGGCGCGAAAGCGCAATCCGCCGGCGATCTGGTGGAACAGGTGCGCGCGCGGTACGCTCCGGACAAACGGGTGGCGGTCTTCGAGATCGAGGCTGAACAGGTCAACGATACGCTGTATATATTAAAGGGCAAGTGCGACGATCCGGAAGCCGTTCGTGCGCTCCGCGAGCGGTTGAGGCGGGGCGGGGTCGCCTTTGAGGATTATACGACGCTGCTACCGTCCCGTGCGCTCGGCGACCGGACGCAGGCGCTCGTCACGCTGTCGTCGGTCAACCTGCGCACCGCTCCGGCTCATGCCGCCGAGTTTGCGACCCAGGCGATCCTCGGAACGCCGTTGCGGGTGCTCGACGTGCAGGGCGGCTGGTATCGGGTGCAGACTCCGGACGGTTATATTTCGTGGGTGGACGACGATGCGATCGCACTGAAAACACCCGGTGAGATGGAGTCCTGGCGGATGTCACAGCGGTTTATCTACACCGGATACATCGGATTCGTCTACGCTGGGCCGGACGAGGAGGGTTCCCGGGTTTCCGATCTCGTGCTCGGAACGGTGCTGGAGGTCGATCCGGCGGGTAAGACGAACCGGAAGTTCATTGCCGTCCGGCTGCCGGACGGACGCTCCGGTTATGTGAAACGCAGCGAAACGCAGGATTTTACCGAATGGGCGGCCCGGGAGTTGCGGCCGGACGGCCTGGAACGCACGGCGCGCAGCATGATGGGAGTGCCTTATCTGTGGGGAGGAACTTCGGTCAAAGGGGTCGACTGTTCCGGAATGGTCAAGACGGCCTATTTCGCCAATGGCGTAATCCTGGCGCGGGACGCTTCGCAGCAAGCCCTGACCGGGGAGAAGATCGCGCCCGAAGCGTGGCGGGATTGCCGCAAGGGCGACTTGCTGTTTTTCGGCAACGCGCAGACCGGCCGCGTGACGCATGTGGCGATGTATCTCGGCGACGGAAAATTCATCCATGCTTCGGGGCGCGTCAAGGTCAACAGCATCGACCCGCAAGCGGAGGACTTCGTCGGGTATCCGTGCCTGTCGATCAGCCGGATCGTCGGCCGGATCGGAACGCCCGGTATCGCGCGGGTGGCCGGCCATCCGTGGTATTTCAACCGATAATCCTATCAATCCGATAACCATGAACAGAAGAGACTTTTTGAAGACCACGGCGATGGGGCTCGTTACGGCCGGGGTGGCCGCTTCGCCGCTGCTGGGCGCTTGTGCGGGGAAACCGAAAAAAGGGCGTAGCGGGAAGCTGAATTTGACGTTCGAGCCGTACGATCTGAAGTTGATCCACCCGTTTACCGTGGCGGTCAATACGCGTACGCATACGCCCGACGTACAGGTGCAGCTCGAGTACGACGGCGTGATCGGCTACGGCGAAGCGTCGATGCCGCCTTACCTCGGCGAGACGCAGGAATCGGTCTGCAAATTCCTCGGATCGCTCGATCTCGGCCAGTTCGCCGATCCGTTCCGAATGGACGAAATTCTCGAATACGTCGATTCGGCGGCTCCCGACAACCGGGCGGCGAAAGCGTCGGTCGATATCGCGCTGCACGATCTGACCGGAAAGCTGCTCGGTCAGCCGTGGTATAAGATATGGGGACTCTCGCCGGAGAAAGCTCCCGACACGTCGTTCACGATCGGGATCGATACGGCGGACGTCGTACGCAAGAAAGTGGAGGAGACGTCGCCCTATAACGTCATTAAGGTGAAGATGGGGCTCGACAACGACAAGGAGCTGGTCGAAATCATCCGTTCGGTGACCGATAAGCCGCTGTGCGTCGATGCCAACCAGGGTTGGAAGGATAAGGAGAAGGCGTTGGAGATGATCGAGTGGCTCAGCGAACGCAATACGCTGTTCGTCGAACAGCCGCTGCCGAAAGAGATGATCGACGAGACGGCATGGATTCGGGAGCGAAGCCCGCTGCCGATTATGGCCGACGAGTTTTTACAACGGCTGCCGGACGTCCGGCGTGCCGAGGGGGTGTACGACGGGATCAACATCAAGCTGATGAAGAGTACCGGCCTGCGTGAAGCCTATAAAATGGCGGTGTTGGCCAAGGCGTTGGGAATGAAACTGATGATCGGATGTATGACCGAGACTTCCTGCGCTATAACGGCGGCGGCCCAACTGGCGCCGATGATGGACTGGGCCGACCTGGACGGCAATCTGCTGATTTCGAACGACCGATTCGACGGGGCCCGGATCGTCGATGGGCAGGTGACGCTGCCCGACCGTCCTGGAATCGGGGTCGTTCCGGTTTAGATTTTTTGAAGAGTACGAGTAAGGAATATAATAAATAAAATAAAGGGCGCCGAATTGAGCGCCCTTGGTTTTTACTTTTTGTTTAACGCCTCTCTCAGCAGGCAGTCGACTAAAATCAGATCATTGTCTTCCCCCACTACTTCTTTGGAGAAAAGTTCTTCATCAGCCAGCCTTTCGGCATTAAAACCGTACTCATTGTAACTTTCGTCCATAGGCACAATTTGATTTTGATCGTTTGTACCTATATAACGCCCGACTCCGGCGATTATTGCCTTTAACTCAAGATTAACTGCTTTTCGTCGATCATTTTGCGCATGTTGATCAGCGCATAGCGCATCCGTCCGAGCGCCGTGTTGATGCTGACGTTGGTTTCGTCGGCTATCTCCTTGAAACTAAGTCCCATGTAGTAGCGCATCAGGACGACTTCTTTTTGTTCGGCCGGCAGGAAATCCACCAGTTTGCGAACATCCTCGGCGATCTGATCGGAGATCATCCGGTCTTCGACCGTCGAATCGGAGAGTTTCCGGTTGTTCAGCAGGTCGTATCCGGCTTCGCCTTCGGAGATGTGGTTTTGCTGTTTTTTCTGTCGGAAATGGTCGATCACCTGATTGTGCGCGATACGCAGTACCCACGAAAGAAATTTTCCGTTTTCGGTGTATCGTCCGTCGTTCACGAAACGGATTACTTTGATAAGAGTTTCCTGGAAAATATCGTCGGCCAGGTCCCGGTCCTTGACCATCATGTTGATGTAATCGAAGACCCGTCGCCGGTGCCGGTTGACAAGTACAGTTACAGCATTCTCATTGCCTGACAGATAGACATTAAGCAAATCGTTGTCACTTAACTTCTTCAGATTCATATACTACTCGTTATTAGTTTAGAGTAGATATTCTCGATAGGCAATTCTTTTAAATAATTAGACTTTAGCGTCGCAATATACATAAATTTTTTGAATTCGCAAATTTTTCTACTCAACATGATTTCGATCCTTTTTACAAAAGCTGTGCCATAATTTGATAAACAGCCTGCTGGAAATTTGCGGGAATCAAAAAATCTGCAAAATTTCCGGAAATACGGAATTTGCAGATTCGGGATAAGACGGATCGGGAAAATCCCGGAGCGTTTTGGCCTATTCTTCGGCGTTGTTTTCGTCCAACAAGTTGGATACCAGAATCCGGCCGCAATATTCGCAAACGATGATTTTCTTATTCATCCGGATGTCCAACTGGCGCTGGGGCGGGATGCGGTTGTAACAGCCGCCGCAGGCGTCGCGTTTCACGGTAACGACTGCCAATCCGTTGTGCACGTTTTCGCGGATGCGTTTGTAAGCGGCCAGCAGCCGGCTGTCGATTTTCACGGCGGCGGTTTCCGACTGCACGGCGAGGCTTTCGATCTCTTTGGCCGTCTCCTGGTCGATGCTTTCCAGCTCCGCTTTCTTGGCGGCGAGGTCGATTTTGCGGTCTGCTACGATCGCCTGAGCGTCTTCGATCATTTTTTTCTTGACCTTGCTGTCCGCACTGTATTCCTTGATTTTTTTCTCACACAGTTCGATCTCCAGCTTCTGGTATTCGATCTCCTTGGACAGGGAATCGAACTCCCTATTGTTGCGGACGTTGTCCTGCTGGTGTTCGTATTTGGCGATCAGCGTTTTGGCCTGCTCGATCTCTTCCTTGCGCTGTTTGGTCGAAGCCGTCAGTCCGTCGATCTCGGACGTGATGTTGGCAATGCGGGTTTCGAGACCGGCTATTTCGTCTTCGAGATCCTGCACTTCAAGCGGCAACTCACCCTTGATCTTGTTGATTTCGTCGATTTTCGAGTCGATTTTCTGGAGCTCGTACAACGCGATGATCTTTTCCTCTACGGAATAGTCGTTCGATTCGTTGTTTTTTCTGCTGGATGTCGCCATATCTGTAAGAAATTTCTTAAACTAAATAATTTACCGGGTTTATCGAATGTTCACTCTTGCGAACTGCAAAAGTAGCTATTTTTTTTGTAATAATATCATGCAAAAGCGCTATTGCGCAATATTCGCTTTCGAAATGTCCTACGTCTGCCGCGACGATCCGTCCGTCCGGAGTGTAGAAATCGTTGTATTTGAAGTCCGACGACAGGTAGAGATCCGCGCCCGCAGCGACGGCGTCTTCGATCATCGAAGCTCCGGCTCCGGTGCACAGCGCTATGCGTGAGACGGTTTCGCGGCACAGGGCGCTGTAACGGATCGCGCCGCAGTTTAACAGTCGTTTGGTCTCTCGCAGAAACTCCAGCGTCGGGCGCGCTCTGCCGGGCAGTTCCCCGACGATGCCGAACCCCGATTCGGGAACTGTTTCCGGATTCGGTTTCAGCGTCCGCATATTTTGCAGTCCGAGCAATTGCCCGAGCCGGAAACTCATACCCCCGTCGGCGCTGTCCAGATTGGTGTGCGCGGCATAGAGCGAGATGCCGGCGATCAGGCAGCGCGCGGCGATCCGTTGCGAAGCGTCGGCCCCGACGATCCGGCGTAACGGGTGGAACAGCAGCGGGTGATGCGACACGATCAGGTTGGCCCTGTGCCCGATCGCTTCGTCGACGACCGTTTCGGTGACGTCCACGCAGATCAGAACGCCCGTCAGTTCGGCGTCCGGGAATCCGATGTTCAGCCCGCTGTTGTCGTAGGTTTCCTGCAGTTGCAGCGGAGCGAACTCTTCGATGACGGTTGCTACGTCGCGTATTTTCATGTCGTTCGTTTTATCGGATGGTTAAAACAGCGATTGTTCGACGATTACCGGACGTCGGGGCTGTTCCGGTTCGGGCGTTGCGGTCGGTTCTTCCGTGCGGGCGGCCTCTTCCGGCAGGTCGAAACGCGGCGCGGCGGTCGCCGGCTGCGGCGGGATCGGGATCTCGCGCTGCAAAAACCGCGGTACGGCCGGTCCTTCGACGGATTCCTCGGCGGCGGGCGGCGCGTCCGGCACGGCTGCGGCATCGGCTTGCAGCGACGGTGGCGCGGTCTCCGGCACCGAGGTGTCGATGAAGATTTCGTCGCCGCCCGATTTCAGCTCTTCGCGGACTTCCAGCAGCAGGGCGCGCATACCCTGTAGTTTTTCGATGATCTCGAGGTTGCGCTCCACGCCTTCGCGGTTGTCCCGCAACCGTTTGGCCGCTCCGGCGAGCGTCATCCCGTTCTCTTTGACCAGGTGATAGATCAATTTCAGGTTTTCGACGTCTTTCGGCGTGAACAATCGGTTGCCCT
Source organism: Alistipes sp. dk3624 (assembly GCF_009557455.1). Taxonomy (GTDB): domain Bacteria; phylum Bacteroidota; class Bacteroidia; order Bacteroidales; family Rikenellaceae; genus Alistipes_A; species Alistipes_A hominis. The sequence goes on along the minus strand of NZ_CP045651.1, from coordinate 1,734,081 downwards.
TTTTGTTCTTGTCGGGTTTGAGGATGTCGAATTTCTGTTCCCAGAAACGGATCAGCGACGGATTGACGTCGAACATCTCCGACACCTCCCCCATCGTGTAGTATATTTTGCGGTTTTTGCGCTCCATCGTGTCAAAATATGCGTACCCTTTCGTAGCCCAAGCAAGGTACAAAAAACAAACCTTTTTGTCAATGCCTTTTCCGAATTTCCCGTCCGGCGGAAAGCGGATGCGTGACATTCCGTTCGCAAATCTTGATTATTCTTTCTACATTTGCAGGCACAAATGTAAGCAATAAAACAGAATCCGCAGCCTGTTTGCCGTTTCCGGCGGAGCTTTCGTCCGGGGTGCGCGGCGTGCGGAGTTTATTTTTCAGGATGGATTTTCAGATTACGGGCGAAGTGGTCGGCGGAAACCGGCTCGGCCGCCGGCTCGGTTTCCCGACGGCCAATCTTGCCGTAGGCGAGTCGGTGCCGGCGCGTAACGGCGTGTATGCCGCGCATTTCACGGTGGACGGGAAGGTATGGCCCGCGATGGTGAATCTCGGGCGTAAGCCGACGGTGGGCAGCGGTTTGGATCGGGTGCTCGAAGCGCATGTGCTCGGGTTCGACGGCGATCTGTACGGTCGCACCGTTACGGTCGACCTGTTGGAATTTGTTCGCAGCGAACGGAAATTCGGGTCTGTCGAAGAGCTTCGGCGGCAGATCGAAGCTGACCGGGCGCAGATCGTCCGGTTTTTCGAAAAGAACGGGAAGAAGAACGATAATCATAAAAAAATACGGAATATGTTGTTGGATTTGAATTTGCCTTACAAAGTGGCCGACATCGCGTTGGCCGGCTGGGGACGCAAGGAGATCGAGATCGCCGAGAAAGAGATGCCCGGACTGATGGCCGTCCGCCGGAAGTACAGTGCGCAGAAACCGTTGCAGGGGGCCCGCGTGATGGGGTCGCTGCACATGACGATCCAGACGGCCGTGCTGATCGAGACGCTGGTCGAGTTGGGAGCCGACGTGCGGTGGGCCAGTTGCAACATTTTTTCGACGCAGGACCATGCCGCCGCCGCAATCGCCGAGGCCGGCGTGCCGGTGTTCGCCTGGAAGGGCGAAACGCTCGAAGAATACTGGTGGTGTACGGCGATGGCGTTGAGTTTTCCCGGCGGCAAAGGTCCGAATCTGATCGTTGACGACGGCGGCGACGCTACGCTGCTGGTTCATAAGGGATATGCGGCCGAGAACGATCCGAAAACGCTCGATTACGCTCCGTCCAACCATGAAGAGGCGGTGATTCTCGACGTTCTGAAAAAATTGTTGGCCGAGGACAACGGCAAATGGCACCGCACGGTGGAGGCGTTGAAAGGGGTTTCCGAGGAGACTACGACCGGCGTGCACCGGCTGTATCAGATGCAGGCCCGCGGCGAGCTGCTGTTTCCGGCCATCAACGTGAACGATTCGGTGACCAAAAGCAAGTTCGACAACCTGTACGGTTGCCGCGAATCGCTGGCCGACGGGATCAAACGGGCGACCGACGTGATGATCGCCGGCAAGGTGGTGGTCGTATGCGGTTACGGCGACGTGGGCAAAGGCTGCGCCGCGAGTATGCGTTCTTACGGAGCACGGGTGATCGTGACCGAGATCGACCCGATCTGCGCGTTGCAGGCCGCGATGGAAGGATTCGAGGTGAAGACGGTCGAAGACGCCCTGCCCGAAGGCAATATTTACGTCACGACGACCGGCAACTGCGATATCCTGCGGGTCGAACACATGGAAAAAATGCGCGATCAGGCAATCGTCTGCAACATCGGGCATTTCGACAACGAAATCCAGATGGATAAGTTGAACGCCTACCCGGGGATCGCGCGCACCGAGATCAAACCGCAGGTCGACAAATATACGTTCCCCGACGGACACGCCATTTTCGTGCTGGCCGAAGGGCGTTTGGTCAATCTGGGTTGCGCGACCGGCCATCCGTCGTTCGTGATGAGCAATTCGTTTACGAACCAGACGCTGGCGCAGATCGAGCTGTGGACCGAAAAGATGGAGGTGAACGTTTACCGCCTGCCAAAGCACCTCGACGAAGAGGTGGCTCGGCTGCATCTGGAGAGCCTCGGCGTGCACCTGACCAAACTGACGCAGAAACAGGCCGATTATATCGGCGTGCCGGTCGAAGGTCCTTACAAGGCCGATTTCTACCGGTATTAGGATAAAACGGTATTTCATCGCTCTATCGGAAGCGACTTCTCGGACGGGGAGTCGCTTTTTTGTATATGTGTTTGGATTATAGGAATATTTTTTTAGCCGAGGGAACGGTCTTCAACGGGGTTGGCGGAACCTACCGGCTCGACGGGGATACCTATACCGAAACGATCGATTACGGCTTGCCGGGGATGGTCCGTTTTATCGGGAAACAGGCCGTCTATCAAATCGGCGTAGAGCGGGATACGATGCGGATATCGGGAGTGCTCGACGATCAGATCGAAGTGCGGGAGGTCTGGGTCAGGGTGCGGAAATAACGGAGAAACGATGCCCGTTTGCAATAAAAAGAGACTATCGCCGCATTGCGGGACAGTCTCTTGCGTTTTTCCTCGGAAAATTATTTTACGGGCGTTTTTTTGATGTCTTTGATTCGCAGTTGGGCCGACACGGTGCCCCGGTAGTGGTTCTCGACGACCGAATAGCAGACGTCGATGCATTTGCCCGAACGCACATGCTCGTAATGGGTCGGTTGCTGGAACGCGATGGCCGGGATCGATGTGTTCGGTTTCTGTCCCTGGATCAGGTCCATTTTCAGGTGTTCCTGCTCCGCCCCGACCAACCGGGCGTCGCCGCGGTTGCTGACGCCGCGCGTTACGAATACCGGCGCGTTGTTTTCCGGGCCGAACGGTTGGAAACGGTTCAACGTCGTCCGGAATTTGTGCGTGATGTCGCTGAACAGCAATTCCGAGTCGATCTCCACCTGCGGGATCAGCATTTCGGGATCGATGTGCTCCTCGACATAATCGTTGAACCGCCGCGTGAACTCTTCCACGTTTTCGGGCCGCATCGTCAGGCCTGCCGCATAGATATGTCCTCCGAAATTTTCCAACAGGTCGGCGCACGATTCGACGGCCTGGTACAGGTCGAAACCCGGCACGCTGCGCGCCGAACCGGTGACGTACCCGTTGCTCATCGTCAGTACGACGGTCGGCCGATAGTAAGTCTCGATCAGCCGGGAGGCCACGATGCCGACGATCCCCTTCATCCATTTCGGATTATAGATCACCGTGCTTTTGCGGTTTTTCAGTTCCGGCCGGCTTTCGATGATCTCGTGGGCTTCCTGTGTGATCGAACGGTCGATGTTCTTGCGGTCCTGATTGCAGGTGTCGATGAAGGCCCCGTATTCGGAGGCGACCTCTTCGTCGCGCGCCACCATCAGGTATACGGCCGAGTGTCCGCCCGACGGAGCGGCGTTCTCGTCGTCGGAATCGACTTCCATGCGGCCCGCCGCGTTGATACGCGGCCCGATCTTGAATACGATGTCGTCGATGGTGATGACATGCTTGTCGAGGCCGCAGATTTTAATGATCGACGAAAGGCCCTTGCCGGGCTTTTCGTTCAGGCGTTTGAGGCCGTAATAGGCCAGAATCCGGTTTTCGCCTACCAGCGGCACGATGTCCGAGGCGATGCTGACGACTACCAGGTCGAGCAGGCATTCCACTTCCGAGAAAGGCAATCCTTTGAACTGACAATACCCCTGTAGCATTTTGAACCCTACGCCGCATCCCGACAGTTCCTTGAACGGATAGTTGCAGTCGGGCCGCTTGGAGTCGAGCACCGCCACCGCTTCGGGAATGGTGTCCCCCGGCAGGTGATGGTCGCAGATGATAAAGTCGATTCCTTTGGTCTTGGCATAGGCGACCTTTTCCGTCGCTTTGATCCCGCAGTCGAGCGCGATGATCAGCCCCACGCCCTTGCGCTGCGCGTAATCGATCGCTTTGACCGAAATGCCGTAGCCTTCGGTGTAGCGGTCGGGAATGTAGAACAGCAGCGACGAGAGTCCCAACCGGCGCAGGAACGAATAGACCAGCGCGACGGCGGTCGTTCCGTCTACGTCGTAATCGCCGTAGACCATGATCGGCTCGTTTCGTTTGACGGCTTCGTCGATCCGTTCGACGGCGCGGTCCATATCCTTCATCAGGAACGGATCGTGCAGGTTCTCCAGTTTCGGGTTAAAGAATTGCCATGCTTCCTCTTCGGTTTCGATGCCACGCTGAACAAGTAGGTTGGCAAGCACCGGCGGGATGTCGAGCGCGGCGGCCAGCGCGGCCACCTTCGCAGCATCCCCTTGGGGCTTGAGTACCCATCTTTTTTCTGCTGACATAACGTTTTTTATTTATTAATTGCTTATTAATCAAATTTTAATCCGTCCCTGTTTCCCGGGCGACGGGCCCCGGCCCTTCCCGCGTGCCGTCACCGTACCTCGCAGCGGAGCAATTGTCCGAAATGCGCGGCGAATTTGCGGGCGACCTCTTCCAGCGTCGGCCGCATCCCGGTCTCCTTTTCGATCGACGTGACTCCTTTGTCGACGAATCCGCACGGATTGATGTACGAAAAATAGCGCAGGTCGGTCGTTACGTTCAGCGCGAAGCCATGCATCGTTACGTAACGGGACGCTTTGACTCCGATCGCGCAGATTTTTCGCGCGCGCGGGGAATCTCCTTCGATCCATACGCCGGTCGCGCCGGCGAGTCGTCCGCCGGCGATACCGTATTCGGCGATCGTCCGGATCACGCTCTCCTCGATCGTCCAAATATAATCCTTCAGGTTCGTGCCGAGCCGTTCGAGATCGAGAATCGGATAGCCGACCAACTGTCCGAGACCGTGGTAGGTGATGTCCCCGCCGCGGTCGGTCTGGAAATAAGTGGCCCCGATCCGTTTCAGGAAACCGTCGTCGACCAGCAGGTTCGACGCGTGTCCGCTTTTGCCGAGCGTATAGACGTGCGGGTGTTCGACGAAGAGCAGTACCTGCTCCGCTTGTCCGCCACCGTTTCGTTTGGCGTCCAGCAGGGCGTTGAAGAAGCGTTTCTGCTCTTCCCAGGCTGCGGAGTATTCCGTCCGTCCGACGTATTTGCTGGTAACGGTTTCCATGTTTCGTTTATTTTTTGCTTCCGCAACATTGCATCGCCTTCTCGGCCATGTAGGACGAACGCACCATCGGGCCGCTTTCGACGTAAAGCATACCGCGTCGCAGCGCTTCTTCCTTGTAAGTTGCGAATTTTTCAGGAGTTACGTAATCTGCGACCGGCAGGTGTTTCAGCGTGGGCCGCAGGTATTGGCCGATCGTCATAATCCGGACGCCGTTGGCGACTAGGTCGTCGATCGCGGCGAGCACTTCGTCGTCGGTTTCGCCGAGACCGACCATCAGGCCGCTTTTGGTTCGGCAGCCCGACCGCGCGATATGCGACAAAGTTTTGAGACTGACTTCGTAACGGGCGCGCGAGCGCACCTGCGGAGTCAGCCGGGCGACGGTTTCGACGTTGTGTCCGATAATATCCGGTTTGGCGGCGATCACCGTGTCGATCAGATCTTCCCGCGCATCGAAGTCGGGAATCAGCAATTCGATCGAAGTATCCGGATTTTCGCGGCGAACGGCCCGTACCGTTTCCGCCCATATTTCGGCTCCGCCGTCGGGCAGATCGTCACGCGTTACGGAAGTGACGACACAATGTTTCAATCCCATCAATCGAACGGAACGGGCGAGTTTCTGCGGCTCATCCGGGTCGGGCGGTAACGGTTTTCCGGTGGCTGTCGCACAGAACTTGCACGAACGGGTACAGATTTCACCCAGGATCATGAAAGTCGCTGTTCTGCGGCTCCAGCATTCGGCTTGGTTGGGGCATCGTCCGCTGCTGCATATCGTATGCAGCCCATGTTCCTGTACGATGCGAGCCACTTCGCCGAAATTACTACTGTTATGGAGCTTGATTTTCAGCCAGTCCGGTTTTTTATGTCGCGTTACCTCATCATGACAATCAGGCATTTTTAATTTTATTTACTTTCCAATTGCTACAAATGTAACGTTTTTTTTCAAAATCGAGCCTGTTTCGGGATAATAAATTGCGACGGAACGTCGGATTCGGGATGATTTTTTATCGTTTGTTTTTGCTGCCGGCGCTTCCTGCCGCGCGAAACGAAAAAACGTTCCCGGATTTCCGGGAACGTTTTTAATATCAGGAAAGTAAAGGATCTTATACGCAGCCCTGGGCCAGCATGGCGTTGGCCACTTTCATGAAGCCGGCGATGTTGGCGCCGTTGACGTAGTTGACGTATCCGTCGGGGCCGGTGCCGTATTTCACGCAAGCGGCGTGGATGTCTTTCATGATCGAGTGCAGTTTCTGGTCGACTTCCTGCGGAGACCATGACAGACGCATCGAGTTCTGCGTCATTTCGAGGCCGGAAGTGGCTACGCCGCCGGCGTTCGACGCCTTGCCCGGCGAGTACAGCAGTTTGTTGTCCAGGAAGGCCTTGATCGCTTCGGGCGTAGAGGGCATGTTGGCGCCTTCGGCAACGCAGAAACAGCCGTTTGCGATCAGCGTTTGGGCCTCGTCGCCGTTCAGTTCGTTCTGCGTGGCGCACGGCATCGCGATGTCGCATTTTACGCTCCACGGACGCTGTCCTTCGTAGTAGGTGGCTTCCGGATATTTTTCAGCGTACTCTTTGATGCGGCCTCGGAAAATGTTTTTCAGTTCCATTACATAGGCCAGCTTATCGGCATCGATGCCTTTCGGGTCGTAGATGTATCCCGACGAATCGGAAAGCGTTACGACCTTGGCGCCGAGCTGGGTCGCCTTTTCGCAGGCGTACTGCGCCACGTTGCCCGATCCGGAAATCGCTACGGTCTTGCCTTTGAAGCTTTCGCCCCGCGTAGCCAGCATCTCCTGGGCGAAGTAGCAGGTGCCGTACCCGGTGGCTTCCGGACGCAGCGGACTGCCGCCCCAGCCGAGGCCCTTGCCGGTCAGCGTGCCGGTAAATTCGTTGCGCAGCCGCTTGTACTGGCCGAACATGAAGCCGATTTCGCGTCCGCCCACGCCGATGTCGCCGGCCGGCACGTCCGTGTTTGCTCCGATGTGACGTTGCAGTTCGGTCATGAACGACTGGCAAAAGCGCATTACTTCGTTATCGGACTTGCCTTTCGGGTTGAAGTCCGAGCCGCCCTTGCCGCCGCCCATCGGCAGCGTCGTCAGGCTGTTTTTGAAGGTTTGCTCGAAGGCGAGGAACTTCAGAATGCTCAGGTTTACCGACGAGTGGAAACGGATGCCGCCTTTATAGGGGCCGATCGCGCTGTTCATTTCGACGCGGTAGCCTTTGTTGATCTCGATCTCCCCCTTGTCGTTGAGCCACGGAACGCGGAACATCACGATTCGTTCGGGTTCGGCGATGCGTTCCAGGACTTTCATTTTCTGGAGCACGGGATTTTCGAGGATGTACGGGGCCAGCGATTCTACGACCTCGTGTACGGCCTGGTGAAACTCTTTTTCACCCGGATTTCTGGCGATGATATCGGCCATGAAATCGTCGACATACTTTTGAACGTGTTTTTCCATAGGATTCGGAATTTTATAGAGATTTGTTTTTTCGCACTGTCGGTGTTTGCGACCGTAAAAATAGGTGAATAATATCAGAACGGCAAACGACGATCGGGCATTCGGCCGGCGGATCGTACCGGTGTTAAAAATATAACGGTTCGATTCGTTACTAAATGTTTTTTAAATTTCCGGTATTGATTTCAAATGATAAGCCTTTTGCGAAATCTGGCCGAAAATTGTCAGCGGATAAAAAAAAATTATTTTTTTTAAATTACAATTTAACATGCGCGCTGCGACGGGATTTTACGCCGTCCGCATTTTTCGTGCCGGCTATTTCCCGCCGTTCTCTTCGAGAAACCGCCTGCGAATGATCTCGGCGACCGAACTCCCCTTTTGTTTGCTCTCGAGCCACGACAAAATGTCGAGGTAATAAAACGTCCGGCGTTCGAACGGGTGGTGCTCGAGCGGTTTGAGCCGTTCGTACAGTTGGCGCAGCTCTTCTTTCAGGTTGGTGGCGTACATCGAGTTGAGCCGTTTGAGGAAGGCCATGATCTCCTGTTGCACCTGGTGCATGTCGTTCATCTTGACCAGGAACAGGCACACCGAGCGCACCTGGTAGTCCAGGTTGTAGTCGATGCCCGCTTCGTAAGAGGCGATCAGGTTCAGGATGCGGGCGTAGCATTGCAGATCGCGGTGGATGCGCGGATCGCGCGTGCTGATGATCCTTCCGAGGTAGTCCATGCACTTGCGGTAGTCGCCGTGTCCGAAATAGAGGCAGGCGATTTTGTAGCAAAGCACCATCCGGTGGTGGATATCCAACTCGGTCCCGTAGTCGCGGATATACCGCTCCACTTCCGGGATCATCCGGATGCCTTCCGCGAATGTGCCTTCCCAGAAATGCTTGTTGATGCGGTTGACGTAAATGATCTGCTGCCAGATCATCCGGGCGTTGTCGTTGATGGCGGCGATCGAGTCGGCTTCGTCTTCGAAGTCGTCCAATTTCTGGATGAACCGCCGGTAGCTGCGCAGCAGATAGAGTCCGTCAAGCAGCCGGGAGTATCCCCGCAGGTAGAGATCGTACATCAGCTCTTTCATGTGCGGCGCGCTGTCGAACAGCAGTATCCAGCGACAGACGTATTTGTAGCACGTCAGCATATCGTGCCGGATGTAGTTGTACCAGACCTGCGCCTGGTACAGGTATACTTTTTCGGTGAACGAAAGCTGCCGTTCGTCGTCGTATTTCGCCAGCGTCGGGCCGTAGACCTGGACGATCATGTCGAGGTCTTTCTGCGTACGGGCGTATCCCAGTTGCAGGTAGAGCCCGTAGAGCTGCGACCCGCTGTTCGACAGTTCGTTGATGTTTTTGATCCGCGTGCACAATTCGGCGACTTGCCGGCTGACCGTTTCGCTTTTGGCGACCAGTCCGCGGGAGACGCTCAGCGTCCCGAGCCTTTTCTGAAACTCGATGATTTCGATAGCCTGTGTGTACTGTTCGTAGAACAGCGCCTGTTCTTTCGCCTTTTCGAGGATCTTGGTGCTTTGCCGGAACAATCCCTTGTCGTACAGGATGCGGGCGAAGTCGATCTGTTCGCGAAGCTGGATCGGAACCGTGCGTTGCGCGTCGAGCAGCCGGATGCTGACCAGGATCTGTTTGTAGAGGTGCGCCTTCATGTTCGGCAGCTGTTCCTTCTTGATCGGGCAGCGCTGGAGGATTTTCGTTTCGTCGTATTCGTCCAACGCGTCCATGCAGTCGAAAAGCGAAATGAACTTCGCTTCCTGGTTGCCGGACAGGCGGGTGGCGTAGAGTTTGAAGTTGCGCTTCTCCGCCTTGCTCATGCTCCGGATCAGGTCGTATACGGACTCTTGTTTTCCAGTTACGATGTTCATCTTTTTCGGATTTGTAACAAGCAAAATTACGAAAAAATACAGACAAACCGAAATTTAATGGCTATCTTTGTAACGCATTATTCGAACTGAAATTATGTCTGAATCATCATCACGTTACGCGGGACGCGGGGTTTCGTCGTCGAAAGAGGACGTGCACGCTGCGATCAAAAGCATCGACAAGGGGCTTTACCCCAAGGCGTTTTGTAAAATCATTCCGGATTTTCTGTCGGGCGACGACGGGTCGTGTCTCGTCATGCATGCCGACGGAGCCGGCACCAAATCGGCGTTGGCTTACGCTTACTGGCGGGAAACCGGCGACTTGTCGGTGTGGAAAGGCATCGCGCAGGACGCGGTCGTCATGAATACCGACGACCTGCTGTGCGTCGGCGTGACCGACAACATTCTGCTGTCGTCGACCATCGGGCGGAACAAGCACCTGATCCCCGGCGAGGTGATCGCCGCGGTGATCAACGGCACCGAAGAGTTTTTGCAACACTTGCGCGAACTGGGGGTCGGGATCTATTCGACCGGGGGCGAAACGGCCGACGTGGGCGACTTGGTGCGGACGATTATCGTCGACAGCACCGTAACGGCGCGTACCCGGCGCAGCGACGTGATCGACAATGCGAATATCCGCAGCGGCTGTTATATCGTCGGACTCAGTTCGTCGGGACAGGCGACCTACGAGGACGAATACAACGGAGGGATGGGCAGCAACGGATTGACTTCGGCCCGGCACGACGTTTTTGCGAAGATCGTCGGCGAGAAGTATCCGGAAACGTTCGATCCGGAGGTTCCCAAAGATTTGGTTTATACCGGTAAATACCGTTTGACCGATACCGTAAAGGGATGTCCGCTGACGGTCGGCAAACTGGTGCTGTCGCCGACGCGGACATACGCTCCGGTTGTCCGGGCAATGTTGCAGGAGCACCGCGGCGATATTCGCGGCATGATCCATTGCAGCGGCGGCGGACAAACCAAAATTCTGCATTTTATCGACAAGTTGCACGTGGTCAAGGATAATCTGTTCGAAACGCCGTTGCTGTTCCGGATTATCCAGCGGGAATCGCAGACGCCGTGGCGCGAAATGTACAGCGTGTTCAACATGGGACACCGGATGGAGCTTTACGTCGACAGCGAAGCCGTGGCGGACGACCTGATCCGGATTTCGAAAAGCTTCGGGGTCGATGCGCAGGTCGTCGGTCGTGTCGAAGCGGCCGATAAGGCTTCGGTGACGATTACGCATCAGAACGGGACGTTCGATTATTATAAATAGGACGGGATCCGTTTGAAGAAAACGGCAAGCCGGCTTCCCCCGATCGGGGGAAGCCGGCTTGCTTTTCGGTCGGAAACCGCCGGTTTCTTTTTTGGGGCAAAAAAATAAAGGGTCTTCCTGGAAGATCCTTTACTTTTTATCTGTAAGCGTCCGAAAACGCCCGCGATTATTGAGCGGCAGCAGCCGTGTCGGCAGCGGCAGCGGTCGTATCGGCAGCAGCAGCGGCAGCGGCGGCAGCAGCAGCTTCGGCGGCAGCGATCGAATCGGCAGCCTTGGCAGCGGCGATCGAGTCGGCTTTGGCTTTTTCAGCGCCGGCGTTACCGCAAGAAGCGAAAGAAACGCAGGCAGCAACAACTGCGAGCATCATTACAGATTTAGTAAAAGTTTTCATAGTGACAAGAATTAATTGGTTGAATTATTCAGGCGCAAAGGTATAAAAATGATTGGTTATTGGAACAGTTATCCAGTGAAATTTTTGCCGAAAAATGAATTTTCCCGGTAAAAAATTTGGTTTTGTCGGATATTTTTCGTATAACCGAAGCGGCGCCGGGATCGAAAGCCCCGAATATTACTCTTTTGCGGCGGCATTCCCGGCGGAACTGTCGGGGAGAAGCGACTGGCTCTCCTTGAAAGACGACAACGGAATCTCTTCGCGGGCGACGAATGCGCGGTCGAAAGCGTCTTTGATCTTTCCCCACAGGATGGTCGCTTCTTCCGCAGTCAGGCAGTTGCCGACGGTGACCTTGAAATAAGGAGTGTCGTAAGTCATGTCGGCCGGTATGCCCGGATATAACTCCCGAAAGCGGCTGAGCGCATTCTGCCCCGCCGAACGCGCGTTCTGGCTGTTGTCCGAAAAGATGCGTACCCGATATCCGCGTATTTTGACGCCGGACTGGTTCGTCTGCATCGAACTGACGGCCGAAGCGGCCGTGCCGTGCTCGGTAATCTGTATGCGGCTGCCGTAGGAACCGTCCGGTGCGGCCAGTTGGTTTTTAAACCCGCCCAGTCCCTGGGCTGCGACCGTGGCTGCGGCAGCGGCGAGCGGCAGCAGGATCGTCATGAACTTTTTCATAGATCGATATTTTGCAGGATGTCGGAAAGCTTGATCCCGAACTGCCTGAGAAAGCGTTCGGTCTCCATATCCTCGATTACGTATTTTTTGCGCATCAGGCCGGCCCGGGCTACGACGACGCCGGAGACGGTCGTTCCTTGGACGCCCCGCGACAGCGTGCTCATTACGCCGATCGCGCCGAGCATACCGCCTTCGAAACGCACGTTGACCGGAACGCGCACCGTACCGTCGAATTTGCGAGGCAGTTTTACCTTTTCGTCCACCCGGGCCTGAACCAGCGTTCGGTCGCCCTTTTTCAGCGTCAGTTCGGCGCGCGCGACCGTGAGGTTCGTTCCCGATCCGTTCGACGCGCGTACGAACAGGTCGATGGCCGTCTGGGAAGTGCCTACGGACTGGACTTGTACGGATTCGATTCCGTCGTAGGAGAGATCTTCGACCCGTACGCACGAAACGATCGGCAGTATCAGCAGCAGGATAATCAGTTTTTTCATGGGCTTGATTGTTTTTACGTCGATGAAACGGGCTTTTCGGCGCTGTAAATCTGCGCTACGCCGCCGAACAGGTTTTTGAAACGCGCGTTGCGGAAGCCCGCGTCGCGGAGAATTTCGGTGAAGCGTTTCCCGTAGGGAAATTCGCCAACCGATTCGGGCAAGTAGGCGTAGGCCGCGCCGTCTTTCGAGATCATTCCGCCGATCCGGGGCAGCACCCGGAGAAAGTAGAATCCGTAACAGGCTCTGAAGATCCGGTTCTGCGGCATACCGAATTCCAGCACGTAAAGCCTTCCGCCGGGCTTCAGGGCCCGGTACAGGCCGGTCATTCCGCCCGGCAAGTCTTCGAAGTTGCGGACGCCGAACGCTACGGTGGCGGCGTCGAACCTTCCTTCGCCGTATCGGGGCGTCTCGGCGTCTCCCTGCGACAGCCGGATGCGGCCGGAGAGTCCTTTCCGTTCCACCTTTTCGCGGCCGATGGCCAGCATCCGTTCGGAGAGGTCGATGCCGGTGATCTGCGCTGCGGGACACGCTTCGGCCAGCATGATGGCCAGGTCGCCCGTGCCGGTCGCCATATCCAGGATTTCGGCGGGCCGGTGCAGGCGCACCATTCGCACCACCCGGCGGCGCCATCCCCGGTCGATGCCGAGCGACAACAAGTGGTTCAGCAGGTCGTACCGGCGGGCGATCCCGTCGAACATCGTTCGCACCTGTTCTTTTTTGCTTTCCGTCTGGTTATAGGGTTTCATCGTTCGGCACTATTCGAAGCGGATCGTTTTCTCCGGCAAAATTAGTGAAATTATCATCGTCGGCAAAGCCAGCAGCGCTACAATGAACAGGAAGGTCGCGGCATTCAGCAGCGCCAGCCACCCCCAGTCGATGAAAATCGGTACGGTGGTCAGGAAATATCCCTCCTGGCTCAGCGAAATCCATCCGGTGCAGTGCTGTAAGAGACACAGGCCGATGCCGACCACGTTGCCCCAAAACATTCCTTTTATAATGACGAACGACGAGCGGATCACGAACATCTTCTGCAGGGCGCGGTTCCCCATGCCGAGCGCTTTCAGCGTGCCGATCATCGACGTGCGTTCGAGCAGGATGATCAGCAGGGCGGCGATCATGTTGAACAGCGCCACGAGCAGCATCACCGTAATGATGACTCCGGCGTTGACGTTGTGCGCGTCGAGCCAGTCGAAGATCATCGGGAAACGCTCCCGGATGTTGATGACGCGCAACGAGTCGTGTTCGTCTCCCGTCAGGTTGTCGAAAACGACTTGGTAGACGTCGTCCGTAAAAGGCTCCAGCCGTCCGAAATCGGACGTGGCGATTTCGAACCCGGTGATCTGCGTCGAATCCCATCCGTTGAGTCGCTGGACGTTGCGTAGGTCGGTCAGCACCATCATGTGGTCTATTTCGCTGAACTGCGTGTCGTAAATGCCCGCGACCCGGAAGAGGTCGCGCCGCGGCGGATCCTGGATGAACAGCATTTCCAGCGGATCCCCGACCGAAACTTCGAGCAGGTCCGCCAGCGAACGGGAGACCGCGATATCCTTGGTGCGGACGCCGCTTTGCACGTCGGGCAGTTCGCCCTCCACGAGGTTTTGTCGGAAAAACGACCAGTCGTACGTGCTGTCCACTCCCTTCAGTACGACGCCCTGCATCGCGCGTTCTCCGCGCGGAATGCCGATCGTGACGGCATAGGGATGTATTCCCGAAAAATTCCGCACGCTGCGGATTTGCGACAGGAACGGCTGGTTTTTCGAAATGGGAACCGTTTCGTACGAAACGTTCCCGTCGAGGTTGACGATCTGAACATGGGAACCGAATCCGCTCAGTTTCGCGGCGATCTCGCGCTTGAATCCGAAAATCACGCTGAGCGATATGATCATTACGGCGATGCCGATCGCGACGCTCAGCGTGGCGATGCGCACCATTACGTTGTTTTTGCGCCCGCCGGTTTGCGTCGCGATTCGCCGCGCCAGGAAATATTCGAGGTTCAGTCTGCCCATATCGCCGTAAAATAGTTTAAAAGCTACAAAGTAACGTAAAATTTCGTATTTTTGCATATAATCGGGAAGTCGGTTTTTGCGCCTGCGCGCAGAACGGGCGAAAAAACGCTACCGTATTAATAAAATGCCGTTATGGAAAAGACAGCTTTGGTTACCGGCGCTTCCTCGGGAATAGGGACTGCCACCGCCCGCGCACTGGCGCGGCTGGGGTACGACCTCGTAATCACCGGGAGGCGCACCGACCGTTTGCAGAAACTCAACGACGAATTGGAAAGAGAGTACGGCGTGAAAGTGCATGTGCTGGGATTCGACATCCGGGACCGTTTTCAGACCGAAGGCGCGCTGAGCGCGTTGCCCGACCGTTTCCGGGAAGTGGACCTGCTGGTCAACAATGCGGGACTGGCGTCCGGTTTCGAGCACCTCGACGAGGGCGACCCGCACGACTGGGAACGGATGATCGACACGAACGTCAAAGGGTTGCTGTACGTGACCCGCGTCGTGTCGGGGTGGATGATCCGGCGCGGCAAGGGAGGGCATATCGTAAACCTCGGTTCGATCGCCGGAACGCAGGCTTATGAGAACGGAGCCGTTTACTGTGCTTCGAAACATGCCGTGCACGCGCTTTCACAGGGGATGCGGATGGATTTCCTGAGTCACGGGATCAAAGTGACCGAGATCCGTCCCGGTATGGTCGATACCGAATTTTCGACGGTGCGTTTCCACGGGGATAAGAAACGGGCCGCGGAGGTGTACCGCGGCGTCGAACCGCTGACCGGCGACGACATTGCCGGGATCGTCGCATGGGTCGTTTCGCTGCCGCCGCACGTCAATATCAACGACATCGAGGTAATGCCGTCGCAGCAGGCCAATGCCTATATGACTTTCCGGAAACAGGAATCCGAAACAACGTAATAAAGCGCGAGCAAAAACGTTTTATTCTTAAAAACAGATCATAAGTTGAAACCGCACGTCTTGCAGCGTGCACAAAGAAAAAAGTTGAAAAATGTATTTAGGACCAATCAATGCGGAATGGGTGTTGCTGATCGTTATTGCGATCGTCGGTTTTATCGTGCAGGCGAAGCTCCAATCGGTTTTTAAAAAGTATTCCAAAGTGATGTTTCCCGGCGGTCTGACCGGTAAGGACGTGGCCGAACGGATGCTGCACGACAACGGGATTTACGACGTGAAGGTGGTTTCGACGCCGGGGCACCTGACCGATCACTACAATCCGGCCACGAAGACCGTCAATCTCAGCGAGTCGGTTTATAGCAGCAACAGTGTGGCCGCGGCGGCGGTAGCCGCCCACGAGTGCGGCCATGCCGTGCAGCACGCCCGCGAGTACGCTCCGCTGAAAATGCGTTCGGCGCTGGTGCCGGTGGTTAGTTTTTCGTCGCAGTGGGCGATGTGGGTGATTATTGCCGGAATGTTGCTGCTGAATACCTATCCGGCGCTGTTTTGGATCGGGATCGGTATGATCGCCGTATCGGCCGTTTTCAGTCTCATCACCCTGCCGGTCGAGTACAATGCTTCGGCTCGCGCGATGGAATGGCTGACCGGCAGCTACACGTTGAAGGGCGAACAGGCCGCGCAGGCGAAAGAGGCGTTGGCATGGGCGGCGCGCACCTATTTGGTCGCGGCTCTGTCGGCGGTCGTGACGCTGATCTACTATATCGGGATCGCCCGAAGGCAGTAAGATTTTCGATCGCATGAATCGATAAGGGACGGTTTTTCGAAAAACCGTCCCTTAAATTTTTGTCCCGATGGCGGGATGCGCCGCGCGATCGTCAGTATCCTGCCTCCGTGATCCGGTTCAGCACATCTTCCAGGTCGGCGCAACTCTTTTCGATCGACCGGGCCAGGTCGCCGAACGGATTTTTGACCGTGTAGTTGTGGCAAGGCGGATACTCCATCACGAACCTTACGGCCGCCACGGTCCCTTCTCCCGACGGGAGCGTATCCCGGAGCGCTTCGGGAAAGCGGCGGGAATCCATGTACAGGCCCGTGCGTATCGTTTCCATATCCGATACGCATCCCGCAATGGCGTCGTTGATCGAATTCTCGGCCAGCCGGATATCGTCGATGACCGACAGCAGTTCGGGCTCCATGTACTGCATCGTCCCCGATTGTTTCAGGATGTCTTCCGAGGCCGACGTGGAGGTGAATACGTTTTTTTCGAGCAACAGCGTCAGGAATTTTCCGAGCATTTCGGGCGGCAACGTGTCGTAGCGGTCGCCGGCCCGTACGATGCGGTCGGTGGAAGCGCAGATGCGGCGGCAGTTGTCGGCGGTTTCCCGGTAATACTCGAACGATTCGCGTGCATCCGCTTTCAGCACCGCGATGACTTCCCGGATGTCCTGACGGTGGTTGTACTCCTGGATGGCCCTGTCCGTCCCGAAAGTCAGGACGATACTGGCCACTACGGCGATAAAGTTCGGGAAAAACGCTCTCCACGTTTCGGTTTCAAACAGATTCATCGGTTGGGTTCGTTTCATGTTCCGGCGGTTTCGGGGCCGGACGCAGGTTTGTCTAACGACTAAGGGTAATGATTTTGGCGCGGAGATCGGATGCGGGCCGAAGAAAAAAATCCCGGCGCAAAAACGCCGGGATTTTTTCGGTTATAAAGGATTCTCGTCTTAAAGTTTCGGGCCGGCGGCAACCAGTTTCTTGCCGGCTTCGTTGCCTTCGAATTTCTTGAAGTTCTTGATGAAACGTTCGGCCAGGTCTTTGGCTTTGGCATCCCACTGCGCGGCTTCCGCATAGGTGTCGCGCGGATCGAGGATCTTCGGGTCTACGCCCGGCAGCGCGGTCGGAATTTCGAAGTCGAAGTACGGCATCTTTTTGGTCGGAGCCTTGTCTATCGAACCGTCGAGGATCGCGTCGATGATTCCGCGGGTGTCCTTGATCGAAATACGCTTGCCGGTTCCGTTCCATCCGGTGTTAACCAGATAGGCCTTTGCGCCGGAAGCCTGCATTTTTTTCACCAGTTCCTCGCCGTATTTGGTCGGATGCAGCGACAGGAAGGCTGCGCCGAAGCAGGCCGAGAAGGTCGGAGTCGGTTCGGTGATGCCGCGTTCGGTTCCGGCCAGTTTGGCGGTGAAGCCGGACAGGAAGTAGTATTTGGTCTGTTCCGGGGTCAGGATCGAAACCGGAGGCAGCACGCCGAAAGCGTCGGCCGACAGGAAGATCACCTTTTCTGCAGCCGGGCCTTTCGAAACCGGTTTAACGATGTTCTCGATGTGGTAGATCGGATACGAAACGCGGGTGTTTTCGGTTACCGATTTGTCGGCGAAATCGATCGAACCGTCCGCACGCACCGTTACGTTTTCGAGCAGCGCGTCGCGCTTGATGGCGTTCCAGATGTCCGGTTCGCTATCCTTGTCGAGGTTGATCACTTTCGCGTAGCAGCCGCCCTCGAAGTTGAAGACGCCGTCGTTGTCCCAGCCGTGCTCGTCGTCGCCGATCAGCAGACGTTTCGGGTCGGTCGAAAGGGTGGTTTTGCCGGTGCCGGACAGCCCGAAGAAGATTGCGGTGTTGCCGCCCTTCAGGTCGGTGTTGGCCGAGCAGTGCATCGAAGCCATGCCTTTGAGCGGCAGCAGGTAGTTCATGTAAGAGAACATGCCTTTTTTCATTTCGCCGCCGTACCAGGTGTTGATGATGACCTGCATCTTTTCGGTCAGGTTGAATACGACCGCCGTTTCGGAGTTCAGCCCCAGTTCCTTGTAGTTTTCCACTTTGGCTTTCGACGCGTTCAGTACGACGAAGTCGGGTTCGCCGTAGTCGGCCAACTCTTCGGCGGTCGGGCGAATGAACATATTGGTCACGAAATGAGCTTGCCAGGCCACTTCCATGATGAAGCGGATCTTCAGGCGGCTGTTTTCGTTGGCTCCGCAGAACGTGTCGACGACGAACAGGCGTTTTTTCGAAAGCTCGTCGGTGGCGATGTCTTTCAGCACTTTCCAGCTCTTTTCACTGATCGGCTTGTTGTCGTTCTTGTATTCGTCGGAAGTCCACCAAATCGTGTTCTCGGTTACGGCGTCTTTCACGAAAAATTTATCTTTCGGAGAGCGGCCGGTGTAAACGCCGGTCATCACGTTTACGGCTCCCATATCGGTTACCTGTCCTTTTTCGAAACCTTGCAGACCCGGTTTGGTCTCCTCTGCGAACAGTTGATCGTAAGAGGGATTGTGTACGATCTCGGTAACGCCCGTGATCCCGTACTTGCTCAAATCAATCTTTGACATAATTTTAATTTATTTAGTTAATGCTCCTCTTTCGGAAGTATCGTTCAGTCCGGTTTTATCCGGTAATCAGCGGCAAAGATACGTATTGTTACCAAAATAACAATTAAAATATTAAAAAAAATTATTATCGGTTCGCTCCGATAAATTTCTGTTAAGCAGTTAATTGTCGTTGTTCGGGGGCGTTTCGTTCCCGGAATCTTTTTTAAAAATCAGTCGTTCGGCCAGCCGGGCGAGCGGAATCCCCGCCAGCGCTCCGGCCGAATTGGCCGCGAAGTCCAGCCAGTCGGCGCTCCGGTCGAAGTACTCCCCTTGCAGCAGTTCGATGGTTCCGGAAAAAATAATGGCGCACAAGGCGACCCAGATCCGGTTTCCGCGCGACGGTTGCAGCCACAGCAGCAACAGAAGCACCTGTCCGAGATAGAAACAGAAGTGGACGATCTTGTCGAAATGGGGGATCCGGGCCAACCATCCCATCGGGGGCAAATCGTCGCCCGGACTCAGCGACCCGTAGAGAATTACCGCCGTCCAGACGAAAAAAAGGACCCCGGCGACCTTTATATGTCTCTTTTTTTCCATATTTTTGTAATCATCGGAATCCGTGCGGAAACCGCCCGCAAAGGTATGCATAATAACCGTACGGATCGTTTTAATACCCCAGATTTTATGGCCGGCATTTACATTCATATCCCGTTTTGCAAAAGTAAATGCCATTACTGCGATTTTTATTCCTGCACGTTGCTTGCCAAAAAAGAGGCCGTGCTCGCTGCCGTTGCGGACGAGTTGGCCTGTCGTGCCGGTTTTCTGCAGGGCGAACCGGTGCGGACGGTTTACGTCGGCGGCGGCACGCCGTCGCTCTGCACGCCGTCGGAACTGGGGGCGTTGATCGGCCGTATTCGGGACGTTTACGACGTATCCGGGCTGCAGGAGGTAACCGTCGAAGCCAATCCGGACGACCTGACGGCGGATTGGCTGACCGCGCTGCGAGTCGAGGGCGTGAATCGGCTCAGCATCGGAATTCAGTCGTTCATCGACCGCGATTTGCGGTGGATGCACCGGCGCCACGATGCGGCATCGGCCGTGCGGGCCGTCGGGGAGGCGCAGCGGGCCGGCTTCGAAAACCTGACGGTGGACCTGATTTACGGCATCCCGCAGATGAGCCTCGCGGAGTGGGAACAAAACCTCGGACAGGCGATCCGGCTCGGCGTACAGCATATTTCGGCCTATCACCTTTCGGTCGAGCCGGGAACCGTTTTCGGCAAACGCCTGCGCCGCGGCGCGTTGCGCGAAATCGATCCGGAACGGAGCGTAGCGCAGTACCGCTTGTTGCACGAGATGCTGACCGGAGCCGGGTTCGAACATTACGAGATTTCGAATTTCGCCCGGACGGGATTCCGATCGCAGCACAACGGCAATTACTGGAACGGCACCCGTTACCTCGGCGTCGGGCCGTCGGCGCATTCGTTCGACGGGGCGCTCCGGCAGTGGAATGCGGCGGACGTGCGGCTCTACTTGGAGCGCGAACCGCGGCAGGAGCATTTCGAAAGCGAAACGCTGTCGGAACATGCCGCCTACAACGAGTTCGTGATGACGTCGCTGAGGACGGCGTCGGGGCTCGACGCCGACGTGCTGGAACGCCGATTCGGGGCACGGAAATTGCAATATTTCACGCGGCTGGCCGTTAAATTTCTGGCCGAAGGGACGCTGGTACGCACGGGCTCCGCGTATCGCATTCCGTTTGAACACTATCTGATTTCGGATACGGTGATATCCGATCTTTTTTATGTGGAATGACGCCGGGATTCCGGAAACAAAACGTATCTTTGTTAGGAACGTTAAATTGAAAATCAAGTATATCTAAAAATAGATGAAAATGTCAAACAACGAAGAAGTTAAGAAGATGCCCGACTATCTGTTCGAGGTGAGTTGGGAGGTGTGCAACAAGGTCGGCGGCATCCATACCGTGATCGCAACCAAAGCGTTGACAATTTCGAAACAGCTGGGAGACCATTACATCCTGATCGGACCCGACGTGCACCGCGAGGATGTCAACCTCGAATTCGAGGAGGACCCGGCGCTGCTCAAGGAGTGGAAACAAGTGCTGTTCGCCAATCATAACATACGGGTCAAGACCGGCCGGTGGAAAGTCAAAGGGAAGCCGTTGACGATCCTGGTCGATTTCAGCCAGTTTTTCTCGAGCAAGGACGATGTGTTGAAATTCCTGTGGGAGAGTTACCGGGTCGATTCGATCAGCGGGCAGTGGGATTATATCGAGCCCGTGCTGTTCGGTGCGGCGGCCGGCAAGGTGATCGAGAGCTACGTGAATTATTTCTGTTCGGCGACCGACCGGGTGGTGGCTCATTTCCACGAATGGATGACGGCCAGCGGCGGATTGTACCTACAGAAACATTCCCCTTACGTCGCCACGGTATTTACCACCCATGCGACGGTCATGGGGCGTTGTATCGCCGGCAACGGACTGCCGCTGTACGGCGATATGACGCGGTTGAACGCCGACGAACTGGCGCGGCGGTTCAACGTGGTTGCCAAACATTCGCTGGAAAAGACGTCGGCCGCCAATTTCGACTGTTTCGCGACGGTCAGCGACCTGACGGCGCGCGAGTGCCGCTATCTGCTCGGCAAAGAGGTCGACGTCGTTACGCCGAACGGCTTCGAGGACGACATTGTCTGGGAAGAGGCCGAGTTGCTCGAGAAACGCGCTTCGGCGCGCAAGGCGATGATCGAAGTCGCCGAAGCCTGTCTCGGCGTCAAATACGACCGCGAACCGCTGATCGTCGGAACCAGCGGGCGTTACGAGTTCAAGAACAAGGGACTGGACGTGTTCGTCGATTCGCTGTTGAAGCTCTCCGAAGACGATTCGTTGCAACGTCCGGTGCTGGCCTACGTGACCGTGCCGGCCGGAAACAACGGGCCGCGCAAAGACTTGCAGGCGCACCTGAACGATCCGAACAACCCGATCGATCCGAACGTGCTGCGCAATACGACGCATTATCTTTCGGCTCCGGAGTGGGACCCGATCATCGGCCGGATCAAAAATTCCCGCCTGATGGACCCGGCGTGTCCGGTACAGTTGGTGTTCGTGCCTTCGTATCTGAACGGAGACGACGGGATTTTCAACAAACACTACTACGAATTGCTGTGCGGCATGGACGTGACGGTATTCCCGTCCTATTACGAGCCGTGGGGGTATACTCCGCTGGAAAGCATCGCTTTCTCGGTGCCGACGATCACTACGTCGCTGACCGGGTTCGGCCTGTGGGTCGACGGCAAACTGAAAGAACACAAGGGCGTCGACGTGATCGCGCGCAACGATACGAACGATTCGGAAGTAGTTGCGGCCATCTCGGACGCGCTGAAAAATTATTGCGCGATGGATCGGCAGCAATACGATTCGTACCGGGTGTCGGCCCTTGAGATATCGAAGATCGCGCTGTGGAAAAACCTGATCGAATTTTATTACGAGGCGTACCGGAAGGCCAACGACCGGGCGACGACGCGGAACAACCGCGCCGCATACGACGGGGGCGGCGCGCATACCGAGCAGATCAACTTCGTCAAACAACAGTTGGTTAGCAATACCCCGTCGTGGACGCGTCTGATGGTCGAACGCAAGCTGCCCGAACGACTGCGTCCGTTGGAAGAACTTTCGAAAAACCTGTGGTGGTCGTGGACGATGAGCGCTTACGAGCTGTTCGAATACATCGACAACGTGCTGTGGGTCAAATGCGAAAAGAATCCGATCGACTTTCTCGACAAGCTGACCTATTCGCGGATTCTGGCGCTTGAAAAAGACGAAATATTCCTCGGCAAGATGGATGCGGTGTACGCGCAGTTCGAGGATTATATGCGGCAGAAAGCCGATGCCGAAGGGCCGAAGATCGCCTATTTCAGCATGGAGTACGGACTGCACAGTTCGCTGAAAATCTATTCGGGCGGACTCGGGATTCTGGCCGGAGATTACCTGAAAGAAGCCAGCGACAAGAACGTGCCGATGGTGGCGGTCGGATTGCTGTACCGTTACGGTTATTTCACGCAGCGGTTGTCGGCTTCCGGCGCTCAGGAAGCCAGCTACGAGGCCCAGAATTTCCTGAAGCTGCCGATCACGCCGGTGCGCGACGAGGAGGGGAACTGGATGGATATCCGGATCGCTTTCCCGGGACGGGACATTACGGCGCGCATCTGGCGCTGCGACGTGGGGCGCACCGAGCTGTATCTGCTCGATACCGATCACGACCTGAACCAGGAGGAGGACCGTTCGATTACGTTCCACCTGTACGGCGGCGACTGGGAAAACCGGCTCAAGCAGGAGATGCTGCTCGGCATCGGCGGTATCCGGGCGTTGCGGGCGCTGGGCATTCGGCAGGATGTGTACCATTGCAACGAAGGCCATGCGGCTTTCACCGGGATCGAACGGATCCGCAACCTGATCCACAATAAAAAGCTGTCGTTCAGCGAAGCCCTGGAGGTGGTGCGTTCGTCGTCGTTGTTCACGACGCATACGCCGGTTCCGGCCGGACACGACGCTTTCCCCGAATCGATGATCCGGCAGTACATGTCCCACTACCCCGACCGGCTGGAGATCACGTGGGAGCAATTCATCAACCTCGGCAAGACGAATCCGAACGATCCGAACGAAAAGTTCTCGATGAGTTTTTTGGCCTGCAACCTTTCGCAGGAGGTCAACGGGGTGAGCTGGCTGCACGGCGAGGTCAGCAAGGAGATCCTCGGCGGCATGTGGCCGGGGTACTTCAAGGACGAGCTGCATATCGGCTACGTGACCAACGGAGTGCATTTCCCGACCTGGTGCGCCGCGAACCTGCGCCGGCTGTACGCCCGGTTTTTCGGGGACGGGTTCCTCGAAAAGGATTACAAGATCTCGGCATGGCAGAAAGTGCATAATATCAGTAACCGGGAGTTGTGGGACGCCCGTCTCGTGCTGAAAAACAAGCTGATCGACCATATCAAAAAACGCGTCAGCGATCCGAAGCAGTTCCGGTTCGACTCGCCGCGGCAGATGATCCGGATTCAGGAGGCGCTGAAGCCCGACGTACTGACGATCGGTTTCGCACGCCGCTTCGCCACGTACAAACGCGCGCACCTGCTCTTTACGAACCTCGATCGGCTGAACAACATCGTCAACAATCCGACGTGTCCCGTGCAGTTCATTTTCGCCGGCAAGGCGCATCCGAACGACAAACCCGGCCAGGACCTGATCAAACGGATCGTCGAAGTGGCCGCGATGCCGCAGTTTACCGGGAAGATCATCTTCCTGCAGAATTACGATATGGAGTTGGCCCGCCGGATGGTGCAGGGTGTCGACGTATGGCTCAATACGCCGACCCGTCCGCTGGAAGCGTCCGGCACCAGCGGCGAAAAGGCCGTCATGAACGGCGTGATGCAGTTCAGCGTGTTGGACGGCTGGTGGGTCGAGGGATATCGCAAAGGCGGCGGATGGATGCTGCCGATGGAACGGACGTTCGACGACCAGGGTTTCCAGGACGAAATGGACGCCGAATTGATCTACAATACGATCGAGGAGGAGATCGTGCCGAAATACTACCGCCGCGACGAGGAGAACATTCCGAACGACTGGATCGAATCGGTCAAGATCTGCGTGGCGGATATTGCGGCCAACTTTACGACCAATCGGATGCTGACCGATTACGAGGAGCGTTTTTACCATAAGCTGTACGACCGGAACCAGCAGATGGTAGCCCACGACTATACGCAGGCGCGCGAGATCGCGGCCTGGAAACGGCGGGTCAGCAGCCGGTGGGACAAGGTGCATGTGATCAGCGTAAAGCGGCTCGACATGGGCAAAGAGGCCATCTTGATCGGGCATAGTTACGACATCGAGGTAATCGTGGACATCGACGGGCTCGCTCCGGAGGACATCGGCGTGGAAATGATTCTTTCCGACCAGATCATCGACGGCAACGTGCGGGTGGTCGCCAAACGCGAACTGAATTTCGTGCGCGAGGAGGGTACTCAGGCCTATTATTCGATCCAGTCCACCCCCGAGGCGACCGGTTCGTTCGATATGGCGATCCGCGTGTTCCCGAAGAACGCGAAACTGCCGCACCGGATGGATTTCGCTCTGGTGAAATGGGGTTGATAATCAGCCTGATGTCCGAACGACGCGTTCGATGAGGAGCGTGTCGGCGAAGAGCGCTCCCTCGCTGTCGGAAAGGCTTTTCGGCGCCGCAAATTTTTATTGGATTTCGCGCAATTTTTTCTTAAATTTACGCGTAGATATAGAAAATAAATGGAGGATATGGCAGTTTTGCATTTCGACAAAAACGAGTTGGGGAATCTGGAGTATTCGCTTCAGCGCGAGATGCTCAGTACCAACCGCGCGGGAGGGTATATGAGTACGACGATCGTATGCTGCAATACGCGGAAATACCACGGGCTGATGGTGTGCCCGAAAGACGATGACGACGAGAATAATTACGTGCTGCTGTCGTCGGTGGATGAAACGGTCGTTCAGCACGATCAGACGTTCAACCTGGCGATCCACCGTTTTCCCGGCGTGTACGAACCCCGGGGGCATAAGTATATTACCGATTTTACCTATACGCCGACGCCGGCGATTACGTACCGCGTGGGCGGGGTCGTGCTGAAAAAAGAGTTGCTGTGGATTCATTCGCGGACGCAGTTGCTGATCCGTTATACGTTGCTGGACGCCCGCTCGGATACGCAGTTGAGGCTGCGGCCCTTCCTGGCGTTCCGCGACCGGCACGGGCTGAGTAAGGCCAACCTGTTCGCGGACGGTCACAGCTACCCGATTCCCGGCGGCGTGCGGAGCCGGCTCTACGAGGGATTTCCGTGGTTGCATATGCAGACGAACGTTCCATGCGAATTCGTCGCTGCGCCGGATTGGTATTATAACTTCGAATATGCCGAGGAGATCGATCGCGGTTATCCGGGGCACGAGGACCTGTTGACGACCGGTTATTTCGAAACGGATATCGTCAAGGGGCAGAGCGTTATTTTTTCGTGTTCGACCGAGGAGGTCGATCCGGCGACGCTCGAAAAGGATTTCATGGAAGAGTTGGCGCGTCGGTCGAACAAGATCGATTTCTTGTCGTGTCTGCGGCATTCGGCCAGGCAATTCATCGTGCGTCACGGCGATAAGACCGAAGTGGTGGCCGGATATCCGTGGTTCGGCCGGTGGGGACGCGATACGTTCATCGCGCTGCCGGGCATCACGCTGACCCAGGGCGGCGTCGAGTCGTGTTGCGAGGTGATCGATACGATGGTGCGCGAGATGAAGGACGGCATGTTTCCGAATATGGGCAGCGCCTACAATTCGGTGGACGCTCCGTTGTGGTTTTTCTGGACGTTGCAATGCCTCGAAAAGCATATCGGCGGCGGACGTAAGCTGTGGAAGGCCTACGGCAAGCCGATGAAAGAGATACTGGAGTCGTATATGCGCGGAGGCGAGTGGGTGCAGGTGCGCGAGAACGGACTGGTATGGGCCGCGCATCCGAATTATGCGATGACCTGGATGGACGCCGTCGTGGACGGCCGCCCGGTGACGGGACGCGAGGGCTATCAAGTAGAGATCAACGCATTGTGGTACAATGCGATTTGTTATACGCTTGAACTGGCGCGGAAAAATAAGGATACCGATTTCGTGAGCCGTTGGGAGCGGATGCCCGAACGGATCAAGGAGTCGTTCGTCGGGCTTTTCTGGTATCCGGAAGAGTCGTTCCTGGCGGATTATGTGGACGAACAGGGGCAGAACCGATTTATCCGGCCGAACCAGATCATCGCCTGCTCGCTGCCGTACGGTATGCTCAGCGACGCGATGAAGCTCGACGTGATCGACAAAGTGCATCGTCACCTGTTGACGCCCAAGGGGCTGCGGACGCTTTCGCCGCGCAATCCCCTTTACAAAGGGCACTACGGCGGAGATCAGCCGACCCGCGACCGCGCATACCATCAGGGAACCGTATGGCCCTGGTTGCTGGAACACTATGTGAAGGCCGGCTTCGATATGCACGGGAAGAAGTTCCTGAACGAAGCGGAGGATATTCTGAAGAATTTCGAAGAAGATATCAGTGTCAGCGGAATCGCTTCGATCAATGAGATTTACGACGGAGATCCTCCGCACTGTCCGAGGGGTTCCGTTTCGCAGGCGTGGAGCGTAGGCGCCGTTTTGCGGATCGACCAGATGATACAGGAGTGTAAATCTAAAAAATAAAGCCGGGAAAAGGGGGTGCGGAAACCGGACGGCAGGTTGTTTGCAAGGGAATTGTTTTTTGAAGGAACGGTTGAGGCCGGCAAACCGGATTTTCCGGAAAATTTCAGAAAAAGCTCCGCTGTTTATGGGTCGGTGTGGAAAAGAGGAAAACGAATTGAATTGATATAAAATAATAAAAACCATAAAGCAGATGAGAGTATTGATGTTCGGATGGGAATTTCCGCCGCATATCGCGGGAGGACTGGGAACCGCATGCTACGGATTGACCCGGGGACTGGCCAAGCACGACGTCGGGGTGATCTTCGTGGTGCCGAAGGCTTACGGGGACGAGGACGGCCGTTTCGTACGGGTCGTCAACGCGAGCGACGTGGAAGTGTCCGCGGACGATACGCGGGAGAAAGAAATTTGGGAGAAGCTGACGTTTATCCATGTGGATTCCAATATGGTGCCCTATGTGTCTCCCGAGGAGTTCGACGATTATTCGAGGCAGTTCCGCGAAACCGGGGAGTTGCCCGGGCGACACGACGTATGGAAAGAGCGTTATGCTTTTTCCGGGAAGTACGGGCCGAACCTGATGGAGGAAGTGGCGCGCTATGCGATGGTCGCCGCGCAGATCGCTCGGGATAGGGCCGGGGAGTTCGATGTGATCCATGCGCACGACTGGCTGACCTACTATGCGGGGATCGCCGCCAAACGGGTGTCCGGCAAGCCGCTGGTAGTACACATGCACGCGACCGAGTTCGATCGTAGCGGCGAGCATGTCAACCAGTCGGTCTATAACATCGAACGGGCCGGCATGGAAGCCGCCGACCGCGTGATCGCCGTGAGCAACCTGACGCGCAACATCGTGATCGAGAAATACGGAATTCCGGCGGACAAAGTCGTGACCGTGCACAATGCGGTGCGTTTCGACAAGCGGGATTCCGGGGAGAGCGAACGGAACGTGGAGGATAAGATCGTGACGTTCCTCGGGAGGATCACCTACCAGAAAGGTCCCGACTATTTCGTCGAGGCGGCGGCCAAAGTGCTCAAACGGTTGCCGAACGTCCGTTTCGTCATGGCGGGCAGCGGCGATATGTTGGTCCATGTGATCCGGCGCGTCGCCAAGCTGGGGATTGCCGACCGGTTCCATTTTACCGGGTTTCTGCGCGGGGACGAAGTGCAAAAGATGTTCGGTATGAGCGATGTGTATGTGATGCCGTCGGTGTCGGAACCGTTCGGAATTTCGCCGCTGGAAGCGATGAAGTCGAACGTCCCGGTGATCATTTCGAAACAGTCGGGAGTGGCCGAAGTGCTCGATTACGCGATCAAGGTCGATTATTGGGATGTGGACGCGATGGCGGACGCGATTTACGGCCTGTTGAAATATCCGTCGCTGGCGGCGATGTCGGCCGAAAAGGGGAAAAGCGAAGTGATTAATCTGAAATGGGACAACGCGGCCGGCGAAGTGCTCGATGTTTACCGCAGTTTGGTCGGATAAGGGACGGACTATAAAATACGAGGTTATGAAAACAATCTGCATCTATTTTCAGGTACATCAGCCGATGAGACTGAAAAAGTACCGTTTTTTCAATATGGGTAAGGACCACGAGTACCTGGACGATTACGCCAATCGTGCGATCATGCAGAAAGTGGCGCGGGGATGCTACCTGCCGATGAACGAGCTGTTAGCCGGACTGATCCGCAAAAACGGCAAAAAGTTCAAAGTCAGTTTTTCGATTTCCGGGATCGCGGTCGAACAGTTCAGGATGTATGCGCCCGAAGTGCTGGACAGCTTCCAGGCGTTGGCGCGTACGGGCTGCGTCGAGTTCTTGGCCGAAACGTATTCGCATTCGCTGGCGGCGCTGGCCGACCGGGACGAATTCGTGGCTCAGGTGAAGCAGCACTGTGCGTTGATGGAGAAGGAATTCGGCGTAAAGCCCACGGCTTTTCGCAATACCGAACTGATCTATTCGGATCATATCGGCGAAGTGGTCGCTTCGATGGGGTTCCGCACGATGTTGGCCGAAGGCGCCAAGCACGTTCTGGGATGGAAAAGTCCGAATTACGTCTATGCCAATGCGATTGACCAGAAGTTGCACCTGCTGCTGCGGAATTTCAAGCTGAGCGACGATATCGCGTTCCGTTTTTCCGACCGGGGATGGTCGCAGTGGCCGCTGACGGCCGAGAAATACGTGAGCTGGCTGAACAATCCGGAACTTCCAGGCGAGGTGATCAACCTGTTTATGGACTACGAGACGTTCGGGGAGCATCAGAAGGCCGACAGCGGGATCTTCGAATTCATGAAACACCTGCCGAATGCAGCGCTGGCGACCGGGTCGCTGAAGTTCGCCACGCCGACCGAGGTATCCAAAAAGTTCCAGCCGGTGGCTATCTTGCACGCTCCCTACCCGATTTCGTGGGCCGACGAGGAGCGGGACATCACGGCCTGGCTCGGCAACGAACTCCAGAACGAAGCGTTCAAAAAACTTTATGCGTTGAAAGATAAGATCCGGGCGATCAATCATCCCGATTTTTACCATGCGTGGAATTTCATGCAGGTGTCGGATCATTTTTATTACATGGCGACGAAATGGTTCTCGGACGGCGACGTTCACAGCTATTTCAACCCGTACGAGTCGCCTTACGAAGCGTTCATCAATTACATGAACGTGCTGAGCGATTTCGAGATCGAGGTCGACCGGAAATATAAGGAAACGATGCAGGAATCGGTTCCCGCCTGACGGGCGGGAACGCTGTTCTGCAAAGCGGGCCGGGTTTCGAAACCCGGCCCGCTTTGTTTCGGAGATACTATAAATGCCGGGAAAATCGTTTTATATTGTGAGAAAATTAATCTATTTTTGTAACTTTAAAAAAGTCACGGGTTTCGTGCTTCGGCCCGGCCGTGACGACCGTATTGATAATACGAGAGGAAACTGTATGAAAAAGATTCTTTCGGTCATTACCCTGACCGTGTTGATCGCATCTTGCGGACAGGATCGCAAAGCGCGTGTCCAGGGCTCTTTCTCGGGACTGTCTCACGATACCGTGTTGCTGGAAATGGTTACGACGCAGGGACGCCGGATCGTGGATTCGACCGTTATCGACCAAGGGGGCGATTTCCGTTTTCGGGTGAAGCTGCCCGAGAAAGGCCCCGTATTTTACAACCTGCTTTGCGACGGCAGTGCGATTCCGCTGATCGTGACGCCCGGAGACCGGATCGAGGTCAACTCGCTGTGCGACCTGGCCCGGAACTACACGGTCGAAGGCTCCGAGGAGTCGCAGTTGCTCAAGCAGTTCAATACGCAGTACGGCAACGGCGTCGCGACGCTCGATTCGTTGTCGAAGATTTACCGGAATACGCCCGTGGTGGCGGATACCGAAAAGCGGCGGAAAAACCTGCTGGATCAGTACCTGGCGGAGTATTACCGGATCAAGCGCGAGCACATCGCTTTCATTATGGCCCATCCTTCGTCGATGGCTGCCGTTTATGCGCTGTACCAACGGTTGCCGGACGACCCGTGGCTGTTCAATGAAAAAACCGATCTGATCTATTACCGGATCGTCGCGGATTCGTCGTCGGTGCGCTATCCCGATGCTTCGCGCGTGAAGGTGCTTCAAAAAGAGATCGAAGAGCGGAAAAAGGTGCTCGAACTGGCCGACCGGATACAGAACCAGTCGGGGAACGCGCTGAATTATCCGGAAATCGACTTGCAGGATGTGTACGGCAAGGATCAGAAGTTGTCTTCGCTGGACGGAAAAACAATCCTCGTCAGTTTCTGGTCGACCCGGGATTCCCGCTATCCGGTGCAAAACGCCGAAATGAGGGAGCTGTATAAAACTTATAAAGACCGAGGACTGGCCATCTATCAGGTATCGCTGGACGACGAGAAAGCCGACTGGGTGACGGTGGTGCAGGATCAGAAGCTCCCGTGGATCAACGTGTTCGATCCGCGCGGCACGGGCGGTATCGCGGCCATGAGCTATAACGTCCAGGCCGTGCCGTCGAACGTGCTGATCAGTTCCGACGGTGCGATCGTGGCTCGTAACCTTTTCGGGGATCAACTGAAAAATAAAGTCGCCGAACTGGTCAGGTAATGTACTATTTCGCGTCGGATATCCATTTGGGCCTCAAGGTGGGGCAGACGCACGCCACGCGCGAGCGGTTGTTCGTCCGCTGGCTCGACGAAGTGTCTGCGGATGCCGAGGCGATTTTTCTGGTGGGCGATGTTTTCGATTTCTGGTACGAGTATCGGCGCGTCGTGCCGAAAGGGTTCACGCGGCTGCTGGGAAAACTGTCGGAACTGACCGACCGAGGGGTCGCCGTCCATTTTTTTCCCGGTAACCACGACCTCTGGGCGTTCGACTACTTGCAGACCGAGTGCGGGGTGGTACTGCACCGAGCCGATTACGAAATTCTCGCGTTGGCCGGGAAACGGGTTTTCATCGGACACGGCGATGTGTTCGGCAAGCGGGGGCGCGGGGGACGGCTGCTGAGCCGGGTGTTTCGCAGCCGGGCGATCCAGTGGGTTTTCTCGACATTCGTCCATCCGAATGCGGCGATGCGTTTCGGCCATTGGTGGAGCGGTTCGAACCGTAAGGCGAAACCGATCCGGCATGCGTTCCGCGGCGCAGAAGAGCCGATCGTGCGTTTCGCCTCCGATTTCCTGAAAGAACATCCGGGGATCGACCTGTTCGTTTGCGGGCATATTCATTGCGCGGAGATCGTTCCGCTCGCGGGCGGCAGCCGGATCGCATTCCTCGGCGAGTGGATCGACCGCCCCACTTACGGCAAACTGGATCAAAACGGATTTACGCTGAACAGCTATCCGACAACATCATAACGACATGCAACAATATCTCGACCTGCTCCGCCATATCAAGACCTGCGGCACCGTGAAAGGCGACCGCACGGGTACCGGTACGATCAGCACGTTCGGCTATCAGATGCGTTTCGACCTCGGAGCGGGGTTTCCGGCGCTGACGACCAAAAAGCTGCACTTGCGTTCGATTATTCATGAGCTGCTGTGGTTCCTGGGCGGCGATACCAACATCCGCTATCTGCACGACAACAACGTGACGATTTGGGACGAATGGGCCGATGCCAACGGCGACCTCGGACCTATTTACGGATACCAGTGGCGCAGTTGGCCCGCGCCGGACGGCAGCCATATCGACCAGATCGCGCAGGTGGTCGACCAGATCCGCAGCAATCCGGACTCGCGCCGGCTGATCGTCAGCGCGTGGAACGTGGCCGAGATCGATAGGATGGCGCTGCCGCCGTGCCATGCGCTGTTCCAGTTCTACGTGGCGGACGGCAAACTCTCCTGTCAGCTTTACCAGCGCAGCGCGGACGTTTTTCTCGGCGTGCCGTTCAATATCGCTTCGTATGCGCTGTTGACGATGATGATCGCGCAGGCGACCGGCCTGCGGCCCGGCGAGTTCGTGCATACGCTCGGCGATGCGCACATCTACCTGAATCATACCGAACAGGTCGACCTGCAACTGGCGCGCACGCCGCGACCGTTGCCGGTGATGAAGATCAACCCCGACGTCAAATCGGTCTTCGACTTCCGCTACGAGGATTTTTCGCTCGAAGGCTACGATCCCTGGCCGTCTATTAAAGCGCCGATCGCCGTATGATCTCGATTATCGTGGCCGTAGCGCGCAACGGGGTGATCGGGGATCGCAACCGGCTGATCTGGCATATTTCGGAAGATTTACGCCGGTTCAAGGCGATTACTACCGGGCATCCGGTGATTATGGGACGCAAGACTTTCGAATCGCTCGGGCGTCCGCTGCCGAACCGGATCAACGTCGTGGTGACCCGGCAGACCGGTTACCGCGCCGAAGGGTGCGTCGTCGCCGGTTCGTTGGAGGATGCGATCCGGCGTTTCGATCCGTCCGAAGAGATTTTCGTGATCGGCGGCGCGCAGATTTATGCCCAGGCGTTGCCGCTGGCCGACCGCTTTTACCTGACGCGGGTGGAGGCCGATTACGAAGGCGATACCCTTTTCCCGGCGTGGAATCCGGCCGATTGGACGCCGGTACGCGAGGAACGTCGCGAACGCGGCGAAAAGTTCGAACATCCTTTCGTTTTTTTGGATTACGTCCGCCGTTAGGTTTCCGGCATTCAGGATGCCGGTTCGGACGGAGTATTGGAATCCGGGACTTCCGTGTCCGGATTTTTTTTGCTGTGCGAAATGATCATCAGCTTGTCGTTCAGATAAAGCTTGCTGCGTCCGTTCGGAATAAAGAAGGTGTCGTCGCGCTTGACGGTCACGACCAGTTCGTCGTCCGGCAGCGGCAGGTCCATCAGCCGGTCGCCTTTGACCAGCATGTCGGCGGTCACGTCGATTTCGGACAGGGTGGATTTGATCTCCGCCGGCAGTTCTTCGAAGTTGAATTTCCGGCTTTTGGAAGCCGTGTCGTCCGTCAGTTTCAGTTTTTTAGCCATGAAGTTCACCGTCGTGCCCTGTACGACCAGCGAGACGATCGTGATGAAGAATACGATGTTGAAGATCAGCGATGCGTTTTCGATACCCGCCGTGAGCGGATAAGTGGCGAAAATGATCGGTACGGCGCCGCGCAGACCGACCCACGACACGTAGGATTTGGCGCGGGTACTCATTTTGCGGAACGGAAGCAGGCATAGGAATACGGTCGCCGGGCGGGCCAGGAAGATCATTACGACCGAGATCAGCAGCCCGATCGCCATTACCGGGATCAGTTCTTTCGGATTGACGAGCAGTCCGAGCGTGAGGAACATGACCAACTGCGAAAGCCAGGCGATGACGTCGAAAAAGGTCGCTGTGCTGCGATGATGCGGCATTTTGTTGTTGCCGACGACCAGCCCGGCGATGTAAACGGCCAAATAGCCGTTGCCCTGAATCAGATTCGTGAACGAAAAGATAAAGAAGACGCAGGCCAGCAGCAACACGGGGTAAAAGGAGCGGTTGTCGATGTTCAGCCGGTTGATCAGCAGCAACGAGATGCGTCCGAGCACGTATCCGGCGACGGCCCCGATCGAGATCTGCAACAGCAGGATCGAAACCGACTCGCCGAAACTCATTTCGCCGACCTGGATGATCTGGATGAACAGGATCGTCAGGATGTTGGCCATCGGGTCGTTGCTGCCGCTTTCGAATTCCAGCAGCGGACGCATGTTCTCTTTGAGTTTCAGTCCTTTCGATCGCAATATCGAGAATACCGAGGCCGAATCGGTCGACGACATTACGGCGGCCAGCAGCAGCGATTCGTAAAGCGTCAGCGAAAAACTCGGGAAAAGATAATCCGTAATCAGGTAGATGGCTCCTCCGGTGATGGCGGTGGTCAGCATGACGCCCAACGTAGCGAGGATGATTCCCTGTCCGAGAACCGGGCGGATCTCTTTGAACTTGGTGTCCATGCCCCCGGAAAACAGAATGACGCTCAGTGCGATCATTCCGATGAACTGGGCGATCGTCGGGCTGTTGAACTGGATGCCTACGCCGTCGCTGCCGAATGCCATCCCCACGCCGAGAAAAAGTAGCAACATCGGCACGCCGAACTTGTAACCGGCTTTTCCCGCGACAATACTCACAAACAATAAAACCGCTCCCACCAACAGGATATTCCCGGCATCCAGCACCATCTTTCTCGAAAGTTAGAATAATTATAGAAAACGTCTCATCTGCTCAAAGATACGAATTTTTGTCGTGCATCGCAAGATTTATGCCTTAAGAAAGTCTTTTCGGAACAAAATAAAGATTTATCGGGGAGCGGTTTCGGGAATGAAAAAACATCGCGTTCGGGCGCAAAAGCAGGAAGTTCGGGAGGAGATTTGCCGCCGGTCGGCGCGGTTTCGGCAGACGGGGCGAAAGTAGTGTGGAACGGATTTTGAAATAGATTCGGTTGTAGTATTTATAGAATTCGAAAACCTTATTAAATAGCAAAGAGTATGAAAAAATTAATTTACGTTTTGATTGCCGTTTTTGCACTGACCTCTTGTCGGGAGGATCCGGATCTGGGAGATCTGAGCAGTGATTTTCTGGTGTTTACCAATTACGACGGCAAGGCGGATTTCAACCGTTTCACCCGTTATTATATGCCCGACAGTGTGATGGTGATCGGCGATACGAAAGATCCGGAATACTGGACGGGCAGCAAGGCCGCCGATATCCTGAAAGCCTATGAGGATAACATGCAGGCCTGCGGTTATGTCCGTACGGACGATAAATCGGAAGCCGACGTCGGTTTGCAGATCAGCTACGTGCAGAGCGTCGCCTATTTCGTGGATTACCGCAATCCTTATTGGTGGAACGAATATCCCGGTTATTGGCTTCCCGGCTACTGGGGCGATTGGGGATACTGGTATTACCCTTATCCGGTCGTGTACAGTTACAGCGTCGGTTCGCTGCTGACCGAGATGGTCGACCTGAGTACGTCGCCCAGCGCCGACCGAAAACTGACCGTCGTCTGGAACAGCTTCCTGAGCGGATTGCTGAGCGGATCGGACGCGTTCAACATGGAACTGACCGTAAGGGCTATCAATCAGTCGTTCGTGCAGTCCCCCTATCTGGTCAGAAGCGCCGCAGTCGGGGAATAAGTTCCGTTTCAACCCATGTAGAATTTAAAAACAGCAGAATATCATGAAAAACATAAAAAGCAAATTAACGGGATGGGCAGCGGTTGCCGTTGCGGCGTTGTTGCTGCCGTCCGTCGGTCGTGCTCAGGGCAACGACAACATCTATCTGAATATCGACTGGCAGTACAACGTGCCGCTCGGAGCCAGCTTCGCCGATAAATCGAGCGGCTGGGGAATGAACTTCGAGGGCGGTTATTATTTCCCGAATAATTTCGGCGTGGGTGCGTTCATCGCTTACCATACCAACAACGAGTACATTCCGAGGCAGACTTTTCCGGTCGGCGAGACTTCGACGGTGACTACCGATCAGCAGCATTCGGTCTTCCAGTTGCCGTTCGGCGCCACCGGACGTTATCGTTTCTTGCAGACGAACGTGCTGGAACCTTACGTAGCCCTGAAACTCGGCGCCAATTACGCGCGCATTTCTTCCAACTTCTACATATTGGAAGCCTATGAAAAGACGTGGGGATTCTATATGTCGCCGGAAATCGGTCTGAACGTTCGCCCGTTCGGGGCATCCGGCTTCGGGTTTCACTTCGCTCTTTATTATAGCTATGCGACCAACAGCGGGACGGTGTTGAAATACAAGACCGACCAGTTGAATAATTTCGGTTTCCGGATCGGCGTGGGATTCTGACGACCGTCAAAAATATGAATCCGGCGGAGTCTTGAACAGACTCCGCCGTTTTTTTGTCCGGAACTGCAGCCGGGAAACGGGGCCGCCTCGGATCAGCCCCCGATGTAGTGGTAGACGATCGACGTGCCGTCGAATTCGTGTTTGTCGTAAATGTTGCGGCCGTCGAACAGCGCCGGACAGCGCATCGTCCGTTCGATGACCGGCCAGGACGGTATCCGGAATTCTTTCCATTCGGTGACCAGCAGCAGGGCGTCCGCATCGACGACCGCTTCGTACATGTCCTTCGCATAGGCGACTTTGTCTCCGACGACGCGGCGGCATTCGTCCATCGCTACCGGGTCGTATACGGTGATCCGGCCGCCGGCCCGGAGGATCAGGTCGATCAGCACCAGCGACGGAGCTTCGCGGATGTCGTCCGTCTGCGGTTTGAAGGCGACGCCCCACATCGCGATCCGCTTGCCGGTCAGATCGCCGCCGAAATAACGCATCAACTTGTCGAACAGCACGCGTTTCTGCTGCTGGTTGACGCTTTCGACCGCGTGGAGCACCTGCATCCGGTATCCGCGCTGTTCTGCCGTATGAATCAGCGCCTTGACGTCTTTCGGGAAGCAGGACCCCCCATAACCGCAGCCCGGATAGAGGAATTTGCTGCCGATTCGCGGATCGCTGCCGATCCCTTTGCGAACCATGTGGATGTCGGCTCCGACCAGTTCGCACAGGTTGGCGATGTCGTTGATGAAGCTGATCCGCGTAGCCAACATGCAGTTGGCCGCGTATTTGGTCATTTCTGCGGACGGGATGTCCATGAAGATCACACGGAAGTTGTTCAGCAGGAAAGGCCGGTAGAGCCGGGTCATCAGTTTGCGGGCCCGTTCGCTGTCGATTCCTACGATCACGCGGTCGGGACTCATGAAATCTTTGATGGCATTTCCCTCTTTCAGAAATTCCGGATTGGAAGCCACGTCGAACGGGACTTCGATCCCGCGTGCCGCCAGTTCCCGTTCGACCGTTTCCCTGACCTTCGCGGCGGTGCCTACCGGTACCGTGCTTTTGGTGACCAGCAGCGTATACTTCGAAACGCTCGCCCCGAACGTTTTCGCGACGTCGAGCACATGGCTCAGATCCGCCCCCCCGTCTTCGTCCGGCGGCGTGCCGACCGCGATGAAGACGACGTCGACGCTGTTGACGACCGCGCCCAAATCGGTTCCGAACGACAGGCGTCCCGCCCGCATGTTTTTTTGGATCAGCGTGTCCAGTTCCGGTTCGTAGATCGGAACCTTTCCGTTTTGCAGGCGTTCGATCTTCTCCGGATTCGTATCTATGCAGGTGACTTTGATCCCCATTTCCGCGAAGCAGGTGCCCGATACCAATCCGACGTACCCGCTGCCGACAATCGCAATTCTCATTGATTTACAGTTTTTGAAAAGCAGGGTTCCCCGTATTCCTGCTCCGGCTCAATACAAGCGGTGAAAATAACGTTTTATTTTATAAAAACAGGGTTTTATCGTTGAAAAATGACGTTTTCGGCCGAAACGAATAAAAATGGAATGCAGACCGGCAGAATGTCAAACATAATTCGTATTTTTGCAAGGCTTTGTTTCTACTGAATACGCAATGTTGAAATTGTTTGTCATAGCTACGTTTCTGATTTCGGCTCTGGTCGGACGTTTGACGATTCCGAAAATCATCCTGATCGCTAAAAAAAAGAAGCTTTTCGATGAGTTTTCCGAACGTAAGCTCCATCATACGAATATTCCCCGTTTGGGCGGCGTCGCTTTCTTCCCGGCTTTCCTGTTCTCGGTTTCGCTGATGATGGGACTGCGGTACTATCTGGGTTACGATATCACGGCGACCGCGCTGGAAACGGATGTTTTCCGCGAGATCATGTTCCTGATAGCGGGGGTCACGTTCATTTTTTTCACCGGACTGTCGGACGATCTGTCGGGCGTGTCGTACAAAAGCAAGTTCGTGATGCAGATCGCGGTGGCTATTCTGCTGATTTTCGGCGGGATAGGAATCGAGAACTTGGGCGGTCTTTTCGGACTGTATCAGATCCCGGTATGGGCGGGCTGTATCCTGACGGTGTTGGTGGTGGTTTTGCTGGTCAATGCGTATAACCTGATCGACGGGATCGACGGCCTTTGTTCGGGGCTTGCCCTGCTCGCCCTGGGGACGCTGGGCGGATGGTTCTGCTGGAACGAACTGTATGTTTACGGCATGATGACGATGGGGATCGCCGGCGTGGTGAGCGTCTTTTTCTTTTACAACGTGTCGGGAAAGCGGATGAAAATATTCATGGGGGATACCGGGTCGCTGACGCTGGGCTACCTGATCGCTTTTTTCGGGTTGGAATTCTACAACATGAATATCAATACCGATATGTTTCACATACGGTCGGCTCCGGCCGTATTCCTGGGGATGGTGTTTATCCCGGCCTTCGATACGCTTCGCGTTTTTTGCGTGCGGATCAAGGCGGGGCTCTCCCCGTTTTACCCCGACAAGAGACATATTCATCATAAAATGCTGCGGATCGGGCTGACTCATTTCCGCAGCGCGATGGTGATTATCGCTTTGCAGGCCGGTTTTATTTTGTTGAACATCTTGTTGAAAGATTTGAATATCAATTTGCTCTTTGCGATCGATATCGTGCTGGGCATTTTGTTGATTCGCTTGCTGGACATACTGGGCAATCGCAAAACAAATCCGACCGGGAAGTGAGCGGATAATAGAATCAGGGCAGTTGCGTTTTACTAATCCGAACCGTTTTTTTGATAAAATTATAATATTTCATATGAATTCGACACGTAAATCAGGTTATGCTTTACTCATAGGGGCCTTGTTGATGCTAACGGGCGCGTCGGGCCAGGTGGTCGTTACGCCGGGAATGGTGCAGCAGGCGAAAGCGATGGGAGCTTCGGACGCCCAGATCAATGCGGCGATGCATGCGACTTCTCCCTCTTCTTCTCAATCTTCCCGAGCGGATACGTCCGCGGACACGGGCGGGAACGAAGTGCGACGGGAAGCTTCCGCCGATCAGCGGCAGGCATCGGAGGATAAGACTGCCGTTCAGCGCCGTTCGGTCGATTCCCTCATCCGGAATACCGTTTTCGGACAGGAGATATTTTCGACGAAGAACCTGACTTTCGCGCCGAGTTACAACATGGCTACTCCGCCCAGTTACGTGCTGGGGCCCGGCGACGAGGTGATCATCGAAGTCTGGGGCGAGGCGGAATCGCGCGTACAGGAGAAAATTTCCCCGGAAGGCAGTATCAGCATCCAGGGGGTCGGCCCGATCAATTTGGCCGGATTGACGGTTGCCGAAGCCCAAAAAAGGGTCGAATCCCGGATTCACGAGATCATGAACGGACAGGTGAAGGTGTCGCTGGGGCAGATTCGCAGCATCAAGGTCAATATTTCCGGGGAGGTCGTTACTCCGGGGACTTATACGCTGCCTTCGCTGGCGACGCTGTTCAATGCGATCTATTCGGCCGGCGGGGTCAACGGGATCGGGTCGCTCCGGCATATTCAGGTTTTCCGGAACAGCAAGCAAATCGCCGATCTGGATGTGTACGACTACCTGATCAACGGGAAATACGAGACGAATATCCGGCTGGAAGACAACGATATGATCATCGTGCCGCCTTATGACAACCACGTGACGATCGGGGGAAAGATCAAGCGGGAGCGTATTTACGACATGAAAGACGGCGAGACGCTGGCCCGGCTGATCGATTTCGGGGGTGGTTTTACCGGGGATGCTTACAGCGACAACGTGACGGTGCACCGCAAGAGCGGCCGGATGCTGACCATTCTGACGGTGGATAAAGCCGATTTCGGGACGTTCGAGCTGTTGGACGGCGATAGCGTGAGCATCGGGAAGGTGCTGCCGATGTATGCGAACATGGTTGCGATCGAAGGAGCCGTATGGCGTCCGGGCGAGTACGAATTTTCCGAAAAAATCGCGACATTGTCGCAGTTGATCGCAAAAGCCGAAGGGTTGAAGGGCAGCGAGTTCGCCTCGCGGGGACAGATCACCCGGGTGGATATGGCGAACAATTATACGGTGATCCCGTTCGACGTTCGGGAGATCGTCGGCGGACAGACGGACATCGCGCTGCAAAACCTGGATCGGGTTTACATTCCGAATATCTACGATTTGCGGGAAGAATATACGGTTACGGTGAAGGGAGAGGTCAACAACCCGCATACGTTTACTTTCCGCAAGGGGATGACCGTGGAAGACGTCGTCCTGATCTGCGGCGGTTTGCGGGAATCGGCCTCGCTGGCCAAGATCGAGGTGGCCCGCCGGATCAAGGATCCCCAATCGACTTCCTATTCGCCTAAAATCGCGGAAAATTATTCTTTCGAGATATCGGAAGATTTGAAGATCGCGCCGGAAGACAGCCGGTTTCTGATCGAGCCGTTCGACGAGATCTATATCCGCCGGTCTCCGGGGTATTCCGAGCAGCAAAGCGTGGCGATTACCGGCGAAATACTTTTCGGCGGCGAGTATGTGCTCGCTTCGGCCGGGGAACGGCTGTCCGATATCATCAAGAAAGCGGGTGGTTTTACGCCGGAAGCTTATGTCGTCGGGGCGAGCGTGCAGCGGCGGCTGACTGCCGACGACCGCGCCAAAGTCGCAGCCGTGATGGCGATTGCCAATACGAACAAGGGGAAGGATTCCGTATCGACGCAGTCCGTCGAGATTCCCGATTATTATCCGGTGGGGATCGACGTAATGGCGGCCGTTAAGAATCCGGGTTCTAACGACGATATCATCCTGCAGGACGGCGACCGCATCTTTATTCCGAAATTCAATAGTACGGTGCGCGTGTCGGGAGCCGTGTTGTACCAGAATACCGTCGTGTACGACCGGTCGAAAGTGAAGGATTATATTTATCAGGCCGGCGGTTACAAGCAGGAGGCGCGCAGGCGTCCTTTCGTCGTCTACATGAACGGCAAAGTGGCGGCTACCCGCGGCGGATTCCTCTGCAAGCGTTATCCGAAAGTGGAGCCCGGCTGTCAAGTGATCGTTCCGATGAAACAGGAGCGCAAGGGGAACGGGCTGGCTAACGTGATGGGAATGATGTCCTCGACGGCGTCTCTGGCGGCGATGGTCGCTTCGATCATCAACCTGAGCAAGTAAAAGTTGCGATATAAATTCAGAAAAGGAACCGGAATTAGAAAATTCCGGTTCCCTTTTTTGATTGGTGTTGTTTCGGTTCCGGGATTGGCCGGACGGCAAATCCCCGGAATCTGAAGGATAAGATTCCGGGGACTTTAAAAAATGCCGTTTCTGGGTTCGGTTACCCGAGTTTGAACAGTCCCAGACAGCTGACGTGGTGCTCTTTGATTCCCTTTTCATCCATCCAGCGGCGGGTGTCGATCGTTTTCAGCGGGCCGGTGTTGAAACCTTTCCCCTGGTCGTTGTTCCATACCCAAGTCGGCGTGGGCCAGAGGCAGGCTTTGAAATCGATCGTTTTGTAGAAGTTTTCGTCGCAACCCTGCTGCCCGTGATGGGCCATTTGCAGGTAGTCGCAGTCGAGGTCTTTGCGGTAGGGGCCGTTCAGCGCTTTGTTGCCGCACTCGACGCCGGCATCGCCGAGGAATACGAGCGATTTGGCTTTGTCCCACACGCGGATGATCATGCTGGAATTGTTATAGGGGTTCGTGCGGAACTCTTCGTTGGTCACTCCCAGGATCTTGAAATTCAGGCCGTCGATCTGTCCGGTCAGCCCCGGTTCGGTCTGGTTCGCCACCTCGATGCCCGATTTGTCCAGCGCTTCGTAATAGTCCAGCGCATATTGTTGATAGGGGGCCTCGCAGGCGAGCAGCGAGTCGGAGAAACGGGAGTGGTATACCTTATTGATTTTCATGCCGTCGGGTTTTTGCAGGATCTTGGTCAGCGCGCCGACGTGGTCGTTGTGCGGATGCGACGTGAACCATGCTTCCACTTCGTTGCCGAGTGCGGCGATGAATCCCCGCAGGAAAAGCGTTTCGTCGTTCATTCCGCCGTCCATGACGATGACGCGCCCTTTGTCCGTCAGAAAAACGAACGAATTTCCGATCGTGTCTACCTGAGAAGGAAGTTGCCAGAGGGTAAAACCCGATTTGCCGGTTCCTTTTCCCCATAAATCGAGCGGCGCTACCGCCGCTGCGGCGCCTCCGACCAGTGTGACGCGTAAAAAATCTCTTCTTTTCATGGTATTTGAGTTTTAGTGGTTGAGTTCGTTTGCAATTCGTCGTTCGGTTTTTCAAGTCCGTATCCTTTGCGGGCGTCTTCACGGCGCAGCAGCAGCGCGAAGACGATCGATAGCGCCCCGAATCCGGCGAAGATCAGCATCGGCAGCGTGTAGTCGTAGCGCGTGGATACCACGCCGTCGATCACGACGGTGCCGGCGATGCAATGGTTCTTGAGCACGACGCCGATCAACAGCGGGACGAAGGCCAGGCCCCAGTTCTGTATCCAGAAAATCATCGAATAGGAGGTGCCCAGCATCCGGTACGGGACGATTTTCGTCACCGAAGGCCACATGGCCGACGGCACCAGCGAAAGGGCGGCTCCGAGTACCAGTACCAGCACGACGGCCATCCAGTTTGCCGTGAGCGCCGGGATTGCGAACAGAGTGTATACGCAGACCAGCAGCGCCGAGCCGATCAGCATGATCGTAGCCCCGTGTCCCCGTCGGTCGTAAATACTGCCGAACAATGGGGTGAGCAAGATGTTTCCGAACGGCAGCAGGGCCGGTATCGCGCCTGCGAATCCGGGCGATACGTGGAATTTCTGGATCATCAGTTCGGTGGCGTATTTCAGGAACGGGAAAACGGCCGAATAAAACAGCACGCAAAGGATCGTAATGTACCAGAAAGCTTTGATTTTCGCTATTTTGACGATGTCGGACAGTTTGAATTCTTCCTCTTTTTCCGTGCCGGGGAGCGTTTCCGTTTCCCGGTCTTCCCGCCGGTCCAGCACGCAGAAAACCAGGAAGCTCAGCAGACCGATGCAAAGCAGCAACAGACATACGGCGAGCGGAGCGCCCGGATTGCCCGTCATCCGAGCCAGCGGCAGCGACCCGAACATCGCGATCGCGGTTCCGATCCGTCCCGCCGCTACGTTGATGCCGAGGGCCAGCGCGAGCGACCGTCCGCGGAACCATTTGACGACCGCTTTATTGGCCGTAATGCCGATCATTTCGACGCCGACGCCGAAAACGGCGAATCCGAGCGTCGCGTACAGCACCTGCGATTTGACCGAGAAAAGCGAATGCCCTCCGATCGAAAACGACGAGACCGCTCCGCCGAGGTCGGCAGTGATTGCCCAGTATTTCAGCAGGGTGCCCCCGATCATCAGCCCGACCGACAGGACGCCGGCGTAACGGACGCCTTTTTTGTCGAGGATCATACCGCCGAAAATCAGCATCAGCAGGAAGATGTTGAGCCAGCCGTAACCGCTCGTGAACAGCCCGTAGTCGGAGCTGTCCCATCCGAGCTGCTGTTCGAGCAGGGTTTTCAGCGGCGCCATGACGTCGGCGATGACGTAGCCGGTCAGCATCGTGAACGATACCAGTCCCAGTACCGTCCAGCGCAGGACGGGCGACGCGGCCATTTTTTTCCGTATGATCTCTTTCATCGGATCGGTTTGCTGTTAGTCTTTTTCCGTCGACCCGGAAGCGGCGCGTTCGCTGCCGGTGTCGTCGTAGCCGGGCTATTTATTGCCCGGCTGCCCGTATATTTTCAATACTTTATAAGCTTGCTGGATACCCAGTTCCCCGGCCTTGCTCATGTCGAGACATCCTTTGTGGGTGTCTTTCAGGTAGATCTGGATCAGTCCCCGGTTGTAGTACGCCTCTCC
Source organism: Alistipes sp. dk3624 (assembly GCF_009557455.1). Lineage (GTDB taxonomy): Bacteria > Bacteroidota > Bacteroidia > Bacteroidales > Rikenellaceae > Alistipes_A > Alistipes_A hominis. Next base: position 1,690,228 of record NZ_CP045651.1, on the reverse strand, counting down.
GAACTGCGGGTTCAGCTCGATGGCCCGTGTGTAATCCTCCAACGCCTCGGACATTTGTCCCGACAGACAGTACAGGTTGGCGCGATTGTAATACGAGTAGGCGAAATCGGGTAACAGCTTGATCGCCTTGTTCAGGTCGCCGATCGCCTCGTCGTAATTGTACGTACGGGTCGATTGAGTCTTGAGGCGGTTGGCCGGGTCGCTTTCGATGGCGATCCGCTGGAAGCTGTTGTCGATCGACGAGACGAAGTCGATCATCTCGCTTTGCGTCGTGCTGCGGTTCAGGTACAGGAACGGGTTGGACGGGTTGCGGTCGATCGCCGCCGTATAGTTCGAAATGGCGCTGGTGTACTGCTTGATCAGCGATTGCGAGAGTCCCCGTTTGAAATAGATCTGCCATGAGTCGCTTCCCGTCCGGATCGAATCGCCGTTCGCCGCATCGAACGCGATCAGCGAATCGGGCGGAACGTCGCTGTCGCGGTTCACCCATTTCAACAGCGGCAGGCCGATCTGCTTTTTGAAACGCTCGGCTTCTTCCGAGTAATAGGGCTGGAACTGCTGCGGAATCTCGGCGTTCCGGGTGCTGTCGGGTTGTGCCAACGAGAATTTGAACAGCGGCAACAGCGCGATGTCGGCGCTTTTGGCATTGACCTGCTGGTATTCTTCGTCGGTGAAATTATTTTCGAACGATAGCAGTTGGTTGAACTGGCGACTCGTGTCGGCGTAGATCGAGAAGGTGCTGTCGTTCAGCTTCGAGCGGTATTCGGCGATTTTCCGGTCGGCGGTTTCTTTATCGCTGCGCGAACCTTTCAGGTCTTTGGTCGCGTAACGTAGCGACGAGCGATTCAGGTAGGCGTTGGCGAAGTCCGGATAGAGCTCGATGGCGCGCGAATAGTCGCGGATGGCCGCGTCGTAATCGCCCAGTTGGGCGTACAGGCCGGCCCGGTTATAGTAGACGAGCACGTTGTTCGGAGAGTACAGCGCCACCCGGTCGTAGTCTTCCAGCGCCTTGTTGTAGTCCCCGATCTGCGTACGCAAGATCGCCCGGTTGAAATAGGTCAGCGCGCTGGTCGAGTCGAGTTCGATCACCCGGCTGAAATCTTCGATGGCGTCGACCGGCCGCCGGGTGTTCGAGTAGACCAGCGCCCGGTTGAAATAAGCCGGGATAAAAGTCGAGTCGTAGCCGATCGCCCGGTCGAAATCCTGTTTCGCAAGGTCGTATTTTTTCTGACTCAGGTACAGCGAGCCGCGACGGTTGTAACCGTTCGGGTCGTAGTAGTTGGTGCGGATGCCCTGGTTGTAGTCTTCCAGGGCGCGCGTGGTGTCCTTCATGTACAGGTAGCTGGTGCCGCGGTTCAGGTAGGCGTCCGAGACCTTGTTGTCGTAGCGGATGAAAGTCGTGAAATCCGCGATGGCTTTTTCGAACTGTTGGCTCAGCAGGAAGGTGACTCCGCGGCTGTAATAGGGGCCGGGACGGTCGGGGCGCAGGTCGATGGCTTCCTGGAAATCTTTCAGGGCGTCGTCGTAATTGCCCAGCCGCGAACGGGTGATGGCGCGGTACTGGTAGGCGGTCGTAAAAACCGGATTCTGGCGGATGGCGAGCGTGAAATCCTGTTCGGCGCCCAGCAGGTCGTCGAGGTTGTATTTGGCGATGCCGCGCAGGAAATAACCCTCGGTGGCGGTCGAGTCGACCCGCAACAGGATATTGAGCACCTCGATCGCATCCTGATACTTGCTGTCGATCAGGAAGTTCTGTCCCACGTAGAAAAAGTAGGCCTTGTTGAGTTGCGCTTTTGTTTCCCGGTGCGGCCCGACGGCTGCCAGCAACAACAGAATCAGCAGTATTTTTCGCATTCGCATTCCCGTTTTAAGGTGCTAAGTTAATTATTTTACCGAAAACCCCCGAGTGTTTTCCGGTTAAATTAACGGACGGACGGGCGAAAGTAGTATCGTCCGCAATCGAACCGTCGCGGCTCCGTGCTGCGGGACGGGCGTTCGCCGATTTCGCTTTTGACGCGCTTTTGTTTCCGGGGCGGTACCGCCCTTCGTTCCAGCGTTCTTGCCGGGCGCGAAAATAGCGCTTAAATTTTGCGGACGTCTTTTATGTTATGAAAAAGTTACGTACCTTTGAAAGCAATTTTGCGTTGTGAAATTATTCTAACCGTACCAATGAAAAAAATAGATGTTGTTTTAGGTTTGCAATGGGGTGACGAAGGTAAAGGAAAGGTGGTGGACGTACTGACCCCCGACTATCAGGTGATCGCCCGTTTCCAGGGTGGGCCGAACGCCGGACATTCCCTTCATTTCGAAGGCAAAAAATACGTGCTCCACACGATTCCTTCCGGGATTTTCCGCGACGGATCGATCAATATCATCGGCAACGGCGTCGTGATCGACCCGGTGATCCTGTCCGACGAGATCGCCACGTTGGAGGCCGACGGCGTCGACGTACAGAGCAAGCTGCTGATCGCCAAAAAGGCGCACCTGATCCTACCGACCCACAGGATCATCGACGCGGCTTCCGAAGCTTCCAAAGGCAAGACCAAGATCGGTTCGACGCTGAAAGGAATCGGCCCGACCTACATGGACAAAACCGGACGCAACGGGTTGCGCGTAGGGGATATTCTCTCTCCCGCGTTCGAAGAGCGTTACCAGCGACTGAAAGCGAAACATCTGGAATTGCTGCGGCAATACGATTTCCAGTTCGATATCACCGATTACGAGAAGGAGTGGCTCGAAGGGATCGAAAACCTGAAGCGTTTCCGTTTTATCGAGGGCGAGCACGTAATCAACGGGTTGCTCGACGAGGGCAAGGCGATCCTGGCCGAAGGGGCTCAGGGATCGATGCTGGATATCGATTTCGGCACTTATCCTTTCGTGACCTCTTCCAATACGCTTTGCGCTGGGGTTTGCACCGGTCTCGGGGTGGCTCCGTCGCGGATCGGCAATGTGTACGGGATTTTCAAGGCATACTGCACGCGGGTCGGCAGCGGTCCGTTCCCGACCGAGCTGTTCGACGAGGACGGCGAGAAGATGCGCCGGATCGGCATGGAATTTGGTGCTACCACCGGGCGTCCGCGCCGCTGCGGATGGCTCGACATGGTGGCGCTGCGTTATTCGGTGATGATGAACGGGGTGACCGCGCTGATCATGATGAAGTCGGACGTGCTGAACGATTTCGAAAAACTGAAAGTCGCCGTAGCCTATAAGGTGGACGGGAAGGAGACGACCGAATTCCCGTATGAGGTCAACGGGGAGATCGTTCCGGTATACAAGGAGTTCGAAGGATGGAACTGCAACATCAACGGGATACGGAACTACGATCAGTTCCCCACCCGACTGAAGGAATATATCGAATTTATCGAAAAAGAGACGGGCGTGCCGGTGAAGATCGTATCGGTGGGACCCGACCGTGAGGAGACTATTATCCGATAAGTATCGGAGTAAATTGCGACGGATATGAGAACAGGAAAATTTTCGATGGCCGCCATGTTGTCGGCGGCATTGCTGATGACCGGTTGCGCGGCTTTTCAGAACATGAGTTCTACGGGTAAAGGCGCTACGATCGGCGGCGGCGGCGGAGCCGTTGCCGGCGCCGGGATCGGCGCGTTGGCCGGAGGCGGTAAGGGCGCCGCGATCGGTACGCTGGTCGGCGCGGGAGTCGGCGCGGGAGTCGGCGCGTTGATCGGTAAGCGGATGGACAAGCAGAAAGCCGAACTCGAAAAAATCGAGGGCGCGAAGGTCGAAACCGTGACCGACGAAAACAACGTGCCCGCCATCAAGGTGACATTCGACGACAAGATCCTGTTTGCCACCGGAAAGAGCGAACTGGGCGACGCTTCGCGTTCGGCGCTGAAGAAATTCGCTTCTTCGCTGGCCCAATCTCCCGAGACGGACGTGGCGATCTACGGTCATACGGACAATACGGGCAGCCGCGAGATCAATCAGAAATTGTCCGAGGAACGTGCGCAGGCCGTATCTAACTATTTGATAGGTCAGAAGATCGATCCGAACCGGATTACTACGCGCGGACTGGCTTACGATGCGCCGATCGCCGACAACTCGACCGAGGAAGGGCGTGCGCAGAACCGCCGCGTGGAGATCCTGATTACGGCCAACGATAACATGATCCAGCAGGCTCAGCAGGAAGTTGCGAAGTAGTTCTGCCGGAAACGTTCGATTTAAAATCCACTCCGAAACGGGTGGATTTTTTTGCGACGGTTTCTCTCCGGTTTTCTTTTCCGTTGCATTTTTCCGGACCTGACTATGAAAAACCGGACGAATCGGCCGTAACTTTTTATCTTTGTACGAAAAACGGGAATTTATGGTCAGTTATCTTCAGGTGGAGGGACTCGTCAAATCGTTCGGCGACCGGGTGCTTTTCGAAAATTTGTCGCTGGGAGTCGGCGAAGGGCAGCGTATCGGACTGATTGCGAAGAACGGGACGGGCAAAACGACTCTGCTCAACATCATTGCCGGGCGCGAGGATTACGAGGCGGGGCGGATCACGTTCCGCCGGGATCTGAAAGTAGCTTATCTGGAACAAAATCCCGCGTTTCCCGAAGGAACGACCGTGCTGGACGCCTGTTTCCTGGCCGATTCGCCCGCGTTGCGCGCCGTTGCCGCCTACGAACAGGCGGTGGCGTCGGCAGACGAAGACGTTTTGCACCGGGCGATGGCCGAAATGGACGCGCAGGATGCCTGGAACTACGAATCGCGGGTCAAGCAGATCCTCACGCAGTTGAAAATTAAGGATTTTGATCAGCCGACCGGACAGTTGTCCGGCGGTCAGGTCAAGCGGGTCGCTCTGGCCAATGCGCTGATCGCCGAACCCGACCTGCTGATCCTCGACGAACCGACGAACCACCTCGACCTTGAGATGACCGAATGGCTCGAAGAATATCTGGCTCATACCCGACTGAGCTTGCTGATGGTGACTCACGACCGTTATTTCCTCGACCGGGTCTGCTCGGACATCGTTGAGATCGACGACCGGCAGGCGTACGTGTATCACGGCAATTACAGCCTTTATCTCGAAAAGCGGCAGCAGCGGCTCGATGCGGCCGATGCGCAACGCGAGCGCGATAACAATCTGTACCGTACCGAGTTGGAGTGGATTCGCCGGCAGCCGCAAGCGCGCGGGACGAAAGCGCGTTCGCGGGTCGAGTCGTTCGGCGAACTCGAGGAACGGCTGCGCAAGCGCCGCGAGAGCGGAAATGTGCGGCTGGACGTCAAAGCGGCTTACATCGGGAAAAAGATCTTCGAGGTGCGGGGGCTTTCCAAACGTTTCGGCGACAAGGTGATTCTCGACGGATTCGACTACCGTTTCGCCCGTTACGAAAAAATGGGTATCGTCGGCGACAACGGCACCGGAAAATCGACCTTTATCAAGATGCTGATGGGGCTGGTGCAGCCGGATGCCGGGACGATCGATATCGGCGAGACGGTCCGTTTCGGCTACTATTCGCAGGACGGGCTGTCGTTCGACGATGGCGCGAAGGTGATCGACGTGGTGACCGAAATCGCTGAACATATCGAGCTGGGCGAAGGGCGCCGGTTGAGCGCGTCGCAATTTTTGCAGTATTTCCTGTTCACGGCGCAGACGCAGTACGATTATGTCGAAAAACTCAGCGGCGGCGAACGGCGACGGCTGTACCTCTGCACGGTGCTGATGCGCAATCCGAATTTTCTGGTGCTTGACGAGCCGACCAACGACCTGGATATTATGACGCTGCAAGTGCTCGAAGAGTTCTTGCAGGGTTACGGCGGTTGTTTGATCGTAATTTCGCACGACCGTTATTTCATGGACAAAGTAGCCGATCACCTGCTGGTTTTCCAGGGCGGCGGGCAGATCAAGGATTTTCCGGGGAATTACAGCGATTACCTTGAGTGGAAACGGCTGAAAGAGTCCGAAGAACGGGCGGCCGGATCGCAGGAGAACAAGAAGATACAGGAAAAGCAAATGCCGAAACAGTCGTCCGCGCCGTCCGGCAAACGCAAGCGGACGTATCAGGAAAACCGAGAGATGGAACGGCTCGAACAGGAGATTCCGCAGTTGGAGCAAGAAAAGGCCGAGCTGGAGCGACTGCTCGGCAGCGGCAGCCTATCTGTCGGGGAGCTTACCGCCAAATCGGTGCGGATCGGCGAGGTGATCGCCCTGATCGACGAAAAAAGTATGCGGTGGCTCGAATTGAGCGAGATCGCGGGGTAGAGAAGGCGTAAACGGATGGCCGCTTTGTTTCTGGAAATCGCACTGTAAGCCGCGGTCGTGCGGTGGCGACGGTCGTGCGGATTATCTGGAAAAATCGTAGCGGCCGATCGCTTTCTTATAGGCCGAAATGGCGACCTTTTCGTTGAAATGGGCCGTTACGGCGTTCGTATAAGCTTGTAACCACGAAAGTTGCGCGGATATGACGTCGAGGATGGTCAGTACCCCCTCGTTGTAGCTGAACGTGTTCAGCGACAGGTTCTCGCGTGCGACGTCGAGGTTTGAGCGGGCGGTCGCGATCTGCAAATTCGCTTCGGTGATGTTTGTCCATGCGTTCGAGATCGCTACCGAAAGGTTGTCCGCGACGGCGGCCTGCGCATACTGCGACGAGCGGAGCGTCGCTTCGGCCGCATGGACCGTGTGACGCCGTTCGTTCCAGTGGAAAATCGGGATGTTCAGCCGTAGGAATGCCAGCCCGTCGATCCGGGTCTGTCCGTGATAGTTCGGCGACGGGGTGTTCCAAATGCCCTGCACGCCGGCCGAGAGCTGCGGGTTGAACCGCGAAGCCGCCAGTCTGACGTTGTACCGTTGTAGGTCGATTTGTTTGCCGGCGATCAGGTAGGACGGGTGCGACGGGACGGCCTCTTCCGGGGCTATCTCCTGCAACGGCGGAACGGATTGCGTGATCGAGTCGGCCGCATGGCGGGGCGCGTCGGGTTTTTCTCCCATCAGGATGTTGAAATTGTGCAGCGAAATACGGTAGGCGTTTTCGATCTGTATACGGCTGAATTCAGCTTCCTGCAATCGGGTCTGAATCATCAGCAGGTCGTTGCGGGCTACGTAGCCGTCGTCGAAACGCGTCTGCACTACGTTGAACATTTCGCGGACGATCGCTTCGTAGCGGGTCGTGATGTCCAGCAGCGCTTTGTTCGAAGCCAGATTCCAGTAGTTGTATTCGGCCAGGTAGGCGACGTCCAGCTCCGATTGCTGTTCCTGCAACCGGAACAGATCTTGATTCACCTGCGCCTGTCGGTAACTATCGCGGACGCTTCCTCCGACGTAAATTTGCTGTACCAGAGCCGGCTGCAACGAAAACGAATAGGGTTTCAGCAGCCGGTCGCTCTGAAAACGTTTTCGGAAGTTGATCGAAAAGTCGCCGTCGGCGCTGAGTTGAGGCAGGAAACCGGTGTAGCTGCCCCGGACGGCGGCCTCTGCGGCGCGGGTCTGCTCGGCGGCCTGTTTCAGCGTGTAGCTGTATTGCAGGACGCGGAGTCGGTAGTCGTCGAGCGAGAGCGTGTCCTGGGCGGCGGCGGAGCCGGATACGGCTGCGATCAGTAATAGGTATATGAATTTCGTACGCATTGCGGGGTTTGTTTTAAGGGTTTGCAGGCGCCGGTTTACGGATTCCGAAAAACAGGCAGTAAGCGACGGGCAGTACCAGAATAGTCAGCAGCGAAGCGACCAGCAGTCCGCCCATGATCGTGGCGGCCATGCCGCCGAACATCGAATCGAACAGCAGCGGCAGCATACCGAGGATCGTGGTGCCGGAGGCCATCATGACCGGGACGATTCTCGATCGGGTCGCCGACAGAACGGCGTCGTAGGGGCTTTTGCCGACTGCCGTTTCGGCGCCGATCTGGTCGACCAGTACGATGGCGTTCTTGATGTTCATGCCGACGAGTCCCAACAGGCCGAGCATCGCGAAAAAGTCGAACTGTTTGCCGGTAGCCAACAGGCCGACGACGACGCCAATGAAAATCATCGGCACCATCAGCACGATGACGACCGGTTTTTTGTAGGTACGGAACAGCAGCAGCAGCGTGATGAATATCAGTATGAACGTGAGCGGCATGTTGGCGGCCAGCGCAGCGTTCGACTCCTGTTGTCCCTGTTCTTCGCCGAAGATCTTCAGGTCGTAGCCTTCGGGCAGCGCGATCCGCGACCGCACTTGTTCGAGCACCTTGCCGAAAGCCGCTTTCGTATTGGCTCCGCGTACCGGGTCGCACTGGGCCATCATCACCCGTTCGCGGTTGTAGCGCTTGATCGTGCCGTAACGGAATCCGAAATCAAAACGGTCGACGACCTGCTCGAGCGGATAGACATTGCCTTTCGGCGAGTAGATCGGCACCGATCGCAGGTTATTCAGGTTGAAATCGGCCCGGTCGTCGTCGACCAGCAGAATCGGCATGAACTGATCCTTATGACGGTACTCGCCGAGTTGGTAGCCCGAGGTGGCGATGGTCATCTGCTGGGCTGCCGCGAGTCGCGTGATGCCGAGCCGGGGCCCTTTTTCCTGCGAATAAACGGGTTCCCAGACCGGGATCGGGTTGCCCCAACTGCTGCGGATGTCGGTGACTTCCGGGATCTCGCGCATCAACCTTTCGGTCTGTTCGGTCAGCGCGGCGAGCGTGTCGATGTCGGGACCGATGAATCCGATTTCGATGGCCGCTTCGACCGCAGGCGACAGTTTGAACAGCGACGAGCGTACCAGCAGGTCGGGGAAATTGGCGCGGGCATAGGCGTTGAAACGCTCCTCCACCGCCGCCGTCGAGTCTTTCGCGGTCAATTCCACCAGCAGGTTGCCGAAATTGGGTTTCGGGCCGAACGAAGTGCTGGCCAGGTAGTACCGCGGAGGAGAACTGCCCATCGTCGCCGAGACGTTCTTAACGGACGGTTGCCGTAACAACCACTCTTCGAGCCGCATTATGTTCCGTTCCATATCCCGGATATTGTAGCCGTCGGGCAGGAAACAGTCGGCCCGAAAATAGGGCTTGTCGAGGTTCGGAAAAAAATTTTGCGGCATGGCTCCCATGACCAGCAGCGACCCGGCGAACAGCGCGACCATGATCCCCGCGACCCACCAGCGCCGGCGGATCAGCCGTTCGAGCAACTGGTCGAACAGGCGGTAGAATTTCCGGTCGTAAGGGTCTCGCGGAGCCGCCTGCGTTTGTTCTTTCAGAATGTAGCTGCCGAATAGCGGGGTTTGGCTCAGCGCGAGCATCCAGCTCAGCAACAGCGAAATGGCTACGACGACGAACAGCGGTTTGACGATCTCGGCGACCGCCGACGGGGCCAGGTACAGCGGCAGGAACGAGCAGATCGCAATGAACGTGGCTCCGAGCAGGCCCCATTGCGGTCCGGTAGCTCCGTCGATCAGCGCCTGCCGTCGTCGCGCGCCGCGCAGGATCGCGTTTTGCGCGTTGTCGGTTACGACGATCGCGTTATCGACCAGCATTCCCATCGCGATGATGAATCCGGCCAGCGAAGTACGGTTCAGGCCGACGCCGAGAAACTGCATGATCAGCAGCGTGCCGCCGATGGCGAAGATCAGCGAACTGCCGATCAATATGCCGGCGCGCAGACCCATGATCAGCATGATCAGTACGATTACGATCGAAATCGATTCGATCAGGTTGACGATGAAGGTATTGTTGGCTTCCCGAGCGATCTGGTTTTCCGGATAGAGCGTCTGTAGCGTGATGCCGATCGGTATCTGCGGGTTCAGCTCGGCCAGTTTCCGTTCGATCAGCGCGCCGGTTTTGACGACGTCTTTTTCCGGGTCGGTCGAAACGCCGATCCCGATGGCCCGCCGGCCGTTGACGCGCATCAGTGTGCCTGGCGGTTCGGCATAGCCCGCTTCGATCCGGGCGATGTCGCCCAGGCGCACCTGAAGACCCTGGGTCGAGGTCAGAATCTGGTTGCGGATGTCGTCGAGGTTCTTATAAGTTCCCGTTTCGATGATCTTGATCTGCATCTGGCCGGCCATTTTTTCGCCGCTGCCGACCAGCGTGTTCTGCCCGCTGAGGATGCGGATTACTTCGTCGGGCGTGATGAACAGGTTGCCGAGGGCCGACATGCTGAGGTAGACGTTCACCACCCCGTTCTGTTCGCCGAACAGCGTGACTTTCTGCACGCCGGGCACCGTCACCAGTTCGGTCTTGATTCGCTGCGCCCAGTCGCGCATCTCTTCGTAGGTAAATCCTTCGTCGGCCGAGAGTCCGTAATAGATGCCGAAGACGTCGCCGAAATCGTCGCTGACCGAGATGTTCGACGCCCCGTCGGGCAGCGCGGGCTGCACGTTCATGATTTTGCGGCGCAGTTCGTCCCACATCTGCGGCATCTCGCCGGCCGGCGTCGAGGGTTGCAGTTCGATCATGATTTTCGACATGCCGTACCACGACTCGGACGTGATCTTGTAGACGCGGCGCATCGACTGGATTTCGCGTTCGATCGGTTCGGTGATCAATTGTTCGACCTCTTCGGGCGTCGCTCCGGGATAGCGGGTGACGATCGCCGCGCTTTTAATGACGAATGGCGAGTCTTCCTTTTTGCCCAGTTGCGTGAAAGCGACAATGCCGCCGACGAGCAGTATGGCCAGGAAAAAAAAGATAACCTTGCGGTTGTCGAGCGAGTAGCGGGGTAGATTCATGGTCCGGTTATTTGATGATTTTTACCGTTTCGTTCGGATTGATCCGGTAGATGCCCGCCGTGACGACCGTGTCGCCGGGCAGCAACCCGCTCTCGACGGCGATCATGTCGCTGCCGATCGGCTCGCCGAGTTCGACCCGGTTCAGCCGGGTGCGGCGTTCGCGGTCTATCGTCCAGACGTAGTTGCTGTCGTTGCGTTCGAATACGGCGGTCAGCGGTACGGCCGTCAGACCGGGGCGGTCGGGATTGTTCACCCGCAGGTTGATCATGCACGACATGCCGGGAGCGATGTCGTATTTTTTCAGGTTCTCTCCCTCGAGCGTCAACGTGACGGAGATGCCGGTCGCCTGCGTCGAGGTCTGCACGTATTCTTTCAGCCGCGCGCCGAACGTGACGCCCGGGTAGTTGTCAAATTTTACCGAGAACCGGATGCCGGGGATCTTCAATGTCTGCAATCCGCTCTCCGGCATCGTGAACATGACGCTCTCGGTGATCGGGTTTACCAGCCGCACGACCGGTTCGCCGGCCATCACCTGCTGGTAGTTGTCTACGTACTTCTTTTCGACGGCCCCTGCGAACGGCGCGCGCAGTCGGGTATCCGCGAGGGTCGTTTGAGAATTCTCGTAAGCGGATTTCGCACGGACGTAGGCGGCGTCGGCCATTTCGTAGTCCTGGCGGGAGATCGCCTGCTTCTCGAGCAGCCGTTTGTTTCGCTCCATTTGCGACCGGGCGGTCAGGTAGGTGGCTTTGTCGGCCTCCATTTGCAGCGAATACTCGCGCGGGTTGATCTCGGCGATTACATCCCCTTTTTTGACGCTCTGGCCGGTGATGACGTTCATCTTTAGGATTTGTCCCGAGATCCGGAAAGCCAGGTTCGAAATATCGTCGGCTACGGACATGCCGGCGAAGTCCTTGTCGACCGAGCCGAGCGGTTGGGTGGCGTATACTTTTACCGGGCGGATCTCTTGTTGCGCGGGTTGTGTCCCGGAATGGCCGCAGTTTTGCAGCGACACCAGGATGCCGGCGGTGAAAATGAGTTTGGCATTCATAAGCGATAGTCTGATATGGCTGACCTTCAGCTAAAATCATGCCATGCCGTCCGGCGGCGGACGGTTATGAAAAGAATGTCCGCGGTTTTCGGGCCGCGGACATTCCGGATCGACTTTCGAAAAAAATTATTCTTTGACGCGTCGTGACGTATAGGCGACGTAAATGAACGCCAAGGCGGCTGCAAGGAGGCCCAGCGGCCAGATGCGGTTGTTGCGGTCGCGCCGTTCGGTGACCGTTTCGAGCGGCGTCCGGCCGTCGTAATCCCGTTCGAAATTCGGGATGTCGCGGCAGTTCCATTTGCCGAGGATCGTCCCCTCTTTCAGTAGTACGAGTCCCGCCCGGGCGCGGATCAGCATTTTCAGCGTCGTGCCGTCCATGTTGTAAACCGGGATACGACTGTCGCCGAAAGTTATTTTCCCGTCTTCGGGTAACGCCGAGGCGGTGACGCATACGACCGGGTAGTTGTATTTCACGGCATAGCGCACGGTTTGTTCGATTTGCCGGCTGCATATCGAAGACAACGGCCGGTCGATCGGGTTCAGCGCGATCAGGAAAACTTCGCGGGTCGAAGCCAGCAGCGTCGGCGCATAATTCTCGTCGGCGTTGAAAACGGAAAAGTCCTGGATTTCGCTTCGCCGCTTGCGGTTGTTTTCTACGATCCGGGTGTCGACGTATTCCCAGCGCAGCGTGTCGTACCAGGTCGTATCGGCAAGGTCGAATTCGCGTTGCTGTCCGGTCGTGCGGTCCTTGTAGATCAGCGTTGTCTGCGTATCGTTGCCGTAACCTTCCAGCTGCGACGGGATGTTCACGCCGATGCGGAACGGCAAAAAGTCGATCGGAGGCAGGTGGCGCAGGCTGTACAATCCGATCCCAGACGACAGCAGCCCGAAGAAAAAGATCATGCTCCATTCGACTGTCGAGGCGTAACGGTTGTGCTGTCTGAAAGGCTGTTTCCAAGCCGTGCGCCACAGGACGACGGTAAACAGCAGCAGGATTACGTTTTTGAAAAAGGTCTGCCAGTTGGTCAGTTTGACGAAGTCGCCGAAACAGCCGCAGTCGGCCACCGGGTTCCACAGGGCGAGCACGAAAGTCAGCAGCGTGAAGAATCCGAGCAGGATCGTCAACAGTGTCGTGACGCTCTTTTCCCGGATACGGAACAGCAGGCAGAATCCCAGCAGCATTTCCGAGGCGGACAGCAGGATCGAAAAGGTGTATTCGGCTCCGGACAGCCAACCCATTCCGAAGGTGTTGAAATATTCTCCGAATTTGATGGCCGTGCCCCACGGATCGACGGCTTTGACAAACCCCGAAAAAATAAATATTCCTGCAACGATCCATCGCAGCAGTCCGGTCAGGAAAGTATGTTTTTTCATGGCGTTTGTGATTGGTTAGTTGACAAATGTATGTTTTTTAACGGTGATATGCAATTTTATACCCTTTTTCCTAATTTTGCGGAAAGGGCCGGAATTGCCGGCCGGACTAAACGGAAGCGTATGGAAAACAGGGTGGATCGGATATTGAAAAGGGTCGTTCGCTTCTGCCGACGCGCAGTGGATCGTCGACGTGGTCGGTTCGCACCACAATGTGCAAAAAACCATTGAATTGGGCTTCGAAACGTTGTTCGAAGCCGATCTGATCGTCGACCTGTTCGAAGGATATTATCCGGCAGAAGAAGCGGGCGCCTGTTACCGCAATGGGGTGCGGATCGCTTCCGGAAAATCGTGGTTCGCACGCCTGTTTCCCGGGTGCGCCGGGGTCGGATAGCTTGCCCTTCTGCGTCCCGGTCTATTTCGTTGTGTGCCTGCGGCGGGAACTCAGCGCGCGGGTCAACTCGCCGCCCCACATCACCAGCGAAGTGGCTCCGATGATAGTCAGCCAGTCGCAGCCGGAGAGCGGAACCGTGCGGAAGACGTTTCCGCCCCAGGTTACGATGATGAATTGACCGGCCAAGATTAGCAGCAGCACGCCGAAAAACGGGGCGCAGCCCCCGACCGCTTTCCAGATCGGGGTGGTTGTGCCGAATCCCTTCGCGTTGAACATGTTCCAGAATTGCAGCATGACGAATACCGTGAAGAATGCGGAGAGCTCGTAGATCGTGATTGCCGATCCGAAGTAGTACAGTATGCCGAGCAGTACGGCGACGAAAAGCAGTCCGACGCCGACGATCGAGCGCATCATCGGGCGCGAAATGATGAAGTCGCTGTTTTTGCGCGGTTTTTCGCGCATCACGCTGCGGCTCGGCGGCAGCGAAGCGAGCGCCAGCGCCGCGAAAGTGTCCATGATCAGGTTGACCCACAGCATTTGCGTGACGGTCAGCGGCAATTCGCTGCCGAAAATCGAGCCGAACAGTACGATGATGATCGCCACGAAGTTGATCGTCAGTTGGAACAGTACGAACCGCTGGATGTTGCGGTACAGCGAGCGGCCCCACATCACGGCCGTGGCGATGCTGCTGAACGAGTCGTCGAGCAGCGTGATGTCGCTGGCTTCTTTGGCTACGGAGGTTCCGGTACCCATCGACAGTCCGACCTGCGCGAAATTCAGCGCCGGCGCGTCGTTCGTGCCATCGCCGGTGACGGCCACCACTTCCCCTTTTTGTTGCAACAGTCTTACGAGCCGCTGTTTGTCCAGCGGCCGCGCGCGCGACATGATCTTCAACGACTGTACCCGTTCGAGCAGTTCCTCGTCGCTCAGCGCGGCGAATTCGGAGCCGGTGATGTGGTTGCGGTCGGTGTCTTCCGCCGTCCACAGGCCGATCTGTCGACCGATCTCTTTGGCCGTCGCCGGGGTGTCGCCGGTAACGATTTTCACGTCGATACCTGCGGACAAGCACTCTGCCACGGCAGCCGGCACGTCGTCGCGTACCGGGTCGGAGATGGCGGCGATCCCGATGAAATGCAGCGGGCAGCGTTCGAGCGCTTCGTCGCAGGTATCCACGCCGTCGCATACGGCGTAAGCGAATCCGAGCGTCCGCATCGCCATGTTCTGGTAGGCGGACAGTTGCTTTTCCACTTCGGCTTTCGCCCCGAAACCGGCGCACTTGGCCAGGATGATTTCGGGAGCGCCTTTTATGTAGAGAATGCGTTTGCCGGAAGCCGAGTCGACCAGTGTCGCCATGAATTTGCGTTCGGTGGTGAAGGTCATTTGATCGACCGTCTCCGCGGCGTCGCGCAGCGCGGCGTAGTCGGCGCCCCGGTCTTTGAGCCACAGCAGCAATGCCCCTTCGGTCGGGTTGCCGATCACTTTGCCGTTCGCGTCCAGGAAGGCGGTCGAGTTCGCGGCGATTCCTTCGCGGATCAGCGGGTCGATCCCGTCCTCGGAGAATTTGGTTTCGTAAACGCGCATTTCATTGCGGGTCAGCGTGCCGGTCTTGTCGGTGCAGATCACCGTGATCGCTCCCATCGTTTCGCTGGCGTGCATTTTCCGGACGAGGTTATTCGTACGGAGCATCCGCCGCATGTTGACCGCGAGCGACAGCGTGACGCTCATCGGCAATCCTTCCGGCACGGCCACGACGATCAGCGTGACGGCTACCATGAAGTATTGCAACACTTCGGTTGCGACGGTCAGCCAGTCGGCCGTCAACAAGTCGCCCGTCAGCATACCTTTGACGATCAGCGCTGCGAACGTGACGATCGCCAGCGAGATGCCGACGCGTCCGATCAGCTTCGACAGGCGTTGCAGTTGCAGGTTCAGCGGGGTCTCTTCATTGCTCTCGACGGTGGCTTGTTCGGCGACTTTGCCGAATTCGGTGGCGTCCCCTACGGCGGTCACTTGCATGACGCCATGGCCTTCGACCACGGTCGTTCCGCGCATGACGTGGTCGGACGGATAAGTCGATTCTTTGTCGAAATGGGCCGGGTCGGTCGTTTTGCCGATCTGCGGTTCCCCGGTCAGCGTCGATTCGTTGATCTTCAGCGACACGGCTTCCTGCAGAATTCCGTCGGCAGGCACCTCTTCGCCGCTTTCGAGCAGGACGATGTCGCCGACCACGACCTCTTTTTTCGGGATCTCGGCGACGGCTCCGTCGCGGACGGCTTTCACTGGCGTGTCGTCGTTGGTGCTGTTCAGCACGTCGAATTTCTTCATCGCGTCGTATTCGAACCAGAATGCGACGCCGGTAGCCAGGAAGATCGCGCAGAAAATGCCGATCGCTTCGGCGAATTCATTATGTATGAAACCGATCCCGAGCGACAGCACGGCCGCCACCAGCAGGATGCGGATGACCGGATCGTTGAATTTTTCGATGAACAGGCGCCACAGCGATTTGCGTTTCGGCGGGGTGAGCAGGTTGGCGCCGTATTGTTCGCGGCTTCGGATTACTTCGTCCTGCGTGAGTCCTTTCAGGGAATTCGACATGGTGTATGGCTGATTAGGGTTATGTTAACAGTTCGTGTTTGGATGCGTCCAGCTTGATCGCTACGAAGAGCAGGATCGTGAAGGCGATCAGCGACGAGCCGCCATAGCTGAAAAACGGCAACGGAATGCCGATTACCGGCATGATACCAATCGTCATGCCGATATTGACCGCTACGTGGAACAGAAAGATCGACGCCACGCAGTAGCAATAGATCCGGCCGAAGGGTTCCATCTGACGCTCGCCCATCCGAATGATCCGCAGGATCAGGACGGTGAACAGGACGACGATGACGGCGCTGCCCAGGAATCCCCACTCTTCGCCGACCGTGCAGAAGATGAAGTCGGTACTTTGTTCGGGGACGAAATTGAATTTCGTTTGCGTCCCTTCGAGAAAGCCTTTGCCGCTGAAACCGCCCGATCCGATCGCGATTTTCGACTGGTTTACGTTGTAGCCCCAGCCTTTCAGGTCGGATTCCAGGCCCAGCAGATCGAGGATTCGCTTTTGTTGGTGTATCTGTAGGTGCTGGAAAGCGTAATCGATCGTGTAGGTGAATCCGAGCGATCCGAAGAAGAGCAAGATGAACGTCAGTATATTGTGTATTTTGTACCGGTAAGCGTAGGCGACCACGGCTCCGACCGACAGCACGGCGGCGATCAAAATGGCCGTGTGCCAGCTCATGCCGATCCGCAGGACGGCGTTGAACAGCAGGTAGAGCAGGATCGAGCCGAGCGCCAGTCCGGCCAGGTAGGTGACTTTGCTTTTCCAGTTGCCGTTCGACACCCCTTCGCCGATCGCGCAGACGAGGATCAGCACGATCAGCAGCGTGACCGGTTCGAGCAGGAACGAAAAGACGAACAGCGAGATAATCATGATCAGCGCCACGTAGACCCAGCCGTTGAACCCTTCGCGGTAAAACATGAACAGGAACGAGCCGTATACGAGGGCCGAACCGGTGTCGTTCTGCAGGATTACGATCAGCACCGGCAGTCCGACGATCATGCCCGCGCGCAGTAGATCGCCCGGCTTGCGGATGTCGAACGTGTAGGAACTCATGTAACGGGCCAGCGCCAGCGCGGTGGTGAATTTCGCGAACTCGGTCGGCTGGATCGCCACCGGGCCCAGCATGATCCACGCTTTCGCGCCGTTGACCTCCTTGCCGAATAGCAGCACGCCGACCAGTACCAGGATCATGATCCAATACAGCGGGTAGGCCAGCACGTGGTAATACTTGTCGTCGATCAGCAAGATCGACACCGCGATGAATGCCGACGCCCCGATCCAGACCAGTTGCATCCCGTAACGCTGGCCGACGTCGAAGATGCTGGCATGCGCGTCGTCGTAGACGGCGGCGTAAATATTCAGCCAGCCCATCAGCACCAGCAGAACGTATGCCAGCACCGCCACCCAGTCCACGCCGCCCACGGCGAGTCTATTTTCGCTGTTGTCTCTCATAATACGGGTAGGCGATCTGTTTGTTTTTGACGTATTCCACCAGCGGCGCGCGCTGGATCGTATCGGTGAGGTAAAGCTCGGTCAGCAGGCTGGCGATCGGGGCTGCGACGGTGGCGCCGAATCCCCCGTTTTCGATGTAGACCGAGACGGCTATCTTCGGGTTGTTTCGCGGGGCGAAGCAAAAGAATGTGCTGTTGTCGGCCCCGTGCGGATTCTGAGCCGTACCGGTCTTGCCGCAGATATCCAGGCCCGGCACCATCGCGATCCGGCCCGTTCCGCCGCCGTTGACCGCTTGGTACATCCCTTCGACGATCGGTTCGAACCAGCGGGCGTCCACCCGGGTGGTGTGGTTGACGTAGAACCGCGCGTCGATCGAGTCGCGGTCGTGTATCCGCTTGACCACGTGCGGAGTGCGGTAATGGCCCCGGTTGGCGACCGTAGCCACCATGTTGGCCATCTGCAACGGGGTGCAGCCCAGCTCGCCCTGCCCGATCGACAGCGAGATTACGGTCAGTCCGTTCCATCGGCCCCGGTAGGCCTTGTCGTAAAATTCGGAGGAGGGGACGTTCCCGTTCAGTTCGCCGGTAAAGTCCGTTCCGAGTTTGCGGCCGTACCCGAAACTGCGAACATAGTCCGCCCACACGCCGAAACCTTCCTCGATGTTTTTGTATTTTTTGTTTTCGATGATATTCCGGAAAACGTAGCAGAAGTAGGCGTTGCAGGAGTTCGCGATGGCTGCCTCCAGGTCGAGCGGCGATCCGTGCGCGTGGCATTTGACGCCGCGCCCGTACGGGTATCCTCCGTGACAGGGATAGGTTTGCGACGGCGACAGCACGCCCTCCTGCATTCCAATGAGTCCCTGGATCACTTTGAACGTTGAACCGGGGGGGTAGAACGACATGACCGCGCGGTTGTAAAGCGGCCGCCGCGGGTCGTTGAGCAGTTTCATGTAGTTGTTGCCGCGATCGCGGCCCACCAGTTCGTCCGGGTCGTAGGTCGGACTGTTGGCCATCACGAGGATTTCGCCCGTTTCCGGCTCGATCGCGACGACGCTGCCCACTTTGCCTTCCATCAGTTCTTCGGCCAGCGCTTGCAGCCGCGCGTCGATCGTACAGGTGATCGCCACGCCCGGAGACGGCAGCGTGTCGTAAATACCGTTCGCATAGGAGCCTTTCGGGATACCGTGCACGTCCACCATTTCGATTTTCACTCCTTTCTCTCCGCGCAGCACTTCTTCGTAGGCCTGTTCGATGCCGCTGCGCCCGATGTAGTCGCCGCTGCGGTAGTACGGGTCGCGTTCCAGGATCCGGTCGTCCACTTCGCCGACGTATCCCAGCAGGTTGCCCGCCATTTTAGTCGGGTACGACCGGACGGTGCGGTAAACGGTGAAGAATCCGGGGAATTGGTGCTCTTCGAGGCGCAGTTTGGTCTCTTTGGGCAACTGTTTGACGATGACCGACGCCCTACGGCGCGAGAAATTGGACGCTTTGATCAGCTCCTTGCGGATCTGTTCGACCGGTACGCCCAGGATGCGGCTCATCAGCGCGGTGTCGAACGGCCGCACTTCGCGCGGGGTCGCCATCAGGTCGTAAGCCTCTTTGCTCTGTACCAGGAAGCGTCCGTTTCGGTCGTAAACTTCGCCCCGGGGCGGGTACTGCACCATGTAGCGCAGGACGTTGTTGTCTGCATTCGTCTTGTAGCTGCCGTCGAGCACCTGGATATAGAACAGCCGCAGCAGGACGATCGCCGCGATGACGATGACGACTCCCTGTAAGGTTTTGATTCGGCGGGGGGTATCCACGGCGTTACGGTTTTTGACGGTTGACCGAGAACAGGCGTTGGCAGAAATACACCAGCAGCAGCGTAACCGCCGAACTCAGGAGGATCCGCAGCAGCGTAAGGTAGAAGAAGTGCAGCGACAGCGTTTCGAAAATAAAGAATACCGTGCTGTGCAGCAGCACCATGAAGGAGGCGTATTTGATGAATTTTTTGATCCCGAGCCGGTTGACGTTCGGAATTCCGCCGTCCTTCACCTCGTCTTTGCCGGCCAGCAGGTTCAGCAGCGTCGGGCGGCAGAATGCGACGAACAGCGTGGCGATCGTGTTGATTCCGGCCGTTCCCATGAAAACGTCCATCGTGACGCCCATCAACAGTCCGAGCGTCAGCAACAGCAGCGGCGCGATCTCCATCGGCAGCAGGATGATAAAGGCGACGTAGGCCAGCGGATGAATGTAGACGCTGACCCCGATCCGGCTGAACAGGAAAACCTGCAACAGGGCCATTACCACGAATAGGATCGTATATTCCAGCGTTCTGTACATCGTTTCTTCGTCGTTTGCAGTGTGTTTGGCCGCTTTATTGCACAGCGGCCGAAGTCATCGAAACGTCGTTTTCCAGCGTTTCGCGCTCTTCGGCGTCCAGGTATTTGATCACCACTACGTTGTTCAGTGCGGCGATGTCGGTATGCAGTTTTACCCGGACGTCGTAATAGGTCGCGTTGTTCAGTTCGAAGTCCGCCACCGTGCCGATCATGAGCCCCGGCGGAAACCGTGACGAGTGCGAGGTCGTCACGATCGTGTCGCCGACATGGATCTGCGCGTATTTTGCGATTTCGGTCAGCATGACGTATTCGTAACTCGCGCCGTCCCACGAAACCGATCCGAAATAGTCGGTTCCTTTGATCTTTCCGCTCGTTTTGAAGCCGCGGTTCAGCACCGACATACACACGGCGAAATGATCCGAACAGTTCATTACGTAACCCGCGATGCCCCTGTCGGCCACGACCGCCATATCGGGCTGCAAGCCGTCTTCGACGCCGCGGTTCAGCGTGATGTAGTTCTCCTGCCGGATGATCGAGTTGTTGATGACCCGAGCCGGGAAGTAAGCGAACTGCCGTCGGCCGGCGACAGAATCTTCGGTGAAAAGCAGCGAGTCCGGCGGTACGGCCGGGTCGCTGCCGTCGCGCCGCAAACCGTCGAGTTCGTTTTCCAGCAGCGCTACCCGGGCAGTCAGCGCTGCATTCTCCTTTTTCAGGTGCAGGTAGCTGTTCAGTCCCGATATCTGCGAATAGATACCGCCTACAACATAGTTGGAGGCGGTAATCAGCTTCGCTTTCGTGTAGCTGGTGCTGTTTGCGTAATAGTGTATCGCAAACGCTTCGAGAATGATGAAGATCAATACGAAATGGATCTTCTTGATGAACAGGAAAAACTTGATCATTCTCTTGCGGCGGTTCGTGTTAAAGGGTTATCGCATCAGGAACGAAAAACGTCCGATGTTCTTCAGCGCAATGCCCGTGCCCCGCGCTACGGCGCGCAGCGGGTCTTCGGCGATGTGGAACGGGATATTGGTTTTCTCGGACAGCCTCCGGTCGAGCCCTTTGAGCAACGCTCCGCCGCCGGCGAGGTAAATCCCGTTTCGGGCGATGTCGGCATACAATTCGGGCGGAACCATTTCGAGTACCTTCATAATTGCCGCGTCGATTTTGACGAGCGATTTTTCGAGCGCGTAGGCCATTTCGCTGTACGAGACGCTCAGTACCGACGGCAACGACGTCAGGATGTTCGGCCCCGTCACTTCGAAGTCTTCAGGCTCTTCCTCCAATTCCGACAGCGCGGCTCCGACGGCGATCTTGATATCCTCGGCCGTCCGCTCGCCGATGCGCATGTTGTGCTGCTGACGGATATAGGTCTGTATGTCTTCTGTAAAGACGTCTCCGGCAACGTTGATACTCTCGCTGCAGACGATTCCTCCGAGCGAGATGCAAGCGATTTCGGTCGTACCGCCTCCGATGTCGACTACCATGTTGCCTTCGGGGGCTTCGACGTCGAGTCCGGCGCCGAGCGCGGCGGCCATCGGTTCGTAGATCATATACACTTCGCGGCCGCCGGCGTGTTCGGCCGAATCGCGCACGGCCCGGATCTCCACGTTGGTCGAGCCGGACGGGATGCAGATCACCATTTTCAGCGACGGACTGAACAGCCGTCCGTTGCTCTTGACCATTTTGATCAGACCGCGCAGCATGATCTCCGCGGCGTTGAAATCGGCGATCACGCCGTCTTTCAACGGGCGTACCGTCTTGATATTCTGATGGGTTTTGCCGTGCATCTGGCGCGCTTTTTTGCCGATCGCCATCGCCTTGCCGGTATGCTGGTCGAGCGCCACGATCGACGGCTCGTCCACGACGATTTTCCCGTTGCTGATTATGATCGTGTTGGCCGTGCCGAGGTCGATGGCCAACTCCTGTGTCAATGAAAATAAGCCCATAATCGTTAGGTCTTTATAGTGAGAGGGTTTGTTAGTGCTTGAAATGTCTGAGACCGGTGAACAACATTGCCATGCCGTTCGCGTTGCAGTAGTCGATGCTCTCCTGGTCGCGTACCGAGCCGCCCGGCTGAATCACGGCGTCGATGCCCTCCTTGTGGGCGATTTCGACGCAGTCGCCGAACGGGAAGAACGCATCCGACGCCATCACGGCCCCCGTCAGGTCGAACCCGAAACTTTTGGCTTTCGCGATGGCCTGTTTCAGCGCATCCACGCGCGAGGTTTGGCCGATGCCGCTGGCGATCAGCATACCGGCCTTGGCCAGTACGATCGCGTTGCTCTTGGAATGTTTTACGATCTTGTTCGCGAAGATCAAGTCTTTGAGCTGTTCGGGCGCGGCCTGTTTCTCGGTCGCGTAGCGCGGTTCGCCGTCTACGCCTCCGACTTTCAGGTCGCGATCCTGCACCGCTACGCCGTTCAGCAGCGAACGGAACTGTTTCGGACAGCGCGTCGTATCTTTCAGCCGCAGAATGATGCGGTTTTTCTTGCATTCCAGGACGGCGAGCGCCTCGTCGGTGTACGAGGGCGCCAGGATCACTTCGAAGAAAAGCTTGTTGATCTCTTCGGCGGTCGTCGCATCCACTTCGCGGTTACAGATCAGCACGCCGCCGAAAGCCGAAACCGGGTCGCCGGCCAGCGCGTCTTTCCACGCTTCGGACAGCGTCGGGCGCGTCGCCACGCCGCAGGCGTTGTTGTGTTTCATGATTACGAAGGTCGGTTCGTCGAACTCTTCGATCAGGTTGATCGCCGCGTCGATGTCGAGCATGTTGTTGTACGAGATGTCCTTGCCGTGCAGTTTGTCGAACAGTCGTTCGAGGTCGCCGTAGAAGACGGCCGACTGGTGGGGATTCTCCCCGTAGCGCAGCGGCGTTCCGCCGTTGAAACTCAGCTTGAACGAGCCGATCTGTTCTTGGCGGTTGAAATAGTTGAAGATGGCCGAATCGTAGTGCGAGCTGACGTCGAACGCATAGGCTGCGAAACGACGGCGCTGTTCGAGCGTCGTAGCGCATTGTTGGGCGGTAATGATTTCGTAGAATTCGGCGTATTGGTCGACCGACGGTACGATCACCACGTCCTTGAAGTTTTTCGCTGCGGCGCGGATCAGCGAGATGCCCCCGATGTCGATTTTTTCGATCACGGCCTGCTCTTCGGCCCCCGAAGCGACGGTTTGTTCGAAGGGATAGAGGTCGACGATCACCGCGTCGATTTCCGGGATCTCGTATTGAGCGGTCTGTTCGGCGTCCTGCGGATTGTCGCGGCGGGAGAGGATCCCTCCGAAAACTTTCGGATGGAGCGTTTTCACGCGTCCGCCGAGGATCGACGGATACCCCGTCAGGCTCTCGACCGACACGGCTTTCAGACCGAGTCCCTCGATGAACGAAAGGGTTCCGCCGGTCGAATAGATCGTTACGCCGTCCTCCGCTAATTTTCTGACAATCTGTTCCAGGCCGTCTTTGTAGTAGACCGAAATAAGTGCTCCTTTTATCTTTTTCACCGTCTTGTATGGTTTAGTATTTATCAATCGTACAAAGATACAAAAAAAGAGTTTACAGCTTGAGTTTATACTTCAAAAAATGGATTGTGTCTCTTTTTTTTGCTTCCGGCCGTTTTGCCGGTGCGGCGGACGGTCCGTAAAATGAAGTTTTTGGTCGCCGGGCGGTGGCGTTGCGGTTCCGGGTGCGATTTATGCGGCTGTTTCCGGATAAAACGGCTCCGGAATAGCGAAAATTTTAAATAATTTGTAAATTTGTGGTCTGAAAGCGAATAAAATCATGGCGTACAACATCGATCGGAACGCGCGGTGTGCGGTGGTCGGTCACGGCAGTTGGGCTACGGCTCTGGTCAAGATACTTCTCGAAAACGAACGGAACGTCGGCTGGTACATCCGCAACCGGGATGTCCTGGAGCATGTGCGTAAGCACGGGACCAACCCGCGCTACCTGCGGGACGTCCGTTTCGATCCGGGGAGCCTGCACCTGTCGGACAGTCTCGACGAGGTGGCGCGCGATGCGGAGATCGTCGTGCTGGCAGCTCCGTCCGTTTACCTGAAAACGACGCTCGAACCCCTGACCGAACCGCTCGGCGATAAATTCATCGTCTCTGCGATCAAAGGCATCGTTCCCGACGATCTGATCACGGTGGCCGAGTACGTCAACCGCCGGTACGACGTTCCGTTCGATCAGATCGGGATCGTGTCCGGCCCGTGCCATGCCGAAGAGGTGGCGCTCGAACGGCTCTCCTACCTGACGGTCGTTTGCAAGACGCTCGAAAACTCGCGCATCCTGGGCGATAAAATTCGGACCGATTATATAAACGTCGGTCATTCGACCGACATATACGGCATAGAATATGCTTCCGTGCTGAAAAATATTTATGCGATTGCGGTCGGGATCGCGGTCGGCCTCGGTTACGGGGATAATTTTCTGGCCGTGCTGATTTCGAACGGGGCGATGGAGATGTCGCGTTTCATGTCGCAGACTTATCCCAGCAACCGGAATACGTTCGCATCGGCTTATCTGGGCGACCTGTTGGTTACTTCCTATTCGCAGTTCAGTCGCAACCGTCGGTTCGGACTGATGATCGGCAAGGGCTATTCGGTGCATTCGGCGCAGATGGAGATGAGCATGGTGGCCGAAGGGTATTACGCGGCCGAATGCATTATGAAAATCAACCGGCAGCGCGGCGTGGATATGCCGATTGCGCGGATGGTGTACGACGTTCTCTATGACGGCGCTTCGCCGTCGGTCTCGGTCGGCCGGTTGACCGGACGGCTGCTGTAAAGGCATGTAAAATCCATCAAAACATAATTATCATGAGTATTATTAAAGTTTCTATCGACAAAATCTACGGGATTCTCGAACCCGTGGATCTCGAATTGATAAAAGAACGGGTCGAAGTGTCGAACCGCATGTTGTCCGACGGCAGCGGCGACGGGAACGATTTTCTGGGGTGGGTGGACCTGCCCGAGCAGATTACCCCCGCCCAACTGGACGCCGTTAACGATTGCGCGAAATCGCTGGCTTCGCTGGCCGAAGTGATCGTGGTGATCGGGATCGGGGGCTCTTACCTCGGGGCGAAAGCCGTGCTGGAAGCCATGAGCGATCCGTTCCAACTGTTGCACAAGAAACAGGATAAGCCGATCGTGCTGTTCGCCGGGCAGAATCTCAGCGAGGACTACCTGTATGAGCTGCTGGCCGCTACGAAGCCGTACAAGCTGGCTGCCATCGTGATCTCTAAGTCCGGGACGACGACCGAGCCGGCCGTTGCTTTCCGGATCGTCAAAGAGGAGATCGAGACCCGTTATGGCAAGGCGGAAGCCGCCAAACGGATCGTTGCCGTGACCGATGCCAAACGCGGCGCACTGCGGACGCTGGCCACGCAGGAGGGCTACGCTACGTTCGTGATTCCGGACGACATCGGCGGACGCTATTCGGTGCTGACGCCGGTCGGCTTGCTGCCGCTGGCCGTTGCCGGAATCAACATCGGCGAATTGGTGCGCGGCGCGCAGGATATGGCGAAAATGACGGCTGCCGACGTTCCGTTCGACGAAAATCCGGCCGTTCAGTATGCGGCTGCGCGGAACGCGTTGTACAAAAAGGGGTATAAGATCGAGATACTGGCCAGCTACGATCCGAGGCTCCAGTACGTGTCCGAATGGTGGAAGCAGCTTTACGGGGAGAGCGAAGGGAAAGAAGGCAAAGGTATCTTCCCGGCCAGCGTGACGCTGACCGCCGACCTGCACTCGATGGGACAGTATATCCAACAGGGCGAACGCACGCTGATAGAGACGGTTATCAGCGTCGAAAAGCCGCGGCACAGTCTGAAGATCGATTCCGATCCGGATAACCTGGACGGACTGAACTACCTGGCCGGCAAACGGATCGGCGAAGTGAATCTGATGGCCGAGATGGGGACGATGCTGGCCCACGTGGACGGCGGTGTGCCGAATATCCGGATCGAAATTCCCGAGTTGAACGAGTACTACCTCGGCGCCCTGCTCTACTTCTTCGAAAAATCATGCGGTATCAGCGGTTATACGTTGGGCGTCAATCCGTTCGATCAGCCGGGCGTGGAGGCGTACAAGAAGAATATGTTCGCGCTGCTCGGCAAGCCGGGTTACGAGGACGAGGGCAAATTGCTGCGTGCCCGGTTGTAAGTCCGCTGCGGATTCGACGAACGGGAATTTTAAATTTTTTTACGAAACTCGTCGGATTGCGCCGGAAAATGATTAAATTTGAAACCCGGATCGGACGGAATCGACCGGGAAAGCGTCCGGATGCGATTGCGCCGGACGGACGGTCGGCGCAACGACGTTGCGAGGCGGCCGCCGTAAACGGAGAATTTCCGAATTTGTTAACCTAAAAATAAGTTGTCATGGTAAATTACAAAGATTTGGGTCTTGTGAACACGAGAGAGATGTTTAAAAAGGCCATCGAGGGCAAATACGCCATCGCTGCATTCAACTTCAACAACATGGAGCAGATGCAGGCCATTATTCAGGCTACCGTCGAAACAAAATCGCCGGTGATCCTGCAGGTGTCGAGCGGTGCCCGTAAGTATGCCAATCAGACCCTGCTTCGTTATATGGCTCAGGGTGCGGTGGAATATGCCAAGGAACTGGGTTGCGCTCATCCGCAGATCGTGCTGCACCTCGACCACGGCGATTCGTTCGAACTCTGCAAGTCGTGCATCGACATGGGTTTCTCGTCGGTGATGATCGACGGTTCGCACCTGCCCTACGAAGAGAATATCGCGCTGACCAAGAAAGTGGTCGACTACGCGCACCAGTTCGACGTGACCGTCGAAGGCGAGCTCGGCGTACTGGCCGGTATCGAGGACGACGTGAAGGCCGAACACCACACCTACACCGAACCCGACCAGGTAGTCGATTTCGTATCGCGTACCGGCGTCGATTCGCTGGCTATCTCGATCGGAACGTCGCACGGCGCCAATAAATTTACGCCGGAGCAGTGCACCCGCGACGCCAACGGCGTTCTGGTTCCGCCCCCGTTGCGTTTCGATATTCTTCAGGAGATCGAAAAGCGCATTCCTGGCTTCCCGATCGTGTTGCACGGATCTTCGTCGGTTCCGCAGGATCTGGTCGCCGTTATCAACAAATACGGCGGCGCGCTGAAAGATGCGATCGGTATTCCCGAAGAACAGCTCCGCAAGGCTGCCGAAAGCGCCGTTTGCAAGATCAACATCGACTCCGACGGCCGTCTGGCGATGACCGCTGCCGTTCGTGAAGTGCTGGCTACCAAGCCGGCCGAGTTTGACCCGCGCAAATACCTGGGCCCGGCCCGCGAAAGCCTGAAAAAATTGTACGAACACAAACTGATTAATGTACTGGGATCGGCCGGCAAAGTTCAATGCTAACCGTCCGTCCGTTTCGACCCCGAGACGCCGTCCATTGCGGACGGCGTCTCTTTTTTTTGTCGCCGCGCCTTGTACATTGCCGTTTTTTGGTTACCTTCGCGTCACGGGAAAGTGGTTTGTCACCGAGAAAGCACTCTGCCAACAGCCTGACCCGCATCCGTTTGAAGGCGGTGCGGATATTGTTCAACGAATTTTGAAGCTGTATGGATGATGATGCGGAACCGAATAGTTGCGGTATCTTACCTCAATACCATACCTTTTATATATGGTATCGAGCATGCGGGAATTGACCTGTATGCCGATCTTTTGCTCTCCCCGCCCCGGGGATGCGCTTCCCTGTTGCGCGACGGCGGCGCGGAAATCGCGCTGATTCCCGTAGCGGCCGTCCCGTCGATTCCCGATATCCGCATCGTTACGCCGTTCTGCATCGGTGCGAGCCGTTCGGTTCGCACGGTGGTGTTGGCGGCTGATTCTCCGCTGGATCGGCTCGATACGATTTATCTCGACAGCCATTCGCTGACTTCGGTGAGATTGGTGCGCATCCTCGCGTCGAAGTTGTGGGGGATCCGTCCCGAATGGAAAGAACTGAAAGATTTCTCTGCACTGAACGCTCCGCAGCCGCGGACGGGGTATCTGATCATCGGCGACAAGGTGTTCGACCATGAGGAAAAGTTCCGGTATCGTTACGATCTGGCCGACGCATGGCGTGAAATGACGGGGCTTCCTTTCGCTTTCGCGGCGTGGGTGGCGCGTTCCGGCGTGGACGACCGGACCGTCGAACGGCTCGCCGAGGCGCTCGATTACGGCGTCCGGCACATTCCCGAAGCGATCGCTTGTTACGGTTACGGCGACAGAAGTTATGCTTACGATTACCTGACGCGGAATATCGATTTTGTTTTTGATGAGCAGAAGCGCCGTGCGACGGCGCTTTACTGGCAGGAGGGCAGGAAGATCGACCCTCCGATCAATCCCGGATGAACTTCCGGTTGACGCGCCCCCGGAGGGGACGGAAGCGACCCGACTATTCACCCTCTAAAGCTCAAGAACAATGATTACTATTTACCTGAAGCAATATAACAAAATCGTTCGCAACGCGGACGTCAGGCTTTTCGACGATCTCGGTTACGACGATATTTTGTGGATCGACCTGCTTTCTCCGACGATCAAAGAGCAGAAAGCCGTGGAGAACTTTTTGGAGATCAACCTACAGACGCGTCAGCAGGTCGAGGAGATCGAGAGTTCGTCCAAATATTCGGAAACCGAGAATGCGATCATCTGCAATTCGAACTTTTTCATTCCGAATCCCGAGGCGTTCAGTATCGAGCCCGTTTCGTTCATCATTACCGAAGGCGTGTTGGTGTCGGTGCGCACCAGCGAATTCAGGACGTTTACCGAAAGCGCGAAACGGCTGCAGATGAACTACCGGGCCTACTCGACCGGCTACCACCTGCTGATCTCGATCCTCGAGGTGCGGATCGATTTCGATGCCGACCTGGTCGAAGCCCTGGCCAAAAACATCGCCACGCTGAGCAAAAACATGAACCTCAGCGAACATATCGACAAGGAAACCCTCAAGCAGATCAGCCACATGCAGGAGAATACGATGTTGATCCGCGAAAACATCTTCGACCGGCAGCGTATCCTGTCGGGCATCCTGCGCAGCGAACGTTTCCCGAACGACATCTATCCGAAGCTGCAACTGATGATCAAGGACGTCAATTCGCTGATCAATCATGCCGATTTCAGTTCCGAACGGCTCGACTACATGCAGGATACCGCGCTCGGTCTGATTAATATCGAACAGAGTAACGTGACCAAGATCTTTACCGTCGCCGCGCTGTTTTTCATGCCTCCGACGATGATCGCCAGCATCTACGGAATGAATTTCGAGAGCATCCAGGAGTTGCGCTGGCAGTACGGCTATGAGTTCGCGCTGGGGCTGATGGTGCTCGTGTCTGCGCTTACGTACCTGTTTTTCCGGTGGAAGAAATGGCTTTAGGAGTGTCCGAAATATGAACTTTACAGTCTTCATGCCTATGAGAACAAACCGGATGAAATACGTCGGGATCGTTTTGGCGCTGTTGCTCGGGACGTTTTCCGGGCGCGCGGCCGATTCTACGGGGCGGAAGTTGGTCTATACCTTCCCGATCCGCGAAGACATCATGCCGTCGGTCGAACGGCTGACCGGGAAATGCCTCGCGCAGGCGGACGAGATGGGAGCCGACCTGGTGGTTATCCAAATGAATACGTACGGCGGAGTCGTCGCGG
This sequence comes from Alistipes sp. dk3624, assembly GCF_009557455.1. Taxonomy (GTDB): domain Bacteria; phylum Bacteroidota; class Bacteroidia; order Bacteroidales; family Rikenellaceae; genus Alistipes_A; species Alistipes_A hominis. Next base: position 1,660,763 of record NZ_CP045651.1, on the reverse strand, counting down.
CGGCCGATTCGATCCGCACGATGCTGCTCAATTCCCGGATTCCGGTATGGGTGTGGATCGACAACCAGGCCGCTTCGGCCGGCGCGTTGATCGCGCTGGCGGCCGATCGCATTTACATTCGTCCGGGCGGCAATATCGGCGCCGCGTCGGTGGTCGATCAGCAGGGGCGGCCGATGCCGGACAAGTACCAGAGTTTCATGCGCGCGACAATGCGGTCGACGGCCGAAGCCCACGGCAAGGTCGTGGAGCGGGTAGACGGAACGGATACCGTCTGGCGCTGGCGGCGCGATCCGGCGATCGCCGAAGCGATGGTCGGGACGACCGCCGGGGACAGTACGACGGTCGGCGTCCTGACGCTGACGGCCGACGAGGCCCTCGCCCGGCATTACAGCGAAGGCAAGGCCGTTTCGGTCGCCGAGGTGCTGTCGAATGCCGGAGTCGTCGATTATACGCTTCATGAATACAATCCGACGACGCTCGACCGCGTGCTCGGCTGGTTGATGAACCCGTTCGCGCAGGGAATTTTCATCATGCTGATCGTCGGCGGGATCTACTTCGAGTTGCAGACCCCCGGAGTGGGTTTCCCGCTGGTTGCCGCCGTGCTCGGAGCCGTGCTTTATTTTTCGCCGCTTTACCTCGAGGGGATGGTGCAGAATTGGGAACCGATCCTTTTTGTCGTCGGGCTGCTGCTGATCGCCGTCGAGATTTTCGTGCTGCCGGGGTTCGGCATTGCGGGGATCGCCGGGATCGTGGCGGTTGTGACGGGGCTTGCGTTCGCCGCGATTGACAACGATGTTTTGCGGCACGTCTTTTCCGGAGAACTGTCCGCCGGGCGGATCGTCCGGCCGTTTCTGGTCGTTATCGTCGGTTCCGTCGCGGCATTCGTCGCCGCGCTTTATTTCGGCCGCCGTTTTTTGACGGGCGATTCGCGGTTGCGCAGCCGGATCGTGCTGACGACCGACCTGACTCCCGAACAGGGTTATGTCGGCCACCGGTTGCCGCAGGACGGCCTGGTCGGCCGCACCGGGACGGTCACCGCCGTTCTGCGTCCGTCCGGAAAGATCGTGCTCGACGGGATTTATTACGATGCGGTCGCCGAAAACGGACTTTTTATCGGACGGGGCGAAAAAGTGCGGGTCGTACGCGTCGGGAACGGGCAACTCTATTGCAAACAGGACTTTTCAGACCCTTCGGAATCCTGAAACGATCTCCCCTCGGTCGCCGAAAACGGATTTTCTGTAAAAAATGCGATCTTTCTTTGATTATTAGTTGGTTGCTTCGTAAAAAAACGTTAGATTTGCAGTCGCTTTGAGAAGACTCTCTTTTGAGGAAGGAGGGTAGCCAAGGCGGAATACAAACCTTTTAAATTCAAAACAATGGGTTATTTAAATGCAGACAAAAAGCAGGAGCTTTTTGCAACCTACGGAAAGTCTAATACCGACACCGGTTCTCCCGAGAGCCAGGTAGCGTTATTTTCTTACCGTATCAACCACCTCACCGAGCACCTCAAAAAAAACAAGAAAGACTTCGGTACGCAGCGCTCGCTGCTGCGTCTGGTCGGAAAACGCCGTCAGCTTCTTGATTATTTGAAAAAGGTTGATATTGAAAGATATAGAGCCGTAGTAAAAGCTCTGGAACTCAGGAAGTAATTTTCCGGGTTACCGACGGAATAGGCTGCCCTCTTGTAGGGCAGCTTTATTCTCATTAAAACGGTTCTTTTTCGGAGAGTGCGGATTGCCCGTTGAATTTAGTTTTTCATAGACACTTAGAAGGATAAAAACATGTATAATGCAACACAAAAGGTGATTTCATTGAGCGGAGGTCGCGAGATAATCATCGAAACCGGAAAATTAGCAAAACAAGCCGACGGTTCGGTTGTTGTCAAACAGGGCAACACCATGTTGCTCGCCACGGTGACGGCAGCCAAAGAGGCTAAGGACGACTGCGATTTTATGCCGCTGTCGGTCGAATACAAGGAAAAATACGCATCCTGCGGTCGTTTCCCCGGCGGGTTCCTGAAACGGGAAGGCCGTGCGTCGGATTACGAAATTCTCGTATCGCGTTTGATCGACCGCGCGCTGCGGCCGCTGTTCCCTTCCGATTTCCATGCGGAAGTATTCGTTACCGTCAACTTGATTTCCGCCGATAAAGATATCATGCCCGATGCGCTGGCCGGGCTGGCCGCGTCGGCTGCGCTGGCCGTTTCGGACGTTCCGTTCGGCGGCCCGATTTCCGAGGTGCGCGTGTCGCGGATCAACGGGGAGTTCGTGATCAATCCGACGTTCTCGCAGAACGCCGACGCCGATCTGGACATCATGGTGGGCGCTACGATCGACAACATCCTGATGGTCGAAGGCGAGATGAAAGAGGTGTCCGAAGCGGTCATGCTCGACGCCATCAAATTCGCTCATGAAGAGATCAAAAAGCACTGTGCCGCGCAGATCGAACTTTCAAAAGAGTTGGGTAAGGACGTGAAACGCACCTACTGCCACGAAAGCAACGACGAGGAATTGCGCCAACAGGTGATCGCCGCCACGTACGACAAAGCTTACGAGATCGCGAAGTCGATGACTGCGAAACACGAGCGTTCGGAGAAATTCGATGCGCTGGAAGCCGAATTCGAAGCGCAATTCAGCGAAGAATTCCTGGCGGAAAAAGGCGCATTGATCAAGCGTTATTTCCACGATGACGTGCTGAAAAAAGCGATGCGCAACATGATTCTCGACGAGGGGATACGTCTGGACGGCCGTAAGACCACCGAGATCCGTCCGATCTGGTGCGAGGTGGATTACCTGCCCGCGGCGCACGGTTCGGCTGTTTTCACGCGCGGCGAAACCCAGTCGCTGACGACTGTAACGCTCGGGACGAAACTCGATGAGAAGCAGATCGACGACGTGCTCGTGAAAGGCACCGAACAGTTCGTGCTGCATTATAACTTCCCGCCGTTCTCGACCGGCGAAGCGCGTCCCGCACGCGGCCTGTCGCGTCGCGAGATCGGCCATGGCAACCTGGCATGGCGCGCGCTGAAGCCGATGGTACCGGTGGGCGAAGAGAATCCGTACGCCGTTCGCGTCGTATCCGATATTCTGGAATCCAACGGTTCGTCCTCGATGGCTACCGTGTGTGCCGGAACGCTGGCGCTGATGGATGCCGGGGTGAAGATCAAGAAACCGGTTTCCGGGATCGCCATGGGGCTGATTACCGACGCCAAAACCGGAAAATACGCCGTGCTGTCCGATATCTTGGGCGATGAAGACCACCTCGGCGACATGGACTTCAAGGTGACCGGTACCAAAGACGGTATTACCGCTACTCAGATGGACATCAAGGTGGACGGTCTTTCGTACGAAGTGCTGGCCAATGCGCTCGAACAGGCCAAACAGGGCCGTATGCACATTCTTGGCAAGATACTTGAAACGATATCCGAACCGCGCGCCGAACTCAAACCGTTCGTTCCGCGGATCGAGCAGATCGTGATCCCGCAGGAATTTATCGGTGCGGTGATCGGCCCGGGAGGCAAAGTGATTCAGGAGATTCAGAAGACGACCGGCACGACGATTACGATCACCGAAAAGGACGAAAAGGGATACGTGGACATTTTCGGCGAAAACAAGGAGGCTCTCGAAGCGGCTATGGCCCGTATCAAAGGGATCGTGGCGATTCCGGAAGTCGGCGAAATTTACCGGGGAAAGATTCGTTCGATCGTCGCTTTCGGCGCATTTGTGGAGATCATGCCGGGCAAAGACGGTCTGCTGCACATCTCCGAAATCGCCAACAAACGTTTCGAAACGATGGAAGAAACCGGCCTGAAGGAGGGCGATATGATCGAAGTCAAACTGATCGGTGTTGATCCTAAAAATGGCAAGCTGAAACTTTCGAAAAAAGCTCTTTTAAAGTCTGATAAACAATAGTTTGATGACTGATATCCTACCCAGGGGAGGTATCGGGTTCAAAAATAAGTCGATTTTTTAATTGTTATTTAAAATATATTCTTATTTTTGCGGATATCAACTATGGCGTTGAGGATTAATAGATTAAAACCAGAGATAAACAATTAATTAATTTTTAAAGCACTGATTATGAAAAGTTTAGTAAAAAGTTTCATGCTCGCTTCTTTAGCAATACTGCTAGCCAGCTGTAATTGCTACAACAAGATGTTGAAAAAAGTGGACAGAGTGAGTGTGTCTGCAACGCCTGCCGTGCTGACCCTGAAGGGTAGCAACGTCGTTACGGACGTACGTGTTGATTTCCCTGCTAAGTACTTCAACAAGAAAGCCGTACTGAAGGTTACTCCGGTTCTGGTATTCGAAGGCGGAGAGTTGGTAGGTACTCCCAAATTCATCCAGGGTGAAAAAGTAAAGGATAACTACACCGTTATTCCTTACAAGACCGGCGGTTCCTATACGCAGGCCGTGTCGTTCCCGTACGACGAACGCGCTAAACTTTCGACCCTCGAACTGCGTATCGAGTCGAAGTGCTCAAAAGGCTGCAAAAAACGCAAGGAATTTACTCCGTTTGCAGCCATCCCGGTTGCCGAAGGCGTAAGCACCATCCAGGCTCTGGCTGACAATGCCGCTTACCTGTCGATCATGCCCGACAACTTCAAGAGAGTGACCACCATTTCTCAGAATGCCGAAATCATGTACCTGATCAACAAATCGAACGTTCGTCCGGGCGAGTTGACCAAGGATCAGGTGAAGATGTTCGAAGCTTTCGTAAAAGAGTACTCGGACAAGGATCGCGCTACGCTGGGTAACGTATATGCAAAAGGTTACGCTTCTCCCGACGGCCCGGTTAAGTTCAACGACGAACTGTCGAAGGCTCGTAGCGAAAGCGGTCAGAAAGCCATCAGCAAAACGCTCGAAAGCGTAAACCCGAAATACGATATCGCCGCTTACGGTGAAGACTGGGAAGGTTTCAAAGAACTGGTTTCTGCTTCGGACATCAAAGACAAAGACCTGATTCTGCAGGTTCTGGCCATGTACGACAATCCGGTGAAACGCGACGAAGAGATCAAGAACATGACTTCCGTATTCGATGTGCTGGCTAAGGAAATCCTGCCGCAGTTGCGTCGTACGAAGCTGATCGCCGATGTGGATATCGAAGGCCGCACCGATGCCGAGATCAAAGAAGCTGCCGCTTCGAACATCGACGTACTGAGCGAAGAAGAGATGCTGTATGCCGCTACGTTGACCGACGATGCCGCTGCCCAACTGAAAGCTTACCAGGCTGCCGCTACCAAATACAACAGCGTTCGCGGTTACAACAACGCAGGTGTGGTTTATGCGCGTGCCGGTAAAGTTTCTCAGGCTAAAGCCCTGTTCGAAAAGGCTGCAGGTATGAGCAAAGATGCCGCTATCACCAACAACCTGGGCGTCGTAGCCCTGATGAGCGGTGACGCTGCTGCGGCTCAGAAATATTTCGCTGCTCTGAATACGGCCGATTCGAAAGCCAACATGGGTCTGGTTAACCTGGCAGAAGGAAACTATGCCGAGGCTGCCAAAGCGCTGAGCGGTTACAACCTCGCAGTCGCTGAAGTTCTCAACGGCAACCTGTCGAAAGCAAAATCGCTGCTGTCGAACGAAAAATCGGCTGAAGCCGACTACCTGAAAGCAGTTATCGCTATGCGCGAAGGTAACTCTTCTTCCGCTGTTGCCAACCTGAAGAGCGCTATCGCCAAAGATCCCGCTATGAAGGCTCAGGCTACCAAGGACGTCGAGTTCTCGAAACTGTTCGGAACGACCGAGTTCCTCGCTTTGTAAGAGAAACTTACGGATAAAAAACGAAGGCCTCCCCGCTGTCGGGGAGGCCTTCGTTTTTTATCCGTGAATGTCTATGTGAGTATCCGGGAATAAAGGGACGAAGAAGTTCCGAGAGGGGCGTGCCGATGGATCTGGCGGGGGATGCGGATGTTTTGCGTATGGTCTCGGTTAAGCGTCGTTTGGGGCTTGTCGGGGGTATTCCGACGATCCGGTTTCCGTTCCGGCGAGAGCAAACGGGCGGTTTGCGACGACGGTGCGGAGAAGCGTCGTGTGTTTTCGGACGGATCTGTATATGGGCAATGTTTCGGAAAGACGTTTCGAAGAGAAGGCTGCGATTTGCAATCGCAGCCTTCTCTTTTACTCGAAAGAACATTTGCCGGGAGAATGTTCGTCCGGCAGATTTAGATCTCGGCTTCGGCTGAAATCAGTCCCGGGGAATCGAAGGTCGCTTTCACGGCGGCGGAATCCGGTTTTAAGTAGACGACCATGCGTCCGCCCGAGCAGCGTCCCCGTTCTGCGGACGCGTATTTGAGGCCCTGCGGGTCGTATTGATTGCCGTTATCGAATCCGAGCAGGCGTTCGGACGGGATGTTTCCAGGGGTAATCTCCGCCTCGGAATCGGGGATACGGATTCCTTCCTTGTCGACGACGCAGAGTTCTACTCGGATAACGTCGTCGTAGCGAAAAATGCGCGATACTTCGACCGCATATGGCTTCCCGGCCGTGAGGAGCCGGTGTTCGGCAACCTTTTTCCCTTGCCTGTAACCGGTTGCCGAAATCGTGCCGGCTTTGAAGGGGACATTCCACAGAGCGTAATAGTCGTTCCGCCCGACCGGCTTCCGGCCCAGGCTGCGCCGGCCGATTCGGAGCTCGACTTCGTCGCAGTTCGAGTAGGCGTAAACTTCCAGGGTGTCCTGATCCCGCCCCTGCCAGTTCCAGTGGTCGGCTACGTTGCGCGGACTCCAATCGAAATCGCGGTCGGGGCCCTGGCGGACGCCGATATGGACGACGGGTTCGTCCGACCAGTAGCTTTTGCGCAGGTAGTATTCCGGTTTCGGGAAGCCGGCGATATCGAGCATTCCTTCGTCCCAGCCGCGGTAATCCGGCCACACGATTTCGCCGAGGTAGTCGTAGCCCACCCAGACGAATTCGCCGATCGCGCCGGCGTTGTCGCGTATCGATACGTGGTTGCGGGTTTTATGATAAGTCTCCGTGCCGAGCAGGATGCGGTTCGGGTAACGGGCGTGTTCGGCGGCGTACAGGCTGTCCGGATGGATGCGGTCGATGTAGTTGTAACCCGCGATGTCGAACTGATCCATAAAGCCGTAAATATTGGCTCCGACGAAGAAGTCGCAGGCGGCGGTTACCGGCCGCGTGGGGTCTTCCTCACGGGTGATGGCTTTCAGCTTTTGTGCGATTTCGATTCCCTGGATGCGCTGGTTCGGAATTTCGTTGCCGAGCACGTACAGCGCGACGCACGGGTGGTTCCGGTCGCGGCGGATCATTCTGCGCAGGTCGGTTTCGCCCCACTGATCGAAATAGAGGTGGTAGGTATAGGGCATTTTTCCGTACGAACTTTCCGAATAGCCCCATTCCTGCCCGCGGTTCCATTCGTCGAAAATTTCGTTCGACACGTAAAAACCGAGCGAGTCGCACAGATCGTAGAATTCGGGCGCGAACGGGTAATGGCTGAGCCGAACAGCATTACAGCCCATCGCTTTCAGCGTTTCGAGCCTTTCCTGCCATACCCCGAGCGGTACGGCGCTGCCGAAACAGCCTACGTTCTGGTGCAGGCATACCCCCTGTAGTTTGACCTGCCGGCCGTTGACTTCCATACCCCGTTCGAGCGAAAACCGGATCGTACGCACTCCGACCGGATAGCTTACCCGGTCGGCCTCGCGGCCGTCGTAGGAGATCGTACCGACCAGTTTATAAAGGTAAGGGGTCTGGTCCGACCACAGATGCGGGCGGTCGATTTCGATTTGTTGCCTTAGATCGGCTTCGCTGTAATCCCCGATCCGATGTTTGGTTGAAACCCGTTTTACTTCCTGGCCGTCTGCGTCGTAGAGGATCGAAGTGAGCGTGCATTCTTTCTGCACCCGGTTGTTGGCGTCGGTTTTCGGTGCGGCGTCGGCGTTGCCGTCGCGCAGCCAGACGTACAGCGACTTATTGTCGGTCCAGGTAAACCGTGTCTCGGGGTAGTTGTGGTTGATGACGTGGTAGTTGATTTCGATTCGGGCCCGTTCCGCCGAAACTTCCGGAGTCGTGATGAAAACGCCTCCGTCGGTAAAGTGCATCTGCGACGTGACGATCAGGTGAACGTTCCGGTAGATGCCCGATCCGGTGTACCAGCGCGACCCGGGTTGCAACGAATTGTCGACGCGGACGGCGAGCACGTTCAGCGTATCGCGGCGGACGAAAGGGGTGATGTCGTATTCGAACGAATTGTACCCGTTCGGGTATTCGCCGACCATGCGGCCGTTGATCCATACCTGGGATTTCATGTAGACGCCGTCGAAACGGACGAAAACGCGGTTTCCTTCGGAACCGGCAGGGGCTTCGAAGGAATGCCTGTACCAGCCGGTTCCGCACGGCATGAAGCCGCCTTGCGGCCCGCTCGGATTCCGTTTGTCGTAAGCGCCTGCGATGCTCCAGTCGTGCGGCAGGTCGAGCCGTTGCCAACCGCTGTCGTCGAAGGCCGGTTCGCCGTACGTCCGGTCGTCGTCCAGCGTAAAACGCCAGTTACGGTTGATATCGATGATTTCACGGGCTTCTGCGGGAAACGCCGCAGGCAGCGCGGCGGCCAGCAGCAGGATCGATCGGTAAATTCGTTTCATCGTGTCGGTTTTGGGTTGTTTAAAATCGATGCAAGTTAACGATTCGAAGATAAATTACCAAAGCCGATGCTTCACCGGGATTTGCAAAAGGAGGATCGCGCCGAAATTTTACGGCTGGACGGATCGCGCCCGTCGGGTCTGACACGGCACAAAATGAATCGTACGAAACCGACGGTTCACCGAATGATTCTGGAGAACCGTCGTTACAAAGGGTTGCAGCATAATCGTTGTGTCGGCGATCAGCCGGCCCACAACCCGAACAGCAGGTAAGCCATTACCAGCGTGACCACGATATTGAATCCCTGGGCGACGAAGAAAGTGGCGATGTTGCTTTTGTTTTCTTTTTTGAAGATGAACCGGAAATCGGTCTCAAGCCCGATGCACACGAAAGCCAGCGAGAACATGACCTCGCGCAGTCCTTTGGCCAATCCCCCGAGCGCTTTGGCCTCCTGCAGCGGCATACAGAAACTGAAGACCAGCGAAGCGATTACGAAACCCACGACAAACTTGGGAAACCGATCCCAGATCACTTTCGCGGTGGGGCGTTCGGTGCGATTGGTTCCGCGCAGCGACCAGTAGATCGAGATGGCGAATGCGGCGATTCCCAGCAGTACGTTTTGGGACGATTTGATGATGACGCTGTACGTCTCGGCCGTTTCTCCCAGGAATTTGCCGGCGGCGACTACGGCTCCCGTCGTGTCGATGGTACCCCCGAGCCATGCTCCCGCCACTTCCGGCGTAAGTCCCATCCATTTTGCCAGAAGCGGCATCAGGTACATCATCGGGATGGCCACGACCAGGACGATGGAAACCACGAAAGACAGCTTTTTGCTGTCGCCTTTGATGGCTCCGCAGGTCGCTATCGCCGCCGATACGCCGCAGATCGATACGGCGCTCGCCAGCATAATGCCCATTTCGCTGTCCAGCTTTAGCTTTCTGGCGAGCCAGAAAGTGAAATACCAGACGGTAAAGACGACGACGACGGCCTGGAGCATACCTAAAGCTCCGGCTTTCAGAATTTCTCCGAACAGAACGGACGTGCCGAGCAGGATCAGGCCGATTTTAATGTAGTATTCGCTTCTGACGGCTGGGGAAAGCCATTTGGGTAATCCGATGGTATTGCGGATCAGTAGTCCCAGAATCACCGAGAAAAAGACGGATTCGAGTCCCGCCGTTTTGATGGGCGGAAGCATCGAAACGTATTGACAAAGGGCCGAGAGGACGAATATGGCGGCGAAAGAGGGGATGAAACCCCGCAGCCGGTCGCCCATCAGTTTGATACCGAGCGCGGAAAACAGGGCTGCGATTAAGAACATGCCGGCGACCGATAGCCAGGAACCGGCGGTAGACAATGTTTTGGGAAATGCGGGAATCCAGCCGGGCACTGTTATTACGGCGACCACCAGCAACAGGCCCATGATCGTTGCCATCCAGTCTTCGTTGCGAAAACTACCCCAGAAATTTCGTTTCATAAAGTTCGGTTTGCGATTCCGGGCAAAGATACGCCGATGCGCCGGTAAGTTCAATAGGTGCAAATACTTATTCCGTATTGCGCGGTTTTGCGCACGGGCGGGTGTGCGTGACGCCGGATTCCGGCCGAAACGTTCCGACCGGTCGCGGACGGAGCGTGTGCCGCACGCAATCTTTGGAAAGCCGATACTGTGATGGATTTTCGCCTGTCTTCTCATCATGTTTCTATAAAAACGTCCGACTTGTTTTCAGATCGGACGAATACTTTGCTTGCTTCGCGGGTTGGTGTTCCAGTTACCCGCCAGACAGTATATGTATCGCGGCTTCCTCTCAGTCCGTGCGTATCGGTAAACCGTAAAAAATGCCGTATTCGCACCGCATATTCCCGGCGGGTCTAACTGTCAAATACCTGCCCTACAATGGAATCCCGCCGATTCGACGGCAATAATTCCAAAAGATTCATAACTCTGTTACCTAAGTATACGAAACGGCAAATAAAAACGGAAACGGTTTTGCGACACCCGATATCGGAGCGCTGGCAAGGCTGCAAGTGTCCCGGAGCCGAGTTTTGCAGGGGGACGATCACCCTCCGAAGCCGGGCGATCGGGAGGAAAATTCGTTGTTTGTAAATTAACAGAATCGTCCGTTGAAATTTGGCACGACGCTGCGAATCCGCTATCTTCGCCGTATTCAAACATTGTGATTATGCAAGACATCATAAACGGACGCTGCGGCTGGTGCGGAACCGACGAGCTGTATGTGAAATACCATGATCGGGAGTGGGGAAAATTGGTGACCGACGACAAGACGCTGTTCGAGTTTCTCGTGCTGGAGAGCGCCCAAGCCGGATTGAGCTGGATAACTATTCTCAGGAAGCGCGAGGGGTATCGCAAAGCCTTTTGCGATTTCGATGCCGAGCGGGTGGCGCAAATGACCGATGAAGACGTCGAACGGCTGATGCGATTCGACGGCATTGTGAGAAACCGTCTGAAAATCAAAGCGGCGATCACCAATGCAAGGCTGCTGCTCGCCATACAAAAGGAGTTCGGCAGTTTTTACGAATACACCCTGTCGTTCTTCCCCGACAGAAAACCGATTGTCAACACCTTCCGGTCGTTGAGCGAGATTCCGGCATCTTCTCCCGAATCCGACGCCATGAGCAAGGACATGAAAAAACGAGGATTCAAATTCTTCGGGACTACGATTTGTTACGCCCACTTGCAGGCTTCGGGGTTTATCAACGATCACCTGGAGGACTGCATTTGCCGAAAAGATCCGAAATTCCGGCACGTAACCGTATAACCGCATGAAAAACAAGCCGGGCGGGAAACAGGGCGCGCGGATTTCCCGGGTCTCCATGCTCCTCCCGGAAGCGGAAGACGGAAGCAATCCGCACGATCCCGTCCCTCGCGACCTCCTTTTTATCCCTTCCGGGAGATTATATGACTAAAATTATTAATTTTGCCGGTACTAACCGTTCATCTGTGTTTTATGAAAAAGATAGCTGTTCTGCTAACGATCTTGTCGCTGACCGCCGTTACGGGGCTCAGCGCCCAGAACTATAACTGGGCAATCGGCGTCCGCGGCGGCGTAACCGCCTCCGGCATCACCGTACGGCACAATTTCGACCCGGTCAACTCGATCGAAGGTATGCTCGACTTCGCACAGGGATTCAACGTGTACGCCCTCTACGAACGGAACGTGCCGGTAATCGCCAGCGGATTCAACTTCTATTACGGCGCCGGCGTCAACATCGGGTCGTGGGACCATCACGAAGGCAAATTCACGTTCGGGATCAACGGGATCGTCGGACTCGAATACAAAGTCGCTTCGATTCCTCTGGCATTCTCTTTGGATTATAAACCGAACCTGAACGTGATCGGAAAAACCGGATTCCACGCCGCCGATTTCGGGTTGGGCATCAAAGTCACCTTCTGATCGGGCCGTAACGCCCGGATACGACATCAAAACCAATAAACCTTAATCCATCAGGGTAATGAAAAAAATTTTATATCTCTTCGCGCTGTTGCTGCTCGCGTCCTGCACGGGCGGACAAAAAACCGAGCGACTGACCAGCCAAAACGATTCGCTGGCCGTAGTCGTCGCCCAGAAAGATTCCGTACTCAACGAAGTTTTCTCGTCGCTGAGCATCGTTACCGAGAATCTGAACGCAATCAAATCCCGGGAAAACATCATCAACGAAAATATCGACAAAGGCGAAATCCCGAAGGGAACCACCACGCAGATCAACGAGGACATCGAAGCGATCAACCAACTGCTGATCGCCAACCGGCAGACGATCGCCCGGTTGCAACAGTCGGCCGACCAGCTTAAAAAAGCGAACGTCAAAATCGGCAGTTTCGAGAAGCTGATCGCGCAGCTGAACGCCCAGATCGAATCGAAAGACCAGGAAATCAAAATTCTGAAACAAAATCTCGAAAACATGCACGTCCAGGTCGCCGAACTGACCGAGCAGGTTTCGGGACTCAATACGCAGGTCAGCGGACTGACCGCCGAAAAGACCTCGCTCGAAGGGGAGGTAAAAACCCAGAACAACATCCTGAATACCGGATATTACATCGTGGGATCGGAAAAGGAACTGCTCTCGAAAGAGATCGTCTACAAGAGCGGATTCATCGGCAGAACACTGAAGATCAACGAAAACAGAAGCCTTGACAGCTTCACCCAGGTCGATATCCGGAATTTCGACGACGTGAAAATCGGACACAAGAAAGCGACGCTCGTCAGTTCGCATCCGGCCGGGTCGTACGAATTCGTGATGAACGACAGCGGCGTGTTCGAATCGCTGGTCATCAAGGACAAAAGCAAATTCTGGGAGTATTCCAAAGTACTGGTCATCAGCTATAAGTAGTTGATCGCAACGGCGATGCTTTCGAATGCGCCGTCTTCGGAAGCGATTTCGGGAACGGCGGTCGGTTTTTCGGGGAAAAACGGATGCATTGTTTTGGAAAACCGGATTGATTTACTAACTTTGCATCCTCAATCGTAGAAATTTACTGATTTTTAACTATTTTTAAACAAAAAACATCATGAAAAAGGGGATTCATCCTGAGAATTATCGTTTGGTGGCATTCAAGGATATGTCGAATGATCATGTGTTTTTGTGCAGGTCCGCCGTTCAGACAAAAGAAACCATCGAAGTGAATGGCGAAACCTATCCCGTGTATAAGATGGAAATTTCCAACACGTCGCACCCGTTCTACACCGGTAAGATGAAGTTGGTTGACACCGCAGGACGCGTCGATAAGTTTATGAGCCGCTATCAAAAACATTACGATAAAAAAGCCGCCAACAAATAGCAGGCGCTTTGATCTCAACAACCGAAACGGGCACTTTTCGAAGCGCCCGTTTTCTTTTGGCGCGATTCGCGTTCCCGAAGTTCCGCGCCCCCGAAGAACAAAAAAGCCGTTCCGGACGATTCCGGAACGACATTGTAATCCGTCGGCGGATCTATTTTTTCACGCTGAAAGCATAGACGCAGGTCTGCGTATAAGTCTCGCCCGGGCGCAACACGGCGGACGGAAAATTCTCGTGATTCGGCGCATCGGGAAAATTCTGGGTCTCGAGGGCTATCCCCGTGCGGAAATTATGCCGGTCGCCTCGTTTGCCGATCTCCGTCCCGTCCATAAAATTCCCGCTGTAAAACTGCAGGCCGGGCTGATCGGTTTCGACCTTCATCACGATCCCCGTTGCGGGTTCGTACACTTCGGCGGCCACGCTCATTTCGTTCCCCTGTTTGTTCAGCACCCAGTTGTGATCGTATCCGCGAGCCAGCTTCATCGGTTCGAAATCGGCGTCGATCCGACTGCCGATCGGCTGCGCCACCCGGAAGTCAAGCGGCGTTCCGGCTACCGAATCGAGCGCGCCGGTCGGAATCAATCCCGCATCGGTCGGCGTAAACCGGTCGGCATGGATCGTTAGCACATGCGAATCGGTACTGGAAGCCGTGTTTCCATGCAGATTGAAATAGTTGTGACTCGTCGGGTTGAGGATCGTCGGCGCATCGGTCATTGCCTGGTATTCGATCTTCAAGGCATTGTTTTTCTGCAACGTATAAGTGACGGCAATCGACAGATTACCCGGATACCCCTCTTCGCCGTCGGGAGACCGGTAGCTCATTTCGACGGCCTGTTCCCCCTGTTCGTTCTCGAACGGCCGCGCGATCCATACCTTGTTCCAGAAACCGTCGGCGCCGCCGTGCAGGTGGTTCTCCCCATCGTTCAGCGTCAACTGGTACGATTTCCCATCCAGGGTAAACCGTCCCTTACCGATCCGGTTGCCGTAACGGCCGACCACCGGGCCGCAAAACCGGTCGGGAGAGTCCAGGTAGTCGTGGATCGACTCGTATCCCCAGACGACGTCCTGGAAATCCCCTTTCGCATCGGGCACCCACAACGACACCACGCGCGCGCCGTAATTGGTGACCTGGACGACCATGCCGCTGTCGTTTCGCAGCGTGTAGAGCGACACGTCCGAGCCGTCCAACACCGTATCGAATGCCGAAACCTGAACCAGCGCCGGAGCCGTCCCGGTATGCTGCCCGCTTGTGCAGGCAAAAAAAGCGCCGAACGCCGCGATAAACAAGAACTGGATTTTTTTCATAATTCCTATATTTTATGATTCCTTCGATCCGAAAACCTTTATACAAAGGTAAAAAAACCTGGAAAAAAGCAATTCGCGCCGAAAGCTTTTATATCCCGAATCTCCGTTTCGCACCCGTTTTCGAACGGAATAGCTATCTTTGCCGCATAAAAATTCAAACGAAACGGTTATGTGGCTGACACTGGCATTTTTTTCATCGCTTTTTCTCGGTCTCGACGAGGTGGCGAAGAAAAGCGCGCTGAAAGACAACGCCGTTATTCCGGTGCTGGCGCTCAGCATTCTGCTGAGCGCCGCCCTGTTCCTGCCGTTGCAATTGGTGAGCGTTTTCTCACCGGATACGCTGTTGGACACCGCCTTCTACATTCCCCCCGTATCCGCCGACGCGCACTGGGGGATTCTGCTGAAAGCGGCAATCGTACTCGGATCGTGGATATTCGGTTTCTTTGCGACCAAGCACCTGCCGCTGACGATCTCGTCGTCGGTCAAGGCGAGCCGCCCGGTTTTCGTCGTACTCGGGGCGATCCTGATTTTCGGCGAGCGGCTCAATTTCAGCCAGTGGGTCGGCGTGATCGTCGTGCTGACGGCGCTGGTCGTTTTGTCGAACCTCGACAAACGCGACGGCCGGGACGACCGCGAACCGCCGCGCCGAAAAATGCTGTGGGTCTATTTCCTGATCGCCTCGACGTTGCTGGGCGCGGCGAGCGCGCTGTGGGACAAATTCCTGATCGTCCGTTACGACCGGCTGGCCATACAGGCCTACACCTGTTACTACCAGTCGCTGATGATGATCGTGATCGTGCTGCTGATGTGGTATCCGAAACGAAAACAAACCACGCCGTTGCAGTGGCGGTGGACGATCTTTCTGACCGGATTCCTGCTGACCGTATCGGATTTTTTGTACTTCTATGCGTTGAGCGATCCCGAGGCGCTGTTGTCGGTACTCTCGCCGATCCGCCGGTCGGGCGTCGTATTCACGTTCGTCGTCGGAGCGATCCTGTTCCACGAACGGCAGATCAAGGTGAAAGCGGCGATTCTCGCCGTCGTACTGGCTGGCACCATGCTGCTCTATTTCGGATAAACCTTTCCCGAAAATACGAAAAGGCGGATCGACGATCCGCCTTTTCGTTATCTTGTTTTCGACCGTTTATTTCGCCTGACGTTTGCGTTCGGTCTCGTTCAGGACAATCTTGCGCAGCCGGATCGACTTCGGCGTCACTTCGACATATTCGTCTTCTTTGATGTATTCGAGCGCTTCCTCCAGCGAGAAGATCACCGGCGGCGCGATCGACACCTTGTCGTCCGAACCGCTGGCGCGCATATTGGTCAGTTTTTTCGACTTGGTCAGGTTGATTACGATATCTTCCTGACGCGTGCTTTCGCCCACTACCTGTCCGGCGTAAATCTCGTCCTGCGGCGATACGAAAAACGTGCCGCGATCCTGTAGCTTGTTGATCGCATAGGCATAAGCCGTACCGGTCTCCATCGCGATCAGCGAACCGTTTTGGCGCATCTCCATATCCCCTTTATACGGTTCGAACCCTTTCAGCCGATGCGACATGACGGCTTCGCCGGCCGTAGCGGTCAGCAGGTTGCTGCGCAGCCCGATGATTCCGCGCGACGGAATTTCGAATACGATCCGCTGGCGGTCGTAAATCGAAGTCATGTCGAGCAGCGTCCCTTTGCGTTTGGTTACCAGCTCGATCGCCTTGCCCGAATACGCTTCCGGAATGTCGATCGTCAGTTCTTCGACCGGTTCGCACTTTTTCCCGTCGATCTCCTTGATAATCACTTTCGGCTGACCGACCTGCAATTCGTATCCTTCGCGGCGCATCGTTTCGATCAGCACCGACAGGTGCAGCACGCCGCGCCCGTACACGATAAAACTATCGGACGAAGCGCCCGGCACCACGCGCAACGCCAGGTTCTTTTCGAGTTCGCGGTCGAGACGCTCCTTGATGTGGCGCGACGTCACGTATTTTCCCTCCTTGCCGAAGAACGGCGAGTCGTTGATCGTAAACAACATGCTCATCGTCGGTTCGTCGATTGCGATCGGTTCCAGCGGCTCCGGATTTTCGAAATCGCAGATCGTATCGCCGATCTCGAACCCTTCGATGCCGACCAGCGCGCAAATCTCGCCGCATTCGACCCGCTCGACTTTGGTTTTGCTCAATCCGTCGAATACCATCAGATCCTTGATTCGGGTCTTGACCATCGTTTTACCGTCGCGTTTGGCCAGCGTGATCGGCAT
This sequence comes from Alistipes sp. dk3624, assembly GCF_009557455.1. Classification (GTDB taxonomy): domain Bacteria; phylum Bacteroidota; class Bacteroidia; order Bacteroidales; family Rikenellaceae; genus Alistipes_A; species Alistipes_A hominis. Next base: position 1,643,823 of record NZ_CP045651.1, on the reverse strand, counting down.
CCCCGACTTCAGCGTCCCGCGCGTCAACTTGCCGACGGCGATCCGGCCGACGTAAGGCGAATACTCCAGCGACGTGATCAGTAACTGCGGCGTACCCTCCTTTTGCTGCGGCGCCGGAATGTTGTCGATAATCGCATCGAGCAACGGGGTGATGTCCCCGGTGCGTTCTTTCCATACGTGCGACATCCAACCCTGTTTCGCACTACCGTAGATCGTCACGAAATCGAGCTGATCTTCGGTCGCGTTCAGCGTGAACATCAGGTCGAACACCTGCTCGTACACCTCTTCGGGACGGCAGTTCGGCTTGTCCACCTTATTAACCACGACGATCGGCTTTTTACCGAGCGACAGCGCCTTCTGCAACACGAAGCGCGTCTGCGGCATCGTCCCTTCGAAAGCGTCCACCAGCAGCAGCACGCCGTCGGCCATGTTCAGCACCCGCTCCACCTCGCCGCCGAAATCCGAGTGGCCCGGGGTATCGATAATGTTGATTTTTATTCCCTTATAATTCACCGACACGTTCTTCGACAGGATCGTAATCCCCCGCTCGCGTTCGAGGTCGTTATTATCGAGGATCAGTTCGCCGGTTTTTTCATTGTCACGGAAAAGGTTGCCCTGCAGGATCATTTTATCGACGAGCGTGGTTTTGCCGTGGTCGACGTGGGCAATAATCGCAATATTGCGTAAATTTTGCATAGAATGGATTTTTGTCGGGAGCAAAGGTACGAAATAAAATTTATCTTTGTATTATAATTCCGAGATACGCCGCAGGCGGAAAACGCCGGGGCGGCGCAGGACAAATCCACAGAACATGAAACAAGTGATCGAGGTTAAACGCAGGGAAGGGAAGCCTTCGCAGGTGGTCGTAGGCGACGTGATCAACTCGCTCGACAATTACCTGCCCGAAGGCAAACGGGTTATTATCATCACCGACGGGAATGTACACCGCCGTTACAAGGAGATCATCAACCGGTACGACTATTGTCTGATCGGCCTGGGGGAAACGATTAAGACCATGACGACGGTCAACAAACTCTACGCCGAATTGCTCGAACGGGGAGCCGACCGGACGACGTTCATCGTCGGCATCGGCGGCGGCATCGTTACCGATATCACCGGGTTCGTCGCGTCGACCTACATGCGCGGACTACGGTTCGGATTCGTCGCTACGACGCTGCTGGCCCAGGTGGACGCCAGCGTCGGGGGCAAAAACGGAGTCAACTACGAAGGATACAAAAATATGGTCGGCACGTTCAATCAGCCCGATTTCGTACTGTGCGACCTGTCGATGCTGCAAACGCTGCCCGACCGCGAGTTCCGGGCCGGGCTGGCCGAGATCATCAAAGCGGGCCTGATCGCCGACCGGGGCCTGTTCGAACTGTTCGAAAACCATCCGATCGACGCATTCCGCAACGACCAATCGCTGCTGAACGAAGCCATCACGCGGGCCATCCGCGTCAAAGCCGACGTCGTCGAACGCGACGAACGCGAAAGCGGCGAACGACGCAAGCTGAACCTCGGACATACGTTTGCCCACGCCATCGAAAAGTGCGGCAACGAATTCCTGCACGGCGAAGCGGTCGCGATCGGCACGGTCATGATCGCCCGCTTGTCGGCCCACTTGGGAACCGCGACGCAGGACGAAGCCGACCGCGTGCGGCGGGTATTCGAACGGATGGGCCTGCCGATTCGTACGGAGATCGACTTCAAACGGCTCGTCAAAGCGTTGAAGCACGACAAGAAAAAAGAGGCCGACTCGGTCAGCTTCGTTTTACTGCGCGGCATCGGCGACTGCGAAATCCGCCGGTTCACGTTCGACGAGATCGACCGGCTGCCGGATCCGGCGGCCGAATAATATCGACGAAAAGTCCCGAAACGAAAGCCTCCGGCACAGATACGTGCCGGAGGCTTTCGTTTCTCAATACCCCCGTTCGGGATAGTCCGCTATTTCGGAGCCTTCTTGTAAAGGTAGAATGCGATGAACGAATAGATGATGTTCGGGATCCAGACGGCGATTCCGGGCGGCAGCAATCCGCCCTTAGCAAACTCTTCGCCGAACTTGCTGAACAAGATGAACGAGAACGCCAGCACGATGCCGATGCCGATGTGAAGCCCGGTTCCTCCGCGCACTTTGCGCGACGACAGCGACACGCCGATGATCGTCAGGATAAATGTCGAGGCCGGAAAGGCGAACCGGTTGTGCCGTTCCACCTCGAAGCGGGCGATCATATCCGACCCCTTGGCCCTTTGCTGCTGGATAAAATGGCCGAGCGTTACGATATCCATTGTCTTGACCAGTTCTTCCACACGCCCCAGTTCGCTTGTATTCAGGTTTATAAGCGTATCGAGCGCCTGCGTGTTATTAAAAATCTCCTTGTCGTCCTCAAATTTCCGGTAGACGCTTTTCGGAGCGCTCCAACGTCCCGTTTCGGGATCGAACTTCGCATTCGCAGCCTCGAGCGAAGATACGATCGTCCCGTTCTCGTAAGTTTCGAGCACGAAGAACGCCGCAGTCCGGGTCTGCTCGGTATAGTCTCGGATATAAGCGAACGTGCCCGGCTCGATCTGCCGGTAAATATGCGGATCGTACTTCGCCCCCTTGATATTCTTGATGTAGTTCAATTCGAACTTCAGTCGCTCGCCGTTCGCCGCGGGAATCACCACCAGGTTCAGCACCAGGCTCAGCAGCGTGATCGCCCCGGCGCTGAGGATATAAGGCCACATCAGCCGCCGGAAACTGATCCCGGCCGACAAGATCGCGATGATCTCGGTCTGATAAGCCAATTTCGACGTGAAGAAAATAACCGCGATAAACGTGAACAGCCCACTGAACTGATTGATAAAGAACGGTATGAAATTCAGATAATACTGAAGGACGATTTTCGACAGCGGGGCCTTCAGTTCGATGAAGTCGTCGATCTTTTCGGCCGCGTCGAAGATCACGACCACGACGATGATCAGCGCAATGGCGAAAAAATAGGTCCCCAGGAACTTGCGGATGATGTAACGGTCTATGATTTTGATTCCGGGGAATTTCATATTCGTGATTCGTGCGCTGTTGCTATGCGTTTCAAACTGCGGTCAAAGTTAACGAAAATCCGGTATTTCGGGGCCGGTTCCCGCCTAAATTTACAATCGCTGCGACAGTTTAACGACCATTCCGGGTTTCCACGCCGAAAAAGTTCCGTCGAGGATGCGCCGGCGCGCTTCGTTCACCAGCCACAGGTAGAAGGCGAGGTTGTGCAGGCTCGCGATCTGCGCGGCCAGCATTTCGCCGGCGACGGTCAGGTGGCGCAGGTAAGCCTTCGTGTACGCCGTATCGGCGAAGCAGTTGCCCGCCGGATCGATCGGCGAAAAATCGTCGCGCCACTTCTGGTTGCGGATATTGATGATCCCCTCGCTGGTAAACAGCATCCCGTTGCGTCCGTTGCGCGTCGGCATCACGCAATCGAACATATCCACGCCGCGCTCGATCGCTTCGAGCAGGTTTACCGGCGTTCCGACTCCCATCAGGTAACGCGGCCGGTCGATCGGCAGGATTCCGTTCACCAGTTCGATCATTTCGTACATTACCGGCGCAGGCTCGCCGACGGCCAGTCCCCCGATCGCATACCCGTCGGCGTCGAACTGCTGCACGAATTCGGCGGAACGCGTCCGCAGATCCGGATAGGTACATCCCTGCACGATCGGAAAAAGCGACTGGCGGTAACCGTACTTCGGCCGCGTCGCGGCATACCGCTCGAAACAACGTTCGAGCCACCGGCAGGTCAGATTCAGCGATTTGGCCGCATAATCGTACGGAGCGTCCCCGGGAGGACATTCATCGAACGCCATCATGATATCGGCCCCGATACTCCGCTGCACGTCCATCACGCTCTCCGGCGTAAACAGGTGTTTCGACCCGTCGATGTGCGAACTGAAACGGCACCCTTCCTCGGTGATTTTGCGGCACTCGGCCAGCGAAAAGACCTGAAAACCGCCGCTATCGGTCAGTATCGGCCGCTCCCACCCGCAGAAACGGTGCAGGCCGCCGGCCCGTTCGAGGATTTCGGTGCCCGGCCGCAGGTACAGGTGATAGGTATTCCCCAAAATGATCTGCGCGCCCACCTCCTGCTGCAAGTCGCGGTGGAAAACGCCCTTGACGCTTCCGACCGTTCCTACGGGCATAAAAATCGGCGTTTCGATCGTCCCGTGACCGGTCGTGATTACCCCGGCGCGCGCTGCACTGTGCGGATCGGTATGTACGAGTTCAAAATTCATGAAGGGCAAAGGTAAATATTTTTTCGCGGATCGGGAAACCGTTTGGGTATTCCCCCAAAATCCCGTACATTTGTAAACCGTTTTCCGGGCCGGCGACGACCGCCGAGTGAAAACCGTCCGACAAACGACGTTCTGGCAACCGGGACAGAATCAACGAAATACGTTTAAACCGATCGCATCGTGGAATACTTGGATCTCCTGTATAACGACCTGACGGCAAAGGGTATCGTCCATCCTTACTGGGTCGTGGGACTGATAGGGGCCGCGCTCGTTTTTTTCTTCATCCAACTGCATTACTACCTGGGGCGCTACGGCCGGCTGCCGCGGTTCCGCAACAACCGGGGCATCCGTCAGGACATTCCCTCGCCGCCGGTTTCGGTCGTGGTCGTGGTACGCGGCAACTCCTTCTACTTCATCGAGCATACCTTGCCATTGTTGCTGGGACAGCAATACGACGAATTCGAAGTCGTCCTGGTCGATTGCAGCTACGACGACGAGATCGGGGAGATCCTGCGGGAAAAAAGCCTTGTCGTGCCGAACCTGCACGTAACCTGCATCCGGCAGCAGAGCCATCACGAACACAGCATCAAGCTGGCCCTGACGGTCGGGATCAAAGCGGCGCGTTACGAGCACCTGATATTCACGACGCAGGACAGTTACCCCGTTTCCGAGAAATGGCTGTCGCTGATGGCCAAAGGATTTATTTGCGGGGACGTGGTCATCGGTTACTGCGGCATCGAACCCAAAAAGGGCATGGCCAACCGGTGGATGCGTTGCAGTCGCCTGATGACCTCGGTGCGCTACCTGTCCGCCGCGACGCGGGGGAAAACCTTCCGCGGCACCGAGCACAACATCGGTTACACGAAAAGCCTCTATTTCGACAGCAGGGGGTTCAACCACTTGAATATGAATATCGGCGTCGACGACCTGTTTATCCAGAAAATCGTCCGCACGGACAACGTCAGCGTCGTGATGAATCCGAATGCGACCGTACGCCAGATCCAGTACGGAGGCCTCGGCTGGTGGTACGGCGTCAGCAAATATTTCGGGCACGCTTTTCGTTACTATCCGGCAAAGGCCCGAAGGGCAGTCCGCAACGAACTCTCCAGTCGGTTCCTGTTTTTCGCGACAACGGCGGCAGCGGCGGCGTTGCTGCCTGTCCGATGGATCGCGGTTCCATTGCTGCCCGCTCTGCTGAGGCTGCTGATCGTCGAACTGAAAATGCGCCGGATCGGACGGCGGCTCGGCGAAAAAAAATTTGGGGGAACTTACATCCTGTATGATTTCTGGGCCCCGCTGGGCGGCTTTTTGATGACGTTGAGCCGCCGGATACGGCCTAACAAAGCGATATGGCGATAGAAGATTACATAATTGCCACCGATCAGGAACTGATCGGGCGGGTGCAGGACGGGGATTCGACCGCTTTCGAACACCTGTTCAACCGTTACCGCGACTCGATCTACCAACTCTACATGCAGCGCACCGGGGGTAACGTGGACGACACCAACGACCTACTGCAGGAGACGTTCGTCAAAGTATACCTGAATCTGCAGCGTTACAGCAGCCGTTTCACGTTCGGCCAATGGGTCTATACGATCGCACGGAATACGTTCATCGACTACACGCGGCGCCGGCGCGACGATACGGTGTCGATCGACTATGTCGGCGAAGGGATCGGCGTATCCGGCTCCCTCGGAGGCCCGACCCCCGAGGAGCACCTGATCACGCACCAGAGCCAGGTTCAGTTGGAAGGATTGCTGGCGAAAATGTCGCCGCGCTACCGCGAATTGATCGAACTCCGTTTCTTCCGTGAATTCTCTTACGAAGAGATCGCCGCAAAACTCTCGCTCCCGATGGGAACGGTCAAAACCCAGATACACCGGGCCCGCGAACAGTTGTGCCGATTCATCACCGAAAATAAAGAATAACTTTCGGAGATTCAATAAGCCCCATGATTTTGATTAACGCGGCCTCTCAATCATTATCCGTATTACTAAAAAAACGTTTCACAACGTTCTCGAAATAAAAGTCCGTGATTTGCGGATGTAACTTATCGGGAATGAAGACAGCATGTACCGTACGATCCGGCATCAATAAGCAATAATAAGGAACCCCCTTCCGGTCGACATCGGAAAATTTTTCAACATTGTAGAAAAGAAAACGATCTCTGCCAAAATTGGCAACTGCATCTTTAAATGAATGCATATCAGAATATTCCGAAATAATGACAGGAGTCACTTTATATTTTTCCGCAATTTCCGCAATTTTCCGTAATGCAAAAACCACACAATCCGCGCAGTTCAGTTCACTGTATCTCAATATAAGCACAGGCCCTTTTCCCAGCGCCTGATCCAACGTATACTTTCTCTGATCCGCCGCTACCAATTCTGCATTAAACGCTTTTATGTCTTCATTCAAAAGCAAGCCACTGAAACAACTTTTAAGGTATTTCACTTCCAGAGAAGAAGATCGTGAACCTGCCTCCCGAATAATCGAATCTCTCAATTCGACCGCTGTTTCCGCATCCGAAACGCGTTTAACAAGAATAAGGTTCGTTACAATAAGAAAAACGACGGCTAAACCGGCCGCTATAAGATATATTTTTTTCAAAACAAAAAATTGACGAATGTTCGGTTTCGTACCCAAAGAAAGAATTGTCTTAACCTTAGCTCAATCTAACAAGGAGAATATGCAGTACAAGACTCATTTCCGGCTACGCACACAACCGAAGTCTTTTGAATCCAGCTGACACAACGATAATGACTAGCTCCTTGCGAATCCGTATAATCGAATTCCCATTTCGTACAACAATCCACAGAGATATAATACGGACTATAACGACCTTCCCCGCCGTCCGATTCTTGATCTGCCAAAGCTTCGACTTCTTTCAAAGACATAAGAACAGATGCTTCTTTCGTATCGACCAACGAATACGCCCCGACAGACATCATAATCGCAGTAACAGCTAATAAAAGATAATTTTTTTTCATAATTTTAATCATTTAAAATTTAATCATATATAACATAATCAAAACCATTAGTCCGTCTTATCCGGATCCTTAAGTTTGTAAAACACCAATACTGGATTACTTTCTTCCTTCAAACCTGCCAACTGAGGATAGTCATCCGCACAATTCGAATATCCCATTAACAGATAATACGCCGGTACGACAGCGACAAACCGGTTATCGCAAATACTTTTACTCTGCAACAGATCCACATCGAACCAACTGATCCTAAACGGATTATTGACTTTGCTGTCCCGCGTCAAAGAATATACTTTTTGTGTCCGTTTGTCGAAAATACGCTCCTTGATCTCCCGGTTCTCCGTGAATATAAACAAAGCGAACGAGTCGTTCTCCAGAAACCTTCCGGAAAAAAAATTATTATGATCTACCAGATCCTCATACTCATCCCGACTTATTCCCGCATCCATATGGGTAACTCCGCCTATGGCCGATATATCCACGTGATAATACGGTTCAAGCGAACCGGTACCGACTTTGTAAACCGTATCGCTGAAAGCCGGCGTTAAAAAAACGTCTCCGTTTATCTTCTTCAATTCAGGACGAAACGGAAAATTCGGATGCTCCCCATACATATTTCGCAGGCCTCCCGTCTCGATCCGGAAATCGCCGTCGGTAAAAATCATAAGATTCCCCTGCATATCCGCTTTTTTAAGCCCCGGATCATCCGCTCCGTAAGTAGTACAAACGACATGATCCTTGTCTATATACTCAAACTCGCTAAACCAGAAACTTACCTCTTTATGTTCCAGGAATCTGCCTTCCAGATCGAAAAACAACACTTTACTCCCCAAATTATCATAGATGGCTATCCGGCTCGAATCCGGAGTCAAAGTCGTGTAAGTCGGTGAAATATACTCTCCCGGCCCCCGGCCCTGCCTGTCGATAACCGCTTTGATTTTTCCGTCATAATCGAATATATAAACGCATTTCGAAAGCCTCTGATCCGACACGACAATCCGCTCCCGCGTAAACAATAAGTTATCCACCGCCCCGATCAGATGTTTTCCATCCGACTCCAACGGCAAAACGCGGATATCCTCGATGAATTTGGCGACCGGAAAAGGTTCCTGCGGTACAATCGTTACCGTTGTCAAATTTTCCCCCGTACCGTTTTCCTTGTCTGACGAATCCCGGCAACAAAGAAAAAAGCAGCAAAAGACAATTACGATCAGTTTCTTCATAATCACAATACAAGACAGAAGCGACTAGATGCTTCTCCGTTTATCACATTTAATCCACTGATAATCAAATTAGCAAGGCCAACTCGGAGTACAGGTAGAGCTACCTCCTGTACAATCATAACCAGACTTCTCCTCCATTCTTTTACATCTTAAATGGTCTACTCCTTGCGCATCCGTATAATCATACTCCCATTCGACACAACATTGCACTTTGATTTCTCTTGGGGCCCTGCCGCCGCTTTCGCCTTCGCTTCTAGCCAATGCCTCAACTTCCGACAATGTCATAAGGCCAACAACATTTTTCGTATCGACTAACGAATACACTCCTACTGCCAGCATTATCGCAGTAGCTGTTAATAAAAGAAAAACTTTTTTCATAGCTATTATAAATGTGAGAATAAAAAATATTTAAAATAAAAAATGTAATAATCATTACTACCACCCACAAAATTCCCTTCCGATTGAATGGCAAAGAATAAATTAAATCGTATAATTATACAAATATAATAACAAAAAAAGAAAAAATACTCTAAAACAAAATTTTACACAAAATAATCGGCTAAAAATATTGTCGAAGAATGGCGAAAGAAATTTCGTACTGTATAAGGGAGTGCGGATATTGTTACGTAAATCGCTATTTGGTCACAAAATAAACGCGTTAACGATAATAATGCTGCATAGTTGTGATGAAAAATACCATCTTGTCACAATAATTTGATACTGCATTCTGGTACTGCATTCTCAATGCCCGTATTCAAAGATAGTTCTTTCTTCGGACAACGTCAACTATTCGATTGATTTTACAAGATCTATTTTTATTTCCTCGTCGATCTCGCGGTACCGGCTGAATGCGCGACTTCCTTCCTTATGCCCGGAAAGAGATCCCACCAGATTGGGGTCTTTCACTTTTTTGTAAAGGTTCCCGATAAACGTGCGCCGGGCCATGTGAGAAGATGCTACATCGCATATCGGTACTTGCTTCTGCTCCTGCGTAACCGTATCCAAAATGGTGACTAATCTATTTATACCGGCGATAGACAGCATTTCTTTAATTGCATCATTGTATTTCTGGGATGATATGTAGGGAAATAGCTTATCCTCATCATTATCATCATACTTATCAAGTATCTCCTTGGCAATAGAATTAAGAGGCACGCGGATCACTTTCGCCCTGTCTTCTATGGTTTTGCGGGGGATGTACTCTATCGCTCCGTTTATTACATTGGATTTAGTTAATGCCATCAGATCGGATATCCTACACCCGATCAAACATTGAAACACGAAAATATCCCGCTGTCGGGCAAGGCTGGGCCTAAATGAAAAATCAAAATGATATAGCGCATTCCGTTCCTCGATAGTCAAATAAAAGGGGGTTCCATATGACGCGTTCTTCATTTCGAAATTCTCATAGGGGTAATTATTTGTGTATCGCTTCGTTTTGCACCAGTGGAAGAATGTACGTAATTTGTTGTGGATCGAAGCAATGGTATTCCTCCCCCTTTGCTTCGGAGTTCTGGTTTCGGGGCAGGCTTCGTATACGTGTTTGTACGCCTGGATGCAGATCACCCCGCCCGATTCGTTGTGCGTGAAAAATGTATGTTCTTTGACCAGAAAATCTTCGAAATCCGAAAGTATTTTAGGCGTTACATCATCTAATGTTAATTTATTCCTGCTGTACAGTTCATACCGTTTTAGGGCCCGGTAAATCACCTTATGATTAGTAATAGTAACATCCGACATTTTGTGCGTCAGCAAATAATCGTCGAACGCATCGAAGAAGCCTATTTTAGCGTCTTCTTCATCGTCATCATTGTTTTGTTCGCCGTAAAACCTGTACTGAATCTTGGATATAAATTCCTTCGGATCGGGGGCTTTTCTGCAAGTTTTGAACTCTGACAACGTTTCTTTGGCTGCGATCTCCCACTTATCCAAAGTGTCGTTATCCTCGTTGGCTTCGGGATTCGACGTAGTGACCTTTATGCGCTTTTTGTTCTGATTCCACATCCTGACAAGGCAGGAAACGCCGGTACTTTTCTTGTATTTCTTTCCTTTAAAAGAAACAAGAAGCGCAATCGGTGATCTGTCGCGGGCTTTATTGGTTAGGATGAAGGTTATCATATGTAGAATAAATATATGGGAAAATTAATGCCTTCTCCTACCTTTCTTTGCTTTTATGGATTGCTTAGAATTATTTATTTGTTTTACAAAGTCATATTCGTGTGTGGAAGGAAGTTGGAATGAAAATACAGTACCGTCATTTTTATGTGTGATCGCAAAATCCCCCAGGCTAATGATATCCATTCCTATAAGGACATCAAACCCTTTCAGTATTCCTTCTGATACCCTTAGCGAAGGTATTCCGATATTATTAGGCAACAACAAGTTGACTAAATACATATTAGTTATGGCTTCTCCTTGGGGAGTATACACACGCCCCATACCAATAGGGCTTAAACCCAACTTATCGACGACCACTTTTGTAATCACAGAGTTGGTTGCGCCGGTATCCCATAATGCTTGAAATGTCTTAACCGGGGGATGTTCCCCGCCTCGCACCGGATCATATACCTTACAAATCCCACATCTGGTGATGAGTTTATTTAATCTGATTTTCTCTTCTCGTACTGTAAAAGCAGTCGGATCCATATTAGCGCACAAAAGCCACGCGGGACATGAAATGCTGTGCATACGCTTCATCGCCCGGTGTGCAAAGTTGAATGATAAAATTCCCTAATCCATACTTAGCTTCTGACTCAAAATAAGCTTCTGATTCATTATCATAAACCCCTACGACGGAATTATCCTTTATGACCAGATATTTCCCGTTGTACTTACCTACGAATTCCGTTTGATGGTCAAGGTAATATTGAAATAATGCTTTTAAGTCAGCCATAAAACCGTCATTATTATGATTGCAAAATAAAATTAATTTTTCTCTTTGTGCAAATTTTCACTATCAAATTTAACGCCTGATATAGATCGTTTATTATACAACCATTAAAAGCCCCGGAAATTCCGAGACTTTCTTTCTACCGTCGTGCGGTTTTTCGATCTTTGAGCAAGTCGATCAGTTCGACTATTGCTTCCATAAATTCCCTAAAAAAGACCTTGTCCGTTTTAAGGCGCTCCAGTACGTCGGAGACTGTGAAGTCTGATTGCATAGGAGAACGGTTATGCAAAAGGCAAAAAGAAACGGTTTTGCCTGTCCCGCTGCATCACCACCCAAGGTGTGTCGGGCACATTAATGCACCGAGCGGGGGTGCAAAACCGTTAAATAACTGCCTTATATGGATGAAAGGCAAAGATAATTACTAAAAACGTTTCAATTATTGCCGTTAAAAGCCATTTTCAGGATCAACATCGGTATTGGATTTCATTTTACGCAAATCATTAGATAGTGCCGTATCAAAAATAGAAAGATCGCTATGCGTACACGATTTATCAATACGGCTTTTTAGACTATATCGCACATCTCTTTTTTGGGGAGTCCGTCGCATCCCCTTGTTGTTGCTTTAATTCTTCAATTTCGGCTTCTAGTCGCTTGATTCTTTGGTTAGCGTCATAAAGCATGGTTACGAGCATGTTGTTTGTCATTTCATCGTCATTTTTTAGGTTGATAGATTCTTTATCGCTAATTGGGGATTTAGGTTCGGTTTTCAACATGGGGCCTTCGCCGGTAAGGAGCCACACACGATTTATTTCTGGATATGCCTGTATAATTAAATTAAGCAATCTGCTTGACAATCCATTTCTACCTCTTATAACCTGCGAGGTTTTAACCCCTCCCCTATCATTATATTTTTGAGAGAAAGCGTATGGAGACATTTTATAATGCTCCTTTATAATTTTCTCAAGCCGTTCTCCTGCGGATACTGGAATACACCCGCCTAAAGATGAATCTGCTTGGTAGTCTCTTATATCAAGCGCATATATATCTTTTAGTTTAGAAAGCAATAAATCAGGTATTGGATTCTTGCCATTCTCAATTTGAGAAATAAAAGATTGTCCTACGCCTAATTTATCGGCCAATTGTTTTTGACTGATTTTTTTTTCTATCCTAAAGCGCTTTAAATCAAATAACATACATAAAATATTACAACTGCACGCAAATTTATTTCTAATAAATATTGCATTATTAGAATTTATTACTGATATTTGCATTAAGAAATAACCTGAGATGCAAAATTATTCAGCTTGTTTCTAAATGTAAATAGTAAAAGTATACAAATGAAATCACAAAACCAAACTGAAATCTCGCTTTCTTTTAATAAGGGCTTTCGTCTTTTGAATGATTACCAGAAAGCAGAATGCCAAAAGGACATCATGCTTGCTTTGAATATTACCACAAAACAGGGATTCGGGAAGCGCAGGAACGGCAAGGTGAAGCATGATATTATTGCTGCGAGAAAAATAGAACAGGCATTCGCAAAACACGGTATCCGACCACGTAATGTATGGGGTGAATAAAGTTTGATACCATGAAAACCGATTCGATACTAACCAAAAGAGAGGCCCAGGTAGCCGAGTTATGCGTCAAGGGGTATATCGGGAAAGAGATCGCCGATAAGCTTAATACCTCTTACCGTACTGTCGTGAACCACTTTCAGAACATTTACGACAAAACAGGTATCCGCCGGTCAACCAATGCCCTGGTGTCGTGGTGGTTTTGCGTGAACTTTTCGATTGACATTTCAGAAACGGCAAAGCAGATTATCGCGGGGGTATTCTTTCTGATGGTTCTTCCTCACGAGATTTTCATTCACGACACACAGCGGCGCTTTTCCCGTAACGGGCGGGTTATCGAACTGGTAGAAAAAGATTACGAACCGGAATTTATGCCTCAAATGTCGGCTGCATAATAAAGCAAAAAATGAAAGCAAGCATAAAAAAATACGACAAATATTTGGTACAGTCAAAAACTTTACCCATATTTGCTGTGCCAAGAGCTCACTACATCGTAGTAAGCAAAAACATATTTCAAAAGTCTTGCAATAAAGCGAGTCTTTCTTGTGGCACTTCTCTTACGGGTAGTGAGTTCTTGGCGGAATTACAAGGAAGGCTCGCCCTTTCCGTATTAGACATAACGCAAAATTTCATTCCATGCCAAGAACTAATGAAATTAGCGCAGGCGCACCAGGTGCGTCCGCTTCAACGCAAGAGCGTGCGAAAGTCGCTCAATCTATCTTTAATCTTTCTGACGAGGAAATCATCCATCGTTTCAAATCTCTTTCAGAGAGTGAGATCCGCGATCTCGCTCCGGTGCTCCGTATCCTTTTCTGTATGCTCTTAATTCATAACAATAAACGCTAAACAATTGTATTACAATACACTAAATTAAAATATGATGGAAAATTTATTGCAATGTGATGGACGCCGTTTTCGGTGCAAAATCAATGAGACTCCCGCCGAAGGCAGAATCCGGGTAGAAGATAACAATGTGTATTTATGCCAAAATGAGATGGATGGGGCCGAAGCAGATAACAAGTTCGGTTATAAATATAGCTGGAGCGTTTCATCAGGATCAAAGGAATCTCTTGCATTAAACCATATTTCCGACTTCATCCTTACCCCTTCTACCCCCGATGAAATCGAATCCTACAAGGATTGGCAGGTGGGAGATAAGGTGTGTTGCAAGGAAGGTATCGTCATTTCTCCCTTCTCACTACATGGCGAAATTATTTTCAGAAGCGGAGAATTGGTTGTACCAAAATTCAATGACCGTGCCCCCTACGTGTTTACATGCAACGAGCTTTACAAGCGAGGCTATCGCCTCGATGTCGAACCCCTTTCTGAAGAAGAAAAAACCGTTGAAATTTCAATGGACGAGATTGCCGAAAAATGGGGCATTTCGAAAGATCAGTTGAGAATCAAGAAAGAATAATAACGGCGAGTGAGTGGCGGAAATGGCAGACGCACTTAAACAGGAGGGCTGATAGTGGTCGGGGCAACACAGTTGCCGGAGGACGCTCCTCGGAAAGCATCCATGCGGGTTCGAATCCCGCCTCACTCCTAAAAATGTTCAAGTAACGCCTCATGGATATGAAAATATACAAACAGAAATAGGCATGAACGGTATTCAAATCTTCCAAAACAATCAATTCGGGCAAATCAGAGTAGCCACGAACGAAAACGGCGAACCGATGTTCGCTGCGACCGATATTGCGCGGACTTTGGGTTACTCCAATCCCCAAAAGGCCATACGTGACCACTGCAAGGGGGTGAACGAATCGTTCACCCCTACTGAAAGCGGTATTCAGTCAATGAAATTCATCCCTGAGGCGGATGTTTTCCGTCTTATCATGAAGAGTCGTCTGCCACAAGCCGAGCAGTTCCAAGACTGGGTATGCGGAGATGTTCTCCCTTCGATCCGCAAGCACGGCGGTTATTTAACTCCGGAGAAAGTGGAAGAAGCATTGCTTAATCCCGATACTCTTATTCAGTTAGCCACACAGTTAAAAAATGAGCGTGCCAAGCGTATTGAAGCCGAGGCGCATAGTAAGGAGTTGGAACCTAAAGCACTCTTTGCGGATGCCGTTGCCACAAGCGACCGGTCTATCCTTATAGCCGAACTTGCAAAGATACTTCGTCAAAACGGGGTTGAAATTGGACAGAACCGTCTTTTTGAATGGCTGCGTCATAACGGCTACTTATGTTCGAAAGGCGAGTACTACAACCAACCGACTCAGCGCTCAATGGATATGGGATTGTTCGAGATAAAAAAGACATCTATAACCAAGCCCGACGGCTCGGTGTTGGTAACGTGTACCACGAAAGTGTCCGGTAGGGGGCAGGTCTATTTCGTAAACAAATTTCTCTCTCGTTGTACGGCTTAACACACAAAGAGATGTCAGCGGTTAGTGTAAATATTTCAGAAAAATGTTTGCGAAATCAAAAGTTTTGCGTACATTTGTTATTGCGAACCGATACGAATATCGTATCACAAAAACATAATAACGCTGATAATAAAGCGTTGCCCTTTGTCCACTTCTACTACGGTAGTCGTGTCGGTTCGCAAAACTTGACAGGGCAACGCCTTTTTTGTTGCCATATATTAAAACTTTTAACTGACAAATGCGAACCGAAGTTAAAAGCACTAAGGCGAATAATAGTACCCTTACTGCACCTGTATCCGAATTACAGGACATCCTCAATCTCTCAAACAGGGAGATCGCAATCCGTTTACAATCACTCTCTTTGGACGATCTTGAAAAGCTCGCCCCGCTGCTTCGTGTACTTATGTATGTCGTTTTAACGCGAGAAAGCCATGCCGCAGAAGAACACCGAACAAACAGTAACCTTTGGTCAGGTGATGGATTATATTAGTGAATTAGAGGCATCTAACCGGGTGCTTAGCGCTGAGAACAATAAGATGCGCCACTACTTTAATCTTGAATTGGTGGCCGACGTGCCGGTATCGGTCAATACTGCGTGCGATATACTCGCTCGCCATGCGAACTCGATCCGATCATACATAACCAGTGGATTGCTCAGATTGCACCCCGACAGTACGGACAAAGCACTGAAGATAAGACTTGATTCGGTTCTCGCATTCAAAAAAGCTAAAGCGGAGAAACGATGAAAGCGGTACTATTTATTACAGCCATATTGCTTGCGGCGAACGAGTCGCGCGACATCTGGGTGAACCTGATCGGCATCGGATTGATGGCATTGCTTGTAGTTCTTTTTAACCACAAAAAACACACGACCATGAACGAAGATTTCAAAGTATCGGACAAAAGTAACGATCCGGATCTGAATACGCCCCGGATTGCACTTTCGAAGCTGGCCGTTTCGGGAGAAATGAGCGAAGACGGTCGCAAGGAAATTATCAACTACTTAAACGAATTGTAGCCATGATAAAGCTAACAGCCGAAGATTATCGCCGTATGGCTTTCTTGGTTGAAGACAAGTCATACGATTTCAGCAGTGATTTCGAAACTACGATAGAGTATGACACCGACCGGTTCAACTCCGATCTTCAGGTTCATGCAATGTCTTACGACCATGACGGAGAAACAAGGCTATTTATTACGTATGCACAATTAACAACCTCTATTCCAGAAGGCACAATAAATAATGACTTCGACAAAAACAGATTGCAGTACAATTTGGTTCATTAGGTTTTTGTAAGTTAAGGTTAATGATTCGCCCTGCGCCATCCGCGAGGCCCGCGCAGGTTATTTGAAAATTCAAACACGTAAATATTATGCTAACAGAATTAACATCGGATCAAAAAAGGATCATGCTTGAAACGCGTGATGAATGGATTAATCTATTCTTTGATAATGTCAGGAATAAACGAGGTATAGACAAGCCTGCTTTCGAAGAAGGGATCAAATGGCTTTACAACGATTTGCTGAAAAAGCCTACTCCGAAGATTATTTATTGTGATGGGTGGCTGAGCTGTTTATTAACCATCGCGATTTTAAAGAATAAAAACCTGATTAAAAAATCATGGGCTTCGGTCGGGGCTTCGGTCGGGGCTTCGGTCGGGGCTCCGGTCGGGGATTCGGTCAAGGCTTCGGTCTGGGCTTCGGTCGGGGATTCGGTCGGGGCTCCGGTCGGGGATTCGGTCGGGGCTTCGGTCGGGGATTCGGTCGGGGCTCCGGTCGGGGATTCGGTCGGGGCTTCGGTCGGGGCTTCGGTCTGGGCTTCGGTCTGGGATTCGGTCAAGGCTTCGGTCTGGGCTTCGGTCGGGGATTCGGTCGGGGCTCCGGTCGGGGATTCGGTCGGGGCTTCGGTCGGGGCTTCGGTCTGGGCTTCGGTCAAGGATTCGGTCAAGGCTTCGGTCAAGGATTCGGTCAAGGATTCGGTCAAGGATTCGGTCGGGGATTCGGTCTGGGCTTCGGTCTGGGCTTCGGTCAAGGCTTCGGTCAAGGATTCGGTCAAGGATTCGGTCAAGGATTCGGTCGGGGATTCGGTCTGGGCTTCGGTCTGGGCTTCGGTCGAGGCTTCGGTCTGGGCTTCGGTCTGGGCTTCGGTCGAGGCTTCGGTCGGGGCTTCGGTCGAGGCTTCGGTCAAGGATTCGGTCGGGGCTTCGGTCTGGGATTCGGTCTGGGCTTCGGTCGGGGCTTCGGTCAATGAATATTCATCTTATATTGATTTATCGAATTATGGATGGGCCTCCTTTTATGACTTTTTCGAAAAGATAAATCTGTTGGATAATTTCAATTTCAAGCAATATAAAAAGCTTATCAGATCTAATGTTTTCAATGCTTATGAATATGAAAATTACGTATTCGCAATTCAGCCTCCAGTGTATATAGAGACTAATTTAGCCGGAAGGCTTCATTCCACAACACAGGCTGCCGTCCAGTTCAGGGATGGATCGGAATATTATTTCATCAACGGTCGTTCTATTCCGGCATGGATTGTCAATGACAAAAGTTCCATCACGAAAGAGCAGTTTATGAAGGAAACGGATGCCGATATTAAAGGGGCTATTTACGAATCCATTGGACAGCAAGGTATGCTGGATCTACTCGGAGCGAAAGTAGTTGATCGGCGGGAAATCGTCCATGCTAACGGAGATAGGGAGGTTGTCGAACTTCTTAAAACGAATGATTTGTTTAAAGAAATCGATAACCAGCCTTTCGCATGGGTCTCGATGTGCTGTCCGAGTACGGGCACTCATTATCTGCAAGGTGTAGAACCGCACCATACGAACGCGATAGAAGCCATTGCATCCCTTTCGCCATTTAACGCTAAAGATTATTCATTCAATTTCAGAGCATAAATTATGGAAAACATCAGATTTCATCAGGGCGATGTGATCGGGGCTTCGATAGATGCGATCCCGGCATCCGCAATCATGGTTAAAAACCGTCCTTTAGCAATCAGCGACCGCACGAAGCATGCGCACGTGTTGACCGGTAATGTAGAACGTTACGAGGTTGACAAAAGGGTCATTTATAAAGTCAACGAGGAATCGATACTTCAGCATGTATCATTGTTATCTATGGACGATGAGTCTTATCGGTCGCCGATAGATCGGAAATGGGAAGATCATAAGCCGATCAGATTGTCCCCTGGCATATACGAGTTCTGGATACAGCAGACATACAATCCTTACACTCGATTGATGGAGGATGTGAAGGATTAAAAACGGAGTTTAATACAAGAATAATATGGAACGGTCAGAATCAATAAAGAGCCTTGCAATTGCTTTGTGTAAGTTTCAAGGTTCGGTAGCCAAAGTAAAAAAAGAAGCTACAAATCCATTTTTCAAATCCAAATATGCGACCCTTGCTAATATACTCGACGTAATTAGCAAACCATTATCTGAAAATGGGCTTGCTGTAAGTCAGTTGCCCGTTGGCGAAACCGGGCTCACGACGATTCTGATGCACGAATCAGGAGAATTTATTATGGAGACTTACCAGATGAAGCCCGTAAAGAATGATCCGCAGGGAATAGGCAGTTCTATCACCTATCAAAGAAGGTATGCCATCGGCGCTGTTTTAGGGTTGAATATTGACGATGACGATGATGGGAATGGCGCAAGTGGAAATAAAACGACCGCTAACAAATCATTAGGGCAGAAACCCGCTACTAACGATAAAAAAATGTTTTGTCGAAGTGATGAGAACCTGGTCAATTGTTTATGTGATTTGGTAACAGGTCAGAATTTGTGCGGTAAGAACACTAAAAAAGAAAAATGGACGATGGCGCAGTTCGAAACATCCTTGCGGGGATTTACCCCTGAAGATTACACTTGGCTGGTGAATCGCGCAACGAACGGAATCAAATCAAATCAAAACGTATAGCGATGAAAACAGCAGTCGAAATCATTGAATCAGAAGTATCCCTCCCTATTGCAATAAGTCAGGCAAAAGAATTTATACTGAGTGGAGAGATTGACCCACTGAAAGTGTGGGCTAATATGTCCCGGTTTAAAAAGATGATTGAGGCGTTGCAGGAGGATGCGGAAATTAAGGATTATGCCCTGCGAGAACTTTCCAAATACGGGAAGGAGCATCAGGTATCCGATTGTAAACTGGAGCAATTCGAGGCTGGCGTGAAATACGATTATACTGTGTGCGGAGACGGTACGCTGGATGAACTATATAAAATGCGTAACGCGGTCAATATGGACATCAAAGATCGTGAAAGTATGCTACGCGGTATTCCCGAGAATGCGACGTTGGCGGATGCCGATACGGGTGAAATTTTGCGGCATCCCATAAGGACATCGAAAACGACAATCAAAACAACTTTTAAAAAATAACGAAATGAGCGATTTAATCAATGCGTCGATTTGTGTGACCGACATACCGAAATCCAAGATCAAACTTGCCGAAAACGGCAAAAAGTACATGAATATCACCATTGCGACACGGCGCGAACCTGATAAGTATGAGAATACACATACAGTATTTATGAGTCAAACCAAAGAAGAACGGGAAGCGGGAACGGGACGCATTTACATTGGCAGTGGAAAAGGATTCGATTTTACACCGGCTGCAACGACTCCGGAAAGCGTAGACCAAATGCCAGTAGCATCAGACACGGACGATCTGCCTTTTTAAACCATGATCTACGACCTGAATAACATACTCGATAAAGAGCGTTTTAAACGTCGTTCGAACGATCTGTACAAGAAGAAAGCGGTCGTCGAACTGACCGAGAAAAAACGCAAAAGAACCCTGTCGCAAAATAGCTACCTGCATTACCTGCTCGGATACTATGCGATGGAAACGGGAAATACTATCGAATATGTGAAACGGGAATATTTCAAAAAACTGTGCAATCCTTCGCTGTTTCTGATTCCGAAACATGATAAATATATCGGAGATGTGTACGACTACCGCAGTTCCGCAGGGCTGACAACCGTCGAAATGACACAAGCGATAGAACGGTTTAGGAATTGGAGTTCATCCGAATGCGGGATATACCTTCCATCCCCCGATGAAGAAGCATTCCTGCAAAGCATTGAAATGGAGCTTGAAAGACACAAGAATTATTTATGAATGAGATCGAGCAGAAAACGTTCAATACAGTGGCCCATATTTCCGCAGGGAAGGCACTTTCCAAACTAATTCCGACCACTGCGACTATGGGGGAGATATTCTCTCTGATGAAGGATGCCGACAGCGAGGAAGTACGAAAGGCGCTACGCAGTCTGACGCGATCCGGAAGGCTCACATACGGCAGAACGATAAATGACTTTTACTTTAAAATTAATACGGATGGAAAAGAATAAAGACGACCCCCAAGGTGAATTTTACCGGTTGCTGAACGAGGAAAAAAGACTGATACGTCAACTCGGACGTACAGGGCTATGCACCGGGAAACTAAAAGAACTGAGCCGTATTCAGGCTCGCAGGGCCAAAATTGGCAAGATATTAAACATTGGAATGTTATAATCCGAATGGACAGCTTTATTCGATTAAATAGAAAGTTCTTCACGAATGTTTATTGGTCGCAGCAACGCACCTTTAGTCTGTCGGAAGCGTGGCTCGATTTGATTCAGATGGCACGATTTGACGCGGAACCAGCAACGAAAGAACTACCTAACGGTCGCTTGATAACTATTAAACGAGGCGAAATACACGCGGGTTTGCGATTCTTATCCGATCGTTGGGGCTGGAGTGTCGAAAAGACGCAGCGATACATCAATAAGCATATTAAAAAACACGAAATCGAACGCCGAACCGAACACGGAGAAAGCATTATAAGTCTCTGTAATTACGAGTATTACAATCCGATGGAAGGCACTCTGCCGAACACTACCTCAGACACTATGTCAGACACTACCCCGTACACTGCCCGAACACCGACCAGTACGAATAATAAGAAAGATAAAGAAGTAATATATAAAAAAACTCTCTCTAGAGAGAGAGTAAAAAAAGATTTCGTGCCGCCGTCTCTTTCGGACATGGAGGAATACTTTGAGCAGAATGGATACACTCGTGATGCAGCTAAAAAAGCGTATCTCTACTACACCGCCGGAGATTGGGTTGACAGCAAGGGGAATGCAGTAAAAAACTGGAAGCAGAAATGCATTCAGGTTTGGTTTAAGCCAGAAAATCAGTTTTTTAAAATGCCTTTGTAGCTATGTTTATCATCGAAACCAAAACGCAGAAATTATACGAAATTAATCCGGCGAGGCCGCATGGCGAGAATTACATGACTTGCCCGGTATGCTCGGAGACCCGCAAAAAGAAGCGGGAAAAGTGCTTCGTGTGGAATGTAGACAAGCAGGTCGGTCACTGTTGTCACTGTAATGCCACTTTTTCGGCACATATGTCGCTTAAATCCCGGCAACCAAAGGATTATGTCATTCCGGTATGGAAAAACAAAACTGAACTATCGGATGAAGCAGTAAAATGGTTTGAAGGCCGGATGATCTCGCAAGCTACGATTCGGGATATGCGGATTTATTCGGACAGAGAGTGGATGCCGCAGTTCGGTAAGGAGGTAAAGGTCATTTGTTTCCCGTACTTCATCGAAGGCAAATTAGTCAACATCAAGTACCGCGGGCCTAAAAAGTCATTTCGGATGGTAAAAGATGCAGAGCTGACGTTTTACAACTTCAACTGCACTTCCGAAGCCAAAGATTTGATTATTTGCGAAGGTGAAATGGATGCACTCAGTTTTATCGAGGCTGGGTTTAAAAATGTTGTTTCTGTACCGAATGGGGCCGGGGCTACGGATTTACCCTATCTCGACAATTACATCGACAGTCTCGGACACATCGAGCGATTCTATATCGCGACGGATTTTGACGATGCAGGATTGAAGTTACGCAACGAGTTGGTACGTAGGCTGGGCTCCGAAAGATGCTTGATCGTCACCTACAAGGGACGTAAAGACGCCAATGAGTTGTTGATTGCCGAAGGTGGCCTGGCTATCCGGGAGGTAATCAAAAACGCTCAGGAGATTCCGATTCAGGGATACATCCATCTGTCTGATCGATATGATGATATTTTCGCCATGTACCAACATGGGCTTCCGGAAGGGAATCGTATCGGCATTGCAGAAATCGACGAGACGATCCGGTGGGAAGTATCGCAGCTTGCCATTTGGACGGGCATACCTTCGCACGGGAAATCGGAAATGCTCGATTACATAGCGGTTCGTCTGGCTGTGATGCACGACTGGAAAACGCTGTTCTTCTCACCGGAGAATTATCCTGTCGAAAATCATTATGCGAAGATTGCTGAAAAGTTAATCGGCAAGCCGTTCAAAGAGTCGGACATGAGCCGCGATGAGTTCGATACGGTGTTTGACTACATTGAGAGCCACTTCTTTTGGCTCGATCCTTATGAGGATCCGACGCTTGAGAACGTTCTGAGCCGAGCAAAACAATTCATACAGCGCAAAGGAATCAAGCAGGTCGTAATGGATCCGTTCAACTGTATGGAACACAAGAGGGACAGAAGCGAAACGGGATCCGAATACGTTGGTCGCTTTCTCGATGAATGTTCCCGATTTACGAAACGTTACGGTATTCTGGGACATTTGGTCGCACATCCCACGAAGCTGGAAAAGATGCAAGGCGGAATATATCCTCCGCCGACACTCTACGACATCAGCGGATCCGCTAATTTTTATAACAAAGCCGATTATGGTTTGACAGTATATCGTGATTTCGTGAATCATCGAACAAAGCTGATACCGACGAAAGTACGTTTCAAGAATTTCGGGCATCCGAGCTCAGAAGGTATCGTATTGCAGTACAATCCCCGTAACGGAAGGTATCAGGTTCCGCCGGGAGACATCAATCTGCTGGACAATTCCAACTGGCTGCAACCGCGACAAGACGGTTTCCAGAATGACAATACATGGACTATCGACAGTGATGTACCCTTTTAAAATTATTTCAAAATGATTCATATCGGCATAGACACCGGCGTTAAAACAGGATTCGCCTCATGGGACTCCGAAAAAAGACATTTTATGGAGATCGTTACGCTAACGATCACACAGGCAATGGAGAAAGTACTTATTTACCGGAATTTCGGCCTTACTACCGGAAGCGAAATCAGATTGTATATCGAAGATGCTCGTCTACGCAAGTGGTTCGGCAATACCGGGCGGGAAAAATTACAGGGAGCAGGATCGGTTAAAAGAGACGCGCATATCTGGCAGGACTGGTGTCGGGAGCATGAAATCGATTGCCTGATGGTCGCTCCGAAAAACAATAAAACGAAAATGAACAGCGAGTCGTTCAAACGGCTTACCGGATGGCGGAAAGCCGTATCGGAACACGCACGGGATGCGGCTTGCATGGTGTATGGTCGGTAAAAACATTAAAAAACGTTAAAAACTTTAAAGAATTATGGAGGCTGTACAAGTAAAACAATTATCGCCTGGGGATAGGTTCGCCTTGAGGAACTGGATGGATAAACCTCAGAACAGAGTCGTTTACAGAATCCCAGAGAGGCCTTCTGACTCCGTTGTCGCTAAAAGAAAAACCATCGAAGTCATCTGCGAATCAGGGGGGGGGCAAAAGGATTAGGAATGATCTGTGGGTTTATAAGTTATCGAGAGTAAATCAAATTTAAACCCAAATCTAAACAACATGACGCACGGATCTTTGTTTTCAGGCATAGGAGGTTTCGACCTTGCGGCTCGTTGGGCCGGATGGGATAATCTGTTCAACTGTGAAATAGACCTTTTTTGTAGAACCGTTTTGAAATATCATTTTCCGGATGCAGAGCAATATGGAGACATCAAAACAACAGACTTTGCCGTTTGGCGAGATCGAATCGATGTGCTGTCGGGCGGATTCCCCTGTCAACCGTTCAGCCAGGCGGGGAAAAGAAAAGGCACGGAAGACGACCGCTACCTCTGGCCCGAAATGCTCGGAGTTATTCGATCTGTTCGACCCCGTTGGGTCGTGGGGGAGAACGTTCTCGGAATTGTTAATTGGTCGAAAGGATTGGTTTTCGAACAGGTGTGTTCTGACCTGGAAGCGGAAGGATACGAGGTGCAACCGTTCGTTATACCAGCTTGTGGCGTCAATGCCCCGCACCGGCGGTATAGAACATGGTTTGTCGCAAGGTTTATGGAAAACTCCGGTAGCCTCGGATGCTGCGGACAGGAATTTTTACGTCAACAGCCGGGGAGAACCGCAACTGTCGGCACAAGCGCAATTAGGATTCCCCGCGAGTGGGAAGCAATGGAAGGGAATGTTGCCCACCGTTCAGACGCAAGGCTTGAAGATGTGCAACGGAAATGGCAAAACACAGTTTTATCCAGTGGGATTACTTCCGACACCACGCACAAGCGATCACAAGCCGCCCGTCTCGCCCCGCGCTATGACGAGAAAAAACGGATGCATTCGAAACGACAAATTGAGCAATATTCCTACGATACTCGGGGAGCATTGCCAATTAAGACCTGGCAAGACTTCCCTACTCAATCCCCGGTTTGTAGCCGAAATGATGGGCTTTCCTACGGACTGGACGGAATTACCTTCCCGAAATGGCGAAAAGAATCGATCAAAGCCTACGGCAATGCGATAGTGCCGCAGGTGGCGTATCGGATATTCGAAACGATTAATGAATATGAAAATTACCATGCCGAGCAAATTTTCAAAATAGTTTAACCGCCTCCGGGCATAACATTATAAGCTATGATTTTAAGATTTAGAGAAGGTTCCGCGCTTCATGCCGAATTAAAGCGGATGTACGATGTGCGCGAAGCCACGTACAAAGAGGCATGCGACATTATCGAAGAGTTGGTCGGCGAGCGACCGGAAGGATTCGGATACCTATGGGGCTGGGGTTTCACCTGTGCATGGGATCCGTACACGGTCGCATTTAAAGACGGTTTTGTTCCCGATCCCAAATTGATGTCGGAAAATACGGAAGAATCGACCCGTGAGCATAAAGTGTACAAAATACTTATAACCACCCAAAAAGGCCGGGAAGCGTCGGATAAATTCAAGAGATTCTACAATTACATCACCTCCGACGGTCTGGAAAAGTTGGGTTTACCTCTTCATAAAGAAAGTCAGTATTTCTATTTCATGCCCAGCAAGGATGAAGCCGGGTACTACCTCGCGGTTAGCAATGGTATAGCCGATGTGCTGAAAAAGAACGTCGATATCACGATTGAATTAATGTAAAGCAATGAAAAAGATCATGTTTAACGACCGATACGGCCTGACACAAGCGGTAATTGAGGGTCGAAAGACCGTAACGAGACGAGTAGTCGATGTTTCGGGGAAATATTCAGAGTTACGGGTATGGCAGCCAGCCATAGAAATGCCCGACGGATTATATGGATACAACGATAATGGTTGGGAGTACCTTGTTGAACCTTACCGAAAGGATGAAATTGTGGCCATAGCACAGAGCTATAAGAATTGTGGATTTGTTAGAGAGTTTGTCACAGATGATGCTGAAATGTATGCAGGTTGGAACAATAAAATGTTTGTCCGCGCCGGTATGATGCCACACCAAATACGAATACTCGATGTTCGTGCCGAACGGTTGCAGGATATAACCAAAGAGGATTGTTTGAGGGAGGGAATTGAATTGATGTTGGTTTATGAAAAACTATGGAGTAAAATGCCGAAACCCATGTATCGTAATCCTGTATATGTCGGATTAATAGAAAGCGATCCCCGCGAAGCCTTTGCTTCGCTCATCGACAAGATCAGCGGACGCGGAACCTGGAATAAAAACCCCTTTGTTTGGAGAATAGAATTTAAACTGGTGAAATAATGACGACTCTACCGCCCATCTGCCGGGCATTGGCAATGGGACTGAATGAAGAATTTGAGAAAATGAGAACAGCAAAAGAAGCGGCCAGAGAGTACGCCGAAACATTATGGAATAGAGAATCCACCCTTGAATGGGAGGTCAGCCGTGATGCCTGCAAATCTCGTTCTGAGCGAGATTTCCTCGCAGGCGAAGAGTTTGGTTATCGCAGGGGCATAATCGAATCCTTCCAGTGGCTTCCAATAAGTGAAGGAAATCCAGAAAAATACGATTTCGTGATTATGAAGGATGAAAGAGAGCCGATACATACCAAAGGATATTTTGTTGTATCGGGGGAGCGAGCCAAAAATTGGGGTTTCCCATACATCAAAAGTGGTTATACCCACTGGCGGCCCATCGAACGAGTAAAAAGAAGTAAGAAGATGAGACCGAAAGAGTATTTTATCCGTATGACACGCATGTTCCTGGCCGGCAAAAAGTTTGGTTATCGCAAGGGTTTTGCCGATGCCTGGCGATGGATTCCGGTGAGCGAGCAACTTCCGGAAGAAGGACGGAAGGTGTTGGTGAAAGAGGAATCTATATCCCCTAACACCGACGAAACCGCAAAAGCAAACATAAAAGGGTATGAATTAGCGGTGTGGAATGGATGTGAATGGCAATTGGAGTACATAGATAAACCGACTCACTGGCGGCTAATCGAACCAGTAAAGAAATAAGAAGATGAAGATTCCGAAGTACAACAAGGGCGACACTGTATATTTTTCAGCGAGGATAAGTAAAGATCGTCACTTCGATATATTCGTAATGACAATCACAAGAGTATACGCCGATGGAAATATATGGCGATACGACATGACGGGTGAAACCTACGAGATACAAGGACTTCCGGAATCCCGAATAACAAACAAATGTATTAAATGATGGATACAAAGTTAACAGTTGACGAAATTCAGATCGCACTTCGGAATAGTGGCATTTGGAATAAGCGGCAGGATATATTCATCCCGAATCTTTCGTGGGGTCTGCTTGACTACGAAGCAGATTTGGTGATAATAACCAAATCGGGATACCTGACCGAAGTAGAGATCAAACGGTCGTGGGAAGATTTCAAAGCTGATTTCAAGAAAAACCATAAACATGATGATCCGCGAGTTTATAATTTTCATTACTCCGTGCCGGAATCAATTTTAGACAGGGTCGTAGATTTTCTACGTGAAAAGTACGGTGCAATATGTCCATCGGTACTTGGTGTGTCAGAGACAGGGAGCATCAGGCGTTACGGCGGCGGTACCCCTCACCGGGGCGGTCGCAAGCTGTTTATTGAAGAACAACTTACTGCCGCCCGGCTTGGGTGTATGCGGGTTTGGAATCTGAAAGAGAAACTTTTAAAACAAAAAGCGAAAATACATGAAAATCAAAGACATTGTTAACTATCTCATCTACTACCAGAAATGGAGACGCGGAGCAAATATAGAACAGCCAAATCCCACGGAGATCGGGGAAGCCATCGACGGGGCTTTCGGGAGCTCAGAAACTTTCAAAGACTGAAAAGAAAATGGAAAATTAGAGACTATGAAGAAGATAATTAGACACGGAGACCGATACGCTAATGCCGTATTTTTACGTAAATGCTGCGCTTGCGGCTGCCAGTTCGAATACGAGCGGCAAGATGTACTAAAAGTCTATTTCGACCCATTGGAGCATGTTGACCTTTGGTATGTAGGCTGTCCTGAGTGTGGGGATATTACTGGATTTGAGAAGCCAGAACCAGTAAGATGATGTTTAACCGCCGAGAGGCATAATAATAAACTCATGGGACTTTTAATCATTACAGGGATTTTGTTTATCACCGGAGTTATCTGGTGGATTGTAACCGGGAGATGGTCTGATCCTTCGGGTGGAGCTATCATTACCACGGTAATTTCAGGAGCAATCTTAATTATCGAATGTCTAACTATTGCTTTGGCACAAAGCGGATTTAAGAAAAATATCATGGATTATCATGCTCTTGAAATGCTTTTGGAAAGCCATAGGAATGAAATGAATCCGATGGATCGGGTATATGTCATTCACGATATCCATGTAAATAACAGGGTTATCAATGCACACCGAGCTCACTGTGATAGCTTCTGGATCGGGCTATGGTACTCGGAGGAAATCGGGAATTTAGAGTATTTGAAATAAAAAAAAAACAAAAAAAATGGAATCAATAGAAGAAAAGGCCCGACGGTGTGCCCGTGCCTCACAAAGTTTAGTAATGGATTCAACAGAGGAAGATGAATTATACGTGGATGATATGATACGCATGTTCCTCGCAGGCGTCGAATGGGCCAATCGCTGGATTAGCATAGAAGAATATTTACCTAATGGATGCGATATGATTTTAGCAAAAGAACCGGACGGAAGGTTGGATCTTATTACCGGATGGCAATTACATGAACGCATCAAGCCTTATGCTGTTGATAATTTTTATATCGAATGGCGACTGGTTGAACATAAATAACCGTTTAACAATATTAAACTATGGAAACAAAAAAATGTTCATCATGCGGCAACGAATTGCCTATTAGCCAATTTCATAAAAATGCGGCAGCAAAAGACGGGCTTCAGCCTTATTGTAAGGCATGTATTAAAGCCAAAAGAGACAAAATTATGCATGATAGCAATAACGCACTTCGAGACTTCAGCCCGCGTGAATTAATTGCAGAACTCCGTGCTCGCGGATATGAAGGGGAGTTGCGCATAGTTCATAAAATAACAGTTTAATATGAAAGTTCTTTTCTCCACAATCACCACCACCCTACTCGTTATCATCCTGATTCGGGTAGAGCACATAGCGGACAGGATTCCAGAAATACGGTTTGATTCCATTATAGTCGATCCGCCGCCGGAAATTAAAACGACTACACCGATTATCCGTTCGGATTGGGATTTATTCATCGAAGCCCTGATCTACGTCGAAAGCAAAGGAGACGAACGGGCCGTAGGTAAAAACGACGATGGCGGAGTACTGCAAATACGGCCCATCGCCGTAAAGGAAGCCAACCGTATCATGGGGTTCGACAAATTCGCCGATTCCGACCGTTTCGACCGCCTAAAATCCATCGAAATATGGGAAACGATACAGGAATACCACAATCCTGGGAAATCATTCGAAAGGGCCTTAAAACTCCATAACCCCAACGGTGGGGAAGAATATTCAGACAAAGTAATGAACAAATACAAGCAACTCAAACATGATAACTATTAAATCGCTCGCAAAGAAGCTGGAAATTGCCGAAATCCGCATCTGGTTTTTGATTCGGCAGCGGATTATCAAGACCACGAAGAAAGGAACTGATATTTTGGTCGATGAATCGGAGGTATATGACTACCTGCAAAAACGCCCCGAACTATGGGATAAATGGAAGATAGACTATGAATACTGCCAGACTCACAAGATAGCATAAAAAAGCAAGGACTCCCCCGAAAGTTCGTCCCTGCCAACGTCCGCCCAGACATCCTCAAAGATATAAATTTTATATTGAAAAACATGACGACACCTTCAATAAAAAGAAGACGAGGCGGCAGACGCGACGACTCAACGGTTCACATTAACTTCACAAGGAAAGAACTGATAGACGAACTTCGGCGGGTGGAGTTCTATTGCAAGGTGGTAGACCGGCGGGATCGAATCAAAGAACGCAGGAATGAAAAGTAATTTTGTAAATTGATAATGACGAGCGGTATAACGAATCGTTAGAGCGCGGTGGAACGCTATTGTTTATTTCTGAAAGTGGATTGTATTCATCTTGATATTTGACGGGAATTACGGGGAAGTAAATCTTTATCACAAACAGGTTTTTGCTATTTTATATTACCAATAAACTTGCATAATGTCCCGGTCCTATTGACCTTTGCGAAAACAGATTATTCTATGGCTGGAACGTCTGATTTACTACGGGAGATCGCCGACATGCTCGATGCGGGATTCTTCAAAAACATAACCGAGGATGATCTCGACAGGGCGAAAAGGGTGATTATGGCATTTCGGGATGTCAAAGTTGATTATGAGCAGGCGAAACGAATCACCGGCAAGTCCGATTCGGCTTTCAACGCTAAAATATCACGATCCGGAATACCGGTTTGCAAGGAGCGGTTGTACAGGTACAGCGATATGGTTAAGATTAAAAATAAAGAGGTTTGACTATTGGTAGTGCCCCAGAGCGGATACGACAAGCACTTCAACCGTTTCCTCGTTTATCCGATATATCAACCTGTGTTCCGAACTTAGCCGCCGAGACCAAAAGCCGCTATATTCATGTTTGAGTTGTTCAGGGTTGCCTATTCCCGTTTGGGGATGATCTTCAAGTTCGATAAATATTTGTTCGATACGCCTGGTAATCGCTCTATTGCCGCTCTTATGATGCTTTTGCAGATCTTTGCGGGCCTTATCTTTTACGATTATTTTATATTGTCCCATAGTGACTTGCTTGGATCATAAATAATTCCTTCTCCGGCTTTGCCTGCTTCATATTCCTTGATACGGCGGGATAGTTCGGCGATATTTCGCGGATCGTCGAACCAGGGATCGCCTGAAGGGGATGGATTAAGACTGATACCGTCGCTAACCACTAATTCAATAAGTTTACGCCCGCGCTTCACAAATACGCGAGTATGTTCGGCCATGTCAAAGTATTTTTTTTGATTGTTCCGAAACTCCGAAGGGCTAATAGTAATTGCATCCATAATCTTTTTCATTTGTACGCACTTTTGTACGTTTTATTGTACAAATATAGTGCCTTTTATTGAGCAATGCAAATTTGTGTGGGTTTATTTGACAATTTAAAAATTGTGACTATATTTGTAATGCTTAAACATTTATTAGGGCTGTGCGCCCACCTTAGCAGGTGGTTTTTTATTGCCTGTTTTGATATTAAATAAGACTTCGGTCGTGTACCCCCGTGCGAAAGGTGTAATGCCTTAGCGATTCGCCCTAATAGGTGTTTAAGCAGCGGGAAAGGCACGACCGTTTTATTGTGCCTAAACAAAATGCTTAAACACCATGTCCAACAACACAACCTACGCGGCCCGCTATGCTTCATGCGGCTGCGTTATCGAAAGACCGACGGGATCGCTAACCGTCTACAAGGTTTCTAAAGAGGGCAACGAATCCCTTTTCAACATTCAGCAGGGCAACGATCAGATTGTAGTTACCCTTCGCCATGCAAAATTACTTCTCGAATCCCTATCCCGCCTCATCGAAGACCGCACTATCACCGGCCCGCAACCGGTCTACAACTTCAGAGAATGCGTTAACGCTGGTAGAATCGTTAAAAGGGGGTAGACATGAACACCATGCAAATTTTCAATAATCAGCAATTCGGACGTGTTCGGGTTGTCGATGTTAAAACAGTGCCATATTTTGTAGCTAATGACGTATGTTGCGCTCTCGGATATTCTAATCCAAGAGACGCTATTAATAGGCACGTTGACAGTGAGGATAAAACTGGTGTCGTGATTCACGACGGCAGCCAAAATAGAGAAATGACAGCTATCAACGAATCCGGAGTCTACTCCCTTGTTTTCGGGTCTAAGTTACCTACCGCAAAACAGTTCAAACGGTGGGTGACGACCGAAGTTCTGCCATCCGTTCGCAAACACGGGGCCTACCTAACCGACCGGAAAGTAGAGGAAGTGTTATCCGATCCGGATACGATCATAAAGCTCGCAACGCAGTTGAAGCAAGAGCGGGCCGAGAAGGAGCGCCTTGCCGAAGAAAACAGACTGGCAAACGAGCAAATCGAAAAGGCCGCGCCGATGGTGCAATATTACAATAAAGTATTGCAATCGGACAGCTTGATTACGACAAACGTGATAGCCGATCAATTAGGCGTTAGCGCAAGGCGGCTAAACGACATGCTGGTGAAGCGCGGTATTATATACCGGCAAAGCGACACCTACGTACTGTATGCGAAATACCGGGGCCAGGGATACGAAGGTTATAGAACGCATACTTACATCAGCAGCACGACCGGCCAACAGTTTACCAAACAGCATCTATACTGGACGGAAAAGGGCCGCGAATTCATCTACAACCTGTTTCACGATGACCGAGTATGAATATACGGCCCTGGACGTAATCAAACGTATGGGCGAAGACGAAGTATTCCGCCGGGAATTGTTGCTGCTGATAAACGAGCTGCTTTGCATGTTGAAAAACGCATGTGAAAAATCGAATTAATTTTACATTTATACAACTGTAACCCAGGCATTTTATACTATTTTGCAAAGGGGTGGTGCGCTGTGCCGCCCCTTTCTATTTTTGTTCCATAGCGCTATCGGTAACGGCCCCACGTAAGCGGGCCGAAAATTAATAATCAATCAATAACTATGGACAAAGATATTTTTATGTTCGGCGACG
The DNA here is from genome assembly GCF_009557455.1 of Alistipes sp. dk3624. Taxonomy (GTDB): domain Bacteria; phylum Bacteroidota; class Bacteroidia; order Bacteroidales; family Rikenellaceae; genus Alistipes_A; species Alistipes_A hominis. The sequence continues at coordinate 1,611,275 of NZ_CP045651.1, read as the reverse complement.
GCGGGTCTAAGGGATCTGACATCATGGCGATGATTCCGGCGCTGATGCAGAACAAGGGTATGGACCCGAACCTCGTTGCGGCCCTGATGAACGGTAACAACAACCGGAATGGTTTCGGCGGGGACGGATGCTGGTGGATCTGGATTATCCTGCTGTTCTTCTGCTGGGGCGGCTTCGGCGGCAACGGTTTTGGCAACAATGGCGCTAACGGTCTTCCGGCACAGCTTAACAACGATGCGGGTCGTGAATTGCTGATGAATGCAATTCAGGGCAACGGCGCAGCGATCAACCAACTGGCCGCCTCGCTGAACTGTTCGACAACGCAGCTTCAGGGCGCGATTTGCAGCCTTCAGGGATCGGTGGATAAAATCGGCGGTCAGATCGGAATGAGCGGACAGCAGATTATCAACTCCATTCAGTCTATGGGCTGTCAGATCGGCAACCAGATTGCCGAATGTTGCTGCAACGTCCGCCAGGACATCGTGAAAATGGGCTACGAGAATCAGCTCGCGACGATTAACCAGACCAATGCGCTGCAATCTACGGCCAACACGCAGTTCAACATCATCGGAGCGAAGATCGACGCACAGACGCAGATCATCAACGACAAGTTCTGCTGGCTGGAAAAAGCCCGTTTGCAGGATCGTATCGACGAACTCAGCCGCGAGAACTCACAGCTTGCTACGGCAGCCAGCTTGCAGTACCAGACTGCGAATATCGTCAGCCAACTCAAAGCCCCGGCGCCGGTTCCGGCTTACATGGTTCAGAATCCGAATTGTTGCTACACGCCTACGGTGGCCGTTGCTTCGTCTCCGTTTTGCGGATGCGCTGCAAATGCCGTAATCTAAGCAAAAAGGAGGTGATTATGTATCCAAGAGCAGACTTTAGAGTTGTTTTTCCGGGATCGTTTATCCCCAGAGTGGATGTAGGCGGGATTTATGAACTCCGGACTAACGCAGTACAGATTACCGATGCTTCGGTGGACTACGGGATTTCCCCTATCTGTTACAATGCTTTGCCATGCAAAAGCGTGGTCTTGCTCAGTGTACATGCAGATGCGCCGGCGGGAGGCGAGTCCCTTCCGGTAACAATCGCAGTGCCGAACAACGGCCAGTCTACGGTTTCCAGTGCCGACACTACCACGGGAACAACGAAAATTCCGGTAGTAGATAGCAAGAACAGTAATGTCACGGGAGCCGATGTTACGGGGAGCACCGAACGCCTTGCCTATATCGATAAGCGAAACGGCATAATCCGTTTTCTGGAATTTACGGCAAGTGCGGCCCCCGCGCCGACTGCATCCGCTGAACCTGCAGCAAGTAAAAATTCAAAGTAAAAAAACGAAAGCGCAGGGAGGGCAATCCCCCTGGGCTTTCCTAAAAATTAAAAATCATGTTCCAAAATTTGAGAAAAGGATCATCTGTTTATGTGCTCGACACACGGGAAACTCCGAAATTCTATACGGCGGCAGTCAAGGAGGTCGGCGTGCCGTACTATCCGCAGCCGACGCCCGGACAACTAACGCCCTTCCAGCAGCAGTACATCAATATCACTATTGAGAACAACGAACCCTGGGGAGTGCCGGTTAATCTGGATGTCGTATCGAAGGATGGGCTTACCGTCTCCATGACGCGCGAAGGTCTGATGCCAGCTATCACGGCGGCGCAGAAAGAGAGTTCGGATATCATCAATTCGTTCGAACGTCACAAAGCGAACCTGGCAGCCTACGATCAGATTTTAAAGGATCTCGATCCTTCCTATGCGAAAGCGAAGGCTCAGGACGAAGAGATCAAGCGTCTGAATAACGAATTGAGCGAAATAAAGAGTATCATTCGTTCGGTTCCGAGCCTGGAGGATATAAAGGGCCTTTTCGACAAACAAGGAACACCAAAAACAGCTAAATGATTATGAGTTGGAATGGTATGGTAATCGGACGCGCTCACGGAGGCAGCGAACGAGAAGACGTGGATTATATGCTCGATGAGGCCTATGAAAAAGGCCGCGAGGATATGCGTCGAGAAATGATGGACGGCGGTAGATATGGAGATCGTTCAGACTATCCGCGCGGGGACTATGAAATGCGCCGCATGGATGGGGAGGGCTACGGAGATCGCCGCGGAGTCAAGGGTACCGGGCCGTATGCCGGTGAATACAGGCGTAGAAGGTATTAGGTTATGGGACGGCTTGATGTTTACGAAGCATTGCCGGAAGGTATGAGAGAATACCTCTCCAATCACGGCTGGCATTTCAGTAAAAAGCTGGCCGAGTATGCAACCAACCCCCAGAGGATGAAGAATGCCGACGGCACAAGTCATCATTGGGATCACGAGCAGGTAAAACAGGCCCTCGAACGTAATGGAATTACAATTGAGAAAGCGAAGGGATACGACTGTATGTACGTCGCTAATATGGCCTATTCGGACTTTTATCCGAAACCTTTAGCCTCGGAAGCTGCCATTTTGCAGTATGTGAAGGCTTACATCGATGATCCGGACGGCTATGACGGCATCGCACTCACCCGGTACTATGCGGATTGCATAGGAAAGGGGGAACCTCTTGCCTGGGAAGAATTTCTGTAACCGGCGGGGCACTCCGACATGATTCGGAGTGCCCTTATTTTATTCAAATTAAATATAAAGATCATGGAAGAAGTAGAATTGAAACAGTATATCCTGGATTATTCCAAATCCATAGCTAAAGGCGATGACGATGTGCTTGAAATAGCCGGACGTGTGTCCGACTTCATTGAAGGGAAAGAAGATAAGTGCAAAAATTGTACGCTCGTGCAGTGGCTTTGGCTGATTTTGTACCTGAACGTCGATGTCCTTTTGGGCAAGGACGATCAGGAAGACGAACAACCTAAAAAGACGAAGAAATGAACGAGTATGCCCAAAGATTATTAGCCGGTGAAAGCCTCCGGTCGGTCATCGGCAGCATGTCCCCCAGCGATCATCAGCGGTTATTGGAGTATGTCGACAAGGAAGCTACTTTCCTACCCAGGTTCGTACGTCGGAAGATGTGTAAGCGTATAAAAAAATATATCGAAGAATGATTACCGCAGAGGTACGCATACGCAAATACGATTGGAAGATAAGAATATATCTTGCCGTTACTTGCTACTATACGGACGAGATTATGGACTCCCTATCCCGGATCGGATGCCCGCCCGATATTATGAACAGGGCCTACAACAATATGACCCAATGTGCACTGGATACGGGGTTGACTTATTCAAATTCGCACCGGTCGGTTATGGTCGTAGCCCGGAGTTCGTCGCCGGCGCAATTCTTAAACTCGTTCGAGCACGAATTAAGGCATTTGACCGATCACATCGCCGCTGCCGAAGGGCTTGAGATAGGCGGCGAAGATGTTGCTTACCTGACCGGCAATCTAAATTCCCTGCTATGGGAATATATACACCCTTTTGTTTGTTGTAAATGTAAAGACTATTGATATGAACAACGAAGGAGATATTTGCGCTTATGAAGCGCAGGATCGGGACAGTAAAATAAAAGAGTTACTCAAAGACTTGGAATCAGAATTATCCCAGCCTAAATTCGAACAGATAAAAGAGGAACTGCTTCAGGTTTTAGAGGGGTAATTGCGGGGGTAAAATACCCCCGCAACCCTTCTCTCCAAATGTGTGATAAGTTCGGAGATGCGCGTTTTCTCTGCCATCGATTGTATGGCATTTGCAATAGGATGAAAGAGCTAAATTAAGCGCATACTTTCCCCGTGTTATTCTTTCCCTAAAGGTGCTATTTTTTTTCGAAACTATTGCATAATGCGCCGGACGTACTGACCTTTGCAATATAAGGTTTTACACCTATGTTTCAGGAGATATCGGAACTTAAATACGTGAAGTTCGTAAAGCGGGACGCCATCGAAAAAGAGGCTCTGTTGAGCAAGCCTAAATTTTCGGATATGTCGTTGATACCCCTACTTTATGACGAGTTCAGGCGAATTGTCGCCGATGATAAAAGTCAGTCTAAACAGTCCGGTCGCCTGAAGAAACAATTCGTATTCATTATCCTATACCTGTACTCTCCTGCAACGCTTGCCGGCGGTAAAATACGTACAGGTGTTCGTAATGAACTTCAGAAGTTATTTCGATACAAATCCCCTACAGCGATCAGCAATATCGGGGCAAGTGCGGCATTCTGGTATTCTCAATATCGGCATTTCCGCAAACAGGTGGAGTCGGTATTTATTCGGCTCATGGAGTGGCATAACGATAGGATAAAAACGGATAGTTAAATGGCGAAGGGATTGACGATAAAACAGGAGAAGTTCTGTAACAAATACCTCGAATGCGGTAACGCGTCCGAGGCGTATCGCTTTGCCTATGACTGCTCGAACATGAGCGAAGAAACGATTTGGAAAAGGTCAGGAGAATTACTTCATAACGGGGCAGTAACGGGGCGGATAGATTATCTCAAGAGCCACCTTGCCGAGGCCGCCGGCATTTCAGCTCTCCAGATTGTTCGCGAACACCAAAAGATCGCATTCTCCGATGCTACCCGTATTCGAAGTGGATGGATGTCGCTCAAGGAGTTTGAAGTCCTTACGGAAGATGAAAAAGCGTGTATCAAGTCGGTTGAGACTAAACAAACCAAGCGGGTTACTGATGAGGGGGAGATCATTATTGACGAACAAGTAAAAATCGTTTGTTATGACAAACAGAAATCGCTCGATAGTATCGTGAATATGCTTGGTTATAATGCACCTTCAAAAATAGCTAATACGGACAGCAAAGGGAACGACATTCCGCAACCTACGTTAAGTACAGACAGATTGCTCCAGTTGATAAAAGAAGGAAAGACGGATGGATGATTATTCGAAGGTGGGCGACCTGCTGCTCAAAGAGGGATCTCTAACATTCGCCGCTGCAATGTTTGAGGCGGTGAACAGGAGTCCCTTTCTGATATCTCAGCATCATCGGGAAATCTGTCGGAAACTGGATCAAATACTCCGGGGTGAACATCCCACTAATCGACTAATATTGAATATCCCGCCGCGCCACTCAAAAACGGAGTTAGCTGTGGTATCCTTCACTGCGATGGGGTTCGCTATCAATCCACATTCAGAATTCATGCACCTGTCCAGTAGCGATGAGCTTACGACCCGCAACGCGACGAATATTCGCAGAATCATGGAAAATCCCAACTATCGGGCTTTTTTCCCCCATGTAGATCTATCGAATAACGCAAAAGGGAGTATATCCACTTCTGCTGGCGGAGTGTTCTATGCAGCGCCTTTTATGGGTCAAATTACGGGGTTTGGATGCGGTAAGCTCGGAGCGGAGGTGTTTAGCGGTTCGATGAATATAGATGATCCTATGAAGGCTCAAGATGCCTTTTCGACCACGATTAAGTCCCGTATTGGAGGGCTGTGGACATCTACGTTCAAGAATCGCCTTAACGATACACGTACGCCGGTTATCGTGACAGCACAGAGGCTTGCTCCGGACGACTTCTGCGGATATCTGTTGGATACAGAGGGAACAATCGAAGAAGGGGGAGTATGGGATGTTGTGAGATTCTCGGCCATCGTAGACGAGGGATTGCCTACTGAACACGCGTTATGGGAATCCCGCTTCCCCTTAAAAGAATTGAAGGTATATCGGGATGCGGATGAATTTACTTTCAACACGCAATACATGCAAGACCCCAAGCCAGCCGAAGGTCTGATGTATCGGGAGTTCAAAACATATGAAATAATACCTTATGCGAGTGACTCTATGCGTAAAGCCTATGTGGATACAGCAGATACCGGCGACGATTACCTGTGTGCCATTTGTTATGTAGAGCAGCCTGAAGGGAACTATGTGATCGACGTGCTTTATACAAAAAAACCTATGGAGTACACGGAACCCGCGACCGCCGAAATGCTTTCTAAACATCGGATAGAAGTAGCTAATATTGAAAGTAATAACGGGGGACGTGGCTTTGCCCGGAATGTAGAAAGACAATGTCGCCTGATGGGGAATAGTAAGACCCGTATTTCGTGGTTCGCTCAGACTGAGAATAAACAAGTACGGATATTCACGAAGTCGGCTGATGTGAATAATATCACCTATTTCCCCTCCGGATGGGATCGAAGGTGGCCGGAATTTTATCGAGCCATAACAGGATACACGAAAGAAGGGAAGAATGCTCACGACGATGCGCCGGATGCGCTGACCGGCACTGCGGAATTCAGGGAAAATTATAAGGCTCCCAAAAGTTACGAAGGATATTTTTAATTACTGATAATCCTGCGTAGATGCAGGACCCCAAAACCGACGAAACGACATGAAAACATTGGAGGAAATACTCGCCCTCCCTTCGGAGGCTGAAAAAATTAATTATCTCAAGTATCGCCGCACGCCTTTGCCTGATGTGCAGGCTCTTTATAATGATTGGGACCCTGACAAACATGAAGTCATGGACGAAAACATTCGTCCCGACAACAAGGTAATCGTAGAAGAATCACGACAAGATCCTAAAACGGGTAAAACAATCCCCCCTACTTACAAAAAAGACGACATTAACCCCACAAACCGCATCACGCTACCGTTGGAGCAGGATATTACGAACATCCATACGGCTTGGCTCGTAGGCAATGATCCTAAAATTAACTGTAAGCCGAACAACGACCAAGAAAAGGCTCTTTTATCTATTGTAAACAGCGTCACCCGGAAGAATAAAATGCGCTATGTAAACAAGCGTCTTGTCCGTTCATGGTTTTCCGAGACTGAGGCTGTGGAATATTGGTATGTGGTCAAGGACGAAGGATTTTGGCGGAAAATACTCGAACAAGTCAAAAAGACCTTCGGAGGAACCGTAATTCCCAAATTCAAACTTAGATGTACCATATGGTCGCCATTCAAAGGAGATAAATTATACCCGTTTTTCGATGACACCGGCGACTATCTTGCATTGAGCCGTGAATACTCGGTGAAAGATATTGACGGCACGGAAACCCTGTTTTTTATGACCGTAACCGATGATAAAGTGTATAAATGGCGCATGGATGCAGATTGGGTAAAGGTTAGTGAATTTAGACATGGGTTCGATAAAAATCCTACAATTTACTCGTGGCGTTCAAAACCGCTTTGTCATAACATTAAGCCCATTCGGGAACGATTAGAACGACTTATGTCGAACTTCGCGGACTGCATTGATCGTTGTTTTTTCCCATATTTAATACTCGAAGGCGAAATACATGGCACTCCGCAACAGTCAGGCAAAAATCGTCTCATAAAAATCACCAATGGGGGTAAAGTGTATTATTTGAACTGGGATCAAGCAAGCGACGCTGTGCGCCTGGAACTGGACGGTTTATGGAATAAGGCCTATCAACTTACTAACACGCCGCAACTTTCCCTTGAAGCCTTAAAGGGGCTGGGTGATGTCCCGTCCGGCCGTGCTTTCCAGTTTCTTTTTATGGGTACAAACCTTGCAATTGACAATCACGCAGAGGTTATCGGCGAGCATATCCAGCGGCGATACAACTTCCTTGTATCCGCTATCGGCTCGCTCAATGCGGAATATATGCAAGCCTCACAGACTATTGACATCGAAACAGAGATACAGCCTTTCACTATTGATGACATGGCTGAGAAAATCAAGAATGCGACCGATGCCTGTGGGATGCCTGTCGCATCACTTAAAACGGGGGTTGCGTTGGTGGGGCTTGTTGACAATGTTGACGATGAAGTAAGGCAGATAGAGGAAGAACGGGCGGCTAAATCCATGAACAACATTATAGAGCCATCATTTTAAACTTTAAGATTTGACACGCGATAAATTCGACCATCAAAAGTGGGAAAAAGAGCACAAGGATCATATTGCTGAATATGTTGGCAATATCGACGCTCTCTATGGTATTGCGGCGGTCGAATTATTGCAATTAGGCGCAAAATACGATTACAATCCGGAACAAGGGAAATTATTCTCCTTCTCGTCGTCAAAACAGTCGAGCAAAAATGCGAATGCTATTCTGACGAACTTTAAATCGCAGTTGTACGGAATCATCACAGGGGGCATTGCTTCCGAATGGGCGTTCGCAAACACCAAGAATGACGAATGGGTTCTATCTCTTACAGACTCCCCTAAAAAGGCTTATCTCCAGCACAACCAACAGGCTTTAGCGGCTTTCAGAAGGCAAAAGTTTTACGGGCACACCTTGTCGGATAGGGTCTGGAAATACACAACTCAATTCAAAGAGCAGATCGAACTAACTCTGTCGGTAGGTTTGAGCGAAGGCCGTAGCGCGGCACGTATGAGTCAAGACGTTCGCCAATATTTGAACGAACCAGATCGACTGTTTCGCCGGGTGCGCGATAAATTCGGGAATCTCGTATTGTCGAAAAATGCGAAGGCGTATCATCCCGGGCAAGGGGTTTACCGGTCGTCGTACCAGAACGCAATTAGAATGACCCGCACGGTCATAAATACGGCATACAGGGAATCCGATTACATCCGGTGGCAGCAGTTTGATTTTGTCGTAGGCATTGATATTAAAACATCCAAATCACATGCCACATGGTTGGCAAAATACTGGTATCCGCGCTTTAAAAAAGGACGTGCGCCTTTGGAGATTTGCGACCGGATGGAAGGAAGGTATCCGAAAACATTTAAGTTCATCGGATGGCATCCGAACTGCCGTTGTTATGCCGTACCCATCCTTGCTAACGAGGGGACAAATAAAGATTGGTGGGAGAAGCCCGAAAACGAGGTCAAAGATACGCCATCAGGTTACAATGATTGGCTTAATGAAAATGAGGATCGTATTCTTGATGCGGCAAAACGGGGTAAACTTCCGTATTGGATAAAAGAGAACAAAAAATATGTGAATGTTTTACAAAAACAGGGAGGCTAAATTCCTCCCTGTCATTATTCAATTCGCATTATCTGCGGGTAGCCTCAATAGTCTTATCAATTCGTCGATCAGCAATAGAAATTGCTCCCTGAACTGTTGATCTTCCGACAGCCTTTTAAGCACGTCGGCGACAGTGAAGTTATAATCCCCCATCTTGTTAACTCCCTAACAGTTCGTGAATGAACTTTCGCCCAGCCTCAGTCCACACTGTCTGAATGGATGTCCCGGTAGATCCGTCCAGGCGGGTAAAAGCATACGTATGCGTCTTAGTGAATCCTCGGTTCTGGTACTTGTGATACAACAACCACTGACCGCCCTGTCGGTATTGCACGCCTTTCGACTGCAATATGCTATTCAGAGTCCTTGCGGACATGCCGAACTCCTTCGCAATATTATTAGTGTTGTACGTGCTTTCACTCATCAGGACGGTATCGTAATACTGAACTTTAGGAGCCGCCATTTCAAGCTGTTGTCTATGTAGTTCGTTCTGCTCGGCCAGGCGTTGACGCTCGGCCCGCTCTTGCTTCAACGCCGTAAGCAGCTTGATCGCATTATCCGGATCGTCAATAATAGTCTCTATGGTCGGCTGTGTGGCTGTGATGCCGTACTTCAGCAGTTCTTTGAGCCTGTCAAGACACCAAAGACGAAAATCTACACTCAACCATTGTGCAAAATCAAGGGCTACGTCTTCGTGGAGCCAGGTGGTTCCTCCGCCCCCAAGTCCGCCGCGCTCTTTTATAACAACCTGATTCTCAACGATACGGGATTTTCCCGTAACGGCCTTAACTAATTCATTTGTAGATGGTAAGCGTAAATACTCATAAGGTTGCTTGCCGAATGGTTTTGCCATTTCAGTGGCCGATACATAGGTAAGGCCGTTATCCATCCGGAAGGTCACTGGATTATTGTTATACTGAAATATCTGTGTGTTCATGGCTACGCGATTTTTACAAGGTTGGCAATCTTGAAACATCGGTATCCCTCGCATTCCGAATCATAATAGACCTGAACAGTAGGATTGGACTTGCGATCCGCGCCTTTTGTCTGAGGCATAAGATCGGCGCGCAAAGTGCCGTATGCCTCACGAATCTCACCGGATATTTTCTGGTAGTAGAACTTGACGATTCCGTATCTCATTTTCATTTTGAGCTTGAAATTAAGCCAAGCAGTTTTCAGGGCTTCGGACATTGTGAAGCCATTTTTACGTACAAGTTGCCAAGCTATACGCATAATGTCCCGCAAATCAGATGTTTTCATGGCTATCCCCTTTTAACGATTCTACCAGCGTTAACGCATTCTTTGAAGTTGTAGACCGGTTGCGGGCCGGTGATAGTGCGGTCTTCGATGAGACGGGAAAGGGATTCGAGAAGTAATTTTGCATGGCGAAGGGTAACGGTGATTTCGTCATGACTGTTCTTGATACAGAGAAGGGATTCATTGCCTCGCTTAGAGACTTTGTAGATAGATAAGGAGTCGGAAATGACCTCCATCGCGAAGCCGCAGTCCGTGTGACGGCTGGTGTAGGTTGTGTTGTTAGACATGACTGTTAGCATTTAAAAGTTAAAAAATATAGGCAAAATAAAAAGCGGCTGCCGTTTACGCTGCTAACAGTCGATGAACCACCCCGAAGAGCATTCAATAACTTACGTAAAGGCAACCGCCGTTTCTATATGGGCATAAAAAAAGCCCAACATATTGAGCAATCTGACCGCTTGCCCTGCGAGATGATTAAGCACATCGAACTGTTAGCATTGCAAACATAGTAAAAATTTTTGAAAAAACAAAAAAAAGCCCCGAAATTTTCGGGGCTATAAAAAGTGCCTATTTTACAGGTTCAATAAACTTAGATGCAACCCAAACTTCAAATTTTCCATCCCCTGTATTAACTTCGATCTTACAATTTGCCGAATTTTTTCTCTTTCATTGTATAGGAATTGATATATGGGTTTAGTACATACACTGTTTGCGCAGAAATCATTGAAGTAAGCGCATCTTCATCTTTGTTATTACAAACCTCATTCAATTTGTCATAATAAGATTCCGAAATTGCAGATAAACATTCTTTTGTCAAATCAACCTTTTCTCCTATAGCTGGTAATTTATTTGTATTTGAACAACTGACAAAAATAGCCACAAATGCTATCAGGAGTAAAATTCAATATTTGTTATTCGAGTTTAGTTTTACTTTGTTTAACGATGCCGTCCGCTTACGAGAGACTCATCCCGCATTTGGTCATCAGCATATGATGTGTGTAAAGCAATGGTTATTTCTTTTTGAAGATCAAAGCTTCATTCTTAGTATCAACTTCCCCAGACAAAAGCAACAAACTATCATTTACGACCGCCCTGTCATGACGGCCAGAAATGCTATCATAATAAAATATCACATCAGGCGGATTATATACGTATTTCCCTGTCACATAAGTTGTGTCTATATCCGAACTCAAAGAAGCATAGTTAATAATCGTTAATACATATGTTTCAATCCCAAATTCCACCTCTTTCCCCATTATTGTGTCTTCCCCCATTGTGTCAATTGAAAGCCATTTAGTCCCATTGAGAGATTGAGTGTTGGAACATGCCCATACCCCAACTAAAACAACAATAAATAGTAAAATCTTTTTCATAAATGAATTTAGTTGTAATTCATAAGATTAAACATCTTTCGAAGCTTCTTCGAATATGAATATGATACTAATGAACGGTCAATGTTTGCCCCGTTGACCGTTATCCGTATGTCTGTAAGGTCATTGTCGCATAATGTTGCGAATACATCATCAGGTATATAAACATCAATTGTCACACTTGATACCTTTATAGCCCCTCCTGTTGAAATGCCTGCTCCCCAATGAATAGAATGATTGCGTTCTTTGGAAGATAAGTATTCGATCTTACCCTGTAAGCCGATCTTATCCCCGTCTTTTACAAGCAATATTATAGATGCAGACGAATCCTTTATTTCAACTCTTTTAATCTTTTCAATAAAGATGCGCATTGACAGCGAATCGTTAACTCTCCGCAATTTAAACGTCACATCTGGAGCTTTGGTTAATAAAGTGCTGGTTTCAACAATTTTGGCACCTGTAAATTTATCAATTTCGTTGACTGCTATTCTCTGGGCCGATAATGAATTGACAACTGAAATAATCGTCAAAAGTAAAAGTTTTTTCATTTATTAATTATCCGACATTTGACTATTCATTATCTCTCTAAAGTAATTTTCATACTGCATTTCGCCCCCATCCGATAGCGCCTTGCCTTTTGCAGACGCTTCTGTGTACATGATAAGCATGGAATCATCCAAGCTATCCAAGCTTATTGCAATAAGCATAGTACTTTTATCCAGATCATTATTGACAAAATAATAATCATATCCCTCTTTCACAATAGGCTGATATCTCTCTGCTATAAATTTTATGGCTTCCTCTGCATATAAATACGATATTGATATTGCCGAACAAACCATCTTACTGTTTTCAAATAAGTACATTACAGCAACTTCAGAACTCTTGCCGCCTTTGAACAAAATACCGTTATCTTTTGCATATTGGAATGATCTCTTTTCTTTTGATTTTATTTGGTCTACACTTGCTCCAAAATCGAAAAGGGGTTCGGTGAAAGTGCTGTACATCGGCGTTACCTCTACCACGCATTTTACATTATCCGAATTTTTTGTGGCAACGATATGGGTTTTGCCAACGTGATTCCCTTCAACAAGACCGCTTGCATTCACGGTAGCAACAAAATTGCTTTCTGAACTCCATGTAACTGCTTCAGAAGCTTTTAATTGTTTTGTTTGCTCGTGATGTAAAGATATGTTAGTCTCATTTAATGATAAGTTAGCCCCACCATCCTTATCATCTTTAGAACATCCGGTGAATAACAGTGTACAACCTGCCGCAAATAAAAGTAACATCTTTTTCATAACGTAAATTTTAATAGGTTTAAGAAATTGAAATACAAATATAATGATAAAAATCCCCCCCCCCCCCCCCCGCAAATTAATAAATATTATAATAATTATATAGCCATAAGTTTTGCTTATGAGATGATTTTTTTTATCTTTTTTCGCTCTACCTATTGGATAATGTGCCGAACGTGCAGACCTTTGAAGTGCTTATGATGATATAAGCCACAGGCACTAACGGAAGGACTTATTTACGTGTGGGAATTGGGCCTGCTGGCGAAAGTCGGCGGCCCATTTTTTTTGTTGCGGATATGATGATTTATCCTAAACCATATAGAACGGAAGAACATGAAAGAGAAGATTCTCGAAAACTTGAAGAACAAGTATTCCAACTTGGGCTTCGGGCAAAGGGCTTTTGACGGGGTTGCCCTTTATCTGGAAAAAACCATCACCGACGAAGCACAAATAGAAACCGCTATTAGCGGGGTCGAACCGCTGCTGAAAGCATTCCAATCTGACATCGACAAAGTTCGCACGGAGAAATCCGCGCTGCAATTGCAGTTAGAGGAATTGAAAAAGGCGGCACCTGTTACCGGGGGCGAACAGGCCAAAACCGAACCCATCAATCAGCCTTTCGATATCGAGGCGCTCAGAGATGAACTCTTGGAAAAGCTCAGGGAGGAAACTCGCACTGCACTGCAACAGGCTCAGTTGGCAGCGCAGAGAAGCGCCATGATTGCAACGAAAGCAAAAGAATTCGGAATCCCCGAAAAATTCGCCGCAAAACTGAACATCGCTCAGGATGCAAATCTCGACGAGTATTTCAAAGATGTAAAGCAGGACATGGTCGACGCAGGTTTCGAGTTTTCCGAGCCGCCCGCGCAGGGTGGAGGCATGACCGATAACGGGAATGACATCGCCAAACTGATTAACACGGGCACAGAGCAAATTGTTAAATCTCAAAACAAGTAAAAAATGCCAGCAGGATTTAAGTATGATTTAACCCCGGGAGACGTGCTGAAGGAATTGTGTCGGTTCGATACAGTTTATCGTCTTTCGGGCGGTTTCAACTTCGAGGATGCGAATATTCCCGAAGGGACACTGCTAATGCCGCTGACCCCTTTGTACGTCAACCTAACGACGCGCAAGGCTTCCGCGGTAAAAAATGTCAAAGTGGTCGAGAAGGTGACTACGGGTACGAAAATAAAAATCGCAAAGGGCTCCCTTGCTTACAAGGGTATGCATCTCGGCGATGGGACGAACGGCGCAACCGTTTCAAGTATCAGTACTACCAACGCGAACTACGATGAACTGACGATGAGCGCGGCTCTCGCCGCAGAAGCAGGTACGGTTCTTTTCGAGGCAGCGACCGCAGACGGCACAGCCCCGAAAGCCACCGCCAATTTCCTCAATTATGCCGTAACGAAGGTGGAACCCGGCGCAACGGTTACGGCCATCGGACAGGCCTATGAGGTGCGGGAGTCGAAGTTATACGTCCCGATCTCCGACAAAGACAAAGAGACCCTTACGTCTCGATTCCTTTTCACCATCTAAACCATGACGACAATGAAACTGACACTTGAAATTCTTTTCAATAATGCCGATGTCGTCAAAGCGGTTATTGACCGCACAATGGCGACACAACAGGATGAAATCTTCTGGAAGCGTTATCTCGATTTCGAAGAAACCAAATCCCGAGTATTCAAAACCTATCTCGGTACAGTTACGGGCGTAACAGCCGGATCGATAATCGACCGCAATTCCAACAAGCCTCTGCGCGAACGCAAATCGCTGGGTAGCGGTTATGGGGAAGTGGCTTATCTGGGCGACCGTTATCAGATGGATAACGACCGTCTGGATATGATTAAGTCGCTTATCGACAAATTCAATGCAGCGAAGCCCGCGGATCAGGTGGCCGCCATGAATGCGATTATCGACTATATCGTTGATGATGTACGCCAGATCCGGCTTGCCCCGCATAAGCGTATGGATATCGTAGTCGGAGATCTCCGTTCTGATGGCAAAGCATCCGTGACGCTCGCAGACAATCCGCAGGGAATCACTTTGCTCGACATAGAGCTGCCGGTCAAGAAGATCACCCCCGCTGCCGGAGATAAGGACAATTTCATCACCTACCTGAAAACCCAGATCGAAGCAATGCGTCCGACTATGGGACGGTTCTCTGTGATGGAAATGACCCGCTCGACGTTCAACAAAAACATTGTCGGAGCCAAAGAGTTTGCCAATACTTATAAAATGATTATGAGCGGCGCGCAAATGGCTATGGCTGGCGGACTCATCACTGAAGCGATGGCGAACCAGGTTTTTTCGGGCATCGGGTTGCCAAATATTCGTATCATCGACGATACGGTAGCGATGCCTGACGGGACTGACATGCTGACGTTCAAAGACGACCGTATTACGCTGCTTCCGCAGGATAAGATCGGCAAAATGATGTGGCACGAGCCTTACGAAATCTCCGATCCAGTGCCGAATAAGACGTATACGCGACTTGAAGGCGGTATGTGGACTTCGAACTGGCGCACCGACGAAGGGCGCTTCATGGAATACGGGGCCGAATGGATTCCGAATTTCACAGCGCCTAACAAGATCGCCATTTTCGATCTCTCTACGATGAACGGTTAAACAATCCGACGATGACGAACTTCGAAGCAATATCGGCAAGGCTCTATCCTTACAACGTGGACGATAACCTGATCGCTGTCGCATGTTTAGACGCAGAACTGAAGACAGAAGATGAATATGCAACCGGCAATAAGGTGTCTGTCGCAAAAGCATCGATTGATGTTCTGAAACAGCTTATCGTCCTTTCTTCTGAAAGTAATGGCGGCTATTCGCTCGGTTATGATACCGATGAATTACGCCGTCGAATCCACGACATAGCAAAGGATAATGGCCTAACCGATATTGCGGACGAGTTCAATGCAACTCCAACAATCGAGTTTTTACCATACTGATGATCCGATATCCCTACACACTCGAAATATGGTACGAGGAAGACGCTGTACCTAATCCTGACGGTTCGCCTGGATGGATCGAAGGGAAAGGAGAATGGCGAGTTCTCGGACGTTGCAATGCCCGCCAAAACGGACAGGCCCGCGAAGTACGAGGCGAAAACGGACAGGCCTTCCTATACTCATTCGAGGTTACGATGCCGGCAAATACGCCGCCCATCAAACTCGGAACGCAGGTGTGCATTTTCGACAGTCGAGGAATCAACATTTTCGATCATGCACACAGAACCGAGGACGGTAAGGGAAAGTCGTATCCGGTGCAGGGGTTTTACAAAAGCGGACAACGTTACGAAGACACGAGATTATGGCTATAAAGTGTACCAATTGGCGCGAGGTAGAACTTGAATTTGTCCGAGCTAAGAAAGAGTATGACCGGAAAGCGGTCGAGTGGCTTTCAGCACTCGGCGAACGAGTGGTAAAATACGCCATCGAACACGGTAGCTATACCGATCGGACATCCAACCTACGCCACTCTATTGGCTATGTAATAGTTCAGTACGGTAATGTCGTAATGGATGATTTTAGCAATGGTAACGGTTATGCCGAAGCCCAGCAGAAAGCCCGTTCTTATGCTCTTCAAGTCGCGCGCGAACTTCCTGCCAACAAAACCTATCTCGTATGGGTTGCCGGTATGGAATACGCCAGGTATGTAGAAGCAAAAGGTTTCGATGTATTGCAAGGTTCCGGGGATTGGGTGGAGGCCACCGCAGAAAAGCTCAAAGCGGAGTTCGCACGATTCTTAAAATCAAAAAGGTAATGAATCTGACTTCTACGGAAATATTCAAACTCGTTTGGGATCGCATTCGTGACTCGTCGTTAGGGAAAGCCATTCCAACGATGTACGCCGATCATTACCCTAATAATCCTTCCGGTGAATTTGTGGTAATGACTTCGTTGACGAACGTTATCGGCGATTCCCAAGTGGCGACGGTAATCGTAAATATTTACGTTCCTGACGACACTCCCACAATTAACCGTGAAGAACAGCGCTTCCCGAATCGCAATCGTCTGGATGAACTAACGCGGATTGCCTTTGAATCCATAGGTAATTATCCCTTTGATAAACGCTGGTTCTTTGATGTGAGCGACGAATCTATCATCAGTGAGGAGAATGTCTCCTACACTTTTTCAAGCATTAAAGTTCAATTTAAAAAATACTAAAATTATGAGTCAATTAGTAGGACTGGCATCAGTTCATTCGGGAGCCCCGCTTCCGAAAGGCGTGCAAGATGAAGGAGCCACCAACCTCATTAAAGCTTATACACTTATTACGCAGCCATACAATGGCGGTGTTAGTACAAACTTTTCGGTTCCCACGAGTAATAAGTTTTACAGGGAAGGACAGTCAAGCCCTTTCTTTGTGATAAGGGACCCGTCGTCAGGGACGCAAGAACTCACATGGAATATCGTCGATTTCGACGACGATACTCTGGAGTTCTACTTTGGCACGGATGAGCCTGCAAAGGGCGAACTGTACGAAGGAGAAAAGGGGTTTGTTTTCGACACAAAGGCGGGATATTCAATAGCTTTTGCCCGCCTTAAATACACGGCATCCCTTACGGGTGGGTTGAATGTGAGCGATCCTTTGCAGATCGCCGTATCGGCCGAAGTGCTCGCCCCCGAACAGGGCGGCGTGGCATGGTGGCCCATCCCGATCCCGGAATATACGACAACTCCGGGTGTCTAATCCTTTTTCCCGCTGGAAAGTTAACGACTTGCATCACGGAGCGAGACCGGGGCGGGATCAAATCTTTATCGAAATGACAGACATTAAAGAATCAGTAACGGATAAGCGAGCGATTAACGTTCTGACAAGTAATAACGAGTCCTTCGGTATCGAGGATATGGATGGGAACGAAGTGACGCTTTGTCTATTCCCGCTCCAACTTGGGCGATTGGCTATGATTACTCGTCGTCTTCTCGACCTTGATATTCTATTGGACGATAACGCCGAAGATCCGGTCGAGCAAATGTGGAAGCTGTGCGCCGAAAGACCGCGAGAAGTCGCCGAGATCATCGCTATCGCAACGCTTCGAACCCGAAAAGAAATCGACGAGCAGTTTGAGGCCCGCACACAACTATTGCTCGATTCTCCTACTATGACATCACAGGCTTGCGTCAATCTTCTTTACGCAATTGTTTTCATGTCCTATTATGAGGATTTTACGGACGCTATTCGCTTGGTAAGAACGCTGCGGGTAACGATTTCCCAGAATACGGCAGCGAAGCGGATAGCCACTACGGAGGGCAAAGTATCTGGGGACAAATAGACGCACTCGCAAGCCGATACGGATGGACGTTCGACTACATTTTATGGGAAATATCTTGGGCTAATGCCCAATTGATGATGAAGGATTCCCTTAAAACGGATTATAAAAGCAAGACGGATAATCCTGGTCAAAATAATAATTCATCCATCCCTGATGTGATAGATGTAAACGACCCGCAATCAATGAATTTATTCCTTCGGATGGCCGGAGGCAAATAAAATAGAACGGAAATACTATGATAGACCTGACAGCAGTCATCGACAATGAAGAAGCGATTCGTAAATTCAGAGAACTTCGGAATATAGCGAGAAACGCAACGACAAGCGTTGTAACAGATGCAGACCGCATGGACTATGCGATGCAGCGTTTTGCCGCTACACTTGGAAAGATCGGGGTAGGCGTTTCACTTGCCGGGTTGGTTAGGCAAATAGCTACTACTCGCGGTGAATTTCAGCAATTAGAAGTTGCCTTTACAACATTACTTCAAAACAAAGAGAAGGCCGATGCGCTTATGGCCGAAATGGTCGATTTGGCGGCAAAAACACCCTTTGACCTGAAAGGAGTGGCCGATGGCGCTCGTCAATTACTCGCGTATGGGTTCGCCGCCGAAGATATCACCGGAACGTTGACGCGATTAGGTAATGTAGCGGCCGGCTTAGGATTGCCGCTGGAGCGATTAACCTATTTATACGGTACGACCGCGGTACAAGGACGCTTGTATGCTCGTGATATGCTTCAATTCACAAGCTCGGGTATTCCCGTCCTTCAAGAAATGGCTAAAATGTACGGCAAAACCACCGAAGAAATTAACGAAATGGTTTCTGCCGGAAAGATCGGTTTTGAGGATGTAAAGAAGGTCATTGAAGGAATGACCAATGAAGGCGGACAGTTTTACAACCTCATGCAAGAACAATCCAAAACAATTACAGGACTTATTTCCAACCTCGGCGATGCTCTTGATACCATGTTTAATGATATCGGAAAGTCGCAGGAAGGAGTTATTGCCGGTGTGTTGCAAGGCACTATTTCGCTCGTTGAGAATTATCAGAAAGTACTCGACATCCTTGTCCCGTTAGTTGCTACTTATGGGACGTACAGGGCGGCTTTGATAGCGACCGCTGCTATCGAAAAAGTACAGGCTACCATTACGGCGACAAAGGCAATTCTTGAACAAACGAAGATGCTCACCAGAGCAACGCAGGCACAGATATTATTTAATAAGGCCGTAAAAGCAAATCCGTATGTATTAGCCGCAAGTGCACTCGTAGGTCTTGTTACGCTTATATATCAGTTTTCCGATGGGGGATATAATGCTGCTAAAGCGCAAAAAGATTTGAACGAATCAATTGCCAATGCGTCTGCCGGTGCTATCGCAGAACAGCGAGAGCTTGCCCGGCTAAAAGGAGAGCTGGAGGGGTGTACGGAGGGGACAAAAGAATATGAAGAAACCAAAAAGAAAATCATTGACAAATTCGGGCAATACGATTCCTCGTTGAAGCAAGAGGCATTATCGGTGCAAACACTAACTGAGAAATACAGTAGCTTGAGTCAGGCTATTATGGATTCGTATAATGCTCGTCAATATGAACAATTTTCTGCATCGCAATCGAAACAATTAGAAGAAACGATAACTAAGAACCTTGATAAGTTGTATAATCGTCTTCTTAAAGAAGTGGGGGACGAGAAAGGTGCGGAGCTATATGCAAAAATACGAGATTCTATTATTAGCGGTCAGGAACTTGATGACGATATAATTGCGGTTTTGGATCGTATTCAAAATAAAGGTACTATTATCGCAGATTCCCGCATTGATTCTTGGATTAAAAATATCCGGGAAGCACAAAAGCTCGCGGATGAAACGGATGCGCAGGCACGCAGACGATTCGGAATAAATACGCCTCAAAAACAAAACGAGAATGAATCCCCTAAAAACGAAGTACAAAATAAAGTGGCCGCCGTCCATAATAAAGCTTATTGGGAAAATCTAAAAAAAGAAGCACAAGGAGCTATCGATGCGATGGATATATCGCTCAAAGGTACCGCAGAATGGAAAAAACTTGAAGCTCAAATTGTTGAATACGATGCTAAAATAAAGCAATTCAATACATCTGATAAAACTGTAAAATCCGTTTCTGATGCTCAAAAAAAACTTGCAGAGCTGATCTTCGCAAACGACCGCGCTCTTGAGCAGTCGCGCCTCGATATTATGAAGGATGGTCGAGAAAAAGAATTGGCAGAGCTCGACATGCAAATTACGGAAAAACTGCAAGTTATTGAAAAAGAAAGAAAGCTATTGAACGAAGCATATGATAAAGACCCATCTTCCGCACGAAACGAGGCAGCACAACGAATGACATCCGAATTCAAAGGAAATGCAGGCCTCCTGGCACGTCCGCTCATTGATGCTGCGGAACTTGTTAAAAAGGGATGGGAAGACGCAGGGGACGGTATCGCAACCGTGTTTAGCTCTCAGTATGGCATATTAGATGCCGAAGGCAAAGAGATAGAACTACTTGTTACACCTATACTTCCTAATGGTGACGTATTGTCGCCTCAGGAATTGGAGGATTATATTTATCGACAACTGCAAGGAGCTTCGGATATTCTCAAGTCCGACACGAAAAAGATCGTTATCGCCACAGGTGTCTCTTCAGATGGGTCTGCTGGGGAAATACTCCATCAGCTACAAGAAGCCTATTATTCTGAGGATATAAAATTCAAAGAACGCCAAATAAATATCGAACAGAAACTTGTAGACGCAAAGGCGGCGATTAATCTGAAATATGCTAAAGAGTACAACAAAATATCGAAACAGATTACGGATAGCGCCTTATCGGAAGAAGAGCGTAAATACCAGGGTATTAAAGATAAATACGCAGAGTTTCGTAAGTGGGTCGAAACCGCTAAGGCGGGAGGCAACATTACATCTGACCAGGCAGAGGGGCTTGAAATAAAGATAAATCAGGCGGAGACAACAGAAGCTTTAAAAGCCGTCGTAGATGAATATGGTACTGCGGAAGATAAAATAACAGAAATACACGAGAAAGCGGAAAAGGCGCGACAGGTAGCTACGGAAAGCGGACGTTCTGATCTTATTACCAAGATAACACAATGGGAAAAAGACCAGATATCCGCCATCGAAGCGTCCGTTATTGAACAAAGCGACCTATGGAAGCAGTTATTGGGCGATCTCGACAGAATGACGACAGACCAATTGCAAGAAGCGATCAACCAGGCCCGGCAATTAATTGCTAATTCGACAAATCTTAGCATTCAGGATACACAGGCTTTACTGGGGTCTATTGAGAATGCCTATAAGAAATTAACGACGCGAAATCCGTTCAAAGCTTTAAAAGATGCTTACGACCGGTATCGCAAAGCTGTGAAGTCAGGAAACAAAGATGATATTGCATCAGCGTGGGCCGACGTTCAAACGGCTACCCAGCGCGTAAAAAAAACCTTTTCAGAAATGATAGAAATTGTTTCTGATCTGGGGGGGGCACTTGACTCTGATGTCGTAGATGGATTTAATAAAATAGACTCTATTGTTGGTAATGCAATGAATGCCTTCGAGGGATTTGGCAAAAAAGGGAAAAAATCTACTGAAGATATTATTAAAGGGCTTTCAGGGGTTACAGGTATTATTACCACGATTATCGGATTATTTGATGATAGCGCACGACAGGCGGAAATCCAGGCAGAGAAAAATCGGCAACTTGAGGGGACGTGGGATTCTATCAACTATCAGGTTGAAAGATACATCGACTTATTGGAAACAGCCGGAGGATCGGAATATTTCGAAAATGCGGAGAAAGCTTTAAGCTCTATACAAAAAGGCATTGACCTGACGATCAAGTCACTGACTGATTTTCCCACAGGGGAGGTAGATAAAATCACTGGCATACTCAAGGTTATTTCTTTTGCAGGCGGGAGAGATATAAATACATCCTTGTTAGGAGTCAGCAAAGAGGATTACGAGACATTGAAGCAGGTATATGAGGTACTTCAATCAGGTGATAAAGATGCTATTATCGCGTTAAAAGATAATGAGGACCTTTTTAAATTATTACCTAAATGGATGCAGGATCTGATTAATAAATTGATCGATTATGACGATCAGCTAAAGAAAACACAGGAAGACATCAATAAAGACCTTTTTCAGACCACGACTTCCGATATGGAGGACGCCGTTATTTCCTGGCTTAAAAACGTAAAAGACGGATCGGATGAAGCAAGCGAATATCTCGAAGACGCAATGCGGGACGCTCTTTTGGAATCATTCAAAATAGAACAGTTGCGGCCTCGGTTGCAAGAATTTTATAAAAAATACGCTCAGTATGCGGATACGGATCAGGATAACAAACTTGACCTTACTGCTGACGAAATAAGCAAGTTAAGAGAGGAATGGAAGGATATCATCGATTGGAGCAAGGAGCAAACGGAAGGTATTCGCGATGTTATCGGGGAGTCTTCGAGTCTATCCGCCCAGACCGCATCAACAAGAGGATATCAGGTCATGTCCCAGGACGAGGGAGAAGAAATGAATGGCAGATTATCGGACGTTCAGGCTAAAACCGGCAATATCCTTGCTGCGGTCGAATTTGTGAAAAGTCTGAGCGCAGAACAGCTAAACAGAACCACCGACATCAGGGATATTATGATTCAGCTTAACGGCAATGTCGCAGACATCAGGTCTTATACAAGGGTGTTGCCGACTATGAACGAAACACTAACGTCCATGAACAGAAAACTCGACAATTTGTAATATGGCAACTTCGGATATCACGATAAATGGAATTACCCTTTCATCATTGGGGGTAACATTGGTTGCGGGAAGCTACAAAGAATTTCTTACGTTTGAACCGCTGAAAGATTTTGTTGAAAACGATGATCCTTTAAAACCGGGCGTAGAGGTTATTGTTGAAGACCCTGTTTCGGACGAACGGGATTTAACGCTTACCTTCCTGGTTGCCGGGGCCGATAAAGCATCCTTCTTGTCGAATCTTAATGGATTCAAGTCTGAGCTTCACAAAGGAATGGTAGTATTGTATATTCCCGATCTT
Organism: Alistipes sp. dk3624; assembly: GCF_009557455.1. Taxonomy (GTDB): domain Bacteria; phylum Bacteroidota; class Bacteroidia; order Bacteroidales; family Rikenellaceae; genus Alistipes_A; species Alistipes_A hominis. Next base: position 1,588,135 of record NZ_CP045651.1, on the reverse strand, counting down.
GGAGAATATTACCACCTAATTTATAGGAATGCCACGCAATTTGAGAATTACTACCTTCGCGCCTGTAAATTAGCGATTAAATTTCGTGAGCCAGATCCGACAAGAAGGACGGCAGAATAAGTTAAATCCAATACAAAATATGAAACTATAATGCGGCTTCAAATTTTCGCATGGATGAGTCGGATAGGCGGGTTCAAGGTTATTTGCAATTATTTGGGGATCGATATTCTGAATAGTAATCATGCAACCTACACTTGCTGAAGTTCTGCGCCTATGCGACGTATTTCCTCTTTTATCATTTCCATTCGATCCGGCGACGGACACTTATTTCCGCTTATGTATTGCGCCAAAAGACTTTGGGCTATTCCCATCCGGCGGGCTACGGCAGAAGCATTTAATTCGGGATGCGACATAAACAGCTCAAACAATGGGGTTTTATTGTTTTTTCTGAAAAATCCCTCATAACTTAAATCTTCGTCAATATCTGGCCAATAAATTCCGAACGCATTAGCCTTATAGTTTTCGCGCTGCTCCTTTGTTGCACACTTCAAACGCGGATACTCGACGAATCGCTCAGATGCTTCCCTTCCATCATCCGTGCGAATCCATACGGCGCTATTCGTAATCCATATTTTTTCGACCTTTATCATAACTACCTACTTTTATTAAAGAACTTATTCCAATGTTCGGCTATTACTTCCTGGTTCTCCTCGATAATAGCTTCTACCATCTTTAATTCGGCGGGTTTCAGCCCATTATTCTCCACTAAAGCTACCGGAAATATATTGAACTTTGCACTAATGTTATCCTTGACTACATGGATATGTATCGGATCATGGTCATTTGAGTAAAACAAAAAACGAAACCCAAACATAATAAATATCGTCGGCATATCTATTTTCATTTATAATGCAAAAATAGGTAATATTTTTATTACCCACAAATGTTATTTAAAGTTTCTTGCATAATGTGCCGAACGTATTGATCTTTGTTGTGTGCTTGTGATGATGCAGGCTACGAAGTTTTACGACGAAATGACTATATATAATCCTTCCGGAATAAAAATTATAGATGTTCGCGTCAGTAAGAACGCGAACATAAAATTCGTCCTAATGGGCGATTATTACATTCAACTTCCCTTTTCATTAAAAAATCAAACGAGTTTTCCTCGCGGTTCATACATAATCTATAAGGGCCGCAAGTTCGAAATCATGTCGAACGTGACACCCGAATTTGACAATAATACGGGTGGGTATAAATACACGCTTAATTTCTGGGCGCAGCAAAATCACATGAAACGTTGTTGTGTTCAGTGGTTGGCCGGAGAAGTTTCGGAAACGACATTTAGCGATACGACCGATCTCGCGTCCTTTGGGAATCTGATCGCCGACAATATGAACCGGTTTCTCGGCGGGACGAACTGGAAAGTGGGAGCCGTACCCGCCGATCTTGATAAAATGACCAAACTTGTGTCATTCGCAGGCGATTCGTGCTGGGATGGGCTCGCAAATATCGCTAAAGTTTTCGAAGTCGAATGGTGGACGATTGAAAACGGCGCGGAAGTTTGGATCTATTTCGGGAAGTTGGAATTAGGTTCTCCTGAACGATTCGAGCGCGGAGAAGTCGTTTCTTCCATCCCGGCCAAAAAAGGGGATGATTCGAATTACGGAACTCGGTTTTTTGTTTTCGGATCGACTCGAAACATACCTAACGACTATGGTAATACTCAGCAGGGAGGGGTAACTAATCACGTTTCAGAAAAACGGCTGCATCTTCCGAATGGGATGCAGTACATTGATGCATGGGAGAATATAGCCTCTGGCGATGTTGTGGAGAAAGTGGTGTATTTCGAGGATGTGTATCCTAAAAACACCGATACGATTACCGATATTACTACCATTAAGAGAAAGTTGGAAGGATCGGAAAGCAGCGATACTTTCGACGCTTACGTAATGACATGCGCTAATACGCCGTTTTTACCATCCGACACCATCGTAGGCGAAACCCTGCGTTGCGTATTTACAAGCGGAAGCCTTAAAGACCAAGAATTTGAAATAGCCCTTATCGACAACGATAATAACGTCATAGACCCTGAAAAATGGAAACCTGAAGACGGATTTAACAAAAAATTTGAAGTCATCGCCAAGACAGAAAACTCCGGGGATGGGAATGTCTTGATTATTCCCAACAAAGACTTGCATCCGGAGGTGGGCGACACAATGGTATTAACCGGAATAGAATTACCCAAAGAAAGAATTGCTGAAGCCGAACAGGATCTTTTGAAAGTGGGTAAATCTTGGGCGATAAAAAATAGCAGCGATACCAACGTGTATGATTGTCCTACTAATCCCGTGTATTGCCAGCTAAACGATAAAAACTACGAAGCCGGACAAAAGGTGCTTCTTGTAGGCAGCAATTTTGGTGTTGATGGTCGTCAGTCGCGGATTCAGGGATTTGAAAAGAAGCTGTACAATGAGTATATCGCCACCTACACCGTCGGCGATAATACGGTTTATTCCCGCTTGGGCAGCATCGAAACCAACATAAAGGAAAACCAGTATGCGGAAAGAATCGGTGTTGTATCCGGCGTAGGCATCTATGTTATCAGTAGATACGACAACACGGCCCCCACCGATTACAACGTTTTTTCTGCGCTTCGGAGTATGGAGGACTTCCACCCCAAAGGTGGCAGGAAATCCCTTGATTTCAATGCGGGCAACATAAATGCCGCCCAGGATATGACCGCTGGCGGGGATGCGCAAGTAGGAGGAAATATTGAATCAGGGGGAGATATATCCGCTGGGGGAAACGTAGATGCGAAAGGAAGCGTTACGGCGCAAGGCAACGTCGAATCTGACGCGGATGTTATTGCGAAAGGCAAGTTCGCTACGGCCAATTTCCGCAAGGGAAATATCAGCGGAGCCGGTGCGGGCGTATATCAGGATAGCACGGGCAGCAGTGTCGTGGAAGCGGACAAGCTAATCATTCGCAAAGAAGCGGTATTCAACGAGCTTATCATAAATCAGATGTCTTTCAGGCTCGGAGAAACGGTACATTCGAACGGAGGCTTCGAATGCACGTCCGCACAAGAGGAAAGCACTTATTATCGCTGTTATTATGACAACAAGAACGGTACGAGATATAGCGGTATTGTCGTAGGCGATCAGGCAAGATGCCAACGTTACTCCGCCGATAACAAAAGCATCATTAAATATTTTTGGGCGCTCGTTACCGGCGTGGGAGACGATTATGTGGATATCTCCAAAACAGATAAAGACGGCAGCGGCATTCCCGCAGAAGGGGACAATATCGTGCAGTTCGGTAACAGAACCGACGTCGCCCGCCAATCGGCAATCGTAATAGATGCAAGGGACGGCGGCTCCATACAGGTATTGGCTAAAATAGACTCTTTCGACCTGACGGATAAAAACTATATCGGGATCGGGGTAAATCCCGTAACGGGCCGCGCGTATCAGTATGTATACGGGGATATGTTCTGCGGGGATAGAAACCTGGATGATCCCGAAGCGACTTACATCACCTTCCAGCAGGCCCCCGGCGATACCAAACCGAGAATGAGAATGAATACCGACGTAATAATCGGTAAAAACAGTTCGGGACTGAAGAATCTTTCGGAGTGGCCGGAGGTGAAACAGGATATCGATACGGCAAAAGATACAGCCCAAGACGCTAAAGATGCGGCAGCAGCGCTGAACACCACCGTTGCCAGCATGAAAGACTTCACCGACGAAGCCTTTGCCGACGGGATTGTGGATCGCGCGGAAGCGGCATCCATCGAAAAGTATACCAATACGGTCAACGAAACCAAAGAAAGCGTCGATACGTCATACAGCACCGTATATAATAATACGCTGCTGACCGGCACGGCCAAGACGAATCTTGCCGCGGCGAAAACCGCTTTCGACACGGCTGTCGCAAACCTATTGACATCGATCCAATCAGCATCGGCGGACGGCGTAGCCACTCCCACGGAGAAATCTGACGTGGATTCTAAATACGACATCTTCAACACGGCTTACGGCACATTTAACACCCGATTAGAAGAAGCGAATAAATACATCCAGACGGCAATCAACACTACTGCACAGGGGGCGTATCAACTGTCGCAGGAATTGCAAACGGCGGTAAACGTGCTTAACGATACGATCATCCCGGATTTGCAAAGCCAGATCGACGGATCGATTACGTCTTACGAAGGGACGGAAATGCCTACGCTCAACAATGCCCCTGCAAACGAATGGACGAGCACCGAAGAAAAGAATCGCCATATCGGGGATTATTACGACAGATTTGTAGTCATTGACGGGGAAAATGTTACGGAGCGGTATAAATTTTCATATCAAAACAATACATACCAATGGCTACGAGTTGCCGATAGCGGTGCGGCGCAAGCTCTATCAGAAGCCCGCGAAGCATTGGGACTGGCCGGAACGAAAGCTAAGCTGTTTTATGGAGACAGCACCCCCGCCGTTCCGTATAGCGTAAATGATATATGGATTAAAACATCGGGAGTCATCTATGTCAGTAACGCTAATAAAGCCGATGGTTCTACCGCTTCCGAATCCGACTGGCAAAGTGTGAATGACGCCCAACTCAGGCTGCGTCAGATGGCCTCGGATAGCGTAATATCCAAAGAAGAAAAGGCCACGCTACGTAATAAGGTCGCCCAGATCGATAAAGAATACGCATCCTACCAGGACGATGCGACGACATACAGCGTATCGATTGCCGATTTATCCGCCGCCTATAATGCCTTGAAAAACTTCCTGTCCGGGACGGTTGCGGTCAATATAGATTCCGATACGACCCTGACCGATGCGCAACGGTCAAGTTACAATACTTATTTCGCTAACTATGACGCGGAAGTGAGCCGGTTCGCCAATCTCATCGCGGATGCAATGGCAAAAAATGCGGCTGACGCCGCGGTGGATGCCGTACAGATCGGCGGAGTGAATATTCTGAACGGCACAAAAAATTTTTCCGATCATTGGAGCGGAGAAGGGCAAATTCTGTCTGAACAATATTTAGGTCTAAACGTCGTATACTGTAAAGTTCCGACTTCCGCCGATTATGCAGAAGTTCGCCAGCAGGTGAATGTACCGTTCACGCCATCGGAAGAATATACTCTTAGTTTTTGGGCCAAAGGGGAGGGCTATGTCCACACCTACTGCCATCCTGTAATTAGTCAAAGAATTATAGCTACCAACGGAGATGCCTCCGTCGGTTCCGCTGTCGATACTCGTATGAGGTATGTTCTGACTTCGGAATGGAAGCGTTTTTTCGTAACATTCCTAACTTTGGGAACTGTCAGTCCGAGCGGAGATAACAGAGTGTTATTTAGAGTTCATTCAGGAAACAATGAAGTGTATTTGTGTGGAGCCAAGCTGGAGCAGGGCAATAAGGCTACGGCGTACTCCATATCCGACAATGACCAGAAGGAGTACTCGGACAAAGCCCTGGACGCCTTGGCCGATATCGCCAGCGACGACAAGCTGACCCCTAATGAGAAACAGGACGCCAAACGGGAATGGGAGATCATCCAGGGCGAGAAACCGATCCTCACAGCCCAGGCCGATACGATCCAACTGAGCACCGCCGATTATCTGAACGTCTACAATGCCCTGAGCGCATACATTACGCCGCTGCTGGCGGATATGACGACGACCTCGACGATCACCGGGTCGGTTTTCAATGCGAGATTCAAAACGTACTACGATGCGAAGACGACGTTGCTGAAAAATATTCAGTACTATTCGTCCGGGCAGTTCCTGATCACTACGATCGACGCTACGGCGCTCGATCCGGATACTTATTATCCGGTAACATTCACTTTATACAATGCTACAGATTATAAAGCGACTTTTAATATCGGAACCGTATTAGGCACGAGCGGGAAGCCTCCCTGGGCCACTCATGCGCAGGGATTCTCATGCAATTGCGCCTGGGAGTCGAACGGGAACCGTTGGGGCACGCTACCCGTCAAAAGGTATATCCATTCCTTTGCTTACAGCTTTGCAGAGAGTACGCCCGTCGGCAGCATCGGACAGGTGATAGAGATATCGATGGAATACATATACGTTCGCGGCGGCGGCAGGTACACGGTGCGTACCTCCGGCGTCCCTTTCATTGAATTGCATCCTTCCGGTTATCATTGGACTTCCGGAAGTTCGTCCGGCGATCTTCCCACCCGGACGTCGATAGAAACGCCGGTCGTGAATCTCGATGCAGCGCAAAAAACAGCCCAAGAGGCTAAAGATGCGGCGGCATCGTTGAACACCACCGTCGCCAGCATGAAAGACTTCACCGACGAAGCCTTTGCCGACGGGATTGTGGATCGCGCGGAAGCGGCATCCATCGAAAAGTATACCAATACGGTCAACGAAACGGGCTCCGCAGCCGATGCCGCCTATGGCAAGCTGTATAACAATCCCTATCTGGGAGGTTCGGCGAAAACGGATCTTGCCACAAAGAAGAGTGCGTTTGACGCAGCTAAAGTAAGTCTTCTGAATGCCATTTCAGCGGCAATTGCGGACGGCAAAGCATCAGAAGCCGAAGTAAGGAACGTGAATGCACAATACACGGAATTCAATGCTGCATACAAAGATTTCACGAGAGCCATAGAAGATGCAAATCAGGCTATTCAGAACGAATTGAAATCCTATTCCGATGCCGCCCAGGATGCTGCCGATGCCGCAGCCGCAAGAGTTGCGGAATTGGAATTTCTGAAATCGGCATTTTCGGATATGACTACGGAGATATCGGACGGTTTGTTGCTTACAGGGTTTGTCGGCGTCCGCGATTCCGCATCGAATATCGTTGCGGGATTATCGGGTATTAACCCGTATTCCGATCTATCCCGATACCCGATACTGTTCGGCGGCGCCACTTCTGCAAAAGCGGCCAACGAAGCTAAGTTTCGGTTTTATTCGGATGGGTATTTTGCATTAGGAGGCGACCGGCTGGTATTCGAGCCTGCAAATTCTTCTCTTACTGTCAGAGGGGCTATATATGCGAGCTCCGGGGAATTTCGGGGCAAAGTGTACGCTTCGGGCGGAGAGTTCACAGGGAAAGTGGTAGCAACTTCAGGCGAATTCACGGGGATAGTTCATGCTTCAGCAGGAGAATTTACAGGCACCATAACGGCGAGTTCCGGGAAAGTAGGCGATTTCGTTATCGACAGCGGAAACCTTCTTAATACAAAGAATAGCGGCAATATTAAGTTTACCTATGGGGAATCCTATGTTCAACTTGGGAATGAAAGTTCGTATAATAATAATTATGGCAATTTGACTATCAGTGCGAAAGCGTCGTCCGGGCTTGTCCGGGCTATAAGTGTAGGCGCATGGGGCGGTACTGATAATATTGCCATAGATATATGGAATGGAGACTTTCGCCTCAATGCCGACGCTAAAATACGAGGGATAGCAACATCGACCAAATATCTTTTTTCCGCAGGCAGCACATATCTAACAAGAGAGGACGATTATATAGAATACAACGGGTCGGGAACAACTCACATTTATCTGCCTTCGACTAACAACGATGGTAAAGTAATTTGGATTAAAAAATCGGGCTCTGGTAACGTAATAGTTCACGCTTATAATGCCACCCATTATATCCGAATGGGATCAGGCCCCGTGAAGGATGTTACGATCAATTGGAATAGCGAATGTAAGTTTACATTTATCAACTCTACAAAATTTTGGAATTACGCAAACTACAATAACTAAAATTATGAAGAACATCGATTTAACGAATCTGCGGGTTTATTTGGATTTTGCCAGGACGAAATCCGAAGTCAGGGATTACCGGGTATCTATTGCCGACGCAATCTATACGGGGTGTCCCGGCATGGAATATCACGCATTAGTACATAAAATTTACGATAACAAAGGGCCAATTCAGCTTTCGGATAGAGAGGCTGAACTCCTCCAAAAGGTGGCCGAGGCTTGCACTCCCGCCGTATATGATGCGATCATGGAGCAATTAACCTAAAACCGTAAACGATGAAATTAGATGCTGGACGCAGAGTGTGTGGATTGATGCTTAGTATCGTAGGGTATTTTACCCCCATAGGACCTTTATTGCTGTGTATTCTTGTTTTCATAGCTATTGATTTCGTGACGGGCTGCTGGGCGAGTTACAGACGATCCAAGAGACAGCATAGAGAATGGTACTTCAGCTCTTATGCTGCATGGCGGACGGTGGAGAAACTATTCTTCTCCCTGGGTACGGTCATGCTGGCTTTCGTGCTGTCAAGGCATGTAATAGGATTCATTCCCAAATCGGAATTATTGCCGAATCTATGCACTGGTTTTATCTGCGGTGTTGAATTTTGGAGTTTTCTGGAAAACGCCGGAGATATTTCCGAAGCCAAGATATTCCGGATAATAAAACGCTACACAATTAATAAAGTACATGAATTTGACGAAGATGTAACAAAGGCTATAGACGAGGATAAAAATCGACAATAAATTTAACAATAAAAATTATGGCAAATATCAGCAAATTGGCTCCCTTTATCCGGAAATGGGAAGGCGGCTTCGTGGACGACCCTTACGATCAGGGAGGCGCGACAAATATGGGTGTGACAATCGCTACATGGCGACAGATAGGTTATGACAAGGATGGCGACGGAGATATCGATGTAGACGACCTTAAAATGCTTACATGGGACGAAGTCGTCTCCCGTGTATTGAAACCGCACTATTGGGATCGGTGGAAAGCCGACGAGATCCGCAATCAATCGCTGGCTAACATCCTGGTCGATTGGGTCTGGGCATCGGGAGCCAACGGCATCAAGATTCCGCAACAGATACTCGGCGTTGCAGTGGACGGTATCGTAGGCCCTAAAACCATTGCCGCACTGAACGCCCGCGACCCCCGCGAACTGTTCGCTCAGATCAAACAGGCCCGGTTAAATTTCGTGGACAATATCGTTCGAAAGAAACCGTCTCAGAAGCGGTTTATCAACGGATGGAAATACCGCATTAACGAAATCAAGTTCGAGCCATGAAAAAACTGGTAGTTATATTGGGAGTGCTTGCCGTATCGTGCTGCCGCCAGGCAATGCCGATCCGCTCGGAGTCGAAAGACAGCGTTCGCGTCGAGTACAAGACCGAATACGCGGAGAAGATACGGATCGATACGGTAAGGGTTCCTGTCCCCGCACAGTCGGCGCAGACACAGACCCGCGATAGTTCATCACACTTGGAAACGGACTTCGCAGAATCGAACGCACGGATCGGTACAGATGGAATATTGTACCATGACCTACGGAACAAGCCGCACACATATCCCGTTGCCGTTCCCGTCAAAGATGCCGAGAAAACAATAATTCGGGATAGTATCGTTTATCGTGACCGGTACAAAGAGATTCCCGTCCCGGCAGATTTGACGAAATGGCAAAAATTTTCGATATGGGCCGGACGGCTTGCTTTATTGGTATTAATCACATGGGTGGGATGGAAAATTTGGGGATTAACAAGGAAGATACGGAATCGTTAAAAAATACCCTTTTTGAATCAAAAGGTACTGCATTTGATACCCACAAACAAGAACAGCGCTGATAATCAATGCAATTCGTACTGTATAAGGGAATCGAACCCTTATTTGTAGACTGAGAATCTACCGTCCTAACCGTTAGACGAATACAGCATTATTCGATGCAAAGATAACTAAAAAAATATTTTTGCAAAAAAACGAAATGCATTTTTACATAAAAAGTCCGGAGACTCCCAAACGAAGTCTCCGGACAAACGGATACGATTCTCTCCTACGGCTTACCAGTTCAGTTTCGCCCAGCGGGTATTCCATTTACCCCATGACTCCGGACCAAAATCGAGCGTATAGGCATAACTGATATATTGCTGAACACCGAGTTTTATGTGCCCCTGCTCGTCTCCGCTCCAACCGCAGTTATGCGCGCCCGGCTGCAATCCTTCCCTGATTTCGGCGATCTTCTCAAACTTGATCCCGTCGTCGGACTGCCACAGCACGATGTAACTATTGGCAGACATTCGGGCCGCCGTATGCACGGCCTGGAATTTCCCGATATCCTCCCGGTATTTTACATCGCTGTGATCCGCCCCGCCGATAGCGCCTTTATCCATCGCCGTTCCATGGAACACGAGGTGACCGGGCCAGTTCGGATCGTCGGCCGACGCAGTCGCTACACGCGTGGTAACGCTCTGGTCGTCCCACGAATAATAGAAATAAACCGTATTGTCGAGAACGACTATCGACGGTTCTCCGGCTCCGAAATTCACGGGATTGCCGTCGTAACGGATTACCGGTTGTACGTCCGTTCCGGTTGTCCAGCCGGAACCGTTCCATTTCTCCCACGGCCCGTTCGGGAATTTGGAGCGGGCTACGTAAACATGGTTTTCGACCATCGCTTCATTTTCGGTGGAGGTATATCCGATATAGTAATAACCGCCCCACCGTGCAACTCCCGGATCGCATACGGAAAAATGATCGGACGAAAATTCGGTCGGCAACAGTACCATCTCTTCCTTCGTCCATGTCTTGCCTCCGTCGTCCGAATGCTGGTAAGAAGCCTGATCCCAAAAATTATAACCGCTCGTTTTGTCCACGCTGTACTGCGCCTGCCAGTTCCGGCCGCTCACGACCTGCCCGTTTTTGTAACTGGTAACGCCCGAAACGCTTCCGGTAGCCAGCCAAACGCCCGATTGCTCGGTCAGCCCTTTGGACAGCTCCCACAAATAAGTCCCGGCCGGAAACTTATCGTCGTTGGTCACCCCGATCTTTTCCCCGTCTTTATAATCTTTGAACGTCGCAGTCGCTACCGGCGTCTGTTGAACGACCTGGCTGTAACTCATGCTCGCATCGTCCCACTTGTACAAATTAAAAGTAAAACCGCAGGGCTGCCCGTTCCAATTCGGGCTGGTTACGCTGATACTCCAGAACGGAGTTTTTGCGGTAAACTTCTGTCCGACCGTATTATTGCCGGTAATACCTTGCGCCTCATGCGTTCCGCTCTGATTGAACAGGTAATTCCAATCGCCGTACTGACCGCCGGATGCGGCAAACCACGCATCGATCGAACCGTCGTCATGAATCATGATCGACGGCCCGTAACGGTAAGTGCCGGCCTTATAAATATCCCATCCGTCGGAAATGGTGGGAATATATTTCGCTCCTTGCTTTACGGTAATTTTCGCGCTCAGATCGCTATTTTTGTCTTTGACGAGGACGAAAGCGTACCGAATGGCGTCGGTCTTGTCGAAAGGATCGACTTTCAGATGCAGCACGTCGGTCGACAGGCCTTTCGATCCGACCTGGGTGATCCATTGAACGGTATCGGGGATCTGCACTTCGTAATCGACGTTCTGTTGAAGTTCCACGTCGATCGTTTCGCCGGCAGACGGAACCGTATAAAAATCCTGCGTCAGAATCAGCGCATCTTTCTGTCCGCGCGTCACCGTAACGGTCTCGCTCGCGGTTCCCGCCGTAATGACGACTTCCGCTGAAAAGTCGTCGTACAATTCATAATCTTTTTTTGCCGTAACGGTTATTTTCACATCGCCTGCTTTCCCCGACTCGGGCGATATACTGCACCAGGAGGAAGCTTTCGTGTCGTTTACTTTCGCGCTCCATGCCACATTGGTGGTAAAAGAGATAACCCCGTTCCCTCCGGCCGCCGGTAAATTCACCTCCGGGGAACCGGTAATTTCGATTTTCGGATCCGGCGCAGGATCGTCTTCTCCTTTGTCGCCGCATTGCCAACAGGCGACGGAAACGAACACGATCAAAAAAGCAATTAAATTTTTTTTCATTTTATTAAATTTATATTACAAAAATAACAAATATTTTCGGAGTTTTACCTCGATTATCCGAATCCGACAGGATGAAACGATTCCGATCCATCCCTGACGCTCCTTTCGAAAAATCCGGAACCGACCGTAAAATACCGTAATAAAAAAGCGAAGCCGGATCATTTGATCCGGCTTCGCCAAAAAACTACTAACCTAAATGACTTTTCGATTAATCATTGCTGATAATCTTAAAGTACCATCCCTGAGTACATACATAAGACATGTACTGCGTCTCGCCGGTAACACCCGATGCGTAGCGTGCGGATTTACTACCGTCGAACATTCTTGCATAAGCTACTCCGCCATCGGTAAAGGTCGTACCGTCGTCCGACAGCAGTACACAGGTTTGATTGCTCTTGACATAGGTTGCCGTGAACTGCCCATTGACAAACTTCACGTCCACATCCGTATTGCTGTCGAATGTCCAGGCATCGGCGCTTGCGCTCAACGCAGCGGGCCAGTTGTCTTCGGAGGCAGCCGTACGAACGACCAACTTATTCCCCTTCATGGTATACAAATAAATCTGACCGTTATTCTCAACCACAGATACAGGAACCTCGCTCGCAACCACGGAAGCGTAATCTCCATCTCCCCAAGCAGAGCCGTCCCATTTAGCCCAAGAGTCTTTAATATTCGCAGTACGTGCTAACTTAACGTTGCCACCATCCGCAAAAGCCGCATAATAGTAACCGTCACATTTTACCACACGCAAATCCGTCGGAGAACATTTTTCGAGCCAACTTTCATTCAAAGAGAACACATAACTCTGATCTCTCCAGGTAACACCGCCATCCTTAGTTTCACGGTAAGCCGCACCTGTCTTACTGCCGCTGACATAATAGATGCGTACCTTCGGGCAATTGGACGATACGGCTTGGCCTGCCAAGAATCCCTGGAAACCGTCTTTAGCTCCTGCGGAAGCAGACCAAACTCCCGAACTTTGCTTCGTCGATTGCATTACAACCAGATATTCTCCTGCAGGATAAGTATTACCTTGATCCGCATTCAACAAATTAGGCCAACTATTATCCCCGTATGAAAGATCTTTTTTCTGATTCACGGGGTTGCGTTTAACAGTAGTAGCATAATCCGTATCCCAAACATACAAAGAAGCGGTCATTACTCCGTCTCCATGCTGTTGCGACCAAGTACAACAAGACACCTGCATGTCGGTAAATGGTCCGGCAGCTACGAAACGTACCCCGAATTCTCCATTTGCAGACAAATCAATAGGGCCTTGAGCATCTCCGTTCCACACATGCATTTCTTCCCTGTTAGCGCTGTATTGCTTAAACAGGTAGAATGCATTGAATGCATTTTCGCCCGTCTGCACGACACTCGGAGCCGTCAGATCCGAGCTCGATCCACGCATAATGAAATAACCGAAATCGCCTCTCTGCACGATTTCGATCCGGCGAGTTAGGGTCTCTTCCTTCTCATCGGCAACGATTTCCGTCACATAAACATAACCCGTACGGGCATCCAACGCAGGATTGGACAGAACAGTTACGTTAAAGACCGAATCTTTCATCACCGCCTTGGAATCCGGCACAATGATCCAATCCTTGCAAGCGTCGTCCGCCTCAACGCTGAACGGGCGGTTTGTTTGTACGGTAAGAGCCACCGGTCCGCCGCTTTCGCCCACATTATAAGTGGTTTGCGGCAAGAACATCGCCGACGTAGAAAACTGGGTAACTTTCAACGTTTTGGTTTCTCCTCCCGAAGTGATAACTACCTCGGCTTCGCGGTCGTCGTAATCCGTATTCTCGTCAAGGTTGAGCGTCAGGAACCAATGGCCCGCATTCCCGCTTTTCGGAGAAATCTCCAGCCATTCGTCGTCCACGGTTGCAGGAGCCACTTTGTATTTCACTTCAGCAGTCCAATCTCCCACGGTCGAAAAACCGATTACTTTCTTCCCTCCGATTTTCGCTGATTCGTACTCAGTCAGAGGAAACTTGAAAGAAAGCTCGCCGTCGTCACCATTCTCCTTGTCATCGTTGCATGCACCCAAGAGACCGGTAAGTGATAGACAAGCTATCAAATAGAACAATTTTCTCATAGTTTTTAGGTATTATAATAAAACAGTTATTTGTTAAAAATTCAAATTTCCTTTGAAAAGCGGGGAGCAACCGGTGCACTCCATTAATTGCTCCCCGCTATAATACCGTCAGGTTTTATTCCACGAAAGAATAAGGCACCATCCTGGTCGGCCATGCCGTCTTGGAATACTGTCCGCCGTTCTGATAAATCATCAGGCGGGGAGTCGTCGACGTAATATGGCTCTGCTCGTTGCAGATGAAACGGGCATATTTGGCGCGTACGCGGATATTGTTCGAAAGCACGCCTTTCTGTTCCCATCCCGAGACGCCGTCTTTCGAAACCCATACGACCGAATAACTGTTCACATCCGCGATATTCACGCCGTGTACGGCTTGAAAACAATCCTGATCTTCGATATATCTTACGCTGCAACCATCGATGTTCAGCCCTTTGAAGGCCGTGCGGTCGATTACTTCGCCCTGATCGGTCATAGATGCCGGCCAGTTCGGATCGCTGGCGGCAGCCGTCATCAGCCGAACGTTGTAAATTTTCTGTTCATTGTCGCTGTACGTGTAGTACAGATAGATCTGATCTCCCTTCACGACCAGGCTCGGTTCTCCGGCTCCGAAGAACGTTTCGGTTGCCGAAAGCTCGGCATCGACCGCAGGAGCCGGATCTCCTCCCCACGACGAACCGTTCCATTTTTCCCAGTCTTTTCCGTTGATCGTCGCACTCCGGGCAACAAACACGTTGTTGTCCAGGCTTTCGTCCAGCGTAGCCGACCCGGTATAGGCCATGTAATAGTAATCCCCGACTTTCACGACCGACGGATCCTTGGCATAATATTTATCCGCCTTATCCTTGGTCGGAGCTACCGCAATCACTTCGTCCTCAGACCATACGGCATTGATCGAAGCGGTAGGTGCGCTGTAATAACGAATCTGAGACGAGTATCCGACGTCGCCGGGAGCCGTATATTGAACGGAGTTCTCGTGCCCTGTTATACCGGATGTTTCGCTTCCGTTCACCCAGCAGATCATGCCATTAGCCGTGGCTCCGCCCCAGGCGCCCGGAGTACCTTCGGTTCTCTCCATATACAGCAGATAAGCCCCCATCGGGAATTTAAGACTTCCGGTCGCTTCGGTATAACCTCCGTTATCGGCGTTGAGTTCCAGCCAACCGGCTTCGCCGGCCTGGTCGTAATGCACGAATTCGTAGGTTGCGATCGGCGTACCGGTCAGGGTCGTCTGGTAATTCGTATCCCAGTTGTAAAGAGAGAAACGCATCGACGAATTCGGATTATCCCAGTTCGGACAGTGTACCGCCCAACCGTAAAACGATTGATCGAACATATAGTAAATCGCTCCGTTGCCCCCTTCGCCATGCCAGCCCTTGGCGCCGCCGCCGTCGCCGCTGCCGTTCAGTTTCGTACGCGCCGGCATACTTCCGTTCAGTCCCCCCGGAGTGGAATACCATGCGCTCATCGTACCGTCCGAATTTGCGATCATCGAAGCCGCATAACGGAAATTGTCGTTCGTAGGAGAGTAGATTACCGCCCCGCCATCGGTAATGACAGGTATCCCCGTTTCGACCACCTCTTCCGGGCGGGCATACTTATCCGAGATCGGACTCGGATCGGGCATACTATCACAGCTACTCATCTGTACCAGCAGCAGCGCAACCGCCGACAACTGTGCAATGTAAGTTAACTTTTTCATAATTAAAACTGATTAATGAACATTTAAATTTTAGTATTCGTTTTCGTTTTCGTTATCGGTAATGTAAGTAAGCCGTAACCCATCCGGCCGGATCTTTCCGGAAAAGCTTGAGCATTTCCGCGGCCGGCGTATTGCCCGACCGGTTTTCGGCGAACCCTTTCGCCTGATTGGCGATATCCACCTGCATAATCGCCTCGAAACGATCGATCAAAGCCTGCGGAATAGGATTCCCTTCGACGACATGCTTGCGCATCAAGTGAGCCAGATTCGCTTCGCGGCAGTAGCACCGGATAGCGGTAATCATCTGTTCGAGCACTTCGATATCCTTTATATTTTCCGCCAAATAAGCGGCGTAAGGTTCGTCGTTCACCTGCTGTTGCGCTTTCCGGTAAAGATCGGCCGCCGCCAGCAATTTTTCGGAACTCGTCTCACAGCGCAGTTCGATATCTTCGAAGAACCACGGGTCGAGCGATTCGCTCTCGGTGGTCATAAACAAACTCCGGCGCGTCGATTTCCAACTCGGAGAAGGAGCTACGGCCCCTTCGATATGGGCGACGTCCCAGCGATGGTACACTTCGATCCCGGCCGGATTCTCGGTCAACAACCGGAAACGCCATGTAGCGTCCCACGGGAACACGGCAAGTCCCGTCGCGCTGGCTTCCCAAGCGGAAAGCACATCCGCGGCAGCCGTTCCGAACGGCTCGGCCAACTCCGCCAACGCCTGTTCGTTCGGCACAGCCAGGTCATGCAGTTTGATCCCGGCCATCAACTGATTCGGATCGTAACGGTCGGGAGTAAGTCCGAAATACTCTTTTACGCCCTGGATATTCGGGACATTTCCCACGGCATCCAACTCTTCGGCGACCAGACGCGGCGCGGCGATATGCGTCAGCGGCTGCAACTCCTCGTTAGCGCTGGCCATAAAAATTTCACCGACTACCGGAATGCCGCGTTCGGCGCAAAGCTGCACCGTATTTTTAAACCAGACATCCACCGGCCGGCTCAGTTGTACTTCCGCTATGTTGGAATGCAGAAACATCCCGAAGTTCCGAGTCGGAAGCGACGGAATGCAGGCATAGATCTGTCCCGCGGAAATTTCCCACGGTTCCCACCAGACCATCCCGTCCGGACTCACTTCGGCCCAGGCTCCGGTCAAAGCTTGTAGAAAGGCGGGAATACGTTCGTGCAACGGGATATCCCGGTCGGTCGGGCCGTTTCCGAACTCGTTGGCGACCCATGCGTCTTGATCGAACGTATAAACTTCGATATCGTCCAGCTCGGGAACCTCTTGCTTCAGCCTTTTCAACAACGAAACGTATTTGTCGACGATCTCTTTTTTCTGAATGCTGTTTTTTTCGGTGGCGATGTCGATCAGATCCGGCGTCAGGATCTTATACAGCGAATCGACTCTCGGGGCGCCGAAATGGAACAACGTCCGGAATCCCCATTTTTTGGCGATCCGAGCCCGTTCTTTGATAGCCTGCAAACGCTGATCGGCTTTTTCCCGGCTGCCGATTCCGTCGACATAAAGGATATCCTCCAGATTCAGCGGTTCGTCGGCCGGACGGGCTCCCCAGGCGATGTTCAACTGCAACGTATTATACCCCAGATCCTTGATGGCCTGCATCTGGGACTCGTCGTACCGGATATCAGGATTCGACGGATTGCCGATGATCGCGACCTTGTACCGAAACGGGTCCTTTTGCTGTTGTTTACAGCAGGACACGCCCAGCAGACACAAAACCGACAATACCGCCCAATACAGCCAAGGTCGAGGTTTATTCATAGAGTCGCGTTAATCGTTAAGTCAATAGTTTTCCGGTTATTCCGTTCCGTTCACCAAATGCCGCATATCCCTCGCGGCCAACACGTAATCCCACGGGTTTCCAAAATCGCCAAGGAAAATATTCGTCTCCGCCCCGCTTTCTCCATCGCCTCTTCTTCACCGGAAGACGCACTTCACCCATCCTATTTTCCAGTCCTCTACACCTTAATTTATAGATAACTGGCTGTAAAACGCGTGTAGATACGTAACAAAGATAATAATTCAGTCATAAATAAAAAATTTTTTCCGAGTTTATTTTTACAATTTCAAACATTATTTTTCACGACCATTTTACCAGTCCCGTTAAAAAACGATAGTTTTGACACCGCGCGCGATTGAAAGTTTGCTTTTTCGAAAACAAAAAATCGACTTATAATGTCAAAAATAGCACCTTCGACCCGTTTTTATCCGTTTATTTTGCATTATCCTAAAAATACGATCTTATGAGAACCTTTCGTCTGAGCCTATTGTGCCTGTTTTTTTGCGTTACGGCCGTGGCGCAGGAGCCGTCCGAATTCAAAACTCCCCCTACGAAATTCCGTCCCGATCCGCTATGGTTCTGGAACAATACCGACATTACCAAAGAAGGTATCGACGCCCAAATGCCCGGCTTTCTGGAAAAATGCGGCTACGGAGGATTGGCGATTTTGCCGTTCGGCCCCAATCTGACGCCCAAGTACCTGACCGAAGAGTATTTCGAACGTTATAAATACGCCGTCGAAAAGGCCGCCGAACTGGGGCTGACTCTCTCGCTGTACGACGAATACGGATTCCCGAGCGGCAGCGGCGGAGCGATCAACGCGGACGGAGTTCCCCGGTTTCGGAACCGCTTCCCGAACCTCACGATGAAGCGGCTCGACAAAATCGAAGAAGAAACCCGGGGCGGGGCCACCTACGTCAGCCCGGTCAGTAAAACGGGTCAACTGATGGCCGCCGTGGCCATGAACGCCGACACGAAAGAACGGATCGACCTGTCAGGCAACATCACCGAGGAAACCATCGTCTGGAAAGTACCCGAAGGGAACTGGAAAATCATGCAGTTCGTCTGCGTCGCGGACGACGATCCGAACATGGATTATCTGAGCGAAGAGGCGGCCAAAGCCTACATTTCGATGACGCACGAGGCTTACTACAAACGGATGCCCGAATATTTCGGAAAGACGATCACTTCGACCTTTTTCGACGAACCGACGCTGTACCGCGCGCAGGCCCGTTGCTGGACGCCGACATTCAACGAGACCTACATAAAAAAATACGGCTCCAGCCCGGCGCTGTACTATCCGGCACTCTGGTACGACATCGGCCCGGAAACGCAGGCCGCGCGGAACGCCCTGTTCGGTCTGCGGGCCGAGCTTTACGCAGCGGCTTATCCGAAAGCGGTCAGCGAGTGGAGCAAAGCGCACGGCATCGTTGCGACCGGACATCAGGATAACGAAGAGATCGAAAACCCGGTCGGAACTTCCGCCGACCTGATGAAATGCTTCAAATACCAGGATGTTCCGGGAATCGACAAAATCGGAGGCGACCGGCCGGCCGAGAAATTCTACAAAATAGTCAGCTCGGCGGCCTACAACTGGGATCATTCGCTGGTCATGTCGGAAACCTACGGAGCGATGGGTAACATCCCGTGGGACACCCTCTACAACGTAGCGATGGATCAATACTCAAAGGGGATCAACATGCTGATCCCGCACGCGGTATGGTTCAACGACCGGGACGTTACGTTCGAGCCCGAGCTGTCCCACCGAAACAGGCTGTACAACCAGGGACTGTACGAATTCAACACTTTCCTGGCGCGGCTGAACATGCTGCTGCGCAACGACGACCGCTTCGTCACCGACGTCGCGATGCTGTATCCGATCGAAACGATGCAGGGGGAGCACTACTTCGACGGACCGCTGGGAGCTTACGCGGGAGGCGTGAAGATCCCCGACATGGATTACGTGCAGATCAGCCAGCGGCTGACCAACGAACTCGGCCGCGATTTCCAGTTTCTGCACCCGGAAGTGCTGCAGGACGCCTGCCGAGTCGACAAGAACGGTCTGACACTGGCCAACACGAAACAATACAACACGTTCCGCACGCTGATCGTTCCGTCGTCGAAGACGATCAGCGTCGCGAATCTAGCCAAAATATTGACCTTCTTCGAAGCCGGCGGCCAGGTGATCTTCACAACGCAATTGCCGGTCAAGTCGACCGAGCCGAATGCAGACGCGCAGGTCGTAGCCCTGATGGACAAACTGCTGCCGGAAAAGCTGCGCAGCAGCGGCGAGCCCCATACGAATCCGGCGGGAGGCCGCGTCGTTTTCCTCGCCAAGCCCGGTGCCGATGCATTGCGCAACGCGCTGGCCCGTCCGTCGGAAACGTTCGACGTGGAATTTCCCGAAGGCATCGTACCGATGCGCTACATCCATAAAGAGCGCGCCGGAAAAGACATTTATTATTTTGCGAACCTCAACGGGAAAGCGTTCGATTCCGCCGTCGCGCTGCGCGGCAAAAAACGCTACGAACTCTGGAATCCGCATACCGGCGAAGTCACCGCTTTACAGCCGGAATACGCCAAAAAAGGAAAAGACCGGGTCAGCCTGGTAAGACTCCGCGTGGAGCCTTCGCAATCGGTATTCCTGGTCGAAACGAAATAAACCCAACTTCACTTAACCCAAACTTAACCTTTTTCGGGGAACCGCAGGGATCGTTTACAGCGATCCCTGCGGCCTTTTACGGACACGAGAAAAATCCTGATTCCACCCAGGTACAAAAAAAGGAAGCCCTGAAAAGAGCTTCCTTTCTGTTGACCCACCTGGATTCGAACCAAGAAAGGCAGAACCAGAATCTGCAGTGTTACCATTACACCATGGGTCAATGATTATTTTTACGGTGCAAATGTAATCAAAATATTTTTTTTGACGAACAATTTACGACAAAATTTTTCAGATAAAATGGTTCGAAGTAGGCCGTATCTTCGAATTTCTTCGCCGCAAAGGCCTTGAAAGCCGGTTTGACCAGTCCGCGAGCCGAAGGAGTGACCTCCGCAAAATGTACGCCCGGCTCGGTAAACAGCTCCCGGCTCTTCGCCGCGCCATTCCCGAACACCAGCAATCCGCCCTTTTCGGTACGTTGTTCCAGAAAACTTTCGGGCGTGACGATATGCGCCGTCACTTCCGAGAGCGGCTTCGCCGCCGCATCGAACAACTGGCAGTATACCTCCATCCGGCGGGCGTCGATCATCGGCAGCAACTTCATGTTCCGCATATCGTCCACGCCGAGAATCCCCGCATCGAAATCTTCCAGAGCAACGTGAACCAGCGCCTCGAGGCTGTTCACGGCGATCAGCGGAATCCCGGCGCCGTAACAGATTCCCTTAGCCAGCGAGACGGCGATCCGCAGCCCCGTATACGAACCCGGCCCCTTGCCGACCGCCACCGCATCCAGATCTCCCGCATCCAGGTCATGTTCCTGCAATACTTCCTGCACGTAAACGGCCAGGTTCTGCGCATGCTGTCTTCCTTCGAGATTCTCAAGCAGCGAAAGCAATTCGCCGTTTTTGGCCAGCGCCACCGAACCTACGTCCGTCCCCGCTTCTATACATAAAATAAGTGCCATTTTTCTGCCGTTTGGAAATGCAAAGTAAATGAATTTCGATCAAAAGCGCACCGCTCTTCCGTAAATAAAAACATGCGTTGCGCACCGGACTCCTACGGATTCGGCCGTTTATCGAAAAAGCCGTGACTGCGGAAACTGTAACAAGGCCCCGCCGTAACGATGATATGATCGAGCAGCGTAATGTCGAACAGCGAAGCCGCCAGATCGACCCGACCGGTCAGGGCTTTGTCTTCGTCGCTCGGCAGTTCGTTTCCCGACGGATGATTGTGCACCAGTACCAGCGCATTCGCCAGTTTTTCGACGGCCCGCTTGACGATCAGCCGGTGATCCACGACGGTAGCAGAAACGCCCCCCTGGCTGACCCGCATCCGGTCGATCACCCGGTTCGAAGCATTGAGATAAACCGCCCAGAACTCTTCGTAAGGCAACGCGCCGAGCTGCGGCTGGAACATCGCGACGATATCCTGATCGGTACGCACCGAATCGATCTGTTGTCCCTCTTCGATCCGAAGCCTGCGCCCCAGTTCCAGCGCGGCGGCAACCGTGGCGGCTCTGCGGATACCGAGCCCTCCCACCATGCGCAGGGCCGGCAAATCGCAACGTTCCATCCGGGCAAGGCTTCCGCCGAAGTGCGCCAGCAATCGCTCCGCCAGCCCGACGGCCGAATCCCCGGCATCGCCGTCCCGAAGCAGAATGCTCAGCAATTCGGCATCCGACAGCGCAGACGGTCCTTGCGCAACCAGTTTTTCGCGCACCTGTTTGTCCGTAACCGATGAAATATCCCGCATCATTCCGTTTATAACGTCATTCGCCGTCCGAACCTCCGGCTGCCTCGGAAAGCACCGATTCCCCCAGCCGTTCCAGCCGACGGATCGCCTCCTGACACGCCCGCTGTTCAGACTCCTTTTTACTGTCTCCCTCCCCGTCGCCGGACGGTCGGCCGTCCACCAAAACGGTCGTCCGAAAATGAGGCGATTTGGCCGTATACGACGCGCTGGGCGCCGAATCGAACTGCAAGCGTTTCCGGTTTTTCTGACTCCATTCGATCAAACGGCTCTTAAAATCGGTCTCCTGCTCGGACATATCGTCCAGATCGACGTATTTCCGCAGAATCCCGTTGATAAAAAGCCGGTTCGAAAAATCGTATCCCTTGTCGAGGTAAACCGCTCCCATCATTGCTTCGAGCGTATCCCCGTACAGGTGTTTCTGGGCAAAGCCGTTGCCGCCCTGGGCGATCACGTACCGGTCGAGCCCGATCTCGATCGCCAGCCGGTTCAGCGACGAACGCCGGACGATTCGCGAACGCAACCGAGACAGAAATCCCTCGTCCGCCTCGGGAAACTCGATGAACAGGAAATCCGATACGATCGACTCGATCACCGCGTCGCCGAGGAATTCAAGCCGTTCGTTATTGATCGGGGCCCCGTCGTCCAGAAACAAGGAAGCTGACCTGTGAATCAAGGCCAGCTTATAGAGTTCTATATTATTCGGACGAAGCCCGAAAATAGTTTTCAGCATTCGATAATATGCCTTATCCCTGCCGTAACGCAGCCTGAAATAAGACTGTATCGTTCCAAACATTACATCTTTTTGAGTACGACCGTCGAGTTGTGTCCGCCGAAACCGAACGTGTTGCTCAGCGCGCACTTCACATCGCGTTTCTGGGCGACGTTGAGCGTCAGGTTGAGCTTCGGATCGATATTCGGATCGAGGTTTTCGTTGTTGATCGTCGGAGGCACGATCCCTTTGGTCAGGGCCATCACGCAAGCCAGCGCTTCGATCGAACCGGCGGCGCCCAGCAGGTGCCCGGTCATCGACTTCGTGGAGCTGATGTTCAGGTTGTAAATGTGGTCTCCGAACGCGGCGAACAATCCTTTGATCTCGGCTATGTCGCCTACCGGAGTGGACGTTCCGTGCACATTCACGTAATCGATGTCCTCAACTTTCAGCCCCGCATCCGCAACGGCGTCGAGCATGGACTTTTTCGCGCCTTTCCCTTCCGGATCGGGAGCGGTCAGGTGGTAAGCATCGGCGCTCATGCCGCCGCCGGCTACCTCGGCATAGATTTTGGCCCCGCGGGCAACGGCATGCTCGTACTCTTCGAGCAGCAACGCTCCGGCGCCTTCTCCGATCACGAACCCGTCGCGATCGGCATCGAACGGCCGCGAAGCTTTCTGCGGGTCGTCGTTGCGGGTCGAGAGGGCCTGCATCGAATTGAAACCTCCGACTCCCGGAGGGTTGATCGCGGCCTCGGAACCTCCCGTGAGAATCATGTCCGCCTTGCCCCAGCGAATGTAATTCAACGAATCGATCATCGCATGGTTCGACGAAGCGCAGGCCGAAACCGTACAATAGTTCGGGCCCCGGAAACCGTATTTCATCGAAATGTGGCCGGCAGCCAGATCCGCAATCATCTTAGGTATGAAGAAAGGGCTATATCGCGGAATGAAACCTCCCTCGACATAGCTCTTTACCTCTTGGTAGAATGTTTCCAATCCACCTATACCCGATCCCCAGATAACTCCCACGCGTTCGAGGTCGAGCTTTTCGGGCTCGATCCCCGAGTCCTGCACCGCCTGTTCGGCGGCGATCAACGCATACTGCGAATAGAGGTCGTATTTACGCACCTCCTTGCGATCGAAGAAGTTATTCGGTTCGTAACCTTTGAGTTCGCAGGCAAATTTTGTCTTGAAGTTAGAAGGGTCAAAATGAGTAATAGGTCCTGCTCCGCTTACACCTTTTTCAAGATTAGTGAAGTACTCCTCAATGCTGTTACCTAAGGGGTTAATGGTACCTATCCCCGTAATCACAACTCTTCTCTGTTTCATAAAATACAACAAATTCGTTTGACAAACGCCCTGTCTCAAAGGCTCTTAATTATTTCTTGGCAGAAATGTAGTTAATAGCATCACCTACGGTGGTGATCTTTTCAGCATCTTCGTCCGGAATCGAAATCTCGAATTCCTTTTCGAATTCCATGATCAATTCCACGGTGTCCAGCGAATCCGCGCCCAGGTCATTGGTAAAGCTTGCGGCGGGAACAACTTCAGCAGCATCAACGCCGAGCTTGTCAACGATGATCTCAACCACTTTTGATGAAACGTCTGACATAATCAAATTAGTTTAAGTTTAACAATTGTGTTTATTCCAAAAATAACTTTATATTTCAAAGCCAAATTTTTGCAAAAGTAACACTTTTTCGATTATTTTTGATAATTCTTTCTTTTTTTTACGGATACGACACGTTAACTATCGCATAAAAATCTAAAAATGAAGAAAATAGCCATTTTCGCATCCGGGTCGGGTTCCAACGCGGAAAACATCGCCGGCTACTTCGCCGCCGGAAATACGGCCCGCGTCGAACTGATATTGACCAACAGACCGGATGCCAAAGTGCTCCGCCGCGCCGAGAAACTGCAGATCGAATCGGTCGTATTCGACCGGGACACCTTCTATAATAGCGACCGGATCGTCGTGCTGATGCGCCGGCGGCAGATCGATTACGTCGTATTGGCCGGATTCTTGTGGCTGGTACCCGAAAACCTGCTGACCGCTTACCCGAACCGGATCGTGAACATCCATCCGGCCCTGCTGCCGCGCCACGGCGGCAAGGGTATGTACGGAGACCGGGTGCACCGCGCGGTCGTGGAGGCCGGAGACCGGGAAACAGGAATCACGATCCACCGCGTCAACGAGCGCTACGACAGCGGCGACATCCTGGCTCAGTACCGCGTGCCGGTAACCGAAACCGATACGCCGGAGACGGTAGCGGCCAAAGTCCACGCGCTGGAATACGAGCACTTTCCGGCAGAAATAGAAAAAGAGATCGCCCGATTGTAAAGGCGTCTCGTAAAACACAGTATATCATGCGTCTACTGCTTATCAGTAATTCGACCAATGCCGGCGAAGGGTTTCTCGAATATCCGGTCGGACAGATCCGGGAGTTCCTGGGCCCTGTCCGGGAAGTGCTGTTCATCCCTTACGCCGCCGTTACGTTCTCTTACGACGACTACCAGAGCAAAGTACAGGCACGATTTTCGGAACTGGGCGTCGAGGTGCGTTCCGTACACCGCGAAAGCAACCCGGCCCGCGCCGTGCGTGCGGCCGAAGCGGTCGTCGTCGGCGGCGGTAACACGTTCGCGCTGATCCGGGCCATGCAGCAACAGGGCCTCGTGCAGGCAATCCGCGAACGGGCCTTCGACGGTATGCCCTATATCGGATGGAGCGCCGGCAGCAACGTGGCCTGTCCGACAATCTGCACCACGAACGACATGCCGATCGTCGAACCGGCGTCGTTCATCGCCGCCGGACTGGTCAAATTCCAGATCAATCCGCATTATACGGACGCCCATCCCGACGGTCATGCCGGCGAAACCCGCGAACAGCGCATTCTGGAATACATCGCTGCGAATCCGGAAACTTACGTCGCCGGACTGCGCGAAGGGTGCATGTTGCGGGTCGAAGGCGACCGGCTGTCGTTGATCGGCAACCGCCCGATGCGGATCTTCCGTTGCGGGACGCAGCCGTTCGAGGTGCATCCGGACGAAGACCTGAGTTTTCTGATGTAACTTCGCGGCATGTCGTCGATACGTATCGGACAACGCGGCGAGGAGATCGCCGCCCGCTTTCTCCTTTCGGAAGGTTTCGACCTGCTGCACCGCAACTGGCGCAGCGGCCGTTACGAGCTGGACATTGTCGCCCGTAAAGAGGGCGTGTTGCACATCGTGGAAGTGAAATCCCGGAAGGCGGACGGACTGACCGCGCCCGAAGAGGCCATGACCCGGAAAAAATTCAACGCGCTGTTCCGGGCCGCACAGCAATACGTCGCCCTGTACCGGATCGACGCGGATACGCAGTTCGACTTAATCGCCGTCGACCTGCTGCCCGATTCCACGCACCGGCTGCGCTACATTCCGAACGCGATGGTTCCGCGCTGGTAACCGCCGATCTGCCGAAACCGCTTGGCGGAATGAAGAAAAAGTAGTAACTTCACGCATTATTAGAGAACCTTTTAAATCTGTGAAGGATATGTATGCGATATTGGCTCAGTGCCCGCTGTTCAGAGGTCTGACGGCGGAACAGATCGGGGAAACGATCGGTGAAAGGGGCGAATTCTCCCTGACCGAATACAAGGATAAAGACTGCATCGCCCACCGGGATACCGCCTATTCGGGCCTGATGATCATCCTGAAAGGACGGGTGCACGGAGAGATGGTTTCGGGCGGCAAAACGATCGTGGTAGACCCGATCGAGGCTCCGCAGTTGATCGCCCCCGCTTTCCTGTTCGGCGGTTACAACAAACTGCCGATCGACGTGATCGCCGACGGCGACGTAACGATCATGACGCTGCACCGGGGCTATATTTTCGAATTGATGCAGGCCAACGTGCTGATTATGTCGAACTTTATCGACATCATTTCGAACCGCGCCAACGTCTGGTCGAAAAAAATCTTTTTCCTGTCGTTCCGGTCGCTGAAAGAGAAAGTCGCCACTTACCTGCTGGAACACACTTCCGAAGAATCCGGCTCGGTACCGGTGCCCGACATCCGCGAAATCGCCGAATATTTCGACGCCACGCGCAGCGCGCTGCAAACCGTACTCATGGAACTGGAAAAGAAACACCTGATCCGATCCGAAGCGTCGTCGATTGCCGTACTGAACCGCAAAGGGCTGCGGGATATTCTCAAATAACGACCGATGCGGCTGCTCTACAACTCTGGCATCTATTTGACAAACGCCGCGATACGGCTTGCCGCCCTGTTCAACCCCAAAGCGCGACTCTGGGTGCGGGGACGGAAGGGCATTTTCGACAAACTGGCCCGGACGGTGGACTCCGGAGCCGACATCGCATGGTTCCATGCCGCTTCGCTCGGCGAATTCGAACAGGGACGGCCGGTGATCGAAGCGTTCCGCAAAGCGTGTCCGGGTTACAAGATACTGGTCACCTTCTTTTCTCCGTCCGGCTACGAGATCCGCAAAAACTACCCCGGAGCCGACTACATCTTTTACCTGCCGCCCGACACCCCGCGCAACGTGCGCCGTTTCATGGCGATCGTGCGGCCTAAAATCGCCGTTTTCGTCAAATACGAATTCTGGGTCAACTACCTGCTGGCGATGAAACGGGCGGGCACGAAACTCTACTTGATCTCGTCGATATTCCGCGACGGACAGATTTTCTTCCGTCCTTACGGCGGACTTTTCCGCAGCGCGCTGAGAGCTTTCCGGCATATCTTCGTCCAAAACGACTCTTCGCGAAATTTGCTGAAAAGCATCGGCATCGAGCAGGTCAGTGTGGCGGGCGACACCCGCTTCGACCGGGTATACGAAATCGCGCAGCAAGCGAAACGGCTACCCGAAATCGAACGGTTCGCGGCAGACGCTCCGGTATTTATCGCTGGCAGCACATGGCCGCCCGACGAAGAATTGTTAGTGGGATTGATCGAACGGTATCCGGACGTGAAATTCATCGTCGCGCCGCACGAAATCGATCCCGCACGGATCGAAAAGTTCTGCGAGCGTATTTCCCGCCCGGCGCTGCGCTACACGCAGCTGACTCCGCAAAGCGACCTCGCCGCAGCGGGCGTCCTGTTCGTCGATACGATCGGGATCCTGTCGTCCGTCTACCGCTACGGCCGCTGGGGATACATCGGCGGAGGTTTCGGCGCCGGGATACACAATACGCTGGAAGCGGCCACCTTTGGACTGCCGCTGGCTTTCGGACCCCGTTACGGGAAATTCAGGGAGGCACGCGATCTGGTGACGCTGCGCGGTGCGGCGAGTATCGCCTCGGCGGAAGAACTGGAACGATGGTTCGCAGGCCTGCACGACGATCCGGACGCCACGGGACGCAGCGGAACGATTTGCAAGGAGTATGTATTGCAGCACAAAGGAGCTACCGCCCGGATCATGGACGAAATTTGCAGATAAAAATTTCTTGCACTATATTTGTCGCTCAAATCCGGTTCTGAAATAAGTTTGACCCATGGTGTAATGGTAACACAGCAGATTTTGGTTCTGTCGTTCCAGGTTCGAATCCTGGTGGGTCAACAAGACTACATCGTAAACGCTTAACTTTTAACGAGTTGAGCGTTTATTCTTTTAACGGGTACAACATAGGTAAAACATTGCATTTTTGCGTCTTTTTAAAGATATTTATATGTATATCAACCGAATATGTTTATAAATATATAGAATTAGTTTCATAACTTCTGCCTACTATTTTATGCGAACCATGTGTCCCGTCCGTACTCCGGTACCGACCGGCCGCAAGGTCAACTTCGGGCATCCGCCCCGCGACAGGTTATCCCATATTCTGTTTTTATCTGCCGGTTTGTATACTCGGGAATTAAAATTTTGTATCTTTGCTCTTGCGAATCATATATTTATTAATTGTTACTATGGTGCTCGATAAAGCAACCAATTTAAAAAGGTATGCGCAGAGCTGTTGGGGTTTAGCGACCCGCGAATGGCACTTTATTGAGCCTGTAACAAGGGGATATATGGTTCGCAACTGCGCATTTTTTATTTTATGCGAACCATGTATCCCGTCCGTACTCCGGTACCGACCAGCCGCAAGGCCAACTCTGGGCATCCGCCCCGCGACAGGTTATCCCATATTCTGTTTTTATCTGCCGGTTTGTATACTCGGAAATTAAAATTTCGTACCTTTGCTCTTGCGAACAACATTATATAAAATCATTTTCACGAAATGGTTTCAGAGTGCAACATACTTAAACAAAGTATGCGCAGAGCCGTTGGGGTTCAGCGACCCGCGAATGGCACACTTTGGAACCTGAAAATGGGGATAATGTTGTTCGCAGCTGCGCATATTTTTTATTTATGCGAACAACATTATCCGTCTGTACTCCGGTACCGACCAGCCGCAAGGCCAACTCCGGGCATCCGCCCCGTGACAGGTTATCCCGTTTCCGTTTTTATCTGTTGATCTGACAAATGCCTGTCGGTCAATACTTGATTCGCTTCGCCGCAGTCCGTGCGCGGCAAGGCCGGAACCTTTATTCCCTAAACTTTTAAAATTGATAAAAATGGAAACGATACCGAATTTTTTACAGAAACAGGATTTTTTGCAGGAAAATTTATTCCGGGATGCGGACGAACAATCCGCCGAACAAGCGGTCGGACAACCTGCGGTCGCTGCGAGTTACGATCCCGGCGAGCTCGGCCGGATCGTCCGGACGATCCGGCAGGCGGTCGATCCCGAACGGGTCGTTCTGTTCGGCTCGCTGGCCGGTGCGATGCCGTTCAGCGAAATGGCGGCTTACGACCTGCTGGTCGTTACCCCGATGCATCCCACGATGGAATGGCTCGACCTGCACGGTTACCTCAAATTTAAATATCCTACCAGGAGTCGGGCGATCTCTTTCATCAACCTGCACCTGTATTCGGCAGCCGAGGCCGCCGGCAAAATGAAATGGTTTTACCGCATGGCGTTGTCCGAAGGGAAGGTGCTGTACAGCCGGGAAACGGTCGTCCGGAATCCCTGCAATTACGAGAAATTTTATTTCGCGGCGCTCGACCGTTACGAGTTGTTTTCGGGGCAGGCCGGGGGATTCCTTGCGGCCGCCGGGCGGAGCCTTGCAGCCGGGGATTTCCGGCAGACGGCGTTCCTGACCGCCTGCGCTGCCGAAATGCTGCTGCATGCGCTCTACGGCGTTTATTACGCCGCAGATACCGACCTGCACACGCTGACGACGCTGCTGCTGCGTATGCGGACGATCTCGCCCGAGTTGTACCTGCTGCTCGATCCCGAACAGACCTCCAACAGCCGGATGCTGAGCCGGCTGGACGTATACCGCAGGGATGCGCTTTTCCTGTTCCGGTGCGGCCCGTGCCGGGCCGAGATCGGCGGATACGTCGAACGGACGCAGAAAATGAAGGAACTGATCGAACGGCTGTGTAAAGCGCGTCTCGCGCTTTACAATGAACGCCGCTGACCGTGAAGTTTGAATAGAAGCGGGGCCTCCGGGAAATCTTCACGATTCCCGGAGGCCCCGCCCGTTAAACGGGATATGGAAATCAGAGCTCCTCTTCCTTGACGGCGGAGATCAGATCCAGATCGGCCAGCGTCGAACTTTCGATGTAGCGTGCCGCCGCGCTGTTCTGAGCCTCTGCGTATTTCACGTAGAGTTCCGCGGAGTTGCGGTAGTCTTCCACTTCGCCGGCCTGGCGCATCAGCAGGTAGCTGATGATGATGTGCGCGGCCATCTCCACCATGCGGCGGGCATGGAAGTCGATAAACTCGTTGTTCTCGGCCGAAACGACCTTTTGGACGCTCTGTTCGTACTGTTCGCGCAGGGCGACCAGCTTTTCGTGCAGGTGTTTCTGTTCGTAGGTCTGGGCCTCGTATTCCTTGATCTGGGCGAGGTAGGTGCCCGTGGTGACGTGGCGGATCGCCGCAACGACCTGCAACTGCGAAGTGCCCTCGTAAATGTTCGTGATACGCGCGTCGCGGTAAATGCGCTCGATCGGGTAGTCTTTCATGTAGCCCGAGCCGCCGAAAATCTGGATCGCATCGTAGGCCAGCGAGTTGCAGTATTCGCTGCTCATCAGCTTCAGCATCGGCGTGAAGGCGTCCGCAAGCCGGGTGTAGGCTTTCATCTCGGCGCGTTCTTCCGGCGTGAGCTTGCGGTCGTGGCTGATGTGGGTGAGGTCTTTGTAGATCTCTACGAAACGGGTCGTCTCGTACAGCATCGCGCGCGATCCCTGCAGTTTGGCCTTCATGTTCGCCAGCAGTTCGCGGATTGCCGGGAATTCGATGATCGCCTTGCCGAACTGCTGGCGTTCGCGGGCGTATTTCAACGCTTCGCGGTAAGCGGCTTCCGACAGGCCGGTCGATTGCGCGCCGATGCCCAGACGGGCTGCGTTCATCAGCGACATCACGTATTTGATCAGCCCCATCTTCCGGTCGCCGACCAGTTCGGCCGGGGCGTTCGTGAAGACCAACTCGCAGGTCGGCGAACCTTTGATACCGAGTTTATTCTCGATGCGGCGCACCTTTACGGCCATGTGGTTGCGGTCGTAAACGAACATCGACAGTCCGCGCGCGTCGGCCGTTCCCTCTTCCGAACGGGCCAGCACCAGCGAGATGTGTCCGTCGCCGTTGGTGATGAACCGTTTCACGCCGTTCAGCAACCAAGTCCCTTTCGCTTCGTCCCAGTGGGCCTTCAGCATTACGGCCTGCAGGTCGCTGCCGGCGTCGGGCTCGGTCAGATCCATCGCGCAGGTTTCGCCCCGCGATACGCGCGGCAGGTATTTCGCTTTGATCTCTTCCGAAGCAAACTCGTTCAGCGTTTCGGCGCAGTCCTGCAAACCCCAGATGTTTTCGAATCCGGCGTCGGCGCGGGCTACCATTTCGTTCGCCATCACGAAGTAGATCAGCGGAAAGTTCAGTCCTTCGTACTTGCGCGGCAGCGTCAGGCCGAACAGACCGGCTTTGTTCAGCGCCTCGATGTTCCGGGCCGTTCCCGGGGCATAGACCACATGGTCGTCCACCACCTTCGGGCCGTCGTGGTCGACGCCTTCGGCATTCGGGGCGATCACGTCGCCGCAGACCTCGCCGATGATCTCCATCACGCGGCGGTAGCTGTCCTGCGCGTCCTCGAAATCGGTCGGCGCATAATCGTATAAATCTTTGTCGGCATAGCCTTTCTCCTTGAGTTCCACGATCCGCTTCATCAACGGATGGTTCATGTGGTACTGGAGGTCTTTATTGTCTAAAAAGAAATTAGCCATCGTTTATTGTGAATTAGGCACGTCGTGCGTTATTTCGAGTTCTGTTTGTAGTATTTGATCATTTTCGGGATCACTTCCGTCACGTCGCCCGTGATCGCGTAATCCGCGATTTTGTTGATCGGCGCGTCCGGATCGGTATTGATCGAGATGATCATCGACGATTGATCCATACCGGCCGTATGCTGGATCTGGCCCGAGATACCGCAGGCGATGTACAGTTTCGGACGCACCGTAACGCCGGTTTGTCCGACCTGCCGGCCGTGTTCGGCCATTCCCGCGTCGACCGCCGCGCGCGAAGCGCCTACCTCGGCGCCCAGCACGTCGGCCAGTTCGAACAGCAAGTCGAAATTCTCTTTCGATCCCATGCCGTAACCGCCGGCTACGATCACCGGAGCGCCCTTGATATTGATCTTGCGCTCTTCGATCTGCCGGTCGATGATCCGTACGACGAAATCCGCGTCGTTCACGTATTTCTTCGGATCGACTTTTTTAACGATGCCTTTACCCGGCGTTTTGGCCTTTTCTTTCTTCATCACGCCTTCGCGGACGGTGGCCATCTGCGGACGATGATCCGGATTGATGATCGTCGCGATGATGTTGCCGCCGAATGCAGGACGGATCTGGTAAAGCAGGTCTTTATACTCTTTGCCGCTTTTCACGTCGGTGTGCGAGCCGATTTCGAGGCTCGTGCAGTCGGCCGTCAGGCCGCTGTGCAGCGTCGACGATACGCGCGGGCCGAGGTCGCGTCCGACCGGCGTGGCGCCGAACAGCGCGATCTGCGGTTGCTCTTCCTTGAAAATCCCGCAGACGACCGCCGCATGCGGCAGCGTGCGGTACGGGGCGAGGCATTCGCAGTCGGCAACGTGTACCCTGTCGGCGCCGTATTCGGCCAGTTCTTTTTCAATTCCGGCGAGGTTGTGTCCCAGCGCCAGCGCTTCGAGTTCGCACCCGAGCGTGTCGGCCAGCACGCGGCCTTTGGTCAGTAGTTCCAGCGACACGTCGGCCACCTTGCCGTCCTCGATTTCGCAATATACAAATATGTTGTTCATCAATATGCGTTTTATCAGTTTACGATTCGGGTTATCCTAAGGTATGACTGGCGATCAGTTCCTGCATCAGGGAGTCGATGTCCTGGTCGGAAGCGGTCAGCTTCTTGGCTTCCTTGGCGGCGAACACCACGTTCTCGATCTTTTTAACCTTGGTCGGAGAGCCGGAGAGGCCCAGTTGCCGGTCGTCGGCATCGACGTCGGCTACGTTCCATTCGGTAATATTCAGGTACGGGCGCTGTGCGCGCAGGTCGGCGTAGCAGCCCACTTCGTCCTGCTGGCATTCGCTCGGCGTAATCGCATATTTGTATTTCATCACCAGTTTGGCGTGGCGCGGACGGCATTCAGCGGCCGAGCCGTTGACCGTCATTACCAGCGGCATACGGCAGGCTACCGTTTCGACGCCGTGTTCGAGCCGGCGACGGATCACCAGTTCGTCGCCTTCCACGCCGACGATCTCTTCGGCGTAGGTTACCTGCGGCAGGTTCATCTTCTCGGCGACCTGCGGGCCTACCTGGGCGGTGTCGCCGTCGATGGCCTGGCGGCCGGCGATGATGATGTCCGGGTTCATTTTGGCTGCGGCGCGGGACAGAGCGTAGGAAGTGGCCAGCGTATCCGATCCGGCGAATTTGCGGTCGGTCAGCAGTACGCCGCCGTCGGCTCCGCGGAACATGCCTTCGCGGATAATTTCCGCCGCCCGTCCGGGGCCCATCGTCAGGATGTCGACGCGGCTGCCGGGAAACATGTCCTTCAGGACGAGGGCCTGTTCGAGCGCGTTGAGGTCTTCCGGGTTGAAAATGGCCGGCAAGGCTGCGCGATTCACCGTTCCGTCGGCTTTCATGGCGTCTTTGCCGACGTTGCGGGTGTCGGGAACCTGTTTGGCCAGAACAACTATTTTCAACGTTTTTTTCATTGTTGAGTTTGTTTATTTAGTGATTAGTTTTGCTCGGAAAAATCAGTCATAGCCTTGCAAAATTAAGACTTTTTTGCGAATATCAAACCATTCGGTTTTAAAACCGCCGGAGAGCGTTCGCCGCCCGTTTGCAACGGATATCCCGGCTTCGGCACGGAGCGTCGGGGAAAGGCTATTCGGCAGCTCCGTTCAGCACTTCCAGCAGAATCTCGCAGGATTCGCGGATCTCCGCGTCGGTGATTGTCAGCGGCGGGGCGATCCGCATTGCCGTGTCGTGAAACAGGAACCATTCGGTCATCAGCCCCCGGTCGATCGCCCGCAGCACGATCCGCGCGGTCAGTTCGCTGTCGCCGAATTCGACGCCCAGCAGCAGACCCGTCCGCCGGATTTCGCGGACGAGCGGATGTCCGGCGAGCAGGCTTTCGTACAACGCTCCTTTTGCGTCGGCCTGTTCCGTCAGTCGTTCGGACAGGATGTATTCCAGGGCGGCGAGCCCGGCGGCGCAGCAGACCGGGTGTCCGCCGAACGTGGTGATGTGGCCCAGTACCGGGTTGGTTTTCAGCACCGACATGATTCGATTCGACGCGATGAACGCGCCCAGCGGCATACCGCCGCCGAAAGCTTTCGCCGTGCACAAGATGTCCGGGACGATGCCGTACTGCTGGAAAAAGTAGAGGGTGCCGGTACGTCCGAGTCCGGTCTGGATTTCGTCGTAGATCAGTAGCGTTCCGGTCTGGTCGCACCGGTCGCGTAGCGCTTGCAGGTAGTCCCGGTCGGCCGGGAAAATACCGCCTTCGCCCTGTACCGGTTCGATGATGACGCAGGCCGTGCGCGGAGTGACGTATCGCAGGTCTGCGGGTTCGTTGAACCGGATTTGCCGGGTGTCCGGCAGTAGCGGGCGGTATGCGTTGCGGTACTCCTCTCCGCCCATCACGCTGAGCGAGCCGTGCGTACTGCCGTGGTAAGCGTTCTTGTAATAGATGATTTCGGTTCGTCCGGTATAGCGTTTGGCCAGTTTCAACGCCCCTTCGACCGCTTCGCTGCCCGAATTGACGAAATAAACCGTGTCGAGCGGATCGGGCAGCAGCGATGCGATGCGCTGTGCGTAGCGTACCTGAGGCGATTCGACCGCTTCGCCGTAGACCATCAGGTGCAGGTAGTCCTGCGCCTGCGAGCAGATCGCGTCGATTACCTGCCGGTTGCCGTGCCCTACGGCGCTGACCGAGACGCCGGAGATCAGGTCGATCCACCGTTTCCCGTCTCGCCCGTACAGGTAGATTCCTTCGGCGCGCTCCACTTCGAGCATCATCGGGTTATCGGATGTCTGTCCGACGTGTTCGAGGAACAGTTGTCTGAGATTTGTCGTCATGTCCGCATGATTTTACCGGCAAAGATACGAAAATCATCGGCCCGCCGGTTCGCTCCGGGGCAATCAGTCCGGCGGGATGCGTTTCCGGACGTTTTTGTTGAAAAAGCGCCAGATGTTGAATTTGGAACTTACTTCGACCGCGTCCAACGCCTAATCGGGCTGCATTCGAGCGTACATTCGGATTCGCCGGCCAATTCTTTTGTGTAGACCGCGAAAGCGGGCCGGGCTCCGACATAACTTGCCGGAATCGTATCGCCGATGTGCAATTTGCTATGGGGAATATTGAACGCGCCGTCCTGATCGGCGATCCCGCACACCCTGCCGTTGAGATAAATGTAGGCATAGCTGAGTTTCTTTTCTCCTGAAACGGCTTGAACCTGAAAGTTCTGTGCTTGCAGCGCGACCGTCCAGCCCAGTGCGACGAGCGATAGTATAAAGGCTTTCGTAATCAATATTTTCAAAGTACATGGCTGTGCGCTTCTCAAAGTTAAGAAAATATTGTTTTTAATACGAAGACTGTTCGTTTTTTGAAAATAGGGTGTGTATTGTTGAAATGTGATTGTTTGTCGCGGGGCTTGCCGGCCGGTGTACGGATGATGCTGTTTTGACCGGATATGCGGCGGATATTTAATAAAAGACTGTCGGAAAAACAGGCGGTTTCAAAATTGAGAAAGGAAGTTTCGCGCCGTTGCGTAACCGACGGATTTATTTTTTCTTCGGAGAGGACAGGTGGCTCTGCTGGTTGCTTTTACGTTCGAGGGCGTTGATCAGCGATACGGTCAGGTCGACGCCCGTCTGGTTGGCGACGTTCACCAACGCCCACAGGATATCGCCGATCTCGTCCGAAACCTCGTACCGGAAATTCGGCTCATTGGCGTGATCGTTGAAACGGCGCACCATCACGCGGGTCAGTTTGCCGATCTCTTCGGTCAGCAGCGCCATGTTGGTCAGTTCGTTGTTGCGGACGTTGTTTTTCGCCGTCCAGGTTTCGATCAGTTCCTGAGCCTCTTTGATAGTCATAGTTTTCGCGTATTAACTTATTCCCGGTTTTTGGAGTCGATCCAGATGGTTACCGGACCGTCGTTGACCAGTTCCACCTGCATATCGGCGCCGAAGACTCCCGTTTCGATCCGGTGTCCCATCGCCCGTTCGACCGATTCGACGAACCGTTCGTACAGCGGGATCGCCGTTTCGGGACGTGCAGCCCGTATGTACGACGGCCGGTTTCCTTTTTTGGTCTGTGCATACAGCGTAAACTGGCTGACGATCAGTATGTCGGCCCCGGTTTCCTCTGCCGACCGGTTCATCGCGCCGGATTCGTCGGCAAATATACGAAGTTTTGTCAATTTTCCGGTCAGCCACGCGATATCTTCGTCGTTGTCGGCCTCTTCGATGCCGACCAGGACGAGCAGCCCGTTGCCGATAGCGCAATGGGTTTGTTCCCCGATCGTTACCGAGGCGCGTCGTACTCGCTGGATCAGAATACGCATAATTTGTCGTTATTAAAAACAACCGGAAACAGATAGGCCGGTTTGTCGAAGGCTCCCTGTTTCCGGCTGCGGTTTACGTTTTCGTGTCTTAAGCGGGAATATTGGCTTCCTGCATAAAGCCCGACCAGTCTTTCCAGACCGGCTCGAACCCTTTGGCCCGGACCGCGTCGAACACTTCGGTCGGCGTGCGATCGTCGTTGATGGCCCACTGTTCGAGCTCCTGCGTCGGGTGCGCATAACCGCCCGGCGTGGTTTTCGAACCGGCGCTGATGACCGTCACGCCGAACGGCAGCACCGTGTCGCGGCAGGCGGCGCTTTCGCGCGTCGAGATCGACAGTTCGACGTCTTCGCTCAGCAACCGGTAGGCGCAGATCAGTTGCAGCAGGTTGCGTTCGGTGGTCGGGTGTTCGGGATTGAACCCGTCCTCGCCGAAATAAGGGCGCAGCCGCGGGAAGGCGATCGAGTATTTCTGCCTCCAGTAACGGTTTTCGAGGTAACGGACGTGCAATGCCGTGAAGAACGCTTCGGTGCGCCAGTCCTCGAGGCCGATCAGGTTGCCGACGCCGACCTTGTACACCCCGGCTTCGCACAACCGGTCGGGCGTTTCGAGCCGGTAGCGGTAGTCGGCTTTGCGGCCGCGCAGGTGGTAGACCGGATAGCGTTCGCGGTTGTAGGTCTCCTGATAGACGTAGACCGAATGCAGGCCGTGGTCCATCAGCATCCGGTATTCGTCCGTTTCGAGCGGCTGCACTTCGAGCGAGATCTGCTGGAAATACTGTTTGACGATCTCCATCGAATCGGCCATGTATTGTACGCTCGATGAGCGCGGCGCTTCGCCCGTCACCAGCAAGATGTGTTCGAACGGATCTTTTTTGATGGCCTGGCATTCGGCGTGGATTTCGTCCGGCGTGAGGATCGCGCGGTGGATCTTGTTCGTGCAGTTGAAACCGCAGTAAACGCAGTGGTTCTGGCAAATATTCGCGAGGTAGAGCGGGATGTACAGTTGCATCGTGTTGCCGAAACGGCGGCGAGTGATGCGGTAGCTTTTGGCGGCCATTTCGTTCAGGTACTTGTCCGCCGCGGGGGAAACGAGCGCCGCGAAGTCGTCCATCGACGGGCGGTCGTGACTCAGGGCGCGTTCTACGTCGGCCTCGGTCGAGGCGTAGATCTTACGCCGCGTGGTTTCCCAGTCATACTGGAGAATGATGTCGTAGTAACTCATTGTTGCAAACCTTTAATGCCTTCCAAAAACGGGTTTAACGGGCTGGTGGCCGATGCGGCGGTCGTTTGCGGCGCGAGCTGCGCCTCGTATGCCATGCGTCCGGCTTCGACGGCCATTTTGAAAGCGACGGCCATTTGTACCGGGTCCTGCGCTACGGCGATTGCGGTGTTGACCAGTACGGCCGACGCGCCCATCTCCATCGCTTCGGCGGCGTGCGACGGAGCGCCGATTCCGGCGTCGACGACGACCGGGACGTTGCTCTGTTCGATGATGATTCTCAGCAGGTCGCGGGTTTTCAGTCCCCGGTTCGATCCGATCGGGGCGCCCAGAGGCATGACGCAGGCCGTGCCTACCTCTTCGAGCCGTTTGCACAGTACCGGGTCGGCGTTGATGTACGGCATCACGATGAAGCCGTCTTTTACGAGCTGTTCGGCCGCGGCCAGCGTTTCGATCGGGTCGGGCAGCAGGTAGCGAGGATCGGGATGGATTTCGAGTTTGATCCAGTTCGTCCCGAGCGCTTCGCGCGCCATCTGCGCGGCGAAAACCGCTTCTTTGGCATTGCGTACCCCCGATGTGTTCGGCAGCAGGTTGACTCCCGGCAGGTGCAGGTGACTGAGCATGTCGTCCTGCGGGTTTTCGAGTTCTACTCGTTTCAGCGCGACGGTTACCAGTTCGCTGCCGCTGGCGGCGGTGGCTTTGCCCATCAGTTCCGCGGATGAAAACTTCCCGGTTCCGACGAAGAGCCGCGAGTGAAACGTTTTGTTTCCGATAATTAAATTTTCCATTGTTTTATAATAACGTATTGTTTTGTTATCTGTCGGCCCGGCCTGCGGTTCATGCGTTCCGGATTGCGTTCAGAAAATTCGCGGTCGTCGTGGCGGGCGAGTCCGCGCGGGCGATCGCTCCGCTGAGGGCGATCCCGTCGACCCCCGTCCGCATGATCTGCGGTATATCCGGCAGTTCGATGCCGCCGATCGCCACGACCGGCAGGGGGATATTTTCCGTCCGCATACGTCCGAGGATCGTGCGGTAACCCTCCGTGCCGAGCACCGGCGACAGGTTTTTCTTGGTTGTCGTGAAACGGAAGGGTCCCAGTCCGACGTAGTCGGTTTCGCCGTCGTTGCGCGCTGCGATCTGTTCGAAGGTGTTGGCCGTCGAACCGATAACCGCTCCGTCGCCGATAATCCGCCTCGCTTCGATGGGCGGCATATCGGCTTGACCGAGGTGCACGCCGTCGGCGCCGATCGCGACCGCCAGTTGCGGCGCATCGTTGACGACGAGCACGGCCCGGCGTTTCCGGCACAGGGCGAGCATCTCTTTGCCCCGGCAGACGATAACCTCTGCGGAGGCGTCTTTCATCCGCAGTTGGATCCAGCGTCCGCCCGCGTCGAGGAATTGCGCGGCGACGGAGAGGTCGCCGTCCGAGATCAGTTGTAGCGTTCCTCCGGCCGCTTTCCATTTGCGGTTTAGGATATGGTAATTTTTCAGGGTGCGTTCGGTATTGACAGCCTTTTCGTCCGCGCTCCATGCGGCCCCGAGTACGGCGGCCCCGTCGAATCCGATCCGCCTTACCCGTGCGATGTTCGCCGGACGGATCCCGCCGAGCGCGACGATCCTCCCTTTGCGGCGCCGTAACCGTTCGGCGGCTTCCGCCGGGTCGATCGCGCTGCGGTAGCCCGGCTTCGAGATCGAATCGAACAGCGGGCTCAGAAATACGTAGTCCGCGTCTGTCGCCGCGCGTTCCGCTTCCGTCCAGCCGTGCGCCGAACAGCTCCGCCGCAGCCCTTCGCCGGCTCCGGCAAGCAGTTCTTCGATGCGCAGGTGCACGCCTCCGAGCCCGTATTTGCGGGCCAGCGGTTCGTTGTAGTGAATCGTCAGCCGCGACATGTCCGCGCCGAGGGCCTGCAACGTTTTCAGCAACTCTTCGATTTCCGGTTCGGACGCCTCCGGCTTGCGGATATGGATGACGGAAACTCCTGCGCCGCACAGTGCGGCCAGCGTCTCCGCCTCGTTTTTCAGAATACGGGGCAGCGTGATCAGGATCGGGGATTCCGGGAAAATATCTGCAACCATTGTTCTATCCTCCCTGTGTGGCGCGGATCAGCGTGATTTCGGCCTGGTCGGCGACCGGCGTAGCGTCCCACTCGTCGCGGCGGATTACGCGGAGCCCGATGGCGACGGCCAGCCCGGCGGTAGCGATCGACTGTTCTGCGATCAGTTCCGAAAGGGTCGACGCCTGCGTCGGGGTTTTCACTCCGTTCAGAAATATTTCCATACGAAAAACGATTTGCAGAAAGAGAGGCGGCGAATGCGCTATCCTTTGGAAAAACTCCCTCCGACGGTATTAACCGTATCAGGTGTTGGGGTTTGATCTCAGCCGCCGGTTCTGCGGCACCCCCGTCTTCCTTCCTTGATTTGTCCTGCAAAGTAATAAAAAATAATTCGTATATTGTGGAAAATAAATAAATTTGTGCGATGTTAGAATGTTAAAACGCTGATAATGAAATTTAAAATTGGTTTGCTTGGGATTGTTGCGCTGGCTGTGGCCGCATGCGGCGGAGTGAAGAAAGACAATCGGGTAACCGTAATCGACGGTTTCGCACAGGGGGGAACTTATCATATCGTGATAAAAAGCGACCGGCCGGTAGATTTGAAAGGTCAGGTGGACAGTCTGTTGCGTGAGATCGACAATTCGATGTCGCTGTTCAATCCCGATTCGCGGCTCAGCCGCCTGAACCGCAACGAGACCGATTCGGTGGATGCGTTCATTGCGGATTGCATCGCCGAAGCCGAGCGGCTGAGCCGCGAGACGGACGGCGCATACGACATCACGGTCAAACCGCTTACGGCGGCTTACGGGTTTGCAGGCGATTCGGTCGTGCAGCAGCCGAACGTCGATTCGCTGTTGCGATTCGTCGGGTATCGGAAAATCGCGGTCGATGGCGGCCGGTTGCGGAAAGAAGATCCGCGGATGCAGCTCGACCTGAATTCGATTGCGCAAGGAGCGACTTCGGACTATATCGCCGCCTATTTCGACAGCCTCGGTCTGACGGATTATATCGTCGAAGTGGGGGGAGAGATTTTCTGTCGGGGGTCGAATGCCGAAGGGAAACCCTGGCGCGTCGGAATCGACCGTCCGGCCGAAGGGAACGTGCTGCCGGGGGCCGACCTGGAGACGGTGATCGGACTCAGCGGGCAGGGACTCGCCACTTCGGGCAATTACCGGAAATTCTATACCGACGACAAAGGCCGTAAGATCGTGCATACGATCAATGCCCGAACCGGCGAGCCGATCATCAGCAACCTGCTGTCGGTAACGGTCGTGGGGCCTACCGCGACGTTGGCCGACGCTTACGGCACGGTTTGTATGATCCTCGGCCTCGAAAAAAGCAAGGAGTTCCTGGCCGGGCATCCGGAGTTGCACGCTTACCTGATCTATTCGGACGACCGGGGAAACTATCAGACCTATCTTACTCCCGGAATGGAGGCGATGATCGCCCGGCAGGCGTCGACCCGGCAATGACGATATCATTATGGTTCAGAAACGTGAAAAAAGATGCAGAAAGTCAGATTCATTTATAATCCCAAGTCCGGAGAAACCGTGATTTCGGAGTGGCTCGACCACATCATCGAGATTTACCAGGGGCACGGTTATACGGTCGTGCCGTACCGGCTTTGTTTCGGGGATACCGAGGAGACCGACATGTTCGACGGGGTCGATCAGAGCTACCACCACGCGCTGATCGCCGGCGGCGACGGAACGGTCAATTACGTGGTGAACGTGATGAAGCGGCGCGGGCTCGACGTTCCGGTGGCGGTGCTTCCGACCGGGACGGCCAACGATTTCGCCCATGTGCTCGGAGTGCCGTCCGATCTGGCGAAAGCCTGTCGCCGGATCCTGAACGGGGAGATCAGAACCATGGATCTGGGGCGCGCCAACGACGAATACTTCGTCAACGTGTTTAGTTGTGGGCTGTTTACCGACGTTTCGCAGAAAACGCCGACGATCCTGAAAAACACGTTCGGGAAACTGGCTTACTATTTCGGCGGGCTGGGCGAACTGCCGAATTTCCGTAAAATGCATATTTCGATCGAGTCGGCGCACGGGAATTACGAAGGTTCTTCGCTGATCTTTTTCGTATTCAACGGACGCACCGCCGGGCAGATGCGTTTCGCTTACTTGTCCGAGCCGGACGACGGCCTGCTCGACGTGATCGTTATCAAGGGCGACAGCCCGATCGAGACGATCCGGACGATTTTTCATTTCATCAAGCGCAACAATGGCAGCTACCCTCCGGGCGTGGTGTATTTCAAGAGCGACGACGTGACGTTGTATTCGTACAGCGAGGAGTCGACCGACATCGACGGACAGCCCGGGCCGCGCTTCCCGGTGCATATTACCTGCGAGGCCGGGGCGCTGCGTGTGATATGTCCCGTTGCGGATCGCCGGAAAAAACGGTCAGGGAAGTAATGCCGGAGCGAGGTTGTAAAAAACGATGCTGCCGACCAGCGCGAAGTAGATCAGGCCGGGAATCCAGCCCCGGTAGCGAATGAAATAGGGCGGGATGATGATGGCCAGCGGAGCGGCGATCATCGGGAAATCCTGTACCGACCGGCCCGGAAAAGCGAACGGTATCGCCGAGAAGAGCAGAATCCACAGAAAGTAGATGTAGGATTTATAAGCCCGTGTGCGGATCGTGTCCGAGCGCCGGATAAACGAGATCAGCGAAAGCACGACGGTCGTCAGGCACATTCCCCAGAAGACCGGCAGTTCCGGATGGCGCAGGACGTCGGGGAAATCTCCGCCGGCAAGCAGGTTCCCGAGGTTCCCGGCGAGCAGGCCGGTTACGTGGCCGAACGGATACCCCATTCCCCAGTAGACGTACGAGCAGATCGCCCACGGCAACAAAAAGCCGACCCATGCCACGATCCATTCGCGGCCGCCTTTTTTGAACAGGATCAACGAAACGGGCAGCAGAAACGCATAAACGACGGCGTGCGACCAGACCAGGGGTGCAAGACCGGCCAGCAGCGCCGCATTGAATAGCTTTCCGTATTGGACGGCTCTCCGGAACGAACCCAACATCTGATCGAACGAGCAGACTGCCAGCAGCGAAACGGTTATGGCGCCGAGCGCCGAGCTACCGAAACCGCAACCGGCAGCGACGAGCAGGTAGACGATGATCGGCATGTAGCTCCGGTCGGTCAGGATCATGTTGCGGGAGACGATCCGCAGCAACAGGATGCTGTTCAGGAAAAGCAGTACGGCAGCTAGCGTTTTCGCCGCAATCGGATATGTCGCGGAGAACCGGTTCAGCAACGATCCCAGCGGCATATCGGCGCCGCCCGCCGCTGT
The DNA here is from genome assembly GCF_009557455.1 of Alistipes sp. dk3624. GTDB lineage: Bacteria > Bacteroidota > Bacteroidia > Bacteroidales > Rikenellaceae > Alistipes_A > Alistipes_A hominis. The sequence goes on along the minus strand of NZ_CP045651.1, from coordinate 1,544,943 downwards.
CGGTAGCAACTCCGACCGTCCCCAAAAAAGCCCCAGGAACAGTCCGAAGAACAGCAGCGTCCAACTCAGGTTCAGGCGGGTGATCTCTCCCATGGCCTTCCCCTGCCGTTACAGCAGGTCTTTTCCGATGTCCGTGCGGTAGTATTTCCCTTCGTAGCCGATTCCTTCGATCGTTTTGTAGGATTTGCCGACGGCGTCCGTAATGTTGTCGCCGAACGACGTGACGGCCAGCACGCGCCCGCCTGCCGTAAACGTTTTGCCGCCTTTGGCCGTGGTTCCCGCATGGAAGACGACGCTGTCTGCCGTGTTGCCGAGTCCTTTGATTTCCATGCCTTTGGCATAGTCGCCCGGGTAGCCGCCGGATACGCAGACCACTGTGGCGGCGGTCGCCGGGGTGATTTTCAGTTCGTATTGGTCGAGTCCGCCGTAAGCGATGCCCTGGAACAGTTCGACGATGTCCGATTCGATGCGCGGCAGCACCGCTTCGGTTTCGGGATCGCCCATGCGGACGTTGTATTCGATCACATAAGGATCGCCTTGCACGTTCATCAATCCGATGAAAATAAATCCTTTGTAGTCGATCTTATCGGCAGAGAGCCCTTTGACGGTCGGTTCGACGATGGTCGATACGACCTTGTCCATAAATTTTGCGTCGGCGAACGGAACCGGCGATACGGCCCCCATGCCGCCGGTGTTCGGGCCGGTGTCCCCGACGCCGATCCGCTTGTAATCTTTTGCGACGGGCAGCACGCTGAAATTCTTGCCGTCGGTGGCTACGAAAACCGAACATTCGATTCCCGACAGGAACTCTTCGATCACGACCGTGTCGCCGGCGTGCCCGAAACGCCCGTTGAGCATCGTATCCAGCTCGGCTTTCGCCGTTTCGAGCGAATTGACGATCAGCACTCCTTTTCCGGCGGCCAGTCCGTCGGCTTTCAGCACGTAAGGCGCTTTCAGCGTTTCGAGAAAGGCTTTGGCTTCGTCGGCGTTTTTCTTTGTGAAACTACGGTAGGCGGCCGTCGGAATACGGTGGCGGATCATGAAATCCTTGGCGAAATCCTTACTCCCTTCGAGCCGCGCCCCGACCGTCGACGGGCCGATCACGGGGATGTTGCTGATCTGATGGTCTTCCTTGAAAAAATCGTAAATCCCTTTTACCAGCGGTTCTTCCGGGCCGACGACGACCATGTTGATGTTGTTCGACAGCACGAACTGTTTGACGGCCGCGAAATTGACCGGATTGATGTCCACGTTCGTCCCGCATACGGCGGTGCCTGCGTTCCCCGGAGCGATATACAGCCGCGCCAGCCGCTTGCTTTGAGCGATTTTCCATGCAAAGGCATGTTCACGGCCCCCTGAGCCCAATAAAAGGATATTTACTGATTCGGGATATTTCATCGGTTTTATCGTTTTATGACTGTTTTTCGAATCCGGTTGCGGACCCGTCCGCTTCGGGATGCGTCTTTCGCCGGTTCCGGTCTTTTCAAAATGAATACAAAAGTAACCCTCTTCCCGGCAATTTCACCATATTTCCTGCCAAAAAAATAAACAAAATACTAAAAAACGGTCGAAACGTTTGATATTTTGTTTTTTGCGGCCCGTTTTTTCAAAAAGACATGCCGGCCGAAATCATTCGACGCAAGGGGCGGTAAGATCGTCTCCGCTTTTCACGGTTTTACTGATAAAGCCGACGGCAGACCGTGACGGATAGACCGTTTTACCAGCCGGTTTTATATTTCGAATCTGCTCCGTCGGCTTTCAGCCGTTGGATACATGGGGTAATTCTGCGGTATTGTGGAAAATGCGGTTAAATTTAAAGCGCTGCGCGGAAGATTTTCATGATATTTGTTATGATTCACCATAACCGTGAAAAGTAGAACGACTGTTTTGTCAAAACCGATACATTAAAAAAATACAAATGAAAATAACATTTTTCGGAACACAGCCTTACGACCGGGATTCGTTCGACCGGGCCAATGCCGCCTTCGGATTCGAGTTCAACTACCACCGGAGCCATTTGAATCTCAATAATGTGGCTCTGGCGCAGGATACCGACGTCGTGTGTATTTTCGTGAACGATACGGCTGATGCCGAAACCATCGACCGGCTTGCCGCCATGGGAGTGAAGCTGATCGCATTGCGTTGCGCGGGTTTCAACAACGTGGATTTGAATGCCGCGGCAAGGCACCGCATTCCGGTGGTGCGCGTGCCGGCCTATTCGCCTTATGCCGTGGCCGAATATGCCGTAGCGTTGATGCTGGCGCTCAACCGCAAGATCCACCGCGCCTACTGGCGTACGCGCGACGGTAATTTCTCATTGCACGGCCTGTTGGGGTTCGATATGCACGGAAAAACGGCCGGAATCGTTGGAACGGGCCAAATAGCGAAGGTGTTGATCCGCATATTAAAGGGTTTCGGGTTGAATATACTGGCGTACGACCTTTATCCCGACCGGGAGTTCGCGGCGAACGAAGGAGTGGAGTACGTGCCGCTCGAACAGTTGTTCCGGCAATCGGACATCATTTCGCTGCATTGTCCCCTGACCGAGCAGACCCGGTATATGATCAATGAAAAAGCCATCGATCAGATGAAAGAAGGGATGATGCTCATTAATACGGGGCGGGGACAACTGATCCATACGGAGGCTTTGATCGAGGGGCTGAAAAAGAAAAAGATCGGTTCGGCCGGTCTCGACGTTTACGAGGAGGAAGCGGCTTACTTTTACGAGGATACTTCCGACCGGATCATGGGCGACGATATGCTGGCGCGCCTGTTGTCGTTCAACAATGTGATCGTGACCTCGCACCAGGGATTTTTCACCCGTGAGGCGCTGGATAACATTGCGCATACGACCCTGCAAAATGTCCGCGATTTCTCGGACGGGCGGAGACTGACGAACGAAGTGCGTCCGGGAGCATAGGCCTGACTGCCGCCCGGCGAAATTTCCGGATTGTCAGATTTCCGGAATGAATACGAATCAGGCGACGGAATTTCAGAGTTTCCCGTCGCCTGATTCGTTTCCGTATGTCGTCCGGACAGACTGGAGCGTCTTGCCGGGAGGATCGTGCGTTCGATTGGAAAACACATGAACGCGTTCGTCCGTGTATCTCCGCTTTTTGGATGAATCCGGCCGTCTATTCCGTTTTTACCGGCAGCCAGGTGCATATTTGGGCTCCCTCCCATCCGTTGACCGAGGCGTAGTCGGTCATCCGGATCTCGCCGTCGGCGGTCGGAACCGCAAACTCTATTCGTGTGGTCGGCAGGGTCGGGTTCACTTTTCTGATTTTGACGATTCCGTTTTCGTCGGCGATTATCCGTACCGGCTTGTCGTAATCGGGATCGATGTTCTGGTCGCGGGCCAGTACGATCGGGCCCCAGACGACCGCCTGGAAATTATCTCCTTTGCGGTTGCTGCCGTGCGGCGCGTCGATGACGCGGCAGGTCATGTCGAAAGCGACCTCGATGCGGTCGCCGGCCTGCCATTTGCGCGTCAATTCGGCGTAGGTGCCCGGCGCGACTTCCTGCGTCTTTCCGTTCACTTTGACGACGGTATTCGCGCTCCAGGAAGGAATGCGCAATTTCAGGGTGAATTCTTCTTTCTTTTCGGGCGTGACTTCGATGATCACGTTGCCGGTCAGCGGGAAATCCGTTTCGAGGGAGAGTTTCAGCGGGCGTTTACGGGGCGTCGTCATGTCGATTTCGCTCGCATTGTACAGATTGACGATCGGCCCCCGATCGTCTTCCATAACGGCTACGTACGGAATGTAGGCCAGTCCCATCGGACCGTTGAGGTTGCAACAGGTGACGTAAAAATCGCCGAAATGCCAACCCCAGCCGTAATTGACGACCTTGTTGCCGTTCAGCAGATTCACGTAGCTGAACCCGTCGCCCGAAGGTTTCATCGCCCCGAGCAGGCCGTTATAGACGTATTTTTCGATCTCGTCCACGGGCGAGGGATCGCCGGTCAGGCGCATGATCTGGGAGCAGAATTTCAGCCAGGTTACCCCCACGCAGGTCTCCATCATGCGGGTGATGTCGGGGTTGGTTTGTTCGAAAGCGGTGTTGCCCCACGCCTCCCCGGCGACGTAGGGGTGGTAGGGCTGATCGGCCCCGGCGTTGCCGATGATGGTGATTTCGTTTTTCCGGATGTTGTCGTACAGGTTCATGAATGCTTGTTTGCAGCGCTCGTCGCCCGTTGCCCGGTAGTATTCTACGACCCCTTCGAACATCGACATCATTTCGTACGCCTTGGGGTAATGGCCGCTCATCTTGTAAGGGAGAGTGTTGTCGCAGGCTTGCTGGATCAGATCGAAATGCTTGGTTCCGCCCGATTCGACGATGTACGAGGCGAAGTCCAGGTACCGTTGCTCGCCGGTCCAGTTGTACAGCCGCATGAAGGGTTCCAGCAGCGTGCTGGATTCGATGTGGCACGCTTCGTGGCCGATGTTGGTGGCGCTCCAGCCCAGATCGACGATTTCCGTCTTGGGCGCATGTCCTATTTGCGCGATGAGGCAGTCGGCGTGTTTTTTCAACGCCTCCAGTACGGCGGGGTTCTGTTCGACCCAGCGATAGTATTCATCCAGTCCGAGCATGACGTACTTGCGCTCCCACAGGTCGCCGTTCTCCCCGCCGGGCTGCTGCTCTTCGGGCGTACAGCTGATACTGCCGTTGGGATTCTGTACCGAAAGCAGGTCTTCGACCGTCGCCTTCAGGATGCTTTTGAGTTCCGGGTCCTGGGTGTATCGGTAAAACATGCAGCCCGAGCGCACCGCTTTGCCCCACATTTCGCCGAGGGCGAATTGGGGCGCAGCCTGGGAACGGAAAAATTCCACGAATTCGCGGTAGGGCAGTTCGCCTTTGTTCCAATGTTCGATCGAGTTCCGGATGTCGTTTTCGAGAAAATTGGTCAGCCGGACGGCGCCTGCCGGAAGCGGCGCGAACCGGTCCGTAACGGTTTGCGCCGATACGAAAAGTCCCGTTCCCAGTAGTACGGAGAGGGTGCAGATGCCTGTTTTCGCAATGCGGCGGGCCGGAATCCGGCAAAAAGTAGAAAGTTTCATATCAGTTTGGTTAAATATTTTAGGTATTCCGATTTGATCCGGGTTGCGGCAATATCGAAAAAAAAATGCCGAAAAGCAACATTCCCGGTGAAAATAACGGGATGTTACCGGGCCGTCGGCGTACCGATGAACGGTTTGAGCAGCGCGTTCAGCTTGTCGTATTCGACCAGGAACCCGTCGTGGCCGAACGGCGAGTCGATCAGCCGTAGCTGGCATTGCGGGATGTGACGGTACAGGAAGACCTGTTCCGAGACGGGAAAGATCATGTCCGACGAAATTCCCACGACCATCGTCGGGCTCGCGACCGATCCGAGCGCGCTTTCGATGCCGCCGCGGTAGCGTCCGACGTTGTGCGAGTCGAAAGCCTGCGTCAGGCGGTAGTAGGAGTAGGCGTCGAAACGGCGGCACAGTTTGTCACCCTGGTATTGCTGGTAGGTCGTCGCCCGGAATCCGGCTATTTTGTACAGGTTGTCGTTTTCCTGCTGCGTGGCGTTGTAAGCCGACGAACCGCGGTAGCTGAGCAGACCGATCGACCGGGAAACCCGCATACCCTTTTTCCCGGCTTCAGGGTCTTCCTGTCCGAAACTGGCGTCCGTTTCGATGGCCATGCGCTGCGATTCGTTGAAAGCGATGGCCCACGGCTGGCTGCGGGCCGCCGTTGCGATCAATACCAGTTTTCGGGCGAAGTTCGGTCGCGTCAGCGCCATTTCGAGGGCCTGGAATCCGCCGATCGAACTGCCGACGACGGCGTGAGCCGATGCGATGCCGAGGTGGTCGGCCAGCAGAAAATGGGCGTTGACCATGTCGCGTACCGTGATGAAGGGGAATGTGCCGTAGTACGGCTTCCCGGTCGCGGGATCGATGCTCAACGGACCGGTCGATCCGTAATGCGAGCCGATGATGTTCGCGCAGACGATGAAATAACGCTTCGGGTCGAGAAACCGGCCCTGTTCGACCGTATGCGGCCACCAGTCGGCTACGTCCGAGTTGGCTGTCAGCGCGTGGCAGACCCAGACCGCGTTGTTCCCTTTGAACGTTCCGAACGTGTGGTAGGCGATGGTCAGCTCGGGAAGCTTCTCTCCGTTTTCGAGCGCGAAAGGTTGGTCGTATTTGAAGTAGCGTACCGGCATCTGTCGTCGGGTTTAGTTTTCTGAATAAAATCGAATATTCTGCAAATTTACTTGATTTTCCATGAGATTCATGTGCGCCCGCGAAAAAAATCGCCTAAAAAGTAATTTTATACATTTTTGTCCGGGTTGTTTGGTATGTCGATATTCTGAATCGGATACAGTGCCCGGGAAGCGGATTTTGGAAGACGGGAGAAACCGAAAAGCCGGCGAAAATCCTTTCGAATTTTGCCGGCTTTACCGACGGATCGACCGTCCAGGAAAAATAATGCTTCCCGGAGGGCTTTATTGTTTTCGGAAAATATTCAAGCGGCTCAGGATACGGCTTTTCCGTTCGAGCATGACGAATTCGATCAGTAGCAGCAGCAGTCCGATTCCGATCAGGTATTGGTATTGTTCGTTGAAATCTTCGAAAACGCTGGACGATAGTTGTTTTTTCTCGACTTCGTTGATCTTCTTGACGATTTCGTCGAGTCCGAGGCTGCGGTTCGTGGCGCGGATGTAAGCGCCTCCGGTCGACAGGGCGATCTGTTCGAGCGTCGCTTCGTCGAGTTTCGATACGACCATGTTTCCTTTTTCGTCCTTGATGAAATTCCCGTCGATCGGGATCGGGGCGCCTTCCGGACTTCCGATGCCGATCGTATAGATCTTGATCCCCTTTTCGGCGGCGGCCTTTGCTGCGGCAATGGCGTCGTCTTCGTGGTTCTCGCCGTCCGAGATGATGACGATGACGCGGCTGCCGTCGCTACCCGACGAAAACGATTGGGACGCCAGGTCGATGGCCGCGCCGATGGCCGTTCCCTGTCTCGAAACCATGGTAGGGGAGATGTTGTTCGCAAACGTGCGGGCGATGACGTAATCGGAGGTGATCGGAAGCTGCATATAGGCATCGCCGGCGAATACGATCAGTCCGATTTTATCCTGATGAAGCTGTTCGATCAGCCGGTCGATCGCGAATTTGGTGCGTTCGAGTCGATTCGGTTCGAAATCCTGCGCCAACATGCTGTTCGATACGTCGACCGCCAGCATCATTTCGATCCCCGTGCGCGTGACCTCTTTCAGCTTGGAACCGAACTGCGGTCGCGCCAGGCCGATGACGATGAAGACCAGCGCCAGCGCGAAGATCGTGAACTTGGTGCGTACCCGTTTCGGAGAGGCCTCCGGCATCAGTCCCCGGATGGTTTCCGGGTCGCCGAAGCGTTCCAACGCCCGTCGCCGGACGCGTACCGAGTACCAGTAGACGCCGATCAGCACGGGGACGAGGATCAGCAGGTAGAAATATTCGGGTGTTGCAAATCTGAACATAGTCGTACGGTTTTACGGAATCTGGCGCAGCCACAGTTTACGGATCAACATTTCGCAAACCAGCAACGCGAGCGCGGCCAGCGCGAAAAGGGCGAACCGTTCGTAATAACGGGTGACGTTTTCCACCTCCACGCGGCTTTTTTCCATTTGGTTGATCTCTTCGTAGATGTCGCGCAGTTTGTTGTTGTCGGTCGCCCGGAAATATTTGCCGCCCGTTTTTTCGGCGATTTGGGTCAGCATTTTTTCGTCGATCTCGACTTTCATCGGTACGTAGCTGATGTTGCCCCACATGTCGAGCGCCGGGTATGGAGCCGTCCCTTCGCTGCCGACGCCGATCGTGTAGACACGGATGCCGAGCGTTTGGGCGATATCGGCCGCGGTCAGCGGAGCGATCTGCCCGCTGTTGTTGACGCCGTCCGTGAGCAGGATCACCACCTTGCTTTTGGCCGAGCTCTCGCGCAGCCGGTTGACCGCTGTGCCGAGCCCGTTGCCGATTGCCGTGCCGTCTTCGATGATGCCGCTTTTGACGGTGCCGAGGATATTGACCAGCGAGGCTTTGTCGGTGGTCAGCGGACTCTGCGTAAAGCTTTCGCCGGCGAATACCACCAGGCCGATCCGGTCGTTCGGACGGTCCATGATGAAATTGGCGGCCATCTCTTTCGCGGCCGAGATCCGGTCGGGCTGGAAATCCCTTGCCAGCATACTGCCGGAGATGTCGAGCGCCAGCACGATGTCGATCCCCTCGGTCGAGCTGCTGGTGTTTTTCGATGTGCTTTGCGGGCGGGCCAGCGCCACGATCAGCAGCGCCGTCGCCAGGCATCTCAGAACGAACGGCAGGTGCTGCAGGTAGTATTTGAGCCCGTGCGGAAGCCGCCGTACGCCGGCTACGGTCGATATCCGCATCGTAGCCTTCCCCTGCCGCATCCGGTAGATGTAATAGGCGACCATCGGCAGCAGCAGCAGCAACAGCCATAATAATTTGGGATTCGCGAATTTTGTTATGTCCACCACGTCGATTGCTGATTTAAACAGATTTTTTCACCGGACGGCCCTACCAGTTTTTTCCCGAGTTTCCGACGGTCACCGCCTTCTTTTCGTCCACTTTCTTCTTTGTCTTGTCCTCGCTGCCCTGGACGGCGTCGAGCATCCGCTCGGCTTCTTCGCGGCTCATGCCCCCCTGCGGCGGTTGCTGTCCGCCGGACGGAGGCTGCTGATCCTGTTTGTCGGGATCGTTGCCGTTTTGATTATTATCCGGATTGTCTTTGTTTCGGTCTTTATCCGGATTTTGGTTCGGATCGTTTTTATCGTTTTTATTTTGGTCGTTCCGGTTGTCCTTGTTCTGGTCTTTGTTTTGATCGTTCTTGTTCTGATCGTTTTTGTCTTTGTCGAGCAGTTTTTTTGTGTAGGCGTAGTTGAACTTTGCTTCCATGTCGGCCGGATTCAACCGCAGCGAGTTTTTGTACGCTTCGAGGGCTTCCTGCAGTTTGCGCTGCTGGAACAGGGCGTTTCCCTGGTTGAAATAGGCCGAAGCCGCGTTGTCCAGACGGGCCGAGTCGGCAGCCAGTTGTTCGTTCAGTCCGGCCGCTTCGTCGTAACGTTTCTGTTTGTACAGCGCGTCGGCCAGGTTGAAGTTCGCTTCGTAGGAATCGGGCTGTTTTTCCAGCGCTTTGCGGTAGGAGATCTCGGCTTCGGAGTACTCCGCTTTCCCGTAAAATTTGTTGCCCGAACGGATGTCGCGGCGTTCGGGGTATTTCTGTCCCGCCGCCGTCCCGGCCGCCAATAGCAGCAGACAGGTTATGATCGTATGGCGTATCATGCGTCGTCCTCCTTCTTTTCCTCGGTTTTGATCGGTTCGATCTCGGCGGCGGGCTGTTCCACCTCGACCGCTTTGGTCTCTTCGATGAAATAGTAAGCGTCCGTGTAGACCGTTTCGTTCTGATCCGCATCCGGTGTGAATTTGGCGAATTTTACGAAATCGGCGGTGATCAGGATGTCTTTGAGCCGCTTGATCGATTTCTCCGGTAAGGATTCGCGGATCATCCTGTCCAAGATCTCTTGCGAAGTCATTTCCAGCGCTTTGACCGGGTAACGGGTGCTCAGGTATTCGCGCAGGATGTCGGTGATGCCGGTGTAATAGGCTTTTTGTTTCCCGCTTTGCCATAGTTTCTGCGAGTGCAGTTTTTCGAGCTGCCGGATCGCCGTTACGTGCGGCGGTTCGGCCGGGACGCGTTTGCCGCCGGACTGCCGTTTGCCGCGGAACCGTTTGACGAGCAGGAAGACGACCAGGGCGATCAGCGCGGCCCCGAGCAGACCCGTCAGCAAGTAGCCGCCGTATTCGCCGAACCGGACGGGAACTTCGAGCGGGAGCTTGACGTCGTGGATCGTCTGCGTGGCCGTGTCGACCGACAGCGTATTGACGAAAATCCGCAGCGAATCCATCGACCACAACGTGTCGATTATGTTTTTATTGATGTAAAGCACCGGGAACTTTCCGATACGGTAGTCGGCCTCTTCGAAACAGGTCAGCAAGTAGGATTTTTTCAGCGTAATCCGGCGTCCGTCGGTTTTCAACGTATCGACGGGTCCTTCGGCGAGTATTTCGATGTCGGTCGAATCGCCGCCCAGATGTCCTCTGTCGAAAACGGGGAATTCGACGACCTCCATCACGTCCTTGTCGACCTCGATGTCGAGCCGGAACTGGTCGCCGATCAACACCGAGTCGGCCGAGAACCGCGCCTCGACGGACGGCGTTTTCGGTTGTGCGGACAGCGAACCTGCGATCAGCAGCAGAGCTACGGTGAATATTTTTTTAACGTAAAACATACGGTTTGTCAGCTTGGCGCCGGTTACCGGCGTTTAAAGAGTTTCATCAATGACGTGACATAGTCTTCTCCCGTCGCGATCTTCACGTTGTCGACCCGGCAGCGTTTCAACGACGAATCGATCAGCGCGCTGGTCTGTTCCCAGTTACGGGCGTAGGCGTCGCGGACGGCGCGCGAAGCCGTGTCGACCCACACTTTTTCGCCCGTCTCGGCGTCTTTCAGTTCGAGGATTCCCACATCCGGAAGCTGCTGTTCGCGGCGGTCGTAGACCCGGATTCCGACCATGTCGTGTTTGCCGGAGGCGATTTTCAGCGCGTCTTCGAACCGGGCGTGACCGTCGGCCGTGTCCATGAAGTCGGACAGTACGAAGGCCGTCGAACGTTTTTTCAGGATATTGGTCAGGTAGCGCAGCCCTTCGGAAATGTCCGTGCCGTTATTCTCGGGCATGAAGCTGATCAACTCCTTGATGATCATCAACACGTGCGCGCGGCCCTTTTTCGGCGGGATGAACTTTTCGACGCGGTCGCTGAAGAAGATGCAGCCCACCTTGTCGTTGTTCTGCGCGGCGGAAAAGGCCAGCACGGCGGCGATCTCGGTGATCGTGTTTTTCTTGAGCTTTTCGGTCGTGCCGAACATGCGCGAACCGCTGACGTCGATCAACAGCATCATCGTCAGCTCGCGCTCTTCCTCGTAGATCTTGATGTGCGGCTGGCGGCTGCGGGCGGTGACGTTCCAGTCGATATCGCGGACGTCGTCGCCCACGCGGTATTCGCGCACTTCGCTGAAGGCCATACCGCGCCCTTTGAAAGCGCTGTGGTATTTGCCGGCGAAGATATCGTTGCTCAGCCCCCGCGTCTTGATCTCGATCCTGCGGACCTGTTTGAGAATATCGCTGCTGCTCTCCATGACGGTTTACGGACTAAGGTACTTCGACGTTGTTGAGGATTTCGGTGACGATCTCTTCGGTGGAGACGTTTTCGGCCTCAGCTTCGTAGGTCAGTCCGATACGGTGCCGCAGCACGTCGTGGCATACGGCGCGCACGTCCTCGGGGATCACGTAGCCGCGCCGCTTGATGAAGGCGTAGCTTTTGGCCGCCTTCGCCAGCGAAATGCTCGCGCGCGGCGAGCCGCCGTAGCTGATCAGCGAAGCGAGCCTCGCCATGTTGTATTCAGACGGTTCGCGCGTGGCGAAGATGATGTCTACGATGTATTTCTCGATTTTTTCGTCCATATAGACGTCGCTGACCACCTCGCGGGCTTTCAGAATGTCTTCCGGCGCGATGACCCGGTTCGGTTTGGGCAGCCCGCCGCCCAGCATGTTCAGTCGCATGATGTCGCGTTCTTCTTGTTTCTTCGGATAGGTGATCCGCGCTTTCAGCATGAAACGGTCGACCTGCGCTTCGGGCAACGGGTAGGTGCCTTCCTGTTCGAGCGGGTTCTGCGTGGCCAGTACGAGGAACGGTTCCGGCAGTTTGTAGGTCGTGTCCCCGATGGTAACCTGACGCTCCTGCATTGCTTCGAGCAGCGCGCTCTGCACTTTGGCCGGGGAGCGGTTGATTTCGTCGGCCAGGATGAAGTTGGCGAAGATCGGCCCCTTCTTCACCGAAAACTCTTCGGTCTTCTGGCTGTATATCAGCGTACCGATCAGGTCGGCCGGCAACAGGTCGGGGGTGAACTGGATGCGGCTGAAGTGGGCGTTCACGGCCTGCGCCAGCGTCGTGATGGCCAGCGTCTTGGCCAGTCCCGGGACGCCTTCCAACAGGATGTGGCCGTTCGACAGCAGGCCGATCAGCAGCGTGTCAACCAGGTGTTTCTGGCCGACGATCACCTTGCTCATCTCCAGGTTCAGCGTATCGACGAAGACGCTTTCGCGCTCGATCCGCTCGTTGAGTTCCTTGATATTGATTACTTCACTCATATCTTGAAAAATTACGTATAATCCGTATGCCGTTCTCTGTTTCGGGCATTGATTTAAACGATTGACACGCAAATTTATTGTAAAATTTTTAATTTATGCCCTCTTGTGCCAAATTTCAGACCGTTATCCGTTTCGGCGGTCGTTTGCGCGCCGTCCGCCGGAGGGATTTGCTCTCCGAAGGGACGTTTTTGCGAAAATTTCCGGATTCTAATGCTTACCTTTGCGGCGTTAATAATGTCGATCGTTGTGTCTGAATATATCCAAAAACTGAACGATGCGCAGCGCGAGGCCGTCGTCAACTTCCGGTGTCCGTCGCTGATCGTGGCCGGGGCCGGTTCCGGCAAAACCCGCGTGTTGACCTGCCGCATCGCCTATATGCTCGAACAGGGCGTAGCCCCCGATACGATCCTCGCACTGACTTTCACGAACAAAGCGGCGGCCGAGATGCGCGAACGGATCGGGCAGTTGCTGTCGCCGCAGGCCACTCGCCGGATCTGGATGGGAACGTTCCACTCGCTGTTCTCGCGCATCCTGCGCGCCGAGGCCGACAAGCTGGGCTATCCCTCTTCCTACACGATCTACGACGCGTCGGACGCCCGCAACCTGGTCAAGCAGATCATCCGCGAGATGAATCTCAGCGACGAGACTTACAAGCCCGGCGATATCGCCGCCCGGATCTCGCTGGCGAAGAACAACCTGATCACGCCGGGCGCTTACGAGGCGAACGCTTCGTTGCAGGCCGAAGACCGGGAACGCCGCCGACCGCAGTTCGTCGATATTTATAAACTCTACGTGCAGAAATGCAGGCAGAACGGGGCGATGGATTTCGACGACCTGCTGCTCAATACGAATATCCTGTTCAAAGATTTTCCGGACGTGCTGGCCCGCTACCAGGCGCAGTTCCGCTACATTCTGGTCGATGAGTATCAGGATACCAATTTCGCGCAGTACGTGATTATCCGGCGGTTGGCCGAGCAGCATTCGAACGTCTGCGTCGTCGGCGACGATGCGCAGAGCATCTACTCGTTTCGCGGAGCGAAGATCGAAAACATCCTGCGGTTCCGCAACGACTTTCCGGATGCGCGGATTTTCAAGCTCGAACAGAATTACCGTTCGACGCAGACGATCGTCGATGCGGCGAACAGTATCATCGAAAAAAATACGAAGCAGATCCGCAAACGCTCCTTCTCGACTGCCGAGCAGGGCGAAAAAATCAAGGTGATCAAGGCCTATACCGATAAGGAGGAGGCGATCCTGATTGCCGGCGACATCGCTTCGACGGTGCGAGAAAAGGATCTTTCTTACAGCGAGATAGCGATTCTGTACCGTACCAATGCGCAGTCGCGCTCGCTCGAGGAGTCGCTCCGCGGGCGAAACATTCCCTATAAAATCTACGGCGGCGTGTCGTTCTACCAACGCAAGGAGATCAAGGATTTGCTGGCTTACGTGCGCTTGGTCGTGAACCCGAAAGACGACGAGGCGTTCCGCCGGGTAATCAACACCCCGGCGCGCGGGATCGGCGACGTGACGGTGAACCGGATTGCGGCAGCCGCGGCGGAACGGAATCTGAGCCTGTGGGAAGCGGTCAGCACGCTTTCGTCGGACGATATGGAGATGAAAGGGGCCGCCGGTAAAAAAGTGACCGCTTTTGCGGGGATGATCGGCGAGTTGTCCGGTATGCGGGCCACGGCCGAAGCTTACGAGCTCGGTCTGGAAATCGCCGTCCGTTCCGGAATTATCGGAACCTACAAAATGCAGCAGACCCCGGAAGCGGTCAGCGCGCTGGAAAATATCGAAGAACTGATCAACTCGGTCAGGGCCTATACCGACGAACAAAAGCGGATCGCGGCCGAATCGGGCGACGACGCGCAGGCGCGCGTGACGCTCGACGAATGGCTGCAAAACGTTGCGCTGCTGACCGATATGGACAACGAGAAGCCCGAAGAGCGCAACAAAGTGACGATGATGACGGTGCATGGCGCCAAAGGGCTTGAGTTCGAATACGTGTACGTGGCGGGACTGGAAGAGAACTTGTTCCCGAGCATGATGAGCCTCGGCAACGAGGAGGGGCTCGAAGAGGAGCGCCGGCTGTTTTACGTGGCGTTGACGCGGGCCAAACGGGGAGCGGTGCTCTCGTTCGCCGAGTCGCGTTTTAAATGGGGCGAAATGACTTTTTGCCGGCCCAGCCGTTTTCTCGGCGAGATCGACCCGAAGTTTCTCGACATCCAGTTCGACGCCGACGACCTGTCGGCGCCGGAAGGAGGGAACGACGCTCCGGTGCGGACGGCATACGGCGGCCGGGGCGGTTACCGGAAACAGGAAGCCGGGCGCAAGGATTATACGGGGAACGCCCGGACGTATTATTCCGGCCGGGAGCAGTCCCGCGGGGAACGTTCGTCCGAACGTCCTGCGCAGGGAGGGTTTCGACATGCGGCGGCTCCTGTCCGGGAGATGTCGCCGGTCGTGCCCGACAGCCGTTTCCGCAGCGTGGGCAGCCGCCCGCAGGTCGAACCGGAGCAGCGGATTCCGTCCGCTCCCCGTCCGGCGGAAAGTGCCGGCGCGGGAGACGAGTTCGAGGTCGGAATGTTGGTGCGGCACGACAAATTCGGAACGGGACGCGTGACGCAGGTCGAGGAGTGGTCGGGCGACGTGAAAATTACGGTCGAGTTCGACGGAGCGGGACGGAAAACGCTGCTCCGGCGGTTCGCGAAGTTGACCCCGTTGCGGCGGGGGTGACGGGTCGCGTCCGGCCTGTGCCGGCCGTCGGACGGTATGGAATGGGTAAGGCGGATGAAAGTCGACCGAAAGGTTTCTGCGTATTGTATTTTTATTTAGACTAGTTCCTGAAAATGTACGGTATATTTCTGATTTTGTTGTTTTATCTGCTGGGATGCTTCGTCGCGGCCCTGATCGGGAATTTCGTTCCGGGCAGCGTGATCGGGATGATCCTGCTTTTCTGTGCGCTGTCGCTGAAGTGGGTGCGTCCGGGGCATGTGAAAAAGGTGTCGATGTTCCTGCTCGACAACATGATGTTGTTCTTTATTCCGGTCGGCGTCGGACTGATCACGTCCTACACGTTGCTGAGCCGCTACATGCTGGCCATCATCGTGGCTTCGTTGGTCAGCACGGTGCTGGTGATCGCGGTGGTCGGGCTGGTGGAGCAGAAACTGGAGTCGAAAAAACGGTCTAAAAAAGAAGATGATGATAAAGGAGATCGCTGATTCGCAGGTGTTCCTGCTGACGCTGACCGTCGGCGTTTACATCGGCGCGATGTGGTTGCGCCGCAAGGTCAACTGGGCGCTGTTGCATCCGATTTTCGTTTCGATCGTCGTGCTGATCGCCTTTTTGCGGCTGAGCGGGATCGAATACGAGCATTACATGCGGCAGACGCAGGTGATCGATTTTCTGCTGGGATTGTCGGTCGTCGCGCTCGGGTATATCCTGCACGATCAGATTTACAACATCCGGGGGAACGTGATTTCGATCGTCGTGGCGATCCTGGTCGGCAGCGCCGTGGGGATCGTCAGCGTCGCGTTGATCGCCCGTTGGATGGGGGCCGAGCCTGCCGTAGTCGCTTCGCTCGAACCGAAGTCGGTTACGACGGCGATCGCGCTGTCGGTGTCGGCCAACTCGGGCGGGATTCCGGCCCTGACGTCCGTGGCGGTAATCGTGGTCGGCGTGTTCGGCGGCATCGTCGGGCCGTGGGTGCTCCGCCGGGTCGGCGTCGAAAGCCGGATCGCCAAAGGACTGGCGATGGGCGCGGCGGCTCATGCGCTCGGAACGGCCCGCGCGATGGAACTGGGGGCCGTCGAGGGGGCTATCAGCGGGTTGGCCATCGGGTTGATGGGGCTGGCTACGGCGATCCTCGTTCCGATCCTTGGAAAAATATTGTAACTTTGTCATTGTCATAGAATAATCTATCCGGTTTCGAATTATTTAAAATCGATTTGCCATGAGACTGACTGAACGATACGCCCGAATCCTGGAATGGTTTCAGCAGAATATGCCCGTCGCCGAGAGCGAATTGCGCTACAAAGACCCGTACCAATTGCTGGTGGCGGTCATCCTGTCGGCGCAGTGCACCGACAAACGGGTCAACATGACTACTCCGGCGCTGTTCGAGCGTTTCCCGACCCCGCAACGCATGGCCGAAGCGACGCCCGAGGAGATCTATCCTTATATCAAAAGTATTTCTTATCCGAACAACAAGGCGAAAAACCTGGCCGGCATGGCGCGGATGCTGGTGTCGGAGTTCGGCGGAGAGGTGCCGTCCGACCTCGATCAGTTGCAGCGATTGCCGGGCGTGGGGCGCAAGACGGCCAACGTGATCGGGATCGTCGTTTTCAACGAGGCCGTGATGCCGGTGGACACGCACGTGTTCCGGGTGTCCGACCGGTTGGGGCTGACCACGGGGGCCAAAACGCCGTTGCAGACCGAGCATCAGCTGACGGCGCATATTCCCCCCGAATTGCTCCCGATCGCGCACCACTGGCTGATCCTGCACGGGCGTTACGTATGCCTGGCCCGTAGACCCAAATGCGATCAGTGCGGCCTGACTCCGTGGTGTCGTTATTACGGGCGAAAGGAAAAGTGATTTTTTGCGACGATCTGCCGATAATTTACTATTTTTGTAAAATGCCGGATCAGGCCACCTTCGGGCGGTCGGCGTCCGGGGACGGAATTGTCGGATTAAAACCGGAGTTATGAACGGACTGAAAGGGTGGTTTGCCGTGCTGGCGGGTTTGGCGCTGATATCCTGTGCCAAAGGCCCTTCGGAAGGGGGAGCGTCCGATCCTGCTACGGATGCTGCCGCCAACCGCTGGATCTATTCGCAGATGATCCGGCAGTACCTCTATAACGATTATACGAAGACGATAACTCCCGATTACAACCAGTCGTGCGAAAACTTTTTCACCGGACTGTTGTCCTCGCGTCCGACCGACAACGACGGGAAACATACCGGGACGGATAACTATTTTTACTCGTCTATGGAACGTAGCGGAACGTCGAAAACGGCCGTTTCGGGCAAGGTTGCCACTTACGGGATCGAATACAAGTGCTATTATACCGACTATTCCAGAACGTATGTGGCGGCCCGGGTGCAGTTCGTGGTGAAGGGATCGCCCGCCGATAGAGCCGGAATACGGCGCGGGGACTGGATCTGTCTGGTCGACGGAAAACCGATCGGGTCGAACAACACGTCGGTACTGCGGCGGGGCGGAGCGGTCACACTGTGGGTGGAGCGGATGGAAAAAACGATGCAGGGCGGGTTCGAAATTTATCAAACCGTTTACGAGAAATCTGTTTCGATGGACGCCGCCGAAACGCTGGACGTCTCTCCGGTACTGACCGATACGCTGATCGTACGCGGTTCCCGGCGGATCGGTTATCTCGTATACAACGAATTCCTGTCGGAGCCTGCCGGGGCGTCGGACGGGCGGTACGACGAACAACTCAAAGCGGTATTCGCCGATTTCAAACGACAGCATATCAACGAACTGGTGCTGGATCTTCGTTATAACGGCGGCGGTTACGTCAATACCTGTCGGTTGCTGTGCAGCATGATCGCGCCGCAGAGCGCGCTGGGACAGGTTTTCTGCATCGAACGTTTCAACGACGACCTGCATACGCTGTACGGCGAGACGGTGCTGCGGTTCCTGCCGGAAGGCGAAGTGGACGGCTGCAACCTGAATCTCGCCCGGCTTTATGTGCTGACCGGCCCGTGGACGGCTTCGTCGAGCGAGTTGGTGATCAACAACCTGCGGCCGTATATGCCGGTGAAGGTGGTGGGAACGACGACGGAAGGAAAAAACGTAGGATCGTCGGAGATCCGGTCGAACGTTTACGGGATCGTTTTACGTCCGATTACCGGCCGGGCTTTCAACCGCGATTACGAATCGGATTACGCGGACGGTTTCGATCCCGATTTTCCGGCGGACGACGACGATAATCAGGATCAGATGCTCGAATTGGGCGATCCGGACGAGTTCGTATTGCAGTACGCCCTGGCGGACATAGCCGGTTCGCCCGCCGCCGCGACGTCGAAGGCGGACGACCTGCTGCGCGGGCCTTATACGCCGACGGGCGAACCGCAGCCGGAAGGAAGGATACGGGGGATGATATTTACGGCTCCGGGAGGAACGGACGGGCCGTTCGATTAAAAAAAGAAAAATTTTTATGGTAATTACGGAACAGAAACTGGATCAACTGCGGGAGATATTGGGCGGCGCTCCCAAAAAAATGGCGCTTCTTTCACATACCAATCCGGACGGCGATACGATCGGCGCCGCGCTGGCGTGGCGCGCGTACCTCGAACGTCTGGGGCATACGACGCGCTGCATCGCGCCGAACCGGTACCCTTATTTTCTCGAATGGATGACCGATATCGGGTATATCGGGGTTTTCAAGGAGGATGCGGACGGGGAGATGGCGAAGTTCATCGGCGAGGCGGACGTGATCTTTTGCATGGATTTCAATCAGATCAACCGGCTCGACCGGGTGACCGATACGGCGACGGCCAATACGACGGCCCAGCGCGTACTGATCGACCATCACCTGCATCCGCCGGTGGACGGTTATACGGTGCAGTTTTCCGATACGCACTCCTGTTCGACTTCCTATATCGTCTATCAGCTGATCGAGGCGCTGGCCGGAACCGATGCGATCGACCAGGCGATGGCCGAGGCGCTGTATGTCGGCATCATGACCGATACCGGCAATTTCAGTTTCAGCAACCTGACTTCCGATCTGTTCCGGGCCGTAGCGGTGCTGATCGACCGCGGAGTGAACGTGCCGTACGTCAACAGCAGCGTGTACGACAATTTTTCGGAGGGACGGATGCGGCTGCTCGGGTACATGCTGAACGACAAGATGGTGACCGACTATCGGTACGGCGTGGCGTACGTGTCCCTGACCGAGGAGGAGATGCGGCGCTTCAACTTCATACAGGGCGACAGCGAGGGATTCGTCAATTATCCGCTGTCGATCCGGGGTATCCGCATGTCGGCGATGTTTATCCAGACGAAGCACAGCATCCGGGTGTCGCTCCGTTCGCGGGGCAGCGACGTGGACGTCAACGTGTTCGCGCGCCGTTATTTCGACGGCGGGGGACACCGTAACGCCGCCGGCGGCAAATCGTACGTGTCGATGGACGAAACGCTGAAAAATTTCCATACGTATCTTAAGGAGTATTTCGGGGCGTAGTTTTTTCGTCGGAAAATCGTTTTTTCACATTTGATGTAAAATAAGATCGTCGCCGGAAACGTTCGTAAAACGTATTGGATCGATGACCGAAATAGGTGATTCGTTATGAAAGTGGTTCTGAATTTTCTTTTGTACGCCGCGCTTTTTTTCGTCGTGATTTTCGCGATTACGTACGGGGCGGAAACATGGGCGTTCCACAGCGGCAAGAACATGCAGTCGATGCTGGTCGAATCCGGCGTGGCTGCGGCCGTTTTCGCCGTTTTCCTATGTATGGTAGCCGGCCGGGCCGAACGGGAGAAAGAGCGCAACGACAAAAAAAGGGAGGAACGCAGAAACGCGGCCGGGAAAGGATAATCGCCAGCCGTCTTAGGGAGGAAGTACCGATGGAAAAAAAATATAAATACCGCTACGACCGGCGCTGCCGGCGGATTACGGCGGCCCTGTTGTTGATTCTCGCCGGGCTGTTCGTTTGGTTTCATTTCGTCCTGGGAGGCGATTACCTGCCGGCCTGGGGACTCTTTTTCGTCGTCTGCATCATCACGCTGTACATCCTGTCCATTCCGCGTTACATCCTGCTGGACGACGCGGCGCTCGAGATCCATTGCATCGTCGACCTGACGCGGATTCACATCGAGGATATCGAACTGATCCGGCGGATCGAACGCAGCGAATTCCGCCGGCTGTGGCCGTTGCTCGGCAGCTACGGGTTCTGGGGATATTACGGCTACTATTTCAGCTTCCGGGAGTGGACGCTGTACAAGGTCTATGCGGCGGAGCGGAACAACCTGGTGCTGATCGAGGATATTTACGAGGATACCTACATCGTCAGTTGCGACGACCCGGATGGGCTGATCGCTTTCGTTTCGGAAGCCCGCGACCGGAAACGGGCCGAGATACTCAGGCACACGGCCGGGCAGATCGCGAAATGACCGTTCCGCAGAGCCGATAAATCCGTCGGGAGCGGGGACTCTTTTTGATAAATTGATTATCTTTGCAAAACGGGAGAATTTCCGTTTTGTGTTTTTATGCCCGTATCGAAAAGCAGGGTAATTTAATAAATATAGAGAAAATGGTATTTGACATTGAGTTGATTCGGAAAGTTTACGGCTCGTTCGCCGCCAGGGTGGAGCAGGCCCGGAAAGTGAAAGGAACGTCGCTGACGCTGGCGGAGAAAATCCTCTATGCGCACCTGTACGATGCGTCGGATGCGAAAGCGTTCCGCAGAGGGGTCGATTACGTGAATTTCCGTCCGGATCGCGTGGCGATGCAGGATGCCACGGCGCAGATGGCGCTGTTGCAGTTTATGAACGCCGGCCGCGACCGTTCGGCCGTTCCGGCGTCGGTGCACTGCGACCACCTGATTCAGGCCGACCGGGGGGCCGCTTCCGATGTGTCTACCGCCAACGATTCGAACCGCGAGGTGTACGATTTTCTCAAAAGCGTGGCCAATCGCTACGGGCTCGGTTTCTGGAAAGCCGGGGCCGGTATCATTCATCAGGTCGTGTTGGAAAACTACGCTTTTCCGGGCGGCATGATGATCGGGACGGATTCGCATACGCCGAACGCCGGCGGGCTCGGCATGGTAGCTATCGGCGTCGGCGGGGCCGATGCGGTGGACGTGATGGCAGGGATGCCGTGGGAGCTGAAAATGCCGAAGATCATCGGCGTGAAACTGACCGGGCGGCTCAGCGGCTGGGCTTCGCCGAAAGACGTGATCCTGAAACTGGCCGGGATACTGACCGTCAAGGGCGGAACCAATGCGATTCTGGAATATTTCGGCGACGGGGCGGCTTCGCTGTCTGCGACCGGCAAGGCGACGATCTGCAATATGGGCGCCGAGGTGGGGGCCACCACTTCGCTGTTCGCCTATGACGAGTCGATGGCGCGCTACCTGCGCGCTACCGGACGCGAAGAAGTGGCCGCGCTGGCCGACGGCATAGCCGGTTCGCTGCGCGCCGACGCCGAAACGGCCGCCGAGCCGGAAAAATATTACGACCGGGTGATCGAAATCGACCTGTCGTCGTTGGAACCCTATATCAACGGGCCTTTTACGCCCGATGCCGCGCATACGATCTCCGAATTCGGCGCCTGGGTGCGCGAAAAAGGGATCCCGCAGCGGATGGAAGTCGGCTTGATCGGATCGTGTACGAACTCTTCGTACCAGGATCTGAGCCGCGCCGCTTCGGTGGCGCGTCAAGCGGCCGCCAAAAAGCTGGAGACGAAAGCGAAGCTGCTGATCAATCCGGGTTCGGAGCAGGTGCGCTATACGGCCGAACGCGACGGAATCTTGCAGTCGCTGCTTGAGGCGGGCGGCACCGTGATGGCCAATGCTTGCGGTCCGTGCATCGGGCAGTGGGCGCGGCACGAGCCGGACAACACGCGTCCGAACTCGATCGTGACGTCGTTCAACCGGAACTTTGCGAAGCGGGCCGACGGCAATCCGAATACGCACGCTTTCGTGGCTTCGCCCGAACTGGTGATGGCGCTGACCATCGCCGGCGACCTGACGTTCAATCCGATGAAGGACACGCTGCAAAATGCTGCCGGACAGTCCGTGATGCTCGACGAACCGAAAGGGGACGAGTTGCCCGCCTCCGGGTTCGACGTGAAAGACAACGGGTACGTCGCGCCCGATCCGCACGCTTCCGGCGAGGTGGCGATCGCCGCCGGTTCGAATCGCCTGCAACGGCTGGAGCCTTTTGCCGCGTGGGACGGGAACGACTTTACCGATTTGCGGCTGCTGATCAAGGCGTCCGGCAAGTGCACGACCGACCATATCTCGATGGCGGGGCCGTGGCTGCGCTTCCGGGGACACCTCGAAAACATTTCGGACAACCTGCTGATGGGAGCCGTCAATAAATTCAACGGACAGACCAATTCGGTGCTCAATACGCTGGACGGCAGTTATGACGGCGTGTCGTCTGTGGCCAAAAAGTATAAGGCGAAGGGGATCGGTTCGATCGTCGTGGCCGAGGAGAACTACGGCGAGGGATCGTCGCGCGAACATGCCGCGCTCGAACCGCGCTTCCTGAATGTGAAGGTCGTGCTTGTCAAGTCGTTCGCGCGAATCCATGAAACGAACCTGAAAAAACAGGGTATGCTGGCGCTGACGTTCGCCGATCCGGCCGATTACGACCGCATCCGCGAGGACGACCGGATCGAAGTGACCGGCCTGAAAACGTTTGCGCCGGGCAGCCGGATGACCGTTACGCTGCGCCACAGCGACGGAACGTCCGAGTCGTTCGAAGCCAATCATACTTACAACGAACAGCAAATCAAGTGGTTCAAGGCGGGAGCCGCATTGAACTGCTAACGAATTGCAGCGGTATTTTCCGGCCGGACGGCGCGGATCGTCCGTCCGGAATTCCCTGAAAGTTCGAAAATATCACGGGTTTCGAGTGCAAAATATTGTTTTTTCAACGGAAAGCGTTATCTTTGCCCTCCCAAAGTGCAGGAATCTCTTGCGAGGACGTAGGGGCCCGCAATATTCCCACTATAAATTTAATTGAAAAGAGATGGATAATTTAATCAAGATCGCCCAGGATTCGATGTGGGTGAAGCCGGAAGTTCCCTCGTTCAAAAGCGGCGACACGATTACCGTGACCTACAAGATTGTCGAGGGTAACAAGGAACGTCTCCAGAGTTTCCGCGGCACGGTCATTCAGATCAAGGGCAGCGGTATTACGAAGATGTTCACGATTCGTAAAATTTCGGACGGTATCGGCGTGGAACGTATTTTCCCGGTTTACTCGCCGCATATCGACCGTATCGAGGTGAATAAAGTGGGTGTCGTTCGCCGTGCGCGTATTTACTACCTGCGCGAACTGACCGGTAAAAAAGCTCGTATCAAAGAGAAGAAAAGAGTGGTGGCCAAATAGTCCGGATAGCTTTTCGGATACGAAAGATTCTATACGACGGGGAACCAGCAGGCTGGTTCCCCGTTTTGTCGTTCCCGTCCCCGCCGGGCGGATAGTTGTTTTCGGCAGCCGGGACAGGACGCTTCGCCGGCGGCGGGGACGGTTAATCTGAAAATTTTGTATATTTACAAAATATTCGAACTCCGTTCCACTGTTAAACGGCTATTCTGCAATGGTTAAAGAGATACTGCTGATCATATCCGTCATCCTGCAAATCATTGCGGCGATCGTCGCTATCGGGCTGACGCGCCGTACCAAATACAACCTGTCGTGGATGTTGTTTACGGTCGCGCTGACCTGCATGGCGTTTCTGCGTCTCGGGGAGTACGTTCAGATCACCGATCTGAAGGAGTGGCGGTTGCCGTCGGAGTTCTTTATCTGGACAGGGATCGTTACTTCGCTCTGTTTCGCGGTCGGGATGCTCCTGGTGCAGAAAATTTTCAATTACATCGCCCGTGCCGAGCGTCAGCGGCGGATCAGCGAACGGCGGATACTGAACACCGTGTTGCGTACCGAGGAAAAAGAGCGGCAGCGTTTTTCGAAAGATCTGCACGACGGATTGGGGCCGTTGCTTTCGTCCGCAAAGATGTCTATTTCGGCGCTTTCGTCCGGCGATACGGATGAACGCAACCGCGAGATACTGCGCAATGCCAACTACGTGATCGACGAAGCGATCCGCAGCCTGCGCGAGATCTCGGTCAATCTCAGCCCGCATATCCTGAACGATTTCGGGTTATCGCGGGCGATCTCGAATTTCATCAATAGGCTGCCGCGCGGCGCGATGCGGATCAATTTTTCGACGAACCTGCGGACGGAACGTTTCGATATGGATATCGAAGTGATCCTGTACCGGATCGTGTGCGAGTTGATTAACAACAGCCTGAAACACTCCGGGGCCTCGGTCGCTACCGTTTCGCTGGTTTACGCCGACGGCGTGCTGCGGCTCGATTACCGCGATAACGGATGCGGGTTCGACGTAGCGAAGGTCGAACAGAAAGGAATGGGAATCGCTAACATTCAGTCTCGGGTCAGTTCGCTGAAAGGCGATTTCGCGTTGAAAAGCACGCCCGGCCGCGGAATGAATGCGGTGGTCGAGGTGCATGTGTAAAAAAGGACGGTTATGGAAAGAACTTGTAAAATAGTGTTGGCGGACGATCATACGCTGTTCCGCAACGGACTCAAGACGTTGTTGTCGGGCATCCGGAATTTCGAAGTGACCGGGGAGGCTTCCGACGGTTGCGAGTTGCTCGAACTGCTGGGGCGCGAAACTCCGGACGTCGTGCTGTTGGATATCGAGATGCCGAAAATGAACGGCATTGTGGCCGCCGAAGAAGCGCTGAAACGTTGGCCCGACCTGCGGATTATCACGCTCTCGATGTACGGCGACGAGGATTACTATTTCAAAATGGTGTCGCTCGGCGTGAAAGGTTTTATTCTGAAAAATTCAGAAATCAAGGACGTCGTAGCCGCGATCGAAACGGTGGTCGACGGAGGAAGTTTTTTCTCGCAGGAGCTGTTGTTCAATCTGGTAAGCAACCTCAAATCGACTCCGTCGTCGGTGCCGGAGGATAGTCCCGAACAGCTTTCGCAACGCGAGTCGGAGATCCTGCTGCACATCTGCCGCGGCGAGTCGAACAACGAGATCGCCGATGCGCTGTTTATTTCGAAACGCACTGTCGATAAGCATCGGTCGAATATCCTGGCTAAAACCGGATGCCGGAATACGGCGAACCTGGTCGTCTATGCGATCAAGCACAACCTGGTGGAGATATGAAACGAAACACTCCCGGAACGCGTTACGAACGGTTCCGGGAGTGTCGTATAACGGGGACGGCGTTTAGAACTTGAGTCCCGCCGACAGGGTGATCGTGTTGCGGTTCTGCTTGGTATCGACGGCTCCCGACTGGATGGTGTATTTATCTTTATCGTCGTAGAAATAGAACATCTGGTAGGGAGCGTATTTGTACGCGGTGTAAATATAGGTCGCGTCCAGGTAGAAATTTTGGAAACGGAATCCCAAGCCGGCCGAATAGTTCTCGTAAGAACGGACGTTCGCCTGGTTGATGAAGGCGTCCTTCGTCCGGATGCACTCCCCGTAATTGGCATAGCCGACCCGCACGTAGAAGTTTTTCAGCGGAGTCGCCTCGACGCCCACCCGGAAGTTGTTCGCCGGCTGAAAGAACGACTTGATGTCCTGGTTGAGATCCTGTTCGAATTCCCAGTTGTTTCCGTTCATGTTTCGGATCTTCATGTTGTCGTACCATACCCGTTCGTAATCGGCCGTGATCAGCCCTACGCCCGGGAGCGTGAACGAAATACCCGTGAGCAGCCGCGTGGGGGTGTTGATGTTGTACTGGTTGGGGGCGTACGGGCTCTCCTGCCAGTTTTGCTGGGTGTTGAATTCCGCCGACATGTATTCGGTGTACTCCTCGTTCATGCTGACGTAGGTCGGCGTATGGACGGCCACGCCGATCCGCAGGTTGTCGACCGGACGGAGGATGGCCCCGAACTTGAAATTCACGCCGGTGCCGTCCTGACGCAGCGTCCGGATGTAATTCAGGCGATTCAGCGGCAGCGTATTGTTGCTGTAAGTTTCGCTGTAATTGTTTTCGTTCCGGAAGTAAATATCCTGAATCCCGACCGTAAACCCGAGGTAGAGGATATTCTGGAAGTTGAATCCGCCGGAGATGTCGTATTCGCCGATACTTCCCTTGTTGATGTTGTACAGCGACGGGTTGATCCGCGCGTCTTTCGAAAGGTTGTTCCACGGGGCGTAATAGTTGTCGCCTACCGGGTCGAGCACATAGGTGTTGTAGGCCAGAATTCCACCCCATTGTCCGATAGCGAGGCTCTGGAACGGACTGATCGGGTCTTCGGGAGTCATTCGCAGCGTCGATTCGCTGACTCCGCGGATATCTTCCGCGAATACTTCGGTCATCGACTGTCCGATCCCTTGTCCGTAAGCCGCCGACGTGGTATTGAAATCGGCCAGTTTCGTATAACCTACGCCCAGCGTGAAGCTGGTCAGCGCGCCTGTTCCCTGGTAGAGGTTCAGCGCTGCCCCGACATTGCCCAGCGAAAACCGGGTGCGCGAATAGTCGTTGCTCCGTCCCTGAAAGCCGCTTTCCATGTTACTCCAGGTCAGCGACGGCGATATGCCGACTTCCGATCCCCGGTAGATTCCCAGACCTGCCGGATTGATGTTCATCGAAGAGAGATCCGCGCCGAGCGATGTGAAAGCTCCGCCGAGCGCCGCGCTGCGTGCCGTTCCGAATGAATAGTTGTACTGAGATAGATTCAGTAGGTCGCCCGGAGTCTGGGCGGTCGCCGTTGCGAACGGAAGCGCCGCGATGACGCATAGCGTGACGAATTTGTTTTTTTTCATAATTCGTTCTTTGATTAATTCGATGTTGAGTTTCGTGTTCGAGGTTTGTCGTTGCCGGAAGCCGGCCGAAGATTATCTCCGATAGCTTGCGCCGCCGCCCGACGATTGTCCGCCGCCGGTGTATCCTCCTCCTCCGCCCCGGTAGCCGGACCCGGTGCTCGGCGAGTAGCTGCTGCCCGAAGAGGGAGCGGTGCTTCCGCGCCGGTACGACGATCCCGAATTGTTGTTAACCGACGGGCTTACGGTGGTAGTCGGCCCCGATGCGGTTCCGCCGCGCCGGTAGGACGAACTGCCCGAAGACGTTCCCGAACCGGTGCTGCCGATCGAACTGCCGCTCGAGGTCGTACCGCCCCGGCGGTACGACGAGCCGCCGTTCAGCGACGAGCCGGTAGTCGTTCCGGGCCGGTAGGTCGATGAAGTGGTTCCTCCCCGGCGGTAGCTGGGTCCCGACGACCCCCGCCCTGCGGAAGATACCGTGCCGCCCGTTCCGGTTCTCGGACGGTTCCAAACCGTGTTCTTATTATTGTATTTAGGGTAATAATCGTATCCCCAGTGATGATGCGGGCCGTACCATCCTCCGTAATAGGGCGGATACCAGCCGCCGTACCATCCTCCGTACCAGCCGTTCCAACTGTTCCATCCCCAATTCCATCCCCAGTTCCAACTGTTATAAGGGTAGTATCCCGAATACCAACTCCACGACGGGCTCCATCCCCACCACCACGGGCTGCTCCAGTTCCATGCGGGGGAGCTCCATCCCCACAGTCCGAGATTGATGTTTACGTTGGCTGTTCCCCAGTCGCCGTACAAGGAGGGGGCGTATTTGGGTTCTACGAGCACCTGGTCGCCGAGTACCGTCACGTCGTAATAGGCCGGATCGTAGGCGGAGGCATAGCGTCCCGAGGTGTTGGCATTTTCGTTTTGGACGTCGCTCTGCCTGTCGTCGCTCAGCGAACCGAGACTTTTCAGACGGCTTGCGTAAGAATCTCCGCCGTAACCGCCCGCGATCAAGCTGCTGCGCGATTCGTCCTCTTGTCGGTCGTTCAGTTCGGATACGGCCCGGGCCACTTCCTCGCGGCGGGCCCGTTCGGCCTCTTCCGCGGCGCGCTGCGCTTCCTGCTGCCGGATGAGACGCTGCTGCTTCTCGGCGGCGATCGCTTTCCGGTTGTGCGTTACGTATAAATCGTCGGTGGCAGCGGATGAAGTGCTCGAATAGACGGTTGCACTGCATCCTCCCAGCAGCGTGGCAACGACCACGCTGCCCAATACGGTTATTAATTTTCGGCTTTTCATGGCACTCTATTTTTTCTGTTTCGCGGAATGGCGGCCTTTTCGCCGCCGCCGCATTCCATCATATATAGGTATAACGAAAATTATACCCGAAAGTTATTGCTCCGGAAATAAATTTCACGGTTCCGGAGGGCGCGCGCGCCGTTTTTAAAAGATGCATCTGCGCCCTCCGAACGTTGCGTGGCGCGGGTCGAATGTTTTTCCTTTTTCCAGGGAAAAACCGATCCGGCCTCGTTGCCAAAGATATTCAATTTTTACGATTTTTGGAAAAATACTATACCTTTGTAAATTCACAAACCGAAGTATTTTAAGACTGAAAAGTAGTTTGATATGGCAAAAGAGCTGAAAGAGTTGACATCACGGGACGAAAACTATTCGCAGTGGTATAACGATCTGGTGGTAAAAGCGGGACTGGCCGAGAATTCGGCAGTTCGCGGATGTATGGTGATCAAACCGTACGGTTATGCGATCTGGGAAAAGATGCAGCGTGCGCTGGATCAGATGTTCAAAGATACCGGGCATGAAAACGCTTATTTCCCGCTGTTTATCCCGAAGTCGTTTTTCAGCAAGGAGGCGCATCATGTCGAGGGGTTTGCCAAGGAGTGCGCCGTGGTGACCCATTACCGGCTGAAAAACGATCCCGACGGCAAGGGCGTGATCGTCGATCCCGATGCCAGGCTCGAGGAGGAGCTGATCGTCCGCCCGACCTCCGAGACCATTATCTGGAATACCTATAAAAATTGGATTCAGTCGTACCGCGACCTGCCGATTCTTTGCAACCAGTGGGCTAACGTGGTGCGTTGGGAGATGCGTACGCGCCTGTTCCTGCGGACGGCCGAGTTCCTGTGGCAGGAGGGGCATACGGCGCACGAAACCCGGGAGGAAGCGATGGCCGAAGCGAAAAAAATGATCGGCGTCTACAAGGAATTTGCCGAAAAGTGGATGGGGCTGCCGGTGATCGTGGGGCACAAGAGCGACAGCGAACGTTTCGCCGGGGCCGACGACACGCTGACGATCGAGGCGCTGATGCAGGACGGGAAAGCGCTGCAAAGCGGAACGTCGCATTTTCTCGGACAGAATTTCGCAAAAGCGTTCGACGTGCAGTTTACCAATAAGGAGGGTAAGCTCGATTATGTGTGGGCGACCTCGTGGGGCGTTTCGACCCGTTTGATGGGGGCCCTGATCATGGCGCACTCCGACAATAACGGGCTCGTGCTGCCGCCGAAGTTGGCTCCGATACAGGTCGTGATGATCCCTATTTACAAAGGCTCCGAAGAGCTGGCGCAGATATTGGCCCGGCTGGACGAGATTGCCGCCGAACTGAAAAAACGGGGAATCAGCGTTAAAATCGATGCGCGGGACAATGTCCGCACCGGTTTCAAATTCGCGGAATACGAGTTGAAAGGCGTACCCGTTCGCCTGGCGATGGGGCCGCGCGACTTTGCCGGCGGTACGATCGAACTGGTTCGCCGCGATACGCTCGAAAAAGCGACCGTTCCGCAACAAGGGCTGGAAGATGCCGTCGAACGGCTTCTCGGCGAGATACAGCAGAATATTTATGATAAAGCGCTGAAATTCCGCGACGGTATGATTACGCGGGTCGACACGTACGACGAGTTCAAACGGGTGCTCGACGACAAAGGCGGCTTTATCCTGGCCCATTGGGACGGCTCGCCCGAAACGGAAGAGCGCATCAAGAACGAGACGAAAGCGACGATCCGGTGCATTCCGGTCGACGCCCCCGCCGAAGAGGGAGTCTGCATCGTCAGCGGAAAGCCTTCGCACCGCCGCGTCCTTTTTGCCAGGAGTTATTGATGTTTCTCTCTTTTAGATGAATAAGGCCTCTGTTTTTACAGAGGCCTTATTCATGGATGAGGGAATAATTGTTGTTTCAATGAAGATTCCTTAAATGTTCTTTTGGGTGCAGTGCAACGGTTTGTCAATTGTTTTGGTCAACTGTAAAGAAACGGTCGAGAATTCCCTGCAAGTAAAGACTGGTGACCGATGGAAGTGCTTTTTCTGGAATGAAAACAGCACTCATTGTCATATCCGGATTAAGAACAAAACAATAGGGTGTATTTAATTCGTCTAATTTGGATACTTCCGTTATGCTGTAACAAGGCCATCTTTCGATATTGTAGGATCTGCTGTTTTTCTTGAACAAGTGAAAATCCGGATATTCAGTCATGATAACGGGTGTTATACCGTATTTCTTTGCAAAACTTATCATTCGACTAAATGCAAATGTTATAAATATTGTAAAGGTAATAGTTCGATTAATATAATGTCTATATATACCTTAAATACTAAAAGAGCGAAGTTGCCTATTTGATTTGTATTGCCAGATGTTTGATCGATTCCGATTAAGTATTTATCGGTTGGAGATTGAATATTCCAATGATCTCTATTGACGATTCGCTTTAAAAGAATGCAGACCTTTGAGAAAGAATGAAATTTAAAAAAGATGAATATTTGAAGGATTGATAATTGTAGTTAATATACAATAATACAGATTTTTATATGTATTGAAATGGACGGATGAGATGAATGCATGAATAAAAAAAACAAAAAAAGATCGGATAAAATTTGCAGGATAAAAAAAAGTCTCTACATTTGCACCCGCTAAACGAAAGTAAAGCAGTTCTTTCAAAAGGTTGTCGAAAATAAAATTTGCAAATTTTGCAAAGAAACATTTGGAAATTTAAAAATCCGCCGTATCTTTGCAGTCCGATTCGCTCTTAAAATCAGAGCGATTTTTTTAGCGGTCTTTGCGAACTTTTCGCAACATGAAACAGGTTCTTTGAATTATTGGTAATATTTGAGAAAAACAAGTAAATGTAGTATTTATCAATTCCTAAATTATTTCAGGAAATTCAAGTAGTCAGGACTCTAATGATTTAAATTTTTTACAATGGAGAGTTTGATCCTGGCTCAGGATAAACGCTAGCGGCAGGCCTAACACATGCAAGTCGAGGGGCAGCGGAAGAAGTAGCTTGCTACTTCTGCCGGCGACCGGCGCACGGGTGCGTAACGCGTATGCAACCTACCTTTAACAGGGGGATAATCCGAAGAAATTTGGTCTAATACCCCATAATATTTCAGAAGGCATCTTTTGAGGTTGAAAACTCCGGTGGTTAAAGATGGGCATGCGTTGTATTAGCTAGATGGTGAGGTAACGGCTCACCATTGCGATGATACATAGGGGGACTGAGAGGTTTTCCCCCCACACTGGTACTGAGACACGGACCAGACTCCTACGGGAGGCAGCAGTGAGGAATATTGGTCAATGGACGCAAGTCTGAACCAGCCATGCCGCGTGCAGGATGAAGGTGCTATGCATTGTAAACTGCTTTTGTACGAGGGTAAATTCAGATACGTGTATCTGTTTGAAAGTATCGTACGAATAAGGATCGGCTAACTCCGTGCCAGCAGCCGCGGTAATACGGAGGATCCGAGCGTTATCCGGATTTATTGGGTTTAAAGGGTGCGTAGGCGGTTTGATAAGTTAGAGGTGAAAGCTCGATGCTCAACATCGAAATTGCCTCTGATACTGTCAGACTAGAGTGTAGTTGCGGAAGGCGGAATGTGTGGTGTAGCGGTGAAATGCTTAGATATCACACAGAACACCGATTGCGAAGGCAGCTTTCCAAGCTATTACTGACGCTGAGGCACGAAAGCGTGGGTAGCGAACAGGATTAGATACCCTGGTAGTCCACGCCGTAAACGATGATAACTCGTTGCCGGCGATATAGTGTCGGTGACTAAGCGAAAGCGATAAGTTATCCACCTGGGGAGTACGTTCGCAAGAATGAAACTCAAAGGAATTGACGGGGGCCCGCACAAGCGGAGGAACATGTGGTTTAATTCGATGATACGCGAGGAACCTTACCCGGGCTTGAAAGTTAGCGACGGATCCTGAAAGGGGTCTTCTCTTCGGAGCGCGAAACTAGGTGCTGCATGGTTGTCGTCAGCTCGTGCCGTGAGGTGTCGGGTTAAGTCCCATAACGAGCGCAACCCCTACTGTTAGTTGCCAGCATGTCAAGATGGGCACTCTAGCAGGACTGCCGGTGTAAGCCGAGAGGAAGGTGGGGATGACGTCAAATCAGCACGGCCCTTACGTCCGGGGCGACACACGTGTTACAATGGTCGGTACAGAGGGTAGCTACCTGGTGACAGGATGCCAATCTCGAAAGCCGATCTCAGTTCGGATTGGAGGCTGAAACTCGCCTCCATGAAGTTGGATTCGCTAGTAATCGCGCATCAGCCATGGCGCGGTGAATACGTTCCCGGGCCTTGTACACACCGCCCGTCAAGCCATGGGAGTTGGGGGTGCCTGAAGTACGTGACCGCAAGGAGCGTCCTAGGGCAAAACCGATGACTGGGGCTAAGTCGTAACAAGGTAGCCGTACCGGAAGGTGCGGCTGGAACATCTCCTTTTTGGAGGGTATGATTATTTGAAGATAGGTATGAAACTTACCTGTTTTTCTCAGATTACCTTTAATTTTAATAATATGTGTGTCCCACATTACACTAGACAGTCCCGTAGCTCAGTTGGTTAGAGCACTACACTGATAATGTAGGGGTCAGCGGTTCAAGTCCGCTCGGGACTACCATAAAGAGATTGGGGAATTAGCTCAGTTGGCTAGAGCACCTGCTTTGCAAGCAGGGGGTCAAGGGTTCGACTCCCTTATTCTCCACAATTTACACTAGAAAGGTTTGCGTTTTGTAAGGCTTTCCTGTTGTAAAAAAGTTCTTTGACAGATTTAAGGATGAGAAAGGGGGTTGCATAACCGGTCACGAGCCGGGTTATGCGACACGAAAAAGAAAGTAAGCAAGGGCGTACGGGGGATGCCTAGGCTCTTGGAGGCGAAGAAGGACGTGTTAAGCTGCGAAAAGCTGCGGGGATTTGCAAAAAAGACTTGATCCGCAGATGTCCGAATGGGGCAACCCGGCAGGTCGGAGACCTGTCACACCGGCAACGGTGAGCAAACCCTATGAACTGAAACATCTTAGTAATAGGAGGAGGAGAAAGAAACATCGATTTCCCGAGTAGTGGCGAGCGAAAAGGAAAGAGCCCAAACCGGCATTGTTACGGCAATGCCGGGGTTATAGGACTGCGATATCTTAATACCAACGAACGAGAAATGACTGGAAAGTCGTACCGTAGAGGGTGAAAGTCCCGTATTGGTAAGTTCGGTAAGCGGTAGCAGTATCCTGAGTATGGCGGGACACGAGGAATCCTGTCAGAATTTGCGGGGACCACCCCGTAAGGCTAAATACTCCCAAGAGACCGATAGTGGACCAGTACCGTGAGGGAAAGGTGAAAAGTACCCCGAACAGGGGAGTGAAAAAGAACCTGAAACCGTACGCTTACAACCTGTCGGAGCCGCTTCGTGCGGTGACGGCGTGCCTTTTGGATAATGAACCTACGAGTTACTAATCACTAGCGAGGTTAAGGACTATAAAGTCCGGAGCCGAAGCGAAAGCGAGTCTGAATAGGGCGTATAGTTAGTGGTTGTAGACGCGAAACCTTGCGATCTACCCATGAGCAGGATGAAGGTTGGGTAAAACCAACTGGAGGTCCGCACCGGTAAACGTTGAAAAGTTTTCGGATGACTTGTGGGTAGGGGTGAAAGGCTAATCAAGCTGGGAAATAGCTCGTACTCCCCGAAATGCTTTTAGGAGCAGCGTTGTAATAGTCTACTGGAGGTAGAGCTACTGATTGGATGCGGGGGCTTCACCGCCTACCAAATCCTGACAAACTCCGAATGCCAGTAGAATGATTTGCAGCAGTGAGCCGCTGGGTGCTAATGTCCGGCGACTAAAGAGGAACAACTCAGACCATCAGCTAAGGCCCCCAAACATACACTAAGTTGAACTAACGATGTGCGACTGCAGCGACAGCTAGGATGTTAGCTTGGAAGCAGCTATTCATTTAAAGAGTGCGTAACAGCTCACTAGTCGAGCGGTTGTGCGTGGATAATAACCGGGCATCAAGTGTATTGCCGAAGCTATGGACTCTACGGAGTGGTAGGGGAGCATTCCATCGACGTCGAAGCCGATTCGTGAGGATCGGTGGAGTTTATGGAAAAGCAAATGTAGGTATAAGTAACGATAAGGCGGGAGAGTAACCCGCCCACCGCAAGACCAAGGTTTCCTGATCAACGTTAATCGGATCAGGGTCAGTCGGGGCCTAAGGGTAAGCCGCATGGTGATCTCGATGGACAATCGGTTAATATTCCGATACTGATATGAACTGCGACGGAGGGACGGAGAAGCGTAAGCTACGCCAACAGACGGAATTGTTGGTTAAAGGGTGTAGGTATATGATTCGGTTAATAGCTGATTCATGCTGAAACCTGACAGTACCGAGCGGCTACGGCCAATCGGATAGTTAGCCCAAGCAAGCTTCCGAGAAAAACTTCTAAGCTTCAGGTTCATATCACCCGTACCGTAAACCGACACAGGTGGTCGAGGAGAGTATCCTCAGGTGCTTGAGTGAATCACGGATAAGGAACTAGGCAAATTGACCCCGTAACTTCGGGAAAAGGGGTCCCTACGCAAGTAGGGCGCAGCGAAGAGGTCCAGGCAACTGTTTAACAAAAACATATGGCTCTGCTAATTCGAGAGAAGAAGTATAGGGCCTGACACCTGCCCGGTGCTGGAAGGTTAAGAGGGGATGTCAGCGCAAGCGAAGCATTGAATCGAAGCCCCAGTAAACGGCGGCCGTAACTATAACGGTCCTAAGGTAGCGAAATTCCTTGTCGGGTAAGTTCCGACCTGCACGAATGGTGTAATGATCTGGACACTGTCTCGTCCGTGAGCTCAGTGAAATTGTAGTCCCGGTGAAGATGCCGGGTACCCGCAACGGGACGAAAAGACCCCGTGAACCTTTACTGCAACTTAACGCTGAATTTGGGTGCATAATGTGTAGGATAGGCAGGAGACTGCGAAGCGGTGCCGCTAGGTATCGTGGAGTCAACGTTGAAATACTGCCCTTTGTGTATTTGAATTCTAACCCCGCAAGGGAGACACCGTTTGGTGGGTAGTTTGACTGGGGTGGTCGCCTCCAAAAGCGTAACGGAGGCTTCCCAAGGTACCCTCAGCACGAATGGTAACCGTGCGCAGAGTGCAATGGCACAAGGGTGCTTGACTGTGAGACCAACAAGTCGACCAGGTGCGAAAGCAGGGCATAGTGATCCGGTGGTTCTGTGTGGACTGGCCATCGCTCAAAGGATAAAAGGTACTCCGGGGATAACAGGCTGATCGCCGCCAAGAGCTCATATCGACGCGGCGGTTTGGCACCTCGATGTCGGCTCGTCACATCCTGGGGCTGGAGAAGGTCCCAAGGGTTCGGCTGTTCGCCGATTAAAGTGGCACGCGAGCTGGGTTCAGAACGTCGTGAGACAGTTCGGTCTCTATCTGTTGCGGGCGTAGGAAATTTGAGGGGTCCTGACTTTAGTACGAGAGGACCGAGTTGGACGAACCTCTGGTTTATCAGTTATGCCGCCAGGTGTATCGCTGAGTATCCATGTTCGGATTGGATAAGTGCTGAAAGCATCTAAGCACGAAGCCAACCCCAAGATAAGATTTCCCTTGAGGGCCGTAGGAGACTACTACGTTGATAGGCCGCAGGTGTAAAGGCAGTGATGTCAAAGCCGAGCGGTACTAATAGCCCGAATGACTTTCTTTACAGAGGGCCCTTTTCTCATCCTCGAATCGTCAAATACTCGAAAGAAGGTGTTTGAGTCAAAAGAACTTTACGATATCATGTTGTTAGCTATAACAATGTAGATTTAGGTGGTTATAGCAGCGGGGTTCCACCTCTTCCCATTCCGAACAGAGAAGTTAAGCCCGTTCACGCCGATGGTACTGCAGTAACATGTGGGAGAGTAGGTAGCCGCCTCCTTAGAGTCCTCCGAGCAATCGGGGGACTCTTTTTTTATGCGGCAAAAGGGTTGAATCAAGGGGCCATCGGTGACCGATACTACTTGTCCGTTTTTGAAGGTTACTCGTATAACGGGCGCTTCGTCTCGTTCGAACGAAAAATGGTTTGAGGATCGGAGTGTTGTACGGAATCCCGGGCTTGCAGGTTTCCAATAGCTGAATTTATTTCGGCGAACAAACAAATACTATAAATCATTGGTTATTTGCATATTGGTCGGAATGGACGTTCTCATTAAATAAGAACGCACATTTAATCGTAGAAATTGGCTGCATTAAAAAAGTTAGTTCCGGAATTTATGGCAATGGCAGTAACCGGTTGGTTCGTAATTGGATCTAATGTTTGTAAAGTTTGTGCAAAACTTGTTCCCCTGCCTGTACTTCCATAGTTTGCAGCACTTATGGGTACATTTGAATTGATACTGACCATCGCCCCCATCGCCCTAAGAACCGCATTTTGTTGTCCCGACTCTGCCGTGTTCAGACTCGTGGAATTTTGTCGCAAGCTTAAAGACGAATATCCGTTATTCATTAATGTCGTTTCGTCTTCGATGATTCGTGCATTATCCCCGGCTCCCGTGCTTTCGAGCCGGTTGGTAGATGCGACGTAATACCAGTCTCCGCCGATTACCGCGCTTTTCTCGTTTTCTTCCATGTAGCTACCATGGCAAATTTTTCAAGGTTCAGTTTTTTAGCATGGTCGATTGTCTTTAGGTTTGCTTTGGGGGATATTCGCAATTTATACGAAAATAATAATATCATTAAAATAGCAATATCGGCTCTGTTCTTTTAGTAATTGGAGTGTGGGGGGAAGGAGTTGTGCGGATGATGCGTGTCTGGGTCCGGATTTGTAAATTTCCTTATGGCGGGGGAGCGGTATTTCTGAGAAAGCTCCGTTTTTATTTCTGGCCGGATTTCCGGAAAGTCCGCAATTTTTCCGTGAAATGGGAATTGTGGTTTGTTTTTTGTTAAAACCGAATACGGAACACTGTAATCCGGTATTTCAGAAATTATTTTTCAAACCTTAAAAAATTAAAATCATGAAAGGTCAATGCTTTTTTTCGTTTCTGGGCGGAGCTGCCATCGGTGCGGTCGTAGCCCTGCTGCTGGCTCCCGATTCGGGGCAGAACACGCGTCACAAAATCGTCGATAAGATCAAACACGGCGAGCAGAAGGTAAAGGATGCCGTAGAGGAGGAATTGTACGCCCACAAACAACAGTAAATCCGCCGCAGGTATGGAAAACAACGACAGGGGCCGAATCGGACAGGCGACTCGGGATGTGAAGGATTATGCGGCGCTCTATGCGGATCGTCTGCGGCTCGGCCTGATCGAGAATCTTTCGACCTTTTTCAACGCACTGTTCGGCGTGGTCGTCCTGATTGTTTTGCTGTGGATCGCCGCGATGTTCTTTGCCGTGGCCCTGACGTGGGTGATCGGCATGTTAATCGGGTCGATGCTCGGCGCCATACTGTTGATGGGAGGGCTGTTCGTCGTGCTGGCAGCGATCGTATATGCGGTACGCCGCAGGCTGATCGTCGATCAGATGGCCAGGATGTTCGGCAAAATGGTCTATGACATGCGTAAAAAACATTCGGACGATGAGTAAAGTACATTATCAGCGGATCCGTTCGCTGCAGGACGTCAGGATCGAACGCTTGCGCGTGGAAAATGAATTGGACGCGGTCGAACGGAGGTTGCGGGACGATTACCGCGGGATATCGAAGATGTTCTCGGTGGGCTACCTGATGGAGCAGATCACCGGGAAGGCCAACCTGATCTATAACATCGTGCAATGGAGCATGTCCGGGTATAACTTCATCCATTCGATGATCGACAAATACAAAGCCATGAATGCCGAACGGACCGGCAAAGAGTCCGATTCCGGAAAAAATCCGTTTAAATAAGGGAGGCTTTGCCGGATAATAACCGAAAGGCGGTCGCAGGTATCTGCGACCGCCTTTCGGTTAGGGAAAATGATTTGTATACCGGCCTTCCGGTGCTGCCCGCGAACGGACGGCACCGGATCGTTTACTGGTTGTGTCCGGGGGCGTACGGTGCGGCGGATTTCGATCCCGTGACTTTTTTAACCTGTCCGGGCGGCAGTTTTTGTTCTTTGTATTGCTTGCGCTGTATCCGCAGTTCTGCGGAACAGGAGGACAGGGCGGCGATAATCCCCAGCAGCAAAATTCCCGGTAATATATGTTTCATTTTCATATAAGGTCGGTTTTACGGTTCCACCTCGATAATTTGCCGTGTCGGTTCGCAAGCCTATTTTTTCTTGTCTCGGTTCGCAAGGTACTCTTTTACCACGTTGTAGTAATCGTCCGGTTTTTCTCCGTTGGGATAGCGTTTGTGGGCCGTTTTGCTCTCTTTGGTGTCGGCAATTCCCCAGAAGATCGCATCGCACGTGTCGTCGTATGAGCCGAAGATGCAGTATTCGGACGCTTCGCCTGCCCAGGCTACTTTCTCTTTCCATTGATCCAGCGTGCTGCGTTTCCAGTCTGCGGGAGCCACTCCTTCGTTCGGGCAGACGAACCGCACCGTGTTATCCGAACTCGAAGAGCGGTTGCGGTAGCCCCATCCGTCCGAAGCGACGAAATCCATCGGGGAGTTGACCTGGCAGGTGCCGATCCGGAATTTAGCCAGGTAGTCTTTCTCGTTGTCCGGCGCGGCGTCGTACATTTCCCGGAAGTTTTCGCCCATGTAGAAAACCACCAGCATCGGCCGGTCGTCTCCGTAGCCGTATTTGCGGTAAACATCCTTCTGGGCCCAGTTTTCCCAGATGCGTTTGGCGATGCCGTTCCAGTAGGCCAACGTGTGGGCTGCCGGGTTGCCGATGAACATGATGAACTGCATCCCCAGTTCGTTGCACACCGTTTCGATGGTTTCGAGCTGGTACTTGGTATCCACGTCCCACAGGGCGTTTTCGTTGGGCTGGCATCCCGGCCAGCTCGCGGGAACGGTCGCCCATTGGCTGGGATTGGTCAGGTCGATGATCACGTTGTTGATGCCGGCCTGTTGGATCGTGGAAAGGATCGCGCGGGCCTGGTCGATGTTTTTGTAATCGTGATCGGTGATCCACTTGTCGCCTACCTTGAACTTGATGACTCCTTCGTTCGCGCTGCGGCAGCAAATCAGGATATGGGTCATCGGGACGGGGCCTTCGGTTACGGAGGTCGAGTCGGTGCCGGAATTAGAACCGGCATTGCCTTTGGACGGGTTTTCGGCGCATCCGAACCAGGCCAGGGTTGCCGCCAGAAGGCAGCATGTCAAGAAACGTTTCATAATAATGTGGGGTTAGTTGGTAATGATACGAGTTTTGTAAATGGTTGTCGGTACGTTCGATTCAGCGAGTTTTTTGAGACTTTTTTCGGAGTGTCATCTTCCGTGTTTGATACAAATATAACGATTCATTCGGGAATCGAATCCATTTTATATAAGGAAAATGAATTCGGTTTCGATTTCGGAATCGGCGATCTTGTCGATAGTCATGTTGAATCGGCGATGTAAAAAGAATAAAAATGCGATGAGAATTGAACTTTAGATAGTAAATTTGGATAAAATATCTTCGCTGATGAGGATTTAATATAAGAAAAAATTAGGTTGAGCCGGTGTTCCGTTGCGGATCACGTAGTTTTGTGGAATATGTCGTTCCAAATGCACATGGTACGGTCGGGGTAAGTGTTCCAAATAATTGTTGATTTGTAAATAAGAGCGGAGTTTTAATAGGATTGGGTATGAATAAACGATGTGTTGTTTCGGTCGTAGCGTTTTCTTTTTTTGTTTCAGCCTGCCGACAGGTTGTCGTTCCTTCGGCGGATTACATGATTCTGGACGAGGTCGCATATGTCGATACGTTTCCGCAAACTTTTACGATCGGCCAGGGGACGCTTTTCGATCCGGATGTAATCGGGGTATCGAGTATTGTTATTCGGGATTCATTGCTGCTTATTTCCACATCCGATAATAAGGGGTACTGGTCGCTTGTCTCATTGCCCGAATATAAGCATTTGGGGAAATATTTGATGAAGGGAAACGGACCCAACGAACTGTTGTCTTCGCCTTGGGTGAAGCAGCAAAATTTTCTGAAAGAGCAAGGCCGGCTCAAAGCTATTATATACAGTTTTCCGACAGGGAAATCCTATAAAATGGACTTATCTGAAACGATAAAAAACAAGGCGCTTCGTATGAGAATGATGCAAGATTCTTTTCCTCGGAATCTGACGGCGTTTATCGTATTGGACAGTACGACTTTTTTATGTAAAGAGATTAATGAAGAGCATACCCGACAAATAAGATACATTCTGCATAAAGGAGAAAAAACGATTCCGGAGAATCTCGAAAAGTTAAATTTTTCTTCCGTGCGTGCGGGAGAAGATTTTAATATTCTGTCGACGGCAACGAAATGCAATGCCGACGGTAGCCGGATTGTCGAAGCTCCTAACAGATTAAATCAGATTAACGTATATTCTCCGGACGGCTCTTTCGGGAAAACGATTTGTGTCGGCAGACAGTTGGATCGTATCGGCGACGTGCAAGATCTCGATCCCCAAAGCAGAAAGCGCACTTATATGGATCTGGTCGCATTCCCTGATTTTTTCGGCGCTTTGTACCTGGGTGAGAAAAGAGAAAATATCGGAAAGGAGATGTCGAAAAAGCCGGTGATTCAGTTTTTCGACTGGGATGGGAATCCATTGGCCGAAGTGAAATTGGATCGGTTTGTTTCTGCGTATGCCGTCGATTTGATCAACGGGGATTTGTATGCGCTGAATTATAATATGGAGGAGATGTATAAATATGATTTTAAAGAAATTCTGGAGAAATTGAATAAGCGGAGCGATTAGGTGTGACTGTTTGATTTGATAGCATCGATATCCGTCGATAAAGCGAAGCGGATGTCGCATCGCTTTATGGGTATGTGTGTAACTCGCGATTTTACTAAGTTGATAAACGAAAAAGGTTATGACGGAAGTCATAACCTTTTATAGTAGCGGGACGGGGACTTGAACCCCGGACCTCATGATTATGAATCATGCGCTCTAACCAGCTGAGCTATCCCGCCGTCATTCGGCGTTTGCGAGTGCAAAAGTAGCAAATATTTCGTTTCGCACAAATTATCCGTCCGCATTTTTTGCCCGAAAATCATTTTAACGGGAACTTAACCGCTACCTTCGGGTAAAAATCGTATCTTTGTTAAGCGAAAAACAGATTTTGTCAACTTAAAAATAGAAGAAGATGAAAAAAATTGTCTTGGGATTGCTTGTCGTATGGATGGCCGCATTGACGGCGGATTTGTCGGCCAAATCCGGACCGGGTCCTAAAAAAAGCGGAAAATGCGCGGTAAAGAATGTGATTTACATGATCGGCGACGGGATGGGATTGTCGCAAGTGTCGATGATGATGCTTGAGAACGGCTACCGGCCCACAGCGTTCGACCGCAGCGGGAACATCGCCCTGATTAAGACCTACTCGGCGAACAACCGCGTGACCGATTCGGCCGCTGCCGGGACCGCTCTGGCATCGGGGAACAAAACCGATAACGGTATGCTCGGAATGGGG
This sequence comes from Alistipes sp. dk3624, assembly GCF_009557455.1. Classification (GTDB taxonomy): domain Bacteria; phylum Bacteroidota; class Bacteroidia; order Bacteroidales; family Rikenellaceae; genus Alistipes_A; species Alistipes_A hominis. Next base: position 1,503,411 of record NZ_CP045651.1, on the reverse strand, counting down.
CCCGACGGGCAGGTTTTCAAATCGATTATGGAGCGGGCCAAAGAGGAGGGATACCAGACCGGTTTGGTCGTAACCGTCTACCTACAACATGCGACTCCGGGCGCTTTCTTTGCACACGTGCCCAGCCGCGGCGATCTGGACGTAATTTCCGAGCAGTTCGTCGAAAGCGGCGTGGACGTTGCGTTGGGCGGCGGCAAGAAGTTCCTGCAGGAAGGACAGAAGGACGGCAAGCCGCTGATCGACGCGCTGAAAACGAAGGACTACCGCGTCGTGTACGATATGAACGAACTGAACGGGGTGGACCGCGGCAAGGTGGTCGGACTGTTCGCCGACGAGTACATGCCGACGGTGATGAAGGGCCGCGACGAAAACTACCTGTGCAATGCGACCAAAAAGGCGCTCGAAATCCTGTCGAACAATGCGGCCGGCTCCAAAAAGGGTTTCATGGTGATGATCGAAGGATCGCAGATCGATTCGGAAGGGCACGCCAACAATGCGGAAGGCATCCTGGCCGAGACGCGCGATTTCGAACGGGCTGTCGGCGCTGCGATGGATTTTGCCGACACCCATCCCGGCACGCTGGTCGTCGTGACGGCAGATCACGAAACTTCCGGACTGTCGATCACGAGCAACAAGACCGATTTCACGCTCTCCGAAAGCGGGATCGGATACCAGTTCGGCACGACCGGACATACCGGTACGTTGGTGCCCGTTTACCTGTACGGCGCGTGCGCCGACCGGATCAACGGGATCATGGACAACACCGACCTGCCGAAAGAAATCGCAGCGTTGATGCGGCTGAAATAGTACCTGCGGATTTTATCCGATATGCAGAACGCTCTCCCCGACCGGGGAGAGCGTTCTGTGTTTTAATCGGCGCGAACGTTGTTCGGGCGGCCGGACGAAAGAGGCGGCGTTCCTGTGGACATCCATTTCAGACGCAGGCTGTTGGCGACTACCGATACGGAACTGAACGCCATGGCGGCTCCGGCCAGCATCGGATTCATCAGGATGCCGTACAGCGGGTAGAGCACGCCGGCCGCGATCGGGATGCCGATCAGGTTGTAAATAAACGCCCAGAACAGGTTCTGCCGGATCAGCCGGACGGTTTTGCGCGACAGAACGTAGGCTTTCGGCAGCAGCAGCAAGTCGGAATTCATCAGCGTGACCATCGCGACGTCCATTGCGATGTCGGTGCCGTGCCCCATTGCGATGCTGACGTCGGCGCGAGCCAGCGCTTGCGAGTCGTTGATGCCGTCGCCGACCATCGCTACGCGCTTACCTTCCCGCTGCAATTGCTGGATGTATTTGTCTTTGTCGTCGGGCAACACTTCGGCCCGGTAATGGCGGATGCCGAGCCGTTCGGCCAGCGCGGCCGCTGTCTTACGGCTGTCTCCGGTCAGCATGGCGATGTCGATGTGCAGCCTGCGCAGTTGGTCGAGGGCGGGCGGCGTGGTCGCTTTCAGCGTATCGTTGATAACGATGACGGCCAGCAGTCGGTCGGCCGTGCCGAAATAGACGATGCTTGCGCCAGTCTGCTGGGCCGTTTCGATCCGCACGTCCGTTTCTTCGGCCGGCGCGGCGCCTTGTTCGGCCATCAGGTTGCGGCTGCCGAGCCAGTAGTCCGCGTTGCCGGCCGTAAAACGGATTCCACGCCCGGTCAGACTGACGAACGAGGCCACTTCGCAGGGTTGCGCTTCGTGTGCCGACAGGTAGTTTACGATGGCGCTGGCCAGCGGATGTTCGGATTTCATTTCGGCGGCGCAGATCATGTTTCGGTACTCCGGCAGGTCGGGGCCTGCGGCGATCCAGTCGACGACCGAAGGGCGCCCTTCGGTCAGCGTACCGGTCTTGTCCATGACGACGGTATCGATCCGGCACAGTTGTTCGAGGGCCGTCGCGTCCTTGATTAGGATCTGGTTCTCGGCTCCTTTGCCGATGCCGACCATCAGCGCGGTCGGCGTAGCCAGTCCCAGCGCGCAGGGACAGGCGATGACCAGCACCGAGACGGCCGATAGCAGGGCATACGAAAAATAGTCCATGCCGCCGATGGCCAGCCACAGCGCGAAGGTCAGCAGCGCGATGCCGATGACCGTCGGTACGAAAATTGCCGCGATCCGGTCGGCGATGCGCTGTACCGGGGCTTTGCTGCCCTGGGCTTGTTGTACCATGCGGATGATCCGGGCCAGCAGCGTGTCGCTGCCGACTCCGGTGGTTTCGAGAACGAACGTCCCGCGCGAATTGATCGTGCCGGCCACCACTTTGTCCCCGGCCTCCTTGCCGACGGGCAGCGGTTCGCCGGTGATCATGCTTTCGTCTACGTACGACGATCCGTCGCGAACGACGCCGTCCACCGGGATTTTTTCGCCCGGGCGTACCGAAACCCGGTCGCCCACCTGCAATGCGGAGATCGGAACGTCCTCTTCGTGATCGCCCCTCACGAGCCGGGCGGTGGTCGGCTGCAGGCCGATCAGTCTTTTAATGGCGGACGATGTGTTGCTTTTGGCGCGTTCCTCGAGCAGTTTGCCGACCAGCACGAATGCGATGATTACGCAGGCGGCTTCGTAATAGACGTGCGGTTCGAGTCCGCGCCGGAGCCAGAACTGCGGGTAAACGGTGTTGAACAGGCTGAACAGGAAAGCGATCGACGTGCTGAGGGCCACCAGCGTATCCATGTTGGCCTGCCGGTGGCGCAGTTGTTTCCATCCGTTGACGAAAAAGCCGCGCCCGAAAAAAAACAATACCGGCAGCGACAGTATGAGCATGATCCAGTTGCCGTAAGGCATGTGCATGAACAGCATGGCGATCACGACGATCGGCAGCGAGAACAGCCACGCTCCGATCGTGTCGTACCGCAGGCGCAGGTAGCGGTTGCGTTCGGCCTGCTGCTGTTTGACCTCTCCGCCCTGTTCGTCGATGATCAGGTCGTATCCCGAAGCCTGGACGGCGGCGCGGATCTGCTGCGGCGTGATCTGCGATTCGTCGAATCCGACCGACAGCCGGTTGGATGCGAAATTCACCGATGCGTCGGTGACTCCGGGCAGTTTCCGCACGGTTTGTTCGACGCTCATGGCGCAGGACGCGCAGCTCATTTCCAGTACCGGGTAATTTTTGCGAACGGTTTCCTTCATAACTTAAATTTCGATTAATCGACAGGTATCAAACAAAAACGATACCCAAAGATAGGAAATATCTCCGAATACCGTTTTGAAAATAGGCGGCCGCCCGTCCCTGTCTGGCGTTATACCGACAGCGGGCCGCGTTTGCGGCGCAGTTCCGCCGCGCGGAACTCGGCCTGTAGCGAAGCGATCGTTTCGCGGACGCTCGTGATCTTTTTGGACAGGAACGCATTGGCTCCTGCGAAAGCGTATCCGCGGGACAGGTTGCCTTTGGCCGCATTGTACAGCGCCATGATAATGCAGTAGGGACTTTTGGTGTAGTCGCAGGTCTTGATGCAGTGGAACGGACATTTCTTCGGACGGGTCAGCCCTTCGCGCACCCGGCGGATGAACTCCCCGGCGATCGCGCGCCCCGGCATTCCTACCGGGCTGGCGATGATTTCGATGTCTTCCTCGCGGGAATTGATATAAGTGTCCTTGAACGCCTGCGACGCGTCGCATTCTTCGGTTGTCACGAACTTGCTGCCGAGCTGCACCCCGTCGGCGCCGAGTTCCATGATCCGGTAGATGTCTTCGCCGGTATAGAGTCCTCCGGCGGCGATCACCGGGATGCGGCGGCCGTAGAGCTTTTCGAAATGCCGCGCTTCGGCGACCACTTCCGGAACGATGTGTTCCAGCGAGTAGTTGGCGTCGTCGATCTGGTTGTTTTTATAGCCGAGGTGACCGCCCGCTTTCGGACCTTCGACGACGATGGCGTCGGGCAGGTAGTCGTAGTTCGCTTTCCATTTTTCGCAGATGATCTTCGCCGCGCGGGCCGAAGAGACGATGGGCACCAGTTTCGTGGTGCTCTCCCGCTGTAAGTAGGACGGCAGGTCGAGCGGCAGTCCCGCGCCGGAGAAGATGATATCGGCCTTCTCCGCGATCGATGTTTTGACCATGTCCGAGAAGTTGCTCAGCGCGACCATGACGTTGACCCCGATCACGCCGCGCGTTTTTGCGCGCGCCTTGCGGATCTCTTCTTTGAGACCCATTATGCTGTTCGTCAGATAGTCTTTCGAGAATTTCGGGTACAGCAGCCCCATTCCGGCGCACGAGATCACTCCGACGCCTCCTTCGTTGGCTACGGCCGAGGCCAGCCCCGAAAGGGAAATGCCTACTCCCATACCGCCTTGGATGATAGGCAGTTTGATGGTAAGATCTCCGATTTTAAAGGATTTCATTCATTCAGGTTTAGAATTACGTCGCAAATATAATTTATTTATGACGTGTTCCGTCAAAATAAATTGTAAATATACGATGTCTAAATGCAAAAAAGACGAAGCCGCCCAACTCAAGGGGCGGCCCGTCCAACAAAACAAAACTAATCCTAATCTAATTATGCAGTTGACTTGTCAGAGTGCTTTTTTTATCGACGATGCGGAAGAGATGGTGATGCTCCGGATCGTCGGGTCTCCTTTGTAAGTGATGCTGGAGGCGCTGTTTCCGTTGGCCGTCAGGTCTCCCAGTACGGTTCCGGTGTTTACTTTCGACGCCGAGGACGCTTCGATCCGGCAATCCCGCGAACTGAGTTGCTGCCCGTCGAAATTCGAAGCTCCGCTGGCCTTGATGTCGGCGATCCCGGCGTTGCCGGCCATGCGGATGCGCGAGGCCCCGGAGATATCGCAGAACAGGTTGCCGCTGAACTCCCGGATATCGGCTTTCGAGGCCCCGTTCAGGATGCCGTTCAATTCCCGGCAGTTGATCGCGGCGTCGGTCATCCGGCTGGCTCCGCTGCATTGCAGGTTTACCTCTCCGGTGACCGCGATCTCCGGCCCGTTGAGTTTGGCCGCTCCGTTCAGTTCGATCTGCAGGGCGTTGCTTTCGAAACCGCCGCTGCAAACGATGCTGGCCGCTCCCGACCCGTGAATGAATTCGGGGTGCGGCAGATAGATTCTGGCGCGGCAAACCAGGTTGTTTTCGAAACGGAGCGGAGCGTTCGTCCTGAATCCGACCGTGACTACGCCCCGACCGTCCAACTCGAACAGCAGGATATCCTCGTATTCGGCGTTGACCTCTACGACGGCATACGTCCGGTCGGAGCGGATCAACTCCACGTTGAAAGAGCCGGAGGCCGCTACGCCGACGATCGGTTTCCCTTCGAAACGGGTCAGCCGTACCATCTGGGTCTGGGCTGCCAGAGCGATTCCCGGGACGAGCAATGCGAACAAAAAGAGTATTTTTCTCATAACGGGTCGTGATTATCCGGAACGGAATCCTGTGAAATTATTTATACAACGGGAAAGAGGTGTAAAAGTTACAGTTGCAGTGCGATATTTATTCGAGATAGTTTTATATCTTTGCATATTCTATTTTCGAACGGCGGTTGTCTGCGGGTTTTAGCCGGAGACGCCGGAATTTCAAATAAATGACGTATGAGTGATTCCAAAATACGGATCGGTATTACGCAGGGCGATGTGAACGGCATCGGATACGAGGTGATTATCAAGACGCTTTGCGATCCGCGAATGTGCGAATTGTGCACGCCGATCGTTTACGGTTCGGCCAAGGCGGCTTCTTTTTATAAAAAACAGATCGACGCGGCGGAAAACTTCGGATTCAGTACGGTTGTGTCGGCCCGCGAGGCCGCTCCGAAACGGATCAGCCTGGTCGATTGCGTGTCCGGCGACCTGCGCGTCGAACCGGGCGTGCTGAGCGCGGCGGCCGGTGAGGCTTCCGTCGCTGCGCTCCGGGCTGCGGCCGCCGACCTAAAAGCCGGCCTGATCGACGCGGTGGTTACGGCTCCGATCTGCAAGGAGAACGTGCAGGGCGAACAGTTCGGCTTTACCGGGCATACCGAATTTTTCGCGCACGAATTCGGCGGCGATCCGCTGATGCTGATGTGCAGCGATCTGCTGAAGGTGGGGCTGGTAACCATTCATATCCCGGTTTCGGAGGTCAGCGCATCGGTTACCAAACAGCGGATCGTGACCAAGTTGCGCGAGCTCCGGCAGTCGCTGATCCAGGATTTCTCGGTGCGCGAACCGCGCATCGCCGTACTGAGTCTCAATCCGCATGCCGGCGACGGAGGATTGATCGGCAGCGAGGAGAAGGAGATCATCGTTCCGGCCATTCAGGCTGCTTCCCAGCAGAAAATACTGGCTTTCGGACCGTTTGCCGCCGACGGCTTTTTCGCTTCGGCCGGTTATATGAAATACGACGCCGTGCTGGCGATGTACCACGATCAGGGACTCGCTCCATTCAAGGCGCTCAGTTGCGGCGGGGTGAACTTTACGGCGGGGTTGCCGGTTGTCCGTACCAGTCCGGCGCACGGCGTGGGTTTCGACATCGCCGGGGAGAACCGGGCCGACGAGAGCGCAATGCGCGATGCGATCTACCTCGCGCTCGACGTAGTGCGCAGCCGCCGCCTATACGCGGCGATTACGGCGAACCCGTTGCAGAAATACAAACGGGACAGCGGCGCCGACGTGTCGGCATCCGAGCTGCCCGATGAACCGGAAAAAGCATAACGAATACCAGCCGGCGCAGCTCGTATTGCACCGGATAAACGAATAGATTCATGATGATAAAAGTAACTTTTCCCGACGGCGGCATTCGTGAGTACGCCCAGGGAACGACCGCAATGCAAATTGCGGAGAGCATCAGCCCGCGCCTGGCGCAGGAGGTGTTGTCGGCTTCGGTCAACGGCGAGATCGTCGATCTGAACCGCCCGATCAACGAAGATTCGTCGGTCAAATTGCACAAATGGGAAGATCCCGAAGGCAAGAAAGCGTTCTGGCACTCTTCGTCGCATCTGTTGGCCGAGGCGCTCGAAGCGCTCTATCCGGGGATCAAGTTCGGGATTGGGCCGAGCATCGAGAACGGCTTTTACTACGATGTGGACAGTCCGACGCCGATCACCGAAGGCGATCTGCCGAAGATCGAGAAAAAGATGGAAGAACTGGCGCGCACGAAGGAGGCGATCTGTCGCCGCGAGGTCAGCAAGTCCGAGGCGATGAAGACCTATACCGAAAAAGGCGACCAGTATAAAGTGGAATTGATCGAGGGGCTCGAAGACGGGACGATCAGTTTCTATACGAACGGTAATTTTACCGATTTGTGCCGCGGGCCGCACCTGCCGCACATGGGGTACGTGAAGGCGATCAAGCTGACTTCGGTGGCCGGGGCCTACTGGCGCGGCAACGAGAACAACAAGATGCTGACCCGTATCTACGGAATCACCTTTCCGAAAAAATCGATGCTCGACGAATACCTGGCGATGCTCGAGGAGGCCAAGAAGCGCGACCACCGCAAGCTCGGCAAGGAGCTCGAACTGTTTTGTTTCTCGCCGCGCGTGGGAGCGGGCTTGCCGTTGTGGCTGCCGAAAGGCGCTGCGCTCAGAGATCGTTTGGAACACTTTTTGAGGAACGTGCAGAAGCAGTATGGGTACCTACAGGTAATCACGCCGCACATCGGGATGAAAGACCTGTACGTTACTTCGGGGCATTACGCCAAGTACGGGAAAGACTCGTTCCAGCCGATCCATACGCCGGATGACAGCGAGGAGTTTCTGCTCAAGCCGATGAACTGCCCGCACCACTGCGAAATCTACAAATTCAAACCGCGTTCTTACAAAGATCTGCCGTTGCGTTTCGCCGAATTCGGCACCGTGTACCGCTACGAACAGAGCGGCGAGTTGCACGGGCTGACCCGGGTGCGCGGGTTTACGCAGGACGACGCCCACATCTTTTGCCGTCCCGACCAGTTGAAGGACGAGTTCATGAAGGTGATCGACATCGTGCTGTATATTTTCAAGACGTTGAGTTTCGATAAATTTACCGCACAGGTGTCGCTGCGCGATCCGAACAACAAGGAGAAGTACATCGGCTCGGACGAAAACTGGCACAAGGCCGAACAGTCGATCATCGAGGCGGCCGCCGAAAAGGGACTGAATACGACCGTCGAACTCGGTGAGGCCGCCTTCTACGGGCCGAAGCTGGACTTCATGGTGCGCGATGCGATCGGCCGCCAGTGGCAGCTCGGAACAATCCAGGTGGATTACAACCTGCCCGAACGTTTCGACCTGACTTACAAAGGGTCGGACGACAAGGAGCATCGCCCGATCATGATCCACCGCGCGCCGTTCGGCTCGATGGAGCGTTTCGTGGCCGTCCTGCTTGAGCATACCGGCGGAAAATTCCCGTTGTGGCTGTCTCCCGACCAGGTGGTCGTGCTGCCGATCAGCGAAAAATTCAACGATTATGCGAAAAAAGTTTCAGATTTTCTAAATAATTCCGATATTCGTGCTCAGGTGGACGACCGTAACGAGAAGATCGGACGGAAGATCCGGGACAACGAACTGAAACGGATTCCGTTCCTGCTGATCGTCGGGGAAAAGGAGGAACAGGAAGGCACGGTGGCTGTCCGCGCCCAGGGCGAAGGCGACAAGGGCGTGATGACGAAGGACGATTTCGTCGGACTGATCCGCAAGATGGTCGCCGACGAGATTCAGAAGTTGAATAAATAGAAAAGGATGAAAACGGGAGGCGGATGCCGCGCCGGAACCGGAGCCGCAAACGGCTCCCGTTTTTACAGATAAAATTTTGTTTCACTAACGTAAGGAGGACAAAACTATAATTACGAAACCACAATCGAGACCCTACATGAGGGGAAGAATGCCGGAAAAAGAGGCCGCGCATAAGATCAATAATTTTATTACGGCGCCGCAGGTCAGGGTGGTCGGCGACAATATCGAGCAACCGGAGGTGATGTCGCTGCGCGATGCGCTGAACAAAGCCGACGAGATGGGCCTGGATCTGGTGGAGATCTCTCCGAAGGCCGATCCGCCCGTATGCCGGATCGTCGATTATTCGAAATTCCTTTATCAGCAGAAGAAAAAGGCGAAAGAGATCAAATCGAAGATCGTCAAGGTGGTGGTCAAGGAGATCCGTTTCGGGCCCAATACCGACGACCACGATTACGATTTTAAACTGAAACACGCCGAGAACTTCCTGAAAGAGGGGGCTAAGGTGAAAGCCTACGTCTTTTTCAGAGGACGCCAGATCGTGTTCAAGGATCAGGGCGAAATCTTGTTGCTGCGTTTCGCGACCGATCTGGAAGAGCTGGCCAAAGTGGAGCAGATGCCGCGCCTCGAAGGGAAGCGGATGATCCTGATTCTGGCTCCGAAGCCGAAGAAGTAGCGTTTCTTCCCGGCCCCGATCGGGCCTGCAAACAAGCCCGGAGAGAATCAGGTTTCTTTCCGGGAATTTGTGTTTTTAAGAGAACTGACCTAAAACTGACCGAATGATGAAAAGATGGTTGCTCGTTTTCTGCGCGTTTCTGTGCGCCGGGAGTTTCGTTTCCTGCGGCGTGCAGCGTTATCGGGTCGATTCCGCGAGCCGGGTCGTCGACACCGCCGGCACTTTCCGGAACGACCGGTTGGGATTGTCGTTCTACTTCGGCAGTTTTTATACGCAGCATGGGAGTTGCCCGCTGGATCGGGCGGCGGCCCGTATGCTGGCTGCCTGCGAGATCGACCCGAAAACCGATACGGTTCTGTTCGGCGGCGGGATGATGTTCTGCGTTCTTCGCTATTCGCGTCCGTCTTACCTGAATGAGACGAAAAAACATCCGCTCAGTTGGGAGCATCACCGGAATTGTTCGGTTTATCCGTTGCTCGATACGGTACAGAACCGGCCCTCCGGCTTTGTCGCGGAGCAGAAATGCCTGTTCTCGAACGAGAACCTGCGGAAATATTGTACGCCCGAAGAGATCGAACTGTTGACGACTTCGTCGTTTACCCGCAAAGTGAAAGTCTGCAAACGCGCCAAAACGGTGCTGATCGAAGACCTGATTCCCTGGAAGGGATGTGCCGTTTCGATGATCTATGTCCTGAAAATGTGGAACGGTAAGGACTGGGACGAATTCCAGACCTGGAAAGGGGGCGGCCACTTGTCCGATCCGTCGGCTCCGGACAATATGATGAGCTATTGGCGCCGGCCGCAGAGCGATTTCGACCTGCGGCTGACTCGCGAGAACGGTATGCGGATGAAGCTGCCTTCCCGCATACCGGAGCAGCCGGAATAACGAAAAACCATTTCCAACCTAACTAACTGATTCAAAACGATGAAAAAAAGAACGATTCGATTCGGAGCGCTTGCGGCAATCCTGATCCTGACGGCCGGAACGCTTTGCTGCGCGGACGTTTCCGGCGGAAAAGACAACCGGAAAGTTACTCCTGTTCCGCCGTCCGAGCGCGAGGTGGGCATCGCCTACACTTCTTGGATGGATAACGATATTTGGGGAAATACGTGGGGGATGCCGGCGCTGGGCCGGTACGATTCGCGTGACCGCCGCGTCATACGTAAACATGCCGAGTGGCTGACCGATGCGGGCGTCGACTTTATCTGGCTCGACTGGTCGAACAACGTGACTTACGATCCCGACGAATTTTGGGTAGGCGGGAAGCAGGATTTGATCGAGGACGCTACGGCCATCCTGTTCGACGAGTACTACAAGATGGGCAAAGTAGGGATGAAACATCCGAAGATCAGTATTTTCATCGGGGTGACCGGGGCTCCGGAAGCCGCTGACGACGGCCGGTTGCAGAAGAAGGCCGACCAGGTGTACGACATGTACGCCAACAATCCGAAATACAAGGACATGATGCAGCTATACCTGGGTAAGCCGCTGTTGGTGGTGTATGTCGATACGCCGTCGCCGTGGCAGAACGGAACCCCGGAGTGGAACGACGACCGTTTCACGGTACGCTGGATGACCGGGTACGTCTCGGAACAGCCGTCGCTGCGCACCGAAGACCGGGTCAGCAAATACGGTTACTGGGCATGGGAAGACCGCGGCGAGCAGACCTATCCGATCTACGACGGGAAACCCGAGACGATGGTCGTCTGCGCTGCGACCCGCAAGCAGGGCGATCCGGGCGATGCCGGTTACATTCCGGAAAAAGGACGCCGCGACGGGCAAACGCTCCGAGAGCAGTTCGCCCGCGCCCGGGAGATCGGAACCCGTTTTGCGATGGTCGTGTCGTGGAACGAATGGACGACCGGCGAACAGCCGAGCGTCGAGGTCAGCAAGGATATCGAGCCCTCCGTGGAGCACGGCGACAAATATTTGAAAATATTGAAGGAAGAGATCCGCAGGTTCAAGTCCGAGTGACGGATGTTTGGCAGCGGGAATTAGAACTACTGAATCAAAATCGAAGAACCGATGAAAGGAAAATTTTGGAGTTATCTGGCAGTGTTCTGCTCAGCCGGTTTTATGGCGGGTTGCTTGCAGGACGGGGATCGGACGCTGGCTCCGGCCGGATTCGAGAACGTTACGGTCGGCGGTGAATTGGGCGATCGCCTGAGCCGCAATTTCGACCGGATGGAAACCGAACTGTATCAGCCGGAACAGGTCTATTGGACCGAACAGGAGTCGGGCGGATGGCCCGGCGACAAGGAGGGGCGGACGATTCTCGCCCTGGTGCTCGACGGACGCGCTTCGCATCGCGAGCCGAAATACCTCGGCGAACTGATCCGCCTGCTGCCCGAACACCTGAACGCCAAAGGCTATCTCGGTTCGATCCACGAAGGGGAGGTCGACGAACAGCAGTTGTCCGGGCATGGCTGGCTGTTGCGCGGGCTGTGCGAATATTATGCGTGGAAACAGGATCCGCAGGCACTGGAAATCGCGCGGACGATCGTGGACAGCTTGTTCATTCCGATCGCGCCGTTCGTTGACAAATATCCGCTCAGCGACAAGGAGCGAATTGCCGGTACGGGAGACATGTCCGGCAGCGTGCAGAATACGGTTGGCGGCTGGCGGCTGTCGTCGGATATCGGCTGCGTATTCATCGGGATGGAAGGATTGATCCATTCGTACCAGTATGTTCCGTCGGAGCAGTCCAAGGCATTGATAGAAAAGCTGATCGCTCTTTTTGAGAGAATGGATCTGGTGGGAATCAAGGCGCAGACTCATGCGTCGTTGACCGCCATGCGCGGGATGTTGCGCTATGCGGCCCTGACCGGGGATACGACGCTGATTCCTAAGGTCGAGACACGCTGGAAATTGTATAAAGAGTTCGGCATGACCGAAAATTACGAGAATTACAACTGGTTCGGGCGTTACGATACCTGGACGGAGCCTTGCGCGATCATTGATTCTTATCTGGTCGCCACGCAGTTGTGGGCTGTTACGCGGAATCCGCAATACCTCGAGGACGCCGATAAGATCTACCTGAACGGGATAGCCGCTACGCAGCGTGCCAACGGCGGATTCGGGTGTGACCGGCCGGTGGGCGTCGTGTCGCCCGACTTGGCGATCCATGCCGACGAGGCGACCTGGTGCTGCACGATGCGCGGCGGAGAGGGATTGGGCCGCGCTGCGGAATACGCCTATTTCGTAGAGGCGGATACGGTGTACGTTCCGTTCTATCACGAGAGTACGCTCGCGCTGCCCGACCGAAACATCGCGCTCTCGCAACATACCGGTTACCCGTTCGGGAACCGGGTCGAGTTCATCGTGACCGAAGCGCCGAAGCGCGCCGTGACCCTCGCGCTGGCGGTGCCGTCTTACCTTCGTCCCGATTCGGTGCAACTGCCGTCGCATTCGGATGTTTCGGCACATTTCGTGCAGGGATTCCTGCGGGTGAGCGGGCATTTCGACGCCGGCGATACGGTGGCGCTGAATTACGGCTTCGAACCCCGCTGGGTGCCGCTCGAGAACCGGGATATTGCCGATAAAACGCTTTATAAGGCGATGTATGGGCCGTTGGTGCTCGGTTATGAAGCGGACGCTCCGCTGGAACTGGCCGGGAAAGAATTCCCGATCGTCGCCGACGGGCCGGATGCTTTCCGGATTGAAGGTACGGAGTTCCGGCTTACGCCGCTGTACCATCTGCTTGACCCGGCCGTTTCGTCCGGAGCGAATTACCACCGGATGGTGACCGTGAAAATGGATACCGCGACAGTTTGTCTCGAATAGAATATAGAATAAAGAAGATATGAAAACAGCAAGATTCAAAACTAACGCCAAGTGCGGCGGATGCGTCGCCCGCATCGGGGAGGCGCTGAATAAGATCGTGCCGGCCGAAAGCTGGTCGATCGATTTGAGCACGCCCGAGAGAATATTGACCGTAACGTCCGACCTGTCCGACGGAGAGATCGTCCGGACGGTGGAGCAGGCCGGATACAAGGCCGAAGTTCTGTAAAAGCATCTATGACACGACGAAGGGGTTCCGCTTTTCAAAGCGGAACCCCTTCGTCGTGTCCGTCGGTTTATTCGCTAACCGTAATCCGTCCCAGTTTATAGCGTCGCCGTCCGTCATTGCCGTCGTAGGGCAGTTCGTAGACCGGAGTGCCGTCACGCATACCGGCCGAGACGTACAGGTCGTAAACGCCCGGTTTGCACGCGCGGAAAAAAGTGCCCGCTTTGTCGGCATAGCGCGGAGCGATCCGGAACGTCGAAACGATTTGCCGTTCTTCGGCTTTTCCCGCTTCGCAAACCGGAAGCGAGCGCAGGTCGAAATCGTCGACCACCAGCGCCGATACGATTCCCCCTTTGTCGTCTTTCAACGTGAAACACGGGTGGCCGCCGCGGTAGCAGGGGGCTACGCCCGCATTGCTCCATGCGGAACGGATTTCCAACGGTTCGCCCATTTTTACGCTTTCGGGCCACGAGATTCCGGATACCTGCAGGCGGTAACCTATCCGGCGGTTGATCCGGTCGATCGCGTCGCGGTTCTCTTCGAGCAGGATGCGCGGCCACCAGTGAATCGACATGAACGAGGCGTGGTAATCTTCGACGGACTTGACCAGCAGATTTTTGTCCCAACTGCCGCGCTCTTTCGATCCGCCGTAGTGTTCGTGTTCGAGGATTACCGGCAGCGTCGGCCAGAAGAGCTGAGCCATTTCGCTGTGGTACCACGAATGAGGCGGCGGTTGCACCAGGATGCTGTCGTCGCGGATGGTCACGCCGCGCGAGAAGGCGTAGTCGGTGATCGGGAAACGGCTGCCCGGCGCGTCGTGCCCGGCAAAGTCGTCCGAGATGCAAAGTTGGGTGTTTTTGAAATGCTTGCAGTACAGGTCGATGTGTTTTTTCTGGGTTTCCAGGCCCCATGAACGGCCGTGCTTCGGCGTGCTCATGACCGTATGGCCCTCGCCCCACATCCCGAAGTGTCCGACGTCCACGAAGGCGACGTGCGGGTTGCGGTCGTAGCGTTCGGCCATCGCCCGCAAAAAGTTTTCCACCTTCTCTATGAATACCGGGTCTTCGTAGTCGGGTTCGAGGTAATGACCTTCGACGTCGTATCCCGTCGCTCCGGCGTCGAATACCCATTTCGGCGTGGCGTGGTACAGCCAGCTTTCGGTCGCGCTGACGCGGAAGGCGACGTATTTGCCTTTGTCGATCCAGCGCTGCGCCGGGGTGTCGAGCAGTTCCCAGGCGAATTTGCCTTCCTCGGGTTCGAGGAAGGCCCACGGAACCCGCAGGTAGACAGTGCTCAGCCCCGGGAAATCGTCCAGCGTATCGGACGGTTCGAGCTGCGATCCGTAGTTGGCGAGGATGTTCGAGTAAAAATGCATCGTCCAGCCCATGCCCGGGTTGGTCAGCGCCCGGCCGTGATCCCGAAGCGCGGCGGTGAACCGGCCGTTTTCGGAAGTAATGTCGTCGGTTGCCGCTGAGGGTAGGCTTCCGGCGGCCGTGCCGCTCGACGGCCGCGCTGCGACCTGATCGTACATTCCCGCGGCGAGGGCGGCGGTTACGAGTCCCGCCTGCTGCAAAAAAGTGCGTCGGTTGATTTTTTTCATATCGGTATCGTTTGATTCGTTTCGTTCAAATATAGCGAAAAAAATCGTATGCGATACTTCTCGGAAGGGGATTTCGGCCGCCTATTCCGGCGGAGCGGGAGCCCGGAACTATTTCTGTCGCAGCATCGGGGCGGCGACGGTCGTCGTGAGGCCGATCAGGGCGATCAGCGCGAACGACCAACGCAGATTCAACGCGTGGGCGATGAAGCCGATCACCGGCGGGCCGAGCAGAAACCCGAAAAATCCGATCGTCGAGACGGTCGCCAGCGCCACCCCCGGCAGCATCGTTTTCGACCGCCCGGCCAAGCTGTAACACAACGGCACGACCGACGACGTTCCGAATCCGACCAGCAGAAATCCCAGCGTGGCGGTAGTCAGGTGCGGGAACAGCACCGACAGCAGCAACCCGGTCGCGATGACGATGCCGCTGGCGCGGATCACCCGGATCGCCCCGAACCGCGTTACGAGCCGGTCGGCGGTGAACCGGCCGCAGGCCATCGTGCACATGAAGGCGATGTAGCCGAGCCGGATCAGCTCTTTCGGAGGTCGGATGACCGTTTCGAAATAGACGCCGCTCCAGTCGAACATGGTTCCCTCGCAGGCCATGCTGCCGAAAGCGATCAGTCCGAGCAGCAGGATGTAACGGTCGGGACGGACGAAAACCTTTTTCGGTTTTTTTTCGTCGGCCGGCTTGGCGTCGCGCGGCAGCATCGAGCCGCGCATCGTGACGAGCACCGCGAATGTAACCGCATAAATGATGCAGAAATGCATCAGCGGCGGAATGTCGTAACCAACCATCAGCGTGCTGACCAGCCCTCCGCAGAATCCGGCCAGCGACCACAAGCCGTGGAACGACGCCATGATACTGCGGTTGTAGAGCCGTTCGACGCCGACTCCCTGCGTGTTGACGGCGATGTTGCACAGGTTGGCCGTGATGCCGAACAGGAAGAGTCCCAGCGTGAGCTGTCCAATCGACGAGGCCGCTCCGAGTCCGACCAGCGCGGCCGGGTAGAGCAACGCTGCTACGGTCAGTACCAGCTTGCTGCCGTAGCGGCTGACCAGGTAGCCCGACAGCGCCATTGCGGAGAGTTGTCCGACCGGTAGTGCGAACAGCACCGATCCGAGCACCGCTTCGTTCAGGTGCAGGGCGTCTTTGATGTCGGGGATGCGGCTGGCCCAGCTCGAAAATACCAGGCCCTGAATAAAGAAAAAAGCGCTGACCGAGATCCGGTAGTATTTCGTAGCGCTCAGTGACAATGTTCCCATCGTAAAAATTTTCCCTCGAAATTTCCGCGGCAAATGTACGGAATTTTTGAAAACGGCTGTCGTTTTCGAAAAAGAGTTTTGCGGGGATGTTTCCGGACCGGTTTTGTGAGCGACGGCCGGCGTCGTTGCGGAGAGGTGGGGGAGCCGAAACGGTTACTCGTCGCGGTCTTCGTCCGTTTCGGTCAGTTCCCGCAGCGTGTAGATCAATGGAGCCGCAAACCGTTCGCGGCGGTACGGGCAGTCGCCGACGGCGCAGTGGCTACAGTGTTTTTCGTCGCACGAATCGGTGTGAATCGACAGCAGCACCCGGTCGGAGAATCCTTTTTGGATGGTTTCCCGCAGTTCGGTGCAGGCCGCGTGTCCCTGACGGATGTTGTAATACCACGGCAGCGTCAGGTCGCAGTCGATGTAGAAGTAACTGCCGTATTGGATCATTTTCAAGTTATGGATGTCGATCCAGTCCGGGTGCGGGTTTTCCGCGATGGTCGTCCGCATTTTTTCGAGGTATTCGCGGTCGGCTTCGTCGGTCAGATTGGCCACGGTTTTACGCAGGATCGAAAAGCCCGTCCAGACGATAATGCCGCCGAAGATCAGCGCCAGCGCGCTGTCGATCCAGCCGATGCGGGTTACGTACAGCAGCAACAGGCCTGCGACCAGGCCGATCGACGAATAGGTGTCCGATTGCAAGTGCCGGCCCCCGGCCACCAGCGCGATCGAATCGTATCGGCGGCCCGTGCGGATGCTGTACCGGCCGAGCAGGTAGTTGACCGCTCCGGCCGCGGCTACCAATACGATACCGATATCCAGTTTTTCGATCGCGGCCGGTTCGAAAAGCCGCCTGACGCCTTCGAAGATGATGATCCCGCCCGCCACGGCGATCAGCAGTCCTTCGACCGATGCCGAGATCAGTTCGATTTTCCCGTGTCCGAACGGGTGGTTTTCGTCTTTCGGTTTGGCGGCCCGGTACAGGCTGTACAGACTGATGAATCCGGCGATTACGTTGACGATGCTTTCCATCGCGTCGGTCAGGATACCCACCGAATTGGTCAGGGCGAACGCCAGAAATTTGCCGCCCATCAGCAGTACCGAACAGGCGATGATCCGCCGTTGTACCCGTTGTTTGATTTCGCTTTCGGTTCTGCTTTTCATGTTTCGTCGTTTTTTTGTTTGGTGCGGAGTGCGCTTTGCCGGGTCGAACGACGGTCGTGTGGCGCGTTCCGTATTCCGGGAAATGAAAAATTCCGCCGACAGCGGAATTTTTCAAGGTATTTCTCCGTCGAAGGATCAGTTCAGGGCGCTGCCGTCCGTGAGCGGCAGCCCGTTGAGCTTTCCGGTCAGGGTTTCGAGGAATGCGGTCAGGTCGTTCACGTCGCTTTCGGGCAGCGTTCTCCCGACCTGGTATTTCGCCATGTCGCAGACCGCTTCGTCCAGCGTCTGGCGCGTCCCGTCGTGATAGTAGGGAGCCGTCAACGCTACGTTCCGCAGTCCGGGAACTTTGAATCGGTGCAGGTCGTAGTCCGTTTTGGTTTGCTTGTGGCGGCCGTTGTCTTCTTCGGTCATTTCCGTTCCGCGGTCGGCGAAGTAGTCGCCGTAGAGTCCCATCAGTTCGTAGGACTGTCCGCCGAGCGTCGGGCCGACGTGACAGGTCGCGCAGCGGTTCTCTTTGAAAAGTTCGTATCCGTGAAGCTCCTCCGCGCTCAACGCCGTCGAATCGCCTTTCAGGTAGAGGTCGAACCGCGAATCGGGCGTGAGCAGCGTTTTTTCGTATTCGGCGATGGCGTCCGTGATGGTTTCGCCCGAGTAGCCTTCCGGGTAAACGGCGGTGAAAGCGTTCGTAAAGATTTTGTCCGCTTTCAATTTCCCGATGATTTCGTCCCACGACGCGCTGGCCATTTCGACCGGGTTCAACGGCGGGCCGCCGGCCTGTTCGGCAAGATCCGCCGCCCGGCCGTCCCAGAACTGCACGAAGTTGTAGACGGCATTGAACACGGTCGGGGCGTTGACGCCGCCGAGTTGCTTGCCCACTCCTTCCGAGTACGCTTTGTTGTCGACGCCGCCGGTTTGCAGGTTATGGCACGACGCGCACGAAACCGTGTTGTCCGACGACAGCCGCGGATCGTTGTACAGCATTTCGCCGAGTGCGACTTTGCGGATGTCCACCGGGATCGAATCGGCGATCGGTTGGATGGGTTCGTTGGCGAAAACGGTCGCCGACAGGTTATTCGGATAGTGTTCCGCCCGGTGTTTTTTCACCCAATCGAGCAGGATCTCCTTTTTGGCGTCGGTAAGCGACGATCCCCAGTGCACGAGGTAGTATTTGGCCATCGGCATCGAGCCGTCGGCAACCGATTTTTCGATTTTCGACAGGGTGACTTCGCCGACCGGCCTGCCGTCCGAAAGCGCCCGGTACGCTTCCGTCAGGTCGGTGTGTTTGAGCGCCTCGGATACGTCTTTCTTGACGATATCGCCTGCGACCGGCAGGCTGGCATAGAAGGGCAGGTTCGGTGTCGCGCTGTGGCAGTCCAGACAGCCGCCGTCGTCGAAGATCGCTTTTACCCGCATTTCGGCCGTCAGTTCGGGAGCCGGAATCCGGTTCACCGCATGATAGGTGATCGTCAGCGCGATAGCGATTACCGCCAGCGCCAGAATGACTTTTACGCTTTTTTTCATTTTTTGTTCGGGTTTATTGCCGTAAATCCGGTTTGCAAATACGGACTTATGGGGGTAAAGATAAGCAGGTTGTCTGAAATTTCCAACAAAAAAATCATTTCCTTCGGAAAGATCAGTCGACGGCGGCTTTTCGGATCCGCGCGCCGTTTCCGTCGATCCCCAGGGCGTAAGTGCCGTCTTCGGGAATATCGACCGTCAACGTCCGTTGCGTCCATGTTTCGGAACTGAAATCCGCTCGTGCGATCGGCACGCTCTCTTCGAACAGGCTTAGTCTGTCGGCGTAGAGCGATCCGTCGCCCTGTACTTCCGCCGTGAAGGTGTGCCTGCCGCGGGTCAGATAAAGCCCTTCGTACAGACGTCCTCCGTCGGCGTAGCCGCAGCCGTCCCGGACGCCCGCGTCGCCCCGCATCGTCCAGTAGGCGCGGCCGTGTTCGAAGTTTCCGTTCTGGAACGTGCCGCTGCTGCGGATGCCGCAGTCGGAGATGAAATTGGTCGGCCGGATGCAGAGCAAGTCGCAAGGACTGAGGTAGCTGTTGCGGTAGATGCGGACGTTTTTGATCGGCGAGTAGTCGTCCTGCTCGGTGTTGTCGAACGGTTGTTTGCCGAAATAGGGATTGTCGGGCCAGGTGCCGACCGCATATCCCCCTTTGAGGACGCAATCGTAGACCGTGATGCTGTCGATTTCGGTGTCGCCCCAGTCCGGGTTGTCGGTTCCCCACGGGATGAAGGCGATCGCCTTGCCGCCGCCCGAATTGATGTAGCTGTGGCAGGCGGTTACGTTGCGGATCGAATTGTCGGCGTCCGGCCGCGCCCACCACCACAGGATGCCGCGCGGGTCGTCGTAAGCGGTCCACAGCACCACGCCGTCGTCGTTCGATTCGAGGAACGCGCGGACGATCTTGACGTTGTGCGTTCCGACGCCGAGTCCCAGGCCGTCGCCGCTGACGCACTGAACCTCGTGCATCTTCAGGTTGCCGATGAAGACGTTCTCGCAGGCGTAAAACGCCGTGTGGTAGTTGTTCGAACGGACGATGTCGAGGTTCGACACTTCGATGTTGCGCACGTTCCACAGCCCGATCGGAATGACGTGGATGCGGTCGGCGCAGTAACGCTGGTAATCTTCCTCGGCGTAGCGCTCGTCCTGGCATTCGGGATCCATCGAACGGATCTTGCCGGGGCCGGTGATCTTGATGTTTTCGATGCTTTTGCCCTGGAGCAGCGGCAGGTTCGAAACGTGCATGTTGTGCGTCCAGTTGATGCCGGGGATCGACCCTTCGTGCCCGTAGGCCGGTTTATACTTGTAATCGCGCGCGTCCTGCGACTGCCAAAGGATCGCGCCTTCGGCGATGTGCAGTTCGATGTTGCTTTTCAGCAGGATGTTGGTCGCGACATAGCGTTTGCCGTAAAACGAGCCGTCGCCGTCGAGCACGACCCGTCCGCCCCCCTTCGCGGCAGCGTCGTCGATCGCCGCCTGGATGGCGTCGGTATCGTCGGTGAATCCGTCTCCCTTGGCTCCGTAGTCGGTAGCGTGAACCGTGAGCGAAGGCAATGCGAAAGCGTAGGGATTCTCTTCGAAATCGTTCCAGTTGTCGATGTAGAAGCGCGGCCCGATCTTTAGAAAATTGCCTTTGTCGTCTTTGACGACCGCCAGGAACTGGCTGCTCAGCCGCGTCATGTCGCCATTGCGCATCGGGATGCCTGCGATGCGGAATTCCGGAGTCAGTTCGCCTTCGTACAATTCGGTCATCCGGTTGATATCGTCTTCGGGTTGTAGCATCGAAGTTTCGTAAATCGCGATTCGGGAGTATCGATTGCGGTATTTCGGGTCGATGCTGCCGGTGACCGCGATCTCATGCGGCGTGGCGGTGCAGCCGTCGATCCGGCCGGCCTGCGGTTCGAGCGCGGCCTCCTGCTCGAACGTGATCCGGTCGATTCGGAGCATGCCCTTGCCGCCGAGCGGTTCGATCCGGAAACCCTTCAGGCGGCCTTTGGCGTGCGGGTTGTCCGACAGGTTGAGGTAGCAGGTTTTTTTCGGCGAATTCGGTTCGATTTCGAAAATCTTGGATTTCGCTTCGTCATAGGTGCTGTCCCGGTCGGTGATGAAACGGAGTCGCAGCCGGGTCGCGGAACTCCGGTTCTCCATCAGCAGGAGTACCGTGTTGCGTTTTTCGAGCGTCGGATTGTAGAGCAGGTGCCGGCTGCCCGCCAGCGGCGGCGAGCTGAGCGAAGAACCTTTGCGGAACGTGTATTCCAACGCTCCGTCTCGGGTCGCCACGCTGCCGTTTACGGCGGTAAACCGTTCGGCGGAGCCGGGTTGTTCGAAAGTCAGCCCGGGAGTCGGGCCCGGCTGGGCCGGGGCCTGTCCGGTCAGCGACAAGGCGGCGCAAAGCAGCAGGCTGCGAAAAGGGGAGATTTTTTTTGGCATACGGTCGGTTTTGGGTTCATATCGAAAGCGGTTGTCCGGCGGAAACGGGAAGGGTTTCGTCCCGCCGCGTTGCCGGCGCCTGCCGGATCGTGCGGACGGACGTATCATTCCGGACTAAAATTATGGAAAATTTTTGTTTTTCGAAGAATTTCCCGTACGAATTCGGAAAAAGGGGAGACGTAGACGTTTTTTTGTAGATCCGGACAGGGGCCGGGACAGCCGTTCCGGGAAGCGTAAAAAAACATTAATATGTTGTTTGTTGATTCGTTATGCGGTGAATCGGAAAAAAACGGAGGGATTCCTTTTGAATTGAATTTTATTTTTTATACCTTTAAAACTGGATTGATCGTTGTATGGAATTTATTGACAGATCTTGCATAACTTAAACTAAACCTTAAGGATTATGGTAATTACATTTAACGAGCTGCGCCGAATCAAGGACAAACTGCCCAGCGGCAGTTCGCAGCGTATTGCGGATGAATTGAACATAGACGTTAACGTTGTGCGGAATTATTTCGGCGGGACGCATTTCAAGGAAGGCGGCCCGGTGGGCATTCATCTCGAGAAAGGTCCTGACGGGGGAGTGGTGACTTTGGACGATGCTTCGATCCTGGAGTGCGCGATGCGTATTATCGCCGAGCAGAAGGATCAGCAGTAACGTGGCGGAAATCGGGCGGCAGGGAGATCGAAAACGGTCTCCCTGCCGTTTTGCGAGCGGGGCGAAACGTGTTTCCGTGCATGTCGGGCGGCTCCGTATCGCGTTGACGCGCAGCTGTCGTAAGATACTAAAGGATAAATTAACGGTTTAAAACGGCCGTTTGTTGTATTTCGCAAAAAAATATGTAGCTTTGCAATCCAAATGCGGTTATCATAGCCGAACGCAGGGAATATCAGCGGGTCAGTAAAAACGAAAATATATAAAACTTTTGAACAAATGCAGAATAAAGGTGCACTGAAATTTTTGGCTATCGCGCTCGCGGTCGCCTGTGCGTATCAACTCTCATTTACTTTTGTTACGCGGCACGTGGAGAACAAGGCGGCCCAGTACGCTGCCGGAGACGCGGTCAAGGAGCAAAATTATTTGGATTCGATCAAATCGCAGACTGTCTACAACCTCGGGTTCATAAAGTTCAATTACAAGCAGTGCAAGGAGAAAGAGATCAACCTCGGTCTCGACCTGCGCGGCGGTATGAACGTCATGCTGGAGATCTCGATCGAGGATGTGATCCGGGCGCTTTCGAACGACAGCAAGGATCCCGGTTTCAACCAGGCGCTGGTGCAGGCCCGCGAAGAGCAGAAAAACAGTACGAAGGATTATATCACGCTTTTTGCCGAAGCCTACGAAAAGATTTCGAACGGCGGTCGGCTGAGCTATATTTTCAATACGCCGGAACTGCGCGAACAGATCACCCCGAACAGTACGAACGCCGAAGTGATCAAAGTGCTCCGGTCGTCGGCCGAAGGCGCGATCGAAAACTCGTTCAACGTGCTTCGCAACCGTATCGACAAGTTCGGCGTGACGCAGCCCAATATCCAGCGTCTTGAAAATTCGGGACGGATACTGGTGGAACTGCCGGGCGTCAAGGAGCCGGAACGCGTCCGCAAACTGTTGCAGGGGACGGCCAGCCTCGAATTCTGGGCCACTTACGAAAACCAGGAGATCTATCCGGCGCTGGTGCAGGCCAATGACGTGATCAAAGAACTGCAGGATGCGGGCGAAATCGTTGCGGAAACCGGCGGCGCGTCGACTGTTGCCGCCGCTGCGGACAGCCTGGTCGCCGCTACCGTCGCTGCGGACAGCACGATGCTGGCGAATGCCGACAGCGCCGCCGCAGCGGGCAATTCGACGCTGATTTCGCAGCTCGATAGCACCGATGCTTCTCATGTGGAAACCGACGAACAGGCGATGATTTCCAAATTCCCGCTGTTCGCGAAGCTGCGTCCGGTGGCCGACGAGCAGGGACAGGTCGGCAGGGGGCCGGTGATCGGATGGGCCAAGTCGTTCGATACGGCCGCCGTGAACCGTTATATGAGTCTTCCGCAGGTGAAAGCGCTGCTGCCCCGCGATATCAAGCTGATGTGGGGCGTCAAAGCCATCGATCCGCAGGAGACGACGTTCGCGCTCTATGCTATCAAGGCTAATACGCGCGACGGCAAAGCCCCGTTGGACGGCGGATCGGTCGTCGAGGCGCGCGAAGGATATGCGCAGCACGGATCGAGCGCCGAAGTGTCGATGACGATGAACGCTTCCGGAGCGCGGACATGGGCCCGTCTGACGGCCGACAACGTCGATCGGTGCATTGCGATCGTGCTCGACGGTTACGTTTATTCGGCTCCCGTGGTTCACGGGGAGATTTCCGGCGGACAATCGTCGATTTCCGGACAATTTACGATCAACGAAGCGCGCGACCTGGCCAATGTGTTGAAGTCGGGTAAGCTGCCCGCTCCGGCGCGGATTACGCAGGATACCGTCGTCGGCCCGTCGCTCGGTCAGGAGTCGATCAACGCCGGTATGATGTCGTTTATCCTGGCATTCGTGCTCGTGCTGATCTATATGATCTTCTACTATAACAAAGCCGGTTGGGTGGCAAGCGTCGCGCTGATATGCAATTTGTTCTTCCTGTTCGGCGTGCTGGTTTCGTTCGGAGCCGTGCTGACGCTGCCCGGTATCGCCGGTATCGTGCTGACGATGGGTATGGCGGTGGACGCCAACGTGATTATTTACGAGCGTATCAAGGAGGAACTCCGCATGGGCAAGACGCTCGCCATGTCCGTGGCCGAGGGGTACAAGAATGCCATGTCCGCCATTATCGACGGTAACGTTACTACGCTGATTACCGGTATCGTGCTGTTCATCTTCGGCACCGGCCCGGTGCAGGGATTCGCCACGACGCTGATCATCGGTATCATCACTTCGCTGTTCACCGCGATTCTGATCACCCGGTTGATTTTCGTGGGTATGCTGAACCGCGAACGCAAGATTACCTTCTCGAACAAATTCACCGAAAATTTCCTGGCCAACACCAAGTTCAACTTTATCGACAAGCGCAAGATCACTTATGTCATTTCGGGTATCATGCTGTTGATAACGCTCGTTTCGCTGGGCGTGCGCGGGATGAGTTACGGCGTGGATTTCTCCGGCGGCCGCGCTTTCGTGGTGCGTTTCGACCAGCCGGTCACCGCGAACGAAGTGCGTGAAGCGCTGGGCGATGTCTTCACGGGCACCGGTTACGAAGTGAAACAGTTCGGTCAGGACAACCAGATGCGTATCGTTACGCAGTATAAATACGACGACGAGGGGGACAACGTGACCGCCGAAATCGAAGACATGTTGTACAAGGCGCTCTCGCCGCTGATGACCGCGCAGCTTACCGAAGCCGAATTCCTGACGACGGCGCAGAATCCGTACGGGATCATCAGTTCCGACAAAGTGGGGCCGAGCGTGGCGCACGACATCAAGGTCGATTCGGTTATCGCCGTGCTGTTCAGTCTGGTCGCTATCGCGCTTTATATTATTATCCGGTTCAAACGCTGGCAGTGGGGTGTCGGCAGCGTGATTTCGCTGACCCTGGACGCCCTGTTCACGATCGGTCTGTTCTCGTTGCTGCACGGCCTGCTGCCGTTCAACCTCGAAGTCGACCAGTCGTTCATCGCCGCGATCCTGACGATCATCGGTTACTCGATCAACGACAAGGTGGTGATTTTCGACCGTATCCGCGAGTACCAGACGCTCTATCCGAAACGCAACATCAAGGACAACATCAATAATGCGATCAACTCGACGCTGACCCGCACGATCAATACTTCCGGTACGACGCTGGTCGTGTTGCTGGCCATCTTCCTGTTCGGCGGCGAAGTGATCCGCGGGTTCGTCTTCGCGTTGCTGTTCGGCGTGCTGATCAGTACTTACTCGACGGTATTCACCGCGACCCCGATCGCATACGACCTGATTCGCCGCAAAGAGCCTGCTGCAAAGTAAGCGTGCGGAGATCCTTTGGAGCATGATAAAACGGCGGCTGTGAAAACAGTTGCCGTTTTGTCATTCTTTTATTACCTTTGTTTCTGCTATGGGCTTCGGATTTCTGGATATTACGCTGGTCGATATTATCGATATCTTCGTGGTGGCGCTGATTATGTTTCAGGTGTATCGGCTGACACGGGGGACGAATGCGTTGCGCATCGTTGTCGGCATCCTGATTATCTACCTGCTGTGGATCGTGACCCGCGTGTTGAATATGGAACTGCTCAGTATGATACTCGGGCAGATCATCGGCGTGGGGGTAATCGCGCTGATTATCGTGTTCCAGCAGGAGATCCGGCGTTTTTTGATCCTGCTCGGCACGCAGTATACGAATCGGCGGGTGTCGTTTATGGCCCGGTTGTTCCGTCCACGCGGACGGAAAGTGAAGGTCGTCGGGCAGGAATGGATCGATACGGTGGTCGGAGCTTGCGCCGATATGGCGAAGACCAAGACCGGCGCGTTGATCGTGATTGCCCGTAAAGTGAACCTGTTGCCTTTTATCGAGCAGGGAGAGCGTATCGATGCGCTGATTTCCGCCTCGCTGATCAAAAATATCTTTTTCAAGAATTCGCCGTTGCACGACGGGGCGATGGTGATCGCCGACGATCGGATCGCGGCGGCGCGGTGCGTATTGCCGTCCACCGAGCGCGAGGTTCCCATGGAGTTCGGGATGCGTCACCGCGCGGCGCTCGGCGCTTCCGAGATAACCGATGCGCTGGTGATCGTCGTATCCGAAGAGCGCGGAACGATCTCCATCGCCCGCAAAGGACACATCAGCCGAGATATCTCCCCGGCCCACCTGCAAGTGCTGTTGCGCAAGGGGCTTTCCGTTTAATGCATACCGACTAAAACCCGATATAGCTATGACCAATTTATTCAGAGCGCTCCGAACCGGTGTTCTCTTGTCGTTTTGTTTCCCGTGTTTCGCTGCGGGACAGATGATTTATGTGGATCGCGTCGATCCGCAGTATGTTGTCGAACCGCTGGTCAAAAACGACCGCGGCGCGGCGCAGTCCAATACCAAACGCATTGCAGCCATTATGCAGCGGGCCCCGCAGGGGGCGACGCTGTTTTTTCCGGGCGGAGATTACTATTTCGCCGGTTCGGCGGCGCCGAATCGCGGAACGATCGAGTCTACGGCGACCGGACAGGTATTTCGCGGAGAGGGCGCGGGGACGACCCGTATTTTCCAGACCGATGCGCGCCGGGATTTCGGCTTTGTCTGCCGCGAGGATCTGAAGCGGGTTCCCGCCGCGACGATCCGCATCCGGCATAAAGGGTGCGTGATCGACGGGATGACCGTAGCGCTCGACCGGCAGACGCCGTCGAAGACGATCGCCGGAACCGCCGCGATCCAGATCGCCCACATTGCTTATCATCCCGATAACAATGTCGGAATCATCGAAACGACCGGCCGCGGCGCAGACTTTTTGCTGGACCACGTGATCGTTTCGCGGGTTAACGTCGGGGAGCAGCTCGGCTCGGGTATCCTTTCCGATAAGTTTTTTGAGGTAGGGATCGATATCATCGGTTCCGGCGGTCATGTGCGGGTATCGGACGTTAATCGACTGGACGCCCGCACCGGGATCCGGCTCGATAACGGCAACCATTGCGGACAAGGCGAGTACCAGTTCGAGTCGATCTATTGTATGGGTAATCCGGCCGTGTTCCGCGACGGGGTGTTCTTCGATTGGGTAGGCGGGCAGGCTCCGTCGATCCACAACAGTTCCTGTTCGTTTACCAGCGGAATCTTCGCCGGTCCGCGCGGCAAGTTCGGCGACCGGCTGAATCCGTATCCGGAAGCCGAAGTGGTCAGGCGGTCGGGGCGCGATTGGGACTGGCTGACGCTGCACGGCCACTCGGTCGTCGACGATCCGAATCCGGCGCAGCGTACCGAGTGGTACGGACTGCCGCGTTATGCCGAAGTGGTGCGGATCGGCAGCGAACCGGCCGTCGGCGGCCGGGAGTGGGTTGCGGGCAAAGATTTCGACGTGGTACGGGTCGAGGGCGGCGACTGCGACGCGGCCTCGCGGATCGTCTGGAAAAGCGGCGACCGACCGGCTGCCGGCAGCGTTTACTACGTGACATTCCGCCAGCCGGCCGAATACCGGGTGCATGATCTGGAGTGGGGCAATGCGATCAACGTGTCGATGCAGGAAGCCAACCAGAGCGACGGTTTCGCAGTCAAGTTTTCCGACCAGGGGGTCGGACACCTGAATCCCGACTTCCGGTTCGGAGTGGGGTATAATTTCCTGTTTTCCGGCATGTTCGTGATCAACGGGGATTTTATCTTCGACGGGGACGTCGACCTGGTCAACATTACGGGGCTGACTTCGGGCGTTTGCAACATCCGTTTGCAGGGAGCCGACGCCAATCGGAAGTGTCGCCGCATATCGGTCAACAACAGTACGTTGAATTACTTGCGTCTCGGAGATTTTACCGAGAATATCCGCAGTTCGAACAATTTTATGGACAACGTCTGCCAGGTATTGTCCGCCGATCCGCAGGCGCTGCCAGAGTTGATTCGAGCGCGGAAATATGTGCTGGACGGACAGACGCCGGTCGAGGCCGTTCCGTCTTTCGAGAAATAAACTAAAACAGAGACAGCATGAAAACAGGATTGATTTTAGGAATCTCCGTACTGGTTGCAGCATGCGGCGGCCAGACGGGTAGGCAGGCCGCCGCCGGGCAGGATACGGCGACAATTGCCGCGGATTCGGGAATGCAGGTGCGCTATTACGAAGGCACGCTGCCTACGGCCGACGGCACTCCGATCAATTACGAGCTGGAACTTAAAAACGAAGAGTTCAGCGGCGACGGTTCGTACGATCTGACGATGATTTATCCGAAGGCTGATAAGGGAAAGGATAAGAAGTTCCGGATGATAGGACGGTGGGGAACGTTGCGCGGTTCGGCCGAAAATCCCGATGCGACCGTGTACCAGCTTAATTTCGGGGATACGACCCTCGAACAGATTAACTTCCTCTATTACCCTGACAGTCTGGTTTTGCTGAACCGGCACCAGGCGCGTCTGAAACCGGGGCCGAATTATGCGCTGAAGCAGGTGGACGCGCTCTCGTCCGCCGCGGAGTAATTTTCGCGGGACGATTCGTTGCGTCCGCCCCGCCGCGGGATCGAAAGGTCAGAAGATCGAAAAATGTTTCGGTTTGATGGCGAACCCGATGCGCAGGTAGCTGTGAAACCGGTCGTAATCGATCATGCTCTCGGCGTAGCCGTTGTAGTATTGCAGGTAGATATACTGGTTGCTGATTTTCGACAGCCGGAAAGCGGCGTCCATCTGGAAATTCGCATTCAGATTCCAGCCGCCCCGTTTAACGACGAGCATCGAAAAGCGGAACCGCTCGTTACGGGTCTTGTAGGTTCCGGCGACCTGTCCGTAGCCGGCGTAGCGGACGATGTGCGGATTGTCCGACAGCGCGAACGGGATCCAGAATTTGGCCTGTACCGTGAAATGCGGATCGATCTCGTAAATCGCCTGAAGGGTGATTCGGTTCCAGCTGCGCGACCAAATGCTGTCGCGCCCGTTCGATTCGTGTTCGAACTGTAGGAAACCTACTCCGACCACTTTGTCGCCCCGGGTGATCGGCATCCCGAAACCGAGCGTCGGGTTATAATTGTTTTCGTAAAACGGTTTCGAATCCTTGTAGATCTCCCAGAACGATTTTTGCGTATAGGTCAGAAACAGGTAGGTGTGCAGCGGGAGGATGCTTTTGATCAGCCGGTGCCGCAGGCTGATCTGGAATTTGGCGTCCGAATTGTCTTTCGTGACGCGGCCTCCCGAAAAGCTGGTTCCGGTGACGATGTAGTTGTCTTTGTAGATGCCGAACGGCGGGATCGATTCCACAGCCCGGTAAAGGCTGTCTTTGTCGGGGTACCAATCGGGTATTTGCCGCGGTTTTTTGGCTTCGGCGATCTGCGCGATCGTCAGCGCGGCGGGCAGCAGCAGCGCCAGGAGTTTATTGGTCATGTCGTTTCGGTTGCGGATTTGCCGGCGATATATTCCTGTCCGGAAGCGTTCTCGGGATCGTTGCGCCTGATATGGGCAAAGGCGGTGCCGTATTGTGAGAATTGCCGGTACCGTGAAATAGGTTTGTCTGGAGTCTTTTCCTGCATGAAATTATCCTTTTTTTACACCGCTTCGGATGCGGTAATACGGCGTTTGTAATCGTGTCGGCTGCATTATATGCCTGTCAGTAAAAAAAATGCGTATAAAACATTTTGCAAATGTGGATAAACGGCCCGGTTTGAAAAGTTCGTTTTCGCCGAATAATTGTTCTGAAAGTCGTTTTCGAACAGGCGTACGGAATATAATTATAATTTTGCAAAATATAAATGAAGGCGCGGTATGAAAGAAGAGGGTGTAAAGAAAGTCAATATGTCGATACTGGAGACCGAAATCGATCTTATCACATCGATCAAGAACGATTTCGCCATTTTTGAAAATTCCAGCGACCTGCCGGTGCTCGATTATCCGAGCCGGCTCGAAATGGGAATGATGGCGATTTGCCTCCGGGGAACTACGCGGATGAGCATCGACCTGAAAGAGTATACGTTCGGAGCGAACGACATGGTGATTGTCCTGGCCGACCAGATCGTCCAGCAACACCAGCGGAGCGACGATTTTTTGTGTTGCGTGTTCGCCGTTTCGATCAAGTTCGCCCAGGAAGCGATCCTGTCTTACCGGCAGTTCCTGCCGACCCTGTTGCGGATCAAAGAAGATCCCCGGATTCCGCTGAAACCCGAAGAGGTGGTTTCCGTTCTGGAATACTGTTCGTTCTTGCGCCAGAGAGTCAACATGCGAGACAACTGTTTCCGTCGCGAGATCGCCAAGAGCCTGTTCCATGCTCTTTTTTACGAATTGGGCAATATCATGAACCGTCATGCTCCCGCCGTCGGACGGCAGGTGAAAACGCGTCGGGACGAAGTGTTCGAACAGTTCATTCATCTGGTCCGGGATCATTATAAAGCCCAGCGTAGTGTGACCTTTTATGCCGACAAACTTTGTCTGACGCCAAAGCATCTGTCGAACGTGGTTAAGGGACTTACCGGAAAATCGGCCGGCGCGTGGATCGACGATTATGTGATTCTCGAAGCCAAGGCCTTGCTGAAATCGACCACTTTGACGATCCTGCAGGTGTCCGAAGCGCTGAATTTCGCGAACCAGTCTTTTTTCGGCAAATATTTCAAGCAGCATACCGGAGTCTCTCCGACCCAGTACCGGCGGATGTAGGCGGAATGCCGTTAAAAATATCCGGGCCCATCGGCCCGGATATTTTTTGAGAACGGAAACGGGCGCCGTTTCCCGGCGGGAGATCGTGCCGTCAGTTCAACCATCCGCCGGTGAATCCGGCTCCTTTCAATCCGTTTACGATGTAGGCGTTCTTTTTCATCAGTTTCCAGATCAGTTGCGTGCGGTAGTTTTCGAGCATGACCAGGATCGGGCCCTGATCGATGCCGAGCCACCATCCGTCGATCCAATCTTCACTCGGATTGAACGAGTCGAGAAAGCCGTAGTCGGTGTAGAGCGCCCCGTTTTTGTAGCTTTTCATCGCTTTCAGCGCGGCGTAGGATTCCGTCGGAGTAAACGGGAACGATCCGCCGGCTGCCGTCGGGGCGATCGTGCCGTCGTCGGCGATGCCGGCGGCCGAAGCTCCGCGGGCGTGGTACGCCCATTTGCCGTAGGTGCCGGCTCCCGGCCCGTCGCAGGCGGTGAGTCCCCAGATATCGGCGCCGTATCCGACGTATTTACTCGGATTTTCGATGCAGTAGCTACGGTTGGCCAGCGTGGCCCGCCGGGAATTTTCGAAATAATCGAGACCCGGTTTGGAGCGCATGAAGGCGTCCTTGATCCCTGCGAAATCGATCCACATGTGCGAATACTGGTGCCCGAACAGCGGCGAGAAGTTCACCATCTCGTAGTTCTGGAAACTGCTGTAATTGTAGGTAGCCGTCCAGCGGTTCCATACGCTGCCGTCGAGTTTTTTGTCGGTCTCGGGCGAGCCGATTGCGAGGATGTAGAGGATCATGGCTTCATTGTAACCCTGCCAGGTGTACGGTTGGAAGCCGGATTCGGGAGTCCAGCCGAGACTCATCAGTTCGCCCTCGTTCATCGCCCATTTCCAGTCCACTGCGCGGTACAGTTCGTCGGCCAACCGCCGGATTTCGTTTTCTACGGCATTGTCCCGGTCGTAATAGGTCTGGGCGGACAGGATACCGGCCATCAGCAGTCCGGTGTCGATCGTCGAGAGTTCGTTCTGTCCTTCCCGGAGACTGGTGTTCCGGTTCAGAAAATGATAGAAGAATCCCTTGTATCCGGCCGAAAATACCGGGTCGGTGCCTTTCGGCGCATCGTTGAACGTCCGTAGCGTGACGACCGTCCGTTGGGCCGCTTCGTCGCGCGTGACGAAGCCGCGTTCGACGCCGACGATGTAGGCCGTCAGGCCGAATCCGGTGGCGGCGATGCTGCTCATCGCTTCGTTGTTCGTCGCGCTGGCCCGGTCGGGAACCAGTCCGTTCGCCGTGTTGGTCAGTTTCCAGAAGAAGTTGAAATGCGTGCGCTGGAGATCGTTCAGCAGCGTTTCGTCCATGTCGGGCGGAGTGGGGGGCGGGATAAATCCTTCCGAATCGTCTTTCGAGCAGGCTGCGGCCAGCAGCAGCGACAGGACGACCCCCGTTTTTTGCAAAATATTCATTTTTCAGTGTTTTTTAGCGGTTGAAACGAAGAGAGACGATCCTTGCGGGCCATCCCTCTTCGCTGTATTTTTCCGGTAAGGCTTATTTCTTGATGCAGCGTACCGGCAATTGCCAGGCCGCATCGGCCCAGTTG
This sequence comes from Alistipes sp. dk3624, assembly GCF_009557455.1. Lineage (GTDB taxonomy): Bacteria > Bacteroidota > Bacteroidia > Bacteroidales > Rikenellaceae > Alistipes_A > Alistipes_A hominis. Next base: position 1,471,280 of record NZ_CP045651.1, on the reverse strand, counting down.
GCTCCGGTATTCGACGCCGAACTGTTGTTGATATCGACTTTCCACGGGGCGGTGTTGCTGCCCTTGCTCGACGTCCAGTAAGCGGCCGCTTCGCCGTAAGCCTGCGGCTGCGTGTCGCCGTTGGTCAGCCAACCGCCAATCGGCAGCTTCATCACGGAGTTCATCAGCGTCAGCGTGATGCCTGCGTTGCCCGAAACCCCGTTGCCGCTGATCGTTCCTCCGGTTACTTTCGCGATGGCGGCGTTGAACTGATCCAGTGTCGGTACGGCGTACCCTTCCGGGCAGACCGTCCATTCGCCGATAGCGTCGTAATCGATCTGGTAGGAAGCGTCGAATGCGGTGGCTCCGTACGGCTTGCCGTATTGCAACATCTGGCCGATCGAAGCGGCGTTGATGCCGTCGGCGCCGTAAGCGCCCGGATCGGCCGAAGCGGCTCCGATGTTGCGGTCGAGCCAGACGTCGCCCGGATCGACGTAGCCGTTACCGTTGACGTCGATGAAGATGGTGGTGTATTCGAGTCCCTGGTAAGTGAAGGTCTCCGGTTCGAACGGAATGCCCGGAACATCGGACAGGACGGTGACCGGAATGGTCGCGGTGTAATTCGTCGAGCCGATCTTAACGATGACCACGAGGTTCGTTACACCGTCCGAAACCGGAGTTCCGGACAACGGCACGTCCACCGTTCCGTCTTCGGCAGCCGGCAGCGTCGCGTCGAATGCGCTGCAACTGATGCCGTTGGTCAGGTCGATGCTGATCGTCGCCTGCTGCTCTTCGGCGGCCGTGTAATGCAGCGCGATTTTGACGTCGGAGAGTTCGACGCCTTTCGACAGGGTGCCGGTTACGGTACTGCCGGCGGCGTCGAGTGCGATATCGCCCGCGATTTCGACCGGAATGTCCGCCGTATAGGTGTTATCTCCCTGCGTCATAGTTATTTTCAGGGTCTTCGTTCCGTAGTCGGACGGCGTTCCTGTTACCGGGACGTCGAGCGTGCCGCCCGAAGGCGCAGCCGGTAGCGATGCGGTGAACTCCGCGATTGAAATACCGGATACCTCGTCTGCCGAAACGGTTACTTCCTGGTTCGCATACGACGTATAGTGCAGCGCGATGTTGCCGTTGGCGATGGCCTGTCCGATGCGGAACGTGCCGGTAACGACGCTTGCCGCGGCGTCGAGCGCAATGGCCGGCGTTACGGTCGCGGGGATCGAGATGAACACTTCGTATTCGCCGACGCGGATCACCGGCCGCAGGTTCATGCTGCCCGATGCAGTCGGGGTTCCCGAGACGGGGATCTCGACGGTTCCGTTCCCGTTGTCCGAAGAGGTCGGCGAAGCCAGCCGCACGTCGATCGGATCGCAGTACAGTCCGTTGACCTCCGGCAGCAGCACTTGGGCGCTCTTACCGAGACCGTTGGTATAGGCCAGCGTGATTTTGGTGCCCTGTGCGACCGCCTGACCTTGTGTCAAGCTGCCCTGGAACGAGCTTGCGGCCGAGTTGATATAGACCGTATTGTAAACCTTGTCTATTTTGGGGTCTTTGCCGCAGCCGGCCGCCAGAACCAGCGCGCAGATCGCAAGTAGTCTGAATGTTTTCATAATATTCATTTTAAATAGGAGTGGATTGTTTGCTTATTTCGTGATTTCGAAGGAACCCTCGAGCGCGGCGTCCGAGCTGCCGCCGGCCCATACTTTGAAGTCGCCGGGCTCGTAGCCGAAGCTCATGTCCTGCCGGTAAAAGCCGACCGCGTCGGACGTGATCGTGAAGCTGACTTCGCGGCTTTCGCCCGGCTCCAGCGTTACCCGTTCGAACCCTTTCAACTGCCGCGTCGGACGGGTTACGCTGGCCACCAGGTCGCGCACGTAGAGCTGTACGACCTCCGTGCCGCGTACCTTGCCGGTGTTCTTGACCGTAACGGTTACGGCGACGGGCTGTTTCATGTCGGTCTTTTCCGGAGCGACCTTCAGGTCGGAGTATTCGAACGTCGTGTAGCTGAGGCCGTAGCCGAACGGATACAGCGGCGTGGCGGTCGGTTCGTTCAGGTAGCGCGAAACGTAGTGTTGTTCGCCCTGTCCCGGCGTGTACGGCCGGCCGGTATTTTTCGCGTCGTAATGGATCGGCACCTGACCGAGGTTGCGCGGGAAGGTCATCGTCAGTTTGCCGCAGGGATTGAAGTCGCCCGACAGCACGTCGGCTACGGCATGTCCCCCTTCGGTACCCGGATACCACGCTTCGACGATCGCGTCGGCTACGGTGCTTTCCCACGACAGGTCGAGCGGACGTCCGTTCAGCAGGACGAGGATCAGCGGTTTGCCGCTTTGGGCGACTTCCCGGATCAATTCCTGCTGGATAGCCGGGATCCGAATGGAAGTCAGGCTCGTCGCCTCGCCGCTCCAGAAGCCCGGATGGCCCACCGCCATTACGACTTTATCGGCCGAACGGGCGGCATTGAGCGCGGCGGCGAATCCGCTGCGGTCGTCCTTATCGGGTTCGGAACCTTTCGTATAAATCACCTTGTCGGCCCCGAAACGCTCTTTAAGTCCGGTAAGAATCGAAACGACCTTGTCGGCTTGTCCCTGTCCGTACCACGATCCGAGCAGGTCGAGCCGGGCGTCGGCGAACGGTCCGATCAACGCGATCTTTTTCCCTGCGGCGATCGGCAGCGCTTCCTTGTCGTTCTTCAGCAGCACCATCGACTTGCAGGCCATGTCGCGGGCCGCTGCGAGGTTCGCCGGTTTGTAAAATTCTTTTTCGGCTGCTTGCAGGTCGTGGTATTTGTACGGATCGTCGAAAAGACCGAGCGCGAATTTCACGCGCAGCACTTCGGCGCACATGATGTCGACCTGTTTCTGCGGAACCATGCCCGTTTCGACGAGCCATTTCAGGAAACGGTGGTAAACGTCGCCCTGCAGATCCATGTTGATCCCGGCCTCGATCGCCAGTTGGCCGGCCAGCGAGCTGTCGGCCGCTACGCCGTGCGGAACCAGTTCGTTGATCCCGGTGAAGTCCGACACCACGAAACCGTTGAATCCCCACTCTTTGCGCAGGATCTGCTGCATCAGGTATTGGCTGGCGTGGGCCGGCACGGCGTCGATATCGTTGAATGCGGCCATCACCGTTCCTACGCCTGCGTCTACGGCCGCCTTATACGGAGGCAGGTAGGTTTCGCGCAGCGTGCGGTCGGTGAGATCCACCGTATTGTAATCGCGCCCCGCTTCCGGAGCTCCGTAGGCGGCGAAATGTTTTACGCAGGCCAGGATCGTCGTGTCGGAGGCGAGCGCCTCGGGAGTCGTTCCCTGGTAGCCCTGTACCATCGCGATCGCGATCAACGATCCGAGGTAGGTGTCTTCGCCCGATCCTTCCGAAACGCGTCCCCAGCGCGGATCGCGGGTGATGTCCACCATCGGCGAGAACGTCCAGTTCAGCCCCGATGCGATCGCCTCGCGCGCCGCTACGCGGGCCGAGTTTTCGATACCTTGCAGATCCCACGAGCACGACATGCCGAGGTTGATCGGGAAGATCGTTTTCATGCCGTGGATCACGTCGTAGCCGAACAGCAGCGGAATGTGCATCCGCGTTTCCTCGACGGCAACCCGTTGCAGTTCCCGGTTGTATTCGGGAACGTGCGCGTTGAAAATATTGCCGCAGGTGCCGTTGCGGATCGCCTCTTCGACGTTCTTGGGCAGTGTCGGGCCGGTCGTGGTGAAATGGCTCGAATAGAGTACGAGCTGACCGATCTTCTCGTCGAGCGTCATCAGGCGCATCACCGAATCGACCCGGCGGTCGATCTGCCGGTCGGCGAAGAAATGCCGCGCTCCGTCGGTCGATATGCCGCGATCGGCAGTCATGTGACAGCCCTGCGTCAGCAGCGCCGCGCAGGCGGTAAACAGGATATTTTTCAGGTTGGTCATAAGTTTCATTTTGTGTATTCGATGGTTTTGTGGTTGATCGTAAAGCCGAGCCGGTCGAGTCCGCGCCGGATGTCGTTCTTTTTCATAAAGGCGTTCCAAACGGTCGCGTTGCGGTGGTTTTCGATCATCACCAGGATCGGACCCTGGTCGATGGCGATGTAGCTTTCCGTCGAACGGGGTTCGCCGAGGCTCAGATTCACCGCGTCGTAGAATCCCATGATTCCGAACGCGACGGACCCGAGGTTGCGGTAGAGGTTTTTGAGGACGGCCATCGACTCTTCGGGCGTGTACGGCATCGACGACAAGGCGGCGGTAGGTGCGATCGTCCCGAAGTCCTCGCCGACGCCGGGCGTGTGCGCCCGGTAGCCTTCCGGCAGCGCGTCGCATGCGGTCAGGCCCCAGAAATCGGGGCCGTATCCCACCCAACGGTACGGGTTGTCGATGCAGTAGGCGCGGTCGACCAGCGTATAGCGGCGGTTCTGTTCCCAGTAGTTTGCAAACCGGTCGGCCAGCCCGCGCGGGTCGAGTCCCGTGTACGAGTAGTGCACCCAGAACAGCGGCCCGCCCATCTGCGCCCGTTTGCCGAGCGGCAGCATGATGCCGTAGAAATCGGTCGCGCAGAAGAACTCGCCCTCCTTGCGGTTGACCCAGCAGTCGTCGTAGACCTTCTTGTCGATCGGAAAGGTCGGCGATGCGGCTGCAAGGATGTAGGTGACGAACGTTTCGTCGTACCCTTTGATCGGATGGTTCATTGCGAAGCCGTAGTCCGGCGACCAATGCCAGTACAGGGCGTTCTGTCCCTGCGTATAATGGCTCCATTCCACCTCGCGCCACAGTTGTTCGATCCGGTCGCGCAACGCTTTCTCTGCGGCGTCGTTGCCGTCGAAATAGCCTTGTGCGGCCAGCAATCCCTGTACGAGAAACGCCGTTTCGACCAGGTCGCCGCCGTTGTCCTTTTCGCTGAAATGGTACGGCTGTCCGGTGCGTGTGTTATACCAGTGCGCCCATGCGCCGTGGAAACGCGGCAGTTTTTCGAGCGCCCCGACGATTTTCGTAAGCCGTGCGACTGCCTCCGGACGTGTTACGAACCCGTTGCGTACGCCCGCTACGATCCCCATGACGCCGAAACCGGAGCCGCCGGTGGTGATGCAGTCCGCCCGTTTGTCGTTCGAACGTTCGTAGGCGAGGCCGGTCAGCGGATCGGCGAAATCCCAGAAATAGCGGAACGTGTAACGCTGCACCATTTGTTGGAGCTGTTCGTCCGAAAAGTCCGAGATCGCGGCTGAAATCTGCGGGGTTTCCGAAAGCTGTTTTCCGTCGGCGCCGAGCGCCGCCACACGGTACGTATAGACTGCGTTGCGGCCGAGTCCGGCGACGAAGTCGAGGTAATAGAGGTTCGGGGTCTCTCCGCGCAGCGACTTTTTGCCGTCGCGCAGCAGGTATACCGCGTAGCTTTCCGCGCCGGATACCGCCGGCCAGCGCAGTTCCACGTGCGAGTCGTACCCCGCGGCCTCGATCCGGCCGACGGCCGGAAGGAAACTGCGCAGGTCGGTCTGCACCGGAGTCTGCGCCGCGCCGCAGTACCACAGCAGCGTCAGCAACGACAGCAGGAGTCCCGTTTTTTTCATCGATGTCCGATTAATAGCCGTCATTCTGTTTGAGGTTGTTCATCAGCAGGATCTGTTCGTTCGGCACCGGCATTACGTAATTTTTCGGAACGACTACGGGCGAAGCCGGCGGCAGCGGCAGCGTGGTCGATGCCGGGGCCAAGCCTTGCGCTTTCATCTCTTCGAGGCCCTGTTGTTCGGATTGGATTTTGGCCCATACCTTCGCGGCGAAATAGCCCGGTTGCATCTTGTCGATCCGTACCAGGTCGAAGTAACGGTCGCGTTCCATCGACAGTTCGATCCGCTTCTCTTCCCAAATGTTTTCGAGCGTCGGCTCTTTCGAGGCGAGTCCCGCGCGGGTGCGGACGGCGTTGTACCAGGTCGACGCTTTCGCGTCGCCGGTACGGACGGCCGCTTCGGCGCCGATCAGCAGCACTTCGGCCCAGCGCATCATTCGGATGTTGCCGCCGTAGTTTTCGTTACCCCCTACGACCGGCCGCGGCTGGTAGCCTTTGCGGCAGAAGCGGTTCGGGTAGCCGTTGCTGACCGAGTTCGGGTCGCTTTCGCTGTAGGCGCCGATGATTGTCGTGCCGTCGATCACGCTTTGGGTCTGTACCATGCCGCTGTATATGGTCGTTTTGCCATAGATGATGTCGTTGTCTTTGCGTTTGTCGCCCGGTTCGTACGATTGTACGAGGTTCAGCGACGGCGCGATGTATCCCCAACCCCAGTTCGGTTCGCCACGGGTGCCGAGCAACTGCCAGCCCTGGTATGCTCCGTCGGAGGTCGTGAAGCTGGCCGCCCCGATTTCGAATACCGATTCGACGCTGTATTCGCCCGCTTTCGTAAAGATGTTATCGACGGCGATCAGGTCGTATCCGTCGGTCGAAGATTCCATGTCTTTGACTATCTGTACGATCTGTTGATAATATTGCATGGCGTTGGCCGGATCGTCGGCGGCGCGGTACAGCAGCACTTTGGCCAGCAGTCCCTGAGCCGAGCCCTTGTGGGCGCGGCCGTACCACGAGGTCGGATACCATTTGGCGGATTCGGCTTTGTCGGGCATTTTCAGCGCGATTTGCAGATCGGCTACGATGGTGTCGTACAGCGCCGTGCGGTCGGAAATTTTCAGAGCGGCCTGTTCGGCGCCGGAGAGCGTTTCGAGCGGAACGATCGGGCCTTTACCCCATAGTTTCAGCACGACGAAGTAGAACCATGCGCGATTGAAGCAGGCTTCGCCCTGCAGGATCTCTTTTTGTCGTGGGGCGAGCCCTTCGAACGTGTCGATGGTTCTCAGCGCGGTGTTGGCCCGGCCGATGCCGGTATAGGCGTTCAGCCACAGCCAGTTCAGAAAGGCGGAACTTCCGGTGAGTCCAGACAGGTTCTGGAACTGGTTGGTGCCGTTGTTGTAGATCGTGCCGCCGCCGTCGGACATCGAACTGCCGCGCAGCGCGTTGTCCGAGCACAGGTCGCCGATCCACGAACCGGTCGTTTCGTAGGTGCTTCCTTCGCGGTAGGTCGCATAGATGCTGTTGGTCAGGCTCGCAGCGGAATTGCTGTTGCCGAGAAAGTCGCCTTCGGTCATCTGCCCCTGCGCCGGTTGGTCGAGGAAGCCGTCGCAGGAACTCAGGCTCAGCCCTGCGGCCAGTATGGATAAATAGATGGTAATCCTTTTCATTGTTTCCTGTTTTTAAGAGGTTAAATACCGATGCTGATACCGAACGAATACATGCGCGAAGGCGGATAAGTGCCGTCGAAACTGTCGATACCGGCACCGTTGGGCGGACCCGATATTTCAGGCGAGTACGAGGTTGCATTGGTCGCCGTCCACAGGTTGTGCACTGAGAAGTAGACTCTTAGGTTGCGCATCTTCATTTTGGACGAGATCCGCTGCGGGAACGTGTAACCGAGGGTCAGGTTCCGGATCTTGAAATAGCTGCCGTTTTCTACGTAATACTGGCTGTATTGGTTGTTCGTCCCGGGGCCGTCGAGCAGTACGCGCGTGGTCTTGTTGGTCGATCCTTCGCCGACCCACGAGTGCAGGTAGTCGGTCGTCACGTTGTACGGCGAGACGCCGAGCGTCTGACGGCGGGTGCTGTAAATTTTGTTCCCGAGGCTCGAATAGAGATCCATTTCGAGGTCGACGCCCTTGTAGGCGAAGCGCATGTTCAGCCCGAGAGTCACTTTCGGCAGGTAGCTGCCCATGTAGATACGGTCGTCCTTGTCGATCACGCCGTCGCCGTTTTGATCCTTGTACCACAGGTCGCCGGGCGTCGCGCCGTCGATCGACGCGGTCTCTTCGATGATCTGCTTGTTCTGGTAGATGCCGAGCACCTCGTAGCCCCAGAAACCGCCGATCGGGTAGCCGACCTTCGTGACGTTCGCGCCGTTTTCGAGCGGCGGCAGGTTCTGGTTCACCGAAACGACCTTGTTTTTCAGCGTCGTCCCGATCAGCGACAGGTCGTACGAGAAGTCGCCCCGGTTTTCGCGCCATCCGATGTTGAATTCGATGCCGGTGTTACGCGCCTTGGCGATGTTCGACAGCGGCGAGTAGGTCGAACCGCTGATGCCCGGCAGCGTGATGTTGGTCAGGATATTGGCCGTCGTTTTGATATAATAGTCGAATTCCAGCGTCAGGCGGTTGTTCAGCGCGCGGAAATCGAGCCCGAGGTCGAACTGCCGCGCCTCTTCCCAGTGCAGGCCGTAGTCGATCACCATATCGAGCACTTCCGAAGTGGTCACGCTCGCGGGATCGCGGCCGAATACGCCGTTGACCCGGTTCACGTAAGCCGTCTGAATATTGTTCGGGATACCGGCGTCGGAGCCTACCACGCCGTAGCTGGAGCGCAGTTTCAACTGGTTCAGCCAGCCGACGTTTTTCAGCCAGTTCTCTTCGTGCATCGCCCAGCCGACGCCGACGGCCGGGAACGTTCCGTAGCGACCGTTGACCGGAAAGCGCGACGATCCGTCGGTACGCACCGTGGCGGTTATCAGGTATTTGTTGTCATAGTTGTAATTGACGCGAGCCAGATACGAAAGGTAGGTGAAAACCGCGCCGCCGGTGGTTCCGGTCAGCGTAGAGGCTTGTCCGAGCCCGGTGTACCACAGGTCGCGGTTTTTCCATGCCACGTCGGGCATGCCCAGAATCTTCTGACTCTGATCTTGCGAGGTGGTTTTCTGGAAGGTGATGCCGACCAGCGCGCTGAACGCATGTTTGTTCTTTTCGAACGAGTAGGAGAGCGTATTTTCGTTCAACCAGTTGAACGTGCGGCTCTGGTTGACGCTCAGTTCGTTGTCGGTACGCCGTTGGTCGACGTTGACTTCGTATTTCGGCAGGAAGCTTTTGCCCTCGGAGTTGGAATTGTTCAGCGTATAAGAGGATTGGAAAACGAGGTTCTTGACCGGTTCCAGCTTGACGAAAAAGTTGGCGATCGTCTTGTAATAGTTCGTATAGTTGTCGCTGTTGTAGTATAGGTTGGCTACCGGATTGCCCGATTTTCCGATCTCGTCGACCGGGCCGAAGAATTTCGACGGGTCGTCCGGGTCCATCACCGGAGCCGTCGGCAGGGCGCGCAGCGCGCTCGCGAGATTCGATCCCTGGCTGTTGCGCCGTTCGTAGATGTAGGAGATATTGCTTCCGATGGTCGCCCATTTGGTCAGGTCGTAAGTGTTCGACAGCTTGACGTTGGCCCGTTCGTACCCGGAGCTTTTCATCACGCCTTCCTGATTGAAATAACCCGAAGAGAGGCCGTAGGTCGTTTTTTCGCCGCCGCCCACCAAGTTGACGTTGTAGTTCTGCGTTACGGCCAGTTGCGTGATTTCGCGCTGCCAGTCCGTTCCGCGTCCGGCCGCGTCGATTTGCTGCTGCGTGTAGGGCAGGGAGATCGAAGTCCCGTCGGCGGCGTTCTGCGCCATCACCCTGCGGTTCTGCAGGTAGAGGTATTGCCCTGCGTCGGCGTAGTCGAGGTAGCGTTCCATCTGCGATACGCTGACGTTGGCGTCCACGGTCAGTTGCACGGGTTGGTTCTTGCGGCCCTGTTTGGTGGTGATGATGATCACGCCGTTGGCGCCGCGCGAACCGTAGATCGCCGTTGCCGAAGCGTCTTTGAGCACCTCCATCGACTCGACCTCGTTCGGGTTGAGGAACGAGATATTGTCCATGATCAGACCGTCCACGACGTAGCACGGATCGGAGTTGGTGAACGAACTGACGCCGCGCACGCGGATTTGCGGCGCGCCGCCCGGCGCGCTGTTCTGCACCACTTCGACGCCGGCCACCTTGCCCTGCAGGCCTTGCAGCGGGTTGGCCGCCGCAACGGTCGTCGCCAGTTCGCTTCCTTTGATCGACGCGATGGAACCCGTCACGTCTCGCTTGCGCTGTACGCCGTATCCTACGACTACCACGGCGTCCAGGTCGGTGGCGCTGTCCTGGAGTGTCACGTTGAGCGAGGCTTGTCCCGTGTAAGGGATTTCTTGCTCTTTGTACCCGATGTACGAAAATACCAGGACGTCGCCCGGTTTTACGTCGAGGGAGAAGGTTCCGTCCGCGCCGGCGTACGTGCCCCGGTTGATGTCGCCCTTGATCAGAACGCTGGCCCCGATCAGGGGTTGCCCCTGGGTATCCGTTACGCGGCCGGTCAACAGTTTTGCGTCGCCCTGCGCATACGCCGCCAGGGAACAGCAAAAAATTAGGGCTGACAGCACGATCAGCCTAACCGGTTTTAAAAAGTCGAATACTTTCATAGAAACAGATTTAGTTTGGTTCGATTGTATTTGTTGACAGACAGGTACAAAGCAGATGCCAAGAATCGTATTCCGGTGTTTTTGCGCCTGAATGAGCCTAATTCGGCGAATCCCGTATTTTTTCGTTCGTTTCTCCGGCGAAAATGCCCGGAATCCGTTACCTTTGTAGAAGGTTTAAAATATTGCGGGTTATGAAAAGAATGTTGTTTGCCGTTTTGTTGCTGGCCGTTGTGTCGGCCCGTGCGGAAGGATTCCGTTTTGCGCTGATGAGCGATCTGCACGTCACGGCCGATTCGCTGGCCGCCAACGACTTGCGACATGCCGTCGATCAGATCAATGCGACGCCGGGACTGAGCTTCGTAATCGTTTCGGGCGATTTCACCGATTACGGAGACGATGCCTCGCTGCGGAAAGCCAAAGCGATCCTCGACGGGCTGAAACTGAAATATTACGTTACTTCCGGGAATCACGAAACCAAGTGGAGCGAGTCCGGGGCGACCGCTTTCGGGCGCATTTTCGGTTCCGACCGTTTCCGGTTCGAGTACGGGAATTACCTGTTTCTTGGGTTCAATACGGGGCCGGTGATCCGGATGGCCGAAGGGCACGTCGCGCCGCAGGACGTTAGCTGGCTCGAAAAGGAGCTCGCGGACTACGGAACCGAACGGCCGGTTTTTCTGGTTACGCATTACCCGATGATGAAGGGCGACGTCGATAATTGGTACGCGGTGACCGATGCCGTCCGCAAATACGATATCCGGGCGTTTATCGGCGGGCATTACCATACCAACCGGCTGGCCGATTACGACGGTATTCCGGCTTTCATCTGCCGTTCGACGCTACGGGGCGGCGAGCCGTTCGGCGGATATTCGGAATTCGAAGTGACGGCCGATTCGGTGATCGTTTACGAGCGGAAGATCGGGGCCGGACCCCAGCGATGGGGCGCGTATTCGTTGAAAGATACCTATTTTACCGCAGATACCGCCGGATATGTGCGCCCCGACTTTTCGATCAACGCGCGGTACGGCAGAGTGAAAGAGACGTGGATGACCCCGATCGGCAATGCGATCTATTCGTCGCCGGTGCTTTGCGACGGGCGGGTGTACGTGGGCGACGACCTCGGACTGTTGAATTGCCTCGATGCCGCGGATGGCAGGTTGCTGTGGCGGTTCGCCGCGAAAAATCGGATCATCGGAACGCCGGCCGCAGCCGACGGAACGGTCGTGTTCGGGTCTGCCGACGGCAATATTTACGGAATAGACGCGAAAAAGGGGAAATTGCGCTGGAAGGTCGAAACTTCGGAAGCGGTGCTCGGCGCCGTGACGATCGACGGCGGAGTAGCCTACGTCGGTTGCAGCGACCGGACGTTCCGGGCGATCGACGTGCGTACGGGCCGGGAGGTATGGACGTTTACCGGGACGAACGGATACGTCGAAACGCGTCCGCTGGTTTACGACGGCAAAGTGATCTTCGGAGCCTGGGACGACCGCCTGTATGCGTTGGACCGTTCCGACGGACGCTTACTGTGGTCATGGAGCGACGGGCGTCGTGGGATGCACTATTCGCCCGCCGCGGTCTGGCCGGTGGCAACCGCCGGACGGATTTTCATAGCGGCTCCCGACCGGGTGTTGTCGGCGATCGACGCTTCGACCGGCCGGACGCTGTGGCGTACCGCCGAATCGACCGTGCGCGAAACCGTAGGGCTCTCCGAAGATTCGTCGAAAGTGTACAGCAAAACGATGCGGGACAGCGTCGTATGCTTTTCCACACGCGGCGACCGTTCTGAAAAATTGTGGGCGTCATACGTGGGTTTCGGTTATGAAATCGCGCCGTCGATGCCGCAGGAAAAAGACGGGGTCGTCTTCGGAAGCACGATGAACGGGGAGGTCTATGCGCTCGACGCGTCGGACGGCAGCGTGCTGTGGCGGCATAAGGTCGATAACTCGCTGATCAGTACGGTCGTGCCGCTCGATCGGAACCGTTGCCTGTTCACCAGTTCGGCCGGGATCGTCGGGTTGCTGGAAGCGCGGTGACGGATGCTTCGGGAAAAAGGATAAAAACGGCGGAGAATCCTCGGATTCTCCGCCGTTTTGTACGAGATTCGTACGAACCGTCGATTAATAATTGTTCTTTTTCGGTTCGAAGTAGGCTTGCGGGTGAGCGCAGGAAGGGCAGCTTGCGGGCGCTTTCTTGCCTTTGTGGATGTAACCGCAGTTGCGGCACTGCCATTCGATCTCTTCGTCGCGTTCGAAAACCTTGTCGGCTTCGACGCGGGCCAACAGCGCGCGGTAGCGTTTTTCGTGCTCGGCTTCGACGGTGGCAATCGAGCGGAAAACGGCGGCGATCACCGGGAATCCTTCCTGATCGGCCACATCGGCGAACGTCGGGTAGAGATCCGTCCACTCTTCGTTTTCTCCGGCTGCCGCGGCTGCGAGATTCTCTTTAGTTGTTCCGATTACGCCGGCCGGATAACTCGCCGTAATCTCGACCATGCCTCCTTCCAGGAATTTGAAGAATCGCTTGGCGTGTTCCTTTTCCTGTTCGGCCGTTTCGGCGAATACGCCGGCGATCTGTTCGAAGCCCTCTTTTTTGGCTACGCTTGCGAAAAATACGTAACGGTTCCGTGCCTGCGACTCCCCGGCGAAAGATTTCAACAGGTTCTGTTCGGTTTTCGTGCCTTTGATACTTTTTCCCATTTCTTTAAGCTTTTATAGTAAATGATTTCGTTATGTCTCTGCTTTCCAGTACAAAGATACGCGGAGATCGGAAAAATAGCAAACGATCCGCGATCATAAATATTTATAACCGTATAAGTTTATGTGATCCGTCGCGAGGCCGAAGACGTCGCATATGCCGGAGCCGCCCGACCGGTTTTCAGCCGTATGCCGCAAAAAGAGTTTTTTGTAGGTACGGCTTTTCTTCGAAAAACGGCGGATTACGACGTCCAATCGGGTTTGGACGGTAAATTTCCCGAATTTTTCTTTTGAAATAACGTCTATCAAAATATATTCTCCTAAGTAATCTTCCGGCGTTTGCAAAACGTGTGCGTAAGCGCAATCGGTTCGCAGGGAGAAAAGTCGCCGCAATTTTTGGCCGGCGTGAAACGTTTATCCGATAACGGGGTATTGTTTGTCAAGTCAAAAATAAATACCTTTGACGCGTGTCTATCCGCGGATTTCGCGGGTTTTCCACAGGAACCCGATTTATTTATACGACATTATGAGCGATTCGATCAAACACGAGTGCGGCATTGCCTTTATCCGCCTGCTCAAGCCGGCCGATTACTACCTGAAAAAGTACGGCACCTCGTTCTACGGACTTAACAAAATGCATATCCTGATGGAGAAGCAGCACAACCGGGGACAGGACGGCGCGGGAGTGGCCAACATCAAGCTGTACCCGGAACCCGGATGCGTTTATATCAACCGGGTGCGTTCGAACGGAGCCGCTCCGATCAAGGATATTTTTCAGCAGATCGACGTCCGGATCAACGAAGCGGTCGCGAAGAACCCGCAGGTGCTGCAAGATCCGCTGCTGCTGAAAAAACAGGTGGAGTTTACCGGCGAGATTTTTCTGGGACACCTGCGTTACGGGACTTTCGGCAAAAACGACATCGAGAACGTGCACCCGGTCTCGCGCGAGAACAACTGGATGACGCGGAGCCTGGTGCTGGCCGGGAATTTTAACCTGACCAATATCGACGAATTGTTCGACCGGCTGATCGAGTTGGGGCAATATCCGCCCGCAAAAACCGATACGGTGACGATTCTCGAGCGCATCGGTCATTTCCTCGATCGTGAAAACGACGATAAGTACCGCTATTTTAAAGATAAAGGCTATTCGAAGCACGACGTCACCGAAATGCTGGCCAAGCACATCGACCTCAAGGAAGTATTGTCGCTGTCGGCCCGCCGTTGGGACGGGGGATATGCGATGGCGGGGGTGATCGGCCATGGCGACGCGTTTATCATGCGGGACCCGTCCGGAATCCGTCCGGCGTTCTACTATTGCGACGACGAGATCGTCGTCGCCGCTTCGGAGCGCGCGGTGATTCAGACGACATTCAACCTCGGGTACGAAGATATCCGGGAGCTGACGCCGGGCCACGCTTTGATCGTGCGACGCGACGGAGAGGTATCGGTCGATCCGTTTACCGCGCCGCGGCCGATCCGGCCCTGTTCGTTCGAGCGGATCTATTTCTCGCGGGGCAGCGACCAAGATATTTACCGCGAGCGCAAGCAGCTCGGACGGCAGCTTGTGCCGCAGATTTTGAAAAGTATTGATTACGACATCGAAAATACGGTGTTTTCCTATATTCCGAATACGGCCGAGAGCGCTTTTTTCGGCCTGGTCGAAGGACTGGACGAATACTGCCAGGGCGTCCGTGCGCAACATATTCTGGAAGAGAACGGCAGGCTGACCGAAGCCCGGCTCAAGGAGATCCTGCGTTTCAAGCCCCGGATCGAAAAGGTGGCGATCAAGGATGTCAAGATGCGGACGTTCATCACGCAGGACAACGAGCGCGACGACCTGGTGGCGCACGTTTACGACATCACCTATGGCACGATCCGTGCCGGGGTGGACAATCTGGTGATCATCGACGATTCGATCGTGCGCGGGACGACGCTGCGGCAGAGCATCATTCGGATACTCGACCGGCTGAAACCGAAAAAGATCGTGGTATGTTCGTCGGCGCCCCAGATCCGTTATCCGGACTGCTACGGGATCGACATGTCGCGCCTGAGCGACTTCGTGGCGTTCCGGGCCGTAATCGAACTGCTACGCGAACGCGGGATGGAGCATGTGATCGAAGACGTTTACCGCAAGGCCGTCGCCGAGCTTCAAAAAGGAGACCGCTCCGAGACGGTGAACTGCGTTACCGAGATTTACGATCGTTTCACCGATGAGGAGATATCGGCCAAAATCGCGGAGATCGTTACGGCTCCGGAGATACAGGCTCGCGTCGAGGTGATCTACCAGACGGTCGCCGATATGCACAAAGCCATTCCGATCCATAACGGGGACTGGTATTTTACGGGAGACTATCCGACTCCGGGCGGAAACGTCGTCTCGAACAAAGCATTTGTCAACTTCTACGAGAACCGGAACGAGCGAGCGTATTGATTTTCGGGTGCGAATGAGCAAGCGGGGTCCGCCCGGTCGGAAGGAGCGGTTGATCCTAAAATTTAAGATCGCATGATGAACCTGTCACTTCTGAAAAAAATCGTTTGCCTGTCGGCCTTGCTGCTGGCGGCGCTGCATGGAACCGCCCAGCCGGCCGATCCGGTCAGTTGGTCGGTTGCCGTCTCCGAATCCGGCGACGGGATTTCCAGGATTGTTTTTAAGGCCCGGATCGCGGAACCGTGGCACATGTACGATACGGGCCCTTACGACGGCGGCCCGAATGCGACGGCTTTTACGTTCGAACCGAATGCGGACGTTACGTTGCTCGGAGGGATCGAACAGCTTTCGAAACCCGTACGGGTGTACGATTCGCTGTTCGCGATGGAGATCGGTTATTTCGAAAAAAACGCCGAATTCGTTCAGAAAGTACGGGTCGCCCCGGGCCGCGAAACGACGCTGAAAGCCGTGGTGGAATGGATGGCTTGCGACGACGAGAGTTGCCTGCCGCCCGCCGACCGTACTTTTTCGATTCCTCTGAAGGCAGCCGCCGTACAGACGGCCGCAGGAGGGGCGTCTGCGACGCCTGCGGCACCGGTTTCCGCTACGGGTAATTCGTCCGCGGTTGCGCAAGCCGGGGATATGACAACGACCGACACGGCAGCGGATACGGTCGTAAATGCGGTTCCGGACGCGGATTCGGCGGTGGTGTCGCAGCCGCTGTTGCAGCCGGACGCCCCGGTCGGCGGCGGAACGCTGTGGAGCGCGATCATCGAAGCGATCCTGTGGGGATTCGCCGCGCTGCTGACGCCCTGCGTGTTTCCGATGATTCCGATGACCGTGTCGTTTTTCCTGAAAGGGAGTGGGAACCGTGCGCGCGGACGCCTGATGGCAGCCTTGTACGGCATGTGCATTGTCGCGCTGTATACGCTGCCGATTGCAGTTATCATTCTGATAACGAAACTGGTAGGCGGAGATGCCGTTACGGCCGATATTTTCAACTGGCTGGCGACGCACTGGATTCCGAACGTGATTTTCTTCCTCGTATTCATGGTTTTCGCGGCGTCGTTTTTCGGCGCGTTCGAGATTACGCTGCCCGGATGGCTGGTCAATAAGAGCGACAGCAAGGCCGACAAAGGCGGTTTGGTCGGTCTGTTCTTCATGGCGCTGACCCTCGTGTTGGTTTCGTTCTCCTGCACCGGCCCGATCGTCGGTTCGGTACTGATCAAATCCACTTCCGGAGAGGTGTGGGCGCCGGTAATCACGATGTTCGCTTTTTCGGTGGCTTTTGCGCTGCCGTTCACGCTGTTCGCGCTGTTCCCATCCGTGCTGAACAACCTGCCCAAAAGCGGCGGATGGCTCAACTCTGTAAAGGTGGTGCTCGGGTTTCTCGAACTGGCGCTGGGGCTGAAATTTCTCAGCGTGGCCGATCAGACCTACCATTGGGGCATCCTCGACCGGGAGGTTTATCTGGCGCTGTGGATCGTTATCTTTACGCTGCTCGGGTTTTACCTGCTGGGCAAGATCCGGTTCAAACACGACAGCGAAGTACAGTCGGTCGGAGTGACGCGGCTGTTGCTCGCGATCGTTACCTTTTCGTTCGTCGTTTACCTGTTGCCCGGAATGTGGGGAGCGCCGTTGCGCGGATTGTCGGGTTACTTGCCGCCGTTGCATACGCAGGATTTCGTGCTGGATGCGGCCGAATCGCCTGCCGGAAATTCCGGCGGCGGAAAGGCCGGCGACGCTTTCCCCGTCGCCAGGCACAGCGATATACTGAACCTACCGCACGGATTGAACGGCTTTTTCGACTACGACGAGGCGCTGGCCTATGCCCGCAAAGTGCATAAGCCGCTTTTTGTCGATTATACGGGTCACGGGTGCGTCAACTGCCGGGAAATGGAGGCGCGCGTATGGGCCGATCCGCAGGTGCTGCAACTGCTGCGGAACGATTTCGTGATCGTGGCGCTCTATTCGGACGACAAAAAGGAACTGCCCGAAAACGAATGGGTGACCGCCGAAACGGGCCGCGTGCTCAAAAGCATCGGCAAGATCAACGCTTACCTTGCACACAAGCGGTTCGGGATCAATTCGCAGCCCTATTACATGATTCTGGGCCCGGACGGCGAACAATTGGCTCCGGGGCGCGGGTATAATCTGGATGTGGATCAGTTCGTCGCTTTCTTGAGGCAGGGATTGCGTAATTACCCGGTCGGAGCGGAGTAGTCCGAATGCTCGGTATGGACGGGAGTTACGGGGATGGCGGTTTTGCGCTGTAATTTTGCGTATTTGGAAAGATTTTCTACCTTTGCAAACGGAAAAATGGGCGTTTGTCTTGCGGAAACCGATCTGCGTATGCGGAGTGTTTCCGTTGCGGGGGAAGGGCGTCCGTTGTATTGAAGAGCAGGGCCCATAGCTCAGTTGGTTAGAGCGGCAGACTCATAATCTGAAGGTCGGGGGATCATGCCCCTCTGGGCCCACTTTCGAATCCGAACACTTGCAGTCTCTGCAAGTGTTTTTTATGCGTCGGGGGCGGTTTACGGCGCCGAATCCGCTGTATTTCGATTTTGCGCCGGCGACCGGACAGCCGGGAATACGATCCCGAACCGGTTTGACAAACAGACCGCGAACGGCAATCGGGCGCGCTGCAACCTCTCCGGCTTCACGGCCCCGTTCCGTTTTAAAATTGGATATTGGGAAACTAATCGTACCTTTGCATCCGCATACCGTGTGCGTTCCGTATGCGACGATCCTTTATAAACTAAAATCATTACGATGGACGAAGGCCCTTATTGTCGACAGACGACCCCGATTGTTTAACCGACCGCAGAAGCCTTCCGAGTCTCCTGCGGTGTAAATTCGCAAGGAGAGACCGTATGATCAATGAAATCAAAAACCGGTTCGGGCAATTGATTGCCGACAAGAACTGGAAAATCCTTAAAAGCGAGCTCAGCGATCTTGAGCCGTTTCAGATCGCCGAAGCGATCGGCGAACTTCCCAAATCCGACCGGACGATTCCGTTCCGATTGCTTTCGCGCGAGTCGGCGAAAGAGACTTTCAAACATCTCTCGCACGATCAGCGCGAGGAGATTATCGACGGACTGGCCGCCCACATCGATAAGATGACCGACCTGCTCAATGACCTGGATCCCGACGACCGCACGGCGTTTTTCGAAGAGTTGCCCGGCGAAGTGAGCCAGCGGCTCGTGCAGATGTTGTCGCAGGAAGAGCGCGAGGTCGCCATGAGGCTGCTCGGCTATCCGGAAGACAGCATCGGTCGGCTGATGACCCCCGAATACGTGGCCGTCCGACCGTATTTCACGGTCGCTCAAGCATTGGAGCATATCCGCCGTTACGGTCGCGATTCCGAGACGCTCGACGTGATTTATGTTGTCGACGAGCATTGGAAGTTGATCGACGACATCCGGATCAAGGAGGTCATTCTCGCGTCGCCGGCTCGTAACGTGTCGGAGATTACCGACAACCGTTTTGTCGCGCTTCGCGCCGAAGACGATCAGGAAGTGGCCGTCCGCGCCTTTCAGGACAACAATCGCACGGCATTGCCCGTCATCGGCGGCGACGGCACCCTGCTGGGTATCGTGACCGTCGACGACGTGATGAACGTGGCCGAGCAGGAAAGTACCGAGGACTTCCAGAAGTTCGGCGGTACGGAGGGGCTGGATCTCTCTTATACGCGGACCCCGCTGGCCGAAATGGTGCGCAAACGCGCCGGCTGGCTCGTTATTCTTTTTTTTGGCGAAATGTTGACGGCATCGGCGATGGGCTATTTCGACGACGAGATCGCGCGGGCCGTCGTGCTCGCACTGTTCGTGCCATTGATCATATCGAGCGGCGGGAACTCGGGCTCGCAGGCGGCCAGCCTGATCATTCGTTCGTTGGCGCTTGGCGAGTTGAAGTTGCGTAATTGGTGGTACGTGATGCGCAAAGAAATTTTCTCGGGGCTGATCCTCGGAGCGATTCTGGGGATCATCGGATTCGTGCGGATTTTCATCTGGCAGGAGGCCGGACTGTACGACTACGGGACGCATTGGCCGTGGATCGCCGCCAGCGTGTCGGTTTCGCTCGTTTTTATCGTGCTGTGGGGTACGCTGTCGGGCTCGATGATTCCTTTTATCCTGAAAAAGTGCGGACTCGACCCTGCCACGGCCTCGGCGCCTTTCGTCGCGACGCTCGTGGACGTAACGGGGTTGATTATCTATTTCTCGATCGCGGCGCTGTTCCTGACCGGAAAGATTCTTTGATGGGGTTTGCTTTTCCCGTTCGGTAAATAAACGAATACAATCTTTAGTGCGACCGTACTAAAGATTGTATTTTTATGAAAAAGCGAAACGAAAAACCGGGAAAGGGCCCCGAATGTGCGAAACCGGGGCCGGTTCCGTCCTTTGGGCGGGGTGCGGGTTTTATAGGCTGCTCGTTTTCCCCGGCCGGTTCAGGCTGAAAATGATTTTGCGGTTCGCCTCGTCGATGACGGAGTCCTCCAGCGAGGCCAGGTAGATCTGGGTCGTCGCCTGCGAACGGTGCCCCAGTCCGGCGCTGATCACCGACAGCGGAATGTCGCAGTTGCGGGCCGTCGTCGCCCAGGTGTGGCGCGAAACGTAGGACGAAAGAGGAGTGTCCGCCTGCAGCAGTTTCGACAGTTTTTTCAGCAGCTTGTTGTAATAGCTCAGTGCATTCTGATACTGCGCATAAGCCTCGTTCTCGTCGGTGGCGGCGATGATCGGGAAAACGTAAGGGGAGTTTTTCGTTTTACGGGCGTAGCGGCGGATGATTTCGGTGATGCAGGGCTCCAGCCGGATGCATAGGGACTGGCCCGTTTTGCGGCGGATGTACTGCGCGGTTTGATCCCGGACGTCCGACTTGCGGAGGTAGGCCATGTCCACGAAGGCCATTCCGCGCATGTAGAAACTGAAGACGAACAGATCCCGGGCGTAAGCCAGAGACCGGGAGCCGCGCAAATCCAGTTTTCTCAGGCTTTCGATCGTGGCCATGTCGACGGCCCTCTTGCGGGTTTTGTCTACGCCCGTATAGACTTTTTCGAAAGGGGCACGCTGCGAGGCGATTCCTTCGCCGACCGCCTTGTTGTATACGGAACGCAGGATCCGCATGTAAAACGAAACCGTATTCCGCGTAACGCCCCGTCTTTTGAGCCATTGTTCGTAGTCGGCGACCAGTTCGGCGGTGCAACCGGCGAACGACAGGTCTTCCCCGTGCAGAAACTGCGAGAAACTTTGCCGGGTTCTCCGGTAATTCCGGGCCGTTCCCAATCGGCCGTGGGCGAGCAGTTGTTCGATCTGCCGTTCCATGAATCCGAAAAAAGTTTCGCCCGAGTGCGATTCCCGGAAAGCCTGCGCTACGTCGTGCGCCGTATAGTGTCCGGCGGCGCGTTCCAGCGCGCCGATCGCATTTTTCAGGACGGACAGGTCGGAGTCGATCGCGCGTTGTACTTTTCGCAGGTAATAGTCGCCCCCGGTCAGCAGGACGGGTGCGACGCATTGCCTGACGCCGTCCCATTCTGCCGGGAGCAGTTTGTATCCGGTCGTGATCTGAACGGATTTCTGACGGTGGGTGATTTGGTAGTAAACCGAGCCGGCGCGGCCCGGAACCGACGAATTGCGGAGTTTGATTCTCACTGTTGCCATAATTTTCCTGGATTGATGTTTTTCCGGGAAAAAGATAATGACGGCGGTGAAAAATCGTCATTTTCGCGGTAAAAATATCAGACGGCGCGGTAAAATGCCCGGTATCGGTTTACGGCCTCCTCCAGGATGTCCCGGTCGACGGCGGTATCCGTTTCGAAAAACGAAGTTTCGACGCAAGAGTCGTCCGGCCGTGCCGGGCGTTTCCAGTTTCCGGCGATCCGGCCGCCGTACAGGATGACCGGATAGAAAATACCGTAATTCGTGAAGGCCCTGGCGCGGTGCTCCGGACGCAGGACGTCCGTACGGTCTTTGTAACCGATCAGGTACTCGTCGTAGGCGGGCAGCAGGTACAGCGGGACGCCGGAGGTCTCCGCCGCACGGCAGGATTCGTGCACGAATAGTTCCCGCTGTCCGAAACGTTCGGCGGTCAGCGATCTTCCGATGAGGCCGACCGAATGCCGGGCTTCGGTGACGGACAGTCCCGACCACCAGACGAAATCCTGCATACTGGCCGGTGAGTGGCTTCTGAAATAAGCGGTAGCCAGCTTTGCCAGGGCTTCGTCCGGATGCAGCTCCGGGACGGGCGGGACGCGTTCCTCGAGCAGGGCGTAGGTTTGCTTGCCGCCGCTGAACGGTCCGCTGCATACGACCGCTTCGGTTTCGGCGCGCATCAGCAGGCGGGTCAGCCGCGGCGTGTCTGCGGCGATCCCCTGCCGGTTCAGTTCCTCCCCGATCTGTTGTTTGGTCAGGTTTCTGTTGCCCTCCAGCATTTTTTCGAGCAGCCGGTCGCACCGGTAGTGCAATTGTTCCGTAAGCTCCAGTTGCCGGCCTTTTGCCAGCGATTCGTTGGCCGACCGGATGCGCCGGGCGGAGAGTTTCAGCATCCAGCGGATGTCTTCCGCGGCGACCAGATGCCAGGTCGGCCGCATCACATGCGTACGCAAGATTTCTCCCCGAGAGAAGGCTTCCCCGACCGATCGTGCCGTCGCCGATTTCAGCCGTATGCCGACGGCCCAGCGGGCCATGGCGTAATCCTGAGCCTGAATGGCTCCCATCCATGAAACCAGTTTTTTCGGCGTGTCGAAACGCGGGGCGGCCAGTTGTTGTCCGGCCAGGCGGATGTCGGTTATCATAGTCGTCGTTTTTGCAAAAATAGGTTAAATCGGGCCTTCCGAAGTATTATTCGCCGGATATTTATCCGATCGGCGGGAAACCTTTCGATCCGGTGTCCGCAGATTCGGTTTTGGCGCATTCCTTGCGGGAGGGTTTCGTATTCGATCCGTTAAACCGAAAAAATGACACGAATCAAGATCAAACGCGCTTATGAAAAACCGGAACCGGACGACGGTTTCCGGGTGTTCGTCGACCGGCTGTGGCCCCGCGGAATGCGGAAAGAGGATTTCCGCTACGACTTGTGGGCGAAGCAGATAGCCCCTTCGGCCGCTCTGCGAAGGTGGTATCACGAAGATATGCCGGGGCGTTGGGAAGAGTTCGGCCGCCGTTACGCCGCGGAATTGCGGCAGTCGCCAGCCGTGGCGGAATTCGTCCGTCAGATCACCGGAAACGACACCGTTACGTTGGTGTACGCTTCCCGGAACGCTTTGCAGAATCATGCCCTGATCCTGCAAGATTATCTGGTAAAAGTTATGAGTGTTATGACTGTATAGTAGTTATTCAAGTCGTCTATTTACGCGTGAATTGTTGTCGAGATTCAATAATCGGGGTATATCCATTTGTAAAATATCAATACGGGATTACTGTTTTCTTCAATGCATGTTCCTATTTCGTTCAGTAATGTGCACTCCTTTCCGTTTTTTTTGTAATCGTCGATCCATGAAATTATTCGTGTAGAAGTAACGGGATTGATTATGTATCCTGTATTATCGGAATCGATGTACGGGTGTATATAGGACAATTTTATGCCGTTTTTATCCGCTCCTGTGGGTGCTGAATATAATATATGCCCTTCGGAAGAGGTTATGATGATATACGGTTTGTGTTCATAGCGGTAAATAATCAGGTTTCCATTGTTGAAATGGTAAAAATTATGAGGAGTCGTAGGATTTTCTTCATTTAAAGAGTTCACATAATCCATAACGGTTTTCGGAGAGTCGTCCACCGCTGGTCTGCGTGTATTGAAGTCGAATGCCAGATAAGGCGATACGGCTCCCGTAGCTTGTGATACTTTGTAAATAGTATCGTTCAGGATGGAAGACATGTAAATGGTGTCGTCGTACTGGCAAAAAAACGAACGGCACGATCCGTAAAAAAATTTGTTACCCGTTAAAACTTTGTTGAACGGCAATCCTTTGTGTATTACTTTGCCGCTGTCAGAAATGCATACGTAGTTGTATTCTTCACGCTTACCGTCTTCATCGCCCGATCCATTCGCCATATTGTATGCTATACAACCATTGTCCAGAAGTTTAAACGACCATGTTTTACGCGCGTTTTTCATCTGGTATTTGAAATTGCCGGATTCGTCGTAAACATATATTTTCCCTTGTATGGGATCGTTCAGAAATATTGAACCGTCGGATGTTACTTCGAAATCAGAAAGATATAAATATTCGCCTCCTGCACGCCCTTTTTTGTCGATTTTTGAAACAAAAGATCCGTCGGCATTGAATATAAAGACCGCCCCTTGTTTCCAATCAAGAATATAAATTTTGTTATGTATGATTTGTATTTTATTGATCTCCCCGATCAAAATATCATTGCCGGTTTGAAGCGGCACAAAATGGGAAAATTCAAGGAACTCATTGATTTTTGAAGAGCCGTCATCTCTTTTTAGTTCGACTTTTACGGTATTGACTTTGACGAGACGATCCGATTTGTCAGAACAACTGATAAGGAGCAACAAGCAAACATGCAGAGTTAAAAACTTTTTTATCATATTTCATATTTGGGGATGGTGAAAAATATCTACCGGATAAATAAAGTCTATCCGGTAGATGAATCGAAGTATTATGGGCATTTGACGCTCCCTGTCCCTATACATACGACACAATCGTATTCTTGGCCTTTTTCATTCTCGCAGGTTCCCGTTACCTTTACCTCGGATCCGTTTTTGTTTTCATCTTGTGCCAATACTTCGACATTTACAAGAAATAATCCGGAGTCGATATTCGTCGAACATGACGAACGGGCTGTGAAAAATGCCGCAATGCCAATGGCTGCAACGAAACAAATGATTGAACTTTTAATTTTTTCAAATAGATTGTAAGTTTAAACAAAATAATTGATATGTAAAAGTTTATAGTAAAATAATTTGGGATTCGGATGTTGTAAGGAATTAAACGGTCGGGTAAAGGTTTATATCCTTGTTGTCGCTTTAATCATAATTGTTTTTAGCAGGAAGTTCCAATTTGTTTCATAATGACTCGGTATGATACGGATTTTCTGGCACCGAATTGGCAGGTATTCCGGTAAAACCAGAGCCTATGTGTTATCATATCTCATTGGCGGCCGGCCCGGCGGAACTCGCCGCGCGCTACGGTCGTAAAGCCGACCTGATCGAACGGTTCAAGCCCCTGTACCATGTGTCGGCATTCAGCTATCCGGAGTATCCGGTGGTGACGTCCGATCTGGAGATCGAACTGTTCCGCTGGGGACTGATCCCGTTCTGGGCCGACGAGTTGGAAGACGCTTTCGAACTGCGCTATCGGACGTTCAATGCCCGCGCCGAAACCGTTTTTACGAAACCCGCTTTCCGCAAGCCGATCCGCCGAACGCGCTGCCTGGTGCCCGTAACCGGTTTTTTCGAGTGGCGGCACGAGGACGACCGGCGGATTCCCTATTACGTCGCTCCGGCCGGGGGCGGTATCTGCTCGCTGGCCGGGGTGTACGACATGTGGCGGAACCCGGATACCGGCGAACAGGTCGAGACTTTTGCGATCATCACGACCGAGGCCGACGCACTGATGCGTTCGATCGATAATGTGAACGGGCGGATGCCGGTGATTCTGACCGGACGGCAGCAGCAGCGGTGGCTCGATCCGTCGCTGGACGAGGAGGCCGTCCGGTCGCTGCTGGAGCCGTTGCCCGACGGCCTGCTGCGCGCGGAAACGATCGATAACGGTTTTCTGAAAAAGTCGCCGGACGATCCGACGATCCTGCAACCTCGGACGGAATCCGCACAGGCCTGATATGGGAGGGTTCGGAGAACTTCAACGACGTCTGCGCGCCGGCAGCGGCTACAAATGGTGGGTGCTGGGCCTGGTTATGCTCGGTACCTTCATGGCGGTACTCGACGTGACGGTCGTCAACGTCGGCATTCCGACCATCATGTCCGCATTTCATATCGGCATTTCGTCGGCCGAGTGGATCGTGACCGCGTATATGATTACGATGACCATCATGCTGCCTTCGTCGGGGTGGATTGCCGACCGGTTCGGCAACAAGCGTTTCTATATCGTCGGACTGGCGCTGTTCACGCTCGGTTCGGGATTGTGCGCGCAGGCCGACAGCGACGCTTTCCTGATCGGGGCTCGTGCGTTGCAGGGAGTCGGCAGCGGGATCATCCAGTCGCTCGGACTGGCTATCGTGACCCGCGAGTTTCCGCCGCAACAACGGGGATTGGCGCTCGGCCTGTGGGCCGTGGCCGCGGCCGCGTCCATTTCGTTCGGGCCGCTGATCGGCGGCTACCTGGTGGACGATTTCAGTTGGCACTTGATCTTCGACGTCAACGTCCCGATCGGCATCCTGGCGATCGCGCTGTCGGCGGTCGTTCAGAAAGAGTGGAAAAGCCCGGTGCGGGGACGGTTCGACTGGGCGGGCTTCGTCAGCATCGCGTTGTTCATGCCGCTTTCGGTCTACGGGCTCGCCAAAGGGAATTCCCCATCCAACCCGGACGGATGGGCTTCGCCGCAGGTGATCGGCTGTTTCGTCGCTGCGGCCGTCGCGCTGGCCGTATTTATCGCGGTGGAATTGCGGCATCCGCACCCGCTTCTGAATATCCGGCTGCTCGGCGACCGGCATTTCGGGGTCGCGATGACGGTGCTTTTCATCTTCGGCATCGGTATGCTGGGCGGCACTTACCTGTTGCCGTTGTACATGCAGAAGGGGTTGGGATATACGGCGGTCATGGCCGGCAGCGTTTTCCTGCCGGTCGGGCTGATCCAGGGAATCCTGTCGACCCTGTCGGGATTTCTGACCCGCTACTTGAAAATCCTGCCGTTGGTTTTCGCCGGCGTGCTGGTCATGTCGCTCAGTTTTTACCTGGCGAGCCGTTTCACGATCCATACGACCCACGGAAGCATCATGTGGGTGCTTTATCTGCGCGGGTTCGGCATGGGACTGACCTTCGCGCCGCTGAACCTTTTTTCGCTGAAAAATCTGTCGCTGAAAGATATGGCCGCCGCATCCGGAATCGCCAACAGCGTCAAACAGCTTTCCGGGAGTATCGGGATCGCGATGCTGACGGCGATCATGACCTCCCGGACATCCTATCATGCCGCGCGGGAGTCGTTGTCGTCTGCCGAAACTTTCGTCGGGGGGATTACCGACGATTTCGGCGTCGTATGCCTGATTACGCTCGCATCGCTGCTGCCGTTCCTGCTGATGCTCGTAAAGCGGAGAACGGGCCGAACGGGGACGGACGTTTCGAAGTAGAGGCCGGTGGACGACGCCGGAAAAGAAAACCCTGCGAAAGCAGGGTTTTCGATGACGGGAAGGTTTTTAAACCGATTGTTTCTTCAGTATCTTATAACTCAGCGCGCCCGACGGGCATTTCCGGATTTGCTCCTTGAGCTGTTCCGTCGTGGCGTTCTCGGGTCTTATCCACGGCTTTTCTTGCGGGTGGTAGACTTCCGGAAGCGTTTTTACGCAGATTCCGGCGTGCCGGCAGCGCGCCGGTTGCCAGAAAACGGTGATTTCACCGTTCGAATACTCGATCGTGTTTTTCATAGTCCGGTGTTTTATGCGATGTTGATTCCTTCCATGACGAGGCGTTTCCATTCCGGATGCTTCTGGACGTATCCCGCGACGAAGGGGCACAGCGGCACCAGGCGCAACTGCTGTCGCTCGATGTCTTCCAGCGCCAGCCTGACCAGGCTGCTGCCGACGCCCTTGCCTTCCAGTGCGGACGGGACTTCGGTGTGCGTCAGGTAAATCTCTCCGTTTTTCGTTTTGATGTATTCGATTCTCGGGATCAGGTCGCCGATGCGAAATTCGTACTGGTGCAGGGCGACATTGTCGATCAGTTTGTAATTTTCCATAATTTCTGTTTTTTTAAATCGCTTGTTCTGAATTACGGTTGACTCTGTTTGTCAGCGCAATTTGTTTGCCAAAAATTTTCCGATCGGTTTCCGGTTTTTGCGAAGGGGAAGCGGCGCGCTCCGAGAAAACGAAAAATCCCCGCGGAAGATTCGCCGCGGGGATTTTTCGGATATGAACGAATCTCTATTTCTGTCTTGCTAGGCGCCACAGCACGTTGCCGTCGCGGGAAAGCACCAGCGAATCGGCGTTTAGCTTGTCGATCCGGAGGG
The DNA here is from genome assembly GCF_009557455.1 of Alistipes sp. dk3624. Lineage (GTDB taxonomy): Bacteria > Bacteroidota > Bacteroidia > Bacteroidales > Rikenellaceae > Alistipes_A > Alistipes_A hominis. Next base: position 1,443,762 of record NZ_CP045651.1, on the reverse strand, counting down.
TGTCGGTTCCCTCGATCGTCTGTCCGTTGCCGATGCTCTGGCTTTTGAGCAGCAGTTCGCCGTTTTCCAGGTTCCATTGCTGGAAAGCGAGGGTCGCCATGTTGATCGACGAGGCCGTGCCGTCCTGTTTCAGTTCGAAGCCCTGCACCTCGTCGGCGTTGATCGGGTTGGGTTCGATCCATTTGCCTTGGATGTAGTAGTACGGCGAGTGAGCGGTTACGACAAGTTCCGTCGCTTTCAGGATCCGGTTGCCGCCGACTTTTTCTCCGATGCAGGTTACCGTGACCGAATCGTCGACCAGTACGCCCGGCACTTTCGCCGGATCGGCATCCATCGTGCTGATGGCTACCGTGTCGCCCTGATCGGTGACTACCAGGATATCGTTCATTGAAGCGTCCGTTACGATGCCGTGTATGGATTGCGGCGTTTCCGGTGCGCAGGCCGTTAGTCCGGCGGCGATTGCCGTCAGAGTGCCGACAAGCAGATTCGATTTTTTCATGAGTTGATTTTTAGAATATTGAAAAACATACGTTTCGGTTGACCCGATAAATGTAAAAAATAAATTCCGAAAAACCGCGCCGTTTCTTTTGTTCTTGGCGGTTACGGTTTCCGTGTCCGCAACGGATTATCCGTTGCGAACGGTTTTTGCAGGCGCCGTCTCCGGTTATCTTTTTCCCGGATGCCGTGCGGCGAGTTCCTTGCGGGCCTGTTCGAGCGCCAGGTCGATGTGGCTGCAGATATTTTCTTTCCCGATCAGGTCGTAGAACCGGGCCTGTTCGAGCGTGCGGTGGACGGTCGGGTTTACGCCGGAGAGGATGATCTGTACGCCTTCCCGTTTCGACATCCGGCACAGGTTGGTCAGGTTATGAATCCCCGTCGAGTCGATGAACGGGACTTTCCGCATCCGGATAATGCGGATCTGCGGGTGGTTGCCGAGCGCGACCATCTGTTCTTCGAATTTGTTGGCGATTCCGAAAAAGAAGGGCCCGTCGATCTCGTAAACTTCGACTCCTTCCGGGATGACGAGGTGTTCCGCGCCCAGCGAGATGCCGGCGTCGGCGTTCGGATCGATCTCGTCTTTCAGTACGGAGATGTTCGTCGTTTCGGCCACGCGGCGCATGAACAGCAGGCAGGCGATCACCAGTCCGACCTCGATGGCGACGGTCAGGTCGAACAGGACGGTCAGCAGGAACGTGACCAGCAGCACGGCTACGTCCGCTTTCGGGTTCGACATCAGCGCCCTGAACGTTCGCCATTCGCTCATGTTGTAGGCGACGATCACCAGGACTCCGGCCAGGCAGGCCATCGGGATGTGCCGGGTCAGCGGGCCGAGACACAGCAAGATCAGCAGCAATACCGCGGCGTGGATCAGTCCCGCGACCGGCGTTTTTCCGCCGTTGTTGATGTTGGTCATCGTGCGGGCGATGGCTCCGGTTGCCGGAATACCGCCGAAAAGCGGCGTGACGATGTTGGCGGCGCCCTGTGCGATCAGCTCTTGATTCGAATCGTGTTTGTCTCCGGTTACGCCGTCGGCGACGGTGGCCGACAGCAGCGACTCGATCGCGCCGAGTACGGCGATGGTGACGGCCGCCGGGAACAGGCCTTTGATTACGTCCCAGCTCATGTCGGGTACGGCGACTCCCGGAAGCGATGCGCTGATCTGGAAACGGTCGCCGATCGTTTCGATCGAGGTGACTCCGGCGTACCGTCTGAGCAGGTAAGTAAGAAGCGTCATTGCGAAGATGGCGACCAGCGAACCGGGAATTTTTTTCGAGATGCGAGGCCATAGGGCGATGATGGCGATGCTGCCTATTCCGACGACGACCGAAAGCGGGTCGGCCGTGCCGATATTTTCGAAATAGCACTGCCATTTGGGTAGGAAATCGGCCGGGACGGAGTCCGCGCTCAGTCCGAGCAGGTCTTTGATCTGCGTGGTGAAGATCGTAACCGCGATGCCGCTGGTGAATCCGACGACGATCGGGTAGGGGATGAATTTGATGACCGTGCCCAGCTTGAAGACGCCGAGCATGACCAGGATCGCGCCGGCCATGATCGTCGCTACGATCAGTCCGGTTTCGCCGTAACGGGCGATGATACCGTAGACGATCACGATAAAGGCTCCGGTGGGGCCGCCGATCTGTACTTTGCTGCCGCCCAGCAGCGAGATGACGAACCCGGCGATGATGGCCGTGATAATCCCTTTTTCGGGAGAGACGCCCGACGCGATGCCGAATGCGATAGCCAGCGGCAGCGCGACGATGCCGACGATGATGCCGGCCATTAGGTCGGCGGTAAAAGTCTCTTTCGAGTAACCTTTCAGCGAACTGAAAAGTTTCGGACGGAACGTAAATGTTTTCATCGACCCGAATCGATTGATTGATTTTGGTTTGAAAAATGTGCAAAAGTAACTAAAATTAACCATTATTCCCGCGAATCTTATTATTTTGTGAAGAAGAAGACCGGCGTTGTGTCTGGCTTTCGGATAGGGAGGATGATTGTAAAAGGTTTGTTATGAGGCTTATATGTGTGTCCGGACGGTGTCGTTTCTTGTTCGCGGTTCTTTTGTGCCTGGCATTCGTCGGCCCGGTGCGATTGAAGCCCGGATACGAAAACGCCCGCGAAAATTCTGAGATTTTCGCGGGCGTTTTATTTCAGGGAGTTGCGCGTATACTAATATTCGGTCGTGTATCCGCCGTACGAGATCTTGATTTTCGGGAAGCAGGTGTTCAACTGGTCTCCTCCCATCACTTCGGCGGTCGTGTAGTTGCTCATCATTTCGTCGTCGTTGGCGAGGCTGATCGTCATCAGTCCGTTGCCTACCGGGGCCGAAGCCGAGCAAGCCGGATTGAATTGGAACGGCTTCGGCGTCGAAACGTTCAACTGATCGGCCGGCAGGTACATCGTTTTACCGTTCAATACGCTGGTCGATACGGTGAAAATCGAGTTCCGGACGTCCGTTAACTTCTGGGTTCCTGTCTCTTGTTTGATCGTGTAAGAAGCGGTCCAGTCGGATTCGAATTCGATTTCGGAACCGTCCGAACCCTCTACGATACCCGCGTCGGGCAGTACCGAGACGAGTTGCTGGATGCTTACCTGCCATGTATTATCGCCCGAGTTCGTGACCGAATAGGTGCCCGAAGAGGTGTAGATCGCTTTGCTGTCGCTGAACATGGCGTAAGAGTCCGAAAGGTAGATGTCCCAGCGCGCACCCGCTTCTGCCAGCGAGCCGTAACCGTTTGTCGAGATGGTGATCGTTCCTTTTCGGGGATAGTCGCCGGAGATCGAACCGCTGTTGAAAACCAGCTTGTAGTTGGCGCGGGTTTCGTCGTAAGAGATGACGGTTCCCGTGCTGAACATTTTTTGCCGGATCTCGCCCGGCGCGGCGTTGAAGTCCCCGTCTCCTTCGGCGATCAGGATGTTCAGCCTGAAAGCGACGTTGAACGGGTCGAGCGCTACGAGGGTTTGTTTGGCCGCCGACGAGTAGATGATGTAACCGGTGCTGGTCATGTCGCGTTCGAATTTATCGTTTTTCAGGCAGGAAGAGAATGCCGCGACGCATCCCAGGAGTAAAAGAAGTCTTTTCATGTGCTTTTAACGTAGTTTTATGTTCATTTTCAAAATTACATAACGTATTCTAACAAGATGTTATTGTTTCTCTAAAAGTTGCACGACGCGTTTGCGAATTTTATCCGGGTGCTATGCTGCGGCGGGGGTTCCGCAGGCGGACGAACAGGCGGATGATCCATACCGTGCAGATCGCCAGTATGATACGGGGCACAAGCAGCCAGAAAAGCCCTACCCCGATCGAGTAGAAGATAGCGGTATCTTCCAGCAGGCTGTGCGAGATGGCGACGTGCGCGTTCAGCAGCCGCGAATCTTCCCTGCTGATCGCGCCGCGCCGGATTTCGTCGACGAGAGCCGCGCCGCCGTAGGTCAGTCCCACGACGTTGCTGATGATCCACAGGAACGAAGTCGAGCGGGGCAGTCCGAACACGGCCATCAGCGGTTGCAGCGGGACGGTCAGTAGGTCGAGCAGCCGGAACTCCTGCAGGATGCGTTGGAGGATGTTCAGCGAGACGATGATGATCCCGATTTTCAGCGACAGCGGCAGGATGGTTTTCAGCCACAACAGTCCCGCTTCTGCCCAGGTTTCGGGAGATACTCCGGCCGGGGGCAGAAACAACCTGCCCGTCATGTGTTTGGGCAGAATCAGGTTCATCAGGGCCGCGGCGATGAAAGCCATGCCGATCCGCAGCAGGGTCATCTTCAATCCGGAGGCTCCCGTTTTGTGCTGGATGGCCGATTCGATGATCAGGCAGTGGCAGACCAATGCCATGACCGCCAGGATGACTACGCTCCGGTAATCGAAGCCGAGCGTGGCGATGACGGCCACCGCGGCGTAGTTGTTCGACAGTGCGGCGGTCAGGAATACGAGTCCGCTGTCGCCGGGCAGTCCGACCAGTCCGAACAGCGGGGCGATCCATTCCGAGATCCGGCCGATTACGCCGAGGTGCTCCAGTATCGAGATGGCCAGCGTGATCGGGACGACCATTTTGATTACCCATACGGCTGTCCGCCAGGCGGGTCGCATGGCTTCGCTTACGGCGCGCAGCAGGCGGATTCGGAATGAGTTTTGTTCCATGACTTTGGGGGGCGGCCATTCGCCGGCCAGCAGACAAAGCTACGACATAATTTGTGAATAATAAAAAGGATTGCGTACTTTTGGAGCGGTTCCGTCCGTTCTGGTAAATGTCGGGCATTTGTCCGGTTCGAATGATAAAGCATACGAGATTGCATGGAAGGTAAATCCTATCGGAAATTGACGGAGGCCGAAATCTCCGTTTTGTCGGCCCAGGGGTGTACGTCGGAGAGTTGGGAGCTGGTCGAAGTGGCGGACGGGTTTCGGCCCGAATTCGTTCGTACAGTACATTTCAGCGGAAGCGTGCGGCTGGGAGGCAACGGTTCGGAGATCCCGTTGCCCGGCGGCGTGGTGCGCCGTTCCGGGGTTTACCGGGCCGCGTTGCACGACTGTACGGTCGGCGACGACGCGCTGATCTCCAATGTGGGCCGTTACGTCGCCAATTACGATATCGGCGACCGGGCGGTGATCGAGAATGTCGGCGAGATGATTTGCGACGGGGCAACGGCGTTCGGCAACGGCGTGGAAGTGGCGGCCGTCAACGAGGCGGGAGGGCGCGAAGTGCCGATATTCGACGGACTGACGGCGCAGATCGCCTATGTGATCGCGATGTACCGTCACCGTCCGCAGACGGTGCGGCGGATGAATGCGATGATCGCCGGTTATGCCGAACGGCGCGTTTCGCGGCGCGGGACGATCGGCGCGGACAGCCGGATCGTCAATACGCTGTCGCTGTTCAACGTAGCGGTCGGGGAGTCCGCCGTCGTGGACGGCGCGTCGTCCCTACGCAACGGGACGGTCAACAGTACGCCGCAGTCGCCGTCGACGGTGGGCGCTGGCGTGACGGCGTCCGATTTCATCCTGGCGTGTTCGGCGCGGGTCGATACGGGTTCGATGCTGCGTCGTTGTTTCGTCGGCGAAGGGGTTGTGATCGAGAACGGTTTTTCGGCCGAGAATTCGCTGTTTTTCGCCAACAGCCATTGCAATCACGGCGAAGCGTGCGCGGTGTTCGCCGGACCTTATACGGTGTCGCATCACCGCGCGACGCTGCTGATCGCCGGGTATTTTTCGTTTTTCAACGCCGGCAGCGGGGCCAATCAGAGCAACCACATGTATAAGTCCGGGCCGGTGCATCAGGGCGTGCATCTGCGCGGGTGTAAGTTCGGCAGCGACGCCTATGTGCTGCTGCCGGCCAGCACCGGCGTTTTTACGATTGTGACCGGACGACACTACAATCATCACGATACCGAAAAAATGCCGTTTTCGTACCTGCTCGAAGAGGCGGACGACTCGATTCTGTTGCCGGGGGTCAATCTGCGCAGCTACGGTACTGCGCGGGATATCGGGAAATGGCCGTCGCGCGACCGGCGGCGGGGCGTGGCGCACGACATCATCCGTTACGAGCTGATGAATCCCTACACTGCGGGCCGGGTGCTCGACGCGATCGGCGAGTGCCGCGCGCTGATGGAGAGGTATCCGACCGCTGAAGTGGTGACGTGGAATCGGGTGAAGATCAAGATGCATTCGCTGAAGAAGGGACTGATGCTCTATACTCAGGCGTTGCGCGGCTATCTCGGCGAACTGTTTGCCGAAGGGGGCGACGTGCCGCCCGATCCGTCGATGCGGGAATGGATTGATTTGGCGGGGATGATTGCGCCGAAAAGCCGGATCGAAGCGCTGCTCGACCGGGTTGATGCCGGAGCGGTGGCCGATACGGACGCTTTCGTCGGGGAACTGGAAAGTATCGACCGGGATTACGGATCGAACGAGCGGCGGTGGGCGTTGTATGCGCTGGCCGTTTTCCTCGATAAGTCGGAAGACCGGATCACGCCGGACGACATCGCGTCGCTGGTCGAACAGGGCGCCAGGGACCGCGCTGCGCTCGCTGCGGCCATCGCACAGGATGCGGGTCGCGATTTCGCCCCGGCCATGTCGGTCGGCTACGGGATCGACGACGGGGAGCGCCGGGCCGAAGATTTCCGGGCCGTGCGCGGCGAACCGAAAGTATAGTTCCGAAAAAATACCTATCTTTGCCGGTAACGGGCTAAATCCGGAAATTTTTAACGAAGCATATGAGTATAGTAGCGATAGTAGGTCGTCCCAACGTCGGGAAGAGCACCCTTTTCAACCGTTTGGTCGGGATGCGCAAAGCGATCGTCAACGATTCGGCGGGCACCACGCGCGACCGGCATTACGGTACGACCGACTGGTGCGGCCGCGAGTTTTCCGTAATCGACACCGGCGGGTATGCCATGGGGGGAGAGGATATTTTCGAGGCCGAGATCCGCAAGCAGGTGGTGTTGGCGATCGAGGAGGCCGACGTAATCCTGTTTCTCGTGGAGGTGTCTACCGGGATTACCGACCTGGATATGGTGATGGCCGACCTGCTTCGGCGCTCTTCGAAAAAAGTGATCCTCGTGGTCAACAAGATCGACAACAACGACCAGATATACTCCTCGCACGAGTTCTACGCGTTGGGACTCGGCGACCCGTACTGCATTTCGGCGATGAGCGGCAGCGGAACCGGCGAAGTGATGGATGCGGTGATCGCGGCGCTGCCCGAGGATGCCGGGGCGGAGCAGGCGGACGACCTGCCGAAGTTTGCCGTGATCGGGCGTCCGAACGTTGGCAAGTCGTCGCTGACGAATGCCCTGCTCGACACCGAGCGCAACATCGTGACGCCGGTCGCCGGGACGACCCGCGATTCGATCTTGTCGCGCTACAACAAGTTCGGTATGGATTTTTACCTGATCGACACGGCCGGGCTGCGCAAAAAGGCGAAGGTGACCGAAGATCTCGAATTCTACTCGGTGCTGCGTTCGATCCGTTCGATCGAATCGTCCGACGTCTGCATTTTGATGCTCGACGCGACGGCCGGTATCGAGGCGCAGGATCTGAATATTTTCAACCTGGTCGTCCGTAACAAGAAGGGGTGCGTGATCGTGGTCAACAAGTGGGACCTGATCGAGAAGGAGAGCAACACGATGAAGGAGTTCGCCGAAGCGATCCGCCGGCGGATCGCCCCGTTCAGCGACGTGCCGATCGTCTTCACGTCGGTGCCGAACAAACAGCGTATCCTCGACGTGCTGCAAACGGCCATGCGGGTTTACTATTCGCGGATACGCAAGATCCCGACCTCGGCGCTGAACGAATACCTGCTGCCGATTATCGAGGAGACACCGCCGCCGTCTACCAAAGGGAAATATATCCGGATCAAATACGTTACGCAGTTGGCGTCGCCCACGCCGTCGTTTGCGTTTTTCGTCAACCTGCCTCAGTACATTAAAGAGGGGTACCGCCGTTTTCTGGAGAATAAGATCCGCGAACGATGGGACTTCGAGGGAGTGCCGATCCAGATCTTTTTCCGCCAGAAATAAAGCGGGCATTTTCACCAATGATACCGTTCGCATTCATGAAAAAATCAGTTTGCTTATTGGCAGTTTGCTGCGCGGCCTGTTCGCTGGCCGCCCAGGTGCCTGTATGGAACAATCCGTCGGTCGGCGGCGAAGGCAAAGCCGATTCGCGCCCCGAGTTTATCAGCTATCCGACCCGTGAAGCGGGCGATACCGGCGATCCGGCCAATGCGCCGCATTACGTGTCGCTCGCCGGCAAGTGGCGGGCGATTGTTTCGACTACGCGGCAGGGCGGCGAGCCCGGTTTCTACAAACCCGCCTTTACATCGACGGCCTGGCAGGAGGTCGACGTACCCAACACGTCGGTCGTGCAGGGGCTTTCCCCGCTGGAGGCGCTGACGCCGCCGCAACTGCCGGCCGAGATTCCGCTGGTGCAGTACCGGGCGGTAATCGACGTGCCGTACCTGTGGCTCGACCGGGATATGTTCATCCATGTGGAAAGGGTCGGCGGAGCCTATACGGTGTATGTCAACGACCGGCGCATCGGATACAGCGACGACAGCCGTACGCCGACCGAATTTCCGATCTCGGAAGCCGTTACCGACGGGGTGAACACGATCGGGATCGAAGTTTACGGTTATTCGACCGGCAACTGGATGGAGACGCTGCTGCCGCAGTTGCAACCCGGGAGTCTCGGCGGGGTGTACGTCTATTCGCAGCCCAAGCTGCGGATCGAGGATTTCGTGATCCGGACGCAGAGCGATACGACGAAAGTGCACGGCTGGGTCGATTTCGCCGTCGTGATGTCGAACTCGTACCGCAGCGCCGAGAAAATCACGTTCGGCTACGATATTTATTCGCCGACCGGCAAGCTGCTTACCTACAACCTGATCGATACGGAGATTCCCGGCAACAGCACCGATACGCTGGCCTGCCGCGAAGTGCTCGAAAATATCTGGAAAAGCACGGCCTGGTCGCCCGAACGGCCGAGCCTGTACAAGCTGATGCTCTACACCCGGCGGGACGGCCGGATCACCGAATACATTCCGTTGAAATTCGGGTTCAATCACGCGGAACTGCGCGACGGCGAACTGTGGATCAACGATAAGAAGGCCGAACTGTCGGCGGTCGATTACGATGCTGCGGCCGATGCCGCCGCGACCGAACGGCAGTTGAAGATACTGAAAAACCAGCGGGTAAATACGCTTTGCGTCAGCTACCCGCAGCCGCACTGGTTTTACGAATTGTGCGACCGGATCGGATTTTACGTGATCGACCAGGCCAACATCAACGCCGGGTTCAGGAAAGACGACCGGAACGTGGGCGGTTCGGTGGCTAACGATCCCGCTTTCCTGCCGCAGTTCATCGACCGGGTGGCGGGTATGCAGGGACGCAGTAAAAACTACACGTCGGTGATCGCCCTGTCGATGGGCGGAATGTCCGGCAACGGTTATAACATGTACAAGGCTTACCAGTGGCTCAAAGGGGCCGATTCGTTGCATCATGTCACCTACCGCGACGTGCAGGGCGAGTGGAACAGCGATTTTCCGTTCCCGCAAGTGCGGGATGCAAAAACCCTGCTGGATGCCGCACCGGCGCCGGCGGCCCGTTCCAAAACGGCCGTTAAACCCAAAAGCGCCGCTCGCCGATGAACATCGATCTGCTGGTGGTCGGCAAGACGGATTCCGCCGAAATACAGAGCCTTGTCGCGACGTACCTGAAACGGCTGAATTTTTATACCCGGGTGACGCTCGTCACGCTGCCCGACCTGAAAAATACGCGCAACATCTCGGCCGAAAGCCAGAAACGGCAGGAAGGCGAGCTGCTGATGCGGCAGTTCGCCGACGGCGATTACGTGGTGTTGCTGGACGAAAAGGGAGCCGAAATGCGATCGGTCGAGTTTTCGATGTGGTTGCAAAAGCGGATGAACAGCGGCGTCCGTCGGCTTTGTTTCGTGATCGGCGGCCCTTACGGTTTTTCGAAAACGGTCTACGACCGGGCCGACGAAAGCATATCGTTGTCGCGGATGACCTTTTCGCACCAGATCATCCGCGCGATTTTCGCCGAACAGCTTTACCGCGCTTTCACGATCATCCGCAACGAGCCTTATCATCACGAGTAGACGGGGATTCCGGAAGTGTCTGGACGGCGTGCCGGTTTCGACCGGGCTTATTTCTCTGCGGCTACGTACATTTGGCTGAAATTGATCGTCACTTTGCGGAATTGCCGGATAAAATCCATGCCGAGTACGCCGTCTCCGCTTTGTTCCGTAAGGGAAGGGCCGTTTTCGGCTGTTTCCACAATCATGTTGTCGATTCCGATCTCCGAACCGCACGTCCGTAACGAAAATCCGGGCAGGCGGTAAACCGTTGCGGTGTACAGATCCATGCCGCCGACCAGCACGGTGTCCGGCGCGCCTTCTGTCTCTATCCTCTCTTTGTGTTTCCTATAATACGAAGGATACATGCCGCCCGTGGAGTTTCCCGTGTCGAAGAGCATCAGCAGCCGCTCGTCGCCCGACCAGGCTTCGAGGTAAGGGTCTCCTCCGTTCATCAATACGAGGTTCTTTTCCGGCAGAGGGGAGGGCGTGGCCGGGAAAACGGTTTTCTTCTTTTTCGGGTAGATCTGCACCTCTCCGACCGCTATCAGAAGGTCGCGTCCCAGGATCGCGTCTATGTATAGCAGCGTGTCTACTGCGGGATTCGGCGGAAGTACGGCGACCACGGGGTTTTTGTATACGATGTTCCCGACACAAAGGCTGTCGGCGATTGCGAGGCTCCCCAGGCGGGAGCCTATTCCGTCGATTCGGATCGAATCGCAGATCGTTCGCAGTCCGAGTTCGTCGGCCAGGCGTTGCGAAATTGCCGTCGTCCCGGTTCCTGTGTCGAGCGTGAACGGGTAAGTTTTGCCGTTGATTGCGACCGGAACGGACAAGTGGGCTCCTTCAGTACGGCCTTTGACGACGACGGGCCGAATCGCCAGCGGCAGCCGTACGTCGCGTTCGGGACGAACGATCTCCGGCGCCGGGGCGTCGCGCAGCCCGTTCAGGATTCTGGACATTTGCAGGTGCTCGGGGAATCGGGAGATATCCATCGTAGCCGACAGGTAGCGCAAAAAGCTGTCGAGATAGTCCGCCGCCGCCGCGTATTTCTTATTGAGCCGCATCGCTTCGCAGCGGAAAAGCACCATGTTCGGAATATTCGAGAAACTCATGTTTACCAGCAGGGGGCCCATCAGCGTGTCGAGTGCGCCCAGCGCCTGTCGGGGGCGGTTGAAAGAGCAGTCCAGTAAGGACTGCGTCATATACCGCAGACACGGATCCCGGATGCTGTCTTTTATTTCGGGAAATATTTTTTCGAGCGTAAGCCAATCCTGACGGTTGAACAGGTCGGCGACGTTCTCGTCCGGCGGTTGCGCCGAAACGAAAACGGACGAGGAAGCGATCGTCATCGCCAGGAGAAATTTCGGAAATTTCATGGTATTCGGCAGTTATTTACGGCAATTTAATGAATAAAACGGGAATAATCGTCCGGATGCCGAAATAAAAATCGCCGTCCGTTGGGACGGCGATTTTTGGGAAAACGGAATTTTTCGGTCGGATTACGCGGCAGCGCGGCCGATCGTCCGGAGACGGAAACGCGCTGCCGGTACGATCAAAAACGGTCGGTTATCGCAGCGTTTCGAGCGCTTTGTCGATACGGCGCAGGGTCTCTTCCTTGCCGATGATCTCGCAGATGTCGAGGATGCTCGGGCCGGAGCTCGTACCTACGATGGCCAGTCGGAACGAGTTCATCACCTGTCCCATCGGATATTCGTTTTGCGCGATCCATTCGAATACGATTTTTTCGGTGTTCTCTTTCGAGAAGTCGTCGATCCCTGCCAGCAGCGTCCGCAGTGCTGCGATCCGCGTCGGATTTTCGCCTTTCCAGAATTTGGCGGTCGATTTGGGGTCGTATTGCTCCGGCGCGACGAACATGAACGAGGTTAGATTCCAGAAATCGCTGACGAATGTCGCGCGCTGTTTGATCAGCGCGATCACCCGGGCCGTTTTGGCGGCCGGGGCGTCCACCCCTTTCGCCTTCAGGATCGGGGCGTACAGCGCGGCCAGTTCCGCATCGGATTTGGCGTGCAGGTACTGGGCGTTGAACCAGTGCGCTTTTTCCGGGTTGAACCGGGCGCCGCTCTTGCTGACGCGTTCGAGCGAGAAGGCGCCGATCAGTTCGTCCATCGAGAAGATCTCCTGGTCGGTTCCCGGATTCCAGCCCAGCAGTGCCAGCATGTTGACGAATGCTTCCGGAAAATACCCGTCTTCGCGGTAGCCGTGCGAGGTCTCGCCTTCGGGCGACGTCCATTGCAGCGGGAATACCGGGAATCCCATCTTGTCGCCGTCGCGCTTGCTCAGCTTGCCGCCGCCGGTAGGTTTCAGCAGCAGCGGCAGGTGGGCGAATTCGGGCTGCGTGTCGCTCCAGCCGAGCGCGCGGTACAGCAAGTAGTGCAACGGCAGCGACGGCAGCCACTCTTCGCCGCGAATCACATGCGAAATCTCCATCAGGTGATCGTCGACGATGTTGGCCAGGTGGTAGGTCGGCAGCGCATCGGCCGATTTGTAGAGCACCTTGTCGTCCAGCGTCGAAGTGTGTACCGTCACGTCGCCGCGAATCAGGTCGTGCATCCGCACCTCCTCGTTTTCGGGCATTTTGAAACGGATCACCCACTGGTCGCCCGCGGCGATGCGGCGTTTGACCTCTTCGTCCGACAGGGCCAGCGACGTGGCCAGCCGGGTGCGCACTTCGTAATTGTACGCGAACGTTTTGCCGGCTGCTTCGGCTTCCGCGCGGATCGCGTTCAGTTCGTCGGGCGTGTCGAAAGCGTAATAAGCGTCGCCCGATCCGACCAGTTGCAAGGCGTATTTCAGGTAGATCTCTTTGCGCTCGCTCTGGCGGTACGGGGCGTGAGGGCCTCCCTCGTTGATGCCTTCGTCGATCGTGATGCCGCACCATTTGAGCGACTCCATGATATAGCTCTCCGCTCCCGGTACGAATCGGTGCGAATCGGTGTCTTCGATGCGAAGGATAAAGTCGCCGCCGTGCTGGCGCGCGAAAAGGTAGTTGTACAGCGCCGTGCGGACGCCTCCCATATGCAGGGGGCCGGTAGGACTCGGCGCAAAACGGACTCTGACTTTTTTATTGCAAGACATATTTTTAGAAATTGTTTTTGCGGGATGACGATGTGGACGGCACATGCTGCGGTCTGTCGCGACGCGTGTCGCCGGCCGATTCCGGTTCGGCGTGGTTTACACGGTTTTACTCCGGATCGACCGCCTGCAAAGATAGGAAATCTATTCGAAAGAGTTTTGGATCGGGAGGGTTTTATTTGCTATGTCGTTGCAGGGAGGCCGGTTCGCCGGGGGGCGTTTCCGGGAAACGTACTTTTATCCCGGATGGCATAACTTTTATTTTTGTAAACTCTGAAAGTTTATTTTATACAACACATGTTTTCGTAGCGGATGCCGGGTATCGAGCAGCGGATGGTCGAATATTCCGATCCGTTGCATACCTGTCTTCTGCATGACTCGCTCCGACCGGCGGTTCTGGAGGGTCGTGAAAGCGTATATTTCCCGGAGACCGAGTCGTTTGTCCGCATATTCCAGGCAGGCGGCGGCCGCTTCGGTCGCATATCCGTTGCCCCATGCTTCGCGGATCAGCCTCCAGGCGATCTCGATTCCCGGAGTGAAGTCCGCTTCGAACGGAATCCGGTGGAGGCCGGTAAAGCCAAGGAACTTTCCGTCCGTTTTCCGTTCGACGGCATATGCTCCGTAACCGAAATCGGCGAGTTCGTTCCGGATGCGGAGGAAAAAAGCGGAAGATTCCTCGGCGGTCAGCGGTTTTACGAAATATTCCATGACTTTCGGGTCGGCGTTCATTTCGGTGAACGGGAGCAGATCGCTGTCCTGCCAGTCGCGCAGGATCAGCCGGGGCGTTTCGAGGTATCGGGTTGTCATCGGGCGATGGACTTGCGGCCGGTTATCGGTCTCAGCTATGCTTTTTCGCGCCGCCGGTACGGACGGCGACTTTTTTTGCCGGTTTTTTGTCGATAACGGGCAGAACGATCGCTTCCATGATTTTGTAGCACTCCGGATTGGGGTGTACGCCGTCGCCGCTGTATTTCTCCGGCAGGCCGTTCCGTCCGTCCTTCAGGGCGGAGTGGTAGTCTACATAAGAGATGCCGTTTTCCCGGGCGTACCGCTCGATCATTCCGTTCAACTCGATGATCCGGTCGGCCGCCGGAACTTCCTGTCGCCAGCCGAACCGGTAAGCGGGCAGTACGGAACAGAGGATCGGCCGGATTTTGTGGAGCTTGGCCAGTTCGCACATCGAGGCGATGTTGCCCAAGATATTTTCCAATGCGATGTAACCGTTGTTCTGGGCCAGGTCGTTCGTGCCCGCCATGATGACGACGGCTTCGGGCGACAGTCCGATGACGTCCTGCCGGAAGCGCACCAGCATTTCGGCGGAAGTCTGTCCGCTGATGCCGCGGCCGACGAAACGGTGTTCGGCGAAAAATACGGAATCCATCAGCGCCCAGTTGTCGGTAATCGAATTGCCCATGAAGACGGCTTTGACCGGATAGTCGATCCGCCGGTTCGCCGCTTCGTATTTTGCGAATTGCGCCCAGTCTCGTTGGGCGGAGACTCCCGACAGGCATAGGCTTGTCAGAAGGCAAAGGAAGATTTTTTTCACGGATGAAAAGGTTTTATTTTCGAATAAAGGTAATGGTTTTATCGGTTCCGTACAAAAAAAGCGGCGGCGCCTTTTTATTATTACATGGCGCCGCCGCTTTCGATTCGGTTTCGGAATTTATTTCTTTTTTTAAACGATATAAATAATTTTTTGTAAGAAATAAATCGGTTAAAGGACTCCCTGTGCGTAGGTCTTTACGTCTTCGAGCGTTATGTTGTTGTCGCACAGGATGATCAGTCGCTCGATCACGTTTCGGAGCTCCCGGATATTTCCGCTCCATTCCATCTGGGACAGTGCGGCGAGCGCATCTTTCTCGATGACTTTGGGTTTCTGGCCGTATTCGGCGCATATTTTCTCGACGAAGTGATGGGCCAGCGAAGGAATGTCCTCGCGGCGTTCGCGCAACGGCGGAACCGGAATGATGATCACGCTCAGCCGGTGGTAGAGGTCTTCCCGGAAATTGCCCATTTCGATTTCGTGCAACAGGTTTTTGTTGGTGGCCGCGACGACCCGCACGTTGACGGTGATGTCCTTGTCGCTTCCGACCCGGCTGATCCGGTTTTCCTGCAGGGCCCGCAATACTTTGGCCTGCGCCGAAAGGCTCATGTCGCCGATTTCGTCGAGGAAAAGCGTTCCTCCGTCGGCCTGTTCGAATTTGCCTTTGTGCTGTTTGTTGGCCGACGTGAACGACCCCTTCTCGTGCCCGAAAAGTTCGCTTTCGATCAACTCCGACGGAATGGCGGCGCAGTTGACTTCGATGAACGGTTGTCCGGCCCGCAGGCTCTGTTCGTGCAGCCGGTGGGCGACCAGCTCCTTGCCGGTTCCGTTGGCTCCGCTGATCAGTACCCGCGCATCGGACGGAGCTACTTTTTCGATCAGCCGTTTGACGGAAACCATTGCGCGCGAGGAACCGATCAGTTCCGTGGCGCCGCGGTTCGCACGCAATGCCGGAGCTGCTGACGATTTCCGGGCTACGGTCTCCGTAGAAGCCGCCGCGACGGTTGTGGCATGATTTTGGTTTTTAGGTTCGGTAGCCGATCGGATCGATTCGAGTAATTTATTCAGATTGATCGGTTTGAGTATGTAATCGTATGCTCCGTGACGCATCGAATTGACGACGGGTTCCGTCCCTTTTTGCGACGACAGCATGATAAAAGGCAGGCTTTTTCCGTTTGCCCGCAGGCTGTCGAGCAGGTCGAACGCTCCCGTGTCGGGAACATTGATGTCGCAAAGTACGATGTCATAGGTTGATTTTTCGGTTTTGTCGGCCGCCTCGCTGCCCGTTTCGGCGGTTTCGACGCGGAAGCCTTCATATTCGAGCCGTTCTTTCAACGTGTTGCGAATGCTCCGCTCGCTGTCTACTACCAATACGTTTGTCATAACTTTTTTATAAAATATTAAATACTAGGATGGGAGTGTTACTATATTTTCTGCTGCGTGGTTTTGGTTTTCTGGGAAAAACCATGTAGCTTTGTCCGAAAGTTAGTAAATACTCCCGTTTAAAAAAAACACGGCATTCCGGATCGACCGAAGCAGGATTCTGAGAATATCGACCGTAAAACACCATTTTTTCAGACTTTTTCTTAGATTTTTCGTTTTACAGCGTAGATCCTTGCGGGAACGGCTCGTCGTGGAGACCACAAAATTCTTTATGGATAAAAATTATAATTTCGAAAGGAAGAAACTCATGCTGCCCGAGTATGGTAGGCATGTGCATCAAATGGTTGATTATCTGATGTCTATACATGACCGAGATCTGCGTAACCAGCAGGCGCACGCGGTGATCGAGGTGATGGGAAACCTGAATCCGACTCTGCGCGATACGGCTGATTTCAAACATAAGTTGTGGGATCACCTGTTCATCATGTCCGATTTTAAGCTGGATGTCGATTCGCCCTATCCGATCCCGTCGGCTAAGATATTGAACCCCAGGCCGGATCATATGGCTTACCCGGGCGGGAAGATTGCCCGCAAGCACTACGGCAAAAATATAGAACGGACGCTCGCCGCTCTGAAAGCGATCGACGACGAGGAGGCGAAGACTTTGATAGTAAATAATATAGCGAAGTATATGCGGGCTAAGTCGTTCGAATACAACCAGGAACACCCGAGCAATGAGATCATCATGAAAGATATACGCTCGATGTCCGATAATGGGGTAACGATCGATGAAGTTGCATTAAATAATCTCCGAAACGACTATAAACAGCCCCGAATGAACAATCGTTCACGCAAGAATTTTCAGACGGGAAATCATTCCGCTGGGAAAACGAACGGTCATGCGGGCAACAATAAACAGGGAGGCAAACGCCGTACCGGAAAATCGCAATACGGAAAATAACCGGCCATGAACGACGGGAAAAACATATCCATTAAAAATAAGCGGGCGACTTACGATTACGAGATGCTCGACACCTATGTTGCGGGTATCGTTTTGTCGGGTACGGAGATCAAGTCGCTGCGGCTGGGAAAAGCTTCGCTGACCGACTGCTATTGTTATTTCAACGACCATGAATTGTTCGTCCGGGGGATGAACATTTCGGAATACCATTGGGGCAGCTACAACAATCACATGCCCAAACGCGACCGCAAATTGTTGCTGCAACGCCGAGAACTGGCCAAGTTGGAGCGCGCGTTGCAGGACAAGGGGCTGACGATCGTAGGATTGAAGCTTTTTATCAACGACAAGGGGCTGGCAAAATTGCAGATCGGCTTGGGACGCGGTCGTAAGAGCTACGACAAGCGGGAGTACATCAAGGAGAAAGACGCTCGTCGGGAGTTGGAGCGCGTATTCCGGAAGTAATTCGTAAACGGATAGAAAAAACAGCGGTTCGCTTGAGATAGCGAACCGCTGTTTTTTATTCGTTCAGCGTAAATAGATCGGAGCCATTCCGCTGAACGTTTTTTTACAACTCCTTGACCCGGATGTTTTTGAATTTGACCAGGGAGCCGTGACCGAGGAATCCGATATGGCCCTTTTCGTTTTTCAGGCCCGGGTGATCCTTGTGGTCGATCGTTCCGTTCTTGCTGGCTTCGGCGATGTTGCCTTCGAGGATCACTTCGCCGTTCAGCGTAACGCGGATGTCGTTGCCCTTGATTCGGATCTCTTCGCTGTTCCATTCGCCGACCGGTTTCAGGAAACCGCGTTTGGCCGGAATAACGCCGTACACCGAACCGTGATACTGGTATTTCTCGAGCTGGCTGTAAATCGGGGATTCGTTGTCGAGCACCTGAATCTCCATGCCGACATAAGCGGCATCGCCTTCGAGCGGGGCCCGGATTCCGATCCCGTTGTTCGCGCCTTCGGTCAGCATGAAGTCGAAGCGGAAGACGAAGTCTTTGTACTCGTCGACCGTATATAGGTTGCCGCCGCCGCCGTTGCCCGGATAGAGCACGATCGCTCCGTCTTCGGAGACATAATCGCGCGTATTACCCGTCCAACCGTGCATGTTCGTGCCGTCGTACAGCAGTTTGAAACCTTCGGCTTTCTCTTCGGCGGACAGTTCGGTCGGTTTCACCTGCGGCAGTTCGTTGATGTAGAGGTTGCGGAAAGCGGTTTTGGTGCCGTGCGCCTGCAGTTCGATCTGTTCGATCGGGAAGATCGCCTGGCTGCGGTCCCAGAAGTTTTCGAGGATCACGTTGTCGACTACCTTCTCGCCGTTCAGCAGTACGGTGACGCGGTCGCCTACCATCTTGATGTAGAATGTATTCCAAGTTCCCAACTTATTGTCGGCCACTTTGGACGGCTTGCTCGGATTGACCTGGTTGTTGTAGAGTCCGCCGGAACCGACTTCGGCGCCCACGTTACGGCGCGCCGTATCCCAGATCTGCACCTGCGGCGTACCGCGCAGGTAAATGCCCGCATCGGCCTCGCTACCTTCGGCATAGAGTTTCCAATCGACGTACATTTCGAAATCGCCGTATTGTTTTTCGGTGCAGATGTTGTCGAATCCGTGTCCGACGTATTCCATCAGTCCGTTGTTCACTACCCAGTCCTTGCGCATCGTTTCGTCTGCGGCGGCCTGTTTCTTGGCCAGTTCCGCCGGTTTCATCTTGGCGCGGGCGATCGGGTTTTCGACAAGCCCTTTCCACCCGGTCAGGTCTTTGCCGTTGAACATCGAGACGAAACCGCCCGTCGCCGGCAGCGAAGCCAGGTGTTTTTGCACCTCTTCGCGCTGGTAATTGCTGTCCTTGTCTTTGTTCAGTTCCACAGCCTTTTTCAGTAGTTCGGTAACGGCCGGGCCGTAGAATTCTTTGTGGGCCAGAGCCGTCCGGATTACGGCCATCACAGCGGCCTGAGAAACGTCCGCGTCGGCGTTGCCGAGGTATTTTCCGGCAAGCATCATCCCCTGGAACGTCTTGTTGTTTTCGAGTCCCTGAAGCGCTTTGGTTTCGATCTTACGCGCATCGGCGGCGGATAGGGCTTTGTTCGATCCGGCTATATCCAGCACGTCGGACAGCAGCAGCGTCTTGTTTTCGGGCGTTTTGTCCGATGCGGCGATCCGCTGTACGTACACGTCGAGCGCTTTGGCCGCATAGGCGGCATCGTCGGCGGCCGCGATTTCGGCCAGTTTGTCGGCAGCGGCCATTCCCTTGATATTCAGTAGCGCATAGAACGCGTTGTCCTTGTCGACGGCCGAACCGCTGTCGAAGCCTTTCGAGATAGTTTCCATTGCGTCCGGCAGCCCTGCTTTCGCCAGAACGGCGTAGTACAGCGATTTCTTGGCTCCGCTTTTGGCGATGCGGTCGCCGATCGCTCCGGCCTGTTCGTCGGGAGTCAGTTCGCGCAACGCTGCGACGATGGCGTTCTGAATCGCTTCGGTATTTTGGTCGTTGACCGACTGCTGTTTTTCGAGCATCGTGTACAGGGCGGGGAGGTCTTTGGCCGATGCTACGGCGGGCAGCGCCGCATAAGCGGCCTGTGCGACGGCGGCATTGGCATTCCGGGTCGCATCGAAAACGACGCCGGACTGATCCTGCGCGCGGCGGGCGGCGAGTACCGTGATTCCGCGGACGTCTCCTTTCTTTTGAACGATCTCGGCCGCTACCGGATTGACGTTCCCTTTATAGGCGAGTAGGCATTGGGCAGCCGTATTGGCTCGGGCCTGGTCGTGCTCGCTGTCGGTCGCCGTCAGGATCACTTCGCTCAGAGCGGCGGGAACTTCCGATCCGCCGATCTGCGTCGCTGCCCACATAGCGGCTTCGCTAAGTTCCGCATCCGCATCTTTCAGATAGGGCAGGATAGCCGGCAACGCCGTTTTCGCTCCCTGGTTGCCGAGGTAGTTGACAATGTCGGTTTTGGCTTCGTTGTCTTTCAGTTTGCCGAGCGTAGCGCCCAGTTCGGTGTAGAACGCGTCGTCCGCATACGGAGCGGCGAATCGCAACACGTTGTTGCGGTAAGCCCGTGCGGGATCTTTCATCGCTTTCATCGCATAGGCGACCGGACTCTTCTGTAGCGACAGCAGGATTCCGGTGGCTGCGATACGGGCGTGTTCCGATCCGGCGGCTGCCGCTTTTTTCAACAGTTTACCGGCTTCCGCAGCGGCCAGTTTGTCCTGTCCGTCTGCTTTCAGCTTTTCGATCAGGCAGATATAAGCGTCCGTCGCGTCCGTCGCGTCGCCGTCGTAGTTAGCGTTTGCGGCTGCGGCGCTCAGCACGGGAAGCGATGCGGCCGTACCGATTTTCGACAGGGCGTAATAAATCGACTTGTCGGCGCTTTTATCGTTGCCTACCCAGGCGATCAGAGCCGTTTCGACGCCTTCGTTGTCGATGCCCGCGTCGCCTGCGGCCTGAGCCAGCGCGTTTTTATCGCCTGTCCCGGCAACGATCGCCTGGGCGATCGCCGTTTCGGCTTCCGGCGTTCCGTTCGAAACGAGCGCAGTCAGCGCGGGGCCGCCCAGCCGTTGATCGCCGATCAGACCGGCCAGGACGTCGACGCTCTCTTTTTTGCCGCATTGTTGCAGCAGGCGGATGTAGAACGCCTTGATTTCGGCATTGTTGCTTTTTTTCAGTCCGCGGATAATCCCGTCGACGAACTCTTTGCGCGCCTGTTCACGGTCGGGGCCCGAAACGAAGGCCGACCAGCCGGACAGCGCGTAGCTGACCGGAACGTTGTTCGTATCGTCGAACATGGATACCAGCATGTCCACGCCCTCTGCTCCGGTCGAAACCAGATCGCTCATCAACCGGTCGTATTCGGCTTCGTTCGGGGCCGGCATCAGACCCAGCGCATCCGATACTTTGGTTTTCCACGTGCGGTTCGGATTGGTCTGTGCAGACAGGTTGCTGCCGGCCAACGCGAACAACGCAAAAAGAACTAAAACTATCTTTTTCATCATAATTATCGTTAATCGGGTTAGACGTTAAATGGCCCAGGGGGCGCGCATCGGTTGGTCGATCAGCCGGTTGGCCGCATCGTCATCGACGAACAGCAGCTTTTCGGGATCGAATTTCAGCGAACGTCCCAGACGCAGCGCCACGCCGCCCATATTGACGATAGTCGCCGAGCGGAACCCGTTCTGTTCGTTCAGGGCGAATTTCTGACGGTTCTTGACGCAATGCAGGAAATCGGTCTGCTGCGGCATCGGGTCGGGAAATTCGGCCAGTTTGCGTTCCCAGTCCGGAATGTCGCACTGGAAATTGGGGTATACTTTTCCGTTCGGGCCCTCGATGTAAGGATCGCTCGGACTGCCGTTGTCTTCGCCGTACAGGATGATTTTGCAGCCGTCGTCGTAAGTATATTCGATTTTACGCCACGTACCCACCGCGTCGGGATGCTGCTGCGGCGCGTCGATCTCGACCGAGATCGGGCTGGTTTCGTCCTTACCGAGCAGGTATTGCACCGGGTCGATGTAGTGCTGTCCCATATCGCCCAGTCCGCCGGCGTCGTAGTCCCAGTATCCGCGGAAGGTTTCGTGTACGCGGTGCGCGTTGTAGGGTTTATAAGGAGCCGGGCCGAGCCACATGTCGTAGTCGAGTTCGGCGGGGACTTTCTGTTCTTCGAGTTTTTCGTTGCCGACCCAGAAAAATTTCCAGTTGAAGCCGGTATGCTTGCTGATCGTCACTTTCAACGGCCATCCGAGCATACCGCTGTCAACCAGTTTTTTGATCTTGTCGACGGTCGTGTTCATGCCGTAGAACGTGTCGGTGAAGCGGAACCATGTGTTGAGGCGGAAAATATTGCCGTGCTGTTTGACCGCTTCCATCACCCGTTTGCCTTCGCCGATCGTCCGCGTCATCGGTTTCTCGCACCAGATGTCCTTGCCGGCGCGGGCGGCGTCGACCGACATGATCCCGTGCCAGTGCGGCGGGGTGGCGATGTGTACGATATCGACGTTCGGATCTTCGATCAGTTTCCTGTAGTCGGAATAGGTGGCCAGTTTATCGCTGGCCAGTTGCTCGCCGGCCGCCAGATGATTTTTGTCCACGTCGCAAATGGCTACCAGGCGGGTGCCGGCATAGCCGTAATGACCGCGTCCCATCCCGCCGACGCCGATGATGCCCTTGGTGAGCTGATCGCTCGGAGCCGTGTATCGCGTTCCGCCGAGTACGTGACGGGGAACGATGGTCAGGGCGGCCATTCCTGCGAACGTTTTCAGGAAATCCCTTCTTTTCATAAGTTTGGTATTTTTTGAAGATTAAGTTAAGTATTGCGTAAACGATGCGGAGGGATTTTTCCTCCGCATCCCGTTATTAGTCTTTCAGGTAATAATCGACGGACGTTACGACGCGCACCGTCTTTATATAGGGCGTATTGGCGTCCCGGTCGGAGATCGAGAACTGTCCCTGGTTGGCAAATTTGATCTTTCCCAGTTTGCTTTTCGAATCGTGCGCGAATTTTTCGCCGGCGATGCGGGCGTTCTCGGTCGCTTCTTCGATCATTTTCGGTTTGATCTCGTTCAACGCAGTGGAAGTGTACAGGAACTGCGTTGTGAAACGGTAATCCCCGCCGGTGATGGCTACGCCCTGTTTCAGTAGGTCGCTCTGGCGCGACATCAGTTTGACCACCAGATCCACCTTATCGGTCGTAACGGTCAACACGCTGGTTACGTTGTAACGGTATTTGACGCTTTGCGGGCCGTAGCGTTCGGCGTCCATGTCGATGATTTCCGCCGGGGCGATCGTAATTTCGTCGTCCGTGATGCCGTTCGACTTCAGGAAATCGACGATTTTCGCATTGCTCGTTTCGAGCGTATTGTAAAGTGTCATCAGATTGTCTCCGACTTCTTTGTAGGCCAGCGGCCAGATCACCCGGTCGGCTTTTACCTCTTTTTCCGAAAGTCCTTTGACGGAAACGACGCGTTCGCTGTCCTTGAAATGTACGATGCCGCTCCGCAGCATCCATCCCGCTACGATCAGGCCGATCGCCAGCAGGGCGCATTCGACCAGGTAACTTTTTGTCTTTTCCATAATAGCAGCTTTTAATATTGTTGTTTATTCAGGATGCAAATCCTTTTTTGTTGCGGATTTTCAGTTAAACGGGAAGCCTAATACGACAGTTTAAAATTAATAAAAAGATTTCAAAAAACAGCAAGGCTTTCCGGGATAAAGTTCCGACTCCTGTGTAGTCGGTTGTTTATCAGTATGTAATGATGCAATATAAAAAAGGCCCCTCGAAAGGGGCCTTTTTTATGAATGACGGAGGAAGCCTACAACTGGGCGATTCCAATGATTCCTTTATCCGATTTCTCGATGAAGTCGATGATGTACTGTATCTCGGGACTCATCGGGATGGTCTCCTTGATTTGGATCAGCGCGTTTTCGAGGCTGGTTCCGGATTGGTAGATCTGGCGGTAAGCCTTTGCGATGTCGTCGATGATATTCTCCTGAATTTCGCCGACTTTAGACAACAGTACGGCGTTCACTCCGTAATAAACGATCGGGTTGTGCGCGGCTACGATGAAGGGCGGTACGTCCTTGTTGGCCCGGCATCCGTCCCGGAGCAGCGTCCAACTGCCGATGTGGCAGCCGTGCTTGAGGATAACGCCGCTGCCGAGGATCGCCTTGTCGTCGATGACGCATTCGCCGGCGGTCTTGGCTCCGTTCCCGAGAATGCATTTGTTGCCGATCTTCGTATCGTGCGCTACGTGAACGCCTTCGAGCAGGAAGTTCCCGTCGCCGATCGAAGTGACGCCGTCCGGATAGGTAGCCCGGTTGACGATCGCTTTTTCACGGATCGTGTTGTCGTTGCCGATCACCAGAATGGTTTCGTCTCCCCTGAACTTGAAGTCCTGCGGGGCGGCGCCCAGAATGGCGCTTTGGTAAACGGTGTTGCCGGTTCCCATCCGGGTGCCGTCCAGTACGCTGGCGTAAGGCATGATCGTACAGTTGTCGCCGATTTCGACATTCTTATCGATGTATGCGAACGGGTAGACGGTCACGTTCTTCCCGATTTTCGCACTGGGGTCTACATGAGCTAATGGACTGATCATATCGCTGTGTTTTTATCGTTATTCGTTGCGTCCTCCGCCCAATGCGTTGTACAGGTTGACGATGGCCTGTATGCGATCGAACTGGTCGGATACGTTCGACAGCTGAGCGCTGAGGAGCGATTGCTGCGCCGTAAGCACTTCCAGGTAGGTGGAAGTTCCTAAAGTTAATAATTCCTGCGTATATTCGACCGATTTTTCCAGGGAATTGATCTGTTTTTTCCGCTGAACGATTTTGTCTTCGGCCGACTGGTACTGGCACAGCGCGTTGCTGACCTCGCTGCCGGCATTCAGGATTGCCTGCTGGAAACTCAGCAGCGCTTCCTGCTGCTGGGCCTTTGCGATCCGCAGCCGGGCCGTATTGGCGCCTTTGTTGAAGAGAGGCTGCGTCAGCGAGCCGAGGGCCGATGCGATCATTTTGCCCGGGTTCGCCACCATGCTACCCAGTTGGTTCGTCCATCCGAAGTTTCCCGAGATCGACAGCGACGGGTAGAAAGCCGACCGGGCGGCGTTCGTGTTGTAGAACGTGCCGGCGAACGCCATCTCGGCCGCCTTGACGTCCGGACGGTTCGACAACAATTGTACCGGAACGCCGGCGTTCATCATCGCGGGGAACGATTGCGATTTCAGGCTGCCCCGTTCGATCTGCTGCGGAGCCTCTTTGAGGATCAGCGACAGCGCGTTCTCGATCTCGCGGATCTGCTGTTTGAGTTCCGGGATCGACGCTTCGATCATGTAGCTGTTCGCTTCGCTCTGCACGATGGCCGCTTCGTTCACCATGCCGGCCTCTTTCATCGCCCGCATCGTCTCGACGGTCTTCTTCCACAGTACCGAAGTATTTTCGGTGATGGCGAGCTGTTCGTCGAGCATCAGCAGCGTGTAGTAGTAGTTCGCTACGGCGGCGATCACCTGGGTTTGGACGGCTTGCTTGTAGGCTTGGCTCTGCAGGACGGCGGCTTTCGCTCCCCGTTTGGCGTTCAGCAGTTTGCCGAAAATGTCGATTTCCCAGCTGGCGGCGATCGGGGCGCTCCATGTCCACGTCCGCCTGTGATTTTCATACCAGCTCAGGCCGCCCTGGGGGGCCAGGTTCAGCGAAGGCGTGTAGGCCAGGCGCGCCGACATCAGGCCCGCTTCGGCCTCCTGAACTTTCAGGATGGCCGTCTGCAGGTCGGTGTTCTGTTCCAGCCCCAATTGGATCAGGGACTGGAGCTGCGGATCGGTGAATACTTCGCGCCACGGCAGGTCGCCCATGTTGGTCGTATCCGAAACCAGCGTGTCGGTTGCCGAGACGGGATCGCGGTACAACCCTTTCGTGTCCATTTCGGGCCGGCTGTAAGGCTTGTATATGTTGCAGCCGCTTACCAGCGCTGCAAGGCATACGATATATATGAACTGTTGTTTTTTCATCTCCGTTATTTCGTGTATTGTTCGATTTCTGCTTCGATTTCGGTGTTGTCGGTATCGTCCCAGTGCAGCGGCTTGAACCGTTCCTGCAGATGCTGGAAGGCGACGAACAGCGCCGGTACGACGAAGATCTGGCAGATCATACCGATCAACATACCGCCGATGGCGCCGGTTCCCAGCGTACTGTTGCCGTTGGCTCCTACGCCGCTGGCGAACATCAGCGGCAACAGGCCGATCACCATGGCCAGCGAGGTCATCAGGATCGGGCGCAAACGGGCCGACGCTCCGAGTACGGCTGCCGAGACGATGCTCATACCGGATTGGCGTCGTTCGAGGGCGAACTCGGTAATCAGGATGGCGTTCTTGGCCAACAGACCGATCAGCATGATCAGGGCGATCTGCATGTAGATGTTGTTCTCGACGCCCATGAATTGCGCGAAGATGAAGCTACCCATCAGACCGGCCGGGATCGAAAGGATTACGACCAGCGGAAGGATGTAACTTTCGTACTGGGCGCTCAGCAGCAGGTAGACGAAGACCAGACACAGGATAAAGATAATGGCCGTGGTGCTTCCGCTGCTCTGCTGTTCCTCGCGCGTCATACCGGAATACTCGAATCCGTAACCGGAAGGCAGCGTTTCGTTGGCGACTTCCTGGATGGCCTGAATAGCCTGTCCCGAACTGTATCCGGGTTTCGGGTTTCCGTTCACTTTGATCGAGGTAAACATGTTGAAACGCGAGATGTTGTCCGGGCCGTACACCCGTTTGAGCGTAATGAACTGGGTGATCGGCGCCATTTCGTTGCCGTTGCGCACCTTGATGCTGTTCAGCGTTTCCGGATTGACGCGCAGTTCGGCGTCGGACTGGATCATTACGCGGTACAGGCGGCCGAAACGGTTGAAGTTCGACGCGTAGATACTACCGTAATAGCCTTGCAGGGCGGCGAGCAGCGTTTGCGGACTCAGGCCGGCCTGTTTACATTTGGCTACGTCGATATCGACCATATACTGCGGGTAGAACGGGTTGAACGCGCTGTAGGCCATTGCGATCTCCGGACGTTGGTTCAGCTTGCCGATGAACTGCTGCGAGATGTTGAAGAACGTGTTGATGTCGCCGCCCGTTTTGTCCTGCAGGTTCACTTCGAAACCGTTCGAGGCGCTGTAACCCGAGATCATCGGCGGAGCGAAGATAAATACCTGGGCGTCTTTGATCAGGTTGCGCGTCTGCATGGTCAGCATACCCATGATCGCATCGACGTTCTGTTCCTTGGTACGTTCTTCCCACGGCTTGAGTTTACAGATAAACGTACCGTAGGCGCTACCCTGTCCGGCCATGAAACTGTATCCGGCGATTTCGGTACGGCTTTTCAGACCCGGGGTGGCTGCGAGCAGACTGTCTATCCGAGCCATGGCGGCTTGTGTCTTTTCCAGCGAAGTTGCCGGCGGCATACTCACGGCGACGAAGAAAGTACCGGTATCTTCGTTCGGCACCATACCCGTCGGAGTGATTTTCATCAGGCCGAGCAGAACGACCACCGAAGCGATGACCAGGCCGAAAGCGAGCCATTTCCGTTTGATGAACAGGTTGACGCCTTTTTTGTACTTGGTCAGCGTGACGTCGTAAGCGACGTTGAAGGCTTTATGGAACCGTTTGATCGGGCTCAGTTTTTTCTGTCCCTCTTCCTCTTTCTGGTGCGGTTTCAGGAACATGGCGCACAGCGCAGGACTCAGCGTCAGCGCGTTGATGGCGGACAGGCCGATGGCGATGGCCATCGTCAGACCGAACTGGCGGTAGAACGTACCCGACGTACCGGTGATGAAGCTTACCGGAATGAACACGGCCATCATCACGAGGGTGATCGACACGATAGCTCCCGAAATTTCGCTCATCGCGTCGATAGACGCTTTCAACGGCGATTTATAACCCTGATCCAGTTTGGCATGTACCGCCTCGACGACCACGATGGCATCATCGACCACGATGGCGATCGCCAGCACGAGGGCGCAAAGCGTCAACAGGTTCACGCTGAATCCGATCAGGTACAGGACGAAGAACGTACCGATCAAAGCTACCGGGATCGCGATCGCCGGGATCAGCGTCGAGCGGAAGTCCTGCAGGAAGATGAACACCACGAGGAACACCAGAATAAATGCTTCGATCAGCGTTTTGAGCACTTCATTGATGGAGGCGAACAGGAAATCGTTCGTATCCATCATGATTTCGTAGTCCACTCCCGGAGGGAAATCCTTGGCGGACTGCTCGAGGATTTTTTTAACGTCGTTGATAATCTGCGTAGCGTTCGAGCCTGCGGTCTGGTAAATGATGAACGAGGTACCCGGATGGGCATTCGAACGGGTCGAGAATGCATACGAAAGTCCGCCCAGTTCGACACGGGCGATTTCGCCGAGTCTCAGCACCTTGCCGTCCGGGGTCGCCCGGATTACGATATCTTCGAACTCTTCGGGCGTAGCCAGGCGTCCCTTGTACCGCATGATATATTGGAAAGACTGGTCGCCGCTTTCGCCGAACTGTCCGGGCGCGGCCTCGATGTTCTGTTCGGCGAGTGCGCTGATAACGTCCGTCGGCATCAGCATGTACTGCGCCATCACATCCGGTTTCAGCCAGATACGCATTGAATAATCGGCGCCCATCATCATCACGTCGCCCACGCCGGGTACGCGCTGAATCTGGGGAACCAGGTTGATCTGAGCATAGTTTTTCAGAAAGTTCTGGTCGTATTCGTCGTTCGGACTGAAAACCGTGCCGACCAGCAGCATACTGGTCTGCCGCTTGCTGGTGATCACGCCGACCTGCGTAACTTCGGACGGCAGCAGACCCTGGGCTTTGGCGACGCGGTTCTGCACGTTCACCGCGGCCATGTCGGGGTCGGTTCCCTGTTTGAAATATACGTCGATGCTCGCATCGCCGGTATTAGTAGCGGTGGAGGTCATGTACATCATGTTCTCCACGCCGTTGATCTGCTCCTCGAGCGGTGCGATCACACTGTTCAGTACGGTTTGGGCGTTGGCGCCGGTGTACGACGTGCTGACGTGCACGGTCGGCGGCGCGATATCCGGATATTGAGTTACCGGCAGCGAAACCAATCCCAGCACACCCAATATCACGATAAGAATCGAGATCACCGTGGATAGTACCGGGCGTTTTATAAATCTGTCTAATTTCATAATTCTGCTTTTTTATGCGAAATTCATTCCCCGGGCGTTTATTTTGCTGCACCTTTGGCTGCTGCGGCAGCGGCTGCCTGTTGAGTCGCCTGTTGCATTTTGGCGGCTGCCTCTTCCGGGGTGATCGGTTTGATCGGCATACCGTTCTTGATAAAGCCTACGCCCTCTACGACGATCCGGTCGCCGGGGTTCAGACCTCCGGTTACGACATACTGCTGGCCGTTATTGATCGGCAATACCTGAATCATCGTCTGGTTTACCGTCGAACTGTCCGTTACGACGAATGCGAAGATCTTATCCTGGGCTTCGACCGTTGCGCTCTGCGGAATCACGATCGTCGAATCGAGTTTTTCCGGAATCAGGATGTTGCCCGATCCGCCGCTGCGCAATACCTGGTTCGGATTTTTGAATGTGGCGCGTACGCGGGCTCCGCCGGCGGTCTGGTCGATCACGCCGCTCAGCGTTTCGACGGTGCCCTTTTCCGGGTAGATCGAGCCGTCGACGAGCTGCAGTTGCACTTCCGGCATCTTCTTCAGCGATCCGTCGGTCGTCATCTTCAGCAGTTCTTTTTCGTTCAGCGAGAAGTAGACGTACATTTCCGAATTGTCCGCTACGGTGGTCAGCGGGGTGGCCATGCTCGGACTTACGAGACTTCCGACACGGTACGGAATTTCGCCGACCACTCCGTTTGACGGGCTGGTCACCTGCGTATAAGAGAGGTTATTCTTCGCGTTGGTCAATTGCGCTTCGGCTTGTGCGAGGGCCGCTTTCTGCGATGCGAGGGTATTTTCGGCCATTTGCAGGTCGTACTCGCTGATGATATTTTTGCGGGCCAGTTCGCGTTTGTTGTCGGCGGTCAACTGGGCCGTCGCTACGGCTGCCTTGGCTACGTTTACGTTTGCTTCGGCCACTTTGACGGCCTCCTCGAATTGTACCGGGTCGATGATGAACAGCGTTTGGCCTTTTTTAACGGTCGCGCCTTCGTCTACGCACAGTTTGGTGATGAATCCGCTGACGTTCGGGCGGATTTCGATATCCTGGCGTCCGCGGATAGCGGCTGCCGGGTAGGTATTGTTCAGTTCGATCGAAGTCGGCTCGAGCGTTATGGTGGCGTATTCCGGTACGCCGCCCATCATTCCGGCCTGCTGTTTCGTGCCGCACGAAAAGAAAGTCGCGCCCAATGCGGTTAATAAGAAAAACCGTTGAGACTGAATAAGCATTGATTTTCGAATTTTCATATTCTTTAACTATTTGTTTGTTATTTTTCGAATGTCGTAGTGTGCGGGGGAACCGCATTCCCCATTGTCGTGCGCCTGCATGAGGTGCGACCCGTTCCGTGTTCTGCTCATGTTTTTTCGTTTTTTCCGCTATCCATATTTTTCACCATGTTTTCTTGCCTGCGTCGAACGAACGGATGAATTGCCGACGAAAATCCGACAGACAAAAGTACAAATATTCGTTCGATAATCTAATCCGTGCATTCGGTAAAGTCTTTTTACTCCGGATAATACGTTATTTCGTTTTTCTTAACGTGTTTTCACCGGATAAATTGCCCGTATGATGCCGGTTTTATGTGGATTCGACCATTTTTACGGCATTTTTTCACAATCCGATTTTACCGCATTGTACAGGTCGCAAATGTAAATAAGAAAACTGGAAAAACAAAAATAGTTTTCCAGTTTTTGAAAGTTTTTTACCCGATCGGTCAATTTAGTCGGGTTTTTAACCGGGTCTCGATATCCGAAAACGGGTCGAAACGGCGGTAAGGAAGCTGTTTTTACTCGAATTTCAGCTCTTTTAACTGCCCCAGTTGTTCGTAATTGGTCAGATCCACTTGGATCGGAACGACCGATACGTACCCGTTTTTGAGCGCCCATTCGTCCGTGTCGGTCGCTTCGGGCTCGGTATTTTCGAAATAACCGCAGAGCCAGTAATAGTCGTGTCCGCGCGGATCCTGGCGGCGTTCGAACACTTCCCGCCAATAGCCCCGGTTCTGGCGGCAGGGCATGATCCCGCGGATTTGTTCGGCCGGCAGGTTCGGTACGTTGACGTTCAGGCACAACGGGCGTCCGAGGTTTTCGGTCATGGCTTTTCGCACGATCGGCAGGATGTACTGCTGCACGGTGCCGAAGTCGGCGTCCTCGTCGTGGTCGAGCAGCGAGAAGCCGATCGACGGAATGTTGTAGAAACTGCCTTCGATGGCGGCTCCCATCGTTCCGGAATAGAGGACGTTAACGGCCGAGTTGGCGCCGTGGTTGATGCCTGACAGCACCAGATCCGGAGTTTCGCCGTTTTGCAGCAGGTAGTCGAAAGCGATCTTCACGCAATCGACCGGAGTGCCGTTGCAACCGTATATGGTCAAGCCTTCCTGCTCGGTCACCTTTTTCAGGTACAGCGGGCGCGTCATCGTGATGGCGTGCGACATGCCGCTTTGCCCCTCTTCCGGGGCCACCGCTACGATCCGGCCCAGCGGTCGGACCGTTTCGATCAGCTTTTGGAGTCCTTTGGCGCGGACTCCGTCGTCGTTGGTGATAAATATCAATGGTTTATGATTCATAGGCTTTGTCTGTTCGTTTGTTCGTAAACTGCAAAGGTACGAAAAAACGGGCCGAATACCAACTTGGCCGAAAGCGACGATCCCGAAAGTCCGCAACATTTTCGGATTTCCGGGATCGTGGTTGTCGGGGTGTTTTGCCGGCGGGTCAGCTTTGCGATTCGCGGTAGGCGTCGATCGCTTTGCGGGCCGATCCGTGCAGCAGCAGCAGGCGTTTGGCCTGTTCGTAACCGAGCCCCAGTTCGTCGGCGACCATCCGCGTTCCGCGGTCTACCAGTTTGTCGTTGGTCAGTTGCATGTTGACCATCCGGTTGCCTTTGACGCGGCCCAGCTTGATCATCGTGGCGGTCGTAATCATGTTGCAGATCAGCTTCTGCCCGGTTCCCGATTTCATCCGCGAACTGCCGGTGACCAGTTCCGGCCCGACGATCATTTCGATCGGAATATCGGCTTCGGCGGCCAGCGGGGAGTCCGGGTTGCTACAGATACAGGCGGTCAGGATGCCGTGTTCGCGGGCGCGGTGCAGCGCCCCGATCACGTACGGGGTCGTGCCCGATGCCGCGATGCCGATCACCGTGTCGAGCGGCGAGATATTCCGTTCCAGCAGTTCTTGCCAGCCCCGCTGCGGATCGTCTTCGGCGTGTTCCACCGGATTCCGCAACGCCGTGTCGCCGCCGGCGATCAGGCCGACGACCAGCGTCGGCGGCATCCCGAAGGTCGGCGGGATCTCCGAGGCGTCCAGCACGCCGAGCCGGCCGCTCGTGCCGGCTCCCAGGTAAAAGATGCGGCCTCCTTTCTGCATCCGCTCGACGATGGCGGTTACCAGTTTTTCGATCTGCGGGATCGCCTTGCCGACCGCTTCCGGGACTTTCCGGTCTTCTTCGTTGATCTCTTCCAGCAGCTCGCGGACGGATTTTTGTTCCAGGTTGTCGTGCAGCGACGCCTGTTCGGTAATTTTTACGAAAGTCATATGTTATCGTTATTGATTCGCATGGTAACGGACGAGTCCTTCCATCGGCGTGCGGACGATCGACCCGATCCGCAGACCGGATTCGACGGCGGTCTCTTCCAAGATCTCCTTATAATAATAGGCGACCGATCCGGTGAAATGCACGGGAAGCTCGCGGCAGTCGGGGTATTGCAGTACGTTCCGGCGCAGGAAGCTCGCGAAACCGTTTTTGACCAGCGTCCGGATTTCCGGTACGTCGAGGTTTTCCGCGAGAAACGGCGACAGGCCGGCGAGAAAACGGTTCGGGAACGGTTTTTTGTAAATCCGTTCGAGAATATCGGCCGGCGTCAAGCCGAAACGCGAGAGAAATTTCTCTCTGAGTCCTGTCGGGAGCTGGTTTTTCAGGCAATCGCCGACCAGCGTCCGGCCGAGAACGGCCCCGCTGCCTTCGTCGCCGAGGATGAATCCGAGCGGCGAGACGTTGGCCGTAATTTCGGTTCCGTCGTACAGGCAGGAGTTCGAGCCGGTTCCGAGGATACAGGCGATGCCGGCGTTGCGGCCGCACAGCGCGCGGGCGGCTGCCAGCATGTCGCTGCCCACTTCGATGTCCGCCGCCGTGAAACGGGCGGCCAGGACGTCGCGGATCACGGCGATCTTATCGGGGAAAGCGCAGCCGGCTCCGTAAAAGCGGATCTGTTCGATCGGACGATTTCCAAGCTGCGGGAGCAGGCCGCCGTCCACTTCCCGGGCGATTTCGTCGGCGCTCTGGAAAAACGGGTTGGTTCCGTGGGTGGCGATCCGGCATATTTCCGCGGCGCCGTCGGCCACGCACCAGTCCGTTTTGGTCGAGCCGCTGTCTGCAAGCAGTATCATATTTTGATGTAGATTTTCCGTTTATACAACGTATAACCGATTCCCCAGTTCAGCGCGACGAATAGCAGCGCGTAGACCAGCGAACCGAAGTAGTCGCCCAGCGCGGGTTTCAGGCACAGCGAGTAGGCGAACCCGTGCAGGCTCAGCAGGCCGTTTCCGTGCGGCAGGCGAATGTTGTTCAGCAGGATCGAGAGCACGGCCGCCGAGACGTACAGAAACAGCGGATTGATGCCGAACGATTCGAAAAAACGGCTCCAGCGCCTGTAACCTTTGACATCGATCGTCCAGATCAACAGCGCCAGCAGCGACGAGGCCATGCCGCAGGTGACCAGTACGAACGTGGGCGACCAGATTTTCTTGTTGATCGGACAGCCGTAGCTCAGCAGCCAGCCGCACAGCATCAGCGCCGATCCGACGAGGAACAGGTTTTGGATTTTATCCGTCAGGTTCCGTGCGCCGACGAGCAGTCCTCCGCAGCAGAATCCGATCAGCACGTGGGCGATCGACGGGATCGTACTCAGCAATCCTTCCGGGTCGAAGGCGAGATCGCCCTGACGGTACATGTGCGCCGGGCCGAGTATTGCTCGGTCGACGATGCCGACGACGTTTTGTTCGGAAATTTCGAATCCGTGTCCCGATAGCAGGATCGCGAAATAACCGGCGAGCAGTCCCGCGGCGATCCACGGGATGCGCCGGTGGCGAACCGTTACGGCGATCAGCGCCGCCGCGCCGTAACTCAGCGCCAGGCGTTGCATCACGCCGAGGATCCGCATCCGGTCGAACGTCCAGCACGAACGTCCGATCCGTTCCCAAAACGGAACTCCTTCGTCCGACAGCGCGTTGAACGTGCCGCAGAATCTTGAGAACCACCCGATCCCGACGCCTATCAGGAAGATCACCAGTACTCGCCGCAAGATTTTCCGGACCGTGGCGCGGCTGCACCGGAAATCGAATTTTTTCAGCGACAAGTAGGTCGATGCCCCCATGATGAACATGAAAAACGGAAAGACCAGGTCGGTCGGCGTCAGTCCGTTCCACGAGGCGTGTTCCAGCGGGGCGTAGATCGCGCTCCAACTGCCCGGGTTGTTGACCAGGATCATCCCTGCGATCGTGATCCCGCGCAGGATATCGAGGGCCAGCAGGCGTTTGTTTTCAGCGGCGTTCATTCGTCCGAAGGGTTATGGTTGTTCGAAAAATTCCAGAATCCCGCGCATCAGGCTGTCGCGCCGTTCGTCCGTAAGGACGGTCTCGAACGGGAATCCGAGCGTGCAGACCTTGTAGGCGCCTTTATAAGCCACTCCCGCGCTGAGATTGTTTTCCGTATAACGGAATACCGTGAAGGCGCCGTCGGCAGCCGGTTCGATAGCGTCGGGCGATTCGACGACGTAACAATCGCCGTTGAGTTCGTGGTTGTAATCGTAATCTCCTTTCAGCGTTTTGTACGGCGAGGCGACGCTCCGGACACCGCCGCGAACGGCCGCCCGTCCGGTACGTAATTTGAATTTCAACGTGTTGGCGGCGAATTCCTTCGATGCCTCGGTCGTGTCGCTTTCCCACAGGTCGGAACCCACGTAAGCGCCGCTGACCAGCAGGTTGCCCCCGCCGTTGCAGTAGTCCGCGAGGGCCAGTTGCAGTTCGGGCGGGAAAGCCCGGAATTCCGGCGGACAGGCTCCGCGCGCCAGGACGGTTTCGCGCTGCTTGCCGAGGATCAGATCGACCGCTCGGTAGTCGCCGAGGTTCACCTCGTCGTCGATGACCGATTCGTTGCTGCACGACACGAACGAATATCCGGCGCTGACGATCGAGCGGCCGTGCAGGGCCGGATAATCGAACGTATTGCCGGCGATGACCTCTTTCTCGTAATCCGCGCGACTGGCCCCGAAACCGGCGGCATCGTCGTCGGCATACGGCGTCGGACGACGGAATTCGTACTGGCTGCCGATAAAGCTGATGTCCTGCCTATCCGGCACGCCGTGGTCGATTTCATCGTAAAAACCGGCCAGCGAGTCGCATACGAAACTGTACGGCGCGCTGATCCGGTCGAATCCGTTGATGACCAGCACCGTCCCTTTCTCGTCGGGAACTCGGCAGGCCGAAAGGATCTCGGATGGGAAACTTTCGCCGCCCCGGTTCAGCGCCGTCACTTTGTAACTGTATATTTTGCCGGGCTGCTGGTACAGCCTGATACGGTTTTCCGCGACCGGCACCCCGTTGTCGAAGCCGCCGTCGCCGATCCGGGTGTAGAGCACGTATCGTCCTGCCTGGGCGGTCGGTTCCAGCGGGTCGGCGACTGGCTGCCAGTTCAGTTCGACGCTGTCCCGCCCCGCGAATGCGATCCGGAAATGGTCGACCGGCAGCGGTTGTACGACGCAATCCTGCTTGTACTGGAATGCCAGGAATTGCAGGATGCCTTTATAAATCGCCCGGCTGACCGTAAAGCGGAAACGCGGGTCGAGGCCGTAACGCATGTCGGCGAAATTCTGGTGCGACAGCAGTTCGAGCAGCATGGCCGGCACTTCCGGGACGTGCGCTTCGAAATAGGCTTTGTCCCACATGCCGCGACGCGACCATTCGGGTTCGTACAACGCCTGTATATCCGATACGATCTGCGATTGCACCAGGTCGGTCAGGTCGCGCGACAGGTCGCGGGAGGCGCCGTTCGGGTAGAGTCCGTCGTCTTTGTGCGTATAATAGATGCCCAACGTGCCGATGATCGAGTCGTTCATCGTCGTTCCGGCGTCGGAATGGAATGCCAGCGATAGGTCGACCGGAATGTGCAGCCCTTCGCGGTCGGGGGCGTTCTTCGTCCCGCCGACCAGGTAGTTCACCCACAGGCCGCGGCACAGGTAGTCGTCGCGGTAGTCGTTCGTATGCCCCGTGGCCGAATAGACCGAATCCGGAAATCCCGCCCATTGCAGCCAGTAGCGCGCACCTTCGGTGAAACGGGGATAGCCGCTGGTCTCGTATGCGTAGTCGATTTCCGGATTGCGTTGTTCGGCCGGCATGATCCGGGCGATGTTGCCCTGTCCGCCGCCGATTTTGACGGCGTCGGCCGTGACGATCCGACCTGTCTTATGCGACAAATTGCTCAGCGTAACGCAGCCCGATTCGGAACATCCCGCATCGAAATCGAAGTGCCCGAGGTAGATCCATGTGCCGCCGCCCATCGTTTGGTTAACGCGGAAACGGGTCGTTCCACCTTTGTGGCGAACCGTGTAGACCGCATCGTCCGTGCTGTTCGGCAATGTTTTATAGGAGACGTAAACGGCATACCGGCCGCCTTTCGGAATGTCGGGCGTCCAACGTGCCGTGCTGACGTCGTCCGGATGACCTACGGTCACGGCCTGCCGGAACGTTCCGTCGCGGAACGGGTTCTCGGCGTCCTTGTAGCTGGATTGTTTGTAGGCGAAGCCGGGCTCCTCGCCGGTCGTCCAGGGTTTCGTCCCGTTTCGCTCTTCGTAACGCGACGCGCCCGCTATCGCCGGGTCGTTGTCTGCGATTGCCTCTTCGGTCTGTACGTCGCGTTCGCGCGGCATCAGGACGTAGGCCCCGGCGTTTTCCAGCATCGGAACCAGGTAGGGCAGCACGTAGCTCTGCGTGTAGAGGTCTTCGACGATCTCGAAAATACGTGCCCGCTGCCACTCCCAGCGGTTCAGTTTCGGTTCGAAATAGTATCCGTGACTTTGCCACAGGGCGATGTGGCGTCCGTCGAGTCCGGCGGTCGGCCGGTAGGGCCGATTCGCCCGCGTGACCAGCGGCTCGGGCGATTTCGTGACGAAGCGTTTTCGGCTGCGGTCGGCTTTGCTGCGCAACGGGGCGGGGATCAGTTCCTCGATCCGTTTTCCGTCGGAGAACAGGACGATCTCCTTGCGTTTGAACCCGGCCGGCAGCAATTCTCGGATACCGTCGTAAATTCTCCGGACGTTGTCTTCGCGGAACGGGATGTAGGCGCAGTTCTCGCCGGCATAGAGTTCCAGCGTTTTTTTGTCTGCGGCCACCGAGTCGATCGTAATCCGGCCCGAGCGGATCGTCGTGCGGGCCGTTTCGGTGAGCAGGTCCCCGATCCGGTCGCGGACATCCTGCGGGAGCGGCTGGGCTTGCAGCGGCAGAGTTGCCGCGAAGAACCCCGACAACAGGAACGCAAGACGGACTGCGTGCGTTTTTTTTATGATTTTCATTTTTTTCTGATTAGCAGGCAAAGGCCTGCAAATGTAAATAATGCGTTGAATATCAAAAGTTCGTAACTGAACGAATAACCGTTGAACCAGGTTTCCGAGTGACTGTCCAGTACGAAACAGAGCACCGGAGACAGCAGCGCGACGAGCGGAACCCAACGGTCCCGAACCGGGCGTTTGGTGAAAATGCCGAACGCGAACATGCCGAGGATCGGACCGTAAGTGTAGCTGGCCAGCACGTAGACGGCGTCGATGACGCTCGTGTTGTTCAGCACGTTGAAGATCAGGATTACGACGCCCATCGTGACGGCCATGCCGACGTGCACCCGCTTGCGGATGCGGGCCGTCCGGGTTTCGTCGTGTTTTTTCGTGCTTCCGAGAATATCGACCGTGAACGAGGTCGTCAGCGAGGTTAGCGCCGACCCCGCCGCCGAATAGGCTGCCGAAATCAGTCCGAGCACGAACAGAATA
Source organism: Alistipes sp. dk3624 (assembly GCF_009557455.1). Lineage (GTDB taxonomy): Bacteria > Bacteroidota > Bacteroidia > Bacteroidales > Rikenellaceae > Alistipes_A > Alistipes_A hominis. The sequence continues at coordinate 1,405,991 of NZ_CP045651.1, read as the reverse complement.
CCGACGATCACCGGGAAGTAACCCTGCGTCGCGATCATCGGGAACAATTCGTCGCTTTTCTGCGGAACCTGCAGGCCGTTGCGTTCGGTGAACGTGTAGAGCAACACTCCGAGCATCAGGAACAGCAGGATCACGAACAGCTGCAGGATGCCGCTGGTTACGATGTTTTTCTGCGAATCCCGGAAATTCTTGCAGCTCAGGTTGCGCTGCATCATGTCCTGGTCGAGGCCGCTCATCGCGATCACCGTGAAAACGCCCGCAAGGAACTGCTTGAAAAAGTAGCGTTTGTCGTTTATATCGTCGAAAAAGAAGACCTGCGAATAGTCGTGGACGGCGATCGTCCGCACCATCTGCCCGAAGCCGAGCTGCAGGTCGGACGCGATGTAACAGATACACAGTACGACGCTTACTACGAGGCAGAACGTTTTGAGCGAATCGGTCCAAATCAGCGATTTGACGCCGCCGCGGAACGTGTAGAGCCATACGAGCGCCATCGTGGCGGCGACGTTCCAGACGAATCCGATGCCGAGCGGTTCGAAAACCAGTAGTTGCATGACGATACAGACCAGGAAAATCCGCACGGCCGCCCCGAGCATTTTCGAGATGAAGAAGAACCATGCCCCGGTTTTGTAGGAGGAGGCTCCGAAGCGGTTTTCGAGGTATTCGTAGATCGATACGAGCCGCATCCGGTAAAACAGCGGGATCAGCACGAACGCGATGATCAACTGCCCGGTCAGAAACCCGAGCACCATCTGCATATACGAAAAGTGGCTGGTCGCCACCCAACCCGGCACCGAGATGAACGTAACCCCCGAAATGCTCGATCCGATCATCGCGAAAGCGACCACGAACCACGGCGATTTCCGGTTGCCGACGAAAAATCCCTGGTTATCGGCCTTCCGTCCGGTCACGTAGGCGACTGCGAACAGCACGGTAAAATAAGCCGCGACGGTAACGAGGACTAAAGCAGGGGTCATATTCCGGATCGGTTTGGTATCCCAAAGGTACGAACTATTTTAGAAAAAACGGCAGATTACGAGACGGTTTCCGTCGGATTCCGTTCGGTGGGGGACGAAAGGATTTCGCGGGTTTTCCGTTTTACGCCGGAGTCGGGTAAAATTGCCTGTGCGGAATCGTCGGTTCCAGCGTTGAATATCGGATAGAAGCGAAAGGCCGTCCCCGAACCGGGAACGGCCTTTCGAACATCGGTTTCCGAAACCGGAGGCGGTTATAGGGTCCGTAACGCTTCGTCCAGGTCGGTTTTGAGGTCTTCGACCGCCTCGATGCCGAGCGATAGCCGCAGCAGGTTCGGGAAGACGCCGGCTTTGCGCTGTTCGGCTTCGCTGAGCTGGGCATGCGTCGTCGATGTCGGGTGGATGATCAGCGACTTCGTGTCGCCGACGTTGGCCAGGTGGCTAATCAATTCCAGGTGGTTGATGACCTGAGCCGTCTGTTCGGCGTTGCCTTTGACGCGGAACGACAGTACGCCGCCGAAGCCGTGGCGCAGGTATTTTTTTGCCAGCGCGTGGTGCGGACTGTTTTTGAGGCCGGGATAATTGACGCTTTCGACCTTCGGGTGTTTTTCGAGCCATTGCGCGATTTCCAGCGTGTTGTCGACGCTGCGTTGTACTCGCAGCGACAGCGTTTCGAGGCCTTGCAGCAGTTGAAAGGCATTGAACGGGCTCAGGCACGGTCCCAGATCGCGCAGTCCTTCGGCACGCGTGCGGATTGCGAACGCGATGTTGCCGAAGGGACCGTCGCTGCCGAATACCTCCCATATTTTCAGTCCGTTGTAGCTTTCGGTCGGTTCGCTGAAGGCCGGGTATTTGCCGTTGCCCCAGTCGAAGTTGCCGCCGTCGACCACTACGCCGCCGAGGCTGGTGCCGTGTCCGCCGATCCATTTGGTCGCCGAATGCGTCACGACGTTGACGCCCCATTCGATCGGGCGGAACAAGTAACCGCCGGCCCCGAACGTGTTGTCGGTGATTACGGCGATGTCGTGCTTACGCGCCAGTTCGACGATCGGTTCGAAGTCGGGCACGTTGAACTCCGGGTTGCCGATGGTTTCCAGATAGATCGCCTTCGTTCTCGGATCGATCAGCGAAGCGATGCTCCGTACGTCGTCGCCGTCGGCGAACCGTACCTCGATACCGAAACGGCGCAGGGCGACTTTGAACTGATTGTGCGTGCCGCCGTAGATGTACGAGGTGCTGACGATGTTGTCGCCGGCTTCGGCGAGGTTGCTGATGGCCAAAAATTGCGCCGACAGGCCCGATGCGGTCGCTACGGCCGCCGTGCCGCCTTCGAGCGCCGCAATGCGGTCTTCGAATACGGCCGTCGTCGGATTGGTCAGTCGCGTGTAGATGTTGCCGAACTTCTTCAGAGCGAACCGGTCGGCGCCTTCCTGCGCGTCCGAAAAGACATACGACGTGGTCTGGTAAATGGGAACGGCGCGCGAACCGGTCGTGGGGTCGGGCGCCTGTCCTGCGTGAACCTGCAGGGTGTCGAAGTGATAATTTCTTTTGCTCATGGTTTTATTTTTTTGATTGGTTTGTGAATTCGGGATACAAAAAAATCCGGCTCGAAGGCCGGATCGTTATGATTGTGTCGTTTTGAATCGGTGCGGGGCAGACAAACAGAATCACATCCGGCGTAAGCAGGAAGACATGCACATACCCATCGTCATCCGGCAGGAAGCCCGGAGTGCTGCGAAACGTTCGTATGCGCTGTTGTTTGTCATTTCATTCATGTTCCTGCGGCAAATATATGCATTTCCCGTAAAGTTGGTGCGTTTTCCGCAAATTTTTTTAATTTTTTTTAGTTTCTGCAAACGAAAGGCTGCGCGTCTGTCAGGATTCGGACCAGATACGGGCCAGGTTTATAATGGTTTGCACGGCTCGTTGCATCGTGTCGACCGAACAGTACTCGAATTTGCCGTGGAAATTCATGCCGCCGGTAAACAGGTTCGGGCACGGCAGGCCCATGTACGATAGCCTCGCCCCGTCCGTGCCGCCGCGGATCGGACGCACGATCGGCGCGACGCCTGCCTGCCGCATCGCTTCCATCGCCTTTTCGATCACTTCGGGATACGGTTCGATTTTTTCGCGCATGTTGTAGTACTGGTCCTTCAGCGTCAGGCGGATGACGCCTTCCCCGTATTTCTCGCCGAGCAGCGCCACGGCGTCGGCGAGATAGCGTTTTTTCGCTTTGAACTTTTTGTGCGAATGGTCGCGGATGATGTATTCCAGCGAAGCCCGTTCGACCGTTCCTTCCAATCCGACCAGATGATAAAAACCTTCGTAGCCCTCGGTGTGTTCCGGACGCTGGGCGGCGGGCAGCAGCGCGTTGATTTCGCAGGCTACCTGCAAAGCGTTGATCATTTTGTCTTTGGCGTATCCGGGATGGATGTTGCGTCCCTGCACGGCGATTTCGGCGGCGGCCGCGTTGAAGTTTTCGTATTCGATCTCGCCTTCGAAGCCGCCGTCCATCGTGTAGGCGAATTTCGCCCCGAACCGCTCTACGTCGAAGAAATCCACTCCGCGGCCGATCTCTTCGTCCGGCGTGAACCCGATCCGGATCGTGCCGTGTTTCGCTTCGGGGTGGGTCGTCAGGTATTCGGCTGCGGTCATGATTTCGGCGATGCCGGCTTTGTCGTCGGCGCCGAGCAGTGTCGTGCCGTCGGTCACAATCAGCCGGTGCCCTTTGTAGAACGCCAGTTCCGGGAAATCGGCGGCGCGCATCGTGAGTTTGTCGTTCAGCGCGATATCGCCGCCGTCGTAGCGTTCGATAATGCCGGGGCGGATGTCCGACCCTTTCATATCGGGACTGGTATCGACGTGCGAAATGAAGCCGACGACCGGGGCCGACTCGCAGCCCGGCGTCGCCGGGATCGTACCGGTGACATAGCCGTTCGGATCGATCTCGACATCGTGCAGTCCGAGGGTCGTCATCTCTTCGAGCAAGTGGTTCAGCAGGGCCAGTTGTTTGGCCGTCGACGGATAGGTTTCGCTTTTCGGGTCGCTCTGCGTGTCGAAAGCGACGTATTTTAAGAATCGTTGTTCGAGGGTCATATTTTTATCTCTTTCGTATTAACTTCCGTTGTTCTTACGGGCCGAATCTCTTAAACTGTCGCGGACGAAATAGGCGATCAGCAGGATGTACATTGCAAGCGACAACACTTCGGCTCCCGTCGTGCCGTTCCATTCCGTAGCGAACCAGTCGGCTCCGAAATATTTCAGCAGGGCGCTCACGACGCCCATCAGCGCGCCTCCGGCGATGAATCCCGATGCAATAAGCGTTCCGCGTTCGCGGCGGGTCTTGTTCGTTTCGGCGTTTCGGCTGCGGCTGCCGACATACCAACTGACGAGACCTCCGACCAGCAGCGGGGCGTTCAGTTCCAGCGGAATAAACATGCCGAGCGCGAAAGCCAGCGCCGGAACGCCGATCATCGTCAGCACCAGCGCCAGCGCCGCGCCGGCGAAATAGAGCAGCCACGGCGTTGCGCCGCCTTCCATCAGCGGTTTGATGACCGCGGCCATCGCGTTGGCCTGCGGTGCGACCAGCGCGCCGTCGCCGGTGAAGCCGTAGGTTTTGTTCAGCACCATCATCACGCCGGCGACCGTTGCGGCCGAGACCGCCGTTCCGAGAAACTTCCAGCCCTCCTGTTTAGCGGGCGTCGAGCCGAGCCAGTAGCCGATTTTCAGGTCGGAGATGAAAGCGCCGGCCATGGCGAGCGCCGTGCAGACCACGCCGCCGATGATCAGTGCGGCGGTCATGCCGGCCGTGCCGCTGAGTCCGGCGCTGACCAGTATCAGCGAGCTGAGGATTAGTGTCATCAGCGTCATGCCCGATACCGGGTTCGTGCCGACGATTGCGATGGCGTTGGCCGCGACGGTCGTGAACAGGAACGAGATGACAAAAACAATGGCGATCGCGATGCCCGCGTGGAGCCAGTTGTCCAGCAGTCCGAAGCGGAAAAAGATGAACGTCGTGGCCAGTACGGCGATCAGCACCGAGAGGATCAGTTTCATCGGAATGTCTCGCTGGGTGCGTTCGACGGTTTCGGCTCCGGCACGTCGGCCGCGCAGTTCGGTGACGGCCAGCCCGAGCGCCTGCCGGATGATGTTCGACGAGCGGACGATGCCGATGACCCCTGCCATTGCAATCCCACCGATCCCAATATGCCGGGCATAATTTTTAAAAATCATTTCGGGCGTCATGTCGCGCAGCAGCATGGTGATCCCTTCGCCCACGGCGAGGGTCTGCCCGTCGGCGAAATGGCTGAGAAACGGGATCAGTACGAACCATACGGTGAACGATCCGGCGCAAATATAGGCCGCATACCGCAGGCCCACGATGTAGCCGAGACCGAGGACGGCGGCGCCGGTGTTGATCTTGAAAACGACTTTCATCTTGTCGGCCAGCGCTTCGCCCCAGCCGGTCATGCGGGTCGATATTTCTTCGGTCCACCAGCCGAAAGTACTGATGATAAAGTCGTAGACTCCTCCGACGAGTCCGCTGACGGCGAGCAGTTTGGCTTGGTTTCCCTTTTTTTCGCCGGAGACGAGCACTTCGGTCGTGGCGGTGGCTTCGGGGAACGGGAGTTTACCGTGCATGTCGCGCACGAAATATTTGCGGAACGGGATCAGCAGCAGGATGCCGAGCATACCGCCGAACAGCGAAGACAGGAAGATCTGGTAGAACTGTGCTTCGAGCCCCAGAATGTAGAGGGCGGGCAGCGTGAAGATGGCTCCGGCGACGACGACCCCGGAACTTGCGCCGATCGACTGGATAATGACGTTCTGTCCGAGCATGTTGCGGCGGCCGGTGAGGTTGCCGACGCCGACGGCGATGATGGCGATCGGGATGGCGGCTTCGAAGACCTGACCGACGCGCAGACCGAGGTACGCGGCGGCGGCGGAGAAGACGACGGCCATCAGGATGCCGAATGTGACCGAGTAAGGGGTTACTTCGCGCGGTGCGGGCGTGTCGGGCATGACGGGGCGGTAGGTTTCGCCGGGGGCGAGTTCGCCGTATGCGTTTTCGGGCAGCGAGGTAGTATCGGTTTTGTGCGGTTGTGCCATGGTTTTCGGGTATCTGTCATTCAAAGGTAGTTATTTTACGACAAATTCGGAAAACGGATCGGAATCGCTTGGTTTGCCATCCGCGTTGTTTTGCCGTAAGCTGTCCGCCGCCCGTCGGCCGAAAAGAGAGAGACCGGATCCTTGCGGAACCCGGCCTCTCTGCCTTGTTTATGAAAAAGTCGCCTTATTTTTTCAGCATCGCTTTCACCTGGTTGTAAACGTTCTCGCCCGAGAAGCCGAACTCCTTGTCCAGGACGCTCGCAGGAGCGGAATATCCGAAGTGATCGAGACCGTACACTTCGCCGTCGCAGGCGACCAGGCCGGCCAGCGTCACGGGCAGACCCGAGGTCAGACCGAACTTCGGCACGCCGCACGGCAGCACGCTCTTCTGGTACTCCTTGCTCTGGTCGCGGAATAGTCCTTCGGACGGAACCGATACTACGCGTACTTTCACGCCGTCGGCTTTCAGCTTTTCGGCGCCGTCTATCAGCGTAGCCACTTCCGAACCGCTCGCCAGCAAGATTACGTCCGGGGTTCCGGCGCAGTCTTCGACGATATAAGCGCCCTTGACGGCCTGCATGGCTTCCTTGGCGCGGTCGCCGCTCGCTGCGGGCAGATTCTTGATATTCTGACGCGACAGGATCAGCGCGGTCGGACGTTCGTTTTCCATCGCGATTTTCCAGGCGGCGACGGTTTCGTAGCTGTCGGCCGGACGGAGTACGACGACCGAACGTTCGCCTTTGTGGTTGCGCAGTTGTTCCATCAGGCGCAACTGTGCTTCGTGTTCGATCGGTTGGTGCGTCGGACCGTCCTCGCCCACGCGGAACGAGTCGTGCGTCCAGACGTATTTGACCGGCAGGCGTTGCAGCGCGGCGATACGCAGCGCGGGTTTCATATAATCCGAGAATACGAAGAACGTTCCGCAGGCCGGAATTACGCCGCCGTGCAGCGCCATGCCGTTCATGATGCAGGCCATCGTGAACTCGGCTACGCCCGGTTGCAGGAAACGGCCGGTAAAGTCGCCTTTGACCATCGCATGCGTCTTTTTCAAAAATCCGTCGGTTTTGTCCGAGTTGCTCAGGTCGGCCGATGCAACGATCATGTTTTCCACATGCTCGGCCAGGTACGACAGTACGGCGGCCGATGCGGCGCGAGTAGCCACGTTGTCGCCGCAGTTGATCTTCGCATAGTCGATATCCGGAGCCTTGCCCGACAGGAACTGGTCGAGTTTCGCGGCCAGTTCTTTGTTGGCGGCGCGCCAGATCGATTCTTCTTCTTTACGCAGCGCGTACCATTTTTTCAGCTCTTCGCGACGGCGGGCGTACAGCTCTTCGACGTCTTTGAAGATCTGGAACGGTTTTTCCGGGTCCCCGCCGAGGTTGGCGATCGTTTTGGCCGTGTCGCCGCCGGCTGCCGACAACGGCTGTCCGTGCGTCGAAACCTTGTTCGAGAAGTCTTCGCCTTCTTTGCCGACGGCGCCTTTGCCCATCAGCGTATGGCCTACGATCAGCGTCGGTTTTTCGGTTTCGGCGATCGCGCGGTTCAGCGCCTGGCGGATTTCGGCGGCGTCGTTGCCGTCGATGCTGATGACGTTCCAGCCCCACGCTTCGTATTTGGCCACGATGTCTTCGGTCGAAACTTCGTCCACTTTCGTCGAAAGCTGGATGTTGTTCGAGTCGTAGAACATGATCATGTTGCTCAGACCCAGATGGCCGGCGATACGGCCCACGCCCTGCGACACCTCTTCCTGAATACCGCCGTCGGAGATGAACACGTAGGTTTTATGCGCCATCCATTCGCCGAAGCGGGCTACCAGAAAGCGTTCGGCGATCGCTGCGCCCAGCGCCATCGCATGTCCCTGGCCCAGCGGACCCGACGTGTTTTCGATACCGCGGGCGACGTCCACCTCGGGGTGTCCCGGCGTCGGGCTGCCCCATTGACGGAAAGCGGCCAGTTCGTCCATTTTGAAATAACCTGCCAGCGACAGCACCGAATACAGCATCGCGGACATGTGGCCCGGATCGAGGAAAAAACGGTCGCGGAACGGGTAACGCGGGTCTTCGGGATTGTAGTTCAGGTATTCCGAATAGAGAATGTTTACGAAATCGGCACCGCCCATTGCGCCGCCGGGATGTCCCGACTTCGCTTTCTCCACCATGGAGGCTGCGAGGATACGGATGTTATCCGCAGCTCTTGTCGTCAAGTCTTTCATTTTGTTAATTCAGTTAGTATTTTTGGTTTCAAGTGAATTCGTTTCCGGAAAAATTAAACGAAACAAATTTAGGTAAAAAAACCGATTCTTCAAAATCCTGCAAACGAATAATTCCCCGGCGGCGGGCCTTTCCGCGCCGTTCCCGGATCGTCTCCGCGCCGTCCGGGAACCGTTCCGAAAACAAAGGGCCGTCCCGATTGCGGGACGGCCCTTCGCCTTTGTCGTTATACGGTAGGCGCTACTCTTTCTTTTCGTTCGAGTAGTCCATCGCTACGTAACGTTTGTAGGTGTCGTAACGCCATTTGGCGTCGGACTCGGAGGCTGCGAACAACTCTTCGGCCTCTTTCGGGAACGTTTTCAGCAACGAAGTGTAGCGCACTTCCTTGTGGATGAATTCCTGGAATTTCGACCAGTCCGGTTCCTTCGAGTCGAGGATGAACGGATTCTTGCCTTGTTCCGGAAGGGTCGGGTTGTAGCGCCATAGGTGCCAGTAGCCCGATTCGACGGCTTGCTTCTCGGTCATCTGAGACAGCCCCATGCCGCCTTTGATACCGTGGTTGATACAGGGCGCATAGGCGATGATCAACGACGGGCCGTTGTAAGCTTCGGCTTCTTTAATGGCCTGGAAGTATTGGTTGTGATTGGCTCCCATGGCGACCTGAGCGACATAGACGTAGCTATAGGTCATTGCCATCGCTCCGAGGTCTTTCTTGCGGACGCGCTTGCCGGCCGACGCGAATTTGGCGACGGCGCCGATCGGGGTGCTCTTCGACGACTGTCCGCCGGTGTTCGAATAGACTTCGGTGTCGAGAACCAGGATGTTTACGTTCTTGCCCGATGCGATGACGTGGTCCAGACCGCCGAATCCGATGTCGTAGGCCCAGCCGTCGCCGCCGATGATCCAGATCGACTTTTTGATCAGGTAGTGTTTCAGTTCGAGGATCTGCTGGCAGATCGGGCAGTTGCAGGCTTCCATCATCGGGATCAGGCGTTCGGCGATCTCTTCGCTTTTGGTCGCGTCCTTGCGGTTGTCGATCCATTCGGTCATTACGCTTTTCAGTTCGGCCGAGCAGGTCGATCCGTTTTCGATCGCTTCGCGCATCAGGATGCAAAGGCGCTCGCGCTGTTTGGCGACGCCCGACAGGATCCCGAGTCCGAATTCGGCGTTGTCCTCGAACAGCGAGTTAGCCCAGGCCGGCCCGAAACCTTTGTCGTTGGAGCAGTAAGGGGACGACGGTGCGGAGCCTCCGTAGATCGACGAGCAGCCGGTCGCGTTGGCGATAATCATCCGGTGACCGAACAACTGGGTGATCGCTTTGATATAAGGCGTTTCGCCGCAGCCTGCGCAGGCGCCCGAGAATTCGAATAGCGGACGCGAGAACTGGCTGTTCTTCACGGTCTTGGTCTTGTCTACGACGGTATCTTTGTAGCCGACTTTGCGGTGCATGTATTCCCAGCGGGCTTCCTCGCCGTTCTGGAGCTGTTCTTCGAGCGGCTTCATCACGAGGGCCTTGTTCGGAGCCGGGCAGACGTTCGCGCAGTTGCTGCAACCGGTACAGTCGAGCGGAGAGATCTGGATCTTAAATTTGTAGGCTTTCGTCGCGCCGGCGCCCTGGATCGTTTTCGTTCCTTCGGGAGCGGCTTCGGCTTCCTCTTCGGTCAGCAGGAACGGACGGATCGCTGCGTGCGGGCAAACATAAGCGCACTGGTTACACTGGATACAGTTGTCGGGCTGCCATTCCGGAATTTTTACGGCGATGCCGCGTTTCTCGTACTGCGACGTGCCCGGATCCCACGAACCGTCTTCACGGCCGACGAACGCGCTGACCGGCAGGTTGTCTCCTTCGAGGCTTTCGATCGGGCGGACGATTTTCCGGATGAATTCGGGTGCGTTTTCCGGTTCGGTCGGAACGACTTCGATCGAAGCCCATTCGGCCGGGATCTTCACTTTGGTCACGTTGCCCCCGCGTTCTACGGCGGCATAGTTCATGTTGACCACGTCCTCGCCTTTCTTGCCGTAGGATTTGTAGATGGCTTTCTTCATCTCCTCCTTGGCCTTGTCGTACGGAATGACGCCCGACACCTTGAAGAATGCGCTCTGCATGATCGTGTTGGTGCGGCTTCCGAGGCCGATTTCCGATGCGATTTTCGTCGCGTTGATGATGTAGAAGTTGATTTTGTGCTCGGCCATGTACTTTTTCATAGCGTCCGGCAGGTGCTTCTTGGTGGTTTCCGCGTCCCAAACGCTGTTCAGCAGGAATGTGCCGCCGTCCTTCAGTCCCTTCAGCAGGTCGTACTTGCCGAGGTACGAAGGAACGTGGCAGGCTACGAAATCCGGCGTATTGACCAGGTAGGGCGAACGGATCGGCTTGTCGCCGAAACGCAGGTGCGATGCCGTATAGCCGCCCGACTTTTTCGAGTCGTAGGCGAAGTAGGCCTGGCAGTATTTGTCGGTCGTGTTGCCGATGATTTTAATCGAGTTCTTGTTGGCTCCAACGGTACCGTCGGCGCCCAGGCCGATGAAACGGGCCTCGAACGTATCTTTGTTTTCGAGGTGCAGTTCCGGGCCTACCGGCAACGAGGTGAACGTTACGTCGTCCACGATGCCTACCGTGAAGTGATCCTTCGGCTCGTTGGCCTTCAGGTTTTCGTAAACGGCCAGCATCTGCGCCGGGGTGGTGTCTTTCGACGACAGCCCGTAGCGGCCGCCTACGACGATCGGCGCGTTTGCGGTGCCGTACAGCACGTCTTTGATGTCGAGGTAGAGCGGTTCGCCGTTGGCGCCCGGTTCCTTGGTACGGTCGAGCACGCAGATTCGTTTTACCGATTTCGGCAGTACGTTCATCAGGTATTTCGGCGAGAACGGACGGTAGAGATGTACCGAGATCAAGCCGGCCTTTTCGCCTTTCGCCTGCATGTAGTCGATCGTCTCCTTGATCGTTTCGGTGATCGAACCCATCGCGATTACGACGTTTTCGGCGTCCGGATCGCCGTAATAAGTGAACGGTTTGTATTCCCGACCGGTGATTTTGCTGATGTTCTCCATGGCCTCGGCCACCAGATCGGGGATGGCGTCGTAGAAGCGGTTCGACGCTTCGCGGGTTTGGAAATAGATGTCGGAGTTCTGGGCCGTGCCGCGCGTTACCGGGTTCTCCGGATTCAACGCCCGTTTGCGGAACTCGGCCAACGCTTTGGTGTCGAGTAGTTTGATGAGCGCTTCCTCGTCGATCAGCTCGATTTTCTGGATTTCGTGCGAGGTGCGGAATCCGTCGAAAAAGTGCATGAACGGAACCCGCGATTTAATGGCGATCAGGTGGGCGATGCCGGCCAGATCCATCACTTCCTGCACGCTGCCCGAAGCCAGCATGGCAAAGCCGGTCTGACGGGCGGCCATTACGTCCTGGTGGTCGCCGAAAATGGACAGGGCCTGCGCTGCGAGCGCCCGCGCCGATACGTGGAATACGCAGGGAAGCAGCTCCCCGGCTATTTTGTACATGTTCGGAATCATCAGCAGCAACCCCTGAGAAGCGGTGAACGTAGTGGTCAAAGCACCTCCCTGGAGCGAACCGTGCACTGCGCCGGCGGCTCCTGCCTCGGACTGCATCTCAACGACTTTGACTGTCTCCCCAAAAATGTTTTTACGTCCGCTTGCCGCCCATTCGTCGACATATTCTGCCATCGTGGACGACGGAGTGATCGGATAGATCGCCGCTACCTCGCTGAACATATAAGCGATGTGGGCGGCTGCGTAGTTTCCGTCACAGGTGATAAATTTTTTTTGTGCCATTTTTAAAAACGATTTGTTGGAATAATTTTCCTAAAAGTTTTTCCCTTCTCTGTAATTTCGTGCAAATATACAGCGATTATTTTAAATTGAATAATTTGCTCATTTTTTCACTATGAAATGTGAAAAATTATATTATTTTTGCCCGAATGCTCCAGAGCGTTTTCTCGTTTCGGATGTGTTTTTTTGAAAATTAATTGTCTGTAAATCTTGATTATGCGCTACTTGCTGCGGTTGGTAGTTTATCTGTCGCTGTTTTTTGTGACCTATTCGATTTGCTCGGTGCTGTTGCTTCGGGCGGTGCCGGTAACGGTCACGCCGCTGAAGGTGCTCCGTTTCTTCGAGAATTTCACGCAGGACGGTTTTTCAGTGCATTCAAATTGGGTGCCATTCGACCGGATCAATCCGTCGGTCGTACAGGCGGTAATCGCCACCGAGGATAATAATTTCGCTACGCACAACGGTTTCGACTGGGAGGCGATCAACCAGGCGTTCGACGAGAACCGCGAGGGTAAGCGCCTCCGCGGCGGAAGCACCATTTCGCAGCAAACGGCCAAGAACGTTTTCTGCTTTCCTTCGCGCACCTGGCTGCGAAAGGGGTTCGAGGCTTATTACACCGTGCTGATCGAGTGCTGCTGGAGCAAACGCCGTATCATGGAAACCTACCTGAATGTCATCGAGACCGGCCGGAACATGTACGGGGTTGAAGCTCCCGCCCGCGAGGTGTATGGTAAGAGTGCCAAAGAACTGAACCGTTACGAGGCGTCGATGATCGCCACCGTGCTGCCGAATCCGCTGCGGATGCGGTTACAGAACCCTTCGAACTACATGGTGCGCCGCGCCGCCCGCGTGCGTACCCTGATGAACATGGTCGGCGAGGTCGATCTGGGCCGGTGAGCCGCGCCGGATTTTATAGACCGCCGATAAAATTTTTCAGTTCGCTTTTGCTTCCCGAAAATTTCAGCGTCGACAGCAGCGTGTTCCTGTTGGCGTCGAACGCCTCTTCCCGGATCATGTTCAGCAAGCCGGCCGAACTGCGCCCGGCCGATCGCCGGAGCGTTGAACAGGCACGGCTACGGTTTTCGACGCTGATTTCGGTGACCTCGCGGCCCGAATGACGTACGATTTCTGAAAAAACGGGACTGCCGTCGCGTTTATTGTCGCCGTACCCGTCGTAGGCCTCGATCCGGCAGTCGCCGCTTTTCAGGTTGGCGATGAAACAACTGTTGGTGACGGACAAGACCCGCTCGCCGTTCAGGTAGATCGTTACGGGATTTGCCGGACTGACGATGCGGATTCCCCGCAGCGGACGCGCCGTCTGCGCAACGGAAACCGCCGGCAACAGGATCGACAGCGTCGGCAGGACTTTTACGGATTTCATGATTTCCGAATAGAATTCGTTAGTACTTGTATGATACGGCCCTACGCATACAAAACTAATCATTTCTGTGGAATATGCAATATATTATAGGTGAAATTGCGGATTTTTCGGTTGAAATTCGGTATCTTTGTCCCGTCTCGGCCGTCCTCTCCGGAACGGCGTATCAGAAAAAAACGAAATATGGCAGTGCAGATGGATCAAGCGACGGCCCGGCTCGGGTCGGAGCGCGTAGGGAAGTTATTACTCGATTATTCCATTCCGGCGGTGATCGGGATGGTGATGGCGTCGTTGTACAACATCGTCGACAGAATTTTTATCGGGCAGGGCGTGGGCCCGTTGGCGATTTCGGGGCTGGCGTTGACTTTCCCGCTGATGACGCTCGTGATGGCGATCGGTACGCTGGTCGGCGTTGGCGCGTCGGCTCGGATATCCATCGTGCTGGGAATGAATGATGTGCGTTGGGCGCGTAATATCCTGGGGAACGCTTTCGTGCTGACGTTTTTGTTTTCGGCGGTGCTGATTACTTTTTCGATGCTCTACTTGGACGATATCCTGTTGGCGTTCGGCGGCAGCGCGCAGACGATCCCGTATGCGAAGGATTACCTGCGGATCGTGATTCCGGGGAGCGTCCTGTCGAACCTCAGTTACAGTTTCAGCGGGGTGATGCGGGCCACCGGTTATCCGCGCAAGTCGATGTACACGATTCTGATCGGCGTCGGGCTGAACGTGATCCTCGATCCGGTCTTCATTTTCGGATTGAATATGGGGATCGAGGGGGCGGCCGTCGCGACGGTCATCTCGATGTTTGTCAGCATGTTGTTCGTGATGAGTCACTTTTTCAACACCAAACACCAGGTGCATTTCCGGGTCGGTTGTTTCCGGCCGAAGGCCCGGATCATCCGCAACATCGTTTCGATCGGCATGGCCCCGTTCCTGATGAACCTGGCGGCGAGCGTCGTCAACATCATCATGAACAACCAACTGGTGCGCGAAGGGGGCGACCTGGCGATCGGAGCATTCGGCATCATCAACAGCTTCGGTATGCTGATCGTGATGTGCGTGCTCGGGCTTTGCCAGGGGATGCAGCCGATCGTCGGCTTCAATTACGGCGCCGGAAAACACAAACGGGTCAAAGATGTGCTGCTGCTGACGATCCGGATCGCCACGCTGATCGTTACGGTCGGTTTCCTCGCTTCCGAACTGTTTCCCCGCTGGCTCGTCAGGGCTTTTACCGACGATCCCGATCTGACGGCTATGGCCGTGCACGGGATGCGGCTGGGGTACTGCCTGTTGTTTCTGGACGGTTTTCAGATCGTCGTTTCGGTATTCCTGCAGTCGATCAGCAAGGCTCAGAAGGCCGTTTTCATGGGGTTGTCCCGACAGGTGATTTTCCTGATCCCGGCGCTCTATTTCTTTTCGCGCTGGTTCGGCCTGACCGGAGTGTGGCTATCGATCCCGGCCGCCGACCTGCTGGCGGCCGTTGTGGCGATTCTGTTCCTGCGCAGCGAAAGACGCGTATTTTATCCCTCTTCCGGCCGACGGGTATGATTGTTGCACGTTCGAAAATCCGTAAACGATTTTTAAACACATCAATCACATGGAAAAGTTCAATGTACAACCGGGCACGAAAGTGGCCCCCGACCGGTTTCATATCACCGTTATGGAGGAAGGGCCCTATCTGGTTTACGGACAGCCGCCGCTGAAACAACAATTCATGTTGCCGAACCGCGAAGGCGAAATCTGGTATTACAAGGCGGGCAAAGAGTATGCTACCCAAGACGAACCGACGGCGCTGTGCCGTTGCGGCGCGTCGAAGACCAAGCCGTACTGCGACGGTTCGCACGTGCATACCGACTGGGACCCGTCGCTTACCGCATCGGAAGAACCGCTGCTGGATGAAGCCGAGTCGTTCGGCGGTCCGGAAGTGGCGTTGACCGATAACCGCGAGTATTGCGCTTTCGCCCGTTTCTGCGATGCGAAGGGGCAGGTGTGGAATCTGGTAGAGGAGGAGGGCGAACGCGCCCGCGACCTGACGATCCGCGAGGCGGACCGTTGTCCGGCCGGACGTCTTTCGGCGTGGCTCGACGCCAGCCATCCGCACGAACCGCATTTCGAACCTTCGCTCGGCCTGTTGGAAGATCCGCAGCGCGGGTGCAGCGGCGCGTTGTGGGTGCGCGGCGGCATTCCGATTCAACGCGAAGACGGGTTTGTCTACGAGATCCGCAACCGGGTGACATTGTGCCGTTGCGGCCAGTCGTCCAACAAGCCGTACTGCGACGGGACGCACGCTTCGATGGGGTTTCGCGACGGATTGCCGGGAAAGCCCGAGCCGGACGGCGAAGAGTGGTAGGGTATTTCGAAAGCTTCGTCGCTGTTTTCGAAAATAATGTTTGTCGGAGGGAAATTTTTCCCTCCGTTTTTTTATGCCTGTCGAAATCGTTCGGAAAATCCGCGAAAAATGGTAATTTTGTCGAACTCCCCGATTTTATGACCGCGGGAGGATGCGGAAAACCTAAATAACTGAATTGAATTTATGAAAAAACCGAGTGCAAAAGTTGCGGGCCTGCTATTGGCGGCCTGTCTGGTCGTTTCCGGCGCGTCGTCTGCGGCGCGCGGAAGCGCCGGAATCGTTCCCGGAAAGCTGACCTGCGAATACCAGACCGACCCGTCGGTCGTAGACGCGCAGCATCCCCGCTTGTCGTGGATCAATACTGCTGCCGCAGGCCTTCGCGGCCAGGAGCAGCGGGCATACCAGATCGAGGTGGCCTCTACCGAAAAAGCGTTGCGGGACGGGATGGCCGATCTGTGGAACAGCGGGAAAGTAAAAAGTCCGCAGTCCACGCTGGTGAAATATGCGGGAAAGCCGTTGCAGTCGCGCGAGACCTGCTGGTGGCGGGTGCGCGTGTGGGATGGGAAGGGCAACGTATCGGCGTGGAGCGAACCGGCCCGCTGGAATATGGGTATCCTCGATCCGTCGGAGTGGAAATGCCGCTGGATCGGCGCGCCGTGGCAGGGCGAGGAGTCGCTGGAGGCCCTGGGCAAGGATGTGCCGCCCCCGGCCCCGTTGCTGCGCAAGTCGTTCGGCGTGGATAAGGAGGTCGCTTCGGCTTACTTCTACGGAACCGGCCTCGGTTATTTCGAGTTGTATATGAACGGCGAAAAAGTCGGCGACGACGTGTTGGCTCCGAACCAGACCAATTACGGCAAGCGTCCCGGGCTCGAAAAGCGCGGAATCCCGGTCGAGGATAATTTCAGGGAGTACCGGGTGATGTACGTCGGATACGACGTGACCGACCGGGTGCGCCGCGGCGAAAACGTGCTCGGAGCGATTCTCGGCAACGGTTTCTACAATGCGAAGATCCATTGGGTAATGGCGTTCGGGTCGCCCCGCTTTTTCGGGGAACTGCATATAACCTATGCGGACGGAACGCAGGACGTGATCCTGAGCGACGGGTCGTGGAAAGCGTCCGAAAGCGCGATCGTCTCCGACGGGGTCTATTCCGGCGAACAGTACGACGCCCGCCGCGAACAGCCGGGGTGGTGCGCTCCGGGATTCGACGACTCGGCCTGGCAGCCGGTCGCGCTGCGCAAAGCGCCGGAAGGGAAGCTCGTCGCCCAGAACGGTCCGCCCGACCGGGTGATGGAACGGCTCGAACCGGTGAAGATCGAAAAACTCGGCGAAGGTCGTTACAAAGTGGATTTCGGACAGGAAATTTCGGGCTGGCTGCATCTGAAAGACGTCGAAGGCGCTCCGGGACAGAAGATCGACATTCGTTACATCTGCGAATCTCCGGTCGGTTCGAACAGCTATACGATGAAGGGCGGCGGCCCCGAGTCGTACCACACCCGTTTTACGTGGTATGTATTCCGTGAAGTGGAACTCAGCGGCTGGCCCGGAGAACTGCGTCCGGAACAGGTGACGGCCGAGGCGGTATATTCGGACGTGGCTACGACCGGCTGTTTCGAGTGTTCCAATCCGCTGTTCAATACGATCAATCGGATCTGGTGGCGCAGTCAGACCGATAACATGCACGGCAGCGTGGCGAGCGACTGCCCGCACCGCGAACGTTCGGCCTATACGGGCGACGGGCAGGTCGCGTGTGTGACGGTGATGCATAACCTTGATGCCGCGGCATTTTACAACAAGTGGATTCGCGACATGTGGGGGGCGCAGAATCCGGAGACGGGTTACGTGCCCAACGGCGCGCCGTGGCAGCCCGGCTGCGGCGGCGGCGTGGCGTGGGGAGCCGCGATGAATATCATGCCGTGGGAATTCTACGTGCACTACGGCGACCGCGACCTGCTGGCCGGCAATTACGACGCGATGAAGGAGCAGATCCGTTTCATGCAGAACTGGGTGGGCGACGACGGCGTCATGCTGATGCAAACGCCGAACCAGTGGATGAACCTCGGCGACTGGTGTCCGGCCTTCGATTTTCCGCCTGCGGAAATGGTGCATACGTTCTACCTGTGGCGTTGCGCCGATTACACGGCCCGCGCAGCCGAAGCGCTCGGCAAGACGGACGATGCAAAGGCCTACCGTGAGCTGGCCGACCGGACGGCTGCCGCTTTCCACAAGCGTTTCTACGATCCGCAGAAAGGAACTTACGGCCGTTACGGAGGAAATATTTTCGCATTGCGGATCGGGGTTCCCGACGAATACCGCGACCGGGTAGTGGCGTCGCTCAGGCAGGATATTCTCGACAACGGAGGTCATCTGGATACCGGCATTTTCGGCACCCAGTTCTTCTTCGAGGTGCTGGCCGAGAACGGATTGGGCGAACTGGCTTACGAAGCGATGAACAAACGGGACTATCCGAGTTTCGGTCACTGGATCGACCAGGGCGCCACGACGACTTGGGAACAGTGGAACGGCGAAAATTCGCGCAACCATCCGATGTTCGGCGGTTCACTGACCTGGTTCTACCGCAAACTGGCCGGCCTGAACGCCGACCCGTCGCAGCCCGGTTACCGTCATATCGTGTTTCGCCCGCAGCCGGTATCGCAGATCGACTGGGCGAAGTACGCCACGGCGACTCCTTACGGGCAAGCGTCGGTCGACTGGAGCAAACGGGGCGGTCGGTTTACGATGACGGTCGAAGTGCCGGTAGGCTGTACGGCTACGGTGTGCGTACCGGATGCGAAAGCCCCTTCGGCCGTTCGCACGGACGGAACCGGTAAGAAAGACGGGAATATCGTTTATAACGGCATGAAGGACGATTACGCCGAATATACGGTGCGTTCGGGCAAATATACCTTTACGGTGGAATAGCCCGGACGGTCGCGATCGACGGAAACGGAGGCGTGTAAACGCCTCCGTTTTTGTATGGAGATAAAAATGAGGCGTTTATTCCGTCGATTGCGGAAATTTTATTAAATTTGAAATCGGAATATTCATAAAATACTAAAACTTAGACCGATGAAAAAAATCTTCTTGCTGTCTCTATTGGCTGCCGGTCTGGCCGGATGTTGTAATTCCGGACAGAAGCAGGCGGCGGAACAGGCTGTCTGGCCGAAACTGCAGGCGACCGGCGAAATGCCGATCCTGGCTTGGCACAGCATCCCGTCCGACTGTACGACGCTCGAACGTTTCCGCGAAATGAAGGAAACCGGGATCACACACAGTTTTACCAGTTACCCCGATGCCGATGCGATGCAGCGGGCGCTGGATACGGCGCAGGCGGCCGGCGTCAAACTGATCGTTTCGTGCCCGGAGCTCGAAAAGGAACCCGAAGCGACCGTGAAACGCTTTATGAACCATCCGGCGACGGCGGGTTATTTCCTGCGCGACGAGCCGAACACCGAGTCGTTCGCCGAGTTGGGCCAGTGGGCGAAACGGATCCGCGCCACCGACGACGCGCATTTCTGCTACCTGAACCTGCTGCCCACGTACGCTTCCCTGGAGGCGCTGAAAGCCGACAGCTACCGCGATTACGTGCACCGCTTCGATCAGGAGGTGCCGTTGCAGTTGCTGTCGTTCGACCATTATCCGGTCGTAGGCCGGATGCTGCGTCCGGATTATTACGAGAACCTGGAGATCTTCTCGGACGAAGCGCGCCTGGCCGGGAAACCGTTCTGGGCCTTCTCGCTGGCGACCGCGCACGATCCGTATCCGATCCCGGATCTGGCCCAGATGCGGTTGCAGATGTTCAGCAACCTGGCTTATGGGGCCCAGGGGTTGCAGTATTTTACTTACTGGACTCCGGGAAAGAACCCGAATTGGAATTTCCACCACGGGCCGATCGGTCTGGACGGCAAGCGTACCGACGTCTATGACAAGGTGACGGAATTGAACCGTGAGATCAAGGCGCTTACCGGCGTGTTCCTCGGTGCGAAAGTGCTGTCCGTACGTCATACCGGCGATACGATTCCGCAGGGAACTACTCCGTTGGCGGAGCTGCCCGCGTCGGTCAAGAAGCTGCAAACGACCGGAACCGGCGCCGTCGTTTCCGAATTGCAGAACGGAGACAACCGGTTCCTGGTAATCGTCAACCGCGATTTCAACGACCGGATGCAATTGGATATCGAACTCGATCCGTCGGCGAAGCGGATTCTGAAAGACGGTTCGATCGTTCCGGCGTCGCTCTACTCTTCGACGTTGATGGTCGAGCCGGGGGATGCCGTAATTTATATGCTGCAATAGGATGAAAAGAGTACGGATAAATACGCTGTTGCTGTGTTGTGCCGCGACGCTGCTGGGGGCCGGAATCCTCGGCGCCCAGCCGAAACTGCCGCAGAAGGAGATTCCGATCTTGGCCTGGTACGGCATTCCGGCCGACGAAGCTACGGTGGAACGGTTCCAGGAGCTCAAGGACGCCGGATTTACCCTCAATTTCAGGGGGTATTCCAATGCGGACGAGGTCGTGAAGGCGCTCGATGCGGCCCAAAAAGTAGGGGTTAAGATAATCGCCGCCTGTCCCGAATTACGCAACGATACGGAGGCTACCGTGAAACGCTTTATGAAACATCCGGCGTTGGCCGGATATTTCCTGCGCGACGAACCGCTCAGCAGCGATTTCCCCGCATTGGGCGAATGGGCCCGGAAAGTGCAGGCGGTCGATGACAAGCATTTTTGTTACTTGAACCTGTTCCCGAACGGCGGCAAGGAGCATCTCGACGCGCTGGGCGTTCAAAGTTACCGCGAGTACGTGTCGCGATTCGACCGGGAGGTGCCGATGCAGTTCCTGTCGTTCGACCACTATCCGATCACGTACGACGGCATGAAGCCGGAATGGTACGAGAACCTCGAGGAGTTTTCGGACGAATCGAAAAAGGCCGGCAAGGATTTCTGGGCGTTCGCCATGGCTACCAAGCATTGGAAATACCCGCATCCGACCCTCGCCACGCTGCGGCTGCAGATGTTCAGCGACTTGGCTTACGGCGCACAAGGCCTGCAGTATTTCACTTACTGGACGCCCGTGAATTCGGAGGGTTTCGACTACGAGTTCGGACCGATCGGCCTGGACGGCAGGCGGACGGTCGCCTATGATCTGGTGCGGCAGGTGAACGGGGAGATCAAGGCGCTGTCGGGCGTTTTCGCCGGGGCGAAGGTCAAATGGGTGCGCCATACCGGCAAAACGATTCCGCGCGGTACGCAGCGGCTGACCAAGTTGCCCGAACCGGTCGACGTTCTCGAAACGGAAGGGTTGGGAGCCGTGATTTCGCTGCTGGAAAACGACGGTCGCACGTTCCTGGTGATCGTCAACCGCGATTATCAGCAGCCGATGAGGCTGATCTTCTCGGCCGATCCGTCCGTAAAACGTATTCTGAAAGACGGTTCGATCGTATCGGCCGGAGATTATACTCCGGCGATGAACGTCGATCCGGGCGATGTGGCGATCTATATGTGGTAACGTTTGTGCGTTCCGTTTTCGAAAAACCCGCTTCATCAGAAGCGGGTTTTTCGTTTCGATCCGATGCCGTTCGAGGGTAAATTCTTATTTTTGCCGACAAAATCGGAATGATCGGTATGAAAAGTATGCGAAAATGCGCCGTCCTGTTTGCGGCGGTATTGTTGGCCGCGGCGTCCGTGCGGGCGCAGACGGTCGATACGGTGGAGGTTTACAGTCCTTCGATGGACAAGAAGATCAAAAACGTCGTGATCCTGCCGGCCGGGTACGGTCGGAACGCCGTCGGCCGTTACCCGGTGGTGTATCTATTGCACGGGTATAATAATCGGTACGACAGCTGGTTGCGTAAAACGAAGCCCGAACTGCCGCAGACGGCTTCCGCTTTCGGGGTGATTGTCGTGTGTCCGGACGGCGAGTCGAGCTGGTATTGGGACAGTCCGGTCAATCCCCGCAGCCGTTACGAGACTTATGTCGGGACGGAACTGGTGGCTTATGTGGATGCGCATTACCGGACGTTGCCCGACCGCCGCGGGCGGGCGATTACGGGGTACAGTATGGGCGGGCATGGCGCTCTATGGCTCGCTTTCCGGCATCCGGACGTTTTCGGCGCGTGCGGGTCGATGAGCGGTGGAGTCGATATCCGGCCTTTCCCGAACAATTGGAAAATCAGCGAGCAACTCGGTCCGTATGCCGAAAACCGGGCGGTGTGGGACGAACATACCGTACTCAGTCAACTGTACCGCGTGGTGCCGTTTACCGATGCGAACCGGGAGGTGGCCTCGACGAAAGCCCGGCCGGTCGATTACGGCTTGCAGCCGGGACAACTGGCTATCGTGATCGACTGCGGGACGGAAGACTATTTTTTCGAGGTCAACCGGCAGCTCCACGAGCAGATGCTGTATTATCATATTTCCCACGACTACATCGTGCGGCCCGGACAACATACGCACGATTACTGGCGCAGCGCGGTCGAGTACCATCTGTTTTTTTTTCGGCGTTTTTTCGATACGCAACAGAACCGGTCGGGAGAGCCTATTTAAACAGCAGTGCCTTGTACTCCGGGTGTCTTTCCAGATAGACTCCGACGAACGAGCAGGACGGGATTACTTTCAGCCCGTTGTCGCGGGCGTAGTCGAGCGTGCTGCGTACCAACCGGGAGCCGTAGCCGCGGCCTCCGAGCATCGGCGATACGATCGTGTGGACGATGTCGATCCCTCCTTCGACCGGGACGTACTCGAGGTAGGCCCGGTGTCCTTCGCCGTCGATTTCGAACCGGCGGCGCTGTGTGTCGTGAATGATCTCCATAAGCGCAGTTTTTAAAGTCGTCGCGGCAAACGGTGTGCCGCTTTCCCAAAGATAAGCGAAAATCGGGTTTTCGCAAACGGTTCTCCGTTTTCCGGACCGCCGGGAAAACGGCAATCCGGAAAAATTTATTACTTTTGTGCTATTGCGGGCAGAAGGTGCAAATTACCGGCGCTTTCGGTGCTCCGGCCGGTCTTTTTACGAAAGACGTTCCCGGCCGGAAATGATCCGGGAAGCGCCTAACAACATATATTCGGATGGATTGCAAAGAGTGTAAAAATAAAGATGCGAAACCGACGCTCGACATCGGACGGGGCTGCGAGTTCTGCCGGTGCGGCGGAGAGGTTTCGGCGTCGCCCTGTTCGGGCTGTTTTAAGTTGCATGCCTACGACTGGCTCGAGGGCATGCCGGAAGTTTTCCCGGACGATATTTTCGAGGTGCGCTTTAAGAATACGCGGAAGAGTTATTACCGGAATGTCAACGGCCTGCCGCTCAAACGCGGCGACATCGTGGCCGTCGAGGCCTCGCCCGGACACGATATCGGGATCGTGTCGCTGACCGGCGACATGGTGGCCCGGCAGATGAAGCGCGTGGGGTTCAATCCGCAGAACGGCGAATTCAAGAAAATTTACCGCAAGGCGAAACCTTACGACATCGAAAAGTGGCAGGAGGCGATCGGTCTCGAGCACGAAACGATGATCCGTTCGCGCCAGATCGCGGCCAGCCTGAACCTGAATATGAAGATCGGCGACGTCGAATACCAGGGCGATAAGATCAAGGCTATTTTCTATTACATTGCCGACGAACGGGTCGATTTCCGCGAGTTGATCAAGGTTTTCGCCGAGCAGTTCCGCATCCGGGTCGAGATGAAGCAGATCGGGGCGCGGCAGGAGGCCGGGCGCATCGGCGGGCTGGGGTCCTGCGGCCGGGAGCTGTGTTGCGCGTCGTGGATCTCGAATTTCGTATCGGTGACGACCAACTCGGCGCGGCATCAGGAGATTTCGCTGAACCCGCAGAAACTGGCCGGACAGTGCGGCAAGCTGAAGTGCTGTCTGGTGTACGAACTGGATACGTACCTGGACGCCCGCAAGGATTTCCCACGCGTCAACCAGCCGTTGCAGACGATCGAAGGCGATTACTTCTTGGTGAAAAGCGATATTCTGGAGCGCACGATGTGGTTTGCGACGGATCCGGGATCGCAGGCGAATCTGGTTGCGCTGCCGGTCGAACGGGTGCGCGAGGTGATCCGGATGAACCAGAAAGGAAACAAGCCGGAACGGTTGAGCGACGCTTCGCCCGTATCGGTCGATATCGAACCGACGTTTGCCAACGTGGTGGGCGAAGAGAGCCTGACCCGTTTCGATAAGCAGCAAGGACGGCGCAAAAACCGTAAAAAGCGGAAAGCGCCGACCGGAGCGAGTCAGAGCGGCGATACCCGTTCCGGATCGCCGAAAGGGGCGAGGGAGCAGAAGCCGGCTTCGGGGAAACCGGAAAACCGGCGTTCCGATAAATCGGCGCCAGGTCAGCAACCTGCCCGCAAACAGCGCGTTCCGGCCGATGCGGCCGGGGGCGCTCCGGCGGCCCGCGAGGATGCGCCGCGTCGCAACAACGGCCGTAATCGCCGTCGCAATCCGAACGGAGGACAGAACCGCGACGGACAGCAGTCCGGCGGCGGAAAACAGGAAAAAGGTGGCGCCGGCGAGTAAAATCGTCCGGAGGTTGCCGGGACTGGTTTGCCTGGCGACTATGGTGTCATGCCTCGCGCCGCAGCAGGCTTCGGTGGCGGAAACCGATCAGTACGGATGGAACCGGTCGGAGCGGGTCGCCGTCAGTTTCGAGAATACCGATACCGCGTCGCTGCGGACGATGGATGTCGTCGTGCGGTACGGCAGTAATTTCAGTTACGACCGGTTGGTATTGGCCGTGACCACCGTAACGCCTGCCGGGTATCGCTGGCGCGATACGGTGGTGGTGCACGTGCCGGACGGGCATCCGGGGTTGGGGCTTTACCGGGACGTCAGCCAGGCTTACCGCAGCGGGGTGTGCCTGTCGCGGCCGGGCAGTTACCTGTTTCAGTTCGAGCCGTTGATGCCCGGCGAAGAGGTGGAGGGCGTTGCTGCCGTCGGAATGGATATTTATTGAGTAGAGATTCCCGGAATACCGGATCGGTTTCCGGATCAGTCGAAGAGGATCGAATGGGAAAAGATAAGATCAGACGTTTTGCGGAGAATGCCACGTTCCGTTGTGTCGTTCAGCCTGGGTTCGAGGAGGTTTTCCGGAAAGATTATGCGTTGAAAGGGAAGTGGAACCGCGATTTTTTCGGGAACGACCGACCGATCGTTTTGGAATTGGGGTGCGGGCGCGGCGAATATACCGTGGCGTTGGGCGAACGTTTCCCGGAACGGAATTTTATCGGGGTGGACGTCAAAGGCGCCCGCTTGTGGCGCGGGGCCAAGACCGCGACGGAGAACGGAATGAAGAACGTGGCTTTCCTGCGTACGCGGATCGAATTCATCGATTCGTGTTTCGCTCCCGGCGAAGTCGATGAGATCTGGATCACGTTTCCCGATCCGCAACTGAACAAAAACCGGATCAAAAAACGGTTGACCGCCCCGCAGTTTCTGGCTATGTACGCCCGCTTTCTGCGCGAGGGCGGCATGATCAATCTGAAGACCGATTCGGTTCACCTGCACGAATATACGAAAAATCTGGTCCGGGGCAACGGACTTCCGGTCGCCGCCTGCTGCGACGATATTTACGGGACGGGATTCGCCGACGAGGTGCTGTCGATCAAAACCACTTACGAACAGCGTTTTTTGCAGGAAGGGCTGCCGATCACCTACCTGCGTTTCGGGCTCGGCGACCGCCGGGAGTTCGAGACGATTCCTTTTGCTCCCGACGAAGCGTTGCTGTCGGCCGGAGTTGCCGTACAGCGGTAATTCTTTAATAATTTATTATCCGGGGCGTTCCTGTCGGGACGCCCTGTTTCGTATTTGCGGGGCGGGGATCGGCACAATAATTGAGTTTACGGAGACCGTCCGAGGACGCGTATGCCCGAAACCAATTTAAATTCCATAATTATGAAACATTGTATACTTTTTGCAGCAGCGATCATCGCATGTTTCTTTTCGGAGGGCCTGCAGGCCCAGGTGCTGAAGAACAATGCGAAACCCGATGTGCTTTTTATCAACCGCCGGGGGGCCGAAGTGGACACGATGTCGGCGACCCAGGTGATCGATCTGTACTATTCGACGATCGAAAAGGGGTTTCGCCAGACCGGTCTGCCCAAGTTCATCATTTCGGGTAAAGACCAGAAGATGATCTTCGGTATCGGCGGTAACGTGAACACGCGTCTTTCGTACGATTTCGACGGGATCGCCAACGATCTCGATTTCGTAACGTCGGCCATTCCCGTGCCGAATTCGCCGAAACAACGTCAGCAGTTCCAGCTCGATCCGTCGACTTCTACCCTGTATTTCAAGGCGATCGCCCATGCCGGCAAGCTCGGGCCGATCGTCGGTTACATTCAGGCCGATTTCCGGGAATCGAATAACCTGGGGTTCAGTCTGAATATGGCTTATATCGAACTGGCCGGATTCTCGATCGGACGCCGTTTCACGACGTTCTGCGACCTCGGGGCATCGCCTTCGACGGTAGACTTCGAAGGGCCGAACGGCTATCCGATGGTGTATAACACGATGATCCGTTATACCCGGAAATTCAACGATCACTGGTCGATGGCGGTCGCCGCCGAAATGCCGAATCTCAGCGCGTCGCTGGCGAGCGATATGAGTTCGATCCCGCAGCGGATGCCCGATTTCCCGCTCTATTTCCAGTATAGCTGGAACAAAGGGCGGAGCCACTTGCGCGCATCGGCCATTTTCCGCGATATGTTCTATTACGACGACCAGTCGGATGCCACCAAATCGGTTTTCGGATGGGGAACCCAGTTGAGCGGCTCGATCCAGGCCGGCAAACGACTGACGACCTACATGCAGTTCCTCTACGGCGAGGGGATCGCGGCTTATATTCAGGATATAGCCGGCACGGGACTCGACCTGGTGGTCAATCCCAAACGGCCGAACAGTCTGCAGGCGCTGCCGATGATGAGCTGGATCGCCGGGGCCCAGTACATGTTCTCTTCGAAATGGTTGGCCACCGCGGCTTACAGCGGCGTGAAGGTTTTCAGCCGGAACGACTACCGCGACGCGAATACTTATCAGATAGCCAATTACTTGTCGGTGAATCTGTTCTATAACCTGACCGAAAGTTGTCAATTGGGAGCCGCTTACCTTTACGGAACGCGCCGGAACATGGACAAGGAGCAGGGGCACGCCAACCGCGTTCAGGCGATCGTGCAGTACAATTTCTAAATCTTATTTAATTAGCGACGAAGGTTATGCTGAAAATACAAACGGGACGGGGTACGATTCCCCTGAATGTACTGGTGGCAATCTGGTCGGTTTCGGCGGTGGTTTCCCTGCCGGGGTTGGCCATATCGCCGATTCTGGGCGATCTGGATAAAATTTTCAAACACGCGACCGATCTCGAAATCCAGATGCTTACCTCGCTGCCGTCGTTGCTGATCATTCCGTTCGTCCTGCTGGCCGGTAAGCTGTCGGTGAGCAGGAACAAGCTGCTGATTCTTTACACGGGACTCGCGTTGTTCTGCATCAGCGGTTTTTTCAGCCTGTTCGCAAAGAACATCGTGCTGTTGATTTTTATCAACTGCGTGCTCGGGGTGGGAGCCGGGATGGTGATCCCGCTGTCGACCGGACTGATCGCAGACCATTTCACCGGAGCCTACCGTACCCGTCAGCTAGGGATCAGTTCGTCGATCAGCAACGTTACGCTGGTGCTCGCCACGTCGCTGACCGGCTGGCTGGCGACGGTCGACTGGCATTACCCGTTTCTGGTCTACCTGCTGCCCGGAGTCGCGCTGCTGATGACGCTTTCGTTGCGGAAATACAAGCCGGATCGGGGGGAGGCCGCGACGATACCTGCGGTTCCCGCTTCTCCGACGGATGCGGCTATCGGGGCTGTAAAATGGTTGCCCGGGATCGACGTGCCGCGGCTCGTAGGATTGATGCTGCTCTATTTTTTGGCTACTTACGTCGTACTCGTGGTCACGTTCAACCTGCCTTTCCTGATGCAGCACTATACGCTGAGCAGTTCGGCTTCCGGCGTGATGATTTCGCTTTTTTTCCTGGCGATCATGCTGCCCGGTCTGTTTATCACCTGGATTATCCGCAAATTGAAGAATGCGACCGTTTTCCTGCCGCTGCTGCTGATTTGCGCCGGGCTGCTGCTAATCTACCTGTTCAAATACGAGTGGACGATCGGGTTGGGATGTTTCGTCGCGGGGATCGGCTACGGGGTTATCCAGCCGCTGGTTTACGACAAGAGCGTCCGGACGGCCGATTCGAAAAATACGACGCTGGCGCTGGCGCTGGTGATGTCGGTCAATTACCTGGCGATCCTGCTGTGCCCTTTTATCGTCGATCTGCTGACCGGGCTGTTCGGGAAGTCCGGTTCGGCCGATTTCCCGTTCGTGCTGAACGCTGCGATCGTGCTGTTGATGGCGGTCGTCGGCTACCGGTACCGGGAAAGTTACGTTTTCGGAGCTCCCGATTTCAGCGAGTAGCGCGAAACGTTCGGACGGGATCAGAAGGCCTGTTACTGATATCCGCATATTGGAAAAGCCCTGCACGGTCCCGTGCAGGGCTTTTTTCAGAGGATACAATCCTATTGCAAGATCTTAGTTGATACCTACCGTATAATACAGCTTCTGAGCGCCGGAGAATACCTCTTTGCCGTTGATGGACAAGCCTATTGCGTCGTTTTCGCACATCGGATACCCGCAGGTGATGCCGACGTCGATCAACAGTTCGCAAATATCGTTCTGTCCGATTCCTTTCGATTCGCCGCCGGCTTTGCAGATAAAGAACGCGGCCAGCGTTGCGTAGGATTCGCCTAGCGTCGGGTATTCAGAGCGGTTGCATCCGAAGAAACACCTCGAAGCCAGAGTGGCGTCTCCCGGAGTGTAATGATATCCGTTACCTGCATCGGCGGCTGGATTCAGGTAGAAACCGCCTCCGGCAAAACCTTCGGTCACATCCCAAGGAGTGGAACCGGCATCTACATTCACCAGAACTCCGTCCTTAAACTCGCCGGTATTCTGATGCCATTTGCCGCTGCCTGCATCCTTCGTGAACATCGATCCTTGTTTACCTTGGATTATGGTCGTACCTTCGTGAATAGCTGTCCATTCGTTAGTCGCTCCGGATATAAGTACCTGGTTGCTGGCTCCGTAAGTCGTCATGTAATCGGCAAATGTAGCTCCTTCGGGATTGGCCAGAACGGAGAAGTTAGCTCCGTCTTTCCACATGACCACATACGCGTCCATGACTTGATCCTTGATCGAAGAGATCTGGTAAACGGCTATGTTTTTGGAGATGTCTTTGCCGTTAAACCGGTTGAGACGTACCCAATCGGCCGGAATGTCTTTTCCGGTAATGTCCTTCGGGTTGAATCCTTCCACAACGGGAATTTCCTCGCCCAGGCAGGTTACGCCGTAGGATACCTCGTTTCCGTATTTATCCGACAGTTTGATCGTGACGTTTTCGCTCGACAGATTCATCGTGGCCGGCGATGCCGACGGATTTACCAACGTTGCGTTTTCGGAGATGTCGATCGTTACTTCGATGGCCGATTTGTCGATCTGGGTCGTTCCGAAGTCGATCAGGATCTTTCGGGTCGCTTGATCGACTTTTCCGTTGACCGTCGTGCCGTCGTAGGATGCCTGGAGCGATTTTACGAGCGTATCGACTACGGCGGTTACCTGATACGGAACCGTGAAATCGTTCATAACGACGTCGACCGTGGCGGGATCCTTCAGATTCAGCGTTTTGCTTACGGCGCCGCTCTCGTTATCTATCGTTGCGCCTTCGATCAGCGTGAAGGTTACCGGAATGGCCTTTACATCCACCGGTCTGGTATAATACAGTTCGATGGCTGCATTTTCTTTGTCGAAGCTTATTTTGGAGACATTGTCCGATTCGACTTTTGAGATCAGTTCGGTAGGAGTCGCTTTGACCGATACGCCTGCCGACATGCCGCCGTCTTTGTAGTCTGCGATGATCGTTACGGTGTATTCGGTGCCGTTGGCCAATTCGTCGATAACCGCTGAAACGGCTTGTGGGTCGGCAACTTTGATCGGTTCCATTTCACCCGGCGCAACGGTAATCGTATAACCCGACAATTCGGCTTTCGGAACGATTTCCGGAACGGCCCATGTCAGCGTGATCGCCTTATAGCCCGCCTGGGCTGCTACGTCCGTGCAGGCTGTGTAGTTGATCGCTTCGGTTTTCGGCGTTTTCTTGACCGTAAGGGCGTCGGACGATCCTGACGCGTAGACGGCTTTCACCGAAAAAGTGTATTCGGTGTCGTTGGTCAGTCCGGTCGCCGTGTATGCCATGCCGCTTACCGTAGCGCTGCCGTTGCCCGGAGTCCAGGTTACGGAGTACTCTTTCACCTCGCCGCTCAAAGGAGCGTCCCAGTTCAGGATGACCTGCCCGTCGCCGGCCAGTCCGACAAGGTTTCTCGGAGCCAGCAACGGGTCGCCGTCCGATTTGTCGTCGTCCTTGCACGATGAAAACATCAGTGCCGGAATCAAAAACAACCATGCACTCAGTTTTAGGTAATTTTTCATAATCAGTGTGTTTTAGTTAAACAAAATAGGATATTGGTTTTATTTCGATGTGTTCGTTCCGTGCTGTTTACGAACTATAAAATAGTTATTGATAATAGACATAATTAATGAAAATTTTCTTTCGGACCAAATTAAATAAAAAAAATAAAACGAACAAGAGAATGTAAAAAAATGAGATTAATTTAGATCGGGGCCGGTTCGCGTGGCGTTTCCGTAAGGCGGACGGATCGGTTTTGTTTGTTTTCCGATGGGTTATTCTTCGCTGATTGCGCGGAGTTGTTCGCGGTACGCGGCCAGAATGCGCGATTTGGAAATGAATCCGAGGTATTTCTTATCGGTCGTAACGACCGGCAACATCCAGGCTTTGGAATCTTCGAAAGCGTCCAGTACGCTGCCGATCTGCTCGTTCTGGTAGATCAGGTCGGGCGGCGCGATCATGTAGCGGTCGATCGTCGTCCCGTATTTTTCCGGAGAGAACATATCGGCCCGCAGGTCGTCCAGTTGAACGATGCCCAGCAGGGTGCCGTCTTTGCTGACCACCGGGAAAATGTTCCGGTGGACGGTAGAGATAAGGTTCACGACGTCGCCGAGCGTCGTGTTCATCGAGATTTTGTAGAAATCGGTCTCCATCAAGGCGGGCAGATCGAGGAATACCAGTACCGAACGGTCTTTGTTGTGGGTCAGCAGTTCGCCGCTTTGCGACAGCTTTTTCGTGTAGATCGAATAGGGTTCGAGGTAGTAGTCCAGCGCGAAAGAGAGCGCGGCGACCAGCATCAGCGGGACGAACAACGCGTAGCCGTTGGTCAGTTCGGCGATCAAGAAGATCGACGTCAACGGGGCGTTCATTACGCCCGACATGACTCCTGCCATGCCCACCAGCGTAAACGGAATGATCGGTAGTTCGAGTCCGAAAAAATAGTTCAGCCCATAGACCATCGTCGCGCCGGTGAAAGCGCCTACGAACAGCGACGGGGCGAACGAGCCGCCGACCCCTCCGGCTCCGTTGGTGGCCGACATCGCGACCACCTTGAAAAACAGCGTGGCGATCAGGTACAGCATGACGACCCAGCCGATGCCCCGGTATTGGAAAAACATCGAGTTGTTGAACAGCGCATCGACGTTTCCGTGCATCAGATCGGCCAGCGATTCGTACCCTTCGCCGTAAAGCGGCGGAAACAGGAAGATCAGGACGCCGATGATCAGGCCGCCCGCGATCCAACGGCGGTACATGCTTTTGATCCGGGCGAACAATTGCCCGATTTTCGAGTTGATCTGTGTGAAATAGTACGACATCAGCCCGCATATCAGGCCCAGGACGATGTAGTACGGCAGGTGTTCCAGTTCGAACGAGTGCAGGATATTGAGGTTGAAAACCGGATCGAAACCGTTCAGGAAAAACATCAGCGTCGTGGCGGTCACGGCCGAAATCAGCAGCGGGATGATCGATGCGACGGTGATGTCGAGCATCAGTATCTCCAACACGAAGACGACTCCGGTGATCGGCGCCTTGAATACGGCCGACAGGGCCGCCGCCGCGCCGCAACTCAGCAGCAGCGTGATGTTCTTGTAATTGAGTCGCATGAAGCGGGCGATATTCGATCCGACGGCCGCTCCGGTCAGTACGATCGGCGCCTCCGGGCCGACCGAACCGCCGAAACCGATCGTCGCCGAACTCGCGACGATCGACGAATAGCAGTTGTGCGGCTTGATGCGCGACCCTTTTTTGCTCATCGCGTACAGTACGCGGGTCACTCCTTCGCTGATGTTGTCGCGCACGACGTACTTGACGAACAGTGTGGCGATGATGATTCCGATGACCGGATAGAACAGGTAGAAAACGCTGGCCGTGTCGATGTCGAACCAGCTGGTCAGCACGAAGCGGAAAAACATCAGCGCCCGTTCGAATACGAACGTAGCAAACCCCGCCGCCAGACCGACCACGATCGCGAGCAGAATCATCAACTGTTTATCGGTCAGCCGCTTGGTAGCGATGATCAGGTAGCGGTACAGCAGCGCTATTTTGTTTCTCAGCTTAGGCATGGCCGTCGCAGAGTTTAAGGGATTGCGGTTTAGAACGGTTTGATACCCATGATCCGGCGAACGTCCGACAGCGTCCGGCTCGAACTTTCGCGGGCCTTTTCGGCGCCCTGTTTGACGACCCGGCTCAAGTAGGCGTCGTCGCCGATAATGTCTTGGATGCGGGTGCGGATCGGGGCCACGACCTTGATCATGTCTTCGGCGAGCTGTTTTTTCAGGTCGCCGTAGCGGATCTCGCAGCGGTTCCACAGGTCGGTGAAATGCCGTACCGTATCTTCGGTCGAAACGGCTTTCAGCAGCGTGAACAGGTTGGCGATCACCTCCGGCATCGGACTGTCCGGCGCGGTCGGGCCCGAATCGGTCACGGCTTTCATTACTTTTTTACGAATCGCCTCGTCCGTGTCGGATAGGAAAATACCGTTGCCCTCCGATTTGCCCATTTTGCCGTTTCCGTCCAGTCCGGGGATTTTTACCAGGTTGCCGCCGAACGTGTAAGGCTGGCATTCCGGGAAAAATTCGACCTGGTAAAGCTGGTTGAACCGGCGTGCAAACCGGCGTGTCAGTTCGAGGTGTTGCTCCTGATCCTTGCCTACCGGTACGCGGGTGGCGCGATGCTGCAGGATGTCGGCGGCCATCAATACCGGGTAACTCAGCAGACCGATGTTGACGTTGTCGGCGTGCTTGCGGATCTTGTCTTTGAACGAAGCGGTGCGTTCCAGCTCGCCGACATAGGCGTGCATACTCAGCAGCAGCGACAGTTCGGCTACTTCGGGAACGTCGCTCTGCACGTAGATCGTGGCAGCCTCCGGATCGAGCCCTGCGGCAAGGTATTCCGACAGCACGTTCTTGACGTTGACGTGCAGCATGTTGGGATCCGGATGCGTCGTCAGCGAATGGTAGTCGGCGATGAAGAAAAAGCACCGTTCCGTGTGCTGCATTTTGACAAAGTTCCTGAGCGCCCCGAAATAGTTTCCGAGGTGCAAGTTTCCGGTAGACCGTATTCCACTGACAACAGTTTCCATAATTAAACGTTTGGCGCAACGCGCCGTTTATCGACAACAGATTCGGTTGAATGCGAATGTGTTGTCCGGATTCGACATGCCGGGAATCGGTGAATCCCGGAGATTTCAGCAGACAAATTTACGAATTTTACCCTAAAACAGGCAGCTTTCCGGCAAAATAGATAAAGGATATATCGGAAAATGGATTACTTTTGTCCGAAGTAATCTAATGAAATCCAGCGAATGAATACCTATTGGCGGCTGCTCGGCTTTGCGAAACCCATCGAAAAGTACGCGATCCCTTATTTTTTCTACACGCTTTTTTACACGATATTCTATACGTTCACCTTCATGCTGATCATGCCGTTGCTCAACACGTTGTTCGTTGAGGACCAACTGCTCGAGCCGGTGACCGCGCTGCCGTCGTTCGCGTTGAATACGGATTATTTCAGGAGCCTCGTCAACTTTTTGATATACCGTGTCTTCGGAACCGATTATTCGAAAATGGACGTGCTGATTTTCCTCAGCGTATTCATCATCCTGATGTCGTTTCTGAGCAACCTGTTCCGTTATCTCGGACAGCGCGTGATGGAGACCATGCGCGTGCGTTCGTTGCAGCGGCTCCGCAACCGGGTGTACGATAACGTGATGGGGTTGCATGTCGGTTATTTCAACAACGAGCGCAAGGGGGACATCATTTCGAAAATTTCGTCCGATGTGCAGGTCGTGCAGTTCTGCATCACCAATACGCTGCTGGTTGCGTTCCGCGATCCGTTCATGATCGTCGGTTTCCTGATCGCGTTGGTGATGATTTCGTGGAAGCTGACGATTTTTTCGGTGATTTTCCTGCCGGTCGTGGCGCTGGTGATCGGTTCGATCGTCAAGCGGCTGCGCAAGTCGGCTACGGCTGCGCAGGAACGTTTTGCCGATATGGTCAGCCTGATGGACGAATCGCTGACCGGGATCAAAATCCTCAAAGGGTACAATGCGACCGACTATATCCGCAATAAGTTTCACGATATCAACGGTCTTTTCTCGCGGATCTCGCTGAGCATGGCGCGGCGGCAGCAATTGGCGTCGCCGACGAGCGAGTTTCTCGGGATTTCCGCGGCGGCGGTGTTGATGGTCTACGGCGGCAGCCTGGTGTTGTCGGGCGATCTGGAGGCGAGCGCGTTCGTCGCCTACCTGTCGATCTTTACGCAGATCACCCGGCCGTTGCGTTCGTTTACCG
Source organism: Alistipes sp. dk3624 (assembly GCF_009557455.1). GTDB lineage: Bacteria > Bacteroidota > Bacteroidia > Bacteroidales > Rikenellaceae > Alistipes_A > Alistipes_A hominis. Next base: position 1,371,399 of record NZ_CP045651.1, on the reverse strand, counting down.
ATTCGTTCGCCAACATCAACCAGGGGATTGCGGCCGGGGAGCGCGTGCTGGCGCTGCTCGATGAGAAAAGCAAGATCACCAATGCGCCCGATGCAGTCCGGATGACCGGACTGCACGACGAAATCGAGTTCCGCGACGTGCGTTTTTCCTACGATAATAAGGAGGTAATTTGCGGCGTTAACTTCAAAATACGGAAAGGGGAGACCGTTGCGCTGGTCGGTCCGTCCGGCGGAGGCAAATCGACGCTTTCGGATCTGATCCCGCGCTTTTACGACATACAGGGCGGCGCGATCCTGATCGACGGGGTGGATATTCGTCAGTACGACATCGAAAGTTTGCGGGAGTATATGGGCGTCGTGTCGCAGGAGACCATCCTGTTCAACGATACGATCGCCAACAACCTGCGGCTCGGCAAGCAGGACGCCACCGACGAAGAGATCCGCCAGGCGGCCGTCGTGGCCAATGCGCATAATTTCATCATGGAGACCGAGCACGGCTATCAGACCAACATCGGCGACCGGGGCATGAAGCTTTCCGGCGGCCAGCGCCAGCGGTTGAGCATCGCGCGGGCCGTGTTGAAAAATCCGGAAATACTGATTCTCGACGAAGCGACCTCGGCATTGGATACCGAGTCCGAAAAACTGGTGCAGGAGGCTTTGAACGCCTTACTGAAAGGGCGCACTTCGCTGGTGATCGCCCACCGTCTGAGCACGATCCACAACGCCGACCGGATCATCGTGATCGAAAAGGGCCGGATCGCCGAACAGGGGACTCACCAACAACTGATGGAACGGCACGGCATCTATGCCCGGCTGATCGAGATGCAGCAGGTCGAGGAGTAAAATTCCCGCGCGGCTTCGCTTACGGGTTGCCGCGTTGTTTTCAATTTGAAAATCGTTTTTCCGTGCGTGCGGAGTCGCTATTTGTCGATCCCGTCGCGCGAGCGTACGCCCTGCCGGTAATAGTGTTTTATTTCGCGCATTTCGGTTACCAGGTCGGCCCGGTCGATCAGTTCCTGCGGGGCGTAACGGCCCGTGATGACGATCTCGGCGGACGGATGGCGGCGGTCCAACGCTTCGAGCACTTCCCGGACGGTCAGCAATCCGTAGTGCAGGGCGATGGTCAGTTCGTCGAGTATCACTACGTCGTAGTCGCCGCCGGCCATCAGCGCGGCGCATTTGTCCAGTCCTTCGCGGGCCATCCGGATATCGGTCTGTTCCGGCTCCTCGCGAATAAAACAGCCGCGACCCAGTTGCTCGATCCGGAGTTTGTCGAACATTTCCGCTATTTTCGTTTCGTGATAGGCCATGCTTTTGACGAACTGTCCGACGTAGACGCTTTTTCCGGCGCAGAGCGCCCGTACCGCGAGCCCGAAAGCGGCCGTCGTTTTTCCTTTCCCGTCCCCGGTGTACACATGGATGTATCCTTTGTTGCCCATGATCGTCGTGTTTTTACAAAAATACGGTTTATTGCGGGAAAAGCGGCGGACGGTACGGAAAAAAGCCCCGGAACGGAGGTTCCGGAGCTTGTCGTTTTGCGGCGGGAGCCGTTATTTCAGCGGTTGCAGCTTTTTATGCGTGAATGCGATGTGCCCCGGAATGTCGCCCGTGGTGGCCGACCATTTGGTGCGTCCGTCGGAACCGTAGCAATAGATCTTTCCGGGCGTTATATAGTCTTTCGCATCGGTGACGAAAAAGTCTCCGTTGTCCGGGTTGACCGCGATTTCATAGGCTGCGGTATAATTTTTATCCGTTCCGTCCTTGATGAAATTCTGCCCGGCGTCTTTTTTCGTCCGGGTGTCTATGAAAGTGAACGAATAGGCGCTTTTTCCGGTGGTCATGTCCCAGGTGGCGCTGTACAGTAGCAGCGAGTCGCCGCGCAGGGCCATGTTGGCGTTCGGCACTTCGAGCGTGTCGGTCACTTTGTCCGTTTTCGTGTCGATCACGAAAGTCCGCGACGGGATGTCGTAGTAGTTCCCCGGGGTCGACACCCAGAGGTTGCCCGAACGGTCGAGCCTCATCTTCTGTATGTTGATCGCTACGTTGATTTTGTAAATCTCCTTGAATGTGCTCAGGTCGATCACCGAAACCGTGCTGTCGTAGACCGGAGCCCGGTATCCGCCGGAGTTGGCAACGTAAAGTTTGTTGCCGGAGACGACGATGTCTTCGGGCTGATAGCCGACCACGCAGGTATCGACTTTCCCGAGTTGCGCCGTGTCGACCCGGGCCACGTAACCCTTCCGGGCGTTCGGATCGAAATTAAGCGGGCCTGCGTAGGAGCTGATGTAGACGTACTGATCTTTGAATGCGAGTCGGCGGCCGCTCGGAACGGAGATCTGCCCCACGTGCTTGGCCGTGTTGACATCCATTACTTCGACCAGTCCCGAACCGCCGATCACGGCATACAGTTTTTCGCCGTAAACCTGCAGGTCGTTGCCCAGGTCGCCCAATTCCTTGACTACGCCCGGGTTCCGTTCGGGGTAGATGTTTTTTGTGTAGACGCCTGTTTCGTAGTCGAAATAGTCGAGCGAGGCCTTGTTGCTGCCTTGATTGCCTTCGTTCAGCAGGAAGAATCCTTTCACCGTACCGGCGGTCTCTCCCTCTCCGCCGCCCGAACCGGACGAAGGGGTGCCCGTTTCTTCTTTCCGGCAGGAGTTGAGGCTGCAGACGGCTGCGCTGAGCAGCAAAAGCAGCAGTGATTTTGTCAAATGTTTTTTCATAACGTAAAGTTTATTTTGATTTTAAAATTCGTGCCCGGCATCGGGTAACATTGTACGACTTCGTATTGCTGGTTGAAGATGTTGTTCACTTCGGCGGTGATGCGCAGCGCCGTTTTTTTGAACGGGATGTATTTCGAGAGCGCCATGTCGTGCGTGTACCACGGCCGCGCGTAGTTTTCGGGGATGTTCGCGACGGATTCGTAGCGTTCTCCGGTGTAAAGGAAACTGTAATTCAGATCCCATCCCCGGTAGCCGAGATTCAGTACGGCGGAACCGCTGTGCCACGGGATATAGGGGATTTGGCCGCCGTACCATTCGCTCGTCCGGTCGGTGACATCCTGGGCTTTCTGGTAAGTGTAGTTCAGCCGGGCGTTGAAGGTTACCGGACCGAACAGCCAGTCGGTCTGCACGGTCGTTTCGATCCCTCGTATTTCCACGCGACCGAGGTTGATCATCGTCCACTGGAACTGGTTGCTGGTGGGCATGGCGACGATCTTGTCGTCCACTTCGTTGTAGTAGGCGTCCGCCTGGAAGTCGATCCGCCGTAGGACGCCGTCGAAATTTTTCGCATAGGTGACGCCGAGGTTGTATTGGGTGGTGTATTCCGGGTTCAGGTATTTGTTGCCGATGAACGTGTAGTACAGGTCGTTCAGCGTAGGCATCCGGAAAATCCGTTTGTAGAATGCGCGGAAACTCAGCTCCGGCCGACTCCACGGTTTGTACCAGACTACGAAGGTGGGCGTGAATTCGCTTTTGTCGCCGGCGCTTCCCCCGACGGCTTTCGTCCGGTCGTGGACATAAGTGTGCAGCAGGCTTGCCTGCACTTTGACCCGGGAAAATTCGAACGAGGTCGCCGCGGCCGTCAGTACCGAATAGCGCTGCGGATAGACGAAATCGACCAAGTCGGCGTCCAGCGTGTTCCATTGGAAATCGGCGGCGAGGTTGGCTTTCCACCATTTGAAAAACGTAAATTCGTTGGCTGCCGAGAAATACGTCTCCTGCTGGTAGTAGTGGTTGTTGACATACATCGTGCTCTCGTCGAGGCGCGGATCGGACAGGTAGTGCAGGTAATCGTAGGCGTACTTGCCGTTCAGCAACAGACTGTAAAACGGACTGAAGGTTTTCCGGAAAGAACCCTGTACGAAAAAGTTGTCGTCCCACTGCCGGTCTTCGTGCCGGAACCGTCCGGGTTCCTGTCGCACCGAAGCGCCCGGGTAGCCCCGTTCCGAGTTGTAAAAGTAGACTTTCGCTTTCCATTCGCCGTTGCGTACCAGGCCGAAAAGGCCGCCTTCGGCCCGTAGGGCGCGCACGTCGCCGTTGCGGCGCACTTCAGTCGTGTCGTATCCGTTTTTTTTCGTGTAGCTGAACTTGTAGCGGCCCGTGGTGTACAGGTATTCGACGTTGAACGAACTGCTGAGCCGGTCGTTGAACCGGTGTTCCCACAGGATCGACGGGTTGGCCGTGCCGAAAGAGCCGGTTTTCATCGACACGCCGAAATGGTTGTTTTTTCCGTCTCGGTCGAAACGGGGCGTTCGCGTCTGCATGTAAATCGAACCGGCCGATGCGAAATCTTTAGCCGGCTGGAATACCGCGCTTTTCTGCCCGTTGTACAGCGAAATGGATTCCATGTTGTCCAGCGAAAAGCGTCCCAGGTCGATCTGCCCGTTCTGTGCGTTGCCGAGTTGGATGCCGTCGAAGAAAACGCCGACGTGCTGGGTGCCCATGCTACGGATATTGATGGTTTTGAGTCCTCCGATTCCGCCGTAATCCTTGATCTGCACCCCGGAAAAATAGCGTACCGCATCGGCGACCGACAGGGCGTTGAGTCGCTGCAGTTCTTTGCCGGAGAGTTCCTGGGCGGGGATAATCCGGGACGGTTGGTTCTGTCCGTATACGGTCACCTCGTCGATGCTGTAATGGCGTAGGCTGTCCGGATACGCTTTGCGTGTCAGGCTGTCGGAGCCGTTCTGCGAATAAAGCGCCGCCGGTGTCAGGCAACACATAAACAGGAAGAGATAAATGGGAGGAATACGTTCCATGCCGCTCGTTGATCGTTAAAAAATCCAATTCGGTTTTACAGCGGGCGGCATCGTGCGCAAATAGGTCAGCCGGAAATTCCGTCGATTTTCGTCTGTTCACCGCAGGCTGTAAAATCCGTAAAGCAAAGGTAGGTCTTCTGACTCGTTTCCGTTTCGGCGCCTTCCCGACTCGATGTCAGTGGCCAAGAGTGTCGAAACATTTTATTCCTTTCGGAACTGAAACTTACAGCAGCGGGGACTGTTGCCGATTCGCACGGCATTCCCTTTTAATTCCCTGATCGCGGTCGAAAGCGCGATGCGGAAACCTTTGCACGGCAAAGATAGTTTTTTTTCGGGACGATGCTGCCGGATCGTAAAAAAATGTGCGTCCGGACGTTTGGACGGTGTGCCGTCGGAGTGTTTTTCAAAAAAATACGTCCGGGATGGAAAATATATCCCGGAAAGTATTATCTTTGCATCCGCAATAGGAGAGTTGCCGGAGTGGTCGATCGGGGCAGACTCGAAATCTGTTGAACCGCTTATGTGGTTCCTGGGGTTCGAATCCCTAACTCTCCGCAAACAAGGCTGATTGTCAGCGAATTACAAGGATAGCACCCAGATTTACACCCTAAAATGTAAGTTTGGGTGTTTTCTTTTTTCTCCGTTAAGGACACAAATGAGGGGTCATAGGGCCGTCTCTGCGATTGCGTATGCGAAAATACTATTATACCCCCTGCGGCTTGCAGCCGCAGGGGGTACAACGGAAACGGATGCCCGGCCGCTCCGCTCTCTTGTTATTCTCGAACGGGGCGGACGTCGAAACTCTCGCCGCGCAAGCGTGTATCACTCAACGGCGAAGCACGATCTTTATTCCAGGCCAAGGAATACGGTACTATACGGATGGCCACGTAATATATTACGACGGATATACATACGGTTACTGGACGGGACAAGCGACTGCGACCCATTCTGGGCGTCAGTTCATGATAAGCAAAAATGGAATCAGCCCGAGCCCTTCAAGTGGGAAAAGCTGGGGCTTCTCCGTCCGGCCCGTGAAAGAATAGCCGCTCTGCGGCAGGGCTATCCGTTTTCGTTGTACCCCCTGCGGCTGCAAGCCGCAGGGGGTATAATAGTATTTTCGCATACGCAATCGCAGGGATGACCCTATGACCCTTGCGGGGTGGAAACGGCTCGTCATACGAAAATCAATCCAATAACTTATAAATTATCAATCCGATACGATCCATTCCACAGGAAAGGGGGTTGTTCTTATGTGAAGCGTGCGCAACACGTAATTAGTCACGGAGTACAACAACCCGAAAAACAGAAACTGAATGGATTTCCTCATACTTACAAAAAACGAATTTTTCCGTCTGATCAATGACGGAGCCGACGCCCGCACCATAACGCCGTCGGTATATAACGAGTTCATCAAAGAGGTTTGCACCGTATGCTGCGCTCCGCCATCCCAGCGGCATCACCTTATCTTCACGCTCGCCTATATCGAAAAGGAACTGGGCTGTCTGCACGAGATTCACAAGGCGGAATCTTCCCATACAATTCCTATCCGCAAAGCCCTGACGTTCGTGCGTCGGATGTTTCGATACCTCCAAACCCAGACGCCTCCGCTGTCGGCGCAAAAATCCGATATTCCGGACACGCCTTTCCGCTGGACGGGTAGTCTCGTCGAGTTGGTGGAGATCATCTATGCGTTCGACGAGATCGGCTGTATCAACGACGGAGAGAACGACATCAAGGAGCTGGCTGCGTTTTTCGGTCAGATATTCGGGCTGGAAATAAAGGACAGCCATTGCTATAACGCCTATACGGACATCAAACGCTGCAAGAGCGAGAGCCGCACCTATTTCCTCGACAAGCTGCGTGAGCGGCTGAACCTGCGCATGCAGCGCGATGAGGAGAAAGAACGGGCGAGGCGGTAACCTTACCGATAAACGGGAGAACATACGGCGTTCTTCCGTTAATTTATGTATTTTTGTCGTAAAATCATTCGGCAACAATGAAAAAAGACGATATTACCGCTTTATATACCCCTGATTTCATACAAGAGATCAAGCGGATCGTAACCAATGCCCGCCAAAAGGCATACGCCGCGATCAACTCGGCGATGGTCGAGGCTTATTGGCAGATGGGCAAGCGGATCGTGGAGCAGGAACAGCAGGGAAAAGACCGCGCGGATTACGGCTCGCAGTTGTTAAAATCCCTGTCGAAAGAGCTTACGGCAGAGTTCGGCAAGGGGTTTTCCGTCAACACGTTGTACTATTTCCGTCAGTTCTATCTTGCCTTTCCCGAAAAACTCCCCACAGCGTGGGGAATTTTGACGTGGTCACATTACAAGCGTCTGTTGAGCGTTTCCAATGCCGATGCCCGCGCATGGTATCTGAAAGAGGCCGCCGAACAGATGTGGAGCTACCGCACGCTCGACCGCAATATAGGGTCGCAGTATTACGAGCGGTTGCTGCTCTCGCAGCATAAGGAAAACGTAACAGCCGAAATGCGGACGCTGACAAAACCGTTCGAGCATGACCGGATGGAGTTCATCAAGAACCCGACCGTCGCGGAGTTCATAGGCCTTACGCCCAACAGCGACTTTTCGGAAACGGAGCTGGAGGGAGCCATCATCGGCAATCTGCAAAAATTCCTGCTCGAATTGGGTAAGGGCTTCTCGTTCGTCGCACGGCAGAAATTAGTCCGCACCGAAAAGAAAGACTACTTCATCGACCTCGTTTTCTACAACTACATACTCAAATCGTTCGTACTGATCGACCTCAAGACGACGACCATCACGCACCAAGACGTAGGACAGATGGATATGTATGTGCGGATGTACGACGAACGGGTGCGCGGCGAGGGCGACAACCCGACCATCGGCATCGTTCTCTGCTCGGAAACGGATGAGGACATCGCACGCTATTCCGTGTTGCACGACAACGACCGGCTGTTCGCCTCGAAATACATGCTCTATATGCCGACCGAAGAGGAGCTACGCGAGGAGATCGAACGGCAAAAGGAGTTCTATCGGTTACAACACTAAAATCGGATTATAACATATTAAATAATATTTATCATGGCATTTACTCGTGCACTTTATTATCCTACAATTGATATTTCCAATGAGGCATGGCTTAAAACAGCTATCTTGTATTGGGATGAAATTAATACTATTGTACCATCATCAATAGACCATCCATATAAACAATGTACCACCCAATTTTTAGCAGATGAAGGGGTGATAAAACCTCTTTTCGTTAATTCCGACATGGATTTAATAGAGGGATTAACGAATGATGTATTAAATTACTTAAATAGTAATGAGGGATACCAAGTTTTGACTCATCCCGAAAATGGAATTGCAATGCATCTCCAAAAATTGCCGAGAGAAATTCGAGAAATTCATCGAATTCATCCGGAGAAAATGGCTCATGAAATATGGTATCAACTACGAGAGTATATGGATAAAGATGGTTGGCTTCATGTAAGTGGAGGTTTTGCCAATTTTTATATGACATTACTCACAAATCGACTATGCGAGCAGCATAGCATTGCACCTCTAACAGACAATACTCACACCTCTAATTTTAGTAATTTAGCAAGGCTTGATAACCAAGTAGCAATATACAATCATTGGGATTATCAGTGGAGAGATCGTCATATTCGTAATAGAGGGCATCAATTAGCTCAAGGTATTCTTATGGATTTATCCTTTAATGGAATAACTATATCGGATGAGGTTTCGATTGATGATATTATTAAATTTAAAAGACAACATCAAGATGAATTAGGATTGTTTAGAATGAATATCGAAAGTCTTACCAGAAATATTCCAGTCGATGCAACAATAGAACAGATACGGCAACAAGTCAGTGATATATATGTAAATCAATTTTTGCCGGGATATAATAATCTAAAAAAGTCTCTGAATGGAGCAGGTATAAAAACGTTTGTCAATAATCTTATGAAAATATCGTTTTTCTCAACAGGTGCAACTACTATACCTGCAGCTTTGTTGGGAATATCTATCCCCTCTGCATTATTAGCAGGTGCAGGCATTTCTGTCATATCTACATTAATTTCCTATAATATAGATAAACAAGACGTTTTGAGAAATAGTCCATATTCGTATTTACTATCAATGAATAACGGAATATAAAAGAATCCTCGCTGAGTTAGCAGCGAGGATTCTTTTATAAATTACGTCTGTTGTAACAGGTGCGCCAGCGCCGGATCGCTCTTGATGCGTTCCAGTTCGTCGGCGACGATTTGCCGCACGTCGGCTTTGATGCGATTGTAGTTTTCCTGTATCATCTCTTTCATGCGGTCGTTGCCCTCCTCGTCCGTAAAATCGGTAATGATGGGAATCTTCTTGTAGGCTTTCTCCTCCTGCTTCACCTTTTCGGCATCCTCGACGATTTCGCAATGAAAAACGCATCTATATACTTTAATGTACCAATCAAAACACATTTATCATTATTAGCTTTAGGTTTAAGTCGTAATACAGTAATAACCCTATCTGAGAAATATATTACGAATACGCATATGTCTCCAAGTGAAAGCTTGACATGGCTTAGACAGTTAGACTTGGAAGCATTGGATATATCCCCCATAATGAGAGAAGATATTCATAGAATACTATAAAAAATCTTTTTTGAATGAGAAGAATATGTGTCAATCAAATATTTTTGTTATCTTTGTAACGTGATGAAAAAACGGGCAGACAAGAAGAAGCCATTAGGCGACTATGACAGACAAGATACCGTTACTAATTCGTTACAAACGTACTTTTTGAAATAATTATCACCTTGATAATAAGGGATCTGTGGGGTGTTGGTTCATAACCCTATCTCTCCGCAGTATGATTTATCGATAAACAGAGACTCCGCATGATCCGGTCGATCGTGCGGATGTTTTTTATGATTCCGTTCAGGAATTTTCCCGCTTTTTGCGTTGTAAATCGTAACAGTCGTAGACGGAAGCGCTTATATGCCGACATGTAAGTGCTTCCGTCTATGTTGAAATCGGCCGGGGGAGGCAGACCTGCCGCCGTTTTATTCCTTAAGGCGGATAGGCCGTCTATTTTCGGTCTCCTTCGCGGTTCCTGACTGCACGTTCGAATACTTCCCGGTCGTATTTCCAGTCGTCGTTGCGGTACCGTATCTTCCAGCGGAGCGAACGGAGATATTGTTGCTCTTTTTTCTTTCCTGCGTTGGTGAACCAGAGCTTCAGTCCTATGCTGGCCCTGCCTTTTTTAGAGACGATCATACCCGTGCAATGCGTGTAGCCCTTTTTGAACGGATCGTCCACCGGCAGGGTGTACAGGAACACCGAGTCGGCATTGAACCACCTCCGGGCTTTGCCGCCCGAAACGATCGTTACGTAGGTTTCGAAATCTTCCCGGGTGAACACTTTCCCTTCCACCGGGTTGAAAAAGCCTTCCGTATAGCCGTAGGCCGCTTTCAATTCGCCGGTTATCAAGAGGCGGGGATAGTTGTCGTTCGTGAGCAGCTCGTTCGTTGGCGGCGACTTTTCTAACTTTCTCATGGTTTGGTCTATCTCGATCTCGCCCTCGGTTCTGTAAATTAAAAAGCTCAGGTACATCAAAATGAACTCCCCGTTCTCGGATTCGAGTACGGGAGCATATGCAGTTCCCGAGCGGTGTCCTCTTCGGATCCACTGTCCCGCCAGCGTATCCAAATCGATCATATGCCTGGGCCGGGCCCAGACGATATCGAATGCAGCGGCACTGAATTCGGCTCTTTTCTCAAAAGATTCCGGGGATATCGCTGCCGTTCGCTGCTGTGCACAAACTACCGACGGGAACAGAAATAGGGCGAGTATCGTTAGGCGTTTCATAAAAGCAGTGTTTTAATTTCGACTTTCGGATCGTACCCTACCGTACGCTCGTACGCTGTTGGCTTCGAAAACGTCGGTGACCTCTTTTCTGTGAACCATGATAGGAGTTCCGTCGTTTGTATTTTGGGTATCTTTTATGTAAACCCAATTAATGTCGGCTTTGACCGCCGGGGCTGCATGTCCTCCCGAATTCGCCATCTTGGTTGCCACGAGATAGACGTTTCCCGAACCTTGCGAATATTGGTAAGAATGCGAAATGTCGTTTACGGAACCCTGGTGCCTTTTGCGTAATTGGCCGGAAAATACTTACCAGGTCGGAATCGCCGAGTCCAGCCACTGCACGCGGCGGGTTAGGAAGTCCTTGGCGTACTGCACTTCGTTTTCCCAGGTTCCCAGCGTGATGACTTCGACGCTGACCGGCGTGTTGAGGATGTTCCACTTCGTGAAGTTGGCCCGTTGCGATACGGAGATCTTCTGAGCCGTCTCGTTGATGTAGGCGTAGAGCTGCGGCAGGTATTCGCTTTTAAGCGTTTTCCAGCGCTCTTTGACCAGTCCTGCGAAGTAGGGATCCTGCATCAGCCGGTCGAAATAGAGCGAACGTTGTACCAGGACGTCGTGGCGGGCCGGTTCGGTGTAGTTCCAGCCGATGCCGAGCGACCACTCGAAGTCCCAGACCGGCGACATGCCGAGTTTGGTGTCCGGCTGCGCGTTCTTTTTGAAGAAGTAGTAGTTCGTATCTTTGTTGCACAGGGTTTCCTGTACCAAGTACCAGTTCACCCAACTGTCTACGTCGATGTATTTGCGGTATCCCTCTTCCGGGTCCATGAAATTCTGCGAATAGAGCACATATTCGAATTTATTGACGTAATCTTTGATGTAGGCGACCTGTTGCTGCGTGATGTCGTCCGTATCGGGATGCTTGAACGTGAACGGGTTGCCGCGGTCGGTCATAAAGTACAACGGTTCCTGCTGGTAATAGCCGTCCCGTTCGATCAGGTAGCCGTCGTCATCGGCGTTCAGCCGGTTTTTGGAAACTTTCACGTGTTCGCCGAGCAGGTAGTTGCCCTCGTAACGCCCGTTCAGGAACAGTTCCACGAATTCGGTGCGGGGCGTCCACGGCATCGACATCAGCTCGCTCAATTTGAATGCGATGCTGGTGCGCAGCAGCGATTTGTCGCAGTAGTTGGCCAGCAATACCCACTCTTTGTCGGACGGCATACCCAGAATCTCGGATTTTTCGTCCAGCTTGATCTTGTACGGCTTTTTCGGATACCCGAACGTGGCGTTGCCCCGGCCCCGGATACGCATGGCGCCTTCGTATCCGGCTTTGAAATCGGCGGTTTTGCTAATCGTCAGCGTTCCGTTGACGTAGTTCTCTTTCGACGTGATTGCCGCACGCTGGTCGGTTTCGACCGTAACGACCGGCAGACCGGTGAAATTGAACAGGTTGACTTTGTATTCGGCGGACGTTCCCTTGCTGTCCGTAACCGTATAGACGACCTCTTTCGTGAAGTCGTTCGCCGTGACGCCCGACTGCTGCGAAACCTTGCCGACGGAGATCCGGTCGAAACGGCCCAAGAAGGTCGGAACGAGTTTGTCGATGTCCGTCACGTAGGGTATCAGGCCCGAAATCGATGTTCCGTCGATCGTGCATTCGACATCCGACAGTAGGTACAGCGGGTTTTTGGCCGCTTCGAAAACGAACGACGTGATCGCCGGGCCGGACTCCGCCCCTTCGAAACAGGATATGTTGACTTTATAGTCGACCGTTTGTCCGATGCTATCCATGACCGTATAGACGACCTCTTTCGTGAAATCGTTTTCCGAAACGCCCGATTGCTGAACCGTATGGTTTACCGAGATCTGAGCGAACCGGCCTTTGAAGGACGGAACGAGCTTGTCGAGGTCGGTCGCGTAGGGGATCAGCCCCGAAATTTCGTTCCCGTCGATCGCGCATTTGATGTCCATGATCAGCGTTTGCGGATTCCGGGCGGCTTCGAATACGAAGGCGGTAATCGCCGGTTGGGTGGCCGGCGAGTCGGGCCGGCCGTTTTCGTCGTTGTCTTTGCAGCCTGACAGCAGCGCGACGCATGTGGCGAAAAGGAGTAGCTGTTTTTTCATAAACGGTAAAGTTTTAGGTGGATTCGGATGTCCGGGTGTCGCCGGACGGTAAGTGGCGTTTTTATAGAACGCCGTTCGCTAATTTAACGATAAAATTCGAAAATGCAATCGGTTGCCGGATAAATACGCAATGTGCGGCCGGCTTGGTTCGCAGAGGCGTGCCGGGAAGATACGAAAAACCGTGTCGTGAAAAAACTTTCCGGAATTTCCCCGTACGGGGAAATTCCGGAAAGTTCGTCGGTTGCGTTCGTACGCGTATCGGTCAGGAAACTCCGTTGCTCATCAGGAACGCTTTGATAAACTCGTTCAGGTCGCCGTCCAGCACGGCTTGCGTGTCGGAGGTTTCCTGTCCGGTGCGGTGGTCTTTTACCAGCTTGTAGGGATGGAGCGTATAGCTGCGGATCTGCGAACCCCATTCGATCTTTTTCTTCTGTCCTTCCAGTTCGTTCTGCAATTCCATCCGTTTTTCCAGCTCGCGCTGGTAGAGTTTGGACTTCAGGATGCGCAGCGCGTTCTCTTTGTTCATGATCTGCGAGCGGGTTTCGGTGTTCTCGACCACGATGCCCGACGGCAGGTGACGCAGGCGTACGCCCGTTTCGACCTTGTTGACGTTCTGGCCGCCCTTGCCGCCGCTGCGGTAGGTGTCCCATTCGATGTCGGCCGGGTTGACGACGATTTCGATCGTGTCGTCTACCGCCGGCGAAACGAACACCGACGCGAAAGTCGTCTGCCGCTTGTTGTTGGCGTTGAACGGCGACAGGCGTACCAGCCGGTGGACTCCGTTTTCGCTTTTTAGGTAGCCGTAGGCGAACTCGCCGACAAATTCCAGCGTCGCCGATTTGACGCCCACTTCATCGCCTTCCTGCAGGTCGACGATTTTTACCTGGTATCCGTTCGCTTCGCCCCAGCGGGTGTACATGCGCAGCAGCATGGCCGCCCAATCGAGGCTCTCGGTGCCTCCGGCCCCGGAGTTGATTTCCATGATCGCGCCCAGGTGATCCTCCTCGCCGCCGAGCATGTTGCGCATTTCGAGCGCTTCGATCTTTTCGAGCGTCGCCCGGTAATGGGCGTCCAGCTCTTCGGCGGAGGTAAGCCCTTCCCGGACGAAATCGGGCATCAGCGACAGATCGTCCGCGGCCGACGCGATTTCGTCGTAGGCCGTGATCCAGTATTTGATCCCGGCGACCTTTTTCAGTTGTTTCTCGGCCTTTTCGGGATCGTCCCAGAAATCGGGAGCCTGCGTGCGGCTCTCCTCTTCTTCTAATTCGATGCGTCGGTTATCGACGTCAAAGATGCCTCCTCAACGAATCCTGTCGTCTTATAAGCTCTTTAATTTGTTCCGTGGTTATCATACTATAATATTTAAGGTGTAAATTCGAAAAGAGTTAAACTTCCGCCTCGATCGTTTTCGGACAGGCCATCGGTTTCAGGAACGTCAGGTAGATCATCCGCAGCCAGGTGAACGTGAAGCAGTAGATGTTCAGTTGCAGCGTGTCGCACAGGAACCGCATGACCGGCGTCGGGCAGACCAGATCGACCGGTACGGCGACCAACAAGACGAAGTTCGCCCAGAAGAGCGTCCTATCGAGCCGGGTTTTGCGGGCCTGTACCCAATACCAGAGCAGATAGCCTGCCAAAGCGATGACATAAGTGTGTTTTTCGGTCGAGAGGCTGAACAGGATCACCCAGCCCATCAGGATGCCGAGCGAGCCGGCCCGGAAGTCGAACCGGTCGAACTGTTTGCGATTCACTACGAACAGGACGGCCAGCAGGGCGATCGATCCCATCTGTACGTAGGTCATGACCGGGGTCAGCAGGTCGTGGATCGGGTAAAGGTTGAACAGCGCGTAAAACTGGAACTGATCGACATGCAGCGCCAGCACCTCGGCCCAGCGGGCGTAGAACGGCATCAGGCCCGACGGCTCGATGCTGACCAACGGCAGGAAGACGAAAACCGCCGCCAGCGCGACCGTGAACAGGATGTTACGCCAGAACTTCGGGTAGCACAGCAACAGCGCCAGTTCGAAAATGCCGTATATCTTGCAGAACCCGGAGATCAGGATCAGCGTGATCGCCCAGAAAGGTTTCCCGCGCTCCAGCAGCGTGAAGGCGAACAGGAACAGGTAGGCTACTACCGGGTTGAACTGCATCGACATCTGCGTCGTCGCGAGGATCATCGCCGTGTAGAGGTAAGTCTGGCATTTCTGATTCTCCGTAAGCCGGGGCAGCGTGAAAATGGCGCAGAAGAACATCGAGAAGTTGAACAGGTTCCATACGAACGGGCCGACCGTCATGCCGAGGTAGGCGAACGGCGCGAACAGGATTGCGAACAGTGGGCCGTACAGGAAGTCGTACTTTTCGACGCCGTAAGGGTCTTCCCCTTTCCAGAAATCGAACGTGCCGTTCTGGAACGTAAAAAAGTTGTATTGTTTGCCGTGCGACACTTCCAGCAGCGTCAGTACGAAAGTCAGTACAAAGCCGAGGATGAAGATATTGCGGCGGTTCAGAAAAAAACGACTGATGTTTTCGGTAAATCGGGACATGGCGTTGGTTTGGGTTTCGTGGGAAAATCAGCCGGCGACCGAGCATGGGATACCGAGCGCTTCGACGCGCGCGGCGATCGCCCGGAGTTCGGGAACGGATACTTTGCGAAGGTTCTCGGCCGGGGTATCCCGGTCGATCGTGTAGACCATTACCTGACGCGGAGCGATTTCGGCGATTCGTGCCAGCCAGGCCGATACTTCTTCTTCGGTGGTGTTGTCCACCGTCCGCCCGCCGTACTCGCCGCGCAGGAACATCGTCTGGATAATCAGCCGTCCGTCGAAGCGTTTCATGTTCTCGACCGTGCGGGCTACCGAATAGTCCCCGCGCGGAAGATCGATCTGCCGCACCGTGGCGTCGAATGCCGAATCGAGTTTCAGGATGTTGTTGTCCACCTTCAGCAGGGCTTCGCGCACCTCTTCCCGCCCGATCATCGTAGCGTTGCTGAGCACCGATATTTTGGCTTTCGGGCAGAGTTCGTCGCGCGCGGCGATCGTATCGTCGATGATGGCGCCGAACTCGGGATGCATCGTGGGTTCGCCGTTGCCTGCGAAGGTGATGACGTCGGGCGGAGTTCCCGCTCCGGTCATTTCGAGCAGTTTGGCCCGCAGTAGTTCGCGTACGGTCGCACGGTCGTTGAAACGAGGTTTCGCACCGCGGCCGGCCCATCCGCATTCGCAGTAAATGCAGTCGAAACTGCACAGTTTGTTGTCGAGCGGCAACAGGTTGACCCCCAGCGACAAGCCGAGCCTGCGACTGTGTACAGGGCCGAAAATCACTTGATCGTACAGCGAAGTGCTCATGGCGTCTGGTCTTTTATCCGGCCAAAGATACGAAATGAATCCGGATCGTGCAATCGGCTAATCGGTTTCGCCGACCACTTCGATCAGCGCGCGGGTCAGTTTCTCCAGGTCGTGGTCCTTTATTATATATGGCGGCATGACGTATGCCAACCTGCCGAACGGCCGGATCCAGACGCCCTCTTCGACGAACCGGCGCTGCATCGTCGCCATATCGACCGGTTTGCGGAGTTCGAGCACTCCGATCGCGCCGAGGACGCGCACGTCGGTCACCTGTTTCATGCCGGCAGCCGGAGCCAGTTGCGCGCGGAGCAGATTTTCGATTTCGGCGATCCGTTGCAACGGGGAGTTGTTTATCAGGATGTCCAGCGATGCGTTCGCTACGGCGCAGGCGAGCGGATTGCCCATAAACGTCGGCCCGTGCATGAATTCCGGCGGATTGCCCGAAGAGATGACGTCGGCGACCCGTTCGGTCGTCAGCACGGCGGCAAAACTCATGTAACCTCCGGTCAGCGCTTTGCCCACGCACAGGATGTCGGGCGCGATACCGGCCCATTCCGATGCGAACATCCGTCCGGTGCGGCCGAAGCCGGTGGCGATCTCGTCGGCGATCAGCAGGATGTCGTACCGCGTGCACATTTCCCGCAACCGGCGCAGGTATTCGGGGTGGTAGAACCACATGCCGCCGGCTCCCTGCACGATCGGTTCGACGATCACGGCGGCCAACTCTTCGTGATGCTGTTCGATGATTTCGGCCATCGGCGCGAAATCGCGGTCGTCCCACTCCTCTCCGAACCGGACAGCCGGTTGCGGCGCGAAAAATTGTACCGGCAGCCGTCCGGTAAAGACCGAATGCATTCCGGTGACCGGATCGCATACCGACATGGCGTGCCACGTGTCGCCGTGATAGCCGCTGCGGATCGTCGCCAGCGTATTTTTGCGCGGCGTGCCCTGCGCATACATGTACTGCATCGCCATTTTCACGGCGACCTCGACGGCCACCGACCCGCTGTCGCAGTAGAAAATCTTCTCCAGCCCGTCGGGGGTCAGGCTTACCAGCTTGCGGGCCAGTTCGACGGCGGGAGTGTGCGTCAGTCCGCCGAACATGACGTGAGCCATGTGCTGAAGCTGCGCCTCGACGGCTTCGTTCAGTTTCGGATTATTGTATCCGTGGATCACCGACCACCAGGACGACATGCCGTCCACGATCCGCCGTCCGTCCGAAAGTTCGATGTGCACTCCGTCGGCCCGGACGGCGTGGAAAACGCTCAACGGCTGTTTCATCGACGTGTACGGATGCCACAGGTGCGTTCTGTCGTAGTCGAGTATCTCTTTTGTCTCTCTGTCTTTCATCTTAAAGCCCATCTTTGTTGTAAAAATAGTAAATTTAACAGACTTTTTGCGGAAGAGTTTGTGGCAGCGCCGGACGTTTGAAGGAAAGATTGTATCGAATGCGGCCGGAGCCGTTATGTATGATACGCTTCAAAGGGGTTTGTACATAGGGCCATGAGAAAAAATATGAAAAAATATTGGAAAAATTAGAATAATCCATTGCATTTTAAATTTTATCTTGTATATTTGTAATGTGAAATAGATGTAGTGCTGATTATATATAGGCAAATCAAAATATTTATCGAATCGTTAACTTTTAAAATTATTGAATTATGGCACGTTTATCTTCTCCGATTCCGGCACAGCAGCCTATGATTGTAAGGTATGTGCAACCCAACCGCAGTGGAATTCAGGCAAACAATTATGCCCGTCACAGCATCGGTTACGTAGTGCGCGGGAAGAAATGCATTTACTACGGCGATTTGTGCCACGAAATACCTCAGGGAACATTATTCTATATGGGAACCGGCAGTCATTACACGGAGGACATTCCGGAGGCCGGTAAGAATTTCGAGCAGATCGTGTTTTATTATACTTCCGCTCAACTTTCCAAAGTGTTGAATAACCTGAGCGTGGTTTATCAACTGCACATAACCAACGATCACAGCTGTCCCGATTGCGAGCAACAGACGCATGTAAGCTACCCTGCGACGAGCGCCATCAAGAATTTCTTCGGAACGGTCAGCCAGTACCTTAAGGACGACTTGTTCAGTCAGGATACGACGGCGGAAATGATCAAAATCACCGAACTGGTCTATCTGATCCTCACGCAAAAGGAATGTTGCCTGAAGAGCAAGATCCTGAGCAATATGGACCTGATGAAAGAGAGTTTCGAGCAGACGATCCAGGATTATATCTTCTCCGATATTTCAGTCGAAGAGCTGGCCGAAAAGTGCAACCGCAGCCTCACTTCGTTCAAGAAAGAGTTCCGGAAGCATTTTTACGAACCGCCTCACAAATGGTTCATCCGCCAGCGCCTGATGCATTCGCGGCTGCTGCTGATATCGACCAACAAGTCGATCTCCGAAATAGGAAACGAATGTAACTTTCCGAATACGTCCCACTTTATCAAACTATTCAAAAAAGAATACGGTTTCACGCCTGCGAACTACCGCCATCGCCATGCACAGAGCGATTCCGGGGTCGCGTCGGAAACCAAAGGTTTCGTTCCACACGGCACTCCGGCTGTTCCTCAGCTTTGATCTGAATATCGTATGGACACCGGGCGAACGGAGCGTATGAATGGTTGTGAAGATTTATAAGTCGTATTGAATGGCAGGTATTTATATATTGATTCAAGAATCTATTTTTAGTAAGAAGTTATAAAAGAAATTATAAAAAAAAGCGAAGTTTTGGAATAGAGTACCTCCTTCGTTCGGTTTTTTATCGGGTATGCGGCGACCGGGTTTTCCGGTTTTGCCGCATACTTTATTTCTGTTGGCGACGAAAAAGTATATTAAAAATTTGGGGAATTGAAAAATAGTTCTTACATTTACACTACCTAATTGATCAAAGCTAACTAACCTTTTATGAATATCGGCAGCTTCCGAACGAAGCTGCCGATATTTTTATACCCCGGCGGAGACGATTTCTTCATTTGCGGCAGATGTGATAAGTATATGGTAAAGAGACGCTTACCGAACGGGTGTTCCGGAGCGGATCGTCGGTCGGGAAGCCGTTCTTGCTGCCAACGGCCGTCGCGGAATCGGCCCGCTCCTGCGGATAGAAGCGGAGCCGGATGCCGTGCGTTATTCGTTGGGCAGGTCGATGTAGTAGTTCACGTTTTCGGCGGTCAGGATGTCCATCGACATGTAGTTGTCGGCACTGGCCGGCGTGGTTTTGAAAACGAACAGGTTGCACAGCGCTCTGACGCCCCGGTAGGCCTGGGTTTCGCATTTTTGGGCGATGATATAGTCGAGGTAGCCCGATTTCATGCACTTCACATTCCGCTCCAGCGGGTCGAAACCGAGCAGGATGCGATAGCCCATGCCGTGCGCCTGCAGGTATTCGGCTACGATGTAGGCGCGCGAGTTGAAGATGATGATGTGCCGGATGTCGGGATGCGCTTCGAAAAAACGGTCGAGGATTTCGGTATTTTGCGCACAGTCGGACGGATACAAGTAGTCGACCCATAGCCGGCATGCCTGCTTTTCCTGTTTTATGAAATGCAGGAAACCGTCCTGGCGGATCGATGCCGTGTTGCTGAGCGCGTCTCCGCTGCGGTGGAACCGGAAACAGGCGACCTCCGCCGGGGCCGAATTCCGCAACAGCAGGCTCGCTCCCAGGTAGCCGCTTTCGAAGACCGGCATCCCGTAATAGGCCAGGTAGGGCGTGCCGGGCAGTTTCGATTCGATGAAAACGAACGGCACTTTTTTCCCGGCCAACTCCGTAACGAACTCCGTCGCGGCTTCGCGGAACATCGGGACGATCAGCACGGCGTCCGGCAGGTCGGCCAGCGTGTCGCTGCAAGCCTGCCGGAACGATTCGACTCGAAACTGGTCGTAACGTACTACCTGCACTCCGATATTGAAATCGCGGCACTCTTCATAAGCTCGCAGGACGCCCCGGTGCGCGATCTCCCAGAAGTCTCCTCCTTCGAAGTCGGGCATCAGGCAGGTGATCCGGTAATGACGCCGGGAGGCGAGCAGCGAGGCGTACGCGTTCGGTTTGTAGTCGATTTTCCGCACCACTTCCTGTACTTTCCGGAAACTTTCGGCCGACACTTCGCCGCGGTTGTGGATCACCCGGTCTACGGTGCCTTTCGAAACTCCCGCGAGCTGGGCGACGTCTTTTATCGTAACTTTTTTATCCGGTTTGCTCATGCCTTGTCGTGTTTTGTCTGTTTGCCGTGGTTTGCGGCCGGTCGTCGGATGTCCGTACCGGTAGCAAAACTCCCGGTAAAAATAGCGAATATTTTCCAGAGTGCTGAATTTTATTTCGTGCACGTGCACGAAACTCCGGAAAATTGATTACTTTTGGCTTCGGTATATCGGAAGGCCCCCTGGGGAACGACCGATAAAATCTGAAAATCACATGGGCCCGTTCATAGGAGAAAATTTCATGCTGACGACCGATGCGGCCGTCGAACTCTATCACAGGTATGCTGCGAAGATGCCGATCATCGACTATCACTGTCATCTCGATCCGAAAATGATCGCCCGCAACCACCGTTTCAGTGGTATTACCGAGGCATGGCTCGGCGGCGACCATTATAAATGGCGCGCGATGCGGGCCAACGGCGTTTCGGAAGAGTATATAACCGGCTCCCGAAGCGATTACGAGAAGTTCGGGAAGTGGGCCGAAACGGTTCCGTATACGATGCGGAATCCGTTGTACCACTGGACGCACCTCGAACTGGCCCGGCTGTTCGGGATCGACCGGGTGCTGTCGCCCGCTACGGCGCGTGAAATTTACGACGCCTGCAACGCCGCGCTGGCGACCGACGCGTTTACGGCGCAGGCGTTGATGCGGCGGTGCAACGTTCGGGCGGTCTGTACGACCGACGATCCGGTCGATTCGCTGGAATACCACCGCGAGTTGGCTGCCGGCGATTTTGCCGTCCGGGTGTTGCCTACGTGGCGTCCCGACCGGGCGTTGGCCGTAGCCGATGCGGCGGACTACAACGGATACCTCGCACGGCTCGAAGAGGCGTCGGACGTTTCGATCGGCTCGTATGCTCAGTTGTTGGACGCGTTGCGTAGGCGGCACGACTGCTTCGCAGCGGCGGGATGCCGCCTTTCCGATCACGGGATGGATACCTTCCCGACGGACGATTATACCGAAAACGACTTGCGTCGCATTTTCGATAAAGTGCGCGGCGGCAGCACGCTCCATCCGCAAGAAGTCGCGCAGTTGCAGGGCGGTCTGTTGTTCGAACTGGCCGTGATGGACAGCGAAAAGGGGTGGACGCAGCAGTTCCACATCGGGCCGATCCGCAATCCGAACACCCGGATGTTCCGCAGGCTCGGCCCCGATACCGGCTACGACGCCATCGGCGATAAGCCCTGCGCCGAAGCGGGACACCGTTTCTTCGACCGGCTCGAGTCGCGCGGCGCGCTGGCCAAAACCATTCTGTATAACCTGAATCCGAAAGATTTCGAAGTGCTGGCCGCGATGGCCTATTCGTTCAACGACGGATCGGTGCCGGGTAAGATGCAGTTGGGTTCGGCGTGGTGGTTCCTCGACCAGGAGCGGGGTATGCGCCACCAGATCGATACGCTGTCGGCCTTCGGGTTGCTGGGGCGTTTCGTCGGGATGCTGACCGATTCGCGCAGTTTTCTGTCGTACCCGCGTCACGAATATTTCCGCCGTATCCTGTGCGACGTGATCGGCGCCGACATCGAGAGCGGGCGATTGCCGCGCAGCGAGACGGCGTTTATCGGGCAGTTGGTCGAGGATATCTGCTACGGCAACGCCGAGCGTTATTTCGGTTTTTTCGAAAACGATGATAAGCGACAATAGGAAAACGTTTTACGGGCGGGCTACCTCGAAACCGATGCCCGCGATGCGACTCTCATAGTTCGGAATTGTTAAAAACGCTAAAAATATGTCAAAAGTTGTAACTTTCGGGGAGGTGATGCTGCGTCTGGCGACTCCGGATCGCCTGCGCTTCGGACAGGCCGGTTCGTTCACCGCCACGTTCGGCGGCGGCGAGGCGAACGTAGCCGTTTCGCTGGCCAATTACGGCCTGCCGGTCGAATTCGTAACGCGCGTGCCGAAAAACGATATTGCGGATAGCTGCCTGCGCGAGTTGCGCAAATACGGCGTAGGCACGTCGCATGTCGTGTACGGCGGCGACCGGCTGGGGATTTATTTCCTCGAAACCGGGGCCGTAGCGCGGCCGAGCAAAGTGGTTTACGACCGCGCGCATTCGTCCGTTTCGGAGATCGCTCCGGGCATGGTCGATTGGGAAAAAGCGTTGCAGGACGCATCGTGGTTCCATTGGACGGGCATTACGCCGGCAATTAGCCAGGGGGCTGCCGACGCCTGCCTCGAAGCGATCCGCACGGCCAACCGGCTTGGCATTCCGGTGTCGACCGACCTGAACTACCGCAAAAACCTGTGGAAATACGGCAAGACGGCGGCCGAAGTGATGCCGGCGCTGGTCGAAGGGTGCGACCTGATTCTCGGCAACGAGGAAGATGCCGAAAAAGTGTTCGGCATCAAACCTGAAGGCTTCGATGCCGCATCGACCGGCGGGCGCGTCGACGGCGCGCGTTTCGAATCGGTCTGCCGCCAGCTCACGGCGCGTTTTCCGCGGGCCAAACGCGTGGTCATTACGTTGCGCGGCGCGGTGAACGCCGATCATAACACCTGGAGCGGCGTGTTGTGGAACGGCCGGGAACTGTTGCAGGCTCCGACCTACGATATCACCGACATCGTCGACCGGGTCGGCGGAGGCGATTCGTTCATGGGCGGCCTGATCTACGGGCTGCTGGCCTACGGCGACGACCGCCGCGCGCTGAACTTCGCGGTGGCGGCTTCGGCGCTGAAACATACGATTTACGGAGATTTCAATCTGGTAACGGTTGCGGAAGTGGAAAACCTGATGAAAGGAGACGGATCGGGCCGCGTTGTCCGCTGACTCGCGTATCGTTCAACCTTAAAAACACGGAAAAATGGCAAGATTTTCAAAAATAGAGACATTGTCGGCGATCGTTTCGACCGGCATCGTCCCGGTATTTTACCACCAATGTTCGCAAACGGCCAAAGACGTGCTGAAAGCGTGCTACGACGGCGGGATCCGTGCGTTCGAATTTACGAACCGCGGCGAATTCGCCCACGAGGTGTTCGCCGAACTGTCGAAATTCGCAGCCGCCGAATGTCCCGGCATGGTGCTGGGCGCGGGTTCGGTCGTCGACGGCCCGACGGCGGCGCTGTACATCCAGCTCGGCGCGAATTTCATCGTTGGCCCGATGTACAACCCGGACGTCGCGAAGGTCTGCAACCGGCGGCTCGTTCCCTACACGCCGGGTTGCGGTTCGGTCACCGAGATCAGCGCGGCGCAGGAGGCCGGCTGCGACCTGTGTAAAATTTTCCCGGCGGGGTGCGTCGGCGGTCCGTCGTTCGTCAAAAACATCAAGGCCCCGATGCCGTGGAGCATGTTGATGGCTACCGGCGCAGTCGAGCCGACCGAAGAAAATCTGTCCGGTTGGTTCCGTGCGGGGATCACTTGCGTCGGCATGGGCTCGAAACTATTCCCAGCCGAGGCGATCGCCGCCGGGGATTGGGATTCGATCGCCGGCAAATGCCGCGAGGCGCTGTCGATCGTCGCCAAATACCGGAAATAACCGAAACTAACTAACCAAACTTCAACCTACGATGAGCAAACTGAACGAAAAAATGACCAATTACCGGTGGGTGATCTGCTCGATGCTGTTTTTTGCGACGACGGTCAACTACCTCGACCGCCAGGTGCTGTCGTTGCTGCAGCCGATCCTTGAGGAGGAGTTTCACTGGACGGATAACGACTACGGTTCCATAACGGCTGTGTTTTCGTTATTCTACGCCGTATCGATGCTGTTCGCCGGCCGTTTCGTAGACCGGGTAGGAACGAAAAAAGGGTATGCGTGGTCGATTGCCGTCTGGTCGCTGGGCGCGGCGCTGCACGCCGTGTGCGGCGTCGTGACCGAGCGGTGGGTAGGTCTCGAAAACGCCGAGGCGTTGCGCCTGGCGCAGGGGGCCGATCTCGTCGCGCAGATCTCGATGGTCAGCGTGACGGCCTTCGTCGTCTGCCGCTGCGTACTGGCGCTCGGCGAAGCGGGCAACTTCCCGGCGGCGATCAAGGCGACGGCCGAATATTTCCCGAAAAAGGACCGGGCTTTCGCGACCGGGATCTTTAATTCCGGGGCGAACGTCGGAGCCATCGTGGCCCCGCTGACCGTGCCGGTAATGGCCGAACTGTGGGGGTGGGAGACGGCGTTCATCGTCGTCGGCCTGGTCGGGTTCGTCTGGCTCGGGATCTGGCAGTTCGTTTACAAGAGGCCGGAAGAAAATACGAAAATGAACGCCGCCGAGCGCGC
The DNA here is from genome assembly GCF_009557455.1 of Alistipes sp. dk3624. GTDB lineage: Bacteria > Bacteroidota > Bacteroidia > Bacteroidales > Rikenellaceae > Alistipes_A > Alistipes_A hominis. Next base: position 1,346,918 of record NZ_CP045651.1, on the reverse strand, counting down.
CTATATCAATCAGGATATCGAGGCGGACGCCGCCGCCGGTCTGGTCGCGGCCGAAGCTCCGGCGCGCAAAATGTCGTTCGTCGAATGCATGAAATACCGTCAGACCTGGGCGTTCGCGTTCGGCAAGTTCATGACCGACGGCGTGTGGTGGTTCTTTCTGTTCTGGACGCCCGCCTACCTGAAGGCGCAGTACGGCATGGTCGGCACGCAGATCGCATGGCCGATCGCGGTGCTCTACACGATCACGGTGTTCGGTTCGGTGTTCGGCGGAAAATTTCCGACCTATTTCATCAACCGGGGTATGAACCCTTATGCCGGACGTATGCGGGCGATGCTGATTATCGCGTTTTTTCCGCTCGTGGTACTGTTGGCGCAGCCGCTGGGATACCTTAGCTATTGGGTGCCGATCCTGCTGATTTCGGTCGGGGCCTCGGCGCACCAGGCTTGGTCGGCAAACATTTTTTCGACGGTCGGCGATATGTTTCCGCGTAGCGCGATCGCCACGATTACCGGTATCGGCGGTATGGCGGGCGGCCTCGGCTCGGTATTTATTCAGAAAGGAGCCGGGATGCTGTTCACTTACAGCGGCGACGCGAACCTCGCGTTCATGGGATTCGAGGGCAAACCGGCCGGATATGCGATCGCATTTATCTTTTGCGCCGTAGCCTATGTCGTGGCGTGGTGCGTGATGAAGGCGTTGGTTCCGAAATACAAACCGATCGCCGACCGGTAATTACGCCGGCGGATCGGTTGCTGCATGTCGGCGCACGGCAAACGGACAACGACGCCTTTGCCGTGCTTGCGCTGGCAGCCGAGGGCGATCTATATACGGTTGGCAAGCTGCTCGGACATTCCGATATTCATTCAACACAGGTGTATGCGGATGTGGTAATGGGAACCAAGATAGAGGCAGTAAGCCGGGTTTCGGAATTGCCTGGCATTTTTATTAGAACAGAAACGCGGATTATCTAAATGCATTATTTTGTGCTATGAATAACGGGATTAATAACTGTGATAAGATTGACTTAGGTTTTGTTCACAAAAGAAATGATAGCCCCCTGCGGACTGGATTGCAGTGTCTGTATCGCCCGACTGGGGAAAAATCCGCCTTATCCGGGTTGTTGGAGCGATGGAGAAGGCAAACCCGAACATTGCGCCCGGTTATGCAAAATTGCGTTCTATGAACATCGCCGGAACTTGGATGACGGCTATTGCGACAAATGTCGGCATTATCCATGCGGACATATCCTCGGAATGGAAGAAAAATATCAGCATGAGTATCCGATGAAGGAATCACTTATGAACAACCTTTCCGAAATGCGCCGATTGGGGATGGATGTGTTTTGGGGAAACGAAAACGCGAAATGACGTTGCTCACATTGCGGCGGCGTCCTTTGCGTCCATACTGGAAAATGCATTGATTGCGGTAACGTGAACTGTTGAGTAAAAGCGTTGCACCGTAGAACCGCGACGCTTTACAGCACAAAAGAGTGTGAGGGGGAACTGTTAAGATTGGCTAAATCGCCAATCTATCTATTAGTTGATATTATCAACTAATATTGCTGCTTTTGTGCCCATAAAAAGAGAGTGAAGCATGAATGACATTCTATTCTTTGTACTGGTCGCCAAAGAATTACAGTTCACGTTTAAGAAACGGATATCCGGGAAGCTGGAGATTCCGGTCGAGTCTTTAGGTGTCCTTATGGCTATACGGCATAAAGCAAGCATGATTCAACAGGAAATCGCAGACACATTAAAAAAGGACAAGTCCGCAATTTTACGCCATATCAATCTGTTTGAAAGTCAGGGATTGATAACCCGTTCAAATACGGCGAATGACAAGCGTATGAATGTCATACAGATAACGGAAAGGGGAAGGCAGCTATTGGTGTCGGCAGATGCCGAATTGGACAGCCTGTCGAACTTTTTGTTTGACGGAGTGAGCAAATCCGACCTGGATATATACGGCAAGGTGCTGACACATCTGAAAAACAAAATCGAGGCCATCAGTCAAAAAAAATAACAAAATGACCGCGCGTCCATTCGTATCCCTTGCGACTTTCGCCACTTTTCTTTGTCTGGCGGTTTCCGGTGTAGCCTTGCAGATGACGAACCACCAGCCGTACACTCCTGCAAAAGTGTTCTTTACAGTCTTGCACAATGTCTCGGCAATCTTCTTTCTGGTATTCTCGATACTCCACATCCTGAAAAATTGGAGAGCCATTAGAGCATATATAAAAGGTAAAGCCGCAGGGAAGATAAGCCGTGAATTTATCGTCTGCTGTATTCTCCTGCTTGTTCTCCTGATTGTCTGCTGGCTGAAAACGGCATACGATACGCGTTACACATATATAACTACCAATAACCAAAATACGCCATGAGTAAGATGAATAAGCTACAACGTATCCATACTCCATACATATGGGTGAACCCCAGAGCGTGTGCTGCCTGCTGGAAATGTATCGACAACTGCCCGCGCGATGTTATTGGCAAAGTCGGTTTCTTGTGGCACAAACACATTGTCATCCGAAATGCCGATAATTGCATCGGCTGTAAAAAGTGTATGAAAAGCTGCCCTTCGGGTGTTTTCAGCGAAAGCATGTCGAATGTCGTGATGAAACTGCTTAAACGTATTTGACAAGAATTATTACCTAATCCGGGGAATCTGCACCATGTCCCATAGCGTTCGTGCCACGGCCATGCTTCGGGCAACTGAAAGTTGATTGATGTTGTCTTCATAATGGAACGGGCTTTATCGTGCTGCGAAAGTACGGTAAAGCCCAGTATGACGAAAAAACAGGGTTTTAAGATAATCTGTACCCGACTATGGAACAGAACCGGAACATCAATCTGTGGGAAATTGTCATAACCCGCATAAAGAAAGGATAGCGGTTTCTGAAAAACAGCCCCTGAGAAGATTGGCGTATCAGTTGAATACGGCTATCCCATTTCTCGATGTCGCGGCCATTGTCAAGCCCCCAGTTGAAACGTGCCGAAATTTTTTTGACGGTATCATGCTTGTTCTGATTCTTAACCGATAATGTCCCGCACAGGTCAAACCATATCTCGCAGCCGGGAAAGTGTTTCAGCAGTTTTTGAAACAGGGATTTGATTTCGTCCTCCCGGAAATACATTACCACACCCTCGGCAATAAAAAGAAATTCAGCCTCCGGATTCGCGGATTTCAGTTCCGCCATCCACTTTTCGTCAAACATTGAACCGGGGACATACGTTTCATTCTCTGCCGGAGGCAAAAGTCTGTCACGGGCAGCGATTACTTCGGGAAGGTCAAGACTGTAATACCTTGCAGAAGATTCTATTGTTGTACGTTGTGTACGGGCATCAAATCCACACCCAAGATTGACAATGATCGGATTGACGTGTGATTTCACATAATCGCGAACCACATTGTCGAGATACCAGGCACGGACATTGCACCCTACTTCGCTGAGGACTGCACCGTCGAACTTTGAATAGTCGTATGGTATCTGCTCAACCAGTCTTTCAGCGACAGGGTCGCGGATGATAGCCTTTTCTCCGCGACGGCTTTCTTTGGCCCGCATATATAGCGGAATAAGGAGCGTTTCAGAAACGGTGTCTGCGAAAAATGTGCTGTTCATTCTTTTTGTCCTTGTTTTGTCAGTTTCCAAGACATTACACAGAGAATGGCGCTGACGATTAGAATAACCGGCAGCAAGGGAAGCTGTACGATGGAAAAATCCGTGAACAGTTCACAGGTGTGGAACAGGTTGAACAACAGAATGAAGGTGGCGAGCAAGCCGTTCAGAATGTTCCATGAGCGGGTTTTCCCATATAGGGATAACAGAATACCGCATACAGGGACAAGATAGCTTATCGACATCATGAATGTAAGCAGTCCTTCGGGAGCATGCCCCGTTTCGCTTATGGCAATGGCCTCATTCCAGAAAAGCGGCATGAGATCGGCAAGCGAATGTAGAGTCAGGCCACACATGACGGCCACCCACAGGATAGCGATTTTGGTATGGCGGCCTGTCCGATTGATGATGTTTTTATCTTCCATTGTAATGATTTGTTAGTAAATTCAAAGTTATACAGGGAAAACAAGGAATGAAATACCCAAAAGTGATGAAATTTAAGCGGCAGAGTAAAAAAACCACCGAAAGCACGGTGAGGTTGGCGAAGTAGTTCTGTTCGGGACGTGTGTCCGATGTGATATGGAATCGTCTTTTCATCCCGTCGCCTACTTAGTCTTATCCGCCAGTCGTAGCGACCTTCAGCCACATCGCCAATTTTCTTATAGGCGCGGTCTGTCTGTAATTCGGTCTGCTTTCCCTTGTCACGGGCAAAGTTCACAAGCCAGTTTCCTTATTTCAGCTTCCGCCTGTTTGGTAAACGGATTCTGCAGCCGTTCTTTCTCCTTTGGCAAGGATGCTTCCAATTTCCGATTCCGGTTCTTGATTTCTGCATATCTGCCGCGCCCTGCGATGTTGGCAAGCCCCGACAGTATGGTGTTGCCGCTTTCCCTGTCAGCCCAGCTGCCCTTCCCGGCAATCTCCTCGTCAAGTTTCGCGCGAGTGCGCTCTTGGGCGCGGTTCTCGATGTCGAGCCATTCAGTCTCAGTCCTCGCCTTCTCCATTTCTGCGACGGCTGTTTCCCGTCCCGCCTCCGCCTGTAACCTACACTACCTAATCTCCGTTAGAAATAGAGTTTTACCCCCATTCCCGGAACAAATGCAAATTTCTCCAGATCGGAACTGATTGTGTAAATGCCCGTGGGCTTTACGTATAGGTTGAACATCTCTGTGATGATGAACTCCACCTGGTACCGATAAATAAAATTAAAGGAAGAGGCTAAACAGTAAAAAAATTCTCTGAAAATTGAAAATCCAAAAGAAATCTCCATGAAGAGTACAAACAAAAAGAGGGCGACTAAAATTTTTTGGTCGCCATCTTTAACAGCTCATACAATGTCTGCCGAATGGATCGTTTCGATCCTCGTTAGGAGATCGGATTATTCGAAGGATTCTCGTATAGGGACGAAATAAAATCCTTCAAGAGTATACCTTATGAAAGAATTAATTAACGTCGGATCAGTTGTTTGACATTGAAAGCCGACGTAAGAAACAGAAAACAGAACCGTTGCCTTTTCGTTACATCGACCTAATTATAAGAAGGTAACAGTCCGATTTTACAGACTGTTACATTGATTTAAAGACGTTCTATTTCGTGGGTTTTCGCTTTGCGGGGCAGCGGTTTGTTTTTACAAAATAATCGCTACCTTCGCACAGTGGTCGAATCTGAAGGACATTGCGGTTATGAGCGGAAAACATACGAAGATCGTTTGGATGGTCTGTCTGGTCGTACTGCTGTTTGCCGGTATGCGGGCTTCTTCGCGGCTCCGGCCGGGAAAAGGGTTTCGGCTGTGTATGCAATCTTATACTTTTCAACGTTTTACGCTCGAACAAGCCATGGACAAAATCTGTGAATTGGGAATAAAGTATCTGGAAATTTTTCCGGGTCAGCGTTTCGGCGGTTACCAGTCCGTCGAGTATGAATGCAATTGGGAAGATTCGGTTCCCGATATCCGGGAATGAATCGTCCGTTTTCGCCGTATTTGCGATAGACTTTAACCGATTTTAAGTGGAAAAGATGAAAATAAAACTGTTTACGATACCCAATATCCTGACGCTTTGTAATTTGCTGTCGGGATGTGCCGCGGCGGTTTTCGCGCTGTGCGTGAACGACCTGCAGTGGGCTTTCTGGTGCGTGGTTGTCGCGGCCGTGTTCGATTTTCTGGACGGTTTCGTGGCGCGTCTTTTGAAATCCCATTCGGCGATCGGCAAGGAACTCGATTCGCTGGCCGATATGGTGAGTTTCGGGTTCGCTCCCGCTGCCGTATTGTATACGATGTATGCGATGACCGGCGGTAGCGACGTCTGGGGTTTCGCCGTGTTCGTCGTGGCGGCCTTTTCGGCCCTGCGTCTGGCGAAGTTCAACCTGGACGAGAATCAGACCACCCAGTTCATCGGCCTGCCGACGCCCGCCTGCGCCTTGTTTTTCGTGTCGGCCGGCTATCTGATGCAGGCGGGGGCTTTTACGGCTCCGGCCTGGGTGATGATCGCCGCCGCAGTCGTTTTTGCGGGTCTGCTGGTATGCAACGTGCCGATGTTCGCCCTTAAATTCACCCATTACCGTTTCGCCGGCAACCGGGTGCGCTACGTATTCGCACTGTGTTCGTTGGCGGCTCTGTGCGCAGCGGGGATTGCGGCGATTCCGTTTATCATTCTGGCTTATATCGTCGTTTCCGTATCGGTGTATGCGTTCCGGACGCAGCGGTAAGCGACCGTCTTCGGATTGCATGAAATTTGCATGTGTAATATTTTTGCTACCTTTGCCGTTATTTCGGGAGGTAATTGCCTGCGACTGATGTTTGGAATATCAAAAGGGTATGCGTTAAAAGTGTTATTCGGGACGGTTTTTGTTCTGAACATTTGTGTCGCATCGGCGCAACGGCCGATTACTTCGAACCAGAACCGCAATCAGTACGGGACTCTTCCCGGACTTAATAACCAAAATCAGAACCAGATGCAGTACGGCAGCATCGGCGGGGTACAGGACAACGACGCCCCCGAAGAGGAGGCCGATACCACCAAAAAACCGCCCAAGATCCGCAAGCCGCTGGAATCCTATTTTTTCAACGATTCGATCCGCGCCCGGCAGAGTTTCGCGTGGAACGTGAACCTCGAGCGAAACGATATCGATATCATCGACGTGGACACTGCGCTGGTCGGTTTCCAGAACGAGTATCCTTACCTCCAGAACAACGTGGGCTCGGCCTACCTGGGCAACTTGGGCGCCGCCTCCGTGCCGCTCGACTATTTCCTTCGTCCGCAGTACCGCAACTTCAGTTTCGCCCAATCTTTCGATGCCTACCTGTTCACTCCGCGACGGGTGCGTTATTTTAATGTCAAGAAGCCGTTTACGCATTTGTCCTATTTTATGTCCGGGCAGACCCGCCGTCTCGAAGAGAGTTTTTGGGGGGCCCATGCGCAGAACGTTTCGCCTTCGACGGGGTTCAACGTCGATTACCGCAGCCGCGGTACGCGCGGGATCTATACGTGGCAGGGTACGCGCGAGCGCAATCTGTCGCTCGCCTTTTCGCATACCGGCAAAAAGTACAGCGTTCATGCGGGCTATATTTACAACATGCAGAACGTTAAAGAGAATGGCGGTATCATGCGCGACGAGGACATTACCGATACGGTCTTTGAAATGCCCGAGTTGATTGAAGTGCGTTTGCAGGATGCCCGCAATCAGCTTAAAAACAATACTTTTTATATCGTGCAGTCTTACGGGGTGCCGTTGCGGAAACTGACCGACGAGGATTTTTCGATCGCTCAGAATTCTTCGTTTTTTATCGGCCATTCGCTGGAACTGAGCAAATTCTATAAGAAGTACACCGATACGAAGGCGAAAAGCGGCGATTTCTACGAGAACTGGTATATCAGTCCCACCCAGAGCGTCGACTCGATGTACGAGCGCGTGCTGTCGAACCGGATTTTCGTTCAGATCCAGCCGTGGGATCGGGACGGCCCCGTCGGGGTGATCAACGCCGGGATCGGCAACGACGCCCACCATTATTACCAGTTCAGCATGGAGGACTACCTGACCAACAGGAATAAGGGGGTCAACAAGAACGGGACTTTCGTATACGGTTCCGTCGAAGGAAAATTCAGGAAATATTTCAGTTGGGACGCCAATATCAAGTACCACCTGTTCGGATACCGCAGCCAGGATCTCGAGCTGGGCGGCGACGTGGCGTTCTCGGTTTACATAGCAGGCAAGCCAATCACTCTGAAAGGCAGCATCGGGCATACGATCAGTACGCCCGACTACTGGACGGAGAACTATTTCTCTAACCACTATGCGTGGAACAACTCTTTTGCGAAAGAGTCTGAAACCCGAATCTCTGCGACCCTGAGCGTCCCGTCCGTAGGACTCGAACTGGGCGCTTATCAGAGCCTTTTGAAAGACAGGATCTATTACGACGCTCAGGCGCTCCCTGCCCAGCACGGGGGCAACGTCAGCGTTTCGGGTTTGTATGCCAGAAAGGATTTCCGCATCGGCGGACTCCATTTGAACCACAGGGTATTGCTTCAGTTTAGTACAGTTCAGGAAGTTGTCCCGGTGCCTCTGGCCAGTGCTTATCTCAGTTATTTTTACGAATTCAACGTGGTGAAAAACGTGCTGCGGCTGCAGATCGGTTTGGACGGACGTTACAATACGGAGTATTATGCGTTCGGTTACAATCCTGCGACGGCGCAGTTTTACAACCAGCGTGAAAAGAAACTGGGAAATTATCCGATGATTGATGTGTTTGTCGCTGCCAAGTGGAAACGCATGCGGATTTTGGCCAAGATGCAGCATCTGAACGACAATTTGTTCGGAGACCGTAACTATTTTACGGTGCTCCATTATCCGCAGAACAAACGGGTCTTCAAAATGGGATTTTCCTGGAGCTTCTACGACTGATGCGTAAGAGCTGCCCCCGAAAACAGTTTTTATGATTTACAAATCGATTGTATCGTGTAAGTTATTTTTGTTCTTCAGTTTATTGATCCTTACCGCCTGCGGCGAACAGCGGCAGGCCGAACTCCCCGAACGGGTACGGCTGACGGTCGCTATGGACGACGACATGCCCGGCTACTTCGTGTTCGGCGGGGAAAATTACGGTTACCAGTACGATCTGTTCAAGGCTTATGCCGATTACCGGGGGCTTGAATTGCAGGTTGTGCAAGGTCTTTCCGCATCCGAGCGTTCGGAAAAGCTGGCGCTCGGCGAGTTGGATTTCGTGACCGCGCTTACGGCTCGAATCGCTGCGGCGGAAGTCCCCGCCTCGGTTCCTATTTACAACACATCCTATGTTTTGCTGGCCGATAAGTCCCGCGCTGCCGCGGCGCGCAAGGCGAAACATTTCAACCTCTCGTCTTTCGTCGGCGACGGACGGGTGCTGATCTCCTCGGGTTTTAAAAAATCGAAAACGTACGGCATGTTGCTCGATTCCCTTTCGTCGGCTGCGATTTACGTATCGTCCCGCAACAGTTTCGAAATGCTCGAGGCGCTCGGCGACGGACAGTACGACTACCTGATCTGCGAAATGAGCGAAGCCCAGCTCGGATGCGCGCTGTCCAAAAACGTCGAGCAGGTCTATACTTTCGCCGAGCCGGTTTCGCTGAGCGCGGTCGTTTCGTCGCGGGATGAAGGGTTGCGGCAGGATTTCGAAGCGTGGCTGAACCGTTTCCGCAACAGCGAGGAGTACGCCATGCTGAACTACCTCTATTTCGAAAAAGGGATCGTCCGTCAGGTGGTGGGCCGCGGGCTGGCTTCGTCCCGCGCCGGCGGAATTTCGGCCTTCGACAAACTTTTCAAGGAGATTTGCGAGAAAGAGGGCTACGACTGGCGTTTCGTCGCGGCGATCGCTTACAACGAATCCCGTTTCAATCCGTTCCTGGTGTCGAGCCGCGGCGCGCAGGGCCTGATGCAGATCATGCCGCGGGTGGCCAGGCAGTTCGACGTGCAGGGCAATGTGATGGATCCGGAAAACAATGTGCTGCTGGCGGTGAAGATATTGGGAAAGATCGAGAAGTCGCTGCGTTTCGCTCCCGGAACATCCGAAATGGATCGGATGAAAATCGTTCTGGCGTGTTACAACGGCGGGATCGGCCATGTGACCGATGCGCGGAATCTGGCCCGGAAATACGGCGCGAATCCCGATTCGTGGAACGATGTTTCGGAGTACCTGACCTTGAAGTCCGATCCGCAGTATGCCCGCGACGAAGTGGTGCGCAACGGTCGTTTCGTCGGCCGGCAGACGCTCGCATTCGTCCGCGACGTGATCAGCCGTTATTCGGTCTATTGCCGGAACGTCTCGCGGTAGCGTCCCGTACTGCCGGGTTATGGCTTGTTTAAATTCGGCCGGCGCTGTTTCTTGCGTCGGCCGAATCGGTTTTATACGGCGGATCGGTTCATGCCGTATTTGAAAGAGACCGGGCCGGTTTGCGGGAATCCCGTACTCCCGTCGCCGCGTTGCTTCCCCGCCGTTTTTCGGGCCGTAATCCGCCGATTTGTAGAATGTCGATAGCTGTTAATGCATTGAATTAAAGCGTTCTGTATTCGATAGAATGGCGGATGCGCTTGTCCGGATTCAGCTTGGTCCGATTTTATCTGACTGTTTTGGTTACTTTCTTTCTTTCCGCGAAACGCTGCGACTTTTCCCTGCTTTTTTTGCTGTCCAGAAAGAAGATCAGCGCGAGGGCCGACAGGATATCGACGAACAATAACACATTGATGTTGACAATCGGGGCCAGCAGAAAATTGGCGATGATATAGACGATCTGGATGCACAGGATGAGCCAGAAACTTTGCCGCTGGGAACATCCGATTTGCAGGAATTTATGATGAATGTGATTTTTGTCGGGACAGAACGGGGAGTGCCCGAGACAGATTCGTTGGATGAACAGCCGGGTCGTGTCGAACAGCGGGATGAAGATAATGCTCATCAGCGTTACCAGGGTCAGCTGCGAATTTCCCGTGCCGTTGTTCGCGGAAGCCAGTTGCAACAGCAGGAATGCCGTGATGTAGCCGAGCGTCAGCGACCCGCAGTCGCCCATGAACACTTTCAGCCTTTTGCCGAAGTAGTTGTACCGGAAAAACGCGGCGACCACTCCGACGGTGGACGCGGACAGCAGCGCCAGCATCGGGTTGCCGCTGTGCACCAGCAGTACGGTCAGCGTCAGTAGGGTTACGATGCTCAGCCCCGAGCAAAGCCCGTCCATCCCGTCGATCAGGTTGAAGGCGTTGATAACGACCATGACGATGAGTACGGTCAGCGGCGTCGACATCCAGTCCGGTATGGCGTATATTCCGAAAATTCCTTCCAGGTTGACGATGCGTCCCGCCGGCAATACCAATAGCAGCGCGACGAACAGTTGTACGAGCAGTTTGTATTTGTAAGTCAGGCCGATGATGTCGTCCCAGAGTCCTACGGCGGCGATTGTGATCAGTCCCGTGAAGAAATAGAAAATGGTTTCCTGGTAAATGGTTTCGACGTCCGGCATTCCGTTTCCGCCTATGGTGCATTGTATGCCCCGGATCAGAAAGTAGGCGATCAGCATACCCGGTAGGAACGACACGCCCCCGAGCCGCGGAATCTGCTGCGTATGGATCTTACGCGGATTCGGCGTATCGAAGATGCGCTTTCTTTTGGCGATTAGTATGATGCGGGGGATAGCGACCCGCCCGATCATAAAACTAATGCATGCGCCGGCGATTAAATAAAACAAAGTCGGATTCATAAAGTTGTTTGGTTGTGATAAAGGTAGGCATTTCTCTGTTCGGAACAAAATTATCCGAGCAGGTTGTCTTGATGTTTTCTTTCCCGGAAAAGCGACCGATTATCTTAATCGGTTAGGAAGTTATGAATTATAATCGAGCGTCGGTTTACGATGTTTGTTTCGTATTCGGAATATTCAGGCGAAGTTTTTTTTCAAGGGCGAAGAGTACGTTCTCGCTGCTGTTGCGTCCCGCCATGACGCTGCATACGTAATCTCTTCCCCAACCGTTTTCGCGTGCGACTTCGGCATAGACTCCCCGATGGCGTGCGGCTTCCGAACGAATAGCCGCAATACGCTCCTCTTTTCGTTCAATTCTTTTTTTCATAATCGGCAATATTTGATACCTTTGTTGTAGTAATACGCAAAAATACCCAATTTTTTTGACATAAAAAACAATATTGTCAATTATTTGTGTCACCACGATGGATTTAAAAGGGCGGATTAAAATACTGAGTGTGCATTTGGGACTATCCATCCGGGAATTTGAACGCGAGTGCGGATTGAAACGGGGGAATATTTCCAACATGACAGGCGCTCTGGGGTCGGACAAGTTGTCGAAGATTATCCAGCGTTTCCCGAGCATCGACCTGTACTGGCTGTTGACCGGGCGGGGGAATATTTTCCGGGACGCTTCCGACGCCGGCGGCAAAACGAACTGCGAGGACGAAGACTTGCCGCTGGTGATCGACAGCATGGTGTCCAACCTGACCAATTATACGGAATTGCAGTTGCGCCAGTTGAAATTGCTGCAAAAACTGATCGATCAGAATAAAAAAGAGCGCGATCCTTTGCAGAATCGATAAAAAACGGTACTTTTGCACCCTACTTACTTCAGTAGGTTGTGTAAAACCAATTAAAAATTACAAAATGCCTGTAAAAATCAGATTAGCACGCCGCGGTAAAAAGGGTTATCCTTTCTACCACATTGTCGTTGCCGACAGCAGGGCGCCACGTGATGGTAAATTCATTGAGAATATTGGGTCGTATAATCCCAATACCAATCCTGCCACAATCACACTCAACTTTGACCAAGCATTGGCATGGTTGCAGAAGGGCGCTCAACCTACCGACACCTGTAGGGCGATTCTTTCTTACAAAGGGGTCATGTACAAGAAACATTTGCTGGGAGGCGTCAGCAAAGGTGCGTTCAGCGCCGAAGTGGCCGATGCCCGTTTTGCCCAGTGGATGGAACAGAAAGCCGAAAAGATCGCAGCTAAGGAGTCCAAACTCAGCGGAGACAAAGTAGCCGATAAGAAAGCCCGGTTAGAAGCGGAAAAGAAAGTGAAGGAAGCCCGTGCCGAAGCCGTTGCCGCCAAGAAAGCGGAAATCGCCGCTGCTGCTGCTGCCGCTGCTGCCGAGTCGACCGAGGCCGAGACCGAAGCGTCTGCCGAAGAACCGGCTGCCGAAGCCTGATTTTTGCCCGATGCAGGAGCGACGTAAAACGGCGGTCGGCCGTATCGCCAAGTCTTTCGGACTTTCGGGCGAGTTGATGGTCAGTCTGTTCGATACGTTTCCTGCCGATTTTGATACGAAGGAACCGCTTTTTGTCGTGATCGACAAACTGGCGGTTCCTCTTTTTTGCGACCGTTTCGAGCGCCGCGGAAGGCGTAGCGCGCTGGTCGTATTTTCCGATTTCTATTCCGAGAAACGCACGGACGAGTTGATTGGCTGCGAACTTTTCCTGGAGGGGGAGGAGGATGCGCCGGACGGAGAACCGCTGGATCCGGATGCCGATGAATTTTATCCGGAAGACTTGGTCGGATTCGGCGTAATGGTCGATGAGGCCGGGGAGGGGATCGTGACCGGATTTATTGACGGGGAGAATCCGCTGTTCCTGCTGTCGCTGGACGGAAAGTCCGTTTACGTTCCCGTCGCCGACGAGTTTATTACCGAGATCGACGTTGCCGGGCGGAAAATCCGGATGCAACTGCCCGAAGGACTGATCGATCTGAACGATTGATATGCGAAGCGCGCCTGCCGCGCCGTCGAAACGAGTCGGGCGGTCAGCCCTTCTCCGAAACCGGTTCCTCCGGTTTTTCGGGTTCGCTCTGCGAAAGTTTTTTGAAAATCTCGCGTCCGACCCATGCGTCGGTCGCCGCGTAAAGTTGCTGTGCGGGCGTCAGTTGCTGTGCTTCCCAGTTGCTGAGACGCTGGGCTTTCGAGATGCGGATGTTCAGCGTGATGGCGGCCAGTTTGCGTAGACTTTTGTCGGTAATCCCGTACCGCGGGGCTATGTTCTGCAATTCCACGAATTTTTTTGGAGGAAACCGGTGCCACGAACGCAGCATCCGGACGTCTTCGTATACGGCGACGCCGACTTTGGCGATCCGGTCGGAAGAGAGTACGCGCTGTACGGATTCGGGCAGCCCGATCAGGTTCAGCCGGAACAAGAAGGCTTTGTCGTCGGCCGAGAGTTGTAGCAGCGCCACCTTGTTGAAATGTCCTTTCGTGAACGACGGCCGGGTCTCCGTATCGAATCCGATCAACGGGAAGCGGCTCAGGTATTCGCAGGCAGCCTCCGCCGCTTCCGGAGTATCGACGACGACGATTTCCCCGGGGAATGCCCCTATCGACAGTTGGTTGATCGCTTCGTTGGTTATGCTTTCCGCGTAAATTTTTCCCATCGGCCGCAAATTTACGGATTTATCCGAAGTTTCCCGTCACTTTCTTCGATTATTTTCTTTTCCCGGAGCAGGACGGTCACGCACTCCAGGATATGACGGATGTCGCGGCGTATCTGCGCTGCGAGCGACCGCACGTCGGCCGGCCCGCCGGACAGCCGGGAGAGGATTTCCCGTTGCAGGGCCTGTTGTCCGGGTGTATCCGTCCCCCTTTTTTTCTGTTCCAGGCAACGGTCGCACGCGCCGCACGGGACTGCATCCGTTTCTCCGAAATAACGCTGTATCAATACGCTGCGGCACTCCGCCGGCTCGGTGGCGTAACGGAACATGCTGTCGAGCCGTTTTTCGGCCACGGCTTTGCGCCGGGCGTAGCTTTCCGGCGAGATCCGGACGTTGGCCACCGGCAAACGCTCTTCGGAAAGGATCAGCATCGGACTTCTTCCGCCCGGAATGTAGCGGATGATGTGCAACTGCCACAATTTCTTAAAAAGTTCGTGCAGACGGGCCACGGTGTATCCCGACAGATGCGCCAGTTCGTCCTCGTCGATCGCGGCGAAGTCGCTGAAAAGTCCCGTGTAACGGCGCAGCAGCACGGTGATCAGGTGGTCGAGTTCCTTGCGGTCGACGCGGATCCGGTAGAGTTCGTCGCGCGGCACGACGAACCGGATCCGCGGCGGGTTATCCGACTCGTCGGTCAGGATCAGGTAGCCGTTCGTCTGTAGGATTTTGATGGCGTTGAGCGCTGTCGGGACGAAAAAGCGGAATCGCGCGGCGAATTCGTAGACGTTGAACGGGTGGACGGTTCCCTTGCCGTCCCCTACGGCGACGGAGAGGTAGTTGAACAGCGCTTCGTATACGTTCAGGATCGTTTTTACGGGCGGAAAGTCGAGTTGCATCCGGCGCGTCGCCAGCGGGGTATCTCCCTCGGACAGCAACAGCACCGCATAAGCCTTTTTACCGTCCCGTCCGGCCCGTCCGGCTTCCTGATAATAGGCTTCCAACGAATCGCACGGGTCGTAGTGCACGACGATCCGGACGTCCGCCTTGTCGATGCCCATACCGAACGCATTGGTAGCGACCATGACCCGCAGCCGTCCCCGTATCCAGTCGTCCTGCCGCGCTGCCCGCATCAGGTATCCCATGCCGCCGTGGTAGAATCCGGCCGTTATGCCGTTTTCGTTCAGGAATCCGGCGATGGTTTCCGTCTTTTCGCGGGTGCGTACGTAGACGATGCCCGTTCCCGGAACGTTGTTCAGAATGCGCAGCAGGTGCTCGTGTTTGTCTTCTGTGTTGCGCACTACGTAACAAAGGTTGCTGCGCGCGAAACTCGTCCGCAGGACGTGCGGTTCGCTGAATTTCAGTTGTTGCATGATGTCTTCGGCCACTTCCGGCGTTGCCGACGCGGTCAGCGCCAGCACCGGTATTTCGGGCTGCAACTCCCTCAGCCGGGCGATCCGCAGGTAAGACGGGCGGAAGTCGTATCCCCACTGCGAGATGCAGTGGGCTTCGTCGACGGCCAGCAGCGATACCCGCATTTTGGCGAAACGCGTCCGGAACAATTCGCTGTCGATGCGTTCCGGCGCAATGTACAGGAATTTCACGTCGCCGTAGACGCAGTTGTCGAGAATCCGGTCGATGTCGCGCGGCTGCATACCCGAATGAATCGACTCGGCGAGGATGCGCCGGCGGCGCAGTTGGTCGATCTGATCTTTCATCAGCGCGATCAGCGGTGTCACGACGATGCACACCCCGTCCAAAGCAAGGCCCGGTACCTGGTAGATGACCGATTTCCCGCCTCCGGTAGGCATCAGCACTAACGTATCCCGACCTGCGCAGACCGATTCGATCGTTTCGAGCTGTAACGGACGGAAATCGTCGTACCCCCAGTATCGTTTCAGTATTTGGCGCAGCCGTTCGGTCATCGGCGGGCCGGGATTCCTACGGTCTGCCCCAGTGCGATATGCTGCGACGATTTCAATCCGAGCGTTTTGGCGACCTCTTCGCGGTTGACCGTCGAGTGAACCACCACGGCCAGCCCTTCGGAAGCCCCGTACAGGTAGACGTTTTGCGCGATCAGTCCGGCGTCGATACCGGCGGTGACGGCGTTGCCCTGCATGTCGCCCTGCGTCATCCGCATGTAGTCGGCCACGAAGATCAGGATCCAGTCCCCGGTGCGGGTGTACTCCTGGCTGTTGACCTTGCCGCGCAGATCGCCTTCGGCGACCGGAACCAACGCGTGCGCTTCGGCGTCGTAGCGGTAAGCCCCCTTACGACCGATCAGGTAGAGGTCGATCTCCTGGCGGTTCAGCGCCGACGGCGCCGTGCGGCGGCCGTCTTCGCGGTTGATTCCCCAAGCTGCCCACAGCAGGTCGGAGAGTTGTTGCTGCGAAAGCGATTTTTCGCCGTCCATCGTGCGGTTCGTCGCACGTTTCGACAACGCCTCCATCAAAGGCATTCCTCCGGTTTTGGACGGAGCCGGAAGTTTGATGATATTGTTCTGTGCCATAGCCCATGAAGTTAATAACAGTGTCGTAAGTGTCAAAATTGCTTTTCTCATCGGATTCGGACGTTTTGTTCCTACAAATTTAATTTATTTTTTTTACCTTTACTAATGCTAAAACGAACGGACGGCGTTGGACGCGTTCGTCTTCCGTAAATTTTATAAATTGTTTTTCCATGAAAAGAATACTTGCTTTTTTGTCGCTGGTCGTTTTGTGCTGCGCCGAAGCATCCGCTCAGACGCCGCAGCCGTTGTATCCGGACGGGAAGTTCGACGGCGACAACGGACTCGACTCTTCGGTCACGGCCGATCGCGACGGCGTCCGTTTTGGCGTTGCCGTCCCGGATTATTTCCTGTTCCGTCCTGCGCCGGACAAGGCGAACGGACAGTGCGTCGTCGTCCTGCCCGGGGGCGGTTACGGTTGTGTTTGCTACCAGCGCGAGGGGATCGACGTAGCCCGCTGGCTGAACGAAAACGGAATTACGGCCGTCGTCCTGCGCTACCGGATGCCGAACGGACACAGCGAAATACCGCTGACCGATGTGCGCCGAATGTTTCGCACCGTGCGCGAAAATGCCGCCGAATGGGGAATCGACCCGTGCCAGGTCGGCGTCATGGGCTTTTCGGCGGGGGGGCATCTGGCGGCCTCGGCTCTGACGCTGTTCGAATTCAGTTACGCGCGTCCCGATTTCGGGATACTGATCTATCCGGTGATTACGATGCAGGACGGATTCTCTCACGGGGGAAGCCGCGATAACCTGATGGGCAAAGATCCGTCCGAAGATCTGATCCGGAGGTTTTCGACCGAGCGGCACATCGTTGCCGCCACGGAACATACTCCCGCCACTTCTCCGTGTTTCATCGCGCTGAGCAGCGACGACGAAGTGGTTCCGACGCGCAACAGTACGATGTTCTACGATTCGCTGTGCTCGAAAGGCGTTCCCGCCGAACTGCACGTTTATCCCACCGGTCGTCACGGTTGGATCGGCGACTTCGTCTATTGGGACGAGTACCATGCGTCGCTGTCCCGCTGGCTAAAGCAATTGCGAAAGAAAGCCGCGGCGGCCGATACCGCCTGTCCGAAACTTTCTCGGTAGCGGAGAACGGCCGTTTTGCGGATTGTAATGCCGACCGGTATGGTTCTTAGACCGGCGATTTCGATTACGTCTGCCGTTTCAGCGGGTAATGCCGGAGGCGTCCGCGCCGGACAGCGGCCGAACGGAATCGGGATTTTCCGAGTTTTCGCAAAAAATGCGGTAAACTTGGAAAATCGAAAATCTTTGTTTACATTTGTCTTATCGAAAAGGTTCTGACCCCCCGACAGGGGTCGGGATTTTTTCTTTTTGTTAACGCAAACGAATCGATGAAACCGAAGACACGATTTTATGTTTATGTGGCATTCCTGCTGCTCTCGGTGTTTTGCCTCGGGGGAAGCGTGGTGTTGTGTCTGTTCGACGGGGAGATGCGCAATTACCTGACCGTGCTGATCCTGTCGTGTTGTGCGGTAACTTTTCTTTACCTGCTGCGGCAGATGCTCAATCTGAACGATAAAGGTTGAAAAGCCGCGGCGTGAATTCCTGAAAACATTTAAACTCAATCATTATTATTATGGCATCAAACGTTGTTTATTTAACCGAAGCGGGTTTACAAAAGCTGAAAGACGAACTGGATCACCTCCGTTCGGTCGAGCGTCCTGCTATTTCCGCCGCGATCGCAGAAGCCCGCGACAAAGGCGATCTGTCGGAGAATGCAGAGTATGATGCGGCCAAAGAGGCTCAGGGCATGCTTGAGATGCGTATTGCCAAGTTGGAGGATACCGTTGCCAATGCAAGGGTGCTCGACGAATCGCGTATTGACACCAGTACCGTTCAGATTCTGAACCGCGTAACTCTTAAAAATATAACCACCGGGAAGGTCGTGGAGTACACCCTGGTTTCCGAAAACGAGGCCAACCTGAAAGAGGGCAAGTTGTCGATCGGTACCCCGATCGCACAGGCGCTGCTCGGACACAAAAAGGGCGAAGAGGTCGACGTTACCGTTCCGTCGGGCGTGCTGCGTTTCGAGATACTGAATATTTCGATCTGACCGGTTGGGTTTCCTGAATATATTTACGGATCCGGTCGATTTCGACCGGATCCGTTTTTAATTAATTTATAATCTGTCTTTTAGGGATGGCCCGTTGTCCGAGATAACCGTCCTGTTTGTTGCCTGTTAAATTAATTGTCGATTTCTTTTTTGTATAACTCCCACAATTTGTCGTTGTTGATGGGCGATCCGATTAGACGTACACGATTGTTTTTATCTAAAAGTAACGTATGATAAGCGGATTCTTGAGGTAATCCGTTTGCTGAAATAAAATTAGAGGTTGAATCGTAAATTACAGGAATATCCGGCAAAGCTTCACGGATGTAATGTTCAGTTAAATTTCTGTTTTTGCTCTGTACGATAAATATAAAAGACGGATTTTTATCGAGTAGTGACAATTCTTTCTTTTTCAGGAACCATTCTTCCAGCCTCCAGGAACAGCGCTCACAATCTGATGATTCGGCGAATATTACGATTTTAAAATGGGATGTATCCATCATGTCGGAGATTAGCGTATCTTTCCCATTGATGCAATAGGAATGGTTTTTAATTAAAATTTGCTTGTCGAGAATCTTGTCGAGTAATTCAGGCGCATCTGTGCGATTATTATTTACGCAGGCAAAAAGAAGTATGTTGGTTAATACGACAAAAATTATTTTCATTTCAAATGATAGGTTATCAGGACTCCGTCGCCTTTGTCCATATGTTTTTTTACTGAATCCGGTAATGTACATAATCCGTTTTTCATCTGAAAAATATAAGTCGAATAATCATAAAGTGAAAAAATCTGATTGTCGAAATAAGCCAGTGGTTTTTGCAAAAAGCGGGATGTATCTTTGATTATGTTCGTGCCCACCACCGTTTGGCGATTCAGATCGTATATGAAAGGCTGTCCTCCGTATTTATCTTCATTGAATTGTCCGATCATATATTTGGGTGTCATGATCGGTGTTTCGCTCAGATAATGAAATCCGGATAGTCTTTCCGGGTCGTTTTTTGCCTCTAGTGGGGCTTTTCTGTTTTTGAAATCGATGTGATAAACTTTCACTGAATCCGGCGCTTTTCTGTCGAAAACGGCTATGGAATCTGAAACCAGCGTATTAAAGACGAAATATCCCTTGGAATGAGTTAAATACGAGAATCGGGATAAGACGCTACAGTCGTTTTCATTTGTCGGGAAAATGCTGTTTTTGATATTCATATCCGAATCGGTAATATATATGCGGTAAGGTTGTTGGCCGGGAGAAAGGATGGCGCCGTCGACTACAGCCCATGAAAAAATGTAATTTCCGTTATCGAAAACAGCCATATCATAAACAACAAACGGTAGAGTTTTCTTTGTGATGAAGTTCCCGTTTTGGATGTCATGTAGCAACAATTCGTGTTTAATATTGTCGATCAGGTAAATAAATTTGTCGTCTACGGTAAAATTGCGAAGTTGGATATACTCTTTCGGCCCGCGCCCCCTGTTCCCTGTTTTGTATAGAAATTTCCCGTTTCTGTCAAAAACCAGTACTTGGTTTCGGCCTATAAAATCAAAAATAAAGATTTTATCGTTTTTTACGATTAATTTATCGATTTCTCTAAAAAGACCGTCCGGATGGGCTTCCAATAAAATATATTCTACGGTGTCGATATAGTTCGCTGCGGTACTATCCTCTTGTTCGATCCAGGAAAGATTTTTTTGATCGTTTTGCGATATCGTATTTGGTTGTTGAGTACAGGCAGAGATGCTGGATAAAATTATGCAGGGTAAAATTGTCTTTATAAAATAGTTCATCATGAGATAATATTATTTATGCTTTAACAACAGAGACAGATTTTTATATCTGTCTCTGTTGTTTATATTCGATTAACCGTGTAAATTGCATGGACGGCGTTCGCAATGTGTACCCGTTCCTTGACAGGTTACAACCGTTGTCTGGCAATAGATTGGTTTCCCTTTTTTGTCATAGCCGATAAGAGCGCCGCAAGTAAAACTCATAGGAGCTCCTTTGTCTGAAGATGATTCATCTTGACTTAGAGCCTCTATATCTCCCACCAGTAGATCATATTTAGTATTTGCCGGTGTGGAAACGTTGTAAAAAGTTACTGCCGCATTTCTCCGTCTGACTGTTTGCTTGCTATACGCCTCCTTTTTGTTAATTTACTAAAATGTGATTTTGATTTACTAAGTTATAATTTTTTTTGTAATTATTATTGTTTGAATTGTTTTATGCTGTAATTTAGACTAAAATAAGCATAATGACTGAATGTAGTAAGTAGTAACCAACAAAAAAGTGCCGAAATTGTTTCCGACACTTTTTATTTAGCTGGTTTGTCCGGGAGGCCCGGAGAAAGCGCTATTTCACTGTTTTAACGATTTTTTCGAATGCTGCGGCGTTGTTCATAGCCAGATCGGCCAGGACTTTCCGGTTGAGCCGGATTCCTTTGGCGTTCATCTTACCCATGAATTCCGAGTAGGTCATTCCCTGACCGCGGACAGCGGCGTTGATACGCTGAATCCACAGGCTGCGGAACTGACGTTTTTTGTTCTTGCGGTCTCTGTACGCATAGGTGAGACCTTTTTCTACGGTGTTTTTGGCGACCGTCCATACATTTCCCCTTGAACCAAAGTTACCTTTGGCAAGTTTCAAAACTTTTTTTCTTCGGGCTCTGGATGCAACTGCATTTACTGACCTTGGCATAATTGTAAAGTTTTACGAGCGGTTAGCGGCATGGTTCTCCCACACTCTTCGGGGCTAAGTCACTCTTTGTTTGACATTGGTGTAAAACGCGCGGCGGTTTATTTAACCAGCAGCAGTTTTACGTTGGCTTCATCGACCTTCGAGATCAGTCCCGAGTAGGTGAGATTCCGTTTTTGTTTTTTCGTTTTCTTCGTCAGGATGTGACTTTTGAAAGCATGCTTTCTTTTGATCTTTCCTGATCCGGTGAAGTCGAAACGCTTCTTGGCACCGGAATTGGTTTTCATTTTCGGCATTCTACTAAAAATTTTAATGTTAAACAGCCTTCAAAGGTAGGAATTAATCCCGGAATAAAAAAATCCCGTTTTTACGAAATATTTTTCGACTTGAGTGATTTTTAATTAAAGTTATTTTAATCAGATGTTTATGAGGGATGGCTCCGTCGTTGTTCCGGTATCGTATTTTCCGATCGCCCGATAAAAATTTCCGATTTGCAAGAACCGGGCGAAATGCTTATTTTTACGTCACCAACCAAATCGGAATCGAGTCATGGAAGAAAAAATTCTCAAAGCCCTTCAGGAAAAGGGTGCGATGCGTCCCGGCGACATCGCGGCTGCTGCCGGCGTCGAAAAAGCCGAAGCCGACAAAGCGATCAAAAAACTGGTCAAAGAGGGCAAGGTCTACTCTCCGAAACGCTGCTTTTACGACATTCAGAAGTAGCGGCATGAACAGATTGATCTTGTATCTGTCGGCGCTGATCCTGTTGTTCGGCGCCGATAGTCTCGTTGCCCGCAACCGTCCGCTGAACATAGGTTCCTACAACATCCGTTGCAACAACCCCGGCGACGGCGAAAATGCGTGGCCGAACCGTAAGGAACGGGTTAAAGCGCTGATTTTATTTCATGAGTACGATGTTGTCGGCGTGCAGGAGGCCCGTCCCGAGCAGATGGAAGACCTGCAACAAATGCCCGGTTTCGCGTCGGTCGGCGTCGGCCGCGACGGGGAGGCGGGAGGCGAGTTCTCAGCGATTTTCTACCGCGTCGACCGGATTCAGGTACTCGACAGCGGAACATTCTGGCTCTCCGAAACGCCCGAAAAGGTGTCGAAAGGCTGGGACGCCGCTTTGAACCGGATCTGTACGTGGGCCAAGATGAAGGACCGCGCCACGCGTCGGGTGTTTTACTTTTTCAACACGCATTTCGACCATATCGGTCCCGTGGCGCGGCATAAGTCGGCCGAACTGCTGGTCGCCCGGATCCGCGAGACGGTCGGGGAGAAGTATCCGGTCTTTTGTTCCGGCGATTTCAACTCGGGGGCCGGGAGCGATCCGGTCGAGGTGATGCTGAGCGCTTTTTCCGATGCGGAAGCCGTGTCGCAGACGCCGCCCTATACGCCGGGTTGGAGTTACACCGATTTCGGGGTGAAGGTTCCGGAGCGGTTGATGAAAAAAGGCAAGATCGACTTCCTGTTCGTCAACGACCGCGTGACGGTGCTGAAATTCGGCATCCTGACCGATTCGGACGGGCGCAATCATCCGTCCGACCACTTTCCCGTCTTTGTCGAAGCGTTGTTGAAATAATCACGGCGGCGAACGGGGAACTGTAAAAATGGGAAAACTGCTGGTTTGGATTATGATTCTGGGAAGCGTCGCCTCCTCCGTCGCCGCGCAAAAGCGCAGCGATCCGTTCTTTTTTATCCAACTGAGCGATCCGCAGTTGGGATTTATCGACGACAACCGCTCCTACGCCCGCGAGACGGAGTTGATGGAGCTTTTTACCGATGCGATCAACCGGCTGCGGCCCGCGTTCGTGGTCGTGACGGGCGATATGGTGCACGACCTGAACGACGCCGGACAAGTGGCCGAATTCGACCGGTTGATCGCCCGGATCGATCCGGCGATCCCGGTCTATTTTACGCCGGGCAACCACGACGTGGGCAACGAGGCAAGAGATCGGCTGGTCGAGGCTTATATTAAAAAGTACGGTTACGACCGTTTCGCATTCGCACACCGCGGCGCTTACCTGATCGGGTTGAATACGCCGGTCGTCTGGGCCGATTGTCCCGACCGCGAGCGGAAGCAGTGGAGATGGCTCGCGGCGAAACTGAAACGCTCCCGGAGATATGGCCGTACGATCGTGCTGGGACATCATCCGTTTTTTCTCGAATCGGCCGATGAGAAGGACCGTTACGAAAATATCCCGTCCGTTCGCCGCGGAAAGTACCTCGACCTGTTCGCGCGGTACGGCGTGGACTGTTACCTGTCCGGGCACCTGCATTTCTGCGCTTCGGGTTCGTTTGGGGGCGTGCGATTCCATACCGCCGGGGCCGCCGGTCGGCCGCTGGGCAACGACCGTTCCGGATTCCGGGTCGTAAAAGTTTTCCCGGAGAAGATCGAAACCGTCTATTACGGTTTCGACCGGCTGCCGGAGCGGATCGACGGATTCCCGGCCGGGAATTAGAGCGCGGGTGGGGAATTCTCAACATTTTTTCGTTACTTTGCAGACTGACATTTATTAGCTTATCCGCATGGAGTCTAAACAAGCCCTCAAACGATGGATGCCGATATTGGTGGCGCTGGTCGTTTTCGTCGTGATCAACCTGTTCTATTTCGCCCCGCAGTTCGACGGGAAAGTGCTGGCTCAGCACGATATTCTGCAATATAAGGGCAGTGTCGAAGACATTATGCAGCACCGTGCGAAGTATGGCGAAGATCCGCAATGGGAAGGCAATATGTTCAGCGGGATGCCGGCCTACCTGATCAACGTACAGTACGAAGGCACGATCATCAAGACGCTGGCCCGCGTATTTTATTTCCTCGGACAGCCCGCTTCGCTGATTTTCATTGCGATGGCGATGTTTTTCTTCATGCTGTTGTGTATGCGGTTCAATCCGTGGATCGGAATCGTTCCGGCTCTCGCTTACGGTTTTTCGACCTATTTCTTCATCATTATAGGGGCCGGACACATTACAAAGATGCTCGCGCTGGCCTTCGCTCCGATGCTGTTCGGCGGCGTGTATTACGCGTTCCGGCGGAATATGTGGATTGGCGCCGCGCTGACCGGTGTTTTCGCCACGATCGAAATCGGGGTCAATCACCCGCAGATTACCTATTATTTCTTATTTATTTTGATTGCTTTCTGGGTCAACGAGTTGGTGCTTTCGATCCGGGAAAGGATATTGCCGCATTTTGCCAAAGCGACCGGACTGCTGGCGCTGGCGGCCGTGCTGGCCGTAGGGAGTAATGCGGGAATGCTTTATTATATCGACAGCCATTCGTCCGAGACGATGCGCGGCGGTAGCGAACTGACTTCCGCTGACGGGAAGAAGCAGGACGGACTCGGCCTGCAGTACGCTACGGCGTGGAGTTACGGTAAGGCGGAGACTTTCAACATGCTGATTCCGAACCTGTACGGGGGAACTTCGCAAGGCGGGTTTTCGCAGGACGGGGAGGTCGCCGGGGTGCTGAGGAATTACCGCGCCGACGTTTCGCAGGTTCCCGCGTACTGGGGGCCCCAGCCGATGACCAGCGGCCCCGTTTACCTGGGGGCCGTGGCGTTGTTGCTGGCCGTGCTCGGCATGTTCGTGCTGCGCGGGCGTTCGAAATGGTGGGTGTTCGTCGTGACTCTGCTCGCGGTGCTGTTGTCCTGGGGAAGTAATTTTATGGGATTCACCGAGTTGTTTTTCAACTATTTCCCGATGTACAATAAGTTCCGCACCGTGTCGATGATCTTGGTGATCGCCGAATGGAGCGTGCCGTTTCTGATGGCCGTCGTGTTGCAGCGGCTCTGGTGCGGCGAACTCGACCGGCAGCGGTTGATGAAAGGACTTCGATCGGCGGTGCTGACGGTCGGAGGAATCGCGTTGCTGTTCCTCGTGTTCGGCGGCGCGCTGATGTCGTTTTCCGGTCAGGGCGAAGATCAGCTTCCGCAGGAGGTGGCTTCGGCGATGCGTTCCGAGCGCGCCTCGATGATGCGGGCCGATGCGTTCCGTTCGTTGCTGTTCGTGCTGTTGGCGGCCGGCGTAGTCTGGGCGTTCGCGGCGGAAAAGATCAAGAAGACGGCTTTCGTGCTGCTGCTCGGCGTGTTGGTGACGGCCGATATGGTGCCCGTCAACCTGCGCTATCTGAACGGCGACACATTCGTTTTGCCGAACCGGGCCGAAATCCGTCCGACGGAGGCCGACCGGCAGATCCTGGCCGACTCGACCGGCGAGCCCGGATACCGGGTGCTGAATCTTTCGGTCAGCACGTTCAACGACGCTTCGACTTCCTATTTCCACCGTTCGGTCGGCGGCTACCACGGAGCCAAGCTGCACCGCTACCAGGATCTGATCGACCGCCATCTGTCGAAGATGAATATGAACGTGTACAATATGCTCAATACGCGCTACGTCATCGTGCCGGATCAACAGACGGGCCGGTTATCCGTGCAGCATAATCCGGAAGCCAACGGCGCCGCCTGGTTCGTCGATTCGGTAGCTTTCGTCGAAACCCCCGATCTGGAGATCGATGCGCTGACGACGACCGATACCAAACGGGTGGCCGTAGTCGACGAGCGCTTCGCCGATGCGTTGCAGGGAGTCGTGCCGGCGGCCGACTCGACTGCGTCGATCCGGATGACCGAATACAGGGTCAATCTGCAACGTTACGAATATACGGCCCCGGCGGAAGGGGTCGCCGTATTCTCCGAAATTTATTATCCGCACGGATGGACGGCCTATGTCGACGGCGAAGAGGCGCCCTATTTTCGTGCCGATTACGTGCTGCGGGCGATGGCGTTGCCGGCGGGAAACCATACGGTCGAGTTCCGTTTCCGCGCTCCGCACTATGCGGCGCTGACGGCCGTTACGCGCGCCTGTTCGCTGTTGCTTTTGGCCGGGCTGGTCGCAGCCGTCTCCGTCGCGGCGGTACGCAAACGCAAACAAACGGAAAATAGCTGATTAGGTTATGGCTGTAAACAATAACAGGAAAATCAAACGCAAGGTTCGGAATGCCTACATTATTTCGACGGTCAGCATCGCGCTGGTGCTCTTTCTGCTCGGCGCGGTGGGATACCTGATCCTCGGCGCGCTGAACGCTTCGAACCGGCTGAAAGAGAACGTGTCGGTGTTCGTGATGCTGAAAGACGGCATTCCGGAGGAGACTTCCGCTGCGGTAAAGCGGCAGTTGGAGACGAACCCCGCGATCCGGGAAGTGAAATTCATTCCGAAAGACCAGGCGGCGGCCGATTTCCAGGCCTATCTGGGAAGCGATTTCGTCGAATTTCTGCAGACGAATCCGCTGCCGGATTCCTACGAGGTGAAACTGGACGGACGTTCGGCCGAAACAGGGGCGCTGTCGGCCCTCGAGAAGCAGGTCATGTCGTGGGACGGGGTCGACGAGGTGGTCTACCAGCGGAACGTGATCGAGCAGGTTACGTCCAACATCAATAAATTCAACCTGGTGCTGTTGCTGTTCGGCGGCGCGCTGCTGATTATTTCGCTGATCCTGCTGAACAATACGATCCGCGTTACGATTTTCTCGAAACGTTACCTGATCCATACGATGAAGCTGGTCGGGGCCACGCGCTGGTTTATTACGAAGCCGTTCCTGGGCGGCAGTATCTTGCAGGGAATCTATGCCGGGCTGATCTCGTGGGCGATGCTGGCCGTGATGATCGCCGGGCTGCACGAAGGGCTGCCGGAGGTGAAGTTCGTTTCGGATCAGTTGCAACTGCTGTTCATTTTCGGGGCGATGATGGTGGGGGGTATCCTCATTTCGCTGGTGTTCACCGCTTTCGCCGTTCGTAAATTCCTGCGGATGCGGACCGATAAGTTGTATTTGTATTGATTTTTTCGGAATCCGGCCCGGTTTTACAATGATTGCCGGCCGGTTGCGTTATATTTTAGAGCATAACAGGCGGCGGGCCTGCCGTCATAAACACGGAGAACGGATGAAAAAAAATGAGAAAAACACGACGGACGCCGGAAAATCGAACCGGATGCCGTTGACTTTTACCAATTATAAGTTGATGCTGATCGGCTTTGCCGTGATCGTCCTCGGATTTATCCTGATGAGCGGCGGCGGCAGCGACGATCCGAACGTGTTCAACGAGGATATGTTCAGTTTCCGGCGCATTACGCTCGCTCCGCTGTTGGTGCTGGGCGGTTTCGCCTTCGAGATTTACGCTATTATGAAGAAACCGAAAAAGGAGGAGTAACCGATGGAGGTGTGGGAAGCGGTCGTCTTGGGGCTGGTACAGGGACTTACGGAGTTTTTGCCGGTGAGCAGTTCCGGCCATTTACAGATTTTCAATACGTTGTTCGGTCTTCAGGGCGAAGAGAACCTGACTTTCGCCGTCGCGGTGCACGCCGCTACGGTATGCAGCACGATTGTGGTTTTCCGCAACGAACTGGCCCGGTTGATCGCCGGATTTTTTCGTTTCCAGTGGAACGACGAAACGATCTATATTTGCAAAATAATGCTTTCGATGGTACCGGTGGCGATCGTCGGATTTTTCTTTAAGGATTATGTGGAGGAACTTTTCGCATCCGGATTGTTGGTCGTGGGGATTTCGTTGCTGATTACGGCTGCGCTGTTGTCTTTCGCCTATTACGCCCGTCCCCGGCAGAAAGCGGAAATTTCGTTCAAGGATGCTTTCGTAATCGGGCTCGCGCAGGCTTTCGCGGCGATCCTGCCCGGTCTTTCGCGTTCCGGATCGACTATTTCGACCGGACTGATGCTCGGCGACCGCAAGGAAGAAGTAGCCCGGTTTTCGTTCCTGATGGTGCTGATCCCGATTCTCGGCGAGGCATTCCTCGATGCGATGAAGGGCGGGTTCCACCCTTCCGAGAGCGGAATTTCGGCCGTTGCGCTGCTGGCCGGTTTCGTTACGGCCTTCGTGTCGGGATTCATTGCCTGCCGCTGGATGATCGGGATCGTGAAGCGGGGCAAGCTGATCTATTTTGCCGTGTACTGCCTGTTGGTCGGCGCGGCGTCCATCGTCTATTCGCTGGTCTGAATCCGAATTGAACAGTCTTAAAAAAATTTCGTTTTGAAACAACCGCTTTCTGCCGATCTGCCCTTTGCCGAAGGGTATGTGCTTCCTATCGACAAACCCCTTGGGTGGACCTCTTCGGACGTCGTCCGAAAAATCAAGGTAATGATGCGCCGGCTGGGACATCGCAAGATCAAGGTCGGACATGCCGGCACGCTCGATCCGCTGGCCACCGGCATCCTGATCGTGTGTCTGGGACGCGCGACCAAACAGGCCGAAGCGTTGCAGGCGCAGCCGAAAGAGTACCTGACGACGCTGGCGTTGGGGGCGACTACGCCCAGTTTCGATATGGAACACCCGGTCGACCGGACTTTCCCCTACGAACATATTACGCGGCAGATGCTCGAAGAAGCCCTGCGCACGATGGAGGGCGAACAGATGCAGTTGCCTCCGGTCTATTCGGCCAAGTCGATCGATGGCAAACGGGCCTACGAATACGCCCGGCAGGGGACGGAAGTGGAGATGCGCCGCGCGCCGGTTACCGTGTACGGGATGCGGCTCGAGTCTTTCGAACCGCCCCGGGCGACGCTCCGTATCCGGTGCAGCAAGGGAACTTATATTCGTTCGATCGCCCGCGATCTCGGTGAAAAGCTGGGCAGCGGGGCCTACTTGACGGCGCTTTGCCGTACCCGTAGCGGCGATTTCACGCTGGAAGACGCCTATACGCTTCCGCAGGTGCAGGGGCTGCTGTTTCCCGATCCGGATGGAACGGAGGACGTGCGCCGGTAGGCCGGAGGCTCCGTTCGTGCGAAAAAGATCGGCGCAGTGAAACAAAAGCCAAAATTTTGCGTATAAATAGTATTGTCCCGTTTGAATTTGCAGATTCCAAAGTTCATTTCAATAAATAATGAAATTATCTCAGTATAATTACAATTTCACGGCCGATATGTTGGCCAAATATCCGGCCGAGTGCCGGGACGAATCCCGGCTGATGGTGCTGAACCGCAAAACCGGAAAAATCGAGCATCGGGTTTTCAAAGACGTAGTCGATTATTTCAAGCCGGGGGATATTTTCACTTTCAACGATACCAAGGTGTTTCCGGCCCGCCTGTACGGCAACAAAGAGAAAACGGGCGCCGAGATCGAGATCTTCCTGTTGCGCGAGCTGAACCGGGAACTCCGGTTGTGGGATGTTCTGGTGGATCCGGCCCGCAAGATCAGGATCGGAAACAAACTCTATTTCGGCGACGACGACCTGCTGGTGGCCGAGGTGATCGACAATACGACTTCCCGTGGACGGACGTTGCGTTTCCTATTCGACGGCGATTACGACGAATTCAAGGCCGCCCTGTTCAAACTGGGCGAGACGCCGCTGCCCAAGTGGATCCGTACGAAGGTTGAGCCGATCGACGACGAGCGTTACCAGACCATATTCGCCAAAAACGAAGGAGCCGTAGCTGCGCCGACAGCCGGCTTGCACTTCAGTAAGCACCTGCTCAAGCGAATGGAAATCAAAGGAATCCATATGGCTTTCCTGACATTGCACGTCGGCCTCGGAAATTTCCGGACGGTGGACGTAGAGGATTTGACCAAGCACAAAATGGATTCGGAACAGGTGATTATTCCGCAGCAGACTGCCGAACGGGTGAACGAAGTCAAGGATGCGGGCGGCAAGGTTTGCGCGGTCGGTACGACGGTGATGCGTTCGATCGAGAGTTCCGTGTCTACCGACGGCCGGCTGAAGCCGTTCGAAGGCTGGACCAACAAGTTTATATTCGAACCGTACGAATTCAGCGTGGCCAACTGCATGATCACCAATTTCCACCTGCCCTATTCGACGCAGTTGATGATGGTGGCGGCTTTTGCCGGTTACGACCTGTTGATGGACGCTTACGAAGTGGCCCGTACGGAGGAATACCGTTTCGGGACCTACGGCGATGCCATGCTGATCCTGTAAACGGGCAAAAAAGCCGTTGCGCAGCACGGTAATCGTAAAAAAAATAGTATCTTTGTATCAGGTCTCAAATCCTATTGATGAAAAATTCGTACCAATGAGTAACTGCAAAATTCTTTATGTCTGTCAGGAAATAACTCCGTATCTCCCTGAAAGCGATATGTCCGTTTTATGCAGAACGCTCTCCCAAAATATGCAGGAACGAGGAAATGAGATTCGAACCTTCATGCCGCGTTACGGTTTGATCAACGAACGGCGCAACCAGTTGCACGAGGTGATCCGCCTGTCGGGAATGAACCTGATCATCGATAACAACGACCATCAGCTGATCATTAAGGTCGCTTCGATTCCTGCGGCGAGGGTGCAGATCTATTTTATCGACAACGAAGATTATTTTCACCGCAAGGCGATCGTCCGCGACGAGAACGGCGTTTTGTTCCCGGACAACGACGAGCGGGCCATCTTTTTTGCCAGGGGGGTGCTGGAGACGGTCAAAAAACTGCGCTGGACGCCGGACGTGGTGCACTGCCACGGATGGTTCTCTTCGATCGTGCCGGTTTACCTGCGCAATCTGTTCGCAGACGATCCGATATTCAAAAAAGTGAAGATCGTCGTTTCGCTTTACGACGATGCGTTCGAAGGAGAGCTGGACAAAAAGTTCAAAGCCAAGATACAGGGCGAGGGCGTGCCTAAAAAATATCTCGATTATCTGGACGATCCCACATACGAAAACCTGATGAAGTTCGTTATCAACTATGCGGACGGCGTAATTTTCGAGACGCCGGAGCCTGCTGCGCCGATCGTGGATTTCCTGCATGAAAAGAAAAAGCCTTTTCTGGAGTTCCAGGATAAAACGACGGCAGAATATCTGGATCATTATCAGGCGTTTTACAACAAAATACTCGCAAATGAATAGGCCGAATCGAAGAGGGATCGCAGCGACACTGTTGCTCACGGCAGCCATCTTGTTTTCTTGTACGAAAGTGGATAATCAGTTCGGGGACGATTTCATTCCCGACGACGAGCAGATGAAGGTCTGTCTGGACACTTTGCGCGGTATCGACACTTACCTGACCGAGTCGGATTCGTTCCCGACGAGCGGAATGGTCTACGGTTATATGGGATCGGGTTGGGATCCGGTTTTCGGCCGGACGAAAGCCTCTTTTTGCGCCCAGTACAACATGAATTATTTTACGACGGGCAGCGAAATGTTCGGTATCGCGCCGGTGTTCGACTCGTTGATGTTGTGGCTGACGTTCAACGGTTCGTTTTACGGCGACTCGAGCAAAACCCAGAAATTCAATATCTACGAACTGACCGGGTACTTGGACAGCGATACGACTTATTATGCCGATTTCGACCCGTCTTCCATCGTGAGCGACAAGGTGTTGTTCAGTTTCGAGATAACCGGCGTCCCGTCCGAAGAAGTGATGCTGAAGCTGGACAGCGAAGCCGCTATCGAGTTCGCCCACCGGCTGATGGATACCACGGGGGGGACTTATACCAGCGATTCCCTGTTCCACGATGCGTATAAGGGATTCTGTTTTGCTCCGGATCCTTCGTCCGACCCCGATGCGTGCGTTTACCGGCTCGCCCTGGCGTCGATGGAGATGGGGCTCTATACTCGCAACTTTACCGATGCGACGGCGACGACTCCCAAAGATACGGTCATTACTTATTATTCGTTCGACAATACGCTGTTCAATCAGGCCCATGTCAGCATGATCAGTCATGATTACACGGGAACTCCGATTCAGGGGATCAACGATACGCTGACGACTTCGACGCCGCTGCCGTACGGTTATGTGCAGACGCTGGGCGGGGTGGCTACGTTCGTGCGGTTTACCGACGATTTCGTCGATCAGTTGCTCGGGAAGGTCGTCGCTCCGTACAATTCGATGGTTATCAACAAAGCGTCGCTGGTCTGGTCGCTGGCCGATCCTACCGCAGAGAATTTCAATCAGGCGCCTTCGCGGATCGGTTCCTATTCGGATTATAGGAAGTTTACCGGGATTCCGGACTACGACTATACTTACGAAACGAGTTCCGGCACGAGCCTGATATACGGAGGTTATCTGGATCGGACGAACGGCAATTACGCTACCGACATCACGATCTTTCTGCAAAAACTGATCGCCAAGCCCGACAGCGCTCCTCGGACGATGACGCTGGGCCCCGGCGGAGACCTACTCGCCGAATTCAAACAGGTGAAGCTGAAGACCGGGGCGAGCGATCCGCCGTTGCGGGTGATCGTCGCTTATACGTTGGTAAAATGATTCGGAAACAAATCAACGAAACCTAAAGGAGTAGAACTTTAGGTTTTCTCTTTATAATACAATAATGAAAGTCGCGGTATCGGGCAACCGGACCGCCGAAAAACGAAAATATTTATGCAGGAAAATCTGGTGATCGTGGAGTCTCCGGCCAAAGCAAAGACTATCGAAAAATTTTTGGGTAAGGGCTATGTGGTAAAATCCAGTTTCGGGCATATCCGGGACCTATCGAAGAAAGAGTTGGGAATCGACATCCAAAATGATTTTACACCGCATTACGAAATATCTCCCGATAAGAAGAAGACGGTAGCGGAGTTGGAAAAACTCGCCAAGGAGGCCGGCACGGTTTGGCTGGCGTCCGATGAAGACCGCGAGGGGGAGGCCATCGCGTGGCACCTGTCCCAGGTGCTCGGGCTGAAAGACGACAAGACCAAGAGGATCGTTTTCCATGAGATCACGAAAAATGCCATTTTACATGCCATCGAAAATCCGCGCACGATCGACCTGAATCTGGTCAATGCCCAGCAGGCGCGCCGGATTCTGGATCGTCTGGTGGGATTCGAACTGTCGCCGGTTCTGTGGAAAAAGATCAAGCCGTCGTTGTCGGCCGGACGCGTTCAGAGCGTGGCCGTACGGCTGATCGTCGAGCGCGAGCGCGAGATCATGGATTTCAAGGCCGCGGCCTATTACCGGGTGCTGGCCGATTTTACGGTTACCGATGCGGACGGGAAGAAATCCGCGTTCCGGGCCGAACTCAGTAAACGCTATGCGACCGAACAGGAGGCGCTCGCGCTGCTCGAAAAGTGCAAGACCGCCGTCTTTACCGTACGGAACGTCGAGCGCAAGCCGTCGAAAAAATCTCCGGCCGCGCCGTTCACCACGTCCACGTTGCAGCAGGAAGCCGGGCGCAAACTCGGTATGTCGGTGAGCCAGACGATGTCGGTAGCGCAGCGGTTGTACGAGGCGGGGTATATCACTTATATGCGTACCGATTCGGTGAACTTGTCCGGACAGGCGATCGCTGCGGCGAAAGCGGAGATCGTCAAGCTTTTCGGTGAAAAATATTCGGAAGTCCGCAACTATAAAACCAAAACGAAAGGAGCACAGGAAGCGCACGAAGCGATCCGCCCGTCTTACATGGATAAGACCGTGATCGACGCCGCTCCGGCCGAAAAAAGGCTGTACGATTTGATCTGGAAACGGACGATCGCCTCGCAGATGGCGGCGGCCCAGACCGAACGGACGGTGGTCGATATCGAGATCAGCAATGCGGAGGAGCGTTTCGTCGCTACGGGCGAGACCGTGCTGTTCGACGGT
The DNA here is from genome assembly GCF_009557455.1 of Alistipes sp. dk3624. Taxonomy (GTDB): domain Bacteria; phylum Bacteroidota; class Bacteroidia; order Bacteroidales; family Rikenellaceae; genus Alistipes_A; species Alistipes_A hominis. The sequence goes on along the minus strand of NZ_CP045651.1, from coordinate 1,313,136 downwards.
TTCCTGAAATTGTATTCCGAATCGACCGAAGACGAGGCGCAGGAGGGCGAAGAGGCGCTGCTGCCCCCGTTGAAACAGGGGGATCGGCCGGAGGCGAAAAGCGTTACGGCGTTGCAGCGTTTCACGCAGAGTCCGCCGCGTTACAGCGAGGCGTCGCTGGTCAAAAGGCTTGAAGAGCTGGGGATCGGTCGCCCGTCCACCTATGCGCCGACGATTTCGACGATCATCACGCGCGGCTATGTGGTTAAAGAGAACCGCGAGGGCGGCAAACGGGGGTATGTCCAGTTGAAACTCGAAAAAGGGGAGATTGTCCGCAAAGAGCTCAGCGAGCATGTAGGGAAAGAGAAAAACAAGCTTTCTCCGACCGATATCGGCATGTTGGTGACCGATTATCTCGACCAGCAGTTTACCGATGTGATGGACTATAATTTTACGGCGATGGTCGAAAAGGAGTTCGACGAAATTGCCGAAGGGGATAAAAGTTGGGTCGATATGATCCGTAAGTTCTACGAAAAGTTCCATTCGACGGTGGATCGGGCGCTCGAAAGCCAACCGGTCAGAAGCAGTCAGCCCCATCTGCTCGGAACCGATCCGAAGAGCGGCAAGCCGGTTTACGTCAAAATCGGACGTTTCGGCCCGGTCGCCCAGATCGGCGATGCCGACGATGCGGAGAAACCGCGTTTCGCGAGCCTGAGAAAAGGGCAGTTGATCGCTTCGATCACGCTCGAAGAGGCGCTCGACCTGTTTACGCTGCCGCGTACCGTCGGCGAGTTCGAGGAGAAAGAGGTGGTGATCGGCATCGGCCGGTTCGGGCCTTATGTGCGGCACGACGGCAAGTTCGTCTCGTTGGGCAAGACAGACGATCCTTATACGATCGAATTGGATCGTGCCGTATCGCTGATCCGGGACAAGCGCGAGAAGGACGCCAAGGCGAAGGAGCCGATCCGCACTTATCCCGAGGACGACGGATTGCAGGTACTGAACGGCCGTTATGGCCCTTATATCGCTTGGCAGGGGAAAAATTACCGCATCCCGAAAGGGTACGTGCCTGCCGACCTGACGCTCGAACAGTGCCGCGAGATCATCGCAAAATCAAAAAAATAACGGATTGCTTCCGACGAAAAGCCCCGCATCGGTTCGATGCGGGGCTTTTCGTCTTTTCGGCGCGAGCGGAGGCTATGGTTTGAAGATCAGCGCTACCGCGTGAGCTTCGATCCCCTCTTCGCGTCCGACGAAACCGAGGCGTTCGGTGGTGGTCGCCTTGACCGATACGGCTTCCGGAGCGATTCCCATCGCGGAGGCCAGCGTTTCGCGCATGGCTGGAATGTGCGGTTTGATTTTGGGACGTTGCAGACAGAGCGTGCAGTCGACATTCCCGATTGCGTAGCCCTGCCGTCCGATCAGTTCCACGGTACGGCGCAGCAGGATCTTGCTGTCGATGCCTTTGTACGCTTCGGAAGTATCCGGAAAATGCAATCCGATGTCGCCGATCGCGGCGGCTCCGAGCAACGCGTCGCACAGCGCATGGATCAGTACGTCTCCGTCCGAGTGGGCGACGCAGCCGAGGGCGTGTTCGATACGTATGCCTCCCAGCCACAACGGGAGCCCCTGCGCTAATGCGTGCACGTCGTATCCGTGCCCGATTCTGAAATTCATCATTGGCCGAAGTTTTGTACAAACTAACGAAATTATGATTACATTTACAAGGAAGATTAAATTTTTAAGGAAATGTCAGAAATTGCACAATTGACCCCTCGGATCGTGTGGGACTATTTCGACCAGATAACCCGGATTCCCCGTCCGTCCAAGAAAGAGGAGAAGATCATGGCTTACCTGGTCGATTTCGCCAAAAGTCACGGGTTGGAGTACCGGCGCGACGGCGTGGGCAACCTCGTGATCCGCAAACCGGCGACCGAAGGGATGGAAGACCGTTCGACCGTCGTCTTGCAGAGCCACGTGGATATGGTGTGCGAGAAAAACAGTAGCGTGAATTTCGATTTCGAGAAAGATCCGATCCAGACGCGCATCGCGGACGGTTGGGTTACGGCGACCGGCACGACGCTCGGCGCCGACTGCGGCATCGGCATGGCGGCCGAGCTGGCGGTGCTGGCTTCGGCGGACGTTCCGCACGGACCGCTGGAATGCCTGTTCACGGTAGACGAGGAGACCGGACTGACCGGGGCCTTCGGGCTGGGCGAGGATATGCTTTCCGGCAAGTATCTGATCAACCTCGATTCGGAGGATGAAGGGCAGATTTTTATCGGCTGCGCCGGCGGGATCGATACGGTGGCTACGCTGAATTACCGGCAGGAAGAACCGGTCAAGAATTACGAATTTTTCCGGATCGACGTTTCCGGTCTGCTCGGCGGTCATTCCGGCGACGATATCGAAAAGGGCAGGGCCAATTCGAACAAAGTGTTGAACCGTTTTTTGTGGAGGATCGACGCGAGCGATATCGACCTGCGGCTCGCCTATTTCGACGGCGGGAACCTGCGTAATGCGATCCCGCGCGAGGCGTTTGCCGTTTTCGGCGTTCCGTCCCGCGAGGTGAAACGGGTCAGGCGTTTTTTTGAGGAGTTTCGGGACGACCTGAAACGCGAATACGGGACGATCGAAACCGGAATGGATCTGGCGCTGACCGATATGCCCGCGCCGGATACGGTAATGGATGTCGAAGCGCAGCGTAGTCTGCTGGACGCCGTGTGCGGCGTGCCGAACGGCGTGCTGGCGATGAGTCCGGTGATGCCGGGCATGGTCGAAACGTCGACGAACCTGGCTTCCGTTAAATTCGTCGGCGAACTGTTGGTCGAAATCACGACTTCGCAGCGTTCTGCGATACAGAGCGCGCGGGATGCCGCGTCGGCATCGGTCGAATCGGTGCTGCGGCTGGCCGGCGCCGACGTAAGTCGTTCGGACGGCTATCCGGGCTGGAATCCCGATCCGGATTCCAGGCTGCTGGAGGTGGCCCGCAGTGTTTACGACAAGCTGTTCGGCGCGCAACCGCAGGTGCGGTCGATCCATGCCGGACTGGAGTGCGGTCTGTTCTTGCAAAAATATCCCGATCTGGAGATGATATCCATCGGTCCGACCCTTCGCGGCGTACATTCGCCGGACGAGAAGCTGGAGATCGCTTCCGTCGGACGGTTCTGGCAGTTTCTGACCGGAATACTCGGCGCGTTGAAAAACGCCGGCGATCGGTGACCGCAGGCGTTTTCCGCAGATTTTCCGATAACCGGGTTAGCGGGTCGTTTTGCGGCCCGGATATACTTTTAGCGCTTCGCGCAAGCATTCGGCGGCGGCCAGCAGGTCTTCGCGTTTGATGACGTAGGCGATGCGCACCTCGTCGTGTCCGAGGTAACACGAGGCGTAGAATCCGGTCGCCGGGGCCAGCATGACGGTTTGTCCTTTGTATTCGAACTCTTCGAGTAGCCATTGGGCGAAACGCTCGCTGCTGTCGATCGGAAGCTTCACGATCGAGTAGAACGATCCTTTCGGCATCGGGCAGTAGACCCCTTCGATTTTGTTCAGTGCCTCGACGATGCAGTTGCGGCGCGCGGCGTATTCGTCGTGCACTTCCCGGAAATAACTCGCCGGAGTGTCCAGCGCCGCTTCGGCCGCCACCTGGGCCAGATAGGGCGGGCACAGCCGCGCTTGTCCCATCCGCAGCGCGGCGGCGATGATCGCCTTGTTGCGCGATACGAGCGTTCCGAGCCGTACGCCGCACATGCTGTAACGTTTCGACACCGAGTCGATCATTACCACGTTCTGTTCGATTCCCTTGAGGTTCATTACCGAGATGCATTGCGTCCCGTCGTAGCAGAATTCGCGGTATACTTCGTCCGCCATCAGGTACAGGTCGTGCCTCAGCACGATATCGCGCAGTTGCGCGTACTCCTCTTCGGAATAGACGTATCCGGTCGGGTTGTTCGGGTTGCAGATCAGAATCGCTTTGGTGCGCGGCGTAATCAGCCGTTCGAAATCTTCCATCGGAGGCAGTGCGAAGTCGTTGGCGATGGTCGACGAGATCGGCTTGATATTCACGCCCGCTTCCATCGCGAAGCCGTTGTAATTGGCGTAGAACGGTTCGGGTACCAGTACCTCGTCGCCCGGGTTCAGGCAGATGGTCATGGCCATGAAAATCGCTTCCGACCCCCCGACGGTGATCATCAGGTCGTCGGCCGTCACGTCGATGCCGACGCTTTCGTAGTATTTGACCAGTTTGCGGCGGTAACTTTCGTTACCCGCCGAATGGCCGTATTCGAAGACGTGATCGGAAATATTCTTGACGGCGTCCACGGCGACCTGCGGCGTGCAGATGTCGGGCTGCCCGATGTTCAGGTGGTAGACTTTGATTCCGCGGCTTTTTGCTTTTTCGGCATACGGTACCAATTTACGGATCGGCGAGGGGGGCAGGTATACCCCCTTATCGGATAAGTTAGGCATGAAAAAATATTTTAAAACACCGCAAAGCTATAAATATATTTTTATAGTACCTTTGCCGTTGATGAAAATAATGAAGATTTCTCCGAAAACAGCGATTCAGGCGGTCGTTTCTGGCGTCGTAATCGGGGCGTTGCTCAGCCGCGATTATCCGAAGGCGGGACTCGTCGTGTCGGCGTGTTTCATCGCATTTTACCTCGGGCTGACTTTCCGTCGCAGAATGTGCTATCTGCTGCATTTCGTGTCGGGCGGGATCGAGAAACGGTTTCTGGCCGTTTCGTGGCTCTGTACGCTCTATCTGCTGATCGCTGCGTTGGTCGCCGGCACGGTCTATAACTTTTTCCTGCTGCTGGCTCTGGGGCTCGATTATTTTTTGTACGACAAGCGCCAGCGGGCGTCGGCCGGAAAAGAGAAAGGGGCCGGGGAGTTGTAGCCTGCTCCGGCGGAGGTTCGGGGCCGGTTTTTCGGGCCGGCGGTTTCGCCGGAATCCAAAGAATCGGAAATAAAAGATGAAATTTTCGTCGAAAAATTTGCAAATATTCAGTTTTTGGCTACCTTTGCACCGCTGAATCAGTCAATCTGGTTGCGCGATGGCCCATTCGTCTATCGGTTAGGACGCAAGATTTTCATTCTTGAAAGAGGAGTTCGATTCTCCTATGGGCTACGAAATAAAGATGAAATAAATAAATTTACGAAAATGGCAAATCACAAGTCATCGAAGAAAAGAATACGCCAGACCGAGGTGAAAAACGCCCGGAATAAATATTATCACAAAACGGCCCGTAATGCCGTAAAGGCGTTGCGCAATACGACTGAGAAGGATGCCGCCGTAGCGTTGCTTCCGAAGGTGACCGCCATGCTGGACAAACTCGCCAAAACGAATGTGATCCACAAGAATAAAGCCGCCAACCTGAAAAGCAGCGTTCAGCTTCACGTCAACGCGTTGTAGTCTGCCGTTTTCGGCGTCGAATATAAAAGCCATCCTTTTCCGGGATGGCTTTTTTACGTGTCCGATGCGAGATACCAGAGGAAATAAAAAACGCCGGCTATTTTTAGCCGGCGTTTTTTGATTGCGGTAGATTGCGTCGAATTATCCGAGATAGGATTTCAGCAATTTGCTCCGGGTGCTGTGGCGCAGTCGGCGGATTGCTTTTTCTTTGATCTGACGGACGCGTTCGCGGGTCAGTCCGAATTTCTCGCCGATCTCTTCGAGCGTCATTTCCGAGCAGCCGATCCCGAAGAAATATTTGATGATGTCGCGTTCGCGGTCGGTCAGCGTCGACAGGGCGCGTTCGACTTCCGTGCCGAGCGATTCGTTGATCAGGCCGCGGTCGGCGATCGGCGAATCGTTGTTGACCAGCACGTCGAGCAGGCTGTTGTCCTCGCCGTCCGAGAACGGAGCGTCCACCGATACGTGGCGTCCCGAAACCCTGAGTGTGTCGGTCACCTTTTCTTTAGGCAAGTCCAGCTCGTTGGCCAGCTCTTCGGGCGACGGAGTCCGTTCGTGCTCTTGCTCGAACCGGGCGAACGCCTTGTTGATCTTATTGAGCGATCCCACCTGGTTCAGCGGCAGGCGGACGATGCGGCTCTGTTCGGCCAGCGCCTGCAGGATCGACTGGCGGATCCACCATACGGCATAAGAAATAAATTTGAAGCCGCGCGTTTCGTCGAACTTCTCGGCGGCCTTGATCAGTCCCAAATTCCCCTCGTTGATCAGGTCAGGCAGCGACAGGCCCTGGTTCTGGTACTGTTTCGCAACGGAAACCACGAACCGAAGGTTGGCGCGAGTCAGTTTTTCGAGGGCTTCCTTGTCGCCCTTTTTGATCCGCTGCGCCAGATCTACCTCTTCCTCTACGGTAATCAAATCCTCTTTGCCAATCTCCTGCAGGTATTTATCCAGCGATGCGCTTTCGCGATTGGTAATGGATTTGGTAATTTTTAATTGTCTCATCGTATAGTTCTCTTGTTGATACCTAACTAAACTTTTATGAAACGTTGCAGCGCTCCGTGAAAGAGCCTGCAACGTTTCTCAAGTAACAACGGGGAAAGTTTCTCCGCCTATTTCGGCATGATCAGCAACCGGTCGCGCGTGCCGTCCGGGTTGATCCATTCGATCGATTCGATTGCCGACGTAATGCGGTTCAGGTCGTTTACCGAACTGATGGTCGAGTTGTTGATCCGCGTGATGACCGATCCTCTGCGGATGCCCGCCTTGTCGAGCAATCCTCCTTCGTGAACGCCTGTCACTACCGCACCTCCTTTGATCTTAAGCGATTTCAGCGCTTTTTCCGACACTTCGGCGAACTCGCCGTTCAGCGCATCGTAGGCCGAAACTTGGTCTTTGGTGATCACGTCGGTGTTACCAGTCTTATTACGCAAGACCACTTCGATTTGTTTCACGTCCGAGCCTCTTTTTACGCTTACCGTGATCTTATCGTTCGGTCGGTGCTTGGCGATCTCTTCAGAAACCTGGGCCGATCCTTCGATTTTCACCCCGTTTATTTCGGTGATGATGTCGCCCGTCTTGATTCCTGCGGCTTCGGCAGCGCTGCCCGGGTATACTTCGCCGACGTAAATACCGCCTTGTTCCTTGATACCGGTCGATTTGCCTTTATCGCTTTCGAGGAACGCTTCGTCGATCGCGTTGTAGCCGATGCCCAGCATGGCCCGCTGTACGACGCCGTACTCTTTCAGGTCGACCACCACTTTTTTAACGATCGAGGTCGGCACGGCGAACGAATAGCCGATGTAACTTCCGGTCTGCGACTGGATCAGCGTGTTGATGCCGACCAACTCGCCTTTGGTATTCACCAGCGCGCCTCCGCTGTTGCCCGGATTGACGGCCGCGTCGGTCTGGATGAACGATTCGAGGCTGTACTGCGTCGGCAACGCCTGCAGGCTACGCCCCTTGGCGCTGACGATCCCGGCCGTGATCGTATTCTGCAGTCCGTACGGGCTGCCGATGGCCAGCACCCACTCGCCGAGACGCAGAGCGTCCGAATTTCCGATCGGAATGGTCGGCAGGTCGTTCGCGTCGATTTTGATCAGCGCCACTTCGGTCGTCGGGTCGGTGCCGATGACTTTGGCGTCGAACGTTCGTTTATCGTTCAGCGTCACTTTCAGTTTCGACGCGTTGTCCACCACGTGGTGGTTCGTTACGATATAGCCGTCCGGACTGATGATGACGCCCGATCCGCCGCTTTTGCGCTCCTGCGGCCGCGGCTGTTGCTCCGGCTGTTGCCGGTACTGGCCTCTCGGAATGCCGAACAGGTCGAAGAACTGTTCGAAGCCGCCGTCGTCGCCGTATCCGCCGCGATAACCTGCGCGGGACGAGATTTCCTGCGTGTTGACAATGTTAACGACTCCCTTGACGGCATTTTCGGCCGCATAGGTGAGGTCTGGATATCCGCCTTCCTCATAGGCGGTGAAGTGCGTGCCGACGTTCGATGCGAACGATTCAGCGGGCGTATAGCTGTCCTTGTCGGCTGCTTTCGTTACGGTGTAAGCAGTTACTCCGCTTGCAACCATCGAGACTGCCAGCACCCCTGCCCATACAAAACCCTTTTTCATAGAAACAATAAATTTTAGTGAATGAATTTGTCAGTTATAAAAAAGGTAGAATTGGTTCATTGTGTCTGTTTCCTGTTTTTTAGCGGTTCCTCTTCGCGCTCCGCGCACGCTTTTCGGCGGAGTCTGCGACGGGAACCCAGTTGCCGTTGGTTTTTATTTTATTTATATAACTGCGAAACTTCGCGGAATATTGTCCTGACGATGCGGTTTTGCGGTTCCGGCGTTTTACGGGCGGGCTGATCCGGCTTCCGGACACGGCCTTTCCTCGGAACCGGTAAAAATAACGATTCCTATTTTTTAAATATTGTATGGATACTGTCGAAAAAATCGTTCCCGCAGTCTTTTTCCCGATAGGTTTTTGCTGGGCGCGTGAACGACCCGGAGCGGAAAAGCCTGTCAGACGTCGTGCGAGAGCGGTTGCGGAACGATCTCCGACGTGTCGAAGTCGCCCCACCGTTCGGCGACGTAATCGAGCGTAGCGACGATTTCGGCCGGATCGTTCAGCGTTACCAGCTTCAGTCGCGTAGGCTTGAAATCGGGCAGTCCTTTGAAATAACAGGAGAAATGGCGCCGCATTTCCAGCACGCCGACTTTGTCGCCCTTGAATTCGAGCGATTTTGCGAAGTGGAGTTTCGCCAATTCCACTCGCTCGTGCACGGAAGGCTGCTTGAGTTGTTCGCCGGTCTTCAGAAAATGGCGGATTTCTTTAAATATCCACGGCCGGCCGTAAGTGGCGCGGCCGATCATGATGCCGTCGATGTCGTAGCGTTCGAATGCCGCCGCAGCCTTTTCCGCCGAGTCGATGTCGCCGTTGCCGATGATCGGGATATGCATTCGCGGGTTGCGTTTTACCTCGCCGATCAGCGTCCAGTCGGCCTCGCCGCGGTAAAGCTGCGCCCGCGTCCGGCCGTGGATCGTCAGCGCGGCGATTCCCGCGTCTTGCAGCCGTTCGGCGATCTCGACGATGTTTTTCGAGTCTTCGTCCCAGCCGAGGCGGGTTTTGACGGTTACCGGCAGGCGTACCGCATCGACGATCCGCCGCGTCATTTCGACCATCTTCGGCACGTCGCGCATCATGCCGCTGCCGGCTCCGCGCGCGGCAATCTTGCGTACCGGGCAGCCGAAATTGATGTCGATCAGATCGGGCCGTGCCGCCTCGGCGACCCGCGCCGCCTCGACCATCGGTTCGATCTCGTTGCCGTAGAGCTGGATGCCCACCGGGCGTTCGTAGTCGTAAGTGCGGAGTTTGGCGACCGATTTGGCCGCGTCGCGGATCAGTCCGTCGCTCGATATGAATTCGGTGTAGACCATGTCCGCTCCGAACCGCTTGCACACGTATCGGAACGACGGATCGGTCACGTCTTCCATCGGGGCCAGGAACAGCGGCTTGTCCCCTAAATCTATGTCGGCTATCCGCATCGGTTGTATTTTGACGGCAAAAATAGCTATCTTTGTGCTGATTTTGAAATCACGAAACCGCAAATCATGAATATCGAACAGTTTTTGCAGGATAAAGTGCGGGCCGCAGTGACCGCGCTGTACGGCGAACCCGCCTCCGGACAGGTACAGATACAGAAAACCCGCAAGGAATTCGACGGCGATATGACGCTGGTGGTCTTCCCGTTGCTGAAACTCAGCCGCAAAAATCCGGAAGTCACCGCAACGGAGATCGGCGAAGCGCTGGTCGCCTCGACGCCCGAAATCAAAAGTTTCAACGTAATCAAAGGATTTTTGAATTTGTCCCTCAGCGAGCTGTTCTGGAGCGAACGTGTGAACGAAATCCTCGCCGATCCCGCTTACGGGCAGGCCGCTCCGACCGGGCGGACGGTGATGGTCGAATACTCCTCGCCGAACACCAATAAGCCGTTGCACCTGGGTCATATTCGCAACAACCTGCTCGGCTACTCGGTGGCCCGGATTCTGGAGGCGGGCGGTAATAAGGTGCTGAAAGTGAATTTGGTCAACGACCGCGGAATCCATATCTGCAAGTCGATGCTCGCGTGGCGGAAGTTCGGCGGCGGCGAGACGCCCGCTTCGTCCGGCATGAAGGGCGATCACCTGGTCGGGAAATACTACGTGGCCTTCGATAAGGCTTATAAGGCCGAAGTCAAAGAACTGACGGCCGGCGGTATGGACGAAGAAACAGCCAAGCGCGAAGCGCCGATTATGAAAGAGGCCCAGGCGATGCTGCGCAAGTGGGAGGCCAAAGACCCGGAGATTTACGGGTTGTGGCAGACGATGAACGGCTGGGTGTACGAAGGTTTCGACAAGACGTACGAAGCGATGGGCGTCAGCTTCGACAAGGTGTATTACGAATCGAATACCTACCTGCTCGGCAAATCGATCGTCGAGGAGGGACTGGATAAAGGGGTGTTTTTCCGTAAGGAGGACGGCTCGGTCTGGTGCGACCTGACCGCCGACGGTCTCGACCAGAAGCTGTTGCTGCGCGGCGACGGTACGTCGGTCTACATGACGCAGGACCTCGGCACGGCCTACACTCGTTTCAAAGAGGAACGCCTGGACGACATGATCTACGTCGTCGGCAACGAGCAAAACTATCATTTCCAGGTATTGAAACTGATCCTCGGTAAGCTCGGTTACGGCTGGGCCGATCATATCACGCACCTGTCGTACGGTATGGTCGAGCTGCCCGAAGGAAAAATGAAGTCGCGCGAGGGGACGGTGGTGGACGCCGACGACCTGATCGACGAGATGGTGCGGACGGCTTACGACATGTCGCAGGAGCTCGGCAAACTCGACGATGCGACGCCGGACGAGGCGATGCGGATCAGCCGGATGGTAGGACTCGGCGCGTTGAAATATTTCATTCTGAAAGTCGATCCGCGTAAGACGATGCTGTTCGACCCGCGCGAGTCGATCGACTTCAACGGCAATACCGGGCCGTTTATCCAATACACCCACGCCCGGATCAAGTCGGTGTTGCGCAAGGCGGCCGAGCGCGGGATCGTTCCGGCTTCCGAGCTGCATAGCTCGGCGCTTTCGACTGAAGAGGTCGGCCTGATCAAGATGCTTGCCGACTATCCGGGCGCCGTAGCGCAGGCCGGCGCGACGTTCTCGCCGTCGGTGATCGCGAATTACGCTTACGAATTGGCCAAAGCGTACAACAGCTATTACCACGATTTCCCGATCCTGCGGGAGGCCGATGCGCAGAAACAGACGATGCGTCTGACGCTTTCCGAAACCGTAGCCCGCGTGATCGCTTCGGCGATGGCGCTGCTCGGTATCGGAGTTCCGCAACGCATGTAAACCGGCTTTCCGCAGCCTTTAACCGATACGGCCTTGGGCATCGTACAACGCAACAGCATCACGATCACGATCCTGTCCTACCTGGGGATCCTGATCGGATATGTCAACAAGATCCTGTTGCTGACGAACTTCCTGACCGAGGAGCAGGTCGGACTGGTCAATATTCTGACCGGGCTGGCCGTCCTGTACGCCCAGTTTTCCGCGCTGGGAATCAATTTTTCGGTCGTCAAATTCTTCCCGTTTTTCCGGACGCCCGACCGGCGGGACAACGGTTTCTTTTTCTGGTCGGCGCTGGGTGTCGGCGCCGGGTTCGTCGTGTTCACGGTTCTGTTCCTGGCGTTCCGCGAACCGGTCATGGCGTACTATTCGAAAGAATCTCCGCTACTGTCCGAGCACTACCTGATGCTGATTCCGCTGGGGCTGGCTACGTTGTCCTATAATTTTTTCAGTTCGTGGTTGCAGGCATTTTACAAGACGGTCGTCACCTCTTTCGTCAACGAGATTCTGCTGCGCCTGTTGATTTCGATCGAAATTTCGCTGTATGCGTTGCGGCTGATTACGTTCGAGCAATTCGTCGTGGGGTACGTGCTGATCTATTTCGTACCGGCGGCGATCCTGCTGGTTTATATGGCGACGATACGGCAAACGCGGTTCCGGCCGGTTCCGGTCACTCCGCGCGTGCGCAGGTTGCTTTCGATCACGGCGGTATACGGATTGTGGCAGTATCTCGGAGGGGCTTCGATGTATATCGTACCGATCGTCGACCAGACGATGCTGGCCGGGATCTGCGGGCTGGCGGAAGGAGGGATCTATACCACGATCATCTATATGACCAGCGCGATGCAGATGCCCTACCGTTCGATCGTCAAGGTGTCTACGCCGGTGGTTACGAACCTGTGGAAAGAGCGCGACATGGAAGGTATGCGCAAAATCTCGCGCGATGCGTCGCTGATGAACCTGATCGCCGGTTGCTTTCTGTTCGTCGTCATCTGGGTCAACCTCGACAATATCTTTTCGCTGATGCCGGAGTCGTACGCCAGCGGGCGTTACGTTTTCCTGTTCCTCGGCCTGGGTTGGGTCGTGAATATGTACGTGGGACTGAACAGCACGATTCTGATGACTTCCAAGAAATACCGCTATGAGTTCATGCTTTCGATCCTGCTGGTCGGGCTGACCGTCCTGACCAACGCGCTGATGATTCCCCGCTGGGGGATGAACGGGGCGGCGCTGGCGACGATGATCTCGCTGCTGGTTTTCAACGTCGGGCACGTTGCGTTCGTATGGAAGTTCTACCGGATTTTTTCACTGTCGTGGCGCGATGTCCTCGTCGTCCTGTGGGGAGCCGCGATGATCGGCGTCTCGATGCTGATTCCGCGGCAAGACAATTTCATCGTCGACGGAACGATCCGGACGACGCTGATTTCGCTCGTATTCGGTACGGGAATTTATTATTCGAAGATTTCTCCGGCGCTGAACCGGATGCTCGAAGGCCTGCTTCGCCGGATTTTCGTCCGCCGCTCTTAACGGTCAGGCGCGCAGTTGGGCTTGGCGGTACGTAAAGAGCATGGGATAATCGTCGAATGCGAAGATGGTCATTTCGTCGCGCCGGCGCCGCCACGGGAGCAACCGTCCCCATACGATTTTGCTGACGAATATGAAAAACAGCGTGTATAGGTCGTCGTACTCTTTATCGCAACAATAAACGACGGACGGATCTTTCGGATCCACCAGTCGTTCGTATTTGTTGATCAGGAATCCGTTCCACTGGTATTTTCCCGAACAGAGCCGATCCATGAACGCATTGTAATCGGGCAGGAATACGAGCTGGCGTCCCGTAAAATCCTGATAATTCTGTAATGCGAGTTTGAAAATCCGATCGCGGCGGTTGTTGCGTTTCCCGAGCCAGAATATCAACAGGCGCGTCGGGATCTCTTGCGCGAACACGATGTCCGACGTGTGGGCTTTCAAAAATTTCTCGGTGTCCCGGTACAATCGTTTTTCTCTGTTCATAATGATGACTTTTTGTAGGATCGATCAACGATTGCTCCCGCTTGCGACGAGAACGCATTTGCCCGTATTCCCGTTTGCGGTACGGCATTTCCCGGCGGAACCGATGCGGACTTCGGGAGCGGTCGCACGAGACCGCCCGGTATCGGTCGGACAAAAGCATACTTTCTCCGTTTTCCGGATCGTAATCCGTTGAGGCTGTTCTGTAGTTCGCTGTGAATGGAAGAAGGGCATAATCATTTGTTTACAGTACGTCCGACGCCGCGATTTCTCCGGATTATTCGTCCTGATCGTACTTTTCGATCCTTGATTTAATAAAATTTATTATAAATATAGTTATAACTACATAACTTTATGATGCAAATATAATTAAAATTCAAGATAATCCAACGGTCCGATATATTTTTATGCAAAGTTCCGGTTATTTTATTTCGATCGAAAAGGAACGGAGGCGAGCCGTTTTGCAATTTTTCGGCAGACCGCCTCTTTTTTCCGGAGGGGTTTATTATATTTGTATCAAATACTGCTATTTGGAACGCCATGCCGGATACTTTTTTACTTTTCGCCCTGATCGACCTGAAGCCTTACCTGAGTTTCGGGTACATCGTTTTCGTGATTATCACGATCGCCGTGATCATTCACGACAAGCGCGATCCGGTGAAGGCGCTGTCGTGGATCATCGTGATTTCATTGCTGCCGGTCGTCGGATTTATCTTTTACATCGTTTTCGGGCGCAACCACCGCAAGCAAAAATTGTTCAGCCGCAAGGAACTGAGCGATCTCGAACAGATCGACACGCTGAGCCGGCAGCAAATCTACGAGATCAACAACGCCGCGGTGCTGCACAAACCGGAGATCAGCGACAACCGCGATATCATTACGCTGCTGCTCAACAGCAACAAGGCGCTGCTGACGGTGCATAACCGGGTGAAGCTGCTGAACGACGGAACGGAGACGTTCGACGAAATCCGCAAGGCGCTGTGGTCGGCCAGTTCGTCGATCCATCTGGAATATTACATCATCGAGGACGATCCGCTGGGCCGCGAGATCGCCGACATTTTGATCGCCAAGGCGCAGCAGGGAGTCGAGGTGAGGCTGATCTACGACGACGTGGGCAGTTGGGGGCTCGGGCGCAAGTACATCGGCCGGCTGCGCAAGGCCGGCGTCCGGGTAGAGTGTTTCATGCAGGTGGTCTTCCCGTGGCTGACCAGTCACGTCAATTACCGGAATCACCGCAAGATCCTGGTTGTGGACGGCAAGATCGGGTTCACGGGCGGGATCAACATCGCCCAGCGGTACGTCACCGGGACGAAAATGGGGCCGTGGCGCGATACCCACCTGCGGCTCGAGGGCGAAGCGGTCGGCATGTTGCAGATCGTATTCATCGCCGACTGGTTTTTCGTCAGCAAGCAGTTGTTGAACGACTATCCGAAATACCTGCCCAAAACGCATGTCAAGGAGGAGACGATGATCCAGATCGCCACGTCCGGACCCGATTCCGACTGGGCGTCGATCATGCAGGCGTTTTTCTCGGCCATCACGCATGCGCAGCACCATATCTATATTTCGTCGCCCTATTTCCTTCCGAACGAGGCGATTCTGACGGCGGTCAAAGTGGCTGCGCTGAGCGGGATCGACGTGCGGATCATGATCCCGAGCCGTTCCGATTCGAAGGTGGTTTACTGGGCCTCCCGCTCGTACATCGGCGAACTGATCGACGCCAACGTGAAGGTGTACCTGTACCGCCGGGGATTCAACCATTCGAAGCTGATTATGATCGACGGGCAGTTCAGTTCGGTCGGCACGGCCAATATGGACATCCGCAGTTTCGAAGACAATTTCGAAGTGTCGGCGTTGCTGTACGACCGGAAGATCACGCAGGAGCTGGAAGCGGAGTTCCTGCACGACCTCGATCAGAGCCGCATGGTAACGCGCGACTACTGGGAGAGTCGTCCCGCGCTGCATAGTTTTTACGAAGCGTTGTCGCGGTTGTTCAGCCCGTTGCTGTAGTTATTCGGAACGTTCGATCCGAGAGCCCCATTCCAATTCCATCCGTCTGATATAGTCCGACAGCGGCGAAAATCCAGCTGATTTTCGCCACCGGTCAACTCGGGCCGGATCCTTGAGCGGGGCGATGCGTTGGATACCGTTTTCATCTGTGATGATTTGGGAACCGTATTTTTGTTTCCGTCCTTCGGAAACGGCGATGCGGTCTTCTAGCATACCGAGCTGTACCCCGGAAATATCCTTCCGTTTCGCGGCTTTGCGCGCCAGGGACAGGTATCTTTTCTGGATATCCGTGCTGGCATGTTGGAGGACGATGAAGAAGGCCTTCGTCGCATTGCCCACTTTGTCTTTGCCGACCCATCCCTGGGTATCGAGTATCCGAATGATTTTGCTTTGATTCAGGCTATCAGTGATTCGCATCTCCCGGGCGAGACTATCCGCTTTTTGGGGATCGGGATGTAGCGGATTGCGGGCTTCGATAAATTCTCTTCTGATCCGTTGGTCTTCGTTGAAAATTTCCAGCAGCTCCTTTCGTAATGGTTTGTCGAAATTCGCTTCAGCCTTCGCTCTACGTTTTTCCATTGTTTCGATCAGCGTTTTCCAACGTTCGTCTCGATGCAGCGAGACCAGGTACGGGTCATCCTGCATCCGCACGGAGTACCACCGTTTGTTTTCGGATAGTAGCCGGTTCAACCGCTCGAAAGCGGTTGCCGTATCTCCGACCAGGGCAGCGGCGCAGGCTCCGTTATAAAAATCCTTGTTTTGCCTCTGTTTCGTAGAAAGGATCCGTTCGAAAATTTCGCTGGAAGATTGATAATTTCCGGATAGAAACAAAGAATCAGCCCGGCGCTGCAAAACTTCGTAAGGTTCGCAGCCGGTTGGTTGCCCGGCTGCAATGCATCGGGTCGTCAGGACGCCCAGTAAAATCAATAACTTTTTTTTCATCGGTCGATCCGGTTTGATGGTGTTTCCAAATTTACGATTTTTATTCCGGATTTCGTTATCGGATGCGGAAAATTCCGATTTGTTGAAAAGACTGTTTTCGTCGTATTTTCGACGGTTATTTCTCATTGTCGGAATAAATTGAAAAAAGTTCCTGAAATTTTTTCTACCTTTGAAATGTTTAACGGTGTAAATATGCAATCTATGAAGAAAAGGTGTTTGCTCACGACTGCGATCGCATTGATTTTATGCGGAATAACGAACAATGCCGGGGCCAAAGGCCCGATTCGTTTCGGGATCAAGGCCGGTATCCAGAGCCAGAGTCTTCACGCTTCGAAAGACGAGGTGCTCGGCGTGTTTTCGGCCGATAAGGATTTCGGTTATCAGTTCGGCTTCGTGGCCAGGATCAATTTTCCGATGTTGTATATACAACCGGAGTTGAACTATGCCAAGCATCGCTTTACGATGGATATGGAGGACGGCGCCACGACGAAGGTAAAAGTGAACAACATTGAGCTGCCGATCCTCGTGGGGTGGAAAATCGCATTTGTGCGGTTGTTTGCCGGCCCCGTTTTCACGCTGATGAACGATACCGGCAACAAGTTGAAAAATACTTCGGCGGCGATCAATACCGAACTCGCAAAATCGTTGGTCGGTTATCAACTGGGCGGCGGCGTCGAATTCGGGCGCGTCAACGTGGATATGCGTTACGGCGGCCAGTTCAAAAAGCCGGAGCTCACCGTGGTCAAGGGCGAGCAGCAGGCCCGCACTTACAAGACGAGCATGAATCAGTGGCAGTTGAACATTAGCTACCTGTTCTAAATCCTGTACGCGGATGACCGAAAAAGTAATTCTTCTCGAAGGGATCGACCCGGTGGAGTTTTACGGCCTCGCCGATGCCAACATCGAAAAAATCGGCGGTAAATTTCCGAAACTGAAAATCGTGGCGCGCGGTTCCGCCATCAAGGTGATGGGGGAGGAGAGCGAGATCGTGCGGTTCGACAAGAAGCTTGCCGAACTGCTGGCTTATTACGAGCGTTACGGCCATATATCCCCGCAGGTGATCGACCAGATTTACGACGGGGGACTCTCTGCGGTGCAGGACGATCCGGAAGACCAGCATGTGATCGTCTACGGCAACAACGGCCTGGTCGTCCGGGCGCGCACCGTCAACCAGGAGCGCCTGCTGAACCTGTACGACCGCAACGACCTGATTTTCGCCATCGGCCCGGCCGGTTCGGGCAAGACTTATACGGCGATCGCGCTGGCGGTTCGGGCGCTGAAGAACCGCGAAGTGAAACGCATCATTCTGACGCGTCCCGCCGTGGAAGCCGGCGAAAAGCTCGGTTTTCTGCCCGGCGACATGAAGGAGAAACTCGATCCTTACTTACAGCCGCTGTACGATGCGTTGAACGACATGATTCCGGCAGCGAAACTCGGTAAATACGTGGAAGACGGCACGGTGCAGATTGCGCCGTTGGCCTATATGCGCGGGCGGACGCTCGACAACGCTTTCGTCATCCTGGACGAAGCGCAGAATACGACGGTCGCCCAGATCAAAATGTTCCTGACCCGCATGGGGCGCAACGCCCGGTTTATCGTTACCGGCGACATCACGCAGATCGACCTGCCGCGGCGTAGCGATTCGGGTCTGATGCCCGTTGTGGAGATGCTGAAAGGGATCGACGGTATCGGGATCGTCGCATTCGACAACCGCGACATCATCCGTCACCGGCTGGTAAAGCACATCGTGGAAGCCTTCGAACGACATGCCGGCAACTCCGAGAAAGAATGACTCGAAACATATAAATCGAAACAAACATGACAAAAGCAATCGTAAAAACCGATTTCCGGTTTGACGGGCAGAAGAGCCTGTATGAAGGAAAGGTACGTGATGTCTACAATATCGACGACCAGTATTTGGTGATGGTCGTGAGCGACCGGATTTCGGCGTTCGACGTCGTCCTGCCGAAAGGGATTCCCTACAAAGGACAGGTGCTGAACCAGATCGCGTCGAAATTTCTCGACGCCACGTCCGATATCTGCCCGAACTGGAAAATCGCTTCGCCCGATCCGATGGTGACGGTCGGTTACCGCTGCGACTCGTTTCCGGTCGAGATGATCGTGCGCGCTTACCTGACCGGCAGTTCGTGGCGGGATTACAAAGCCGGCGCCCGGGAGATCTGCGGCGTGCCCATTCCGGACGGAATGCGCGAACACCAGCGTTTCCCGCACCCGATCGTCACGCCGACGACCAAGGCCGAGATCGGCGAGCACGATCAGAATATTTCGAAAGAGGAGATCATCGCCAAAGGACTGGTTTCGAAGGCCGATTACGAAATGCTCGAAAAATACGCGTTGGCGTTGTTCGATCGCGGAAGCAAGATGGCTGCCGAGCGCGGCCTGATCCTGGTCGATACGAAGTACGAATTCGGCAAGAAGGACGGCGAGATCTACCTGATCGACGAGATTCATACGCCGGACAGTTCGCGCTATTTCTATGCCGACGGTTACGAGGAACGTTTTGCGAAAGGCGAGCCGCAGCGTCAGTTGTCGAAGGAGTTTGTCCGCGAATGGCTGATGGACCACGGTTTCCAGGGGAAGCCCGGACAGCAGGTTCCGCAGATGACCGACCAGTTCATCGGGAGCGTCAGCGACCGGTACATCGAGCTGTACGAGAAGATCACCGGCGAGCAATTCGTCAAGGACGAAGCGGCCGATATCACTTCGCGGATCGAAAATAATGTAAAGAACATGCTGGCACGGCTGCGCTGAGGTTTGTTCGGAGAGCTTAGATAAAACGGGTTTTTATGAATACGAATCTGGATGGGCTTTCGCCCCGCGAGGTGTGGGAAAAATTCGCCGAGATCGCTCGTGTGCCGCGTCCGTCGCGGCACGAGGAGGCGATTCGGGCGTATCTGGTCGCCGAAGCGCGGACGCACGGCATCGCCTGTACGGTCGACGATGCCGGGAACGTGATCCTGCGCAAACCGGCTACGCCGGGCATGGAGTCCCGCAAGGGGATCATTCTGCAGGCGCACATGGACATGGTTCCGCAGAAAAACGGCGACAAGCGGTTCGATTTTACGAAAGATCCCATCGAAGTCCGTGTCGACGGCGAATGGGTAAGGGCCGACGGAACGACGCTCGGAGCCGACAACGGGATCGGAGTTGCTGCGATTTTGGCCGTTATGGAGTCTGAGGACGTCGTGCACGGGCCGTTGGAAGCGCTGATCACCGCGACCGAGGAGACCGGCATGGACGGGGCCCGCGGTCTGAAAGGCGGAATGCTCGACGGCGAGATACTGGTTAACCTGGATTCCGAGACGGAGGGCGAACTGTATGTCGGATGCGCTGGCGGTTTGGATGCTTCGGTGCGCATGACGTATCGTGAAGATATTGTTCCTGAAGGATATAAGGCTTTCTGGATTGCGGTAGGCGGTTTGAAAGGTGGACATTCGGGCATCGATATCCATCTGGGACGCGGCAATGCGAATCGGATTTTGTTCCGGCTGTTGAGAAAGTGCGAGCGGGAGTGCGGCTTGCGGTTGGCGTCGGTCGACGGCGGCGGCCTGCGCAATGCCATTCCGCGTGAGGCGACGGCGACGGTTGTCGTTCCGGACGCTGTCTCGGATGTTTTTCGGACGCTGGCCGCCGGTCTCGAATCGGTGTTGAAAGAGGAGTTCCGGGGCGTCGACGATGCGGTGACCGTTCGGATTACGGATGCCCGGCGGCCCGATTCGCTGATCGACCCGCAATCGCAACGGCAATTGATCCGGGCCGTACGCGGATGTCCCGACGGCGTAATCCGGATGAATCCGTCGATGCCGGGGCTGGTACAGACTTCGTCCAACCTGGCCCGGGTCACCGCCGGAAGCGGGGAGATTCTGGTGCACTGCCTGTTACGCAGCTCGCTCGATAGCGAAAAGGCCGATCTGGGCGACCGGATCGCCGGGGTATTCGAACTCGCGGGAGCAGAAGTCGCGCTCGAGGGCGGTTACGACGGCTGGAATCCGAATCCGGATTCGCCGATTCTGCATACGATGATCGCGTCGTACGAGTCGCTGTTCGGTCGCCGACCGGTCGTTACGGCCATCCATGCCGGACTGGAGTGCGGGATCATCGGTACGAATTACCCTGCGCTGGATATGATTTCGTTCGGCCCGACGATCCTGCACCCGCATTCGCCCGACGAAAAAGTGAACGTCGCGTCGGTCGGCCGT
Organism: Alistipes sp. dk3624; assembly: GCF_009557455.1. GTDB lineage: Bacteria > Bacteroidota > Bacteroidia > Bacteroidales > Rikenellaceae > Alistipes_A > Alistipes_A hominis. Next base: position 1,292,680 of record NZ_CP045651.1, on the reverse strand, counting down.
TTCTGGCAGTATCTGCTGGCCACGCTCCGCAATGTACCGTTCAGATCGTAAAGGTTATGGAGACGTTCGATAAATGGTTTGCCATCGTCAATCCCGTCGCCGGAAGCGGCAAGGGACTGAGCGACTGGCCGCTGATCAGCAAGTTATTGCGCGATCACCACATCGTGCCGGAGTATGCGTTCACCGAACGCAAGTACCATGCGATCGAACTGGCCGTCGAGGCGGTCAACAACGGTTTCCGCAAGATCATGGTGGTCGGCGGCGACGGGACGATCCACGAGGTGGTCAACGGCCTGTTTATTCAAAAGGCGGTTCCTACGACCGAGGTGCTGGTAGGCGTGATCGCCGTCGGTACCGGCAACGACTGGATCCGGATGTTCGGGATTCCGCGCAAATATTCCGAAGCGATCCGGGCGATCGTCGAAGGACACTCTTTTTTGCAGGACGTCGGCGTGGTTTCGTACCACAAGGCGACTTACAAGCAGGAGCGTTATATGGCCAACGTGGCCGGGGTGGGCTTCGACGCCGTCGTGAACCGTCGTTACAACCACCTGAAAGAGGAAGGGAAGCGGGGTAAATGGCTGTATCTGTGGAGCACGCTGAAAGCCCTGCTGCGCTACTCTTCGACCGGCGTCAAGGTGTATGTCGACGATGAATTGGTCGTTAACGACTTGGTTTACAGCGCTACGATCGGGATCGGCAGGTACAACGGCGGCGGGATGTTACAAACGCCGGACGCCGTGGCCGACGACGGGTTGTTCGACCTGACCGTGATTCGCAAAATGAGCTGGCTCTCGGTGCTGTTCCATTTCAAGGTGCTGTTCAACGGGAAAATTTACAGGTTGAGCAAGACGAGCCTGAACCGGGGAAGGCGCATCCGGATCGAGTCGTCGCCCGAGATCGCGCTGGAGGTTGACGGCGAAGCGCTCGGATATTCGCCGTTCGAGTTCGAGATCATCGACCGCGCCGTCCGGGTGGTCGTGGCCAAACGCTTCCTGGAAGAAGGAAGCGCCGGCAAGTCCGTTGCGGATAGAATTTTGGAAAATAAAAAATAAAACGATATTTTTACGAACTAACCTTAACAAAACCAAAAATGAAAAAAAATCAACTTTTATCACTGGTTTGCGCGGCGTTGTTTTTTATGGGCTGCGGTGAAAAACCGGCGGGCGTCGTCGATTTGACTGTCGAGTTGCAGGAGAACCCTATCGGGCTCGACGAGCAGCATCCCCGTTTCGGATGGCGGATCGAATCCGATCAGGACGACGTGATGCAGACTTCCTATCGGATCATGGTGGCTCCTACGAAGACCGATCTCGACAAAGCGGAAAATCTGGTGTGGGATTCGGGCGTCGTTTCGTCCGACCAGTCTACGTTCGTTCCTTACGCGGGATCTCAGCTCGAATCCCGCAAGGATTACTACTGGAAGGTGCTGATTACCACCAATAAGGGCGACTCGCTGTGGAGCGATGCCGCGCAGTGGTCGATGGCGCTGCTCGATGACGGCGACTGGCAGGCGCAGTGGATCGGGATCGACAGTTCGCTGAACGCGACGGATCGCCTGACCGGCGACAGCCGTCTGGCCGCCCGTTACCTGCGCAAGGAATTCCCGGTGGAAGGGAACGTCGCTTCGGCGCGTTTATACATTAGCGGACTGGGCTTTTACGAATGCTACCTGAACGGCCGCAAGATCAACGAGGACATCTTCGCACCGACGGCTACCGACTATACGAAGTCGGTCAACTACAATGTTTTCGACGTGATGGAGTTCCTGAAGGACAAGCAGAATACGATCGGGGTGATCCTCGGCAACGGGCGCTATTTCTCGATGCGTCTGGGCGATCCTTCTGCCGGTTTGCTCGGTTCGCTGCGTCAGTTCGGCTACCCGAAGCTGCTGGCACAACTGGAAATCACTTATAAAGACGGTTCGAAAACGGTCGTAGTCAGCGACGACAGTTGGAAACTGACCACCAACGGCCCGATCATCGCCAACAACGAATTCGACGGCGAGGAGTATAACGCCAATTATGAGATGAAGGGCTGGAACGAAAACGGCTTCGACGACAGCGCGTGGATGCAGGCCCGGAAGGTAGGCGCTCCGGGAGGCGAATTGGTCGCTCAGCGCAATCCGAACATCATGACGATGGATACGGTGGACCCGGTTTCGATCAACCAGTTGAACGACAGTACCTACATCGTCGATATGGGGCAGAATCTGGTCGGATGGCTGGCCGTAACGCTGAAAGGGCAGAAGGACAAGCCGATCAAGATGCGTTTCTCCGAAACGCTGAAGGACGACGGCAGCCTGTATATGGACAACCTGCGCGGCGCGCACGTGACCGACATCTATACGCCTGCGTCGGACGGCCTGTTTAGCTGGGAACCCCGTTTCACCTATCACGGGTTCCGTTTCGTAGAGATTACCGGACTGAACTACAAGCCCGAGTTGAAAAATTTCAAAGGGAAAGTCAATTACGACCGGATGGAAACGGTCGGTTCGTTCGAGTCGTCCGATTCGACGATCAACCAGATTTACCACAATGCGTTCTGGGGTATTCGCGGCAATTACCGCAGTATGCCGACCGACTGTCCGCAGCGCGACGAGCGTATGGGATGGCTCGGCGACCGCGCGATGGGTTGCATCGGCGAAAGTTTCATGTTCCGTCATGCGCTGCTTTACGAAAAGTGGCTGAAGGATATCGAACAGATCCAGAGCGAAAACGGTTGCGTGCCCGACGTGGCTCCGGCTTTCTGGACGTTCGACCAGCACTCCGGCAACGTAACCTGGCCCGCCGCTTACATTTGCGTGGCCGATATGTTGTACAACCAGTACGGCGACAGCCGCCCGATCAAGGAGCATTACGCTTCGATGAAAAAGTGGATGGATTTCATCCGCGACACGCAGATGAAGGATAATGTCGTTATCAACGACGTGTACGGCGACTGGTGTATGCCTCCCGAAAGCCAGGAACTGATCCACTCGGCCGATCCGGCCCGCAAAACCGACGGCCGCCTGCTCGCGACCAGTTTCTACTACCGTTTGTTGAACATTATGAGCAAATTCGCCGCAATCAGCGGCAACGAGGCCGATATTCCGGCTTACCAGGAGCTCGCCGCCAATATTAAGAGCGCTTATAACCAGATGTTCTTGAATGCCGAAACCGGTCAGTACGCCAACAACACGGTGACGGCCAACATCCTGTCGCTGATGCAAGATCTGACCCCCGATTCGTTGCAGGGCAAGGTGTTCGAAAATATCGTGGAAAAAACCCAGGGCGAATTCGACAGCCATGTCAGCACCGGCCTGATCGGAATCCAGTTCCTGATGCGCGGCCTGACCGAGCACGGCAAGGGCGACCTGGCTTACACGATCGCTACGAACCGTACCTATCCGAGTTGGGGTTATATGATCGACAAGGGCGCCACGACGATCTGGGAATTGTGGAACGGCGATACGGCCGATCCGGCGATGAACTCGGGCAACCACGTGATGTTGCTGGGCGACCTGATGACGTGGTATTACGAGAACCTGGCCGGGATCAAGAGCGATCCGCAGCAGGTCGGTTTCAAGAAAATCGTTATGGCTCCCTATTTCCCCGACGGGCTCGATTGGGTGAACGCGTCGTACGAATCGCTGTACGGCCCGATCGAAAGCAATTGGAAGAAGGGTGAGAACGGACTTTCGTGGAAAGTCGTAATTCCTGCCAATACGACGGCCAGCATCCGCATCCCGGCCGCATCGGCCGATAAGGTCACCGAAAGCGGCAAGCCGCTGTTGCAGAATCCAGCGGTGAAGTCCGTCAATGCGGCCGACGGTTTCGTGGTGGTCGAAGCGGGATCGGGAACTTTCGATTTCCTGGCCGGGAAATAAGCTTACGTACCGAAAAAACAAAAGACCCCGCCCGATCGAACGGCGGGGTTTTTTGTAAGCCGGCTTTTCCGTTTGGACGGTCGAATGCGTAACGACCGGAATGCGCGGGAATGGGGACAGGCTAAAATAAATGCCCTGCGAACAACAAAAATCTGTTTTTTGTGTTATATTTGCAAGACGAACGGGCTTTCGGGAAACGCGAATCGGGGCCCGGACCGCAATAACCTGAGTGTGAAACCTAATATGTAAATTATGCTTAACTTACCTTTGTTGATAATGGGTGTGATCGGGCCGTGGCAGCTTTTAGTGATCGTGGCGCTGGTCGTTATTTTCTTCGGTGGCAAGAAAATTCCCGAACTGATGCGTGGCATGGGACGCGGTATCAAGGAGTTCAAGGACGCTATTAACAAGGATTATACGGCCGAAGCTCCCAAGAACGAGACGACGGCTCCCTCTGCGCCCGCTGCAAAACCGACCGACGAGACTACCAAGAATTAGAATCTTGCAGGATACGGCAGGGGCCCGGGCCTTTGCGCGGTTCTACGGAACCGCGAATGTGTATCGTATGCTAACCGTTTGAATATTATGACCGATAAACAGGAAAAGTCATCCGATAACGAGATGACTTTTTTTGAACATATCGATGCTTTGCGTCCCCATTTGGTGCGTGGTTTTTCGGCGTTGTTCATCATCATGATCGTCGCATTCGTCGCCAAGAAGTTTATCATCGATATGGTGCTGATGGGGCCTCAGTCCCCCGACTTTCCGACCAACCGCTGGCTGTGCGAGTTATCGCACCGGCTGTTCGGCGACGACACCTTGTGTATCAACCATATCAAACTGAATATGGTGAATACGGCGCTCGGCGGGCAGTTCAACCTGCATATGCAGGTGTCGATGGTGACGGGCGTCGTACTGGCGGTTCCCTACCTGCTGTGGGAAATCTGGCGCTTCGTGGCTCCGGCCCTGACCAGCTACGAACGTTACAAAAGCCGGATGTTCGTGTTCTACGTTTCGGTGTGCTTCTTTTGCGGACTGTTGTTCGGCTATTTTCTGATCGTTCCGCTGTCGATCAATTTTTTCGCCGGTTATCAGGCCAGCGCCGATATTACGAACATGATCGACGTGCGCTCGTACCTGACTACCGTACTGACCGTGTCGGTGGCGTGCGCCGCAGTGTTCCAACTGCCGTTGCTGATCTATTACCTGACGCAGATGGGTATCGTGACGGCCGCTTTCCTACGAAAATACCGCCGACATGCGATCATCCTGCTGACCATCGTTTCGGCGGTAATCACGCCGCCCGACCTGTTCAGCCTGGTGCTGGTAATTCTGCCGCTCTATTCGCTGTATGAGCTGAGTATATTCCTCGCCCGCCATGTCGAACGGAAAAAGGCGAAAGAGGAGGCTGCGAACGGTTATCCGGTGGACGTGCCGCAGGAAGACCTGGAAGAATAACCGCTTTCGTTATAAAATAACGAAGAGGAGCGCATTCCCATGCGCTCCTCTTTTGTTATACCGGAAAAAGATTATTCTGAATCGCCGGACGTTTCCGAATCGTCGTCGAGGTAAATCTCTCCCATCAGCGAATCGATCTCCCGGCGTTCGCGTTTGGTGGGGCGGCCGGTTCCCCGGTCGCGCTGTACGAAAACGGTCAGTTTCGGGATGTGCAACTTGTCCAGTTCCGCCTGGGACGTCAGATTTTCGACGTAATCGGGCACATTCTTGGCCGGTTGCCGCGAAGAGACCATCGCCGCGACGCGGTATGTGTAAGTGACCGGCATCTTCTTTACGGTCACCGTATCTCCGACTTTGATCTCCCGCGAAGGCTTTACGAAAGCTCCGTTGATCAATACCCGGTTCGTGCGGCACGCATCCGCCGCATCGCTGCGGGTCTTGAAGATCCGCACGGCCCACAGCCATTTGTCAACTCTTACCGAGAAATCTTCGCCCATCGTTTTGTCTTATTTGTTGTTGAATGCGTTCATCGTTCGTTCGAGTCCGGCCGTTGCGAACGACCGGATGACCTCTCCGGCCATATCGAGCCGTTCGGGCAGGGCGTCGGCCTCCTCTTTTGTCCAGGTGCCGAGGACGTAGTCCACCTGAAACCCTTTCGGAAAGTCTCCGCCGATCCCGAAACGCAGCCGGGCGTAGTTGTTGTGCCCGAGCGATTCCGCGATGTTTTTCAGTCCGTTGTGTCCTCCGTCGCTTCCTTTCCCGCGGATGCGGAGCGTGCCGAACGGCAGGGCGATGTCGTCTACGACGACGAACAGGTTCTCAATCGGGATTTTTTCGGTCTTCAGCCAGTAGCCGACGGCTTTCCCGCTGAGATTCATGTAAGTCGACGGTTTCAGCAGGATGAAGGTGCGCCCTTTGTATTTCAGTTCGGCGACCGATCCGTAGCGGCCCGTTTCGAACGCTACGCCGGCGGCTTTCGCCAGCGCGTCCACCACTTTGAACCCGATGTTGTGGCGGGTTTCCGTATATTCGGCTCCGATGTTTCCGAGCCCTGCGATCAGATATTTCAATGTGTCGGATTTTTAGGAAAAAAGCCCTGTCGCTTCCCTTACAGGGGCTTCGCGACAGGGCGTTTTGGTATGTCGGTCGTCGCGGTCGTTCCGCGGTCGTCCTACTTCGCTGCGGCAGCTTCGGATGCGGCGGCGCCTCTGGCGGCACGCGTCATCTTAACGGCGCAGATCGCAGTCGACGCGGGGGTCAGGATCGCGATGTTGTCGTATTGCAGGTCGCCCACGAAAATGCTTTTACCCAGGCCGAGTTTGGTTACGTCCACGACGATTTCGTCGGGCAGGTTCTCCATGGTGGCGCTGATGCGTACTTTTCGTTTGCTGAGGATCAGCTTACCGCCCAGTTTGACGCCTTCCGAGTTGCCTGTCAACTTCACGGGAACGTCGATCGAGATCGGTTTGCCGGGGATTACATGGAAGAAATCCACGTGCAACACGTTATCCGTTACCGGGTGATACTGTACTTCGCGCATTACGCCTACTTCTTTTTTGCCGTCGATGTCGAATTCCACGAGGTACGACTGCGGGGTGTAGATCAGCGGCCTTAGCGAACGCGTTTCCACTGCGAAATGAATGGTCTCCCCGTTTCCGTAGATTACGCACGGCACCATGCCTTCTTTACGTACGGCTTTGCTCTCTTTTTTGCCGAATGCGTTACGTTTCACGCCGGCGATTTTGATCGTTTCCATAATTTTGATTGTGTTTGTGTTATCCGGCGCTACTCAGAAACAGAAGAGAGATTCGAACTCTGTCGCCCCATCGCGCCTTTTGCAGCCGCAAAGATAGGATTAATAACGGGAAAATAAAAAAAATCGAAAAAATTATGTCCTGATATTTTGGATTATTCCAAATTTGGTTACCTTTGCAGCACTTTTACGGGATACACGTAAAGGGCGTTCTCAAAAGAATGATCCGGACGGAAAAAAGTTTTGGACGATTCGGAAAAAAGTTTTATCTTTGCAACGAAGTTTTAGGTTCATTTTAGGTTAGTAGTTTTAGGTTAGTAGTTTTAGGTTAGTAGAAGGAAAATGCCGCAGAAGTGAGATTTTTCTCTTTCTGTAGCTTTCCTTTGAATTTTGAATGAACTTTATTCCTGTTGTAAATAAGATATAAGCCCAGATGGTGAAATTGGTAGACACGCTACTTTGAGGGGGTAGTGTCGGTTTACGACGTGCAAGTTCGAGTCTTGTTCTGGGCACGGGAACCGAAGGGTTTGAGTTTTTTGAGGTATTGGATTGCCCAGGTGGCGAAATGGTAGACGCGCTAGTTTCAGGTACTAGTGTCAGTGATGATGTGAAGGTTCGAGTCCTTTCCTGGGCACCGTTTGAACTCCTAAGTTTTCGGACTTAGGAGTTTTTTATTTCCGATCGTTCGCCGGATTCGGGCGCAGGCCGATGGCGTTTTGCCCGTTTTTGAGACTCGGGTGAAGTTTATTTCCGAAAAGTGATTCCGAAACCGGGAAAAGATATATTTTTGTAGGTCATAGCGGGATTGCGGAGCGTCGTGCGTGTCGTCGTCCCATAAATTTATCGAACGAATATGGGTTTACTGTGTATTTTCTTGCAGGCCGTCGCAAACCTTCCGGCAGAGCCGGCCGCCGCGGTTCATAGCGAGAGTTATTTCAGCCTGTTGATGAAGGGGGGGCTGATTCTGATCCCGATTTTCCTGCTGGCGGGTTTGGCGATTTTCATTATTTCCGATAAATGGTACATGCTACGCAAGCTCGGAAAGCACGACAGCCGGGCGTTCGGCTACCTGCTGAAACTGATCTATGCCGGCGATTCCGATAAAGCCGGCCAATTTGCCGCGAGCCGGACTTTCCCGTCGTTCAAGGTGGTCGCAGCGGGATTGAAAAACGACAACCGGACTTTGCAGGACGTCGAAGAGTCGATGCAGATTCAGGCGCGTTTGCAGATTTCCAAAATGGAAAAAGGGATGAATTACCTCGCCATTACCGCGTCGGTCGCGCCGATGCTGGGTTTTTTGGGAACGATTTTCGGGGTGATCCGGATCTTCTACGACATTTCGAAGTCCGGCGTGCTGGATATTTCCACGATTTCGAACGGTCTGTACGAAAAAATGATCTGCTCCGGTACCGGGCTGCTGGTCGGGATCATTGCCTATTCGGGGTATTCGCTGCTCAATAACCGGATCGACAAGATCGTGTTGCAGATGGACGTTGTCGCCAACGAAGCGCTGAAGGCGATCCGCGCCGACCGGGATCACGCCGTTAAACCGTAACCGATGAAAATCGAACGCAGAAAAACAAGGCTCGCCGAGGTGTACACGGCATCGTTGAACGACATCATGTTCTTCCTGCTGCTGTTTTTCCTGATTATCTCCACGATGGTCACGCCGGTGGCGCTGAAGGTGATGCTGCCGCATTCGAGCACGGCCGAGAAGGTGATTACCAAAAAGAATATCATGCTGGCGGTCACGGCCGACCGTCAGTATTTCATCGACGACCGGAAAGTGGAGTTCAAGGAGATCGAGCCGGCGCTGGCCTCGATGGTCAAGAACAAGAAAGAGGGGAATGCGGAGATCGAGTATGTCGTCTTGCTGCAGGCCGACATGTCGCTGAACCTACAGCCGGTCGTAGATCTGATCGATATAGCGAACAGGCTTCAGTTGAAAATGTTGCTGTTTGTTGAGAAAAAATAGCCGGATGATCGATGCCGGAATGAAACTCTCCGGGCGTTCTTGCAACGCCCGGAGGGTTTTGTGTTCAGCGATCCGTCTCTTACGGAACATGCGATGCGGCGGCCGCGGCGATTCTGTGTCGCATAACTGCCGGCGGTCGTGCCGACCCGCCGGTCGTTACCGGCTGAATCCGACGGCCCGGATATTTTTTCGCGAAGCGGTTTCGCTTTCCGTCTCGATGATGCCGGTCAGCACGTCCGGCGCGTCGTCGCGCCGGTTTGCGCGGAACAGCCGCCGGAAGGTGACCAGGTCGCCGTACAGGACGTGCCAGCGGATCTGCCATCCGGCCGGCATCGCAATGCGGTTCAGTACGGCCGGGGCGTTCGACAGGATACGGGCTTCCTTGTTGTGACTCTGGTGAAACCACTCGACCCGTACTTCGCGGCATCGTTTCGCTACTTCGCGGGCGAATCCGCGGCCGCCGTTGTTGCTTTCGATGCGGGCTGCGACGGTGCCGTTGCGTAGCAGCATGTCGGCTACCAGGATCTCCGTCTCCTCCATGCCGAGCGGCGAATAGACCGCGTCGGTAATGTAGACGATACCGTCGCGCCCCACCTCGTAACAGACCGAGCACAGGTAGTCCTCGCCGGTATCGGCCGTGTCGGTGTAGTTGGCCCGGCGGACGGTATCTTCCGGCAGGCGGTCGTAGGTCTTGAAATTGTCGCCGTATAGCAGTCCTTCGCGTACGGCGGGATGTCCCTGGTACATTGTCTCGAACAGCAGCGGGTCGAGTCTGCGTTTTTGTTCCAGTAACCGTATGCCGTGGCGTTCCGGCCACAGCGCTTCGCCGGGCTTTCGCGGGTCGGAAGGGGTGGGGGGACTTTGTTTGACGGCTTCGAAGTTCAGGTGCAGCCATTGTTCCGCCTGCGTTTTTCCGTTATAAGATTCCGAGGAGGCGGTCAGTTCGAGTACCGGTTCGTGGGCGGCGATCCGTCCGATCAGATCGTCTTCGTGCCAGCGCGTGAAGACGATCAGTTCGCGCGAATCGTTGTGCAACCGGGTTTTGACGACCGCATTGTACCATTCCCACGCATGGTCGCGGATCAGCGGCGAATTGGCTTCGGCCGCGTCTTTATATAGGTCGTCGAGGATGAAAACGTCGACCGGGTTGCCGGTCAGCGCTCCTTCGCGCCCGACGCTGAGCAGACCGCCCGGAGCGCCGATCAGTTCGAATTCGTCGCTCGTGCGGATCACGTTCGGTTGTTTTGCGGAGGACGTCTTGAGCCGTGTCGCGGGGAAAACGTCCCGGTAGGCGGGTTCGCTCATCAAACGTTGTACCCGGCGGTTGAAGCGGGACGCGAGCCGCAGGTTGTACGAGGCCAGCGCGATTCGGGTCTGCGGTGCGATTCCCAGCAGGTAAGCCGGCAGCAGCACCGACGACCCGAGCGATTTGCCGTGTTGCGGCGGCACCGAAACGATCAGCCTGCGGATTTGTCCGTGCGCGAAGCGGTCGAGCGTATTGTAGTAAGTGCGATGGAACGGGGTCAGGCGGATCGCCGGCTGGCAGACCCGCGCGAAATCGCATAGCGAGCGGCGGGCGAGTTCCGCCGCTGCCTGTCGTTTTGAAAGCAGCATAGATCGGTATGGTTAAGACGAAAAGTTACGGGGGCGGTTTCCATTTTACCGGAGTCGGATTCGGTCGTACTCCGGAGTAAATTTCGGACGGGTACGACCGGTTCGTCAGAGTTCCGACAATCCCGAAATTTCACGGAGCGCTTGTTCGGACAGTCCCGACAGGTCGGGACGGTCGTCGTCCGCAGTGTCGTTGTCCGGAGGACTGCCCGTGTCGGCAGCGGATTTTGCGCGCCATCGTTGCGGATCGAGGTTCGACAGCGCGAATGTGATCGCCGCCAGGTCGGGGGCGACCTGCTTGCGGGTGATCGTTTCGTTTTTGATTCGTTTGTTGCCGTCTCCGTCGTATTCGTAGGTCGTCTTGACCTCTTTCAGCAGGTAGCCCCGGATTCGTTTTTCGAGGCTTTTCAGGGCTTTGGGGTATAACGTGGAGGATGCCTTCTCCTGCCGGGCCGGGGCGGGAGCCCCTGCGGAAACGGACGAAACGGAAGCTTTTTCGGAATCGGTCATGGTTTTTCGGTTTGTGCCGGGAAGCGCGTCGGGCGCCGATGCGCTTCCCGTACTTGTTTCCGGGTCGGAGCGCCGGGGCGGTCGCGCGACCGGGATGCGTTTCCCGCCGGACCTGTACGCCGGACCTGTCATGTTCATAAGGCAGGATCTCCGATGTTTAGAACCGGCTTTCGAGGAATCGGTTCAGGGTGTTCCAACTGAAATCGCTTTGCTGCTCCCCATCGATCAGGGCGATGTCGTAGTTCCACCACACCGGGAGTACCGAGAGGATGATTCCGGTTTCCGGGGCGCGGCAAATGATCAGCGTACAGGTCAGCGAGGAATAGAATTCGTCGGTGTCGTATTCGACGGTGCCGTTAAAAAAATCTTTTTCCCGAATTTTTTCCAATAGAAGTTCCGCAATTTCTTCGTAAATTTGTTTGGTGATCGTGATCATAATTCTTGCAGTTTTGAATACAAAGATTAAATAAGAACGGTTCGAAATGGATTATACAATTTTTGAATCTAAGATTTGAATTTGGAAAGCTTGTAATAGTCTTTATATCAATTTCTATTTGAATTTTGTGTAAAACTGTTTAACTTTGCAGTACAAATATAAGTTCAATATTTTAATAAAACACATTTTTGCCTGAAAAAATGCAAAAAAATAACGATATCCGTATTTTGTGCGACCGGCTGCGTATGATTCGCTCTGAATTGTCGATGACTCAAGAAGATATGGCCCGTATCATAGGGATCGGTAAAAGCGCGTTGTCGATGATCGAAACCGGAAGGGCGTCGTTGTCGGAACGAAACCGCAATATTTTGATTCAAACATTGAATGTCAATCCGGAATGGCTTGAATCCGGAACGGGAGCCATGTTCAACGAGCAGTTCCCCGAGCGGACTTTCCTGAAGGGGAGCGACCGCCCGGTCGGATCGCAGAGCGTGCCGCTGTACAACGTGGAGGGGACGGCGGGCCTCGTTCCGCTATTTCTGGACAAGGCGTCCCGGCAGCCGGTGGATTACATCCACATTCCGAATCTGCCGAAGTGCGACGGGGCGATTTATGTCGTAGGCGACAGCATGTATCCGTTGCTCAAAAGCGGCGATATCGTGCTGTACAAGCAGTTGAACGACATCAACGACATTTTCTGGGGCGATATGTACCTGCTTTCGATCGACATCGACGGCGAGGAGTACATTACGGTCAAATATATCCAGAAGTCCGACAAGGAGGGGTGCGTCAGACTGGTGAGCCAGAATGTCCATCATGCCGACAAGGACGTCGAAATATCCAGAATCCGTGCGCTGGCTTTCGTGAAAGCCAGCATACGGATGAACTCGATCCGGTAACTAACCTAAATTTATAGCGATATGAACGTAAAGATAGCTCCGCGGTGGAAAGATCTGATCGGAGCGGAGTTTGAGAAACCCTATTTCGAGCAGCTTGCCGCGTTCGTCAAACAGGAATATGCCACGAGGCAGGTTTTTCCCGCCGGGAAAAATATTTTCCGGGCGTTCGATAAGTGCGATCCGGACGATCTGAAGGTCGTGATTATCGGGCAGGACCCTTATCACGGCGTCGGGCAGGCCAACGGCCTGTGTTTCTCTGTAAACGACGGGGTGCAGTTTCCGCCGTCGCTGGTCAATATTTTCCAGGAGGTGAACGCCGATACGGGGACGCCGGTTCCGCAGAGCGGCAACCTCGACCGTTGGGCCGAACAGGGTGTGTTGCTGTTGAACGCCGTGTTGACGGTGCGCGCCCACGAGGCGACTTCGCATGCCGGAAAAGGGTGGGAGCAGTTTACCGATGCCGTCGTACAGGCTATCGCGCGGCAAAAACAGGGGATTGTCTACATGCTGTGGGGGTCTTACGCCCAGCGTAAGGCGTCGATGGTCGATCCGCAGCGGAATTGTATCCTGAAGACCGTGCATCCGTCCCCGCTGTCGGCTTACCGGGGCTTTTTCGGGTGCCGTCATTTCAGTCAGGCGAATCAATACCTGCAAAGTATCGGAAGGACACCGATCCGCTGGTAGCGGGTACGAACGAATTAATTCATAAAGTGGCTTACGGGACCGGAGGCTCCTGCATGGTCGTTAAGGACGGACCGATTTATCTGTACTACACTTATTGCGGCGACGGCATCGTTTACGACATTCGTTTGGCTACGGCCGATGCGAACGATCCGAATTGGCCTGCCGCGCTGACCGAATGAAAAGCGCCCGGATCGTTCCTGTATGAACGTCCGGGCGTTTGATTCGGTGAATCGTCCTATTCCCACTCGATCGTTGCGGGCGGTTTCGAACTGATGTCGTAAACGACGCGATTGATTCCTTTTACGCGGTTGATGATGTCGTTCGAGACTTTAGCGAGAAAATCGTAGGGCAGGTGTACCCAGTCGGCGGTCATGCCGTCCGTCGAGGTGACCGCGCGCAGCGCTACGCAGTTTTCATAAGTGCGTTCGTCGCCCATCACGCCGACCGACTGAACCGGCAGCAGCATCACGCCCGCCTGCCAGACCTGATCGTACAGTCCCGACTCTTTCAGTCCGTCGATAAAGATTTTATCGGCTTCTTGCAGGATACGGACTTTCTCGGCCGTCACTTCGCCGAGGATACGGATGCCGAGTCCCGGCCCCGGGAACGGATGGCGCCCGAGGATATCCGCCGGAACGTTCAACTGGCGTCCCACGCGGCGTACTTCGTCCTTGAACAGCAGTCGCAGCGGTTCGACGATTTTGAGGTTCATCTTTTCGGGCAGCCCCCCTACGTTGTGGTGCGATTTGATCGTCGCCGACGGGCCGTTGACCGAGATCGATTCGATCACGTCGGGATAGATCGTTCCCTGGGCGAGCCACTTCACGTCGGTCAGTTTCTGCGCCTCGGCGTCGAATACTTCGATGAAATCGCGGCCGATAATCTTCCGTTTCTTTTCCGGGTCGGTCACGCCGGCCAGGTCGGCGAGGAATTTATCGCCGGCCCGTACGCCGATTACGTTCAGTCCCATCGACTCGTAGGATTTCAGCACCGATTCGAATTCGTCTTTGCGAAGCAGGCCCATATCGACGAAGATGCAGACCAACTGATCGCCTACCGCTTTGTGCAGCAGTTCGGCCGCCACCGACGAATCGACGCCGCCGGAGAGTCCCAGCAATACCTTGTCGCCTTTGATCTTGTCGCGCAGTTCGCGGACGGTCGATTCGATGAACGAGTCGGGCGTCCACTGTTGGCGGCAGCCGCAGATATCCACGACGAAATGTTTCAGCAGTTGTTTGCCTTCGGTCGAATGGTACACTTCCGGGTGAAACTGGATGCCCCAGGTCTGTTCGCCTTCGATCTGGAAGGCGGCGACCGGAACGGTGTCCGTGCTGGCGATGATGCGGTAGTTTTCCGGAATCTTCACGATCGTATCTCCATGCGACATCCATACTTGCGTCCTGTCCGAAAGGCCTGCGATCAGCGGGTTGTTCGCAACGACTTTCGATAGTATCGCGCGTCCGTATTCCCTTGTGGCCGATGGTCTTACCTCGCCGCCGAATTGTTGCGACAGGTACTGGGCCCCGTAGCAGACGCCCAGCATCGGAAAGCGTCCCTTGATCGCCGACAGGTCTGCCTGAGGCGCCTGGGCGTCCCGTACCGAATAAGGACTTCCGGAGAGGATCACTCCTCTGACCGATTCGTCCGGCTGAGGGAAGTGGTTGTACGGATGGATTTCGCAATAGACGTTCAGCTCGCGCACGCGGCGTGCGATCAGCTGCGTGTACTGTGAACCGAAATCGAGAATCAAGATTTTTTCCTGCATATTCTGTTAGATGTGTTTTTCGTGCGTTTAGCGGATCTGCGCTCCGGCCTGCCGTTCGAATTCGCGGATCAGATTGCCCATCGTCCGGTCGATCACTTGGTCGGTCAGCGTTTTTTCACGGTCTTCGAGGACGAAACTCAGCGCGTACGATTTTTTGCCTTCCGGCAGCTTGTCGCCCTCGTATACGTCGAACAGCGATACGCTCTTCAATAGTTTTTTCTCGGTCGCGAAAGCAATCCTGCGCAGTTGCGCGAAGTTGACGCTCTTGTCCACGAGCAGTGCCAGGTCGCGTTTCACTTCCGGGTATTTTGGCAGTTCGCTGACCGTGACCGTATGGTTTCGGGTCAGTTTGACCAGCGCGTCGAAATTCAGTTCGAGGTAATAAACGTCCGCTTTAACGTCGAACAGGTTGCGGATCTTCCGCGACACGACGCCCATTTCGAGCAGCGGTTGTCTGCCGTTGAATTTGCAGCGGACCGCTTCGGCATACAGGTCGCTGTCGAGCGGTTCGGTGGTCGCGTCGTTCAGGTCGACACCGAATTTTTTCAGCACTTTTTCAGCCGCGCTCCGTAGCGTGTAAAAAGTGCTCGGCTGCGATTGAACGTTCCACGAAGCCGCGTGGTCTGCGCCGGTTATGGCCATCGAAACCATTGCCCGCTGGCTGTACGGCGCGAGCCCTCCCTCTTCGGCTTTTGCCGGATCGTAAGAGTAGCAGTTGCCGAATTCGTAGATTTTCAGGTCTCCGTTGCGGCGGTTGACGTTCAGTTGGATCGCCTCCATTGCGTTGAACAACAGTGTTTGACGCATTACGCTCAGGTCGTTGCTGAGCGGGTTGAGAATCTGCACGCAATTTTCGGCTTTGTAGGCCGATAAGTTTTCGTAATAGGCCGCTTTAGTCAGCGAATTACTCATAATCTCTAAAAATCCGTTGGCGCTCAGCGTATCGGAGAGCATGTTGATCAGCTTGTCGCGGTTCGGCTTCGGAGCGTAGGAGAGCGTCGAGTTGACGTGCATCGGGATCTCTACGTTGTCGTAGCCGTAAATCCGCAGGATGTCTTCCACGAGGTCGGCCTCGCGCCGCACGTCGACGCGGTAAGGCGGTACGCAGACCTGCCATGCGCCGTCGCGTTCCGATTCGATCGTCACGCCGAGCGCGTCGATGATTTTCCGGACGGTCGTCTCCGGGATCGCTTTGCCGATCAGCCGGACGATCCGGTCGTACGACACCTCGAACCGGAACGGCTCGATCCGCACCGGGTAGATGTCGGTTACGGCCGAAGTAACGACGCCTCCGGCCAGTTCGCGGATCAGCAGCGCGGCGCGCCTGAGCGCGTAAGGCGTCATGTCCGGGTCGATTCCGCGTTCGTAGCGGAACGACGCGTCGGTACTCAGTCCGTGGCGTTTGGCCGTTTTGCGGATCCAGACAGGGTTGAAATAGGCGCTCTCGATAAATACTTCGGTCGTCGAGTCCGATACGCCCGAGTCGAGTCCGCCGAACACGCCGGCGATACACATCGGCCCTTCGGCGTTGCAGATCATCAGGTCTTCGGCCGACAGTTTGCGTTCCACACCGTCCAGCGTAACGAACGGCGTCCCTTCCGGGCAGGTTCTCACGACGATTTTGTCTCCTTTGATTTTCGCCGCGTCGAATGCGTGCAACGGTTGTCCGGTTTCGTGTAAAATGAAGTTCGTGATGTCGACCACGTTGTTTTTCGGGTTAATGCCGATAGCTCGCAGGCGTTGTTGCAACCAGTCCGGCGAAGGCGCGATTTTGATTCCGGTCATCGTTACGCCCATGTAACGCGGCGCGGCTTCGGAATCGGCTACCTCCACGGCGATGGTTTTCGAATCGTTGTCCCGGCCGAACGCGTCGACCGCAGGCAGGATCAGTTCGTGCGGGATGTCGTTGGCCTTCAGGTAGACGGCCAGGTCGCGCGCTACGCCGTAGTGCGACATCGCGTCGGCCCGGTTCGGCGTCAGGCCGATTTCGAGCAGGTAATCGTCTTCCAATTGGAAATATTCTTTCGCCGGAGTTCCCGCTTTCACGTCGGCCGGCAGTACGATGATTCCTTCGTGGCTCGTTCCCACGCCGATCTCGTCTTCGGCGCACAGCATACCGAATGATTCGACGCCGCGGATTTTACTTTTTTTGATCTTGAAGCCGTTCTCTTCGCCGGTCGGATACAGCATGGCGTTGATCGTCGCTACGACCACTTTCTGTCCGGCCGCTACGTTCGGCGCGCCGCATACGATCTGGGTCGGCTGCCCGTCGCCGAGGTCGACCGTCGTTACGTGCAGTTTGTCGGCGTCCGGGTGTTTGTCGCAGGTCAGCACTTCGCCGACGACCAGTCCGGCGAGTCCCCCGCGGATCGATTCCGCTTTTTCGAATCCCTCGACTTCGAGTCCGATCTGGGTCAGTGTCCGGGAGATCTGTTCGGCGTTCAGGTTGGTTTTGATATAGGCTTTCAGCCAGTTCAATGAAATTTTCATCGTTCTATCTTGTTTTCCTTTTAATTTGTCGTCGATTGTTTCGGGCAGTCGGGCTTTCCTCCGGAAATCGGCCGGTGTTCCGGTCGCCTGAAATAGGTGCGAAAGTTACGAAAAGTTTTACAAAGTATCTAATTTCAGCGGGTACGCCCGGCGATAAATGCGGATAATTCGTATCGGACGGCGGCGGCTCATTCCTTATCTTCACAAGCTCCGGCAGCGATACCGGGTTCCGTCGTCACCGAGGTGCTTCCGAACGGAAAATCGCACATCAAAAAATAAAGCGCTATGAATGAGCGCTTTATTCGGTAGTTTATAAAAATATGTTTTTATAGTTTATCGCTGTATACGGCTCCGGGCAGATCCTGCAGATTGTAGCGCGATGCCATCGCCATGCCGTAAGCCCCTGCCGAACGCAGCGTCAGCAGGTCTCCGCGCGAGGTGACCGGCAGTTCGACGTCGCGGCCGAAAATATCCGACGATTCGCAGATCGGGCCGCCGATCGTATATTTTTCGCTCCCGGTCGCGGAAGTCAGGTTTTCGATCTTGTGTTTCGCGCCGTACAGGGCCGGCCGGATCAGGTCGGTCATTCCTGCGTCGACGATCACGATCTTCGTACCGGCCGACGTTTCTTTGTTGTAAAGCGCGCGCGTAATCAATTCGCCGCACTGCGCGACCAGCGAGCGGCCCAGTTCGAAATGCACGGTCTGGCCTTCGTCGATTTTCAGGTTGCGGTGGAAGATGTCGAAATAGGTTTCGAAGTCGGGCATCGGTTCCCGGTCGGGGTCGTCGTAGTCGATGCCGAGTCCGCCGCCCATGTTGAGGTGTTTCAAAACGATGCCCTTTTCGCGGAACCACTCCTTGATGTCGAATACCCGTTTGCTGAACGTTTCGAACACCTGCATATCGCGGATCTGCGAGCCGATGTGGAAGTGCAGCCCGACGATTTCGAGGTTTGCGAGTTTTTCGAGCGAAGCGATCGCCGCGTCGATTTCGTCGTACGAGATGCCGAATTTGTTATCCGCTTTGCCGGTGGTGATGTAGCGGTGCGTTTTCGGATCGACATCGGGGTTGATCCGAAGCGCGATTCGCGCCTTTTTGCCCATTCGTCCGGCGATTTCGTTGATGACTTGCAATTCGTGCAACGATTCGCAGTTGAACGAGAAGATTTCCTGGCCGAGCGCGTATTCGATCTCCCGGTCGGTTTTGCCGACGCCGGCGAATACGATCTCCGATGCCGCAAACCCGTTTTCGACGGCCATCCGCACCTCGTTGCCGCTGACGCAGTCCATGCCCATGCCGGCGCGGCGCACGGCTTCGACGATGCGCGGGTCGAAGTTCGATTTCAGCGCGTAATGTATTTTATAGCCGTAACGCGATGACGCTTCGGTCGCCTTGTTCAGTGTGCGGTTTAGCAGTTCCATGTCGTAAAAATAGAACGGCGTGGGCAGTTCCGCTAACTGTTTGATGTAATTTCGTGCGCTCATAATTATTCGAAAAGTCCGTCGTTAAGGGATTGCAAGGTTTGTTTCTTGTATTCGGTGCTGATCAGCATCGCCAGGCTGCGGTGGCTTGCCCCGTACGAGATCATTTTGATCGGAATCGACTGGACGCTTTTGAAAACGCTGGCGGCCAGTCCCGCGTCGCCGTGTTCCATTCGTCCGACGACGCACACGATCGAATTGTTGCGTTCGATCTCGATCGTGCCGAGCTTTTCGAGTTCGGCGACGATTTCGTCGATGTGCTTGTCGTTGTCGACCGTCAGCGATACGGCCACTTCGGACGTGGTAATCATGTCGATCGGCGTGCGGTACTGTTCGAAAATCTCGAATACCTTACGCAGGAAGCCGTAGGCCATCAGCATACGCGCCGAGTGGATACGGATCACGGTGATTCCGTCTTTGGCGGCCACCGCGTGGAACGATTTCGAATCGTCGTCGCGGTCGGAAATCGTCGTGCCCGGGGCTTTCGGGTCCATCGTATTTTTCAGCAGCACGGCGATCCCTTTGTCTTTGCAGGGCTGTATGGTCGCCGGGTGCAGGATCTTCGCCCCGAAGTAAGCCAGTTCGGCCGCCTCGTCGAAGCTCATGTTTCGGATCGGGTGGGTGTGGTCGACGATGCGCGGATCGTTGTTGTGCATTCCGTCGATGTCGGTCCATATCTGCACTTCGTTCGCGTCGATCGCCGCGCCCATCAGCGCCGCGCTGTAATCGCTGCCGCCGCGTCCGAGGTTGTCGATTTCGCTTCGGTTGTTCGTACAGATGAAACCCTGCGCCACGTAGAAAGTATCCTGGTCGGCCGCTACCGGAGCCAGCGCTTCCCTCAGACGGCAAGTATCTACTTTCCCGTCTTCGTCGGTCACCATGAAGTCGGGCGAGTTTAGGCATACGGCCTTCATGCCGGTTTCGTTCAGGTACAGCGTGAAAATCGCCGAGGTCAGTAGTTCGCCCTGCGCGATGATCGTGCGTTCGGAAGTGTATTCGCGGAATGCGCCGACTTCGCTGCGAATCAGTTCAAAGGCGGCTTTCATCCGTCCGAGGGCCTCGTCTCGGTGCGCGCCGAGCACCCCGTCGATGCAGGTCGTATATTTATCGGTCAACATCGCGAGCTGGCTTTCCACCGTGTCCCGGTCTCCGGCTGCGGCTGCCGCCACGATCTTCACCAGAGCGTCGGTCGTGCCCGACATCGCCGACAGCACCGTGATCCTCGCTCCTTCGTGACGGACTACTTCGGCTACTTTCTTCATATTCGCGGCCGAACCCACCGACGTGCCTCCGAATTTCAACACTTTAATCATAAAAACAATCAATAAGTTGTAAAATCAAACAAGAATTTATTTTTCGCACAAAAATAGAATGAATTGTTTGTTTTTATCGGGTAATTTTATTTTTTTTGCAACAAAGCGGGTCGGAGTGAAAAATTAGACACGGCCCGGGCAGGGAAGCGTCCTGTGCGGCGACGGATCCGGTTGGTATTGTCACATAAAAAATAACGATATGCTCACGATTCCGAATGCGGTCGAAGAGGTGATCAAAAAGAAGCCTTTTCTGGAAGGCGCGCTCGTTGAAGGATTGGTCAATCTTTCGGCGTTGGCCCGGCAACTGAAGCCCGAAATAGAGAAAAAAGTAGGAAAGGAGGTAAACGACAGCGCCGTCATCATGGCGCTGAACAGGCTGGTTCCGCGTCTGGAGTTGATGTCGGCGATGAAGTTCAAAAAGGTGGTCGAAAACATCGGGGACATCATCGTGCGCTCGAACCTGGCCGATTACGCTTTCGTCAACTCCCCGACCCTTTACGAACGGCAGGCCAAGCTGCTCGACCGCGTGCGGGCGATGAAGGACGTGTTTTGCACTTTTTCGCAGGGGATCTACGAGACGACCCTCGTCGTGAGCAGTTCGATCGTCAAGTTGGTGGACGAAATTTTCGCCGAAGAGACCGAGATCGCCAAAACCGAGAACCTTTCGTCGATTACGGTGAAGCTGCCGGCCGAAAACACCATCTGTCCGGGCGTCTATTACTATATTTTCAAGGAGCTGGCGTGGGACAATATCAATATTGCGGAGGTAATCAGTACGACCAACGAGTTTACCGTCGTGATCGGCGACGAGGACATTCACCGGGCATTTACGATCCTGATGGAGGCCAAACGTCAGGTCGGCGTCTGAATGATTCCGTTTTCGGCGAATAAGGCGAATAATATAAAAAGGTCTGGACGGTAAGCGAACGAGCCGATTGTTCCGAAGTTTTCGGGCCGGGAATGCGCCGGTGGCGACGTTTTGCGTTATTTTAGGATGTAAATATGTATCTGCAAGAGGATTGCGGGACTATAAAAAAGTGAACTTTTTCACGAATTTCCGATGATTCTCATTACGAAGTTGTATATTTGTAAAATTAGTTATAGCAGATTAATTTATTCACACGGACAAGGATGGTCAGGGAAGAGCAATTGCTGAAAAGAATTCAGGAACTGGAAACGGAAAACGAGAAGCTTCGCACACAACTGAATCGTCGTACTTCCGGCGCCGTCGACGGCGCCGCCGAACAAACCCGGGCCAAATACGCGGATCGGATATTGGATACCTTGCCCGATATGATGACGGTGTGGACCAATTCGGGGGTTATTACGGATCTGATTTCGTCCGAAGAGACCAATCATGTGGGCGTTCCGTCCGAACGGTTCATCGGGATGAATATCCGGGAGCTGTTGCCGGAGGAGGCTTATCGAAACGTGCGGGCCAATCTGGATCACGTGCTCGAAACGAAAAGAGGTTCTACCGGGCGGCACGACCTGACCGTGGACGGCGAACTCCGGCATTACGAAAACCGGATCTGGCCGCTCGACCGGGACAAAGTGTTGTGTATGTGCCGGGATATCACCGAGGCGGTGCGTACCCAAAAGGCGATGAACGACGCCAACAAGCGGATGAAGCTGATCGAGCAGGTGGTTTCGCTCGGGTATTGGTTCTATTATTCGGAAACCAACGAATTTTATGCCCCGGATATCCTGCCGGTACTGCTGGAACGGGAGAGCGGAGCCGATTCTGTGAATGCCGACTACTATTTCGAGCATTTCGTCCATCCGGACGACCGTGAAAAAGCGCGCCAGTTGCTGCATTATAATCTGGAGCTGGGAGAAAAAGATTACATCGAGTTTCGGATCGTTACCGACGACAAAGTCAAATACCTGCGTCACCGGGTTCTTCGGGAGTCCGTCGAAAAAGGACATCGCGTCGTCGAAGGGTACGTGCAAGACGTAACGCCGATTATCGAGCGTTACCATGAACTGGAAATCCTGAAATATGCGGTGAATAATGCCAGCGAAGAGATTTTCTGCTGCTCGCTGGACGGCATGTTCCGTTTTGCCAACCGGACGTTCCTGTCGCACCACCGGATTACGGACGACGTCGCGAAATATAGTCTGAACGATCTCAAAGAGGGACAGTATGCTCCGGACGGTTTCGAGGCCCTGGTCGATAGGTTGCGGCGGAACGGCGGGGTGTTGCAGAATACGTGCTCCTACGAATTGCCCGACGGCGAGTCGATCACGATGGAGTCGATGGTTTACCTGTTGGACGATTCGTTTTCGGATCAGAAGGTCGTCTGGTTTTTCTGCCGGGACGTTACCGAGCGAGTCAGACAAGGGAACGAGTTGAAAGAACTGAACCGGCTGATGGAAGCGATTCTCGATAATATCCCGGTATACCTGTTCGTGAAAGACCCGAACGACGAGTTCCGTTATCTGTACTGGAACCAGTCGTTCGTCAAGCATTCGGGAATTCCGGCTTCGCAGGTGATCGGGAAGACCGATTTCGAAATTTTTCCGAATCCGGCCGATGCGGCTCATTTCCAGCGCGACGATCTCGAATTGTTGAAGCGGGGCGAGTTGCCGCCTTTCGAAGAGGAGTATTCCGTCGTAACCGGCCAGAAGCGGATCGTCAATACGGTGAAGATGCTGGTTCCGGTCGAGGAACGCAAGCTGCCGCTGCTGATGGGGATTTCGTGGGATATTACCGAACGCAAGGTGATCGAGACCGAGTTGCTCGAAGCTAAAGTGAAGGCCGAGCAGTCCGACCAGTTGAAAACCGCTTTCCTGGCCAACATGAGCCACGAAATCCGGACGCCGCTGAATGCCATCGTCGGCTTTGCCAAGATACTGCCCGAAATTACCGACGAGATGGAGCGCGCTTCGATCATCAATATCATCGACACCAATTCCGATCAATTGCTGATGTTGATCAACGACATCCTCGACCTGTCGAAGATCGAGGCGGGAACCATCGAGTTCGTGGACATCCCGGCGAACCTGACCGATCTGTGCCAGAATATTTACTGCACGCTGATCGAGAAGACGGCTCCGGGCGTGCAACTGGTATTCGAGGGCGCTTTCGACAATCTGGTGACGCTTTGCGACCCGGGCCGGTTGTCGCAGGTGATCGTCAACCTGATTACCAACGCGATCAAATTTACCAAAGAAGGGTTCATCCGTTACGGGTATCGGCTCAGGGAGGATCGGGTCGAGTTCTATGTGGCGGATACCGGCCTGGGGATTCCGGAGGACAAACTGAGCACGATTTTTACCCGTTTCACGAAATTGAATTCATTCATTGCGGGAACGGGGCTCGGACTGGCCATCTGCCGGATGATCGTCGAACGGCAGCATGGGAAAATATGGGCCGAATCGAAACTGGGCGAAGGTTCGATATTCCGGTTTAATTTTCCTTACCGGAAGTGCTGATTCCTTTTGGTCCGATGTTCGTCTCGGCTGTAAGCGGCTGGTTTGTAAAATATTGATTTTGGGTTGTGGCAGAAAAGGCGGGATAAATCTTCCGCCTTTTCTGTTTGATACGGCCGGTTACGGCCGGATATTGAACGTGTACTTCTCTCCGTTCTGCAATCGGTCGACGGTAATCCATGCCCATCGCGCGTCTCCGGCCGGTTCGGTGCGGACGACCGTGCCGTTCACGGTAATCCGGTCGCACGTGAACGGGCCGGCCCTGAATTTCAGCGTATCCAGGTTTCCTTTGTTTTCGATCGAAAACGAGGCGGTTTGCACGTTATTTTCCGGATAGGTCGCCCGGTAGCTGATTTTCGCTTCGCTGCCGGGAACGGTCAGGTCGTTTACTTCGACGTTCCATGTTTTCGGCAGCCGGGGCATGATCTTGACGACGTTGCCCTGCGCTTTCGAAGTGCCGGCCGCCATCAGGATCGTCCGGACGGTTTCGTTCTGCTGCACGAAATTGCCGAGATCGCCTTGGCGCCGGTACATTCCCTGCTCCCGGCTGTACGACGCGCCTTCCGGGACGATGAACGGCTTCGGCAACCTCGGGCTGTAACACAGTTTCGAAAGATTGGTCAGGAACCGGTCGTAATCGTCGCTCCGGTCGAGCAGCATCGAGGTCTGCGTGATGATGTTGTGGTCGTATCCGAGTCCGCGCGGCCCGAAGAACGCGTTGCCGATATAACGGTCGATATCGCTCCGGTAGGTGTTGTCGCAGAGCGAATACCATGCTGCGGGCGCGTCGTTGCGGACGTCGTAGCCCACGTAGTCGGCGTAGATCGACATCGACGGGTCGTGGAAAAATCCGAACTTTTCCGGGTTCCACTGTCGCCCGTCGGAGAATCCGTCGAGGATCGCCCGCTCCATCCGGTCGGCCAGTTCGGTCCATACCGTCGCTTCGCGGGTTTTGCCGGCCGCCTGCGCCATTTCGACGTACATCCGCACGCCGAGGTAGCACGGGATGTTGGCGAACATCGTGTAGTCCATCATGGCGGCTTCCGTTTCGCCGTACATCAGTCCGTTCTTGTTGAACGATATGTCGGGGTTTTTCATCGCCCAGTCGATGTAGTGCACCGCTTCGTTGACGTATGTCCAATTGTCGAGCACCCACTGCGGGTCGGCTCCGCCGTTGCGCCATACGTTGGCGATGCTCATCATGGTCAGTCCGTGTCCGTCCGGTTCGCTGTTGCCGAAGTTCTGGTAGTCGTCCCCGAAAAGTTCTTTTGTGTACTGCGTCGGCCAGTTGGCTACCGGGACGAGCACTTTCGAGTATTCCATCGGTTTGTTCGGGATGACGCTCCAGTGCCCCGGAATCCGTTTGCCGAGCATCGTCAGTCCGTTGTCCGGGTAATACATCAGGCATTTGTGCAGAAAATCGACCGATTTCTGCGTTTTCGGCAGCAGATCCAGGTAGGAGAGGATTCCCAGCGCCCGGTTCCGCGAATACATCGCTCCGCAATAGCTGTTCGCTTGCGGAACCCAGGTTCCGAAGCCGTCGTACCGCCATGACGGGGCTCCCGGCGAGCTTTCGTCGATCATTCCGTCGTCGCGCATTTTGGTCAGGATATCCTCGACGTTGTAGTAGTACACCTGCGTCAGGATGTCGGCGAAACGGTTGCCGGTAAACGAAATCCGGGCGCGTTCGTAGGTTTCGGGATATTTGAATGCAGGAGCTTTCTTAAAATCGCTTTCGAATGTGTAAAGGCGGCGGCGCATTCGTTCGATCTCGCGGCGCATCGTGTCCGGGCGTCGGCTGTCGATCGTATGCGTGTCGAAAAACGGATCGGCCGCATCGACCGGTTTGCCGCCGGAGAGCGTTTTCCGCTCGTCCGAACGGAGCAGATATCCGCCGTCGAACACCGGTTCCCCTGCTTTGCGGGGATTGTCGGCGAGCCGGATTTCGCGGATCGGTTTGGATTGTATTTTCACTTTGATGACGGTCTGGTCGTTTCCTTCGAATCCGCCCTGCAACTGAAGCGCTTTCCGCAGGCAGGCCGTCATGGCCGGTTCCGCCTCTTCCGTTTTGAACGGGGCTCCTCCGTCGCGCCAGTTCGCTTTGAACCACATGGTATAACCGAAGATCAGCGGAATTACGTCGGCGGTTCCGTCCGCGTAGGCGATCACGATCTCGCCGGCCCGGTCGCCGATGAACAGGTTTTCCGATTCCACGAGACTGCCCCAGGGCGGGGTGCCGCGGTCTTCCGAGTTGTATCCTCCGACGAAATAGATGTATTCGCCTTGCGGATTCTGCTGCGAGGGCCGGAACGGCATTTCGAACCATCCGTCTCCGACGAGACGCGTCCGGGCGTCTTCCGCCGCTGCGCCGCCGGGCGTCAGCAGCAACGAAAGAGCGATGATCTTGTAAATGTTTTTTTTCATGCGGGTTAAGTTTTGGGTTTGTCAAAAGTAATAAATAAATAGGATAGATTTTTGAAAAAAATATCCGCTTTGTTCCGTTTTTTTGCGATTTAATTTGTTATTTTTGGAAAAAGAAGTAATTTAGTGCGGATTTAACCGATTAAGTGATTTAAAAGTCGATTCGGGGTAGCATATCCCGTTTTTCCGATCGTATGAAAACTTCGTTGAAAGATATCGCCGAAGAGCTTCGCCTGTCGAAAACGACCGTTTCGTGGGTGCTTTCAGGTCGTGGAAACGAGCGCGGGATCAGCCAGGCGACTCAGGACAGGGTCAAGCAGTGCGCCCGGCGAATGAACTATCAGCCCAATCTGCTGGCTCGTAGCCTGAATACCGGGGTGTCCAGCACGATCGGCCTGATTCTTCCTTCTATTTCCGACTCGTTTTATTCGCAAGTCGCCCGCGAAGTCGAGATGGAAGCCGAACGGCACGGCTATTCGCTGATGATATGCAGTTCGGAGTCCGAAGGCGAGCGGGAGAACCGGATGATCCGGATGTTCCGCGCCAAGCAGGTCGACGGGATCATTCTGGCCCCGACCAAGATTTCGAAGACGGAGATCCGGCAGTTGGTTGACGACGCGTTCCCGCTGGTCGTTTTCGACCGTTATTTTTCGGAACTGAAAACCCATTATATAATTATCGACAACGAACAGAGCAGCTACCGGTTGGTGAGCCACCTGATCGAGCGGGGAGCCCGCCGGATCGCCATCGTGACGACCAACCCGCATCTGACCACGATGGATCAGCGGCGTGCCGGTTATGCCCGGGCGCTGACGGAAGCCGGTCTTCCTGTCGATCCCGACCTGTACGGCGAGGCGGCGTTCGTCGGTTACGAAGAGAACGTGTTCCGCGCGCTCGACCGGATTTTCGCCAAGGCGCCCGACGTGGACGGTTTTTTCTTTACGACCCATATCCTGGCGCTCGAGGCGTTCCGTTATTTCCACGGCCGCCGGATCGACATCAACGACGGTTACGGGCTGGCCTGTATTCACGAGGTGCCTGCGATGAGCGTGTTGGCTCCTGCGATGAACGTGGCGCGGATGCCGGTCGGGGAGATCGGACGCAACGCGGTGCGGATGCTGCTGGGCGATATCCGGAACCGGGGCAGTCTGCCGCGGTCTGCCGATCGGGAGTTTGAGTCGCTCGTGCTGCCCTGCGAACTCTGCTTCCGGGATTGACGGGACTTTTTTTGAGGGCAAGAAACTTAAACGATTAAGTAACTTTTATCCGGGTCGGAATGCCCCGGAATTAAAAATAAAAACTATGACAGGATATCGGATAAATACGGTTTGCGCCGGGGCGGCGCTGACGGTGTTTTTGTTGTCCGGCTGCGCGCAGCGTCGGGCGGAAATCGCGGATATGCGGTGCGAATACATGAGTTCCCCGATCGGAATCGGCGCGAATACCCCGCCGCGGTTTACATGGAATTATACGGGCGACGACGATTTCGTGCAGCAGCGCTGCCGCGTGCGCGTCGCTTCGACGAAAGCGGCGCTGGCCGATTCGTTGGCCGACGGCGACGTATGGTCTTCTCCGGAGATCGTTTCGGTGAACGGTTTCGCGCAGTACGACGCGCCGCAGCCGCTGGAGCCCCGTACCCGTTATTATTGGAATGCGGTGGCCTGGGGCGATGACGGACGGATCGTCGTGTCGCCGGTCGACAGCTTCGAAACGGCGCAGGCCGACCTGTCGGGCTGGACGGCCCGCTGGATTACCGACGGACACGACAAGCGCTTCGCTGCGGCGCCGATGCTGCGCAAATCGTTCGACGTAACCAGAGAGGTACGCGACGCGCGTCTTTACATGAGCGCAGCGGCTTACGGGAAGATGCGGTTGAACGGCAAGCCGGTTACGCCGAACCGCCTTGAGCCGGGTTATACGCATTACGACAAACGGAACCTGTACGGTACCTATGACGTGACCGGGTTGCTCGTTCCGGGTGAAAACGTGCTTTCGGCCGTTCTCGGCAACGGGTTTTATAACGAAGACGCACCGGTCGCTACCTGGGATTTCGAAAACGCGCGCTGGCGCGACCGGGCGCGGATGATCGGCGAGCTGCATATCGTTTATGCGGACGGTTCGCAACAGGTCGTCGCATCGGACGGCACGTGGAAAACGGCTACCGGGCCGTACGTGCAGAACAACATTTACAGCGGCGATACGTATGACGCCCGGTTGGAGATTCCGGGTTGGGACGAACCCGGTTTCGACGATGCGGCGTGGAGCGCGGCCGTCGAGATAGAGGCTCCGTCACCGCTGCTGGTGGCGCAGACCGCCCCGGCGATCCGTGCGACGCGCGAGATCCGTCCGGTTGCGGTAAAATCGTTCGGCGATACGGTGTATGTTTTCGATTTCGGCGAAAACATGGCCGGAGTATGCCGTTTGTCGGTGCAGGGAGAGAAGGGTACGAAGATCACGATGCAGCACGGCGAATTGCAGAAAGCGAACGGCCGCGTCGAAATGGGGAATATCGACATCTATTACAAACCGTTGCCGGGTCTCGCTTTCCAGACCGATACCTATACGCTGAAGGGCGAAGGCGTCGAGACGTTTACGCCGGATTTTACGTATCACGGTTTCCAGTATGTCGAGGTCAAATCCGACCGTCCCGTGAAGTTGAACGAAGAGAGTCTGACGGCCTTGTTCGTGCATACGGCTGTCGAGCCGGTCGGCACTTTTAGTTGCTCGAACGAATTGATGAACAAAATCTGGAAGGCCACCAACCAATCTTACCTGTCGAATCTGCACAGCATCCCGACCGACTGCCCGCAGCGCGAAAAGAACGGTTGGACGGCCGATGCGCACATTTCGATCGACCTGGCGCTGCTGAACTTCGACGGCATTCGTTTCTATGAAAAATGGCTCGACGACTTCGTCGACAACCAGCGCGAGGACGGAAGCATCTCGGGGATTATCCCGAGTTCGGGATGGGGTTACGCCGACTGGATCGGCCCGGTATGGGATGCGGCTATGTTCATTATTCCGAATGCGTTGTACGACTATTACGGCGACAAGCGGGCGATCGAGAAAATGTACCCGGTGTGCGAAAAATACCTGGGTTACTTGCAGGCGCGCGAAGACCAGGACGGTACGGTGACTTACGGAATCGGCGATTGGGTGCCCTACAAGACCCAGACCCCGACGGATTACACGACCACCTGTTTCTATTACCTCGACCAGGCGTTGATGACGCGTTTTGCGGAACTGACCGGTCGCGACGGAGCAGCCTATGCCAAAAAAGCGGAAAATCTTAAGGAATTGATCAATAAGAAATATTTCAACGCCGACAGCGCGACCTATGCCAACGGTTCGCAGGCCGCCCTTGCGACGGCGCTGGCGCTCGGGCTCGTGCCGCAGCAGTACGAACAGCGAGTGGCCGACCGGCTCGCACAGTCGGTCGAAGCGTCGAACGGACACCTCGATTTCGGGATGCTCGGCAGCAAGTTCGCGCTGCGGATGTTGACCAAATACGGATATGCCGACCTCGCGTACCGGATGGCGGCGCAGGAAGACTGCCCGTCGTGGGGCGGGTGGATCAACCGCGGGTTCACGACGCTGGCCGAAACGTGGCAGCTTTCCGAAGAGTTCCGCGACGCGTCGATCAACCACGTGTTCCTGGGCGATGTCAGCGCCTGGATGTATAACGACCTGGCCGGGATCAATTTCGATCCGCAGCAGCCCGGTTTCCGTCACATTCTTTTCCGGCCCCATTTTGTCGAGGGACTCGACTGGGTGAAAGCCGAATACCGTTCGGTCAACGGCCCGATTCGTTCCGAGTGGAAGCGGGACGGCGGAAAAGTGCGGCTGACCGTCGATGTTCCGGTCAATACGACCGGGACGGTAATCGTCGGGGACAAAGAGATTCCGGTTTCCGCCGGCGTGCATGAATTCAAATTTTAAAAAACGATAAACTTAAAGAACGAAACGATGAAAAAGAACCGAATACTCGGATTTTGTCTGAGTCAGTTGTTGTTGCTGGGGACGGTCGCGTCCGCATCGGGCGCGACTGCGCCGGCGGCTCCGGTTTCGCTGGACGGCGAGTGGGAACTCTCTTACTGGCCCCAACCCGAAAAAGCCGTGACCGATCCGGCGGCGCTCTCCGGGATCGAAGTGAAAACCATTCCTGCGAAGGTGCCCGGTAACGTCGAACTCGACCTGCTGGCCGCCGGCCTGATCGACGACCCGATGATCGGAGCCAACGTGAACAAACTGCGCGCCTGGGAGGGGTATCAATGGTGCTATACGCGCCGGTTCGACGCTCCGAAACTGGAGCCCGGACAGCGCGCCGAACTCTGGTTCGGCGGGATCGACTGCCTGGCCGACGTCTGGGTCAACGGCAAACATGCGGGCTCGTCGGCCGATATGCTGATCGAGCGCAGTTTCGACGTGACCGATCTGATCGAACAGGGCGGCAGCAATACGGTACAGGTTATCATCCGTCCGGTTGTGCTC
The DNA here is from genome assembly GCF_009557455.1 of Alistipes sp. dk3624. Lineage (GTDB taxonomy): Bacteria > Bacteroidota > Bacteroidia > Bacteroidales > Rikenellaceae > Alistipes_A > Alistipes_A hominis. The sequence goes on along the minus strand of NZ_CP045651.1, from coordinate 1,262,090 downwards.
GGCGCGCAGGATCACCTGCTCGGCTCGTTCAGCATGGGTAATTTCGCGACCGAAGAATCGGTCTATATCCGCAAGGCGCCGCACATGTACGGCTGGGACATCATGCCCCGTCTGGTGAGCGCCGGACTGTGGCGCGGCGTCGAACTGCGCACGCTCAATCCCGCGCGTTTCACCGACGTCAATTGGGTGACGACGCACGTCGATACGGCTTCGCGCAACGTGAGTTTGTTCGTCGATTTCCAGACGAGACTGCCTTTCGATCAATACGACAAGGCGAAAGTCCGTTTTACGTTGACGCGTGACGGCAAGGAAGCCTACCGGGGCGAGCAAGTGCTGTTCGCGCATGCCGGACGGATCGTCGTGAACCTCGAAAAGGCCGACCTGTGGTGGCCGCGGGGGTACGGAGAACCGGCCCTGTACGAAGCCAAAGGCGAATTGATCGGCGCCGACGGACAGGTGCTCGATACGGATGTCAAGCGGATCGGCCTGCGTATCGTGCAACTCGATCTTTCCGATATTCATTTGCCCGACGAGCGCGGAAAATTCTGTTTTATCGTCAACGGCGAGAAAATTTTCGTACGCGGCACGAACTGGGTTCCCCTCGACGCGCTGCACAGCCGCGACGCGGCGCAGTACGAGAGCGCGATGAAATTGGTGACCGACGCCAATTGTAACATGGTGCGTTGCTGGGGCGGGAACGTTTACGAGGATACCCGCTTCTTCGACCTGTGCGACGAGAACGGCATTCTGGTTTGGCAGGATTTCGCGATGGGATGCTCGTTCTATCCGCAGCGCGCCGATTTCCTGGATCAGCTTCGCGAGGAGGTCACCTCGGTCGTGTTGAAACTGCGTAACCATCCGTCTCTCGCATTGTGGGCCGGTAACAACGAGGACGATGCGAATCTGTTCTGGAGCCGCTTGCAGCCGTTCCATCTCGATCCGAACCGCGACCAGGTTTCGCGCCATGTGATTCCCGAAGTCCTTTATGAGTTCGATCCGACGCGCCCTTACCTGCCCAGCTCGCCCTATTACAGCGAAGCCGTGTGGGAGAAGGGGAGCCTCGAACAATACCTGCCCGAAAACCACTTGTGGGGACCGCGGGGATATTACAAAGACAAGTTCTACACGACGGCTCCCTGCACGTTCGTCAGCGAGATCGGCTATCACGGCTGTCCGAACCGCAGCAGCATCGAGAAGATGATGACCAAACAGGGCGTCTATCCGTGGACCGAAGGCCGTAAATGGAACGACGAATGGATCACCAAGTCGACCCGCCGCTACGAGGCGTGGGGGCCGACGATGGATCGCAACAATCTGATGCTGAATCAGGTGAACATTCTGTTCGGATCGGTTCCGGACGATTTGGACGATTTCGTTTTCGCATCGCAGTCGGTACAGGCCGAGGCGATGAAGTATTTCGTCGAGATGTGGCGCAGTCGTAAGTTCGAACGTACGGGCATTATCTGGTGGAATGTGCGCGACGGCTGGCCGATCATTTCGGACGCCGTGGTCGACTATTACGGTTCGAAAAAGTTGGCTTACTATTTCCTGCAGAACGTGCAGAAAAACGTCTGCCTGCTGATCAACGATCCGGTCGACGGGGCCTATCCGCTGGTTGCGGTGAACGATACGCGCCTTCCGGCCGAAGGGACGGTGACGGTTACCGACGTGGCGACCGGCAAGGAAGTGTTCAAGGGCAGCTACAATGTCGGCCCCAACGGGCGGCAGTGCGTTTCGAACCTGCCCGTGATGAAGGGACAGGGAATGTTGCAAATCCGTTACGATGCGAACGGCGAAAGTTGCAGCAACCACTTCCTGTACGGCGAACCGCCCTACAAGCTGAAAGAGTACAAGGGATGGCTCGACAAGACGAAAATGTATACGAACAAAGATAAATAGCGGTCGGTTGACATGAAAACGAATATCATCGGAGTGGATGTCGGGGGAACCAAATGTGCGGTGACCTACGGGCAAAAGGAAGGTTTCGAGCTGCATATCCGGGAGAAGATCCGGTTTGCGACGACCGATGTCGACGAGACGATCGCCAACATCGTCCGCGCAGTGGACGATGTGATGCGAAAGAACGGATTGACGGCCGGCAATACGGCCGCGATAGGAGTCAGTTGCGGCGGTCCGCTCGACAGCCGTACCGGCGTAGTGATGTCGCCGCCGAATTTGCCTGGCTGGGACAACATCCCGATCGTCAAGTTGTTGGGCGATCGTTTCGGTATCCGCACGGGGATTCATAACGATGCGAACGCCTGCGCGTTGGCCGAATGGAAATTCGGGGCCGGCATCGGTGCGCGGAACATGGCTTTTCTGACTTTCGGCACGGGGCTCGGCGCAGGGTTGATCCTCGACGGGAAGCTCTATGCCGGAACGAACGACAACGCCGGCGAGCTGGGGCATATCCGTCTGTCAGATTTCGGCCCGGTCGGCTACGGTAAGTGCGGTTCGTTCGAAGGATTCGCCAGCGGCGGCGGGATCGCGCAGCTCGCGCGGTTCAAAGTGAGCGAGAAGCATCAGATGGGCCAACGGGTAAGCTGGTGCGCGCCCGGACAACTGGATGAGATTACGGCTCGGGACGTGGCTGATGCGGCCGCTGCCGGCGACGAGCTGGCTCTTGAGATCTACCGGATTTCGGCTACGTACCTCGGCCGCGGGCTTGCGATCGTAATCGACCTGATCAATCCGGAGGTGATCGTTATCGGGGGCATTTATACGCGCAACCGGGAGATGATGGAGCCTTTCGTGCTGCGGGAGATCGAGCGCGAGGCGCTGTCGCACGCCCGGCGGGTTTGTTCGATCCATCCGGCTGCGCTCGGCGAACAGATCGGTGATTATGCGGCGCTTTCGGTAGCCGCGGATTTAATAAAGGAATAATTATGGGAATCATAGAAAACAGTTTGCATCAGGCGGAGACGGCGTTGCACGAGTTCATTTCGGACCCGCAGACGCCCGTGCTGATGGAAAAGGCGGTCGCAATTTTTAAACAGGCGCTCGATAAAGGGTGTAAAATCATCAGTTGCGGCAACGGCGGCTCGCTGTGCGATGCCGCGCATTTTGCCGAAGAGCTGACCGGGCGTTTCCGAGGCGACCGCCGTCCGTTGCCGGCCATGGCGATCAACGACGCGGCTTACATGACCTGCGTGGGCAACGATTTCAGTTTCGACCAGATTTTTGCGCGTTGGGTCGAGGCGTTCGGACGCGAAGGCGACGTGCTGCTGGCAATCAGTACCAGCGGCAATTCGGGCAATGTGGTGATGGCGATCGAGAAGGCCAAAGCCTGCGGTATGAAGGTCGTTGCGCTGACCGCCAAAGGGGGGAACAAGCTCTCCGAGTTGGCCGACGTCGCGATCTGCGCTCCGCGCACCCCGCACTCCGACCGCATCCAGGAGATCCATATCAAAGTGATTCACATTCTGATCGAAGCGCTCGAAGACGCGATCTTTTACGCTTCGGATGCGAAGCGATAAACCGGCGACGGGCCGGATAACCTAAAACCAAAAACAAATGAATTCGAAAACTTCGTTGCTGAAAATATTGCCCGTGATGTTCGGATTTTTCATCATGGGTTTCGTCGACATCGTCGGTATCGCGACCAGTTATGTCAAGAGCGATTTCGCGGGCCTGAGCGACTCGGTGGTGAATATGATCTCGTTGTCATGTTTCCTGTGGTTCCTGGTGCTGTCGATCCCGACGGGGATGCTGATGAACCGCATCGGGCGCAAAAACACCGTGCTGCTGAGTTTCGCCGTCCATGTGCTGGCGATGTGTATGCCGCTGATCGCTTACGATTTCGCGTCGGTATTGATCGCTTTCGGGTTGATCGGGATCGGCAACACGTTGCTGCAGGTGTCGATGAACCCGCTGGTGATGGAAGTCGTTACCAAAGACAAGCTGACCGGAACGCTGACCCTCGGGCAGTTCGTCAAGGCCGTCAGCTCGTTCGTCGGGCCGATTCTGGCCGCTTGGGCCGCCGGGACGTTCTTCGGGTGGAAGATGATCTTCCCGATTTATGCCGGCGCCTCGCTCGTGGCGTTGCTGTGGCTGTGGTTGACGCCGATCCGGGATATCCGCGAGAAGTCGACGAATATTTCGTTTCGGGCGACTTTCGACCTGCTGCGCGACAGCCGGATCGTGGCTTATTTTATCGGTATTCTGGTGCTGGTCGGCGTAGATGTCGGCATGAACATGACGTTCCCGAAACTGCTGATGGAGCGGTGCGGCCTGGAATTGACCGACGCCGGTATGGGTAACAGCGTCTATTTCTTCGCCCGCACGGTCGGAGCTTTCCTCGGCGGTATTCTCCTGATGAAGTATTCCGAAAGCAAGTTCTTTACGTACAGCACCTACATCGCGCTGCTCGGACTCGTTCTGATGCTGCTGAGCGAGAACCTGTGGTTTATCCTCGGATGCGTTGCGGTGTTCGGCGTGGGCTATGCGAACCTGTTCTCGATCATTTTCTCGCTGTCGCTGAAACGGGTTCCCGAAAAAGCCAACGAAGTTTCGGCGTTGCTGATCGTCGGCGTGTCGGGCGGCGCGGTGTTGCCGCCGCTGCTCGGCGTGGTGACCGACCTGTTCGCCACGCAACTGGCCGCCGTCATCATGCTGGCCGCCGCCTGGCTGTATATGGTCTGGCTGACCGGACAAATCAAAACAAAAGCATAAATCCTGAAATCAAACGAACCGATGAAACGAACTGCAATCCGTTACAGTTTTTTAATCATGCTCATCCTGCCGTTGTTCGCGCACGGTCAGGCTTCTATGAAAATGTCCGCCGGACAGGTCGATGCCGCCCGCTGGATCGAAACCCGCTTCGCGCGGGGAAAGGTTCCGCCGTTCTCATTCGTTTACGGCGACAAATCGTCTAAAAGTCTGCTCCCCGGCTGGAATTATTCGATGAAACGCCTGCCGGGTGACGATCCGGACGTAGTGAAATACCTTTATACTTATACCGAACGTCCGTCGGGGCTGAAGGTGGAGTGTTTTGTTACCGGCTTTCCGGCGTTCGATGCCGTCGAATGGGTGCTGCACTTTACCAACACGGGCAAAAGCGATTCGCGGGTGCTCGAGCAAGTGAAAGTGGTCGATCTCGATATGCAGGCGCCGGCCGCCGGCGACTTCACGCTGTACTATGCCGACGGAAATCACATTTCGAAGGAGGATTTCCATCCCCGGACGACCGTGCTGAGTACGACCGAGCCGTTTCGGATGGCGCCCGAAGGGGGGCGTTCGTCGCAGGGCGATTTCCTTCCGTTCTTCAACCTGACGGCTCCGTCGGGCAAAGAGGGCGTAGTGGTGGGGATCGGATGGACCGGTATGTGGTACGCCGATCTGACCAAGACCGGCGACCGCGGCGCGACGCTCGTTTCAGGGATGAAAACCATGCGGTTGTACCTGCATCCCGACGAGTCGATCCGCACGCCGAGCATCAGCCTGATGTTTTGGAACGGCGACGACCGGATGGCCGGCCACAACCGTTTCCGTCGTTTCGTCCTCGCCCATCATACCCGCAAAGTGGACGGGCAGATGCAGAAATATCCGCTGTGCAGCGGATTCAACTACCGCGATCCGGCTCCGTGCACCGAGTATTCGTGCCTGACGGCCGACTGGGCGATCGCGATGGTCAAACGTTATAAACAATTCGAACTCGTTCCGGAAGTGTTCTGGCTCGACGCCGGATGGCATACCGGTGCCGCCGATTACAAAAACGGCAAGTCGTGGGCCAATACCACCGGTAACTGGACGGTCGATACGACCCGTTTTCCGGACGGGCTGAAACCCGTTGCGGACGCCGTGCATGAGACCGGAGCCAAATTTATGGTCTGGTTCGAACCCGAGCGCGTGATCAAAGGGACGCAGTGGGCCGTCGAACACCCCGATTGGATGCTCGACCTGCCGTCGGAACCCGACGGAACCTACCTGTTGTTCGACCTGGGTAACAAAGAGGCCCGCGAGTGGCTGTGCCGTTATATCGGCGATCTGATCGAGCAGAACGGCATCGATTACTACCGCCAGGACTTCAATATGGAACCCGATAAATACTGGGCCGCACACGACGAGGCGGGGCGTACCGGTATGAAGGAGATTCGTCATGTCGAAGGACTTTACGCATTCTGGGATTATCTGCTGGAACGGTTTCCGGGCCTGCTGATCGACAACTGCGCGAGCGGCGGTCGCCGGCTCGACCTGGAGACGACCTCGCGCAGCGCACCGCTGTGGCGCAGCGACTATTACCACTACGACGATCCGGACGGCTACCAGGGACACACTTACGGACTGAATTTTTTCCTGCCGATCCACGGAACCGGGATTTTGCAGACCGACGAATATTCGTTCCGGTCGAGTATCAGCAGCGCGTTGATCTATAACTGGAAGATCACCGAGCCCGGCGTTTCGTTCCTCGATATGCAGGAGCGCGTGAAAGAGTATCAGGAAGTGCGCGACTATTATTACGAGGATTATTATCCGTTGACGGGCTGCGAAGACCTGACCCGCGACAACATCTGGCTGGCTTACCAGTTGAACCGCCCGTCGGACGGGACGGGGATTGTCGTGGCATTCCGCCGCGCCGCCAATCCGGACGGCAGCATTACGGTGAGATTGTCGGGACTGGATGCCGCGAAGCGTTATGACGTGCGCAACCGCGATACCGGCGAGTCGGTCGTCAAGACCGGGGCGGAACTGGCATCCGGTTTCGAGTTGACGCTCGCCGAGCCGAAAAGTTCGTTGTTGCTGCAATATAAACCCGTCGAATAGTTTCTGCATTCATTAAAAATTTAAAACGATGATACGAAATACAATCCATACATTCCGGTCGAAATTCCGGTCGTTCGTTTGTTCACTGCTTACGCTGGCGGTATTCCCGCAGTTCGTTTCCGGACAGGCCAAATCCGCCATGACCGATAAGCCGTTCGATGTGACCCGTTGGATCGAGACGCATTTTGCCAAAGGAAAAATTCCTCCGTTCTCTTTCGTTTACGACGGAAAACCGTCCCGCGAGCTGCTGAAAAAGTGGAAGTACACGGCCGCCCGCGTCGAATCCGGCGAACCGGAGGCGGTCGAATACCTGTATACGTACCTGGATCGTTCGACCGGACTTCAGGTCGAATGCCGGGTGAAAGGTTTTACCGATTTCGATGCGGTCGAGTGGGTTTTGAATTTTAAGAACGACTCGCAGGCCAATTCCGCACCTATTTCTCAGGTCAAGGTGGTCGATCTCGATTTCGAATCCCCGCAAAAGGGCGATTTTATCCTGCACTATGCCGACGGAAGCCATGTCTCGAAACACGATTTTCACCAGCGTACCAAAGTGCTCGCGCCGGGCGATTCGCTGTACATGGCCCCGCAGGGCGGACGTTCGTCGCAGATGGCTTTCCCGTTCTTCAACATCGAGTCTCCCGCAGGGCAGGGCGTGATGGTGGCCGTCGGTTGGACGGGAACATGGTTCGCCGATATCGCCGGTAAGACCGACCGTAGCGTGACGCTGGCTTCGGGCATGAAATACCTCGATACGTATCTCTATCCGCAGGAGTCGATCCGCACGCCGAGCATCTGTCTGCTGTTCTGGAAAGGCGACGATCGGATGGTCGGACACAACCGGTTCCGCCGGTTCGTGATGGCGCATCATACGCCGAAGGTGGACGGCAAACCCGCCCTTTTTCCCGAATCGTCGAGTTTCAACTACGGCGACCCGTCTCCGTGCAACGAATACACCTGCCTGACGGCCGATTATGCGATCGCGCTGATCCGGCGTTACAAGCAGTTCGACATCGTACCGGAAGTGTTCTGGCTCGATGCCGGATGGTATTCGCAGGCGGCCGACTATAAGAATCATAAGAACTGGGCCAATACGGTGGGCAACTGGACGGTCGACCGCGAGAAATTCCCCGACGGACTGAAGCCGGTTTCCGACGAAGCGCACAAGGCCGGGGCCAAATTTATGGTGTGGTTCGAGCCCGAGCGGGTGATCAAGGGCTCCCAATGGGCCGAGGAGCATCCCGAGTGGATGTTGGACGCCGGGACGGATGCCTACCTGTTCGACCTGGGGAACCCGAAGGCGCTCGAATGGTTCTGCGACCAGATCGGGGAACTGATCGAGCAGAACGGCATCGATTACTATCGTCAGGATTTCAATATGGAACCGGATATCTTCTGGCGGAAGAACGACGAACCGGGCCGTACCGGAATCCGTGAAATCCGGCATATAGAAGGCCTGTACGCGTTTTGGGATTACCTGCGGCAGCGTTTCCCGGGCCTGCTGATAGACAACTGCGCGAGCGGCGGCCGCCGGATCGACCTCGAGGCCACTTCGCGCAGCGCCCCGATGTGGCGTACCGATTACAATTACGGCGAACCGGTCGGTTATCAGTGCCATACCTACGGGCTGGAAATGTACTTGCCGCAGCACGGTACGGGCGTGCAGAAGACAGACAAGTTTACGTTCCGTTCGAGCCTAGGCACTTCGGTCGTTTATAACTGGAAGATCACCAACGGCTCCTCGTCGTTCTATGAAATCCAGGACTGCATGAAGGAGTTCCGCGAAGTGCGTCCCTATTTCTACGAAGATTATTATCCGCTGACCGGTTCCGGCGACATCACCGGCGATAATATCTGGATGGCATACCAGCTCTACCGGCCGTCCGACAAGAGCGGTTTCGTCGTGGCGTTCCGCCGGGAAGCCTGTCCCGACAAGACCCACACCGTAAAGCTGTCGGGCCTCGATCCGGATGCGGTTTATTCCGTTACGAATAAGGATACCGGCGAAACGGTATCCAAGAGCGGCCTCGAACTGGCCGAAGGGTTCGTGCTGACGCTCGACCAGCCGCGCAGTTCGCTGCTGTTGAAATACCGGGCCGAATAGCGTCTGCCCGTATGTTATCGTACAAGGCGGGAACTCTTCGGATGTTCCCGCCTTGTCGTACGGTTCGTGTAGAATATTCGGATGTTATCCGTATCTTTAACACGCCTGGCCGAGTCGGGTAAAAAGGAGTCTGAATCGAAATTAAAAATATAAAACGGATGAAAAAGATATTTTACGTTGCTTGTGCCGTCCTGCTGTGCGCCTGTGCCGGACGTGCGGATCGCAGTCGGGCGGGCGCGGTCGATCCGATGAAAACGGACGGCGGTTTGGTTTACGATGTGAAAAATTTCGGAGCTGTCGGCGACGGCGTGACCGACGATACGCGCGCCATCCAGTCCGCCCTGGATTATGCGGTGGATCACGGGGGCGGTACGGTTTATTTCCCGAACGGCCTGTACCGGCTCGCTACGTTGCAGGATACGTGCAAAGTGCGGGCCCACCTGATCGTGAAGCCCCGCCAAAGTCCGGGCCGCCGCGATTACGTGATGATCCGGCTGCAGGGCGAAAGCAGCGTCGTTACCCCGTGCTCGTATGCCAGTCATACGACCGAGGATAAAGCCGAAGTGTGGAAAAACGGCACCGTCCTGGTTTCGGACGCGGTCGGCGAGTTGCAGACCGATCCTGCGCAAGTCCCCGTATCCGTCCTGGCCGCCGGAGCCGGAGACAATCTCTATCTGCTGAACCAGGCGGTCGTAAGGCTGCAGGATCTCGCGTTCCAGGTGAAAGCCGAAGCGGGAAAATACCCGTACCTGTCCGGTGTGAACATGGCCTATGCGGCGACCGTATATACCGATAATATCCTGATTTATTCGTCGATCCGAAATATGGCGCTGACCTCGCCGACCGGGGACGGGCACTATTCGGCCGGATTCATCGCTCCGCGCACCTGGTGCAATCCGGAGCAGGAATTCCGGAATATCTGTGTCAAAAGCGCCTTCCGGTTCGGCTTCGTCTTTTCCGAACATGCGAACGGAAACAACCTGTCGGCGTGGAACTGCGACAACGCTTTCGTCTTTTCGAGAATGGATCATTCCGCCTGGTTCGGTCGGATCCACGCCCAGAATTGCGCGAACATCGTTTCGTCGTTGAACGTGGAGTTCGCCGGACACGGCGTTGGAGACGCTTTTTTGAAAATAGAACAGGTAGGCATCGAGGTGAACAGCGGTCAGAAGCCGGTCGATTTCAACTACCGCTGTTTTGTAGACGATCCGGACAACCATTTGTACGGCACGTTGTATTACCACATCGTCAAATCGAACGTAGGGGCCGATAACTCCTATTTCAAGGCCGACGGCGGCGCGCATCTGAAAGCGATTCCGTCGTTTTGACGGATCGGTTCGTTCCGGCGGTCCGCTATCGGGGGACGATTTCCCGGTAAAGCTGTTGTAGCCTTTTGCGGAGGAGGCCGATCGCGTAGTGTTTCCGCGACAACAGCGTGGGAACGGGAACCCCGGTCGTTTCGGCGATCTCTTTGTAGGGAATCCCGTCGTATTCGGTGAGTTCGAATACCGAACGTTGCTCGGGCGGAAGCTCCGACAGCGCCAGTTCGATTTCTTCCCGGATCAGTTCGTTGCGGAACATGATCTCCGGATCGTTCCCGTCGTCGGCCAGGAAGTCCGACAGCGAGTCGAGGAAATAGTCGTCCTCGTTTTCCTGCCGGGTTTCGGGTAGCGCCTGCTCCCGTTTCTTTCGCCGGCGGTCGATGATGCGGTTTGTAACCGCTTGGTAGAGCCAGGCCGACAGGTATTCGATGGGATTCTCCTGCAGATCCGTTTTCGTCAGTTTGTAGAAAACGTCCTGGAGGATGTCTTCCGTATCTTCCGCCGAGTCCACCCTATGTCGGATATACCCTTCGAGCTCCGGCTTGTACTGATCGTAGACCAGCGGCAGGTCGCTTCGGGAGTCGAGTCTCCGTTTCTTTTTAACGGCTGTCATGGTCGGTTTTTTCCGGTTGATCCGGGCCGCAGCCGAACATCTGCCGGCGGATGTACTCCCTGCGTTCCTCTTTGCCCATCGCCCGGATCCTGTCCCGCATCGCGGCGCGCTCTTTCCACGTGGGGAAAGTAGGCCCTGACCGGCGGAGGGCGTTCATGCCGAAACAGTGCCTTCCCATCCCGCCGAACAACAGTTTGTTCAGCAGCACCAGGCCCGCCGCCTGCCAGAAGGTAACGGCCGTCCAGCCGATGATCTGCGGGACGAGCCAGTTCCACAGCAACATGACCGCGGTAGATGCCGCGCCGAATACGGCGATGAAGATCGACGTTCCGATCAGGCCTCTCAGAAATTTGTTTTTCATGGTATCGTGTTTTTGTCGTTTTGTTCTTCGCGGGCGAACGTTCGCCCGTATTCCCTGACGAACGTGAACGGAAGATATTTTATAAAATAGCGATTAATCGCGACAACGTGTTTTTCGGGATTTTTCGGTCGGTAGTACCGCATAGATGTTCGTAAGGCGTAAAGGGACTCCCTTTACGCCTTATTTGAACCTACCTTCGGTCTGTTTAAGTGAGATAATACGACTACGTGCGAACAGAAATGTTAAAAATACGTCAAAATGGAGCGAATTTCCCGCTCTGTTTTTGTTGAAAGCCGTCGTTAATTTATTCAGCGATTTTCAGATTATTTTGACGAGATCCATGACCTTGAGGTTATTTGTTTTTCACTTCGAACCCGCTTTCCGTTTCATAACTTTCCCCGTCGGCCGTATGTACGATTACTTTCAGGATGCAGTGCCCGTCCGGCACCTCGGCGGTATCCCATAAGTTGTCGTCGCCGTAGGCCACGTAAGGAGCGGATTTTTCCGTGCAAATTTTTTCTCCGTTAATATAAAAATCGACTCCCGTGACAGATTTATTTCCCGTGACCGTCGCGACGTAAGGGACTTTGCCGGACAATACGATGCCCACGGTCGGGGAGACTATTTCGACTTTGATACCTTCGCCCGTCAGGTATTCCTCCGATTGTTCCGGCAGTTTCTGTAATTGGACGTTGCGCGTATTGAGGCCCTTTGTCTTTTCGGTCAGGTTTTCGAAATCGAGTATCCTGAAGACTTTGTTCCCCTGTTTGCGGTCGAAATTCGCAGCTTTGAATATTGGGAATTTTTCGCCATCGAAATAATCGTGAGAGTAGAGCGATATGCGTCCCGATTCGGTACCCACCAGCAGGTCGGGGCGGCCGTCGCCGTCGAAATCGAACACGCATGGCATACAACAGTGCCAGGCGTCATGGCCGTCGGAACCGGTCCATTCCACAAAGTAACCGCCGCGCGCCATCATATAATCGTATTCGAATACGGGATCTTCGTTCGTGCCGACATTTATGGCGATAGTCATGTTTCCGCCGCCCAGGTAATTGCGCGGCTCGCCCATTATCAGGTCTAAACGACCGTCTCCGTTCCAATCGGCGACGTCCATATTGAAACGTCCCTGACCGCCGGGGTGGGTCAGGCGTCCTATATGGAAAACCGAGCCGTCGGCTTTGCGCAGTTTGCGTTTGTTTTCCAAGACTTCCGGATTATGTGCGGACTGCGAATACATCATCAGGTCGCTCCGGTCGTCCAGTACTATAAAATCCAGTCGTCCGTCGCCGTTCCAGTCGGCGACGCCGGGCCTGTTGCGCCATGGGGTCACGAGCGGCTGACTCCCGTAATAGAAATTGCGTACATTCTTCGACAGTACCGGTTTTTGTCGCGTTCCGGTATTCTCTATCCACCGGACTTTGCCCAGGCAGTCGGAAATAATGATGTCCAGGTCGCCGTCGCCGTCCACATCCCTCGGAACGCATGAGAGGTATCCCCAATACTGTTCTTCCATACCCTGTACGGTACCGCCGTTCTCCACGGCATTGAAAAAGAATGGCTCCCCGGAATCGTCTTGCAAGAATACGCCGCCTTTATAATTCGGCTGAGTAGGCGTCCCGGTGTTCTCGAACAGCATGATGTTGCCGCCGCATCCTCCCGATATTAGGTCGAGGTCGCCGTCGTCGTCCCAATCCACGGCGTAGGGGGTCGGCGAGTCGTTATGCACGAGTACCCCGCCTTGCTGGAAGAATCTTATCGGCTCTTCGAATTCGAGACTGCCCTGAACGCCCTTGTTGCGGAACAGCCAGTAGAATCCTTGCCATGCCGTGCATACGATATCGACGTATCCGTCGCCGTCCCAATCCAAAGGGAAGGGTTTGAGCGACATGTCACCCGAAATATATGGATCGTCACCGAAATATCCGAAAGGTACTTTGTTCACTTCCGCAACAGGCAGCTCGCCGTCCACACCTTTGTTCGTCAATACGAACAAGTCGCTGTTGGCCGTGCCTACCAGAAGGTCGGGACGGCCGTCGTTATCCATGTCTGCCGCCTTCAGCGCAGACCATGACGAATTGGGAAATTCAACGGGACGGCCGTCGGGAGTATGAACGACCTGCGGCGTACGTTTGCCGTTACGGGTGAGTTCCACAACGATGTCTCCTTTCATATTGTGGTAACGGTTGGTGCGCGGATGCCTGCGGAATCGGACGCGGTCGGACACGCCGTCGCCATCCCAGTCGAGCGTTATATACGAAAGTTCCGGCGACGGAAGTCGGTCGGTGGGCAGGGCACGGCTGCGGGGCAGGAACCTGGGTTCGCTGTTGCTGCCTATGTTGCGTTGCAACCAGGTTCCCCCGTCCGTTCTTATCCCATAAATATCGAAATCGCCGTCTCCGTCCGCATCGACCGCTTCGAATTGCATGCCCGGCCATCCGAGCCATGACATGTTAGGCTCCGAGGCATCGTAGGTCAGCAGTTCGCCGACTCCGAGGTTGAGGTTTCCGGCCTGCGGTCGGGGGCCTTCCGCATGGGAGGCGGCAAAGTATATCTCGTATCCGGCGGCTCCTTCGGGAGCTTTCCACTTGAGGGTGCCGTTGCGCAGGTAATGGTCGCTCAGCGACGACAGCGGATCGCCGAAAGAGACGGGACAGTCGGTTTTCTTTCCATCCGTGTCTACGGCGAAAATACGTACGGAAGCGGGATCTACGGGCCGGTTTTGCCCCGCCGCCAGCAATAGTCTCGCAAAATCGAGATCCGCCCATACGGGCGCTCCGGCGCTGTTGTCGTCGGTGCTGCCGGTTATCCTGTACGGTAACTCGGGCGCCGCCCAATTGCCGTCGGAGCGGAGGCGCTTTTCGACGATGTCGTAGCGGTTCTCTTTCGGGAGTTCCGCGATAAGCGGTTCGTCTACGGATTCCAGTCTCAGACCGTCTATCCAGGCCGTACCCGCAGAACCATAGAATTTTATCGTAAGAGTGCCTTTATCCAGTCCCGGCGGAACCCTGAACGTACGTTCGAGATAGCTGAAAGGTGTATTCCGATTGTATTGGGAGAGTGTATATGTGAATCCTTCTCCCGAAAAAGTAAGCTCTACAATGGCGTCCCGCCGGTAATTTACCTTCTCCGTTTTAACCCATCCCCCCAGGCGCATGAATTCCCCTCGGAGGGAGTCGAATTCGAAAGTAACGGAAGCGTCGGCATAACTTTTCATGCCGTCCCCTGCCACTTTAAGGGAGCCTTTTCCGATCACTCCTTCCAAAGTATCTATGCTCCATGACGTTTCGGGCGTAAATTTCCATCCGGAAAGAGCCTGTCCCTGTGAAAAATCTTCATCCAGCCACACTTTCGTTTCAGGCTGTACGGTACAGGAGGATAGCAGACTAACGGTGGCCAGCAAGTTCAATACAAAGGCGGTGGTTCTAAGCGTCGTCGTCATTATCGTAAGTTAATTGGAAAATTTTGAAGTTTGCAGGCGAATGTGATATCTCAGAAAACACTTTCTCTTTCAGAAAGTACCGCGTACGGTATTCGGAAACAAAAATAGCGTTGATTGTCAACGCTATTAGTACCCCCGACGGGAATCGAACCCATATCACCAGAACCGGAATCTGCCATTCTATCCATTGAACTACAGGGGCGGTCTTCGAATTGCAGCACAAAGATGCAACATTTTCGGATTTAATACAAATCTTGACGCCGATTAAGTGTTAAAATTTGCAGAATCCCGTTCCGGCGGCCGTTTCCGTACCGCCGTTTCTGCCTCCCGGCCGGATTACTTCCACGAACCGGCGAAGTGGTGGATGCAGTACGTGTTGTCCGTTATCGTGATTTTTCCGGTTTTGTAATCTTTCGGGCAGAAGTAGTCTTTCGGGAAGATGTGCAGGGAGTCGTCGTAAATCTGGAACGTGTTGTCCAGTTTTACGCCCCGCTTTTTCAGAATGCGCGAGATTATGACCGTGCTCGGGGTTTTGTTCAACCGGCCGTTCCAGCGGATGAACGGTTTCCTGTTCATGTATTTCCAGTACTCGTCGGTCCATGCGGCTCCTTTCTCGCTGCCGACGATCCCGGTGTGCAGCAGCGTGTCGGATTCGAAACTCATGAAGGCGGGCAGTTCCAGCAGCGGATCGAGGTTTTTGATGATTTCGATATCGGTATCCAGCCAGATGCCGCCGTGCTCCCGCAATAACTGCAGCCGGACCGGGTCAATGACGAACGCATATTTCTTTTTTTGGTAGGCCTGCCGCGTGAACTTGATCGAGTTTACGTCGTAGTTGTCTTCGTTCCAGAGCATCAGCTTGTAGTCGGGCAGGAATTTTTTCCACGATTCGATGCACTTCAGGTTGTCTTCCGGCATCGGACCGCGTCCGAACCAGCAGTAATGGATAATTTTCGGTATCATAATTTGTCAGGTATGGTGCAAAAGTAGTTCTTTTTGTCTAAAAAGTAATGATTTTTCCGGAATATCGCGGCGCTCCGGCGCGGAATCCGCCGGATTGCCGTCCCGGGGATGTCGTCGCGGGGATAATTCTTCGGAGAAGGTGGGGCGGCGAATTGCATATTTTTGTACCTTTGTCACTCTGTCGAAATTATTAAAAACAATATAGATGGCTTTACAATGCGGAATCGTGGGGCTGCCGAACGTCGGCAAATCGACCCTGTTCAACTGCCTGTCGAATGCGAAAGCGCAATCGGCGAATTTTCCTTTTTGCACGATCGAGCCTAACGTGGGCGTGATTACGGTGCCCGACGAGCGGATCGTGAACCTGGTAAAGATCGACAATCCGAAAAAGACGATCCCTACGACCATCGAGATCGTCGATATCGCGGGGCTGGTCAAAGGGGCTTCGCGGGGCGAGGGTCTCGGCAATAAGTTTCTGGCCAATATCCGCGAGACGGACGCTATCATTCATGTGCTGCGCTGTTTCGACGATGACAACATCACGCACGTAGACGGCAGCGTCGATCCCGTCCGCGACAAGGAGATCATCGACGCCGAGCTGCAACTGAAAGACCTCGAAACGGTCGAGAGCCGCATTGCCAAAGTGCAGAAGCAGGCTGCGACCGGGGATAAGAGCGCCAAACGGCTGTTCGACATCCTGTCGCGTTACAAGTCGGCGCTGGAGCAGGGCAAAAGCGCCCGCACCGTCGAACTGGACAAGGAAGACCGCAAGCTGGTCTACGATTTGCATCTGCTGACCGATAAGCCGGTGCTCTATGTCTGCAACGTGGACGAAAAAAGCGCGGTTGGCGGGAATGCTCATGTAGAGGCGGTACGCGGCGCGATCCGCGAAGAGAATGCCGAACTGCTGATCGTAGCGGCCGCTACCGAGGCCGATATCGCCGAATTGGATACTTACGAGGAGCGACAGATGTTTCTCGAGGAGGTCGGACTGAAAGAATCGGGCGTCAACCGGTTGATCCGGGCGGCGTACAGTCTGTTGAATCTCGAAACCTATTTTACGACCGGCCCGGACGAAACCCGCGCCTGGACGTATGCGAAAGGAACGAAGGCGCCGCAGGCCGCCGGGATCATTCACACCGATTTCGAACGTGGCTTTATCCGCGCCGAGGTGATCAAATACGACGATTACGTGCGTCTCGGTTCTGAAAAAGCGTGCCGCGAGGCGGGTAAGATCGCCATCGAAGGCAAGGAGTACGTCGTACAGGACGGCGATATCATGCATTTCCTGTTCAACGTGTAGGCGGACGGCGTTGTTGCGGAACGAATTTATAAACAGACTGTTATGGAGCCTGTTGTAGACGAATGGATGTACGGGGTGCTGCGGGAACTGGGTTTTTCCGTGGAGACGGCCGATGTATGGGACCGCTGGGTGGTGCTGGGTTTTATCGTGGCGATCGCTTTCGTGTCGGACTTCGTTTGCAGGCAGTTGTTGCTGCGGGTGGTCAAGCGGATCGTCGCGCGCACCAAGGCGACCTGGGACGATATCCTGTTCGAAGACCGGGTGCTGCGGCGGCTGTGTCACATCGTGCCGCCGGTGTTGATCTATTTCCTGTTGCCGCTGGCCTTTCCGCCGGAATCCGGCATGGTGGCGTTCGTGCTGAAACTGCTGCTGATCTACGTGATCGCCGTGGTGTTGCGGTTTGTCAACGCTTTTCTCAAAGCGCTGCACGATGTGGCCGACCAGAAGGAGGAATTGCAGGGGAAACCGCTGAAAGGACTGATGCAGACCGGACAGGTGATCGCCTTTTTCGTTTGCATCATACTCATTATATCGATCCTGATCGACAAGTCGCCGGCGCGGCTGCTGGCCGGGCTGGGCGCTTCGGCAGCGATCTTGATGTTGGTCTTCAAGGACAGCATTATGGGACTCGTGTCCGGTATCCAGTTGACCGCAAACGATATGCTGCATGTGGGCGACTGGATCTCGATGTCGAAATACGGCGTCAACGGCCGGGTGACCGAAGTGACGCTGAATACGGTGAAAGTGCGTAACTGGGACAATACGATCGTCACCGTGCCGCCGTACCTGCTGATCAGCGACTCGTTCCAGAACTGGCGCCCGATGCAGGATTCGGGCGGACGGCGCGTGATGCGGTCGGTCAATATCGACATGAACAGCGTTCGTTTCTGTACGCCGGAGATGCTCGACCGCTTTCGGAAAATCCGGTTGTTGAAGGATTACATCGACGAAACGGAACGCCTGATCGCCGAGAGCAACGAGCAAGCCGGGGTGGAGAACGATCCGGAACCGGTCAACGGTCTGCACCAGACGAATCTGGGCGTGTTCCGCGCTTATCTGGAACGCTACCTGCGCAGCCTTGCCGGAATCAACCAGGAGATGATGCTGATGGTGCGCCAGTTGCAGCCGACCGAGAAGGGATTGCCCGTCGAACTCTATTTCTTTTCGAAAGTGACCGAGTGGACGGTTTACGAAAAAGTACAGGCCGATGTGTTCGACCATGTGCTGGCGGTTATCCCGGAATTCGGCTTGCGGGTATTTCAGAACCCCGCAGGCAGCGATGTGCGGGATCTGAAAGGAGAAATTTAGCGGCGGGGTTGCCGGGGCGTATTTCCGGGAAAGTGCAGCCGCTTGCCGCGTCGGGCGAAACGCCCGGAGGCAGATCGAACAAAAAGGCCGGATGCGACATTGCATCCGGCCTTTTCGGCGAATGTCCCGCACGGGGCGGATTTATTTTTCGTATCGTTTTTCGACGGTGTTCCAGTCGACCAGTTCCCAGAAATTTTTCAGATAATCGGGCCGCACGTTGCGGTAATCGATGTAGTAGGCGTGTTCCCACACGTCGACGGTCAGCAGCGGATGCAGCCCCTTGCGCAGCGGATTGCCTGCGTTCGATTCCGACACGATCGACAGTTTGCCGTTGTCGTCGGCCGCCAGCCATGTCCATCCCGAGCCGAACAGCCCGGCCGCCGCTTTCGTAAATTGCTCTTTAAAAGCATCAAAAGAACCGAAATCACGATTGATCGCTTCGGCCAGTTTGCCGCTTGGCATCGATTTTGGAGTAGGTGAGAGTGTGAAGAAGAAGAACGTATGGTTCCACACTTGTGCGGCGTTGTTGTAGATCGGGCCGCTTTCGGCTTTGACGATGATCTCCTCGAGCGGCATGTTCTCGTACGGAGTGCCCGGGATCAGGTTGTTCAGGTTGTTGACATAAGCCTGATGATGTTTTCCGTAATGATATTCGATGGTTTCTTTGCTCATCTTCGGAGCAAGCGCATCCGCCGCGTAGGGGAGCTGGGGCAGTACATGTACCATAAGTAATAAAGTATTGATGATTGACATTGTGATTGTATAAATTGATTGTACCAAAGATAATAACAAATTTAATACCATATAGCAAACACCCGTTTAATAATTATTAATTGACCGAATTATGGAAAAAAGAGATTTGATCGGCAGTCTGACCGAACAGAACCTGCTGAAGGCGTTCGCCGGGGAGTCGCAGGCCGCCAACCGTTACCGCATGTATGCGAAACAGGCCCGCAAGGACGGTTATGAAAAAATCGCCGACTTTTTCGAAGAGACCGTACACAACGAATTGAGGCATTCCAAGATTTATTTCGAGTTCCTGAAAGGAGGCATGGTCGAGATCACGGCATCGTATCCGGCCGGGATCATCGGCACGACGCTGCAAAACCTCGAAGAGGCGCGCCAGGGCGAATACGACGAGTGGATGGATCTGTATCCCGGTTTCGGCAAGGTGGCCGAGGCCGAAGGATTTCGTGAGATCGCGATGCGCTTCTACCAGATCGCCGAGATCGAGAAAACCCACGAAGAACGTTTCCGCGGCTTGTACGAAACCCTCGAGGCCGACCGGATTTTCCATAAGGAGGAGGAGATCGTATGGCGCTGTCTGGAGTGCGGCCATATCCATGTCGGCAAGGAGGCTCCGAAAAAGTGTCCCGTCTGCCTGCATCCGCAGGCGTTTTTCGAAATTCGCTGCGACAAATATTAACAGTTTCGGTAATAGGCGAACCGGGAGCCCCTTCGGAGGCTCCCGGTTTCGTTTGCGGCAACGATTATTTCTGTTCGGGACTTTTGAGCGTAACGAGCATCAGCACGGGATTGCTGTCTTCGGAGTAGCCTTCCATCATTTTCTCCGGGATTATGTTCCGGTTGACCGGAGTGTCGCCGTAATAGAACAGGTGCGATTGAAGGTCGACGATCACCCGGTCGTCCCAGGTCGATCCCGGCCGCTGTACCGTCATAATTAATTGAAAGGCAAACGGATTTTTGCTTTTGAGCAGGTCGATCGGGTAGGATTCTTGTCGCTCTTTGTCGTACAGCAGCGTGATCGACGGTTCGTTTTCTTTGTTGGAGTATGGAACAGCGCATGGGTTTTCGTGTCCAGGAACGATCCGTTGAACGTCGCCCGGCACATGCCGCCGCCGCGCTTAGGCCGATTAGCATGCCCATGCGTTTCAGAAATTTTTTTTAGCTGGTTTGCGGCTCATATCGTTTTACCGTCGGTTTATAACAAATATTAGGAAAAAACAGCGGAAACAGATACCTGTTTCCGCTGTTTTTTCGGTTGCTTGGTTCGATCCGTGAGAACGGCTTATCGCTGTTTACATGGGAACATTTCCCGATCCATTGTTTCCATCGACCCAATCGGTGATGGAGTGGCTAAAAGAGATATCCTGATCTTTGATCTTCAGTGTAATGGTAGAGGTTTTCCCTGCTTCGAGCGTTACTGCGGGCGAAATTGAAACGGCCGTTGCTGAGACTTGGTCGCCGATCTTTATGTTGACCGTTGAAATGTTCTGTGCCGGGAGAATAAGCGGATTTCCGACCGCAGTGGTAGTAGCCGTGTTTATGGTCAGCGGCGAAGTCACGAAATCTTTTTCGGCGGCCGAACCGTCCGGCTGTACTTCCCCGCCGAGCGAAAGCGTGCCTTCGGTCTGTACCGAAACCGTGACGGAATTGATTTTCAGTTCGGGATTCGGAACACGTTCCGTTTCGATGTGGATAACGAGCTGGGCCATTTTGTGCACGAACGGAAGTTCAACCGCGTTTTGGCTTTTGGTTGACGCTGCGGAAGCGACCAGCAGGTCCGTTCCCGCCGGAACGGTGACGACAGGGGCTTTGCCTGCTTCTGCCGGGGCGATCGTAAGCGTCGAGGGATGGATCGCGTAGAACTGGTACTGCGCATCGGCCGCATTCGAATAGTATTTCATTTCCGAAGCGGTTTTGTACGTTATGGCTCCGCTTCCGTCGGCGCTCAGCGTGATCCCGTCCATGAAGTTAGCGGCCTTCCAGGTAAGCGTTCCGGTGTGTTCTACGGCATACGCTACAAAATCTTCGTTGTTGAACTTGTTGTCGACAACTGCTTTGCTGTCCGCTTCGGGAGTTTGGTTGACGACCGCCTCGATACTTTGGCTGAATCGGACCGGAATCGGATCGTCGGAAAGATTTCCTTTTCTGTTATCGGAATCGTCGGATGATTTCGAGCAGCTCAGCAAAGCCGTTGCAGCCAGTGCCGAAATGAATAACATTTTTTTCATAATATTTTTTTAAGTCGATTAATGAGTGTTGGTTTGCCAGTGTGTTCGAATTGCGCAACAAATGTATGCAATGTTTCGCAATAAAACAGTGTAATAGCGGTAATTTTTTAATAAAATATTGTATTTTTATTTCCGGTATCCGGGATGGATTTTATTTATTATTGTATTTTTGACAATAGTATATTATATAAATGAAGCGTAATCCTCCTATCGGGGATCGCGACCGGTTCCCGGGTAGGTGGGGTTCATGGTATTCGGGGAAATTTTAAAAAATAATTTAGCGGCATTTTTCATACTTATCTGATCTTTTTTTAATACTTTTGCAAATTGTATTTGTATAATCAACGCGGCGGAAGATCCGTCGTTTTCTGGCGTTTAAATTTTTTTGCTGGTAGAAATGACAATTGATGATTTTAATGTGTTGGTAGCCACTGAGGAACACACTCAGTTTGCACAGACTATCTGTGACGAGATGGCCGAATCCGCCAAAGCCCGCGGAACGGGTATCGCCAAACGTACGGCCGAATACGTTTCGAACAAAATGCGTCAGGGGAAAGCGGTGATCGCATTCCATAAAGACGGGACATGGGCCGGTTTCAGCTACATCGAATCGTGGGGACACGGCGACTATGTGGCCAATTCGGGATTGATTATCAACCCGAAGTTCCGAAAGCTGGGGTTGGCCAAGGCGATCAAGACCAAGACGTTTTTCCTCTCGCTGAAGATGTTTCCGGGAGCGAAGCTTTTCGGGTTGACCACCGGCATGGCCGTGATGAAGATCAATTCCGAGTTGGGTTACCGCCCTGTCATTTATTCCGAGCTGACCGACGACGACCAGTTCTGGAAAGGATGCGAGAGTTGCGTGAACTATTCGATCCTGCAGAGCAAGGGACGTAAGAACTGCCTGTGCACGGCGATGCTGTTCGATCCGAAGCACGATACGGTGAAGATTCCGATCGACCAGGAACTGCTCGAACATAAGGACGAAGAAAAAAAATAGCGAAAGCGGGGCCTCCGGCCCCGGGGTATACGAATTTATTGAAATAAAGCGATAAGACAGCGATGAAAAAAGTAGTATTGGCTTTCAGCGGAGGATTGGATACCTCGTACTGTGCGATTTACCTTTCGAAAGAGATGGGATTGGAAGTGCACGCCGCCTTGGCGAACACCGGCGGATTTTCGGCCGAGGAACTTGCCTCGATTGAAAAGCGAGCTTACGATCTCGGCGTAAAGAGCTACGTGGCGCTCGACGTGACGCAGGATTATTACCAGCATGCGATCAAGTACATGATCTTCGGAAATGTGCTGAAAAACGGAACTTATCCGATTTCGGTCAGCTCCGAGCGGATCTCGCAGGCGACGGCCATTGCCAAATACGCCCGCGAAATCGGCGCCGACTACCTTTGCCACGGCAGCACCGGGGCCGGTAACGACCAGGTGCGCTTCGACATGGTGTTCAACATCATCGCTCCGGAGATCGAGGTGATCGCGCTGATCCGCGAGAAGCGTCTGAGCCGCGAGGAGGAGATCGCCTACCTGCGCGGACACGGGGTTAACTTCGATTTCAAGAAGGCCGAATATTCGATCAACCAGGGTATCTGGGGAACGTCGGTCGGCGGCAAGGAGACCCTTACGTCGAGCGAAACGCTGCCCGAAGAGGCTTACCCGTCGCAGTTGAAAGAAACGCAGCCGCGCCGCGTGACGCTGACGTTCGAAAAGGGCGAGTTTGTAGCTCTCGACGGCAAGCGTTTCGACGACCGCATCGCCGCGATCCAGGCATTGCAGGCGATCGCTTCGCGGTATGCGATCGGCCGCGACATGCACATCGGCGATACGATCATCGGGATCAAAGGCCGCGTCGGTTTCGAAGCCGCCGCCCCGATGGTGATTATCAAGGCGCACCACATGCTCGAAAAGCATACGCTGACCAAATGGCAGTTGTACTGGAAAGACCAGATCTCGGCCTTTTACGGCAACTACCTGCACGAGGGACAGTATTACGATCCGGTGATGCGCGATTTCGAAGCGTTTCTCGAAAGCACGCAGCGCACGGTCAGCGGCGACGTTTACGTCGAATTGCACCCGTACCGTTTCGTATTGGTCGGCATCAAGAGCGATCACGACCTGATGAGCAACAAGTTCGGCGCTTACGGCGAGACGATGAACGATTGGACGAGCGAAGATGTCAAGGGTTTCGGTAAAATCTTCGGCAACCAGAATAAAATTTATTATAAGGTAAACGAAAAACTGAAATAGCGATGAAGTGGGTCTACCTGTTGCTGGCGATCGTTTCGGAGGTCGTTGCGACGAGCGCGCTGAAATCTTCGGAGTCGTTCAGCAGGTTGTGGCCGTCGGTGCTTACGGTTGTGGGGTATGGCGTAGCGTTCTACCTGCTGAGCCTCACGTTGCGGGAGATGCCCGTAGGGATTGCCTATGCGATATGGAGCGGCGTGGGGATCGTGTTGGTCTCGCTGGCGGCCGTCGTACTGTTCGGCCAGAAGCTCGATCTGCCGGCCCTGATCGGGATGGGACTCATCGTTGCGGGGGTAATCGTAATCAACGTTTGCTCGAAAAGCGTAGTACATTAACGTGTAATTTCTGAACCGGATTCTTATGGTAAGAGTAGGTATTATAGGAGGTGCAGGATATACGGGTGGCGAGGCTATCCGTATTCTTTTAAATCACCCGGATGTCGAGCTGGCGTTCGTACACAGCAACAGCAACGGCGGCAACCGTCTGAGCGACGTGCATATCGACCTGTTGGGCGAAACCGATATGCGTTTTACGGACCAGTTGCGTACCGACGTCGATGCGCTGATGCTGTGCGTCGGCCACGGCGATGCCCGCAAATTTTTAGAAGCCACGCCGATTCCCGATTCGGTGCGGATCATCGACCTGAGCCAGGATTTTCGGCTGCAGGCGACTGCTTCGATCGGGAACAGGCAGTTCGTGTACGGCCTGCCGGAACTGAACCGCGAAAAGATCCGCGCGGCGCGCAACATCGCCAATCCGGGGTGTTTTGCGACCTGCCTGCAACTGGGCATACTGCCGTTGGCTGCGGCCGGGCTGCTGACGGGCGACGTGCAGGTAACGGCCGTCACCGGTTCGACCGGCGCCGGGCAGAAACTGGCCCCGACTTCGCATTTCAGCCAGCGGGTCAACAACCTGTCGGTCTATAAGGCGTTTGAACACCAGCACCTGAACGAAATCGGCGAGAGCGTCCGTGCGCTGATGCCGTCGTTCTCTCATGCGATCAATTTCATTCCGTATCGGGGCGATTTCGCGCGCGGGATCATCGCGTCGATTTATGTAGACTGTCCGCTGTCGCTCGAAGAGGTGCAGAAGGTCTACGGCGATTTCTATGCGGATGCCGCGCTGACGTTCGTAAGCGACCGGAACATCTATCTCAAGCAAGTGGTCAATACGGCCAAGTGTGTGTTGTCGCTCGAGAAACACGGCGACAAGTTGTTGGTTATGAGTGCGATCGACAACTTATTGAAAGGAGCCTCCGGCCAGGCCGTGCAGAACCTGAACCTGATGTTCGGTCTGGACGAGCGTGCGGGGTTGCGCTTGAAACCGGTCGCGTTTTAACGAAATTTTACGGACGGTGCAGAGGTTGCGGACTCGCCGGGGCGTTTCGGAAAAATTGTTTTACTCAAAAAATCGGAAAATATGGATTTGTTCAAAGTGTACCCCCTGTGGGATATCGATATCGTACGCGCCGAGGGCTCGTACGTCTGGGACGATAAAGGAACCCGTTATCTGGATATGTACGGCGGACATGCCGTAATTTCGATCGGGCACACGCATCCGCACTATGTGGATACGGTCGTAAACCAGTTGAAGCATATCGGATTCTATTCGAATTCGGTAATTATCGACCAGCAGCGCGAGTTGGCTGATAAGTTGGGCGAACTTTCCGGCAAGCGGGATTACCAGCTTTTCCTGTGCAATTCGGGAGCCGAGGCGAACGAAAACGCCTTGAAACTGGCGTCGTTCCATAACGGAAAAAGCAAGGTGATCGCGATGAAAGGCGCCTTTCACGGCCGTACGTCGCTTGCGGTGGCTGCTACCGACAATCCGAATATCGTCGCTCCGGTCAACCGTACCGACAACGTGATCTTCGTTCCGTTGAACGACGAGGCCGCTCTGGAGGAAGCGTTTAAAAATAACGAAATATCGTCCGTGATCGTCGAGGCGATTCAGGGCGTTGGCGGCATCCGTATCGCGAGCCGCGAGTTCCTGCGCAAAATCCGTTCGTTGTGCGACCGCTACAATGCGGTTTACATCGCCGACGAGGTGCAGTGCGGCTGCGGACGTACCGGGCAGTACTATGCATCGGATTGGGCAGACGTCCATGCCGATATTTATACGATGGCCAAGGGGCTCGGCAACGGGTTTCCGATCGGGGCCATTGCGATTGCGCTGCACATTGCGCCGAAGTTGGGTATGCTCGGTACGACATTCGGCGGCAACCACCTGGGATGCGCCGCTGCGATTGCCGTCGCCGACGTAATGGCCGGGGATCGACTGATCGACAACGCCCGCGAAATCGGCGAATACCTGACGGCCGAGCTGAAAAAGCTGCCCGGCGTGAAAGAGGTTCGCGGGCGAGGCCTGATGATCGGAATCGAACTGTTCGAAGATTCCGCCCCGTTGCGTAAAAAGCTGTTGTTCGACGAGAAGATTTTCGTCGGTTCGTCCGGAAACAAGAACGTGTTCCGCCTGCTGCCGGCGCTGAATGTCAAAAAAGAGCATGTCGATGCATTGCTCGCCGCACTGCGCAAGTTATTAACAGTCTAATGTGCAAAAGATGTTAAAAGTTGTCAAAATAGGCGGAAACGTTGTCGATAACTCCGAGAAGCTGGATCGTTTTTTGCAGGATTTCGCGTCGCTCGAAGGGCCGAAAGTGCTGGTGCACGGCGGCGGCAAGATCGCTACGACGATCGGCAAGGCGCTCGGGATCGAGACGCAGATGATCGGCGGTCGCCGGGTGACGGATGCCGAGACGCTGAAAGTGGTGACGATGGTTTACGCCGGGCTTATCAACAAAACGATTGTAGCTAAATTACGAACAGCCGGTTGCAATGCGGTCGGTTTGTGCGGCGCCGACGGCGGGTTGATCGTATCCCGGCGACGCAATCCGAAGCCGGTCGATTACGGTTTCGTCGGCGATCCGGAGTTGGAGCGTTTCGGGACGGCGACTGCGAAAACGCTGATCGACGCCGGTTATACGTTGGTCGTCGCGCCGATTACGGTGGACGGCGCCGACGGCAGCCTGCTCAATACGAACGCCGATACGGTGGCCCGTACGATGGCCGTCGGGCTGTCCGGGACGTTCGAGACCGAATTGGTCTATTGTTTCGAGAAACGGGGCGTGCTGATGGATGTCGACGACGACCGCAGCGTGATCCCGGAGATTACGCCGGCGCGGTTTGCGCAGCTTCGTGCGGACGGGATCGTGGCGGACGGTATGCTGCCGAAACTCGAGAATGCGTTCGACGCGATTGAACACGGGGTGCGGAGCGTGGCGATTTGCAGCGCCGACGCTGTCGCCGAAAAAGGATACGGCGGTACGACGTTGAAAGCGGATTGATTCGGCGGAAATGCCGGTAGGCGGATGTCGTCCGATGCACCGTGCAGGGAATACCTGAAACCGCGCGTGCCGGTGGCACGGCATAAACAGAAAATATCGCAAGGATGAAAAAAAGTATTTTATTCGGAATCTGGTTATTCGTGTCGTGCCTTACGGCTTGTACGGACAAGACGGAAAGCGGTGGGTCGGGAGGTTCATCGGGAGGCTCTTCGGGGTACGAAGGACGGCCGCTGCCGGTCGTGTTCCATGTGCTGTACGAGGATGCGACCGACGCGCAGCAGAATCCGGCGCAGTCGGTTTTCGTGCGGCATATCAACCGGTTGAATGCGTTTTATGCGGCTACGCTTTTCGGCGGAGGCGCGAGCGTCGCCGTCGACGTGTCGTTCAAGCTTGCCGCGACCGATCCGCAGGGGAACAAAATGGCGGAGCCGGGGATACACCGGGTATCGTACGCCGGCGCAGGGTCGATGGATCCGGTGGCTTTTATGGATTCGAAACATCCGGAGGGATCGGCCAATGCCGGAATATTCTGGGATCCGAACCAATACGTCAATATATGGGTGTTCGGCTTCAAATCTTCGCAGGAAGAAGCCGATGCGGGCGCTACGGTGACCGGAATCACGCATTTGCCGTTCGCCGCTTCCCGTTATCCGCTGGACGGGTTGGTACTCGATGAAAAGGATGTTTATCAGGACTATCTGCCTACTTACATGCATGGCATGACGCTGAATAATAGCTTCTTCAGTGAGGAAGAGGGCGCTTTCACGCTGTGGCATGAGATGGGGCATTATCTCGGTCTTTTCCATGCTTTTGCCGACGGACAGGGTGATCTGTGCGCCGACGTGGACGATTACGGAGACGACTATTGCAGCGATACGCCGAAGTACAGTCGTCCCGAGTATATGGTGCTGTTTAACGAATTGAATAAGCCCGAAACGACCGAAGAGGAGTGGAAACAGCTGGAATACCGGACTTCCTGCAGCGGCGTCCGTTTCCGTTCGACCAACGTGATGGACTATTATCTGGGCGACCGGACATCCGTGACGGCCGATCAGCGCGACCGGATCGACTTCGTGTTGAATCACAGTCCGCTGATTCCGCGGACTTCGACCAAATCGGTCGCCGACCGGCCGCTCGCCGATCCGGCTCTGGAACCGAAACCGATTCTGATGGAGTAGAAGTTATGAAAACGTTCGCTGGATTCATCGTCGGGATTATGTTGGCCGGGAGCGTCTGCGGCCTGGGGAGGCGGCATCCGCAGCCGGCCCTGCCGGGCGGATTTCCGGCGAAAGGGACTTTCGTGCTGACGGATGCCGACGGACGCGTCCGTTTCGATCTGGAGTTCGGGAAGGACAGTCTGCGCATGTTCCGGTACCGGATCTCCGATGCGGCCGACAGCCTGCGGTATGTCTCTGCCGAGCAGTCGTCCCGCGGCCGGAAAACGGTTCGGATCGAAGAGGCCGCCGGGCGTCCGTTTCGTCCGGGCGACCGGGTGACGGTCGTGCTGAAGGACGGCCGCCGGAAAACGTGGCGCTATACGCCTTATTTGCCGTAGGGGGCAGGAAAGTCCGGAGTCGGCGGAACGGTGCGCGAAATGAATGGATTACTGATTTGTAAATTGAATAAATGATGGAATTGAAAATTGCTCTTTTGCCCGGGGACGGCATCGGCCCGGAAATCGTGGGCGAAGCGGTAAAGGTTTTGAACAGCGTTGCCGCAAAGTACAAACACACGTTCAACTACCAGAAGGCGCTCGTAGGCGCTTGCGCGATCGACGCGACCGGCGATCCGTATCCGGCCGAAACGCACGCCGTTTGCCAGGGAGCCGATGTGGTGCTGTTCGGGGCGATCGGCGATCCGAAGTACGATAACAATCCGTCGGCCAAGGTGCGTCCGGAACAGGGGCTGCTCCGGATGCGCAAGTCGCTCGGCTTGTATGCCAACCTGCGTCCGTTGGCCGTGTTCGATTCGCTGGCCGATCGTTCCCCGCTGAAAACCGAGATCGTCAAAGGCGCCGATTTTCTGTGCGTGCGCGAACTGACCGGCGGTATGTATTTCGGTCGTCCGCAGGGCCGTAGCGAGGATGGCAATACGGCCTACGATACCTGCGTTTATACCCGCGAAGAGGTGGAACGCATCCTGCACCTGGCGTTCGGCCTGGCCCGCAAGCGCCGCAAGCAACTGACCGTCGTGGACAAAGCCAACGTGATCGCTACGTCGCGCCTGTGGCGTCAGATTGCCAAAGAGATGGCTCCGCAGTATCCGGACGTTACCGTCGAATTCATGTTCGTCGACAACGCCGCGATGCAGATCATTCAGCGCCCGACGCACTTCGACGTGATCGTGACCGAGAACCTGTTCGGCGATATCCTGACCGACGAGTCGAGCGTAATCAGCGGTTCGCTCGGTATGCTTCCGTCCGCTTCGGTCGGAGCGAAAGTGGCCCTGTTCGAACCGATTCACGGCAGCTACCCGCAGGCGGCCGGTAAAAACATTGCCAACCCGATGGCGACGATCTTGTCCGCAGCGATGATGCTGGAACACGTGGGACTCGAAAAAGAAGGCAAAGCGATCCGCGACGCCGTCAACAAGGCGATCGAGGCGGGCGTCGTCACAGAAGACCTCGTCAGCGCCGGAGGCAAGGCCGCTTCGACGACCGAGGTGGGCGATTTCATCGCCGCCGCCGTTTGATAGGTAAGTTTAAGACAGTATAGACGGTATTCGGTTATTCCGAATACCGTCTCCTGTTATTGCATCTGATTGTTTTAAGAAGCGAGATAATGTCGTTCGGGGTTTAGACGATTTTACCTGCCGTCGAAGTATTTTTTTGACAATGTCCGGATGTATCGTTTTGTTACTTTAGGAAACGATTTGTCGGGAATGAAAAACTCGCTTATACGAAGGTCCGGATGGAGTATGAAACAATAAGGAGTCTGTAATTCGTCAGCCGGCAATACATTTTGGATATTGTACGACGGGATTCCCTGAGGATGCATTTCGCGTGTGTTTCGTTTGAAAGGATAGGGTTCCGCATAATTGGCAAAAATGACCGGTCGTTGGGAAACGGAGTCGGCCAGTCTTTTCAATTGCATGAGTCCGAACACGATGCAATCGGGGCAATTGCGTTCAGCATAGCGGAAAACGAACACCGGTCCGTTACGAACGATCTGTTGTATGGGAATCGTTCGTAGCAACGTATCGGTTAAATCGGTATCTATTACGTTCATCCTATCGAACGTATAGGCATAGGACAGACAACTTTCGATATATCCCGATTTAAGGGTCGATGTTTCTATCGAACGTATAACGGAATCTTTGATCTGTATTTCTTTGCGGCAATTGATTGTCCGGTTTACCAGGATGATATCCGTCGCGAATAAAACGATTATAAGAAGAAGGAGTATCCTTTTTTGCTTCAAAACTGAAATCGGATTAACTGATTTATATATCGCATAGTCAAGGTTCCCTGAGCGTATAAAATACGAGTATAGGATTGCTGTCCTCTGTCAGGCCGTCCATTATTTCGGGATGTTTCTTTTGCCACTGCGGAGAGGTTCCCTGAAGAATCCGGTAAGACGGGATCGCGGCGATAAACTGATTGTCGTAACAGGTACAAGAGCCGTTCAGGTAAATTTTTGAATAAAAATCATCGTCGTCCCGTGCCGGCAGCGTTAAACGGTATGTTTTTCCGCTGGCTTTCGAGTACAGATAGGGAGCTATGATGTTTTGGGGTGGAGTGGAAATATTGAATATTGCGAAATCTTTTCCGTTGGCGTAACTCCCGTAAAACATACAGTTCGTTTCGGATAATTTTTTCAGTTTTTCATTGGTTATGTCTGCCGGCAGGTTGGAAATTCCGCCGATGGCGCTCATATCGAGGTGGTATTTGGCGGTTAGCTGCCCGCCGGAAGAAACTCGATAAATGGTGTCGCAGTAAGAAGTATTGATTTCAACGTCAGTTCCGAATTTTTTGAGGCTTGGCGATGATTCGAGAAAATCGGCATTGTAACGATTGGGGAAAGCGGCACTTTTGATATTAAAGTCGTTGTCTGTAAAGAGAATCTGATTTTGCGATAGTTCCGATTTCATGATATTTCTCTCTTCGGGCTTGCGTCCGATGGTTGTACATACGACTTCATCGGGAGTTATATATTCCATATCCAAGCATACAGAAGGAATCTTTTTTCTTTCCAGAAAATTTCCTGCCAGATCGAAAAACAGCACTTTCGAACTTTTGCTATCAATAATAGCGATCGTTTGCTGATCAGGAGTAAGCGCCACATGGGAAATCGAAAGGTATTCGTGCGGCCCTCTGCCGAGGCGATGGATAACGGCTTCGCTTTTTCCGGTCTTGTCGAAAATGAAAACCGAACTGGAGTTTAATTTGTCTACGATAATTAGATTTTGATCCGTTACGATAGTTTGCCAGATTTCTCCGATTAGATTCTTCGTACTGTCTAATTTTATAAATTTATAATCGGCAATAATGCTGTCGACACTGATTTTGTTACTTGCATCGAAGATGACTTCTTTAATTACAGATGTGTCTATAAAAGTCTGTCGGGCGCTGTTTTTTGATGAACAGCAGTAAAAAAGCACTCCGACTAAAAAATACCAGGCGATTTTCATGACAAGCATTCGTTTTTATTTTTCGGGCCTACAAAATAAGTAGGCCCGAAAAATTTAAATTAGATTTTAATACATGCATTTTTAGGAGTGCACGTCCCCGAGGTTCCCTCGCAGGTATTACCATGTCCTTTGGTATAAGCTCCTGTGGCAGAGAAATAGATTTCTCCTTTTTCATTGTATTTAATTTCATAAACGGGACAATCGGCGTCGTAGCCTCTGGCTTTTCCTGTTTCTGATCCTCCCGATTCAGGATCAGAAAGCGCTTCGACATTATTTAAGGTCAATGTGCTGATAACTTTATTGTTCTGGGTAATGTAGAGAGAGAAGCCTGCACTCACTACCATTGAAAAACAAAGACTTTTGGCTAAAAAATTTTTCATAAAAATAATTGATTTAAGTTGTTGATTATAAAATTGTTTTTACAAAAATATAATATGTATGTGTTAGTTGGTCTTTTAATTAGTACTTTTTTTATTCCTAATTAACATAAAGATTATCTAATATCGGTTGATCGTCAAATACTATTCTAATATTCCGACAGGTTTATTTTATTCCTAAAAATGTTTTATTTTTGTGCAAACGGTTGCATTTGATCCGGCGGATTTCCGGCGATGTATGATCGGGGATTTTTCGCATGGATTTTAGCGATTGCGCCGTTGCATAAAATGATTATCAGTGTACGGCTCATGAAAAAAATAACGTTGCTTTTTGCTTTATTGATAGGTGTTGCCAATGTGCATGCGCGCGGCGGTTCATCCGACTATTGGAACCGACAGTTGCAGATCGGTTCTTTCCGACTGCCCCCTCCTCCGACGGGTTTTGTGCCGGAGTACCTCGATCTGAACGGGGACGGGAAGCCGGATGCGATCCGCAGCGTCACGCGGGACGATATTCCCGTGCTGTGGCTCGACGACGACGGCGATATGCGGGAAGGCGACCTCGAAGGCGATCTCGACAACGACTGCTTGCTGATCGACCGCGACAAGGACGGCGTTTACGACTTGGTCGTCAAGTATGCCGACCTGGACGGCGACGGCCGGGCCGACTTGCAGTTGATCGCCGAGTATCCGAAAGAGGGCGTCGCGCGGGGATGGCCGAACGGGCACTACATGATCGTGCTGGATACCGACCGCGACGGGGTGTTCAACTATATCAACTGGAACACGATGTTGCTCGAATGCTGGGAGAAGTACGGCATCTCGGATTTTTATACCGATTACAGCGGGCAGTCGGCCTTTATCAAGATACATACGTCGACCGATCAGATGAAAGACCTGCGGCTGAACTGGGAGAATCCGTTCCTGTTCTACGATCCCGACCGCGACGGACTGTCGGAGATGGCGATCCGGATTGTCGATACGCCGCAGCCCGATCCGGCGGCTCAGGCCGACGGATTCGAGAAGCAGCAGGTTGCCGGCCGGGCCGATTGGGTATCGATCGCCGTCGATCTGGACAACGACAATGCGCCGGGCAACGATTTCGATTTCGACTGTACGCTCGGCTTTATGGGCGGCGGGTTCGATTATACGGATCAGGTGCACGCGTTGCGGAACATGCGCGGGTTGCCCGAGGCCGACCGCTTTTTCATCGACCCGCGTTTTCGCGAGCTGACCGAACTGATTTATGCCGACCATAAGAACGCCTGGAATCTGATCTATCGCCGGGGAGAGTGGAAGCAGGCCTACCTGGTGTTCGACGAGGACGACGATTGCGCCCGTTGGGAACGGGTCGAGTTCTATTATCCGATGGACCCGTTCAAAATGGGTTCGGGTAAAGGCGGCGTGGACAATCATCCCCAATCCGATTGGGCCGGCGACCGCGGGGAGTGGGATCTGGACAATTCCGGCGGAGGACGGTTGTATGTCGGCCGTTTCGACGGGCGTATCCACCTGTACGGCGCGGAGTGGGGGTGCTGGCGCATCGACCAAACGGCCCGTTATTTCCAGGGATACGACCGGTCGTGGCAGAACAAGGCTCCTAAAAGTTTCGCAACGGTCAAATATACCGATACCGACGATAACGGCTTTCTCGACTGCATCGAATACGATCTGGACGGAGATCGGGTTTTTGAGACGAAGATCGAACTGAAAGCCCTGGGCGTGGACGACAGGTGCGAACTGATCGACGTTTCGGATTTCAAATACGGCGATTTCACCCGTCTATATAAAAAGGTGTCCGGCAAGATGTGGGCGAATGCGGTCGCTGCCCGCAAGGCGGCCGAACGTTTCGGATTGAATACCCTTTGGTATGCCAAACTGCAGCAGCCTTCCTCGCCGCGCGAGCAATACCGCGACGGTTACTGGCTGCAATTCTATATTTATAAGGATCTCGAAAATTTATTTATGCGGGAAAACGATTCGGCGATGCTCGAAAAACTCCAGGCGGCCTATTTTTCGTCCGATTGGGCCCGGCTTTCCCGGTAGCGGATCGGAAATCCGTTGCCGGATTTCCGACTAATGCGGTCGCACCGACGGCCGGCGCCGGATTTTTTACCGTCCGGAACGACGGTTTTCGGACGCTTTCGGTCGACAGATACCGAAAAACGGATGTTTTTTCGGGAAATTTCCGGACGTTTTTTCGACGCGGCTGGCAGAACCGGACGGTGTAAGTGGCGAAATCCTACGGTTCGCGCGGTACGGATTTGCGGTAGCGATTCGAATTCCCGGAAAAAACGGCAGCCGATTTCTGCGGCCGTTTCCGACGAAATGTCGTATTCGGCGGGTTGCGTGCGACGGATCCTCGTATAAAAGCGAACTTTCGTGGCGTCGTTAATGCGTTTGTATATAACGGTTTGTACGTTTGGTCGGGAAAATAGTGAAAAAATGTTTCCGAAATATTTGGAAAGAAACTTTAAAAGTCTCTATATTTGCACCCGCTAAACGAAAGACAAGTCTGGCAAAGCGTTCTGAAAAGGTTTGAAAATTTTCAAAAAAAGATTTGGTAGTTTCGAAACGAACACATATCTTTGCGCCCCGTTAGACGATTGAAACGGAAGTTTAACAACAAGGTTCTTTAAAAATATTTCGAAAGTTTCTCAGCGAAAGTTTGGAGATTTGAAAAATACTCTTTACCTTTGTGGCCCCGAAAGTTCGATAAGAATTTTACAGGGCGTTGAAACGACGAAATTTTGTAAGAAAAGAATAAGTTCTTTGAAGTATTTAAGCAGCTAAAGTTTATTCTTACCAGTCTGATAAAGACGGTAATAATTTTCAACATACCTTTGAGTAGAGCTAAGATTTAAATTTTTTACAATGGAGAGTTTGATCCTGGCTCAGGATAAACGCTAGCGGCAGGCCTAACACATGCAAGTCGAGGGGCAGCGGAAGAAGTAGCTTGCTACTTCTGCCGGCGACCGGCGCACGGGTGCGTAACGCGTATGCAACCTACCTTTAACAGGGGGATAATCCGAAGAAATTTGGTCTAATACCCCATAATATTTCAGAAGGCATCTTTTGAGGTTGAAAACTCCGGTGGTTAAAGATGGGCATGCGTTGTATTAGCTAGATGGTGAGGTAACGGCTCACCATTGCGATGATACATAGGGGGACTGAGAGGTTTTCCCCCCACACTGGTACTGAGACACGGACCAGACTCCTACGGGAGGCAGCAGTGAGGAATATTGGTCAATGGACGCAAGTCTGAACCAGCCATGCCGCGTGCAGGATGAAGGTGCTATGCATTGTAAACTGCTTTTGTACGAGGGTAAATTCAGATACGTGTATCTGTTTGAAAGTATCGTACGAATAAGGATCGGCTAACTCCGTGCCAGCAGCCGCGGTAATACGGAGGATCCGAGCGTTATCCGGATTTATTGGGTTTAAAGGGTGCGTAGGCGGTTTGATAAGTTAGAGGTGAAAGCTCGATGCTCAACATCGAAATTGCCTCTGATACTGTCAGACTAGAGTGTAGTTGCGGAAGGCGGAATGTGTGGTGTAGCGGTGAAATGCTTAGATATCACACAGAACACCGATTGCGAAGGCAGCTTTCCAAGCTATTACTGACGCTGAGGCACGAAAGCGTGGGTAGCGAACAGGATTAGATACCCTGGTAGTCCACGCCGTAAACGATGATAACTCGTTGCCGGCGATATAGTGTCGGTGACTAAGCGAAAGCGATAAGTTATCCACCTGGGGAGTACGTTCGCAAGAATGAAACTCAAAGGAATTGACGGGGGCCCGCACAAGCGGAGGAACATGTGGTTTAATTCGATGATACGCGAGGAACCTTACCCGGGCTTGAAAGTTAGCGACGGATCCTGAAAGGGGTCTTCTCTTCGGAGCGCGAAACTAGGTGCTGCATGGTTGTCGTCAGCTCGTGCCGTGAGGTGTCGGGTTAAGTCCCATAACGAGCGCAACCCCTACTGTTAGTTGCCAGCATGTCAAGATGGGCACTCTAGCAGGACTGCCGGTGTAAGCCGAGAGGAAGGTGGGGATGACGTCAAATCAGCACGGCCCTTACGTCCGGGGCGACACACGTGTTACAATGGTCGGTACAGAGGGTAGCTACCTGGTGACAGGATGCCAATCTCGAAAGCCGATCTCAGTTCGGATTGGAGGCTGAAACTCGCCTCCATGAAGTTGGATTCGCTAGTAATCGCGCATCAGCCATGGCGCGGTGAATACGTTCCCGGGCCTTGTACACACCGCCCGTCAAGCCATGGGAGTTGGGGGTGCCTGAAGTACGTGACCGCAAGGAGCGTCCTAGGGCAAAACCGATGACTGGGGCTAAGTCGTAACAAGGTAGCCGTACCGGAAGGTGCGGCTGGAACACCTCCTTTTTGGAGCTTGTTCAAAGGTATAGCTGCTTATACTTCAAAGACTATTATAACAGTATCGATGTGTTTACGCACAGTCGTAGCGGAGCAAAACCGCGATACTGTACGATCCACGCGATAAGGATCGGGTCAGCGATGACCTGCCTGCTGTGGAAAAGTTCTTTGACAGATTTAAGGATGAGAAAGGGGGTTGCATAACCGGTCACGAGCCGGGTTATGCGACACGAAAAAGAAAGTAAGCAAGGGCGTACGGGGGATGCCTAGGCTCTTGGAGGCGAAGAAGGACGTGTTAAGCTGCGAAAAGCTGCGGGGATTTGCAAAAAAGACTTGATCCGCAGATGTCCGAATGGGGCAACCCGGCAGGTCGGAGACCTGTCACACCGGCAACGGTGAGCAAACCCTATGAACTGAAACATCTTAGTAATAGGAGGAGGAGAAAGAAACATCGATTTCCCGAGTAGTGGCGAGCGAAAAGGAAAGAGCCCAAACCGGCATTGTTACGGCAATGCCGGGGTTATAGGACTGCGATATCTTAATACCAACGAACGAGAAATGACTGGAAAGTCGTACCGTAGAGGGTGAAAGTCCCGTATTGGTAAGTTCGGTAAGCGGTAGCAGTATCCTGAGTATGGCGGGACACGAGGAATCCTGTCAGAATTTGCGGGGACCACCCCGTAAGGCTAAATACTCCCAAGAGACCGATAGTGGACCAGTACCGTGAGGGAAAGGTGAAAAGTACCCCGAACAGGGGAGTGAAAAAGAACCTGAAACCGTACGCTTACAACCTGTCGGAGCCGCTTCGTGCGGTGACGGCGTGCCTTTTGGATAATGAACCTACGAGTTACTAATCACTAGCGAGGTTAAGGACTATAAAGTCCGGAGCCGAAGCGAAAGCGAGTCTGAATAGGGCGTATAGTTAGTGGTTGTAGACGCGAA
The DNA here is from genome assembly GCF_009557455.1 of Alistipes sp. dk3624. GTDB lineage: Bacteria > Bacteroidota > Bacteroidia > Bacteroidales > Rikenellaceae > Alistipes_A > Alistipes_A hominis. The sequence goes on along the minus strand of NZ_CP045651.1, from coordinate 1,225,002 downwards.
ACCTTGCGATCTACCCATGAGCAGGATGAAGGTTGGGTAAAACCAACTGGAGGTCCGCACCGGTAAACGTTGAAAAGTTTTCGGATGACTTGTGGGTAGGGGTGAAAGGCTAATCAAGCTGGGAAATAGCTCGTACTCCCCGAAATGCTTTTAGGAGCAGCGTTGTAATAGTCTACTGGAGGTAGAGCTACTGATTGGATGCGGGGGCTTCACCGCCTACCAAATCCTGACAAACTCCGAATGCCAGTAGAATGATTTGCAGCAGTGAGCCGCTGGGTGCTAATGTCCGGCGACTAAAGAGGAACAACTCAGACCATCAGCTAAGGCCCCCAAACATACACTAAGTTGAACTAACGATGTGCGACTGCAGCGACAGCTAGGATGTTAGCTTGGAAGCAGCTATTCATTTAAAGAGTGCGTAACAGCTCACTAGTCGAGCGGTTGTGCGTGGATAATAACCGGGCATCAAGTGTATTGCCGAAGCTATGGACTCTACGGAGTGGTAGGGGAGCATTCCATCGACGTCGAAGCCGATTCGTGAGGATCGGTGGAGTTTATGGAAAAGCAAATGTAGGTATAAGTAACGATAAGGCGGGAGAGTAACCCGCCCACCGCAAGACCAAGGTTTCCTGATCAACGTTAATCGGATCAGGGTCAGTCGGGGCCTAAGGGTAAGCCGCATGGTGATCTCGATGGACAATCGGTTAATATTCCGATACTGATATGAACTGCGACGGAGGGACGGAGAAGCGTAAGCTACGCCAACAGACGGAATTGTTGGTTAAAGGGTGTAGGTATATGATTCGGTTAATAGCTGATTCATGCTGAAACCTGACAGTACCGAGCGGCTACGGCCAATCGGATAGTTAGCCCAAGCAAGCTTCCGAGAAAAACTTCTAAGCTTCAGGTTCATATCACCCGTACCGTAAACCGACACAGGTGGTCGAGGAGAGTATCCTCAGGTGCTTGAGTGAATCACGGATAAGGAACTAGGCAAATTGACCCCGTAACTTCGGGAAAAGGGGTCCCTACGCAAGTAGGGCGCAGCGAAGAGGTCCAGGCAACTGTTTAACAAAAACATATGGCTCTGCTAATTCGAGAGAAGAAGTATAGGGCCTGACACCTGCCCGGTGCTGGAAGGTTAAGAGGGGATGTCAGCGCAAGCGAAGCATTGAATCGAAGCCCCAGTAAACGGCGGCCGTAACTATAACGGTCCTAAGGTAGCGAAATTCCTTGTCGGGTAAGTTCCGACCTGCACGAATGGTGTAATGATCTGGACACTGTCTCGTCCGTGAGCTCAGTGAAATTGTAGTCCCGGTGAAGATGCCGGGTACCCGCAACGGGACGAAAAGACCCCGTGAACCTTTACTGCAACTTAACGCTGAATTTGGGTGCATAATGTGTAGGATAGGCAGGAGACTGCGAAGCGGTGCCGCTAGGTATCGTGGAGTCAACGTTGAAATACTGCCCTTTGTGTATTTGAATTCTAACCCCGCAAGGGAGACACCGTTTGGTGGGTAGTTTGACTGGGGTGGTCGCCTCCAAAAGCGTAACGGAGGCTTCCCAAGGTACCCTCAGCACGAATGGTAACCGTGCGCAGAGTGCAATGGCACAAGGGTGCTTGACTGTGAGACCAACAAGTCGACCAGGTGCGAAAGCAGGGCATAGTGATCCGGTGGTTCTGTGTGGACTGGCCATCGCTCAAAGGATAAAAGGTACTCCGGGGATAACAGGCTGATCGCCGCCAAGAGCTCATATCGACGCGGCGGTTTGGCACCTCGATGTCGGCTCGTCACATCCTGGGGCTGGAGAAGGTCCCAAGGGTTCGGCTGTTCGCCGATTAAAGTGGCACGCGAGCTGGGTTCAGAACGTCGTGAGACAGTTCGGTCTCTATCTGTTGCGGGCGTAGGAAATTTGAGGGGTCCTGACTTTAGTACGAGAGGACCGAGTTGGACGAACCTCTGGTTTATCAGTTATGCCGCCAGGTGTATCGCTGAGTATCCATGTTCGGATTGGATAAGTGCTGAAAGCATCTAAGCACGAAGCCAACCCCAAGATAAGATTTCCCTTGAGGGCCGTAGGAGACTACTACGTTGATAGGCCGCAGGTGTAAAGGCAGTGATGTCAAAGCCGAGCGGTACTAATAGCCCGAATGACTTTCTTTACAGAGGGCCCTTTTCTCATCCTCGAATCGTCAAATACTCGAAAGAAGGTGTTTGAGTCAAAAGAACTTTACGATATCATGTTGTTAGCTATAACAATGTAGATTTAGGTGGTTATAGCAGCGGGGTTCCACCTCTTCCCATTCCGAACAGAGAAGTTAAGCCCGTTCACGCCGATGGTACTGCAGTAACATGTGGGAGAGTAGGTAGCCGCCTCCTTAGAGTCCTCCGAGCAATCGGGGGACTCTTTTTTGTGCGGATATTGATAGGGGTAGTATCGGTCGTGGTGCGAGGGAACGAGCTTCGCTTCCGAACAGAAGGTGATTGCTTTTTGGTATCTTTTTGGTTCTTTTTTTGTTTTTTTTTGTAAATATGCGTTTGGATATTGCTATTATCTTTATTATTATTGTCAAATATATATCTTTATTATCTTATTAAATGTTCATGTATGAGTAAAGTTTCTTCATTATATACGGTAAGGGTAATTTGTGGATTTGCAGTCGTTTCGTTTAATCTTTCGACTAATGGAGAGTAGCTCTTTGATATGAAATGGATTGAAACGATGATCTTATATGATTTCATTATTTATTAATTTATTAGAATAATAGTTATGAAAAAGATGATTTTGTGTTCATTTGCCGTTGCGTCAGTTATTGGCACTTACCTGCTAAATGAAAGTACCACTTATGAAAGTCCGTGTCTATTAGCTAATGTAGAAGCATTGGCGCGAGACGAAGGTAACTCAGATCTTTACATAAGATCTTCGAATGGTTGTTATTATGAATTTTCAGGGCCGAAAAATTCAGAAATTACGGTTTCTGTCGAAGGGTAACGCTTACTTTAAAAACGGATAGAACGGGTAAGGCGTATTATTATTCGGCGAGTGGAGAGGTGCATTGTGCTGCAGGGGGGAATGAGTTATGTACTCCGCAGAATTGCAGTGCGGGTCCATCCAAATAAGGCCGTAAAGCTGATATCATTTAACGTTTGGGGCTATTTTAGAATTGGAATTCATGAATAAAGTATTGTCTGTGAGTGTTGCATCCTTGGTTTCGTACTTATTTTTATTTTCGTGTCAGATGCAATGTAATACATGTGAATTTCAGTCTATTACGATAGATCTGGACGAGCATACGGTTGAGTTGCAACGATTGTCTCTTATCAAAGATATCCGGATTGTAAGGCTGGAAACAAACGATAGCGTATTGGTCGGACGAATCGATAAAGTTCTGATTCATGACGGCAAGATATATATCGGTGATTTTTATGCCAGTCAATCTCTATTTATTTTTGACATGCAAGGCAAAGCAATCCGTAAAATCAGTCGGAAAGGTCGAGGGCCAGGAGAATACATTCAGCTACGTGATTTTTTTATCGACGACCAATCCGGTACGTTGAATTTGCTGACAAGGAATTCGTCGGAAATACTTTCGTTCGATCTGGACGGAACTTCCCTAATTTCTCAAACCGAATTGCCGAAAGAATTAGTTGCTATATGCCCTATGCGCGACGGTGTTGTTGGATATGCGGGGGGATATGCGCAAGATGGTTCTTATGAACTCTGGATATTGGATGAAAACTATAAAGTTGTGAGAGGGGATATTCCGATAGAAAAGGGATGGGAAAGCATGTATTATAACGATGCATATGCTTTTTCATCGTACGACGGTGTCGGTTATTTTCTTGCTCCGCGTGAGAATCTTATTTACAGTTGTTCAGAAAAGGGCGCGACTCCTTTGTTCCGATTGGATTTTGGAAAATACGGTTGGCCGGAACAAGTGAACCGTTTTGAGAAGTTACAACATCTGGACCCGAATGAAGCGAACGGATTTGTTCAGAAGATTAACTGTTTCCAGCAGACCGAACGTTATTGGATATTCTATTTCGTATTTGAAGGGCAACCTCGTTTGCTGGTATATGACAAACAAACGCGAGCGAGTCGGCTCTGCGAACCGGTCGTCAATGAGACAAAATATTTTCTTCCTTTCGGTCGAATACGCGCAATTTCGCAGCAGGCTATCATTACAGAAATAAGTGCATTGAATATGAAACCGTTCGTGGATGGGAGAGATGAATATAACGATTTTGAAAAGGATTATCCCGAACAAACCGCACGATTGCGCCAAATCATCCCGTCTATCGAGGTCGACGATAATCCTTGTCTAATTATTTATCAATTAAATCCATAAAGTTCGGTTTTTTAGACAAGGGAACCGGATTGAACAGAAGGAATTTTTACTAAAGGTATCGCTGAGTCTGTATGATGTTGTAGGTATAACAATAAAGATTTAGGTGATTATAGCAGCGAAGTTCCCCCTTCCTATTTCGAACTGGGAAGTTAAGCCCGTTTACGCCGATGGTACTGCAGTAACATGTGGGAGAGTAGGTCGCCGCCTCTTAGAGTCGTCCTTCGAGTAATCGGGGGACTCTTTTTTGTGCGGGAGCGTAACGCAGGGGAGGATGGGGGGAAGAAACGGAGCGCTCCGCGCCTGTTCCGGACGGAACATGAAGAGAAAGCCCGCCTGACGATTCGAAGCCGGGATTGGTAGTTAATTGATTCCTTTTTGGTGAGGTTGCTTGTCCGTTACCGGGTTTGTTATTATTATTGCAATGATGTTATGTGTTATTTATTAAACTATCAAAACGTTATTGTTATGAAAAAAGCATTTATCTTTTGGGGAATCGCGGGCATTTTTACATTATTGGCTACGGGCGTCTATCTGAAAAACAGCGGACTTCGTGGTTACGGTGATTTTTTATTGGCCAATGTCGAAGCGCTGACGCAAGATGAAAAACCGGAGCCGCCCAAAATGGGTTATAGAATAGTTTCTTATATTCTGGAGCCTCCTTGTTATGTAGCATTCCCTGGACTTAGTCCGACCGATCCGCCCCAACTCGTTAAGGGAAAGACTCCGGTGTGTATGTATGTCGAGGGGGGAGAACTTGCCGGATGTCCGGATTGTATGATCGGTTGATCGATTTCATAGCTTGTAGTCGATGAAAATCGCGAAAGTTTTGTGTTTGGTTATTGCGGTTTTTGCAGGAGTCGTTTCCTGCAAAAATCGCAATATGTATCGCCGGGCTTCGTCCGATTCGCTTACTCGGTTGTGGATCGAACCGAAAAAAGACGGAGTTTCCGGAGCCGAATTATTCGATTCGCTCCGTTTTGTTCAATTGGAGACCACCCCGGAATCGATGTTCGATTATGTGCGCTGCCTGAAATTGCTGAATGGCAAATTCTATTTACTCGACCGGATGGGAACGAAGTTGCTCTGTTTCGATCGAGACGGGAAATTTCTGAAAAAGTTCGAAGCGCGGGGGAACGGGCCCGACGAGTATTTCATGCTGTGTTTTCTCGCGGCCGATCCGGTCAGTAAGAAAATATTGGTTGCGGACGATGTCGTTCGCAAGATTTTTATTTTCGACGAACTTCTGAATCTCGAGCACGTGGTTAAAGTCGATTTCGCGCCGAAACAAGTGATCGCGTTCCGCGACGATATGATCCTGAGGTATGAAAACGACAACAAGGAACAGTACCAGGATTCGCTGCTGCGGGATTACGATTTGCACTGGATCGACCTGAAAGGAGACGTCGTCCAGGGCATGATAAGGAACCGGACGCCTAAATACGGTTTGTCGTTCCTGTCGGCCAGCGGTTATTTGGACAACGGGGATATTCTATACTATCCTACCTTGGGGGATACGGTTTACCGTGTCGCCGTGTCGGAACGTACCGTATCCCCGGCTTATATTATAGAGAGTGGGGACGAGGACGTGAAATTGCTGAACGACGAGCAGCGCCGGGAAATGGATCCCAATGCGGAATTGCCCGAATATGAGAAGCGAAACTATTTTTTTCCGGTGGAGTTTTTCAATGTCGGATCGCATATCTTGTTACGTTCCGGGATGGACGATATGTACCTTTATTCGAAAAATTCCGGAAATGCGATCCGGTACGATAAAACGCTTGAAAATATGAGCGGGGATCGTACTTTCGACTATTTGACCGGCATTATCTATGCGTGCGACGGGGATTGGTGTTACGGTCCGCATCATGCGATAACGCTGCAATATATGGCGAAAGATTACGGATTTTCGGGCAAATACAAGGCGATGATAGACAGTATGGAGACGGACGCCAATCTTTTTTTGGCATGTTTTAAGGTAAAGGATTTCTAGGATGTTGGCAAGATACTTTTTGCTGATCGTAGGGATGGGGCTGAGTATGGGAACCGGCTGCGATTCACGGAAAGGGGCCGAGTACCGGAAACTGGAATCGTTTATGGAGCAACGCATCGACCTGAGCCGACTGTATGCGCCCGAAGATCTGGCGAAAAGTACCGTACGGATGCCCGGCCCCAAGATTGTCCACTACCTCGATTCTTCGGGTTGCGTCGGTTGTAAGTTGCAGAGCCTGCGGATGTGGAATGTGGTGCGAGGGCGTATGCGCGTTCCGGTCGTTCTGGTCGTTCACGTCCCGGATATGCAGGCGATCCATGCCCAGATGAAAATGATTCACTTTACGCTGCCTGTGCTCTACGATACGTTGGGATCTTTCGCCGCGACTTATCATATCGACCGGGAGGCTTACCATACGTTTTTATTAAACGGTCGTAATCAGCCTCGGGCCGTCGGCAATCCGATAGGGAGCGACAAAATCTGGCGTTTGTACGAATCGGCTATCCGCTCCGACGAGTGACTTCTTTCGTATGTAAGTGAAAACAACCGGCTTGCTGTCGCAGGACAGCAGGCCGGTTGTTTTGTGTGTATGTCCCGACTGCGCGATACGTTCCCGCAATGCTTTGGTTTTGGTTTCCTCGTCGTGCCGTTCGGCGTGTTCGGTTTCGATCACTTTGGCCGGGGCGAAACGTCCGTGAGTTTATTGTCCCCCGCAGCCAGGCTTTTCGGAAGGCTTTTTTGTATAGGAATTGATGAACCGGAGCGTTTACGATAAGCAATTACCTGCTGCCCGTAACGATAATAGTTCCTAATAAGTTCTTTTTTAGTGATAACGGTTTGTTGATAATGGTAATTATCGTTAATATTGTAATAAAGATTGTGTTCAATCTTGCCATTTATTGATTATTAAAATCAATTATCATGAAAGAAGTAATTCTATGTTCGTTTGCGGTCGTATTGGCTGCCGGTGCTTATTTACTAACAGCGGACAAAACCAGTGAGGGGGCACTTCTTTTATCAAATGTCGAGGCGTTAACGCGTGATGAAGGCGGACAGTATGAGTATCCGGACGGATATATGTATAGTTCCATTTGTGGCGTGCAAATCTCCAAAGGTAAAAAATGTAAGGTGGAGATTATAACATGTCAGGGAGGAGGAAGTGGATGTAATTCAAAACGTTGCCCGACACACAAAAGTTAATTGAATTATTTGATAATGAACAGAACCAGAATCGAGATTTGGTTCTGTTCTTATATTTTATTTTAACGAAATGAAAAAGGCAAATAGTATTCTCTGGTTCAGCGTATTTGTTTTTATTGCTTGTTGCTCTAAAGTAAAAAATGAGGAAAACGTTAGGATAGACCGGACTATTATGTTTGATCGGTTTCCGGATTCTCTTATTGCTACGTCTGTTCGTTCAGTCGATTATATTTTGTTAGAAGATGTGAAAGAGTCTGCTTTCTCGGAAATTAATAAGCTCGTGATGAAAAACGGAAATATTTATATCGGGGATTTTCGGAATCATAAGATCGTTGTTTTCGATTTAGCCGGGAATTTTAAGTTCGCAATTGATCGTAAGGGAAGAGGGCCGCAGGAATATCTTGAAATTAAAAACTTTGCGGTCGACGATCATTCTATTTATGTCATAGACAATTATCGACATATACTTTATGTTTATGATTCCCGATCGGGGAAATATTTAAATAAGAAGAAATTACCCGTGGTAGTCTGGGATGTCGAGTGTTTTGATAACGGTGATTTTCTTTTTGCATTCGCACCATTACCCGGAGGCAGCCTGTCGGATAAGCAATCACCGCACAGGCTTTTTGTTATGGATTCCAATTGCCGCATAAAACGCAGGTTGTTTACTTATTCCGAGGAAGATCCAATCGGCAAGCAAACCTATTTTTCGACAACGGAAGATCGCATTGTTTTTCATTCGTGCGGTTCCGATGTTTTCACTGTCTTTTCAAAAAATAATGCAGACACCATGTTCAATATTGCAGTCGATTTCGGGCCGAATAAAATTCCCCGGGATAGTCGTGGTGATATACACGCAATTAATGAGAATGGTTATCATTATCTTTATGGCACTCCTGTGATGTGTAGGGATTATATTGCATTGGAAGTCAGTATTGGTGATTTTTTAGATTGTTTTCTTTATGATGGAAAAAACGGAGGGATTACTGTGAATTCGGCGGAGAGCAGTTTTAAATGCTTATGGTTTCCGTTATGTAGTTATAATGATAAATATGTTTGTTTTCTTGCAGGAGACGATAGTTACAAAAGTTTGGTAGCGGATGGTTTTGAACGTGCGGAACCGGTCGTGGAAGAGCATCTTGTTAACGGCGGCGGAGTATTGGTTTTATACACGATGGGGACGATTCATAATTAATTTGCCGGTAATGACAATTATCGTTAATATTGTAGTGAAATCCGATTAATTTTGATATTTGTTCATGGTTAGGGACGGTTGCCGGAGAAAGTCAGTTCCGTATTCGTTGCGGTCGTATGGGGGTGTCGCCGCTAATGGTTGATTTGGGACAAGGCGAAAGGCGTTTTTTCAGGGTCATACGGCGGCCGTGATCGTTTTGTGGGATGGCGTTCGTAAAATAAGCTTATGGACACGCCCTGTAACGGAGTGGAAACGATTTCTTGCGTGAATGCGTAGGGGGTGGTTGATATATGAACGAATCCGAACGACGGAATGAAGACAAGGTTATTTTTGATAGTTGCATGTTTGTCATGTGTTATAGGGTGTCATGCCAAGGGAGGGGAGGATGGCGCTTCGGTTTCCTTCGTGCATGCGGATGTCCGGGATTTGTTTTCCGATAGCGACCGCAGCCAGCCCGATACTTCGATCTTTTCGAAAAGTCGCGTGATTTTTTTCGAAACGGCCGAAAGAGCTCTTTTGGGCAACATCGGTAAGGTGTTCGTCTTCGAAGACCGGATCGCCGTTTATGATGATCGGAGTTGGAAAATATGCGTATTCGATACGGTAGGCCGGTTTTTGTTTTCGATCGACCGGAAAGGACGCGGTCCGGGCGAATACATAAAGATCCGGGATTGTTGTTTCGATTACGACAGGCGGCAATTCGTCGTTTATTCGGATGTGCCTTCCAAATTTATGCGGTTCGATTATAACGGCAAATTTATCGGCGAGGTACTGACAGACGAATTGTTTTTTCAGTTTGCCATTGCGAAGGATCGCTTGATCTGCATGGATATGCGGGCGCAAAACGGAGATGATTTTCTCGTTGAGTTGCCCAATGACGATCGGTCGTTGCGTCAAAAGAAGGTGCTGGATCTGCCGTTGATCGATCTCGGGCCGTTTTATCCGCCGGGAGCGTTGATACAGACCAGTACGAAACCCTATTTCGCACGGCGTTTTGCCAATACGATTTATCAATATGACGAAGGCGCCGTCGTTCCCCGTTACCGGATCGATTTCGGCAAATACAATCTGCCTGAATCTTTGCAAAAAGGCGATCGGCTGTCCGATCAGGAGTACTTGCAGCGGGGGTGGGATCGTGATTATGTCACCGGGTTGGCGAATATCAAAGAGAGTTCCGGGAAGCTGTATTTTTCGGTCAATAACCGGGGCTTTTGCGTGCTCGATACGCGGACGAACGAGGTGAAGGCTTTCCCGATGATCCTGGATACTCAAACTCAAATTCCGTGCAACGGAATGCTGCCGACGCAGGATATCGGAAATAAATATATTGCGTTTCTTCCGTCGGTGAATCAGGCGTCGTTGAAAATTTATGTCGAGCATGTCGCTAAGGGAGCGGCTCCTTGGTTTAAGGAAAAAATAGAGAGGATGAAAGAGGACGATAATCCGATCCTGTTCTTGTATGAGGTTCGTTGAATGGTCGATTTTTAACGATAAAAACAGGAAGCCCGTTGTCTCCACACAACGGGCTTCTTGTTTTGTAAATGTTTTTATCCCAGTTGCGCGATGCGCTCCTGCAACGCCTTGATTTTGGCTTCCGCGTCGTGCCGTTCGGCATGTTCGGTTTCGATCATTCTGGCCGGGGCGAAACGTCCGTGGGTTTATCGTCCCCTGGCCGGCCGACTGCCGGCAATCCTGTTTTTCGAAGGACTTTTTTACATAGGAATCGATGATCCCGGAACGTTTACGATAAGCAAATCGCCTGTAGCCTGTAACGATGATAGTTTCTAATAAGTTCTTTTTTAGTGATGACGGTTTGTCGATAATGGTAATTATCGTTAATATTGTAATGAAGATCGCGTTAATTTTGTTATTTATTGATTGTTAATTGTTATGAAAGAGCGATTTGTTCGTTTGCGGTCGCATGGGCTGCCGGCGCTTATTTGTTGACTTCTGACAATACCGATCGAATTTTATTTCTTTCGGCCAATGTAGAAGCGTTGGCGAGCGGGGAAAGTGAGGACACTCCTTGCGGAGGTACTAAATCTGAAGCTACGGGAAACTGTAAGTCGGAGAATACGGTAAATTGTAAAGACTTGTCTGGTTGCAATTAAAGGGTAACAGCGGGAAAATCTGTTGAATACTAAAAGTCTGCCTTTTTCGGTTTTCTGTAAATTTATGGAAAATCGGATGGGCAGATTTTTGAGAAAGAGAGAATGTTATGTCGAAACTCATCCGTCTGTTTATATGTTTTGATAAACAGCCAATCTTATTAATTGGCATATTGTTGTTCCTCGTGGGATGCGATTCTCGGAAGAAGGTAGACTATGATGTACCCGTGTCTATTATAGATTACGAATCGTTAACAAGCCGAAATTTTGAACAGATTCCGGAGGATATTGTGTCTAAAATGGAGTTTGTTGCATTCGATACCGTTTCCGATGCTCTTTTCGGGCGGGTTGATAAAGTGAAATTTGTCGATAGTTCATTATTCATATTGGATCAACGATTGAATGCGATTCTGGAATTCGATCGATCCGGGAAATTTATTAGAAAATTCCAAAGAAAAGGCAGGGCCCTTTACGAATATTTACAAATAACCGATTTTGATATAGACAGGGAGTCCGGAGTATTGTATGTATTGGATTCACATACCGATAAGGTTAATTTGTACGATTCTGATTTTAATTTCATAGCGAGTCATACGTTGGATTTTGAGGCGGATATTCTCAAATCGGTAGGGGGAAAAATAATATTCGGATTAGCGTCCTGGAATAGCGGACGTGCGAAAGGATATAAGATCGGGCAGACGGATTCACAATGTAAAATGGAGAATCAGGTATTGTATTATGATGAATATATCGATCCCGCCTATGTGTTTTCATCTTATCGTTTTACGGATTGCGAACAGAATGTTGTTTATAATCAGCCTATTGATAATAATGCGTATGTGTTGAGTCGAGATTTGAATCTCAGACAGATAATTCGTTTCGATTTTGGAGCGTGCAATGTTCCCGATGAAAATAAAAAGGACGTAGAGTCTAAATTGGATAAATTCGAAAATTATTGTTTTATCAAGGATTATGTTGCTGTAAAAGGAGATTTAATCATCGGAAAGTTGAGAGATCATGGAAAATCGCGGTGTTTCATCGTTGATAGAAAAAATGGAATTAAATATGAGAGTCAACCGGTCGAGTTATTTTCAAACAGTTTGTTTACCGAATACGATGATCCGTTTATCTTTTCCTATTTCATGACCACGAATGTGAATCCGAAAGACGTGTCTTTACCCGATCATATTATTGATCATATTCATGCGGGAGGATGTGCTATCGGTATCCAACAATTGAAATAAAATATGAAAATTACACGGTGAATTATACTTTTGTTGGTAGGTTGCTTTTTAAGTTGTACCGTACCGTGAGAGAAAATATCACAAAGATGCAATCCAGAGAAAAAGGCTTATAAATCCATACATGTCGTATATATCGATGAATCCGGTGTTTTTGGTAGATTGAATACGCATATCCCACAGGATTTTCATTACCATAGTTTTTTACTGGATTCGACAAATCGGGTGACATTGGTTGGGAATCCAACGGCTAATGAAGATGTGCGGAAATTATTATATGAGAAAGTTTTTAATTTACAGTCTGCACGTTGACGTAGTGTAGAAGTCTTTTCGGAGATATTTTCCTGTATGGATGTTTTTTTTAAGATAACTTCATGTTTTAAAACGAGAGCCCGGAATCTTTCCGGGCTCTTTTCGTCTTGTGAAATTTTATTGTAACTGATCGATACGTTCCTTTAGCGCCTTGATTTTGGCTTCCGCGTCGTGCCGTTTGGCATGTTCGGTTTCGATCACTTTGGCCGGGGCGTTCTGTACGAAACGTTCGTTCGACAGTTTTTTCAGAACGGAGGCGAGAAATCCTTCCTGGTAGGCGAGGTCGGCCTTCAGCTTCTTGAGTTCTTCTTCCACATCGATGCTGCCGCCCAGCGGGACGAAATATTCGGTCGTTTTGACGATGAACGCGGCTGCGTCGGAACGCTTTTCGGCGATCTCCTCCACGCGGTTCAGGTTCGCCATTTTTTGCAGCAGCGGGTTGTATTCGCGATGATAATTGTCGTCCCCGATGACGTACAGTTCCAGCGCTTCCTTGTTCGGAATGTTGTGCTCCTTGCGGATGTTCCGCACGGACGAGACGGCCTCTTTGAGCTGTTCGATGCGTTCGAGCAGCGCCTGGTCGAACGGCTGCGGCGCGGGCAGCGCGGCGACCGTGATGCTTTCGCCGTCTTTGCGCGGAGCCATGTGCTGCCAGATTTCCTCGGTGATGAACGGCATGAACGGATGCAGCGTCCGGAGCAACCTGTCGAAGAACGCTTTCGTAGCGTCCATCGTCGCCCGGTCGGTCGGTTGCCGGTAGCCCGGTTTCACCATTTCAAGGTACCATCCGGAGAACTCGTCCCAGAACAGGCGGTACAGCTTCATCAACGCTTCCGAAATGCGGTATTCGGTAAAATCCTCTTCGATTTGGCCGAGCGTACGGTTCAGCATCGCGTCGAACCAGGATACGGCGAGCCGGTTGCTGTCGCTCTGCGCCAGCGAGTCGTCCACTTGCCAGCCGTTTACCAGCCGGTAAGCGTTCCATATCTTGTTGCCGAAGTTGCGTCCCTGTTCGCACAGCGCGTCGTCGAACAACAGGTCGTTGCCGGCCGCCGAGCACAGCAGCATCGCCAGCCGTACGCCGTCGGCCCCGTACTGTTCGATCAGGTCGAGCGGATCGGGCGAATTGCCGAGCGATTTGCTCATCTTGCGACGCAGTTTGTCGCGGACGATGCCGGTCAGGTAGACGTTCCTGAACGGCATTTCGCCCCGGTATTCGTATCCGGCGATGATCATCCGGGCGACCCAGAAGAACAGGATGTCGGGCCCGGTGACCAGGTCGTTGGTCGGGTAGTAGTATTTGATCTCCTCGTTTTCGGGGCGGTTGATGCCGTCGAACACCGAGATCGGCCATAGCCATGACGAAAACCACGTGTCGAGCACGTCGGGGTCGCGGCGTAGGTCGGTTGCCGTCAGCGAAGCGTCGCCGGTCTTTTCGCGGGCCAGCTTCAGCGCTTCTTCGGGCGTTTCGGCGACCACGTACCCCCCTTTGGGGAGGAAGTAGGCCGGGATCTGCTGGCCCCACCACAATTGCCGCGAGATGCACCAGTCCTTGACGTTCTCCATCCAGTAGCGGTACGTATTCTTGAATTTGGCCGGAACCAGCCGGATTTCGTCTTCCATGACCGCTTTGAGAGCCGGCTGGGCCAGTTCGGTCATCTTCAGAAACCACTGCATCGACAGCTTCGGCTCGATCGGCACGTTGGTGCGTTCCGAATATCCCACCTTGTTGGTATAGGCTTCGACCTTTTCGAGCAGGCCGGCGTCGGCGAGGTCTTTCTCGATCTGCCGGCGGACTTCGAAACGGTCCATGCCGGCGTAGCGTTCGCCGTGCTCGTTCAGCGTACCGTCGTCGTTGAAAATGTCGATGATTTCGAGGTTGTATTTTTCGCCGAGCATGTAGTCGTTCACGTCGTGGGCCGGGGTCACTTTCAGCGCGCCGGTTCCGAATTCGATGTCGACGTACTCGTCGCGGATCACCGGAATCGAACGGTCGATGAGCGGCACCAGCACGCGCGCATCCTGCGGCAGATCCCGGTAGCGCGGGTCGTTCGGGTTGACGCACAGCGCCGTGTCGCCGAGGATCGTTTCCGGCCGCGTCGTGGCTACGACGACGTAACGCGACGTTCCTTCGATTTTGTAGCGCAGGTAGTACAGCTTCCCCTGCGATTCGCGGTAGATGACCTCTTCGTCGGAAAGGGCGGTCTGCGCGGCGGGGTCCCAGTTGACCATTCGTACGCCGCGGTAGATTTTACCTTTTTTATACAGGTCGACGAATACTTTGATGACGCTTTCGCTCAGCGCCGGGTCCATCGTGAATTTGGTACGCTCCCAGTCGCACGAAGCGCCGAGTTTGCGCAGTTGGTTCAGGATGATGCCGCCGTGTTTCTCTTTCCACTGCCAAGCGTGTTTTAAAAATTCTTCGCGGGTCAGCGAATTTTTATCGATTCCGTCGGCTTTGAGTTTCTGGACGACTTTGGCTTCGGTGGCGATCGACGCGTGGTCGGTTCCCGGAACCCAGCAGGCGTTTTTGCCCTGCATCCGGGCGCGGCGTACCAGCACGTCCTGTATGGTTTCGTTCAGCATGTGCCCCATGTGCAGCACTCCGGTCACGTTCGGCGGCGGGATGACGATCGTGTAGGGTTCCCTTCCGTCGGGCGTCGAGTGGAAAAAATTGTGGCGGATCCAGTAGTCGTACCACTTGGATTCGATCTGCTGCGGGGTGTATTTTGCACCGATTTCCATAAGTATTCCGAATTTTAGCATTAATCTCGCAAAAATAACAATTTTCCGGCAATTATTACAGGTTTGCCTTGGCCCAGGCGATCATCAGTTCGTTGCGGTCGGATTTCATCGCCCGCCGGTAGAGCCTGCGCACCGTGTCGAGCCATGCCAGCCGGCGGTCGGAGCCGCTGTCGCCCACTTCGTCGCGGCCGCCGGCGGCTTTGTACTGTTCGCGCGTCGTGCTGCAAATGCGGGCGTAACGGCCCGTGCGGGGTTTCAGGTCGGCATCGGTCAGGGTCAGGTAAAACGCCAACTGTTCGGGGGTGCAGTGCCCGTCTGCCGGGAAGCGGGCGCTGTCGGCCACGTACACCGTCACGCCGTCCTTGAACACGTACGGTTCGTAGCGCCCGGGCCGCTCCATCGCTTCGTAAACGACGCCCCGCACCGGGAACTGCGCCCCCGACTGCCCGCGTATCCACCGCAGCAGCCGGTCGGTATATTCGAAACCGAGGCTTCCTTTGACTTCCAGGCAGGTCGTGGCAATCCACCGCGCCAGCCGCTCCGGCTCCGGATTCAGCAGATATACCCTGCCGGTTTTGGGGGCTCCGGTGCGAACGTCTCGGCCGGTTCGGTATTCGTAAAGTCGAACGTTGAAACCCTCCCAGCCGGGCAGCGAGCGGGTTTCGCCGATCAATTTTTCGGCCATGTAGGCGCGGGACAGCAATTGCCTGCACCGTTCGGTCAGCGCGGGCAGACTGTCGCGCACCCACGCTTTCGGCAGCGGCCGGGCCGGACAGCAAGCGATGCCCGAAAATACGAGCAACAGGCTCAGAATGTAGCTTTTCACGATTCGTATCATTTTACGTCGTAAAGATAGCGATTTGCAATAATAGGGGCTGTTTTTTCGTTTCTATTTTGAAAAACTTTAAGATTGGCGGCTGTTTTGACCTGTGTCGAAAAGCGGGCGACGGCGCATTTCGCCGGGAACAGTTTGTTGATTTTAGTTAAAATGCACTATATTTGCGGATTAAACAGAGACGAAGATGAGTAAAAAATATAATAAGAAAGAGGACTTCGCAGGCATATCAGATATGCTCGAAGGCCGTCACCATGTAATCCCGATCATGGCGGGCGAAGATGGTGATATGGGAGAAAACATAGTGATTCCGGAGGTGTTGCCGATTCTGACGTTGCGCAGTTCGGTGCTTTTTCCGGGGTCGATCACGCCGATTACGGTCGGCCGCGACAAGTCGATGAAACTGGTTCGCGAGGTGGAGAGCGGCGGAAGTATCCTCGGCGCCGTGCTGCAAAAGGAGTCGGAGGTCGAACAACCCGGCCCGGACGATTTGTACCGTGTCGGAACGGCGGCCCGCATCCTGAAAGTACTCGAAATGCCGAACGGCAATCTGACCGTTATCCTGCACGGACTGGACAAGATCGAAATCCGCGATTTCATCATGACGGAGCCTTATTTCAGGGCTTCGGTCGCTCCGCTGAAGGATTCGATTCCCGAGCCGACGAACATCGAGTTCGAGGCGCTGGTCGATTCGATCAAGGACGTCGCGCTGAATATTATCAATATTTCGCCGCAGATGCCCAAAGAGGCGACTTTCGCGATCAAGAATATCGATAACAAACGCGGGACGATCAACTTCATCTGTTCGAACATGGATCTGCCCGACGCCGACCGCCAGCGTTTGCTGGAGGCTCCGGGCCTGCTGGCGCGTGCGCGCCGGCTGTTGGAGATACTGGTGCGCGAGCAGCAGATCGCCGAGCTGAAAAACGAAATCCAGGGTAAGGTGAAGCAGAACATCGACCAGCAGCAGCGCGAGTATTTCTTGCAGCAGCAGATCCGCACGATCCAGGACGAGCTGGGCGGCGATCCGGCCGACAAGGATCTGGACGACCTGCATGAACGCGCCGCGAAGAAGCGCTGGAAACCGGAGGTGAAGGAGCTGTTCTTCAAAGAACTGTCCAAACTCGAACGGATGAACCCGGCGGTGGCCGAATATTCGGTGCAGCTCAATTACCTGCAACTGATGCTCGACCTGCCGTGGGACACCTATACGAAGGATAACCTCGATCTCGCCCATGCGAAAAAACGGCTCGACAACGACCATTTCGGGCTCGACGAAGTGAAAGACCGGATTCTGGAGCACCTGGCCGTAATCAAGCTCAAAGGCGACCTGAAATCGCCGATCCTGTGTCTGTACGGTCCTCCGGGGGTCGGTAAGACTTCGCTCGGCAAGTCGGTGGCGGCTGCGCTGAAGCGCAAGTTCGGGCGTATCTCGCTCGGCGGCCTGCACGACGAGGCCGAGATCCGCGGGCACCGCAAAACGTATATCGGCGCAATGCCGGGGCGGATCATTCAGACGATCAAGCGCGCCGGCTCGTCGAACCCGGTGATTATCCTCGACGAGATCGACAAAGTGACCGTCAGCAACCACGGCGACCCGTCGTCGGCGCTGCTCGAAGTGCTCGATCCGGAACAGAACACGACGTTCCACGACAACTACCTCGATACGGAGTACGACCTGTCGAAGGTGCTGTTCATCGCAACGGCCAACAACGTAGCGAACATCCCGGCGCCGCTGCGCGACCGAATGGAGATGATCAATATTCCGGGCTATATCCTGGAGGATAAGATACAGATTGCCCGCAAGCACCTGATCCCGAAGCAGCTCGAGGCGCACGGCGTCCCGGCCAAGCAGTTCAGGATGGGGCCGAAGGTGATCGAGAAGGTGATCGGCGAGTATACCCGCGAATCGGGTGTGCGCGCGCTGGACAAGAACATCGCGAAGATCGTCCGCACGCGTGCGAAGAACATCGGTTTCGACGAACAGTTCAAGCCGGAGGTGACGGCTGCCGATGTGGAGAAGATCCTCGGCGTGCCGCGTTTCCAGAGGGAGGAGTATGAGGTCGGCGGCATTGTCGGCGTCGTGACGGGGCTGGCTTGGACGGAGGTCGGCGGCGATATCCTGTATATCGAGTCGATCCTGACGCCGGGCAAGGGCGCCCTGACGATGACGGGCAACCTCGGCGACGTGATGAAGGAGTCGGCCACGATCGCGCTGCAATGGGTCAAGGCCCACAGCCGGGAGCTGGGGATCGATCCGGAGATGTTCAGCAAGTACGACGTGCACATCCACGTGCCGGAGGGAGCGATCCCGAAGGACGGG
Organism: Alistipes sp. dk3624; assembly: GCF_009557455.1. GTDB lineage: Bacteria > Bacteroidota > Bacteroidia > Bacteroidales > Rikenellaceae > Alistipes_A > Alistipes_A hominis. The sequence goes on along the minus strand of NZ_CP045651.1, from coordinate 1,206,702 downwards.
CCGAGCGCCGGTATCACGATGGTGACTTCGCTCGTATCGACCTTCACCGGCCACAAGGTCAAGGAACGCGTCGCGATGACGGGCGAGACGACCCTCCGGGGCCGCGTGATGCCCGTCGGCGGGATCAAGGAGAAAATCCTCGCCGCCAAGCGCGCCGGTATCCACGAGATCATCCTCAGCGAGGATAACCGCAAAGATATTTCGGAGATCAAACCCGAGTACCTCGGCGGCCTGAAGTTCAATTATGTGAAGACCAACAGCGACGTGCTGAAATTGGCGGTGATGTGATGCGGGTAGTGGTGGGCCTCTCCGGAGGCGTCGATTCGAGCGTGGCGGCCTACCTGCTCAAGGAGCAGGGATACGATGTGGTGGGGCTTTTCATGCGCAACTGGAAGGATACGACCGGGACGCTCGAAGGCGATTGCCCGTGGTACGACGACCACATGTTCGCCGAACTGGTGGCCAAGCGGCTCGACATCCCGTTTCATCTGATCGACCTGAGCGATGAATACCGCCGCCGCGTCGTGGACTATATGTTTGCCGAGTACGGCCGGGGACGGACGCCGAACCCGGACGTGCTTTGCAACCGCGAAATCAAGTTCGACGCCTTCCTGAAAGCGGCGCTTGACCTGGGGGCCGATTACGTGGCTACGGGTCACTACTGTCGCCGCGAGGACGTCGAGATCGACGGGCGCACGGTACACCGTCTGCTGGCGGGCAGCGACCCGAACAAAGACCAGAGTTATTTCTTGTGTCAGTTGACCCAGCGGCAGCTTTCGCGCGCGCTGTTTCCGATCGGACACCTGCTGAAGCCGGAGGTTCGGCGGATCGCCGCCGAACAGCACCTGGCTACGGCGGCCCGCAAGGATTCGCAGGGCATCTGTTTCGTCGGCAAGGTCGATCTGCCGGTGTTCCTGCAACAGTGGTTGGAGGCCCGCGAGGGCGATATCGTCGAGGTGCCGGCCTCGTGGGACGGCTACCGTCCGCTGGCCGACGGCGCGACGCTCGATGAGTTGGCTGCGCCGTACGCGTACCGCGAGACGGACGGAACGTGCGTCGGACGGCATCGCGGGGCGCATTTCTTCACGATCGGGCAGCGCAAGGGCCTGAACGTCGGAGGCAAGCCGGAGCCGTTGTTCGTGATTGCGACGGACGTGGAGCGCAACGTGCTGTACGTCGGCCAGGGACAGCGACATCCGGGACTTTACCGGCGCGGGTTGCGCATTCTGCCGGACGAGATGCACTGGGTACGTCCCGACCGGGCGTTGCAGCCGGGCGCGAGCGCGCGGTTCCGGATGCGGATACGCTACCGGCAGCCGTTGCAGGACGGCGTGCTGCATGTGACGCCCGAGGGCGGGTATATCGTGTTCGACGAGCCGCAGCGCGGCGTTACGGCCGGGCAGTTCGCCTCGTGGTACGACGGCGAGGAATTGATCGGATCGGGGGTGATTCATTGTTAAGGCAAGTGCGGCCTGCGGATGCGGGCCGGGTAAAACGGAGCGGGGAGCGTCCCAAAACGCTCCCCGCTCCGTTTTGTTATTCGGCTTTAAGCTCGTCTTTTTCGGCTCTCCGGGCGTCGTACAGGGCGTTCAGCAGGCCCAGCCTTTTTTGACGCCGGATTGCAGGACGCTGAGCAGGTCGGCGTCCGGACGAGCGTTTCCGACCCCTAAAAATTACCCGAAAACTTCATCTTTTGAATAAAAAATGCGATATTTGTCATTCGGTTTAATTCTATAAATAAGAGATTATGTTAAGCGGAGGTAGAACGAAAATTGCAGAGCTGTTGAAATCAACGGCGTTCGGTACGGAAGTAGTCGTCAAAGGCTGGGTCAGAACCAAACGCGGAAATAAAAACGTAGCTTTCATCGCCGTCAACGACGGCTCGATCATCCATAATATCCAGGTCGTAGCCGACGTAGCCAAATTCGACGAAAACCTCCTCAAGGAGATCACCACCGGCAGTTGCGTCAAAGTCGCCGGCACGCTGGTCGAATCGCTCGGCTCCGGCCAGCCCGTCGAAATACAGGCTTCGTCGATCGAGATCTACGGCACCGCCGATCCCGAAACGTACCCGTTGCAGAAGAAAGGCCATTCGCTCGAATTCTTGCGCGAAATAGCCTATTTGCGCCCGCGTACCAACACTTTCGGCGCCGTGCTCCGTATCCGCCATGCGATGGCTTACGCGATCCACAAATATTTCAACGACCACGGATTTTTCTACTTGCATACGCCGCTGATCACCGGCAGCGACGCCGAAGGCGCCGGAGCGATGTTCGGCGTCACTACGCTCGACCTGAACGATGTGCCCAAAACCCCGGAAGGCGCGGTCGATTACAGCCAGGATTTCTTCGGGAAACCCTGCAACCTGACCGTCTCCGGCCAGCTCGAAGGCGAACTCGGCGCGCTGGCCCTGTCGCAGATCTATACGTTCGGCCCGACGTTCCGAGCCGAAAACTCGAACACCCCGCGCCACCTGGCCGAGTTCTGGATGATCGAGCCGGAAGTCGCTTTCTTCGAGTTGGAAGACAACATGGAACTGGCCGAGGACTTTTTGAAGTACCTGATCCGCTATGCCCTCGATAACTGTCAGGACGACCTGCAGTTCCTCGCCAAAATGTACGACGCGGAGCTGATCGACCGCCTGAAGTTCGTCGTCGAAAACGATTTCGTCCGCCTTGACTATACCGAGGGGATCGATATCCTGGTCAGAAGCGGCGTGAAGTTCGAATTCCCGGTCAGTTGGGGACTCGACCTGCAGAGCGAGCACGAACGTTACCTGGTCGAACGGCATTTCAAGAAACCGGTCATCTTGATTAACTACCCGAAGGAGATCAAAGCGTTCTACATGAAGCAGAACGACGACGGCAAGACCGTTCGCGCGATGGACGTGCTGTTCCCGAAGATCGGCGAGATCATCGGCGGGTCGCAGCGCGAGGAGAACCTCGACAAACTGCGCCGGCGCATCGAAGAGGTCGGCGTACCCGAGAAAGATATCTGGTGGTACCTCGATACCCGCCGATGGGGAAGCGCTCCGCACAGCGGTTTCGGCCTCGGCTTCGAGCGGCTGCTGCTGTTCGTGACCGGAATGGGTAACATCCGCGATGTGATTCCGTTCCCCCGGACGCCGAAGAACGCGGAGTTTTAGTCCGGGTTAAATTCTTGCACACGGGACGGCGGTTTCAGGATATAAGATAAGTCTTATCCTGTTATAAAGTCCCCTTTCTGCGGGCTGCCTTTCAATAGATTTATAATTATCTTTGTAATTATACAGAAGATACGTAAATCTATTGAATCAGTTATTGAAAATTGAAAAGCTATGTCCAATCTTAATCAACGCCAAGTTCAAAAATTGCTCCAAAAGCTGTCGCCGCAGCAGATCCAGATGATCAAACTGCTGGAGCTTCCGGCCCTGCAACTCGAGCAGCGCATCAAGCAGGAAATCGAGGAGAATCCCGTACTCGAAGAAGAACCGTCCGAAGATCAGGAAGAGGAGCAGCCCAAGGAGGTATCCGTCGAAGAATATTTCGCCGAAGACGATACTCCACGCTACAAGTATCACGCCAACAACTACTCTCCCGACGACCAGAAACGTCCCGTTTACCTGACCGAAGGTATGTCGCTGCACGAGTACCTGATCGAACAGCTCGGATTCAAAAATCTGTCCGAACGCGAGATGACGTTGGCCAAATACATGGTCGGCAGTATCGACGACGACGGATATTTGCGTCGAAACCTGTCATCCATTTCGGACGACATCGCCTTTAGTCTCGGCATCGAAACTTCCGAGGAGGAGCTCGAACGCATCCTGCGGGTGATCCACCAGTTGGAGCCGGTGGGGATCGGTTCGCGCAACCTGCAGGAGTGCCTGTTGCTGCAAATGAACGCGCGCGAGGAGCTGTCGGAATCCGAAAAGCTGGCCCGGAAAATCCTGACCAACTACTTCGACGAATTTACGAAAAAACACTACGAAAAGCTGATGACGCGGCTGTCGGTCGGCGAAGACGAGTTCCGCGACGCGATCGAGGAGATCGTGCACCTGTCGCCGAAGCCGGGTAATCTGTACAGCGACGGCAAAAGTTCGGCCCAGCCCTATATTATGCCCGATTTTACGCTCGACTACCAGAACGGTATTTTCGAGCTGAGCCTGAATTCGTCGAACATTCCCGATCTGAAAGTGAATCGCCGTTACATGGAGATGATCCGCAGCATGAGCGCCGGCAGCGGCCAAAGCGCCGAGCAGAACAAGGAGGCGATCCAGTTCGTCAAGAATAAGATCGATTCGGCGAAGTGGTTCATCTCGGCGATCAAGCAGCGGCACGACACGCTGATGCGGACGATGCAGGCGATTCTCGACTACCAACGCGAATTTTTCGTCGACGGCGACCAGTCGAAGCTGCGGCCGATGATCCTCAAGGACATCGCCGACGCTACCGGGCTCGACGTTTCGACCATTTCGCGCGTGGTGAACAGCAAATACGTGCAGACGCAGTTCGGTATCCTGTCGCTCAAACAGTTGTTTTCCGAAGCGATGCAGACCGACAGCGGCGAGGAAGTGTCGTCGTACGAGATCAAGAACATCCTCTCTGAGTGCATCGACAAGGAGAACAAGCGCAAGCCGTTGACCGACGAGACGCTGATGGATATCCTGAACGACAAGGGATACCGCATCGCGCGCCGCACGGTGGCCAAATACCGCGAGATGCTGGGGATTCCGGTCGCCCGGTTGCGCAGGCAGTTGTAGGCGGACGCCGTACCGCCGCGCCGGCTGCGGAATTCTGCCCTCCGGGAGCACCGTTCCCCGATATTTGTGCTATCTTTGTTTCCGAAAACCGGGAAAGTCATGGAATATTCCGTATGGAACCGTTTGAGCCGCGGTATTTCGGCGCTGATGCATCCTTTCGTCATTCCGACGTGGGCGGTACTACTGATGCTGTACGGGCCGACGGTGATGGTCAACATGCCGCCGCGGGTGAAGTTTTTCCTGCTGGGCATCGTGGCGCTCAATACGCTGCTGCTGCCGGCTTTTTCCATCGGGGTGCTGCGGTGGTTCCGTGTGATTCCCGACTGGTCGTTGCAGGATCAGAAAACGCGGATGCTGCCGATGGGAATCGTCGCCGTTTGTTACCTGATGTGCATCGTGGCGATGTCCAACATGCTGTTCGCATTCCTGATCACCCGTTTTCTGATCGCCGCGCTGTGTTGCGTCGCCTTCGCGTTTTTCGTGAACCTGTATTGGAAAATCAGCCTGCATATGACTGCCGCGGGCGGTCTGCTCGGTATGCTCGCCGTGGTGTGTTACGCCGGGTTGGCCAATCTCCAGCAGGCGCTCGTCGGATGCCTGCTGCTGGCCGGCTTGCTCGGGAGCGCCCGTCTGCGGTTGGGCAGCCACAATTTGGCCCAGGTCGCCGCCGGAGCCGGCGGCGGAGCGGTTATCTCGGTGGTCGTTATTCTTTTTTTCTGATTTCGAAAAAAATGCGGATCGCTTGTCGGCGTTTTGTATGTTTGGTTTTCGAAAAAAACTTATCTTTGTTAACAATACGATTAACCTAACAAGATAAGTATGAGAAAATCAATTTTACTCGCTGCTGCACTGCTATTCGGAACCGCCGGTTTTGCCCAATGGCAGCCGGTCGGGGACAAGATCAAAACTCCGTGGGCCGACCAAGTCGATCCGCAGAATCCGCTGCCGGAATACCCGCGTCCGCTGATGGAGCGTGACCGGTGGCAGAACCTGAACGGGCTGTGGGATTACGCCATCGTTCCGGTCGGCGCGCAGCCGGAAAAGTACGACGGAAAAATTCTGGTGCCGTTCGCCGTCGAATCGAGTCTTTCGGGCGTTCAGAAGCGTCTCGGCGGAGAGAATGAACTATGGTATTCGCGCGAGTTCGCCGTGCCTGCTAAATGGGCCGGGGAGCGGGTGCTGTTGCATTTCGGGGCCGTGGACTGGAAAACGGACGTATGGGTCAACGACGTCCTGGTCGGTCGGCATACGGGCGGTTATACCCCGTTTACGTTCGATATTACCGCCGCGCTGAATAAGAAAGGAACCAATACGCTGAAGGTAAAAGTTTGGGATCCGACCGACGTCGGTTACCAACCGCGCGGTAAGCAGGTGAATAATCCCAGCGGGATCTGGTATACGCCCGTCAGCGGGATATGGCAGACCGTATGGCTCGAACCGGTGCCTGTGAAGTACATCGCCGGGATTCGCACCACGCCCGATATCGACCGGAAGACCCTGCGCGTGGAGGTCGACGCCGCTGCCGCGCAGGTTTCCGATATGGTAGAGGTGACCGTGCTGGACGGAGGAAAAGAGATTGCCCGGGCGAAGGCGGTGAACGGCGTTCCGGTGGAGGTCGCGATGCCGGCGGACATGAAACTGTGGAGCCCCGACTCCCCGTTCCTGTACGACCTGAAGGTCGCGCTCGTTTCAGACGGCAAGGAGGTCGATCGAGTGGACAGCTATACCGCGATGCGTAAGTATTCGACCGCCCGCGATGCCGACGGAATCATGCGGCTGCAACTCAATAACAAGGATATTTTCCATTTCGGCCCGCTCGACCAGGGCTGGTGGCCCGACGGCCTGTATACGGCCGCGACCGACGAAGCGCTCGAATACGATGTGATCAAGACGAAAGACTTCGGATTCAACATGATCCGCAAGCACGTCAAGGTGGAGCCGGCTCGTTGGTATACTTTCTGCGACCGTCACGGGATTATGGTATGGCAGGACATGCCCAGCGGCGACGGCGGTCCGCAGTGGCAGATGAAGCAGTATTTCGACGGGGCCGAATGGAAACGCGGCGCGGAATCGGAGGCCAACTACCGCAAGGAGTGGAAAGAGATCATGGACTACCTCTATTCGAATCCCTGTATTGCCGTGTGGGTTCCGTTCAACGAAGCGTGGGGACAGTTCAAAACGCACGAGATCGCCGAATGGACCAAAACCTACGATCCGACCCGGTCGGTGAATTCGGCCAGCGGCGGAAACCACTACACCTCCTGCGGCGATATCCTCGACCTGCATAATTATCCGCAGCCCGAGCTGTACCTGTACGACACGAAGCGCGTGACGGCGCTCGGCGAGTACGGCGGTATCGGGTACGCCGTCGACGGGCATCTGTGGGTGCCCGACCGCAATTGGGGATACGTGCAGTTCAAGAGCCCGGAAGAGGTGACCGACGCCTACCTCAAATATACCGGTATGCTGAAGGATATGATAAAACGCGGATTTTCGGCCGGCGTCTATACGCAGACCAGCGACGTCGAGATCGAGGTGAACGGGCTGATGACCTACGACCGGAAGCTGATCAAGGTGGACGAGGCGAAAATCAGCGCGCTGAACAAAGCGATCTGTAAATCGTTGGACAAGTAAACAAAAAAGGAAACGGAGTGCACAATAAACGGTGCGTCCTTTTCGTTCTACTACCGAGTTTTAGATAGTAAAAACAAGGTGGTCTTATTCAGAAAATGCGGCGGGTATGGGATCCTGCCGCATTTTTTATCCGGGAGGCCGGGAAAGAGATGCCGTTCCGCCGACCGGACGTTTTGTCCGGATATGCGTGCCGAAACGACAGTTTGGCGAGAAACCGGAAATTGTGGCACGTATTTTGGTAATTCATAAATACGGCAGAGGGATTCTAAAAAGGGTTTATAAACCCGAAACGATCCGGATGCAAAGATTGGCACAGAGTTTGAAGTATAATACATCGAAGGAAAGAAGTAAAGTGGACAAGCAACAAGGTTTCTTCATTTATTTAAGTTTGGGTTAGTAGTTTAGGGATAATTCCCCGGAAAAGAGGCAACCGCGACGGTTCCCTCTTTTTTGTTTTTGCGATTCCTTACAAACGCTACGGGGGAGCGAACGATCGTTTGCTCCCCCGTAGGCTCGACCGGTATGATTCGGGCTTTTGTCTATAATTATATCATTTTATCGGTCGGTTGAAAAAATAGTCTGTTCCGTAGGTGGCTTTTTAACGGCAAGACGCCGTGTGTTTCACACGGCGTCTTGTTCGGTATCGGAAAATGTTTCCCGTCCTATTTCTTGTGGAGACGGATCGCGCGGATGTACAGCGGGGTTCCGTTGATGTTGTTGATATCGAAACGCAGCCGGTCTCCCTTTTTGCCCGCATTCGGGAAGTTCTGCAATACCTGGGCCTTGCCTGCGGTCAGGTCGAACGTGATGGACTTCCAGTCGTTTGAGGCCGGAATCGACAGGTTGGGGATCGATCCGCCCGCTGCGATCTGCAGGAACAATTCGAGACTGGCGCTCTTCGCGCATTTGTATTCGAACGACAGGTAATTCTCGTCGGCTGCGATGTCGCGGGTCAGCGACGCCGTGAAGATATACGGGTCGTCCGGTTTCCCTGCTTCGGGTTCGGACGGTTCGTACAGGTAGCTGTAACCGGTTTCGTAGCTGAAATAATCCGTAAGGTCTTCGAAACGCCCCAGTTGGTTGGCGGATTCGGTCTGCAGTCCCAGGAAGAGGGCTGCGGCCAGCGTAGATTCTTCGGCGTTGCGCGCCCGGATATGCAGGTTCCGGAGTTCGAGCTCGGTTCCGGCCCCGTCGCCGATCACGAGCCGGAAACGGGAGCCTATCCCGCCCCATGCGGCCTCGGCGATCTGCTGGCCGAGGTCGAACGAATAGGTCGTCCATTGCGATGCCGCGGAGAGCGGTTTGATCTTATAGACGGTCTGCGTTATATCGTCCAGGACGATTGCCAGCGAAATCGCCTTGCCGCTTTTGTATTCGAACGTGAGCACCTTGTCCGATATGCCGTCGGCGACCCGCTGGGTCGTGAATGATGCGTCGGCGCCCGTGGCGGTCAGTTTGTAGGTATAGCCGGTCGTAGGCGACGAGGCTTCCTCCTCTACGGTCAGGTTGTTGCTGTCCTTGATATAAAAATATCCTTTCGGGAAGTTCGGATCGTCGTCTACGTCTTCGCCGTTCATCCGGATCTGAGCGAAACGGGAACGGATTTCGTCGACCGTGCCGATCTTCAGGTAGACGTCGTATTCGAAGACGAGTCCTTTGGTGATGGCGAAAGTCCGCAGCGGCGCGAAATAGGAGCAACTGCCGCCGGTCGGACCGGACGAACCGCCGTTGAAACGGTAGTTGGTCGATAACGGCGATCCGGGCGAGTAAACGCCGATGCCCCATTGCGAGTCGTCCACGTAAGCGGCCCAGTGTTCGTCGCGGGTATGCTTTTCGTTCGGCCAGCCCGGAACGACCGTGGTCAGCGCGGCATTGGTCCACGGACTGTCGCCCTTGTAATATACCAGGTTCTTCAGGGCATAGTCTACGAAGACGGCCGGAACTTCCTGTTCGGTAGCCGGATGGTCGGTCGCGTCCGCCCCCGTGTTGCGGAACGTATAGTGAATGTGGGCCACGTCGCCGTCGAGTGTGATTTTTTCTTCCATCTGACATTCGGTCAGCAGCTTGCCGGAAGCCCAGTGCACCGGAACCGAAACGATTTCCAAGCTGGAGCTGGTGATATTCTGCGACAGGATTTCCGGTTTCTGACCGCGCCATCCGCCGCCCTGAATCGGGTTCCACACCCAATCCTTACCGTCCCATTTGCTGCCGTCCGCTTCTCCGTAATAGGATTGCTGGACGAAACGTCCTTCGTCGGCATGGTTCAGTAGGTTGCGCTTGGTATTTACTTCCGAGAAGTGGAAGATCGATCCGCCGTGGGTCAGGTCGATACCCAGTTGGACGACTCCGTTGTTGAGGTAGGTCGCGTTCTGCATACCCGCTTCCGGCCACGCTTCCACCGGCGTGGCGGTGCCGGTTACGGCTTCCGATTGCTTGCCGTTGTCGTATACGGCCGCTACCGAGAACGTATATTCGGTTCCGTTGGTCAGTCCGGTCGCCTCGTATCCGGTCGTGTCGGCCTTGACGGTGGCGCTTCCGTTTCCGGGCGTCCAGCTTACGGCGTATTCTTTCAATCCTTCGACGTTCTTGGGAGCTTTCCACGAAAGGTTCGCTTTTTTATCGGGCGCCGTGATTACCAGTCCGGTCGGAGCAGCCGAGAACGGCGTGCCCTGTTCGACGAGGGCGTTCGACTTTTTGCCGTCGTCGTATGCGGCCGCTACCGAGAACGTATACTGGGTTCCGTTGGTCAGTCCGGTCGCCGTATAGGTGGTCGTGCCGGCCGCTACGGTAGCGCTTCCGTTTCCGGGCGTCCAGCTTACGGCGTATTCTTTCAGTCCCTCGCCGTTTTCGGGTGCCTGCCAAGAAAGGGTGATTTCTTTATCCCACGGGGTTACGACCAGGTCGGTCGGTTCCGGTTTGACCGATGCGGCCGGAGTGCCCTGCTTGGTCACCACTTCCGATTTTTGCCCGTTGTTGTACACGGCGGCGATGGAGAAGGTATAGGCGGTTCCGTTGGTCAGTCCGGTGGCGGTGTACAGCGTCGTTCCCGCCTGGACGGTCGCCTGCCCGTCTCCCGGTGTCCAGGTAATGGAGTACTCCTTGAGATTCTCGCTTTCCGGCGCGGTCCAGCTCAGCGTGACGCTACCGTCGCCCGCCTGTACGGCCGCATTGGTCGGCGCCGGCGTCGGATACGACGCGTCGGCATTGTCTTTCTTGCACGACATAAACATCAACGCCGGCAATAACAGTAGCAAAGTACTGACTTTGAAAAATTTTTTCATAGATGGAAAAATTTAGTTTAAAAATCAAATAAAATTGCGTTGTGGTTTGTCGGGGTCGGACCATTCCACAGGAACAGCTCCAACGGTTAAGTTGTAAACAAATGTAGAATAAATTTCCGAATTTCGTCTTATCCGGAGTCGAATTTCGTACGATTCGGGGCAGGATTCTTCCTGCGGGCTTGCCCGGTGCGGCGAAGACTGTGGCGGCGCGGAACGGATTGTCGTAAAGTAGGAGAGGGGTTACCGTCTCGAAAACAGCCACTTCAGCATTTGCAGCAGGATCAGGATCGAGGTGGCGATCAGGATGAAGTGTCCGTAACCGTTGTCGCGGTCGAACACGATCAGGACGATCGATCCGATGAAGAGTCCGATCAGCATGATGACGTAGGCGATCCGGCGACTGACCATTCGGATGGTTTTGATAAACAGCGTGTTGTCGTCGAGGATGACGTCGTGTTTGATTTTGCCTTCTTTCAGTTTGTAGAGGATCTCGCTGACGTCGTTCGGGAAATCCCGGATGAAACTGACGTAATTGTTCAGCGTGTCGTAGATTTCGGAGGCGATGCGGCGCGGCGAATATTTTCCCTTGACGACTTCTTTGGCGTAGGGGACGATGACCGGCGCCAGCGCCAGCGACGGATCGAGCGACGTGGCGAATTTTTCGAGTGTGGCCAACGCCTTGATCAGCATAAAGATGCCCGACGGAATTTGCAATTTGTACTTGACGATGATGTCGACGCAGTTCTGGATCGCTCCGGCGAAGTTGATCGTTTCTATCGGGATGCCGGTATACTGCATCATCATCTGGTGGATTTCGAATTTCAGTTCTTCGCGGTGTTCGAAGAATTTCTTACCGCACAGCGTGACCAGCGCATGCGAAATCGTGTCGCTGTTGCGCGAGACGAAGCCGATGGCGAAATCGGCCAGGAAGTCGAGGTCGCGGGGCGTGAGCGCCCCGACCATCCCGAAGTCGATGAAGCCGATGACGTTGCCTTCCATCACGAAGATATTGCCCGGATGCGGGTCGGCGTGGAAGAATCCGTGCTTCAGGATCATCGTGAGCAGGGCGTCGGCGCCGTTGCGGGCGATTTGCGACAGGTCGAGTCCCGCTGCCTGCAACGCCCCGAGGTCGTCGGGCGGAATGCCGTGGATCTTCTCCATCACGAGCAGCTTTTTCGTGCAGTGCTGCGTATGGACGACGGGAATGTGCACCGACGGGTTGTCCTTGAACATGATCCGGAAACGGTTGATATTCGACGCTTCGATCGTGTAGTCCAATTCTTTGAGGATCGTGGCCGAAAATTCGTCGATCAGGCCGGTGATGTTCATCGCGGCCAGTTCCGGGTACTGCTTCGCGAAGCGTTTGGACAGGTATTTCAGCAGGTAAATGTCCAGTTTGATCTTGTTCTCGACGAAGGGACGTTGGATTTTGACGACCACCTCGTCGCCGGACAACAGGCGTCCCTGATAGACCTGCCCGATCGAGGCGGCGGCCAGCGGCAGCCGGTCGAATTCGCTGAAAACCTGTTCGAGCGGAGCGTTCAGCTCTTTTTCGATCAGCGCGATGGCGTATTCGCTGTCGAACGGGACGGCGCGGGACTGCAGTTTTTTGAGTTCGATCCGGAATTTCTCCGAAACCATATCCGGGCGGTCGGCCAGGATCTGCCCGAATTTGACGAACGTGGGGCCGAGATCTTCGATGGTCATCCGGATCCGTTCCGGAGTCGTGTGGACGATTTTGTGGACTTTGCGGCGCCGTTTTCCGAAACGGGTGTGCGCGAACAACTCCCCGAACGAATGCTTGATCAGGATTCCCATGATCTGGAAAGCCCGGTTCATCTGCAGGAACGATATGTAGATGCTGACGATTTTCATAACGTTTTATTGTTGAGCGTCCTGTTTAGTTCTTCGAGCGTGCGGTTCAGTCGATCCATCTTCTCGATCAGCTCGCGGTTGTCCGCCGCGGGCGGTTCCGCGTCGCGGGTCTGCGCGAACAACTGCCGCAGCAGCAGTTCGTCCTTCAGCGATTCGGCCATCCGCAGCAGGCTCTCCGCGATGTGCTCGCTGCGCTGCGGGTCGGCGTCCATCTTTTCCGAAATGATTTTCGAAACTTTGTCGACGAAAAGATCCCTTTCCGACAGTCCGATCGTGAGGATCAGTCGCATGATGTTGCTGTACAGTGCTTTCATCGTATCGTAATCACAGTGCAATATTACGTATAATTTGCCGGAAAATGCAAGATGTTTGCCAATTCCGCCGTAAATTTGTCATAACGAAGACCGCCGGCCGCACTTCGCGGGGCGAATCTCCTCCGCCGGGCGCAACGGGAACCGCCCCGGCATGACAATTGCTGGATAAGATGCAGATTGCGTAGATTTTATACGGTCCGTATACGGAGATCGGATCGCGCGGCGTTTTTTTAACAGAGGCATACCGAAATAATAATGCGTGTTATGAAAAAGATTGTTTTGATCGTTTTGTTGACGTTGCTGGGCGGCGGATTGTCCGCGCAGACGAATTCCCGCAAAGCGGCCCGACAGGTCGAGAAAGCGCGCCGGGCCGCGATGGACAGCGTGTTGCACCTCGGTGCGGTGCAGGCTTTGGAAAGCGGCGCTTTCGTAGTCGAAGTCGACCGGCTTATTTTCAAACGGGGGCGTACGGCCAGCGTCAGTTCGAATACGAATTTCGTTTCCCGCGACGGCGACGAGGCGTTCGTGCAGATAGCCTTCAATACGGTGCTGGCCGGGCCGAACGGCGTGGGCGGCATTACGGTGCGCGGAAACGTGTCGGATGTCACCGTCCGGACGGACAAAAAAGGATATCTCTACTACGGGATGAACGTTCAGGGGATCGGGATCTCCGCGCGGGTCGATATCATGCTGATTCCGGGCGCCGACCGCGCCAGCGTGACCGTCGATCCGAATTACAGCAGCAACCGGATTACGATGGAAGGAAGGGTGCTTCCCTCTGTCGATTCGAGGGTCTTTAAGGGACGTTTTCACTAATAAAGGCGTTTCCGGAAAATCCGCCGCCCCGCGCCAGTCAGAAATCCTGATTGGCGCGGGGCGGCGTGCATGGTGCGGAATGTTACCGTTCCGGCGGGTAGTCCGACAGGATGCCGCTCGTATGGCGGAATTGCTGGAAAACGAGCGGGTCGCCGGCGAATCGGGCCGAAAGTTCTTCCCGGACGGCGTCGTCGTGGACGCCCGGAATCAGCGTCGTGCGGAACCGGTAGTCGATCCCGCTGTTGCGCAGCAGGTCGATCGACCGTTGCACGTTGTCCATCTGGCGGTCGGTGACGGCCGGATAGATTTTCGCGTAGTGTTCGCGGTCGGGGATCGTTTTGATATCCATGGCCACGCAGTCGACCAGTCCCATGTCGATCAGGGCGGACAATAGTTCCGTATTCGTCCCGTTGGTATCGAGCTTGATCCGGTATCCGAGCCTTTTGACTCTCTCCAGAAAGCCGGTCAGTCCGGGGTGCAGGGTCGGCTCGCCGCCGGTTACGACGACTCCTTCGATCCACTCCCTGCGCCGCCGCAGGTAGTCGAGAATGACCGTTTCGGACAGATCGGGTAGGTGATCGGTCAGCGAGGGGAGTACCAGCGACGGGTTGTGGCAGTAGTCGCACCGGAAATTGCATCCTTTGGTGAATACGACGGCCGAAAGTACTCCCTCCCAATCGATCAGACTCTGTTTGACAAAACCTCCGATTCGCATGTCAGATCGCTGTTTCGTGGACGATCCGGCGGTCGAACAGCTTGCGGTCGGCGAACTCCTCCCGTTTCCCGTCGTTCCACTGGCTTACCGGGCGCATGTATCCGACGATACGGCTGTATACTTCCGCCTTGCCGCCGCATTTGGGACAGACGAAATGTTCGCCGGACAGGTAGCCGTGCGAAGGACAGATGCTGAACGACGGCGACAGCGTGATGTAGGGCAGCCGGAACCGGCCGGTCACGCGGCGCACCATGTCTCGGGCGGCTGCGGGCGATACGGCGCTTTCGCCGGTGAAGACGTGGAACACCGTTCCCCCGGTGTACAACGCTTGTAGCGGATCCTGCATTTCGAGCGCTTCGTACAGGTCGTCGGTAAAGTTTACCGGCAGGTGGGTCGAATTGGTGTAGTAAGGCTTGGCGCCTTTCAGCAGTCGGTCGGCTTGGTTCGCCGTGATGATATCCGGATAACGCTTGGTATCGAGCATCGCGAACCGGTAGGCGGTGCTTTCGGCCGGAGTGGCTTCGAGGTTGTAGATATTGCCGGTTTCCTCCTGGAATACGGCCAGCACGTCCCGCATGAAGCGCATCGTTTTTTGGGCGAATGCCGCGCCCTCTTCGGTGGCGATTCCGACGCCGAGGAAGTTCAGACAGCATTCGTTCATCCCGTTGATGCCGATCGTCGAGAAGTGGTTTTTCCAATAGCAGCCGAAACGGTCGTGGATGTGGCGCAGGTAGAATTTCGAATAGGGATAGAGTCCCTTTTCGGTGTAGCGCTCGATGACCTTGCGTTTGGTTTCGAGGCTTTCGCGGGCCAGCTCCATCAGGTGGCGCAGCCGTTCGAAAAACGACTTCTCGGACCCCGATTCGTAGCCGAGTCGCGGCAGGTTGATCGTCACGACGCCGACCGACCCGGTCAGCGGGTTCGACGCGAACAGTCCGCCGCCGCGCTTGATTAGTTCCCGTTTGTCGAGCCGCAGCCGGCAGCACATGCTGCGCACGTCGTCGGGTTTCATGTCCGAGTTGACGAAGTTCGAGAAGTAGGGGATGCCGTACTTGGCGGTCATCTGCCAGATGCCGTCGTAATCGGGATTTTCCCAATCGAAATCGGGCGTGATGTTGTAGGTCGGGATCGGGAACGAGAACAGGCTGCCCGCCGCGTCCCCTTCGTACATCACCTCGGCGAAGGCCTTGTTGAGCAGCGTCATTTCGGGCTGAAAATCGCCGTAGGTCTCCTCTTTTACTTCGCCGCCGCAAACCACCGGCTCGTTTTTCAGGAAGTCGGGGACGGTCAGATCCATCGTGATGTTCGTGAACGGGGTCTGGAAACCGACCCGCGTCGGAACGTTCAGGTTGAACAGGAATTCCTGCAAGCACTGTTTGACCTGCGCGTAGTCGAGCCCGTCGTAGCGGACGTAGGGCGCGAGGAAGGTGTCGAAATTCGAGAAGGCCTGCGCGCCGGCCGCTTCGCCCTGCATCGTGTAGAAGAAGTTGACGATCTGTCCGAGCGCTGTCCGCAGGTGCCGGGCCGGCGCGCTCTGCGCTTTGCCTTCGACTCCTTTGAACCCGGTCGTCAATAGGTCTTTCAGATCCCAGCCGACGCAGTAGACGCTCAGGAAGCCCAAGTCGTGGATGTGCATAGCTCCGCTTTTGTGCGCGTCGGCGACCTCTTCGGAATAGAGCCGGCCGAGCCAGTACTGCGAAGTAATCATCGTCGAAATGTGCTGGTTGAGGCCTTGCAGCGAGTAGGCCGAATTGGCGCTTTCCTTGACCCGCCAGTCGTCCTGCGACAGGTAGTCGTCCATCACGTCGAGGTTCGAAAACAGCTCTTTCGATTCGCGGAGCTGTTCGTGCTGCCGACGGTAGAGCATGTAGTTTTTCAGCAGCGCGAAATCGCCGCGACGGTACAGCGCCTGTTCGACGGCGTCCTGCACCTGTTCGACGTGCGGCGTCTGTTCGGCGCTGTTTTTTTCGAGCGAGGCCACCACTTCGCTGCACAGCCGGCGGGCTTCTTTGCGGTTCGGCACACCGGAGGCCCGCATGGCCTTGAAGATCGCCTGTTCGATTTTCTCCGGACTGAACGGGGCGATCTCGCCCGTCCGTTTTACGATTTGCCGTAAATGAGTCTGTCCATTCATCTTGTTTGAATTTTAAACAGTTAAACAATAAGATAAAATGGTAACTCCGGGAGGATAAAAGATATCGGGCCGCGTACGGAGGGCCCCGACATTCGATCGCTCTTCACCCGAAAGCTACAATGCAATTCATCCGGCAGGTCTTCTGACTTGTTCCGGGTCGCGCGCCTTCCCATCGGGTAAACCGACAGTGGCATTCGGGTTTGCGCGGCCTTTGGCAGGAACTTACAGCTACGGGGATAGTTCCCGACTTTCACGGGATTCCCTTTTGATCTCCTGCCGGGCGAGACGCCCGGCATCGAGAACCGAATGTTTTCACAAACATAGCGAATCGTTTCGACGGAAAACATTTTCGGCGGAATACTTATCAACAACTTATAAACCTATTCGATTAAACGGTTGGCTGTCATCGCCGAAAGCGACGAGGAAAGACGGTATGCAAAAAGGCCGCTCGCCCGAAACGGCGAACGGCCCTGAAAGAGATCCCGGAAACGGGCGGAAACTATTTTTTCACCAGTTTGCAGGGATAGTGCGCTTTGTATTTCCCTTTGGTCATCGCGGCCAGTTTGCTTTTCAGCAGAGTTCGGCGCAGCGGCGACACGTGGTCGATGAACAGTTTGCCGTCCAGGTGGTCGTACTCGTGCTGGATGACCCGCGCCGCGAAACCTTCGAACTCCTCGTCGTGCTCGACGAAATTTTCGTCCGCGTAGCGGATCCTGATCCGCGACGGCCTTTCGACCCGTTCGTTGATTCCCGGCAGGCTCAAACATCCTTCGTCGAACGGAACGGCGTCGCCGGAGCGTTCGTAGATGTGCGCGTTGATAAAGGCTTTTTTAAAACCGGCCAGGCTCGGATCCTTGTCGGCGTTCACCGAAGCGTCGACCACGAAGATCCGGATGTTGCGGCCCACCTGCGGGGCGGCCAGTCCGACTCCGTCGGCTTCGTACATGGTTTCCCACAGGTTTTCGAGAAATTTGTCCAGTTCCGGATAATCTTTGGCGATGTCTTCGGATTCTTTGCGCAAAACCGCCGAACCGTAAATATAAATCGGAAGTAACATATCGTTCGTTTGCTGTTTTTAATCCTGTTATACCAGATGCCGGATCAGTTCCGTCCGGTCTCCGGGAAGCAGGTCGATCATCGGGATTTCGATCAGCGTGTAGCATCCCGGTTTCTGCAACATAGAAGCCCGCGCCGAGGAGACCAGTATCTGGGCCGTAAGCGCCGGATTGTTGATCTTCATATTGAATTCGAACAGTTGGTTCTGCGTTTTGCCCGAAACGCCCTTGCGCGTCAGGTTGACGCCATGTCCCATGTCCAGCAGCGCGTCCACGCTCTGCACCCGCATCACGTGCGTCTCGTCGTGTACGAAATAGGCGTCTTTTTTGATCGCGTCGGCCACCTTGTCGAAATCGTAGCCCTCTTTCAGCTCGATGTAAACCATCCTCCGGTGAATGCCCGTCCCGGTCGGAATCGTCATCGACAACGCGGCTTTAACCCCGTCGATCGCCTTGACGGCTACGGTGTGACCCATGCTCATGCCGGGGCCGAAGTTCGTGTAAGTAATCCCTTTCGGGGCGCAGGCTTCGAGCAGAGCGCGCACCACCGAGTCGCTGCCCGGGTCCCAGCCGGCCGACATGATCGAAACGGCGCCGTGCTGCGCGGCCGCCTTGCCGAGCGTCGCGTGCTGTTCGGCGACCTGCGTATGGATGTCGAAACTGTCCACCGTGTTGATCCCTTTCTCGAGCAATTTCAGCGCGAAGCTCTGTACGCTGCGGCTCGGTGTGCAGAGGATCGCCACGTCGACTTTGCCGAGCGATTCGATTTCGGTGGCTACCGTATAGTTTTTCAGTTCTTCGGGCACGTTCGCGGCGTCGCGGCGAATGATACCGGCGATTTCGAAGTCTTCGGCCGCCTGCAACGCCTCGAGGACGTATTTTCCAATGTTGCCATATCCGACGATGGCTGCTCTGATCTTTTTCATCTTCTATTGTGTTATTTATTTGTTAAATGATTGTCCCGCGAATCGAGGTATCCTTGCAGGATGATCGTTGCGCTGATGCGGTCGACCAGCCCTTTGTCCTCGCGGCGGCGTTTTTTCGGAACGCCGCCGTCGATCATCGCCCGTAGCGCCAGCCTCGAGGTGAACCGCTCGTCGAACAGTTCGATCCGCATCGCAGGCATCTCTTTGCGCAGCTTCTCGACGAACGGGCGGATGTAGGTATAGGACTCCGACGGCAACCCGTCCATCTGCAGCGGCATGCCGATTACGATCGCGTCCACCGCGTTGGCCGCGGCGTAGCTCTTGACGTAGTCCATCAGCGTATGGGTCGGAACGGTGTCGAGGGCGTTGGCGATGATCTGCAACGGGTCGGTCACGGCAAGGCCCGTCCGTTTGCGTCCGTAATCGATAGCCAGTATTCTCCCCATATGCGACGATAATCCGTTGAATGATCCGATTGCTGCGTCCGGCCGCCTTGCCCGCAACGTTTCCATGGGACTCTCCCGGGGGCGTTTGGTGATTCCCTGGTAGATATCCGGCTGGTTTATAGCTTGATCCGCAGACGGACTAGCGGGCGACAGACGGCATGAAACGCGCGTTATTCTGTGCAAAGTTAAGAAAAAAACTTATCTTTGTTTTGCATTCTGGAGATTATGTGTTTTCCGGACGATCCCGCTGCGATCGCAATACGGAAACCGCGAGGCGGACGAAAGACGCGTGAAAATGCAATTAAGGGTATCGGTTTAAAAAAGAAGATGAGCGTATGATGACGTTACAGGAAGTTATAGTGGAGTCGCATGACGATTTTCCGATATGGTCGTCCGTCGTCGTCGGTTTCGATGACGACAAAAGTTTGGTCGTGTTGCTCGAACACGACGATTACGACGAGCCGGACTATGCTTACAAGGTTTATGCGACCGTCGATAAGCGCGACGCGATGGGAATGGCCCGGCGTCTGAACGTTTCGTTGACCGATTTGCCGGCAGTAATTTTTAAACGGTACGGCGAAGCTTCGAACGTATTTGTACCTTCCGAGGTGGAAGCTACTTTTAAAGACATCCTGGATTTTATCCTCGATTGCGGCGTTCGCTATCGTTTGAAGAGAGAAGATAAATCGTGAAAGGCCGTTTGCAGCCCGGCGTTGCCGCACGGACGTTTCCGCTTTTCGCCGGCAGTTTCTTTTTTATTCGTATTTGTCCGTTAAATATCTTATATATAGTCGGATGCAATATTTCTTGCGGAGAACTTCTTTTGGAAATCTCCGAATAAAAACATATACTTGCACTCCGTATGTTTAAATTTAACCGACTCTTTTTTTGATATGAAGAAACCAGGTTTTCCGGTATGGCTGTTCGCATTGCTGTCGTTCGGCAGTTTGTATGCGCAGGACGGGAACGTTTTGCCGGCGGGCGTTCCGACCGACGGGGTGCATATCCGCGACCCGTTCGTGCTGGCCGATTCGTCGGACGGGACTTACTATATGTACGGGACGACCCGCGGAGACGGGTTCGACGTTTTTTCGAGCCGCGATCTGGAGACTTGGCAGGGGCCCCGCGCAATTTTTCAGCGGACTCCTGATTTTTGGGGCGATCAATGTTTCTGGGCGGCCGAGTGCCATGCTTATAAGGGCAAATATTATTTGTTCGCGACGGTGCGCGGTGCGGCAGACAGTCTGCTCGGAACGGCTGTTTTCGTTGCGGACAGTCCGAAAGGCCCTTTTCGCGAGCACAGCAAGGGACGCTTGACGCCGCGAACGTGGCAGGCGCTCGACGGGACGCTGTACGTCGATGGGAAGGGGAATCCGTGGATGGTTTTCTGCCACGAATGGACGCAATTGGGCGACGGAACGGTGGAAGCCGTCCGGTTGAGCCGCAACCTGAAAAAAGCCGTCGGAAAACCGGCGACGCTGTTCCGCGCGTCGTCCGCGCCGTGGGTCAGGCCGCATACGCCGGGCAATTACGTGACCGACGGACCGTTCCTGTACCGGAACCGGAAAGGCGAACTGCTAATGCTGTGGTCGTCGTTCGGCGACCGTGGGTACGCGATCGGGGTGGCCCGTTCGCAGAGCGGCGAGGTTGCCGGGCCGTGGTTGCAGATGCCCGAGGCGCTCTTCGCGCGCGACGGAGGGCACGGAATGTTGTTCCGTACGTTCGACGGAGAACTGTTGCTGAGCATCCACCGGCCGAACGTGCCGCCCGATGAGCGTCCGCGCTTTTTCCGGGTGGAAGAGAAGGCCGACGGATCGCTCTGCCTGGTCGAAAAGCAGGCGGAATAAACCGATGAAAAAATAATCCATTTACGATAATGACACAGGAAGAACTTTTTAAAAAGCTGGTTGCTCACAGCAAGGAGTACGGGTTTATTTTCCCGTCGAGCGAAATATACGACGGTCTGAGCGCCGTATACGATTACGGGCAGCAAGGCGTGGAGTTGAAAAACAACATCAAGCGTTACTGGTGGGAGTCGATGGTGCGGCTGCACGACAATATCGTCGGGATCGACTCGGCGATCTTCATGCACCCGAAGATATGGGAAGCGTCGGGACATGTCGGGGCGTTCAACGATCCGCTGATCGACAATCGCGATTCGAAGAAGCGTTACCGCGCCGACGTGCTGATCGAGGATTTCATCGCCAAACAGGACGAGAAGATCGCCAAAGAGGTCGAAAAGGCCCGTAAGCGTTTCGGCGAAGCGTTCGACGAGGCGAAATTTCTCGAGACGAACCCGCGCGTAATCGAACACAAGGCCAAACGCGACGCCGTGCACAGCCGGATGGTCGCCGCGCTGAACGACAACAACCTGGAAGAACTGCGCCAGATCATCGTCGATAGCGAGATCGTTTGTCCGATCTCCGGTACGCGCAATTGGACGGAAGTGCGCCAGTTCAACCTGATGTTCGAAACGAAGATGGGGTCGGTCAGCGAGGGCGCCAACACGATCTACCTGCGGCCCGAAACGGCACAGGGTATTTTCGTCAATTTCCTGAACGTGCAGAAGACCGGCCGGATGAAAATTCCGTTCGGGATCGCACAGATCGGCAAGGCGTTCCGCAACGAGATCGTCGCTCGGCAGTTCATTTTTCGTATGCGCGAGTTCGAGCAGATGGAGATGCAGTTTTTCGTGCGTCCCGGCGAGGAACTCGAGTGGTTCAAAAAGTGGAAGGCGACGCGCATGAGTTGGCACCGCGCGCTCGGTTTCGGCGACGAGCACTACCGTTTCCACGACCACGACAAGCTGGCCCACTATGCCAATGCCGCGACCGACGTCGAATACGAATTTCCGTTCGGATTCAAAGAGGTGGAGGGAATCCATTCGCGCACCGATTTCGACCTTGGCAACCATCAGAAGTTCTCCGGCAAGAAGATTCAGTATTTCGATACCGAGACCGGCGAAAGTTATGTGCCCTACGTGGTCGAAACGTCGATCGGCGTCGACCGGATGGTGTTGCAGGTGCTGTCCGCTTCGTACGAGGAGCAGCAGCTCGAAGGCGGCGAGAGCCGTATCGTGATGCATATTCCGGCGGCGCTGGCTCCGGTCAAGGCCGCCGTGCTGCCGCTGGTCAAAAAGGACGGTTTGCCCGAAGTGGCCCGCGATATACAACATGCGCTCAAATGCGATTTCAACGTACAGTACGACGAGAAAGACAGTATCGGCAAGCGTTACCGTCGTCAGGATGCGATCGGAACCCCGTTCTGCATTACGGTCGACCACCGGACGCTCGAAGACAAGACGGTGACCGTGCGGCACCGCGATTCGATGGAACAGCAACGCGTCGCGATTGCCGATCTGTCCGGCATGATCGCCGAGGAGACCGGTTTCCGGAAACTTTTCGCCAAGCTGTGTTAATCGGGTAAATACCCGCAGGAACGAGAGGCTGCCCCGCGAGAGGCAGCCTTCGCTGTTTGCGGGTTTCGAAAAGATACGTATCTTGCATCGGAAAAGGATGCGCAAAAAAACGGTTTATGAAAGGAACTGCACTTTTCCCGGGGTCGTTCGATCCCTTTACGTTGGGACATAAATTCGTCGTAGATCAGGGGCTCGAACTTTTCGACCGCATCGTGATCGCCATCGGCGTCAACAGCGAGAAGGCGGGGTTGCTGACCCCCGACAACAGGGCGCGACTGATCCGCGACCTGTACCGCGGCGAACCGCGGATCGAGGTGCGGATCTACACCGAGCTGACCGGGCAGTTGTGCCGACAGTTGGGTGTCAAGACGATTCTCCGAGGGTTGCGCAATACGGTCGATTTCGAGTACGAGCGGAACATCATGCAGGTCAACCGGGCGCTGTTTCCGGAGATCAACACCGTGCTGCTGTTCACCCCGGCCGATTACGTGGCCATCTCGTCGAGCGTGATTCGCGAGCTGCTCGCTTTCGGCGGCGACCCGACCCCGCTGATGCCGGAAAACATCGATATTAAGAATTATATGTAATTGTTTGAACCGATAAAATACTGGAAAATATGGAATTTACTGCGGAACTCATCGCCGGTTTCCTCGGCGGGGAAATCGTTGGCGATCCGAAAGCCGTCGTCACCTCGCTGGCCAAGATCGAGGAGGGCAAACCCGGAACTCTCGCTTTTTTGTCGAACCCGAAGTACGAACACTATATCTACGATACCCAGGCGAGCATCGTGATTGTCAACAGATCGTTCGAGCCGACGGCTCCGGTAGCGGCGACGATGGTGAAGGTAGAGGATGCCTATTCGTGCTTTGCGAAGTTGCTCGAACTTTATGTCGCCAACAAACCTCAGAAGACGGGCGTCAGTCCGCTGGCGTCGGTCGATCCGTCCGCCGCGGTCGGAGAGGGGGCTTACATCGGCGCCTATGCGGTGATCGAACAGGGCGTAAAGACCGGTAAGAATTGCAAAATATATCCGCAGGTATATCTCGGCGACGGGGTGCGGCTCGGCGACAACGTGACGCTGTATCCGGGCGTCAGGATTTACGAAGCCTGCGTTATCGGCAACAATGTGACGATCCACGCCGGATCGGTGATCGGCGCCGACGGTTTCGGTTTCGCCCCGGACGAAAAGGGCGAATTCCACAAAATTCCGCAAATCGGCAACGTGCGGATCGAGGACGATGTCGAGATCGGAGCCAATACTTGTATCGATCGCGCTACGATGGGTTCGACCGTGATTCATAAGGGCGTCAAACTCGACAACCTGATCCAGATCGGCCACAATGTGACGGTCGGGGCCAATACGGTGGCCGCGTCGCAGGTCGGCGTAGCGGGTTCGTCGAAAGTGGGCGCCGGGTGTATGCTGGGCGGACAGGTCGGCATCGCCGGACATCTGACCGTCGGCGACGGCGTGAAATTGGCTTCCAAGTCGGGGATTTCGAACAGCATTCCCGACGGGGAGACTTACATGGGGAACCCGGCGATGCCCGGTATCAAATACCACCGTTCGCACGCCGTGTTCCGCAACCTGCCCGATCTGAGTTATAAGGTGAGACAGCTCGAAAAAGAACTTGAAAAACTGAAAGCGCAGCTTTCGGCAGAATAATTGCGGAGGATCGTTCGGTGGACGGCAGGGTGATTATGGGCATCGACCCCGGAACCAACACGACCGGTTACGGCGTGATCCGTACCGAGGGCAATGCGCTCTCGTGCATCGTGCTGGGCGATATCGACCTGCACCGGATCGGCGATCCGTACCAAAAGCTGAAGTATATTTTCGAGCGGGTCGGGGCGCTGATCGACCAGTACCGTCCGGACGAAGTGGCGCTCGAATCGCCGTTTTTCGGCGAAAACGTACAGAGTATGCTGAAGCTGGGACGGGCGCAGGGAGTGGCGATGGCCGCCGCGCTGAGCCGTGGCGTGACGGTGTCGGAATACGCCCCGCGCCGGATCAAGCAGGCGATTACCGGTCAGGGCGCCGCGTCGAAGGAACAGGTCGCGATAATTCTCAAAAAACTGCTGCGATTGGAGGAGCTGCCGCGGCGTCTCGACGCGACCGACGGACTCGCCGTCGCCGTTTGCCACTTTTTCCAGTCCGCTCCGGTGCCGACGCTCGAAAGTCGCTGTCGGAAAAAGGCGCTCGGCGGCGGTCCCGCTTCCGTAAGTTGGGAGCGTTTTATTTCCGATCATCCGGAACGGGTCAAAAAGTGATTGTAGAACGGAATAATTCCGAAAGCATATGAAAAAATATTTGATTTCATCGATCGTAGCTGCGGCCGTGTTGTGTTCGTGCGCGCAGCCGAAACAGCAGACCGGTTATCGGATCGCCGGCGAGATCGCCGGCGTTGCCGGAAAAGTATACCTGACCGTATTCGAAGGCAAGCTGCCGCGGGTGATCGACTCGGCCGAAGTAAAAAACGGGGCGTTCGAATTTTCGGGCGACTGCGCGGTGCCGATTTTTGCCGCCGTCGAAACTCCGGACGTTCCGTTGGTGCGGTTTTTCCTCGAAAACAGCCCGATGATCCGGATCGTCGGCGCGGCCGACCGGCCGCAGGATATCCGGGTGACGGGTTCGGCGACGGAAGATCTTTACCGGCAGTTCCTCGGGCAGGCCGATTCCGTCGCGAAATTGCTGGACAGCGATTCGGTGAAGCTGTCCAGTACGCGGATCGCCTTCGATCTGGAGAAACAAAGGGATAGTCTCGGCCGGGTATTCGTCCGGAAGCATTCCGGCAGCGTGGCGGCGGCTTATGTGCTGTTTCGCGGCCTTTCGTACGAGATGTCTGCGAAGGAGATCCGTCAGGCGCTGGACGGGCTGACCCCGCCGGCCAGCGCTTCGGTTTATGCGGAGCTGCTCGAAAAGATGGCCGCTGCGCTGGCGAGAACCGAACCGGGGCAAAAATATGTCGATATTTCGGTTCCGGATACGGCCGGGATGGAGTTGCCGTTGTCGCGGTTTGTCGGCGAGGAAAAATACGTGTTGCTCGATTTCTGGGCTTCGTGGTGTCCGCCTTGCCGTGCGGAGATTCCCAACCTCGTGACGGCTTATAAAGAATTTCATTCGAAAGGTTTCGAGATTTACGCGGTATCGCTCGACAAAAACAGAAAGGCGTGGCTGGACGGCATCAAAATGTTTAAAATGGATTGGCCGCAGGTTGGCACCCTGAAATTCTGGGAGAGCGCCGCAGCCGAAACCTACGGGGTTCGTTCGATTCCGTCGAACGTGTTGATTGGCCCGGATGGGACGATCCTGGCCCGTAACCTGATGGGAAGCGCGCTTTTGCAGAAGTTGGGGGAATTGCTGGTGCCGCAGCCTTCAAAAAGCGCTGCCGCTTCCGAAAACTCCGCCCCTGCGAATTAATGCGGGAGTCCGTTCCCCCGTATTGAAATGAATGTTCCCGATTTCCGGGGTTTTCATAAGTTCTTGAGGAAAAAATTTGTAAGGAATAATTTTTTGCTTATCTTTGCACTCGCAAAAGGGAAAGGCTCCGTAGCTTAACTGAATAGAGCACTTGACTACGGATCAAGAGGTTACAGGTTTGAATCCTGTCGGAGTCACTGATTGCAAACGGCTTGTCGGAAACGACAGGTCGTTTTTTATTGTTGTTTCGGGTGGATTTCGGGGTATTTTGAAAGGGTTTTGTAAACGAAAGTGTAAACCGAAAATCGACATGAATACAACGGTCGGGGTCGTGTTATACACCTCACACTCGCTAACGGGAAGCATCCTCTGATGCTGAGATTAACCAAAGCAGGGAAACGGAAGTATATCAGCCTGCATTTATCGTTCGCTCCGCAATTTTGAACCGCGGCCAAGAGTCGTCCGCGCCGTCACTATCCCGGTCGGGAAAAGATTGTCGCATTGATTGAGCGGAAGATCAGGGAATACGAGAAACAAATCGTCGACTTCAAAACCAACGAGCGGAGCGATACGCTGCACATGTGTCGCATGTCGACAATCCGTGCCCTTTTATTCTCCTTTCAAATCGTCTTCGTCGAGGCGTACCGTGATTTTCATCGGCTTCCCGTCTCTGACGATATCCAGTTTTCTCGTAAGACTTTCCTTGATTTTAACTGCATTATCGAACGATAAGTCTTTTAGGGTAAATCCGTTTATCGCAACAATTTCATCTCCCTTTTGCAAGCCGGCTTCCTTGTAATGATTGTTCTTGACATGATCGGGCATCATCGTGACGATTCGTCTCCCGTTCAAGGTCGTGTTTACTGAAAAATAGAATCTTTCGGAAAAATTATTGATAATTCGGCTGAAATTCCTGATCGGCTGCAATCCGACCTGTCGTGAGCCGAAGTCAAAAAATACGTTAAACCGTTTCAGGAAATTCAATCCGATGATCCCTCGTGCATAAGCGCTTAATTTCGTAGCGAATTCATCCGTATAGATGCGCATTGAATCGATCTTAAAACCATCGAAAGCGATTGCATTGACGTCATAACGACTCCAATAGCCACCTCCATGACCGCGATTTATCAGAACGGCATCCTCTCTTTTCCTGAAAAACTCGATCTCTTTCGCAGACGGGAGCAATACGAAGTCCTGCGCCATGCCGGTATCGATCAAATAAGGATAGTCGATTGTCACCGTATCTCCGGTCGCGCTTTTAACGGTCAACGGAAACTGTATATGGACCGTGTGCAGGCTTCCTCGCTCGTTGACAAAAGGGAGCCAGTAACAGTCGGCGGGTCTCCGGAACTTTTCGGCTTCGTGTATCTCCAGATAATTATGCTCGAAATTAAGCTCCCAGACATGGGTCGAATCGTTATCGGGAAAGCCGACCGTTCCCTGTAAATCCTCGGTCGAACCGTATTTTTGATTCCGGATCAGAAGATAATTATAAACCAGATCGACATTCGAAATAGCCGCTCTCGTCGGCTTCTTATGAATCGCCTGCCGGAATGAGGGGCTTTCCGAAGTTGCCCATCCCGTATGAGGTGAAAAATACACGTGATCGGGTTTGTCGCTCCATGCCGGCAAAGGATGAGTCGCGCAAAATGAGGAATCCAGGATCAGATAGCCGTTGGTAGCGCCGGTATCGAACAAGAAACGTCCCGTAATCGTGTCGTTGAACGCAACGGGAATGATGATTGCTCTTTTTTCTTTTTCAAAAAAATAGGTTCTTCGGGATCGGGGCCCGACTTCACAGCCCGACAGCAACAGTACCGCGGCAGAAACCAGTAGTTCCAAGCAAAGGGAATTTCTCATATTAGAAAATATTGAACGAATAATTGCCTCTTCTGTTTTTCAGAAGGGGGGTGTTCTGCCGTTTGCCCCGACTTATCGAGCCGGACATTTGCTTTAAATGTTAGCGATTTTATTTTAGGAAAAACGTTGAGAAAAACTTTTTCCGCTTTTGCGCGCGTTTATTTGTTTGCCTTATTATTTGACTATCGGTGTGTAATACGCATTGTCAGTCAGATAGATGTAGGATGCGCTCGTCGGCAAGGCATCCGGCTCGGAGCCGTACGGGAAACCGCTTTGCCGAAACCGGTTTTTCTTCTCCGTTTACCTTAAGTTAACAAAAGGCAAGTCGAATTTCAATCGATTTTTATTTCGAATTGATCGTAATCCGCGACGCGCCAAGCGTATTTGGCCGTACGTTTCGATAATGCGAATAAAGGAGAGAATGTCCGCACGTAAATGGTTTTACCGTCCGGCATGAACTCGAGGATGCGCAACCAACAGTCCCCGCCATTCCCATTCCAGTCGCCGTCCCCGTTCTGCGAATTGAACATCATTTGAGGGATATTGCGACCGTCCGCGGCCTTGTCTACGCGATAAGCGGCCGTACTTCGGTAATCGATGCTGTCGGAGGAATCGATCTTAGGCGGCGTTCCCGTATGTCCGCACAGTACCAGCGAGATGTTTTTCGAGGGGTAAATCAGTTTGTCCCACACTTCCTGCGCCCAGTTTCGCGGCGTTAATTTATAACTTTCCTGCTTGATACGTTCTCCCGAGGTGCCCAGGAACGAATGCGTGAGAACGATGACTTTGTGACTGCGGAATTTTTCGGATTCGATCAGTTGACGGGCCCAATCCAACGCTTCGTCGCGGGGAGCGAATTCAAAAGCTATTACCAGGATATCGCCCCATGTTTTGTTATGAAATTCAAATGCCGCGTTTTCCATGGTGTTTATCCCCTGATAATTGCAGCCCGTGGCGACGAGCGAATTGGCGAAACACGAATTGCGTTCGGGATAGACGTACTCGGGCATGGATGAATAGCGGTTTTCCGCCGCGACGTACCCTACGTCGTGATTGCCCTGAGCGATGATGTAAGGCATTTTGCCGTCCAGACGGGCCAGTCCTCTCGATACGGATTCCCATTGTTGACGGGAGGTCTGATCCCCATTGTAGGGATTGGGAACTCCTCCGCTCGTGAGCAGGTTGTTTTGCTCCACCATATCCCCCGTAAACAGGGCGGCTGCGATGCGTAAGCGTTCTGCATTTTGGGCGATCCATGCGGTCTGCAATTCGAACAAGGGCTGATTGGCGGCGAATTTGGTGTAACTCTGAGGATCCGGAACCATAATCATGGTAAAAGAACCGCTGTCTTTCAGAGTAGGGTACACAGGGATTTGCGGTTCACCCAACGGCCCTTGTGCGGACAGTCGTGCGGCAAAAAGCAATGCGAGAATGATATAAACCGATCGTTTCATGGGATAAACATTTTATACAAATATACGGTTAAATTATTTGCCGCACGTTAATAATAAATGAAAAAACGGAAAAATCGAGCGTCGTAAAAGCCGGAGCCCGGTGTTGAGTCTGCCGATCCGATGAAATCGTTCCGCTGTTCGGGCGAAGGAGGTGGAGAATATTCATTTGCCCGGGAGGTTTTGGGAGGCATTGGGGGCGTCTCGAAAATAAAATTGCATTCCGATGTGGCGGCATTATCGCCAAATCGTTTATATTTGTGATGTCAATCAGAGAATATGCCGAACCTTTACGTCATAGCGGGGTGCAACGGGGCGGGGAAAACGACTGCTTCTTACGCCGTTCTGCCCGAAATGCTGGAGTGTAAGGAATTCGTCAACGCGGACGAAATTGCGAAAGGGCTGTCCCCTTTCAATCCGGGTAGCGTTGCGATCGAGGCGGGACGGCTGATGCTCCGGAGAATCCATGAGCTGATCGACCACGGCGTCGATTTTGCGTTCGAAACGACTTTGGCTACGCGTTCGTATGCGAGTCTGATCCGAACCGCTCAAAGCAAGGGATATTATGTGTCGCTGGTCTATTTTTGGCTGAATTCGCCGGAACTGGCCGTCGGCAGGGTACAGATGCGGGTGGAAGCGGGAGGGCATAACATCGATCAGAAAGTCGTTCGGAGGCGGTATCGCAGCGGAATTAAGAATCTGTTCGATATTTATATTCCCGTTTGCGACTACTGGATCTTGCTGGACAATTCTCGCCCGCCTTCTAAAGTGATCGCCAAAGGCAATCGGGATAAAACAAAATCGATCGTTGAAACGTTAATATATAAAACGCTGAAGAATTATGAGTGACATAGAAGTCCAGCAAATGGAAGAAAACATACTGAGGGGCGTAGCCCTTGCGTATGAACGGCTCGTAGAGCAGAAGAAAAAAGAGGACGGAGAACTCGTTTTCGCGCGTGAAGACGGCAAGATCGTGAAAGTCAAAGCGAAGGATTTACAATAGAGGCTAATCTCCAATGTGCCCCGGCCGGAACAGGCCGGGGTTTCTTTTTTGCGGCGTGACGGCGGTACGGATCGCTTTACGGTTAACCGTACGTCGGAATAAATGCTATTTTTGCAACAAAATCTGAGGTATGAATGCAAAAGCCAAAGGTTATCTGCTGGGAACCGTCGCCGCGGCGACGTACGGTATGAACCCGCTGTTCGCCCTCCCGCTTTATAAAGCCGGTATGGATCCCGATTCGGTGCTGTTTTTCAGGTATCTTTTCGCGATCCCGATTCTGGGCGTTATGCTTAAGGCCCGCGGGCGCGATTTCGGGCTGCGCCGCCGGGAGGTGTTGCCGCTGATCGTCCTGGGCCTGCTGGTGGCCCTCTCTTCGCTGACCCTGTTCCTGAGTTATAACTACATGGACGCAGGCATAGCCTCTACGCTGCTGTTCGTCTATCCGATTTTCGTGGCGCTGATTATGGCCTTCTGGTTTCGGGAGAAGCTTTCCATGCAGACGGCGTTGTGTATCCTGCTGGCACTGGGCGGCATCGCGCTGCTTTACGAAAGCGGCGACGGCGCGACGCTCGATCTTACGGGGACGATCCTGGTGATGGTTTCGGCGCTCTCTTATGCGATCTATATCGTCGGGGTGAACCGCCCGGCGCTGAAATCCGTCGCGACGCTCAAAGTGACCTTTTACGTCTTGCTGTTCGGGCTGTCGCTGTTCTTCGTCCGGCTGGACTTCGGCAGCGCCGTCAGCGTTCCGGATCGCTGGTATTTATGGGGGAATCTTGTCGCCCTGGCCGTTTTCCCGACAGCGATATCGTTTCTTTGTACGACCCGCGCCATCCAATACATCGGTTCGACTCCCACGGCTATTCTGGGAGCTCTCGAACCCGTGACGGCCGTATTTTTCGGCGTGGCGGTTTTCGGGGAGTCCTTGACTCTGCGGATCGGGTGCGGAATTTTACTGATTATCGTGGCCGTGAGTCTTATCGTCGCGGGGAACAGGATCGCGTCTTACCTCGTGCGTTTCCGCAAGTTGTTCCCGCGGCTGCCCTTGAATCGGAAAGGTTGCCGTAATGCCGGGAAATAACCGTTTGTCCGGATGGCGTGCGACGGGATGCAGATTCGCAGACGACGAATCCGGCCTGTCCGGGCATCTCGTTCGCAAAAGGAATCCTAAATACCTCCGATTACGGAGACGGCTCCGTATTTGATGATTTCGAACAGGGCGGAACTGGCGCAACCCTCTAATATCGAACGGTATCTTTTCGAAAATTGTTTGAACTTCAGTTTGCTGCGGCTGTGTACGACCTCTTCGAGCGGAGCCCTGATCGCCTCGGGGATTTCGTCTTCGTCTTCGTTGATCTGGCAATAGTAAGCCTCGCACAGGGCGTCGAAGTCGATTTGGGCGAATATGCAATCGAAGTCTTCGATGATATACCGGTTATTCAGATCCAGCACCGCCTGGCGCAGTCTGCGGTAATCGTCCTGTGAAAAGCTGTCGTCCGCTTCGAAGGCGATGTTTACGATATCGCTCTGTTTCAGGTCGAAACGCCGGTCTTTTTGCAGTTTGACCAGGGTGTTTTTAATGAAGTGGGTCGCTTTTCTGATATCGACCGCTTCGTTGTCCTTGTTGATGGAAAGGAATTCGAGGGCCTTGATGACGCTTTGTTTTTCGGCATGGATCCGGAGCAAAAGGGTTTTCAGGTTCCGGCACATCTTTTTGGCTTCGGGAGCGTTGGAAAGAATCTCGATGATCCAGCAGGGGATTCCGTCGTACGTGTAGCGATACAGCCTGAGGTACTGCGCGCTCCATTGGTCTTTCAGCAGGACTTCCGTCGCGCCGGCCGGCAGGCGCCGGAAGTCGGACGCGCGTTTGGCATGTTCTTCGACGATTACGATGGATTGACCGGACTGCACCCAGTATTTTCGAATCTCATGCAGGGAACCGCAGGCCGTAGAGCCGTATAGATAGAGTTTGGCCAGGGCGGGACCCGCGTCGGAAAACGAAGCGCGTACGTTTCCCCCTTTGGCGTCGTTTATCCGCACCTCGTGCCCGAAATGGAAATCGAGCAACTGCCGGTACGCGCTTCCGTTCTCCGGGTTCAGCCGATCGGGTTGAATCCGGTAAGCGCTTTTCACCTCGAATTTTCCCAGAATGCCGCCGTCCGAATAAAAACGGTTCGCGCACCGTTTCAGGCAGGCGATCTGGTCTTTGTAAAAAGACGGGGGCCGGCTGAACCGCAGGGCATGTCTGGCGTTGCAGAACGTATTTTCGCCTACGCAGTAATAATACTCCTGGAAATGCCTGCCCTGCATGGCTCCGAAATGCCGGATGTATTCCCTGCCTTCCGTATCGGGGGACACGAAGTACGGCTTGCGCAATTTGCCGGACTTATGCAGAAAAAGCCTGCAATCGGTAATCGGATACTGGACGGTAATATTCATAGCCTTTCATCGGTTCATAGAAAAAAAGAGGATAAAATCCTCTTTTTGCAGGGCAAAACAAAATAGTTTTGATCTTTTTTAATTTTAATTGCACTCATTCTTTGAAGAATGAAAACGGACATCCTTTCGTATCATGTAAACTCCACGCGCCGTATTTAAATTTCCGACCGCCCCGACAACTTATGCTTTCATAAGCTGGAATTTTCATTCATTTAAATCAAAAACGCCGTACGGTCCGCTTCGACATTTACACTTCGGTCGATACAAAACAACGCCTTGACAAATATAGTTTTTTTATTTGAAAAAAATAATATCGGGAATAAAATATTTCGGGCGCTGCGATCCGGGAGTTCGGCGGTCGTCGCGTTTACGGGCAATGTCTTCTGCCGAGTGGCGTACTGTCGGCGGGAACGCTTGTCCGCAGCGGCGGGGATTGCCGCCGTTGCGGGCGTTTTCAACCGATTCCCTGAAATTCGAACGGGGCCGCGTCGCGGAACCGTTCCGCGGCGTTTCCCGCATAGGTTTTCCCGGAGACCAGATCCAGCATTTTGACCGGCGCTCCCGGCGCGAAATCGACGTCCCTGAAATCGACCCAGAACACGTTCGGATAGAGGGTCGATTCGAAGAAGTACGTCAGGTTCTTTTGATCCGAGACGGTTCTCCAGCGGGTAGACGAGATGTTCGGCTCGTTCGGCGTGCTGATCCCCAGCGGGACGGACGTATTGCGGATCACGCTGAATACGGAGGCCAGGGCCGTGCGCGTGTCTTCGGTTTTCGGGATGGCGCCGATGTAGAACGAGGCGCGCACGAAACGGTCGGCCGCCCGGTTGGTTCCGGGCAGGAAGACGGTGCCGCCGATGGTTTTCCAGTAGTCGTCGAGGGCCAACTGCTGTTCGAAGACCGGCGAGTTCGTCATCACCTGGTACGACTTGCTGTGGTGGACGACCAGTTTCCCGCCGATGTATTCGAAGATCGCGTTGTCCCCGCCGGCGTCCGAGACGGAGAGGTGCAGCGTAGCCATCCGGGAGCCGTCCGGCATCAGGTCGGACGCCACGTCGAAGTCGTCCTTCGCCAGCGCTTCGACCGCTTCGTCCACGGTGGCGAAGTTGTCCAGCACGTACTGCGTCCAGGCGGCGACCGAGAGCCCCGGTTTCCGGCCGTCGCGGGCCGGGTATTCCGACTCGGCGAGCCACAGCAGGTTGGCTACGAGTCCTTTTTCATTCATGCCGTCGGTGGTACAGATGTCGTAGGCCGACGTGATCACGCTGCCGTATTTGGAGACCCATTTCAGCGAATTGCTTCCGGCCTGGCCGTTTCGCTCCATGCCGCGCGGGAAGATCCACAGGTTGCTGCGGGGGTCTTCCTTCCAGTCCATCGTGCGTCCGGTCACTACCGTCCGGTTCGTTCCTTCGTAAACGACGCGGGTGCATGCGTCCGCGTATTCGGGCCCGCCGGCTGCCAGGAGCAGCCCCGTGCCGAGTAAGATTGTGTATGCTTTCATAAATTTTCGGTTCGATTCGGGGCGTACGTGCGGTACGCCCGTCGTAACCGAAGCAAGAAACGAGCCAGCGCCGGCGCCGCGCGGCGCCGGGAGAAATTATTTTTTGTCCGTTTTGCGGAATCCGGCGATGCGTCGGGTTTGCAGTTCGCAATTCTTGCGGGCGAGTTGCGACAGGGCGAAATAGATTTCGTCTGTTTCGCGGCGGCAGTCTTCGCTCAGGTCGTTGATCGCTTCGAGCGTTTCGTCCGACGTTCTCTCCAGTTTTTTTACCCGGCAGTGCAACTGGTTGAGTTCGGCGGCGATGTTTCCGTTCAGCAGGAAGGCCCGCATCGAGACGAACGCCCGCATGACCCTGATGTTCATGTCGATGGCTGTGTCGCTGTTCAGCACTCCCGAGAGCATGGCCAGTCCCTGTTCGGTGAATGCGTTCGGTAATTTGCGCGTGCCTCCCCAACTTGATGTCACAATTTGTGATTTCAAGCTGTCGAACTCTTCTTGGGTTATCTGGAACATGAAATCGGGCGGGAACCGTTTGGCGTTCCGTTTTACCGATTGGTTCAGTGCGCTGGTGCTGACCTGGTACAGTTCGGCCAGATCGAAATCGAGCATGACTTGTTGTCCTCGGATTTCGTAGATTTTGTTTTTGATAGTTTCTAATTCCATAAGCTTGGGTATTATGCTTCTACAAAGTTAGCGGTCGTGGTTGGTTTTCAATGGGGAAAAGAATCGTTTTTGCAGAAATAGTAGCGTAAATCGGCGTTATTATAACAAATAAGGAATAAAAAAGATGCCGGACCGTTTCGAATCGCGGTTTTTTTCGTAAATTTATGAAACTGCCTAAGCCGGACGTGGACCGAAATGCGAAGATTTTTCGTACTTATCCAATTCTCGTACTCTGCCGGGTTTGCCAGAATTCGCGGGCAGAGTGGGCAACCGATCATTCCGGCGGATTGTTGCCTTGGCGCGGATCGTCCTGATCCGCGCCTTTTTGCTGTATTGTATTATAAATAATAAGGTGTGGCTGCGTTTATTCTTTCGGCGGATAGTTCATCGGGGCGAAAAACTCGTCTAATGTAATATTATAGAACTCGCAGATTTTCAATAAAGACATTAATGTTGGAATTTTGCTTCCCGTTTCGTAACAATTTATAGTAAGATGAATTTTGTCGATAAGATATTCTTGCGTATGCCCATGCTCGTTACGTAACTCCTTAATTCGTCGAGCAAGCTTTTCTACAAATTCTTGGTCTTTATAATATCGGCTATTTTTAGTCATATTTACAAAAGAACAAGCAATGCAAAATTTATATACGTATTCGTGAATACTTATTGGAATGTTTTATTATATTTGTAGTTAAAATCTAATGATTGCGGAAATTATGCTAAATTTGCGATATCAAGATACGGCTTAGCCGTACATATAGATTGTAAAGGTTAAGACAACCTTTACGCCTAACGGTAAACTTCGGACTGTTATAGTGATGTAGCAGGTTTTCTCTGGCGTGAATCTTGTCTGAAACCTAAGTCATGCCCCGGTACGAGTTGCCGGGGCCGGACTTGGGCGTAAGGACAACTGCCAGAGTAGGCTCCGAAGGCCGACCGTTAGGGAGTTGTTCGAGCGCCCTTTTTTTG
This sequence comes from Alistipes sp. dk3624, assembly GCF_009557455.1. Classification (GTDB taxonomy): domain Bacteria; phylum Bacteroidota; class Bacteroidia; order Bacteroidales; family Rikenellaceae; genus Alistipes_A; species Alistipes_A hominis. Next base: position 1,171,043 of record NZ_CP045651.1, on the reverse strand, counting down.
TGCTCTGACCGAACGGGCTTCCCTCTCTCAAATCATATTTACAAAGCTGTCGCTTTGTCCGCCGCGCGGACTTTCGACCGCAGGGAGAAAGTCCTTATTGAGCGGTGCGGTGGAGGGCCTTCTATTTTTTGGAAGGGTAATCCATCTCTTCAAAAAACTCCCGAACTGTTATTCCATAAAATTTGCAAAGAGTTAAGATAGATAATAGCGAAGGGATAGAACTCCCTGTTTCATATCGGGATATGTCCAAATGTGTATGCTCAATTACATGTTCCTGCGAATAGTGGCGGTCGTTTCGCAACTGTCGCATACGTTCGACAATCATTTGAACAAATTTATCATCAGTTCTTTTTGACTTCATTTATACAAAAGAAAAGCCCCGATGATGTTTTTGCACACGTGATTTCACGTGTGTGTTGTTTTTTGATTATATTTGTGAATATTACTCATTATAATTCTTAATGCAGAAATTATGCTAAATTTGCAATATCAAGATACGGCTTAGCCGTACATATAGATTGTAAAGGTTAAGACAACCTTTGTGCCTTCCAGTAAACTTACGAACTGTTATAGCGATATAACAGGTTTATTCCGGTATCAAACTTGTCTGAAACCTAAGTCATGCCCCTACCTTATAGGTGGGGGCGGGCTTGGGCGTAAGGAGAGTTACCGGAAAATGGCATCGTAAGGCCAACTGGAAGGGAACTGTCTGAGCGCCCTTTTTTTGTGCCCTGACCGAACGGGCTTCCCTCTCTCAAATCATATTTACAAAGCTGCCGCTTTGTCCGCCGCGCGGACTTTCGACCGCAGGGAGAAAGTCCTTATTGAGCGGTGCGGCGGGGCCTTCGGCGCTCGGACTGCCGTTTTTGTAAAAACGGCGCAAAAACTTTTCGGAGAAACTGCGTTTCTCATGGAGCGCGCCGGGCGGCGGTCTTTCTTCCGGTCGAATATCCTGTTACCCTCTTTCAAATCTTATAAACCGAAAAACGATGAATCCCCGAAATCTGGAAACTTGCTGCGAATTTATCGGGCGGCACTTCAACGTCCGTTCCGAAGACGTTCCGCGTCGGATACTCCGCATACTCCGCGTCCGGCACGGCGACCGCCCCGACCTGAGCCGGCCCCGTTTCGCCCCGGTGCGCGAACTGATGGACCGCTTGCTCGCGCCTTACGGCCGTCGCTTCGGCGTGACCGTCGAGGTGCTCGGCCCCGACGACTACTGCCGTTTGCTGCGGTCGGAGGAGTGCGCGTTCTGCGCGTATCGCTTCACCGAATACCTGTTCGACGGCCGCCGCCGGATCGTCTACCTGCAGGAGTCCGACTACCTCGGCATGATCGTCACCTTCCTCGACTATGTCGATGCCGTTCTGCGCTCACGTCGGCTTTTCCGCCGGCCTGTCCGCAACATCCGGCTGTTCGCCTTCCACGCCTATCCGCCGCGCTTCACGGTGCTCGAAAACCGTTACCGGGACGGCAGTCCGTTTGTCCGGATCGGCGACAGCTACGCGATGCACTATCCCGGCGAACTGGTGCTGTTCCGCACGATCCTCGGCAGTCATCTCCCCGACCTGCCGTCCCAAAACGCCCGGAGTCGGGGCCTGCGCCATGCGTAGCCGGGAGACGGCTCTCGGGGCTACGATCCGGTTCTTCGAGCGGTACGCCGGGATCGACCGGGCCGGTAAGACCCATAGACCAAGCGGGCCGGGCCTGCCGGACGGCGGGGTGGGGGTCTTGCCGGACGCGGTTCCCGACCGCCTGCTCGGGGCGTGGATCGCGGATGACGTGTGTGCCTGCGAAGCCTTTTTCATCGAAGGCAAGACGAAGTCGGAACCGTGCGGGCTGCCGGAGCGGGGCGCGCTGCCCGTGTTCGCATTCGCATACGCCTGCGGACTCTATTTCGCCCGGGGCGGGAGGCTGGCGGACGTTCCCGAACCGGGCAGGCCGGAGGTGTGGCTGCTGTTCCTGCAATTCCAGACGGTGCTGCGCCTGGTGCGCGCCGCCCGGATTCGCGGGGTGTCTCCGCCGCCGGTGGACGTGTTCGGTTTCGAGCGGTATCCCGAGACGGTGCGGCGGCTGAAAGCCTGTGTCGAGGGGGCTGCGACGGACGCGCGCGGCTGAAGGGCCGGCGCAGCTCGGCGCGTCGTCCGGGGCGGTCTTCGCCCCGGAGCCGGACGCGCGTTTTCGCCGGAGAGAGTCTCGCGTCGCCCAGCGCGGCCGCCGGGCCGGAATCGATCTCCGGACCGAGTCAGAGCGTCCTGTGAGCCGGATTCTGAAAAACGCGATTTCTGTCCGGGGATGCAGGACGGTACTGTTTTTGATGTCGTTCGGGATAAGTCGCTGAAATTGTCTGAAACGGACAAAAAACAACGATTATAACAAAAATTTGTCTATTTTTGGACACGGTAAGAACTCAAAACCAACCAGGAGAAGATGAAATAGACATACATTGAGGTGACTCGATTGCTGTATCTGGTACTGAAAATCGCCAAATTCATTCTACGCACAGATAACAGGAGAGACTCGTGCATACGTGAGTATAGCACGGATTCTGCTTGTTTTTGTGTAGGGCGTTTGGCGATGCCTCAGTACGGAGCTTGCGGGTTCCGTGCTTTTTTGTTTTTTTGGTCCAAAGGGTGTGTCCGGGGGCGGTTTCGGGTTATAAGTGGACGATATAGAATTAGTTATAATAGTTGTTTAACGAATAATCAGTGAGTTATGGTTGTGCTGAAACATGGTGAGTTGTATCTATTCTCTTCCACGGAGGAACCCTATGAGGACGCTTTCGGCGTTTTCGAGTGTATCGACGGCGGATATATCCTGCTTCGGGTGATGTTCAACGGCCGGGGAATGTCGCGGAACTGCTGGCTGCCGGACGCATACCGGATCGTCCGGCAGGCGACTCCGAAAGAAACGGGTTTGTTTCAGGAGATTGTCGTTCGTATCTCTCGCGGCCTGGATTTCTTGAAGGTCATGAGTCCCGAGACCTACCAGTTGCAATTGATCGTCAGCGAATTGTTTTCCCGGCAGGATGCCGAGGGAGGAGGACGGGCCGTACAGTAAAAAAACGTATGCGGACGCCGGCGATCCGGTATCCGCATACGGGCGCGCCCGGTGCGACGGGGTTACATCCGGAACGTGTCCGGGTCGAGTCCCGAACTTTCGCATTTTATGTGCGTGATGAAATTCATCTCCTGCGAGCTGAGTTCGAAGTCGAACAATTGCGCGTTCTCGACGATCCGCGACGGCGTGATGGACTTCGGCAGCGGCAGGATGCCCCGTTGTAGGTGCCATCTGAGGACGATCTGCGACACGCTCTTGCGGTGCTTGGCCGCGAGCACGTCCAGTTCGACGCTTTCGAACAGTCGTCCCTGGGCCAACGGGCCCCACGCCTCGACGAGAATGTCCCGCGCCCGACAGTACTCGACCGTTTCGTCCTGGGGCATACCCGGGTGCAGTTCGATCTGATCGACCATCGGCGCGATGTCGGCCTTTTCGAGCAGCGCGTCCAGGTGGCGCGGCTTGAAGTTGCTGACGCCGATGGCGCGCACGCGCCCTTCCCTGTATAGTTTTTCCATCGCCCGCCACGTTTCGCGGTTCAGTTGCTGCCAGTCGTCGTCGTGCTTTCTCGGGATCGGCCAGTGGATCAGGTACAGGTCGAGGTAGTCCAGTTCCAGGTCGGACAGGGTTTTGTCGAATGCGTGCAGCGTCGTTTCGTAGCCCTGCGCGCTGTTCCACACCTTGCTGGTTATGAACAGCTCTTTGCGGTCGGTGCCGCACTTGCAGATGGCTTTGCCGACGCTCTTTTCGTTGCCGTAGACGGCAGCCGTGTCGATATGCCGGTAACCCGCATGGACGGCCTCGATGACCGAACTGACGGCCGTTTCGCCGTCCGGCGTCAGGTAGGTGCCGAAACCGACGCAGGGTATTTGCACGCCGTTGCTCAGCGTAAACGTGTCTTTCAGCGATTTGAACGATTCTTTCGGTGATTTCATAATGCGTTGTATTTAGTCTGTTCCCCGTTTTTTCTGCATAACCCGTGCCGTTCCGGACGGTCGCGCCCGATTTCCGCCGGACGGCTTTTCCCTTCGTGTTTCCGGCCGGGCTTTCGCCTGCGTTTCTTCTTCGCGCCGGCGTCCGGCGGTTCTGCGCTTTACCGGGCGGTTTCAGTCGTTTGCGCGTCCGGCGGTCGCTTTTCCGCGGCGGTCAGACGGGCAGCGTGATCGTGAACCGGCTGCCGTGCCCGATCTGGCTTTCGACGCCGATCGTGCCGCCGTGCGCTTCGACGAACTCCTTCGAAATGGCCAGTCCGAGGCCGCTGCCCTGCACTTTGGTGCCCGGTACGCGGAAATAGCGGTCGAAAATGCTTTTATGATAGCGCGGGTCGATGCCGCGTCCGAAGTCCTGCACGAAAATATCGACCTTGTTGTCGCGCTGCGCCGCGCCGACGATGATCCGCGCCCCTTCGGGCGAGTGGTGGATCGCGTTCGACAGCAGGTTCGTGACCACCCAGGCGATTTTTTCGCTGTCGATGAACAGCTTCGCGATCTTTTCGGGGTATTCGACTTCGACGAAACAGCCGAAACGTTCGGCCAGCACTCGCGTCGCCGCCACCGCGTAGTCGATCAGTTCGATCGGTTTGGTGACCTTCGGCATCAGTTGCAACTTGCCCGTCTCGATCTGGGTCAGATTCAGCAGCTCGCCGGTGATGCCGAGCAGCCGGTCGCTGTTTTCGCGGATGCTCTGCGCGAGGGCTTTCTGCTCGTCGTTCAGCGGCCCGAGCCGGCTGTCTTCGAGCAGGTGCAGGCTCATCATGATCGACGCGATCGGGGTTTTCATCTCGTGCGAGACGGTCGAGATGAAATTCGTTTTGGCGGAATCGATCTCCTTGTATTTGGTGATGTTGTTCAGGATAATCATATTGCCGATGAAACTTTTTTTCTTCTCGCCGACCGGCGTGACGTACAGCGGGATGTTTTCCATTTGGAAATAGCTCTCCTTGTTGTCGGCGTAGATTTTCAGCGGCTCCTTATTCGGGTCGTCCGAGTAGAGTTCGCGGATCAGCCGCCGCAGCAGGTCGTTGTTGAGCGCCACTTCCGTCGCGTTGCGGCCGACGGCCTCTTCGGGCTTCAGATTCAGGATCGTGAACGCTTCGTCGTTCATGAACAGGATCTTTTTATCCGGGTCGAGACCGATAATCGGTTCGTGCAGGCTGTTGACGACCGCTTCGATTCGCTTTTTGGCCATCATCAGGTCGTCCAGCGTACTGCGCTGGTATTCCGACAGTTTTTCGGCCATGTTGTTGAACGATTCGGCTACGGCGCGGAACTCCTTGTTGCGGCTGAAGTCGAGACGTTTGTCGTAGTGGAAATTCGCGATTTCCATAATCCCTTTTTTGAGTTCGCGGATCGGCCGGACGACGGCTTGCGGGAAGCGGATCAGCAGCACGAAGGCGATCAGCGCGCACAGGATCGCGCTGATGGCGATCCGCAACATAGCGTCTTCGGCGGTCGTCCCGGCCAGGCGGCTCTTTTCGCGGATGGCCGTCATGTTCAGATCCATGATCTTGTACAGGTCGCTGCGGATCTCCAGGATCTTGTCCAGCGTGACCGAATCCGACAGTTTGTCGATCTTCGAGCTCAGGTTGTCCGTCACGCGGAATTCGTCCGATTCGGTGATATTCCTGCGTTGCAACGCGAGGTTATCCAGCAGTTCGGTCATCGACGTCGAGTCGAAGGTCAGGCTGTCGAGCGCCGTCATCATGCTGCGGGCGTAGTGCAGCGAGTTGTAATTGTCGGTCAGGATGTTCCCGGAGGCCCGCGACAGGTCGAGAATATAGCCTACGGACTGGATGCCCAGCAGCAGGATCATGGCGAACAGCGCGCCGATGCCCAGCGTCAGTCTTCGTTGAATCAGCATATCAGGATAATATTACGAGGTCGATACTCAGTCGGTACAGTTTGTTGAGCAGACGCCGGAAAAAGAAAGCCGTCCTTACCAGCGAAAGTAGCGTAAATTTCGGTTGGGCGATGCACACCGTACTGATTTTTTGTTTGGAGCACACGTCCATGATGCTTTCGATCACGCGGTCGGAATGCACCTGCAACACTTCGCCGCCCAGTTCCGCCGCCAGTTTGAAGTTGTTGATCAGGTAACGCTGGTTGGCCAGCGGGATGCGGTCGGCGCTTTCGCGCGGAGTTTGCACGTAGAGTACGGCGAATCTGGCGTTGTAACGCGTGGCCAGCCGGGCGGTCTTGCGGATCACGCGGCGCGGCCCTTTGTCGCCGCTGTCGATCACCGCGAGGAATTTTTCGTGGCGCACGCCGAGGTTTTCGGATACTTCGTTCTCGACTTTCTTTTCGACGCGCAGCGCGACTTCTTTCAGCGCCAGTTCGCGCAGTTGCAGGATGTTCTCCTCTTTGAAAAAGTTGTCCAGCGCGACCTGCACTTTCTCCGGCTTGTAGATTTTGCCGTCTTTCAGCCGTTTGATCAGCTCTTCGGCCGTCAGGTCGATGTTCACTACTTCGTCGGCCATCGCCAGCACGCTGTCCGGGATGCGTTCGCGGATTTCGATGCCCGAGACGCGCTGCACCTCTTCGTTGAGGCTTTCGATGTGCTGGATGTTCACGGCGCTGATGACGCTGATCCCGGCTTCGAGGATTTGCAGCACGTCCTGCCACCGTTTGGCGTGCTCGCTGCCCTCGATGTTCGTGTGGGCCAGTTCGTCGACGATGACGATCTCCGGATGGGTGTTCAGGATGCCCTGCAGATCCATCTCTTCGAGTTCTTTGCCTTTGTAGAACAGTTTGCGACGCGCAATGACGGGAAGCCCCGACACCAGGGCTTCGGTGTCGGGACGTCCGTGCGTTTCGATATAGCCGATCTTCACATCCACGCCCACTTCGAGCAGTTGGTGTGCCTCTTGCAGCATCCGGTAAGACTTGCCTACGCCGGCGATCATACCGATGTAGATTTTGAATTTGCCCCGGTGCGAACGCTTGATCAGATCGAGGAAGTGCTGTACGCTCTGTTTTTGATCCATAAATTAATCCAGCATAATTGAGAATCCGCCTACAAAGTTAACATCATCTTTGGCCGGATTCCATATCAGCCGCGTAAAAATCGGCAGAGAGAACGAGTCCGAGAAACGGATCGCCTTGGTCGCTCCGACCGTGACGTTGCAAACTGCGAATCCGGAAGTGCCGTACATATTCTCGGTGGCCCACGGCGTAAATCCTACCGCTGCGATCATGTCCACGCTTTTGACTGCGAACGGATACGAAATTTCCGCATAGGTCGAGTAGTTCTGCCGTCCTTCGTCGTCGCGGTCGGCGCCGAACAGCATCGTGTTCCAGGCCAGCGTCAGCGGGAAACGTTCGCCGAAACAGTAAGCTCCTCCCACTTCGATCATGTGCGGCGAGTCGGCGCCGAAACGGAAGTATTTTTCGGTGTAACGTTCCGATGAGGGCGTCCAGTAATAGTCGGTCAGCGAGAGGGTCAGTCCGCCCAATGTGTAGGCGGCCGTCAGGTCGGCTTCCTTGTAGTCCCCGGTAAAGTCGGCCGATCCCCATGCGGTCAGCGAGAAATCGCCCGCCGTCATGCCGAGCGTCGGTTGTATGCTGGCGTTGGCGTTGTACGAGCCGCGCCAGATGTAGCTGCTGACGAAATCGGCTCCGACTTTGACCCGTACGCCTTTTTCCTGAGCCATTGCGCAGTCTGCGAGCAGCATTCCGGTCAGTACGGCAAATAAAACGATTGCGGTTTTAAATTTGTTTTTCATGGTCGATTTGTTTTAAAAGTCGGGTTGTTTTTAAATTGTTTTTAATTCGAATGGTTTGCCGGAAGTCTCACAGCGTGCCCGTTTCAGATGCGGCCGCCGGTTTCAGCCGGTCGAGGGCTACGTTCAGTTGCAGTACGTTTACCTTCTCGGTTCCGAAAAGACCCAGCCAGGGTTTTTGGATCGTCTGCCGGATCAGTTCCCTGACGGTCTGCTCGGAAAGTCCGCGGGCTTCGGCCACGCGCCGCGCCTGTACGTAGGCTCCGGCCGGGGAGATGTCCGGATCGAGTCCGCTGCCGCTGGCGGTGACCATCTCGGAAGGCACGTCCTGCCGCAGCAGGTACGGGTGAAAGGTCAGGAAGGTGTCGATGCGGGCTTTTACTTCATCGAGGTATTCGGGGTTGGTCGTAGCCTTGTTGCTGCCGCCCGAACCGCTCCCGTTGTACTCGACCGCCGAAGGACGGCCCCAGAAATAGGTCGCTTTTGTAAACGATTGTCCGACGTTTGCCGCTCCGACGATTCGGCCGTTTTCGGTAACGACGGCCGCCCGGCCGCCGTTCGGCCCGGCTATGCTGCCGACTCCCCACAGGATCAGGACGTAACCCACGCCCAGCAGCGCGCAGAACGCGAGCGTTATTTTGATGGATTTCCAGAATGTTTTCATGATTTTCTTTTTTACGGGTTAGAAAAATACGCTGATCAGCAGGTCGATCAGTTTGATTCCGACGAACGGGACGAGCACGCCGCCCAGGCCGTAGATGAACAGGTTGCGCCGCAGCAGCGCCGATGCGCCGATCGGTTTGTACCGCACGCCGCGCAGGGCCAGCGGAATCAGCAGCGGGATGATGACCGCGTTGAAGATTACGGCCGACAGGATCGCGCTTTGCGGCGAGTGCAGGTGCATGACGTTCAGCGCTTCGAGCGATGGGATCGAGGCGATGAACAGCGCCGGGACGATTGCGAAGTATTTGGCTACGTCGTTGGCGATGCTGAATGTCGTCAGCGTGCCGCGCGTCATCAGCAGTTGTTTGCCGATCTCGACGATCTCGATCAGTTTGGTCGGGTCGTTGTCCAGATCGACCATGTTGCCGGCTTCTTTGGCAGCCTGCGTGCCGCTGTTCATCGCTACGCCCACGTCGGCTTGCGCCAGCGCCGGCGCGTCGTTCGTGCCGTCGCCCATCATGGCGACCAGCTTGCCGCTCTGCTGCTCGCGGCGGATGTACTCCATTTTGTCTTCGGGTTTGGCTTCGGCGATGAAGTCGTCCACGCCGGCCTTTTCGGCGATGTATTTTGCCGTCAGCGGGTTGTCGCCGGTAACCATGACGGTCTTGACGCCCATCTTGCGCAGGCGTTCGAACCGTTCGCGGATGCCCGTCTTGATGATGTCCTGCAGTTCGATGACGCCGATCACCCGTTCGTTCTCCGATACGACCAGCGGCGTTCCGCCGTTTTCCGAGATCAGCGTGACGAGTTTCATGATTTCGTCGTCGAACCGATTTCCGGCCCCCTCGACGATCCGGCGGATCGATTCGAAAGCGCCTTTGCGGATTCGCCGGCCGTCGGCCAGGTCTACGCCGGAGCATTTCGTCTCGGCGGAGAAACGGATCATCCGCGCGCCGATCGTGCTCAGTTCGTGCACGCGGCGGCCCTGTTCGCGCCCCAGTTCGATGATCGATTTCCCCTCGGGCGTTTCGTCGGACAGCGACGAGTACATGCAGGCTTCGACGAACCGACCCATATCCATCTCCGGTGCCGGGTAGAATTTGGTCGCCTTGCGGTTGCCGATGGTGATGGTTCCCGTTTTGTCGAGCAGCAGCGTGTCGATGTCGCCGGCCGTTTCGACGGCCTTGCCCGATTTGGTGATGACGTTCGCACGCAGCGCCCGGTCCATTCCGGCGATCCCGATCGCCGACAGCAGTCCCCCGATCGTGGTCGGGATCAGGCAGACGAACAGCGAAATGAACGCGGCGATCGTGATGTTGGCCCCCACGTAGTCGGCGAAGGGTTTCAGCGTGGCGCAAACGATCACGAATACCAACGTGAACCCGGCCAGCAGGATCGTCAGCGCGATTTCGTTCGGCGTTTTCTGCCGCGAAGCGCCTTCGACGAGCGAAATCATTTTGTCCAGGAAACTTTCGCCCGGCATGGCGGTCACCCGGACGCGGATGCGGTCGGACAGCACTTTCGTACCGCCCGTGACGGAGCTTTTGTCGCCGCCGGCCTCGCGGATCACCGGCGCGCTTTCGCCGGTAATGGCGCTTTCGTCGATCGAGGCGAGCCCCTCGATGATCTCGCCGTCGGCCGGGACGATGTCGCCCGCCTCACATTCGAAGATATCGTTTTTTTTCAGCGCGTTGCTGCTGACGATACGAACGGTATTGCCGTTGACCAGTTTGGCCGGGGTCTCCTCGCGCGTTTTGCGCAGCGAATCGGCCTGCGCTTTGCCGCGCGCTTCGGCGATCGCCTCTGCGAAATTGGCGAACAGCAGCGTAATGAACAGCACGACGAAAACGACGAGGTTGTATCCGAACGACCCCTGGGTCGTATCCCCCGAAATGAGGATGTAGAACAGCAGGACGAACATGACGGCCGTGACGATCTCGACGGTGAACATGATCGGGTTTTTAATCATCGTCCTCGGATCGAGTTTGCGTACCGATGCACCGAGACTCTCTTTGATGAGCTGTTTATCGAACAGCGAATTGGACTTATTCATGGTTTTCAATCGTTTATTTGCTTAAATAATCGGCGATCGGACCCAGCGCCTGCGCCGGGAAAAATGCCAGGGCGGCCACGATGACGATCACGGCGAAGGTCATCAGCGCGAAGGTTGCCGTATCGGTTTTCAGTGTTCCGGCGCTTTCGGGTATGTATTTTTTCGAAGCCAGCAGTCCGGCGATCGCCACTTGTCCGACGATCGGGAAGTAGCGGCCGAGGATCAATACGATCCCGCAGGTGATGTTCCAGAACGGCGTGTTGTCGCTGAGTCCCTCGAAACCGGAGCCGTTATTGGCTGCGCAAGAGGTATACTCGTAGAGCATTTCGCTGAATCCGTGAAACGACGGATTGTTGAGCCAAGCGCCGGCCAGTTCCGGATTTTGCGCCGCCAGGTGGGAGGCCAGCGCCGTGCCGACCAGGATAATCAATGGATGCATCAGTACGACCATCGTCGCGATCTTCATCTCCCGCGCTTCGATCTTCTTACCGAGGAATTCCGGCGTGCGGCCGACCATCAGCCCGCTGATAAAGACGGCGATGATGATGAAGGCGTAATAGTTCATAAAGCCGACGCCCACGCCGCCGAACCAGCAGTTGATCTGCATGTTCAGCATTTGCAGCATGCCGCTCAGCGGGGTCTGGCTGTCGTGCATGCTGTTGACCGAGCCGTTCGACGTGACCGTCGTGGTCATGCCCCACATCGCCGATGCGGCCGACCCGATCCGGATCTCCTTGCCCTCCATGCTGCCCATATCCTGCCGGATCTCCATAGCTGCGATTTGTTTGCTGCCGCCCATCTCCTGGTCGACCGACACGGCGATCCCGACCACGTAGGCGAACAGCATCACGCCGAAGATGCTCCAGGCCAGCTTACGGCGTTTCAGGTAGAAGCCCAGCGCGAAGACCATTGCCATCGGAATGATCAGGATCGACCAACATTCCAGAATATTCGTGAAAGCGTTCGGGTTTTCGAGCGGATGGGCCGAATTGACGCCGAAGTAGCCGCCGCCGTTCGTGCCGAGTTGTTTGATCGGGACGATCGCGGCGGTCGGGCCCTGAGAGATCGTCTGTTCGGTTCCTTCGAGGGTCGTCAGCGTTTGTTTGCCGTCGAAGGTCATCGGCGTGCCGTTCAGGATCAGCAGGATGCCGACCAGCAGCGACAGCGGCATCAGGATACGGGTCGTGCTTTTGACGAGGTAGACCCAGAAGTTTCCGATCGTCCGGGTCGTTTTCGCGGCCATCGCCCGGAAAACGCCGGCCAGCGCCGCCATGCCGCAGGCGGCTGTGATGAACTGGAACAGCATGATGACGAACAGTTGCGTGAAATAGGTCAGTCCGGTTTCGCCGCTGTAATGCTGCAGGTTGCAGTTCACCAGGAAGCTGATGCAGGTATTGAACGCCTGGTCGGGCGTTTGGCCCGGGTTGCCGTCCGGGTTCAGCGGCAGGACGCCTTGGGCCACGAGCAGAATCATGCCCCACAGGAACCAGAACAGATTGACGGTCAGCAGGGCCCGGAGGAACTGTTTCCAGTTCATCTCCTCGTGGGGATTGATGCCGGAAAAACGGTAAATCCACCGTTCGACCGGAGCCATGAAGTCGAGCGGCGTTTTTTCTCCCTTATATACTTTTGCGATGTAGCGTCCGAGCGGGTAACTGAGCGCGATCAGCAGCGCCAGTTGCAAGACGACGCCTGAAATTTCCGTATTCATTTACTTTTAAGGATTGGTTTCGTTAAAATTGTTCGGGTCTGACCAAGACATACATCAGGTAGCCGAAGATCAGGATGCTGAGGATAAACAGTACTGTAAACATGGTCGTCGTTTTTAGATTTTGTCGAACAGGCCGATACATTTGAAGAAAAAGCAGAAGCAGAGACCGCCTGCCGCACACAGTAACAGAAACATCAAAATTTCATTCATACTCGATTGATTTTAGTAATTCGTATTCGTGCCGTTTTAAAGCGAACCGGATGCCGTTTCTTTGAGCGTTGTATGTATTGTTTTGATATGTAGTTGTTTATGGTTAGGAGTCGTCCGGATGCGTATTAGAGAACCCTACCGAAATGAAAGGGTGCGCTTTCCAAAACGGAAGGATTTTCAGGGAGCTGCGCACGTTCGCCGCCGTTCCCGGATGCGGAAAACGGTGTTTCGGCAGCAGGATTGCACCGTATTTGCAGGTCTTTCCGGAAACGGGCGTTCCGGCGTACCGGGCAGGTGCCGGGAAACGATAGTATTTGATTAAATTATAATTATATAAAAATTATTGATTTGATTTATATTTGAATGCGTATTATCTTTGTCTCAAGAAAAAAGAAAACGAATAACCATCTAAAAAATAAAAATTATGAAAACGTTGGATTATCTTCATCTCGAAGCCGGGGCTGCCGGTAAAGTAGTTGTATCGCTTCAACAGTTGCTGGCCGATTTTCAGGTTCATTACATGAATCTCAGGGGTTTTCACTGGAACATCAAAGGACACGGATTTTTCGTGCTGCATACGAAGTTCGAGGAGCTGTACGACGATGCGGCCGAAAAAGTGGACCAGATCGCCGAACGTATCCTTCAGCTCGGCGGAGTGCCTTCGAATAAGTTCAGCGAGTATCTTAAAGTGGCGAAGATCGCCGAAGTGGATCATGTTTCCTGCGGCGGGGAGGCTCTCGAACACATACTCGACACTTACGGGTATCTGATCGGGGAGGAGCGCAAGGCGTTGTCGGTTGCTTCGCAGGCCGGAGACGAAGTGACGGTTTCCATGCTGACCGATTACCTGGCCGAACAGGAGAAAATGGTCTGGATGCTCACCGCATACGCTGCCGGCAAGTCTTCCTGCTCCGGGAAATAGTTTCCGGATCGACGAAATAAACAGCGGGACGGGAAATTCAGATTTCCCGTCCCGCTGTTTTTGGAAAGCCTCCGCCGTTCGATCCGGATCGAACGGCGGAGGATATTTTCAGGTATTTACAATCCGTATTCGTCGATTTTGCGGTAGAGCGTTGTAACGCCGATTCCCAGCAGGCGGGCCGTTTCGGTTTTGTTGCCGCCGGTGTAGCTGAGTATTTTGGCGATGTGCTGTTTTTCGATCGCGTCGAGCGAGGTTGGCGGAGCGTCGTTCCCGTCGGAGCCGTTTTCACGTTGGAATTCGATCGGCAGATCCCCCACGCGCAGCGTCGTGCCTTCGGCCATAATCATGCTGCGCTCGACGACGTTCCGCAGTTCGCGCACGTTACCGCGCCAGGCGTGCCGTTTCAGCAGGTCGAGATAACCGGGATCGACGGCGTCGATCTTTTTTCCCATTTTTCCGGCGAAAATACCGGCAAAATGGCGGACGTACTCGTCGATGTCGGAGGGCCGCTCCTGAAGCGACGGCAGCCGGATCTGGAAAACCGACAGCCGGTAGTAGAGGTCTTCGCGGAAATTGCCCGTCCGGATCTCTTCGGGCAGGTCGCGGTTCGTCGCGGCGATTACGCGCATATCGACCTTTCGCGGTTTGGTCTCCCCGATTTTCAGGAATTCGCCGCTTTCGAGTACTCGTAACAATTTGGCTTGCAGATCTATCGGCATCTCGCCGATTTCGTCGAGGAAGATCGTGCCGCCGTCGGCCTCCTCGAACAGTCCTTTTTTGTCTTTGGCGGCGCCGGTGAAGGCTCCGGCCCGGTGGCCGAACAGTTCGCTTTCGAGCAGATCTTTGGCGAATGCCGAGCAGTTGACCGCCACGAACGCTTTCCCGCTGCGGCCGCCTTCCCGGTGGATGGCCTGTGCGAAAACCTCTTTGCCGGTGCCCGTTTCGCCGGTGAGCAGTACCGAGGTGTCTGTGGCCGCGACCTTGCGGGCCAATTCAACGGCGTCTCGCATCGCTTTCGACGAGCCGATGACCGCCTCGAACGACGGAGCTGTTTCCGGCTGCCGTCCGGCGGCGGATTTCCGTTGCGCTTTGGCTTTTTCCATCGCGCGGCTCAGCAACGGGATGATCTTCGGATTGTCGTCGCCTTTGGTGATGTAGTCGAACGCGCCGTTCTTGATCGCCTGCACGCCGTCCGGAATGTTGCCGTAGGCGGTCAGCAGGATCACTTCGGCATCGGGCGCGATCGCCTTGATCCGGCCGACCAGGTCGACTCCGTTGCCGTCCGGCAGTTTGACGTCGCACAACACGACCCCGGGGCGCGTGCGTTCCAGTTGGCGGAGTCCCGCCGCACAGTTTTCGGCCTGAATCACTTCGTATCCTTCCAGGCCGATGATGCGCGCCAGCAGGCCGCGCAACTGCCGTTCGTCGTCGATGATAAGTACCTTGTCCATATGCCGGATCGGATTTATTTTTTCGCAAAGGTAAAAAAAAGGAGGAACTATTTTCCGGCCGGAATCCGTTGGCGCGCATTTAGAGTCGTTCGTTTTTATTAATACGTTGATATGTAGTGTTATATGATGAAATGAAATCCGGCGGGGCGATTCCGGAGGCTCCGGTATATCCGGCGCTCGGGCTGCGATCCTCCGGATTCCGGTTGCCGGACCGCCGAAAAAAGTGGCCGTCACAGACTTAATAATTCGAAAAAACGCCGTACATTTACGAAATTTTTAGGTCGACTTTAAACATCTTTAACCTATGTCAGTAAACAAAGAAATCAAAAAAGTCATTGTGCTCGGCTCGGGAGCATTGAAAATCGGACAGGCGGGAGAATTCGATTACTCCGGTTCGCAGGCGTTGAAGGCGCTGAAAGCCGAAGGAATTTCAACGGTGTTGATCAACCCGAACATCGCTACGATCCAGACTTCGGACGGAGTCGCCGATCGGGTTTATTTCCTGCCCGTAACTCCTTATTTTGTCGAGGAGATTATCAAAAAAGAGCGTCCCGACGGCATTTTACTGGCATTCGGCGGACAGACGGCGCTGAACTGCGGAACGGAATTATTCCTCAGCGGCACGTTGGAGAAATACGGCGTGCAGGTGCTCGGAACGTCGGTCGAAGCGATCATGACGACCGAAGACCGCGACCTGTTCGTGAAGAAATTGAACGAGATCGAAGTCAAAACCCCGGTCAGCCAGGCTGTCGAAAGCATGGAGGCGGCCATCGAGGCGGCCAACCGGATCGGGTTCCCGGTGATGGTGCGTTCGGCCTATGCGCTGGGCGGCCTGGGCAGCGGCATATGCAGCAACCTCGATGAGTTCAGGACGCTGTGCGAAAGCTCGTTCGCCTATTCGAAGCAAATACTGGTCGAGGAGTCGCTGAAGGGATGGAAGGAGATCGAATTCGAAGTGATCCGCGATAAGAACGACCACTGCTTCACGGTGGCCAGTATGGAGAACTTCGATCCGCTGGGAATCCACACCGGCGAGAGCATTGTGGTGGCCCCGACCTGTTCGCTGGACGACCAGGAACTGGCCTTGTTGCAGGAACTTTCCAAAAAGGTGATCCGCCACATCGGGATCGTCGGCGAATGCAATATCCAGTACGCGTTCAACTCCGAGACGGACGACTACCGCGTGATCGAGGTGAACGCCCGGCTGAGCCGTTCGTCGGCGCTGGCGTCGAAGGCTACGGGCTATCCGCTGGCGTTCGTGGCGGCCAAACTGGCCCTGGGCTATACGCTCGACCAGATCGGCGAGATGGGAACGCCGAATTCGGCTTACGTGGCCCCGTCGCTCGACTACCTGATCTGCAAAATCCCGCGTTGGGACCTGAGCAAGTTCGCCGGCGTTTCGCGCCAGATCGGATCGAGCATGAAGTCCGTCGGCGAGATCATGTCGATCGGCCAGTCGTTCGAGGAGATCATCCAGAAAGGACTGCGGATGATCGGGCAGGGGATGCACGGATTCGTCGGCAACCGCGACCTGGAATTCGGTAACCTCGAAGAAGAACTGTCGCATCCGACCGACCTGCGTATCTTCGCGATCGCCAAGGCGTTCGAAGAAGGTTATTCGATCGACCGGATCTACAACCTGACCAAGATCGACCCCTGGTTCCTCGGCAAACTGAAAAATATCCACGACTATTCGCTCGTGCTGAGCAAATACGATAAGATCGAAGACGTGCCCGCGGCCGTACTGCAAGAAGCCAAGCGGCTCGGTTTTTCGGACTTCCAGATCGCCCGCTTCGTCGAAGACCCGGACGGCAACATTGAGAAGGAGTCGCTGCGCGTCCGCGCCGTCCGCAAGAAGAACAATGTGCTGCCGTCGGTCAAAAGGATCAATACGGTCGCTTCGGAAAATCCCGAGCTGACCAACTACCTCTATGTGACTTACGACGGGACGGAGCACCAGGTTCCTTATTTCAAGAATGAAAAATCGGTCGTCGTGCTCGGTTCGGGCGCTTACCGGATCGGCAGTTCGGTCGAGTTCGACTGGTGCTCGGTGAATGCCGTGCAGACGGCCCGCAAGCTGGGTTACAAGTCGATCATGATCAACTATAACCCCGAGACCGTTTCGACCGACTACGATATGTGCGACCGGCTCTATTTCGACGAACTGTCGTTCGAACGGGTGCTGGACGTACTCGACCTGGAGATGCCTAAAGGCGTGATCGTTTCGGTGGGCGGACAGATCCCGAACAACCTCGCGATCCGGCTGCACCGCCAGGATATTCCGGTGCTCGGAACGTCTCCGCTGTCGATCGACCGCGCTGAAAACCGCCACAAGTTCTCGAGTATGCTCGACCAGTTGGGCATCGACCAGCCGGCCTGGAAAGAGCTTTCGCACATGGATGAAGTGTACGACTTCGTCGGCAAGGTAGGCTATCCGGTGCTGGTGCGTCCGTCGTATGTGCTTTCGGGCGCGGCGATGAACGTATGCTACAACGCCGAGGAACTGGAGACGTTCCTGAAGCTGGCGGCCAAAGTGTCGAAAGAGTACCCGGTGGTCGTGTCGCAGTTCTTGCAGAACGCCAAGGAGATCGAATTCGACGCCGTGGCGCACAACGGCGAAGTGGTCGAATACGCGATTTCGGAACATGTCGAATTCGCCGGCGTCCACTCGGGGGACGCCACGCTGGTATTCCCGGCGCAGAAGATCTACTTCGAAACCGCCCGCCGCATCAAGAAGATCGGTCGCAAGATCGCCAAAGAGCTGAACATCAGCGGCCCGTTCAATATCCAGTTCCTTGCGAAGAACAACGACGTGAAGGTGATCGAATGTAACCTGCGCGCGTCGCGCAGCTTCCCGTTCGTGTCGAAGGTGCTGAAACGCAACTTCATCGAGACCGCGACGCGGATCATGCTCGACACTTCGTATGAAAAACCGGACAACACGAATTTCGATATCGACTGGATCGGCGTGAAGGCGTCGCAGTTCTCGTTCTCGCGGTTGCACAATGCCGACCCGGTGCTCGGCGTGGATATGTCGTCGACCGGCGAAGTGGGTTGCATCGGCGACGATTTCAGCGAAGCGCTGCTGACGTCGATGATTTCGGTCGGGTACAGTATTCCGAAAAAGGCCGTGATGGTCTCCTCGGGCGACACCCGTTCGAAGGTGGACTTGCTGGACGCCTGCAAGATGCTGCAGGACAACGGCTACGAGATCTATGCGACCGGCGGAACGGAGAAATTCCTCGCCGAGCACGGCGTGAAGGCCGCATGTGTGAGCTGGCCGGACGAAGGGAAGGCGGACAACGTGATCCATATGATTTCCGCGCATAAATTCGACCTGGTCATCAACATCCCGAAGAACCACTCGCACCGCGAGCTGACCAACGGCTACAAGATCCGCCGCGGCGCGATCGACCACAACATTCCGTTGATTACCAACGCCCGTCTCGCGAGCGCCTTCATCGAGGCTTTCTGCGAAATGAAGGAGAAGGATATTCAGATCAAGAGCTGGCAGGAATATAAGTTGTAATCCTTCCCCGTTTCCGTACCGAGACGTTTAAACGGGGGAATGCGGGGATTTCCTTTAGAATGGTGCAACAAGTCAATTACCGACTTGTTGCGCTTTTCTTTTTGTGATGAGGTAACGAATAGGCAATAGTTCTGTTCTAAATTACAGTCGCTATGCGGATGCAACGCACGTTCGGTTATCCCGGCGGATCATTCTTCCGAAAGGGAGAAGCGACCGGTCAATGCTCCTGGAAATAAAGGGTGCAGGCCTCCGGACGGTCGGTGTTGATGATGTCGATGCCGAGTTCGCGGAACGTTTCCCAGGCGTTGACGGTGTCCGGAGACCCCCAAAACCGGATAGGTTTCCCCGTTTTGTGGGACTTCGCCACCAGACTTTCGATTACCTGCCGGTCTTCGGCGGAGAGCGTGTCTGCACCCCCTTTCCATTTCGAGTAGCGGAAAAACGGCTCGCTGATGAAAGCCACCCGTTCGAGCTGCTGCGGCGTATAGTCCACGTCGATGAATCCGTCGAAAGAAATAAAGCGGGGATACTCCCCGAAAGCCTCAGGGTCGGGCCGACTGCCCGAGATCACGATCCTCACAGCGTACGGATTTACCGAAGGATCGAACACTTCGGGATGTCTTTTCAACTTGGCGATCAGCCGGTCAATGGTCGGGTGCAGTGGAGTTTTCAGGTCGATCATCAGCGTGAGCACCTGCTCCGAACCTCGCCAGGGGCGTCCTTCGTTTTGCCCGAATAAAAAGATCAGCGGTTCGAGATACATTTCATCGAGCGAAAGCGCCGAATCGAGTTCGTGAGGATCGTGCGCCACCAGCAAGCCATCGGAAGCAGGAGCCGCATAAATATCCGCCTCGATGGTATGCACCTGCTGGGAATAAGCGCGGTAAAAAGGAATATTTTTCTGGTAATCGTTGTGGGAATGGATAAGTACCGTTTGCTTCCCGGAATAAGACGAACATAAGAAGGCCATGAAAAATATCAGTCCTGCTCGACCGAAAAAAACGGAACGGGTATTCGAAAATTTGCGAAGCATAGGAGTCGTTTTGATAATTAATATATGGTTTACAAGAGCAAAGATAGAAATTAATAATATGCAATGCCGTGAAAAACAAGCGCAGGCCGTCTTTTTTCGTTTGCCGGAGAATGAAAATCACCGGTAGCTCCGGGGATCGGGAACGAATCGCTATCTTTGTGCCGAACGGCAGGGATATGGAAGAATTTATCAAAAAAATGCGGGAAGCGTACCCGGTTTCGGACGGTGCGTTGCAGTTGTTTCTGCGGCATACCGAGCGCGTCACGCTGCCGAAGGGACACCTGTTGATCCGCGACGGCGTGGTCGAAAAGTACAGCTATTTCATCGTGCGGGGATTCGCGCGCGGATTCCTGTATCGGGACGGGAAGGATGCGACGATCTGGTTTGCGACCGCCGGCATGTCGCTGTTGTCGATGAACGCCTACCTGTTTCGTTCGTCCGGATACGAGAACGTCGAACTGCTCGAAGAGTGCGACCTGCTGAAAATTTCGAACGAGACGCTCGACGGGCTTTTCGAGAAGGAGGTCGAACTGGCCAACTGGAGCCGGCGGATGTCCGACCGCATCATCCTGCGGATGGAACGGCTGTTCGTCGAGCGTTATTTCCTGACGGCGGCCGAACGTTACCGGCTGCTGGTCGAACGCGAGCCGGAAATTCTGCAAAAAGCTCCGTTGCGGGATATCGCCTCTTACCTCGGCATTTCGCAGGTTTCCCTGAGTCGGATCCGCGCCGGCGTACAATAGATTCCCCCGAAAGTTCGTTTTTAACATTTGTTAACCGGAAACGAAAATTTTTTACGGACTTTTGCGGCCTGTAAGATCAATCGGGTGATTCGTATGAAACAATTCAAAGGCATTCTGCTGGCGATGATCTCGTCGGCGACGTTCGGGATGATTCCGCTGTTCGCACTTCCTGTGATCCGCGGCGGCATGGGGGTCGATTCGGTGATGTTTTACCGCTTTGCGCTGTCGTCCGCGGTGGTCGGAGCCTATCTGCTGCTCCGGCGGGCGGACCTGCGCGTTACGCTCCGGGAATTCGGCGTGCTGTTCGGACTGGGGGCGCTGTACGCTTTCACGTCGCTGCTGCTGACGATCGCTTACCTGTATATTCCGAGCGGGGTCGCCACGACGATCCATTTCCTGTATCCGCTGCTGGTCGCCGCGATCATGGCGTTGTTTTTCAAAGACCGGATTTCGGTGTCCGTGATGGTCGCCGCGCTTGCGGCCGTCGCCGGCGTGTGGCTGCTTTCGGGCGGAACGGATGCCGCGGTCGGGATGAAGGGGCTGACACTGGCGCTCGCGACCGTAGCTACGTACGCCGTTTACATCGTCGGCGTCAACAAATCGTGCGTGCAGCATATGAAGGGACTCAAAATGGTGTTTTTCATCCTGCTTTCGGCAACGATAATTTTCGCCGGGAACCTGTTCGTAAAAGGGGAAATTCCCGAATCCATTCCGGACTGGTCGGCTGCCGTCCACCTGATTTTGTTGGCTCTGATTCCCACTTTGGTATCCGATTTGACGTTGGTGTTGGCCGTACAGCGGATCGGTTCGACGACGACCGCGATTCTCGGTTGTCTCGAACCGTTGACCGCCGTCGCGCTCGGGATTTTTTTCCTCGGCGAACGTTTCGTCGCGGAACAGTTCGCCGGCGTCGCGCTGATCGTGGCAGCGGTCGTGACAGTGATTCTCGGCGGCCGGCCGGGGCGGTTCTCCGTCCGGCGGCTGATTCCGGACTTTTTGTCGAATTTTTATAAAGCGAGGTGATATGATAAAACTGATTCGGATAACCGACGGACAGGACAGCCGTCTGGAACACTTGGTTCCCCTCTACGAAGAGGCGTTCTGCAGCAGCGAGCGGCGTACCGTCGGGCAGCTCCGGCGGATGATCGGCGCGACGCCTGCGATGCATTTCAATATGATCGAGTCGGACGGCGAGCTTTGCGGCCTGTTCGTCTACTGGGATATGGGCGAGTTTTACTACCTCGAACACCTGGCCGTGGCGCCGCATATGCGGAACCGTAAAATCGGACAGCAGGTGCTCGAGCACGTGGAGACCTCGCTGCCCGGAATCCGGCTGCTCGAAGTGGAGCCGGCCGAGGACGAGCTGACCACCCGGCGCGTCGCTTTTTACCGGCGCAACGGCTACCGGATCGTCGATCGGAGCTACGTGCAGCCGTCCTACGAAAATTTCGGCGATGCCGCTCCGCTGTGGATCATGGGAAACGATACGCCCGAACGGTTGCCCGAATTTATCGAACGGATTAAAAAAGAGGTGTACCGCGACCCGCTGGCGCGCTGATCCTCCGATTCGCCGACCGGGCCAGATATCCCTACGTTATCCGGGCTCGTTTCTTTTTTCGCTGTCCGGGTCGCAGAAAGCCGTTCTTTTCGGTTGCGGGCATAAAAAAACGTCCTCCGGCAGAGGACGTTTTTAGGGTTATCGGCGAATCGCTTAGAATTTCCAGCCTACGGTCAGCGAGAATACGCGGTTGGTCATTTTGTTCAGTTCCTCGTTGCCGCCGCTAAAGTCTTCCTTGAATTCATCCGTCGCGATGTCGGTGACCGGGATATTGTAACGGGCGTCGATGACCAGACCTTGTTCGAACGTGTAGGAGATGCCTACCGGGATCGAGAAGTCGGTCGATTTGAAATAATGCTTCGTGTCTTCGGTATTCCAGGAGCCGCCGTCGACTTTTGCCCTGTATTTGCCGCTGAGCAGGAAGCCCGGCTGGATACCCGCTTTCAGCGCCAGTCCGTTGGTGACGTAGAAGTTGGCCAGGATCGGAATATTCAGGTAGTTCAGCCGGTTGTTGAATTTGAGTTTGTGTTCGGAGCCGAGCGCGCCTTGGGTGATTTCGGCGCTGGAACCCTGGCGCGAATACAAAACATCCAGCGAAACGGCGAACCATTTGGCCGCTCGGTATTCGGCGAAAGCGCCGATCACCAGCGCGGGTTTCGTGCCGGAGAGGTGATTGATGTCGTCGAGACCGTCGGGATGCAGGTCCGTAACGTTTATTCCGACTTTAGGTCCGAACGTGAAAGGTTTCTGAGCCGAAACGGCGCCGGCAGCGATCGCCGCTACGAGCAAAAAGACGATTTTTTTCATAAAGTTGTGTTTGAGTGGTTTGTAAAGTTTGTAAATAGCAGTTTAATAATGTCTGTCAGGGCCGGCGAACTATCGCAGTGCCTTGTGTTTTCTGTCCGGAGAAGTTCATTACGATACAAATTAAAAGGTTATTCGTGGAAATTCCAAAAATAAACCTCGTTGTCCGTGTAAATTAGCGTAACCGGCGGTACGGGTTTTGCGTTCGGTGGGATTCTTTGGATAGGCGTTTTCCCGGGGAGCGACGAGGGTATGCGTCTGAATATTTGGAATGGGAAAATATTTAATTACTTTTGTGGTTTCTTTCGGCGGATTCCGGTTGCCGTTTCCGTAAACGATTCGTATCGCGCCGCCGGACCGGTATTTTTCCCGTGGGAACGTCCGGATAAAAAGAGTGGAGGACGCTTTTTATGAATTACTAAATATTATTTCAAAGATGATGAAAACGAAATTGTTTACGGCCGTATTGGCCTGCCTGAGCGTTGCGATGCTTTTTTCCGGTTGTAAGGACGATAAGAACGATGATGCCGTTCACGCCTATGTCATGCGCGCGGCCATTACCGAAGCCGGCGATCTCGACGCGCTGACCGTCACGCTGATCAACAGCGAATTGGAGAGCATGTGCAATCAGGTCGGAACGAAGATTTTGACCGAATCGGAAGCCCGGGAGATGTTCGATCTGATGGTAAAACAGATCGAAAAATCTATGGAAAGTATTGATTTCGGCGATATTACCAAGCCGGTAGGCTTCACCGTTACGCTGAATTACCAGAACGACGGCAAAGTCGCTTTTTCCAAAACGTTTACGGTCGATCCTAAATAACGGCGGACGAAACGATCCGTGCTTCGGCGCGGCTACGGGGCAGCCTTCTGCCGGTGCGTTTATCGATCGATGCGTGCCGGAGGAAGGCTGTCCTGTCGTATCCGGAGGTGGCGTGTCTGTTTTTTATTCCGGCCGGATTGGTAGATTCCGTTTCAATCGCTATCTTTACAAAATTCGTCCGGGGAGACTGCCGGCGAACGATCCGAATCTGAAAATACGGAAGTTATGAGAATACGAAAAGGTGCTGTCGCGGTCGGGATACTGACGCTGGCCGGGATCACGCTTTGTTTCGGCGGAAGTCCGAAATGCGACGCGGCCGGCCGCGAAAGCCGCAGCGGGAAAAAACAACCGGCCGGGGTGGAAGTTCTCGGCGATCCGAAGTTCGAAAAGGGGCTGGCCGTATCGCCGCTGTGGCCCGAAATCGTGCAGCAGAACGGCGGGTTCGAGAAGACCAACACGGATACGATCCGTTTCGGACGGGGCGACGCCGATCCTGTCTGGCAGATGGCCCAGTGGGCCAGCAAGTACGATCTGGGCGGAACCGTTCCGGTTGAAGGGCGGGACGGCGTTACGTACGCCAATCCCGGCAAAAAGATCACCCGCTTTGCCGACGGTACGCTGCTGCTCGACATTACGACGAGTACCGAATACGAAGCCCCGCGTACCGGCAGCGACGCGTGGCCGCACCTGCTGATCCAGCAGGATTTCGAGAACCGTCCGAACGTCGGCCGGATCAGCCGTCTCGATTTCACGATGGAGCTGCGGATCGTCCATTGCGACAAAAAGATGACCGATGCCGAATTCAACGAGAGCCTGCATACGGCCCAGTCGCCGTTCTATTTTTTTATGCGCAACGTGAATCCCGATTCGCCGGATTACCAACTCTCGCTGTGGGTCGGCGTCCCGTCGTTCGATTACCGTTACCCGCGGCTCGACTCCACGGAGTACGTGCAGTGGGATATCGGCACGGCGACTTATATTTACGCCATTCCGCCCCGCACGATCTGGGGGGACGTTTCTTTCCACGATTTGAAGTGGCATCGTGCCCGGCTCGACCTGTTGCCGCTGATCCGGCAGGGCGTTGCCGCGATGAAGGACAAAGGACAGTTTCTGCATACCGACCTCGACGATCTGGAACTGATGGGGATGAATTTCGGATGGGAAGTTCCCGGAACTTTCGATGCGGGGCTGATGGTGCGGAACCTGAGCGTCCGGGCCGTCGAATGACCTGATTTTAACGAATACGAGTGAAACGATGAAAAATACTTGTTACGGATTCGTGCTGGCGGCCGTGCTGGCGCTGTGTAGTGCGGCAGCGTACGGCGAGGCTCCCCGTTGGGAGACCCTCTCCGGAAAGTGGCAAACCGGAGCCTCCGGGATCGTTCCGGAAGCGGGGGAACAACCTTGCCTGCTGGTCGACCGCAGCGGCCTCTGGGATTGCGAATGGTTTAACCTGAGCGTGAACTTCAGGTTGTCGGACGTCTGTGCCGGCGCCGGGTTCGGCGTTGCGCTGCACATTGAAAACAAAGATGACTACCATTTACTGCGGATCACTCCCGCGGCGGGTTATACGGCTCTCCAGACGCTTCGCTGGCAGTACGGTAATTTCCGCATGTGGCAGGAGGCTCATTTTCCCGTTTTGCAGCCGGAGCGGGAGTATAATCTTTCCATCGTCCGGGCTCCGGTCGTCGACCGGGAGGACTGGCGGCCGTGGAAGATCGTCGTTACCGACAACGCCGACGGAACGGTGTTGCTCAAAATCGGAATCGAAAACCATATGCCGGCTTTCGGCCTGGGCGTTACCGGGCTCTATGCGGCGTGCGATGCGGTGACGTTCACGGATTACAGCCTGGATCGTCCCGTGCCCGAGAACCTGGCGGGGAACCTGCGGTTGCCGATGGTTTTCAGCGACGGGATGGTGCTGCAACGCGGACGCCGCGTTCCGGTCTGGGGCCGGGCCGCCGCCGGCGCGTCGGTCAGGCTGACTTTCGCGGGAAAAAGTTACAAGACGCGGGCCGACAGCGCAGGCGACTGGAAGATACTGCTCAGGCCGCTCGCGGCCGACACCGGGCTGGTGATGCGGGTCGTTTCGGGAAAGGATACCGCGACGCTCCGCGACGTGGCTGTGGGCGAGGTGTGGTTCGCTTCTGGACAGTCCAACATGGAGATGAAAGTGTGGAGAGCAATGTGCCGATGGTTAGCGATCCGGATATCCGCCTGTTCGTCCCATTCCAGTGGTCGTCGCAGGAGCCGGTGTTTACGGCCGGAGGACGGTGGCAGAAGGCGGACTCGGAAGGCGTGCCGCGCTGGTCGGCGGTCTCCTACGCATTCGCGCAGGAACTGAAAGAGCGTCTGGGCGTGCCGGTCGGCGTCATCGGCGCTTATTTCGGCGGGACGGCCATCGAGAGTTGGATGCCGCGTTCCGAGTTGGTCGAAGATCCGGTTACCAAACCGATCCACGACCGCTTCGTGCAGTCGATCCATCAGCTCGAAAACGGCCTGCCGGTGGAGGAGCGTTTCCCGTGGTGCTGGGATGTGGCGGGGCAGCGGCATACGCCGGGAGATCTGTTCAACGGCATGGTCGCGCCGCTGATCCCGTACGGAATCAGCGGAATTCTGTGGTATCAGGGCGAATCCAGCGCATCCAAGGCCCGGCAGTACGGACATCTTTTCCCGATGCTGGTCGATTCCTGGCGCGAGCGGTGGGGCGATCCCGACCTGAAATTTTATTTCGTCCAACTGGCCGGCTACGACGGCCGGGAGTCGGGTTCGGAGATCGAATCCGCCTGGCCGCATTTACGGGACGTGCAGCGCCGCCTGCTCGACCGCAGGGAGAATACCGGTATGGTGGTAGCCTTTCATCTGGGCGATTCGCTCAATATTCACCCGCCTTATAAAAAGGAGGTGGGCGCCCGCCTGGCGAATCTGGCCTTGCACGACGTGTACGTCTTTAGAGATATCGTGCGTAGCAGTCCGCTGCTCGACGGGGTGGAATACCGGGACGGTGCGGCCGTGCTGACTTTCCGTGAGACCGCGGACGGACTTTCTTCGGGGAGACGGCAAGCCGCTTTCCGGTTTTTCGGTCGCCGGCGAAGACCGGCGTTTCCACCCGGCTACGGCTACGGTCAATCCGGACGGGGTCGGCGTGACCGTCCTTCGGAGGCGGTGCCGTCTCCGGTCGCCGTGCGTTACGGATGGGCTACTTTACGCGGGAAGCGAACCTGGTCAACAGCGCGGGGCTACCCGCGGCGCCTTTCCGCACCGACGAATGGCCGCTGCCGACCGACGACGTTTTGTAGGAGGCGCACCGACGATTCCGGTTCGTGGATACGGACCCGGTGAGTCGGGTTTTCAAGCTATATTTCTGTTTCTGGCCGCTTTTATACCTGAGAAATTTAGGTGTGGCAATTTTTATTACTTTTAACCGTTGGAATTTGGTAAACGGATACCCGGGTCCTTGCGGCCTGCAATTATGAAGAAGCGGCTGTGTATTTTATTTTTTCTCATCGGTTGGTTTCCATCGGTTTATGGACAGCGATCCGATAACGGCAATTACGTTCTGTTGCTGAATTCCGCTTCGTTCGGCGAAGCATGGTCGGATGTCCTGTACCGGTCGTTGGTGGAGGAGGTCAGACAACAAGGGGTGCGCGTCGATACCGAGGAGCTGCTCGTCCCGATGATGAAGACGCCCGAGGACGCCCGAGCCAAACGGGAGATGCTGCTCGCCAAATATCCCGTTCCGCCCCGGGCGGTCATCTATATCGGCGATCCCGGCTGGCTCGTTTGCCGTCCCCTGTTCGACAGGGAGTGGAAGGAAGTGCCGACGGTGATCTGCTATTCGCGCGATTCGATGCCTGCTTCGATCGAGGATTTGCTCGGCGGAAACCTCGACAGCCGTACGGCGGTGCCGGCTTCGGAGATTGCCGAAGGATATAACCTGACCATCCTCAAACAGCCCTCTTTTATCCGGGAAACGATCGAGATGATGCGGCAGTTGCAGCCCGGAATGAATACCGTGGCCCTGATTTCGGATCATCGCTACATCAGCCTCCGCATCCGGGAAGAGGTGCGGCAGACGGTAAAGAAATATTTCCCGGATCTGGCGTTCGAATCGCTCAGCACGCCGGAATTGACGACCGGACAGTTTGCTCGATACGCTTTCGGGTTTCGACGATAAAAAAGGGATTATCTACTACTCCTGGTTCGTTACCCAGAACCGGCATGAATACCTGGACGATCACGTGCAGCGGGTGATCTTCGGGCTGGCCCACACGCCGATTTTTACGCTGACCGACCGGGATCACGAGGAGGGTAGCTTCGCGGCGGATATTACATTCCGGCGATCGAGTTCAGTCGGGTGGCCAGCGCCGTTATCCGGGAAATTCTCGAAGGAAAGCCGGCCCGCGACATCTCCTGGCGAGACGGCGGCGCTCCGGCGGCTTACCTCGACTATCATCACCTCGTACACCAAGGGGTCGATCCGGCCCTGTTTCCGAAAGACGCCGTATATACGCAGGTTCCTCCGGGCTTTTTCCAGAAATACAAATTTCACTTGGTCGTTCTGGGAGCGCTGCTTTTGTTGCTGGTATCGGCGGTCGTGATGAGGTTGCGCTGGTTCATGCAGCGGCAGCGGCAGCAGAACCGCGAGTTCCAACTGCTCTCGCAATACAGGAAGCTGGTCGACAATATGCCGGTGATCTATCTGCGCAAGCGGATCGCCGGCGGATCGTCCGGTTCCGATTTCGAGTTTCTTGATGTGAATCCCGCCTTTGAGCAGGTATTCGGATGTACACGCCGGCAGATCCTGGGCAAACGGCTGAGCGAAGCGTTGTCCTGCCGCGACAAACTCTCCTGTCTGGCGGAGACCGAACAGACGGTTCATTCGTTCGTCGTAGACGGTGCGAAGGGGCTGCGCTATTACGACAAGCTGGTGTTCAGCAGCAGCGAAGCGGGGATTAAGGACGTATTTGTATCGACCGTACCGAAGAGCACCTGGCCCTGGCGCGGATGGAACGGCACCGCGCCGAGCAGGAGGAGCTGAATGAAAAGTATAAACTGGTGCTGCAGGCGACCGGATTGACTCCCTGGACGTGGGACGTCGGGGGAGGGCTGGTCGACTGCGATCTCTCTTATACGTCCGGGATGGAGGATCATTCCGGCGAGCACTTGATCGTCTCGGACGAACAGTACTATGCGATGATCCATCCCGACGACCGGGAGCGGATGCGCGCCGCTTACGCCGACTTGCTGGCCGGCCGGAACGACATCCTGCAACAGGAGTACCGGGTGATCTACGTGCAGGGCGGCTACCAGTGGGCGAAGAGTTTCGCCGTCATCCGCGAGCGCGACGCTTCGGGGAGCCCGGTGCAACTGGTCGGCGCTTCGCTACAGATCGACGTGCAGAAACGACTCGAACAGGATCTGCGCGAGGCCAAAGAGAAAGCCGAAGAGTCGAATCGCTTGAAATCGGCTTTCCTGGCCAATATGAGCCACGAAATTCGGACGCCGCTGAATGCGATTGTCGGTTTCTCGAGCGTGCTGGCCGATACGGAGAACGAAGAGGAGAAACGGGGGTATATTTCGATCATCGAAAACAACAACGAACTGTTGCTCCAGTTGATCGGCGATATCCTCGACCTGTCTAAGATCGAGGCCGGAACGCTCGAATTCACCGAGTCGGACGTTGATCTGCGGGAAATGTTTTCCGGGATCGAACAGAGCATCCGGCTGCGGATTCCGGACGGTCATCCGGTGGATGTGCGGTTCGAAGAGCCGGAGAGCGATTACCGGATCCGCACCGACCCGAACCGGTTGATGCAGGTCGTGACTAATTTCATGACCAATGCGATCAAATTCACGGCCGAAGGAAACATCCGTTTCGGTTACCGGGATCGGAACGACGGGGAATTGTATTTCTATGTTTCGGATACCGGATGCGGAATTCCGCCGGAGAAGCAGCGGGACGTGTTCGGTCGCTTCGTCAAACTCGACGCGTTTGCCCAGGGGACGGGTCTCGGGCTTTCGATCTGCGAAACGATCGTTTCGAAGTTGGGCGGGCGGATCGGCGTCGAGTCCGTGCCGGACGAAGGTTCCACCTTCTGGTTACACTGCCTCTCCGTCCCGTCGGCAAAGCGTTTTTATAACGGATTTGCACGGGGAAGCTTTTCGTCCCCCTCGGAAAACGCTACGGTTTTCTGCAAATAAAATCGGAACCGGGGAAAACCCGATTCCGATCCGTATGATCGCCGAAGCCCGGTCGAGGAGTCGTGCGATGCGCGTATGCCTACAGCCGCTTATCGTCTGCCGTATCCGCCTCCGCCGCGGTTGTAACCTCCGCCGCGATTATAGCCGTCGTTGCTTCTTTCGGTTTTCGGCCGGGCGATGTTCACACCGATGACTTTGCCTTCGAACTCCGTGTCGTTCAACGCTTCGATGGCCTTCCGGCCTTCGGCGTCATTGGGCATTTCGACAAAACCGAACCCGCGCGAGCGACCGGTTTCGCGATCCATGATGATGTTGGCGGAAGATACTTCTCCGTATTCCGCGAATAAATTCAGTAAACTGTCGTCTTTCGTAGCGAAGTTCAGGTGTGAAACGTAAATATTCATTTTTTCTGTTTTTGTGAGTGAATCGTATCGTTATTTTGTCAATGTGATGTTTATCGCATTCATGCCCCGTGCGCTCCGCTCCGTCTCGAAAGTAACGGTGTTGCCTTCCGAGATGCCCGCGGGCGCAGACGAAACATGGAAGAAATACTTCTCGCCGGACGTGAGATCCTTGATAAAGCCGTATCCCTTCCCTTCGTTGAAATGCTCGACCCGGCCTCTCTGTATCTCCGGTTCGGAGTCGTCTTTTTTGGGAACGGCAATGACGATGTCTTCCAGCTTGACCGCTTCTTTCTTGCGTTCTTCGGGCGGTACGTCGGTGAAATTGCCGTTCTCGTCCACATAAGCGATCATGTCGTCGAACGAACTGGTGCCGGTCGCCTGGCGTTCTTCCTTGCGTTTCTGCTTTTCGAGGCGTTTGGCCTGCTTTTTCTTTTCGTTTTCTCTTTTCCCAAATGATTGTGATCCTGCCATTAATATATTTTAAAGTTAATAAAACGATTAAGCGGTGTGACGCACTGTCGCCAGTTTTCTGCCGGTCAGTTTCTGAATGTCTTTTACCATTACCTGCTCGTCGCTGGTGCAAAACGTAAGGGCTCTTCCCGTATGTCCTGCGCGGCCGGTGCGCCCGATGCGGTGTACGTAGGTTTCGGCTACGTCGGGCAGATCGTAGTTGATTACCAGGTTGAGTTCATGGATGTCGATGCCCCGCGCAGCGATGTCGGTGGCCACCATGACTTTGATTTTTCCCGATTTGAAGTCGCTCAGGGCCCGTTGTCGCTGTCCTTGGGATTTGTTTCCGTGGATCGCTTCGCTCTGGATGCCGGCTTTCTTCAGGGTGCGCGAGATGTTGTCCGCGCCGTGTTTCGTCCGCGAAAATACCAGTACCGATTGGTCGGACTCTTTTTTCAGCACCGATATCAGCAGGCCTTTTTTCTCGGGTTTCTCGACGAAATAGACGCATTGGTCGACCGTATCGACCGTCGAGGAAACGGGAGTCACTTCCACCCGTACCGGATCGTGCAGGATAGACCCCGACAACGCGACGATATCCTTGGGCATCGTAGCCGAGAAAAAGAGCGTTTGACGTTTCGCCGGCAGCACTTTCAGCAGCCGCCTGATATCGGCGATGAATCCCATGTCGAGCATCCTGTCCGCCTCGTCCAGTACGAAATGCGTCAGGGCGTCTAACTTCACCTCTCCCTGTGCGATCAGGTCGAGCAACCGTCCGGGGGTGGCGATCAGGATATCCACGCCCTGCCGCAGTTTTTCCGTTTGCGGATTCTGCTTCACGCCGCCGAATATCGCCGTGTGTTTCAGACCGGTGTATTTGCCGTAATCGGTGAAGCAATCGCCGATCTGCAGGGCAAGCTCGCGCGTAGGAGTCAGAATCAGCGATCTGATTGCGCGGCACTCTTTTTTCCCGTGCGATCTTCCTCGCCGGTCGCGGCGGCTCGCGCCGGGCTCGATTACCGAAGATCGTTCGTCCCGGGCGCTGTCTTCCGACAGCATTTGCAGGATGGGAATGGCGAATGCCGCCGTTTTTCCCGTACCCGTCTGGGCGATTCCGAAAATATCTTTTCCCCGGAGGACAACCGGGATGGCCTGTTCCTGAATAGGGGTCGGCTCGTTATATCCTTTTTCGCAGACCGCTTTCAAGATCGGTTCTGCAATGTTCAGTTCGTTGAATGTCATACTAAATTCCGCATTCGCGGACGTTTTTAAAAGTTGATGCCGCTCAAAAGGCGGCTTTGGAAAGGAAGAAGTCCGTTTTCAGCTTTTCGACTACTTCCCTGACGCTCCTGATCTTGTCGGAAAGATAAGCGTTGCCGCCGGCAAAGGCATAGCCTTTTTTCATATTGCCTTTGGCTGCATTGTAGAGCGCTTTGATGATACAATACGGACTTTTGGTATAGTCGCACGTTTTGATGCAATGGAACGGGCAGGAGCGGGGTTTCTCCTTCCCTTCGGCCACATTCCGGATGAACTCCCCGTCGAAAGCGCGTCCGGGCATCCCTACCGGGCTCTGAATGATGCGTATGTCTTCGCGATGGGCGTTCAGATACACTTTTTTGAATTCGACCGACGCGTCGCACTCTTCGGTCGGAACGAAGATGGAGCCCATCTGTACCGCCGATGCCCCCAACGCCATAAACCGCGCGATGTCTTCACCGGTCGCTATTCCGCCCGCCGCGATGACCGGAATGTTTTTTCGGCCGGCATAGCTCCGGGCCACTTCGACCACTTCCGGGATCAGATGCTCCAGCGAGTAGTGCTCGTCTTCGATCTGCTCCTTTTTGAAACCCAGGTGCCCTCCGGCTTTCGGCCCTTCCACGACGATCGCGTCCGGGAGATACCCGTAATTGGCCGACCATTTTTCGCAAATCAGCCGCGCCGCCCGGGAAGAAGAGACGATCGGAACGAGTTGCGTCCGGCTCCCCTCGGTCAGATAACCCGGCAGATCGAGCGGAAGACCGGCCCCTGCGAAGATCACGTCCGCATTTTCCGAGACGGCCGTGCGTACCATGTCGGGAAAATTGGAGAGCGCGACCATGATGTTGATCCCGATCACTCCGTAAGTCTTTTCGCGGGCTTTGCGGATCTCCTGCCGCAGCCCGTATATGCACTTCTCGGAATAGCTTCCTTTATAGCCGGGATAGAGCAGCCCCAGCCCGGCTGCCGATATGACTCCGACGCCCCCTTCGTTCGCGACGGCCGAAGCCAATCCGTTGAGCGATACGCCCACGCCCATACCGCCTTGTACGATGGGCAGTTTGATTTCGTACTTGCCGATGAAAAATGATTTCATTTCCGTAATACCGTTGAAATTTGACATATGCCGTCTTCAGTCCTGGTAACAAACCTACTCGGGCAGTTGATTGCCGAAACAAAGAAAGCTTATAAAGGTCGATTTCAACGATGAAAGAAGCCGGACGGAACTGTCCGGGAAAATGCAAAGAAGATAAAGATCAGAATGAACTCGCGTTGTTTACTCGACAAAGGTAATATTATTTTTTCATTTATGCTAATTTCTGCATAGATAACGGGATTTCACGCATTTTATTTCGAATGCGGTCCGTCGCCGGGTATCCGCGGCATTCCGGCGGCGCCGGAAACGGGGCGTCGCGTTCCTCTCCGGCGGCGAGAACGGCTTTGGGCCGCTGCGGCTTTGTGATCCCGTTCGAAAATTTCGTTCTGTTTTGTTTTCGAATGCTTTTATTTGTTATTTTTGGCTGGAATATATCGTCTGAAATTATATAATATACGGATGCAACGAGTCGTCGATACTTTCAAAAAAATAGGATATAGGCAGAATGTATAGCGATATGGATGGGAACGGCTGACAAAGTTATTTTATCGGTTGTCGTAATCGGACGATTCCGCTCGAAACGCCAGCGTAGATTCTCGTCTGATTTTATTATTTTTTTGAACGACGTTCGATGCTTTAGCGTATTCAAACAGATCAGGTGGAAAATTGTTAACTTTTAAATTATGCGTTATTTATCTTTATCTCTTCTTTTTTTACTCTCCGTTTGCTCGTGTTCGAAAGACAGACCCACTTTGGAATGGGCTCTCCGATGCGCGGGGCCTAACCGCGGAGAAATGGAAAAGGTGTTGGCTCATTACAGTCGAAAAAGCGAGGACAGTCTGAAGCTCCGTGCGGCCGAGTTTCTGATTAAAAACATGCCGGGGCATTATTCGCTCGATCCGGCGATCGTCAATGCGTTTTGCGATCAGGTCGATTCGATTCTGGCGACTCCTCTGGATACTTCTTTGCTCGAACTCGCAAAAACGAATCTGAAAGAAGCCGATGATCAGGATTGGGCCGGATTCAAAGTGAAGGCTATGGAGGCGGTTTCCAAGCGGTTCCCCGTAAAACCGTCTTCCAGCCAATCGGACATCCGGATACTCAAAGCGGACTATCTGATTCGAAACATCGAAAACGCTTTTGAAACTTGGGCGAATGCGCCCTGGGCCGCTCATCTTACGTTTGACGATTTTTGCGAATATATTCTTCCTTACAAAGCCGCGCCGGCTTTTCAGGCGGATAACTGGAAAGACGAATGCAGTGAATTGGCCGATCGGCTGTACGACCTGACCGATCTGAGAGCCGGAAGATTTACCTGTCATTCTCCGCATTGGGCGGCGCTGAATATAAATCAGGGACTGAACTCCCATTTGAAAACGACGTTGCCCTATGCGTATACGGGACTGCCGATCCTCCGGATGTCTACTTTTCTGAAGATGCATTTGTCCAATTGCACGGATAAAGGGATTGTCGTTAAGGCGGTTTTGCAAAGCAAAGGCATTCCCGTGGCTGTCGATTTTACCCCTCAGTGGCCGACTCAGGCCCAGGGACATTCCTGGAATGTCATTCAGGTCTCCAATAACGGGCGTTTCGAAGAGTTCGTTCCGTTGGACACGGATCCGGGAACGCCTCACCGTCCCGGAGAGATGATGGCTAAAGTCTACCGCCAATGCTATGCGCTCAATCCGGTTTTTATCCGGTTGAACAATAGCGGGGAAGCGGTTCCTTCGTCTCTCAGTACCGTGACGATAAAAGATGTTACCGCCGAATATGTGTCTACGCAAGACGTCCGGATCAGGATCGATCCCGCACTAAAAAAGAGGAATAAGTACGCTTATGTGGCGGTTTTTGACAATCGGAATTGGGTCCCGGTCGGATTCGGAGATGTCGGCGGATCGGAAGCGGTTTTCGAAGCTATCGGACGCGACATCGCCTATCTTCCGGTGTATTGCTCCGACGGGGAGAAAATCACGCCGCTGTCGTACCCTTTTACGGTTGACGCCTACGGCAAGGTAGACCTGCTGATTCCCGATACCGTAAACCGCGAATCGTTTAAATTGCTGCGGAAATATCCGTATTACCACGCGATGACGACAGTGACCAAAAGGTTGATATCCGGTAAAATACAGGCTGCCAATCGGCCGGATTTCAGCGATGTCGTTACGATTCACGAATTTACGGAGGCTCAGTCGGCCGGCGAGGTGCGGATTCCTGCGGAAACTCCGAAATACCGGTATTGGCGTTATTTTTCTTCTCTTGCCGGATTTAACAACATGGCCGAACTGCTGTTCCACCCCCCCGGTTCGAATCGTTCCCTGAGAGGAACGATTATCGGAACGCCGGGCTCCTACCTCGACGATCCCCGACGAACCAGGGAGGCCGTGTTCGACGGCGATCCTTTCACGTTCTTTGACTCTACCGATCCCAATAACAGTTGGGCCGGGATGGATTTCGGCGAACCGGTTTCGATCGGCAGCGTAGAGTATGCTTTTCGCAGCGACGACAACAACATCCGCATCGGCGATGTTTATGAACTGTTCTATTGGAAAGATGAATCCGGCTGGGAATCGCTCGGTAAAAAAAAGGCGGAGAACATGAATTTGTATTACGACAACATACCGTCCCATGCGCTTTTGCTGTTGAGGGACCATACCCGGGGGAAAGAAGAGCGTATTTTCACCCTTGAAAACGGCGAACAGGTGTGGTGGTGATTCCGTGCTCCTGCGGAAAACGGCCGGAAGCGGTCTCCCGAACCGGTCGTATATCAAAGGCGTGTATAATTTTACACGCCTTGACATTATTTCGATATTTTTTCGTCCCGTACCTGTTTTTCCGTGATGCGCACCGTGTTCCCGTCGATCCGGTAATTGAAGTCCGGTACGGTATTTTGCAACGTAAGCAGTACGTTGTCCAGCGTCGGGCCTTCTTCGAAGGCGGCCGTGAAGTTCCCTTCCAGTTCCAGTTCGGCCGCCAGGTCGATTTTCACGCCGAAAAATCCGGAGATGATATAAAGCACGTGTTCGAGCGGCGTGTCTTCGAATCGCAACTGCGACATCCATTGCGGCAGTTCGCCGTCGACGATCCGGTGCACGGTGACGCGCTGCGACCGGTTGTCCATCCGGATGTGTGTATTGTCTGCCAGGCGATAGGTTTGCCCGCCGCAGAAGGCGTCGAGGGAGCCTTCCGCTACGACGATTTCGCAGGCTGCGCTGTCGCAGTAGGCCTTGACGTTGAATTGGGCTTCCGTCGCCACGGCGGTCATGTTTTCCGTTTTCACCGTGAACGGCTGCTGTACGGAGGCCTTCACGATGAAATACGCCTCTCCGTCGAGGTAAACCGTGCGTTTCGATCCAAAATCGTCGCAGTATCCGATGCTGCTGCCGCTGTTTATCCATGCCTGCGAACCGTCGGGCAGAATGATGTGTTTTTGCGTTCCGCGCTCCGTCGATTCGGTCACGTCGGACAGGACGGTCACGTCGAAATGTTCGCTGAGGCGTTGATTCAGCAGGTATAAGATCGTCGCGGCGGCGATCAGTGCCGGAACTGCCGCCGCGGCGATGCGCAGGGCCGTTCTTTTTCGCGACCGGGAGCGTTCTACGCCGGCGCCTCGCGCCGCGCCGGTCATTTCCCGGTACGAGTCCAGTACTTTGCGGCTCGGGGCCGGATCGAACCGGACTTCTCTTTCGAACGCTTTTTCCAGGGCCTCGTATTTCTCTTTCCGGTGGCCGTCGCCGGCAAGCCAGGCGCGGAACTGCTCCTGGGTATGTTCGTCGGGATGCTCTTCGCCGAGGTACAGGTCGATGATCTCCTGGATCGTTTTTTGCGGGTCGGTGCTCATAAATACAGTCGTTCGGATATGCTGGAGTATCTATTTGAATTATTTTTTGAAATCGTATTGCGGAACGGGTATTGCCGGACGGAGCGTACGACCGTTATGATTATAATACAATCAAAGAGCTGTTTTATACAAAAGTAGAATCGGATTCATCCGAACGGCGCGTTGTTCTGGTTTTTACGATGCATGGGGCGATCCCCGGCCGGTTGCGGCGGGAATTGACTATTTGAGCGTGCGCTTGATTTTTTTCAGGGCTTGCGACAGGTGGTTCGCGACATTGTGTTTGGACGTATCAAGGTGCTGCGCGATCTCTTCGTGCGAGAGGTTCTGCTGCCGGCTCATTTCGAATATTTTCCGGCGCATCGGAGGCATGTTCTTGACGGCCAGCTCTATGAGTAGTTCTTTTTCCTGCGCGATCAACAGGTCTTCGCCTGTCAGAAGATCCTGTTCGCCGGGGTCCTGCATTTTCTGGTATTTCTCGAAAACCCGCTGGCGTTTGAACAAATTGACCACCGCATTCCGTGCGATCGTATAGAGTAGGGTACGGATATTTTTGGAAGGGTCCAACTCGGCCCGCCTCTCCCACAGGGTCATAAATACGTGCTGCGCGATTTCCTCGGCTTCTTCGCGGGAGCGCAACAATTTATATAGAAAGTTCTCGATCGGGCCCCGGTAATGCAGGTATACGGTCTTGTAGGCCTCGTGATCCCCGTCGCGGAGCGCTTCGAGCAGTTCCACCGTAACGGGCCCGTTTTCGCGGGATGTTCGTTCGGTCGATTCCCGATCTTTATTATCAGAGGCGTTCCAGGTTAAATCTTTATTCATTCCTGCGATAGGTGATTTTATATTTATTCCGCAAATATGGTAATAATAATTAACATTTTGAAATTCGTGCGGTCATGCTTCCCCGCGTCCGGCCGTAAAACGGCGGGGTTGCGATCCCGCTGTATTCCGGTTTCTTTTTCTGCGTATCCGAGCCGTTCCCGTCCGACCGTTCTGCCGGACGGGAGTTGCGATATGCGTTTCGGCGGACATGATAAACGGTAGATCGCGGCCTTGTCGTTTTCGCATTTCGAAACGGCGAAAACGGTCTCGGAAAATTGTTTCGGAATCGGAGTTTGAGAATCGGTTTTGTTGCGTAATTGGTTGATAAAAAGGCGTAAACGTATCTATATATTGCCCCCGAATGGTTGTATTATGAGTGTATGAAAAATTGATCGGACATGAAACCGAACTTGAAACATCCGGACATATGTCGGAACTGCCGATTCGACGACCGTGATTGCGATGTTTGATTTTCGACCGAAATAACCGATTGTGTGAAACTCTAATTAATTTACTTTTTATCATGAAAACATTCAATTATTTTTTTGCAGCGTTTTTGAGTTTAGGCATACTTGCCTCGTGTTCCAAAGACACCGACCCGGGCGGCCCGTCCGCTCCCGCCGGAGAGAAGCACGTCGTAATCTCCATGGGCGGCGTCCAGACGAAAGCGGCCGGCCCGGTGGATCCGCTTTCGAAGACGGCCGACGTAGACAACATCGCCATTTTCGTAACGAACTCGGCGGGTACGATTTTGAAAAAAGTAGAGGTCGACAAAGACCTGACAGCCGATTCGGATTGGGACAAGCTGACCGATGTGGGACTCCTCATTCCGAATGTGGGAACCGAAGCCTCCGACCTGGCCGTTTACGGCAATTATAAAAAAGGATCGGAAACTTACGTTACCGGCGGGGTGGGCGACAAAGTGACCGTTGCGGCCGCTTACAGCCAGCAACAAGGTTCCAAAGTGCTTTTTGCCGGGACAGGGGCGCTGTCGGCATTCGACGTGAACGTAGAGAATGTGAACGACGAGAACGTGTATACGTTTACCGGCACCGTTACGATCAAATCGGTGATGGCCCGTATCCAGGTTAAAAAGGTATCCTTCGTCGAGAGCGGAAGCGAAACGGTGACCAACACTTCCAACGGAAAATCGGCTCTCGTAGAGTGGGAAGGTCTGACCGGCGATCTGCTGGGAGTTTACTTCAACAACTTCTACAAGCAATACAACGGAGCAGCCGTGGCTGCGTCGCTGATGACCAATACGACCGCTTTCGAAAGAGCGACCGAGGGTAAATGGCTTTTCGGCTCGGACGCCGCCCAAACGGACGAAGCGACCTATGCAAGCTATAACCAGTGGAGCTCCGGCGCGTATGCGGCTTACGACCTGGACGAATTCAACGATCCGACCGATCCCGACGCCAAGAAGTGTTTCGCGTTCAACTTCTTCCCCGGACAGACTCCGTATCTGCACTTCAGCCTGGCCAATGTATCGGCTACCGACATTACGAGCGACGACGAAGACGCCTACAATCCGAGATTGCTGCCGCTGTCCAAGTTTGCCAACGTGGTGAATTATACGACCGCCTCGGGGAACGTAACGTTCGAAGCGGGTAAGATCTACAATGTGAACATCGAGATCAAACCTCAGTTCATGCACACCGATCTCAATCCGGTCGCGTATAACATCACCCTTACCATTACTATCGCCGACTGGCAGGAAGAGAACATCGATCCCGAGTTCCAGCAGTTGTAGTAATCCTTTAATTGAATGCGGGGGGAGGACGGGCCTCCCCCCTTTTTACGAAAAAGATACAGCTAATCGACCGAGTGAAATGAAAGGATACAATTACATAATTGTCCTGTTTTGGGTTTTTGCACTATCGGGGTGTATCCGTGACGACGGCTCCGGATTGGACTGCGAGCGTACGCGGATATCGTTTTACTATTACGGCGACGTTCCGGGACAATGCCGCTTCCTCGAAAAATCGGACAACGTGACCCTGTTCGTCTACGACAGCGACGGAAACCTGGTCGCGAGGCGCACCAAAAGCGGCGCCGACTTACAGGCACACAAGGGTGTGAACCTGAATCTGCCCGATGGAAATTACTCCCTGGTGGCATGGACGAACCTGACCGACGGGACGGAAATACACGATGCCGAGCAACTGTCGAAGGCCGTGCTGGGATCGGCCGCGTACTATGCGGGAGATCCCATTATACACCATGAAAACGACCGGGTGTACTTCGCGACCAAAAAGATAACGGTCGTGCAAAGTCAGTTCAGGGACGAAGAATTGCTGTTCGATCAGGCACACATTCCGCTGCACGTGCATGTTACGGGGGCGGCGGCGCCCGCCACCCGCGCAACGGCGCCGATCGAGGTGGATATCGTGAACCTGCATCCGCAGATGGGTTTCGACGGAGCGAGCGCCTCGGCTCTGAAAAGCGTTTACCGCGCTCAGCTCGCATACGATGCGGAAACGGGGGACTACGTTGCACGCGTAAACGCCTTTCGTTTTTTGAACGATAACGACATACGGCTAAAACTGTCGAACAGCGGCGGCGAGATTTGCTATAAAACCGTCGAACTGGCGGATTTTATGAACGAGCACGCTATCTCCGTCGAAGACAAGGACGAGGCGGAAATAGCCATACGCTTCCGGTTTAACAATACTTCGGTAGAAGTCGCTCCCTGGGAGGAAGAGGACATCGATCCGATACAAAAATAGGAATCCATGCAAAAGTATAAGATAGCCAGAATCATTCTGTTGTTCGCCGTCTCCGTGCAGATGCTGTCGTGCAGCAAGACCGCCGGGGACGATCCGGCGGGAATGGACGCCAGCCTGGCATTGTCCCTTCTTACCCGCAACGGAAACGGCGATCTCGCCCTCACCGGCGAAGACGAATTTACCAGTCTGGCCGTGTACATATTCAACCATGACAACGGCGATCTGGAATTTTCCGAGTTGGTAACGGATTTTACGCCGGAATCGGCTGCGAACAGCTATGTCCGGTCGGTCCGGGTGACCAAAGACAAGAAAGCGATCTATGCCGTCGCCAACTATGCCGGAAAAAACTTTACGGCGAACGGACAGGCGGTGACCATCGACGAGAATACGCCCAAATCGACGCTCGATGCGCTGGAAATAGTTTCCTCGTCTTTCTCGGCGGATGACATCGCAATGATCGGCAAAACGGCGACGACGATGTCGGGAACTGCCGTCAACGCTTCGGTCGAAATGGAGAGACTCGTCGGACGCGTCGACATGCATGTTTTCAAGTCGGCGGAATTGACGGACGACCTCGTGGAACTGACCTCGATCGAATTCCGTAACCAGGTCGTTCGCAGCAACGTTCAGTATCAGAGCAAGGCGATGCCGGGAGGCGATATTCGCCGGACGGAGACCTATACGCCCGCTACGGCGGGATACCTCGACGTGGTTCCGGACGATGCGGACTATGCGGCGCTGAAACCGTCCGACGCCGAAAAGTCGTTTTACAGTTATCAGAATATTTCCGGCGAAGAAGATCCGTCGGGAGCCGCGCCGGACGACGCGTCTACCCCGTACCTGTTGGTGAATGTGAAAGTCAACGGGGCCCCGGTAACTTATCGCGGCGATCTGAAGAATACCGCGGGATTTTACGACTTGGAACGCAACCGGATTTACCGGGTCAAAGCGGTTGTCGGAGCGCCGAACGACCTGTTGTTCCTGCGCGTGGACGTCCTGAAATGGGACACGGAGCTTTCTTCGATTACTTACGACGAACTCGCGTTCGCCTTTTCGGGAGTGGATTACGGAGCGAATTACGGACAGGTTTCGCAGTCCGCCCCGGCTACCTACGATTTTAAGCTCACGGCTCCCGACGGAGCGGTATGGGCGGCCAACCTGACCAACGGGCACGATTTCAAGCTGCTGTCCGAAGGCGGCTACGTTTCGCAGGGGATAACCCGGGCCGATTCCTACTCGGTACGGATCGTGCCGGCCAAGAGTTTTACCCCGAACGTCGAACGCGAGACGCAGTTCTATATCTCGATCGACGGTAAAAAAGCGAAGATCAATCCCGATAACGCGGGAGGCAGCTTTGCCGAAGGCCGGAAATACCCGGGAACCGAAACCGACATTCTGATCAAACAAATACAATAATAGAGTCATGATTTCAAAGCATATCATACGATCGATCTTTTCGCTGGCCGTCCTGCTCTTCGCCGCATCGTGCCAGAAAGATCCGGACGGCTCCGCCCCGGACGGCAATAACCTGACGCTTCAGGTCTTGCTGCCGGTAGAGGGGGGGACGAAGGCGACCGAAGACGGAGAGAAGGCGCTGAACGAAAATAAGATTTCGACCCTCGACGTATTTATCTACAAAGAGGGAGAAGACGCCTGCGCCCATTACCAACGCATCGTGCCGGTCGACGGAATGACCCGGTACGGCATTTCGAAGAACCG
This sequence comes from Alistipes sp. dk3624, assembly GCF_009557455.1. Lineage (GTDB taxonomy): Bacteria > Bacteroidota > Bacteroidia > Bacteroidales > Rikenellaceae > Alistipes_A > Alistipes_A hominis. Next base: position 1,129,247 of record NZ_CP045651.1, on the reverse strand, counting down.
GAGCGCATTCGCGGAAAATACCGGGTATTCGGTTTATGTCGTGGCGAATGCGGGTACGGCCGCCGCAGGGGCGATGTCCCTCGCGGAGCTGAAAGCGGCGGTCGTTGCTCAGGCTCTGAATCCCGATGCGGTGCAGACCGATCTGCTGATGGACGGTAAGTCGATCGCGACGGTACTCAACGACGGTACGAAAGCCAATAAGAACATCGACGTGTCGCTCAAAAGGGGCGTTGCCAAGATCCGGGTGAACCTCAGTTACGGCGCCGATTACCAGCCGGCGGGACAGGTGACCAAAAAACTGGTCAACTACGCGTCCGACGCCAGGGTGCTGGAAACCGGGGACGTTCATACGCCCGCGCTGGCGACTACCGCATCCTATACGGGCGCCGACCTGGTGTCGGGCGAGCCGAACCAGATCATCCTTTATTCGTATGCCAACGACTGGAACGCCGCGGTGGCCGATGAGACTTTCATCTACCTGAACGTGCCTATAAAGAAGGCGTCCGCGACGGAAAGCAGCTATTACAAGATTCCCGTGAACTACCGCCTTTCGGCCGACGGGGGCGACCCGGCTCACCTTTACAAACTCCGCCGCAACTACATTTACAATATTAAGGCGCATATCGACGGCGACGGGGGAGCCAGCGCTCCGGAAGCCGTCCTGTTGGAAAACGTTGATTATCAGGTGGTGGACTGGACGACCAATAACATCGAAGTGTGGATCAAAAACATCATGTACCTCTACATCGACGAGCAGGACATCGTGATGAACAACATAGATACCTATGTTACGGGATTCCAATCCTCTTCGGACAATGTGGAGGTGCGGAACCTGAAAGTTTTCGTCGAAGGCGCCGAGGTTTCCTCGACGGGGGTGAGCGTTACGCGCGATCCGTTCGTGCACAACGGGGCGATTACGATTTACAGCCCGATTCCGGACAATTTCGTTCCGAGGGTGATTACGTTCGACGTGGAGAACGGCGACCACATCGTCCAGAGCGTCCGGGTTACGCAGTATCCGCCGATCTGGATCGGCCATATCTTGTCGCAGGACGTGGACGGGAACAAAAACCGAAACATGTATACGGTCAATATCAAACAGGCCGACCTGCGAACGATTCCGATGCCCGACGTTCCGACCAGGGGCAGTTGGGGAGACGCCCACATCCGCGGGTATTACCAGGAGCTGACCGGAAAACTGTATACCGGTCCCCATCCTTACAATCCGGTGAACGACGGCCGCCAGGAAATGGCGTACGGTTATTGCCAGGTAGGCTATCCCGCTCTGGATAAGAACGGTTATACCGATCCTTCCGCGAGTAACCGGTGGATGATCTCTCCGAACTTCATGTTCGCGTCGAGAGTGTCGTCTTCGACCGATCGGGTCGATTTCTGGGCCGCCGTGAGCCGGTGCAAGAACTACTCCGAGACCGATACGGACGGAGTGACCTATAAAAACTGGCGCATGCCGACCTATGCCGAGATGCTGTTGCTCGATGTCCTGCAAAATGTGAGCAAATGCGAAATCAAGGACATTACCGACAGACACCGCTACTGGACGGCCGATCCGGCGAGCAATGCGGCGTTCCGTATCCTCAATCCGTCCGGGGGTACCGACGGGGAGAGTGCCAGCAGTGCGGAAGTGCGATGCGTAAGGGATATAGACCGTCCGTTGTAGCCTTTTTAACGACAAATGAAATAATTAAGGTAAAGTGATGAAAACAAGATTTTATAAATTGTCGCTGCCGTTTTTGCTGATCGCGGTTCTCGCTTCCTGCATGAAGTCCGAAACGGAACCGGTTTCCATGCCGGTAAGCGGGGAGGCCGATCTGGAATTTTCTTATTCGGTTCCCGATTATACGGTCGTTCGTACCAAATCGGCCGAGAGTACGGTAAACGATATCAGTCTACTGCAATTCGATGCCGACGGCCGGTTCCTCGGCCGCTCGGTCGCATCCGACCTGCAGGGCGGTACGTTCAAGGCGAAGGTGTCGGGCAGTACGCGTATCGTGCATTTCATAGCCAATTACGACTGGAGCGCGTTCGACGAGCGGGGCTCGCTCGGCAAAGACGAGAGAACCCTCGTGCCGGATCTCGAATCGGATACCTGGGTGCTGTGGGACCGCAAGACCGTCGATAATTTCAATGCTCCCCCGCAGGTGAGGCTGCTGCGCAACCAAGCCAAGGTGACCGTAGAGATCGACCAGAATCTGCTGGATCTGATGGCCCAGGGGCAACGCGAGCAGTTTACCGTCGAAGGGTTCGCGCTTTATAACTATGCGACCCGCGGAACGATCGCTCCGTTCAGTCCGGGCATTGCGGAACCGTTCGAGTGGTCGGCCGACCGGGCCACCGTTCCGGCCGATGCGGGCATGTGCGCCGATAAACCGACGACGCTGGATCTCGAGCCTAAATACATGTTCGAGAGCGACAACGGCTACAATGACGAGACTTTCGTGATACTTCACGCCGGCGGCGATTATAAAAAGTATTACAAAATCGAGTTGATCGACAGCGAACTCAATCTTTATCCGATCGTTCGCAATACCCATTTCAGGATAAGGATCATGGACTATATCCCGGGAAATATCGGTTCCGGAAGCGTTGAAAGCGCGATCGACGCGCCGCCGATCAACAACATTTACGCGGAGATCATCAAAGAATCTCCCGAGATATCGGACGGTTCCGACCGGCTGACGGTCAATCCGATCGTCAATATCCTTACCAATCCGGGGGACGGTTCCGCGACGCAGCGGCTCGAACTCGACGTCAAGTATGAGAAGAGCAACGTCGTGACCAACGGCGATATCCGCAACCCGCTGGTGCTGTCCGACGAGGAAGGGATACTGAGCAACCTGTACGTCGACCGGGGTTCGGGTAAGGTGTACGCCGACGTCCGGGTCGTCGACGACGGTTTCAAAAAGGCGGAAATCCGTATTTCCGCCGGCGCCCTGTCGAGGATCGTGACCGTCATTTCATGCGAGAAGTTTACGTTCGACCCGGTGGGGATGCCTTCCGGCGTCAGCAGAGGCGATTCGAAAACGCTTACGTTCGACATCTCCGATGATATTCCGGCCGCCTATTTCCCGCTGCGATGCGTAATTACGGCCCGGAATTTGGAGCCGACCAATGCGAGCCGGAACAGCCTGCAGATCGAATCGAACCCGGACGGCAGCATCAGCTATATTTATATGGCGACCGGAGCGGGACAGCAGACCGTCGATTTCCAGAATTCGAGGGATCATGGCGGCGAATTGGTGACTATCGAGAACCCGATCTTCAAAACCGCGTATGTCGGGCCTGCGCTGACGCTCGTATCGATCAACGGACACCATTCCGCTTATCTGCAAAACTGCGTGGGATACGGCATCGGTCAGGAGGCGCTGATAACCTTCTATATGTCCGAAGACGCGTTCGCGCGGCAGGATCTCGTGTTGTTTTACACGCCGAGCCTGGCTCCGTCGGACATGACCGGGTTCAGCGACGACGGCGGCGGATACTACTATTACACTCCGGCCAAACCGGGATTGCAGACGGTGAGCTTCAAGGTGACCGCGATCGATCTCGAAGAGGCTACGACGACCCGTACGGTACAGTTGTACCATGACGATCCGAACGTGTACACTACGTTGACCTATGAGTATTACCTGGTAAGCACGGAGTTCCTGCGCAGGCAATTCAAGCGGGCGAACCATGCGACGAACCTGGGTAACGGCAAGGAATTGTACGTGGTGAGCGCTTTCGCGCTGAGGCACGACAACCACGATCCGAATAACCAGGGCAAGACGGGTAAGATCGAAGCGGAAGAGATCGGCAGCGGGCTCGCACACGGATGGCGCCAGTGGTATATGATTCCCGGGACGCGTCTCGATCACCTGATGCTGTTCGAGATCCATGAAAGCAGCGACCGCAGGGCTACGCGTACGTTGAAGAGGATCATGCGGGAACCGTCCAGCACGATTACGCTGCGCGCAGAGTAACGACGAACGCAACCTCTGTTTATCAGTATTCACAAAGCCGGCCGCCCGCGGGGGCGGCCGGTCCATAAACGAAAGAAAAGTCATGATGAAAAAAGTTATTCTTCTGCTCGCCTTTGCCGCGATGACGGCTTCGACCGGCGCTCAGAAAGTCGCTGTGAAGAACAATGTCGTTTACGACGTACTGGCGACGCCGAACCTCGGCGTCGAGCTGGGGCTGGGACGGGCGACGACCCTCGATATATCGGGTAATTACAATCCGTTCGAGAAGAACGACGGCAAAATGTTCAAGCACTGGCTGGTGCAGCCCGAGTTCCGTTACTGGTTGTGCGAACGTTTCAACGGGCACTTTTTCGGCGTACACCTGCTCGGCGGAGAGTACAATATTTCGAAGGTGAAACTGCCGTTCGGCCTGGCCCGGGACGGTAAGGAACACCGTTACGACGGCTGGTACGTCGGAGGCGGATTCAGTTACGGTTACCAGTGGATGCTCGCGCGGAAGTGGAGCATCGAGGCCACCGTCGGCGTCGGATACGTCCGTTTCGACTACGACAAGTACGGGTGCCGCGACTGTAGTCCCCGGCTCGAATCCGGAACCAAAAACTATTTCGGCCCGACCAAGTTGGGCGTTAACCTGATATTCATAATTAACTGATATAATCCGAACGTCTGATGAAAAGATCGCTAATTATAATCTTGTCCCTGTTTTTCGCAGCCGACCTTTGGGCTGCGGCGCCGGGAACATGGACCGTAGAGAATACAAAGGTGCGTAAGGTAAACGAAGAGGTGGAGGTGTCGTTCGATGTGAATATCGAAAAGTTGCGTCCGAACTATCGGGTCGTGATGACGCCCGTGCTCTACAACGGGGCCGACAGGCTGGCGCTCGAGCAGATCGTCGTAACCGGCAACCGGCGCAGCCTGTACGATACCCGCAATAGAGCGACCGGCGGCAAAGGCTATGTCTTAAAAAGAAAGGATACTCCTGCGAAGGTCGGCTATAAAGCGCTCGTTCCGTATCAATCCTGGATGAATACGGTGTCGCTGTCGCTCGGCGAAACCGTGGTCGGGTGTTGCTCCGAAGATACGAAACCGGCCCGGACGCTCGCCGCGGACAAGCTGCTCTATTACGAGATCGTGCCGGCTTACAACAGCGAGCCGCTCGAATACCGGCTCACCGAACTCGAAAAATATTCCCTGGAGAATCCGTTTCTGCATCCTGTCGAGGATTATCCCAACCGTTACGACATCCTGTTCAACGAACGCGACAAAGGGACGGCCGTAATCCGGTTTACCGTAGGGTCGCACGTAATCGATATGGATATTCCCGGCAACAAGGAGTTGCTCGGCGCAGTGGGGAAAGCGTTCCAGCTTATCCACGAAGATCCGAATGCGTCGCTCAAACGGATCATGATAGCCGGATACGCTTCGCCGGAAGGTACGCTGGCCGGCAACACGGCGCTCGCGCAAAGGCGTGCGGAGTCGTTCCGGGATTACCTGCTGAAGAACCTCGACATGCCGCGCGACGAGAGCCTGTTCGAACTTTACAACGGGCGCGAGGATTGGGACGGTTTGCGTAAAATGGTCGCCGAGTCGGATATGGAGTACCGGCAGGAGGTGCTCGACATCATCGATGCCTACACCATCGAGCAGGAAGAGCGCAAGACCAAATTGAAACAGCTTGCCGACGGAAAGCCGTATGCCTACATGCTGAAGAATTTTTATCCTGCCCTGCGGAATGCCGGATATTTGCAGGTCTACTACGACATCGACCGGACGGCTTCCGTCGCTACGGCGGTTACGGACGAGCACGGCCGCACCACGTGGATTGACCCGGACAGTCCTGAAAACATCGGGGTTACGCGGATCAACAGGGCTATGCGGCACATGGTCGAAGGAGACTACGAAGCCGCTTTGAAAGAACTGGAAGGTCAGCAGGAGAATCCTGCGGCATTCAACTACATAGGCGTATGCTACATGATGAAAGGGGATTACGACACGGCCGAAAAATTTCTCCGGAAAGCCGAAGCCGCCGGCGATCCGTACGCATCGGTCAATCTCGAACACATCGGGCAGGCCAAAAGAATCGAATTTTAGAGTTTTACCGAAGGAGGTTTCTGGCATTGCCTGAAAACGGGGGATACCCGCTGCATTTGCGGCGGGTATCTTTTTTGTATTGGTCTTCCGTTGGTATAAATTTTAGGAATGACCGATCGGACAACCGGACGTTGAAAAAAATTGCAAATAATTTTCATCCCGATTAACCATGTCGGAATTTTTGTTTACATTTGTGTCTGACATTATAGTCAGACAGTGTTGGTGAAATATTGTTTTGTTATGAAACACAATAGAATAGGTCTTGATGTGGGTTCCACGACGCTCAAGGTCGTCGTATTGGACGACCACGACAACATTTGTTTTTCGACCTATGTTCGTCACAATGCCCGTATTCGGGAAACTCTTTCCGTCGTCTTTTCGGAGCTGGGCGAGCGGTTCGGGGACGAATTGTTCAGTTTGACGATTACCGGTTCGGTCGGGCTGGGCATCGCGGAGCGCACGCAGATCCCTTTCGTTCAGGAGGTCGTGGCTTCGACGGCCTATGTCCGGCGTTACCATCCGCAGGCGACGACCCTCATCGACATCGGCGGCGAGGACGCCAAAGTCGTTTTCCTGAAAGGCGAAACGCCGGACATGCGCATGAACAGCAATTGCGCCGGCGGTACGGGGGCCTTTATCGACCAGATGGCGCTCCTGCTCGACACGACGCCCGCCGGACTCGACCGTCTGGCGCAGCGGGCCGTCCGCATTCATCCGATTGCCTCGCGGTGCGGCGTTTTCGCCAAAACGGACATCCAGAACCTGTTGGCCAAAAACGTGAGCCGGGAGGAGATCGCCGCTTCGATTTTCCACGCCGTGGCGGTGCAGACCGTCGTAACGCTGTCGCATGGCTGCGACATCGAGGCTCCGGTACTTTTTTGCGGCGGGCCGCTGGCATTCCTCCCGTCGTTGCGTAAGGCGTTTGCGGAGTACCTGCATCTGGACGGAATGCAAACGATCTGCCCCGCCGATGCCCAACTGTTGCCGGCATGGGGTACGGCGCTCTCCGGAACCGATGCTTCGCTTCGCACGACGGACGAATGGCTCGCTGTCATCGCCGCGAATACGACGCGGGGCGACCGCACGTACAAGGCGCTTCCCGCCATCTTCGAAAATGAAGAAGCGCATACCGCTTGGCGGCGGCAGCGGAACACCGGGACTTTCCGCTCCGTGCCGATTCCGTCGGGCCGGGTCGGGATAACGCTCGGCATCGACTCCGGTTCCACGACGACGAAGATCGCGGCGTTCGACGACCGGCAGCAACTGCTTTTCACCCACTATGCGCCCAACAACGGCAACCCGATCGCTGCGGTCGGGCAGGGATTGCGCGAGTTGCTCGCTGCCTGCCGGACGGCGGGCGCCGATCCGGTCGTGGAGGGCAGTTGCGTAACGGGCTACGGCGAGGATCTCATCAAAGCGGCCTTCGGACTCGACGCGGGCGTCATCGAGACCATCGCGCATTACCTTGCCGCCAAAGAGATAACGCCCGACGTGTCGTTTATCCTCGACATCGGTGGACAAGACATGAAGGCCATTTTCGTCGAGCACGGCGCCGTAACGCGCATGGAGATCAACGAAGCTTGTTCGTCGGGCTGCGGTTCGTTCATCGAAACCTTCGCCAGGAGCCTCGGCTCCGGGGTCGGGGAGTTCGCGGCGCAGGCGTGCACCGCCTCCCATCCCTGCGACCTGGGGACGCGCTGCACCGTTTTTATGAACTCCCGCGTGAAGCAGATGCTGCGCGAGGGAGCTTCGATGGCCGATATCGCCGCCGGGCTTTCTTACTCGGTCGTAAAGAACTGCCTTTACAAAGTGCTGAAGCTCCGTTCGGCCGACGAGATGGGCGGCCGGATCGTCGTGCAGGGCGGCACGATGCGCAACGACGCCGTGGTGCGGGCTTTCGAACGGCTGACCGGGCGCGAGGTTTTCCGCAGCGACCGTCCGGAGATGATGGGCGCTTTCGGCTGCGCGCTCTATGCCGGAAGGCTTCGGTCGTCCGGCGTGTCCCTCGGACAACTGCTCGAAACGGCTTCCTGCACTTCGGACATGCTGCAATGCCGCGGCTGCGAGAACCGATGCATGGTGACGCGCTATCGTTTCTCAGGCGGCAACACCTACTATTCGGGAAACAAGTGCGAGCGTCATTTTTCCAATAAAGGTTCCTGCGACGTGCAGGGCGAAAACGCTTATGCCGAGAAATTGCGCCTGCTTTTCGACCGCTCCGGTTTCCGGGAAGGGTGTCCGGTCGTCGGCATTCCCCGTTGCCTGAATACCTACGAGGAGTATCCTTTCTGGCATACGTTGCTCAGCGACTGCGGTATTTCCGTCGTGCTGTCCGACCCTTCGAACATGCGAACCTACGAACATAACGTGCGCCGCGTGATGTCCGACAACATCTGTTTTCCGGCCAAACTCGTCCATGCCCATATCAGCGATCTCGTCGAAAAGGGCGTAGACCGCATTCTGATGCCTTATGTCGTATACGAACAACCGGACGGCAAAGAGATCAACAGTTACAGTTGTCCGATCGTGGCCGGGTATTCGGATGTCGTGCGGAGCGTCGACAATCTTTCGATCCCGCTCGACTCGCCGACCGTTTCGTTCCGTAACGAAAAGCGACTCTACCGCCAGTGCTCCGACTATCTCGTTTCGCTGGGCGTAGCGCGCCGGAAGATCCGGACGGCTTTCCGGCGGGCGCTCGACGAACAGCGCGCTTTTGCTCGGCAGCTTAGGGAGCTTAACGGCGGGATTCTGCGCCGCAGCCGCGATGCGGGCCGGCTGACGCTTCTCGTAGCCGGCCGGCCCTACCATGCCGATCCGCTCATCCAGCATAAAATCGCGGAGATGGTCGCGGGGATGGGCGTCGACGTCATTACGGACGATATCGTGCGCGGCGAAAATATTTCGACCGCCGACACTCATTATGTGGCGCAATGGGCCTACGCCAACCGCATTCTCCGGGCTGCCGCATGGGCGAGCCGGCAGGATCGGAACGTGCAGTTCGTCGAACTGACCTCTTTCGGCTGCGGCCCGGACGCTCTGCTGACCGACGAAGTGCGCGACCTGTTGGGACGGCACGGGAAAAGCCTCACGCTGCTGAAAATCGACGACGTGAGCAATACCGGGTCGCTGAAGTTGCGTATCCGCTCGCTGATCGAGAGCCTGAAACTCGGGCACGCTTCGCAGGCCGCGCCGCGGCCGTTCGTGACGACGCCCGATTTCGGCGAGCGGGACCGCAAGCGGAAAATCCTCGTTCCGTTCTTTACGCCGTTTATTTCGCCGCTTATTCCGGCGCTGCTGAAACGTGCCGGATACGAAGCCGAGAACCTGCCCATGAGTACGCAAGCCTCGGTAGAATCGGGATTGCGGTATGCCAACAACGAAATCTGTTATCCGGCGACGCTGATCGTGGGCGACATCGTGAACGCGCTCCAGTCGGGCCGGCACGACCCGACCGAAACGGCCGTGGCCATCACCCAGACCGGCGGACAATGCCGCGCCAGCAACTACATCGCCCTGATCCGCAAAGGGCTCGTCAATGCCGGTTTCGCCGACGTGCCGGTTATATCCGTATCGCCGGGCAGCGGTCTGCAAACGACCCAGCCGGGGTTCCGTATTCCGTGGCTGCGCGTGTTTCGCGGTGCCATCGGAGCCGTTCTGTTCACCGATTGCCTGGCGCGCCTCTATTACGCTACGGCCGTGCGCGAAACCGAGCCCGGCGAAGCGGCCTCGCTGCGCGACTGGTATCTGGAAGACGCGAAAATGATTCTGGAATCCGAATCCGAAAGCAATATTCTGGATGCCTTTGCCGAAACGCTGGGCTTCGCCGTTGAAGCGTTTTCCCGCAAATGCCGTCCCATCGAACGGCCGAAGGTCGGTATCGTGGGTGAGATATTCCTAAAATTCAATCCTTTCGCCCAAAAAGGATTGATCGATTGGCTGACCGATCGTCGGATCGAAGCGGTATCGCCCATATTGACCGATTTTTTCATGCAGGGGTTCGTCAACCGCGAAATCCGAAATCGTTCGGGACTGGATTCCTCGCGGATTCCCGGCTGGCTGCTTCGGCAAGGAGCCGGGCGTATGCAACGGCTCATCGGTCGTTTCAACGGCATCGCTTCGAAATTTCCCTACTTTCAACCGATCGGCAACGTGTATGAGAGTGCCGAAGCGGCTTCCGAGGTCATATCGCTGAACGCGCAGTTCGGCGAGGGGTGGCTGCTGCCCGGCGAGGTGGCGATGTTCGCCCGGCACGGCGTTCGGAACGTCGTCAGCCTGCAACCGTTCGGCTGCATCGCCAATCACATCGTCTCGAAGGGCGTGGAGAAACGCATACGCGGGCTTTACCCGCAGATGAACCTGCTGTCGCTCGACTTCGACGGAAGCGTTAGCGACGTGAATATTATGAACCGGCTTTTACTTTTTGTCAATAACCTTGAAAACTAACTTTGCTATGAAACCTGCGGGAAATATCGAACAGAACGTCATTGCGTGCGCCCACCGGCTTTTCATCGAAAAAGGGTACGTCAATACCAGCATGAGCGACATCGCGGCGGCGGTAGGCATTACGCGTCCGGCGTTGCATTACTACTTCCGGACCAAGGAGCGGCTCTTCCGGGCGATCTACGGCGACATCCTACAGGAAGTGATTCCGCGCATCCATGATATTCTGATACGCGATATTCCTTTTATGGAACGGCTCGACCGAATTATCGACGAATACGTCGCTCTGTTTCTGAACAATCCCGATCTGCCGTATTTCATGATAGGGGAGATTCAACGCGACGTGAATCATCTTATAGAAGCAGCCCGGGAACTGAAGATCGACAAGTATATCCTCGATATCCAGAATGCGCTCAAAACGGCGATGCGGGAAGGAATCCTCCGTCCCGTCCCGTCCCGGATCGTTTTTCTGACGCTCTATTCGCAACTGACCTTCCCGTTCCTGATGAAAAATCTGGTGACGACGCTGCTGCTCGAAGACAAAGAGCAGTTCTCCGTCTTCATACGGGAATGGAAACGCAACGTCCTGTCGCAAATGGCCTGTTTGCTGTGTCCGCAAGACGAAAACGGCGACGTATAGTTCGGACGATGCAGACGGAAACGGATCAATCCGCCCGGCGCGGCAAACGGCGGAGATGCAGACGGATGATTCGTCACCGGTATTCCTGCGAACAGGCGGACCGAGAGTCCGTTCCCTTCGATAGCATGTTCTTTCGAGTTTGCGAAGATACGTCATGTTTGCGGTTCATTTTGCGATTCCTCGATTGAAAACGCTATTGTCTCGACGCAGCGATTCGCGGTCAAGGAATGGGGAGTACGGGGATCAGGTTGACGTACATCCTGCCCAGTACCACGGGAGCGTCCAGCATAACGACGTCGATCCGGGCGATGATGCACCCAACGGGTTTGACGGTCGTCTCACCCCGCGGATCGAACGTAATTTCTGGAAGAGCCCGTTTCCTGTATTTGGTATCGGGATCGGCCGGAAGTTTCGAGCCGGAAAACACCGTATTTCCGATGGGGGATCGGCGCCTATCGAATGAATGCTCGTCACTCTAAACCTATGAAAAAACGATAAACAAAAGCGGAAACAGAATGCCTGCCACCAGCTCGATTCCTCCCCGGCCCCAAAGGCCCTTGCCGCCATGCACCATCACGAGGCCCGTTAGCGTAATCAGTACGAGCGATCCGGCGAACACGTCGGAAAACACGGTCCACCAGCGGCCCGGATTGTAATGCAGACGGTTCATAACGCTCAACAGCGGACGCTTTTTAACCGATTCGTAGACGGCCTCGCCGGTACGCATGTCGACCACCAGCGACGACCCGCCTCGGATAAACGCTTTCATATGGGTTGAATCCGGAAAATAGTGCTTCGTGTATGCTGTGGCCTCGCCCAGCGGCTCGAGCATCGACAACACGTAATTCTTCGTGTAGTCGTGTTCGCTTTTCGGGAACGTTCCTTCGGTACGGAAGCGGTGTTGGCGGATCGCGTATTCGGCGTTGAAGTCGTGTTTATGGTTGAGCGTAAATCCCGATATCGCGTAGATCAGCACGATCCCCCCGAAAAAGAATGACAAGTCGCGGTGCACCGCACGGCTCCAGCGCCGGATGTGGGACATGATTTTGCGTTCGGGCATAATTACTGAATTTCGTACCCATCCGCTTCGATATAATAAACGGAAAGGTAGTTTTTACCCTCTTTCTTGTTACGTTCGGCTATGCGCGCGCGGTATTTGTCGAGCCGCGTTTGTAACCGACCGAAATCGGCCTGGGCTGTTTCTTGCTCGGCGGCAGCGGCGCTCTCGCACCGTTCAGCGGCCTGGTCGGCCCACTGCTGTAGGTAATCCTCGTCGATGCGCTGCTCCATGATGCGGCCTTCGACGCGAACGATCGCATGTACCGCCCCGGCATCGAACATACCGATCGATTCCCCGGACTCGATGCGTAGTGTTTTCGTCGAATCGTCCCCGGTCAGGAACAACTTGCGACCGCATTTTTTACAGATCGTTTTGCAGAATCCTTCGACGACTACGCTATCGCCTATCCTGTCGCCGGCTACGGCAAGCAGGCTGTCTACCGTCATAGGTACGGCTTCGGCTGTTTTCGTATTCGATCCCGAACCGCAACCGGCCATGTACATGGCTGCCAAAAACAGTAAAATTGCGTAACTAAAAAACTTTTTCATGTTCGTGTTTTCAATTTCAATATTCGATTCTAATTTTTATCGGGCCTCCGGATACCGTCCGTATCCCGTCAGAATGCCGAGCGACAGCCCTGCGAAACAACGGTTGCCCGCTCCGCCGGCATGGATGAGTCGGAAAGCCCCGGCCACAAATCCCCTCAATCCGCTCGTCTTCCGCAGTGCGAAATCATAGTCTACCGTTATGCCGCAAATGGTCAGTGCTCGGCCGAAATAGGCATACTCCGGGTCGATAACCCCGGTTTGCAAATCGGACTTCCCTGCGGTGTTGACCGTGAGCGAACGGCTGGGAACTGCGGCATAGGCGGCTGCTATACTTGCTCGGAGCTGGTGCGCCGCGCCGCGAACGAGCGGCATACCGGCCGATAGTTCGGCGCCGGCACGCGACGCGGCCAATGAAGATGCGGGCAGCACGTAACGATTTTCAAAATCGCCGTACCGTAGTTCGGCACCGACATGCCACCGGTAGCCGTTACTGCCGTCCAGCCGGTAATAACGCCACCGGGCGCCCGCTTCGTCGCGCGAAGTCCGGTATTTGACCGCGCTAAAAATCGTTCTCCAGTAGCTCGTAAATGAACCGTTGGGATTTTGTACGGTGACCGATTCTTGTAAGAACTCGTTGGCCCGGCCCGTCTTCGAGACATAGTGCAATTCGAACGCATGAAGCCCCTGCGGGCGTTCCAGCAGGCCTTTGATAGCCCCGCTCCATATCGTTTCGCCGTAATCGCCCGGACTCGCCTGATTCTGTCCTTCGACGCGGTCGCGCCGAACGGTCGCCGACGCCCGCACTATCAGCGAAAATCCGCCGGAACCGTAACGGTACTGCGCTTCGCCTCCGTAATAATTCGCCATAAAGCGGCGGGAAAACGAAAGCAAGTCGGGCTCGTCGTATTCACCCATCCCTTTGAATGCGTAATAGGGATACTTATCGTAATTGTCCGACTCTTTGCAAACGGGCTTGAGCATCTTTTCTTTGGCAAAACGGTACGACCCGTTCACCCCGACCGTACTGCGCGGCGACAGTTCAACGGCTATGCCTGGGCGAACGGCCAAATCGAGCGACTGCGTCCGCGTCCGAGGGTCGGATGAACGGGAAAAGTCGCCGGTGCTGTAATCCAGTGCCGCGCCGACCCACCACCGCCGGCCAATCCGGTGCGATGAGGCCTTCACATGAAAATCGACTGTCTGCTCTTGGTAGCGACTTGCAACGGCACTACCCGCCGAATAGGGATTGCCGTTATACGGATCGCGGATGTCGGCCCAGGCCCGGTTGCGGTGCCATTTCTGTGTGAAATCGAATGCGCCCCACAGGTGTAGTCCTTTCAGCGACAGATAGCTGTCGGAATGAAATCCGGCGGACAGCGCCTCTGCGGCCTGTTGCGGACGACGGTACGCACCCGACTCGGAAGTAGCTCCGAGCCGGGTTGTCCCGTAATCGGGCATCGGACGGACGCCCAAAGCCGCCGGATTGGTTGAACCGAGCCAAAGATTACGCTCCTCGAGCAGCATACGCTCGGGAGTCGTTCCCGACGGAACGCACCATGTCCCGTCGGGCCAAAGGGTCTGTCCCCCGAGGCTCAACGAAGCAACCAGCAACCATATGCACATTCCGATCCGTTTCATCCCATTCTTTTCGTTTGGATGCTACTTATTCAGTACGGGTTTGTCGTATTGCCTCGGCACGAGAAAAGCGGGTGTACCGTCTACCGACGTCGAAACGACGAAATCGGCTCCCGAGTTATTCGTATCCTGGAGCACTTTGCGGCCGTCGGTTGCGGTATAAGCCACCTTGCGCTCGGCAATCACCGGCACCTCACGACCGAGGACGGCGGCCGAAGCGTCGAGCTCCGCATGCATGACCGGATTAGCGTCTTCCGCCTTGTATTGCTGTACGGCATCGATGATGATGCCGTTAGGAATCTTTAGGAACACGTTCGACGACGAACTGCCCGGCTCCGGAAGCTTTTCCATAGATGCGATCTCGGCGTCCGTGGCGCGGAATAGGATGACCGACATGGTAGCCATACCGAATACGCGGGCGCCGGCAATTGCCTTGTAGACGATCTCCATGTTTGGAACTGCCGTATTGTCCTGCGACATGTCCGAATCGGCATAATAGGTTTCGAAATCGGCGCCTGTTAGATCGATGTCCATCGGACGCTCTTCGGTAACGAAATTAGCGGCGCTCTGGGCGACGACGACACTCTCACCGGGGGCGAGCGGGTGTTCGGAACCCGAGCCGGGGAAACGGGCTGCCGTATTGACGAACACGGCATCCTTATACTGTTCGTAGAACGGATTGGTTACGGCCGCAGTGTTCGTATTGCCCCACAGGTAGGCCAGGCAAAGGCCGTCGAGGTAAACCGTTTCGGACGAATTGTTGAAAATCTCCCAGTACCGGTCGTTGAGGAACGTTTTGCCGGCTGTCGTTTTCGTACCGTTCGAATAGATCTTGCTGATCACCAGGCTGCCCTTGACTGCCCAATTCAGCGTTACTTCGTGCGTTTTGGCCGCATCCTCGTCGGTGAGCAGGTTGACAGACAGCGACAGGCCGCTCAGCACGACCTCGTTCTTCAGATCGTCACCCAGTCCAGGGGCCAGTTCCTTGAACTGGGCGGCTGTCAGCGTTTTTGACACGGAAAGGTCGTACACGCCCTGCATGATGTAAGTGAACGTCGCTATGCCGTCTTTCGCCTCGGTTGTATAGATCGTACCGGAATTGCGGTCTTTGAGTGTTACCTCTCCCTCGAAACGAGCCGAGGAGGAGAAGCCATCCGGATAGTTTATCCGGAATTCAGTTGACTCGATGCCCTTGAAATCCTCGTCCTTCTTACAGGACGTAAATGCCGCGAAAACCGCGAGCAGCATCAACGTAATTTGGGGTAATCTTTTCATTTTCATTGTTTTTTTATTGTTAATTGTGATTTTCAGAAACTTGCATTTATTTCGAATCCGTATGAGAACAGGTTCGAATTGCGCTCGACGAGCGTCGTCGAGATCGAACTCTTGTGCCACGGTTGCTTGAAGAACACGTTGTTGACATAGAACGAGAAGCCAAGACCGTTGCCGACTTCTTTGGTCACGCGCAGATTGACCGACCACAGCGGCGGCCATGTTTCAGGCAAGTTGCTGATCTGCGATTTGTAGATCTGATCCTTGACCATAAACCCCTCGAAACGAGCCTCGGGATCGGCGAGCTGCGCCGCGGTAAAGGGTACGTAGACCGTCGCCCCGGGATGATTCCGGTCGACCGTCACGTATCCCACCGGAATCTCGGGAATGTTGATCGTCCGGTTGTACTCGTAGAAAATGGCCTGCACGGTAGCCGATACGACGAAACGGATCGACGGAATGTGTTGCACGATCCGTAGTGCCGTGCTGTAACGCCGATCGACCGAGGTCGACGATCCTTCCGGGTAAACAACCATCGTCTTTTGCTCGATCGTCGTGCTACCGACGGGCGTATTGTAGATTTTGTTCGACGAGTTGTTTCGCGTGACGATATAAGAGCCGTTCAGGTAGAAGCTCGTGCCGGTCGCCTCAATCCGTCCCAGTTCGAAATCGTACTCGATCCCCCGGCTGACCGAACGACGGCAGTTGCCCGGACGATCGATACGGTGCAGTACCGTATCGATCGAAGTGGGATTTTGGGGATCGTATGCGAGCTTCCCGTCCTCAACGGACACCGCCGAAGAGGCCCAGCGTGCCACTGTCGGCGCGATCCACTCGTCGGTCAGTGTTCCGAACCCGTCGTTCACGCGTTCGTGGAAAGCCGTCACCGAGAACCGCATCCCGTTGTGCAGCGTTACGTCGGCACCTGCTTCGAACTTGCGGTTTTTCATCGGTTTCAGCTGCTTGTTGGTCAGATCGTAGACCCGGGTCGTATAAACGACATAGGGAGTCCCGTCGATCGTCGCACTGATATTCTGCATGTCAAGATATCCAGGATCGGGATAGAGGTACAGCAAACCCGGCATTTTGGCTGAAATGCCGTAACCGAAACGAAACCGCAGTCCCCTGGTAGGCAGGTAGGCGGCATTGATCCGGGGCATCACACTCGACAAACTTTCCGTTCTACCGGGTTGCGCCAGTGTCCAACGCAGACCCGCCTGTACTTTCAGCTGGGTTTTGCCGATTTTCAGATCGAATTGGTCCTCGCCGTAAAGCGAAAATTGCGTCAGGAACGGGATGTCGCGAAAGGAACGCGAACGCAGCTGTGCAAGGGGCAGATTCGGATTCTCGTTGTAGAATCCGCGTCCGAGATTCCCCTCGCTGCGTAGTTCGGCTCCGATGGCGATTCGATGGAGAAATCCTTCCTGTCCCAGGTAAAAATCGTCGCCGAGCTGAACATAAAAAGAGATCGGGCGTCCTTCGGTACCGCCTCTGCCGACGTACTGGGACGGCAGGATTGCCGCCTGCTGGGTCGAGTTGCCGGTCGCGTTGAACACCGGTGCGTTATGGGCCGCCGGTGCAAGCATCTTGACTTGGTAATCGTCGTCGCGGCTGTACGAAAATCCGATATCGTAATGGAGACTGCGCATCAGCAGCCTGTCCGCGCCGAACCGCCCCGAATGGCTGAACGTAATTCCGTACTGACGGCTCTGCGCGTACATGCCGCGTACCAGTTCCGGCTCGCCGGGGTCGGCTCCGCTCCAGTCGCGGATCAGCTTCAGCCCCAGCCGGGTCGTCACCGCCCAACGGCCGTCGGCGAGATTCTTCGAATGAATCAAGGAGAGCAGCCCCCGGTTATAAGTATCGGTCGCATAGCGCGGGTCGGACTTGCCGTGCGCGTAATCGGCGCTCAAATTCAGCGTTCCGGCGCGGCCCAGATCGAAACCTTTGTCGGCATAAAGTTGCTGGATCCCGGGCATGATCCGCGCGAGCACTCGACCGGGTGTCCGGCCTACTTTGCTTTTGATTAGCATGGTTCCGCTGCTCATATCGCCGTACCGGGCCGATGCGATGCCCCGGATCACCTCGATTGACTCGATGTTGTCGGTACCGATACCGCGCAAGTCGATCCCTTTGCCTGCAGTGCTGAACGCCCCTGCCTCGACATTCAGGTTCGCATTGTTGGATAACGGAATGCCGTCGACGACGATTGAACCGCCGAAAGCGTTGTTGTTATCTGCTTCGAGCGTCCGGTTACGGAACTGTCCGGTGCTGATCAGCGACGGATTGCTGCCCAGAAAATTACCAGGGAGCAACTGGAGTACATCCTTGAGGCTGGTCGCCTGTAGGTGATCAAGCGCCTGACGGCCGATCGACGACGAAGTCGAGAGGCCGCTCTTGTTGTTCTCGGCGACGACAACGACCTCTTTCATCGCGAACGAAGAAGGCATCATCGCGATCCGGACGCTGTCTTCGGTTTCCGCTTTCAGCTCGACGGTTAGCGAGACCGTTTCGTAACCAAGCAACGAGACTGACAATTCGGCTTTCCCGGGCGGAACATCGGCAAAAAGGGCTTCGCCGTCCGTCCCAGCCACCGCCCATAAGCCATACGGAGCGAGGGTCGTCACGGCCGCCTGCAACGGTTTGCCGTCCTTCGCCGAAATGACGCGTACGCGAAACGGCGCGCTACGAGGCGAAGCGGCTCCTGTAAAAGCCGCCCCGACCATCGGGGGCAGACACAACGTCCCCAACCATATCACGAACAATCGGAATCCCATAACAGTCCTTCTTTTCACACTTCTTCGCCCTGCTGCTGAACGGTCGTTCAGAGGCCTTTCTCCAAAGCCTTCTCGATTTCGTAATTCAGATAGCGGTAATGCTCGGCCAGCTCGTCCGTCGAACTCTGAACCCGGGCGCGCAGCAACTTTCCGAGCTTGCGCAATTGATTATAACACAGAGAAGTCGCATACAACTGCACATCCGTGGCACGGGTCGAACCGGTCATCTGGTCTTCGAAACCGTTCCCGTGCCGGCCGCATTCGATGTGGCGGCAGGGCCAGAATGCGCCTTCGTCTTCCGCAGGATAATCAGTCAAGCCGCGTAACGATGACTCCTTGTCCAGCGCGTCGATCCCGCGCAGCATACTCTGCACGAACGCATATTGCATCATTCGCTCACTGTGCGAAAGCGGCTTGTTTTTTAGCGTCGAAGCCCACACTCGGTTGTAAATGTCATCAACGTACTCCGACGCGGAATAGGCATCTTCAGGCGTCAACTTGGCATTGGTTTCCATGCGCGCGATCCGTCCGGGGAGCAACAGCGTGCGAACGGTGGACATCTGGTAATCGGTCACGTCCTCGTTTTTCGGCCGCGTCAGTTTTTCCAGTTGCGGATTGACGTACCAGTCGGGCAGTTCGTACAACTTATCGAAAATAAAGTTCAGCGCCTCTTTTTGTTTCTGTTTGGAAACCATCTCGAACGCGGGTTGGTCGGAGCCGACCATCGGATAGTAGCGGTACGAACCTCCGAGATAGACCATGACATGCCCCAAATAGCGGCGCGCCTGCTTGAAGACCTCTTCGTAAAGTTTTTCGGTGCGGTTGTAATCTTTACCCGGATAGGCGGTCCACAGGTGCAGGCTGTCGACAACGATCTTCAGGTTCCGAATACCGTATTCGGTAGCCTTCATCGCGTCGTCGCCGAGCGATTCGGTCTGCGAAGCGGGATCCGTCGCACCGAAAATAGCCTGTTCGCCGTAAATATAGATCGGATCGTCGGCCTTTTCATCGATCCAGCGGTTCAGCACGGGCACTTCCTCTTCGGGAGTCTTTGCTTCGAATATCGGTTGATAGGCCCATTTGATCGCGTAATAGTCGTATAGGCCGAGATGGGGTGGCAGCAGTTGCGTCACTCCGTCACCCGGTTGAGCGACGTAGTTGTTGCGGGCATAGTCCATGATCGAGGCCGTCGTGCCGTATTTCTCCGTAAATGAAGGCGAGCGCAGGGAGTCGACCGGATAAGCGTACGACCCGCGCATGTTGTGCATCAGGCCGAGCGTATGCCCCACTTCGTGGGCTATTACATAGCGCAGCATCGGCCCCATCGTTTCGGTGTCATACACCTCAGCGCGGGCTTTCGGATCGACGGCGGCGGTCTGGACGAAACGCCAGTTGTGCACTAGTTCGATCACGTTATGGAAAAAGTAGACGGACGCCTGTAGGATTTCGCCGCTGCGTGGGTCGGTCCACGACGGTCCCATCGCGTTGGCCACGTTGGTCGACGAATAGACAATGCAGGTGTTCCTGATATCGTCCGGATTGAACTGTGGATCGTCTGGATAGTCGCGGGCGACGATGGCATTTTTGAAACCGATCGCCTCAAAGGCTTTCTGCCAGTCTTCAATCCCTGCCTTGATATAGGGACGCCACTTGTCGGGGAAAACCGGATCGACATAATAGACGATCTGTTTGGCCGGTTCGACCAATTCGCCGCGCTTGTACTTTTCGAGGTCTTCGTCCCGAGGCGCGATGTTCCAACGCTCGAGATAGCGGACGGTTTCCAGGTAATCCTTATCGGTCGAATACTTCACTTTGCGGCTGTTGAACAGACCGATGCGCGGGCTACCGTAGCGCGGGCGCATCGGAGTCTCGGGAAGTCGGATCATCGACACGGTCATCTCGGCCGTGAAAGGATGGTCGTAAACCGTATAAACCATCCGCGTTCGAAAATTGACGTTTTCCGGAAATGCCTGCATGGACACGACGCCGGACATCTCTTTCTGGAATTTGCCCTGCATCGATTCTCTCAACCCGAACAACTTGGCCAATGGG
This sequence comes from Alistipes sp. dk3624, assembly GCF_009557455.1. Classification (GTDB taxonomy): domain Bacteria; phylum Bacteroidota; class Bacteroidia; order Bacteroidales; family Rikenellaceae; genus Alistipes_A; species Alistipes_A hominis. The sequence continues at coordinate 1,108,752 of NZ_CP045651.1, read as the reverse complement.
GAAGCGTCCAGAAACGGGCGGAAAGGTTTCTGGTCGGAGGCGAAAAAACTTCCGACCTCGATCACAACGGCCGACGAGTCGGGCGACACGGCGGCGATCGGGAAAGCCTGCATCACGGGATCGATCTTATTCCGTTCGAATCCCGGAGCGATACTCTCGGCCGAATCGCATACGGCCGAACAGTCGACCGTATGCAGATACACCTTGTCATCGTCGGCCGACCAGCGAATCAAAAGCGGATCGTGCGGCATCCGTCCCGCAATGATGTCCCGGTTGTTGCTGATGCCCGATACGCGGGCGGCCAGCAGCATTTGGGCGTCCATGACCGAATAAGGCAATTCCATATAATATTTCGATTTGACCTTATGCAGGGTCACCAATCCGCGGACGGTTTCCGCATCTGGAGTAATTACGGATTCGTACGGCTTGCGGCTTTTGTTTCTCAGGGAGTCCGCCGTCGTATCTTTCGCCGCCGTCTCAACGACGGCCTTGCGCCTGCCGGATTTTTTGTCTTTGGCAACCGCAGCGGCTGTTACCGTCGTTGCGAGCAATAGGCAAGCGAATGTTTTCAGCATTTTCATCGTATGTCGAATTTGGTTTTTTTCGTGCCACAAAAGTATGGGCGACGCTCTCGGCGACCAATACTGAAAAATAGGGATAATCACCCCGGGAATACCTAATGCTTCCATGCGGGGCGCTAGAGTCTTTCCCTGAAAAAGTCGGCGACTTCTGGCATTTCAATCCTCAAATGTTAAATCGACAAGATGAAATAGAGTTAAGATATTAATATCTGATTCAAAAATTGCAGCGTAATTTAAATGGAAGGCATTCATATCAATGAATCTGATTCCTGTGCCTCGAAGGACTGACCATGTGATTGGAGAAACGAAAACGAAGCCGCATTTGCGACCCCGTTTAATACAATTTCAATCAAAATAAATTTTACGTGCTCTAATTGATTTTCATCCAATAATTTTGACAGGAATCTTTACATGTGTAATGACAAGTCTCAGGGCATGTATTTCCTCATGTGTAATTGCAGCTGCCGTCGCATGTGCCATTGCATGAAACGAGACAAGTTTTATTATCTCCACAGGTTACGCCGCAAGTCTGATTGCAAACAGAATCAGAAATTCCTCCACGACCATTGGAATTCTAAATAAGTTTCTGCTCCTCTTCTCAATTGATTCATTTCGTCGTGCTCGATCCTCGCTATGACTTCTTTTTTCAATATAAGTTTTCTTATAAGGCATAAAGATTAGATAGTTTTCCTACTCTTTTACAGATTTTCGGAATCCTCTGATTTATCATTTAAACACCATATGCAGATTGTCCGTGTAGATATGTAAGAATCCATACCTCTTCTTACTGCACACATCGTATTCGATATCCAGCTTCTCCGGAATCTGAAAGTCGAGATTATCGGTGTATTCGATTAGGCCCACGCCCCAGTCCGTTTCGATCACTTTCACGTCGCAGTGCGTGTGTCGCGTGTACTTTACCATCGATTTTCAGACCGTGCCCACCCATGAACCGTCGGGATGATCTTCGTTTTGGGAGGCTTCGCAGTCGGGCAGGCAATCGTGGATCACGACGACTCCGCCTTCGTTCAGGTGCATCAGCGAATTACGGATATCGCGGTCGGCTTGCGCTTCGAGGTAATACGATATCGTACTTTTTATCCGGATAAGCGGCAAAGAAATCGTCCGAAGTCATCCGGTAAGTCAGGTAGGGGAGAAACCGGTTGAGGTCTTCCTGCGTCCATGCCGCACAGAAGTTGCTCGACGGATCGTAAGGATCGACCGATTCTTTGAGTTCGCACCGGATTTTCGTGAAATTCGGTTCCGGATCGTCGAGCCCGATCTCGAGGTACGAGCGGTATCCCTGTTTCCAGATCAGATAATTGATAATGTCGGTTCGCGTAATCATGACTTTATTCGGTTAGTGGAATATATCAACTCATCATTAAGCATTCGTCCCAATCGGGTTCCCGGCCGGATACGGCGGCCATCAGGGCGAGACCGATACCGGCCAGTCCTTCCGACAGTCCCATGTGCAAGCCGTATAATCCGTTGTATGTGCTTATATCCTTGACCTACTGATCGAGCAATACCGTTTTCCCTCCATGAAAGAAGTTCCATCCCCGGAAACGATGTCTCATGAGCAGTACATCCGGGAAAAATTGCTGCCGGATGTTCGTGAAAATGGTACCGGGCCTAAACGTCACGTCGGATTGCGCGATGCCATGTATGCCCGGAGCCGGGATTCGAAAATTGCATACGTGATGAATCAACAACATCCGCAAGTGGACGATCCGTTTGACTATGTTGACTTCGTGAATGAACAAAAGGCATTCCGGCAGGCCTATCGCAACTGTCCGATAACGGAATTGCCGATACATGCCGTACAGACCGGTCGGGATGTGTTATTTTTCAGCAACAGTCCGCTTGGACTGCAGGGGCTTAAACAATTCTATCAGGAATTGGTTAACGGATATTTCTCGGTGCACAGCGAACGTGACCCCGTCTGCGAATATTCGGTATCCTAATAATTCATGGGATTTAAATGCTTTTACCGATCGGTACTACCAAAAGGGGGGGGGGAGACGGTATGTATCGTTTTCATTTTGAAGATGCCCTTTATGATCGCAAGCAGATTCCGGCGCCGGAGACCTGGATAGTCTTATAGATGTGGTGGTTAATTGCTTGTGGATAAGTTAGATGTCTGTTCTGTTCTTTTGGGCGCGGAACACAGGAAAAACAAAATTGTCAATTAAAGCCATTTTCCGATTTTTTATTTTCATTGCGTTTCTTACCTTGCACTTACTTCTACTCTCGACATCCTTCATCCGTTTTCGATACCATTTTTACCCCGCCTGTTTGAACGTCGTATCGTCGAATGATCATTGCAGCCAAAAGAGAAAAGCAAGTTTTTCGTGTTCCTCTGCAATGGTAATCATTTTCATAAAGCCATAACCGTACAGGCAGGCAAATGCCTACCTACTTATTTAATTTAGTTTACTTTACTTTACTTTAGCATATATAGAGGCTAACGTACTAAATTAAATTGTTTTTCGTGTTATCACGGCATTTTGCTAACATGGAAAGCATGAATGTTTTAGTCTCTGCCGCTTGTTTGACACTTCAAACCTTTTTATTCCCCCTTTTCGCTTTAATACTATTATGTCAATCGTAGCACCGGTTGGCATATTTGTTTTCCTCTTCGCTATTCGCTTTGTATTGGATAAGCCCTTTGCCTCTGTTTGCAGATTACATGGCAGTTCTCTCGACGACGAATGTCGGTCGGGGTCACTCCCTTAGTTCCGTGGCAGACGGGCAAGCCCGAACAAAAATAGCTTTGGCAAATGACTAATACCTGCAACGATGCGAATTGCCGATAAGTGTCCAATCGTAACTATACAAATTGACGTATTGCGACAACAGCTAAAAACGAGTTTCGATCTAAATCCTCGTGCTCCTAATAATTTTATTACTAATAATATTGTTAGTAATAAATATATTACTTATTTTTGTGCGGAACAACAATTAAAGATTATGGAGAACAAACCTTTTATATTCGGCATTGCGACATCGGGCGATAACTTTACCGACCGTGAGAAAGAAACGGAGCGTTTATTGCTAAATTTCCGGCACGGTGTGAATACGGTGCTGATTTCGCCCCGTCGCTGGGGTAAAACATCTTTGGTGCAAAAAGCTTGTCGTCTGGCACAGTCCGACAAACTGAAAATCGTTTATCTCGATATTTTCTCATGCCGTAGCGACCGGGATTTTTACGATGCCTTTGCTTCCGCCGTTCTCAAACAAACATCCTCGAAGGTGGACGAATGGCTGGAGAATATCAAACTGTTTCTTTCCCGTATCAGCCCCAAAATCTCGATGGGTGCAGATCCGATGACAGATTTTTCCATATCGCTCGAAATAGATCCCAAGAGCAACGATAGTGATGAAATCCTGCAGCTCCCCGAAAAGATAGCGCAGAAGAAAGGTTGCAATATCGTCGTCTGCATCGACGAGTTCCAACAGATAGCCGAGTTCAAGGATTCCAAGACATTCCAGAAACGGCTGCGTTCCGTATGGCAGTTGCAAAAATCGGTGTCTTATTGTCTGTTCGGCAGCAAAAAACATTTGATGAACGAACTGTTCGAGAAAAAGAGCCTGCCGTTTTACAAGTTCGGCGATGCCATTTATTTACAGAAAATAGGAACGACGGATTGGATCGACTACATCTGCGGACGTTTCGAGGCTACGGGCAAACAGATCTCGAAAGAGCTGGCCGAAAAGATTTGTCAAAGGGTAGACAATCACTCTTCGTATGTGCAGCAGTTGGCATGGCTGGTATGGGTTCATACGGACAAAATCGCTACGGAACGGGATTTCGAGGAAGCGTATCAGGATATTATCGACCAGAACACGCCGCTGTTCGAGAAGCAGACCGAGAGCCTTACGACCTATCAGATGAATTTCCTGCGAGCCATTTTAGACGGGGTTCATAGTGAATTTACCACACAGGAGGTACTACGTAAATACCAACTCGGCTCGTCGGCCAATGTCAGCATCGTAAAACGGGCGTTGGTAAAAAAAGAGCTTATCGAGATCGAAAAACGTCAAGTTATCATTCCCGATCCTGTAATGACGGTATGGTTAAAACGGGAACTTGGGGCATAAGCTTTTTTTTCGGATGAATCAGCTTGCTTGTGTGGGAAAACGTTGGTTCTGTCCTGTGGCACGCACGGCAGCCGATGTCTGAATGCGTCCGGGGAACAAGTATAGGTTTTGTGGGACACAAAACCGCCGATAGTGTCGGAGAACTTCCGGACACCGTAGTTTTTATACTCTATAATATATGACTATAATACAAGTCATTGTGCCAGCAATTGCTCTTGCAGCCATCTATTGAGTAAATCGGCCAATTCGTCATTATTCAGATCTTGCATCAGAAAATGCGTATTGCCATGTATACCGATTTTGGGTAATTCCACCAACGTTGCATTGCCTCCGTGTCGATTGATCGTTTCCACGAACTTGCGGGCCATTTGGAGCCGCACGCGCCAGTTCTCATCGCCGAGATTCTCGGACGGCGTTTCGGGAATATAGTCGCCGAAATAGAGGACGACAGGGATTTCCGTGAGCCGCTCGAACTGTTCCGTCGGAACGGGCGTTCCGGCTACGCCTCCCGTCAGCCCGTCGATACGTTCCGGGACTTCTCTTTCGGGGAACACGAATCCGCCCGGCTCATACGAAACGACCGCCTTGACCTGTGGATTTTGCATGGCAGACATCCAGCCGGGAAAACCGCCCGCCGAGTGGGTGACGAGAATATGGTCGCCGATACGGTCAGCCAATGCACCGAGGGCAGGTACATCCTCTTTGTGGTCGCTCAAATCGGGCGTCATTTCACGGAAAAATTGAGAAAGCGACACGGAATCTTTCGGGAATTGCACGCCCTCGTTATAATTCGGCCAAATGCCGATGCGCCAAATATCGAACCAGAACATCTCGTCGGTGACGGGCTTTACCGTCGTTGTTGCGGATGTGCGTCCGGCACGCCCCCTGCCCGGAAGATCCGCCACATAGCTGCTCCAGCCACGGCGTAGCATCAACGTAGCAAAGCCTTCCCGTCCGTCGGGGGTCATCTGCCAGCAAACGCCTGAGCCTCCGTAGCCGTGCACATAGACCAACGGCAGCTTTTTCGCATCAGCGGGTATCTGGAAATCCACGAAGGCATGATCGGCGCGATAACTCTGGCCGGTCTCTTCCTGCTCCACCCAACCGACGAATTTACGGTTGTCGTATGCTCCCGGCCGCTGTGTGGTTGTACCTCCTACCGAGAAGTGACCTTGTTTGACTATTGCAACAGGTTCTTGCGCTCCGGCTATTGCTGTAACTGACAGCAACAATACCGATAAAATTATCTTCTTCATTTCTTTTCCGTTATTTGATTCAACACTTTGCGAAGCGGTTCCGAATAGTTCTTACCGAGATTCATTTCAACGATGTTCAGCAATGCCGAGAGTTGTTCGGGCGTAATACCGAGATGCAGGCAAATAGACATGTGGCCGACAGCCATCGGTTCCACGCCGCTCACTCCTGCAAGGATGGACACCGTAGCGAGTTCACGTTCCCGGCAGGTCAGCAAGTCTCGCTCGAAAAGATCGGTAAACAAATGTTCTTTTAGAAAACGCTCGATAGTAGGGGCGAATACGGCATATCCTGCTTTCGGAGCATCGGCCGGCGTACCCGATATTTCGGCAAGCACGTCGCGTCCCCGCTCGTAGCGATTTCTGTCGTCCTTGACTGCGGATGCTTCCCGACCGACCGGGTCGTTTATTCCGGCCGCTTTCCGTTCGTCCACTACCTGCATGAAAATCTGGATTGCCCGCAGGCTGCGCGGAAACCCGCAATAGGCGTAGGCGTGAATCAACACTTCGTTTATTTCGTTAATGGTCATACCGGTTTCCAATGCCTGCGTAAAAGCCGGCTTCAGGTGCTCCAAATCTCCTTTACCCGTATAAGATGCCACTGCGACGATGGCTTGCTCACGGACGGTCAGCACCTCGTTCGCTTCGGCATAGCGGCTTTCCGCTTCAGTCGTGGCCTTACGGTACTCTTCGTCACTTACCGGTTCGAGCCATGCCGCCGCGTTGGTTTGAGGATTGGCGGTAATGGCTATATGGGCGAACCAACTGTCCGGTGCGGCCCCATGCCAATGCTCGACATCCGGCGCTATTTCCACGATGTCGCCCGGAAACAACCGACGGGCGGGCTCTCCTTTTTCCTGATAGTAACCGATGCCTGCGGTGGCTATCAACAACTGGCCGGCTTTGTGCGAGTGCCAACTGTTGCGGCAACCAGGTTCGAAGGTTACATTTGCCATCGGGACGTTCAATTCTTCCTTTTCGGTCAAAGGCGCAAGCCATACTTCGCCCGTAAAATTGGGGTTCGGGGATATTTTTTCGCCGAGCGGATAAGGCTGCCGGAAGGTTTCCGCAGTTTGCGCATAAATTATAACCGATGATATGGATAACATAGCTGTTAAAAATAAATTCTTAATTCTCATATCCGTTTTTTGTTTGATTATTTTCCTAATGTTCGTGTAAAGGCAAGCGTAGATAGCTGCCACTTGCCGTTCTCCATTACATATACCTCCGTAACGATAAACGGAAAGCGCACGGCGTTGCCGCCGACTACCGAGTGCAGATGAATCCGGCTGTAAACGGTAGCCGTTCCGGCCGCAAACTTCACCTGTACGTCGTGTATCTCGGTTTTCTTGTACCAGATGCCACCCGTGCGGATGGTGTTCAGCTCTTCCTGTTTGCCCCAATAGCCGCCCATGTGGACGAACTGCGAGTTTTTGTGAAACAGTTCCGCCAGCTTCTCCACGTTCTTCTCTGCCATCCATTCCCACTTACTGTTCGATAAATCAACTATCGCCTGTTCTTCGGCTGTAAATATTCTCTGATTCTCTTGCGCTTTTGCTCCGACCGTTAAGGTCAGAAACATAAATACCATAATGGCTATTGATTTCATATCTTTCCGATGTTAAGTTCCTACTACTCGCAAAAATAGCGGGAAGCCCGAAACCGGTCGATACAAAAAAATCGGAAAAAACTGCAGTTTTTTCCGATTAAGCGACACCGTCTATCCTGAATTATCTTCTCAAAGAGTTGCGTAAGGCAGGAATGCGTTTAAAGACATGTCCGATGGAAAGGACCGATGTGATAATTCCAACCCTATAATGCCATAATCCTATTCGAGAGTTCGCCCCATTAATATTAAGCAAAACAATTCCCGTAACGGATACGAATAAAAATACGATAGATAGCGCCATCGTAACTCTGCTTTTTCTGCCTATCCCGTTTTTTACAACTCCTCTATACCAACTCCAATGTGTAATTATATGGAATATTACAGTTATAAGGAACAAAAAACTTGTTAAAACGTGAAATACGGCCCAATTATGCCACACCTCGTGGGCATTCCCGTGTCCGGCAATATGTAATCCTATTCCCGAACATGCAGACAGAACGAATGTGAAAATTAGACCCCAATCTATTACAAAAATCTTTTTCATCTGTTTCCGATTCATACTATGTGACAAAGGTCGCCACTCCGATCGGATGCAGACGATAACAATTGTAAAGATCGAAGCCTAACGGCGATTTCTGATACGGGACAGGGAGACGGGGGTAATGCCGAGATAAGAGGCTATGTAATGTTGCGGAACCCGCTGAATGATATTCGGGTATTCCTTGAGCAATTCTTCATATCGTTGTTGCGGCGTATTTTTTATCCGCGACAGGAATAGTTGCTGATAGGAGTGAAACCGGTCGATGAGCTTTTCTTCATACGCTTGCCTCCACCGTGGGTCGTCTTTGATAATGGCGTAAAAATCATTCCTTTTTATCGCAGCGACTTCGGCAGGCTCAATGCTCTCTAAGTAGAAAAGGCTCGGCGTGCGCTTATATAGGCTATCAAACGAAGCGACAAAATCCCCCTCAAAAAAGAATTGGAAAGTAATGTCTTTCCCGTCGTTATAGAAAAACAGCCGCAGACAACCCTTACGGATCAAATAGAGTTTATCCGCAACTTTACCCTCTTCCAATAATATGGTTTTCGGGGGAATCGTCAACTGTTTTGCAACTGCGTAAAAATTAGACAGATAATCCGATGCCATAACTATTCCCTGTAATCCGTAGGTTTCATACCCAGATGTTGCTGCACGTAGCGGCTGAAATAGGCGGGCGACGAGAAGCCGAACATATCGGAAATCTGGACGAACGTCAATGATTTGTCGCGTAGCAGACGGGTAATGTCGAGTATCGTATAACGGTTGATCCAGTAGTTGGCGGCATACCCGCTTACCTTTTTCGACACTTCCGACAGATATTTGGATGTAACGCACAGACGGTCGGCGTAATAGGTCACTTCCCGGTGCTCGCGGTACGTTCCTTCTTCCAGCATCTTAAGGAAACGGCTCATAACGGAAGCGTTCTGCGTGGAGATGTCGCTTTCGCCATAGATGCGGGCATGGAAATCGAAAAAGTCGAGGATAGCCGCCTGCATAGCATTAATCAATACCTCGCGGTAGAACCGGTGCTCCGTATCTTTGATGCGTAGCTCCAGCAAGTCGAAATCGCGGCGACACACGATTTGTTGCTCGGGAGTAAGGTGCATGACGGGATTGAGAAAGAGCGCCAACGAACCTTTTATTCCGTAATTGCTCTGCGGCGTACACAAATTTATGAAACCGGGAGTCGCATAGATTATTTTACACCGGAAATCGTCCGACGGTTCTATTTTCTCCAACATTTTCCGTTTACGTACGATGGATACGTCTCCGGCGTGCAGTTCAAAAGGCCGTCCGTTGAAACGATAACGGCACGTTCCTCCCAGACAGAGCAAATGAGCCAGATACTCCTTCTCGCAATCCGTCCTCACGATGCCGAGCCTGTCTGCGACGATTATATCTTTCTGATCTTCCATGCCCTATCCGTTTATCCTCAAATACAAAAATAGAAATAAATCCGAAATGAACTTGCAATCGTGCGAACCACGACTGCAAGTCCTGCTGTTTTTAACACTATCCGACGGATTATCGTATGACATTAATCGTCCGCAACCAACTTTCCACTCCGTTTGTATCCTTTCCGGTGGTTCCGAATCCTTTCAGGTGTTCGGCGGCAGGGGTCAACTCCCTGATCCGCGCCAGCGTTTCATCGCGGTAGGTGGCAGCATAGGTGCAGAACGGCACGACGGTTTTCCCGCGGAAGTCGTAGCTCTCCGCGAACGTATTGATAATCATCGGGGCCGTCCACCACCAAACGGGACAACCGATGAATACGGTATCGTATTGTTCCCAACTCTCCACTTTCGATTTGATGGCCGGGCGGGCGTCGGCTTCCTTTTCGGCTTTCGCTACCTCGGTACAAGGCTTGTATTCGGCGGGATACGGTTTTTCGGGTTCGATGCGAAACAGCGTACCGCCGGTGAGCGAAGCGATGCGTTCGGCAACGTGCTGCGTATTGCCGCCCCAACTGAAATAGGCGACAAGCGTTTTTGTCGTTCTTCCGTTCGTGGCGACGGACTGAGCATTCGTCCCTGCACAAAGCAGTAGAGCGGCAAACAGTGTCATCAATTTCGTTTTCATATCCGTTCCGATAATCCAAGGTTTTTACCGAAAAATTCCGTCAGTTTGCCCACTGCTTGATTCACATATTCCGGTACATAGTAGGTCTTGATATGCGTCGCACCGGGGATAAGGAACAGTTCTTTGTGCTGCGTGCCGGTCGCCTTGCTGTAACATTGCTCGGTCATGTAAAACGTATCGGCGATGCTGCCGGCAATCATCAGCAAAGGTTGTTCGATCAGATACATTCCCTCGCTGGCATCGAACGCCATCAGGTCGATCAGACTGCTCTTGGTGTAACGGAACGTGGAGTTGGGATGCGCATGGCTTTGCAGGTAATATTCGTAGCCGTCGCGGTAGATGTCGAAAGGCAATGCGGCCGCCTGTTCCGGCGTCACGCCGCTCATATCGCCGACGTATTCGATTTCGCCGCTTTCGGCTTCTTTTTGGCGGGCAGCGCAGGCATCGGCGAGTCTTTCCTGCACGCTATTTATCTGTGAGTCGAGAAACCCGTTACGGCGTACCAGTCCCGTGTTGAACATGCTGAGTGTAGCCACCGCTTTGAACCGTTTGTCGGTCTGCGCGGCTTTCAGCGTGTAGCCGCCACCGCCGCAGATGCCGAGGATACCCACCCGCTGCGGGTCTACGCCCGGATATTGCAGTAGGATGTCGGCGGCCCGGCGGATGTCCTCGATGCGGTTGGCCGGCTTGTCCGCGTTGCGCGGTTCGCCCTCGCTGGCTCCCTGATAGGCGGCGTCGAATGCCAGGCAGATATAACCCTGTTCAGCCATGCGCTGGCTGTAAAGTCCTGCTACTTGTTCTTTAACGCCTCCGTTCGGATGCGCCACGACGAGGGCCGAATAACTTTTCGCCGGATCGTAGCCCGCAGGAGTATAGACGTTGGCGGCGATTTTCAGGCCGTTCAGGTCGTAAGTAATGGGATGAATATTTACCGCTCCCGCTTTATTCTCTGTAATGGCGTCGGCATACACCAAGCCGAACGGGTTGCTGTTGTGGCTCTCGAAATTCGACATATCGGCCGCAGCGAATGCTTTGTTCTTTTTCATAGTTTCCTGTGCGTTTAATGTGCCGGACAGCAGGCTCGCCATGCTCAGCACGCAGATACATACTTTTTTCATTATTCTCCTTCGGTTTTTGGTTTCTCTATAATGGGTGAACCTCCGAACACCTCGCTCATTTCGATCGTATCGAGTTCGGCGTCGATGGCCCGTACCTCTTCCGCAGACAAGCGTATATCCGTTGCGCCTATGTTCTCTTTCAGGCGACAGAGGCAACGCGTTCCGGGAATGGGAACGATCCACGAACGTTTGTTCATCATCCATGCCAGCGAGATCTGCGAGGCGGTGGCGCGGTGTTCGTCCGCCAACCGTTCGAGCAGGGCGAACAGCGGACGGTTCTTCACGAAACTTTCCCTGCGGTATTGCGGCATCGAGGCACGGTAGTCGGTTGTCGGGTCAAACGTAGTTTCGGCTGTATAACGGTTGCTCAACAATCCGTTGGCAAGCGGCGAGAATGCAACGAAACCCACGCCCAGCTCTTCGAGTACGGGAAACAACGTTTCGTGTCGGCGGACCATCATCGAGTAGCGGTTTTGTATCGCCGTTACGGGGCAGACACGGTGGGCGCGGCGCAGGTATTCTTCGGTCGTTTCCGATATGCCCCAGTGCAGGATTTTTCCCTCCCGGATAAGGTCTGCCATTACTTCCGCCACTGCCTCCGGTTCGATAGCCGGGTCGATACGGTGTTGGTAATAAAGGTCGATACGGTCGGTGTGCAAACGGCGGAGAGACCCTTCGAGCGAACGACGAATGGCTGCCGGACGCGAATCGGGGATCACGGCGTGCGTGCCGCTTGCTTCGGGACGGTCGAACGATATGCCGAATTTGGTGGCGATGACAACACGGTCGCGGAACGGACGCAGGGCCTTGCCCAGCAACTCTTCGTTATCGTGCGGTCGGTCGGCCGTGCCATACGCCTCGGCGGTATCGAAGAAGGTGTAACCCATTTCCACGGCATCGGCGAGCAGTTCCGTCATTTCCTTTTTGTCGGCGGGAGCGCCGTAGGCGTGGCTCATGCCCATACAGCCCAGCCCGACGGCCGATACCCTCAGCCCGCTCAATCCTAATGTTCTGTATTCCATATTTTCTATTATTTACGAAACGGTTGCCATTTAAGATAGGTCGCCGAACGCCAGAACCATTCCAGCGGGCCGTATTTGAAATAAGTGAGCCATATTCTACTGAATACGACTTGTACTATATAAAATGCAATTCCCAAACAAAATAATTCGGTAGCATGCCAACGGCCGAATATGGAGCCGAAACCCCAAAGCGAGAATATGATGGAGCCTATAATGCCTTGCGCTTCGTAATTTGTAAGTCCCATGCGCCCGTAAGGAGTCAATAGATTCAGGCATTTTCCTATACCTTTCATATGATACAGAATAACGAATCCCATCGTTATGGCTGCCGAGAAAAGAACCATATTCACATCGTTCAACGTCATGCGGAAAAGCGCTGTCGCAGAGGGGGTAATACCTTGCATGAAAGAGGTGTGTTCTTGCGGCAGGAGTCCGTTTATTCGACCGATAATCCACGCTCCGGCAGCAAACAATACGAATAGTGAGATGTTGCGGCGAGTGTGCAGGTGTACCGTTTCGAAAAAGCGGATACGCCCGACGACGAGTCCCAAAATAAAGAGGGCAAAAGTCAGATAACCACGACCGCCCCAATTGAACTGGTAATTTAATGTCCGCATTCGACCATCCGTGAGGTTGCTTTTGATGGTATTGGCAAGTGACGGAGTTTCTTGTGCGATGTCGGCCATTTGGCGCGGACGCTCGGCACGCACGCGTTCCGTTTCGGGGGCATTGGCAACTACGGTCGTTTCCCGAGGAGCCGCGATTTTATCGTAACCGAAAGATATCCAACGAGGAGCGCCTATCAGAATCAAGGATGCGACTACGACAAGTACTCTGGTCTTCAATGGATACAATAATACCAACACCAATCCGAATAGGGCATAAAACGATAGGATATCTCCCGAATAAAATGCGCTTCCGACTACGCCTATCAAAAAGAGTATTACCATACGCCAGATAAAACGCCGTCTGAAATCCACTCCTTTTCTCGCAGCACGATCCATTTGTATGAAAAAGCTCATACCGAAAAGAAATGCGAAAATATTTATAAAACGTCCCATGAGTACGTTGCGGGTCAACCAACCGATCCACTCGTCTAAAACAGGGAAAGCAGGTTCGGTTGGCGTAAATGCACCGAAATTAAAAATGCTGTAATGTTGCTGCATGTGTACCAGTACCACACCGAGTAAGGCGAATCCTCGCAGGGCATCGATTACGGTAATACGATTGTCTTTTACTGTTTGGTTCTGTCCCATAAATATAGCTAATGCGAATTTCAATTATTTGTCTTTAACCACGTTGTCCATGTTCGACATTGCAAAGTTAGAGAAGAACCTCAAACCGTAATTACAATAAATTCGGTTGGAACTACACTTATCTCGGTTTTTGTATCGTCCGATCCTGGACGATTGAATTTCAATGTAATTTACCGCAAAAAATGCAATCCAAACCGTATTTTTTATGCTGGTAACATATGTGAATATGCCTACATTTACACAACTGTAAAAACAAAATAATTAGCGTATGGACACAGTAAAATTGAACAATGGCGTCGAAATGCCGCAGATGGGTTACGGCGTCTATCAGGTATCGCCCGCCGAATGCGAACGTTGCGTAAGCGATGCATTGAAAGTGGGTTACCGGATGATCGACACGGCGCAGGCATACCACAACGAAGAAGGCGTAGGAAATGCCGTCGGCAAAAGCGGTATCGACCGCAAGGAGATTTTCCTCGTGTCGAAAGTGTGGATATCGAACTACGGGTATGAAAAAGCGAAAGCTTCCATCGACGAGAGCCTGCGTAAATTGCAAACGGACTATATCGACCTGATGCTCCTGCACCAGCCGTTCTGCGACCGTTACGGGGCATATCGCGCATTAGAAGAGGCATATAAGGATGGTAAACTACGTGCCATCGGCGTTTCGAATTTCTATCCCGACCACTTTATCGACCTGGCCAGCAACGTGGAGATCGTGCCGGCGGTAAATCAAGTGGAAACGCACGTATTCGACCAACAGACCGAGCCGCAGAAAATCATGGAGGAGTTCGGTACGCGCATCATGTCGTGGGGACCGTTCGCCGAAGGTCGCAACGGTTTCTTTACGAATCCGCTGTTGGCCGGAATCGGCGGCAAATACGGCAAAAGCGTAGCTCAGGTCGCCCTGCGCTGGCTTATCCAGCGCGGCGTAATTATCATTCCCAAATCGACCCACATCGAACGGATGCGGCAGAATATCGACATCTTCGACTTTTCGCTTTCCGACGAGGATATGGCCGCCATCGCCACGCTCGATACGGGCAGGAGCCTCTTCTTCGACCACCACGACGCGGAAACGACTCGAATGTTCATGGGATGGAAATAAAATGGTACTGGCTCCGCTGCCGGTACTGATTGTAGCAACCTACGACGAACAAGGTACGCCCCGCTATAAATGTAGGAGGCGTTCAGCGCGGTTATCATCACGTAGCATTGAACCTCTCTAATCATAAGACGACCGAGAATCTGGAACTTGAAAGGGCATTCTTTAAAGGGCTATTGGTCTTCGCCACGGTCGCCACGGCGCAACAGTACCGCACGAATATCTTCGGCATACGGGCCGGTTACAGCCTGTCGGATATGACGGGCAACTACCTGGAAGGGGAAAAATCTCCGACCCGCGGTCGAGTTTCCACGTGGGAGTATCCGACCGGATCCTGCTGTCGTGCCGGTATCCGCTCTACCTGGAGACGGGGCTCTATCTCTCGAACAAAGGCGTCAAACCGGATATCGCCTACGAAGACGTTCCGGGCACCTCGCAGATACGCCCGAGGGTCGCACTGATGTACCTGCAACTGCCTGTGATGATCGCCTACCATTTCCGGCTGGGACGCGCGACGGCCCTGCAACCGTTCGTGGGCGGTTACCACTCCGTAGGCATCAGCTGCAAGCAAAAAGAGGGGTACAGCGGCCGGATCACCGGTACGGCCACGACCGATTCGGCAAAACGGAAAACAACGCGCCCACCCGGTTTCCGGGAAAACGCCCGTCGAAACACGAAAAATCCCCTCCGGAATCCGGAGGGGATTTTTACGATCGCGCGGCGGCGGCATCGAACGGCGCCTGCCGCCGCAATCTATTTGTAAACTTCCCTGCGTGCGGCTTTCAGCGTATTCTTCATCAACGAGATGATCGTCATCGGCCCGACGCCGCCGGGAACCGGCGTAATGTAACTGCATTTCGGGGCCACCTCGTCGAACTTGACGTCGCCGAGCAGCTTCCAGCCCGATTTGGTCTTGTCGCTCGGAACGCGCGTAATGCCTACGTCGACGACCACCGCCCCGTCTTTCACCATGTCTGCGGTAACGAATTCGGCCTTGCCGAGCGCCGCGATTACGATGTCGCCGCCGCGCACCACCTTTTTAAGATCCTTCGTCCGGCTGTGGCACAGCGTCACCGTACAGTCCCAGCCTTTCTGCGACAGCAGGTTGGCGATCGGACGGCCGACGATGTTGCTGCGGCCGATCACGACGCAATGCCGTCCGGCGGTTTCGACCCCGTAATATTTCAGCAATTCGAGAATCCCGTCCGGCGTGGCCGGCAGATAGGACGGCAGTCCGGAGATCATCCGCCCGGTATTGACCGGATGAAAACCGTCGACATCCTTTTTCGGATCGATCGCTTCGATCACCCGTTGTTCCGAGATATGTTTCGGCAGCGGCAACTGAACGATGAAACCGTCCACCTGCGGATCGGCGTTCAGCCGGGCGATCTCGCCGAGCAACGCCTCTTCGGACGTCTCCTCCGGCAGCCGCAGCACGGTCGAACGGAACCCCACCTCGCCGCAGCACTTCTCTTTATGTCCCACATACGTCTGGCTCGCCCCGTCGTTGCCGACCAGAATGGCCACCAGATGCGGCGTCCGTTTCCCGCCGGCGACCCAAGCCGCCACTTCGGCCGCAATCTCCCGGCGCAGGCTGGCCGCCACCTCTTTTCCGTCTATTATCTGCATCGTATACGTGTTTAGTCGTTATCGTTTCATCCGTCCGGCCATCTTGGCCATTTGCGGCATACCGCCGGCTACGGTCTTCATCATTTTGCGCGTATCGTCGAACTGTTTGAGCAGGCGGTTCACCTCCTGCACGGTCGTCCCGCTGCCCGCCGCGATCCGCTGCTTGCGACTGCCGTTGATCAACGCGGGATTCTCGCGCTCCTTCGGCGTCATCGAATGAATAATCGCCTCGGTCTGCTTGAACACGTCGTCGTTGATCTCGACGTTTTTCAGCGCCTTGCCGACGCCGGGAATCATCGACGCCAGATCCTTCAGGTTGCCCATCTTCTTGATCTGCGTGATCTGCGTCAGGAAGTCGTTGAAATTGAACTGATCCTTGACCAGCTTTTTCTTCAGCCTGCGGGCTTCCTCCTCGTCGTACTGCTCCTGTGCCCGTTCGACCAGCGACACGATGTCGCCCATGCCGAGAATACGGTCGGCCATACGTTCCGGATGAAACACCTGCAACGCGTCCATCTTTTCGCCCGAACTGATGAATTTCAGCGGTTTGTTGACCACCGCACGGATCGAAATCGCCGCGCCGCCGCGGGTATCGCCGTCGAGTTTAGTAAGCACTACGCCGTCGAAATCGAGCCGGTCATTGAACTCCCTGGCGGTATTCACCGCATCCTGACCGGTCATCGCATCGACTACGAACAGGATTTCGCTCGGCGAAACGGCCTTTTTGATCGCAGCGATCTCCTGCATCATCTGCTCGTCGACCGCCAGACGCCCCGCCGTATCGACGATTACCGTATTGATGTGATTGGCCCGCGCGTATTTAACGGCATTTTCGGCGATCTGCACCGGATTCTTGCTACCCTCTTCGGTATAAACCTCCACGCCGACCTGATCCCCTAGTATCTTCAACTGGTCGATGGCGGCCGGACGGTAAACGTCGCCCGCCACCAGCAGTACCTGGCGGCCTTTCTTGCTCTTGATCAGGTTGGCCAACTTGCCGGAAAAGGTCGTCTTACCCGACCCCTGCAACCCGGCGATCAGCACCACAGCCGGCGAACCTTCCAGGTGGATATCGCTCATCGTCCCGCCCATCAGTTCGGCCAATTCGTCGCGGACGATCTTCGTCATCATCTGTCCGGGCTTGACCGCCGTCAGTACATTCTGTCCCAGCGCCTTGGCTTTCACTTCGTCGGTGAACGTCTTAGCCACTTTATAGTTGACGTCGGCGTCGATCAGCGCGCGCCGGATCTCTTTCAGGCTCTCGGCGACGTTGATTTCGGTGATGCGTCCCTCTCCTTTCAGGATCTTAAACGACCGTTCGAGTTTATCGGTAAGATTTTCAAACATATTTCGAAGATTTTTTCAGATTCAGCACAAGTCGGAAACGGGCTTCCGCCTCCAGCCTACAAAAATACGATATAATTTTTAAAAAACAGACAATCCGCGCCAAACACCGCCGCAATTATCCGTCCGACGGCAGCGTCCCCTGCAAACGGATCGGCAAACAACCGGTTCCGTCGTTTTCCAAGCCGTTCCCCCGGAAACACTCCGCCTCACTCTATTTTAAAAACTTTTTAAACAACCGGATACTGCGGTACGGAGCGTACCGCAACGGAATATCGATCCACCGGGGCGAACGCACGACGGCCCGCAGGTTGCTGAACAGTTCGAACGAGAACCGTCCGTGATACTTTCCTATGCCGCTGCGCCCGACACCGCCGAACGGCAGCCGGCCGTTGGCCAGTTGCACGACCGTATCGTTGACGCAGGCCCCGCCCGACGAAGTGGAGCGCAGCACCCGGTCGGCTTCCCGACGTCCGCCGAAATAATAGAGCGCCAGCGGTTTGTCGCGCTCGTTCACGTAGCGGATCACCGTTTCGATATCGTGAAACCCTTTGACCGGCAGCAGCGGCCCGAAAATCTCCTGTCGCATGACCGGACTGTCGTCGTCCGGCTCGTCGATCAGTGTCGGGGCCACGTAACGCTGCTGCGGATCGCAAGTTCCGCCGAAAAGGATCTTTCCCGAACCATGCATCATCCGCTGCAGCCGTTCGGCAGCCTGCACCGAAACGATCCGCGGATAATCGTCGCTGAGGCGCGGATCGTCGCCGAAAAAACGACGGACGGCCCGCTCCATCTCGACGCACAATTGTCGCTTACGGTCGGCGTGTACGAACAGGTAATCGGGAGCCACGCAGGTCTGTCCGGCATTCAGCAATTTTCCCCAAACGATCCGTCGGGCGGCCAGCGGGATATCCGCATCCCGTCCGACGATGCAAGGGCTTTTTCCGCCAAGCTCCAGCGTCAGCGGCGTCAGATGTTCGGCCGCGGCCCGCATCACCGTCTGTCCGAACGCCGATCCGCCCGTAAAAAAAATAGAATCGAAACGCTGTTTCAGCACCTCTTCGACGACCTCGGGCCCTCCCTCCAGAAACGACACGTAACCGGGCGGAAAAACCTCGCCGATCAGTCGTTTCAGCAGCGCCTCCGCCCGGAACCGGACGTCGCGCGTACGACCCTCGGCGAAATAACGGCGATGCCCGCGGAGGAGCGATTCCATATCTTCCGACATATCTTCAGGTTATTTTATTACGGGCGAAGTTAACATTTTCCGCGGAACGGAGCGCCGCTCCCCCGAAAACCGTCCCGAAAGGAAAATGCCGTATCTTGGCTCCACGTCGGACATTTAGGACATCAATCCTGCGAATCAGGACACTATATCACGCCATTTTTGCCGATTTTTGTAGAAAAGATAGGATGTATTCACAACTAATCTTGTTGCCAAATGGCTGAAATGAGCAAAAAAAACATTGGGACGCACGCCGGAATGGTGTGGGGCCTGTTGTGCGACGGAAGGAAATGGAATTACGACGAACTGCGCGACAAACTGCGGCTCCGCGACCGCGATCTGAACGCCGCGCTGGGCTGGCTGGCCCGCGAGGATAAGATCGAATTCGAACACGAAGGCGGTAGTACGCAGGTCTATCTGAAGGAAGCCGTCGGAACCAACAATTTCTTTTTTTAACCCCCGACGGACACAACCGTTTGTTCCGGACTGCGTCGGATGGGAACCTTCCCCGTTCAGCGCAGTTTGTTTTTCTCGAAATGCGGGGCCACCCGCAGTTTGAAATAGAGCGCCGAGACGACGGTCAGGCAGGCGCCGAACAGATAGGCTTTGTCGAACGACCCGATCTGAGCGATATACCCGCCCAGCAACAGTCCGGCGCCGATACCGACGTCCCACGACGTCAGGTAAGTCGAAGTAGCGGTTCCGCGCTGGCCGTTCGGCGCCAGGTTGACGAACAGCGTATTGAACGCCGGAAACATCGTCCCGAAACCGACGCCGAGAAACAGCGCCACAGCGAAAAACAGGTATTTGCACAACACGGGATTCCACACCGCGATCGCAGCGCAGGAGGAGAGCACGAAGAAGCAGACGCAAACCAGATACATTCCCAAAGCGATCACCTGCGTCACGCGCCCTTTATCGACCTGGCGTCCCGAAAAGATCCTCGAAATCGCCATCCCCACGGCCATCAGCGTAAAGAAGATCCCGACTTTCGACGTAATCCCGATCTCCGCGGCATACATCGCCACGTACGTCGTGGTCATTCCGTAGGGGATCGAAAGCAACAGCAAATCCAGACCGGCCGGTAGCCCTTTGAGCAGGATAAACCGGTCGAGCGAAACCGGTTCGCGTTTGACCGGTTCTTTGGCCGGAGTCCGCACCAGGCAAGCCATCGCGAATCCCAACGCGCAGGATGCGAGCGAACAGAGGAAAATCGTCTCGAACGAGCAGGACTCGTGCATGAACAACCCGACCATCGGCCCCACCGACATCGCGATGTTGTTGGCCAGACCGTAATAGCCGATCCCCTCGCCGCGGCGCGACGAGGGCATGATATCGATTACCACGGTATTCCCGGACACCGTAACCGCCCCGAACGCAAAGCCGTGCACCACGCGGAAAATCATGAACAGCGTCAGGGTTCCGGCTACCAGGTAGCCCGCGAAAATAGCGGTAAACACAAAATAGGCCAGTAGATAAAGCGGTTTGCGGGCAAACGTATCGAGCAAATAACCCGAGAACGGCCGGATCGAAAGCGCAGCGATCACATAACAGGAGAGCGCAACGCCCACCGTAGCGCGCCCGGCCCCGAACACTTCGGTCAGGTAGAACGGCATCACCGGCATCAGCAGGTAAAAGCCGAAAAACAGCAGGAAATTAGCCAGCAGGATGCAGCAGTAACTCGGCGTGACGAGGCGGTCTCTATTCATAGATCGATGGATTTGAAACTGCGCAAAGGTAGCGATGTTTTCCGAATTCCCGCACGCCGAGAAACCGACGCATTCGCCGCGAAACGGAATACGGACCGAGCCGTCCGTTTCGCGGCGACCGAAACGGCAAAATACCGCCTTGCAAAATAAACACGTCATTTTCAAACGGTTATTCCGCCTCCGTTTTCAATCGGGAAAACAAACGACAAGACATTAATAATCAATGTGTTATCAAATATTCACAACATTAAATCAAAATGCTACATCGAAAGGATCTTAAAATTATTTAAGAAAATGAAATAACCGTTATATTTGCATTCAAGTTTTAGGTTCATTTAGATAAGTAGTTTTTAGGTTAGTAGGGAAGAAAAACGGTAGACGGATCCATTCCGCCGGCTGTTTTTCTTTTTTTATACCCGTTACAAACCGTTCCGGCCGAAAAAAACGGAATCGGAAACCGAACATTAAACAACTGATAAAATGGATATTAACACAACAGAAGAAAAGCGAAATGCAAATATTATTAAAAAAATTTAATAAAAATTTGGAAAAGCGGCCGATTTATCTTTATCTTTGCAGTGAAGTTTTAGGTTAGTAGTTTTAGGTTAGTAGGAGAGAAAAGCGGTAGAGGAGATCATTCTCCCTGCTGTCTTTTCTTTATTTTTTTGCAGCCGGTTCCATTTTCATACCGCACGACGCCACGCAACCAGCTCAAATACGGTCGGTCCGCCACGCGAACGCCTCCGCCCGCGGCAAAACGCCCCCCTTATGTAAAAAAAGATTATTTTTCGCCGGCCGACGCGCCGACTTTGTAGAGGTTTTTACGCCGGATACTAAGGCTGACCCAGTCGTTGAAATTGAAATAGCGGATAATCCACTTCGGATAAGGATTCCAGGCGACTTTCTCCACCGGCAGCGCAGTGTGCTCGGGCAGGCGCTCGTCGCCGGACAAGATAAACACGTCGGGGCAGGTTCTGCGCAATCGCCGGGCCTCGCGTTCCAGTTCCGATATGGAACCGGCCAAGCGAAGCTCCATATTGCGCGGCATGTAAAAACGGGCAGTGACCACGCGGGGGCCGATCATGAATTCGCCGTAGCTGTAATAAGTGGGTTCGTCCTTCACGTTCAGCACGCACACCCGCTCTTTGCCGCGGCAGTAGTCGTCCATCATCCGGTAGAAAAAGATATCCGTATTTTTGATCGGAATGACATTATAAACGATCAGCGCGAAGTTCAGAACGACGGCGAGCACGCCGACCAACCGGACGATCCGGTTTCGCAGCAACCGCTGCGGCAGGTCGCGCGCCAGCAAAACGGCGAAAAAGGGAATAAACGGCAGCACGGGGAACAAAAAGCGGAGCTCCTTGTGGCCGACCAACTGGTGCGCCAGCAGGAAAGGCACCATCGTCCAGGTGATGACGTGTTTGGGATTCCGAACGAAAAACCAGCACGTCGCCGCAAGAATCGCCAGGCCGTAAACGACGAATCCCTTGCTGACCGTATCGCTCAGGTAGAAATACCACGGTTTGATGCCGAACTTATCGATGTGGGAATTCAGGATATTTTCCCTCACGTAATTGACCGGCGAGCAGGTCCAGGTCCCGTACAGCCAGTAATCGACCAGCACGCCGACGCCCAGCATCGCGGCTCCTCCCAAAGCCAGGCCGGCGAGCAGTCGCCAGCGCCGGGCGAACACCAGCAGCCAGAGCCCGAATCCGAACAACGCGAATCCCACTTGGTAGCGCGAAATAAAGGCCGCGCCCGCCAACAATCCCATCCCTGCGCCCCACACGAAAGGGCGCTTCCGCTCCCGCTGCCCGTATGACAAATAGACCGAGACCAGCAACAACAGCAGATTCCCCGAGAACGTTTCGGAACTGAACCGCACATGGAGATACACCATGAACCACAGGAAAAAACTCAGCAACAACAGCCACTTCTCCTCGCTCGGTCCGGACAGCGTCCCGCGAACGGCGCGGTAAAATGCGAGTACGGACACGATGGACAGCGCCCCGCTCAATACGTGCAGCAGCGAGAACAACAGGTACGGAGAATAGATTCCTCCGGCATCCAACAGCCATCCGAGTCCGTAGGCGATCATCGGTTGCAGTCCGGGGCGCATCATCAGGACGTATTCCCACGGCAGTTCGGCCGGAACGGGCGTTCCGAAAAGCTTCATGTGCGCGTATTCGAGAATCTGGAAATGCTCGTCCGGATGATAGACCTCGTTGCTGAAAAACGCGAACAGAAGCGTAAACAGACACCCCGTCAGAATGATGTATTTCGGTGTGATTCCCCGGAAAAAAGAAGCCATATCCTCTGAAAATAAGCAAATGCGCCGTACCATAAAGGTTGCAAAGTAAATCAAAAATCCTCAAAAGGCCTTTTTTATCCATTAATTAATGCTTAAATTTGCACCGTTTTATTCAAAAGTCCCGAGTCTAACTAACTACGATAATTTATAATGACCAAACAAATCAAATTCATTCCGGCCGCCGAAGCGGTGAAAGTGATCAAAACCGGCGATCACATTCACCTGAGCAGCGTGGCCAGCGCGCCGCAGTGCCTGATCAACGCCATGTGCGACCGCGGACGCAACAAAGAATTCGAACACGTGCACGTGCACCATCTGCACACCGAAGGGCCCGCTCCCTACGCGGCTCCGGAGTTCGAAGGCATTTTCCAGCTCGACTCGTTTTTCGTAGGCGGCAACGTCCGCAAGGTGACCCAATCGGGCTACGCCGACTACATCCCGGTATTCCTCAGCGAAACCCAGAAACTGTACCGCAGCGGCACGTTGCCGTGCGACGTGGCGATGATTCAGGTATCGCCCCCGGACGCGCACGGCTACGTATCGCTGGGCACTTCGGTCGACGCCACGCTGGCCGCCGTCGAGTGCGCCCGTACGGTGATCGCCGTCATCAATAAACACGTTCCGCGCTCGTTCGGAGACGCGTTCATCCACGTTGACGACATCGACCTGTTCGTACAGGACGACAAGCCGCTCGAAGAGGCTCACTTCTCGACCCCGAACGAGACCGAAACGGCGATCGGCAAGCACTGCGCCGCGCTGATCGAGGACGGCGCCTGCCTGCAAATGGGCATCGGCGCGATCCCGAACGCCGTGCTCGCCCAACTGACCGGGCACAAAGACCTCGGTATCCACACCGAGATGTTCGCCGACGGCGTGCTGCCGCTGGTCGAAAGCGGCGTGATCAACGGACGCAACAAAGCCATCGACAAAGGCAAGATGGTCTCCACGTTCCTGATGGGTTCGCAGAAAGTATACGACTTTATAGACAACAACCCGGGCGTCGCCATGATGGACGTCGGCTATACGAACGACCCGTTCGTCATCGCCAAGAATCCGAAGGTGACGGCGATCAACTCGGCCCTGCAGGTCGATCTGACCGGCCAGATCTGCGCCGATTCGCTCGGCACGAAATTCTACTCCGGCGTAGGCGGCCAGATCGACTTCATTTACGGCGCATCGCGTTCGGAGGGGGGTAAGGCGATCCTCGCGATGCCTTCGGTAACGAACAAGGGAATCAGCAAGATCGCCCCGGAACTGACCCTCGGCGCCGGCGTGGTGACCACCCGCTCGCACGTGCATTGGTTCGTCACCGAATACGGCGCGGTCAACCTGTACGGGAAATCGCTGCAGGAGCGTGCGCGGCTGATTATCAGCGTCGCGCATCCGGATCACCGCGAAGCGCTCGACCGCGCGGCTTTCGACCGCTACGGAGCGCACCACCATTACATCAAAGCTACGACGAAAATCTGATCGTTCCCCGTTTCGATCCGCAAAAAACAGCGGAGGCTTTTATAAGCCTCCGCTGTTTTTATATCGGCGGTCCGCATCGGTACGTTCCGGCACGCCCCCGGTCAAATATCTTCGGGAACCAGTTTCCCGTCCGGCCCCCTTTTCATCGGCGGCGCGGGATCGGTAGATTCCGGCAGTTTGTCGTTCGCGACGATCGTACCCGAATACTGCATCAGGTTCCGGTTCGAAACCATATCCAATATGGCCTGTCCGGTCTGGTCGTAAATCGTAAAGACGAACGTATAGGCCGTCCCGGTATTATCCGTAGCCGCGAACGACACTTTCCATCCGGAGTCGTTGCGCTGCGTCCGGAAGCCGGTCATCTTGTCGGTGTCGAAATTGACGACCGCATTATAGGTCATTGCCCTGCCGATCACCACCGGAATATGCACCTGCAAACGGTTTTTGAAAATCCCGATGTAATAATAAAAGTCGTTGATGATCTGCGAGCCGCCCCGCGGCCCCCACTCCATGCTCACCGGCAGAAACTGGAAATCTCCGGACGCCACCATCGAATCCAGTCGCTCCATGAAACGCTGCTGGCGCAACTGGCGTTCGGCGGCGCTGCGCTGGCGCCGGTCGGGCTGTTGCGCGGCGGCCGTCAGCGCGGCGGCGAGCATCGTAAAAAGCAACCATTTTTTCATGACGTCTTTTCGCCGAAGTTTAATAGATCTGCTGGATCGAACCGTAGTAGGTCACCGTCGGATAGAGGGTCGAAGCGATGTTCAGCACGGCCTCGCGGGTGATCGAGTAGATTTTGAACGTAAACGTATAGGTATTGTCCGAATAGAGATTCGACGAGAAAGAAATCGTCCACCCGTCCTCGTTCTGAACGGCGGTATACTTCTGGATGTCGAACGTAATGTAGTTCATGATCGTCAAATGATAAGGAGCGACCACGCCTACGATGTACGGGATATCGATGTCCACGTAGTCCTTGTACATCGCCAACGAATACATGATCGAATAGATCTGGTGCATGTTCCCGGCCGGTTCCTGCTGGAAGCTGGTCGGCATGAACTTGTAGTAACGGTTCAGGACGATCGAATCCATCTGTTTGATCTCGGTCTGATGACGCGCATCGCGCATTTGTACTCGTTCCTGGTGACGACTTTCCATCTGTTCCCGGGTCATTCCCGTTTGGGCCGAGGCCGACGTCGCCAACAACGCAGCGGCCAGAATTAAATAAACGTACTTCATAACATTAATAGATTAAAGTGACATGAATTTTGATAAATTTGCTTACCGTAGCAATTTCGGAAAGGCTCATGCCATCCCCGCAATGATGCTTTCTCCGTGTAAAATCAAATTCCCTGCCTAAATATTGGAAAGCGAATAAATTAGACCGTTTAGACTACAAATATCCCGAAGTGTACGACCGAATCGCCGTTTAATCCCTATATTTGTTAGTCTCAACCCGTTTGAGGGTTTATCCGAATTTAACCGAACTTCTTATGAAAAACACTCGCTTGTTACTTACCTTCCTGATGACTGTCGGCTGCTGGTCGGCCGGAGCGTCGCTGCCGTCGACACAGCCCGGCGAACGGCAGCTCACCGGCACCTGGAGCGCCCAATGGATCTGTGACGGAGGCTTTTCTCCGTACGATTACGGCGTCTACCGCTTCCGCAAACGTTTCGACCTGCCGAAAAAACCGGAGCGGTTCGTTATCAACATCTCGGCCGATAACCGCTACCGGCTGCTGGTCAACGGACAAGAAGCGTGCTGGGGCCCGGCGCGCGGCGATCTGAACCGCTGGTATTACGAAACGGTCGACATCGCTCCGCTGCTGCGACCGGGCCAAAACGTGCTGGCCGTCACGGTATGGAACCTGGGAACCCGTAGCCCCGGAGCGCAGATCAGCCGGCAGACCGGTCTGATCGTACAGGGCAATTCGTCCGTCGAAGACGATGTCAACACCGACGGTAGCTGGCTCGTCCTGCGAGACGAATCCTTCTCGCCGCTGTTCAACTGTCCGGAAGCCGGCTACATCGGCGGCCACGACCGAATCGACGGCACGAAATACCCGTGGGGGTGGGAAACCGTCGGCTTCGACGATTCGAAATGGTATGCGGCCACCGGCTTTTCGCCCGGTAAAACCTACGGCGCGCCCGGTTACGGCGAAAGCGACTGGATTCTGACCCCGCGCGACATCCCGATGATGGAACTGACCGAACAACGCCTGACCGCCGTGCGCCGGCAACAGGGACTCGCATCGCTGCCGACGTTCATCGACGGCCGGTCGCCGCTGAAAATCCCGGCCCGCACGAAATGCACCGTGCTGCTCGACCAGGGATTCCTGACCACCGCCTACCCGGAACTGAAAGTATCCGGAGGCAAAGGCAGCAAAATCAAACTGACCTATTCCGAAGCGCTGTTCGACGAACGGGGCAAAGGAAACCGCAACGAAATCGACGGCCGCGAGTGCCGAGGATTCGCGGACGAGTTCCTGCCCGACGGAGCCGACGGACGGTTGTTCCGCCCGCTGTGGTTCAAAACCTATCGTTATATCCAACTCGACATCGAAACCGGAGCGGCGCCGCTCGTCGTCGAAGATCTGTACGGCATCTACACGGGCTATCCGTTCGAAGTGCGCGGCTCTTTCGAATCGGACGACCCTGCATTGGAGAAAATTTGGGAAACGGGCTGGCGCACCGCCCGACTCTGCGCCCACGAGACCTATTTCGACTGCCCCTATTACGAACAATTGCAGTATGCCGGCGACACGCGGATCCAGGCGCTGATCTCGCTGTACGTCTCCGGCGACGACCGGCTGGTGCGCAAGGCGATCCGGATGTACGACCTTTCGCGCTCGTACGAGGGAATCACCTGCAGCCGTTACCCGAGCCACATTCCGCAGTACATTCCGCCTTTTTCGCTCTACTGGATCGGCATGATCCACGACTATTGGATGCACCGCAGCGACGACGCTTTCGTGCGAAGCTTCCTACCCGGCATCCGCACCGTGCTGTCGTGGTTCACCGAAAAGATCGATCCGCACACGGGCCTGCTGAAGAACGGTCTTCCGCACTGGAACTTCACCGACTGGGCCACCTCGTGGGAACGAGGTATCGCGCCCGAAAGCGACTCGTCCGGTTCGGCGATCACCACGCTGCAACTGGCCGCCGCGCTGGACGACGCAGCCGACCTGATGCGCCGCTACGACCGGCCCGCCGAAGCGAAAGAGTATGCGGCGATCTCCGCCGGACTGAAGAAAAACGTTTACGAAAAGTGCTGGGACGCATCGAAAGGATTGCTGCGGGATTATATCGGCAGTCCGACTTACAGCCAGCACGTCAACATCATGGGCATCCTGACCGACGCCATTCCGCACAAAGACCAGCGCGCCGTATTCGAACGGATCGACAGCGATCCGTCGCTCACGCAAACCACGTTCTATTACAAATTCTATTTGATCCGCGCACTGAAAAAGGTCGGTCTGGCAGATCGTTATACCGAAATGCTCGGGCCGTGGCAGCAGATGATCGACATCGGCCTCACCACCTTCGCCGAGACCCCCGAACCAACCCGTTCGGACTGCCACGCCTGGAGTTCGAGCCCGAATTACGACCTGCTGGCAACGGTCTGCGGCGTAGAACCCGCTTCGCCGGGATTCGCTACGGTGCGGATCGCCCCGCATCCGGGACGCCTGAAACAAATCAAAGGCGTCGTACCGCATCCGCAGGGCGACATCACGGTCGAACTGCAACGCGACGGGGATAAATTATCCGGACAAGTCGCTCTGCCGGGGCAATTGACCGGCGATTTCGTCTGGAACGGCAAAACCGTCAAACTGCATCCGGGCGTCAATCCGATCCGGTTCTAACGACAAACGATATCTGCCGAAAACAAAGCAGGGAGCGGAAAATTTTCCGCTCCCTGCCTTTTATCACCTTCGAAAACAATCAGTGCTGTCCGCGCGATACGAGGTAACGGATCAGAAACCCCGGCCGGTCGGTCTGGATGATCCGCGCGTTCAGCGAATCGATCAGGTAACCGTACACCCGGTCGGGATCATCGACCGCCCGGTCGTCATAACGGCTGCCGGACATCCCGTTCCACATCGTATTGTACCAGATCAACGATTTCCCGGCCAACTGATTTTTGACCCTGAGCGGCGTCTGGCAGGTATCGCTTTTATACAACAACTCATAAGCTACCGGACGGATTTTCTCCTGAAAATCGGCAATCGCTTCTTCCGCACCCTCTTTGTTCAAATTGACGATCGGCATGTAAAAAACCCTGTCGAGGTAACGCCCGAAACTTTCGAGCACCTGATCGGCCGCCTGATCCCCTTTCATAATAATCTGGCGGGTGGTGCCGGCCTTTTCGGCCAGCGCGTAAACATCGTCGAATATCCAGTACCCTTTGTCGATATTGAGCATGATCCGGTCTTTGCTTATCTCGAAAACTTCATCGAGCGTCGGAACCCGCAGATCGGTCAGCGTACTGTCGGCGGCTTTCAGATAACAGTTCCGGATCGAATCGAGCGTCAGTTCCGAAACCTTGCCGCTGCCGTTGGTCGTCCGGTCGATCGTCGCGTCGTGCATCAGGATCAAACGGCCGTCGGCAGTCTTGCGGACATCGATTTCGACCACATCCACTTGCATATCGATCGCATTTTGAACGGCCTGAAGCGAATTTTCGACGCTGTGTCTCCAATCGCCCCGATGGGCCACCACGATTACCGACCGAGTATCCGGATCTTCCAATCTCGAAACGATGCTGTCCACCCGGGTCGGTACGGCACTTTCCCCAC
Organism: Alistipes sp. dk3624; assembly: GCF_009557455.1. Lineage (GTDB taxonomy): Bacteria > Bacteroidota > Bacteroidia > Bacteroidales > Rikenellaceae > Alistipes_A > Alistipes_A hominis. Next base: position 1,079,597 of record NZ_CP045651.1, on the reverse strand, counting down.
TCCTGGCGCACGAAAAGCCCAAGATGCAGATAAGAAAAATTCCCGAAAGTTTTTTCATAGTTTTATCCGTTTACGCCGATCAATGCTGCAGTGCGTCGGCCTTTTCCTTCATGCGCTGAGCGCGTTTGTAGCTGTCCGGATGCGTCGCAAACGCCTTCACGATCGCCGAAGCGTTGTTGCGGTTCGTCTTCGACATATCGGCCAGTTTATCGAGCGCATGGTACATCGCATACGGATCGACATTATTTTTCAGGCAGAACTCGAATCCGTACTCGTCGGCGTCGTATTCCTGCTTCTGCGAATACTGGGCCTGCGCCAGCGAGTTCGCCAACTCGGCCAATTGCGATTCGGACAGTCTGGCGGCGACGCTGCCGCTGACCGAACTGGCCGCATTCTGGGCCGCCGAACGCAGGTAAGCGTTTTTCAGCGCATCTTTCGTATCGGTGCGGGCCACGTGACCGATTTCGTGACCGATGATCGCCATCAGTTCGCTGTCGGACATCGTATCCATCAGCGCGCTATACACCCGCACGCTGCCGTCGCCGCAGGCAAACGCATTGACGTCCTTGGTCAGGTAGACCTTGAAATTCAGCTTCAGGCCGTCGACGGAGATGTTCTCGGTCAACCGCTGCAACCGCCGGTGGTAATCCGACGTATCGACCTGATTCTCCTGATCCATCTTCTCAACCGCGCTCTTACTCATCTCGGCGATGTCCGCATCGGTCAGCGTAACGGCGCTGATCAGATTGCCGCCCGCCTTGAGCAGCTTGCCCACCTTGAGCTGCGCCGAAGCCCCCGTACCGAAGAGCGTCAGCAGCAATACAAAAACAAGATTCCTTTTCATAATATCGTTGTATTTATCCTGCGCAAATGTAGAACTTTATATAGAAAAAACGGACGTTCCGTTTCATAAAAAATACCGGCGGCCCAAAATTTGCAACGAACCCTTTTATTCGGGTATTTTTTCAGACGAAATGGCAGACTCCGTGCCAGCATGTCCGACAATCGAAACCTCTTTGGCAGTCGGCAGCGGCCAAACCGCCCGTTTTGCCGCTTGGCATAAAGATTGATAAATCAAGTTCGAAAACAAAAAATTCAGCATAAAACAACTAAACGAGATAACGACTATGGGAAAGATTATTGGAATTGACTTAGGTACTACGAACTCCTGCGTTGCCGTGATGGAGGGTAACGAACCCGTGGTGATCCCCAACAGCGAGGGACGCCGCACGACACCTTCGATCGTAGCGTTCGTGGACAACAACGAACGGAAAGTGGGCGACCCCGCCAAACGGCAGGCGATCACCAACCCGCAGCGTACGATCACGTCGATCAAGCGTTTCATGGGCGAGACTTACGATCAGGTCGGCAAAGACATTGAACGGGCGGCTTACAAAGTGGTCAAAGGCGACAACAACACCCCGCGCATCGATATCGACGGCAGACTCTATACCCCGCAGGAAATCTCCGCGATCGTCCTGCAGAAAATGAAAAAGACCGCCGAGGATTACCTCGGCACCGAAGTATCCGAAGCCGTCATCACTGTTCCGGCCTACTTCTCCGACTCGCAACGCCAGGCTACCAAGGAAGCGGGCGAAATCGCCGGTCTGAAAGTGCGCCGTATCATCAACGAACCGACGGCCGCAGCGCTGGCCTACGGCCTGGATAAGGCGAACAAGGATATGAAGATCGCCGTATACGACCTCGGAGGCGGCACGTTCGATATTTCGATTCTGGAACTGGGCGACGGCGTATTCGAAGTGAAATCGACCAACGGCGACACGCACCTCGGAGGCGACGACTTCGACCACGTGATTATCGACTGGATGGCCGACGAGTTCAAAAAACAGCATAACATCGACCTGCGTAAGGATCCGATGGCCCTGCAGCGTCTGAAGGAGGCCGCCGAGAAGGCGAAGATCGAACTGTCGAGCTCGACCTCGACCGAGATCAACCTGCCGTACATCATGCCGGTGGACGGGATTCCGCAGCACCTGGTAATGACCCTGACGCGCGCCAAATTCGAACAACTGGCCGACAGATTGATCCGCGCGACGATCGAGCCGTGCAAAAAAGCGATGGCCGACGCCGGACTGAGCAACAGTCAGATCGACGAAGTGATCCTGGTAGGCGGTTCGACCCGTATCCCGGCGATCCAGAAAGTGGTCGAAGAGTTCTTCGGTAAAACGCCGTCCAAAGGCGTCAACCCGGACGAAGTGGTCGCTATCGGCGCCGCCATCCAGGGCGGCGTGCTGACCGGCGAAGTGAAAGACGTGCTGCTGCTCGACGTGACCCCGCTGTCGCTGGGAATCGAAACGCTCGGCGGCGTATTCACCCGCCTGATCGACGCGAACACCACGATCCCGACGCGCAAGAGCGAAGTCTTCTCGACCGCAGCCGACAACCAGCCGTCGGTGGAGATCCACGTGTTGCAAGGCGAACGCCAGATGGCCCGCGACAACAAGACGATCGGACGGTTCCACCTGGACGGCATTCCGGCCGCACCGCGCGGAGTACCCCAGATCGAGGTGACGTTCGACATCGACGCGAACGGCATTCTGAACGTATCGGCCAAAGACAAAGGCACCGGCAAGGAACAGAAGATCCGGATCGAAGCGTCGTCCGGCCTGACCGAACAGGAGATCCAGAAGATGCGCGACGAGGCGAAAGCCAACGAGGAGAAAGATAAGGCCGAACGCGAACGCGTCGACAAGGTCAACGCCGCCGACAGCATGATTTTCTCGACCGAAAAGCAGCTCAAGGAGTACGGCGACAAGATCCCGGCTGACAAGAAGGGCGCCATCGAAGCCGCCCTCGGCAAGTTGAAAGACGCGCACAAATCGCAGGACATTGCCGCCATTGACTCGGCGACGACCGAACTGAACAACGCATGGCAGGCCGCTTCGCAGGACATCTACAACGCACAGCAGGCCGCCGGAGCATCGCAGGCGAACCCGGGCGCCGACGCAGGCGCGGATGCGGGCGCAGGCTCCGCTTCGGGCAGCGCGGGCGCCGGAGCCGGACAAACCTCGAACGACAACGTGACCGACGTGGATTTCGAAGAAGTGAAGTAAGGTCAAACAATCATCAATAACGAAGTGGAGCGTATCTCAACGAGTTACGCTCCACTTTTTTTATTCGGATTAACCGTGGGGATACTTATTTTGACGTGATTTATCTACCTGATTCATGAATTGATGTTAAAGTGATAAAAAAGATGAAACATTCCGCAGTAAAAAACATGCTTTGAAAAAAGGAAGCAAGACGACAAGCCATTGTTAATGGAGCCGAGGGGGCGTCAGTTCTTATCGGTGATTCAGGTTTACAACAAATACAATATTTCCAAGCCCACGTTATATAGATGGATTAGGCAGGGGAAGATCAAGGTGCGCGTAATCTCGGAGAGAGAATGACACTGATAGATGTCACGTAAATAAAGGCTCCTTGGGATATTCGTAAGAGCCCATTTGAAGAAGAAATGCCTCCAAACTCATTTATGACTTCAAAAACTTTCTGTTGACAGCTCCGCAAGGAGGCGATAAAAAGGGGTAACGTAGTCTCAAAATTCGGCGGCAACACATTTTGAACTACATCCCAAAAGTTTTGTGTCTAACTTTTGGGATGTAGTTTCTTTATGAAATGTATATTTGAGGATAGACTTAAAACAGTCACTCTTCACATCCTCCACCCAGTGCCTGATAGAGACTGATAAGCCCCTGTATCTCAGTGATGCGGTTGGCTACTTGTGTCAGTTGGGCGCTCAGGAGGCTTTGCTGTGCCGTCAGTACCTCCAGATAGGTCGTATTGCCGTACTGCATGGTAAGGGAAGTGCTCTTATATGCTGTCTGCAAGGATTCCACCTGTTTCTCGTACAGTGCCGACTTGTCACGCGCCGTCTGATATTGTGTCAAGGCGTTGTTCACCTCGGTTCCGGCTTGCAAAAGTGCCTGCTGGAAACTGAGCTGAGCTTCTTCCTGCTGGGCCTTGGCTGGCTATTTTCAACTGTTCGGTAAGTTGCCCTCGTGCAAAGAGCGGTTGTGGGAGCGAACCTACCGCCGAGGCGAGGAACTTTCCGGGATTGACAATCGTACTCCCTGCCGAATTTGCCCCCCCCCGCGCTTCCGCTCAGTGTTATGGATGGATAAAAAGCGGAACGCGCCTGGTTTGCGGCATAAAATGCCTGTTCCAAGGAGCGTTTCGCAGCCCGGACATCCGGACGGTTTGACAACAGTTGGACTGGAATGCCGGTAGAAAAGCTTGTAGGTATATTTAAGGTGTCTAACTTGCCACGTTCTATGGTATGAGGAGTGGAAGCCAACAACAACGACATACTGTTTTCGACTTGATTGATTTGTTCTTTCAGGTCAAGTACGGAGGCGCACACGCTGTAATAAGCGGCTTCCATCTGCGACACGGCAGAGTTATCCGCTCTTCCGGCGTTCATCAGGGCGCGGGTGGCATCAGCCGATTCCTTCCACGATATTTTCGTCTGCTCTGATATTTCGAGCTGGGCGTCGAGCATCAGCAACGTGTAATATGTATTGGCGATTCCGGCTATTACCTGCGTGCGTACGGCTTGTCTGTAATCCTGGCTCTGTGCATACAATGCTTGCGACTGTCGCTTGGCGTTACGTAACTTACCGAAAATATCTATCTCCCAACTGGCGGTAACAGGCACCGAGTAGGTTTTGGCAGCCTTGCCGCCGTCGAAGCTGCTTATTGTCCCTTGCGGGGAGAGATACAGAGAGGGGAGATATGCCAACTTCGCTGACAATCTCCAGATTGACCTGTGAGATGACTTTCTGCGCATAGAGTTCCTTGCTGCTGTTGAAGTTCAGTTCTGCTGTTTTCAGGTTCGCTCTGGCTGCCGCCACGTCCGCCGTTGCTGTCCGCAGGGCCGCTTTATAGGGCACTTGGTCGATGATGAAGAGAACTTGTCCCGGCGCACTTTCTCGCCTTCGCTTACGCACAGACGTTCGATAGTGCCTGATACTTGACGCCATCAGCATTGCACAACCGGTCAAGCCGATTAATTTTAGCCATTTTTTGTCCATTTTCTGATTTTGTGTGCGAAATTATCAAATGTACAGTAGACAACAGTGTTCCGAAATGCTTATGTTGTGTTCTGTATATTCGAATAAGCCAGCGAATAAGAATAATAATCAGTCAGGAACTACGAGACAGTTATTCATCAAGATTTTGCATTATTATATCTGATAAGTTTGACCGATCCGGAGAAAAAGGACTATCGGTAGAAAAAACAACCTTTTTACATATTTCACATGGTTTTAAAAAGGTTGCCATAGGCAAGAGGCGTTCTCGTATGTCTATTCCGCTTTTTGCTCAGTTCTTTGTTCATGTCACGGCTGCCCGTCATGGAAAAAGGAAACCTTTCCGCCGCCATAAGGCATGATGAAACGAATATGGGGATATTCGTGGTATCCTGTTGAATGTCAAATCGCAGATGGTTTTGGTAACATCTGCGATCATCCCGTAATCGGTAAGGGGAAATTTTTCCGTCCGGTCGAAAAAGTTGAAGCGTACGCGGTTCCGGAGGCAGACATAAAAAAATCCCCGGCTGCAAAGCCGGGGATTTTTCCGTTTCGCCGGGCGATTACATCATTCCGCCCATACCGCCCATGCCCTGCGGCATCGCTGCCGGAGCTTCGGGTTCTTTCTTGTTGACCAGTACGCATTCGGTCGTCAGGAACATGGCTGCGATCGAAGCTGCATTTTCCAGCGCGACGCGGGCCACTTTCGTCGGGTCGATGATACCGGCCTTGAACATATCTTCGTATTTGTCGGCGCGGGCGTTGTAGCCGTAAGCTCCCTTGCCTTCTTTGACGTTGGCGACCACTACCGAGCCTTCGCCGCCGGCGTTGGCTACAATCTGGCGCAGCGGTTCTTCGATCGCGCGTTTCACGATCTGGATACCGGTCGTTTCGTCGTCGTTGTCGCCCTTCATCTTTTCGAGAGCTGCTACGGCGCGGATGTAGGCTACGCCGCCGCCCGGGATGATGCCCTCTTCTACGGCGGCGCGGGTTGCGGCCAGCGCATCGTCCACGCGGTCTTTCTTCTCTTTCATTTCCACCTCGCTGGCAGCGCCGACATACAGTACGGCCACGCCGCCGGCCAGTTTGGCCAGACGCTCGGCGAGTTTTTCCTTATCGTAATCCGAAGTCGAGATTTCCATCTGCTTGCGGATCTGTGCGACGCGGTTGGCGATGGCTTCCTTGTTGCCAACGCCGTCTACGACGGTCGTGTTTTCTTTGGTGACGATCACCTTGTCGGCCGAGCCCAGCATGTCGAGCGTAGCCTGATCCAAGCGGATGCCGCGTTCTTCGGAGATCACCGTACCGCCGGTCAGGATGGCGATGTCTTCGAGCATCTCTTTACGACGGTCGCCGAAACCCGGAGCTTTCACGGCGGCGATCTTCAGCGTGCCGCGCAGTTTGTTGACAACCAAGGCTGCCAGCGCTTCGCCGTCGACGTCTTCGGCGATGATCACCAGCGAACGTCCGTTCTGTGCGGCGGGTTCGAGCACGCCCATCAGCTCTTTCATCGTCGAAACCTTTTTGTCGGTAATCAGGATCAGTGGCTTTTCGAGCACGGCTTCCATTTTTTCGGAATCGGTGATGAAGTACGGAGAGATGTATCCGCGGTCGAACTGCATCCCTTCTACTACGTCTACGTGCGTTTCGGTGCCTTTGGCTTCCTCTACGGTGATGACGCCTTCCTTATTCACCTTGCCCATCGCTTCGGCGATCAGCTTGCCGATCGCGTTGTCGTTGTTGGCCGAAATCGTGGCTACCTGTTCGATCTTGCTAATGTCGCCGCCCACTTCCTGGCTCTGCTTGCGCAGGTTTTCGACGACGGTTCCGACCGCTTTGTCGATACCGCGTTTCAGATCCATCGGGTTCGCGCCTGCGGTTACGTTCTTCACGCCTACGCCGACAATGGCCTGCGCCAGCACGGTAGCCGTCGTGGTGCCGTCGCCGGCGTCGTCGGCCGTCTTCGAGGCCACTTCCTTGACCATCTGGGCGCCCATGTTGGCGATCGGGTCTTCGAGTTCGATCTCTTTGGCTACGGTCACGCCGTCCTTGGTCACCTGCGGAGCGCCGAATTTCTTATCGATTACAACGTTACGTCCTTTCGGGCCGAGCGTTACCTTCACAGCGTTTGCCAGCGCGTCGACACCTTCCTTGAGTTGTTCGCGCGCTTCGGTATTGTATTTAATCTCTTTTGCCATAATCTTGATTGTTTGAATTGGGTTTATACTGAGTTGAACGATTAGATGATGGCGAGGATGTCGCCCTGTTTCATGATCAGGTAGTCTTTACCGTCGATGTTGATCTCGGTGCCGGCGTATTTGCCGTAAAGGACCTGGTCGCCCGTCTTCACTTCCATCTTCACATCGGCCGTTCCGGGGCCTACGGCGATCACTTTACCTGCGAGGGGTTTTTCTTTGGCTGTGTCGGGGATGAACAATCCGCCGGCCGTTTTCTCTTCTGCGGGATTGGGTTCGATCAGAACCCGGTCTGCTAATGGTTTAATTTTCATAACGTCGTTATTTTTTTAAGTTTGTTAATGTTTGGTTTTCATTTGCCGTTTCCGGTGGACATTCCTTTTACGGAAACGTTCCATTCTTTTACACATAATATGCCAAACGGGAAATGTCAGGTTTTCGAACGAAAAAACTGACAAAGGAGTCCTTTCTCTGTCAGTTTGCCCTGTCACTTTGACATGAATGGCCGTGTGTTTTCGGTATGCGCGTTACCGTTTGCCGCGTTTCTTACCGCCGGCCCGTTTGTCGAAGCCCGCTTTGCCGCCCCAGCCGGCTGCCGGATTGACCGCATCCCACTGGACGTTGTTCCAGTCGAAGTCGTTTTTTCTCGGATTTCCGCCGGATTTGCGGGCGGCGTCCCTGCGTTCCGTTTTCCGATCCTCTTTCCGCGCGCCTTTGCGCTTCTCTTTCCGGAAGTCCCGTCCCGAACGTTCCCTGTTTTCGCCGGAATCGCCGTCTTTGGCGAGTTCCGCGATCGGGCGTCCTCCGCGGTTGATGTCGTTGAGCTGGCGGATCGCCTGCCGGGCGTCCGAGAACGGCACGGTTACGAACGAATAGCTATCCATCACCCGTACGTCGTCGATCTTGTTGTCCGGCAGCCGACACTCGCGTTTCAGCATGTCGGTCAGTTTGCGGGCGTCGAAACCGTCCATTTTGCCGATCGAGATGAACAGCCGCGCCGTTCCTTTGCGGTCGACGTTGATCGAACGGATTTCGGGGTAGCTGCTCTCTTCGAGTTCGTTTTTGAACGCCAGTTTCAGCAGGGCCGCCAGCGCCACTTCCGGGTCGAGGTTTTGCAGCACCTCGCCGGCCATTTCGGTATATTTGCGGTACGACTCGCTTTCGACGATTTCGATCAGGTCGTCCTTGATCTTGGTCTTTTTGATCTCGACGACATCCTGCGCCGACGGCAGGGCGACTTTCTTGATGTCCACTTTGATTTCCCGTTTCAGCGAACTGAACTGCCGGTATTCCGAATGCGAGATGAACGTGATCGCCGTACCGGTATTGCCGGCGCGGCCCGTGCGGCCGATCCGATGCACGTAGGATTCAGTGTCCTGCGGCAGCGAATAATTGATCACGTGGGTCAGGTTGTTGATGTCGATCCCGCGCGCCGCCACGTCGGTGGCTACCAGTATATTGGCCAGCTTTTTCTTGAATCGTTTCAGGATTTTTTCGCGTTGTACCTGCGAAACGTCGCCGTGCAGTCCTTCGGCCGCATACCCGCGTTCGGTCAGCTTGTTGACCACTTCGTCCACGCCGATCTTGGTGCGGCAGAAGACGATCCCGTAAAATTCGGGTTCGACGTCGATGATTCGCGTCAGCGCGTCGAATTTGTCGCTGTCGCGCACTTCGAAGTAGATCTGGTCGGTCAGTTCGGTGGTGACTTCTTGTGCCGGTACGCGCAGGATTTCCACGTCGCGCATGTATTTTTTCGACAGGCGGATGATCCGTTCGGGCATGGTCGCCGAAAACAGCAGGATGCGGCGGTAGTCGTTCGTATTGGACAAGATTTCTTCGACGTCTTCGATAAAGCCCATATTGAGCATTTCGTCCGCTTCGTCGAGGATCAGGTATTTCAGGGCCTTGATGTCCAGTGTTCCGCGACGCAGGTGGTCGAGGATGCGGCCGGGCGTGCCGACTACGACATCGATGCCTTTGCCCAGACGCCGCAGTTGTTCGGTCATCGAAGCTCCTCCGTAGATCGGCGAAATGACGAGTTTGCGTTTGGCGTTGAACGATAGGATTTCTTCGGTAACCTGCAGGGCCAGTTCGCGGGTGGGAACCAGAATCAGCGCTTGGGTCGCTCCTTTCTGCGGGCGCAGTCGTTCGAGGATTGGCAGGCCGAAAGCGGCGGTTTTACCGGTGCCGGTCTGGGCCTGTGCGATGATATCGTTTGTTTTTTCGTCGTCGAGCAGAACGGGGATCGTGAGTTTCTGGATCGGAGACGGGGTTTCGAAGCCTTTCGCTTTAATGGCTTCGAGGGTGACATCGGTCAGTCCGAGCGCTCCGAATTCTTCTAATTGAACCATGTATATGTATAGTTATTGTGGTGTAAAATATGACCGACATGTAAATTTTTTAGGTCATGGCGTCAGGGCGACGCAATTCCGATACAAGTGACAAATCATAAATTTGCGGCAAAGATACGTAAATAAATGGAAAACCGCGACAAATTTTGTTTTTGTCGCGGTTTTCCTCTCAGTATCACGTTTTTTGTTCCGGACTTACCGGTGTCTGTCCGATTTCCTGAAATCGTTTTGCGGCCCGGAAAATTTTGAGTAAAATTGCCGTTGCGTTTAAAGAGTGTAAAATGTCCGAAGAGAAAAAAGTGGAAGTATTGCAGAGCGAGTATCTTTTCAACCGTCCGTGGCTTACGGTGCGCAGGGAATCCATCGTGCTGCCTAACGGGAATCCGGTTCCCGAATACTACGTTCTCGAATATCCGGAATGGGTGAATACGATTGCGATTACCCGCGATCGGAAGTTCGTTTTCATTCGTCAGTACCGGCACGGTCTGGGGTGCGCCTTGATGGAACTGTGTGCCGGGGTTTGCGATCCGGAGGATGCCTCGCCGCTCGCCGCCGCCCGACGGGAGTTGCTTGAGGAGACCGGTTACGGCCGTGGAACGTGGCGCGAGCTGATGACCGTTTCGGCCAATCCGTCTACGCATACCAACCTGACCCATTGTTTTGTCGCCGAGGATGTCGAACCCGTTTCGGAGCAGCATCTCGAAGCGACCGAAGACCTGACCGTGCACTTGCTTTCACAGGACGAGGTCCGTGATCTGCTGTTGACCGACCGGGTCAAACAAGCGTTGCATGCGGCTCCGCTTTGGCGGTATTTTGCCGAGAATCGCTTGCTTTAGAGTTTCGATCCGGTTTTACAATAACCGTTTTCCGATCGAACGGAGCGCCAGCCACAGTGCGACCAGCCCGATCGCATACAGTGCAATTCGTCCGGCGGAGGATTTTTTTACGGTTTTCGCAGTCTCCGTTTGCGATTCCGTCCGGCGGAGTCGTACGGATTGCGCCGTTTTTTCCTGTTCTTCTTTTTTATTGACCGAGGTGCTGTGTCTGATACCTCGTACGCGGGTGACCCGTTTGATTCCCGCCGGTATCCGTCGCATCGTATCGGGGACGGTGTCGCGGCCTTTCAAAACGTATTCGGTACGGACGATCTCCCAGTTTTCCCAGTCGTCGGTCAGTTGTTCCGCAACCTTGTCTTTTTCCGATCGGACGGTCGCCGTCGTGTCGCGCAGCGACTGCCGGTCGTGCGATTGCAGGTTCCTGCTTGTCCTGCAGCCGCTCCCTGCGACCGTCGCCGTCAGCAGTACCGGCAGACCGCATTTAAAAAAGGTACGGATGCAGCGCATCGGGAATCAGCGATTTCAGTTTTGCTCGGAATTCGCCGACGGTGATCCTATCGTCTCCGTCGGTGTCGAAAATCGGGTTCTGCCGGGCGATCACACGGGCCGGCAGCCGCCGGGTCTGTAGGACGTATCCGTCCGGTTTGCCGATGGCGGCCGGGAAAAAACAAGCCAGATAGAGGTCTGCGAACGTCCGGCAGCGTGCGGCATAGGGCCTGAAAAACAGTTCGACGTAATCGAGCTGTTCTTCCCCGGTCATTTTCAATAGTTTTTCTGCGGTCGTTCCGAGTCCTTCCGCCGTAGCCGGCATGAACTGGATCAACCCGACGGCCCCGCCGCGCGGATTCCGCGCCGAGGGATCGAGGCGGCTTTCGCTCCACATGATCGCCATCAGGTGATCCGGGTTGACGCCGAGTCGGGCTGCGATTTGTTTTACTTTACCGGCGAATGCCGGCGGGACTTTGTTTTCGTAGATCATAGCGAATTTTTTTCGAGTTTTCGGTCGATTTCCTGTTTCATGTATTTTTTTAGTTTCCGGAATAGCGGGTGTTCCGATATTTCGGCTGCATTCTCCAGGTAGCTCCACAGCTCCACGCCGCAGACGAATCCTGTGAACAGGTTGGCCAGGCGCAGCCCTGCGAACGGGAGGATGCAGGTGTCGATCAGCCACGTCATCGCGATGCCTACCGTGACGAAGACCAGCTTGTAGACGGTTCTCCATGCCTTGTCGCTTTCGAAGGCCCACGGGCGTTTCATGCGTCCGGCGCGTTTGTAGCTCGCCGCGACGCCCGTTGCGAAATCGACGCATACGAATGCCAGCGCGCAGCATACCAGCGGTTGCACCGGCGCGAACAGGGCCGCGACCGAAGAGATCGTTCCGATCATTTGTTTCATACGAGGCGTTTTTACAGAATGAATCCGCCTTTTATCAAGACCCGGCGGCGGATATTTTCTTTCGGGTCGTATTCCGGGAACATCGCCGGATTGTTTTCCACGTAGTCGATCGCCTTGTCCAGCAGCGTGTCGGCATCGTTGCGCGCCTGCCTGCGCAGCCGGTGCAGCCGGCTGTCCGGGACGGCTTCCGTGTAGGCGGATTTGTTCTGCCGGATGCCGGCCGCACCGATCGCGGCGCACTGTTCGTCTACCATCAGGTAGCGTACGTAGTAAGCCAGCGCGGGCTTTATATATGTCCGGCAAAAAGCCGCGTACGGTTCTTCGCCCAGTTTGTCGTACAGTTTGCCGAATACCGGGCGCAGGAATCCCAGTTGCGCCGTTTCGATTCGGGCCGGGACGATCATCCCTTCCGGAACGTATTCGTTCGACGGGAAGGCCGTTTCCAGCACTTCGGCGGCGGTAATCAGTAAGTCGGTCATGTCTTTGCGTGTTTAGTCGATGTTGCGGAGCGCGTATTTGGTGATCTGCGCCAGGTAGAGGTTCTGTTCCGGATCGTCCGGGTCGTAGCTCAGCCCGTCGTTTTTGCGGGCTTCCCACACTTTCATGTACAGCGGTTTTGATCGGGTGGGAGGGCGGTTGATGACTTGCAACGACGACGCCTCGCAGTGCAGACAGCGTTCGATGACCGTCCGGATCGGTTCCAGCAGTTCCTGCTGTTCTCCGAGAATCAGCGTGTTCAGGGCGATTTCATATTCGTGCAGGATGCGTTCGGCGTTGAATCCGGTCGTATAGTCCAGTCCGCTCAGCGACCGGAACCACGAATGTGCGACCACGATGTCCGACGTAGCCTGGTCGTGCAGCAGTTTCCAGTCTCCCTCGTTGGCCGAGGCGATGGGTACGAATTTCGAGTTGTCCGTCTCTTCGGTGTTTTTGACCATGAACATCACCTGTCCCGGTTTTCCGGCGAATCGTTTTTCTGCGGCCGAGATGATGTCGTAAGCGTCCTGTTCGTTATCCACGTCTCCGTCCAGCACCATGATACCCGACAGTTGGAACGAGTTGTCCAACCGGCTGATGTTCCATTGGTCGGTCTTGTAGGCGATCGCCGATACGTTCAGTCCGGCGATGTAGGCCGGCAGTCCGTAGTGTTCGAACATCGGTTCGTAGTCTTTATAATGAACGATCGACCGCAGCGTCCCGTCCGGGGCCGGTTCGAATATCGGGTAGAGCGGCAGCGATTTGGCCTGCTGCAATGTGAATGCGGTCCAGTCGTGGTGCAGCAAGATGTGCGTTCCGTCCCGTGCGACCCGGCACCGCGAGGCGTCCTGGTGGAACAGCGACAGGGATGTTTCGTCCGGGTCGGTCGCTATTTCGAGAAATGCGTTTCCGAACAGCGATTTGTCGAATGCCAGTTTATTGAGGATCACGCGCAGCGATTCTCCGGCCCCGTTCGCCCGTTCCGCGATGGCCGCCAGCGTTCGGCGTTCCGGATCGCAGGTGAATCCTTTGCCCGAGATGTAATCCGCTTTGTCGTTGATGATTCTCCGGTGTGTGGGCGACCGGCGCGACATCAGCGCCAGGGCATTCGGGAACAGGTTGTCCGATCCCCATCGCCAGTAACGTTCGTTTCCCGCCTTGTCGGGGCCGGCCGCTGCGAACGGATTGACCGTATTCCCGCGCACATACAGGTTTCTGGATGTATTTTTCGTTTTCATCGGAATGAGTTTTTTTCAACGGGAAACAGGAGAGCGTTCGTTGCCGGCTCCCGTTTCCCGTTGGTTTCGATTGCTATCCGGCTGCGGAGAACAGCGTTTCCATATCCCCGAAGAACGGTTTGGCTTTCGAAACGTCTTGGCTGCGCAGCGTGATGACTTCGTTCGTTCCTTCGGCAAGCTGTTTTCCGGTCGTTCCGTTGGCCGAAACGAGTCTCAGTGGCCGTTCTTTTTCGAACTCGACGGAGTAGCCTACCAAGAACGAATCCCCGTTCGGAGTCGTCAGCAGGGCGATCAGCCCGTTGCGTGCGGCGTCGGCGATCGAGGTGATCGCCGGGGAGCTGTCGTTGCCCATCTTATCGAGCGTGAAGATCAGCTCGTGGGTGACGACCTGCGCCCCGTTGACGACCGAAACGGTCTCCCGGTATTCGGCTTCATCTTCCCGGAATTCGTATTTCGAAAAATAACAGTCTTCGTCGAGCCGGATCGCGGAGTATCCTTTCTCCGCGCTCGCGTAGGTCACTTCGGCCACGTCGCTCTGTTCGACCAGTCCGATCAGGCGGATCCCTCCGTTTCGTCGGCTTCTGGATCGGGCGTAATTTGACAATGACATAATCGGTCTGTTTTATCGGTTGATTACTGGATGATGAATTCTCCGCTCTCCCCGTTGAGGTAGGTGACGGTGCAGCGGATTTTGACAATACCGCTTCCGGTCAGCGTTCCGCCGAAAACGCCCTGTTCCCCGGTCAGCGGGACGGCTTCTCCTACCGGGCTGTCGTCGTTTGCGAGTCCCTGCGCCGTTAGGCTGTTCACGGCGCGGTATCCTTTTACGGTGATGCTGACCGCTCCGCCCGAAGCGTCGATGCCGTCCGAGGACAGTGTCGCGGAGATGCCTCCGACCGCCATCGAAACCATTTCGGGGAGCAGGTAGTCGCATCCGGCCATAAAGATGGCCCGTTGTCGGTTTTCCATCTGATCGGGATTGTACCACATCCGGATTTCGGTTCCCGGGAAGTCGGCCGTGTTGACCGCGATCGCCAGATTTCTACGGTCGGTGAGCAGCGCGAACGTCTGCGGCATGTCCCCGCACGTTTTCAGGTAAGGCGTTACTTGGATGTCGATTACCGGTATCCCTCGGTATGAGAGCGCTTCGCGTCCGTTTTGCTTGGCGAGATAAGCCGATTCGAGTACCACGTTATCGAGTTCTTCCTCGTATCTGGCATAGATATCCGACGTTACCAGATAAACCAGATTGCCTTGCGGTTTGAACGCTTTCAGAACTTCCGGCGCATCTTCCCACAGCTTCTTGAACACTTTTTCGGCAGCGTCGGTGTCGCTGTTGCCGGCAAAATTTTCCGGCAGGTAGAAGCAGGGTACGTCGTTTTCACCGGGCCCGCTGTCCGCGAGCAGGCGTTTGACGAATCCGTCGAAGGTTGCCAACTGCCCGTTGCGTTCGGTGTCCCCGAGCCACATCGTCGCACGGATGCTTTCCGCGACGGCTTCCCGGAACAGGGACGTTTCGGCGGCTTCCAGTTCCGTCCCGGACAGGTCGTCCAGGTTGACGTCGCTGCGTCCGGCAATCGTTTCGTAAACCATGTTGAAGTAGTCGTCGGCCGAGTATCCGACTTCCGCCTTTACTTTCGACAGTTGGATCTGCTTTTGAAATTTGGTTGCGCTTTCTCCTCCGTTCCAGCCGCTCGCCGTGTATTTTTGCAGGATGTCCCCCGCCCGTTTCCAGAATTGGAGCGTCGTCGGAACGGGGGTGTTGTACAGGATTTTGATGCCCAGGTCGACGGCGTCCGACCCGCTCAGCATCGGCCGAAAAAAGATCGTTTCGAGGTCGCGTCCGGTGTAGTTTTTAGGGTTTTCGATTTTTGCCATAATTTTTATAGTTTACAAAAATGTTTTAGTGTTCTTTTATAAAGTAAATATTACTTTACGCAGTCCGGCCTTATCGTCTGAAATTGCGTAGATCGCTGTCGTAGGCCGCCTGGTTGGCCGAACGGGGCGTTTCCGTCGGGGATGGGTCTTCGTGCGGAAGCGTTCGGGTCGCCGTTACCGTCTGTCCGGCGGCCGTCTCTTCGGCCGGCGTGTCGGCTGGTCCCGCCAACGCTTCGTTCAGCGTTTCCAGTTGTTTGTCGCTCACCCCGTTCTCCGTGTCGGGAGTGAGGCCGAGCCTGCCCAGTAGGGCGTTCCATTGTTCTCGGATCGTTGTCATGGTTGATTGTTTGGTGGTTTGTATGGTGCTGCGAAGGTACGCGGTTCGTCACGGAAATTTTTTCTACGAAAACCGACTTTTCGTTACAGGTTTACGTCGGTATAGTAGTACATGCATTTGCGCACGTATTCGTAGGTGCAGGCGAATTGTTCGGACGCCATCCACATCGCGTCGATCTTTTTCATCCCGTTCTTTTGCAGTGCGGCGACGAATTCCCGGATCGTCAGTACTTTGCACAGCGTGATGTCGATCACGCCGATTCTGGTCAGTTTCTCGACCAATTGTTGCGGAGCGAGCTCTCCGAACCGCATGCCGATCATGCGGATCAGTTCTTTTTCGTAACGTGTCATATTTTCGGATTTATGGCTTTCAGAAAGATGCTTGTTCCACGACGCTTTTAACGGCCTGCTGCGCTTCGGTAATGTCCGATTCGAGCACGTACACCCTCAATTCCGACAACCGTTCGTTTACGGTTTCGCGGATTGCGCGGCGCGACTCTTCCGACAGCCGGGAGGAACCGCGCTCATCGTCGTTCCCGCTTCGTTGCGGGTACGGTGACGTTTCGTTTTGCGATCCGTATCCCGACCCGTTTTGCCGACGGGTCGGATCGACCGGTTTCTGGATTGCCGGAAACGGTTCGGTCGCAGGTGCGTAAGCCGCCGTCGCCTGTCCGTATCCGGAATGCTTCGTTTCGGGACCTGCGGGGTTGAAAGCCGTTTCCGTTTCGGGATCGGTTTGGCGGGAAATCGCTGCCGGGAGTCGCTTTTCACCGGGAACTTCCGTTCCGGCGAACGGCTGCGGAACGCGGCTTTCCCCGTTCGGAGATTTTCTGTCCGTTATCCGCGAGATGCCGCTGTCTTTTTTTCCGGATGCCGTTTGCCGTCGGTCTTCGCCGGCCGGGTCTGCCGACGCTTCCCGCAGCCGCCGGGCGAGCCACAGCTCGTCGTCCCAGAAGATTCGATAGGGTTCTGTGTTCATGGATTATACGTTTTTTAGAAAAATGCATTTCGTAGATTGTCCTCCAGCGGGATTGTAGTCGCAGATCTCTTCGAGCCGGCATAGCAGCGTTTCCCCGGCGATCGTCAGCTGGAACAGGGCTCTGAAATCGTGACACAGCGTATTCGGAACGATCAGCGGTTCGATGTCCTCCGGCTTCAGATACAGGTATAGCGTGATTCTCCGTCCCCGGTTGTATAGCTCCACCGTTTTGTCGTAATATCGGTGCAATCCGTCCGCTCCGTCCCGGTCTTCGAAACAGAGTGTGAACGGCTGTTCCCCCTGCGGATCGTGGAACGCGATTTTGGGGTACTGGCTGTCGTACGACGGCCATCCCCACGGATGTCCGTCCAGCGCGGTCATACCGTAGTACCGGACGATTTTCGGTGGGAAATTCAGGTTTTCATTCTCTTCCGCGTTACCGCTGCGGTCGCGGTCGCCGACCTGGGCGAGCGAAGCTTCCGGCGCATCGGGATACTCGCCGGTTTTGTTCAGGGTCGGCGTGAAGATCGGGTTGCTGTAAATTTGTTCACCTTCTTTGGCGAACCGGTTCAGGATCGGCGCGCTCCAGCGTCCCAGGATCTCTTTGTGGGACTCGTCCCACCGGGCTGCGCTGCCGTCTCCTGGCTGGTAACGCAGCGTGAAGCGCTGCGCCAGGTCTGCGCCGGGTTCTTCGATCGCGACGGGCCGGCTGCGGTCGATTTTTTCGCTCCAATCCACGACGACGTCGTTCCGGTAGAATGTTTCGCGCGGTTCCACATAGAGCGTCCTGGTCAGCGTGTCGGAGTAGAAATAGAGATTGAACAACTGTTTCAATGCATTGATCAGCGCGATCTGCCGGATCTCGTGCGCCGCGACGTCGGCAAATCCGATGGTCGTCCCTTCGCACGGATGCGGCATGAAAACGGGCCTGAGCGTCGTCTCCCGGCCGAGTGTCAGCTCCATGCCTTCGTCCGCTCCGCCGAAATGGAACCGGTGGAAATAGCGGGGGGTCGACGGAGATGCCGTCGCTGCCGAACTTCTGACCGTCAGTTCGATGTCGATTTGTCCGGTTTCGGCGACATAGCCGTCGTACAGCGCCCAGTCCCCGGTGAACGGCAGGTAGGTGCCGCCCGACTGGATCCATAACCGGGGATTGGATATCGTCTGTCCGGTTTGCGGTTCGATCAGGGTGCTCCGCGACGAAAAGGTTTTCACGATGGAGGTTGTTCCGTCCGTTGCGAGTTCGTGGGTAAACCGGTATGTGTTCGCTTCGGCGTGGTCGAAGACGATCAGCCGGTAGCTCCATCCGTCGCGATACGTTTCTCGCCGGTCTTCGTTGCGGTTGGTCACCTGGTAGCGGTGTTCGATGTTGTCGTCGAGGTAGACCCGGTCGAAGCATTTCAGGGCCGTCCGGCTGGCGATCCGGTAGTCCGAACGGTAACGGAGCCGGTATTCGAATCCTACGGCTACGCTCTCCGTCGGGTAATAAGCCGCCCGCTGCCCGTCTTTCCGGAAGCAGCCGTTGCGGTTGTAGACGCCCGCCACGGAAACTCCGTCGGAGATGTCGTCCGGATCGGCCGTGTCGACGATGTTCCCGACCGACGAGATCGTGGTCAGCGGATCGGCGTAAACCCTGCCGAACCGGTCCGCTACGGCCGTTGCATCGGCGAACCGTCCGGCGAGGAATCCCATCCGTTCGGCCAGCGGTTCGACTTCTTTTTCCGGATAGCGCCCGCTGATGTACAGCGCCCGGAAAAATGCGCTGTCCATGAACGTCGACGCGACCGTATAACCTCCTGCGGCCGCGATCGCATCGACCAGCGCCCGTACGTTCAAGAACGGATGGTAGTCCGTAAAGGTCAGCATCCGAACGCCCTGCTGAACGGTGTCGGATGCTACGGCGAACCGGTCGCGCTGCACGGGGAAAAAACGCACCGGTTCGTCCCATGTCCAGCTTTGTTTGACCATGTCCGCCGTGATCGTATGTTCAAAAGCGATCCCGATTTCATTGAACATCTCCGCCGCCGCTTTTTGCACCCACTCTTTGCCGGCCCCGATGATGTTGATTCGGTACCATCCCTCTCCTGCCGGCGTACTTTCGCACCGGGTCATCATCGGGGAGCCTTCGAGTACCGTGCAGCCGTCCGCTTCGATGCGTGCCGTATGCGGCTGCTGGTTGAACTGCTCGGCCGCGTGTATCTCTTCCGGGTTGCCGAACAGCAGTCGGTTGCGTGCGGTCATCGGCACGCGGATCGTTTTCGAGTATCCCGTCCTTCCGGTTTCGATTTTGGTGATCGAGGCGATTCCGAGCGAAATCGACACGGCGGTCGTCTGGTCGGTATCGGCCTGTTTGCCGTCGATAAACAGTTTCATCATGGTTTACTGGTGTTGGTAGATTTCCCGGGCGCTTTTGCGGACGGTCAATTGCAGTTGCGAGAGCGTTTCGGACACGGTCGTTACCGTTTCGGTCAGGATGTCCAGCGGGACGAACGCATAGTTCTGCTCCATCCACACTCCGGGCGCTACGGCGATTCCGCTCAGCCATTCCATCGTTTCGCGGTTGACGAAATCGGAGGCCAGCGATAGCCTGTTTTCCCGGCTACAACCGGTCGTGCGGTAGCCGTCGGCCGTGTATACGCGCTCTTTGCGGATGTCGTATCCGTTGCTCAGGACGCACCGCATCGTATGGTAGTCGATCTGGCCGTATCCGTTCCACCAGCATATTCGGACGTTCTGTTCGCCGGTCGGCGCTACCCGGTACCGCTGGCAGGCCATCTCTTCGTCCTCGCCGTCCAGGATGCGGACCGTTACGATTTCTCCTTCGGTCGGTTCTCTCAGTCCGGCAGCCCTGAGTTTCGCCCGCATGTCCGCCATTTTCAACCCGAATACGTGCAACCCGTCGGCATCGTTTTTCGTAGCCAGCGTGACCGGCGTCGCCGGAGTGCCCGCAACGACCGCGACCGCTTTCAGCGTTCCGCCTTCCGCGATGACGGCGATTTCGTCGCTCTCTTCCGGCCCGATCGTCCGGGTTTCCGGCGACGCCGATAGTTTTTCGTAGGAATAGATCGTTCGTATCCCCGCGTTCAGCCGGGTCGTGCTGCGCGTGCTGCCCGATCCGACCGTCAGGTTCACGATCCGTTTCGGCGGGGCGACGAACGTGCATTGCACGGTTCGCAGCGGGGCCACTTCGAACTGCCCCTGTGCGTAGCCGGCTACGTTCACGTCGTATACGGTCGACCCGTAAAGCCTTTTTCTGCCGATGATTCCGGTACCTGCGTGGTCGAAAATGTCGAGCTCCACGATTTCGTCGGCCGTTGCCGAAATCCGGAACAGCGCGTCCCGGTAAGCCGGGGAGTACGGCGCGGGGATTTTGGTGATTTTCATAGGGATTCGTCGGTTGAGGTTTGACAATCGTCCGTGCGGACATCGAATTCCACCCGCAGCGATAGTTCTCCCTGTCGGGTCAGCGTGAATTCGGCCGGAGCCATCGAGATGTTTTCCGTGCAAAAGACGTTTTGCTGCGGGGTCAGCCGGTCGGTGAGCCGTAGGGCGTCCCGTTCCAGCCCGTCCCATACCCTATTTTTTGCGGATTCGTCGAATTTGCGGTTGCACTGCATCAGCTGCAGTACGACGCGGTAGGTAATCTTCCGTTCCCGCCTTCCTTCGACACGGCTCGTTTTCGGCGGCGACAGCCATACGGCCGGAAATTTCAGCGCGCATTCGTTCATGCGGTACTCGAAGCCTTCGTAAAAGTGATAGCCGAGTTTCTCGGCGGTTTTTCGGATCAGGGCCGAAAGTTGATTTCTGGGCATTTTGAGTTTGTTTTACAGGATGTTTTTTCATCGAAATCGTCCGGAAAAGAGCCGTTTATCCGTTCATTTTAATGCGGCTCTGCACGAGATCCATAAAATCGTGGCAATTCATTCGGCGTACCGGCTCGATCTCGTCGATCCGGAAATGTCCCGCCCACAGCAGCAGCTCGTTCCAGGTCGGTCCTTCGCGTCCGGTCTTTTCCCCGTTCGTCCGGGGAGTTTCGTAGCAGAGCGGGTAATTGCGTTTCAGGTAGCGGTGTGCTTGCCGGAGCATGTCGTAAAGGCGCAGAACGATGTCCATCGGCAGTTTTTTCATGCTCCAGGCCCGATGCCGGCATGTCTGTTCCCGGTAGGGTTCACCTTCGGGACGGCAGAGTATCGCGACGACGAGCGGGGCGTACCGCCATTTGTCGCACAGGTACAGGTCGGTCGCTTCGCACAGTTCGACGGCCGTCGTATGCGCCAGCGGTACGACGCTGCCGTCGGGATCGACTGCCGGAGCGGGAAACAGCATCCGTATTCCGTTCCAATCGAAACCGTCCGTACTGCCGTTTCCATCCGGATTTTCCGGAAATGGCGGCGGAAACCCGAAAAAACGTTCGCCCAGGCAGTCGGCGAACTGTTTTCGCTGCCGGCCGTCGATCTTCCGAACGGTTCCCGGATCCACTCCGCAAATGCGCTCCAGTACCCGCTCCGCTTTCCGTTCCGTTGCAGAAGTGCCGACCGTCTGCCCGGCATATTCCGCCAGCGTAAAAAACTGTTCCCAGCCGATTTCGTTCCATGCGGAAGGGCACGGATAGCTCCGATTGTCGATCGTTACGGTGGTCATGTGTCGATAACTCCGTTTTTAGTGTGTATAATCTGTTAATAGACGGTTAGCTGATATACAACGACAGCACTTTTTCCAGCTCTTTCAACTCCCGGACAACGCTTTTTGCACGGTTGTTCGACATTTTCTGTTGCAGCCGGAAACGGGCCAGCCGTTCGACGGCTTCTTCCGCCTGCCGGATAGAGTCGATTGCTTCGGTCATCAGTCGATATGAATCTGTATCGGTTTTGTTTTTAATAGGTTGCGATTCGATCGGTTGGCTGATTCCGGCTTCCGATCCGGTTGTTCGGACTGCTTGCGACATGGGTTTCTGATGGTTTTGATTCGGGTTATCGACAGACTGTGCGGGACAGAACCGGTGAAGAGTGTTCATAACCTGAAACGAAATGTCCCGAATTGCAATCGATAACTCCCCGAAATGTTAATAAATAATTCGATAGAATATGGAATAAGCGAGCGGCGTTTCGTTCTCCGTTCCTCCGACCGGCGCGTTTGCCGTTTCCGTTCGGAAAAGTGCCCGGTCCGGGCCGTCGCTGTACAAATATAGAACGCCGCCTCCCCCTTTGTCAAGAGAGAGACGGCGTTTTTTTCAAAAAAACAGGAATTTTAGAGAGGCTCCGGTTTTTTATTTGATATGTAAGATGCGTTTAACCAGTTGCTTTTATTCTGTGTGAAGAAATTAATTATTGAAATAAAAAAATCGGCAAAAAGATC
This sequence comes from Alistipes sp. dk3624, assembly GCF_009557455.1. Lineage (GTDB taxonomy): Bacteria > Bacteroidota > Bacteroidia > Bacteroidales > Rikenellaceae > Alistipes_A > Alistipes_A hominis. Next base: position 1,057,506 of record NZ_CP045651.1, on the reverse strand, counting down.
AATTTTTGAATCTTTCGATAGTCGTTTCACATTTTATCGTTGTTCATTTTTGGTTTTCGGCCGGTCGCTCGAACAGTCGCAACTGTTCGAATTCGTGGTTGAACGACATGCGGTGGTATGGCGACAGACCGTATCGCATGACCGCTTCCCTGTGTTCCCGGGTCGGATATCCTTTGTTTTTCTGCCAGTTGTATACCGGATATTCCTCGGCGATCCGCATCATGTAGTCGTCGCGGTAGGTTTTGGCCAGCACCGAGGCCGCAGCGATGGACGCATACGTCGCGTCGCCTTTGACGATGCAGCGGTACGGAATATCCAGCGTTGTCCGGAACCGGTTTCCGTCGATCAGCAGCAACTGTGGTTTCACCGATAGTCGTTCGACGGCGCGGGACATCGCCGCGAACGAAGCGTTCAGGATGTTGATCCGGTCGATTTCTTCCGGAAAAACCATCTCTACGGCCCAGGCTACGGCTTCCCGTTCGATAACGTCCCGTAACAAGTAGCGGTTTTTCTCGCTCATCTGTTTCGAGTCGTTCAGCAGCGGATGGTTCCATTCCGGCGGCAGGATAACCGCGGCGGCGGCCACCGGTCCTGCCAGCGGCCCCCGCCCGGCTTCGTCGCAACCGGCCTCGACCAGTTCGTGCTGTGAGCAGGTTTTCAGCATCTCCCTCGGCGGTCGGTAGGTTTATTGGAGTAGCGTCCCGTTGTCCGTGTCGATGGGCGTAACGGTTGGCGTTTCCTGCTTTTTATCTTCCACGATTCCTTTGTCGATGAGGTACTGTTCGATCTGCCGGGCTTGCCCGGTCTGTCCGAACATGCCCGCGATCTGATAAAGGTCGTAGAGGTATTCTGCGTTTTCCTTCACGTCCCGTAGAGTCAGGTCTTTGTATTTCCCTGTAAAGCGCAGGTAATAGGTAATGTTTTCCTCCAGGTTTTTCGCATATTCTTCCAGCACCTCGTTTCCCTTGTCGAAAGCTCCGGCCATATAATAGGCCTCGATGATCGGAACGGTCGACATGTAGTTGTGCCGGATCTGGCTGAACGGGATCTTCCGGATGCCGGTATCCAGCACTTCGATCGCCCGCGTCGTGTCGCCCTTTTCCAGCAGGGCCTTCGCCAGCCGGGCGTACAGCGTCCGCGCCTGCGTCGAGTAGAAATTGTTATGTACCGTATAATCGGCATAGACCTTCGGATCGTCGATGTTTCCGTAGGAGAATTCGTTCATCAGCTTGTCGTACAAGTAATCCGCATCGACCCGTCCGATGTTGAGATAGTCCCCTTTGGTTGCGATCGGCACCAGCCGGTACACGAATCCGTCGACCTGCAGGTAATCTCTCAGTCCGAGTTCTCCGGGCGAAATGGCTTGCGTGAAATAGATCGGCCGTTTCCAGTCGAAGTGCGCCAGCAGATCGATCAGCATCAGCTGGTCGCGCGTGACGATGCTGCCTTTCAGGGTCAGGTAGATCGTGTCGACCATCAGGTGCGCGTCTTCCGGTTTAACGATGCCGCTGGCGATCGCGTTCTCCTTATTGACCGGGATCGCGATTTTCCGCGTCGGAATGTAGTCCCCTTCCGTTCCGAACGGCGTGGTCACTTTGGTGACCGGATCGTCGAGCCTGATCCATTCGTCGATCACCTGTTTCGCGGTGGCCGATTTGAATCGTTCTTTGATCGGCAGGTAATCGTTCCGGTAGGTGTATTTGTCGCGCGGCAGGGTGAACGGCACGGGATCGGAGTCGTTGCTCTTCAATTTCATCTGGTCTATGTACCAGTCGGCGCCCAGGTAGCTCATGTTCATCACGCGGACGTCGGTGCGCACCCCTTCGACTTCCTGTGCGTACCACAGCGGGAAGGTGTCGTTGTCTCCGTAGTTCATGATGATCGCGTTGGGCAGGGCCGATTTCAGGTAATTCATCCCGAAGTCGCGGGCTACGAAACGCCCGGCGCGGTCGTGGTCGTCCCAGTTTTTAGCGCCCAGCAGGGCCGGTACGATCGCGCCGATCAGCGTTGCCGCTACGGCCGTGTAGACGTGATCTCTCTTGAACCAGCGTTTGAACGCTTCGTACAGGGCCGGTACGCCGAATCCGATCCACATGCAGAACGCGTAGAACGATCCCGCGAAAACGTAGTCCCGTTCCCTCGGCTCGGCCGGCGGCGAATTCAGGTAGACGGCGATCGCCACGCCCGTCATGATGAAGAAGGCCATGACGACCGTAAAGTTTCTGCCGTCTCGGTTCAATTGGTAGATCAGCCCGATGATACCGAGGATGAACGGTAGAAAATAGTAGGTATTTCGTCCTTTGTTTGCCGCTTTCTCGCTCGGCAGGTGGTCCTGCGGGCCGAGGAACAGTTCGTCGACGGCGTTGATCCCGGAGAGCCAGTTGCCGTCCGTAATTTCGCCGGTCGACTGGATGTCGCTCTGGCGTCCTACGAAATTCCACAGGAAGTACCGCCAGTACATGAAGTTCATCTGATAGGCGAAAAAGAATTTCAGGTTCTCTGCGAACGTAGGCACGGTAATCGTTTCATCGCCGAACGGGATTTGACGTCCTTTGATCTGCACCCAGTTCTGGTAAGCCTTGATGTCGGACGGTTTTTCCGAGTACATGCGCGGAAAGAAGAATTCGAACTGCGGATCGTATTCGTATCCGCCCAACGTCTGCGCCGATTCGTATTTCCCGCTGTCTCCCTTGTAATAGGCCGTTTTTTCTTTGTAAGCTATCGGAGGCGACGAATAGTAGGGACCTTTGACCAGCGGTCTTGCGCCGTACTGGTCGCGGTTCAACAGCGACAGCAGCCCGTAGGGGTTGTTCGGCGCGTTGCTGTTCATCGGCGGGTTCGCCGCCGACCGGATCACGACCGAAGCGTACGAACTGTATCCGAGGATCACTACGGTCACGCACAACAGAATCGTGTTGGCCAGCACCTTTCCTTTTTTATGCGTAAGATAAACGCCCCATGCCAGCGCGGCGAACAGCGCGAAAGCGTAGACCGTGATTCCGCTGTTGAACGGCAGACCGAACGTGTTGACGAACAGCCTGTCGAACAGTGCGCCCAGTTGGATCGTTCCGGGAATGATGATGAACATGGCCGCCACGAGGATCGCGGCGGAAACCAGCAGCGCCTTGACGACTCCCCATTTGGTCACGCTGTATTTGCGGAAATAGTAGATCAGTACGATCGGCGGAATGATCAGTAGGTTCAGCAGGTGTACGCCGATAGCCAGCCCGGTAAGGTAGGCGATCAGGATCAGCCAGCGGTTCGCATGCGGTTCGTCGGCGACGTTTTCCCATTTCAGGATCGCCCAGAATACGATCGCCGTAAAGAACGACGACAGCGCGTACACTTCGCCCTCGACGGCCGAAAACCAGAACGTGTCGGTGAACGTATAGGCAATGCTGCCGACCAGTCCGGCGCCGATCACGGCGATCGTCTGCGGCATCGACAGTTCGTTTTCTCTTTTACGCATCGCCCGGCGGGCCAGGTGCGTGATGCTCCAGAAAAGGAACATGATCGTGGCTCCGCTGGCCAGCGCCGACATCGCATTAACCATCAGGGCTGCATGCTGCGGCCCGGCGAACATCGTGAAGAAGCGCGATATCATCATGAACAGCGGCGCTCCGGGAGGGTGTCCCACTTCGAGTTTGTACGAGGTTGCGATGAATTCGCTGCAATCCCAGAAACTGGCCGTCGGCTCCATGGTCAGCAGGTAGACCATCGACGCGAAGACGAAGCAGAACCAGCCTCCGATCACATTGATTTTTTTAAAGGAATTGTTCATCAGATTTCTGTCGGTTATTTTTTCAATGCCGTTTTTCGGGAAAACGTATAATCCCTGCAAAATTAGAAAAATAACGGAAGAAACCGCAATTTAGTCTGAACTATCGGAGAAAGTTTTTAATTTTGCGTTGTTAAAAAACGCAGCCATGAAATCGAATTTGTCTATCCATAATACTCTGACACGCAAAAAAGAGGCCTTCGTGCCGCTGAAAGCTCCGTTCGTGGGACTTTATGTCTGCGGCCCGACCGTCTACGGCGATCCGCATCTGGGGCACGCCCGTCCGGCCATTACGTTCGACCTGTTGTTCCGCTACTTGCGGGCGACCGGTTACAAGGTGCGTTACGTGCGCAATGTCACCGACGTGGGACATCTTGAGAACGACGCCGACGAAGGCGAGGACAAGATCAGCAAGAAAGCCCGGCTCGAACAGCTCGAACCGATGGAGGTGGCTCAGTACTATACCGACCGTTATCACGATGCGATGCGTCAGTTGAACGTCCTGCCGCCGAGCATCGAACCGCGCGCTTCGGGCCATATCATCGAGCAGATCGCGATGGTGCGGACGATTCTGGATCGCGGTTACGCCTATGTCAGCAACGGCTCCGTTTATTTCGACGTCGAAGCTTATAACAGGAAGTTCCGTTACGGGAAGCTCTCCGGCCGCGTACTGGAAGACATGATGGCCAATACGCGCGACCTGGACGGGCAGGGCGATAAGCGCAATCCGTTCGATTTCGCGCTGTGGAAAAAGGCGGCTCCGGAACACATCATGCGCTGGCCTTCGCCGTGGAGCGACGGTTTTCCCGGCTGGCACATGGAGTGTTCGGCGATGAGCACCCGCTACCTGGGCGAACAGTTCGATATCCATGGCGGCGGTATGGATCTGATGTTTCCGCATCACGAATGCGAGATCGCGCAGAGCACGGCCGCCTGCGGTCACGATTCGGCCCGTTACTGGATGCACAATAACATGATTACGATCAACGGACAGAAGATGGGCAAGTCGCTCGGCAACTTCATCACGCTTGAGCAGTTGACTACGGGCGCCCATCCGCTGCTCGAACAGGCTTACTCCCCGATGACGATCCGTTTCTTTATCCTGCAGGCGCAATACCGCAGCACGCTGGATTTTTCGAACGAGGCGTTGCAAGCAGCCGAAAAGGGATATGAACGCCTGATGAAAGCCGTCTCGACTTTGAAAAAGATCAAGCCGTCGGAAGCGTCTTCCGTCGATATTTCGGACGTTGAAGCCCGTTGTACGGCGGCGATGGACGACGACCTGAATTCGCCGATGGTGATTTCCGAACTGTTCGACTGCGTTCGGACGATCAATCAGATTTACGACGGCAAGCAGACGATTTCCGCCGCCGATCTGGCCGAACTGCGACGGGTCGTTGATTTGTTCGTGTTCGATATCCTGGGGTTGCGCGACGATCTGGCCGGCGATAATTCGCAGATGCTCTCTTCGGTGGTCGACATGATCCTGAATATCCGGATGGAGGCCAAGAACGCCAAAGACTGGGCCACGTCGGATAAGATCCGCGACGGCCTGGCCGCGATCGGCATCAAGGTCAAAGACCGCAAAGACGGTTTCGATTGGGAGGCGGAGTAGGGGCGAAGAGAGACGCTTCCGGTATAGTCGTTCCCGCCGAAAACGCCTGCGCCGCCCGGATTATCCGGACGGCGCAGGCGTTTTATATGGATTTACGCCGGCCGCGTGTTTGACCGTCCCGTCTTCTGCGTATTTTTCAACGACCCGCGCGCTTTCCTTGTTCGCTAAAGGCGTTCGGCCACGCTTTCCAGCTTCATCGTGCGCGATCCTTTTACGAGGATCAGGCGGCCGTGTATCGGATGTTCCTGCAGGTATTCGTTCAGCGCCGCCGCATCCGCGAAAGCCGGGTATATTCCGCGTCCCGCTTCCGAAAAGAGCTTTCCCACGAGGTAGACTTCGCCGATGCCGAGTTGCTGCAACAGTTCCACGATCCCGGCGTGTTCGGCTTCCGCGTATTTTCCCAGCTCGCCCATGTCTCCGAGCACGACCGCTTTGGGTTGTTCCGAGGGTTCTTTCGCAAAATTGGCGAGCGCCGCCCGCATACTCGACGGATTGGCGTTGTAAGCGTCCATAATCAGCGTGTTGCGCGCTCCCGCTTTCCGTTGCGACCGGTTGTTGTCCGGTTCGTAGCTTTCGATAGCCGCTACGATCTGCTGTTCCGGGACTCCGAAATGGCCGCCCACCGCGATGGCCGCCGCCACGTTGCCGATGTTGTAATCCCCGACCAGATGCGTCCGGATTTCCGTCGCGCCTTTCCGTACCGTCAGGTAGTTTCCCTTTTCGACTACCGTCATCCCCGCCGTAGAGTAGGGAACCGCCTGCAATCCTTTTCGTTCCCCGATCATCTGCGCGAGGCATTCGCTTTCGCTGGAATAGAACGCCGTTCCTCCGTGCGTCTGTAGGTAGTCGAGCAGTTCCCCTTTGCCGCGCATAACCCCTTCGATGCCGCCGAAACCTTCCAGGTGCGCTTTGCCGATGTTGGTGATCAGTCCGAAATCGGGTTGTGCGATCGAGCACAGCAGCGCGATCTCTCCGCAATGACTCGCACCCATCTCCACGACGCCGAATTCCGCCGAACGGTCCATCGCCAGCAGCGTCAGCGGCACTCCGATGTGGTTGTTGAAATTTCCCTGCGTGACCGCTACGCGGTATTTCCGTTTCAGCGTCCGGCTGATCAGTTCTTTGGTCGTCGTTTTTCCGTTGCTGCCCGTAATCGCGAGGATCGGAATCCCCAGTTGCCGGCGGTGGCGTGCGGCCAGTTCCTGCAATGCTTTCAGCGTATCGGGTACGACGAAATAGTTCGCCTTTTCCGCCGCGGACATTCCGTCCGTTACCGCCGGGTCGTCTATGACCGCCGCCGCCGCTCCCGCTCCGACCGCCGCCGCCGCATAGCGGTTGCCGTCGAACGTTTCCCCGTGCAGCGCAAAGAAAATTCCTCCCGCGACGACCTGCCTGCTATCGGTCGAGATGCGCGGGAATTTGCAATATAAGTCGTAAAGTTCCATGAAGTCGTTTCCGGTTGAGATTCGGCGTTTTCCGGCCGCCGTTCCGTAAAAGACCGGCCGGTTTCGGTCGTTTTTAAATGAATTCGTCCCCGATCTTGAATTTCGTGTCGTCGATGAATTTTTTGATGTTCTGTTCGTTCGCTTTGGGACAGATCATCAGGACGTCCTTGTGGTCGACCACGATGTAATCCTTCAGCCCTTCGATGACGGTCAACTTATCCGTGTCCGTTTTGACGATGCATCCTTCCGTGTCGTACAGCATACAGAAGCGGCTTTCCACGTTCCCTTTCTCGTCTTTGGGCGAATGCTGGTACAGCGATCCCCACGTTCCGATGTCCGACCATCCGAAGTCGCTGCAGCGGACGTAAACGTCGTGCGCCTTTTCCATCACGCCGAAGTCGATCGAAACGTTGCGGCATTCGGGGTAGATGCGTTCGATGTGCTGCTGTTCCTGCGGGGTATTGTAGTAGGCCCCGATTGACCCGAACGTCTGTTGCAGGTCGGGCAGAAAGGCGCTGAAATTTTCGAGGATCGTTTCGGTCTTCCAGATGAAAATGCCCGAATTCCAGAAAAATTCGCCGCTTTCGACGAATGTTCTCGCCAGTTCGAGGTTCGGCTTTTCGGTAAACGTTTTGACTTTGAAGATCGGCGAGCCGTCCGTTTCGGAGCGGTTGTCGACCTGGATGTAACCGTATCCGGTGTCCGGGCGGTTCGGCCGGATGCCGATGGTCATCATTGCCCGCCTGTTCTCGGCGAATTCGGCCGCTTCGACGATCGCCCGGCGGAATTCGTCCTCGTTGAGGATCAGGTGGTCTGCCGGCGTCACGATCATCGTCGCATCCGGATTGACCGTTTTCAGCCTCCAGGCGGCATAGGCGATGCACGGGGCCGTGTTGCGTCCCACCGGTTCGCCGAGCACCTGGCGCTCTCCGATTTCCGGAATGTGCCGCAATACCTGCTCTTTATAACTGTTGTTGGTCACGACCAGGAAATTTTCCGGCGGAATGATTCGGGCGAACCGTTCGTAGGTGTGCCGGATGAAGCTTTTTCCGGTTCCGAGGATGTCGAGGAATTGTTTCGGTGTCGAACGGCGGCTGATCGGCCAGAAACGGCTGCCGACGCCTCCGGCCATGATGATGCAGTATCGGTTGTTGTTCATATGCTTTTTGCAGTTTTATCATACAATATTACGGCATTTTATCGGGATAACCAAACCGGGTCTCCTTAAAAAACAGGGTGAGTATGAAATAGTGTAAACAACACTATTACTGCTGTTTAACGATATTTAACAAAAAATAGTCAAGCGTTAAAACCGCGTGAAAAGACAAAATTCGGAAGGAGTTGCGTTGCCAAATCGTTACCGCAATCTCTTTCCGGACCTTGTTTTTAATGTATTGGGTTTCCGTTTCTTGCATCGTTTTTCATAACCTCGAATAACTCTAAGTCATGTATCATTGCAAAAAGTCTTTAGAGTTATGGCAAGAAGCACTTTCAAAGTCCTGTTCTATTTGAAAAACGTACTAAAACAAATTAGCCATTGATAGATAGTGATTTACAGTGAAAATCTCTATTATTGGGTTACGATTTACCAACTTGCAGACTTCATCGGGTTTCTCAATATTGCTTTTTTCAAATAACGCTTCCATGTCTGTAATAGTAACAATAAAAATCCGAAAAACGGAATGTTGACGTTTTCGGCAAGTTCTTTAAGTCGCAGGCGGGCATTTCCCCCGCACAATATAGGAAGAGATTGGGAGAGACGTTACGTAATGCTCTGCTTGCTTCGTTACCCATTCCCGCCCAGCATCGCCATCACTTCCTCCGCATACTTCTTCCCCACGGGCAAGATCTTGCCCGTCTTCGACAGCGTCACTTCCGAGTGCGTGAAACGGGCGATGCGGTTGCGTGCCACCACGAAGGAGCGGTGGATGCGGACGAACTCTCCCGGAGGAAGCTGTTCCTCCATGCCACGCAGGGGAATCTTGGAGAACACCGATGAGTCGTCGGCAAGATGCACCTTGACGTAGTTGTCCACGGACTCTATGTATAATATGATGTTGATGGGAATGGTTACGTTCTTGTATTCCGATTTCAGCACGATTTGCTGCATGGCTCGCCGCGGACTGACATCATAGGTTTTCAGTTCGATCTGAACAACCGGAATACCGTTGATAAGCAGAATAACATCGTAACGATGGTAGCTGTTATCGGTATTCATCCGTAATTGATTGATTACTTCATAGTCGTTCTTACACCAATCTTTTATATTGACCAGTGTGTATTGCAATGGCGTTCCGTCCTCACGGGTAAATGTATTTCGCTCGCGTAACCTTTTCGACGATACGAAAACATCGGGATTGATAACCTCCTCCAGCAACCGATCAAATTCGGAATCGGATAATTTTACTTTGTTCAGCGTCTCGAATTTCTGCCTGAAATTTGCTTCAAGAGAGGCCCTATCGTGAATGTCATCACGATAGACATATTTTAGTTGCTCCGTCAGTTTCCGAATAAAACTTTCTTCTATCTGTTTTTCCCGATTCATAACAGTTTTAAAAGTGTGTATATTACACCTAAGTTGTTACAACTTATAGCGATTAATTCGGGTTTTTACGATTTTTAAAGTATAAGAAAGAGCAGTATCGGATTATTTTGTTTTGCTGGGTTATTTTTTATTCGATATTCAATAATCACATTCGCCACTGTTAGATGATTATACTATCTCCAGAAATAAATCTTCAAGATTGCAGATAGAATAACAGCATTCCTGCTGAAATAGATGGTTTTTCGAGCCAGGCGCTTCAGATGTGTCCGAATCGTTAAGTTATGTTGTTCGATATGATTAGTTCCGTACAATGACGTCCGATGGATTTTTGTCACAATTAGAGAGCGATAGTTTTTTAATCTATCGGTATGACCCCGTTTTGTATCGGATAGATGGAGTGTTTTGAGGACAACGTTAAGGGTGGCGTTTGTCCGTGGGCCGATATTGTAACTGACGACCTGTTTGGATTTTCTATCCAAGACATATGCTATCCAGATGTGTTCGGACTTTCTTCGTATAAAGCTCTTTATTTCATCTACTTTATAGGTGCTTTGAGTAATGACTGTCGGACGCGAGATTGTATGAACAATCTGTACAATTCTGCTAAGTAGTGTTGTGGGAGAGATATTCAGTATTCGTGCTGTACTTCGTATGCCGCTCCCTCTTTTCTGGTAGGCGTCGTAACTATATAGTGTCTGTTGTTTTCGATGACACGACTTGCATTGGTAGCGTTGCCTGCCGTTACTCTGCGTTCCGTCTTTTACGCATGTGCCTCCGCAATATTTGTTTCCATTTTTACGATCATATAGATTTAAACATTGCCCTATATTTTGTAATCGCAAAAGTATTGAGTAAATTTACACAAGTCGTTGAGTAATTTATTTATTATGTACGAACGCCCTTATATAAAGGAGATTCAAGCAAGGATCGAAGAGCCACGAAAGTTCATACAGGTAATCCTCGGGCCTCGTCAGGTGGGGAAAACCACGATGGTAAATCAATTGCTGCAGAAACTTTCGTTACCTTAATGTATATGAATCTGCGGATGCCGTGTCGGCGACTAACTCGGCATGGTTGACTCAGGTTTGGGAGACAGCTAGGCTTAGAATGAAGGCTGCAAATGTGTCGGAATATCTGCTCGTGGAAGATTGAAAATTGGAGTGAGATCGTCAAGCAGCAATGGGATAAGGATACGCGAGAAAATATCAATATTAAAGTAATTTTACTGGGATCTTCCCGATTATTGATTCAGAAAGGACTCACAGAGTCATTGGCAGGACGTTTCGAAACATTTTATCTCGGCCATTGGTCTTTTGCTGAAATGAAAGCTGCGTTCGAATGGTCGATTGAGCAATATGTTTATTTCGGGGGATATCCGGGTGCTGCCTCGCTTATTACCGACGAAGAACGTTGGAAAAACTATATGAAGGATGCTTTGATCGAAACAAGCATTTCAAAAGATATCCTGATGTTGACTCGCGTGGATAAACCGGCATTGTTAAAGAGATTGTTTGAACTCGGTTGTTTATATTCTGGCCAGATTCTTTCTTTCACTAAAATATTGGCCAGCTACAAGATGCCGGTAACACGACGACGTTGGCAAATTATCTTAAATTGCTGTCTGACTGCGGCCTCTTGGGTGGTTTGGAGAAATATGCAGGAAATGTGATTCGATAGCGATCGTCGAGTCCTAAGTTTCAGGTCTACAATAATGCACTGCTGACTTCACAAAGCGATGAAACTTTTGAGGACACAGTAGTCAATCCGAAATTATGGGGACGACTGGTTGAGTCTTCTGTGGGAGCACATTTAATGAATCACTCCATATCTGATAGATATAATCTGTATTACTGGCATGAAGGTAATTTCGAAGTAGATTTTGTTCTTGAAAAAGGAGGTAAGGTTGTTGGTTTGGAGGTGAAAAGCGGAGCTCATGCAGACAATGAGGGGATGGGTGTATTTGCTGAGAAATTTCAACCGGACAAAGTGTTGCTTGTTGGAACAGGAGGAATTCCTTACGACGAGCTTTTGAAGATAAGTCCCAAAGAGTTGTTTTAAAATTAGGTATTATTAATCTAATAAACAGGTTAATAAGGCATGAATATTAGACTTGTATAGTCTTTAGGCTCCGTAATATTTCTGCTCTAATTACTGGGATTATTTCTAATTGTATTGACAAATTTGACACAAAAACAGTCATTGTACTGACGTTTTTCAATTAAGATTTTGGCAGGTAAGAATATTTCAATTGTCAAAATTGCTACGTCATTTCTGGATGCAATTATTTGTATATTAAATATTTACAATTAATTTATTGGCTGGGTTTGCCACTATTCCGCATTAATACAGATGGAATATCCGTTGTTTTCCTATATTGCAATTTGCGCCTAACTCAATAAAACTTGATTGTTTTTGCATGTCGTAGATAATCTTATCCTCAGAAATAAATCTTTAACACCGCATAAAGCATTATCGCTTTCCGGCTGAAGCAGATCGTGCGGCGGGTCAGACGCTTGATATGTGTACGGATGGTCAGGTTATGACGTTCGATGTGGTTGGTGCCGCGGTGAGCAGTCCTGTGGATTTCCGGTGAGATGAGTGTTTTATATTGCCGGAGTTTATCCGTATAGATCAATCTGGCATTGGTCAGTTTATCGGTAACCTTACTCAGCGTTTCATTGGTACGAGGTACAACAGAGAAACAGACGACGGATTTGTCAGCGCAGTTCAGAGCATAGGCTACCCAGATATGATCTTTTTTACGGCCGACAAAGGTTTTGATTTCATCGACTTCATATTCTATATTGGCTGTTACATGCGGAGCTGTTATATTTTTGGAGATGGAGATGATTCTTCTAATGAGAGTAGTCGTTGATATTTCCAGTAACCTTGCGATGCCTCTGATCCTGACGCCCTCTTTGGTATATTCCGAGATCGTCCGGTTTAATTCCGGGATATAGGCTTGGTAAGAATAATCCGCCTGTTGTTTCCTGTGGCAGTGTTTGCATTTATAGCGTTGTTTCCCATTCTCTTGATAGCCTTTTTGATACAAGTTCCTCCGCAAAATTTGCAAGTCATTTTTTTCGTGCCCTAATCTGATACATGAAGGTTCCTATCCGGAACCCTCGGCCGGTTTTCAGCCGATTTGCGGGCGCAAAAATACAAAAGACGACCCGAAAGTCGTCTTCTTTTTATGTTTTTCTTTAAGTCATGATAATGATTTTCAGCTAGTTGCAATCCTATGCCCTAATCTGATACATTACCTGGGTGTTGGTCGTGTAACTCGCTGATAATAAGCATTATTTGCGGAGAGAGAGGGGACAGAACTTCATTTATATCTAACAAATTATCAAATATTTACACAGACCCACTTGGAACGGTGTACATGGATATTCAATAAAAAATCAGTTTTATGCATGGGTAAATCGTGTCTTTATTCTGCGTTGCCTTTTTGTTTACTCTTTATAAAAGCATCCCAATCATCCACAAGTTTTTTCCCCTTATGCAAATTGCCCTTATTATAAAAGGCTCCAATATAATATTTGTCCTGATTACCTTTTTCTTTGGTAAGAAAGAATTCGTAATCTTTCCCTGTGAATCCCTCATCTTTAACCTCTTGAATGGTTGTAATATTCCGATCCTTTAAAAAGTCTTTAGCTTCTTTACTAAGCGACAATAAGTCATCCCTCATATTTTTCAAAATGGAATATTCCTCGATCAATGGTTTGAATTTAGTTTTTCCAACATCGGAAAGGCAGTTGTAATATATCCACACCAATTCATATCTGGAAAGCGTAGCCCGTACCATACTGGTATATTTGTATTTGTCTTCTAAAAAATCAGATTGATCAATAAATTTAAGGCATGTATATAGATGACGAAAATAATGATCGAACAAAGTTGGTGCGTTGGCATCACAATAGCGAGAAAGTCCCGCTGTTGCAATGAAATCTTTGATGCCGTGAATAGTTTTATTTTCGTACTTCCATAAAGCTTTGGCAAAAAGAAATTCAAAAACCTGCCGCCCTTTGATCGCCTCCTTTGCCGAAACTTCTTCCCATGAGAACCCGTCAGTCGGAGAATAATGCTTATTACGGTCAGTTTTGTTGATTGTGAAAAGCAAGTCATTGACTATTTGTTGCTGTAAACTTAGCATATTAAACAACGTCGTTTCAAATCGTTGTAAGTCATTGGTCTTTTTCTGCATTAAACCTGACCACAAAGCTGCACCGAACGCGGCAAACGCAAATATTCCGCTTATTACACCGCCGATAAAATATAGTTTTTCTAAAGAGTCATGGTTAATATCTGCACAGAAGTAAGTTCTAATCCATAAAAATGCAAATCCTAATGTAGTTATAGATAAAGCAATAGTTATGATAATATTAATTCTATTTTTCATGTGGTAACAGAAGTTATTTAACTATTGTAAAGATACTTTTTTATCATCAATAAATCATTGCCTTTCACAATCATTGCTACATATTTGCCTGTATATCAGTCGAATGAATTTGAAAATATAGAATTAATTTCGTAACTTCGGGATACGATTTTCAGCAACGGAGTTATGAATCATGTTGAGTTATTGCCGTCGAATCGGCGGGATTGCATTGTACGGCAGGTATTTGACACGTTGGACGTATCGGAAACCACCCGCCGGGAATATGCGGTACGGATACGGCATTTTTTACGGTTTACCGATACGCACGGACTGAATCGTAACAGTTATTTGGAATATAAGCGTTATTTGCAAGGTTGCGAGACGTTCAGCGTATCGACCAAAAACAAATACCTGATTTCGGCAAAGGTATTCTTAGACGGGTTGCATCGGGCACAACTGATCCCGCAAAAGATCACCGACGGCGTAAAAGGATTTTCCCAAAACAGGCTACACAAGAAAGACGGCCTGACCGATGAAGATATAGGAAAGTTGCAGTCGTACTGTTCCGCACTGGAACCGACAAAAGCCAATCTAAGACTGAGAGCGATTATCGCTCTCTTTTTGTTTCAGGGCCTCCGGCAAATCGAGGTCGTCCGGCTGGATGTCACGGATATTAATCTTCGGGATAAAGTCGCTTTGATTCGCGGCAAAGGCCGGGACGATAAAGAACCCGTGTATTTGCATCCTTCGACGGTGAAAGTCTTACGGGAATACCTGCGGTTGTACCGTTTCCGCGAGGGCCCATTGTTCCGGAGCGACAGCAACCATTGCCGGGGCGGACGGCTCACGACGAAATCCGTCCGGGAGATTATCAAACGAACGTTCCACACCTTACAAATCGACGGAAGCGCACACGGCTTCCGTCACTATTTTATCACGAAGCTGATAAAGTCCTACAAGGGCGAGTTATTGACCGTATCGAAATACAGCCGCCATCGGAGTATTCAGATGCTCGAAGTGTATAACGACGAAGTGATCCGGCAGGAAGATTTACCGAGGTATTACAGCGTATTCAAAGATATACGGATTTGAGGAAGCCGCGATACATATACTGCCTGGAGGGTAATTGGAATACCAACCCGCGAAGCAAACAAAGTATCCGTCCGATCCTCGATATTCTCTACTACTCCGCCGGGATCAGATACGTCTACCGCAAGTGCAACACGAAAGACGAGTTCTTCGAATACCTCCGGCAATTCACCTTCAAACGGTACAAAAACTACCGGATTCTGTATATCGCGTTTCACGGCCGCCCGAACGGCATACAGATCGGGCGCGACTTCGTGACGTTATCGGAGATTGCGGACGTTTTGGAGGGGCATTTAGGCGGTCGGATCGTTCACTTCGGGAGTTGCAGCACTATGCGGACGAAACGCGCGAATATCGACGATTTTATGAACCGCACGAAAGCAAACATCCTTTCGGGCTATCGGAAACAAGTAGATTTTATTGAGTCTACGGCGTGGGAGATGATTTATATTCAACATTATGTATTTCATCGTGACATATTAAAAAGTTTTTTCTCTTGCATCGAAAAAATAGTTTGCTAAGAATCAACTTGGAAATAAGGATATTGTGTCCAATCAATATGGATACCAAGCGCCTTAATTCTATTTTTAATTTGATTGTTAGTTCTTCGGGCATTACGTCTATTATGGATTTGTCCATTATTATGGATGGCTGATACAATCTTTGTCAATTGATTTTCATTGAACTTATCGATGTTAGGCGCAATAAATCTATCATATCTTGTGTCAGCACTGTCAAAATTACTACTTCTACTGAATATCTCAATTACGAAATCAAGAGCCTCAATTTCGCTGTATTCGGTTATTATACATTCATACAAATAAGCTATATTGCATGCGGATAAATACCAATCATTTTGTATGATAGCGTCGAGATGAGTTCTTAAAGTTTTTTGCAGAAAAAATGCGATACATTGTGCGTTGTCATTTGCATTAATCGATTCTTCTATTCGCACTTTACAATCATCAGAAAGGGACGCATATGTCTTAGGATAATTGTTAAAAAATTTTGCAAGGTTCTCTAAACAATCTTTAATTGTCAACTTAATATTACTATAGTATTCTTGGTCATTTTTCATTCTGGCGGTAAAATTTGTATAGTGTCTTCTGAGTATGATGCTTAATACTTTAAGATTGATCTCCCTATTTTCATTACATTTTTCATTATCAAGAATAAAGACTAATTTCCATAAGGATTTAAAAAAAGAATACTCAATATCTAACCGTATACGATTAAGATATTTGGATAAAATATACTGCTCAATTTTAGTGTCATCAATGATAATAGATTTAATCTCAGCAAGATCCTCAATGAAAGTATCGAAAATTTTTCTCGTCATTAAGGCTGGCTTGGTTAGTACTCCCTCTAACATATTGATTATATGAGCTTGTACTGTCTCTTTATTTGGTCTAAACAAGTCCATCGATTCTTTAAGGACTGGATGTGCAGATAAATTTCTGTGGTGTTGTAATGCTTGAAGATTAGTATATTCTACAATATCTAATAGTTGTGTATTTGCATGTGTTTTGTCAATTAATATCCGTTCCCATTCAGAAGATCTGGGGTTTTCTGCTTGAATTTTTTTTATTTCACTAATTATTTTACTTGCAACACTATCCGTATATCGTTCTATTAGTTCATTAAGTTTATAAACAATATCACATATGACTACCGAATATAACATTACGGTAGCAGAACGATAATTACCAACATAATATGACTGTATAACTTCATCAAAATATTCTCTTGTTTTTGCAGAATAAATTTGTTCCGATAATTCATCTATAGACCTATTTCGCATATTTGTAAATATAAAATTGAAAATAAACGACATAAATAAATTCCGCCTATCTATATTATTTGAAAGATAGGATGCTGTTAGTCGTTTGCTTTAGCGTTTTTGTTATTTTTAACCTCCAATCGAATTCAATTTACTTTACAAATATACTCTATTAAAATTTTATTTGTATTTGTTATATCAACGTTCGATAATTGTAATTACAGAACATTGGAATTTCAAACAAAAAACGGAGGCCGAAAAGCCTCCGTTCGTGTGGGTATCCGATTCGGACTATTCCACTAAAACAATGCTTTGGACTTGTACGTTCTCGGACAGTTTTTTGAAACTTCCGGCCTTCCAGTCGTAAACGCCGATCGAATAGGTTTTGGTTTCCCAATCTTCCTCGCTGAGACCGTACATGCGTTCGGTCGCCGCGTCGTAATTCCAGCCGAACCAACTGTCGGCAATGTCGCCGCCGATTTTATTCCCTAACGTCATAGCAGTCGGATCGACGGTATAAAGATCGGTTACGGCGCTTTCGTTTGCCGTTCCGTAATTCACGATACGCTCGTATACGGCGCAAATGTCGTTGCCTTTTCGGAACAGGTAATTGACGTTATCCGTAGCCAACCGCTCGCCGAGTACCGCTTTCTGCGTTGCCATATCAAACGCCAACAGGTGAAAATCTTCATTCTCTCCGTCGTAAATACGGGGAGTAGTCAGCAGTCGGTCGCTTTGCGGATCGTATACCAACGTTCCGTAATCGCTCCAACCTATATCCTGTGTGGTCGTAGGTAGGAATTTTCCGAACGTTACCTTGTCGATCGCTCCGGTCTGCGGGTCGATTTCCGACAGCGAAATTTCGGTGTCGGCGGCAACGGCGGATGTGCCGACGCAAAGCGCGTAAAGTTTATCTTTCGTAACGCCGAGAATTTCAATATCGGGAATCGTTTCCGTCAACACCTCGTAGGTTTTCGTCTCGGGATCGAAACGACAAACCGCCCCGGCTCCCCACGCTTCCTCACGGGCGATACCGAAGATCATGCCGCTGCCGGGGATCGTCACCGCGCCGCTGAGGTATTCCCCATCCTGAAGCGCCGCGATTTCGGTCAACGCGCCGTTCTCCGCGTCGATTCGATAAACTACGGTATGATTGTCTTTGATCCCAAAACCGTACAGGATAGCCGTTTGCGGTTCTGGCCCAGGAGTCGGTTCTTCGGCCTCGATGGAGATTTTACCCAGCGTCATTTCGGAGGCGCCTCGTTTGAGAATCACCGAATTTTCTCCGGCGGGCAGTCCCTCGGGCACTTCAAACGTCAGTTCGGTTGCCGTCACTTTGATAATCGTAGCGCGGATGTCCGTCGTCGGGGCGGTCGCTTTGGTCGGCACCCGGAACAGGATCGCATCGGACGCGGTGAATCCGTTGCCCGTAATCGTGACGGTTTCGCCCGAAGCGAACGAAGTGCCCGCGGCGGGAAGCGTTACATTCGTTACCAGCGGGTCGCCGCCCTCGTTCCCGCCGTCGTCCTTACTGCAACCTACCAGCGCCACGGCGCCGATAAGCATCGCTAAAAATAGTTTTTTCATAGATTTTTAAGTTTAAATAAGGTTTATTGCAGTTGTTTCAATAGAGGTTTCAGGATGCGGTTTTTGAAATCTTCCCCGCAACGGGCGATCTTGTCGTCCGTCAATTGATCGTCGGGCGTTATCTGAAATTCGATATAGCCGTCTTCCGTATAAATCACCCAATCGCCCGCGGATTCGGTTTTGATCTTTTCGATCCATTCGTCGGTCAGGTATTGCGCGGAATCCGTTTCGCCCAATCCGAAATAGACCTCATTCTGGGTTTCATCGACGGTATAGCCGAACTGCACAGAAAACGATACGCCGTTTCGAACGTTTTTCCCGAAAGGGATGCAATAATACAATTCCAACACTGTGGTCAGATCGCGCAATGCTCCTTTTTTGTATTGTGTGAAACGATCTGTAAAAATGTATTTGCTCTGAAATTCTCTACCATTTTCAAAATCGAATTTCAGTCTTTTATGTTTGTCGAAAAACTCCGTCAGGTATTCTTCGATACGGTCGTACTGCGGATTCAGAATTTCCGACAGCGTGTCGATGGTCGTTGCGATGGCATCCAGCACGACGGGCATATTGGCCAGACATTTGGTTTCGAGCGGTGTGATCTTATTCATAGGATTGTAGTTTTAAAATGTTTTTGCGGTAAAATCGTTTCAGGGAGGATAGCATCCGGCCCTGCTGCGAATCGGGAGTTTCCCAGTCGGGAGACAGAAGCCGGAAAAGCGTTGCCAAATAATTCTCGATTATCGGATCGGTCGGCGAGGCGATCAGGGAATTGAATACATGCGAATAGTCGGCATAGCGCCAGCAATCGCCGCAGTAGGCGCTGTTGTCGCTGTGGCTCAACAGGATAAAGAGCGTCCGGTCGTAATCGTCCGGCATCGTCTTTTCGACATACCGGCGGTAATTATCTAACTGGGTATGCCGCTTGATCGTTGCGACCTCCGAATAGATTTTGTTTTCGATGACGATCTGCCAGCCGTTCCCGCGAATCAGCAAGTCGATCCGCTTGTCATGGAAAGCATCTTTGTTCCATCTACGGCAGACATGCTCCGTTTCGACCTCGTAGCGGTCGCGGGCAATGTTCGCAAGGAATCGTTCGCGGTCGGGAATATCCGGCAGCGATCCGATAAAACGGGCCAGTCGCGTACGGCCTTCGGGCGTGCATGCCCATGCGTGTTCCAGTAATTTGGAGTGATAGGTTTCGTGGCAGGCTTTCCCGATCACGTCCAGTATTCCGGCGTTGTTCAGGTACGGATGTTTTTCGACAAACCCGGCGATGCGGGTTTTGTAGAACTCGTCCCGGTGGGCTTCATAGAGCGGAACCAGTTCGTCGATAAAGGCGTTGAACGCCCGGAGCCGTCGATGGCGCTCGGCCTGTTCGGTTCGTTTGCGTTGTTCTTGCAGCCGGATCGTATCGTCGATCCATCGGCTGAATGTTTCGTGTACAGGCATAAAAAACGTGGACTAAACTGATTATTTGCTGTTGGGGTCCTAGGAAAACCTTGTTGACAAATAAATGAGTAAAGCCCACGTCATTGGACGTGAGCGTTTACGCCTTACTCTTGTCAACTGTGAAATTTCCTAGGTTTCAACAGCAAGAATAAAAGCTAACGCTTTTAAATATGTATTGTAAATGATCTTCGGTTTATTTCATCCGGTAACGGTTTGATTACGCCCTAAAGATATAAAAACTTTTCGATCCGATCATTACGGCCCAATAACGGTAACTTATATATCCGGATTTTCCGGGCCGGGGGCTGATAAGTAACGACTACCCGTACACACCCTAACACCCGATCCTATTTAAGGGTACCCCCTCGGCAGGTGTGTGGATTATGCCTTGTTGCGGGAACGCGCAAGATGTTGCTGGGATTTGCATCAGCCAATTTTTCACGGTGGCTCTTTCCACGTCCGTAATCCCTTTGCCTTCACGAATTACACCCGAATCACCCTTACATAGCTGGGTGTTTCACGCATATTTACACAACCGTCCGAAAAATCCTCTTTTTCTCCGGTTTGCACGTCTAAAGTATTTTTACAAATACGACGATCCGCCTGTAAAATCGAGGTTTCCGACGGAATATTTTTGCAAACTGTTTTCAGGTATTTTCTCGGTACCGAAAGAATAGTAAAATATATCCGGATATTACGCAGTGCCGGAATTTATAAGGCCTGGCGGCTGTTTTTCCGGCGAATCCGGTTTATTTCTTCCAAACGGGAAAATTCTATATCGTGGAGCCATGTCCGAATCTGGTCGGACAAATGTACCTTAACCTCACGCGGTATTTTGCGTATCGGATACCACTTGTATCCTCCGGCAGCCGGTTTCTTCCCGGCGCAACACAGATAGATACTTGCTTCGGGAATGCCCGTATCCGATGCCGCCATTGCGATATTGCGGAACATTCTTGCGGATTGGCTTTGCACGCGGGTACGGATTCCCCGGAGTGCGGGGACGGCAATAACATAATCACGCAGGACGGATTTATCTTTCAATTGGCGGACACTTCTGCGGTAACGTTCCCTGTCGGTACGGTGGCACTCCCTCAACGTGGCCCAACGTAAATTTTCCGCGCGGTTATCGTACGGGATTTGGTTGATGTGATAAACGTAATTGCATTTTCTCTTTCTCGGCAGGAATGTTTCGGCTACGATCCGGCATACTTTACGATACGAGGGTTTACCCCATTGATCGTACAGGCATACATGGGTATGGTTATTCGGATTGATAAGCCGTATGCCGCTGCGAAGACTTCTGATCTTTCCCATGTTCGATACCTGATACAGACTTTCGTATCCGTGTATATCTCTCCATTGTTCCATATCAATAGATTTAATAATCATCAATTCCCCACTATTGGAGTAGGGAATTTTTACATGGTCGATGAAATTTAGGATTCGATTGGAGGGTAAAACCGACAGTTTCGATCTAACGCATGGAGCATTTCCAATTTAAATTCGCGTTCCAATGCTCCTTCTTTGAGAGGTGCGACTTTTTTCTTCAGGATATTCCCGCGCCGTGCTTCTTTACGATATTCTTTCTCTCCCCGGTATTTTTTCAAATAAGCCAGGTAGCGTCGATAATCGCTCGACATGACAAAGATATAATATTTTACTTCATCCGGTGTCAGCGTTTCGAAACTTGCTGTAAGATCATTGCAATAAATAGCGTCTAACATACTCCGGAGCAGCTCTCTGAATCGCAGGAAATGCAAGCAGCTTAAAAGATTTTTTCCGGTTACGTTGGTCATGCCGATTGCTTTCAGGTATTTTCGGGATAGGGCTAATTCATAACGAAGGATATTTTCCGGTACGGTCTCTTTCCTGTGCTTGTCCCGGTAAATCGCATCGAATGTTTTGTCATAGAATTTAATCTCATATTCCACGAATTTGCATCTCTTGCCACGTAAGGCGCTTTTTTTTGCCAAAGGTGTCATATCTATAAACGGACGGCTTTTATATGAATGCAACATATCGAGGTATTCCGTGGGCGCTTCCTTCATTCGGGCATTTACGCCGATTTCCATTTTGGTGACGTGAAAACGGGACAAATGGATATCGACCATTTCGGACAGTTCGATTAATACGGTTTTCATTTCTGCATATGTGAAATCTCCGTAATTATTCCCCTTGCAGAATTTATGCAATGATCCTTCAATAGTCAAGAGTTTATATACCGCGAAATACTTAAAACGGATATTACGATAAGTGGTACTTTTAATTGCCACTCGTTCTTTTCCATGCAAGCCTGCATCATCAAAGCCAAGTTTGTCCTCTATGGTTATGAAGTGCTCAAGGGAAACGCCTTTTATTTCGAACTTTATCCGGTCGATCATGGTTATTTTCTGTTGCGATTAATCATATCCATAATATCGGCAAGGGTATATAAGTAGGTACCTTGTACTTTCGAGGCTTTGAGTTCTCCGCTGATTCGCAGGGATTGTAATTTCCCTTCGGAGATATTCAACAACTCTTTGACCTCCCGTCCGGTTAAAAAAGGTTTCGGATGACCCATGCTTTCTAACTTACGCTCTAGGCGTAATACGATTTCGGCTAATTGCTCGATGTCATGTTTAGTTACTAATTCGTTTGTATTCATGTTGCATCTGTCTTTAAAAAGTTTTTTATTAATTTAGACAGGGCAAAACTGAGAGAAAAAAACAATCCGTCCAAAAGATGGAAAATACCAACTTGCTAGGTGTGTAAATGACAGATAATCAATATAAATATTTAATGTTTATCCCCAACTATATTATATATCGGTGATTTGACAAAAATGCGGGAAGAAATGATAAATAATGAAATTTGAGATTCTTTTGATGCTGATTTACAGTTATATACAAAATTATTATCACCTATATTAATATTTTATGGTGATTTGCTGTATTGTAACATGCTGTTAATCAATGGTATTTTGCTCTAAAAAATCGAAGCTGTAATGGAAGAAAAAAAGACGGATAACCTAAAAAAAGATGAAGAAAAGGCAGAAATGCCCACTTGTCCCGTCTGTAAACGGAAAAAGAAGAAAGGGAAAGTCGTACGTAACGGTCACACGGATGATCCTGCTCGTCGGCAAAAATACAAATGTCAAGTTTGTGGAAAATCGTTTGTGCCGGCAGAGGCAATCCCGACGGAAAAGTTGATGGCCCGACAAATATTGTTGTTGAAATTATTGGGCTGGACGGATGGTAAAATTATGAAACGCTTAAATGTTTCAAGAGGTAAGATCACGGAAACGATAGACCGATATACACATAATCCCGAATGTTTTCGCTCATTAATGAAAACAAGGAACGAAACACTTCCGCGTCGGGATGGGGCAAAGGCATTCCGGGTCTCCTGTGAACCCCTAGAACTGAAAATATCTCCGATCATGCGTGTAAAAAAGAAAAAGCAGAATACTTAAATTATATTCTGTTTTTCCTTGCGTATGTATCCCTCTATCGCATCAAGGGATACATTTCATTGAGAATTTTTGCCTCCGTAATTTTTGCATAATGGCTGGTCATTCGCGTATTAGTGTGTCCCATCGTTTTGCTGACCGTTTCGATAGGGACACCCAGTGTCAGGCACCGCGTGGCATAGGTATGCCGAGCAACGTGCGTTGTCAGATTGATTGAAATATTACACAAAACAGCAATCTCTTTCAGATATGCATTGTATTTCTGATTGCTCAGAACGGGTAATAACCGATTTCTATACAGGCACTCGGGGTCGCTCTTGTATTTGTCAATCAGTTGTTTGGCCTGCGGTAATAACGGTACATCTTCCTGAATTTTCGTTTTGATACGACTCGAACGAATCCACAAATTGCCCTGTTCGTCGGGAAGTACGTTTTCAGGCGCCAGTTTCGCTACGTCGCTATATGAATATCCGGTATAGCAACAGAACACGAATACATCGCGCACCCTCGATAAGCGGTCGCTGGTGAATTTCTTTTTTTCGATTCTCTCCAATTCCTCGAGGGTAAGCGGAGTAATCTCTACTTTTTGCAGGGTGACTTTATAAGCGGAGAACGGGTCTTTTCGCAACCATTCATTTTCGACAGCCATCAGGATTACCGTGCGGAAGTTCTTAATGTATTTCATCGTACTGTTATGATTACATCCTCTGACGAATCGCAAATACCCCTCAAAACTACGGACAAACTCCATATTCAGGTCGTATAGATATATATCCTCTTTTCCGTAATGTGTCCGCATGAAATTTTGTATGTGCATTTTCATAGTTTCGTAACGTTCGAGTGTCGCTTTACTGACCGTCGGGATTTTTTGCTTGTTATGGAAATCTATCGTGCCGATTACCGTATATTTTCGTTTACCCAATCCGAGGTACTCATCCACGACAGCGGATAACGTGACGGGTTTGCCCTGAGCGATCAAATCGGTGTGAATCAGGAATAATCGAGACTTGATAATATCCAGATGATGATTGATTGTACGAGCGGTTTCGCTATTCCCTTTATAACAGTAGCGCCGAACATCCCATTTATCCAAGGGAATTTTCTGATGGGTAGATAAATCTTTTGAGGCTCTGTTAATTGTGATCCGCACATAAACAGTTGCCACGGAGGAATATTGCGTCTTCCGAGCAAAAAAACTTACAGAGAATGTTCCCCTGTTATTATGTGTGATGGTATTCATGATAAAGTAATTGTAAATTTTCGGCAAGTTTAATAAGTCAAATCAATCCTTCCAATTATCATTTATTTCCGTATTATTTGCAATTAGAATCGTCTGATTATAAATGAAATAACAATTGGCATATCTCCTAACTATGGTATAAATAGGTGACAAATGAATGATAAATATTTTGTCCGATTTATTTATGTGCATAAATAGCAGTTTATGAATAGTTTGTCAACGTAAATTATCACCTGTTTTTATCATATTAGGTGATACAAATATATGGAATTATTCAACAATCTGAAAATCAATCTATTATAGATCGGGTAAAAAAGGTGATTAATAAGATAATAAATGATTATGCCCGTGGGAATTACAGCGATTTCATGTACACTAAATTTTTCTGCGGACAACTGTACATGAATATTCAACGAAAAAACGGAGAATAACCGGGATTCTTTGAGAAGGGGAAAAAGAAAATGCCCGCATAATCAGTTGATTATACGGGTATTTGTGATTCTTTGCGAATTTCTAAGCGGAGAGAGAGGCTCTCGAACCTAAATAATTAAAGAGTATCATAAAATTGCAATTTACTGCTAATTATTAGGTTGTTGCAAATTGTAATAAACCGAAATATCTCTGAATTTCTTTTGCTATTTTAATTTTTGGGTGTATATTTGGGTGTTGAATTTTAAGCACACCCAAATATGAATATCAAACGAAATATCATCTTCGCATTGGAGAGCCGGAAAAAGAACGGCGTTCCGATCATAGAAAATGTGCCTATCCGTATGCGCGTGATATACGCAAGCCAGCGCATCGAGTTTACAACGGGCTACCGCATTGATGTGGCCAAGTGGGATGCTGACAAGCAACGGGTAAAGAATGGATGCACCAACAAGCTGAAGCAAAGCGCGTCCGAAATCAATGCTGACCTTCTGAAATATTATACCGAGATTCAAAATGTGTTCAAGGAGTTCGAGGTGCGGGAAACCATGCCGACCACACAACAGCTAAAGGATGCGTTTAACCTGCGAATGAAAGACACGAACGGAGAACAGCAGGAAGATGTTCGAATAAGCTTTTGGGAGGTGTTCGATGAGTTTGTCAAGGAATGCGGCAACCAGAATAACTGGACTAAATCTACCTACGAAAAGTTCGCAGCCGTAAAAGCCCACATTAAAGAGTTTAAGGAGGATGTTGCCTTTGAATATTTCGACGAGTTCGGATTGAATGAATATATAAATTTCCTGCGCGATAAAAAGGACATGAGGAACAGCACCATAGGGAAACAACTCGGATTTCTCAAATGGTTCCTGCGCTGGAGTTTCAAGAAAGGCTACCATCAGAATATCGCATACGACACATTCAGGCCGAAATTGAAGACTACCCCTAAAAAGGTCATATTCCTAACATGGGACGAATTGAACAAACTGAAAGATTATCAGATACCGCAAGACAAACAATATCTGGAGCGTGTCCGGGATGTTTTTCTGTTCTGTTGCTTCTCAAGTCTTCGATACTCGGACGTTCGCAACTTAAAAAGATGTGATGTCAAATCCGACCATATTGAAGTAACCACGGTAAAAACTGCCGACAATCTGATCATCGAACTGAATGATTACAGCAAAACCATACTTGAAAAATACAAGGATGTCCAATTTGAGGACGACATGGTATTGCCTGTTATCAGCAATCAGAAGATGAATGATTATCTGAAAGAGCTGGGCGAACTCGCGGAGATTGACGAACCTGTACGGGAAACGTACTACAAGGGGAACGAGCGCATAGATGAAATTTTCCCAAAATACGCATTGTTGAGTACCCATGCAGGCCGAAAAACATTCATCTGCAATGCGCTGGCGTTGGGTATTCCGGCAGAGGTTGTAATGAAATGGACGGGACACAGCGATTACAAAGCGATGAAGCCCTACATCGACATCGCCGACGACATCAAGGCCAGCGCGATGGATAAATTCAACACGTTGTGATTATGGAGAAGGATATTTATACTTCGATAACGGAACTGACCGCAGTTTACGAAACGCTCAACAAATGTCTGAAGTCCGATCCCTGTACGACGAATGCTTATCAGGTTGACCGGCAGCAGGCATATCGGGATTCCTATGTCGCATTGTGTGCCGTACCTGTCGAACAGGTCGCCCTGCGCCTTGTCGCCGAGGGAATCGAAGATCGGGTGCTTGTCCGTTTGCGGGATTTGATACGGGAGAATATCCATATCTGCGAAACCCGCCAAGAGGTTTTCAGCCAAGTCGATTTCGAGGTTCTTTGCCGGCTTCAGGAGGAGTATCTGTTCGCTGGAAAACGTACATTGCTGTTGAGCGATAGAAAACTGATCGAAGAATACCCCTATCCGACGGAACGGGAGCGTGAACAGTTGTTGCGGGAAAACCGGTCGGAACTCAATGAACTCGACAATGAACGCAATCGCTACCGACAGGAAAACGCCGCATGGATATGCAGGGACTACTACACCGCCATCTGCGAAACGAGCCGTTCGTTTGCTGCGATTTTCGACAGCTATTTTCCCGTTGAAAAGAAAACAATAACGGTTGCACCGATAGAATCGGACGTACAGCCGATCGAAATCAAAAGCATTTTGCCCGACGAAATTTTCCGGTCGCGGATGTTCGATAAACTTCGTGAATTGGAATCGCGATTAATCAGGTCGGGCGACCTCGACGAGAACCTGCATTGGCAGGCGAAGCACAAGAACGGCAAACCGGACATCAAACGATTGGTTACGTTTCTTGCCGGCCTGCTCGACAACGACTATTTCCTTCCGAACCGCGATGCGGCGATCAAACGCTTTTTCGAGGAGCGTTACCGAATCCCGATCGGCCAGAACTTCGAGCGCAAGCGACGCGAACCGCTGACGAAAGATTACCGTACGATCTTTTACGACCTTCCTTTTTAGTGTTTCGACTACGACCGTAGTACGATTCCGTATCACGTAGTATTTCTATATATCACTCATAGTCAGTGCAGTTAATCCGCATTGACTACGATTGCTCGCGCTCCGTTTTTTGCCGAATTACATTTGCACCACGATCGACCGGCCGGCGATCGCATGTCTTACCAAATGTGATTCGTCTATGGATATAAAAGCATTGAAATCGAAACCGCTGTGGCAGATGACGGGTGAAGAATTTCTTTACCTGCAACAGAACAGCAGCGAGCAACCGGAGCGACAACCCTATGTCGTTGCCCCGCAGAAGAAACACGTTTACGGCATCCGGGGGATCGCCGAATTGTTCGGGTGCAGCCTGCCTACGGCCAACCGCATCAAGCAGAGCGGAAAAATAGACAAAGCCATTACGCAGATCGGCCGTAAGATCATCGTCGATGCGGAGCTGGCGCTCGAACTGGCCGGCCGAAGAACCGGAGGGAGGAAATAGTCTATGGATTCCCATAAGAACCCTGCACCTGCGCCAGTTCCCGTACCGTCCGAGACCGCAAGCACATGGCGGGACGCTCTCTTGCTCGTTACGGACGAGTTCGAGGCCCCGCCAGTGATCCTGCGGGTGGAGGATTCGGTTATCGGCACGCTGGGTAACTTCAGCGCGTCCACCGGCAAGGCCAAGAGCAAAAAGACGTTCAACGTCTGCGCTATCGTTGCGGCGGCCATGACGGGCAGCACGGTATTGAACTATTCGGCCTCTCTGCCGCCGGGCAAGCGCAGGGTACTCTACGCCGACACCGAGCAGAGCGAGTACCATTGCAACCGGGTAATAAGCCGTATTCTCCGCCTTGCGGGGCTTTCTGCCGACGTTCATCCCGACGGACTGGTATTCCTGTCCCTGCGGAAGTTTGCGACCAAAGAACGGCTGAAAATGATCGAGCAGGCCATCTATGAAATAGACGGCCTCGGACTGGTCGTTATCGACGGCATTCGCGATTTGGCGTACGACATCAACAACCCCGGCGAATCGACCGACCTTATCACGAAACTGATGCGGTGGACGGATGAGAGGAAAATCCACATCCACACCGTCCTACACCTGAACAAGGGCGACGACAACACGCGGGGCCATCTGGGAACGGAACTGAACAACAAGGCCGAAACCGTCCTGCAAATCACTAAGGACGATTTCGATAAGGATATAAGTTTCGTTGCGGCGAGCTACATCCGCGATGTGGATTTCGAGCCGTTCGCGTTCCGCATCAACCCGGACGGCCTGCCCGAACCGGTCGATAATTACCAGCCTCCGCAGGCGGGAACGCCCAAAGGGTTCGATTATCGGGAGGTCAGTGAGGTCAAACACCGCGAGGCGTTGGAGCTGCTTTTCTCCGAGGCCGACCGGGTATCCTATGCCTCGCTTATCGGAAAGCTGCAAAGCAGCTATGCCGCCATCGGCCACTCTTTCGGCATCAACAAGGCGAAAAAGCTCAAAACGTTTCTGGAAAACAAACGGATGATCCTCAAAGAGGACAAGGCATACCGCTACAATCCCGATTTCCATTATTGACCCTTTCAGGCGGTTTAGTACGGGACGGGCATATATAGACTTAAACCATCCTAAACCGGTATGGCGGGTTAAACCGCTACCCGTACCGTTAAACCGCCCGGAGAGGATTCCGGGTGAAAGAAAAAACGATCACAACCTTAAAAACACAACGTCATGGACGCAAAGACAATCAATAGATTTCCGATAAGAGATTACCTCGCCGGGCTGGGCATCCGCCCGGCCAAAGACCGGGGGTATTACGGCATGTACCGCTCCCCGATGCGCGAAGACCGCACGCCGAGTATGAAAGTGGATTACACAAAGAACCTTTGGATAGATTACAGCGCGGGCGACGGCGGCACGCTTATCGACCTCGTTATGCGGCTGGAAAGGTGCGATGCAGGTCAGGCCATGCGCCTGATGGAGCGGAGGATTTCCGGCACGCCCTCTTTTTCTTTTCACGGGAACGGTAACCCTGTACCGCCGCGCCGCGAATCGGCCATTGCGATAGAGAAAATCCGTCCGCTTGAAAATCCTGCCCTTATCGCCTACCTCTCGGAAAGGGGTATTTGTATCGACATCGCGCGGGAGCATTGTCGGGAAGTACGCTATTCAATCAATGACAGGGAGTATTTTGCCGTCGGGTTCCGCAACGATGTCGGAGGCTGGGAACTGCGGAGCAGGTATTTCAAAGGCAGTACCTCGAAAGCCCCGACCACTAAGGACGGAAGCCATGCGGACTGCCTCGTATTCGAGGGCTTTATGGACTATCTGTCCTTTGTGACGCTCAAAGACCAGCCGCACCCGGTACAGGATGTCGTAGTGCTGAACTCGGTTACGAACCTCGGCAGGGCCAAATCCTTTATCGCCTCGCACGAACAGGTCTATACCTACCTCGACAACGACGATGCCGGACGGAAAGCGACCGCCGAACTGAAAGCGGCATGCCGCAACCTGTCCGACCAGTCCGGGCACTACCGCCAGCACAAAGACCTGAACGAATACCTGCAAGAGAGGCAGCGGCAACAAGTGCAGCGCAAGCAACAATCGCACGAGCATAAGGTTCGATAACCCAATACCGGGGAACGCCGGACGAACAAAGGGAGTGGCAGGGAAACTTCAAGGCTTGCCTTGATATAGCTCACTATAACTACCGGCTGCGCTTCGGTAGTTGTGGGCTCTTCCGAGGGATTCAGGGCGCTGCCCTGAAAACCCGCGAGGGCCCTGCCCTCGACCCGGTTGGCTGGCCTTCAGCCCCCGACACCCCCGACCAAAGAGTGACCCTCTCTTTGGAAACTCCGCTTGGGAACATTGCCCCCAAGACCCCCATTCATTTATAACACCGACAATTATGGCAAAAACATCCATCAACATAAAGCCCTGCCTCGTTACGAGCAGCGGGGCGCATAACAGACGGTTAGCGGAATATCTCGCCAAGATCCGCAAAGAAAAGATATACATCCGTACCGACCTCATGGCGAAAAACGAGGAATGGGTATCGCCTGAACTGGGCGATACCTCGCTTGAAGAACGTAACAGACAGATAGCCGCAATGGTCAAGGAAAAGACAGGCCGGGCGATGCAGACCAAAGACCGGGAACGGGTGAACAAGAAGACGGGCAAGGTAACCGTAGTCCGTGGCAGCACCCCGATCAAAGAGGGCGTGGTAGTCATCAAGGAAGATACCACGATGGAACAGTTGCGGCATTTCTGCGAGGTATGCAAGGAACGATGGGGCATTAAGCCGCTGCAAATCTTCATCCATCGGGACGAGGGGCACTATCAAATCCCGAACGACAAAACCACATGGAAGCCGAACTACCACGCCCATATCGTATGGGACTGGATGGACCACGACACGGGAAAGTCCTGCAAGCTGGGCAAAAAGGACATGAGCGAAATGCAAACCATACTGGCCGAAATGCTCGACATGGAACGCGGCACGTCCAAAGAGCAGACCGGACGTGAGCATCTGGAACGGACGGACTACATCATCGCCAAGCAGAAGCAGGAGGCCGAGAAAACCCGGATAGCCAAAGAACAAGCCGAAGCGGAACTCAAAGCGGTAAAAGGAGAACTGAGAACCGAGAAACTGAAGAACTCCGCCGCTGAGGTCGGCACGATTATTCTCGACGGTATCGGCTCGATGATCGGCACATCCAAAGTCAAGCGGCAGCAACAGCAGATAGATGACCTTGCCCAAAAGAACGAACGCCTGCACTCCGAGATAAAAAGGCAGAACAAGACGATAGACCGGGAGAGGCGGGAACATGAACAGACCGCCAAAAGACTACAAGGCGAGATAGACCGCATTTACGGTTGGTTTCCCGATATACCCCAGCTTGTCAAGTGGGGAGAGTATTGCCGTTCGCTCGGATTCACGGACAAGATGGCCCGCGACCTCGTGAATATGCGGCCTGTTCGTTTCTCCGGCAAACTCTATTCGCGCGAGCACTCCCAGCACTTTGAAACCGAACACTCGGAAGCCCGGCTCCTGCGGGATGAAAAAGGCCCCGGAGGGTTTCAACTGTTCATCGACCTAATACCGATCCTGCAATGGTTCCGGCAAAAGGCGAAAGAATTCTTGGAACGATTAGGAAGAGAGATTAAAGACCGCGAACAGGGCCGGGGAATGCGGATGAGATAGATCCCGCCCCAGTCTTTTCCTCCTTTCCCCGGCATTTTATTAATATATTAGCCAAATTTTCGTATATTTACCGCGAAAACCAATTAATTAAAGGTGATGCCTATGGCATAAACGGAGAAATATTAAGAGATAAAATATAAAAAGCGTTAGCTTTTATTCTTGCTTTTGAAACTTGGCCGTTTTAATCGCAGACAAGAGTAAAGCGTAAACGCTCACGGAAACGTGGGCTTTACTCGTTTATTTGTCTGCACGGTTGGCCAAGACCTCAAAAGCAAATAAAAGGTACTGTCCCACGTCTTTTTTATATGTGTAACTAAACTTCCGCCGGGGGACGGGCGGGACCGATTTACACACATGAAACACAATCTGCCTATCTCTGCTCTATCGGTCGGAGCCGTGCCGACCGGATTCGATCAATACAACATTACCGGCCTCCGCAACGACATGAAAGATTTTCCCGGTTACGAACGGGTTAACGGATGTTCGCGGCTATGTCGGTGAAAAGAATCTTTTTATCGGTCATTTGCCTGTCGTGCTTTCTGTCGGCCCATGCCGGACAGGGAGCCGATTCGGTGCGTATCTACTACCGAGCAGGCTACCGCTACGTTGAACCGGGATTCCGCGATAACCGCGCCGCGCTGGACCGACTGGTACGGTATATCGGCGAGGCACGCTCTGCGGGCCGCCTCGAACGTATCTCCATACGTTCCTACGCCTCCCCGGACGGGGCTAACCGTGCCAACGAACTGCTCTCCGAACGGCGTGCCGATTCGCTCTCTTCATGGATAGTCCGCCACGGCTCCGTTCCCGCCTCCCTGATCGACAGGCAGGCCGCCGGGATAGCGTGGGACGAACTGCGGGCACAGGTGGCCGCATCCGGCATGCTGTACCGCGACGAAGTGCTCGACGTGCTGGACAACACGCCCGTCTGGATCTTCGATGAAAAGAACCAGGTCGTGGGCGGCCGTAAACAACGGCTGATGGACCTGCGCGGCGGCGAACCTTATCGCTATATGCTGCGGGAGTTCTTCCCCGACCTGCGAAGCAGCGTCGTCGTGACATTATACTTCCGGTCGGAAGAAACACCGGAAAGCACGCAACCGCCTGCGGTCGCTCCGCCCCCTGCTCCGGAACCTGGACTGAAACCTGCGGAGAACGACGAGCCGCAACCGGCAACCGTTCCCGATACGGCCGCCGCACCTGAACGTACGGACGAAGCCGGGGAAGCAATCCCGGCACTTATAGGCAAGGCCAGTCCCGAAGCGAAGGGGTGGACTCCCCGGCTCGTAGTCAAGACCAACGCCGTCGGCTGGGCTATGGCCATAAGTAATGTCGCGGTGGAGATAGACCTCTCGCAAAGGTTGTCGCTCAACATCCCGGTTTACTACTCCGCATGGAACTACTTCAGCGGGACGACCAAGTTCCGCATACTGGCCGCCCAGCCCGAACTGCGTTATTGGCCCACGCGGGATCGCCGCCTCTTCGCGGGCGTCCACTTCGGCGTCGCCTCGTACAATCTCGCCCTCGGCGGCAAGTGGCGCATACAGGACCACGACGGGATGACCCCGGCTTTGGGCGGAGGCGTAAGCGTCGGCTACCGGATGCCCCTCGGCCGCAGCGACCGCTGGAACGTCGAGTTCTCGCTCGGCGCGGGCGCGTACCGCCTGCATTACGACAAGTTCCACAACGAACCCGGCGGAGCGTATTCCTCGACCGTCCGCAAGACCTTCTTCGGGGTAGATAACGCCGCCGTGTCGTTCTCCTATACGTTCGACCTGAAAAAGAAAGGAGGCAGGCGATGAAAAGACTACTGTACCTGGCGATATGCCTTCCGCTGGCATGGCTGACCGCCTGCGACGTGCACGAATTTCCGGATGATTTCGGAACACCTTCGACGATGGAGGTCCGGATCATGGCCGACATAAACTTCCTTACCCCTTTTGAGGATGTCCATGAAATTACCCGTGCAGGCGCTGCCGGAACGGAAAACGCCGCAGGGCCTGCCCGGTTGATCGTCGAGGCTTATACCGACAACCATCCCGGCGGGGAACTGTACCCTTCCGATATATACGGGGCCGAACCTTGCTTGCGGCAGGTGATCCCGTTGGACGAAAGGGCCTTTTGCGACGATCCCGTAGAACTGACGCTCGAATTTGCTCCCCGGGCCTACCTGCTCCTCGCATGGGCCGATTATCAGGATGCCGAAACGGGGGATGAATTGCATTACACGGCCGACAGACTTCACAGCGTATGTTTCTGCGGAACTTATCGCGGTAATGCGGAAACGAAAGACGCCTTCGCCGCCAACAAACGCATAGACCTTTCCCGATACAGAGGACAGCGGAACGCAGTCGTCGAGGAACGAATCACCCTCGACAGGCCCCTCGCCCGCTACGAGATCATCACGCGCGACGTGGCGGAGTTCCGGCGGCAGCGTGCCGCCGAAGCGAGAACGGGCGGCGACCTCTCCTCTTACCGGGTCGAGGTCGCCTACCGGGGATACCTGCCGTCCACGTATAACGCGGCTACGGACAATCCCAGCGATGCCGTGCAGGGAGTCGCTTTCAACGCATCGCTGGCCGAAGTGACCGAAACCTCGGCTACGCTCGCTTTCGATTATGTGTTCGTCAACGGTACGGAATCCGCCGTAACGGCCGACATACGCATATATGACGACGGCGGCGAACTCGTCAGCGAAAGCACCGGCATCCGCATTCCCTATAAGCGGAATGTCGTCACCCGGATATACGGGGACTTTCTGACCCGAAGCTACAATTCCGGTGTGGGCATCGATCCGGATTATGACGGAGAATACGATATCTACCTTTAAGTTTCACCTTTTTAATAATTCTAATTCTATGAAAAAGTTCACATTGTTTTCATTGGTGATGTTATCGGCCGCGTTGGCCTTTACATCGTGCAGCAAAGAGCTTGATCCGGGACAAGTCCGGACGAAGGAGGTAGCCGTTTCACTCGCTACGCGGCTGCCGTCGGCCCCGCAATCGAGGGCCGTAACCGAACAGGTAGCGGACATAGAGGGATACCACCTGCGGTATATCCTCGAAATCTGGACAAGCGGCGATAAGCCCGAACTCTACAAACGGATCGTAAAGGAGGCGGACGCAGACAAGACGACCTCTTTCGACGTCACGCTCCTTTCCGGCCGTACTTTCGATTTTCTCTTGTGGGCCGACTATGCCGAGGACGGCGGCAACGAGGATATGCACTATACGACCGTCAACGGTTTGAAGGAGGTCAGCCGGTCCGAAAAGACCTATATTACCGACGAGCAGCACGACTACGAGCTGGCAGCTACCCGCGATGCTTTTTCGGCACACAAGCAAGTGACCGCAGATGCACCCATAAACGAAACCATTACCCTGACCCGTGCCGTAGCGCAGCTCAATATCTTTACTACGGACTATGAGCAGGTGGAGGAGAGCTTCAGACCCGCCTACACCGGCCTTACCATAACGACGGCGGCGGATTTCAATGTACTGACCGGGACTTCGTTCGGTTCGGCGACTTCCGATCTCCGCTCGTATGTGGCTGTCAAGACCGAAAAGGAAGGTGCTGCGCCCGACAAGAACAAGGTGTTCACCGGCTATTATTTCACTTCGTCCGAAGGGAAAAACGTAGTGGATATGGACGTGCATTTCTACCGTGCCGACAATAGCGAAGTCGTGACATATAACATGACCAACATTCCGTTGCAACAGAACTACCGCACCAACGTGACCGGCGCCCTGCTTACTCAAACCGGAACGCTCCATGTCGAGACCGAAGCCGCTTTCGCCGGAGACGACATCGAAACGACCGAGCCGAAAGATACGCCTACCGAAACGGGACTTTACTATTCGCTTGATGGTGAAGCTTGGACGAAATGGGAAACAGCGGATATGCCGGAAGGAACCTATTCTTCATTCGCGGCACTCTCCGTCGGGGGACAGAAATTGACTCAGAATCATCTTACCGCGATAAAGGATCGGAATCTCGAAGTGATCGACCTGAGCAAAGCCATATTCGAAAGGAATACCATGTTCAACAACTCCTTCGAAAACAGCACAGCTTTGCGTTCGTTCATATTCCCGGAGAACATTACCTATATGCCGGCCTATTTTTTCAAAGGGTGCAGTAATTTGGTAAGTGTCGGTTTGACCGATGCAATGACATATATCGGGGCCGGCGGTTTCCAGAACTGCACCTCGCTGACCGAAGTCACACTGCCCGAAAGCGTGACGACGTTAAGGACAATGGCTTTCAGAGGCTGTACGAATCTGCGAACCGTCAATTTGTCGAACATTACCACTTACGAGCGTCTGCTGTTCGAGGGGTGCGAACATTTAGAGATACAGAACGTAACTTTCCCCGACGATATGACGGCGATTCCCGATCAAATATTCGCCAACTGCAAAAGCATTCGGGCCGTAACTTTCCCGCCGCAACTGGAAACCATCGGGTACAATGCGTTCAGCGGTTGTTCGGGCATAACAGAGATCAATCTGCCCGAATCGGTGACCAGTATTGAATATGGCGCTTTTGCGGGAACATCTATTTCTTCGATCGTACTTCCCAACGCGGTTACCGTACTGTCGCCGAGGATGTTCAAACAATGCGAACAACTGACATCGGCAACTTTCTCCAACGATATTACATCCATAGGATCTGAAACTTTCCGTTGGACGGCTCTGGAGTCGATCACCATTCCGGGTACGGTATCCACGGTTGAACAGGTGGCGTTCGCCGATATGCCGAACCTGAAAACCGCCGTTATCGAAGACGGGGAAGCTCCGTTGACATTCGGACTCGGATTCTTTTATCAGGATGAAGCGTTGACATCCGTGACCTTCCCGTCCAATACGGCCGCTTTCAACAATAGGGTGTTGCTCGGATGCTACAATCTGGAAACCATCACCTGCAAAGCTATGAAAGCCCCTGCGGTGAAATTCGAGGATTTCGGAATGATCAATGAAGACCACGGCAGAAACTATCTGGCAGGCTTGAACGTGC
Source organism: Alistipes sp. dk3624 (assembly GCF_009557455.1). Lineage (GTDB taxonomy): Bacteria > Bacteroidota > Bacteroidia > Bacteroidales > Rikenellaceae > Alistipes_A > Alistipes_A hominis. The sequence continues at coordinate 1,021,035 of NZ_CP045651.1, read as the reverse complement.
CTGACGGACAAAAGAAACTGATCGTGCCTACCGGTGCGACCGGATACGAAGACGATCTTCAGGAAGACGGGACCGAGAACTACTGGAAAACCGTGCTGTTGAATCCCGACAAATGTGGTTACACGATCGAATACCGGGATTTGTAATAACCTTTCGACGAGGAATAACCTCTACATAACATTAGTACACGAAGTAAACCGGGACGCACTTATATAAGTGCGTCCCGGGTCTTCATGTGACTCAGTTTGTTATTTAAATGTATGAAACTATATCGGAGTTTATTTGAACAATGCATCTATTACATCGTATTCCGTTAATAATTCCGGCAATGTCATTATTGGAATATTTAGTATCTCACATATCTTAGGAATTTTGTGAAATAATTTACCATCATTATTGGCTTGTGTTTCCTCTGTTACTATAATTATATCTTTTCTATTAGTATCCTCTTCAAATAAAGAAGATTGCCGTGGTTGCGACTCAGCTTGTTGCTTCAAATTGAGATAATATAAAATCATTCTCATATCAGCAGACCTCATAAATTCTTCTTTTCTATTCTCATATTCTGCTTCTGAGAGTCTATTTTTCATTATGCCTATCACAAACTGATTGTCAACTTGGCGTAAAAATTTTGCAGGAGATGGAGCTATGATATTTTCTGTATTTACAGGCACTTCATTGTCTTTTTTGAAGTTTTTATCTTTGAGGTAAAATAACGTATCTAAAATTATCCCTTTTGCAATAATTTGGCACTCCTTGTACACTGCATCAATAATAATCAATTCACTTGCCTCAATTTTACTTCTTATAAAATTGAGTAGGTTATTTTGTTTGTCGAATGGTAAGTAATAACGTACCAGCGACAAAAGCGAACAGGTATCAATTATTACTTTCATTGAATGAATTTATCCAGTTTTGTAGGAGGTATATTAAGTGTTTTACATACCTCAGATTCATTTATAACTCCTTCATAAAAGGCTGTCTGAATAGTAGAAATAAGTAGCGGAGATTTTATTGGTATCGGAGAAGAGCCACCTTGCTTACGCCCATCCACTTTCTTTAAATCCCTTTCTTTCTTTTTTTCTTGTAGCCAATTATGGTATTGTTCATCCAAATCTGTTTTTACCAGATTATAATTGTGAGGTGATATTTTTCCCTGCAATAAAAGCCTAGTATATAATGCTATTCGACTAAGATTTACTTTTTGAGATATTTCTTCTATTGTTTCATGATAATAATCGTTTGAGGCATCAGCCATATCCATATTATCAATAATGGCAGAGTAATCTCCTGCTAAGAAATAGTAAGCAAAATCATTACACCATCTCTCAACCTCACTAAGATTCGAATTAACAGTATTTAAAACATCAACTTGTTCTATTTCTTCTTCGTTTAATAGGTAGTGTCCTAATTCATGAAGAAGTGTAAATATTTCTCTATTAAAGGCATTTTGGTTCCGTTTTAGAACGATGACATTAGGGCACAGAAAAAAGCCATCAATATTCGCTTTCTCTTTTTTATTCCACGTTTCAACAAATTCAAAAACTAAAATATTCCTTTCAGCCAATTTACCGATAATAGCTGTTAAAAAATCTTTTCTTGTTTTTGTTTGATGATTAGGATATATTAATTTCCTTAGTTGGTTGGCAACATTTTTAGCTGATTGACCAATATTGTATACTGGGAGATTTCTATTAAGATTTATATCAGCAAGCTTTGCTATCGCAGAAAAAGAAATCTTGAAATCCTCAAATTGAGTTACGATTTTTCTTGCACCGATATTTAGTTCAGTTCCGAAACTATTTTTTCTAAAAAATATGCTAGCCTCCGCTGTCTGTACTAAGGTTTTTGGATCAAGATAAAAATGAAGTCCTTTATCAAATATTTTATCTATCTTTTTTAAGATACTAATATCAATATCTTTTGAAAAGACCTCATTTTGAGTAATAAGATGCTTTCTTCCCTTGTTGATTGTAGAAAGCAAGTCATCCATTGTCATTCCATATAACGACAACAAATAATTAAGTCTTGATATATTCTGTTCTACTTTCAAGCTAGATAAAAAATCATTATTACAGTAGCAAAGATATATTTTTTTTGCCATAATAATTATTATGGTCTATAACAACTTACTTTCTTGAATGATAGCAATGAAGTACAATGCATACATCTTCCAATGAAAAAAGAAGGTGACATTCGCTACTTCCTTCAATGAGATGGTGAATGTCTCGGCAATTACGATTATTTGGCATATATTGCGTCTGGAGTTGACCGGCCTGATTTAATGTTACCCAACGACACGCCCTACGAATACTGTGCAAATTCAAAAGAAAGCCTATACTGTGAGGCTGCTTTAGCAAAGTCTTAAGCGGAGAATATTAACGAGTGAAAAATCAATAATCTTTTTTTGATGGTATTTAAAAGTACCCTAAGCCAAGATCGAATCGATTTTTATTTATTCATTAGTTTATATTGTATGAGATTTTAGATGTAGAAAATAAAACACCCCACCTTACATTTTTGGGTGTAAAGTCGGGTGTTGATCTTGCAATACACTGATATTCAGTATTTATTGCGGAGAGAGAGGGATTCGAACCCCCGGAGCCTCGCAGCTCAACGGTTTTCAAGACCGCCGCGATCGACCACTCTGCCATCTCTCCGGGGACAAAAATATAACGGAAATTTTACTTTTCCAACTTGTAGTGCGCTTTCTCCCGTTTGTTTTCCGGCGGCGGGACGTTTGTTTTGCGTTTCGGACGGTTGGCGAATTTTCCATTTTAAGTTTTTCGTTTTTACGAGATAAATGACTATATTTGTAAACGTGCTGAAATTCAGCGTGTTTACCTAAACTTAAGAGTCATGAATAAATCTCAACTCGTTGACGCCATTGCGCGAAATGCAAAAATTACGAAAGTCGATGCCAAAAAAGCGCTCGACGCGTTCATTGAAGTGACCGGCGAAACGTTGCGGTCGGGCGACAAGATCGTACTGGTCGGTTTCGGATCGTTCTCGGTGGCTAAAAAGCCGGAACGTACGGGACGCAATCCCCGAACGGGGGCGGCTATCCGGATCGCCCCGCGGAATGTGGTCAAATTCAGAGCCGGTGCAGAATTGAGCGATATGCTGAAATAACGGGGAGGTCGGAACGAAAGCGGGCGGTTTGCGGAAACGGGCTGTCTGCTTTTTGTTTGCGGGTTTGTCTTTTCCAAAAAAATAGACAATCTTTGCAGATCTTAAATGAGCCCCTTCACGATGAGTAAAAAGAAGATTATCCTGTTGATCGTCGCTTTGCTGGTATTCGACCAGATCGTTAAGATTTGGATCAAGACGCATTTCATGTTGGATCAGAGTGTGACGGTTTTTCCGAATTGGTTTTTCATCCGGTTTATCGAAAATCCGGGAGCCGCGTTCGGATTCGAGTTGGGGGGTAATTACGGGAAGTTGATACTCAGTGTTTTCCGTCTGCTGGCGATCGGTGCTTTGGGGTATTATATTTTTTATTTATACCGGAAAAAGGCGCCGGCCGGCGTTCTGGCGGGTTTCTCGCTAATCTTTGCCGGAGCGCTCGGCAACGTGCTCGACAGCGCGTTCTACGGGCTGTTGTTTTCCGAATCGACCTTTACGAGCGTCGCCACTTTCCTGCCCGAAGGCGGCGGTTATGCCGGATTTCTGCACGGCAAAGTCGTGGATATGCTGTTTTTCCCGATCGTGGAGGGCGTTTTCCCGTCGTGGATTCCCGGGGTGGGAGGGGAGCCGTTCCTGTTTTTCAGCCCGATCTTCAACTTCGCCGACAGTTACATCACCGTCGGCGTCATTTACTTGTTGCTGTTCCAGCGTAAATATTTCAAATAATTCGCGGCGGAGTGTCTTTTTGTGTCGCAAAGCGGTTTTTTTGGTGTATTTTGCTATATTTGTGATACGTCGGCATGTGCCGGTGCCCGAACCTAAAACTGCTCTGTCATGAAAAAGAATCTGCTGGCAGGTCTCCTGCTGCTGTGGGCTTGTAGCGTTTACGGACAGAAACGGATCGTCGATCCCGTCCGGAGCGATTTCTCCTATGTGGCGAAATTCGACCGCGTCGAAATCACCGGTAAACGGACGGTGGCCGAAGTGACGCTGCGCTACCTCCCGAATTACTGGATCCGGTACGATTCGCTGACGACGTATCTGCAAGATTGCGGCAGCGACCGGCGGTACCGGTTGTTGGCCGCGGAAGGCTTCGAACTCAATAAGGAAGTGTATATGCCCGAATCGGGCGAGATGAAAGCCCGTTTCATTTTCGATCCGGTCGATGCCGATGTACATTGCGTCGATTTCATCGATCCGAGCTGGAAAAAATCGCATAATACGTACGGAATTTTTCTGGAGAGATCGGAGAAACCTTCGGTACTGCCGGATTGGGCGTCGGGAAACTGGTTGACGACGGACGGTTCGAACCGGTGGGTCTGCGGTTTTCTGCCGCAGACGGCGGTGTGGCGGAACGATTTCTGGGATTACGGAACGGTGACCCGTAAAGGAAAAACGCTGTGGGTGCAGCTTAAGAACGGCGATCGCGATACGACGCTCTGCCTGAAGGAAGGGCGCGACGGCGCGCTGTTGCTCGGCTCCGACGGCCGTACGTTCGCGACGCTGGGCCGCGACTTGGTGCGCCGCACTGCGCCGGCGGCGGAGTGGAAATACGACCCGGAAAAATACAGGGACGTCCTGTACGGTAAAAAGAAAGCGGTGATCCGCGGCGTGATCGACGGCTATACCCCGAAGCTGGGCTATACGACCGGTTCGTTGGGCGTGACCGACCACGTCCTGCGCCGGGATTCTTATTCTCTGATCGAAATCCGGCCCGACGGACGGTTCGACGTGGAAGTGGAGGTGGAAGCTCCGCAGGCATTGTATATGCAGATCGGAGAAGGCGTCTCCGGTTATGTATTCGTGGCGCCGGGCGATACGCTGATGTGTTATTACAGTATAACCGATTTGCAGAATCCCCGGCGGCATGGGTATGAACAGATATGGGATTGTTCCCGGTTCATGGGAGGTTCGGCGCCGCATAACCAGTTTTATTTAATCGCCCAACGGATGATGCCCAATCCGTGGGGCGTTTACGACCGGATGAGCGAATGCATCGAGAAGGACGCCTCGGACGAATTCAGGGCGTGGATCGACGGGCGGCTCCGTCAGGTGGACGATTCGCTGGCGGCGCTGTCCGCCCGCTATGAACTTTCCGACCGGACGCGGGATCTGCTGTATGCGAATTTCCGGACGGCCGAGTACCGGAACCTGCTCAATTACCAGATGCGGCATTCCGATCGCCGGTATACCTACTCGCAACGGCCCGACGGAACCTATAAGGCGACGCCGAATCCCGATTACCGGCCGCTGCCGAAGTCGTTCTGTGATTTTATGACGATGGATTTCGTCGACGATCCGCTGATGATCGCGACAACCTGCTTTGCCGAGGTGATCAACCGGCTCGAATACGGCCCGGCCATGTTCGTAGGCGCCGCATACAACGGGTTTAATAAACGATACGACTCCCTCGGGATGAAAGCGGTCGCCGATGTCGGCAAGCGGATGAAAGCGTCGATGCCGGAGCCGACCCCGCATCAGATGGCTACGCTGGATTCGTTGATCGCCGGGAAAAGGGATTCCGCCGGATTGGCCGGGCTCGATACTATCGTCATCCGTCGTTTCCGGGCTTTGGAGCAGGATTTTTTGAAACGGGAGATCGCCCGGATCAGGTCGGAACAAGAACGGTCGCTTTACCGGGCCGCTTTCGACACTTTGCGCAGTTACGGATTGGATCGCTGCGTGGCTTACGATTATACGCTCGCACGCTGGTATGCCGGCCAAGGTGACAGACTGGAGAATGACAGCGCCCGACTGGAGGAGGTAGCCCGGCTGCTGCCCTATGTCAAAACCCCGTACGTGACCGGTAAGATCGTGCAGTCGTATGCTTCGGGTTGCGAAACCCGCCGGACGCAGGAGCGGCAGAAGCCGCGGACGAAGGCCGACGAATATTTCGACGAACTGATCGCGCCCTACAAGGAAAACGTACTATTCCTCGATTTCTGGTCGACGGGTTGCGGGCCGTGTCGCAGCGGCATGATCGCGGCGAAACCGGTCGTCGAAGAGTTGAAAGATTTGAAAATCAAGTTCCTTTATATTACCGACGAATCGCAGTCGCCGGTCGAGGTTTACGACCGTTTTTTGACGGAGAACGGGATCGGGGGAGAGCATATCCGGGTTACCCGCGATCAGTGGAACCTGCTGAAAGCGAAATTCGACATCGGCGGAATCCCGCATTACGCCGTAGTCGATAAACAGGGGCGCATCGTCGATAATAACGGGTGGTGCAGGATAGGGCCGAAACACTGTAAAAGTAAATTGCTGAAGCTGGAGAAAGAGCCTTGACGACGATCCGGATCGGGTGGCGGGGGAGCGGCGTAGCAGTAGAAACCGACGTCCCGCGGCATCGATAGCGGCCCGGTTGTTCGCTGTATTTGTTGTGCAGAAAAAGAAATGTTTTAAAAGACAATCCGAAAGGGTTGTCTTTTTGTGTTATGAAATAGCTTTTTCAGGATATTTTTATTAAATTTGTTTAGCGTCCGGATTCCGGACGGAAACCTGCAAATCTAAAACGATGCGATATGAAAAAGAGTTTGTTGTCGGGATTGTTTTTGTTGCTATGCTGTGCGGCTTGGGGACAGAAACGTACGGTCGATCCGGTGCGGAACGATTATGTTTACGTCGTGCGGTTCGACCGGATCGAAACCACAAAAGAGCGGACGGTGGCCGAGGTGACGTTACGCAACGATCCCGCTTCGTGGATCCGTTACGATACGGGATGTTATCTGCGGGAACGCGGCGGCGACCGGCGGTACAGGCTGCTGGCGGCCGAAGGGTTCGAACTGGGCAAGGAGGTTTTTCTACCCGCTCCCGGCGTGTCGAAAGCGCGGTTCGTTTTCGAACCGCTGGATGCGGATGTGCGTTGCGTCGATTTTCTCGGCAGACAGAAACCGCTCGAAAATACGTACGGCATTTGGCTGAAGGATGCGCCGTCGCCGCTTCCGGCGTGGGCTGCGGGCCATTGGATGACTTCCGACGGTTCGAACCGGTGGGTCTGCGGTTTTCTGCCGCAGACGGCGGTGTGGCGGAACGATTTCTGGGATTACGGAACGGTGACCCGCAAAGGAAAAACGCTGTGGGTGCAGCTTAAGAATGGCGATCGCGATACGACGCTCTGCTTGAAGGAAGGGCGCGACGGCGCGCTGCTGCTCGGCTCCGACGGCCGTACGTTCGCGACGCTGGGCCGCGACCTGGTGCGCCGCACTACGCCGGCGGCGGAGTGGAAATACGATCCGGAGAAGTACCGGAACGAGCTGTATCGTCCGGGCACGGCCGTGATCCGGGGTATTCTGGAAGGGTATACGCCGCAGTTCGGCTTTACGTCGGGAACCCTGATGTCGTACGATCCGATAACGCGCCGGGATTGCGCGGCGCTGATCGAGGTGCTTCCGGACGGCCGTTTTTCCGCCGAAATCGAAACGGAACATCCGAAGACCTTGGTGATGAGCCTGGGACCCGGAACGATCAGGAATTTGTACGTCGAGCCGGGCGATACGCTGATGTGCCGTTTCGTGATGTCGGATCTGCAGAATCCTCAGTGCAGATCGGGAATGAAGGACTGGAGCCGGTCGCGGTTTATGGGCCGCGCGGCCGAATACAATATGTACCGGATGATCGCCGACCGAATCGTGCCGGCGCAAGACAGCGTTTACGGCCGGACTCAGGAGTGCGTCGGGAGAGGGGCTGCCGACGAATACAAGGCGTGGATCGCCGAACGTTTTCGCCGGACGGAAGATTCGTTGTCGGCTCTGGCGGCCCGTTACGAAATAAGCGGCCGGACGCGGGATCTGCTCTACGCGGAGCATAGTCAGCGGGCATTTTGTAATTTGTTGGACTATGCGTCGGCGAATCAAAATTCGAAAATCATAAACGGTCGGTTGCGCGACGACGGCGTTTACGAGGCCGAGAGGAATCCCGATTACCGGCCGCTTCCGGCGTCCTTTTACGATTTCGTTACGATGGAGCGGGTCGACGATCCGCTGATGATTACTACGTCCGATGCGAATTCGGTAATCAGCCGGCTTGTCGTCAGCAGTCCGGTGATGAATATAGGCCGTATCGCAGACGCATTTTCCGCATTCAGCGGTCTGTTCGGGCCGGGGCTGATCGCGTATATCGCCGGAAAGGTGCGGGAAGGATGTCCCGACCTGACTCCCGGGCAGCGGGCCGAGTTGGACAGCCTGCCGTTCAAGAGCCGGGGAGAGTCCGTCTCGATCCGGGATACGATGATCAGTCGTCGCTTCGTGGCTTGTCTCAAAGAGTTCAACGCGCAGCGGGCGAAAGAGCAGGCGCGGCTGGATACGCTGCGCGAAAAATACATGTATGCGAATGCGTTCGATACGCTGCGCCGTTACGGATTGGACCGTTGCCTGGCTTACGATTACGCATTGACCGGTTATTTTTACAGCCTCGTGTCGCAGCAACAGCAAAACGAGAATTTTCGGTTGGATCTTTTCGCGGAAATGACCCGGTTGCTGCCGTATGTCGGGACGCCGTACCTGACCGGCCGGATCGTGCGGGCGTACGAAGAAGCCTCGTCGGTCGTAATCCGGCCGGTCGAAAAAGACGAGCCGCGAACCAAAGCCGACGACTATTTCGACGAGCTGATCGCTCCGTACAGGGGATACGTGCTATACATCGATTTCTGGGGCACCGGATGCGCTCCGTGCAGGCAGGGGATGGTTGAGGCCCGCCAAACGGTCGAAGAGCTGAAAGATTCGAAAATCAAGTTCCTATATATCACGTCCGAAGGAATATCCCCGCTTGCGGCTTACGATCGGTTCCTTTCCGAACGCCGGATTCAGGGCGAGCGCCTGAGGCTGTCCGACGATCAGTGGAACTTGCTTTGTACTAAATTCGACATTTACGGGATTCCGCACTGCGTTGTGGTCGATAAGCAGGGACGGGTGGTCGATAACAATCGATGGAGCCGTTCCGGTCCCGCGCTTTGTAAAAGCAAGTTGCTGGAACTCGAAAAGCAGTGATCGTTTCGGGCGGGATTGCCGTTTTCCGGCGACCGTGCCGGTTCCGGCGAAAGTAATAAAAGCCCCCGGTTTAAACTAAAACAACCGGGGGACTTTTTACATTTTTACCGTTTTTTTTCTTCCGTCCGGCATACCTGTTTCGTCCGGCGTTTCGGGTTGGCCGGGAACCAGCCTTTGCGGACGCGCTCTTGCTGTTCGAACAGTTCCTTGATCGTCCAGAACGACGAGAACGCGAACACGCCGGCCAGCGCGGCGATCAGTACGTTGTCGGTCAGCAGCGACCAGGCGATCCCGCCGATTCCGAGCACGAGGAAAATCCACCAGCATCCGGTTCCCCAGTAATATTCGGCTTTGACGACTACCGGGTGAAACAGTCCGATAATCAAAAAGGTGGCGATCCCGATGACCAGTCCCAGCAAATGATATTCCGTTAAAAATTCCATATTGTTTTGTTTTACAAGTATTTTTGTTCTACGTAAGTTTCGATCGCCTGTTCCGTTTTTTGTTCCAAGACGTCGAGTTCTTCGCGTAGCAGCATGATTTTTGCGTCCGCGTTGATGTCGAGGTACCGGGCAAGCTGGGTGACTTCCCCTTCCGGCAACAGTTTCCGCTGCCGCCGGAAGTCGGTCGCTATCGTTTTCAGCAACCGGAGCTGGAATTCGAACGATCCGATCTGTTCCGGAACCGTTTTTCCCTTCCTGCAAAGCTGCGCCCGATAGCGGGCTACGGGGATGGAACCGCATCTTTCGAGCGACTCCATCGGGAAGGGCCGCCCGGTACGGATTACCTCGCGGATAATCAAATCGTATACCCTTTTGTTGATCTGCAGTTTTTTGCGCTCCGTCGCGCGGCAGAGCGAATCGACCGATCGGAGCCGTATCCGTGCGAGCAGCGAATCGTTCGCCGTCGGGATCGGTTGCACGTAGCGACTCCATTGCGGAGTCCAGAGCGCGGCCGCTGCGATCTGTTTTTTATCCAGCAGCCGACACAGGGCGCCCAGTTCCAGCGCGAGTCTCCGACGTTCGTGGCTTTTTTCCACGACCCGGTTCGTGTTCTCCGGCCCCAGGATGTATTCCGTGTTTATCGGCCGCCCGTGCGCCCGAAAATCTGCATACAACGTCCGGAGCACGGCTTTTTTGAATACGAGTTCCAGCGAGTCCGTTTCGTCCGGAACGGCCCGGTAACGGCAGGAGAGGGAAAGGAGACTGTCCCTGCGTCGCTGGGCGGCCGGATAATAGCTCCGGTCGAACGTCTGCAGCGAATCGACGGCCCGGACGTAATCGTCCAGATCGTCGTATCCGAGGCACGGGAACGGAAGCCGGATGTAAGGCTGGTCGGCAACCGTGAGCTCCGCGATCCCCTCGGTGAACAGGATCGCGTTGATCCGCAGCCTTTTGCTGTCTATGTCTTTTTGGAGTGAGTCCCTGACCGATCTCAGGTGCAGAATGCATGTCTTGCGTTCCGGCGAAAAATCGTCCGGATTTTCGGCCCGGGCGTGCGGGAACAGCAATACGAACGGGAAGATCAGGCAGATCGGGATTTTCATGGCTGCGGCGGATTATTATTTTCGCTCGTCCTGCAGGCGGTACAGATCCTGCCGGGTCAGCCACAGGGCTTCGCGAGCTTCTTCCAGCGAGGCGATGGCCTGCCGCAGTTCGTCGCTGTATTTCATTTCCATCTCTTTGTCGGGAGACAGGTCTGTGGCGAGATCCGATCCGATGGCTTCCGCGTCTTTCTGTATTTTGTTCTGTAAGTGAGGAACCGGAAACGGCGGAACCTCCCGGTTTTGCCTGCGGCAGACCGCAGCGACGGTGCGCAGCAGCGCGGTGTTCGATTCGAGCAGCCTGCGTTCGCGGATCTCCCGCTTCCAGCGGTATTCCTCGGAGGTGTGCGACAGGCGGGTGAATATCAGTTCCTGTCCGGCCTTCAGGCGTTCGTAGTCCGGTTTCCCGTCCTTTTCCGGAAGGTGCCGCATCAGCGACAGGTAAGCTGAGTCCTGCATCAGCACCTGGCGCAGTTGTTCCTCCGCATCGTCGAAAGCCCGGCGATAGGCCTTGCAGGAGTCGATTTTCAGGTTGTAGGATGCGATGTCGAAACGATAGTCGGCCAGCGAATAGACTGGGGCGATGATCCCCTTGCGGTAAGCGATTTCGGTGGCTTCTTCGAACACGGCCCAGCCCAGTTCTTTTTCCATCTGACGCACCGTGTCTTCGAAACGGCGGACTTCCCTTTGCAGAGAATCCGTTTTTGCGGAAACGGATGAAGATGCCGTCTTTTCGGCTGCGGGAGAATCCGTGATTCGCGGGCTGAACGACAAGCACAGGCAACCCAGAGCGATCAATCCGGCAACGGCTGCATTTGTTTTCATGCTTTGCAGGGGTTAGGTTATCTTCCTGCAAGGTAACGAGTTTTTGCCGCATCGCCAAACGGCCGGGGCGTTTTTTTACAGATTTTCTTTTACGAATTCGATGCACCGTTCCAACAGGTGGTGCCGCGCATTGCCCATGCTGTGGTTTTTGTCCGGATAGATCCGCATTTCGAACGGTTTGCCGTGCGCGGTCAGTTGGGCGGCCATTTCGTAGGTGTTTTGAATGTGCACGTTGTCGTCGGCCGTGCCGTGCGCGATCAACAGTTTTCCTTCGAGCCGGTCGGCGAAACGGATCGGCGAATTGTCGTCGTAGCCCGACGGATTGTCCTGCGGCATGCCGTTATAAATTTCGGTGTAAACCGTGTCGTAGAAACGCCATGAGGTGACCGGCGCTACGGCGATCGCTATGCGGAACACGTCGTTGCCTTTCAGAATGCAGTTCAACGCCATGAACCCGCCGTAACTCCAGCCGTAAATGCCGATCCGCGACCCGTCCACGTAAGGCAGCGACCCCAGGTAGCGGGCCGCTTCGATCTGGTCTTCGGTTTCGTAGCGTCCCAGTTGCCGGTACGTGCATTTGCGGAACGATTCGCCGCGGAACCCGGTTCCCCGGCCGTCGACGCAGGCGACGATATAGCCTTGCTGCGCCAGCACGTCCGTCCATTCCATCGTCCAGCGGTCGGCGACCTGCTGCGATCCGGGACCGCTGTACTGGGTCATCAGCACCGGGTATTTTTTCGCCGGGTCGAAATCGCCGGGCCGCAGCAGATAGCCGTTCAGTTCGATGCCTTCCGAATTCCGGAACGTGAAAAATTCTTTGACCGGTACGTCCCGCTCCGCCAGCGTGTCCCGTAGCGCGGCGTTGTCTTCGAGCGTGCGGATCAGCCGGCCGTCGGCGGCGTGCAGCGTGATCCGCTCCGGCGTCTCGACGTTCGAAAAGTAACTGATGTAGTAGCGAAACCCTTCGGACGGCAGGATGTTGTAAGTGCCGTCGCCCCCGGTCAGCCGTTTCTTATCCTTGCCGTCCAGTCGGACCGCATACAGGTCGCGTCTGAGCGGCGAGGTTTCGGTGGACAAGTAGTAAACCCGGTCGTCGGAGACGCCCAGCATCGCCGTGACTTCCCACTGTCCGTCGGTCAGTTGTTTCAGAAAGCCTTTGCGGATGCTGTGCAAGTACAGGTGCATGTAGCCGTTCCGTTCGCTGCGGACGACGAAACGGTCGCCGTCGGGCAGGAACGTGACGGTCGACCGGTCGGCGTGTTCGACGTAGCGTTCGTCGCGTTCGTCGTAAACGACGCGCGTCGCGCCGTTGCGGTCGCTCAATAACACTTCGAAGTGATTTTGCAGCCTGTTCAGCCGGTAGAAAGCCAGCTCTCCGGACGGCGTCCACAGCAGGCGCGGAATGTATCGGTCGGTTTCGCCGCCGGTATCGATCCGGACGGTTTCGCCGGTTTCCAGATCGTGGCAGTAGAGTTCGACGATCGAGTTTTCCTCGCCGGCCTTCGGGTACTTGAACGTGTAGTTTTCCGGATACAGCTTCCCGTCGAAACGGTTCATATTGTACTCCCTGACGCGGCTTTCGTCGAACCGCAGCCAGGCGATCCGCCGTCCGTCGGGCGACCATTCGAACGCCCGCGCGAAGGCGAATTCCTCTTCGTATACCCAGTCGGGGATACCGTTGATGATGTGGTTCTTCCGTCCATCGGAGGTAATGCGGCGTTCGGCGCCGTCCGCGAGGTCGGCCACGAAAAGGTCGTTGTCGCGAACGAAGGCCACGCGGTGGCCGTCCGGCGAGAAGGCGGCCTGTTGCTGCGGCCCGCCCGTCGAAAGCCGCCTGAGCGATCCGTCTTTCGTATCGAATATCCAGTATTCGGCCGTGAACGAACGGCGGTACACCGGTTTTACGTCGGTCGACAGCAAGATGCGGGTTTCGTCGGCGCTGAACCGGTAATCCGTAAAGTCTATCGACGGGGTGGCTGTCGCGCGGTCGAAAATCACGGCCAGCCGTTCGCCCGTCCGGTAGCTGTATCGGACGATGCGGCCGCTGTCGACCGCCGTATAATGTTCGCCGTCGCGCATACTGCGGACGCCGCCGACGGTTTTCGGCGTGAACAAACCGCCGCGCAGGTCGGCGTAGTCGAAGCGGCCCTGGGCCGCCGCACCGGGATTCAGGATAAGCGCAGCCATCGTAATCAGGAAAAGTAAACGTCCGGCGTATCGTCCGCGCCGGGACAGGTCATACCGCGTTTCGAAATTCATCGGCAAGAGAGATTATTCGCCGGCCTTACACGCTTTCAGGCTCAGGTCGAGGCTCTTGATTTGGTGCGTCAGCGCGCCGACCGAGATGAAGTCTACGCCGCATTCGGCATATTCGCGCAGGTTTTTCAGCGTGATGCCGCCCGACGATTCGGTTTCGTACCGTCCGCCGATCAACGCGACCGCCTCGCGGGTCGTCTCCGGCGAGAAGTTGTCGAGCATGATCCGGTCTACGCCGCCTACCGAGAGCACTTCGCGGATGTCGTCCAGCGACCGCACCTCGACTTCGATCGGGATATTTTTGCCTTTCTCTTTCAGGTAGGCCTGCGTCTTGCGGATCGCGGGCGTGATGCCGCCGGCGAAGTCGATGTGGTTGTCCTTGAGGATCACCATGTCGAACAGCCCGATGCGGTGGTTGCCGCCGCCGCCGATGCGGACGGCCATCTTGTCCAGCACGCGCATGCCCGGCGTGGTTTTGCGCGTGTCGATCACCTGTGTTTTGAGCCCGTCCAGTTCCTGGACGTAAACGGCCGTCTGCGTCGCTACGCCGCTCATCCGCTGCATGATGTTCAGCAGGATGCGTTCGGCCTGCAACAATGAGATCAGCCGTCCTTCGACGTAAAAGGCGATGTCGCCCGGTTGGACGCGCGCGCCGTCGTCGAGCCGTTTTTCGAATTTCGCTTCCGGATCGAGCCGGCGCAGCACGGTTTCGGCGACTTCGACGCCGGCCAGGACGCCTTCCTGCTTGACGAGCAGCTTCATCCGGCCGCGTTCGTCGTGCGGGATGCACGCGAGCGACGAATGGTCGCCGTCGCCGATGTCCTCGCGGATGGCCAGTTCGATCAGGTCGTTGACGAACGGGATATATTCTTCCTTCATGTTCTTTTCGATTATAAGTTTATAACGCAGCAAAGGTAAAAAAAAATACGTATGCAGCTGTTTTTATCGGCCGCCGTCCGTCCGGTTCGCTTTGTATGGGCCGATCCGCCGTATTTTCCGGATTCCGTGAATTTTCGAAGCCGAAGGAATTGTGGTTCACCCTCAAAAAAGCGGGTAATAATTTTTATTGTTTTTTAAAAAGTTCTACCTTTGCTCGATCAACGGACGCCCAGGCATTTCGTAACCGGTTTGTTATAGTGCCCGGATGTCTGTTAACCGGTTGGATGATAACGATATGATCGGCGTTATGCCGGTTTGAGCATCATAGGCGGCGCGCGGAACGAAGACCGGAAACAGGATTCTTTCGCTTATTTTGCCGCAGTACATTAGGGAAGAAACAAGAAAACGAAAGTTATGAAAAATCTCAGAAGCAGTGTCTGTACCACGGGACGGAAAATGGCGGGAGCCAGAAGTCTCTGGAGAGCAAACGGAATGAAGGAAGAACAGTTCGGACAGCCGGTGATCGCCGTCGTCAACTCGTTCACTCAGTTCGTCCCCGGGCACGTGCATCTGCATGAAATCGGACAGCAAATCAAAGAGTGGATCGCCGAAGAGGGCTGTTTCGCCGCCGAGTTCAATACGATCGCCATCGACGACGGGATTGCGATGGGACACGACGGGATGCTCTATTCGCTGCCGTCGCGCGACCTGATCGCCGATAGCGTCGAATATATGTGCAACGCGCACAAGGTGGACGCGATGATCTGCATTTCGAACTGCGACAAGATCACCCCGGGGATGCTGATGGCCGCGATGCGGCTGAACATTCCGGCCGTTTTCGTGTCGGGGGGGCCGATGGAGGCCGGACGGCTCGGCGACCGCGCTTACGACCTGATCGACGTGATGGTCAAGGGAGCCGACAAGGATTTTTCGGACGACGATTTGTCGAAACTCGAACGCGCCGCTTGTCCGACTTGCGGTTCGTGCTCCGGTATGTTTACCGCCAACTCGATGAACTGTCTGACCGAGGCGCTGGGACTCTCGCTGCCCGGTAACGGAACGGTGTTAGCCACGCATAAACTGCGGACGGAGTTGTTTCGCAAGGCGGCCAAATTGATCGTCAAGAATGCCAGGGAATATTATTTCAACGATAACGAAGCCGTATTGCCGCGGTCGGTCGCTACGCGCGCGGCCTTCCTGAACGCGATGTCGATGGATATCGCGATGGGGGGGTCGTCGAATACCGTGCTGCACCTGCTGGCGGTTGCTCAAGAGGCCGGCGTGGATTTCACGATGAGCGACATCGACATGCTGTCGCGCCGCGTGCCGGTGATCTGCAAAGTTGCGCCGAACACGCCGCTGTACCATATTCAGGACGTCAACCGCGCCGGCGGAATCCTGAGCATTCTCGGCGAATTGAACCGAGGGAAGCTGCTCGATACGGCCGTCGTCCGCGTCGACGGAATGACGCTCGGCGAGGCGATCCGCCTGAACGACCTGCGTAGTCCGGACGTTGCCGACGAGGCGAAGACGCGTGCGCTGGCCGCTCCCGGCGAACGTTTCAACCTGAAGCTGGGTTCGCAGGATACGAGATACCCGGCGGCCGATACCGACCGCGAGAAGGGATGTATCCGCGACCTGGAGCATCCGTACCTGAAGGACGGCGGACTGGCCGTACTGTTCGGCAACATCGCCCGCAACGGCTGCATCGTCAAAACGGCGGGCGTCGACGAGTCGATCCTGCGTTTCGAGGGCAAAGCCCGCGTATTCGAATCGCAGGAAGAGGCCTGCGACGGTATTCTGGGCGGTAAGGTGAAAGCCGGCGACGTGGTGGTGATCCGTTACGAAGGACCGAAAGGGGGCCCCGGTATGCAGGAGATGCTGTACCCGACTTCGTACCTGAAGTCGGTGAACCTCGGCAAGGCGTGCGCGCTGATTACGGACGGTCGTTTTTCCGGCGGTACGTCGGGACTGTCGATCGGGCACGTTTCACCCGAGGCCGCAGCGGGCGGCGACATCGCGCTGGTAAAGGACGACGATACGATCCTTATCGATATACCGAACCGAACGATCAATGTAGAACTTACTTCGGAGGAGCTCGATATGCGCAGGCAGGCGATTGTCCGCTTCGAACCCGTGGAGCGCAACCGAGTCGTCAGTCGGGCCCTTAAGGCCTACGCATCGATGGTAACATCGGCCGACAAGGGCGGAGTACGCGAAAACATTTAGCAACACGTTGTTCGGGGAAACAGCCTTGTAATAGCAGAATCGTTTTCGGAATACGTTCCGGGCGGTTGCGGTTGTTTTCCGATGGTTGAATTTTAATACGTTCATTATGTCCAACAAACAAAAAATAAAAGGGGCCGAGGCTCTCTTACTGTCGCTTATAGCCGAAGGAACCGATACGATATTCGGTTACCCGGGCGGTCAGGTAATCCCGATTTACGATCATCTGTACCATCATACCGATCGGTTGAATCACATTCTCACGCGCCACGAACAGGGCGCCGTACATGCCGCGCAGGGTTATGCGCGCGCCACCGGCAAGGTGGGCGTTTGCCTGGCTACGTCCGGCCCGGGCGCTACGAACCTGGTGACCGGGATCGCCGACGCGATGCTCGACTCGACGCCGATCATCTGCATTACCGGGCAGGTGCCTTCGACTCTGCTCGGAACGGACGCCTTCCAGGAGGCCGATACGATCAGCATGACGATGCCGATTTCGAAATGGAATTTCCAAGTGACCAAAGCGTCCGAAATTCCGGGTGCGATCGCCAAGGCTTATTACATCGCCCGCACGGGACGTCCCGGGCCGGTGGTGATCGATATTTCGAAAAACGCTCAGGTCGAGGAGTTCGATTACAGTTATAAACCGTGCATTTATTTGCGCAGCTACAAGCCGCATCCGGAGGTTGATCCGAAAGCGATCCAGCGGGCCGTCGAAATGATCAATGCGGCCGAACGTCCGCTGCTGATCGTTGGACAGGGCGTAAAGCTCGCCGGCGCGGAGACCAAGTTGCTGGAGTTCGCCGAAGCGGCCGGAATCCCGATGGCGCAGACGCTAATGGGTATTTCGACCGTGCCGAACAGCCATCCGCTGTTCATCGGTATGCTCGGGATGCACGGCAATATCGCCGGTAACCGGATGACGCAGCAGAGCGATCTGATCGTGGCCGTCGGTATGCGTTTCAGCGACCGGGTGACCGGTAACGTGAAGCAGTATGCGCCGAATGCGAAGATCATCCACGTCGATATCGATCCGGCCGAACTGGGCAAGAACGTGGCCGTCGAACTGCCGATCCATGCCGACGCCGGCGACGCGTTCGACGCGCTGAAAGTGGGCATCCGGTATAAGGAGCGCGCCGAATGGATTGCGATGGCGGAAGACTACCATCGACGCGAATACGAAGTCGTCGTGAAGCCGAGCACCGATCCGCAGGGCGTCCGTATTTCGATGTACGACGTGGTCAGCACGCTGGCCGAGGCCGAAAAGGCCGATGCGGTGATCGTAACCGACGTGGGACAGCACCAGATGTTCAGCGCCCGCTATTCGAAGTTCAATCGTACGCGCAGTTTCATTACGTCCGGAGGGCTCGGCACGATGGGATTCGGGCTGCCCGCCGCGATGGGGGCGAAACTCGGCGTGCCCGACCGCGAAGTGGTCGTGATGATGGGCGACGGCGGGTTTCAGATGACGATGCAGGAGCTTGGGACGATCATGCAGAACAAGATCGGCGTCAAGATGATCGTGCTGAACAACCATTACCTCGGTATGGTGCGCCAATGGCAGCAGTTGTTCTTCGAAAAGCGTTATTCGTACACGAGCCTCGAAAACCCGAAGTTCACGATGATTGCCGAGGCGTACGGGATTCCGAACCGTCGCGTGACGCAGTTGTCGGAACTGAAAGGGGCGATCGACGAACTGGTGAAGGCTCCGGGAGCCTATTTCCTCGAAGTGGACGTGCTGTCCGAGGAGAACGTTTTTCCGATGGTGCCGGCCGGCGCATCGCTGTCGGATCTGATCGCCAAGGAACCTGACAAAAAGTAGAACCTAACGGAGTTGACAGTTATGATTAAGGAATATATCGTTATCGCATTTACGGAGAACCAGATCGGGGTGTTGAACCGGATTACGGCTCTCTACCTGCGGCGTAAGATCAACATCGAAAGTCTGAAAGTATCGGAATCGTCGATCAAGGGAATCAGTATGTTCGTGATCTCGGCTTTTACGACGCAGGAGGTTATCGACAAACTGGCCAAGCAACTGCGTAACATCGTCGAGGTGATCCAGGTGGAATACTATTCGAATGACGAGCTGATTACGCAGGAGATCGCGCTCTATAAACTTTCGTCGAAGATTTTCAAGGAGAGCGGCACGGTGGACATGATCGTCCGCGAGTGGAGCGCCCGTATCATCGAGATGAACCCGGCGTACGTAGTGGTCGAGAAGACCGGCACGCGCGAGGAGATCGAGAACATGCGCACGGAGCTCGAAAGCCGGGGAATCCTGATCGAGTTTACGCGTTCGGGCAGCGTGGTGCTGCACCGCGAGCCGAACGGAAACGGATTGAACGAACTATAACAAACTTATAAATCGATTTTTAAAAACAGAAAATCATGGCAAAAATGAATTTCGGGGGAGTTGTGGAGAACGTGACCACACGTGAAGAGTTCCCCCTGAGCAAAGCGCTCGAAGTGCTGAAGAACGAAACCATCGCAGTGATCGGATACGGCGTTCAGGGCCCCGGACAGTCTCTGAATCTGAAAGATAACGGATTCAACGTGATCGTCGGCCAGCGTAAAAATTCGAAGACGTGGGACAAAGCCGTTGCCGACGGCTGGGTTCCGGGAAAGACGCTGTTCGAAATCGAAGAGGCCTGCGAAAAGGCGACCATTATTCAGTACTTGCTGTCGGACGCCGCTCAGATCGCCGTATGGCCTTCCGTGAAAAAGCACCTGACGGCCGGCAAGGCGCTCTATTTCTCGCACGGTTTCGGCGCTACCTATTCGGATCGCACCGGTATCGTTCCTCCGAAAGACGTGGACGTGATCATGATCGCTCCGAAAGGTTCGGGTACTTCGCTGCGCCGTTTGTTCCTCGAAGGTCGCGGTTTGAACTCAAGCTATGCCGTTTTGCAGGATGCTACCGGCCGCGCTATGGAACGCGTGATCGCGCTGGGTATCGGCGTGGGTTCGGGCTACCTGTTCGAAACGACTTTCAAACGCGAGGTTTATTCCGACCTGACCGGCGAACGCGGTACGCTGATGGGCGCTATTCAGGGTATTTTCGCCGCGCAGTACCAGGTGTTGCGCGAAAACGGCCACACGCCGTCGGAAGCCTTCAACGAAACCGTTGAGGAATTGACCCAGAGCCTGATGCCGTTGGTAGGCGAAAACGGAATGGACTGGATGTACGCCAACTGCTCGACGACCGCACAGCGCGGCGCCCTGGACTGGTGGAAGCCGTTCCGCGACGCGACCCTGCCGGTGTTCAAGAAACTGTACGCCGAAGTGGCTGCCGGTAACGAAGCGCAGCGTTCGATCGACTCGAACAGCAAGCCGGATTACCGCGAAAAGCTGAACCAGGAGCTCAAAGAGCTGCGCGAAAGCGAAATGTGGCAGGCCGGTGCGACTGTCCGCAGCCTGCGTCCGGAAAGAAACAAATAATCCGTTTCGGACTGTTTCGTTTTTAAAGCGATCCCGCCGACGGCGGGATCGCTTCGTCGTTTTATAACAGTGCGTTTTCTCTCCTGAAATTCGGCCGGATCGTTTGCTGTTCGGGTGAGGGGAGTCGTTTATAAAACGAAAGACGCGTCGCATCGTGCGCGTCTTCCGGATGTTCGTCCCCGTTCGGAGCCGGTAGCATTTATTCGCCGAGCGTTTCGAGCAGGTCGTAGGAGGGTGCGAAAAACAGCGTGCCGGTTACGGCGGTACTGAAATCGAGCAGGCGGTCGGTATTGCCTGCCGGATCGCCGACGAACATGTTTTCCAGCATCCGCCGCGTGGTGGAGAACGTTCCCGCATAACCGATGAAATAGGTGCCGTATTCTCCTTTGGAGGTGTTGGCGAAAGGCATGTTCGCCCGTACGATCTTCAGGTCGTTGCCTGCGCTGTCCTGGATGTTGGTCACGGCATTGTGAGCGTTGGCGGGTTTCTCCTCGTCGGAGAGTTCCACGTCGTTGAATTTTTTCCGGCCGATCGTTTTTTCCTGTTCCTCGACCGGCAGGGCGTTCCATGCGTTCATGTCGTGCAGGTATTTCTGCACGAAAATGTAGCTGCCTCCCGCAAATCCGGAATCTTCATCCCCGATTACGGCGAACTCGTACGGATTTTCGTCCACGGCCGGGTTTTCGGTGCCGTCTACGAATCCGATGATCGCCTTGCCGTCCTGATACCTGAAGCCGTGAACTTCGTCAATGGGGTCTACGGTTCCTTTCAGCTTTTCGTCGATGATGGAAGCGAATTCGAAACAAACGCCCATCTGCCTGCCCCGGATGTGGAAAAACAGGTCTCCGGGCGTGGAAACCGCCGTATGCCTGGCGCCTTTGATCTCTTGGAACGTTTCGAGTTCCCGCGGTTTCGGCCGTTCCGGGAAAAGACGGCTCCATGCGTCGGCCCCGAATCCCATCGTACAACTGAACTGCATGTCGGGGAATCGGTTGCGTATGCTGCGGATCATGGCCGAGAAGTTGGCGCACAAATCTTTTATCCGGTCTGCCGTCCGGGGCGTTTCTTTGAGTCCGTACACGATAAAGACGGCGTTCTCGCCCGCTCTTTCGGTTACGTCCTGCGGTATGTTTCCTGCGATCGCAGGGGGCGTGTTTAAATTCATATCATTAGGATTAACGGTTGATCGCGCATTTGCCCCGGTTGCCGCGTACAGGGCGCCGGGGATCGAAAGATACGAAAGAAGGACAAAAAAAACAATGCTTTCTTTCGCTTTCCAAAGCTGAAAACAATATCGGATTCCGGAATGATTCATGGCCTTTGCGATTTGATATGCCGCGTTTTACGGACGACGGGACGGCCTTTTCGGGAATTGCCGGTTCGTCCGCTGTTTTTGCGTTCCGGTCGAAACCGATCGCGTGCGAACCGATGCTCAATCGTTCTCCCGACGGGACGGTTCGGAAATCGAAGGTATGGAATTTATCGTAATTTTCCGCCTTTCTCCGCCGGAAATTCCATAAATGTACCCGAATGCGGTATCGTTTTCCGGGAAGCGTTCGTCCGGCGGTACGAGTCGTTTTCGGGTACCCGGTCGGACGGCGGGTTTTGTAGTTCCGATCCGGCCGGAAGCGTACGATTTTTCGCGGAAATGATTACATTTGCAAATCTAAAATTCAGCTAAATGGAGAAAAAACTACATCGGGGGACCCTTTGCGTTCAGGCGGGATGGACTCCCAAAAAAGGCGAGCCCCGCGTGCTGCCGATTTATCAGAGCACCACGTTCAAATACGAGACGAGCGAACAGATGGCCCGGCTGTTCGATCTGGAAGAGAGCGGCTACTTCTATACCCGGCTGCAGAACCCGACCAACGATGCGGTAGCGGCGAAGATCGCTGCGCTCGAAGGCGGCGTAGCCGGCATGTTGACCTCTTCGGGCCAGGCCGCTTCGTTCTATTCCGTGTTCAACATCTGTTCGGCCGGCGACCACGTCGTCAGCGCGTCGACGATCTACGGCGGAACCTATAACTTGTTCGGCGTGACGTTGCCGAAACTGGGCATCGAGGTGACGTTCGTCGATCAGGACGCTTCCGAGGAGGAGATCGCCCGGGCGTTCCGTCCGAATACCAAAGCGCTGTTCGGCGAAACGATATCCAATCCCGGCGTAGCCGTGCTGGATATCGAGAAATTCGCGCGGATCGCGCACGGTCACGGCGTACCGCTGATCGTGGACAATACGTTCGCCACGCCGATCAACTGCCGCCCGATCGAGTGGGGGGCCGACATCGTGACGCACTCGACGACCAAATATATGGACGGCCATGCGACCAGCGTTGGCGGCGCGATCGTCGACAGCGGCAATTTCGATTGGGAAGCCCATGCGGACAAATACCCCGGACTGACCCGTCCCGACGCTTCGTATCACGGACTGACCTATACGAAAAATTTCGGCAAGTTGGCCTATATCACCAAGGCGACCGCGCAGTTGATGCGCGACCTGGGCTCGATCCAGTCGCCTCAAAACGCTTTTTTGTTGAACCTCGGACTCGAAACGCTGCACCTGCGGATGCCGCGCCACTGTGCCAATGCGCAGAAAGTAGCCGAATACCTGAAAGGCAACGGGCAGGTGGCATGGGTGAATTACTGCGGCCTGAAAGGGGACAAATACTACGATTTGGGGCAAAAATACCTGCCGAACGGTTCCTGCGGCGTGCTGTCGTTCGGACTGAAAGGCGGACGCGACGTGTCGATCCGTTTTATGGACAACCTGAAACTGGCCGCTATCGTCACGCATGTGGCCGACGCCCGCACTTCGGTGCTGCACCCGGCGAGCCATACCCACCGCCAACTAACCGACGAACAACTGATCGAAGCCGGCGTAGCGCCCGACTTGATCCGTTTTTCGGTCGGCATCGAGGATGCGGAGGATATCATCGCCGATATCGAACAGGCCTTGTCGAAATAGAGGATTATCCGGTTTTACGAATGGTTTGCGATGTGGCATTTTGCGGAATGCTGCATCGCTTTTTGTGTGAAAAAGGTGCTTATTTTTGTCTTTTGTAACAAAATTTTTCATCTTTGCAAAAGTTGGTCCGGATTGGAGGCTTGATTAAATTAGGGTTGCTGGATGAGAAAATTTCTACTTGCTTTGTTGCTGAGCGTTAGTGTCCTGGGCGTTTCCGCACAAAAATATACGATATCCGGAAGAGTGCAGATCGGCAAGTCGTCGAAAGGGGTTCCGATGGCCGTCGTGACGGTGGTCGACGCGAACCTGTGGGCGATTACCGACGACAATGGACATTTTTCGATCAGGAACGTGCAGGCCGGCAAGCATCCGGTCAATGTTTCGTGCCTGGGGTACGTCGCTCTGGACAGCGAGTTGAACGTGACCGGCGATAGGGACGATCTGGTTTTCCGGTTGTGCTGCGCCGACCTGAAACTCTCCGAAGTGGTGGTTACCGCGCGCGAGAACCGCAACAGCATGAGCACTTCGCGCGTGATCGACAAGGCGGCGCTGGACCATTTGCAGATGGTCAACGTTTCGGACGTGTCGAGCCTGCTGCCGGGCGGCAAAACCGTGAACCCGAACCTGATGAAAGACAACGTGTTTTCGATCCGCGACGGCGGCGTCTCGCAGGGGAACGCTTCGTTCGGTACGGCGGTCGAGGTCGACGGCGTACGGTTGTCGACGAACGCTTCGTTCGGCGACTTGTCCGGAGCGAGCACGCGGAATATCGCATCGAGCAACGTGGAATCCATCGAAGTAATTACGGGTATTCCGTCGGTCGAATACGGCGACCTGACGAGCGGCGTCGTCAAGGTAAAGACGCGCAAGGGCAAAACGCCTTATACGGCGACTTTTACGACGAACCCCAAAACCAAGCAGTTTTCGCTGAGCAAAGGTTTCGACCTGGGGAGGGATCTCGGTTCGCTGAATGTCGCGCTGGAGCATACGCGCGCGATCGACAACCCGGTTTCGCCGTACACGACTTACCAGCGGAACGGAATCGCGCTGAATTATGCGCGCGTTTTCAGGCGGGGAAGCACGCCGCTGAACTTTTCGGTCGGCCTGACGGGCAATCTCGGCGGCATGAATACCAAGGACGACCCGGACGCGCAGACCGGCGAGTGGAAAAAGGCGCACGACAATGCGTTGCGGTTCAATACTTCGCTCGACTGGCTGCTGAACAAATCCTGGATTACGAACGTGGCGGTAACGGCCTCGGTGAATTATGCCGACATGCTGTCGAAATACCACTTGCCGGTACATACCGCGTCGGAACAGCCGGCCGTGAATGCGACGACCGAAGGTTATTTCGTCGCCAATCAACTGCCTGTCAATTACGTGAACACACAGTTCATCGACTCGAAAGAGCTGGATTACGGGGTCTCGCTGAAGGCGAACTGGTCGCGCCGTTTCGACCGGCTGCTGAACCGGGTGAAAGCCGGCGTCACCTGGAGCGCGAACGGCAATGTCGGTCAGGGCGAGTATTATGAAAATCCGCAGTTGCAGCCGAACGGTTTCCGTCCCCGGCCGTATACGGACATTCCGTATATGCATAACCTGGCGGTCTACCTCGAAGACAACCTGACGCTGCAGCTCGGTCAGACTTCGCTCGGGGTGATGGCCGGCGTCCGCGGCGAGAAGACCCTGATCAAGAACATGCAGTACGACAAGGCGCAGAGCCTGTCGCCGCGATTCAATGTGAAATATACGCTGATCAATCGCGAACGGAAATATTTTCTGAACCAGTTGAACGTACGGGGCGGATGGGGAATCACCGAGAAACTGCCGTCGTTCAATATCCTTTACCCCGATCCGCTGTACCGCGATATCCAGGTGTTCGGGGCTTCGTACGCCGACAACCGCAGCGTGTATGTCTACCATACGACGCCCTATTCGATCGCCTACAACGACAACCTGCGGTGGATGCGTAACCGGAATATCGAGGTCGGGGTGGATCTGACCCTCGACGGCACCCGGATATCGGTGGCCGGTTATTTCAATAAAACCAAGTATCCTTATCGCCTCAATACGACCTATTCGCCGTTCGAATACCGCATCAGTCAAGTGCCGGGCGGTTATAAAATGCCGGCCAATCCCGACATCGTCGTGGATAACCGCACCGGTCAGATCCTCGTGGGCGACAAGGACGATCCGTCGGCCGGTTACACGCCGATGGATACCAAGGTGATGGACAAGACTTTCGTGAAGAACATCTATCAGGACAACAGTTCGCCGGTCGACCGGAAAGGTTTGGAAGTGACGGTCGATTTCCCGCAGATTCCGTCGATCCGGACACAGTTCCGTTTCGATGCCGCTTATACGAACGTGAAGTACGTCAACGAAGGGTTTTCCTACATTTACAAGGAAAACCAGTCGCATTCGTCGATTCCGGGTCGTTCGTTCGAGTACGTGGGGATTTATGCCGACAACGGCGGTTCGACGACCGCCACCTACAACGGCCGGCAGACGAAGCGTCTCGATGCGAACCTGACCGCCATTACGCACATTCCGTCGATCCGGATGGTCATCTCGTTGCGCCTGGAGGCGTCGCTGGTTTCGCGCTCGCGGAACATCTCGTCCTATCACGGTAAACAACTGGCCTACCAGGTGGAGCAGGAGGGCGAGAGCTATACGGCGCTGAGGCCGCTTTACTATATGGATCTGGAAGGAAACGTCTACAATTACGACGATGCCGCCGCAAACGATCCCGTGCTCAAGGGGTTGATAATCAACGGGAACTCATTCCAGTTGAAACAGGACGGGTACGATCCTTATTTTTCAGCCAATCTGAGCATTACCAAGGAGATCGGTAACGTGGCGTCGGTTTCGTTCTACGCCAACAACTTTACCAATGCCCGCAAGTACCTGGCTTCGTATGCGAGCGGGGTGAAGGTGATCCTGACTCCCGATTTTTATTACGGACTGACCTTGCGGTTAAAATTTTAGCGGAAAAGGAGTATGAAAAAGTATAAATATATCGCGGGAATCGTATTGGGCATGGTCGCTGTCGTGTTGTGTTCGTGCAACGACTTGCTCGACGGGAAGGATAATCCGTACGAGGGGACGACTCGGGAGCTCACCGTGCGGCTGGTGTACCCCGAAGGTCATCCCGACCGGGAGGGCGGGAGCGCGCGGGTGACTCTGGAGGACGTGGACAGGGGCACGGTTTATACGGCTTCGGCCGGCAACGACGATATGGCCCGGTTCGAAGTGGCTTTCGGAATTTACCGGGTCAGCGCGCGCGACCGGGTGTCGGAGCAGGATGCGGTCATCTATTTCAACGGCGCGCGCGATCAGATGATCGTCTCTGCGGCCAGCGACCTTTCGCAGCCGGTGAATATCCCGCTGGTGGCTTCCAAAACCAGTCAAATCGTCATCAAGGAGGTCTACTGCGGCGGCTGTAAGAAAGATCCGCTGGAAGGTACTTATCAGAGCGATAAGTACGTGATCCTGTACAACAATTCCGAAAAGGTCGCCTACCTCGACAATATCTGTTTCGGAACGGTCGATCCTTACAATGCGTACGGAACGAACGTCTGGCTGATTGCCGATCCCGAGACCGGGGAGAAATCGTTCCGGGATTACGTGCCGCTGGTGGAGTGCGTGTGGGGTTTTCCGGGCGGCGGTACGGATTATCCGCTCGAACCTGGCGGCCAGGCCGTAATGTGCATCAACGGGGCGATAGACCATACGTTGCAGTATCCGCTGTCGGTCGATCTGAACCGTGCGGATTGTTTCGTCTGCTACGACAATACGTACTATACCAACACGACTTACCATCCCACTCCGGGGGATAAAGTGCGCACTGACCGTTACATGCAGGTGCTTCGGAAGACCGGAACGGCGAAGGCTTATACGATTTCGGTCGATTCGCCGACGACGCTGTTTTTCAAGGTGCCCGCAGAAGCCGGCACCGCCAGAGAGTATATGAACGACGCGGCCAACGAGGTGTTGAAGCCCGGTTATCCGGGAACCCGCTGCATCAAAGTGCCGAACGAATGGATCATGGACGGCATGGAGGTCTTTTCGGGCAGCTCGACCGGAAATGCGAAACGGCTGGCGCCTGCGATCGACGCCGGTTACGTAACGCTGACTGAGAATTTCCTCGGGCGGACCCTGTACCGCAACGTCGATGCCGAGGCCACGCTCGCGATCGAGGGCAATCCGGTGGTGTACGGGTACGCCTACGGGAACGATCCGAGCGGGATCGACGCCGAGGCTACGCTGAAGGCGGGCGGTAGGGTCGTTTATCAGGATACCAACAATTCGACGCAGGATTTCCACGAGCGCAGCGTCCAGTCGCTCCATACGGGCGTCCGGTGACGGAGCGCCTTGAAAAAATGAAAGTTATGATACGGATACGAAGATACATAGCGGTTTTATCGGTGACGCTGGCGGTGACGGCGGTGGGTTTTACGGCATCCGCCCAAAAAAGGCATCGGGGGCGTGGAACGGAATGTCCGGTGTCCGACACCCGGAAATGCCGTGAAAAATCACCGAAATTCAGGCCGTCCGTTCAGGCGGAAAGGAAGGAGAAACCGTTGTACGATTTCGATTACATTGCGCGCAGCGACGGGTGGCTCACGTCGTACAATGCGGCGGGGCTTCACGGCGCGGTTCCGGTTCCGGGTGTCTCTTATGCCGAGGCTTATTTCGGTAAACAGAACGGTCGTTTTATCAATTACTGGGAATCCGACGACAGCTATGATTTCGGGCTTAAGACCGAGTCGTTCAGGCGTTTCGAGAAAGTTTCATTCTACGGGAAAATGCAGTACCGCTATTTTCGGGGCCAGCATATGTCCGGGTCGATTCTGCTGAATCCCGGCGACCGGCCGTTCGATCTGGTGGAGTTTACGCCCGGGACGAAGACGCGGGAGCAGTATATCCTGTCCGGCGGGGTAGGCTTTTTGCTGACCAAGAAACTGACCGGCGGCTTGAGAATCGATTATGAAGCCGACAACTACGCCAAACGCAAGGATTTGCGCCACAGCAATACGATGATGGATCTGAATCTTTCGGCAGGATTTGTGTATCGTTTCGCTGCGGTGGAACTGGGGGCCAATTACCTGTACCGCAAAAATACCGAGCGGGTGCTGTGCGAGCAAATCGGGACGACCGGCGAGAATTACGATATGTTTTTCAACAAAGGCGTGTGGTTCGGCGAGAAGGGTCTGTGGACGGGCAACGGTATGCATCTGAACGAACCGGGGATCTCGGGTCTGCCGATGAAGGATTCCGAGCAGGGCGCTGCGCTACAGATCGCTTTCCGGAGCAGGGGATTCCGTTTTTTCAACGAGTTCACCTACCGGTACCGTAAGGGCGAGACGGGGGAGAAGGGGACGATCTGGACGCACAGCGGATCGGATGTACTGGAATACCGCGGCGTAATGAGTGTCGCGCATCGTCGGAACGTCCATCTGATCCGGGGAAACTTCCGATACGTCAACCTGAAGAACAATGAAAATGTCCTGCGCAGCGAAAATATCGGCGGGGTGGTGCAGACCGTTATCTACGGCAGTCGGCAGATTTACCGCCAGCGTGCGGTCAATGCCGGTCTGGAGTACGAGTTCGACTGGAAGGCCGACCGTTACAATCCGGTGATGAGCCTGCGTGCCGGTGCGGACTACTACAATCGCAGCGGGATCGGCTCGCTGGTTTTTCCGTACACCCGTTCGCAGTATGTCGAGAATGTACGGGTGCATATCGGTGCCGACCGCAATTTCAGGGTCGGACGCGGGTGGCTGAAGTGCAGCGTCGAGCTGGCATGCCATACGGGCGGCGGCAGCCGGCTCGGGGAGGGGCAGACGGCCTCTTCGGTGCCGGATATGGAGCCCGGAGTCTATGCGGCGGGCAACGAGGAGTACCGAAATTACGAATACGAATACCTTGCAGCGACCCGGGGGGAACTGTCGCTCGGAGTGCGCTATACGCATCCGGTGGGCCGGATCGCCCTGCCCGTGTACGGGGATCTGGGATGGAGTGGCGTTCATGCCGGTAAGTTGGATTGGGTAGCCGGCCGGAACCGCAGCGTTTTCGCGCTGGCGATCGGTTGCCAGTTCTGAGCGGAAAGAACGATAGAAGAAGTAGAAGAGATTGTATGAATGTTTTACTAAAAAAATGCGTTATGAAAAAAATGATCTATTTATGGGCCGCCTTTGCGCTGCCTTTGCTGTTCGTCGCCTGTAGCGACGACAAGAACGACGATCCGGTCGATCCCGTGCTCAAGTTCAAGGAGGCGGAAGTGATCGCCGATCCCGCCGGAGGTACCTATACGGCCGAATTGGAATCTAACGTCGCATGGACGGTGACCTCCAAAAGTTCGAATATCAGTTCGCTGAATATGGAGTCGGGCAAAGGCAATGCCACGCTGTCGTTTTTCGTTTCCCCGAAAACCGGCGACGACGTAACCGGAAATATTACGGTCAAAGCCGCTTCGAGCGCGCTTACGGCCGTGCTGACGGTAAAACAGGATAAGATTTCGATCGCATTCGTTCCGGCCGATACGACCGCTTCGATGGACGGCGGCGAGTTCAAGGCCAAGCTGGTTTGTAATACCGAATGGGAAGTTACCGGAGTAGCGGGTTCGTTCGAAGGCGCCGACCTGGGCGATAGCGGCAAGGGCGATCATACCTTTACGCTGAAGATCGGAGCGAACGAATCCGAGGAAACCCTCGTTTACGAGCTTACCGTATCGACGAAATTCTCGCCGTTGATGGAGGCGATGGAGGCTACGTACACGATTACGCAGGGAGTGCCGTCGCTCGAATACGGCGGCGTTACCTACAAGATCGTTAAGCTGGCCGACGACCGCTGGTGGATGGCCGAGAATCTGCGCTACCTGCCTGCCGGAAAGACTCCTTCGTCCGATCCCGCCGACGGCAACGGGGTTTGGTATCCGGGATTCCTCGGAGAACCGGCTACCGACGCTGCGTCCGTTGAAAAAATGGGTTACCTGTACGACTATGCTACGGCGTTCGGCGTAAGCGAGATAACCGCCTCGAACTGGAATCAGCAGGAAGGCAAGCAGGGTATTTGCCCGGAAGGGTGGCATATTCCGACCAAAGCGGAGCTGGACGCCCTTGCGGGAGCCGGCAACGAAGCGGAAGGAATCGCTCCCGGTAAGTATTATGTGGCTGAGCAGAAAGGAGCCCCGCTGGCCGATCTGAACGGTGCGGGTTTCGACGTCGTACTGTCCGGCGCGATCAACAAGACGACCGATCAGGCCGAAGGAAAATATGCCAGCAATGCTAAGGATCTCGATTACAATTCGCTCGGGTACTTTATGGGTTCGACCGGTTATCAGTTCAAGCTGAACGATAAGACCGGTGCGACGACGGCCCAATCGTATAGCATGTTGCTGACCAATAATGCGACTTACCAACGTGCACAGGTAATGTACGGTCCGATATTCGGCGGACAGGCTGTGCGTTGCATCAAGGACGAAGCGAAATAACGCGCCGTCGTATTCAATAAAAACCGCCCGGATTCGCGCGAATCCGGGCGGTTTTTATTTTCGGTAGCGGGACGACGTTTGTCCGAGGCGTCTCCGGATCAGTACAGTCCGATCAGTTCGAGCGGATAATCGGTTTCGATGATATCCGGATTTTTGGCGATCTCCGTCCGGTATCCCTCTTTCCGTTTTTCCGCTTCCGGCAGCCGGTCGACCGTCGGGGCTACCGAGATCATGCACCGGACGCCCTTTGCGTGCAGCGCGTCGTACAGTTCCCGCTGTTCGGGTTTCATCGTACCGCTGACCACGTAGGCGATGAACCGCGACCAAGGAATCCCGGTGGCTTCGTATTCGCGGAATTGCCGCATGTCGCCGATCCAGGCCGAGAAGTGCGCGTCCGGATCGAGTCCGTAGCAGGTGCGCGCGTCGTCGGCCGAGTGTACCGTGTAAATGACGTTTTTGGCTTTCAGTTCGTTGACGAGCCGGATCAGCACGTCGCGGGGAACCTCTTTTTTATCGAAGTTCAGGATCGTTTTACCGCGGCTCCAACGGATCACGTCGCTGACGCGCGGTATTTTATACGGGGTCACCGTGCCCTGGCGGTCTACGAGGTTGAACCGTTGCAGTTCTTCGTAGGTATAGTCCGATACTTTTCCTTTGCCGGTCGTCGTGCGGTCGATCGTCGGGTCGTGCATCAGCACGATCACGCTGTCTCGGGTCATCTGCGGGTCGATCTCGAAGAACGACGGCATATGGCTCAGCGTATTTTCGAACGTTTCGATGCAGTTTTCCGGGTATCCCGGCGCCATGCCGCCGCGGTGTCCGCTGACGATCGTGCCGCATCCGGGCGTATAGCGGAAGTACGCTTCGACCTGGGCGTAGTTTCTGCATGGGACGGTATGCAGCCGTTTTTTCTGTGCGGATGCTCCGCGCGCCGTGAGCAGCAACACAGCCGTTGCCGTCCATGCGATGATTCCGATTATTCGTTTCATTACCGTGGTTTTTGATGGTTCGTTTTTCGAAAGCAGAGGGGCAGGAATGCTCCCGCCCCTTTGCCGTATTTTCGATCCGGTTCGCCTATTTCACGTCGTCGATGACGAGCGTCGGCTGTTGCGTCAGGCCGGCCGGCAGCAGGGTGTACTGATCCATTGTGAACGAACCGCCTTCGGTACGCCAGTTCCACGGGCCGTAAGCTCCTGCACGTGCCGGCAGCGCGTGCAGCGGGCCGAATGTGTTGCGGCGCGTAAGCACCACGTTCAATTGCGCTACATCGCCTTTTTCGGCCACCTGGGTTACGTCCATTTGGTATGGAGCCCATCCGCAGATCTGGTGCGCATAGTCATTGTTCAGTTCGATGCAACCGCCGTCGAAGCCCGGCATTTGCAGCATGATGCGTTCGCCGGCGGCGGGTTTCGGCAGGTTGCCGATCTGGTAGCAAACGGCTCCCGAGTAGAACGGAAGTCCCTGCGTCGCGATATCGCCCACTTTCAATTTGGCCGGCAGTTTGGTCAGCGTCCGCTGAATGCCTTTCAATTCGACGCCGAAATCGCCGATCAGGTACAGCGCTTCGAGGTCGAGGTTGCGGCTGAAATTAGCGATTAGTTCGACCGTATTCCGGCCCTGCTGGAGGTAGTTTGTCGGGACGGCGAATTTACGGATGCTGTTGTCGATGAACCAGCCCGCGGATTGTTCCATCGAAAGCTTCCGACCGTTGATTACGGCGGTAAAGCGGTCGGGCGTTTCCAGACACAGGAAGAGGGTGTCGGAAGGCATGACCGCTACGTCGAACGGGAACTGCATTTTCAGTACGCCGAGCGGTTTTTGGTAGTTGACTCCGTCCGTTTTTTCCGCATACCAGGGCTGTACCATCTCTCCGCCACGGGGACGCAAGTCGAAATGCTTGCGTACCGCTTGATCGATTTTCATGATTTCGGTCAGCGGTTGCGCCGGCTGTTCGTCGATCTGCCAAGTGGCTACGTCCAGTACGCAGATATTCGGTTCGTTCAGCGTGTAATCGTACGTGTCGGGCAGGGATATCCGCGATTTTTCGGTAATTACCGGCATCTGCCGGGCGAATGCCGGCGATGCGGCCGAGATCGTGTAAACTTTCTCCTCGTTGGGTTCGAACGAAGTGAGTATTTTCGATCCTTCGGCTCCGGAGCTTACGGTCGGCTGTTTCCATACGTCGCCCGTTTTGCAATCCCACAGCGTCACTTCGCCGGCGAACGGCAACGTTACGGTTACCGAATCGAACTTCCGGCCGCGGTCCATGCTCATCAGCACGACGTAGTAGCGGTCGCCGTCCTGACGCACCTGACCGAAGACGTTTTTCATGTCGTTACCCGACGCATCGGTCACCTGTACTATGGGGCGGATCAGGCTTTTCACGGTCTCTACGATCGGTTTTTGCGCATAATCGATCCGGATGCTTTGCGCGGCCAGTTGCGCCGGGGCTTCCGACGCTACGGCATTGACGAATTTAGGCGCTTCGCCGGCGAAAATCACTTTGCCGCCGGCCTCCTCGAATTTCTGAAGCGCTTTCAGGGTCGTTTCGCGCATCGTTTCCATGTTTCCTACCAATACGGTGCGGTAGGAGGCGTGTCCCACGTTGAAAACGGGATTGCCTTCGGCGTCCTTACCCACGCTGCTGAGGCGTCCCATCATCTCCTCGTCGCCGTAGTCGAAGTCGATGCGTTCGCCGGCGAGCCAGTGGAATAGGTCTGCGTATTTCTGCTCCATCGAGACGATTTCAGGGGCCGATGCGCCCAAGCCGTTGAACGATTTGACGCTCACTTGGCTCGTTACGCTTTCGATCGGGTTGACGATCAGCAGATCGCATACCGGAGCGCCCTGGTTCAGCATCACGCCCAGCCGCGAGAAGTAGTCTTCGACGTACTTATATTCTTTCCACCAGGGGGATTGGTAGAAGATGCTGGCCGGGTAGTCCCGTTTGGCCTCGCCTTCCATCGTGTACCACGACAGGTGGTGACAGCGCACGTTGATGCCGAACAGCGCCTGCCAGTCGCCGACGGCCTTGTGGTTCGCAAAGTTGAACTGCCAGCCGGTGCAGCCGTACAGTTCCGACAGCAGCCATTTTTTGTCCAACTGGCGGGCGGCGGAAGAGAGCTGTTTGACCACCCAGTAGGAGTTGTCGTGCTCGGTCAGCATGTCGACGCCCGGGTTGTGCTGGTATTCGTAGAAACGCATCAGCGAACCCTGCATGGTCACCTGGTTCGAGAAACTGTTTTCGTGCAGCACATGGCCGGTATAGATCATGTTGTGTTTCGTACACCAATCGTATTGCGGTTGGGCGAAGTTTTTCAAGAACAGCGTTTGTACCAGGTCGCAGTATTGCCATTTGGCATCGTTGACCCGTTCGCCGTTTTCGCGCAGGAAAATTTTCGGCAGTTCGGCGGTCAGGTCTTCTCCGTATGCCTTTTTGTACTCTTTCGGCAGTTTCGGCGTCCACGGAATGTGGTGGATGCCGCTGGTCACTCCGTCGGTTTTGCTTTCGTGCGAGGTGAACAATCCGCCGCGGTGCGGTTCGTCGGTGAAGATCCCCTGGATGTTGCCGCCGAGCCGGGCGCCGCAGTGTTTTTCATACTGATCGTGCGTCAGGTAGATATAGCGGTCGGTGGCTTCTCGGTTCATCGGGTCGAGGTAAGTGGTCCCGTTGTAGCCGTCGGAGCATTTTTCCGTTTCGTGCTGGAATTTCAGGAC
The DNA here is from genome assembly GCF_009557455.1 of Alistipes sp. dk3624. GTDB lineage: Bacteria > Bacteroidota > Bacteroidia > Bacteroidales > Rikenellaceae > Alistipes_A > Alistipes_A hominis. The sequence continues at coordinate 986,581 of NZ_CP045651.1, read as the reverse complement.
GGTTTTCCCGGCGTATCGGGTCATGTCGGATTCGGGGGTCAGCCGTTCCAGTTCCGAGTAGTCGATCCCGTCGAGCTTGCATACGAATGCCGAGACGATCGAATCGTTGTCCCACTTGAATTCCTCGGCGGGCATCGTGTAGAGCGTCACGAAATTCATCCGGTAGGCCGGATTCTCGGTGACCATGCCGCCGGCGCTGCCCGAAGGCCAGCGGTCTTCGTCGTACAGAAACGCTTCCATGCCGATTTTTTCAGCTTCGTCGGCCACGGCGTTGGTCAGGTCGAACCACTCTTGCCCGAGGTATTCGGTCTTCAGTCCGACGCGGGAGTGCAGAAAGGCGCCTCCCATACCCATCTCTTTGAAAATATGAAGCTGGCGGATCAGTTCGTCTTTTTCGAGCCGTCCGTTCCACGACCAGAACGGTTTGCCCCGCCATTCGTGGCCGGGATCCCGGAAAGTCGTGTACAGCGAATCGTCGCTCAGGGTAGCCGTCTGTCGTTTCGTGTTGGACGTACAGGCAGCCGTTGCAAGTGCGACAGCGAGCAATACGGGTAAAATCGATTTTTTCATTTTCATTTGAGTTATTGAATTTTGGGGTGCGATTCCGAAGAAAACTTTCCTAATTTTTTACAAAATAAACTAAATTAATTGATTTTAGGAAGATAAAACCGTCTTATTTTTCCGCATTGCGGAATGTTTTTTACAACCGCAGAAATGGATTCCGGATTTTTATCGGTGTTTTTACAGGCGCGGGACGATCTGGCGGCCTCGCATTTTCGGGCGGTACGGATGGGGCGGGTGCGAAAAAGTTTCTTAATAATTTTAAAAAAAAGGTTTTTTCCTGTTTTTTCGCATCGGGAAATGCCGGATATTTTAATTAACTTCGCACCCGAAATGAAATTCAGATTCCGGGCGCGTTTTCGAAATTTGCGGAGGGATGCTCGGGTCGTAGCAGACAGACGGTATGGAGGAATTTTTTCGCAATTTGTTTTTCGGGAACGATGCGTTCTGGGGAGGCGGGGTCGCTCATTCGGTGTTGATTCTCGCCGTGGTGATTTCGCTCGGCGTTGCGTTGGGCAAGATCAAGATTGCCGGGGTGCGGCTCGGCGTTACGTGGATTCTGTTCGTCGGGATCACGTTCAGCCATTTCGGGATGCAGCTCAACGAGCACCTGTTACACTTCCTGAAAGAATTCGGATTGATCCTGTTCGTCTATTCGATCGGGCTGCAGGTGGGGCCTAGTTTCTTTTCCTCGTTTAAGAAGGGAGGCGTCCAGTTGAACCTGATGGCTACCGGGATCGTGCTGCTGGGAGTCGTAATTACCTACGTGATTTATTTGATTACCGGTCTGCCGATTACGACGATGGTCGGGATTCTTTCCGGCGCCGTGACCAATACGCCCGGTCTGGGAGCCGCTCAGCAGGCATACAGCGACATGACCGGGATCGACTCCCCGGATATCGCGATGGGGTATGCTGTGGCTTATCCGCTCGGCGTGCTCGGGATCATCCTGTCGATGATCTTCATCCGCTGGATTTTCAGGATCCGTTTCGAAGAGGAAGACAAGGCTTATACGGTCAAACAGGGCGGTGCGCACGAAGCCGTGCGTATTTCGGTCGAAGTGAAGAATCCGTTTCTGGACGGAAAGACCGTTTTGCAGATCAAGCGACTTATAAACAGACAGTTCGTTATTTCCCGCGTACTGCATCCGGACGGACGTATCGACATCGCGGGTTCGCAGACTCCGCTGTCGGTCGGCGATAAGGCGCTGATCGTGACCACGACCGACGATATGGGATTGATTACCGATTTCGTCGGTGAGAAACTCGATATGGACAAAGACGAGTGGGAACGTCTCGACAACCAGTTGATTTCGCGGCGCATCATGATTACGAAATCGAAACTCAACGGGCAGTATATCGGCGCCCTGCGGCTGCGTAGCGGTTACGGCGTCAATGTGACGCGGGTAAACCGGGCCGGCGTCGATCTGATCCCGAACCATAATTTGCAGCTTCAGATGGGCGACCGGCTGACCGTTGTGGGCAGCGAGTCGGCGATCAATGCCGTTTCGAAAATACTCGGCAACTCGATGCGGCGGCTGAACGAACCGAATCTGATTCCGATTTTCGTCGGGATTTTCCTCGGGGTCGTGCTCGGTAGCGTGCCGATCATGTTTCCCGGCATTCCGCAGCCGGTCAAATTGGGGCTGGCGGGAGGTCCGCTGGTCGTTTCGATTCTGATCAGCCGTTTCGGGCCGCACTATAAGCTGGTGACCTATACGACGATGAGCGCCAACCTGATGCTGCGCGAGATCGGGATCGCGCTGTTTCTCGCCTGCGTCGGTCTGGGGGCCGGCGAAGGATTCGTCCACACGGTGCTGTACGAGGAGGGCTATCATTGGATCGGTTACGGCTTCATCATCACGGTACTGCCGTTGCTGATCGTCGGGATCATTGCCCGGAAGGTGCTTAAGGTCAATTATTATACGCTGATGGGCGTGTCTGCCGGGGCGATGACCGATCCTCCTGCGTTGGCCTACTCGAACGGCGTGGCCGGCAACGATATGCCGTCGGTGGGGTATGCGACCGTTTACCCGCTGACTATGTTCCTGCGTATCCTGACGGCCCAGTTATTGATTCTATGCGTGTCCTGACCGCCGTTTTCGGCATGGTTTGAAGAAGAAAAATATCCGGAGCCGGAAAGTGTAACTACTTTTCGGCTTTTTGTGTCAGGTAATGTTCGATTTCTCCGAACGGAGCGTCTTTCAGAATGACGAACTTTTTCCGGTCGATCAGGTAAAGGGTCGGGATGGCGCGCAGGTCGTACAGTTCTTCGTTCTTGATCTGCTGCGAAGCGTCGTAGCCGTTCAGCCAATGCGTCGGAAGCGTCGGAAAGTATTCTTTCCATGCTTTCATGTCTTCATCCGGATACACCGACAGCACTTTCAGCCGTTTGTCCCCGATCATTTTACGAACCGTTTCCGAACCGTTGATCTGGTCGATCGTCTCTTGGCACGCATGGCAGCCGGGATTGTTGAAGAACAGGATCAGGTATTCGGCGTCGATGTCGTACAGCGTGCCGGTCTTTCCTGAAGCCAGCGTGTAGGTGAAATCAGTCGCAGGCATTTCCGGACGGTTCCGCTGAGCCAGGTCGAGGCGGTAACGCATACGTGTCTTTTCCGCTTCGGACGTTTTCGGAGAGCCGATAGCAACCCGTAGAACGGTGATATAGAGCGTTTCGTTGCGCATCGGGGAGTTCGGATCATAGAGGTATTTCTCGAATAGGGCTAAAAAATGGGCGTACATCGCCGTATCCGCTTCCGCTTTCGACAGCGTGGTTTTGACCGATGCGGCGGCGGTTTCGGCGTTCATGTGTTCGATGATGTGGACGTAATCGGCAAAAGCCTGTTCCGTTATTTCCGGTTTGCCGATCAGCGAGGTATCCGTGAAATCGAAATTCCGCCAATAATTTTTGCCGATGTATGCAGCCCGGTCGTCCGGGTTGTCCAGGATACTGGGAACTTCGATCATTTGGAAATTTTTGGATGCCGTAGCCTGTTTTTTTTCGTTTCCGGAGCCGCACGCTCCTGCCAGGCAGCACAAGGCGAGTAAGCAGAAAATTTTTGCCATATCGTCGTTTTTTTAATTGTTTGTTTTCGCTTTTTTGCGTTCCCGCTTTTGTTGTCTCAGTAGGGCGCGCTGTTCTTTCCGTCCGGGCGTTTTCGTTTCGGCGGGAGTTATCGTCGGCGGTGTCGTTTCCGAAACGGCCGTGTCCGGTTTTTGTCGAACAGCCGTGCTGTCGGTTCCGTTTTCCGAGGAATCGATTCCCGGTAGGATGCCCTGGCGTTGCAATTCGAGACTGTCCGCCTTCGACAGCGCTTCGCTGTCGGTATTTACGGTCAGCGAATCGGCGGCCGGCGTGATCTTCATCCCGCTGAGCGATGCGGCTTCGATTCCCTTGTGGAAGATGTCGGTGATCGTATGCCGCAGGTTGACGCGCGTCGTGTCGATCAGTCCGACGTACGACGGGATATTCTCGCTGCGGTAGCGCGCCCGGCCCAGCCGGAATTTGAATTTGTCGAGCGTGCCGAAAATATTGACGCCGAGGCGGAACGGGATCGGTGATTTGAGCACCGATATATGGTAGTTGAAACTCATGTCGAGTTTCTGCACGCCGCTGACGGCGGCTTTGTAGCGGTCCATCTCGATGATGAACGGGAACAGCTCGATCTGGTTATCGCGCACCAGCATATTGACCGAAATGCGGTCGATCAAGTTGCGTTGCTTGTTCTTGAAGTGCATCATTTTGGCGATCTCGGTAAAGGTCTCGCCGTCGAGCAGCACCATGTTCTCGCCGTGGATGCTGCATGCGGCGTTCAGCGTCGACAGGTCGATGTTCATCATCGTGTCGACGGCCGCGGTCGCCGCGATCTGGCAGTCCACGACGCCTTCGAACGACCGCAGCATCGGCAGCATCGAGTCGACTTCCGGAATCAAGCTGATCAGCCGGTCGACTTTCATCTGGGTCAGTTCCAAGTCGAATCCGGTGATGATGTCGTCCCGGCTGCGGGTCGCGTACAGTGCCGTCAGGTTCATGCTGCCTGCGTCGGTTTCGGCTTTCAGGTCTTTGATCTGGAGGCAGCGGTCGCGGGCGATCAGTTCGGCTGCCAGCGAGTTCAGGCGCAGATTCGTATAGATGCCGTAGTGCGTGCACAGGTCGATCTGCGCATCGACATTCGACGGGATCACGATCAGCGGACTCGCTGCGGTGGTGTCGTCCACGCCGCTTTGTTCGGCGATCACCTGTTGCAATTGTTCGCTGTTCTCGGCTTCGGCGACCGATCTCTGGTAGGTTTCCGAAGCGTTTTCGTATTGTGCGCCGACGGTCGCGGCATGGATCAGTTCGTTGAAGTTCAGCGTATCCGATTCGATGTTCATTTTGATCTTCAACTGTCCCCGTCCGAGTAATACGCGGCGCAGGTTCGAGATTTCGCCGGTCAGTTCGAGCGACGACTGTCCGGATTGAATCTGTGTGTTTTTCAGTTTGACGGCATCGGTCGTAAAGGCAATATCGACGTTTTGCAGCGTGTTGGTCAGTGGAAAGTAGGGGGTCAGCAGCCGTCCCGAAGCGGCTTTTACCGATCCGCTGGCATCCCATCGGCGCAACATCTCCGCCGCGCTTTTGTCGAGCGACAGATCGAGGTCGGAGTCCGAAAAGTCGTCTTTGCGCGAACGGCTTCGCATCTGCGTTCGGGAACGGTGGTACGCGAACAGCGAATCGCGCGCGACGGACGGATAGGCCTGTTGCAGCGAATCGAGCAGTTGCCGCCGCCGGGTCGAGTCCATTCGGTTCGGAACCAGCGTCGCTCGGAAATCGACATGCCCGTTTTGCAGATCGTAGCGGTTGACGGCGCTTTTCGCCTGCATCGCCCGGGCGTCGAATCCTAATTGAAGCAGCGGCACCGCCGGATTTTTTTCAGAAGGAACAATGCTGAAATTGCTTTGCATACCGTCCAGACGAATCCAGGTGGAGTCGAATGCCGCCATCGCGAGCATACGCGCCTCAACGCGGCCGTTCAGCGGATGTACGACGGTCGTGTCGCCGCTCAGCGTCGATGCTGCGCTGTGGGCCGACGCCGATACGGCCGATCCGAGCAGCACCCACTGCCGTTTCATGCGGAGGTTTAACGTGTCGGCTTTGACGGTCGTGTGCAGCATCTCGGCGTCTTTCCCGATCAGCGAGTCTTGCCGGTTGCGGTCCGACCCGAAATGGATCATCCCGCCGCCGACCATCATGAAAATCGTATCGCGGGGGATATCGACCAGTAGGCTGTCGAGCGTAATGGTGCCCTCTACCCGTGTTTTGCCGATCTTTCCGATCTGAAGCTGACTGATCCGGAACGAAGCGTCGGTATTCAGTCCGAGCCGTCCGCGTACGGCGATGTCCTGTTTCGACGGGAACAGGATCGACAGCGTGTCCAGGTAGACGGCTCCGGTCAGTTTCATCCGTACGGACGGATCGCGCATCGCGTTCCACACCGATCCGCTGCCGTGCAGCCGGATACCCGATCCGGCGATGTCCAGTTTGCGGAATACCGCGCCGGTCGAGTCCGGCCGTTGCGGATCGTAACGCAGCGAAGCGTCGATCCCGAACCGGTCAATCCGCGCCTTCGCGTTTTTGTAGGAGAGGTATCCGTCGTTGGTCGTGACGTCGAGGTCGATCCGTGGCAGGCGTCCGTCGCTGAACCGGTAGCTGCCGTCGATCCGGGTATGCAGGTCGAAGGCGAGGTTGGTGTCGAATGCCCGGAGCGTCGGCATCAGTTGCGGCGGAACGAGGGTGATCGCCCGTTCGAGCGCCAGCGGCCGGATCGTGCACTGCAGTTCGGAAACGATGCTGTCCCGGGCGATCGACACGCGGCCGTCGAATCCTATCGGGATGTCTCCCAGTTGCAGGTTCAGTTTATCGAGCGCGATCGTTTCGGGATGTTTCGGATTGAACGTGAAACCGCCTTTCAGGGCGACCGGCAGGCTGCCGCAGGCGTCCAGCGTATCGAGCCGGACGCTGTTCACGGAGCTCAGGTCGATTTTGTAGTCGTGGCGGAACGTGTTTTTAAGCCGCAGGTGCTCCAGGTCGACCGTAGCGTACAGCTTGTCGGGCTTGCTGTCGTACACGATTCGTCCGCTGTCGCGAATGTCCAGGCCGGCGATGTTCAGGTATAGGTCGCCGCCCTGCTCCGTGGAGTCGCCGGCCGTCGTGTCCGCTGCGAAGATTTCCCAGTTGGCTTTGCCCCACGGGGAGACGTAGGCATAGACTCTCGGCCGCGTCAGGGCGATCCGGCGGATCGAAATGCGCGAGGCCAGCAGTTGCGGCAGGTTCAGCGAAACCGAAAATTCGTCGAATTTCAGCAGCGTGTCGGCCGCCGCCGGAATCCGGGTTCTCAGCGAGTCGGGCAATCCGGCGAAAGCGTGCGAAATGATCTCGCCGCCGGAAAGTTTGACGCTGACGTTCGGGAAGTTCTCGAATACGGATAGCGTGACGGTGTCGAACCGTACCTGCGCGTCCAGATAGCGACTGCTGTATTCGTTCACCAGCGGCGTTAACCGCGACGGGGTCAGGATCAGCGCTACGGCTCCGAGCAACAGCGCGATGAGCAGCAACAGCGAACCGGTCAGTACGGCGAACAGTTTGATCAATCGGCGCGGTACGCTTTTTTTCGCTTTGCGGCCCGTTTCCGGGCCTTTTTCGAGGGCTTTACGCTGCGGTTCCATCGGTTTCTTTTCCATGTTTGCGTTGCACGTTGCAAATATAACAATTTCCGGCGGGATAGCGCTTGCCGGCAACAAGATGAAAGCGCCCCGTCTCTTACGAAACGGAGCGCTTTCGGGTTTAATTATGCCGTGAAAAAGCTAAAACGCTTTTTTGTACACTTCGAGGATCTCTTCGACTACGGCCTTGCGCGGGTTGCCCGGCGTGCAGACGTCGTTGAAAGCAGCCTGAGCCAGCGTCGGAAGACCGCTTTCGGGTACGCCCAGTTCGCTGAGGTGCTGCGGGATGCGTACTTTGACGGCCAGCGCTTTCACTGCGTCTACGGCAGCTTGTGCGGCCTGGTCGTCATCCATGGCGGAGGTGTCGACGCCCATCGCTTCGGCGATCGTGCGGTATTTGGCTTTGGCGGCTTCCTTGTTGTACTCCATCACGAACGGCAGCAGCAGCGCGTTGGCCACGCCGTGCGGAATGTCGTAGTAAGCTCCCAGCGGGTGCGCCATGCCGTGCACCAGGCCGAGGCCGACGTTCGAGAAGGCCATGCCGGCGATGTACTGCGCGGTAGCCATGCCGTCGCGGGCTTCGATGTCGGACGGATTCTCGACGGCTTTGGGCAGCCATTTGGCGATCATTTCGATCGCTTTGATCTCGAACATGTCGCTCATTTCCCAGGCGCCGAGCGTGATCAGTCCCTCGATCGCATGGGTCAGCGCGTCCATACCGGTCGCGGCGGTCAGTCCGCGCGGCATCGACAGCATCAGTTCGGGGTCGATGATCGCCAGCGTCGGGATGTCGTTCGGGTCTACGCAGACCATTTTCTTCACGTTTTCTTCGTCGGTGATGACGTAGTTGATCGTCACTTCGGCGGCGGTGCCTGCGGTGGTGGGCAGCGCGATTACCGGAACCGATTTCTTTTTCGTATTGGCGACGCCTTCCAGCGAAGTCACGTCCGCGAATTCCGGGTTGTTGATGATGATTCCGACCGCTTTCGAAGTGTCCATCGACGAACCGCCCCCGATAGCTACGATAAAGTCGGCGCCGGCGGCTTTGAATGCCGCGATCCCGTTTTTCACGTTCTTTACGGTCGGGTTCGGTTTCACTTCGTCGAACATTTCGAACGGAATGCCGGCGGCTTTCAGTACGTCGGTCACCTGTGCGGCCACGCCGAATTTCACCAGGTCTTTGTCGGTTACGACCAACGCTTTTTTGTAGCCGCGTTTTGCGACCTCTTCTGCGATTACTTTTCTCGAGCCTGCTCCGAAATAGGAGGTCTCGTTGAGAATCATTCTATAAGCCATAGCGATTTATATTAAAAAAAATTAAAAACAATCGTCGAAATTGGCCGGATCGTCCGGGGTCGCCCGTTCGCGGCGGTAGTCTGTAATCGGCAAACCGTTCGGAATGAAAGGGTTCGGCATAAGGCTGTCCGGCCTCTTTTTGCGCCGCAAAGGTACGATAAAAAAGCCAATTAATGAAATGTTTTTTCGCTCGGGGCGATTCTCAGGCGGCAGGCAGGGCTTTTGCCGCATCGGCTTTTGCCCGCATCCGGGCGGCGCGGCTGAAGCTGTCGGGGTGCGTCGAAAATAATTGCAGGATCGCGTCGGCCTGTCCGTCTTTCCGCTGCGAGGTGCGGTGGATTTTTTCGAGGGCGCTGGCCATCGCATACGGGTCGTAGCCGTTGCGCTGCAAAAAACCGAAACTGAAATCGTCGGCCGCGTACTCTTGTCCCTGCGAGAATTGCGATCCGGCCAGCTTCTCGGCCAGCGATCCCCACTGCGAACCGCTCAGCGAACCGATCACGCCGCCCGTAGCGCCCAGCGCATTCCGGGCCGCCGAAGTCAGGTAGGCCTTGCGCATCGCGCTCAGCGTGTCGCTGTTGCGGATATGTCCCATTTCGTGGCCGACGATCGCCATCAGTTCGTCGTCGTTCATCAGATCCATCAGTCCGGAAAAAATGCGGATACTGCCGTCGGCCGTTGCGAAGGCGTTGATCTGCGCGGTTTTGTAGACGCGGAAATTCAGCGGAACGCCGTTGACGGCTACGTAGCGCGACGTCAGCCGATCGAGGCGTTCGGCGTAGGGATCGTCTACCGGCAGCAACGCATTTTGCGCGTCGGCGTAGTCGATGTATTTGCGGGCCATCTGCATCACGTGCTCGTCTTTCAGCGTGGCGGCCTGCAACACGTCGACCGTCGCCTGCAACGCGGAGTTCGGCAGCCGGATCCGCGAGCGGGTCACGACGATGATGTAGATGATCAGAACGATGATCGCGACTTTCAGCAGCATACGTTTTCCGTCGAATTTAGAAATCCGGTATAAAATTAGGATAAATTGGCGTATTTTCGCAAAAAAAATGCAACCGATCTATGAAAACCACTCCTTTTACCCGCTATCATGTTGAGAATGGCGCCCGGATGGCCGAATTCGCCGGCTACCGCATGCCGATCGAATTCACCGGAATCAACGACGAACATGCGGCCGTGCGTGAACGGGCCGGCGTTTTCGATGTGAGCCATATGGGGGAGATCTGGGTCAAAGGGCCCCGTGCCGCGGAATTCCTGCAATACGTTACGACGAACGACATCCGCGCGCTGCGTGACGGGAAGGTACAGTATTCCTGTCTGCCGAACGGTCGCGGGGGAATCGTGGACGACATTCTGATTTACCGGATCGACGCCGGGACATTTCTGTTGGTGGTCAACGCGTCGAACGTCGGCAAAGACTGGTCGCACCTGGTCGCACAGGGCGAAAAATTCGAAATGCGGCCCGGGAGGGAGCTTTACGACGCTTCGGACGAGATCGCGCAGCTTGCCGTGCAGGGGCCGCTGGCGATGCGGATCGTGCAGCGGTTGTGTCCGGAACGGGTCGAGAATCTCGAATATTATACGTTCGTAAAGACCGAGGTGGCCGGCATCGGGAATGCGATTCTTTCCGCGACGGGCTATACCGGCGCCGGAGGGTGTGAAATTTATGTGGCGGCGAAGGACGCTCCCCGGTTGTGGGATGCTTTGTGGCGTGCGGGCGCGGAGTACGGTTTGCAGAATATCGGTCTCGGTGCCCGCGATACGCTGCGCCTGGAGATGGGTTTCTGCCTTTACGGGAACGACATCGACGATACGACTTCGCCGGTCGAGGCCGGTCTCGGCTGGATTACGAAGCCGGTCGACGGCAACGACTTCATCGACCGGCCGCTGTTCGAAGTCCAGAAAAAGGAGGGGACGGAACGGCGTCTGGTCGGTTTCGAACTGACCGAACGGGGGATTCCCCGGCACGGTTACGCGCTTGCGGCTCCGGACGGGCGGACGATCGGGGCGGTGACTTCCGGAACGATGTCGCCGACGCTGAAAAAAGGGATCGGCATGGGGTACGTGCAGAGCGCTTTTGCCGCTCCGGGTACGGATATCGACGTGGTGATCCGCAATAAGCCCGTTCGGGCCCGGGTCGTGAAGATGCCTTTCTTGAAACGACGGGAAGCGGAGTAGTGCGGATATCAGACGAAAGGAGGCGGTTTGCGAACCGCCTCCTTTCGTTTTTGTTATGAAATCGTCTTTCTCTCGGCCGTCGCCGGTTATTTTGCATCCGCTTCGCCGAGCAGCGTTTCGATTCGCGGCGCCAGGTCGCGGAAGTCGGGAATGGCGGCCAGTTCGTCGAGAGAGACCCAGCGGAAAGCGTCGGATTCGTTCCGGTCGATCATCACCCGGTCGTCGTCGCCGTCGAACAGGAAGACGAACCGCATGTCGTGGTGCGTGTGTTCCGCTTCGTTTTTCGCAGCGCAAGCGGGGATGTAGTGCGAGTCCATGTCCAGCGGCAGCGCCGTTTCGCCCGGAAACGTCAGCGGCGTCAGTTGTTCGCTGCGGATGCCCGTCTCTTCGGCAATCTCGCGGTAGGCGGCGTCCAGCACCGAGTCGTCCGCCGCTTCGACGTGTCCGCCGGGTTGCAACCATTTGCCGAGTTGGCGGTGTTTGAGCAGCAGTACCCGGTGGCTCGCCCGACTGACGATCACGCCGCCGGCGGTGATATGGCCGGCTAAGTTTTTGCGGTCGTACAGCGATTCCCCGTCGAACCGGGCGACGAATTCCGTGAACGGCCCGGTTTCGGCTTTTTCTTCGGGAAAATGCCTGAAATAGCGTTTTTGTAAACGCCGGATGTCTTTGCGCAGATCCATTCGGGGAAGGGTTATTTTGTCCAGTTTATTTTGGCCGTCTTGACGTCGCGGGAGTTCGGACCGATGCAGACGTTGAACTCTCCGGGTTCCCAGACGTGCTCCAGTTCGCTGTTGTAGAATTTCAAGTCGGCAGTTGTGATGCGGAACGTTACGCCCTGCGTTTCGCCGGGTTTCAGCGTGATCCGGCGGAAGTTTTTCAGTTCCCTGACCGGTCGCGAGATGCTGGCCACCGGATCGCCGATGTAGAGCTGGACGATTTCGTCGCCTGTGCGGGTGCCGGTGTTGGTTACTTTGACCGTGGCGTTTATCGTCCCGCTGCCGCCCGAAGCGACCGCCCGGTCGAGCTGGATGTCGCTGTAATCGAACGTCGTGTAGCTCAGCCCGTATCCGAACGGATAGACCGGATCGTTCGTAATGTCGAGGTATTTGGTCGTCGCCCAGAAGTCGGCGCGGTACGGCCGTCCGGTATTCAGCGAGTTGTAGTACAGCGGGAGTTGGCCTACGCTCTGCGGGAAGGTCGCGGTCAGTTTGCCCGACGGTACGCGGTCGCCGAACAGTACGTCGGCCAGCGCGTAGCCGGCCATCGTTCCGCCGTGCCAGGCTTCGAGAATCGCGTCGAACCGTTCGTTCTCCCACGACAGGGTCAGCGGGCGTCCGCTCATGATCGCCACGACGACCGGTTTACCTGTATCGTGCAGCGCTTTGAGCAACGCTTTCTGGCATTCCGGAAGTCCGATGTCCGAGCGCGAGCGCGCTTCGCCCGACCAGCCGCTCGGTTCGCCGACCGTGGCGACGATCACGTCGGCGTCTTTGGCCGTTTCGAGCGCCTGTTCGATCAACGTTTCGGTCGGCGTCGTGTTTTTCCCGGTCTGAGCCAGCAGCATCGGTTCCTCGGTCAGGTTCGATCCCTGTGCATAGACCACTTCGGCCCGGTCGCCGACGACCTCTTTGACGGCTTCGAAAATGCTGCGTGCCGGGGCTTCTTCGCGCAGCATGACCCAGGTGCCGAACAGTTCGCCGCGCGTGTTGCCCATCGGGCCGATCACGGCGATCTTGCCGGTTTTTTGCAGCGGCAGGATTTGCCGGTCGTTTTTCAGCAGCACGATCGACTCTCCGGCCAGTTCGCGCGCCGTTTGCAAATATTCGGGCGACAGGGCCTTTTTCTGGCGTTCGGGATCGGTGTACTGGTACGGGTTGTCGAACAGTCCCAGTTTGTATTTGGCTTCGAGGATGCGGCGGCACGCCTGGTCGATCTCCTGCCGGGTTACCTTCCCTTCGTCGAGCGATTTTTTCAGCGTCCAGATAAAAGCGTTCGCGCCCATGTCCATGTCGAGCCCGGCTTTCAGCGCCAGCGCCGCGACCTGCTGTAGGTCTCCCATGCCGTGGGCGGTCATTTCGCCGACCGATCCGGCGTCCGAAACCACGAACCCGTCGAATTTCCATTGGTCGCGCAATACGTCGGTCAGCAGCCAGCGGTTGCCGGTCGCCGGAATTCCGTCTACGACGTTGAACGACGACATGAAGCTGCCTGCGCCGGCTTCGGCTGCCGCCTTGTACGGCGGCAGGTAATAATTGTACATTGCTACGCGGCTCATGTCCACCGTGTTATAATCCCGTCCGGCTTCCGATGCGCCGTACAGCGCGTAGTGCTTGACGCAGGCCATCACGGTGTTCGGCGCCGACAGGTCGTCGCCCTGGTATCCTTTTACCATCGCCTTGGCTATTTCCGACCCCCACCACGGATCTTCGCCGGAACCTTCGGCGATTCGGCCCCAACGGGCGTCGCGGGCGATATCGACCATCGGCGAGTAGAACCAGTTGATGCCGAAAGCCGAAGCCTCTTCGGCAGCGATCCGAGCGCTTTTTCGGATCAGTTCCGGATTCCAACTGCACGAGATGGCCAGCGGGATCGGAAATACGGTTTTATAGCCGTGGATCACGTCGAGACCGATCAGCAGCGGAATGCCGAGCCGCGACTCCTTGACGGCGATCTCCTGCGCTTTTTGCGTCGCGGCGGGGTCCATGCCGCCGGTTGCGCTGAGATATCCTTTGCGGATCGCTTCGTCCTGGCCTACGGCGGCGCCTACGACGCCCGGAACGCCCCCGGAAGCGAGGTTCAACTGCCCCAGTTTTTCGTCGAGGGTCATTTTGCTCATCAGGTCGTCGATGAATGCGTCCATTTTCGGGTCGCGTTGTCCGTATGCCAGCGAAGCGCACAGCAAGGTAAGCGACAGTAACAATTTTTTCATGGTCGGGTTATGCGTGTTGGTTTAGGTTTGTCATGATCGGCGAACGACGACAACCTGCAGCAGGAATGTCGTCGTTCGCAGTATGTGGTCGAAACGCCGAACTATTGATTCAGCGTCCGTTCGATATAACTTTTGTAATCTTTCACCACCGGGCAGTAGTTGCTGCCGAACAGCGGCGACGAGATCAGGAAATCGGCCGTCGAACGGTTGATCGCCGTGGGCACGTTGTACAGCGTCGCCAGACGCAGCAGCGCTTTTACGTCCACGTCGTGGGGCTGGGCCTGCATCGGATCCCAGAAGAAGATCACCGCTTCGACCTTGCCTTCGGCAATCATCGCGCCCAACTGCTGATCGCCGCCCAGCGGACCCGATTTCAGCAGTACGATATCGACCGCTTCCTCATCGAACTCTTTGCCGCGCCGGTCGCGCAACGTCCGTTCGACCATTTTCCCGGTCGTTCCGGTGCAGATCAGATGATGTTTCAGCAAAACCTCCCAGTTCCAGTCCACCCATTCGGCCAGGTCGCGCTTCATGTTGTCATGAGCGACCAGGGCCACGCTCTTTCTGTTTTCCATAACCATTATAATAATACATTACGGCGCAAAGGTACTAAAAGTTCGGCCGAAACGGAACGTTCCCGGTCTAAAATTCCGGAAGATTACCTGAAATATTTGCTGCGGCATACGAAATGCGGATTGTGCAGCGAGATCTTGTTGTATTGCAATCCCGCGCCCCCGTCGAACGGTTCGACGACCCCGCCCGCTTCGCTGAGAATGATCTCTCCGGCGGCCGTATCCCATTCGTAGGTGTTCGACGTGCGGACGTAAATTTCGACGGTACCTTCGGCCAGCAGGCAGAATTTGAACGAACTGCCCTGCTCGACGATCTCGGCCGCCGGATGACCCGCTTTGATCCGGGCGATGTGTTCGAACGTTTCGTCGGTATTGTGCGAACGGCTTACGGCGATGCGGATCGGTTCGTTGGCTTTGTCGCACAGCGGCAGCCGGGTCGTATCGCTCCAGATTTGCGGCAGGTCGAACAACGCTTCGTGGTCGGGCTCTACGTCGGTTTTCAGGTAGCATCCGGCTCCTTTCAGCGCGAAGTAAATTTTATGGATATACGGAACGTAGATCACCCCGATGTACGGTTCGTTGTTGTGCATCAGCGCGATGTTGACGGTGAATTCTCCGTTGCCTTTCAGAAATTCCTTGGTGCCGTCCAGCGGGTCGACCATCCAAAACAGATCCCAGTTGCGCCGCTCTTCGTACAGCAGGTCGCGCCCCTCTTCGCTCAATAGCGGGACGCGGGTCTGGCTCAGGTATTTCTTGATCAGTTCGTGCGCATCCCGGTCGGCTATCGTGATCGGGGTGTGGTCGCTTTTGATATCCACGGCGAAATCGGCGTCCCCGGTATAGATGTCGATGATGCGCGCCCCGGCGCGGATCGCGGCATTATAGGCATTTACCAGCAGGAAGTCGGTTTGTTCTTTGTTCAGCATGGCTGTTCGGTTTTATGGCGTTCGGTTTCAGATTAGGTTCGCATATTATTTGGAGGATTCGAAGATCGGAATTTCTCCGTCGGCGACGGTTACGGTGGTTACCAGCGGCCCTTTGAAGCGTTCCCCTTTGCGGCTGATCCACACTCCGCGCGGGAATCGTACCGTCCGGCTGTCGGACTCGCCGAGCAGCGGGGCCACGAGGTATTTCGACCCGATCATGAACTGGTCGTTGCAGTCGGTGAATCCGTTACGCGGAAATTCGTATTCCATGTGGCGTACGATGGGTTCGGCCGTGCGGGCGCTCTCCTGAATCAACTGTCGGTAATATTCGCCGATTCTCTCGCGGGCGGTAAACGCCGCCTTGCACTGCGCGGCGACCGCCGGATCGGTGATCCGCCACGGGGCGATGTCGAGCGCGGCGACCGGCAATACCGACGAGAGCTGCACGTAACGCAGCAGCACTTTCGGGTCCCGTGCGACGGAGTCCGACGTCAGGGCCGGATCGGCGCTCACCGTGCTGTACGGGTATCCCAGCAGGTTGGCCGTAAGGATATTGGATACCATCTCCTGTAAGAGCCCCCATTCCAGCGGACGTTTCGTTTGTAAATCGTGGATATAGGGCGCGAAGCCGTCGCCCCGGCTGATCGTATATTGGCTGGAGTGGAAATCGTTGCCCAGTTCGCTCCATTTTTTCAGAAATTCGGCGGCCCCGGCATTTGCGAAGCGCGCGTAAGGCAGCGCTCCGTCGCAGTCGAACAGGAAGCCGTCGACCCTGAGGCTGTCGTGCAGCACGCCCAATTGCCGGCGAAGCATTTCGTACACGGTCTCCCGCGTGATGTCGTAAAAAGCGCTGTATCCGCCGATCCATTCGGCCATTGCCGTGCGTCCGTCGGACAGTTTGACGAATGCTCCGCTGTTGCGGAAAGCGCGGTAAATAGGCCCGTCTCCGCTGACGAATGGCGTGACGGTCAGCATGAGCCGGAATCCTTTGTCGTGCAATTCGCGGATGAGGGCTGCAAAATCGCCGTACATTTCGAGGTTCGGCGTGAAACTGCCGATCGTCGATTGCCACCCGCCGGGAACGACCAGCGTTCCGGCCGGATAGCCTGCGGCGAGAATGTTCTGTGCATACTGCCGGATGTCGTCGGCCGTAGCCGAGAACGGAATTTCCGCGCTCATGTCGTACACCGGGGCCGTGAAGAACTCCGCCGCCGGAGTCGGCGCGTTTTCTGCCGGAGGAAAATTCTTATGGCAGCAGACCAGGTAGGCTTCCCGCAGGGTTTTACCCCCGGTGACGGCTTCGACCTCTTCGATCGGCGATTCGATCCGGAATTCGGTTCCGGTATATTCGATCTTAAAGGGCGATTTGCTCCAGATGTAGCGTCCCCGGCTCGAAATCAGCAGCGGAGCGACGTTGCTTTTCACCCAGGTGGAAAGGTCCGTTTGCGGAAAAGGCTCGCTGAGCGGCATCGCCTGTTCGCCCCCGACGAATACACCCCACCACTGTTCTCCCTTCAATACGTCGATTTTCGTACTGTACTGCGCGGCCAGCGATTCGCAAAGCAACGCGGCCGCCAGTACCAGTCCTGCTATTTTTTTGTACATATCCGTTTTGTTAATATTCCACTTTTTTCAGCAGGGAATTGAACCACATCAGTTTGTCCCCGAACAAATCCCGGGCCGTTGCGGCATACTCCTCGAACAGTTCCCCGACCAGTCGCTTGTACCGGGGCATGTCGCCGACGTCCACCTGCAGCGAATAGGTGAAATGCTCCTCGGCGGTCGCCGGCAATACGCGGGTAAAAGTGATTTTATCGAATCCCTGTGCCGCGAGCAGCGGGAGGTAGTGTTTGCGCAAAGATTCCAGCCAGCGGTCGTGGATCGCCGGATCGACCATGAAAGAGGTGTTGACGATATACATAAGTCCGGTAATCTGTCTTTAAAATTTTGTCTAAGGTACGTTTTTATTCCGATTTACTCAAATTTTTCAGGGGCTTTCTCCGCGGAGCCGTCCGGACAGCCGCAAAAGGAACGTTCCGTAACTTATTCCGGTAGTGGAGAATGTCCGTTCATATGCGTTAACGAAATAAAATGCGGTTTTTGTATCCCGAAAAGACTTTTTTATCCCTTCAAAAACAATGATTCCGTGTTTTTTACCAATAGATGCGCGCCGGAAAAGGAACGTTCCGCGCTTTCCGTCCGGCGAAATTCCGCCCGTCGTCGGCGAAAAAGCGCGGGGATTTTGTTTTATTCGAAAAACATCGCTATCTTTGCTCTCCGATTTATGCAAATCTAATTTGTGACTAAATGTACGCAATCGTAGAAATCGCAGGTCAACAGTTTAAAGTTGAGAAAGGTCGGAAGCTCTATGTTCACCGTCTTCAGGGGGATGAAGGTTCCTCGATGAGCTTCGACAAAGTCCTGCTAACAGACAATGACGGTCAGGTTAACGTCGGCACACCTGTAGTAGAAGGGGCCGCAGTGAATGCAACGATTCTCAAGCACCTCAAAGACGACAAAGTGATCGTCTTCAAGAAGCGGAGAAGGAAGGGCTATCGGGTAAAGAACGGTCACCGTCAATACCTGACCCAGATTCAGATCGATGAAATTAAAGCTTAACGTTTAAAACCTCAGAACAGAGATGGCACACAAGAAAGGAGTCGGTAGCTCCAAGAACGGTCGGGAATCCGAAAGCAAACGCTTGGGCGTAAAACTTTTCGGAGGACAGGTTGCCAAAGCGGGCAATATTCTGGTTCGCCAGCGCGGCACCGTACACAATCCGGGTGAAAACGTAGGCATTGGCAAAGACCATACGCTTTATGCCCTCGTTGACGGAGTGGTTTCTTTCCGCAAGAAAGAAAAAGACAGATCTTACGTTTCGGTGACTCCGCTGTCGTAGGGAATCCGAGATCGGATATAGGAATTGCCCGGAAGCAGACGCTTCCGGGCAATTCTTTATACGGGAAATCTCATGAAAGAAGCGATAAATTCTTTGTTTGTAAGTTTAAGAGATGATACAGAAAAATGATTTAAAATGACGATTATGTGCTTTGTGCCGTATAATTATTTCATTTTATGCTGTTTTGTATTTGGAATAACGCAAAAAAAAAGTATATATTGCTCAAATATATGGAGTGTTTTAATGTGAAATTTATTTTATTTAAATCTATATAGTATGAAGAAAGTTGTATTATGTTGGTATATTTTGCATCCTTTCAGAAATCAAAAAAAATCACGTTGAGCGATCCCCTTTGCATGTAAATTTGGAAATATGCGAGTTACTCTCGGAGTGAAATTATATTAGGATTTGCTGATGTTTCTTTAGGTTATAGACTTGAATGGGGTATTGTCTAGTCATATTTGACAATACGCAAAAGAAATAAAGCTAAGATTTATATTTATAGTTTGATAAATAAATATTTTTTATTCATTAAAAAAACACGAAGGATGAAAAAACAATTTTTTTAATTGGAGGGGCTCTCGTTTTGGGACTTCCTGGGAAGTCAATTCATATCAAACGGCGGTTTCTGATTTGATCTCTGAAAATGTGGAGGCTCTTGCTCGAGACGAAACTTCGTCTGGGTTTGCAGAGGTTTCTTGTTATTATGAAGAAGTTACTGATTCAAATGGAGATGTTGTCCAGTCGCATGCGATAATGTGTGAGGGAGAAGGAGATAAGGCTTGTACTTGTAGTCATGAAAAATAAATACAGTGTTTATAAATTAACGTTTTGTTAAAAGAATATTAAAGATGAAAAAATCGACTTTCTTTATTGGTGCTTTTTCTTTGGTGGTTTTCTCTGGAATTAGTAAGAAATTACATCAAACAGCAGTATCTGATGTGATGACTGAAAATGTAGAAGCTTTAGCCCGGGATGAAACGTCATCTGGATATGCCGAGGTTAGTTGCGTATATGAAGACGTGGTTAATAGTGACAGTTTGGTTGTGAAAGTCCATTCGAGGAGTTGTTCTGGGGAGGGCGATCTGGCTTGCTCTTGTGATCATATGAAATGAAAATAATTTTAGATAAATATGATGGTAACTTTTTAAAGAGTCTCCGTTTATGAAACGAACCTCGTTTGTTGCAATCGCATTTTCTGTTGTGTTTTCCGGTTGCGTAAGTTCGGCATCCCGACCGGATTACCCTACCGATTTGTTGACGATAACTGTTGACGTCGGTCGGAATGATGACGGTAAACTGATAGACAGTATATTGGAATTTTCGCATTATGTCATTTTGGATCCGCAACAAGAAGTCCTGATTGGAAAAATAAAGAAGTTGCAACTTCTGGACGGACATATAGGTGTTGCGAGTGAGAATAAAGCTTACGTTTTCGATTCGACTGGTAGGCTGGTGCATTGTTGGGATCGCCAGGGGCGCGGTCCTAACGAATATTTGCAAATGACGGACATGGAGATCGGTAGGGAAAAGGACTGGGTATGTCATGTGTATGACAAGAATGCGGGAAAGTTATTGACGTATGACATGGACGATAAAGCCGTTTCTGTTAAGGAAATGATCCCACATGCAAAGGCGTTCAAACTTTTGGGTGATGGCCTGATCGCTTTTAATATGGGAAATGGTTCGAGCACCTTTTTGCAAAAGGAAGACTATTTTAATTACAGATGTATCGACAGTTTCGGCAAAACACGGATATCTGCTGTTCCGTTCAATAAGCAAATGTTCGGATTGTCGACGCAATACGATAAAGGGAAGTCGTTTTTTTACCGGTATGGAGAGCAAATTTATATGAGCGCTCAGCATAACGATACTATTTACCAGGTATCCGATACCTCCGGTCGGATAACGCCCTGTCTTGTGTTTGATTTGGGTGTCGAACGACCGAGGGCGGATGATGAGAATTACCCGATTTCGAACTACCAGAAAGGTTTAGGCGGTGAAAAACCAGAAGTTCCGGTAGCGTTCTATAAATTTCCGAACGGTTATTTAGCCGAATATACTTATGATTTCCGACCGTATGTGCTGATTGCCAACGAACAAGGAGAGATATTGTACACCGGTAACAGCGCCAGGGATAAGAATGGCGTTTTATTGAGGCCCGTACCGTATCTGGATTTCGACAATTCCGGTTATCTGATTTCATATTTCAGTCCGGTGAATATCGAGGCTGATAAAAAGATAGGTCGGAGAAAAGGTTGCGATTCCGCTTTGCTGGATGAATTATCTTTAAAAGTCTCGGAGAACAGTAATCCTGTTTTATTATTTTATAAGTGGATTTACTGAGACGTGCCGGATTGATGTGCTTCAATGGTTTATGTCCGTATTTTAATGCGGCGATTTAAAAATAAGATGCTGTTTGGCAGTCTCTTATGTGTTATTCATAAAAAGACGACGCCCGGAACTGCAGTTCCGGGCGTCGTCTTTTTATGAATCCGGATTCCTCCGGTTCCGGTTGTCCTTATTTCGCGTAGCTGACCGAGCGGGTTTCGCGGATCACGGTGATCTTCACCTGGCCCGGATAGGTCATTTCGTCCTGGATCTTCTTGGCGATGTCGTGCGACAGGCTGTCGGCCTCCTGGTCGGTGATCTTCTCGCTGCCGACGATCACGCGCAGTTCGCGGCCGGCCTGAATCGCGTAGGTCTTCATGACGCCGGGATAGGCGAGGGCCATGTCTTCCATCTCCTTCAGCCGCTTGATGTACGATTCGACCACTTCGCGGCGGGCTCCCGGACGGGCTCCGGAGATCGCGTCGCAGACCTGTACGATCGGCGAGATCAGGTTGTTCATTTCCATTTCGTCGTGGTGCGCCCCGATGGCGTTGATCACTTCCGGTTTTTCCTTGAATTTCTCAGCCAGTTTCATGCCGATGATTGCGTGCGGCAATTCCGGTTCGTCGTCGGGCACCTTGCCGATATCGTGCAGCAGGCCGGCGCGACGGGCCATCTTGGCGTTCAGTCCCAGTTCCGAGGCCATGATGCCGCACAGATTGGCCACTTCGCGCGAGTGTTGCAGCAGGTTTTGTCCGTAAGACGAACGGTATTTCATCTTACCGATCAGGCGGATCAGTTCGGGATGGAGCCCGTGGATGCCCAGGTCGATCGTGGTGCGCTTGCCGGCTTCGACGATCTCTTCTTCGATCTGTTTCTGTACTTTGGCAACGACTTCTTCGATGCGTGCCGGATGGATGCGGCCGTCCGTTACCAGTTGGTGCAGCGCCAGACGCGCGATTTCACGGCGTACCGGATCGAAGCCCGACAGGATGATCGCTTCCGGCGTGTCGTCGACGATGATCTCGATGCCGGTAGCGGCTTCCAGGGCCCGGATGTTCCGTCCTTCGCGGCCGATGATCCGGCCTTTCACTTCGTCGCTCTCGATGTTGAACACCGTGACCGAGTTTTCGATGGCCGCTTCGGTAGCGACGCGCTGGATCGTCTGTACGACGATCTTTTTCGCTTCCTTGTTGGCGCTCATCTTGGCCTCTTCCATCACTTCGTTGACATAGGTCATCGCTTCGGTCTTGGCCTCCTCTTTCATGTTTTCGATCAGGATGTTCTTGGCTTCGTCGCTACTGAGGCCGCTGATCTGTTCGAGACGGGTGTTTTGTTCCTTGATTTTGCGGTCGAGGTCTTCCTTCTTGCGTTCGACGCTCTCGATCTGAGCCTGCAGACGCTCGCGTACGGAATCCTGTTCGCGGATTTTCTTGTTCAGCTCGTCCTGCTGCTGGGTCAGGTTGTTTTCCAGTTGTTTGGCGCGCTGTTCGCTCTGGGAGAGCTTTTGGTTGCGCTCGTTGACGGCCCGGTCGTGTTCGCTTTTGAGCTGGATGAATTTTTCCTTGGCCTGGAGAATCTTCTCCTTTTTGATCATCTCGCCGGCCGATTCGGCCTCTTTCAGAATCGCGGCCTTCTTGTTCCGGACGATTTTCGATGTGATCGAATAGCCTGCATAGCAGCCTGCGGCGGAACAGATGACGGCAATTATTGCTATAATTACAATGCTCATAGGTGTTAGTTAAATGTATTTATATGTTAAACAAAATGTACGTTTGGGTATAAAAAAGACCCGCACAAATTCCTCTTTCCTTGTTTGACGAATCTCCAATCTCGTCATGTATGGGGCTGCCGTTTATCGCAAACGTCCAACGTCTTCGGATGAAGAACCTTCCGGGGGGAAGGTTAAGGCCTGTTTTTGAAATACTGAGCTTGACCCCAATGTAAATAGTGTTGAGTTTCGCAAAGCTTAAAAGGAATCCATGCGGGTTTTTATTCCTTAACTTATATGTCCAAGAACCTGTTGTCTGTTATTAAGACGTCGTTTGCGTTTCAAATATTGTTCAGGTAGTCGTCGATCTCTCGTTCGATTTTCTGCAAACGCTGTGCCTCTTCCGTCATCTCCCGGTTCATCTCCAGCCCGACCTTGTCGACGGCCACCTGCAAAGCGGCCATGGCCAGATAATCTTCCGGTTCGGCGGCGAACCGGGTTTTGTAAACCGAGATCAGGGCATTGATATCCTGTGCCGCACGCCGGTACTTTTCCTCCTCGGCCTGCCGGATCGTCATCGGGTATTCTTTACCCGCCAACTTCACCGATATCCTGCGCGTTCCTGCCATCAATATAACGTCTTCGCTACTTGTTCATCAATGCAAGGCATTTGTCAATTTCCCGCAATAGTTTGTTGACTCTGAGCCTTGCTATCCGGCTGTCGCCGCGGTTTCCCATCAGACCGGCCGCCGTTTCGAGCGTTTCGATTCGTCTGCCGAGCTGCCGTATTTCCGTTTCGGCCGCTCTTTTTTCGAGGATGACCGTGTCTCGTTCGGCGGTCAATTCACGCACTTCGCTGCGAAGTCGCCGGTTGTCCTCGATGATCCGAGAAACCTTTTTCTTCAGTGAATCGATAATCGCCTTGTTGTCATCCATTTCTGCAGACAAAATTGATTCGTCCACTCAAAAGTAGTTATTTTTTGTCAAAATGCAAAATCTATTTTCCGCGCTTCCCTATACGAATTTTCCGTAAAGGTCGTAATCTCCTGCTTCCGTTATTTTTACGTCCAGGAAGGTTCCCGGCGACGGATTCTCGTCGGTTTCGATCAGGATTTCGGTATCGACTTCCGGCGAGTCGTATTGCGAACGTCCGACGAGGAACTCTCCCTCGCGCCGGTCGATGATGATCCGCTCTCGCGTGCCGATCCGCCGGCGGTTGTTTTCGGCCGAAATGCGGTTTTGCAGTTCCATAATCGCGTCGGCCCGCCGTTGTTTCACCTCGTCCGGTACGTCGTCGCGCAGCCGCATGGCCGAATAGGTACCCTCTTCTTCCGAGTACGGGAAGACTCCGAGCCGTTCGAACCGCACCCGTTCGACAAATTCCAGCAGTTCGTCGAAATCCGCTTCGCTTTCGCCCGGATAGCCGGTCAGCAGCGTCGTCCGCAGCGCGATGCCGGGAATCCGGCGGCGCAGTTCGCCGATCAGTTCGTAGGTCTGCGCCTTGTTCAGCCCGCGGCGCATACTTTTCAGTTGCGGGTCGCTGATGTGCTGAAACGGGATGTCGAGGTATTTGCACATTTTCGGTTCGTCGCGCAGCGCGTCGATCACGTCCGTCGGGAACTGCGCCGGGTAGGCGTAGTGTAGGCGTACCCATTCGAGCCCGTCGATGCGGCACAGCCTGCGGAGCAACTCGCCGAGCCGCCGCTCGCCGTACAGGTCGAGGCCGTAGTAGGTCGTATCCTGCGCGATGACGATCAGTTCCCGGACGCCCCGCGCGGCCAGCATCTCCGCTTCGCGAAGCAGCTCTTCCATCGGCACCGAGACGTGACGTCCGCGGATCAGCGGGATCGCGCAATAACCGCATCCCCAGTTGCATCCTTCCGAGATTTTCAGGTAGGCGTAATGGCCCGGCGTGGTCAGGTGCCGCTCCCCGGTCAGTTCGTCGCGGTAGCGTCCGCCGACGGTTTTCACGATGTCGCGCAGGTCGTTGACGCCGAAGTATTCGTCCACTTCGGGGATCTCTTCCCGCAGTTCTTCCCGGTAGCGTTCGGCCAGGCAGCCCATGACGAACAGGTGGTCGATACAGCCTTTGGTCTTCGCGTCGGCGAATGCGAGGATCGTGTTGACGGACTCCTCTTTGGCGTCGCCGATGAATCCGCAGGTGTTGATTACGACGATCCTGGCGTCCGTTTCGTTCGAGTCGTGGACGATTTCGAAACCGTTGCGTTGCAATTGCGCCATCAGGTGTTCCGAATCGACGAGGTTTTTCGAACAACCGAGCGTTATGACGTTGATTTTACGTTTCATAGTGCGTATTTGCTTGCAAAAATAGGAAAATCCGCACTATATTTGCATGTCGACATGAAATTGACCGAATGTTTACGGACATTTAAAACGATAGATTATGCTGAGTAAAAAAATGGAAGAGGCGATCAACGCCCAGATTAATGCGGAATTCTGGTCCGCATACTTGTATTTGTCGATGTCCTGCGATTTCGCCCGGAAAGGACTCAAGGGAATGGCCAACTGGTTTTCGATCCAGTTCCGCGAGGAACAGGATCATGCCCGGATGCTGATGGATCATGTCCTCGCACGCGGCGGAAAGGTCGCTCTGGCGCCGATTGCCGAAGTGCCTTCCGCCTGGGATTCTCCGCTGGCCGCTTTCGAAGATACGCTGAAACACGAAAAAAGCGTGACCGCCCGGATCAATGCGCTGTGCGAGCTGGCTGCCGCCGAAAAGGATTTCGCTTCGGCGAACCGGTTGGTTTGGTTCGTTGACGAGCAAATCGAGGAAGAGGAGAACGTGCAGGGCATTATCGATGCGCTGAAGCTGGTCGGCGACGACAAGGTGGGAACCTTTATGCTGGACAAGGAACTGGCCGGCCGGGTCTATGCGAGCCCTGTCGCCGGATAATCCGACTGATCGCTTCCGGTATGAGGATATGCCGCCCGGCAGACGGGCGGCATATTTTTTTGCGGGGACGGTTCGGGTGCGTTTTTATCCGGAAGGTTAATGCTCTGGGGGGGCGGTTTCTCCTTGCATCATTTCATTTTCTTCCGAAGCGGATCGAGCGCCAGATTTACGTTGAAATAGAGTTTGTTTCCCGGAATGTTGCCGTCTTCCACTTCGATTTGGTTGTAGCCTCTTTCGTGCCGGAACCGGCCTGTGCCTGGTATCCTGCGGCCAACAGTCTGGCGAAACGGCAGATTGGCAGTTTTTTCATAACGGGAGTTTTAGCAGGGCGGGTTTATAAAATTAAATAGATTTAATGAAATAAGCAAATGTTTTTTATTTTCATGGTATCGGGTTTCTGCGGCCGATCCGACGCTTCCCGGCTTCCGGTTTTTCGGAAGCGCGTCGTTCGAGCCGCAGAAAAAATAGCTTTTGTTTATTGTTTTTCGTTATTTTATTCCTGAAATGCAGCGTTTCGGTTCCGCGTGCG
Organism: Alistipes sp. dk3624; assembly: GCF_009557455.1. Lineage (GTDB taxonomy): Bacteria > Bacteroidota > Bacteroidia > Bacteroidales > Rikenellaceae > Alistipes_A > Alistipes_A hominis. The sequence continues at coordinate 961,022 of NZ_CP045651.1, read as the reverse complement.
TTTTAATAGTAAAAGCCACTGAAAATGAAGGGAACGTCCTGCGATATCGACACGCTTTACGACCGTTATTCGCGTCGGTTGTTCCATACGGCCCTGCGGATCGTGGGGGATGCCATGGAGGCCGAAGAGGCGATGCAGGATGCGTTTTTGAAATTCGCGCGGATGCGCTCATGTCCTCAGACGGCGCCCCAGATCGAGGCCTGGCTGGTGAAAACTTGCGTCCGGGGAGCGATCGACCGTTTGCGCCGGCGACGGAAGCGGGCGTCGTTTCTGTCGGAGCTGTCCGAATCCGGCCGGTTGCCTGCCGAAGACAAAAGCCGGGACGAATCCGGGTGGAGCGAGCTGCTGGACGATTCCGCCGGTGAAGCGGCCGTCCGGGTCGCCCGGATAAAAGCCGGATTGAACGAGCTGCCCGACGGTTGCCGCCTGATTCTCTCCCTGTGTCTGTTCGAAGGCTACGATTATGCCGAGATCGCCGAAATAACGGGTCTGAAAACTTCTTCGGTCCGGTCGCAGTACACGCGTGCGAAAGGTAAACTTTTGGAAAAATTGCAACGTGATGGATAAGCTGTATGATTTTGTACGGAACAACCGCGGGTTGTTCGACGACGGGCCGCTGAACGGCGGCCATGAAGCGCGTTTCAGGCGAAAGCTCGATCGGATCGGGCGCCGTTCGCATTCGCCGGCGGTTCGGTGGGCATTGGCTGCGGGGGCGGCGGCAGTCGTGTTTTTCGGCGCGATGCTGTGCCGGGACGGTTTGCGGGAGAATCCGGTGCAGGCCGAGATCGACCTGTACAACCGGAGTCTGGAGGCGCTGACCCGCGATATCGTCGATGTCAGCGAACGCCGCGGGGAGGATACCTCCGAAATGAAGACCATTATCCGCGACATCAGCAACGATACGGTTCCGTTATACGAACAACTGCCCGACGAACTCGGCGACGAAAAGAAGGCCCGTATCTTGAAAAAATATTTCAATTTGAAACTGAAAGCCGTCAGGCAGTTACGGGCCCAGTTATCGGATGCGGACGAATGAATTTCCTACGAATAGATCGAATTATCCATCAATCAAAAAATGCGTTATGAAAAAAATGATGTTTTCAGTGCTGTGCGTCGTTTGTGCGTTGACCGCGACCGCGCAGGAGGTTACCAAACGCGTGAAGGTGTCCGGTTTCTCCGGAATTTCGGCGGAGAGCGTTTTCGATATTACGTTGGTACGGGCGAATAAATGTGCGGTCGAGATTTTTTGTCCGAAAGAGATCGAAGAGGCGCTTGACGTTAAGGTCAGCGGCGGGGATCTCGTGTTGAGGCTGAATACGGACCGGTTGGATCGAAAAGAGCGCCGCAATTTCCGCGGAGGAGTCAGGGCCGTCGTCAGCATACCCGCTCTGGAACGGCTCCAACTTTCCGGAGCCGCGCGGCTGTCGACGACGTCAGTTTTCGAAGGCTCCGATTTTGTCATGGGGCTTAGCGGCGCATCGTCGGCGACCGGGCTGAATTTTTCCGGGGGGCGTTTGCGCGCGCAGACCAGCGGAGGCGCCGGTTACGATATCAAGGGGACGTTCGAAGACGTTTCTCTCGGACTTTCGGGAGGCTCCCGCGCCAATTTGAATTTGACAGCCGGCAGCCTGAAGATCGACGCCAGCGGCGGGGCCAATATCGATATGGCCGTAAAATGCGAGCAGATCGTAATCGGAATGTCGGGCGGCGCGCGCATTACGGCTTTCGGCGAAACCGGGGCTCTGAAGGCTTCCGGGTCGGGCGGCGCGCATTTGGAAGCGGTCGGACTGAAGGCAAACGACGTTACGCTGGGAGGTTCCGGCGCGGCGGGGTTGCGAGTATGGGCCGTTCAGAACCTGAGCGTTTCCAGCCTGTCCGGCGCGGCGACCGTGCGGTATAAAGGCGATCCGCGGATCGGCACGCTCCAGATCGACCGGGGGTCTTTCGGAAAATTAAATCCTTAAAATCGGCTTCCTGCGCCGGTGCGGCGCGGATTTCCCGCCCGAACGAAACCGCTGGGGTTTCGCCGGGCGGTTTTTATTCCCCGAACAGGCTGTCGACGAATTCCCTGCGGTCGAATACCTGCAGTTGGTCGATCCCTTCGCCGACGCCGATGTAGCGCACCGGGATTTTGAACTGGTCGCTGATGCCGATCACTACGCCGCCTTTGGCCGTGCCGTCCAGTTTGGTGATCGCGAGGGCGGTGACGCGCGTGGCTTGCGTGAATTGTTTCGCCTGTTCGAAGGCGTTCTGGCCCGTCGATCCGTCGAGCACCAGCATCACTTCGTGCGGCGCGTCGGGAATCACTTTGGTCATAACGTTGCGGATCTTGGTCAACTCGTTCATCAGGCCGATTTTGTTGTGCAGCCGTCCCGCCGTGTCGATCAGTACGACGTCGGCATCGTTCGCTACGGCGCTACGCAGCGTGTCGAAAGCCACCGAGGCCGGGTCGGAACCCATGTCCTGGCGGATCATCGTGCCCCCGGCGCGTTCGGCCCAGACGGCCAGTTGGTCGATCGCGGCGGCGCGGAACGTGTCGGCGGCGCCGATATAGACTTTTTTACCGTCGTTTTTCAGCTTCGAAGCCAACTTGCCGATCGTGGTCGTTTTGCCGGCCCCGTTGACGCCGACCACCATGACCACGTACGGCATACCGTTGCGTTTCTCGTAGGAGAAGTTCTCCTCGCCGGCGCTTTTGTTCTCTTCGAGCAGGGCCGTGATTTCGGTGCGCAAGATGCGGTTCAGTTCCGCGGTGTTCATGTATTTGTCTTCGGCGACCCGTTTTTCGATCCGTTCGATGATCCGTACGGTGGTGTCGACGCCGACATCCGACGTGATCAGCACCTCTTCGAGGTTGTCCAGCACCTCTTCGTCGACTTTCGACTTGCCGGCCACGGCCCGCGCCAGTTTCGAGAAAACCCCTTCTTTCGTCTTTTCGAGCCCTTTGTCGAGGTCTTCTTTATGCTCCTTTTTTGAAAAAATATTGAACAGTCCCATAATCGTACGCTATTTGATGATATGCATGGGCCCCGGGAGACTCGGGGGATGCGCCCTACAAAAATACAAAAAGCTCCTTACAGTTAAGAAGCTTTTTGTAATAAGACGGAAAATCGCTTATTTTTTTGCGAAGAAATCTTTGATCTGATCGTTCAGCACTACTTCGGTTTTGAAGGAGTAGGCTCCGGTCTTTTCGGATTTCACCATCTTAATACATTTCGTGTGCGCTTTACCGGCTCCGGTCTTCAGCGTCGCAACTACTTTCTTTGCCATGATTCAAACCTTATTTAATTTCGCGGTGGATGGTTACTCGTTTCAGGATCGGGTTATACTTTTTACGCTCCATCCTGTCGGGCGTGTTTTTCTTGTTTTTGGTCGTGATATACCTTGACATTCCCGGAAGCCCGCTCTCTTTCTGTTCCGTGCACTCAAGGATAACCTGAACCCTGTTACCTTTTTTTGCCATTTTCTGCTTCGATTAATAATTAATAGACCGATTTGGGCGCAGCGGCGCTTTTCAGGGCTGCGGACAAACCTTTCTTGTTGATGGTTTTCATGCCTGCGGCAGTCACTTTAAGGGTGATCCACCGGCCTTCTTCTTCGTTCCAGAAGCGTTTCGTTTTCAAATTCGGATTAAAACGCCTCTTGGTTTTTTTGTTCGAGTGCGACACGTTGTTGCCAACCTGAGCCGTTTTACCCGTGATTTCACAAATTTTCATAGAATTCGTTTTTTTACATTACTCCAAAAGGATCGCCAAAAATACGAAATATTCTCCGAATAAAAAAATACGGCGGTAAAAAAACAGGGCGTTTCGTACGAAGCCGTAAAGATAACGGGAAATGCGGAGATGCGCCGTTTCGGACGGCGGCGGTCAATAATTTTTTCGGGACGGAACGGAATGTCGTCCGAAATGCGTATTTTCGTGTGACGAATTCAAATAAAAAATACGCATGAAACGAATCATTTTGCCGTTGTTGGCGCTGTTGGCATTGGGCACGGGCCGGGCGATCGCGCAGCAACACAACCCGTTCGAAGGCGGAAAACTGCCGTTGATACCTTATCCGGCCGAGGTGCGGGTCGGGGAGCGCGATTTCGATCCCGGGGAGCGGCTTACCGTCCGGGTGTGTTCCGGCGACGAGGAAGATTTTTTTGCCGCCGCGACGTTGACCGACGAACTGGAAAATATCCGCACGGTCGTAAGAAAGTCGCGGTCGGGCGTTAAGGGTGCCGTGACGCTGACGCGTCCGGGGCTGAACCGTCAGGCCGACGAACGCTTGAAACAGGCGGGGTTGGAACTCGCTCCGGATTTTAATCCGGAAGGGTACGTGCTGCTGGCCGACGGGCAGGGCGTGATCGTTTCGGCCAATACGGCCGCCGGCCTGTTCTATGGCGTGCAGACGCTACGCCAACTGGTCTATCCGTCCGGCGACGGATACCGGGTGCGGGCGGTCGCCGTGCGCGACGCTCCGGCGATGCGTTATCGCTGGCAGCAGGACGACTGGAGCCGCGGGCCGATTCCGACGCTGGAATACGCCAAAAAGCAGGTGCGCATTTTGTCAGAATATAAAATCAACGGATACAGCATCTACGCCGAAAACCTATACCAGTCGAAGTCGCATCCGGCGATCAACCCGTACGGCGGCACGATCACCCCGGAGGAGATCGCCGAACTGATCGATTACGCCGCACGTTACCATGTCGAGATCATCCCGCAGCAACAGACCTTCGGGCACCTGCACTATGTGTTGCGGCAGGAGCGTTACGCCGACCTCGGCGAAAAGCGCGGCAGCCAGATACTGAGTCCGACCGAACCGGGGGCGTACGATTTTATCGGCGACTACCTGGGCGAGATCGTGCCGATGTTCACGTCCGAGTTCATCCATATCGGTTGCGACGAGACGTTCGAACTCGGACGCGGCAAAAGCAAAGAGTCGGTGGCCGGGTCGTCGCACGCCGACGTTTACCTGGGACATCTGAAAAAGGTGGCCGCACTGCCCGCGCTGAAGGATAAAAAGTTGTTGTTTTGGGGAGAGATCGCCGTCGAACATCCCGAGAAACTCGATCTGCTGCCGTCGAACGTGATCGCTGTCGCGTGGGACTACCTGCCCCGGGATAGCTACGAGACGTTCTTGAAGCCGTATGCCGACAAACACTTCGCCACGTTCGTCGCGCCGTCGGCTTTCTACGGCGGGCGCGTTTTCCCGGATTACCTGTCTCACATGAAGAATATCCGTAATTTCGTCCGCGACGGGCAGAAATACGGCTCGATGGGGATGCTGAACACTTCGTGGGACGATATGGGCGAAGACTTGTTCGATATGGGTTGGTACGGCGTGGTTTACGCCGCCGCCTGCGCCTGGCAGCACGGCGAGTCGGATCTCGACCGCTACCGCGATGCGTTTGATTGGGCGTTCTATCGCAATTCGGACGGGCATCCGTTCGCCGACGGAATTTGCAAGTTGGCCGACGTGCACGGCCGCGTCGGGGCGGTCAACTTCGAGATGGCTTACACTTCGCCGTTCACCGAAGCCGGCGTGGCGTTGCAGAATCACCTGCAAAATACGGGGGCGTGCCGCGAGATGCGCTTGTGGTGCGAGGATGCTTATACGCAGTTCAGCCGCGCGCGCGACCGGGTCGCGCTGCACGGTTCGACGGTCGATGCGCTGTTGTTCGCCGCCCGGCGGATGGATTTCGTGTTTCACAAGGCGCTGTTGGCCGGCGAGATGTCCGACCTGTACGATGCGTTCGTCCGCGACGACGACAAGGGATATGCGGTCAATACGGCGTTGTACGACCTGATTATGCCGTACGCCAGCCGCCTCGGATCGCTGAGGGACATGACCAAGGAACTGAAACTCTTTCACCGCGATCTGTGGCGCGGCGAAAACCGTCCGATTCACTGGGACGTGGCGGCGATCCGCTACGACCGTATGCTGTTGGAATGGGAGCAGCAGTACGACCGTATCCAGCTCGACCTGCAACAGCAGGGGCGCGACGGGAGTCACCTTCCGCGCGAGCAGGTCGGTTTCCGTTTCGACAGGCCGCAGCAATAAAACGCCGGCGGGAAATTTCGAACGGCGCGGATATTTCGTCCGCGCCGTTTTCATATCCGGCTACGCTTTGCATACGCGTTCCGCAAAGGGAATTCTAAATGTGTTTCGCTGTTTCGCAGGCTATTTTATTGCAACGGCATTTGTTTTGCGCCTCTTTTCGAGTTCTTCGTTGCGTTGCATGATTTTTCGGATCTCCCGGTCGAGCCGGGCGGTTTCCTGTTGCAGGGCGAATGTCTGTTCGTGCAGGAATTGATTGTCCTGGGCGATCGGCGTCGCGCAGGGGCCGTGTTTCGGAAAGATCGGTTGGCTCATTGTTCCGGATTTTATTTCACCCGCCTCCCGGTGAAGTGCATAGGAAGACGTGAGGCTGCATGACCGATCCGGTTTGAGATCCTGGGTATCCGGAACGAATAAGCGCATACAGTTCACGCTTTAAGTATGCACGAATGTACGGATACGTCCCGTGTCGAGATCGATCCCGGATACAAAAGATTTCACGCAGGAAAACGGCCGTTTCACATACGGCATACTCCCGGCGTGAGCCCGTGCCTATCGCCCCGTTCCTTTGAAAGTTCCCGATTTTCAGGCCGAAACAATATCACGACGTCTTTCAACGCGTGAGTACTACAACAGCAATGAAATAATCCGAATACACAAGCGGTTACGGGCGGCTTCAGTACCGGATCGTCCACAGTCCGTTTCCCGGAGCGCCGCACAGGCGCAGCCTGAGCAGATTGATCGCGTTCGACGACGCGCGTTCGATGTTCTGGCTCCTCAGCGATCCGAAAACCATCCGGATCGAATACGTCTCATCGGGGCCTGAGACGGCCATCCAGACGGTGCCGACCGGTTTGTCCGGCGTTCCTCCGGTCGGGCCGGCGATGCCGGTCGTCGCGATCCCGTAAGTCGCTCCGGTCGCCTTGCGCACTCCGGTCGCCATCTGTTCGGCCACCGGTCGGCTGACCGCTCCGCAGCGGTTCAGGTCGTCCGCGTTCACGCCGAGCAGGGCCGTCTTGACGTCGTTCGAATAGGCTACGACGCCTCCCCGGAAGTAATCCGACGCTCCGGGCAGCGCCGTAAAGCGGTGGGCGATGTTGCCGCCCGTACACGATTCGGCTGCGGCGACCGTTTCGCCGCGGACGCGCAGCAACTCGCCGACGGCGCTTTCGAGCGTAGCGTCGCCGTAACCGATGATCCGGTACGGGATCGCTTGGTCCAGCAATGCGAATTGCCGGTCGATTTCCGCCGCGGCCTGCTGTCCGTCCACGTCGTAGGCCGACAGCCGCAGGCGGATGTTCATTGCGCTGGGCAGGTAGGCCAGGTGCAGGTAGGCGGGCAGCGCGTTTTCCCAGTCGGCGATCGTTTCGGCGAGGATCGATTCGGCCAGTCCGTAGGTGATCGCCGTTTTGTGTACGATCGCGTCGAATCGGAAATGTTCGTACAGCCGCGGCAGCACTTGCTCGCCGATCAGCGTTTTCATTTCGAACGGGACGCCCGGCAGCGATACGAGCACTTTGCCGTCCCGCTCGAACCACATGCCCGGAGCCGTTCCGCAACGGTTCGGCAGGACGGTGCATCCGTCCGGCACGAGGGCCTGGCCCTGATTCAGTTCGTTGAAGTCGATGTGCCGTACGGCAGTCATCGCGCGCACCTGCTCGTAGACGGCCTCGTTGCGTACCAGTTTCATGCCGAACAACCGGGCCAGCGTATGTTTGGTGATGTCGTCCTTGGTCGGGCCGAGACCGCCGGTGCAGATGACGATGTCGGAGTGCGACAACGCTTGCGTGACGGCTTCGGAGATAGGTTCGGCTCGGTCGGATACCGAAGTGATCCGGTGGATTTTGATTCCGGCCGCGTTCAGCTTTTCGCCGATCCATGCCGAGTTGGTGTCGACGATCTGTCCGATCAGAATTTCGTCGCCGATGGTAATGATTTCTGCTTGCATCGTTTCTCTGATCCCGAATCCGGGATTTTTTATGATTATACGGTTTAAAGTCGTTCGGCCGATTCCGGCGGACGTTGTTCGGAACGTTCCCGCCGCCGGCGAAACGTCCGGCAAAGATACGGCTTTATCGGTAAATTCGTTCGGACCGTTGCGGCCGAGACTGCGGATCGGCTGATTTTTTCGATAAATTTCCGGAGTCGCCGGCTGCGGTAAAGGAGCGTCGGGCGGCGTTCCCGGCTCCGCTCCGCCCGGATTTCGCCCGCCGTCGGGTTTCCGGCGGCCGTTTTCGCCCGGCATTTTTTCGAAACCGGTTTCCGGAACGTTCGTCGTAAATCGAAACGTTCCGCCTTTTCGAGCGGAACGTTTCGCATACGGTAGGGATTAGCGTTGTCCGGATTCCGATCGGGTTTCCGTTTTCGTCTTGCTCTCGGCTTCCTGCTTCAGTCGCTTGCAGATACGTTTGACGAATTGCGGACCGTTGTAGATAAAGCCGGTATAGATCTGGATCAGGCTGGCGCCGGCGTTCAGCATCGCTACGGCGTCGTCCTCGGTCATGATGCCGCCCACGCCGATGATCGGGAAGCGACCTTCGGTTTTTTTGTGAATGTAGCGCACCACTTCCAGCGACCGTCGGGTCAGCGGACCTCCGCTGAGTCCGCCGTTGCCGATGGCTGCGACCGTGGCCGGATCGGTTTCGAGTCCGTCGCGGCGGGTTGTCGTGTTTGTCGCGACAATGCCGTCGAGTCCCGTTTCGACCAGCACGTCGATCATGTCGTCGATCTGCGCGTCGGTCAGGTCGGGCGATATTTTCAGCAGGATCGGCCGGTACTGGTTCTGTCCGCGCCTGAAGTCGATCAAACCGCGCAGGATCAGGTTCAGGTTGTTCTTGTCCTGCAGGCTGGTCAGGTTCGCGACGTTCGGGCAGCTGACGTTGATGATGAAATAGTCGACGTATTGGTACAGGTTGCGAAACAGACGCAGGTAGTCCGCCGGAGCGTCTTCGTTGCGCGTCTGCGTGTTTTTGCCGAGGTTGCCGCCGATGATCTGGTGCGGACGGCGGTGGCGCAGGTTGCGGACGGCGTTTTCCATCCCTTGGTTGTTGAAGCCCATCCGGTTGATCAGCGCGTTGTCTTCGGGCAACCGGAACAGGCGCGGGCGAGGATTGCCCGGCTGCGCTTTCGGGGTGACCGTTCCGATCTCGGTGAATCCGAATCCGAGCGAGAGCAGCTCTTTGTACACTTCGGCGTCCTTGTCGAAGCCGGCGGCGATCCCGACCGGATTTTGGAACCGGATGCCGAACACTTCCCGTTCCAACGACGGATGTCTGACGGCGCAGAAGGCTCTCAGCAGCATACGTGAACCGGGAATGTAATGAATCACGCGCAGTGCGGTGACGATGATCCGATGGATGATTTCCGGGGGAATCAGGAACAGGATCGGACGGATGACTTTCTTATACATAATTAATCAGGCGGCCAGAATTTCTGCAAAAGTAGGAATAATTTTTAAAATAACGGGCATTCCGGAAGCAATTCCGGACAAAAGTACGTCGCCCGCAACATTTTCATTATGAATCGGATCGTTTAGAAGAATTCGGTGCGGTAGTCGTAGTTGTTGCGGATGTTTTCGAATGCGGAAGGCGCACTGCGCAGGCGTTGCGTCTCGGCTTCGATCTGGAAATAGCGCGGCATGGTTTCCCGCATTCGTTCCCATGTGATGTTCGGGTCGGCCCGGCTCGGGGTTACCTGCGGAGGATACCAGCCGTTCAGGGGGAATCCGAAAAATTCGCTGACGGCTCGTACGGCCGCCGCCGTTCCGGCGGCTTTTCCCTGGATCGAGTAGCCGGCGATGTGCGGCGTGGCGAACGTGGCCAGGCTTAGCAACGTCGGGTGGATATCCGGCTCGTTGTTCCAGGTGTCGACGACCGCGTGCGACAGCCGTCCGCTTTGCAGCGCGCCGATCAGCGCCTCGTCGTCGACGATCTTTCCCCGGGACGTGTTGATGAAGATCGCCCCTGGTTTGATCGCTTCGAAAAAGGAGGCCGAAGCCATTCGCAGCGTCGGATAGTTTCCCGTGCGATTCAGCGGAACGTGACAGGTGACGATGTCGGCCTGCGGCAACAGTTCGCCGAGCGGCAGGTAGTCGTCCTGCGGGTTCCGTTCGGCCTTCGGCGGGTCGCAGCGCAGCACTCGGAAGCCGAACAGCTCGCCGTATTCGGCGATCAGCGACCCAACGTTTCCTACGCCTACGACGCCCAGGGTTCTGTCTGCGGGCGACCATTCGTCCCGGACTGCGAGGGCCGCGAGGGCCGCCATGACGTATTGCAGCACCCCGCGCGCGTTGCATCCCTGGGCGGTCGCGATCGCGATGCCGTGCCGGGAGCAGTATTCCGAATCGATGTGGTCGTGGCCGATTGTGGCCGTGGCGATCAATCCGACCGGCGTGCCGCCGAGCAACCGTTCGTCGCAGTGCGTGCGCGTCCGCACGACCAGAGCGTCGGCCCGGGCCGCGTCGCAGTGCGAAATCTCGCTGCCTTTGAGATATTGCACGCGGGCGTAGGGTTCCAGCACGCCTTTGAGAAAGGGAATGTCGCAGTCGGCCAGCACGTAAGGTTTTGCGTTCATCTTCCAGCTTATTGTTTCCGGGGCAAATGTAACAATAACTTTGGAATCGCCGTCCGGATTTTCGCAAAGGCTTGTTTTTACGGCTTGTTCCGGCTCCGGCAGCGACGGAATCCGGCATCGGGCGGACGAATCGTGAAAAAAACCCCGCCGCAGCTACTGCGACGGGGGTTACCCAACTTAATGTATGATTATGAAAAAAACTACCCGATCTCCGTTTCACAACGATAATCGGAAATCTACATTAGTAACGCGGGCGGATTGGCGGATATTGTCCGGATCGTTCTTTTTGTCGGAAGAAAAACGGTAACGGGTTGGATTTCAAAATTCGGAAAAAAGCCTTTTCCCGGAAATCCGGTATTTTTATCTATTTTTGTCCGTGCGGGCCGGTCGTTTGCGGGCCGCTTAATTTCGAAAAACGTGGAGAAAACAGATTTTGATCCGAACGCTCCGGGCGTGAATAACGGGCGCTATTTCGGACTTCCTTTTACGCCGGAGCAGGCTCGACTGGTGCTGATGTCCGTTCCGTGGGACGTGACGACCTCTTACCGCGAGGGGACGGCCGGCGGTCCCGATGCAATCCTGGACGCTTCGTTGCAGGTCGATCTGTACGACCTGCACAATCCGGACGGTTGGCGGCAGGGAATCGGGACGCTGCCGGTCGGCGATACGCTGGAACTGCGCGGTAAAAAATTGCGGGAAGAGGCTCGGCGGGTGATCGAACACTGGGAATCGGGCGGTACGGCCGGAGAATCGGTGCGCCGCCGTATCGCGCGGGTCAACGAAGGTTCCGCAAAACTCAATGCGGAAGTGTACGACGAGGCCTGCCGGTGGCTGGACGCCGGTAAAAAAGTGGGGCTGGTCGGCGGCGATCATAGCGTCCCGCTCGGATTGATCCGCGCGGTGGCCGAGCGTAATCCGGGCGTCGGCGTACTGCATGTCGACGCTCATGCCGACCTGCGCCGGGCTTACGAAGGATTTACCTATTCGCACGCTTCCATTATGTATAATGTGTTGAACGAAGCGGCCGGAGTGTCGGCTCTGGTGCAGGTGGGCGTTCGCGATCTCTGCGACGACGAGGCGCGCCTGGCCGCGGCGGATGCGCGTGTCCGCCTGTTCGACGATTACGCGCTGTCCGCCGCGAAGTTCGGCGGCGAAAGTTGGAATGCCGTGTGCGAGCGGATCATCGCCTGCCTGCCCGAAAAGGCGTACGTCAGTTTCGATATCGACGGGCTCGCGCCGGAGTATTGCCCGCATACCGGAACGCCGGTTCCGGGCGGACTGAGTTTCGCCGAAGCGGTTTACCTGCTCGACCGGCTGACCGCTTCGGGTCGCGAGGTGGTCGGGTTCGACCTTTGCGAGGTGGCTCCCGATCCGGCCGGCGACGATGACTGGGACGCCAACGTCGGCGCGCGGATGCTCTATAAACTGTGTAATTTTGCGTTGCGGGGCGGCAGATAGGAGGTTTTGGTATCCTGTTTGCGGTAAGGCTCTGACATTTTGCCGTTTTGCAGCGGCGTTATTTTATCGATTCGACAACGGATTATGACGAGGGCCGTTACTTTCAGACGCAAGCGGAATTTTTTTGTCCGCCACGAAAAGCACCACCGTTTCATGCATAGCCCCTGGGCGGGCGGCGTGATTTTGGTCGCGTTCGCGGTGTTGGCCCTGATTCTGGCCAACATTCCGCAAACCGCCGGGGTCTATCACCACCTGCTTGAGAGCCATCTGACCGTCGGGTTCGACCATTTCCGGCTCAGCAAGCCGCTCGAAGCGTGGATCAACGACGGGTTGATGGTTATTTTCTTTTTCTATGTCGGCTTGGAAATCAAACGCGAGATCATCGCCGGCCAACTTTCCGGGGTGCGCCGCGCCGCGCTTCCGGTGGCGGCGGCGATCGGAGGCATGGCGGTGCCTGCGCTGATTTACGTGCTGATCAACCGGAGCGGCGATTTCCTGTCGGGGTGGGGGATCCCGATGGCAACCGACATCGCATTCGCGATCGGCATCCTGTCGCTACTCGGCAACCGGGTTCCGGTTTCGCTGAAGGTGTTCCTGATGGCGCTGGCCGTAGTCGACGACCTCGGCGGCATCCTGGTGATCGCCGTTTTCTATTCGACCGACATCCAGGTCGGAATGCTCGTGGCGGCGGCCGTCGTGTTCGTCTTCATGATCCTGCTGAAGCGGCTGAATGTTTACAAGATGCGCTATTACCTGATTCTCAGTATCGTGATGTGGATTCTGTTTCTGTATTCGGGGATTCATGCGACGATCGCCGGCGTGCTGATCGCGCTGACGATTCCGTCTACGCCCCGTTTTACGAAACGTTATTTTTCCTACAAGACGCGGTATTACCTGCGTTCGTTCCGCCGGCACGACCGCGAAGGAGTGCAGGTGCTGTCGAACCGCAAACAGCTCGAAGACATCGAGATGGTGCGCTTGGTGGCGACCAATGCGATCAGCCCGTCGCAACGGCTGGAATATGCGCTGCACCACGTCGTCTCCTTTTTTATTATGCCCGTTTTTGCGCTGGCCAACGCCGGGGTCGCGATCAGCGGATTCGGCGACTTGCGCGTGCTGTTGGAGCCGCTGGGGATGGGAATCTTTTTCGGATTGGTGGTCGGCAAGCCGCTGGGCGTATTTCTGTTCAGCCGGCTGGTCGTATGGCTGAAATGGGGAGAATTGCCGCAGGGAGCTACCTGGGCCGGGGTTTTCGGCGTTTCGTGCCTGGCCGGGATCGGATTTACGATGTCGATTTTTATCAATAACCTGGCCTTTGCCGATCCGGCGACGGTGAGTAACGGCAAAATCGCGATTCTGGTGGCGTCGCTGGCCGCCGTGATCGTCGGGTTCGTTTTTACCCGCACGATGGTGAAACGGAAGGAAAATCCGGAAGATTGAAAATATTTGCCCGAAAATGCGGCGAAAATGGTGCATTATTCGCTGAATTTGTTTAAGTTTGCGACTCGTATACGGCTACTGAAAACGTGGCACGGTTTTGAAGACGATTCTGATTATTAATTTATAGTTCTAAAAAAATGAAAAAAGTTGTTATTTTAAGCGGTGTAGCCGCCCTTTTCCTCGGCGCCTGCACCTCGACCGGCGGAGGCAGCCTCAAATCGACCGAAGATTCGCTGGCCTATGCTATGGGCCTGGATATGGGCAGCTATATCCAGAACATGGATACGATGTTGGACGCCAACCTGAATCTGGCGGTGATCGCAAAAGCGATGCAGGACGTTGCCAAGAGCGATACTTCCGTGATGAGCAAGGAGGCCGCCTATAACTTTATGCGCGAATACTACACGGTGGTTAAACCCCGTAAAGACAGTATCGCCAGCGCGGAATTCATCGCCGAAGCCGAAAAAGGAAGCAACGTGAAGAAGACCGCTTCGGGCCTGCTGTACGAGATCGTTGAAATGGGTGACGAGAGCGTGAAACCCGATTCGGCTTCGACCGTACGCGTACTCTACAAGATGACCGACCGCAAAGGAAAGGATCTGCAGAATACCTATGACAGCAAGGATACCGCCAACATTACGTTGAAGGGCGTAATCCCGGGTTGGGCCGAAGGTATGCAGTTGGTAGGCAAAGGCGGCAAAATCAAACTGTGGCTGCCGTCCGAACTGGCTTACGGCAAACAGGGCCGCGGTCAGATGATTCCCGCCAACTCGGCATTGTACTATGAAGTCGATCTGATCGACGTGATTCCTGCGGATTCGGCTACGAAATAATTTTTCGCTCCGAGCAGAGAGATCCGGGAAGCGTGTAAACGCTTCCCGGTTTTTTATCGGTTTCTTTGAAAAGGGGCGGCGGAATTTCGCGGCGGCTATTTGACGATGATCGTCGTCAGGATGTCGCTGCCGACGGCCCGGTTGATCGCCTCTTTGAGCGCCGCGCGCTGCATGAAGATCTCGTTGCGGACGACTGACGAACTGAGGTAGACGAACAACCGTCCGCCCGTCTTGATCTCGAGCCGGACGGTATACGATGCGACGATGTCTCCGACCACGCGCGGCCACACGTCCGGAATCCGCGCTTCGGCTATTTTGCGGGCGATCGTCGGCGTGGACGTGAAAAAATCGTTCAGCGCATCGCCTATCCGGATCGGGTCGCGTCTTCTCATGCCGTTCGGATTTCGCCGTCGGTTACGTTGAACAGGGTGTACCGGCATCCGTTGCTGTGCAGTACGTTTTCGAGCCGGACTTTGTTGCAGTCGGTAATGAAGATCTGACCGAAACGTTCGCTGGTCACGATGCGGATCAACTGTTCGACGCGCTGCATGTCGAGCTTGTCGAAGATGTCGTCCAGCAGCAGGATCGGCCGAACCGGACTGTGGCCGGCTATCAGATCGAACTGGGCCAACTTCAGCGCGATGAGAAACGACTTCTGTTGTCCCTGGGAACCGTATTTGCGCAACGTATAGTCGCCGAGGGTCATACGTAGGTCGTCACGGTGCACGCCGCGCGTAGTGTATTGGTTCGCCCGGTCTTGTGGCTGCGCATCGCGCAAGATTTCATCGAACGGCAGTTGGTTCAGTTCCGACCGGTATTTCAGTTTGATTTGTTCTCGGTCGCCGGACAGTGCGGCGTAATATCGCGCTACGTGCGGCGCCAGTTCGTCAATCAGTTGTTTGCGCCTTGCGTTGATATCCGTTCCGAGAGCCGCCATCTGTAGATCGATCACTTCCATTATTTCGGAAAAGTTCGGCGTTTGCTGCGCCTTGAGCAGTTTGTTCCGTTCGGCGAGCAGGTGGTTGTACCGCACCAATGTCGCGAGGTATTTCCGGTCGAGCTGCGAAATGAGACTGTTCATGTACCTGCGCCGCTCCTCGCCCGATTCGTTGATCAGCGCGGTGTCCGACGGGGTGACCATCACCAGCGGGATCAGTCCGAAGTGATCGGACAGCTTTTCGTACTCCTTCCCGCCGCGGCACAACTTTTTCTGAGAATTTTTTTTGTACGAGCAAACGATGTGCTCGCTGCGATCTTCGGACGTCCGGTAAACGCCGTCGATCAAAAATGCGTCCGCACCGTGGCGTATGCACTGCGAATCGGCAAAATTGAATCCGCTTTTACCGACCGACAGGTAATGTACGGCGTCGAGCAGGTTGGTTTTGCCGGTTCCGTTGTCGCCTACCAGACAGTTGATCTGCGGCGAAAGCTCGATATGGGCTTCCGCAATGTTCTTGAAGTCGATCAGCGACAGTTTGTGGAGGTGCATAAGGTTGTTTTTACGTTCCCAAAGATACTTAATTTTCGGGAATATTCCGCGGCGCGCGGTTTTTTGCTTCCCGGATGCCGACGGAAGGATTTTGCGGGCGTCGCTCCGGAGGCGGGCAAAGATAAAAAAGATGCTGAAATAGTTTTAATTTCCCTAAAAAAGGTTACTTTTGCATTTCGTAAGTATGTAAATTTTAATTTTTGAATCGATTATGGTACAAAACAAACCGCAGGCCGAAAAAGATCCCGAGGTAGCCATCGCATCGGCGATCGGTCGCGTCGAGGCTTTTATCATGCGAAACAGCCGGTCGCTGCTGACCGCTTTGGGAGTCGTTATCATCGTGGTGGGAGGTTTCTTCGGATATAAATACCTGGTCGCCGTTCCTCGGATGGAGAAGGCTTCGGCGATGATGTTCGCCGCCGAGCAGCAGTTCGCCCAGGATTCGTTCAAACTGGCGCTGAACGGGGACGGTAATTTCGCCGGTTTCCTGCAGGTGATCGAAAAATACGGTTCGACCGGAACGGGCAACGTAGCCAGGCATTACGCCGGAATCTGCTACCTGCGCCTGGGACAGTACCAGGAAGCGCTGGACTACCTGACTCAGTACAAAGGCTCGACCGACGACGTGCCGTCCGCTTTGCTGGCCGCGCAGAACTACGGACTGCGGGGCGACGTTTATGTCCAGATGGGCGATTACGCCGAGGCTGCCAAGTCGTATGAAAAAGCCGTCGCCACGAGCAGCGATCCGCTTACGGCGCCTTACTACCTGAAAAAAGCCGGCGAAGTGTACGAAAAGCTCGGCGACAATGCCAAGGCGCTCGCGGCGTACGAGGCGGTCGAGGTCGATTATCCGACCAGCATGGAGGCCCGCGATATTCAGAAATACATCGGGCGAATTCAGCAGCAGTAACCGTTTACGGAATCCATAAACCGAAAGGTTGCTGTGTTGTACGGCAACCTTTTTTGACTTAAACTATAAATAAAAGATATGGCGACGATTCATAAAAATTTGTCGGAAATAGGAACGGAACTGCCCTCGGCGGCGGATATGAGGATCGGCATCGTGGTGTCGGAGTGGAACGAGCAGATCACCGGCGCGTTGCTCGAAGGAGCGGTGCGTACGTTGAAAAACGCCGGGTGCGACGAACAGAATATCGAAGTGAAACGCGTCCCCGGGACGTTCGAACTTTCCCTCGGAGCGCAGTTTTTCGCCGAGTACACCGATGTGGACGGCGTGATCGTGCTGGGCTGCGTGATCCAGGGCGAGACGCGGCATTTCGATTATGTGTGCCAGGGCGTTACGCAGGGCGTTACGCAGTTGATGCTGTCGTGGAACATGCCGGTGGCCTTCGGGGTGCTGACGACTGAGAATTTGCAGCAGGCCATCGACCGTGCCGGTGGAAAGTACGGCAACAAGGGGGACGAAGCCGCCGCTGCGGTCATCAAGATGATCGCTTTGCAGATAGAGATGGAGCCCGAAGAGACCGAAGCCGACCGAAAGAAGATCAACTAATCAGCCTGAAGGTTTTTAGCGTACCGCCAGCCGTTGCCGCCATGCGGTTTCGTCGAAGCCGACCAGCACGAAGTCTGCGGCGACCAACAACGGGCGTTTGACCAGCTTGCCGTCGGAGGCGAGTACGGACAGCAACTCTTCGCGGGTTGCTGTTTCCATTTTTTCTTTCAGGTTCAGTTCCCTGTATTTCAGCCCGCTGGTGTTGAAGAATTTCCGGATCGGCAGTCCGCTGGCGGGAATCCATGCGGAGAGTTCCTGCGCGGTCGGGTTTTGCAGCGTGATGTCGCGCGCTTCGACGTCGATGCCGTTCGCCCGCAGCCATTTGGCGGCTTTGATGCAGGTGCCGCACTTTGGATAGTGAAGAAACAGGTATTTCATGACGTTCCGTTTTTTTTGAAGTACGGACAAATTTAGGAAATTTTTCCGGGCCGCGCCGCAGTTTCGGCAACATAAGAGGGAATCCCGCAAATAGCGGGATTCCCTCTTATGTCCGTAACCGGGTTGTTTTATTTCATCATTTTGTCGAGCGTCTTTTTCAGCGAAGTGATGTCGCGCTGGAACGAGATGATGTCTTGCTCGTGTTCCAGTTCGTCTTCGAGGATTTCGACGGCCATTTTGGCGGTTGTATAGTCGATCCCGCTCGTAAAGTCGGCGATGTCCTGGTAGCGCTTGATTGCACAGCGTTCGCCGCGCAGATTCTGTTCGAGAACGGTTTCGATGTACGGGTCGGTCGGCGCTTCGTATTTGCACCGGGCCATTTTCATCCATTGGTCGGGACTGAGCACGGGCGTGCCGCCGAGCTGGATGATCCGATCGATCAGTTTGACGGCGTGCGACAGTTCTTCGTCGGCATGCTTGAGCATTTCCGATTCGATTTCGCTGCGCATCGGGCCTTCCGTGACGCGCGCGCCTACCCAATATTGGTAGTAGGCCAGCCACTCTTCGCACAGGGCGGCGTTAAGCATTTCGATCAGTTTCTGAACATCGAGGTTTAGCACCTCTGCACTTACCTGTTTCATCGTTTTGCGTTTTAGTGATTAATGACGGTTTGGAAACGGTTCGTGCAAATATTGTGCTAAATCGCGGCGGGATTGTCGGAATGTTTCGGAAAAGTCCCGTGTACAGAATAACTTGGCCCGTTCCGGGTGTTCCTATGCGGACGGTTCGTCCCGGAATTCGTATAACTGGTTGCGCAGGCGCGGCACGAAGCCCGCCTCTCGGATCGCCTGCCGGATACCCTGCGCGTCGAAACGATTGTGCGCGCCGGCCGACGAGACGACGTTTTCTTCGATCATGATCGATCCCATATCGTTGGCGCCGCCGTGCAGCGCCATTTGCGCGGTCGCTTTGCCGACCGTCAGCCACGAAGCCTGTATATTGCGGATGTTGTGCAGGACGATGCGGCTGATCGCGATGATCCGTAGGTATTCGAGCGGAACGAACCGGGCGCTTACGCCCTCGCGTTCGAGCTGCGTTCCGCTCGCGCGGAAGATCCACGGGATGAAGGCGATGAATCCGTAGTTTCCGGCCGGACATTCGGCCTGCAGGTCGCGGATTCGGATCAGGTGTTCGATGCGTTGCCGCGGCGTTTCTACGTGCCCGTACATCATCGTTGCCGAGGTCGCCAGGCCGAGGCGGTGCGCGGTGCGCATGACGTCGAGCCATTGGTCGGCGTTCGGCTTGCCGGGCGAGATAGTCCGCCGCACCCCGTTGTCGAGGATTTCGGCTCCGGCTCCGGGCAGCGAGTCGAGTCCCGCGTCGACCAGCCGTCGCAGCGTCGTTTCCGTGTCCAGCCCGCTGATCCGGGCGATGTGGAATACTTCGGGCGCGCCGAGCGCATGCAGTCGGATCTGCGGATAGCGCGTTTTCAGCTCCCGGAACAGGTTTTCGTAAAAATCGATCCCCAGTTTCGGGTGCAGGCCGCCCTGCAACAACAGTTGGTCGCCGCCCAGCGCGAGGGTTTCCTCGATTTTTTGGGCATACTGTTCGATCGTGGTGACGTAGGCCCGTTCGGTCTGGTGCGGCTTGCAGTGAAAATTGCAGAATTTACAACCCGAAATGCAGACGTTCGTGATGTTGACATTGCGGTCGATTTGCCACGTTACCACGTCGCCCGGAACCTGCTTTTGGCGCAGTTCCCATGCGAGTAACGTCAACTCGCCGGTCGGGGCGGTGTCGTACAGCCGCATCGCCTCGCCGGCGGTCAGCGGTTCGAGGGCGAGCGCCTTGCGGTATATTTTTTCGTTGTCCATCGTTTTTTAAATAGGAAAACCGCTTCTCCGAAGAGAAAGCGGTTCTATTTTCCCACGTTGCGTGGCCGTATTATTCCAGCGAAATGGATTCGGTCGGGCAAACGTCGGCGCAGGTACCGCACTCGGTGCAGGACTCGGGATCGATTACATAGACATCCCCTGCGGAGATAGCTCCCACCGGGCATTCGTCGATGCAGGTACCGCAAGCGGTGCATGTGTCTTTACTGATTTTGTAAGCCATTTTCTGTTTGTTTTAAGAGTTCCACGACGCAAATGTATAATTATTCTATATACGAGTCAAGTTAACAACGAATAAATTTGGCGGATTATTGCAGAAACTCCAGGGCGAATACGGCCATCGTGACCACGCCGTAATCCAGCGCTTGTTCGTCCGGGTTGAACGTAGCGGTGTGCAACGCGCCGCCGCATTCGCCGTTTTTACGCGCGGTGCCGAGCCTGAAAAAGAGGCTGGGGTAGCGTTCCGTGTAGGTGCCGAAATCTTCGGCGGTCATCCGCAGGTCGAGCTCTTCGACGTGCTCCTTGCCCCAGAGTTTGGCGGCGATGCTGCGGGCGCGGACGGTCAGCGCCGGATCGTTGACCACGCACGGATATCCTTCCGGGATTTTCACTTCGGCCGTAACGCAATGGGCCGCGGCGACTCCGGCGGCGATCTCGTGAATGCGCCGTTTGGCCTGCGCGCGCCACCGTTCGTCCATCGTGCGCAGCGTCCCGGCGACTTGTACGACCGGCGGAATGACGTTGGTCGCTCCGTTGGCGATGACCCGCCCGATCGACAGCACGGTCGGGATCGTGGCGTTGTTGTTGCGGCTGACCACCTGTTGCAGCGACGTGATCAGCGCGGCGGCGGCTACGACCGGATCGGTCATCGTGTGCGGCAGGGCGCCGTGGCCGCCGGTGCCGTGTACTTCTATCCACAATTCGTCGCTCGAAGCCATGTACTTTCCGCTGCGGAAACCGAGGTTTCCCACTGCCATTTCCGGGGCGACGTGCTCCCCGACGAATGCGACCACCCGGTAATCGCGGAACGGGTCTTCTGCCATGACCATCGACGCGCCTCCGGGGCAAACCTCTTCGCCGGGCTGGAACAGCCCGAACACGGTTCCGGCGATCTCCGATTTGTGCCGGTTCAGCACGAGCAGCGCGCCGAGCAGGCAGGCGGTGTGCATGTCGTGCCCGCAGGCGTGCATCACTCCGTCGTGCCGGGAGGCGCATTCGAGTCCGGTTTCCTCCCAGATCGGCAGCGCGTCCGTGTCGGCCCTGAGCACCACGCAGCGTTGCAGGTCGCCGTGCCCTTCGATGCGCGCCAGGATACCCGTTCCGGCGATCCTGCGGAACAGGATTCCCGCTTCGGTAAGCTGTGCGGCGATGTAATCCGCCGTTTCGTGCTCTTCGAACGACAGCTCCGGCCGGGAGTGGATCGTCCTGCGGACGGTCAATACCTGTTCGGAAACGGCCTTCGCGTGTTTTTTAATCGATTCGTAGTCCATAGGTTCTCGGTTTTTAGAATAACGCGCGGGCGATCTTGACCATGTTGTCGGTCTTTCCCATCGTGTAAAAATGCAGGACGGGAATTCCGGCCGCGATCAGCTCGCGTCCCTGTGCAATGGCCCATTCGACGCCCGCTTCGCGCACTTCGGCGTTGTTGTTACACCGCTTCACCGTTTCGACCAACGCTTCGGGCAGGTCGACATGGAAAATCTGAGGCAGCATCGTGAGCTGGGCTTTCGTCGAGAACGGCTTGATGCCCGGAACGATCGGCACGTCGATTCCGGCCGCGCGGCAGTCGTCGATGAACGACAGGATTTTCGCGCTGTCGAAACTCATCTGCGTGATGATGTACGCGGCGCCGGCGTCTACTTTCTCTTTCAGCCGGCGCAGGTCTTCGGCTTTGTTCGGGGCTTCGGCGTGTTTCTCGGGGTAACCGGCCACGCCGATGCAGAAATTCGTGTTGTGGCACTGTTCGACCTCGCCGTCGATGAAAACGCCTCGGTTCATCCGTTCGATCTGCTCGACCAGCTCCGACGCGTGCAGGTGTCCGTCCGGGTGGTTGCGGAACGTGTGTTCTCCTTTCAGATTGTCTCCGCGGAGCGCCAGCACGTTTTGTATTCCCAGGAAGTCCAGGTCGATCAGGGCGTCTTCGATGTCGTAGCGCGACTGGCCGCCGCAGATCAGGTGCGGGATGACGGTCAGGCCGTACCGCTGCATGATGGCCGCCGAAATGCCGACCGTCCCCGGCCGCCGGCGTACCGTGTGCCGTTCGAGCAGACCGTTTTCTTTTTCGACGTATTTGACGTCCTCGCGGTGGTAGGTGACGCTACAGAAGATCGGGGAGAATTCCATAAGCGGGTCGATCGCTTCGAACGTGCGCTGTGTTCCGTCGCCTTTGAGCGGCGGCAGCAGTTCGAACGAGAAACGGGGTTTGCCTTCCGCGCCGGCTTTTCGTATGATGTCGGTAATGTGCATGAAATAGGTTTTTAATTTCGCTATGGCGCTACCGCAGGTGCTGCGGCATGATTGTTTTCAGTTTTTCCGGATCGACGTTCCTCCTTGCCGCGTAATCGGCGAGTTGTTCGCCGTCTATCTTGTCTATCGAGAAGTTACGGGCCTCCTCGCAGCCGAAGATCAGGCCGCAGGTCGATTCGCCGGGCGTCATCATGTACGATTCGGTCAGCGCGATGCCGGTCGCTTCGGTCACCCGCATCAGCCGGAAGATGTCCTCTTTCATCGAGTGATCCGGGCACGAGGGGTAGCCGAATGCCGGGCGGATACCCCGGTACCGTCCGGCGAACAGCTCTTTCGGCGTGAATGCGTCCGGTTTTTCGTATCCCCACAGTTCGGTGCGCACCCGCCGGTGCAACGTTTCGGCGAAGGCTTCGGCCAGCCGGTCGCCGAGCAACTTGGTCATGATGGCGCGGTAGTCGTCGTTGTCGCGGCGGAAACGTTCGGCCAGTTCGTTCAGGCCGATGCCCGCCGTTACGGCGAACGCGCCGACGTAGTCTGCTATTCCGCTGCCTGCCGGAGCGACGAAGTCGGCCAGCGACAGGTTCGTTTCGTCGTCGGGTTGTTGGTTGCGCAACTGCGGCAGCCGCAGGAGTTCCTGCCGCCGGCTGTCGTCTGCGTACAGCACGATGTCGTCGCCGTCGCCGGTCGCCGGGTAAATTCCGACGACGCCGTTGGTCCTCAGCCATTTGTTGTCGATGATTTGCTGCAATAGCTCCTGCGCGTCAGCGAACAGTTTGCGGGCTTCTTCGCCTTTGATCGGGTCGTCCAGCAGGGCGGGGTAGCGTCCGGCCAGTCCCCAGCCGGCAAAAAAGTAACTCCAGTTGATCAGTTTCGCGATTTCGTCCAACGGGTAGTCCGCGAAAACGAAACGTCCCGTGCGCGCGGGCCGCGCGATCCGGCTCGTGTCGATTCTCAGTGCGCGGGCGCGGGCTTCGGCGAGCGTGCGGTAGGTTTTGCCGCTCTCTTTGCGGACGAACTCTTCGCGCAGCCGCTGCTGCTCTGTCCGCAGGTTCCGCAAAAAGTCTTCGCGGTGCGCCGAATTCAGTTCGCCGAGTATCCGCACGTCTTCCGACGCGTCTTTGACGTGGATCACCGGGCCGCTGTACAGCGGGGCCAGTTTGACCGCCGTGTGCATGTCCGACGTGGTGGCGCCGCCGATCAGAATCGGGATCTTCAGGCCCATCTGTTCGACCGAGACGATTACTTTGGCCATCTCCTCGAGCGACGGGGTAATCAGTCCGCTGAGTCCGATCACGTCGGCCTGCCATTTCGAGGCGGCGTCGGCGATCCGTCCCGTCTCGACCATCACGCCGAGGTCTTCGATCTGATAGCCGTTGCAGGCCAGCACCACCGAGACGATGTTTTTGCCGATGTCGTGCACGTCGCCCTTGACCGTCGCCACGACGATCCTCCCGGCCGATGCGGCGCGTCCTTCGCTGCGCTCCTGTTCGATGTAGGGAGTCAGCACCGCGACGGCGCGTTTCATCACGCGGGCGCTCTTGACCACCTGCGGCAGGAACATCTTTCCGCTGCCGAACAATTCGCCGACCCGGTTCATGCCGTTCATCAGCGGCCCTTCGATCACGGCCAGCGCATTGCCCAGCGACCGGTAGGCTTCTTCGGTGTCTTCGTCGATAAAATCGGTGATTCCTTTCAGCATGGCGTGCGCCAGCCGTTCGTCGACACTCCCTTTGCGCCACTGTAGCCGTTGCGTATCGTCGGACACGGTGCCGCTTTTATCCTTGAGTTGCTGTGCGTATGCGGTCAGCCGTTCGGTCGCGTCGGGACGCCGGTTCAGCACGACGTTTTCGCATAGTTCCAGCAATTCGGAAGGAATTTCGCTGTACACCTGCAGCATCGACGGGTTGACGATGCCCATGTCCATCCCTTCGGCGATCGCATGGTACAGGAATACCGAATGCATCGCCTCGCGCACCTTGTTGTTGCCTCGGAACGAGAACGACAGGTTGCTGACCCCGCCGCTGACCTTCGCATACGGACAGTTGGCCTTGATCCAGCCGCAGGCGCGGATGAAGTCGATGCCGTAGCCGTCGTGTTCTTCGATACCGGTGGCTACCGACAGCACGTTGGGATCGAAGATGATGTCTTCGGCCGGGAAGCCGTTTTCGGTCAGCAATTCGTAGGCGCGGCCGGCGACCGCGATTTTCCGTTCGAAAGTATCGGCCTGACCCTGTTCGTCGAACAGCATTACGACGGCCGCCGCTCCGTAACGGCGGATCAGTCCGGCCCGGTGCAGGAACTCCCGCTCGCCTTCTTTCAACGAGATCGAGTTGACTACCGATTTACCCTGCACGCATTTGAGCCCCGTTTCGAGCACTTCCCATTTCGACGAGTCGATCATGACCGGGACCCGTGCGATGTCCGGTTCGGACATCACGAGGTTCAGGAAGTCGCGCATCGCCGTCGGGCCGTCGATCAGCCCGTCGTCCATGCAGATATCGACGATCTGAGCGCCGCCTTCGACTTGCTGCCGCGCTACGGACAGCGCTTCTTCGTATTTTTTTTCACGGATCAAGCCGGCGAATTTGGCCGATCCGGCCACGTTCGTCCGTTCGCCGACGTTGACGAAGTTAGCTTCGGGCGTGATCCGCAGCGTTTCCAGTCCGCTGAGCGTAGTTACGTGCTCCGGTTCCGGGATTGCGCGCGGCGTGTATTTCGATGCGACTTGCGCGATGGCGGCGATGTGTTCCGGCGTCGTGCCGCAGCATCCGCCGACGATGTTCAGCAGGCCTTTGTCCAGGTAGGTTCCGATCGTTGCCGCCATCATTTCGGGCGTTTCGTCGTAACCGCCGAAGCCGTTCGGCAGTCCGGCGTTCGGGTGCGACGATACGGCGCACCCGGCGACCGCCGCCAGCCGTTCGATGTAAGGCAGCATCAGTTCGGCGCCGTAGCCGCAGTTCAGTCCTACCGAAAAAGGATTCGCATGGGCGATCGAAGCGTAGAAAGCCTCGATCGTTTGCCCGGACAGCGTCCGTCCGCTGGCGTCGGTGATGGTTCCGGAGACCATCACCGGAATCCGTCTTCCGCGTTCGGCGAAAGTCTCCTCGATGGCGAACAGCGCGGCTTTCGCGTTCAGCGTGTCGAAGATCGTCTCGATCAGCAGCACGTCCGCTCCGCCGTCCAGCAGACCGCGCACCTGTTCGGCATAGGATGCCCGAAGGTCGTCGAACGTCACCGCCCGGTAACCCGGATTGTTGACGTCCGGCGAGATCGACGCCGTGCGATTGGTCGGGCCGATCGAACCGGCTACGAAGCGCGGTTTCGATGGATTGCGGAGCGTATAGCCGTCGGCGACTTTGCGGGCCAGCGCCGCCGCCGCCCGGTTCATCTCATAAACATACGCCTCGAGCCCGTAATCGGCCATCGATACCGCGCTGGCGTTGAACGTGTCGGTCGAGATGATGTCGGCTCCCGCTTTGAGATAGGCTTCGTGGATTTCGGCGATCACTTGCGGACGGGTCAGCACGAGCAGGTCGTTGCACCCTTTCAGCAGGATTTTCCAATCTGCAAAACGCGTTCCGCGGTAATCCTCTTCGCTCAGGCCGTAGCCCTGTATCATCGTTCCGAGTCCGCCGTCGAGGATCAGGATTCGGCGCGCGCTCTGGTCGTGTATCGAAAATTTCAGCATACGTAAATTGTGGAGTCGGCCCTACTTCGGATGGACCGAAATTTCGAATAGTTTGTTCCAGTTTTTGCCGGTGACGAAAATCCGGCCCGTTCTGGCGTCGTAGGCGATGCCATTCAGCACGTCGGTCGCCGGCGTGACGTCCGCTTCGGAGAGCAGTCCGCTCATGTCGATCGCTCCGGTCACCGCGCCGGTCTGCGGGTCGATCCGGATGATGGTGTCGGTCATGTAGACGTTGGCCCAGATTTCGCCTTTGATCCACTCCATCTCGTTGACGTAGGCTACCTTGCTCTGGTCGGTATAGACTTCGATCGTGCGTATCCGCCGGAAAGTTTCCGGGTCGAGGACATAAATTTTTTCGCTGCCGTCGCTCATATACAGGTGCTTCCCGTCGGTGGTCAGTCCCCAGCCTTCGCCGCTGTAATCGAATTCGCCGACTTTGTCGAACGTTTCCAGATCGTAGACGAACGCCTTGTTGTTTTGCCAGGTCAGTTGGTACAGCTTGCCGTCCAGCAGCGCGAGGCCTTCGCCGAACAGGTTGTCGTCCAGTTTTTTGGTGACGACCGGCCTGCCGGTGGCGAGTTCGACCCTGCGTACCGACGAACGTCCCTCGAGGCCGGTGCTTTCGTACAGCGAGCCGTTGTGCCACAGCAGGCCCTGCGTATACGAGTCGGCGTTGTGCGGATATTGCCTGAGCACCTTGTGTCCGTACAGTATGGGCGCTTTTGCGGCCAGGATGGTAAATTCGCCGGTGCGGCTGTCGCTGTCGCCGTCGCGGTAGGCGGTGATTCGGTAAACGATCCGTCCGGTGGGGTGTTTCCCGTCGGTGGCATACACGTAACCCGCCGTGTCGAGCGCCGTCACGCGGCTGCCGCCGATCGACAAAACGACGCTATCGACTTCCGCGCCGAGTTCCGCTACGATCCGCTGCGATTCCCCCTGCGTGACGTAGGTGCCGTACAGCGGCGATACGCTGCGTATCAGGCCGGCTTTTTTCTTTTCCGTCTGTTCCCGTTTCTTTTCAGAAACGCCGTCGGCTTTCGCTCCTCCGGTTCCTACGCATGCGCTTAACAGGCAAAACAGCAGTACGACCAGCGGCGATATGTTTTTCCGGATGTCCATAAATTATGAATTCACAGGTTACAAAGGTACGAAAAAATAGTATCTTTGCCTCACTGATATTACGTAAAAACGAACGAAAGCAGTATACAAAAATTTAAAAAGATCGAAACCAAATGCTGACACTTAAGCAAATCAGGGAAGACAAGGCGTTTACGCTGGAACGTTTGGCCGTCAAGGGGGTGGATGCCACAGAGGCCGTCGAGAAGATCGAAGCGCTGGACGATGAACGTAAATCTATTCAGGCTCAATTGGATGCATGCCTGGCGCAGCAAAATGCCATCGCCAAGGAAGTGGGTATGCTGTTCAAACAGGGCAAAAAGGAGGAGGCCGAAGCCGCTAAGGCGAAAACGGTTCAGTTGAAGGAACGCTCGCGGAGCATGGAGGAGCGGTTGCGGGCCGTAGGCGAAGAGCTGAACGCCGTGATCGTGACGTTGCCGAATTTCCCGAACAAGGACGTGCCGCGCGGCAAGACGGCGGCCGATAACGTGGTGGTGCGTATGGGCGGGACGAATCCCGCGCTTCCGGAAGGAGCGTTGCCGCACTGGGAATTGGCCCGCAAATACGACCTGATCGATTTCGAACTGGGTGTCAAGCTGACCGGGGCCGGTTTTCCCGTTTATAAAGGCAAGGGCGCTGCGCTGCAGCGCGCGTTGATCGCGTTTTTCCTCGACTGCAATACGGCTGCCGGTTATACCGAGATCATGCCGCCGCTGATGGTCAACGAGGCGTCGGGCTTCGGTACCGGGCAGTTGCCCGACAAAGAGGGGCAGATGTACCATGTGACGCTCGACAATTACTACCTGATCCCGACGGCCGAAGTGCCCGTGACGAACATCTACCGCGACGTAATCCTCGACGAATCCGATTTTCCGATCAAGATGACCGCTTATACGCCCTGTTTCCGCCGGGAAGCGGGCTCCTACGGCAAGGATGTGCGCGGATTGAACCGGCTGCACCAGTTCGATAAGGTGGAGATCGTCCAACTGGCGCATCCCGACCGCTCTTACGAGGCGCTGGACGGGATGATCGCGCATGTGGAAAGCATTGTCCAAAAACTGGAACTGCCGTACCGGATTCTGCGACTTTGCGGCGGCGACATGAGTTTCACGTCGGCGATTACGTATGATTTCGAAGTCTATTCGGCGGCGCAGGGACGTTGGCTCGAGGTGTCGTCCGTATCGAATTTCGAGTCGTTCCAGGCAAACCGGTTGAAGCTGCGCTACCGCGATGCTCATAAGAAAACGCAGTTGGCCCATACGCTGAACGGCAGTTCGCTGGCTCTGCCGCGTATCCTGGCGGCGTTGCTGGAGAACAACCAGACTCCGGAGAATATTCGTATCCCGGCGGCGTTGGCCCAATACACGCGTTTCGACCGGATCTGACGACCGGGTTTTAAAAACGGACGGCAGGCCTCGCGGGGCTGCCGTCCGTTTTTTTATGGGTATCCGACGTTCCTGTCGCGGCGGGCGGAGCAAACTCCGGTATGCGCCGTGGGCGTGCCGGAGTGAGTGCCGGTTTCGGAAGCGCGGGAACGGTTTTCCGCTTCCGGCGTTTCCGGCCGGGGCCGAATTACCGCACCGGAGTGTAGTCGATCGTCGATTCTTCGTCGGTCGCTTCCAGCTTGAAAATCACGGGACGCAGTCCGTCGTTGCAACTGCAGATCGCCATTCCCGGTTTCCGGATCCAGTCGCCGTAATAGAAAAGACCGTTTCCCGCTCCGTGGGCCAGGGCGAACGCGTATTGGTAGATCGCTTTCCACGCTTCGTCGCAGAATCCTTCGGGGCGGGCGTAATCCGCATAAAACGTTTGTCCCTGTTTCAGCATCGGGCATGCGGTCAGTCCTTCGGCCCCGTACTCTTTGGCCAGTTCTTCGTCCAGGGTGGTTTTCAGCACCGTTATTTTCACTTTTTTCATATCGGATCTGTTTTTGCCCTGCGTCGGGTAAGATCGTCTGTGCCGGCGGGGGCAGGATGCGTTTTCTTAAAAATAACGAATTTTGGGAAATTCTTTTTCAGGCTCCTTTGCAAACGGGTTGTTCCGGGAAGCGGTTATTTTTTGTCCTTTTTTTTGAACAGATAGGTCTTCGATTCGCTGTGGTCGAACAGCCGCTGGATGTTCCTGCGGTGGGTATACAGCAGCAACACCGCGATGACGCAACTGAATACGATCAGCGATACCGACCGTTCGCCGAATACGCCGATTACGAAGATCGGGAACGCGATCCCGGCGCTGATCGAACCGAGCGATACGTAGTGGGTGGTTACGAAGACGATCCCGAAAATCAGCAGGCACAACAACACGGCCGACGGATAGACGGCCAACACCGCTCCCGCCAGCGTGGCGACGCCCTTGCCGCCGCGAAACCCGGCGAACAGCGGCAGGATATGCCCGATCACGGCTGCCGCCACCAGCGCGATCTTCAGGTCGAACATCGCGTCGCTGCCGTTTTCGTAAGCGGTCAGGTGCGACAGCATCACCGCGACGAATCCTTTCAGCATGTCGATCCCGAAGACAGGAAGCGCCGCCCGCAGCCCCAGCACGCGCAGCGTGTTGGTCGCTCCGGCGTTATGGCTGCCGTGTTCGCGGACATCGATGCCGTAAAAGCGGCGGCCGATCCATACGGCGCTCGGAATGGATCCCAGCAGATAAGCAATGACGATTAAGGTTATATTGAGTACCATGATTTTTCGCGTTAAGCCGCAAAATTAGGCAAATAAAACGCATAAACGAAATCCGGAGTTTGGTTTTTAACAGAATTGATTACTTTTGTTATTTATTGGAACGAAAATAGAAAAAGGAGGAATGTTATGATTCCGAAAGTATACGACCGATGGCTTGCGAGACAGTCCGTCGTTTCGTGGATTTACGTGTTCGTCGGCAGTGTCGTGCTGTCCGCCGGGTTCGTGTTGTTTATGAACCCGTACCGCATCGTGCCGGGAGGGGTGTACGGCGCCGGCATCGTGCTGCACTATCTGTTTCCGTCGGTGCAGGTCGGGACGTTCGGCCTGATGCTCGACATCCCGCTGCTGCTGGTCGGGATGAAGGTATTCGGGCGGGCGTTCGGGGCGAAAACGATTTTTTCCGCGCTGTTGATCCCCCTTTCGATGAACGCGATGACGTGGCTTTTCGGCGAGAGTCCCGAAACGCTGTTCGGCGGAGCCATGAATCTGTCGCAGGACATGTTCCTGCCGTGTATCTTCGGCGGCGTGCTGATCGGCGCCGGAACCGGGCTGATCATCAAGTCGCACGCCACGTCGGGAGGCACCGACATCATCGCGAAGTTACTGACGCGCTACGCGCACATCCGCTTTTCGCGCGGAATACTGATCGTCGATTCGTGCGTCGTACTGTTCGGCATGATCGTTTTGGGAGACTGGCGCTTGCCGCTTTACTCGTTAGTCACTATCTTTGTCTCGTCGCGGGTCATCGACTATATCCTCGACGGCGCGAGCTACGACAAGCTGCTGTTCATCGTTTCCGACCGGCGCGAGCAGATCCGGGAATATATCCTCGAACGAATGGGACGCGGAGGCACTTACCTGAAGGCGTCGGGTTTGTACACCGCGCGGGATAAGGAGGTGATTTTCGTGGTGGTGAGCCGCGGCGAGGTGTCGATGGTGCGCAGTATGGTGCACGAGATCGATCCGACGGCGTTCGTCGTGATTGTCGATGCCGACGAAACTTATGGGGACGGTTTCAAGCCTTTCCCGCAAAAAGAGTAAACGATGGATTTCAATGCCGAAAATCTGAAAAAACTGCGGCCGTTGTCCGGCGATGGCAGTAAACTGTATATCGAAACCTACGGCTGTCAGATGAATGTCAGCGACAGCGAAGTGGTGCTGTCGATCCTGCAGCGCGACGGATACCGTTACACCGAGCGGATCGACGAAGCGGACGTGATCCTCGTGAATACCTGTTCGGTACGCGACAATGCCGAGCAGCGCGTCCTCGGCCGTTTGCGCGAGTTCAAGCCTTATAAGCGGCGTAAGAAAGCGTTGCTCGTCGGCGTGATCGGCTGCATGGCCGAACGGATGAAAGAGCAGTTGATGGAGCGCGAACAGTTGGTCGATATCGTGGCCGGGCCGGACTCTTACCGCGATCTGCCTCGGCTGCTGCGGCAGGCCGGCGACGGCAGCCGTTCGGTCAACGTGCTGTTGTCGCAGGAGGAGACTTATGCCGAAATCGCCCCGGTGCGGCTCGATAAGAACGGCGTCAGCGCTTTTATTTCGATCATGCGCGGGTGCAACAACATGTGTTCGTACTGCGTGGTTCCCTATACGCGCGGAGCCGAACGCAGCCGCGATCCGCGGACGATTCTCCGCGAAGCCCGCGAGCTGTTCGACGCCGGTTACCGCGAGGTGACGCTGCTCGGGCAGAACGTCAATTCGTACCGTTGGGAACAGGACGGGCATTCGACCGGCTTCGCCGCGCTGCTCGATGCGGTAGCCGGGATCGATCCGCTGTTGCGGGTGCGGTTTTCGACTTCGCATCCGAAAGACCTCAGCGACGAGGTGCTGCATGTGATGGCGCGGCGGGAGAACCTGTGCCGCGCAATCCACCTGCCGGCGCAGTCCGGCAGCACGCGGATGCTGGAGTTGATGAACCGAAAATACACCCGCGAGTGGTACCTCGGCCGGATCGCCGCGATCCGGCGTATCTTGCCCGACTGTGCGCTGTCGACCGATCTGATCGCCGGTTTCTGCACCGAGACCGATGCGGATCACCGCGACACGCTGTCGCTGATGCGGGAAGTCGGCTACGAATTTGCCTTCATGTTCAAATATTCCGAACGCCCGAATACCAAGGCGGCCCGCCGCTATGCCGACGACGTGCCCGATGACGTGAAGACGGCCCGACTGACCGAAATCATCGGCCTGCAGAACGAACTGTCGCTGCAAAGCAACCGCCGCGACGTGGGCCGCACGTTCGAAGTGCTGATCGAAGGCGTTTCGAAACGCAGCGACGACCGGCTGTTCGGCCGCACGTCGCAGAACAAAGTCGTCGTCTTCGACCGCGGCGACCGGCGGATCGGCGAATACGCGACCGTCCGGATCACCGATTGCAGTTCGGCCACGCTGATCGGCGAACTGCTTTAGCTCTTTTCGAAAGTCCCAAAACTGAAAAAACAGACCGGCGGAAAGCATGTCCCTGTCCTCCGGTTTTTTTAGTCTGCTTTTATATCTAAAAAAGCGGTCGGTTGATAGTTGTTGGTGCCACCTGGATCAGTCTGAGTTCTGTTCCTCCGCTACCGTTTATCGGATCATTCCAATCGATCAGGTAAATCTGTTTACCGGTGGTTTTGAGCGAGTCTGCCCACGCCCATGATTCTTCTTTCGTTTTGATGGATGCCAATTTGTTTTCCAGCGTGATCGGATTGAACGTATTGATAAACCGCAACATGGTTCGGGGTCCCGTGACGATTTCCATCTGATCTTTTGCGGGGTCTACCGGGCGGGTTTTGCTGAGTTCCGCCGGATTGAAACTGCAATGGAAAAAGAGTATGTAAATGTTTTTTTGTTTCGATTTCATTTCGAAACTGATCGGCCGATGCGCGAATAACGGGTCATTGTCGTTTTCAGCATCTTCGAATCTTTCGATGCCTTCCCGGGTGTCTTGTGTAGATGCGGAACAGTATAAATAAATCGCATCGCCTTTGACACGGGGTTGGGGTTCGACACCGAGTGCCGTGAATGCCGCTGAGCAAACGAATACAAATAGCAACCATGTTTTCATAATTCGACAGGCTCGTTTTTGTAAATATAATGAAAATCGGCAGAAAGAATCGCACCTTTCTGCCGATAGTTATCATTTAGTATTTAATTTGTTAGTAAGACGGACGGTTGGTAAGGGTAGGCCTTACCTGGATCAGTCTGAGTTCTGTTCCTCCGCTACCATTTATCGGATCATTCCAATCGATCAGGTAAATCTGTTTACCGGTTGCTTTAAGCGAATCCACCCAGGCCCATGATTCTTCTTTCGTTTTGAAGGATGCCAATTTGTTTTCCAGCGTGATCGGGTTGAACGTATTGATAAACCGCAGCATGGTTCGGGGTCCCGTGACGATTTCCATTTGGTCTTTCGCCGGGATTACCGGGCGGGTTTTGCTTAATTCGGTCGGATTGTAGTTGAAAAAAGCAAAATCAATATAAATATCTTTAGTTTTTGAAACCATCTGAAAAAAGATAGGTCTATGTACATAAAGCGGGTCATTGTCGTTTGCCGGATTTTCTCCTCTTTCGACGCCTTCGTCGGGATCGGTGCGTGAAGTACAATAGAAATAGATCGCATCGCCCTTGACACGCGGTTGGGGTTCGGCGCCGAATACCGTCAGTGCGGCCGGACAAATAAGTGCGAATAATAACAGAAGTTTCATAATCGAAACAATATAGGTAAATTTAATGAAACCGGCGGAAATGTACAACTCTTTCCGCCGGTAATTTTCAGTTAATTTACCGTTTGTCAGTAAAGGGGCCGATTGGTAGCGGTTGGTATTACTTGGATCAGTTTGATCTGTCCGTTACCGTTTTGATTAAAAGAGTCGTTCCAGTCCAATATGTAAATTCTTTTGCCGGTGGCCTTGACCGAATCCACCCATGTCCACGCCTCTTCTTTCGTACGGAACGAGGCCAGTTTGTCTTCCAAGGTAATGGGTTTTAGTTCATAGATAAATTTCAGCATACCACGCGACGTAATCATAATTTCCAATTGATCTTTTGCCGGATTCACCGAACGAATTTTGGCCAATTCCGTCGGATTGTAATTGTAATGATCGAAGCAAACGTAAATGTCTTTCGATTTTGAGTACATCGTAAAAAAGATAGGGCGGTGTACATAAAGAGGATCGTTATCATCTTCAAAATCTTCATCTCTTCGAATTCCGTCGTTTGTTTCGGCTACGGCCGAACAGAAAAAGTACATATCTTGTGCTCCTGCGCGAAGTTGAGGTTGGGCATATAGTATGTTGTTAAATGCCAGGAATATAATTGTTGAAATTAATAATCGTCTCATTGCAATTAAATGTTAATTCAATTTAGTAAATGATGTTTGAATTTTGAAAAAACTTCTTTATTTTATTTTGTTTCTTTTTCTGCTGATTTTGAAATATAGGAGAATTTATGGTTCCTGCATATTTCATCAGATCATATTCATCATTTGGCCGCCCCGGAAACATTTTTTTTAGCCATTCGACATAAATTCCGTCTTCGACCATTTGTCGATGATGGTCATCATTGTCGGAAGAAGTTGGTTTTGTCACACCGGCTTTCAAATACAGATGAAGATGATACAACTCATGCACCATAATGAGTTGCTCCGCAAAAGTTCCCTGCGGGATCTGAGACGCGTCCAGGTCTATATACCATTTTCCCGAATATGGATCTTTTGTTACATATCCGATGTTCGAGGGATATTTGAAGTTGCGGATGATAAATTTATCGTCTACGATGGCCGAGTTGATATAAATCAGTCGAAAATCGAGAGTCGTCTGAGCATTATTAAACAAATTTTTCCACCGGACATAGGTGGTTGACACCGTCGGATACGGAGTTCCCGGTTTCCAACTGAACGATTGCGGCGTTATGTTCCCTCCGGGAGTTCCACCTCCTCCGGTGGTACCCCCTCCGGTGCTGCCTCCCCCTCCGGTGCCGCCTCCGCTGCCCGTCGAGCACAGTCCGTTGCAATATCCGCCGTAAGGACAATTCGCATTGGTGCACGTCTTCGGGTTACATTTGCACGGATAGCTTTTGCAGACCGGGCAACAGACGCACTCCTGACTGTGGCAGACAGGGCAGGCTACGACTTCCACCGGTTTGCAGTTCGGATTCGGGCAGGAGCCGTTTACGATCTGCCAGTTACAATAGGCGCAATAGTAACGCGTTTCGTCCTGCTCTGAGTCCGCGCTCCGGGTCATCAGTTCCGCCCCCGGGGTTGCCAGGCGCAGCCGGTCGGTCACTTCGGACGAATCCGTCGGTTGCTCTGACTCGGGAATACGGAGATGTACCTGGCAGTGCGATCCGTTCCGGTGTAAAAAAGCCGTAACATATTCGCCCGTCACGTCGGAAATCACTACGTATCCGCTGTATTGCCGATCCATCATAAACCGATAAGGATGTTTTTGACCCTTGCGTTCCCGAGCGCATGTCGGGTCGGGTATAAAGGTAGCCACAAAATAAAAAATGTCGTCGGTTTCGATGTTTTTTTTGATCACCAGGTTGCTGGTGATCGCTACCGGCGAAACGCCGCCTGGTCGATCGCCCGTCAGATGCGACTCGCACCAGCCCAGCAAAGGTCCGCCTCTCGTTTCCAACGGAATCTCCATTGTGACGCAAAGGTCGTTTTCGTCCGTTTGCCTCAGGTCGTTCCATAAAGGCGTAAATACCTCCTGAGACTCCGGTTGTTCGCAAATCGACGATTTTGTCTGCATGGGGTGCGTGTGTCGAAACGAGACCGCCCGCAAATCTTCTGCGGTTCGTTCGAAATAGGAACGGGCCTCTTGGGGGGAGAATTTTGAAGAAGAGTTCGTTGCGCTTGGAAATTCTGCATTATCATACGGATCGCTCTGGCAACTGCAAATAAAAATAAGTGCGATTATACAGCTTAATCGCCATTTTTTTTGATTCATTGATTTTGAATTTGAATTTTAGATAATAAATAACAGTGGATATTCCTTTGTTCCTGCATATAATGGTTTTATGTCATATACACCTCCTTTTTTATATAATTTGGATCAATATATGGAAAAACAAGGAGAAATCAATTAATTATGGCGTAAAAAGATGTTAAAATGTGTTTTTTAGGGTGGAATAGTATTTCTTATAGTATCCGTGCGACGGCGGTTGTTATCGCCGGACGAGAAAATGGTTCCGGGATTGGTCCGCATGTTTCGCAAAAAAGCCGCTCTCCAATCGGAGAACGGCTTTTTATCTGTTCTAACCTCGTTGCGTTTAGAACGGCAGGTCGTCTACTTCGGCGGACGAACTCGTCGAGGCCGGTTCGTCGGAAGCGAATGCGTCCATCGGCGGCAGCCCGTCGGCTACCGGAGCCTGCGGCTGCGGTTGCTGGGCCGCTTTGCGGGTGATTCTCCACGCGCGCGCTTCGGTAAACCAGCGGCCGTTGTATTCGCGCGATTCGACGTTGGCCGAAACGGCGACCGATTCGCCCGGTTGCAGCGTGCCGGCTTCCTGCGCCTTGTCGCCCCAGAACCCGACGCACAGTTTGCGGTTGAACTCGCCGGGCAGTTCGAATACCACCTCTTGTTTCATCCATTCGCCGCGGGCGCTCGTTCCCTTGACGAGCGGAAGTACCCGCCATACGGTTCCTTCGAATTCCATTACGCTTGGTCTTTAAAGATTTCGATGTTCAGAATCAGGTCGCCCTGGCGGATCTGGTCGATCACGTCGAGCCCTTCGACCACGCGGCCGAAACAGGTGTGCACGCCGTCCAGGTGCGCCGTATTCGTGCGGTTCATGCAGATGAAAAACTGCGATCCGCCGGTGTCCTTGCCGCGATGCGCCATCGACAGTACGCCCCGGTCGTGATACTGTTTGCCCGCCGATGTCTCGCACTTGATCGTATAGCCCGGACCGCCGGCTCCGGTTCCCTGCGGACAGCCGCCCTGGATCACGAAATCGGGAATAACGCGGTGGAACGTCAGCCCGTCGTAAAAGCCCGATTCGGCCAGTTTGCAGAAATTGTTCACCGCGATCGGCGTTTCGTTGTCGTAAAA
Source organism: Alistipes sp. dk3624 (assembly GCF_009557455.1). Lineage (GTDB taxonomy): Bacteria > Bacteroidota > Bacteroidia > Bacteroidales > Rikenellaceae > Alistipes_A > Alistipes_A hominis. The sequence goes on along the minus strand of NZ_CP045651.1, from coordinate 924,402 downwards.
CTCGACGGTCATATCCCCCTTCTCGGTATGTATGATTCCTTTTGTCATGGTTTATTTTTTGTTATCGGTAATTGGTCAAGTCAAAGGTAAGGCTTTACCGGCTGAATTCCAAACCGGCCGGGCCGGGCGCTATTCGGCCGCCGTCGCCGGTTCCCGTTTGCGCAGGTTCATCCGCGGCGCCCGTTTGAATTCTTTGGTGCGGTCGAACAAGTAGCGGTAAGTCGTGTGCATTTTGTGCTTCTGGGCGCAGACGTAATTCTCGACCATCCGCATCATCACCGGGTTGAAGTCGCCGATCCATGCCAGTTCGAGGCTTTTATACCTGAATTTGATCTTTTTCGCCACGTCCTGTTCGAACGTGTAGATCATGCCCGATTCGATCCCTTTCCCCTGGAATTCGGGAACGACGCCGAAGATGAGGGCGAAGATGCGCGTCGCTTTTTTCGTCACCTTCAACCGCCACAGGAAGCGGAATTTCTGCAATAGGCCGAAACGCCCCTTCAGCGGCCCGATCACGCCGTTCAGGTCGGGAATCATCAAAAAGAAGCCGATCGGCCGGTCGTCGTAGTAGGCGAAATACATCAGGTGTTCGTCGATGATCGGCCGCATCTTTTTCAGCAGGGCGAAAGCGTGTTCGCGGTCGATCGGTTTGACGCCCGAGAATCCCGCCCATCCTTTGTTGTAAACCTCCAGGAAGTCGTCGGCGTATTTTTCGATCCGGCGCTTGTCCATGTGCTCGAACCGGTAGCGCGGCTCTTCCTTCAGCCGTTTGACCCGTTCGTAAACGTTTTCCGGAAACAGGCCTTCGGCCAGTTCGCGCAGGTAGGTGTGCTGGTTGAAATAGTTTTGGAAGCCGTAATTCTCGAACAGGCGGACGTAGTATTCGAAGTTGTACGGGTTGCAGTACAGCGGCGTGAATTCGAATCCCTTTACCAGCAATCCCCACCACGAATCGCGGTCGCCGAAGTTGATCGGGCCGTCCATCGCCTCCAGGCCGCGAGCGGCGAGCCAGTCGCGCGCCGCGTCGAAAAGCAGGTCGGCTACCCGTTGGTCGTCGATCGATTCGAAAAATCCGCAGCCGCCGGTCGGCTGGTATTCCGACGCTTTGACCAACTCGCGGTTGTAGAAGGCGGCGATGCGTCCGACCGCGCGGCCCCGTTCGTCGAGTGCGATCCAGCGGATCGCTTCGCCGTCGTGCAGCAATTCGTTGGTCTGCGGGCGGAACCGGTTTTCGATGTCGCTGTCCAACGGGCAGATCCAGTGCGGTTCGTCGCGGTAAAGCCGTTTGGGCAGGTCGAGAAATTCACGCGCAGCCCGCCGCGAGGTGACTTCTTCGAGCGTATAGTTAGCCATAGGGTTGTTCGATAGTTTGTGCAAAGGTAAAAAAAGTTCCAAAAAATGCGTAAGTTTGTTTCGCACTATTCGGATAAGATTATGACACAGGATACCATCGGCCGGATCACGGCCGACACGACGATCGACTACGGCAACCTGATGCGGCGGCGCATCCGCAAGGTACTGCTGATCGGAAGCAGTTACGATGCGTTCACGCTTGAGGAGGACGGCCGGATCGACGTGCAGATCAGCAACGAGTACATCGATCTGAACCTGAGCAATCCGCCGTCGTTCCGGCGCGTCAGTTCGTCGGTCGAAGCGCTCGAATTGTTGCGCGACGATCCAGGATTCGATTTGGTAATCAGTATGTTCAATGTCGGCGAGATCGACGTTTTCCACCTGTCGAAGCTGATCCGCGAACAGCAGCCGGACATTCCGATCGTGCTGCTGACCAATTTTTCGCGCGATATCGGGATGCGGATCGAGAACGAGGACACGTCGGCCATCGATTACACGTTCTATTGGCACGGCAATCCCGACCTGATCCTGACGATCATCAAGCTGATCGAAGACCGGATGAACGCCGACAACGACATCCTGCAGGTCGGCGTGCAGTCGATCTTGCTGGTCGAAGACTCGGTGAAGTACTATTCGACCTACCTGCCGACGATCTACAAGCTGGTGTTGCAGCAGAGCCGCGAATTCGCGAAGGAGGCGCTCAACGAGCAGCAGCAAAAGCTGCGCAAGCGCGCCCGGCCGAAGATCCTGCTGGCGACGAACTACGCGGAGGCGGTCGAACTGTATGAAAAATACAAGAACAACCTGCTGGGGGTGATTTCCGACGTCGGTTTCGTTATTCACAAGGACGATCCGGCGTCGAGCGAAAAGCTGGATGCGGGAATCGACCTCTGCAAGCTGATTAAAAAAGATAATCCGCAAATGCCGTTCCTGCTGCAATCGTCGCAGGAGAGTATGCGCGCGACGGCCGAGGAACTGGGCGTCGGCTTTATCGCGAAGTATTCGAAGACGCTGTTGATCGAACTGAGCGACTACATCGGCGAGGAGTTTTCGTTCGGCGATTTCGTGTTCAAGGATTTGAAGACGGGAACCGTGATCGGCCGCGCCCGCGACCTGCGCGATCTGCAACAGTTGGTTATGGAGATTCCCGAGGAGGTGCTGTTCTATCACGGCGAACGCAACCGGCTGTCGAAGTGGATGTATGCCCGCGGGCTTTTTTCGTTGGCGGCGACGGTGCGCAAGCTGCACAACGGTTCGTTCGACTCGATCGACCGGATGCGCGAATTCATCGCGCAGGCGATCCGCGAATACCGCATCCTGCAGGGATACGGCGTGGTGGCGCGTTTCGACCCCGACACGTACGACAATTACATCGGTTTCGCCCGGATCGGCAACGGTTCGCTCGGCGGTAAGGCGCGCGGACTGGCCTTTATGAACAGTATGCTGCATAAGTACCGCTTTTACGACAAGTACGAGGGCGTGCGGATCTACCTGCCGCGGACGCTGGTGATCGCCACCGACTGTTTCGACGAGTTCATCCGCGAGAACGGCCTGCAATACGTGATCAACTCCGATATCTCCGACGACGAGATACTTTCCGAATTCGTCAGCTCGCGGCTGCCCGAGTCGCTGGTCGACGACCTGCGAATCTTCATCCGCCACTCGTCGAAACCGTTGGCCGTGCGGTCGAGTTCGAAACTGGAGGACTCGCACTACCAGCCTTTTGCCGGTATCTATTCGACTTATATGATTCCGATGACCAGCAACGAAGACCAGACGCTGCGACTGCTCGGCAAGGCGATCAAGAGCGTTTATGCGTCGGTCTATTTCGCATCGAGCCGCGCCTATATCCAGGCGACGGCCAACCTGCTGAGCGAGGAGAAGATGGCCGTCGTGATCCAGGAGGTGTGCGGGACGGCCGACAGCGGGTATTTCTTTCCGACGATTTCCGGCGTGGCCCGTTCGCTGAATTTTTATCCGATCGGCGACGAGAAGCCGCAGGACGGTATCGTGAACCTCGCGTTCGGGCTCGGCAAGCTGGTTGTCGACGGCGGTCAGACGCTCCGCTTTTCGCCCCGTTATCCGAAAAACGTATTGCAACTTTCGACGCCCGAACTGGCGTTGAGCGAGACGCAGCGCGAGATGTATGCGTTGAACTTGAAGCCCGAAGAGTTCAAAACGTCGATCGACGACGCGGTGAACCTGCAGCGTTTCGAGATCAACAAGGCGAAGCATTTTCGCAACATGCGTCATGTCGCTTCGACCTGGGATATGCAGAATCAACGCATTACGGACAGTACGTTCGAAGACGGGCGCAAGATCGTCACCTTCTCGCGAATCCTGAAATACGATACGATCCCGCTGGCGCAGATCGTCTGCGACCTGCTCGAAATGGGCGAAAAAGAGATGCGTTGCCCGATCGAAATGGAGTTTGCCGTCGATATGGACGTGCCGTACGGCACGGATTGCGTGTTCAATTTCCTGCAGATACGTCCGATCGTCGATACGCAGTCGAACGTTTCGCTCGACTGGTCGGAGGTATCCCCCGACGGCGCGCTGGTCTATGCCGAACACGCTCTCGGGCTCGGCGCGATCGGCGACGTATGCGACGTGGTTTATATTCGCAACGAGGCGTTCGATTCGGCGCGCACGCAGCAGATCGCCGACGAGATCGGCGCGCTGAACAACCGGATGCGCGCAGAAAAGCGTTCCTACGTGCTGATCGGTCCCGGACGCTGGGGGTCGAGCGACCCGTGGCTCGGCATTCCGGTCAAGTGGACCGCGATTTCGGAAGCGAAAGTGATCGTCGAGTGCGGGCTCGAAAATTTCCGCGTCGAACCGAGTCAAGGGACCCATTTTTTCCAGAACCTCACGTCGTTCGGCGTCGGCTACATGACCATCAGCCCGTTCCTCGGCGACGGAGCGTTCGACGCGGCTCAGTTGGACGGCGAACAAGCCGTCTACGAGAGCGAATTGGTGCGGCATGTCCGTTTTACGGAGCCGCTGTACATTTACGTCGACGGCCGCAAAAACAAAGGCATCATCCGCAAAGGATGACCGGAAGGATAAAGAGGCCGGGAACGGGCCGGGAAGCGTCAGATGTAGATTTCGCCTTTGAGATAGAGTTCGGCCCGGCCGCTGATTTCGACCCTTTCGCCGAGGACTCTGCACCGTAAGTAACCTTTCCGGGCGGACAGTTGTATCGCCGACAGTTCGGTTTTGCCGTACTTTGCGGCCCAGTACGGGGCGAGGGTCGTGTGCGCCGATCCGGTGACGGGATCTTCGGCGACTCCCGATTGCGGAGCGAAAAAACGGGATACGAAATCCGCCTTTTCGCCTTTTGCCGTAACGATGACCCCCCGGGCTTTCAATTTTGCGATGGATTCCAATCGCGGTTCGATGTTGGCGACATCGGCTTCGTTCGCGAAAACCAGCATGTAATCGGTTCTTCCTTTATAGGTCCCGACCGGTTTTTTATCGAAGCAGTTCAGGAGTTCGTCCGAAACCGGAACTTCGTGCGGTTCGTCGGCCGGAAAGTCCAGCGTCAGGCCGTCCGGTTTTTTGCTCACCTGCAATTCCCCGCTCCGGGGCGAGTAGAAACGGATCGGGGTTTCTCGCCGATCTTCGTATTCGAACAGGACGTGGGCCGCCGCCAACGTGGCGTGACCGCACAGGTCTACCTCGGTGTTCGGCGTAAACCATCTGATTTCGTACCGGTCGCCCCGGCCGACGTAAAAGGCCGTTTCGGCGAGGTTGTTTTCCATCGCGATTTTCTGCAAGAGGTCGTCGCTTATCCAACTGTCCAGCGGGCAGACGGCCGCCGGGTTGCCCGTGAATAACTTTTCGGCGAATGCATCGACCTGGTATAGTTTATACGTATTCATCGTTGTTCGGAACTTCCGGTTCGCTATGCATGTTTTTGCAGCACCATTTTTTTGTCCACGCACCGGGGAAGCTCCCGCTCGTAGTGCGTCACGTAGATCATCGTCTTGTCCGGCCGGCGGCAGAAAGCCTCGATCACGGCGCGGGCGCGCTCCTTGTTGTAGCAGTCGAGTCCGTGCAACGGTTCGTCGAGGATCAGCAGGTCGGGGTCTTTGACGAAGGCGCGCGCCAGCAGCAGCAGTCGCTGTTCGCCCGACGACAGTTTCACGAACGATTTATCCCGCAGTCCGCCCATTTCGAACGTCTTCAGCCACTCTTCGCAGACGGCCCGCTGGTCGTCGTTCGGAGTCAGGTACAGGCCGATCGAATCGAAAAATCCGGACGCCACGATGTCGATCGCCGGGATATTCTTGATGTACGAGCGGTGCATCTCCGGCGAGACGTAGCCGATGTGCTTTTTGATATCCCAGATGCTTTCGCCCGATCCGCGTTGCCGTCCGAACAGCACGATGTCCTGGGCGTAGGATTGCGGGTTGTCGGCGCAGATCAGGCTCAGCAGCGTCGATTTGCCGGAGCCGTTGGCGCCGGTCAGCGTCCATTTGTCGCCGCCCCGGATTGTCCAGTTTACCGAGTCGAGCACCGTCCGTTCGCCGTAGCGGATCGTAACGTTGCGCAGCCGCACCACTTCGTCGCAATGCAGCGGTTCGGCGAGGGGAGGGGGTAGTTGGATCGGCTGCCGTTCGTAAGCGGCGGTCATTTCGGCCCGGCGTCGCGAGAACGGTTCGTCGCGCAGGAACGTTTCGCGGGTCTGCTTCGCGCCGCACCGCATACCGTCCACCGTGCAGACGTGCGTGACGAACGACGGGATGTCGGCCGGGGACGAGACCGACAGCACGATTTGTACGTCCGACCGGCGGGTCAGCGTGACGAACAGCTCTTCGAGCGTCCGGCGCGCTTCGACGTCCAGTCCGATGAACGGGCTTTCGACGACCAGTACGCGCGGCGCGGCCAGCAGCATTTTGGCGATCTGGAATTTCCGCAGTTCACCGCTCGACAGCAGGATGATCTGTTTTTGCAACATGCCGCGGATGCCGAGCAGGTCGAAGATCCGTTCGCGTTCCAGCGGGTCGCAGGTCACGCGGTCGAACATTTCCGAGGCCAGCGGCGCGCTTTCGCGGTCGGTGGCGTTCCACCGCTGCTGGTAATAGTATTCTCCGTCGGCGCTGCCGTAAGCGTCGCGGAATGTGATGTAGCGGATGTGCTGCGACGCACGGTTGTCGTCCGAGCGGAAATCGTAGTTCAACTTGCCTTCCGCGAGGTAAAGGTTGCCCAACAGCGTTTCGATTAGGATCGTTTTGCCGCTGCCGTTGAGCCCCATGACGGCGATATGCTCCCCGGCTTCGAGCGTGAAATTGACGGGCGTGCGGAACCGCCGGCTTTCGTCGCGGACGACTCCGTTTTGCAGTGCTATGATCGGTTGTTCCATCGTTTTCCGGTTTGGTCGCCGCAAAGGTACGCAAAAATACCCGACGATGACCGGAAGGCGGAGCGCGCGGGATTATATTTTACAGTTCGTATAGACCGCCGCCCGTTCGGCGCGGCGGAGGATGTACCCCGCGGGATATTCCGCTCCCTGCGGGCCGTCTATTTTTTGCAGGATTTCCGCCTTTCCGGGGCCGATGACCGGAAACAGCAGTTCCGCCCCGTTGAGGATCAGCGGGCCGGTCATCGTGATCCGCCACTGACCGGTGACCGGATGCCGCGATACCGCGTAACAGGCCGGGTCGGTCAGTAATCCGGGCGTGTGCGGGAAGATCGAAGCGGTGTGGCCGTCGTCGCCGATGCCGAGGACGACCGCATCGAAGCGCGGCAGTCCGTCTTGTAGCGGCAGTTCGGCCCGGACGGCCGCCGCGTAGCGCCGGGCTTCTTGTTCGGGATCCTCTTCGCCCCGTATCCGGAACAGGTGGTTGTCGGGGATGCCGATCTTTTGAAACAGCAGTTCGTCGGCATATTTGAAATTGCTTTCCGGGTCGTCCGGCGGGACGCATCGTTCGTCGACCCAATAGAAGCGCAGCCGTGACCACGCGATTTTCCGTACATATTCCTGCGCCCAGAGCCGGAACAGCAGTTTGGCCGTCCCGCCGCCCGAGAGGGCGATGTGGAACGGACCGTCCGTTTTTTGCCGGACCGCTGCGGCCAGTTGTTCGGTCATTGCCTGCAGTGCGTCGTGCACGCAGTCGAAAGAGAGCATTTCCATAGCGTGTTTATTCCTGAAAAATGGATTCGTCCAGGGTACAATTCTCATCCGGCCGGTCGTTGCCGTCTTCGAGCAGTTGCTGCGGGTCGGGCCCTTCGGTCAGCACCGGATAGGTCAGCAGGCCCCGCTGCGGGTTTTGCTTCCAGGCCCGCAGGATCGGGTCAATGAACTGCCAGCTCGCTTCGAGCGAGTCGCGGCGGGCGTACAGCGTCGAGTCGCCGAGCATCACGTCCAACAGCAGCCGTTCGTAAGCGTCGGGCAGGTAGTCCGACGACAGCGAGTCGTAGCGGAAATCCATGCTGACCTGCCGTACGCTCAGTCCCGCGCCGGGCATTTTCAGTCCGAATTTCAGCGAGATGCTCTCGTCGGGCTGGATACGCAGCGTGAGCTTGTTGCACGAACGCCCGGAGCACTGGCCCGAAAAGAGTTGCGTCGGCGTCGATTTGAAGTGGATCACGACTTCGGACTGTTTTTTCGACAGCCGTTTGCCGGTATGGAACAGGAACGGTACGCCGCCCCAGCGCCAGTTGTCGATAAAGAGTTTCATCGCCACGAAAGTCTCGGTCGTCGAATCCGGAGCGACGTTTTTCTCTTCGCGGTATCCCGGGACGTATTGCCCGTCGATTTCGCATCCGGTGTATTGAGCCCGCAGCACGTTGCGCCCGATTTCGGCCGGCGTGTAACGGCGGATGGCGCGGAACACTTTGACGATCTCGTTGCGGATCGGTTCCGGTTCGAAAACGGCCGGCGGCTCCATCGCGACGAAAGCCATCAACTGCAGCAGGTGGTTCTGGATCATGTCGCGCAGCGCTCCGGCGCTTTCGTAATACGGGCCCCGGTTTTCGACGCCGAGGGTTTCGGTCGCGCTGATCTCGACGTAGTCGATGTAGTTGCGGTTCCACAGCGGCTCGAAAATGCCGTTCGAGAAACGCAGCACCAGGATGTTTTGCACCGTCTCTTTGCCGAGATAGTGGTCGATCCGGTAGATTCCGTTTTCTTCGAATACCCCGCGCAGCAGTTCGCTGAGCCGGCGCGCCGATTCGAGGTCGGTGCCGAACGGCTTTTCGACAACGATCCGTCGCCATCCTTTTTTCGTTGCGGCGACGTTCAGCCCGGCTTCTTTCAGTCCGGCCGGGATCGTTTCGTACAGTACCGGCGGCGTGGCCAGGTAATAGACGACCCGGTCGGGCGAGCCGAGCGTTTCCAGCAGTTCGCCGATGCGGTTTTTCAGGTTGCCGTAAGTGGCGTATTCGGTCGGTTCGAAACTGACGTAATGAATCATCCGGAGAAATTCGTCGATCTGTCCGTCGTCGTACGACGCGCCTTTGGCGCTCCGGCGGATGCCTTCGCGCTGCTGCTGCCGGAACGTGTCGTCGGTATATTCGCTGCGCGAGGCGCCCAGGATCGCGAACCGTTTCGGCAACAGCCCCCGCACGTAGAGTTCGAACAGCGACGGCATCAGCTTGCGCCGGGTCAGGTCGCCCGATGCCCCGAAGATGACGAGTAGTTGGTTATCCGCTTTTTTCATAGTGTCTTGTGCTATACGTTGTAACTGCCCGACGAGGTCTTGCCGCCCCGGCCGGTCCAGTCGTTGTGGAAAAACTCCCCGCGCGGCGCGTCGGTGCGTTCGAAGGTGTGCGCGCCGAAGTAGTCGCGCTGCGCCTGGATCAGGCTGGCCGGCGAGTCGGCCGTCCGCAGGCCGTCGAAATAGCTGAGCGCCGAGCCCATGCACGGCAGCGCCGTTCCGCCGAGAGCCCCCGCTGCGACGACGCTGCGCCATGCGGGCAGCGCGGCGGTGATTTTGTCGCGGAAAAAGTCGTCGAAAAGCAGGTTTTCGAGCAGCGGGTTTCGGTCGTAGGCTTCGGTGATCTTTTCGAGGAACGCCGAACGGATGATGCATCCCTTGCGCCAGATCCGGGCGATCGTGCCGCAGTCGAGATCCCACCGGTAATGGGCCGAAGCGCGTTGCATCAGCGAGAATCCCTGCGCATAAGAGATCAGCTTGGCGGCATACAGCGCGTCGCGTATCGCTTCCGCCTGGACGGCTTTCTCGTCGTCCGGTTCGCGGCCGGTCATCGCGTTGAGGTCGGTACGCGCGTCCGGATAGAGCCCGCTCGCCGTGATCCGCGCTTCTTTCATCGACGAGATCAGCCGCGCGTAGACCGCTTCGGTAATCAGCGTGAGCGGGTCGTTTTCGTCGACAGCCGTGACGACGCTCCACTTGCCGGTGCCTTTCTGTCCCGCCACGTCGAGTATGCGGTCGATCAGATAGCCTCCTTTCGGGTCTTTAAAATGGACGATCCGGGCGGTGATTTCGATCAGAAAGCTGTTCAGTTCGCCTCGGTTCCATTCGGCGAATACGCGGTGCATCGTTTCGGGATCGAGCTGCAAGCTGTTTTTCAGCAGTGCGTAAGCCTCCGCGATTAGCTGCATATCGCCGTACTCGATGCCGTTATGCACCGTTTTGACGAAGTGCCCGGCTCCGCCGCTGCCGATCCATTCGCAGCACGGGGTGCCGTCGTCCAGCTTCGCGGCGATGCCCTGCAATACGTCTTTGACCAGCGGCCATGCTTCCGGCGTACCTCCCGGCATGATCGACGGGCCGTGCAGGGCCCCTTCCTCCCCGCCGGAGATCCCCGCTCCGACGAAATACAGTCCCCGGTTTTCGACCTCTTTCACGCGCCGGGCCGTATCCTGAAAGGCGGAGTTGCCTCCGTCGATAATTACGTCTCCCGGTTCCATCAGCGGCGTCAATTGCGCGATCAGTTCGTCGACCGCTTCCCCGGCCCGCACCATCATCATGATCCGGCGCGGACGCCTGACCGATCCGACCAACTCGCGAATCGAGTGCGTGCCCGTGAACCGTTTCCCGTTGCCGCGTCCTGCGACGAAACGGTCGACGACGCCTTTTTCGCCCGGCGCCGTCCGGTTGTAGACCGACACGCTGAATCCTTTGCTTTCCATGTTCAGCGCGAGGTTTTCACCCATTACGGCCAGGCCGATCAGTCCGATATCCGTTTTTTCCATAGTTTTCGTGAGTTTTGAATTTGCGAAGCCTTGCGGCCGCATAGCGTTTCTATACAAATATCATACTTTTTTCGGATCAAACCTTCTGATCTTTCAGAAAAAACGGCGGATTCTCAATTCGATAGCAAAATAAAGTCCCGGTGGAACGATGCCGTCGGGACTTGCGCGAATTCGTGTGAATTATGGAACGGCGAATTCAGACCGCTTCGCGGGTCGTGTGACCGGCGGTCGTGAAATCCATCTCGGCGACGCGCGCGAGCGCGAAATGCCGCAGGACGGTCTGCCGCTGTGCGGCATCGGCGACGAACAACGCGGTGGAGAGCACCTCGCTGTCGAGGGCGGACGGAGCCGCTACCGAGACGATCCGGTTGTCGGTGACCGGTTTTCCGGTTCGCGGCGAACGGATATGTCCGCGGTTCGACGGCAGGTTGCCCGACGAGGAGAGGCAGAGGTCGTTCAGTCCGAAGAAGGTCATGTTCTCGCCGCGCCGTAACGGGTTCTCTACGCCGACCTGCCAACTGTCGCCGGACGGGTGGCAGCCGATCCCGCAGACCGAACTATTGCCGAAATTGACCAACGCGGTCGTGATTCCGGCGTTTTTCAACATGCCGAGAGCCTGTTGCAATGCGTATCCCTTGCCGTATCCCCCGAAATCGAAAATTGCGTCCGGACGCAGTTTGACGACCGCTTCGCAGGCGGGGTCGACCGCGAAACAAGACTCCCCCGGCAAGTATTCCGGCGTTTGGATCGCAATATCGAACGCCCCGCCGGTCATTTCGCGGTAACGCAGCGCATCGGCGAAAATCCCGAGCAACTCCGGATCGGCCGGGCATTTGTCATAGAACGTGTTCTGATTGATCTGCCACACGTCGCTCGCTTCGTCGAACCGGTTCAGGCGGTTCTCGATCCTCCGGATCTCCGCGGCGATGTCGCGGCACAATGCTGCAGCTTCATTTTCAGTCGGGCCGACCGTCAACAGGTCGAACCGGCTGTGCATCGCTTCGAACCATCCGTAGAACAGACCCGTTCCGTTCTGCATTTGCCGGAACGTATGGCTGACCGCATCTCCCATCCGTTACGCTTTCGCTTTTTCGTTACGTTTGCGGCAGCCGCCTTTCCCGCACACGAGTCGCAGGACGAGCCTGCCTGCCCAGCGGATCGGGATCAGCACGGCGTAAAGCAGCACGGACAACGGCAAGATTACGTACCACAACGACAGAAGTTCGCTCCAACTGGTTCCGTACTGGACGATGGCATAAGCGTTCCATGCCGTCAGCGCGGCTACGCAGCAGATCCATACGATTATTTCCCGGCGGATTTGCCGCCCCTTGATTACGATATCTTTCATAGTTCGTCGCTTTTGCGGTTACAGATAGTCGATGCGGTACTCTTCCGGGAACAGAATTTCCCGTTTCTCTTCGATGGCTTGCAGCCCGAGCAGCGACAGCACGGTCGCGTAGTAGCCCTCCTCGGCGATCATCGGCGGTTGTTCTCCGGTGATCGCGGCTTCGACGAACGCATCGACCGTGAAGCCGGTGCCGTCCAGGAAGTCGCGTTTCTTGCCGATGATGTATTCGCCGTGGTTCTTGCGGGCGATCTCGGGGTCCCAGCTCGGGCCGGCGAAAGAGACGGAGCTGAAAATATCCTTCTCGATGTTGTTGATCATCTGCAAGAATCCGGGCATCGGCGGCGTCTTTTCGAAATAGTATTTGCCGACTTCGGGTTCGAGGGTTCCCAGGTTGCCCATAATCTGCTCTTCGAGCCCGTAGAACTGGTTTGATATGATCGAGTCGAAGGACATCCGCTTGCCGTTTTTGTACGTATACATCACGCCGACATTGTCCTCCACTTCGCGGCCGTCTTTCCAGTAGGTGATTCCCCCCTGTCCGTAGATCCGTTCGGGCAGCTCGCGCCAGATCCACGTTCCCATTTGGATCTGGTGGCAGCCCAGTTCGGTCATCAGGCCGCCGGAGTATTCCTTGTAGTGCCGCCAGTTGATTTTACGCTCCAGTTCGGGCGACGGGACGGGCCTGCGCCAGTCGCCGTTGCGGTTCCAGAACGTTTTGATCCCCTGTATTTCGCCGAACATTCCCGAACGGATCATTTCGATCGCCTTCAGGTAGACCGGGTCGAAAAGCCGCTGTTGGTCGACGAAAAAAACATGCCCCGTCCGTTTATGGGTCTGGTACATCGTCAGCGTGTCCGGCAGCGTCCGGGCCATTGATTTTTCGCAGAAAACGTGCTTGCCCGCTTCCATCGCGGCGCCGGCGATTTCGAGGTGCGTATGCAACGGGGTGGCGATTACCACGCCGTCTACGTTCGGGTCGTCGATCACCTGCCGGTAATCCGCGCAGGTTTTCGCGCTCGGCGCGATCTGACGGCCCAGGTCGAGCCACGGCTCGTAATTGTCGCACAGCCATACGACTTCGGCCTTCGGGTTCATTACCAGGAAATTGAGCAGGTAGCGTCCCCGGTCGCCGGTGCCGATCACCGCGATCCGGGTTTTGTGTCCCGTCGTGGCTTTCCGCTTGTCCTCGGCCATTCCCGACAGCCACGGGAAAGAGGAGAGCAGGGCTGTGGTGCCCGCGACGAATCCGAGCTCTTTCAGGAAGTCCCGGCGGTTTATTTTCTCGTTGTTCATGGTTTCTTCGGATTGCAGCGGGGGCCTATTGTATCGGCCCCGATTACAAATGTACTTTTTTTATTAAAATTTAAAAACTTTGCCGCCTGCCAGCACTTCCTGGTGCTCTTCGTCGAACGTGACGTATTGTTTGGTGCGCAGCGCGGCATTGACCATGATGCAGGCCGACGAATGGTCGTAGGCCGCTTCGACCGGAGCGTTCGTTTTTTCGCCGCTGCGGATGCACTCCATCCAGTTGCGGACGTGAACCGAGGTCATCGGGTCTACGCCGGTCACTCCGGCCGTGGCCACTTTCATCGTCGATTTCAGATCGAGCGGCGCGAGCTGATTCGCATGCATACCCATCGCTTTGGCTTCTCCTTCGGTCAGACCGCCGTTCGGGGTGATCTTGTTGGTGTCGAGGTTCAATTCGCCGCCGTTCGAGTAGTAGATCTCCTTGACGCTGCCGGCGCTGTTCGTAAAACGCGAGGTGTATTGTACGAGGAATCCTTTCTGCGGGTCGTCGGCCGGACCGTAGTCCATCACGGCGGTCATCGTGTCGAAATTCGTGCGGCCGTCGTGCCACAGGTAGATGCCGCCGTTGGCCGTTACGCTGCGCGGGTGTTTCAGTCCGGTGAACCAGTGCACCGTGTCGATCTGGTGCGCCATCCACTGGCCGGGGATTCCCGACGAATAGGGCCAGAACAACCGATATTCGAGGTATTTGCGCGGGTCGAACGCTTCGAACGGGCGGTTGCACAGGAAGCGAATCCAGTCGAGGTCTTCTTCCCTGCACTTCGGAACGAGCGACGGACGGCGCCAGCGGCCCGGCTGGTTGACGTTCCACGTCATTTCGCACATCACGATGTCGCCGAATTGGCCCGAGCGGATGTAGTCGTTCGCCGCGTGGTAGTTCGGCGCGCTGCGACGTTGCGAACCGACCTGGAATATGACGCCCGCCTTTTCGACGGCGGCTCTCGCGCGGCGGTTGTCCTCCATCGTTTCGGCGAACGGTTTTTCGACGTAGATATGCTTGCCGTGTTCGGCCGCCTCGACGGTGTGCGTGGCGTGCGCGAAGTCCGGCGTGGAGATGATTACCGCGTCGATGTCCTTGTCCTTGTACATCTCTTCGTTGTTGCGGTATCCTTTGACCTTGTGCCCGATTTTCTCTCCCACGACCTGCACGCCTTCATCGCGGCGCAGGCTCCAGATGTCCGACACGCCGATCATGTCGAAGTTCAGTTCCTCGCGGTGATCCGTAAAACCGGGCAACAGCGAACTGCGGAACCGGTCGGAGAAACCGACCACCGCCACGTTGACGCGGTCGTTGGCGCCTTTGACGCGCGCATAGCTTTTCGGACTGAGGATGAAATTGCCCATTACGGCTCCGGCCGATACGAGACCCGCTTTCTTTAGAAATTCCCGCCTGGATATTTTTTCGTTCATGATCGTTTTAGGTTAGTTGTTTCAGTTATAAGTCGTTCATTTGTTTGCGGAGCTCCGCGACAGCTGTCGGCAGTTGCGCTCCGAAATCTTTCCACATGCATTCGATCGATACGCAGCCTTTGTAGCCGATTTTTTTCAGCGCGCGCAGGTAGGGACGAAAATCGTCCCCGTCGGTGCCGGGGGCCGTCCGTTCGGCGGCTTCGGCGATGTGGCAGTGCCGGATATGCTTTCCCGCGTCGACGATGGCCTGCGGCGGCTCTCCGTCGGCCGTCATGTGAAATAGGTCGCACAGCAGCCGGATGTTTTTGTGATTCACGCGTTCGACGATCGAGGCGCCTTCCGACACCGAATTGATCAGGTTCGTTTCGCGGCTGTTCAGTGGTTCGATTACGACCGTCACGCGGTAGCGCGCGGCGACCGGGCCGAGCCGTTTGCATAGTCGCACGAATTGTTCTTCGGCCGTTTCGCGCGAGAATCCGTCGGGCACTTTGCGCGATTTTCCGCTGCCGAAAACGATGTACCGGATACCGGCCCGTTCGGCTCTGCGAAAAGTCGTTTCGGCCCATGCCAGGATCTTGTCGTGGTCGGTCGAAGGGCCTACCACGATCATCGAAGCCGGCAGGAAACCGTTGCAGCTAACGATCTCCGAGCCGGATTCCCGCAGCAGGGCGAGGTTTTTGTCGAATGCCTCTTCCGGCTTGTCCGGAACCAGGAAAGCGGAGACGCCGGCCTCGAGGCAGTCGGCTCCGGCGGCTTTGAGCCGCTGCGCGTTGCGAACGTCGGAACATACTCCGATTCGTGCGTCTAGCGATTGCGGCTTTTTGGCCCGAAGGCCGCCGCATCCGAAGACGAGCAGTCCTGCTATACAGAGGATCCGTGTTTTCATGGTTTTGAAGTTTTCAGGCAGCGGGGCAGGGCGGGTTGCGGTTATTTCAACTCGCGGATCTTGATGTTCTTGAAGTGTACTTCGTCGCCGTGATCCTGCAACAGGATATATCCGCTTTCGGAATTGCCGAAGTTCGGCCAGTCGCGGTATTTGCTGTATGCTACCAGCGCATTCCACTCCTGGTTGTTGCGATCGTATTCGATCAGTTTCACGTCGTTGAGCCAGTGTTCTACGTGGTTGCCCTTCACGACGATTCGCGCCGTGTTGAACTGTCCGGGACGGAACGGCTTGTTGTCCGGCGCAGGGATCAGGTCGTACAGCGAACCGAGCTTGCGATTTCCCTTTACGCCGAGTTTGGCGTCCGGGTGGCGCTGGTCGTCGAGGATTTGGAATTCGCAGCCGATGGCCGAGCCTTCGCCTTTGTTCATATCCGGATCGACGAAATATTTGATGCCGCTGTTGGCCCCTTCGGTGATCTCGAAGTCTGCGACCAGTTCGAAGTCTTTGTATTTGCGCGTCGTGACGATATCGCCGCCGTTAGCCGATTCGCGGCCGTCGGATTTCTGCACGCACAGCATGTCGTTGCGGATTTCCCAGCCCGAAGGAGGGAAGTCGGCGCGTTTCGCGCCGCGCCATCCGTCGGTGGTTTTACCGTCCCAGAGCAGCGTCCATCCCTGGGCCGCTTCGCGCTCGGAGATCGTGTTCGGGATGCAGTTGATCTGCGGCAGACAGCAGATTTCGGGCATCTTTTCGGTTTCGAGATCGGTCGTGCAGATGCGGATGTTTTTCCAGCGGACGGTTTTGCCTTCCATTGCGGCGTTATCGCCGATACCGTGCACCTGCAAGGCGATGAAACCTGCAGCGTCGGCGTTGTCGAGGATGTCGGCCGTCGGAATGCCGTTCAGCCACGTGCGGATGCGGTCGCCGATCGCCTCGATGCGCAGTTTGTTCCACTCGCCCGGTTTGAACGCTTTTTGCGCGCACGGGTTTTTTGTCATCGGGTAGAGCCATCCGCGGCGTCCTTCGTCGTAGATGCCGCCGCTCCATGCCCGCGCCGAAGGGTCGATTTCGTACTGGTAGCCGTGCACCTGTCCGTTGCGGTAATCGGGTTTCGAGTTGCTGCGGAACTGCACGCCGGAGTTCAGCCCTTCGTCCACCTTGAAGCTGAGTTCGAGGATGAAATCTCCGTATGTCTTATCGGTGCAAAGGAACGTATTGGGCGTATTGACCCGGCTGACGCCGACGATCGCGCCGTCTTCGATGCGGTATTCGGCCGCGCCGTTCAGCTTTTTCCATCCTTTGAGGTTCTTTCCGTTGAACAAGGGCTCCCAGTCGCCCTGGGCGGATACGGTCGCGCAGAAACAGAGCATTCCGAGCGCTATAAACAGTTTTTTCATCAGGCTTTTATGATTTTTTGGGTTAAAAACAAATCTCCGTGCACGGGCACGACTTTAATATGTCAAAGGTAGGAATTATTTTTAAAAAAGAAAACGGCGTCTGAAAATTTACGATTTTAATTTGAATATAACTGATTGTCAATATGATGTTGGAGGATGGTCGGGTTATTATTAAATGCCGAGATAACGTGTCGCTGTTTTGTCCGTTTTGTAAATGAGAAATGAATATTTTTTTATGATGTTATTTGTTTTATATAATATTTTAATTTATCTTGGGCTGAAAGAACGTGTATGCATATAAAATCACATAATGAAACCTTTTATTTAAATGTATGAATAGCTATGAAAAAAATCTATCGTTTAAAACAGTCGGTACCATTCTATTCGTTGCTGCCGGTATGTTCTTTATTTTCCAGGGATGTCAGAAAGACGACTATTTCGATCGGGAAAAAATAGATCAGACCATTGCGACTTCTCCGGAACTGGAAGAGTATGTAATTGCGGCTTCCGATTTTCAACATTCGTTGAATGCTTTTGCGCATGAAATGAACAAGGTCGATTTTTCAAATCTGGAGATCGTTCAGGATTCGGCAGGGAATTATGTCACGTATCTTCCGGGAATCATTCGTTCTCTTCGTGTCGAAGAAAAGCGCAGATTATGAACGAAAAAAAGAAGGCGCTGCTCCGCAAATATCCGCAACTTGCTTCGTGGAATTTCAGCGAAGCGAACAATTATGTGAATTATTCTACCGATCATTCGGTAAAAGTGAACAGTAAATTTCTGGAGTTGGGGTTCAATAAGTACATGGCCCTGACCAAGTCCGGCACTACCGAGATGTTCGGTACGCTCGGTGAGGTGATGGCTTACATAGCCGATTGGATGACCCGGCCGGATTACGTGGAAGCGTATATCGTAATTTATTATGACGGCACAAAAGAGGTGTTCGTGGACGACAGGAATACGGCAACTGAAAGTTATTTACCGATCACCAATGACAACGGGAACATTACACGCAAAGGTAAAAGAGTCCAGATGGTAGCTCATACTCACCAAGAAAGTGCAAAGCCTGGTAAGGCGGATAACGCAATGGCTGCAAAGTACCCTGGTTTAACCCAGGGCATTTATTATGATGGTATTATAAGTTGGTATAATATTGCTAAATAAATGTTTTTGAAAATAATGACAATCTTTCTTGCAATCGTGTTTTTGCAGGAAGTTTCGGCCCGGGATTATCCCGTTCAGTTTTCGAAGAGGATCGAAAACAACTATATCAAAAGCCGGCTGGAGAATGTCCAGCCGGACGGCTCGATCAAACCGTTTTCCAATCTGGACGGAAAAACCGATATCGAAAACCTTTTTTTCGAAGATTTCAACGCGCCCGTGGAATATTTCTTCGAACGAGAATTCATAGAAGTTTTAGGTCTTCGGATTGTGAGGGATTCATCAGATCGGTATTACTTGCTTGAAGTTAAAAGTATTCCTAAATTTCAGGAAGTGAACAGAGCGTTAGAAAAAGAGTATCCTTCGATCGGAACCCCGCTAAAGGATCTGGATACGGTAACCGACAGTATGATTCGTCAATCGGTCGAACACAACTTAGCTATGTACGCAAAATGTCAGGAGGAGGCCCCGAAGCGCTATCGGGTCGAGACCCGAACGTTTCGCATCGGCGACCGGTTCGCGGAGGCGTTGTATAATAAGTTCGTGAACTGGATCGACCGTTTCGACAGCAAGGCGGAAGGCCCCTCCGTAGGGTATTGGGCGACTTTCCGCTGCGTGGTCGATAACGAAGTCTGGACGCTGTCCTTAAACGACGAATTCACGGCCGACGCCGTCGCGCTGTCCGACCTTTGCCGGGAGATTATCGCGGATGCCGTCGCGGGCCGCCTGGACGAGGCGAAGTATCTGGAACGGTTGGGCGATTGACGATTTTTCTTCCGAAATAAATATCCCCTGCCCGTGCGGTTTTCGTCTGCGCGGACAGGGGAATGTTTTTGTTTTCTCCCCGGCCGGAAGACGGGGAGCCGGTTTTATCGTATTCCGGACGGGCGGCGGATTAGCGTCCCCGGTCGAAGAATTTTTTGAAAAAGAGCCACTGGTAGTCGATCGAGTTGTTCCAGTAGAGGCCGTCGTGCACGCCCGGCCGCACGATGTAGTCGTGGTCGATCCCGCGCTCCATCAGCTTGTCGTGGAAGTTGCGGTTTACTTCGGCGAAAAAGTCGCCGTAACCGCAGTCGATGATCAACGCCAGGTCGCCGTTGGCGATGCTGTCGATCTGGTTGATCGCCGCGTAGTCGTCCCAGCGCTTCGGATTGTCGGCCTTTTCGCCCAGCGCTTTTTTCATCTCCCAGTTGTCCGGGAACGGGCGGATGTCCAATCCCCCGCTGGTCGATCCGGCGGCCCCGAAGCGGTCTTTATGGCGCAGCGAAAGCCACATGGCGCCGTGCCCGCCCATGCTCAGACCGGTGATGGCCCGTCCGCTGCGATCGGCGCGCGTATGGTAACGGGCGTCTATGTCGCGGAGCAATTCCTGCGATACGAAGGTTTCGTAACGCATCGACGGATCGACGGGGCTGTCCCAGTACCAGCTGTTCTTGCCGTCCGGGCATACGACGATCACGCTGTCGCGTTCGGCCAACTGTACCAGTTCGGGTTTCACCTGCAGCCAATTGGCGGCATAGCCGCTGTAACCGTGCAGCAGGTAGAGCACCGGGTAGGCCGGCCCCGTTTTCGTCCGGGCGCCGTCGGGTACGACTACCACCACTTCGACTCCTTTGTTCATCGACGCGCTCCAGACCGACAGCGTATCCACGGTCGCGGCCTGCGCGAAAGCGGCCGAAAATAACGCAACCGACAGCAAGATCAAATTCCTTACTTTCATAATTTTTTGTTTTTCACCGATTTATGTTGGAAATAGAATTTTGTTCACAGAAAATCCGGGCGAAACGGTCGTTCAAAGTTAAAAATATTTTGCCTGATTTTGCGGGGTTTCCGTTTTTTTCGTTACATTTGCGGTCGGTAAACGATGATATTCATG
The DNA here is from genome assembly GCF_009557455.1 of Alistipes sp. dk3624. Classification (GTDB taxonomy): domain Bacteria; phylum Bacteroidota; class Bacteroidia; order Bacteroidales; family Rikenellaceae; genus Alistipes_A; species Alistipes_A hominis. The sequence continues at coordinate 904,496 of NZ_CP045651.1, read as the reverse complement.
GATCTTCCGGTGAACGATAAATTTTGGTGGCGCTCGCATCTGAAACGATCGTGAGAGGCTTCACCGTGCGAGGAAAGGATCCGCAACATAATGCATAGGGCTGTCGAACTCACGACAGCCCTTGTTTTTTCGGTACGACAAACATTCAAAACATAAAAGATATGAGCACGAGAACGAAACGATTTATCCTTCCGGAAAGCGAAATTCCGACCCAATGGTACAATATCGCGGCCGACATGCCGAACAAGCCGATGCCGCCGCTCAATCCGCAGACCCGCGAGCCGCTGCGCGCTTCGGATCTCTATCCGATCTTCGCCAAAGCGCTGGCCGATCAGGAGATGAACCAGACCGACGCGTGGATCGACATTCCGGAGGCGGTCCGGGAGCAGTACAAGAACTACCGTTGTACGCCGCTGGTACGGGCTTACGAGCTGGAAAAGGCGTTGGGCACTCCGGCGCATATCTATTTTAAGAACGAAAGCGTCAGCCCGGTAGGGTCGCACAAGCTGAATTCGGCCATCGCGCAGGCTTATTTCTGCAAACAGGAGGGGATTACCAACATCACGACCGAAACCGGCGCGGGCCAGTGGGGCGCCGCGCTGTCGTACGCGGCCAAGGCGTTCGGTCTCGAATTGGCTGTCTACATGGTCAAAATCAGTTACGAACAGAAGCCTTACCGCCGTTCGATCATGCAGACGTTCGGCGCGCAGGTGACCGCTTCGCCGTCGATGTCGACCAAGGCGGGCCGCAAGATCCTGACCGACCATCCGAACTACCAGGGTTCGCTCGGGACGGCTATTTCCGAGGCGATCGAACTGGCGATGAGCACGCCGAACTGCAAATATACGCTCGGCTCGGTATTGAGCCACGTGACGCTGCACCAGACGATTATCGGCCTCGAAGCCGAGAAACAGATGGCGATGGCCGGCGAATATCCCGACATCGTGATCGGCTGTTTCGGCGGCGGATCGAATTTCGGCGGCATTTCGTTCCCGTTCATGCGGCACAACATCCTGTCGGGCAAAAAGACGCGTTTCATCGCCGCCGAACCGAACTCGTGTCCGAAACTGACGCGCGGCGTGTTCCGCTACGATTTTGGCGACGAGGCAGGCTACACGCCGCTGCTGCCGATGTTCACGCTCGGACATAATTTCGCCCCGGCCAACATCCATGCCGGCGGACTGCGCTACCACGGAGCGGGCGTGATCGTGTCGCAACTGCTGAAAGACAAGATGATGGAAGCGGTCGATATCGCGCAGTTGGACAGCTTCGAGGCGGGCTGCCTGTTCGCGCAGACCGAAGGCATCATCCCCGCTCCCGAATCGTGCCATGCGATCGCGGCGGCCGTCGACGAAGCTAACAAATGCAAGGAGAGCGGCGAACAGAAGGTGATCCTGTTCAACCTGTCCGGACACGGTCTGATCGACATGGCGTCGTACGACAAATACATCGCCGGCGACCTGATGAACTACACGCTGACCGACGAGCAGATCGCCGAAAACATCAAGGAGCTCGACACGATGAAATTGTGATTCGAAAATAGTTTATAAGAGAATACTGAGATGCCCTCCTATTTTCGTTTGGAGGGCATTTCTTTTATTGGAGAATCAATTGCACGGTTTGACGATTATCGATTTTGGTAATCAAATTCAATTTTTATTTATTCTTCTGTTTGAGGAAATCTTTTGCTTTTCGTTTAAATATAATCTTTTGCAATCCGTTTTTTAAAGGATTATTCGCATAAATCAAATGTCCTTTTTTTATGATAAAAACCGGAAAATCTCTGGCGAGATTATACCGGTGTCTGTTGGCTATGAAAAAAGCATTGTTTTTGTCATATAAAACGGTGGCGCGAGGCGCTATTTTTTGAATATAGTATGATAACGTAATGGAATCTTGAGAATAAACGATATAGCACACGTTAGAGTATGATTTCAGAAATTTCTCCGTTTCTTCCATTGCTGCAATGCAGGAGGAACAGTCGAAATTATAACATGCAAATAAATATGAAGTACTGTCGCATATGATATTTCCTTGATGTACCGTATCGTATATGACACTCATCAGACAACACGATTCATCGGCAGGAGCTATCAATTCGGTTCCTTTTGCACAACTATTCAAGTAACTTAAGAGGCAAATGGCTAAGATCCATTTCACTTGTCAGTCATTTTGTAAGAAAAAACTTCCGGTTGCGGAGCAATAGAAAGTGCGTATAATGTGCTGTCATTTGCCATGTCGATCGAAATGCAATCTTGATCCATAAAATAACGTGCTACCGGTGTGCCGTCCCATGTAAAAATATGCAGTGCATTTCCTTGGTTGGCTCGCTTTTCCGATAAGGTGCGTCCGGAAAACAATCCGATGATCCATTGATCCGTAACGGCAAGATCTACATAACCGTACATACATTCGGCTTCCAGTCCGACATTCCCTTTGACAATTTTTGTTTTAGGTTCGAAAAGCATGGGTCCTTTGATAAAAAAAGCCTGAGTCGTATCATTTGAATGAAAAACCTCTATTTGATCGGCATATCTACATACAATTGCATACGACCGGTTGTTGGGACTTGCCTTGACGACGCCTATATAAGCCTGATTAACCTGCGGGTTGGCTGTTCGGGCAGAAGATATTTGCGGAGAACAGCCTATTTTCGCTTTGATTTCTCCCTTTTGGTTGAATTTGATTACCCGGCAATCTTCGAAACGACCCGTGCCGACAAACAAAGAGTCTTCCGTTCGAGCGATGCATTCCATCGGTAGCAGATCTTCCCTTAACTGCATTTTTTGTGCGTAACCGGTTGCTTGTTGTAAAGCTTCGGGCAAATTGACCCGCATGATTTCAGAGGTAACCACGTCGTGAATATAAAAATTGCCTGACGAATCCGGAGCTGATAATGACCAAGCTCCCAATAGTTCATAAGGTCCCCGGCCTTTTGCGACGATGGTTTGCTGTCGCCCTGTTTTCTTTGAAAAAAGGATAACTTGGTTTTCCCTGCTCAGATCCTTGAATGCGAACAGCGAATCGTAATCGTAGATGCGTGTGGGATAACTTAACGAATCGGCTATTTGCAAAGAGGTCAGTCGAATCGAATCAGTTAAAGGAAATTCCGAAAAACTTTTGATTTGTCGGAATTCCTTGGAATTTTTGCAACCGGTCACTATTGCAACGAGCAATAGCAATATCGACCATTTTTTTAGCATAACGATTTAATAATATGTTGATTAACTTTTCTGATGCAGGTGTACGTCCATCTGCGGGAACGGAATGTTCAGCCCGACTTCGGCGAAGCGCTTGTATACTTTTTCGTTCATGTCGAAAAAGACGCTCCAGAAATTGTCGGTGCTGGTCCATACGCGTACGACGATGTTAACCGAACTGTCGCCGAGGCTCGACAGCGCGATGAAATGGGCCGGTTCGGGAAGTATCCGGTCGTCCTGTTCGAGCAACTCGGCGATCGTGGCTTTCGCCTTGTCGTAGTCGTCGCCGTAACCGATGCCGAACGTCCACTCCACGCGCCGCCGGTTCTCCTTCGAATAGTTGTTGATAATGCCGGTCGATATGCCGCCGTTCGGAATCATGATCGTTTTGTTGTCCGGCGTGTTGATGATCGTGTTGAATAGTTGGATCTCTTTGACCGTGCCGGTCTGTCCCTGCGCTTCGATGAAATCGCCTACATGGAATGGCTTGAATATAAGGATCATCACACCTCCTGCGAAGTTCTGCAACGTACCGCTCAACGCCATGCCGATCGCCAGACCGGCCGATGCGAAGATCGCGACGAACGACGTGGTGTCGATACCGAGGATGCTGATGATCGTGATAATCAGAAACAGCGTCAGCGAGATGCTCACCAGGCTCATCAGGAAACTTTTGAGCGAAGCGTCTACCTCTCGTTTGGTCAGCATTTTGCGCAGGATGTTTTTCAGGTAGCGGATGATCCAGCGGCCGATCGCCAGGATGACCAGGGCGATCAGGATACGGGCCGAGATGTCGAGGGCGCCCCGGATGATCATGCTAATGACTTCTTCTCCCGACATGTGGGACAGGGCGGTCAGTTTTTCCGCGATTTTTTCTTTGTGCGTCGAGTCGGCCACGATCGTTTGCGCCGACATCCATAGCGATGAAAGAGTCATATTCGATTGATTTTAGTATTTTAAAGATCGAAAATAAGTTTCTGTTTCGGGAATCGCTCGTGTCGTCAGTTGCAAAATCTGTTTCCAGAGATGTTTCCGACAGGGGTGATTCACGACCGAATCCGAAATCCGGCGTGCCTTGCCGTTCCGCCAGTAGAGGCTGTTTCCGCTGACCGGGAGCTTTCCGCAGGCCAGTTGCAGAGCCGTTTCGGCGCCTTGTTCGGGCGTCTTGATCAGCGGACGGAACAGCAGGTCGGCGATCGGGTCGAACCAACGGTGCATCGTAATCATGTTTGTGTCGACGATGCCCGGATCGGCTGCGAAAACGCCGATGCCCTGGCGGGCGACCCGCTCGCGCAATTCGAGCGAGAATAGCAGCAGGGCCAGTTTCGAAGTGCCGTAAGCTCGGAAACGAGCGTAACGCTCCGGATCGGGTTCGAACAGTCGGCCGTCGACTCGGCCGATCCGGTAGGTGCACGACAGCGTATTTACGATGCGGCTGCCGGGGTGCATCAGCGGCAGCAGGGCGAGCGTCAGCGCGGCCGTTCCGACGCAGTTGACGCCGACGGTTTGTTCGAAGCCGTCGGCCGTCAGACCGAACGTGCCGTTCATCGTTCCGGCGTTGTTCAGTAGGACGTCGATTCTTTGTCCCCGCGCTTTCAGTTCTGCGGCGAAGCGGGCGATCGAATCCAGCGAGCCCAGATCCAGCGGCAGCAGCGAGATTTCCGGGTTGCCGCTCCGCTTGCGGATGCGCGTGAGGATCGGTTCCGATTTTTCCGGATTGCGGCAGGCCATCAGTACGCGGTATCCTTGCTTTGCGAGTCGTTCGGTCAACGCCTGGCCGATGCCGCCGCTGGCTCCGGTGACGATGTGTAACGGCTTATCTTCCATAGCGGTAAAATTTTGCACGACGTTTGATCAGCCGGATCAGCCGCGACGGAACGAGCGCCGCGAGCGGCATGAACAGGTGGTTGACCGCGCCCGGCGTGACACACCGGCGTCCGGCGAACAGCGCGCGCAATCCTTTGCGGGCCAGCCGTTCGGGCCGCATCAGGATGCCGAGCCGCAGTCCGAGCCGCTGATAATGCCCGCTGAGGTTGTAGAGGTCGGTGGCTACCGCGCCCGGACAAACCGCCGTCACGCGTACGCCGTAATCGTAGAGTTCGTTATGAATCGCTTTCGAAAATTGTTTCAGGTAGCTTTTGGTCGCCGCATAGACCGAAATGCCCGGGAACGGCATACCGGCCGACATCGACGACATGTTCAGTATGTAGCCTTTGCCGCGCGCTTTCATCGCCGCGCCGAAATAGCGGCAAAGCATCGTTACGGTTTGTACGTGCAGGCCGATCATCCGTTCGATCCGGCGGCTGTCCGTTTCGGTCAGATCGTCGAAAAAGAATACGCCGGCGTTGTTGACCAGTACCTCCACTTCGAACCCCTGCTGCCGGGTGTATTCGAAAAGCGAGTCGGCGGCGTCCGCGAGCGACAGGTCGCGGCAAAGCCCGTCGGCCCGTACCCCGAACTGCCGACGGAGTTCCCGCGCCACTTCGGCGATCCGTAGCTCCTCGTTGCTTACGAGCAGCAGGTCGTAGCCTTTTTCGGCGAGCAGCCGGGCGTATTGGTAGCCGATTCCGGAACTCGCCCCGGTGACCAGGGCCAGGGGCGTCGGGCGTTGCTGTGCGTTCATCGTCGTGCGTTGATTCGTTCGATTTCGTGTTGCAGGCATTTCGGCAGCCCTTGCAGGTGTCGGTGGCAGGCCATTTCGGCCGAGTACATCCGGGCGATGCAGTAGTTCGTGTGCTCGCAACCGCAGCGCAACTCGCCCCGCTCTTTCATCCGATTGACGAAATCCGGTTCGTTGATCAGCGCGCGAGCCATCGCCACGCATTCGAATCCGCTGTCGAGCACCATGTCGATCTTTTCACGCGACACGAGGCCGCCGACATAGACCAGCGGCAGTTTCAGCGCTTTGCGGAATTGCAGCGCATCTTCGTAAAAATAAGCTTCGCGGAACGGTACCGACGGGATCATCCAGCGTCCGGCCAATTTGACGCCCGCTTTGAGCCATAACTGTTTCATGTAGTAAGTCAGCGTGCGGATCGGCATCTGTCCGCGCATCACGTACATCGGCGCGCGGCTGACGAATCCGCCGCTGAGTACCAGCGCATGCGCCCCGCACGCTTCGAGATTGCGCGCCACTTCGATGCAGTCGTCGATTTCGAGCCCGCCGCGGAAGCCGTCGCGCATGTTTGTCTTGACCAGCACCGCCATATAGCTGCCGGCAGCTTCCATCGCCTCTTGCATACATATTTTCATGAAGCGCATCCGGTTTTCGAGCGATCCGCCGTATTCGTCGCGCCGCCGGTTCGTGTACGGCGACAGGAATTGGCTGATCAGGTAGCCGTGTCCGGCGTGTACTTCGACGGCGTCGAATCCGGCTTCGCGGGCCAGTTTCACGGCCGTGCCGAACGCTTTAGCTATTCCGGGGATTTCGTTTTTGCGCAGCCCCCGCACGAAGGTGGGGGAGTAGATGTTGAATCCGGACGAAGCGGACAGCGGCGTGCAGCCGCAGATGCCCCGGTGCGACATGTTGCCGCAGTGTCCGATCTGGATTCCGGCGGCGGCGCCTTCGGCGTGGATGGCGTCGGTGATCCGGCGCAGACCCGGCACGATCTCCGGACGCAGCCACAACTGATGCGGAAACGACAGACCGTTGCGCGTTACCGAAGCATAGGCCAACGTCGTCATTCCGATGCCGCCGCGCGCGACGCTGCGGTGGTAGTCGTACAGCAGGTCGGTCGGCGAGTTGCCCGCGCACATGCCTTCGAAGGCGGCGGCGCGAATCGTGCGGTTGCGGAGGGTCAGCGGTCCGATCTTGCACGGAGTGAACAACAGCGATTCTTTCATTTCGTTGTGCTAATAAATATAAGGGATAATCCGTTTGCGGCGCTGCGTGCGCAGTTGTTCGCCGAATAGTTCGTTGTAACGTTTGTAGATGGCGTCGGCGCGCGGTACGAGGTTCGCGAACGTCCAGATCGCGAATACCGCTCCGGCGGCCGACCAGGTCAGCACGGCGAATCCGATCCATTCGACGATCTCGCCGAAATAGTTGGCCGAGGTTACGTAACGGAACATGCCGCCCTGCGGCAGGTAGTGGTTGCGGTCGCCCGGCTTGCGCAGGCGGCGGATGATCCGGTCGGAGTGGATGTTGACGGCCATTCCTGCGAAAAAGATCAGCGTGCCGACGATGAACTGCGGCGACAGCAGCCATTGCGGCGTGTAGTAGCCTTCCGGAGCTATGTAAAAGATCCAGCCGCCCTGCATCAGAGCGTTCAGCACGTTGAACGTCACGCCCATCAGTACGATCCCGAGCGGCATCGTGCTACGCCCTTTCAACAACAGCGGGTAGACGAACGCCCGGTTCAGGTAGTGGAGCTGGAACAGCCCGAAAAAGACCAGACATACCGCATCGCCGCGGCGCGGGGAGCAGAGGCAGAGGATACACATGGCGATGAAAACAGGGGCTTCCATCGCGATCCAGCCGAGCCGGTTGTCGATTTTCGGACCCCATTTCCCGTCGCGCAACATGCCGTACCCGGCCCGGACGAAAAACAGCGCGATGAAAACCACGACGGCCAGCGCCGTCATCCCTGCCAGAAAGAGGTCGTAATAGTGTGAAAGATCGGTCATATTCTTCGGATGATTATGGAAAACAGCACCCAAGATACAAATTTTTTTTAAATGGCGGCGACCGGATTTTTCGGAAAGCCGGCGCTTTCCGAGCGTCCGGGGTACGAAACTCCTCATGCCGGCCGTTGCACGGCGACCGGCGACGGCGACTCGTCGCGCCGTATAAATTTCACCGAATATCCGAAATATTTCGACGGTATTTTTCGTTCGGATAATATGCCGGAACCTGTGGCGGCGGTACGGGTAATTGTAAATTTTCTATTACGGAAGCACTTCGGAAGGTATGGGACGGAAGTGTTTATCGTTCTTATTTGTAGTATTTTATGCTCCGTTTGGAGAGGAACGGCCGTTTTGTGTCAGCGTCAGGGCTTTGTAAAATAAGATATCTTTTTTTGTGTAGTTTGAAAATTTTAGTACTTTTGAAGTTGTGATGATTCAAAATTTCATGCGTTTCGTGCGGTTTCCGACGAGCCGACAGCGCGTTAAACGTTATTGAAAGGATGAAAACAGGTATGGTGCGGAAAGGGAATCGTAAGTTTTTTTAACGAAAGCAATACAGGCGCAGGTACTTGACCATGAAAAACGGGGTTGCGGGATTTTAGAGTGATGACAATGTGCGGGGCTGGAAGCGGCGGAATTGGAGAGCGGAAGCATGTTGCCATCATTTGTGTTGAATCGCGAGAACGTACCGGTCGGCGAGGGGGTGAAATTTTCAACTAATTTTAACATAAAACTAAATTTTAACAACAAAACTCAAAACTTTATTCATTATGGAAGCCAAGGCAGTAAATTTTAAAACGGCAAAAGGCATTAAATCAGCATTCCTGGTTATTGTATGTTGCTTTATTTTAGCTGTATGCGTGTTTCACTTCGTACTGGGTGATCCCGCGAACTTTATGAATAACGACCCGAACAACCACCCGCTGCCGGGTAACTTCAAGGGTACCATTTATAAAGGGGGCGTGATCGTGCCGGTTCTCCAGACGTTGTTTTTGACCGTGATCGTGCTCAGTATCGAACGCGCGTTCGCCATCACCAAGGCCAAAGGAAAAGGCAACGTCACCAAATTCGTCAAGAACGTGAAGGAAGCTCTCGACAAGAACGATACCGCTAAAGCCCGCGAACTTTGCGTGAAGCAGAAAGGTTGCGTTGCAAGCGTCGTTTACTCTACGCTGACCAAGTACGAAGAGATGGAAAAAGACACCACGCTGGCCAAAGAGCAGAAACTGATGAACATCCAGAAAGAGCTCGACGAAGCTACCGCATTGGAAATGCCGTCGCTGCAACAGAATCTGGTGGTTATCGCGACCATGACCACGCTGGGTACCCTGATCGGTCTGCTCGGAACCGTTATCGGTATGATCAAGTCGTTCGCCGCACTGGCAACCGCCGGTTCTCCGGACTCCGTAGCGCTGTCCGCCGGTATTTCCGAGGCCCTTATCAACACCGCCTTCGGTATCGCAACCGGTGCTCTGGCCGTTATCTCTTACAACTTCTTCACCAGCAAAATCGACAAACTCACCTATAGCATCGACGAAGTAGGGTTTACCATTGTTCAGACTTATGCTGCAACGCATAAAGCCTAACTTTTAAAAAAAAATTACTTCTCGTTATGGCTAGAGTAAAAGTAAAAAAACAGAGTACATTCATCGACATGACCGCGATGAGCGATGTGACGGTGCTCTTGCTTACTTTCTTTATGCTTACGTCCACTTTCATCCAGAAGGAGCCGATACAGGTTTCGACCCCGGCTTCCGTGATGGAGATCAAGATACCCGAAACCGATATTCTCCAGATTTTGGTGGATAACGACGGCAAGGTGTTCATGAGCATGGACAAGCAGGAAGACCGCGTGGCGGTTCTGGAGAAAATGGGTGAAGAGTACGGGATCACGTTCACGCCCGAAGAAGTCAACAAATTCAGGTTGGCTCCGTCGTTCGGGGTGCCCATCGGTCAGATGAGGTCTTTCTTGGCGCTGCCCGAAGACGAGCAGGACAAGATTTTGAAAGACTACGGGATTCCGACCGACAGCACCGACAATCAGTTGAAGTCGTGGGTCAAGAATGCCCGGTTACAGAACAGGGATCTGCGGATCGCCATCAAGGCGGATCAGGCTACGCCTTATCCTATCATCAATACCATTATGACGTCGCTTCAGGATATCCGGGAAAACCGGTACAACCTGATCACCACGTTGAAAGTGGTCAGTACAGACAATTAATGCCGTCGCATAAGATTTAAATATTATGGCTGAAATACAAGAAAACAACAGCGGCAAAGGTAAGGAGGGTAAGGGCAAACAGAAAAAGATGACCATCCGGGTCGATTTTACCCCGATGGTGGATATGAACATGTTGCTCATTACGTTCTTTATGCTTTGTACCTCGTTGAGCAAGCCTCAGACGATGGAAATTAGTATGCCGACCAAAGATACGCAGGAAGATATGCAGACGAAAGTGGCGGCATCCCGTGCCATTACGCTCCTTTTGGGAGAAGACGACAAGGTTTATTATTACCTGGGAGAACCTAATTATCAGGACTATACGTCGCTCAAGGAGACGACTTACACTCCGGACGGCCTGCGTGCGGTTCTGCTGGCGCGTAATGCCAACGTCGTGGCACGGATCAACGAATTGAAGAAAAAGAAGCTGGACGGAGAGATCACCGAAGAGGAGTTCAAGACGCAGTCCACCGAGATCAAGAAAGACGAGAACGCTCCCGTCGTTTCGATCAAGGGAACCGACGAGTCGACCTATAAAAACCTGATCGACGCGCTGGACGAAATGCAGATCTGCAACATCAGCCGTTACGCTATCGTGCCGATAGCCGAAGGCGACCTGTGGCTGATCAAGAACCTGAAATCGGCCGGCGATCTCGGCAAGAACAGTGAAATGGCGCAAAACTAATAGTACACATTAAATCGAAAAAAAATGAGTGATTTGGATTTGAATTCGAAGCAATGGTGCGAATTAGTTTTCGACGGGAAAAATACCGAATTCGGCGCATTCCAGATGCGTCAGGAGTCGACGTCCCGTCATAACAAGGCAATGATTATCGTAGCGATCCTGGTCGTGCTGATTATCACGCTGCCCGCGCTGTTCCGCTACATTGCTCCGAAAAAACAGGAAGAAGTCAAAATGACCGAAGTGACGCAGTTGACCAAACTGCCGCCCCCGGAAGTGAAGAATAACGATGTGATCAAGAAGGTGGACGCTCCGCCCCCACCGCCGTTGAAGAGCTCTATCAAGTTTACCGCTCCGAAGATCGTGAAAGACGAGGAAGCGGATCGGGAGGACGTGAAGACGCAGGAAGAAATTATCAGTGCGAAAGTTGCGGTTTCCGTGGCCGACGTGAAGGGTAACGACGACCTGTTCGGTACGGACATCCAGGACTTGAAGGAGATCGCGATCGACACGCCGCAGGAAGAAGTGCAGGAGACCGTATTCCAGACGGTCGAGCAGATGCCTTCGTTCCCCGGCGGTATGCAGGCGCTGAACAAGTACCTGAAAGATAACCTAAGGTATCCGACGATTGCCGCCGAAAACGGCGTTTCGGGAAGGGTCGTACTGCGTTTCGTCGTATCGAAAAGCGGTAAGATCGAGAATGTCGAAGTACTCGGCCCCGTAGACCGCGCGCTCGACGAGGAAGCGGTTCGCGTGGTGAAATCCATGCCCGCATGGGTTCCCGGTAAGCAGAACGGAAACGCCGTAGCGGTGTACTACACGCTTCCGGTTACGTTCGTGCTGGGACAGCAGTAATCATCTTTATTTATCAAAAACCCTGCTTAAATTTCAATTTAAACAGGGTTTTTGTTTTTTAAGGCAGGTCCGGTTTTTGATATCAAAATATGTCGTATGAAAAAACAAAATGATGAAGAACGCAAGCCCGGCGGCATGAGTAAAATTTATTACGTTTTCGGGTTGTTCATGATAATATTTTACGTCGGTATGGCGTATATTATGATATTTTCGCCTATATTTGTAGAACGCATATCGGCTCCGCTGCGTTACGGGATGGGAGCGCTCTTTTTTCTGTACGGTATTTTCAGAGCATACCGGCAGATCAAGGACCGGTAATATCGAATGAATTATGTCAAAGGCAGGTAAGTTTTTAGGGATCGTTTCGGTGGCAATTGCGGCTGCGTGGATTTTTACCTCTTGCTGGGGAAATAAAGCGAAAGACAAACATACGGATACGGCTACTTCCGGAGTGATACAGATCAGCGCCGACGAAAGTTTCCGGGACATCGTGCAGCAGGAGATCGACGTGTTCGAGAGTATTTACGTACAGGCCGGAATCATGCCGATTTATGCCAGCGAGGTGGACGCGATCAACCTGTTGCTGAAAGACAGCGTGCGCCTGGCGGTCGCGTCGCGTCAACTGACCGAGGCCGAAAAGGGAGGGCTCGCCCAGAAAAAACTGTTCCCGAAGGAGATCAAGATCGCTACGGACGGCATCGCGCTGATCGTCAATAAGCAGAATGCGGATTCGATGATCTCGATTCCCGACCTGCGGGAGATTCTGACCGGACGGATTACCCGGTGGAATCAGTTGAATCCCGGTTCCAAGCTCGGCGACCTGCAATTGGTTTTCGACAACCAGAATTCGAGTACGGTACGTTTTGCGATCGATTCGATCTGCCGCGGCGATTCGCTGGCAGGCAACCTGAGCGCCCAGCACGACAATGCGGCCGTGATCGATTACGTGTCGAAAACGCCCGGCGCGATCGGCGTGATCGGCGTTACGTGGGTGGGCAACAAGAGCGATTCGACCCGGATGACGTTCTCGGAGCTGGTGACGGTGATGAGCGTCAGCCGCGAAACCAAAGCGACGCGAGAAAACAGTTACAAGCCTTTTCAGGCCTATATCGCATTGGGACAGTATCCGCTGGTTCGGAATATGTACGTACTGCTGACCGATCCGCGCAGCGGGTTGGCGTCGGGATTCGCCACGTTCATGGCGTCCGATCGCGGCCAGCGGATCATTCTCCGTTCCGGCATCGTACCTGCGACGCAAAATGTGCGGATCGTAAATGTACGCGAAAATTTGTAATTAAAAATAGCTTAACTAACTGATTAAAAATGGGTTCTAAAATTAGTGTTTTGACCCTCGCTTTGATGATGGGGGCGACTTCGCTTTTCGCAGAAGATAATGGAAAAGCGATCGATTACTACAAGGTAGGCATGTACGGCGAAGCCAAAAAGGAGTTGTTGGCGAATCTGCAGAGCGGAAAGACGGACAAGGCCGAAGTGTGCTATTACCTGGGCGAGCTCTATTCGGCCCAGAACATGAAGGATTCGGCGGCTTATTACTATAAGGAAGGGATCGTGGCCGATCCCGATTACGTATTGAATTCGATCGGCGAACTGAAACTCGACCTGGCGAACAACCCGAACGCCGACAAGGCTTTCAGCGGTTTTCTGACCGGTAAGAATAAGAAGAATCCCGCCGTTTACATTGCGATCGCAAGGGCTTATCTGCCGGTTTCGACCGCCAAGGCGATGGAATACATGGAGCAGGCGCGCGCCGTCGCTCCGAAATCTCCGGATGTTTTCATTCTCGAAGGAGACATCCTGGCCGCTAAAAAGCAGTACGGCGATGCGGCGAGCCGCTACGAGCAGGCTATCTATTTCGATAACAAATGCAAGGAGGCTTATTTCAAATACGCCAAGATTTACAGCCGTTCCAATCCGCAGTATGCGATCGATATGCTGAACAAGCTGATCGAGATGGATCCGGAATATACGGTCGCCTACGGGGAGTTGGCCGACGTATATTACAAGAACGAAGAGTTTGCCAAAGCGGCGGACGCTTTTTCGAAATACGTGAACGTCGAGACTTCGGATATGAAGGATCTGGCGCGTTATGCGACGCTGCTGTACTTCAGCGGCGATCAGGACAAAGCCTTGGAACTGGTAACGAAGGTGTCGCAGCGAGAGCCGAACAACACGGTTCTGCGCCGTCTTAACATGTACATCAATTACGACAAGGGCGACTATGCGAAGAGCCTGGAGCTTGCCAAAACGCTGATGGGACAGGTGGAAGACAGCTCGAAGCTGATTACGCGGGATTATATGTATTTCGCGCGGACGCTTTCCAAGAACGACCTGCATAAGGAAGCCGCCGAAGTTTTCGAAAAGGCGGTAAACATGGACACGGCGCGCGTGGAACTGCTCAAGGAGATGGGTAGCGAATACGAGGCCGTGAAGGATTACGACAAGGCGATCGGCGCTTACAAACGCTATATCGATCAGGCCAAGGACGTCAAGCTGAACGATTATTTCAACCTCGGTAAAGTCTATTATACGGCCGGCGCGTCGATTCGTCCGACCGAAGACGGAGTGGTTATGACCGAAAGCGATTCGATGCGTATGGTCGATTACCTGAAAGGGGCCGACAGTCTGTTCGCGCATGTCGTGGAAAAGGCTCCGGAAAGCTATCTGGGTTACCTGTTCCGCGGACGCGCCAACTGGGCCATCGATAATCCGCAGGCTCCGAAGCTGGCCAAGCCGTTCTACGAACAGGCGATTGCCGTTATGGAAAAAGATCCGCAGAAGAATGCGGCCGGTCTGATCGAGGCTTATCGCTTCATGGGGGTACACTACATCGGGCTGGAGGACTATCCGGCATCGCTCGAGTACTGGAAAAAGATTCTCGAACTGAATCCCGACAATGCGGAAGCCAAACGGATGGCGGAGGTGTTGCCGCAGTACATTCAGCAGTAATTTTTAGCGTGACAATCACTCAAATCCCGTCCGGGTATCCGGACGGGATTTTCGTTTTTCGCGTTTCCCCGCCGCGTCCGGTCGTACGGGCCGTCCGGAACGGTCGTTTCGGAATGTTAATAAAAATTTGTAAAAATTAGGAATAAAAAAGGGATATAATTTTTTCTCTAAACAAATTCAGCTATTTTTGCATCGTTTTTAATCCATTTATCATTTGTGCCTGTAAATAGTATACCGATACCGTTTAGAGGCCTTTTTGGTTATCAAAGCAAATAACTATGGATCTGACTTTATTGCTGGTCGTTATTATTACGGCAGTATTTCTTGTAGTGGCGGCACTCAGTCTCGACAAATGGCTCTCGCCGCGATCGTTCAACAAACAAAAAGGGGAGGCCTACGAATGCGGCATCCCGACGCGCGGTAAATCGTGGATGCAGTTCCGGGTAGGGTATTACCTGTTCGCGATTTTGTTCCTGATTTTCGACGTGGAAGCGATGTTCATGTTCCCGTGGGCCGTTATCGTGCGCGAAATGGGTGTCGACGGCTTGCTGAACATCCTGTTCTTTTTGTTGATTTTGGTATTGGGTCTCGCCTATGCGTGGAAAAAAGGAGCTTTGGAATGGAAATAAAAGGAGTCAACATCAAGTCGATGAAATACGACGCGTTCAATGACAACGAGTACATTGAACAGCTCAGAGCGGGCGGAGTGAACGTCGTCGTCGGCAAGCTGGATCAACTGATCAACTGGGGGCGTTCCAATTCGCTGTGGCCGCTGACGTTCGCGACCAGTTGCTGCGGTATCGAGTTCATGGCGGTCGGTGCGGCGCGCTATGACTTTGCCCGGTTCGGGTTCGAAGTGACTCGGGCCAGTCCGCGCCAGGCCGATGTGATCGTCGTGGCCGGCACGATCGTGCATAAGATGGCCCCGGTGCTCAAACGGCTGTACGACCAGATGGCCGAGCCGAAATACGTGATCGCAATGGGCGCCTGCGCCATTTCCGGCGGCCCGTTCAAAGGATCGTACCACGTGCTGGAAGGGGTCGACAAGATCATTCCGGTCGATGTGTACGTGCCGGGGTGCCCGCCGCGTCCGGAAGCGTTGCTGTACGGTATGATGCAGTTGCAGCGTAAGGTCAAGGCCGAACATTTCTTCGGCGAGGTGAACAGAAAGGAAAAGAAAGAATCCGCAGACCATGAATAATATCAAAGATAAGTTAGCGCTTATGGCTCCGTCGCTCGTGTTCGGGGAAGGGGAGCCGTTGACGGTGACCGTGCCTGCCGGGCAATTCCGCGACGTGGCGAAAAGCCTGCGGGACGATCCGCAGATGCGGTTCGACCTGCTGCTGTGCATGACCGGGATGGACTGGGGCGAAACGCTCGGCGTGGTTTACCACCTGCGTTCGACCGAATTGGGACACGAAATCGTGCTCCGGACGGAGACCGCCGACCGCGAGAACCCGGAATTGCAGAGCGTGTACGACCTGTGGGAATCGGCCAACCTGAACGAACGCGAAGTGTACGATTTTTTCGGCATCCGCTTTATCGGGCACCCCGATATGCGCCGGCTGTACCTGCGCAACGACTGGGTCGGCTATCCGTTCCGCAAGGATTACAACGCTTCGCCGGACGTCAATCCGGTCAGACTGGATTCCGACGAAACGCTCGACACGGCTCCGGCTTACGAGCTGAAAGACGGCAAGGTCGAAAAGCACGAAAACGTGCTGTTCGAGAACGACGAATACGTGGTCAATATCGGGCCGCAGCACCCGGCTACGCACGGCGTGTTGCGTTTCCGGGTTTCGCTGGCCGGCGAAACGGTGCAGAAGGTGGACGTCCACTGCGGTTACATTCACCGCGGCATCGAAAAGATGTGCGAGAGCCTTACTTATCCGCAAACTTTGGCGCTGACCGACCGGCTCGACTACCTGTCCGCGCATCAGAACCGCCATGCGCTGTGCATGTGCATCGAGCAGGCGATGGGGATCGAAATCCCGGAACGGGTGCAGTACATCCGCACGATCATGGACGAGTTGAACCGTCTGTCGTCGCACCTGTTGTTCTGGTCGACGCTGTGCATGGACCTCGGTGCGCTGACGGCGTTCTTCTACGGGTTCCGCGACCGTGAGATCGTGCTGGACATGATGGAGGAGACCACCGGCGGCCGGTTGATCCAGAACTACAACATGATCGGCGGCGTGGCTGCCGATATCCATCCGAACCTTGTTAAACGGGTAAAGGATTTCATAAAATACCTGCCGAAGATGCTGGACGAGTACGACGAAGTGTTTACCGGCAACGTGATCGCGCAGCAGCGTCTGAAGGGGATCGGCATCCTGCCCAAAGAGGTGGCGGTTTCGTACGGCGTGACGGGTCCGTCGGGCCGCGCTTCGGGGTGGAGCTGCGACGTGCGCAAGCTGAAACCATACGGCGTGTACGACAAGGTGCAGTTCGACGAAGTGATCCGCACCGGCGGCGATTCGTTCGACCGTTACTTGGTGCGCGTCGATGAAATCCGCCAGTCGCTGCATATTCTCGAACAATTGATCGACAACATTCCTGCCGGCGACTACGCCGTGAAGACCAAGCCGATCATCCGTCTGCCGGAAGGACAGTTCTTCAGCAGCGTGGAGGCGAGCCGCGGAGAATTCGGCGTTTACATCGAAAGCCGGGGCGACAAGTTCCCGTACCGCATGAAGTTCCGCTCGCCGGGACTGCCGCTCGTATCGGTGGTCGATTACCTGGCCAGCGGCAGCAAGATCGCCGACCTGATCGCGATCGGCGGTTCGCTCGACTACGTGGTACCCGATATCGACAGATAACAAACTTTAATCCAACAACGATATGTTATTGAATACATATACAGACAGTATTGATTTCAACGCGGTGACCGGATGGGTGCACGATACGCTGAGCGGGATGATGCCGGCCTGGGGCGTGACGCTCACCGAGTGCGTGCTGATCGGCCTGTGCCTGTTGCTCGGTTATGCGGTGATCGCGCTGGCGCTGATCTACGTCGAACGCAAAGTCTGTGCTTTTTTCCAGTGCCGCCTCGGGCCGAACCGGGTGGGGCCTTACGGAACCGTGCAGAGCGTAGCCGACATGATCAAGATGCTGATCAAGGAGCTGATCACGATCAACCATATCGACCGTTTCCTGTTCAACCTCGCGCCGTACATCGTGATTATTTCGTCGGTGCTGGCATTCGGCTGCCTGCCGTTCGCCAAAGGTTTCGAAGTGCTCGATTTCAACGTCGGGATCTTTTTTCTGATGGCGGTGTCGTCGATCGGGATCGTCGGCATCCTGCTGGCCGGTTGGTCGAGTAACAACAAATATTCGCTGATCGGCGCGATGCGAAGCGGCGCGCAGATGATCAGTTACGAATTGTCGATCGGACTGTCGTTGATGACGATGGTCGTGTTCGCCGGAACGATGCAGCTTTCCGAGATCGTCGAACGCCAGGCCGACGGTTGGTTCCTCTTTACGGGGCACATTCCGGCGGTGATCGCTTTTTTGATCTACCTGGTGGCCGGTACCGCCGAGACGAACCGGGGGCCGTTCGACCTGCCCGAGGCCGACTCGGAACTGACGGCCGGTTACCATACCGAATATTCGGGGATGCACTTCGGCTTTTTCTACCTGGCCGAGTACCTGAACCTGTTTATCGTCGCGGGGGTCGCTACGACGATGTTCCTCGGCGGATGGATGCCGCTGCACATCGCCGGTTGGGAAGGCTTCAACGCCGTGATGGATTTTATTCCGTCGATCGTATGGTTTCTGGTGAAGGTGGGCGTGGTTATTTTCGTCATCATGTGGTTCAAGTGGACGTTCCCGCGACTGAGGATCGACCAACTGCTGAAGCTCGAATGGAAATACCTGTTGCCGCTGAACCTGCTGAACCTGCTGCTGATGGTGATTATCGTTGCGTTCGGATTGCATTTTTAACCGCCGAACCGGCCTATAAACAAACGGAATATGAATGCTTTTAAGAATTACATAAGTTCCTTTTTCAGCGGGCTGTCGTCGCTGTTGAAGGGGATGCGCGTTACGATACGGGTTTTCTTCCGTAAGAAGACGACCGAGCAGTATCCCGAAAACCGCGATACGCTGCAGATCTTCGACCGTTTCCGCGGGGAGTTGGTCATGCCGCACAATGCGAACAACGAGCACAAGTGCGTAGCCTGCGGGATCTGTCAGATGAACTGCCCGAACGGATCGATCAAGGTGATCTCCGAGACCGTAACCGACGAGGAGGGTAAGAAGAAGCGGGTGCTTACCAAATACGTGTACGACATCGGAAGCTGTCTCTACTGCCAGCTTTGCGTGCGCACCTGCCCGCACGGAGCGATCGAGTTCGACAACAAGTTCGAGCATGCGGTCTTCACGCGCGACAAACTGGTGCGTCAGCTCAATCACGAAGGTTCAACGTTAGAAAAAAAATAGACGGAAATGGAAATTACCTTGCAACAGGCCGGTTTTGCGTTTCTCGCTGCGGTGATCGTCGTCTTTTCGGTGATGACGGTGACCACGAAGCGGATTCTGCGAGCTGCCACATATCTGCTTTTCGTGCTTTTCGCCACGGCGGGCATCTATTTTCAGCTTAACTATTCGTTCCTCGGCGCCGTGCAACTGTTGATTTATGCGGGCGGCGTCGTCGTCTTGTACGTTTTCTCGATTCTGCTGACCAGTTCCGACGAGGAGAAGAAGACGCCGCTGCGCAACCGCCGCGTCGTCGCGGGCTTGGCCGCTTCGGTGGCCGGCGCGGTGCTCTGCATCTTCCTGCTCGTGACCCATTCGTTCGGCCCGTCGCAGTTCGCCGGTGGGGAGATCGACATGCACACGATCGGCCACGCGATGATGGGAACCGGGAAATACCAGTATTTGTTGCCTTTCGAGGCGGTCAGCGTGCTGTTGCTGGCTTGTATCGTCGGAGGTTTGTTGATTGCACGTAAACGGAAATAGCGCTATGGAAATACAAATGGAATATTACCTGATCGTCAGCGCCGTGATGTTTTTCGCCGGCGTGTACGGGTTCATCACCCGGCGCAACCTGATCGCCGTGCTGATCTCCATCGAGTTGATCCTGAATGCGGTGGATATCAATTTCGCCGTGTTCAACCGTTACCTGTTCCCCGGACAGCTCGAAGGGTTTTTCTTTACGATCTTCGCGATCGCCATCGCAGCGGCCGAAACCGCCGTCGCCATCGCGATCATCATCAACATCTACCGCAACCTGCGTAACATCGAGGTCAAAAACCTCGACGAACTGAAAGACTAACTTTAAGGACAGAAAAAACTACGCAATATGGAATACACGATACTGATCGTACTGTTGCCGCTGCTGACGTTCCTGGTGCTCGGTCTGCTGGGCATGAAACTGAAAGCATGCGCGTCGGGACTCGTCGGCACCCTGTCGATGGCCGTGACGACCGCGCTCGCTTACGGGACGGCCTGGCAGTACTTCACGACGGCCAAGGTGGACGGCATTTACCAGAAATGGGTGCCGTTCAACATCGAGTGGCTGCGTTTTACCGATAACCTGCACATCGACCTGGGCGTATTGCTCGACCCGATCTCGGTGATGATGCTGGTCGTGATTACGACCGTGTCGCTGATGGTGCACGTTTACAGCCTCGGTTACATGAAGGGCGAACGCGGTTTCGAACGCTACTATGCTTTCCTGTCGCTGTTCAGTTGCTCGATGCTCGGATTGGTCGTGGCGACCAATATTTTCCAAATGTATATCTTCTGGGAGCTGGTGGGCGTTTCGTCCTACCTGTTGATCGGGTTCTACTATACGAAGCCCGAAGCGATCGCCGCTTCGAAAAAGGCGTTCATCGTGACGCGGTTCGCCGATCTCGGATTTTTGATCGGCATCCTGTTGCTGTCGTTCTTTACGCAGACGTTCGATTTCGGACTGCTGACTTCGGGCGACCGTGCGATCTTCTCCCAAGCTGCCGGGACGACCTTCATGGGCGCTTCGGCGTTGGCATGGGCGATGGCGCTGATCTTTATCGGCGGCGCCGGTAAGTCGGCGATGTTCCCGCTGCATATCTGGCTGCCCGATGCGATGGAAGGCCCGACCCCGGTGTCGGCGCTGATCCATGCCGCGACGATGGTCGTGGCCGGCGTCTATCTGGTGGCGCGGCTCTTCCCGGTCTACTATTTCGAAACCCCGGAGGTGCTGCACGGCATTGCCTACGTCGGCGCGTTTACCGCGCTGTTTGCCGCCACGATCGCGTGCGTGCAGACCGATATCAAGCGCGTGCTGGCCTTTTCGACTATATCGCAGATCGGTTTCATGATGGTGGCCCTCGGCGTGTCGGGCTACGGCGGACACGAAGGGCTCGGTTACATGGCCGGCATGTTCCACCTGTTTACGCACGCGATGTTCAAGGCCCTGCTGTTCCTCGGGGCCGGCGCGATTATCCATGCGGTGCACAGCAACGAGATGAGCCATATGGGCGGCCTGCGCAAGCAGATGCCGATTACGCATATCACGTTCCTCGTCGCCTGCCTCGCGATTTCGGGTATTCCACCGTTCTCGGGCTTCTTCAGCAAGGACGAGATCCTGACCGCGGCATTCATGTTCGCGCCCGCTATGGGATGGGTGATGAGCTTTATCGCCGCGCTGACGGCGTTCTATATGTTCCGTCTGTACTACAATATTTTCTGGGGAACTCCGGCCAAGCACGAGCATGAGCCGCACGAGGCCCCCGGCGTAATGACGACGCCGCTGATTATCCTCGCCGCCGTCACCTGCGTTGCCGGGTTCATCCCGTTCGGCAAGTTCGTCAGCAGCGACGGGGCCGACTACATCATCCACCTCGACTGGACGGTAGCCGGAACGAGCATCGCGATTGCGCTGATCTCGATCGCCGTCGCTACGGTGTTTTACCGCAAGCACAGTCCGATTCCGGATCGTCTGGCGCGTACGTTCAGCGGCCTGCACCGTGCGGCTAGCCATCGCTTCTACATCGACGAGGTATATCTTTTCATTACCAAGAGGATCATTTTCAACGGCGTTTCGCGTTCGATCGCGTGGTTCGACCGGCATGTGATCGACGGCGCGATGAACGGGCTGGCGCTGGTGACAAACCGGATGTCGCTGGCGATTCGCGGATTGCAGTCCGGACAGGTGCAGCAGTATGCGTTCGTATTTCTCGTGGGATTGTTGCTGATTACCGTACTGGTGCTGTTTTGTTGAATAAAATAAGTTGATACGGATATGAACTTTTTATCTTTATTTGTACTGATACCGCTGCTGATGACCTGCGCGATGTTCCTCACGAAGGACATCCGCCGCATCCGTGCGATCATGGTAGTCGGCGCCTCGCTGTTGCTGGGCCTGTCCGTGGCGCTGGTGGCGATGTATCTGGGAGAACGCAGCGCGGGGAACGGCGCCGAAATGCTGTTCACGGCCGATGCGGTGTGGTACGCTCCGCTGAATATCCACTATTCGGTCGGCGTCGACGGTATTTCGGTGGCGATGTTGCTGCTGTCGTCGGTGATCGTCTTTACCGGGGTGTTCGCTTCGTGGAAAATGTCGCCGCTACCGCGGGAGTTTTTCGCATGGTTCTCGCTGCTGTCGATCGGGGTGTTCGGATTCTTCATTTCGATTGATCTGTTCACGATGTTCATGTTTTACGAGGTGGCGCTGATCCCGATGTACCTGCTGATCGGCGTGTGGGGAACCGGCCGGAAAGAGTATTCGGCGATGAAACTGACGCTGATGTTGATGGGAGGTTCGGCGCTGCTGCTGGTCGGCATCCTCGGCATCTATTTCCATTCGGCGCCCGAAGGCGGTCAACTGTCGATGAATATTCTCGAAATCTCCAAACATACGATTCCGATGAGCGCGCAGTACCTGTTCTTCCCGCTGACGTTCGTCGGCTTCGGGGTGCTCGGCGCGATGTTTCCGTTCCACACGTGGTCGCCGGACGGTCACGCTTCGGCGCCTACGGCCGTTTCGATGCTGCATGCTGGGGTGCTGATGAAACTCGGCGGATACGGTTGTTTTCGCGTGGCGATCTTCCTGATGCCCGAGGCGGCCAACGAACTGGCATGGATTTTCCTGACGCTGACCGGTATCAGCGTGGTCTACGGAGCGTTCTCGGCAATCAAGCAGACCGACCTGAAATACATCAACGCCTACTCTTCGGTCAGCCACTGCGGACTGGTGCTGTTCGCGATCCTGATGCTGAACCAGACCGCGATGACCGGCGCCGTGTTGCAAATGCTGTCGCATGGACTGATGACGGCCTTGTTCTTTGCGTTGATCGGGATGATATACGGACGCACCCATACGCGGGATGTCCGCGAGATGGGCGGTCTGATGAAGGTGATGCCGTTTTTGAGCGTCTGCTTCGTAATCGCCGGACTGGCGTCGCTGGGGCTTCCGGGACTCAGCGGATTCGTAGCCGAGATGACCGTGTTCGTCGGCTCGTTCGAGCATACCGATACGTTCCACCGCGTCTTTACGATCGTCGCCTGCTCGTCGATCGTGATTACGGCGGTTTATATCCTGCGGATGGTGGGCAAGGTGTTTTACGGTTCGGTACTGAATAAGGATCACCTGGCGCTGACCGACGCCGTGTGGTTCGAACGCCTGTCGGTCGTCGTGCTGATCGTGGCGATCGCCGGACTCGGTATGGCGCCGTTGTGGGTGTCGAATATGATCAACGACAGTTTGCTGCCCGTTGTACAACAGTTAATGAAATAGAGGACGCTATATGGATTACAGTAATTTTCTGATGATGAAAGAGGAGCTGTCGCTGATCGCCGTGATGGTGATCCTGCTGCTCTACGATTTGATGGCTTCGAAGAACGGTTTGCGGTATTTCCAGCCCGTAGCGTGCATTCTGTTCGGCGTACATACGTTGCTGAACATCGTGCCGGGAGTCGCTGGCGAAGCATTCGGCGGCATGTACCAGTACACGCCGATGATGGGCGTCGTCAAAAGCATCCTGAACGTCGGGACGCTGATCGTGCTGATGCAGGCCGAGGGCTGGCTCAAAAGCGATACGACCGTCCACAAGCGCGGCGAATTCTATTTCCTGACGCTGACCACGCTGCTGGGCATGTACTTCATGATCTCGGCCGGCAACTTCCTGTTCTTCTTTATCGGACTGGAAACCGCGTCGATCCCGATGGCTACGTTGGTCGCTTTCGATAAGTTCAAACGCGAATCGGCCGAAGCCGGAGCCAAATACATCCTGAACGCCGTCTTTGCATCGGGGCTGTCGCTGTACGGTATGTCGCTGATCTACGGTACGACCGGAACGCTCTATTTCGACGACATCCCGGCCGCCGTGAACGGTTCGCCGTTGCAGATCATGGCTTTCCTGTTCTTCGTCGTGGGGCTGTTCTTCAAAATTTCGCTCGTGCCGTTCCACCAGTGGACGCCCGACGTTTACCAGGGCGCTCCGACGACCGTTACCTCTTACCTGTCGGTCATTTCGAAAGGGGCTGCCGTGTTTGTGCTGATGACGATCCTGATGAAGGTGTTCTCTCCGATCGCAGCCCAGTGGCAGGGCGTGCTCTACGGCGTAATCATCGCGACGATCACGATCGCCAACTTGTTCGCGATTCGACAGCGCAATATCAAACGTTTCCTGGCTTATTCGTCGATTTCGCAGGCCGGTTACATCGTGCTGGGAGTGATCAGCGCATCGGCTCTCGGTATGACTTCGCTGGTTTATTACATATTGGTTTACATGGTGTCCAACTTGGCCGCTTTCGGCGTGATTTCGGCGATTGAGAACCGCTCCGGCAAGGTGACGATCGACGATTACAACGGATTGTACGCAACGAATCCGAAACTGGTGCTGGTGATGACGCTGGCGATGTTCTCGCTGGCCGGGATTCCGCCGTTCGCCGGATTTTTCAGCAAGTTCTTCATCTTCGCAGCCGCCGCCCAGCAAGGGTATTACATCCTTGTGTTGATCGCGCTGATCAATACGATTATTTCGCTGTACTATTATCTGCTCGTGGTCAAGGCCATGTTCATCAACAAGAACGAGGCGCCGATCGCCGCGTTCCGCAGCGACGGGTACATGCGTGCCAGTCTGGTGGCTTGTAGCATGGGTATCCTGCTGTTGGGAGTCCTGAGCGTGGTGTACGATCGGATCTCGTTGCTGAGCTACGGAATGTAGCGTGGGATCGAATCCTATAAAAGCCGGTGAAACTCGCCGGCTTTTTCGTTTGTGTACAAAATGTGCAAAAAAAATTACCGGAAACCGTCGGGAACGTTTGATTGTTCGTAAAAACGCTTTACCTTTGCTTCCAGTTGAATCAAGGTGGCCCGACCGCAGCGACGCGGAATGGCCGTAATAGGGAATCCGGTGCGAAACGTCGTTTCAATCCCGGAGCTGTACCCGCAGCTGTAAGCCTCGGAAAATGTCCGGCGATTCTGAAAGTCACTGTCGTAAGGATGGGAAGACTGCCGGATGTGAGGCGAGCCAGAAGACCTGCCTCGATTCGTTTGAAACATTTGTGCTTCGGGTAAAAAGCGGAATGGGTTGATTCTTTGCGGGGGTCGGACGGGAGTTGTCCGGGTTCGCGTTTTTTCTTCCTCTTTTATTTTATTTCGGAGCAGCCGGACGAATATTACGGAAAAACGGTTTTACAGGATCGACGCCCTGCGAACGACGTTTTTTACGAATATGATAAGTAGTTTTCCCCCTGAGTGACGGATGAGGATCTGAATAAGGTGCTCATCTGTCCTTGTTTCGGTTTGTAGGGGATCGGTAATTTGCGTAACTTTGTAAGTTCAACCGGAAAATATGGGTATTCCGATGAGATTGATTCGATCGTTTTTTCTTTTTTTGTCCGTCATACTGCTGGGAGCGGGGTGCGGATCGGGCCGGAAATCCGGCGAAGGCGCCGGCGAAGCGTTCCGGATAGAATATGCCCGGCATTATCGGGTCGAGCATTTCCGGGATTATACGCTCGTCGACGTGCTCAGTCCGTGGGACAGCCTCCGGTTGCTGCGTCGTTATGTGCTCGTCGACCGCGAGAGGCCGCTGCCGGTTGGACTTCCGGAAGGAAATATCGTGCGGACGCCGTTGCAGCGGGTCGTGGTTTATTCGGCCGTGCACTGCGGTATGCTGGACGAACTGGGGGTGGGCGACCGGATCGTAGGGGTTTGCGAGCCCCGTTATATCGACCTGGATTTTATTCGCGACGGGGTGGCCCGGGGTGCTATTGCCGACCTGGGCGAGGCTTCGTCGCCGGATGTCGAAAAGGTGATCGACCTGGCGCCCGACATCATCATCGCTTCGCCGTTCAAGAACGTCGGTTACGGACGGATCGAAAAAACGGCGATTCCGATCATGGAATGCGTCGATTATATGGAGGTTACGCCGCTCGGAAGGGCCGAATGGATGCGTTTCATGGCGTTGTTTTTCGACAGAGGACAGCGGGCCGATTCGCTATTCCGGCAGACGGCGGCGGCATACGATTCGCTGTGCAGGATGACGGATACGGTGGGCGTGCGTCCGACCGTACTGTCCGAGAAAAAATACGGATCGGCATGGTATGTTCCCGGGGGCCGCAGTTACATTGCCAACTTGTACCGCGATGCCGGGGCCGATTACATCTGGGCCGACGACCCGACTACCGGTTCGGTGCCGTTGGCGTTCGAGACGGTGTTCGAAAAGGGACAGGGAGCCGATTTCTGGCTTATTAAATACAATGCGCCGCAGGAACTGACCTATGCGGAACTGCAGACGGAGTACGAACCTTACCGGCATTTCGACGCTTTTAAAAACCGGAATATTTTCGTCTGCAATACCGGGGAAACGCCTTATTACGAAGAAATGCCGATGCATCCCGACCGGGTGTTGGGCGACCTGATCGAGATTTTTCATCCGGGGACGATACCCGGATACCGGTTGCGGTATTTTAACAGGATGCGGCAGTGAGCATTTCGGTGCGGTATATCGTTGCGGCGGCTTGCTGTGTCGCGGTGCTGTTTGCGGCCAGCCTGTTCCTGGGGTCGGTGCCGATTCCGTTGCGGGCGGTGCTCGGCATCCTGACGGGCGGGGAGGCCGGACAGGCTTCGTGGTCGTTTATCGTGCTCGAATCGAGGTTGCCGCAGGCCGTGACCGCGCTGTTGGCCGGTGCGGCGCTGGCTACTTCCGGACTGATGTTGCAAACCGTGTTCAACAATCCGTTGGCCGGCCCGTCGATTCTCGGGATCGATACGGGGGCGAGTCTCGGCGTGGCGTTGGTGATGCTGATGCTGGGAGGGACGGTCGGCGGTACGGGCGGTTTCATGCTCAGCGGTTATATGGCCGTCGTATCGGGCGCATTCGTCGGAGCGACGGCGGTGTTGTGCATCATCATCTTTTTTTCGACCCTGGTGCGCAGCAACGTGATGTTGCTGATTATCGGGATTATGGTCGGCTACCTGGCCTCGTCGATGATCTCGCTGCTGAATTTTTTCGCGACGTCGGACGGCGTGTATTCCTACATGCTGTGGGGGATGGGCGATTTTTCGGGCGTTTCGTTGCGGCAGATGCCGCTGTTCGCGCTGCTGATCGGGGCGGGACTGTTCGTCGCGCTACTGCTGATGAAGCCGCTGAACGCATTGCTGCTCGGCGAACGCTATGCCGAGAATCTCGGGGTGCGCGTACAGCGCGTGCGGATCTTGCTGTTGATCTGTACGGGGGTGTTGACGGCCGTTTCGACGGCGTTTTGCGGGCCGATTGCCTTTATCGGGTTGTCCGTACCGCATTTGGCGCGGTTGATGACCGGTTCGGCCGATCACCGGCTGTTGCTGCCGGCGGTGATGCTGACCGGTTCCTGCGTCGCGCTGCTGTGCAACCTGATCAGCCTGCTGCCCGGCGCATCGGGCGTGATTCCGCTGAACGCGATCACTCCGCTGGTCGGCGCTCCGGTGGTTATTTATGTGATCGTGAACCAGAAACGGATACAATATTTCAACTGATGGAGCGTCGTTGCGTGATAACCGGAGAGCGCCTCTCGATCGGCTACCGCCTCGGCGGGCGCGGCGTCCGGCGTGTGCACGAGGGTCTGTCGTTTTCGCTGCGTGCCGGCGAGTTGACCTGCCTGCTCGGCCCGAACGGCGCCGGTAAATCGACGTTGCTGAAGACGCTCGGCGGCGGGCGGACGCTGTTGGACGGCGAGCTCCGCTTGTGCGGCGAGCCGTTCGGGAAGTATTCCGAGACCCGTCGTTCGCGGTTGGTCGGCGTGGTGTTGACCGATAAGGTGTATGCCGGGGGACTGAGGGTGCATCAGTTGGTCGCTCTCGGTCGGTATCCCTATACGGGTTTTTTCGGAAATCTCGGCGCGGAGGACCGGCGGGTCGTCGATTGGGCGATGGAAGCGGTCGGAATAGCAGGCAAAGCCGGAAGCTACGTAGCCGAACTGTCGGACGGGGAACGTCAGAAAGCGATGATCGCCAAGGCGCTGGCGCAGCAGTGCCCGGTCATCCTACTCGACGAGCCGACCGCTTTTCTGGATATTATCAGCCGGATCGAGGTGATGAACCTGCTGCACCGCCTGGCGCGCGAGGAGCATAAGGCCGTGCTGCTGTCGACGCACGACGTCGATCAGGCGCTGCTGTTGGCCGACAGCCTGTGGCTGATGTCGCAGCAGAACGGATTGTTGTGTGGAACGACCGAAGACCTGGTGCTGAACGGTTCGCTGAACCGTTTTTTCAGCCGGGGCGACGTGGAATTCGATCCGGACAACGGCCGTTTTCGGCATTGCGGCGGGGTGGGGCGGACCGTGTCCGTCGAGGCTGCCGACGATCGGTTGCTACTGTGGGCCCGGAATGCGCTGATGCGAAACGGCTATGCGGCGCAGTCCGGCGCGGACGGTAATGACGGAATGCGGCTCAGCGTACATGCGGCGGACAATATCGAATTTTTCCGTCCGGACGGTGTTGCGGTACGCTGTGCATCGTTCGCCGAATGGATAGAATTATTAAACGAAACCGATTGTGGGTAGTATTACTTTGATAACGGGAGGCGCCCGTTCGGGGAAGAGTTCGTATGCGCAGCGGTTGGCGCTGGAGCGTTCGGATCGTCCGGTCTACCTGGCGACTTCGCGCGTATGGGACCAGGAGCACCGACTCCGGATCGAACGCCATCGTGCCGACCGGGGGCCGCAGTGGGAGACGGTCGAGGAACCGAAAAACTTGAGCCGCCGTGATTTTCGCGGCCGGACGGTGGTGGTGGACTGCGTGACGCTGTGGTGCACGAATTTTTTTTACGATTTCGATTCGGATGTCGACCGGGCGCTGGACGCGGTCAAAAGCGAGTTCGACCGGTTGGCCGCGCAGGACGCCGACTTTATTTTCGTGACCAACGAGATCGGGCTCGGCGGCGTATCGACCGATCCGTTGCAGCGCCGTTTTACCGACTTGCAGGGGTGGGTCAACCAATACATTGCACAACGTGCCGGAAGCGTCGTACTGATGGTGTCCGGCATACCGATAAAAGTTAAATAGATGATGAAAAACTTTGCGATAAAGACGCCCGATGCGGAGATTCGTACGGCGTTGCAACAGAAGATTGACGGGCTGACCAAGCCGCTCGGATCGCTCGGCCGTCTCGAAGAATTGGCTTTGCAGATCGGGTGGATACAGCAGACGCTTACCCCGTCGCTCGACAGGCCGTACAACATCGTTTTTGCCGGCGATCACGGGGTTGCCGAAGAGAAAGTCAGCCTGTCGCCGAAAGAAGTGACTCGGCAGATGGTCGATAACTTCTTGAAAGGCGGGGCGGGGATCAGTTTCCTGTGTCGGCAGCACGGTTTCCGGCTGAGAGTGGTCGATGCCGGCGTCGACGCCGAGCTGCCTGCCGCCGACGGACTGATCGACCTGAAGATTCGCCGCGGGACGCGTAATTTCGTCGATACGGCGGCCATGACGCGCGAGGAGATGGAACTGGCCGTTGAACGCGGCGCTTCGGTCGCTGCGATGTGCCGCGACGACGGTTGCAACGTCATCAGTTTCGGCGAAATGGGGATCGGCAATACGTCGGCTTCGTCGATGTGGATGACCTGCCTGACCGGTACTCCGCTCGAACAGTGCGTCGGGGCCGGCAGCGGACTCGGTTCGGCCGGGGTGCGCCGTAAATGCCATGTATTGCGGCAGGCGCTCGACGGATATGCGGGCGATCGTTCGGTGGAGGACGTGATGCGCTGGTTCGGCGGCTACGAGATGGTGATGGCAGTCGGGGCGATGTTGCAGGCCGCCGAGCTGGGAATGGTGATCCTCGTCGACGGATTCATTATGACCAACTGTATGCTCGCCGCATCGAAGCTTTATCCCGAAGTGTTGAACTATGCGGTGTTCGCGCACCGGGGAGACGAGTCGGGACACGCCCTGTTGCTGGATGCGATGGGAGCGAAACCGCTGCTCGACCTCGGCCTGCGTCTGGGCGAGGGAACCGGCGCCGTGTGCGCTTATCCGATCGTCGAATCGGCCGTGCGGATGCTCGCCGAAATGGCTTCGTTCGGCGACGCCGGCGTTACCAAATATTTTTAGAAGAGGGGAGTGCGCGCTGCGATGTCTGCGGGTGATTGCAGCGGAACGTTCCGGACGAAATTCCGCCCTCGATTTTAATACGGATTTTGAAATGAAACAGCTTGCCGCCGCATTGATCTTTTTCACACGCCTGCCCCTGTGGCGGGTCGTGCGGGTTCCGGACGCCTGTTACCGGCGGGTGGTGGCTTATTGGTCCGCGACCGGGTGGCTGACCGCTGCCGTGACGGCGGGGGTGTTGTATGGTGCGGCGTTCCTACTGCCGGTGCCGGCGGCCGTGCTGGCGGCGGTTATCGCGCGGGTGCTGCTGACCGGGGCGTTGCACGAAGACGGGCTTTCCGATTTTCTGGACGGTTTCGGCGGAGGTAGAACCCGGGAGCAGACGCTGGCCATTATGAAAGACTCCCGTACAGGCAGTTACGGAATCATCGGGTTGATTCTCTATTTCGGGCTGCTCGTCGCGCTGCTCGCTTCGCTGCCGGTTCCGGTGGCGTGTGCGGCGGTGCTTTGCGGCGATCCGTTCTGCAAGTTCGTCGCGTCGATGACGATCAATTTCCTGCCTTACGCGCGTCCGGCGGCTCAGAGCAAATCCGGCGTGGTGTATGCACCGATGCGCGTCGGCGAAATAGTTTGCGGCGCGGCGTTCGGTGTGCTGCCGATGCTGTCGCTGTTTTATCCGCCTTACTGGCTTGCCGGGCTTGCGCCGTTCGCGTGCATTGCGTGGCTTATTCGACAGATGCGACGCCGTATCGGCGGGTACACGGGGGATTGCTGCGGTGCGGCATTCCTGTTGTGCGAGGGCTCGTTTTATGTGGCTTTGGTCGTTTTATACCGATATTATGGAAGCGGTACTGGTGCGGCATACCTCGGTTGACGTTCCGCCGGGCGTTTGCTACGGACGGACGGATGTGCCGCTGAAGGCGACGTTTCCGCAGGAGGCGACCGCCGTTGCGGCGGCTTTGCCGACGCCGCCGTTCGATGCCGTTTACACCAGTCCGCTCAGCCGTTGCGAGCGGCTGGCGGCTTTCTGCGGTTGGCCGGACGCCGTGCGGGAATCCTGCCTGTTGGAAATGGATTTCGGGGCGTGGGAGATGCGGCCGTGGATGGCGATTTCCGATCCCCGGCTGAAAGTATGGTTCGCCGACTGGATGCATGCGCCGACGGCCGGCGGCGAGTCGTTCGATGGAATGTGCGGCCGCGTCGGTTCTTTTATCGGCCGGTTGAAAGCGGCCGGCCTGAGTCGCGTGTTGTTTTTTACGCACGGCGGGGTGATCGCCTGCGCGCGCACGGTCGCCGACTCGTGTTCTGTCGAACAGGCGTTTGCGGAGCCTGCCCCATACGGGGGCGTCGTCACGCTGCAATTCTGACCTTTTTCCTACGGTTTTCCGCTCTTTTCCCGGCCGACATGGCACGGGTATTGATGTATTCCGGGAAACGTTCGTAGAACATAAAAAACGGAATTATGTATTTTCTGTGGTATTTATTGATCGGGCTCATCGTGGGCTACATCGCCAGTCTGATCGTCAAGGGCAGCGGTTCGGGCCTGTTGCTCAATATCGTGATCGGTATCGTCGGCGGGGTGCTCGGCGGATGGCTGCTGAGCCTGTTCGGGCTGGTCGCCGTCGGGACGCTGGGCAGCCTGATCGCGTCGCTCGTCGGGGCGATCGTGTTGCTGTGGATCGCTTCGCTGCTGAGCCATAAAAAACAAAGACAGCAATAACCGAAAAAAGTAAAGAATGTTTCACTTATAAATTATCGTATTATGGAAAGCACTAAGAAAGGGGGATGCGGATGCGGATCGTCATCACGCCCCAAAGATTCGGACGACATGAAGAAAAAACCGATGGACGGGAAGAGCTCGTCGAAGACGGATAAGAAATAAATTTTTCGATCCGGGGGTAAGTTTTTACTTCGCGCGATGTTCCGACGGGAACGGCTTTCCGTTCCCGGTAACCTGCAAACGGCAGATTCTGCCTCGTAACAAAAGGCGGAGACTTCAGGGAATCATCCCGATTCCGGAAGTCCCCGCCTTTTCAATTTGGAATAGGGAAAAATTTTTCGTATCTTTATAAATACTGACCCGAATATTGACTTTCTTATGCCGACTACTGTGCTTCCTTCCGTTACACGATGCCATTACCTTGATAATTTGAAAGTGCTTCTCACGGTACTGGTCGTATTTCATCATGCCGGTCAGGCGTACGGCGACGGAGGAGCGTGGCCTTACTCCCCTTCCTTATCGCATGAATATGTCGGTTGGCTCGGAAATTTCTTTCCGGTGAACGCGGCTTTCTTCATGGGGTTGTTTTTTTTGATTTCGGCTTATTTTATACCCGGAAGCCTGGATAGAAGCGGTACGAAGCAATTTGTTCGCAAAAGGGCGATCCGCTTGGGCGTTCCCATGCTGGTCGTGCTGATATTGTCGTTATCGGTTACCGGAAAAGCGGAATTCGCTCATACGTGGTTTCTGGAACATCTGTTGTTTTATTCGCTGGCCTATGTTTGCATTTACGAAGCGTGCAGAAAATACGAATGGGGACTGAAACGGGACAGGCGGTTGAATTTACTGCGTGTTTTGCTTTTGGCAGCCGGGTTATCCGCCGTTACTTATTATGTCCGGTTGGAAAATCCGATCGACCACTGGAAAATGCTGGGAGGTTTTTTGAGTAGCGAACCCGCCCATCTTCCCCAATACGTTCTGATGTTTGCGCTGGGAATTGTCGCTTACCGGAACGATTGGTTCGGATCATTGTCTCCGTCGGTGGGGAAGGTACTGCTCGCGGTGGCGGGATTGATGGTTTTATTGGTTTATTTGCGTCCGGTTTACCCTTTTCTGGGAAACAATATCTGGAAGAATTGGTGGTGGTATGAAGCGCTCCTCTGTCTGTCGCTGAGTTTCGGTCTGATCTATCTGTACAGAGTAAGATTCAATCGGACGTCCCCTTTCCGCCGATGGCTGGCCGATCAGGCGTACGGCGTTTATTTTTTCCACCTGTTCGTCATCATCGGATTGCAATATGCATTCGACGGGTTCGATATGGGAAGCGGAACGGTCAAGTTTCTTTTTATCGGAATATGCGCGACGGTCGTGTCGTTCGCGCTGGTTTATCTGGTGCGGAGTATTCCGGGGATGAAACGGGTATTGTGATGGGGCATGTCATATTCGTTTCACCGGACGACGGATTCTTTTCCCAGTTTCAACATACAGTGCTGTAAAAACCGACAGGGACGGCTGTTGTGTCGTCCCTGCCGTTATGCTTACGGTCTGCGGGGCCTTGGCCTGCACCGTATTTTCCTTTATTTGAACGTAGTCTGTCCTTCCGCAAAAGCGCGCATGTCTCTGACCGTCGGATTGTGGCAGGTGCAGCCGCCGTCTGCCACGACCGTCTGCCCGGTCACGTAACGGGCGTCGTCGGAAGCGAGGAAGGCGATCACTCCGGCGATGTCTTCCGACTGCCCGGCGTAATCCACCGCATTGTGCGCGATGAACAGTTCCTTGTACTCGTCGGTCAGCGACCGTTCGGCCGCTGGGGTCAACACCAGTCCCGGCGCGACGCAGTTGCATCGCACGCCGGCTTTGCCGTACTGCGTGGCTACGTACCGCGTGAAGTTGACCGAACCGGCTTTGCAGATGCCGTAATAGCAGCCCGTCAGGTTGCCGGTCAACCCTCCGATCGACGCGACGTTGACGATCGCGCCGCCGCCGTTGGCCGTCATCCAGGCGACTGCCTGCTGCGTAATGACCATCATGCTGCGAACCATCACATGGAACACTTCGTCGAAATAATCCAGGTCGGCGTGCAGCAGGTCGGCGTCCCGTTTGGGATCGGCATACCCGGCGTTGTTGACGACCACGTCGATCCGGCCGAAATTTTTCAGCGTATGCGCCGCCAGGTCGCGCGAACTTTCCAGTTCCGCCGCATTGAAATAGACGGCGACGGCGTTTCCTCCGGCGTCGTTCAGGGTTTGGCAGGCCTTTTTAGCTCCTTCCAGGTCGTAGTCGGCCACGACGACCGAGGCCCCTTCGGCGCATAGCCGCTCGGCCGTGGCAAAACCGATTCCTTTGGCCGCTCCGGTTACGAGCGCCGCTTTGTTTTCGAATCTTTTCATCAAATTATGGTTTAATAAATTTTCATGCAGCCGGACGATCCGGACGGTTCGGGCGGAAAATGGACGATGGCGATCCCCGCCGCAGACCTTCTCCCGGTGTCTGCAAAATTCGTTCCCGTCGGGATTTTCTTCTGCAAGATAGATAATAGTTCGGATGCGGCAAACGGTTGTGTCGGAAGAAATTCCGTGCAGATCGAGATCGGAAATCCAGTAAAATACGTACCTTTATAGTTCTAACCTAACCTGCTTATGAAACGAATACGACTTTTGCGCTTTGCGCAGCTTTTTCTAACGGCGGTTGTGTTGGGAACGGGATCTCCCGCACGAACGCAATCCTTGGCTCCCGAACATTTCGAACGGCAGCCGATGGACCGGATGGCGGCCTGGAACTATGCGCTGGTACGCACTTACGAACGGGCTCCGGTATCGCGCCTGTTGACTTACGTGCGCGAGAATTACGGGATTCAATATACGGCCCTCGCGCGCATCGTGCCGCAGGTCGAGGTGGACGGCCGCATTTATACCGCGGCCGAGGCGACCGATATCCGCGTGGAGGATTTTCCGGGCGGCGTCGAGGCGCGTTTCCGGCTCGGCGGCGTCGAGGTCGAGAGCCGGTTTACGCTGTTGATGGTCGGTACGGGCGAATCCACCCGGGTCGGGGCCGCCGTGTACAGCATCCGCACCGAACCGAAAGCGACGGTGCGCCTGATGATCGGCGAATCGTTTTGGCAACGGTCGGCTTTCGAGGATATGAACAAAGTGCCGTTCGAGCCGCTCGACCCGCGCGACAACCGGATCGACAAGCAGGGTAAAACCTACCTGATCGCCACCGGCGAACATAGCGCGATTACCGGAGTGCGGACTTCCGCCGTCGTCGATGTCCGGCGCGGCGAGGGCGGGGGAGAGTACCTCGACTGCGCTTTCGCCGGCGGGTCGGGCGAAGTGTTGCTCGCCTTTGCCGAAGACCGGGCCCGGGTGGTAAAGATCTCCGGACTCGATATGTCCCGGGCGTTGGACGATGTCGACCGTCATTACGGGGAATTGCTTGCGAACCGGATCGAGACCCCCGATTCGTTGATCGACAAGGCTTTCGGCAGCGCGCTGACCACGCTCGAATATACCTGGGTCGATCCGTACGGCTGGGTCGAGTGCATCCATCACTGGACTTCGCTGTGGCACATGCAGCAGACTGCGGCGGCCGAGTGGCTCGGTCAGACCGACCGTTCGCGCGCCACGACGCTCAAACAGGCCGAGATGATCAATTCCGACGGGTCGATCCCGCATTTCGCGCCATTCGGTTTTACGCGTCGCGATTTCGGCGGGACGAACCAGTTCTGGGCATGGCAGGTGCGCCGTTACTGGAATTTTACCGGCGACCTCGATTTTGCCGCCGCGACGGCGCCCGTGCTCGACCGGGTAATCGGCCAGACGTTCGCCGAATACGACAGGAATGACAATTTGCTGCTCGGCTGGGGTCTGCAGATCGGCAATCAGGAAGATTACGTGGCTACCGCCGGCGACGGAACGACCCCGTCGGTCGAAGGGATCAACATGATGCGTACTCGCAGCGAACTGGCCGCCGGACTCGGGGATACTACCGCGTCGCTGCTGTGGCGCGCCCGCGCCGACGAGACCGTCTCGCGGCTGCGCGCGAAATTGTGGCGTTCCGATCTCGGGCGGTTCGTCTATTTCGACGATCTGCAGGGCAATCCCCGGCTCGACGGACAGTACCATACGCTGACCTATCCGGCTATTTTCGGGATAACCGACCTGTTGGATTCCTATACGTCGCTCCGACACCTGTCCGACCGGCTGACCGACAGCTCCGGAGCGATTTATTGTTCCAATAATTTTCCGTATCATGCGGTCGGGACCTGGGGAATGCAGGCCGGAGCCGCTCAGCAGCCGTGGGGCGCGTGGGGATACGCGGCCGCCGGGTTGCGCAACCGGGTGTCCGATCCGTTGCATGCGCTGGCCGGCTGGGTAATGGACGACAACCACCGGGGATCGTGGCCCGAAGTTTCGACCGAAGCGGTTCCGGCTTATTTCTCGGCTCCGGCAGGGTTGTATGTGGCGGCTGTGGTCGAGGCGCTTTTCGGCCTGGAAATGCACGCTCCGGAGGGGTATATCCGGGTGTCGCCCAATTTTCCGGACGATTGGCCTTCCGCTTCGATGCGGCTGAAAAACCATCGGGTCGATTTCCGGCGATCCGGAAACCGGCTCGAATACGACCTGCATACGACCGCGAAACTCGCCCGGAAAATCCGATGGTCGTTACCTGTTTGCACGAACGTGCGGCTGACCGATCACGGCGAACCGATTCCGGTTCGCCTGCGGTCCGGTATCGACGGCGTGTTCGCCGAAGCCGAACTGCCAGCCGAGAATCATTCGCGGATTGTCGTGACGTTCGATCCCGTGCCGTTGAACCTTTCGGTTCCCGGATCGGTGGCCGAAGGCGAATCGTTACAGGTCGCGCTGCAGGGCGCCGAATTGCTCGGAATCGAGGACCGCGGCGGCTTATTGGCGTCGGTATGCACCGACGGAAATGTTCTGCGGGGGACTCTGAAAAAGGGATTGCTCGACGAGTACCGGTCGTTCGGGGCGTTGGGCGAACTGAATTTCAGCCGGCGTACGCTGTTCGTGCGCGCCCAGACCGGCGAGGGCGTCGGGTTTTACATTCCGGTCGACCTGACCGTATTGCCCCGGTTCGAGGCCGTACCGCTCGGCGGATTGAAGTTTACGGACTCTTTGTCGGCGGACGTATTGCTGCGAAACAATACCGACCGGGCCGTGACGGGCCGGGCCGTGCTGCGTGTCGGAGAAGCCGCTTTCCCGTTCTGCGTCGATCTGGCGCCGCGCAGCGAGTGCCGGCGGAATATCGCTTTCGGAGCGGGCGACGCAACGCTCTTTGCGCCGGGCGTCAATTGTGCCGAATTGACCTTGCCCGGCGGAGAGTCGCTTCCGCTGAGGCTGGCGTTCGGCGACCTGCCGGAAGCCGGGCCGTTCGATTCGTTCCTGAAAGAGAATCTGCGTCCGATCGCGATCGACGGATTGCTCGATACGCCCGACAAATCGTGGCAGAAAGTCCGGAAATACCAGGCCTTTTATCATCCGCCCTGGCACTCCTGCCCGCCGCCGATGGAGGCGCTCGATACGACTCGCGAGTTCCGTGTGCCGCAGATTCCTGGGCTATCGTTCCGGGTTCCGTCGCACCGCTTCGCGGCTTTGTCGCGCAGCAACGGAACTCCGTTTATCCGGATTCCGGGCGACGGTTTGCATTGTAAAAAACTTTATTTCCTGTTCGTGCCGTTGCTCGATAATGCCGATATGTTCACCCGCGTGGCGCGTATCACCGTGCGCGATGCGGAAGGGGGCGAGGTGACGCGGACGCTGAGTTTTCCGGGCGATCTGGATTGGTCGTGCCCGCCGTCGGCCGTGGGAAAGTTCGCGACGACGCAGCAGAACCGTTCGTTGACGGCTCCTCCGTTGTCGCTGCTTTCTCCGGTTCAGGCCGATCGGCCCGAGGGCCGGGCTCCGGCTTTTCCGCAGCCGGTATGGTGGAGCGGCAGCGCGGCAGCGGTCACCCGTTCGGGTGTCTTCGCGGTGGTCGAGCTCGATTTGGAACGTATCCGCGAATTGGCGTGGATCGACTTGGAAGCGCTGGACGATATTTCCGCGCTGGGACTGGTGGCCGTTACCGGTTATTCGGCCGACCGTTTCGGCGCGCTGGCCGGTACGCCGTGGTTTCCGCCCGCCCGCCGGTTGCCCCCGGTGCCGTTGTTCGATCTGACGGCTCCCGATTCGCTGTCCCGGTGGCAGATCGAGGGAGATGCGTTCTCGGTCGCTCCGGTGCCTGCCTTGTTCAACGAAGCGACCCTGAATTCGCTGGCCAAAAACGGAGAAACCGCCGTGGGCCGGGCATTGTCGCCGGCGTTCCGGTTGCCGGAGTGGTGTGCGAAGCTCGACTTCGACACCCAGGGAGGAACGGCGATGAAAGATCCCGACGGGAACGAAACGCTCTGTATTCGGCTGCTGGACGCCGATACCGGCCGCGAGCTGGCTGTCATGCTGTCGGCCGGGGTACACAGTCTTACGCACCGATACATGGACGTTTCGGCCTTTTCCGGCCGCAATCTGCGACTCGAACTGGTCGATCGGAACACCCGGACTTCTTATGCATGGATCGGCCTGCGGAGGGTTTGTATGATGCCGTAGCGACAGTCGGCCGAAAGCGCGGTTGATGCCGCACGGTCGTCGGTTATTCGATTCTTTTCGCGTGATGATCGTACCCCGGCCGTCACGCGAAAATTTTGTGCGATCGTAGAGCATACCGGCGATCGGGACGTGCGGGATATTCCGGTTTCGTCTTTAAACGGGGCCAGGGGGCTTTTAAAAGGCCGTAGCCCTTTGTTGAAATAAAGCAGGCTGACAATCATTAGATTGTCAGCCTGCTTGTGGTCCCAGCAGGACTCGAACCTGCATTTAAAGTTTAGGAAACTTCCGTTCTATCCCTTGAACTATGAGACCGTCCATTTATCCTCTCCGTAAAAGGGAATAAAAGTTATCCGGTTATTTCGAAAAATCGCCGCCGTTATAGGCCCATTTGACGTAAATGGAGCCCCAAGTGTAACCGCCGCCGAAAGCCGAAAGGATTAGATTGTCGCCTTTGCGCAGCCGCGATTCGTAGTCCCACAGGCAGAGCGGAATGGTGCCTGCGGTCGTGTTGCCGAACTTGTTGATGTTGATCATGCACTTCTCTTTGGCGAGTCCCATGCGGTGGGCCGTCGCTTCGATGATGCGCAGGTTGGCCTGATGCGGAACCAGGTAGGCGATGTCGTCCGGAGTCAGCTTATTGCGTTCCATGATTTCGACCGACGTATCCGCCATGTTCGATACGGCGGCTTTGAATACGGCCTGTCCTTCCTGATAGACGTAGTGCCAGTTGTTTTCGACGGTTTCGTGCGTGGCCGGATAGGCCGAGCCGCCCGCCTTCATGTAGAGGTGTTGGCCGCCGCCGCCGTCCGAGTGCAGGATAGCGTCCTGTACGCCGTAGCCTTCGGTCGAAGGCTCCAGCAGCACGGCTGCCGCGCCGTCCCCGAAGATCGGGCAGGTGTTGCGGTCTTTGTAGTTGATGATCGACGACATTTTGTCGGCGCCGATCACGATCACTTTTTTATGCGTACCGGCTTCGATGTATTTGGAAGCCGTGTTCAGTGCAAACAGGAAGCCGCTGCAGGCTGCGGACAAGTCGAACCCGAACGCCTGTTTCATCCCGGTCTTGTAACAGATCAGATTGGCCGTCGACGGAAAGAACATGTCGGGGGTGACCGTTGCGCAGATCACCATTTCGATATCCATCGGGTCGGTATTGGTCTTTTCGAGCAGGTCGAGGACGGCTTTTTCGCCCATAAACGAGGTGCCCAGCCCTTCTCCTTTCAGGATGTGGCGGGTCTTGATGCCGATACGCGACATGATCCATTCGTCGGATGTATCGACCATCTGGCTCAACTCGATATTGTCCAGAATGTAATCGGGCAAATATGCGCCGACGCCAGTTATTGCTGCGGTTTTCTTTTTTGCCATTAACTAAATCTTTCTCGTAGTTTGGAATCCAGCTGAGCCTTGATGGTTTTTTCGGTCTGGAGCACCATGTTCTTGATCGCTTCGGCACTCGAACAGCCGTGACCGATCAGCACCGGAGCGTTGATGCCCAGTACAGGGGTTCCGCCTACCGTTTCGTAATTGAGTTTGTTGAAATAGCTGTTTTTCAGACCGTCGTGCAGGGCCATCGAATAGACGCCTTCCACCTGTTTGATGATCGTATTGCCGACGAACCCGTCGCATACCACCACGTCGGCCACTTCACCGGAAAACAGGTGTTTGGCTTCGATGTTGCCGACGAAATTGAAATCGTGGCAGTTTTCCATCATCTCGTAGGCGGCTTTGGTCTGCTGGTTGCCCTTCTCCTTCTCTTCTCCGATGTTCAGCAGGGCGATGCGCGGGTTTTCCTTGTGCATGACCCCCTGCGCATACAGGTTGCCGATCGTACCGTATTGGCACAACACTTCGGGCTTGCAATCCACGTTCAGTCCGACATCGAGGAGCATCACTTCGCCGCCGTCGATGGTCGGGATGACCGACGAGATGGCCGGGCGGATGATTCCTTCGATCTGCTTGACGGTGCACATACAGCCGACCATCATCGCCCCGGTGCTGCCGGCGCTCGCGAAACCGTCGATTTTCTGTTCCATCAGGTAACGGAAGCCGACCGCGATGCTGGAATCGGGTTTCTGGCGGAATGCCTGCGACGGATTGTCTCCCATGCCGATAACCTCGGTTGTCGGTACGATTTCGAACGTGTCGGGCGGGCAGTTCTCGCGCGACAGAATCTCCTCGATCCGGACTTTGTCTCCGAACAGGACGATTTTGCTGTCCCTGCCGATGAGGCCGGACGCTTTGATGGCACCCGACACCACCGCCTGCGGAGCATAATCTCCGCCCATTGCGTCAATTCCTATTTTCGTCATACGGTTATGACTTTAGGACTCTATTCGGCTTTCTTTTCGATCGCTAAGCGGCCTCTGTAGAATCCGCATTCGGGACATACCCGGTGGTAAAGCACGGCTGCTCCGCAGTTCGAGCAGGTAGAAATCGTAGGTGCTTCGGCTTTGTAATGAGTTCTTCTTTTGTCCCGTCTCGTGCTCGAGATCTTACGTTTAGGATGTGCCATTTTTAAAGATATTTACTACTGTTAGTATTCTCGTTTATTTTTCGTTTGTAGACTTTTTCGTTTTTAGTTTGTCTTGTAGCGTTTCGGTCTGCTCGTTGCCGGTGAGCCGGTCGAATTCCTCTTCGCTTACGATGTTGAACCGCGCCAGCATGTCCGGATCGCAACCGCTTTTACCATCGCTGCCGACAGGGTGCACCCGCTGGTAAGGCAAGCTCAAACAGATGCTTTCGTAGATGTACTGCGACAAGTCGATCTCGGTTTCGGACGGGCCGATCCACATCACCTCGCCGTCGCTTTCCTGCTCCGTTTCGCTGTAGCGGACGGCAAGCGTTCCCGTATAGCCGACCGGCATCATGAACTCTTCGAGGCAGCGGTCGCAGGTCACGCAGACTTCCCCTTCGATCCTGAAATCGAGGGTCAGCAGGTTGCTTTGCTTGTTCAGCACGACCTGTACATCGGCTTTTCCCCGATGGATTTCAGATCCTTCGAAAGCTTCGAAAAAGCGATCGCCGATTTTGAAATCGAATCGGTGTGTCCCGACACTCAGCGCCTTATGGGCTATGGAACATTTTGTAAGCGTACTCATCCTATGCTAAAACAGACCGCAAAGGTATATAATTTAAACGTAATTGCCAAACCTTCCGTGAATAATAGAGTATCCTATCCGTGCTAACGGGAAACGTACCTTCCGTATTGTCCGGAGTGCTGGCCGGAAGGTACGGAATCCCGTTTCCGCCGATCGTCCGCGCTATGGACGTTGCGACTTTGCGATTAATGTCAGGTCGCACAACGCGATGGCCATCGCCGCTTCGACGACGACCGGTGCGCGCAGCGCGATGCAGGCGTCGTGACGGCCCTTGATCTTCAACTCTTCGGGTTTCCCGGTTTCCGTGTTCAGCGTGATTTGCGGCGACGAGATGCTGGAGGTCGGTTTGACGACGACCCGCGCCACGACCGGATTGCCGTTGGTGATCCCGCCGGTAATTCCTCCGGCGTTGTTCGTGGCCGTGGTTCCGTCCGGCGAAATGATCGGGTCGTTGTGCTCGCTGCCGCGCATCCGGGCCGCTTCGAATCCGGCGCCGAATTCCACGCCTTTGACGGCCGGGATCGAGAAGAACAGGTGGCTGATGACGCTCTCCGCCGAATCGAAAAACGGTTCGCCGAGCGAGTGCGGTACGCCGGTGGCCGTGCATTCGACGATACCGCCCACCGAATCCTGCGAACGCAGCGCGGCTTCGATGACTTTCGGGAAATCGTCCGGGTTGTTGCAGTTGTCGATCTCAAGGATGCGGCTTTCGATCCGGATCTTGCCGCCCAGTATTTTTTTTGCTACCACGCCGGCCGCGACCAGCCCGAGGGTCAGCCGGCCGGAGAAGTGTCCGCCGCCGCGGTAATCGGCGAATCCCCTGAACTTTTGTATCGCCACCCAGTCCGAATGCGACGGGCGCGGATGCGTGATCAGGTTTTTGTAGTCGCCCGACAGCGTGTTTTCGTTGTGGAACAGGATGGTCAACGGCGCGCCGGTCGTGCGGCCGTTGAAGACGCCCGTCAGCAGGTGCGGCGTATCGCTCTCCTTACGCGGCGTCGTGCCGCGTTTGCCGCTTTTGCGGCGGCCGAGGTCTTTTTCGAAAGAGGTCTCGTCGAGTTCGAGTCCCGCGGGTACTCCGTCGAGGGTCACGCCGACCGCTTCGCCGTGCGACTCTCCGAATATGGAAATTCTGAATAATCTGCCAAAACTGTTCATTTCGGTTTATTTTTAGGATCAGGCCCGTCGCAAAGTGAAAAAGCCTGTGCGTATCCGTAATTATTTACAATTTATCTTCCGCCTCGCGTCCGGCCAGATTTCTGAAATCGTCCCAGAATTCCGGATAGGATTTGTCGACCGCTTCGGCTCCGCGGATCGTGACGGCCCCGTCGCTGTTCAGCGCCGCTACCGCCGCCGCCATGGCGATCCGGTGGTCGTTGTGGCTGCTGACCGTAGCGCCGTGAATCGTTCCGCCGATGATCCGCATCTCGTTCTCCGTCTCGATGTCCACCGCAACTCCCATGCCGCCGAAAACGTCGGCGAGGGTTTGGGCGCGGTTGCTCTCCTTGTGGATGAGCCGGTGTGTGCCTCGGATGACCGAAGTGCCGTCGCAGTTGGCGGCGAGCGCGGCGAGCGCCGGGAAAAGGTCGGGGCAGTGCGTCGCGTCGAATTCGAACGCGTGCAGTTCGTTACGGCGGACGGTGACCGAATCGGCCGTCGTCGTGATTTCGGCCCCGGCCCGGGTCAGGGCGTCGATGATGGCCGTGTCGGCTTGTAGCGACAGCGGATTCAGGTTTTCGACCGTGATCCGACCGGCCGTGGCTCCTGCGACTAGCAGGCACGAGGCGCCGCTCCAGTCGCCTTCGATGCGGTAGCGCGTCGGGACGTAGCGTTGGCCTCCTTCGATGAAGAACTGCCGGTAGTCGTTGTGTTTGATGTCGATGCCGAAATTTTTCAGCAGTCCGATCGTCATGTCGATGTACGGCCGGCTTTTGAGGTCGTTGACCGTCAGGGTCGTGTCCTGTGCGGCCAGCGGCAGCGCCATCAGCAGCCCGGTGATGAACTGCGAACTGAGCGAACCGTCGACCGTAATGTTGCCGCCGCGGATGGCTCCCCGGATGTGGATCGGCAGGTAGCCTCCTTGCGAACTGACCGTCGCGCCGAGTTGCCGCAGCGGTTCTTCCATCATCGAGATCGGGCGTTTGAGGATCGATCCTTTGCCGGTCAGCGTGATGGTTTCGGTGCAGAGCGCCGTGATCGGCGTGAATAGGCGGGTCGCCAG
Source organism: Alistipes sp. dk3624 (assembly GCF_009557455.1). GTDB lineage: Bacteria > Bacteroidota > Bacteroidia > Bacteroidales > Rikenellaceae > Alistipes_A > Alistipes_A hominis. Next base: position 860,784 of record NZ_CP045651.1, on the reverse strand, counting down.
GCCCGATTCGCCGATGTTCAGTTGGCGTTTGCGCGGATGCAGGCCGCCGTGCAGCGTGTATGTGTCTTCGTGAGCCGATATTTTCGCGCCGAGGTCGGCGGCGACTTGCAGCGCGGCGCGGGTGTCGTTGCACTGCACCATGTTCGACAGGACGCTTTCGCCCTCGCACAGCAGCGCGGCGGCGATCGCCCGCTGCGCGTAGCTTTTCGATGCGGGGGCGGTAACGCTGCCCGATACGGTTCCTTCGGATAGGGTGATGTCCATGTGTTAACGCAGTTTAAAGTCTTGTCCCAGATAGACCTTGCGCACCATTTCGTCGTTGGCCAGGTCTTCGGCCGTGCCGGCTTTCAGGATGCGTCCCTCGAACAACAGGTAGGTGCGGTCGGTAATCGACAGGGTTTCGTGCACGTTGTGGTCGGTGATGATAACGCCGATGTTCTTGTTTTTCAGGGTTGCCACGATGCTCTGTATGTCTTCGACGGCGATCGGGTCGACCCCGGCGAACGGTTCGTCGAGCAGGATGAACTTCGGGTTGATCGCCACCGCCCGGGCGATCTCGGTGCGTCGTCGTTCGCCGCCCGAAAGTTGGATGCCAAGGCTTTTGCGCACTTTGGTCAGCCGGAACTCTTCGATCAGGTTTTCGAGTCGTTCTTTCTGATACTCTTTCGTGAAATTGGTCATCTGCAGGACGGCCCGGATGTTGTCCTCGACCGACAGTCGGCGGAATACCGAAGCTTCCTGAGCCAGGTAGCCGACCCCCTTCTGGGCGCGTTTGTAGACCGGCTCGTTGGTCAGTTCCTGGTCTTCGAGGAAAATCGAACCCTCGTTGGGCTTGATCAGTCCGACGATCATGTAGAACGTCGTGGTCTTGCCGGCGCCGTTCGGGCCGAGCAGTCCGACGATCTCCCCCTGGTTGACTTCGATCGACACATGGTCGACCACCGTGCGGGTTTTATAGCGTTTTACCAGGTCTTTCGTGTATAGTCTCATAGGGTTGGATACGCAGTGTGCGAAAAATTTTCTACAAAGTTAGTTAAATTCGGAAATTATTCTTATCTTTCCTTTATTAAATAGGTTTGTTGTCAAATAATATTGGATGTAGATGTCTGATAAAGAGGTTTCTAAGCTATATCATTGCTTAAAGGAGTATTTCGGATTCGATAATTTCAAAGGAAATCAGGAGGCGGTGATCCGCAACGTGCTGGATGGGAACGATACGTTCGTGCTGATGCCTACCGGAGGCGGCAAATCGCTGTGTTATCAACTTCCCGCGCTGATGATGGACGGCGTGGCTATCGTCATTTCGCCGTTGATCGCGTTGATGAAAAATCAGGTCGATGCGATGCGCACGTTCAGCATGGTGGACGGCGTCGCCCATTTTCTGAATTCGTCGCTGAACAAGGCGGCCGTCACGAAGGTCAAAGAGGACGTGCTGGCCGGGAAAACCAAATTGCTGTATTTCGCTCCCGAATCGCTTACCAAAGAGGATAACGTCAATTTCCTGCGGAAAATCAAAATATCGTTCTATGCGATCGACGAGGCGCACTGTATTTCGGAATGGGGACACGATTTCCGCCCGGAGTACCGCCGCATTCGTCCGATCATCAACGAGATCGGGCAGGCGCCGCTGATCGCGCTGACCGCGACGGCTACGCCGAAAGTACAGATGGACATTCAGAAGAACCTCGGTATGCTCGACGCTTCGGTATTCAAGTCGTCGTTCAACCGGCCGAATCTTTTCTACGAGATCCGTTCGAAGGCGAATGCCACGAAGGATATTATCCGTTATATCAAAAACCACGAGGGACAGTCCGGGATCATTTACTGCCTGAGCCGCAAGAAGGTCGAGGAACTGGCCGAACTGCTGGCCGCCAACAACATCAAGGTCGCTCCGTACCATGCCGGGATGGATGCCGCGACGCGGGCCGGCAACCAAGACAAGTTCTTGCACGAACAGGTCGACGTAATCGTGGCGACCATCGCGTTCGGGATGGGGATCGACAAGCCCGACGTGCGTTATGTGATCCATTACGACATTCCGAAAAGTCTCGAAGGGTATTATCAGGAGACCGGCCGCGCCGGCCGCGACGGCGGGGGCGGGCAGTGCATCGCCTTTTACAGTTACAAGGATATCCAGAAGCTCGAAAAATTCATGCAGGGCAAACCGTTGGCCGAGCAAGAGATCGGCAAGCTGCTGTTGCAGGAGACGGTCTCCTATGCCGAGAGTTCGGTGTGTCGCCGCAAGACGTTGCTGCACTATTTCGGCGAGGAGTTTCCCGAGGAGAACTGCGGTTGCTGCGACAACTGCGTCAATCCGAAGCCGCGTTTCGAGGGACGCGACCACCTGCGGTTGCTGCTGCGCGTGTTGCAGGCCATCGGCGATAAGTTCAAGGCCGACTACCTGGTCAACATGTTGGTCGGTCGCAACAACGCCCTGATCAAGTCTTATAATCACCATAAGAGCGAGTGGTTCGGCATCGGCGACGATCACAACGACCGTTTCTGGGGAGCCGTAGTGCGCCAGGCGTTGATCCTCGGGCTGGTCGACCGCAACATCGAGAATTACGGCCTGCTGTCGATCAACGAGGCGGGCGAGGAGTATATCGAGAATCCCTATTCGGTGATGATGACCGCCGACCACGAGTACGATGATACGGACGACGACGAGTCGGTTTCGCCGCCGGCCGGCAAAGGCGGGGTAGCCGACGAGGAACTTTTCGCGATGCTGAAGGACCTGCGCAAGAAGGTGGCCCGGCAGATGGAGTTGCCGCCGTTCGTGGTATTCCAGGATCCGTCGCTCGAAGACATGTCGATTCAGTACCCGGTTACGCTTGAGGAGATGCAGAACATCACGGGCGTCGGCGTCGGCAAGGCAAAGAAGTTCGGCAAGCCGTTCGTCGAACTGATCAAGAAATACGTCGATGAAAAAGACATCGTCCGTCCGCAGGACATGGTGGTCAAGAGCGTGGTCAACAAGAGCGGCAACAAGGTGTTCATCATTCAGAGCATCGACCGTCAGATGGATTTTGAAGACATTGCCAAAGCGCGCGACATGGATTTCGAAGAGCTGCTCGGCGAGATCGAAGCCATCATCCATTCCGGGACGAAACTCAATATAGGCTATTACGTGAACGAGGTGATCGACGAGGAGAAGGCCGAAGAGATCTATCTCTATTTCAAGGAGGACGCCGAGAGCGATTCGCTCGAAGAGGCGGTCAAGGAGCTCGGCCCCGATTTCACCGAAGAGGAGATCCGGCTGGTAAGGGCCAGGTTCATGAGCGAAATGGGGAACTGATCAACGGTAATACGGCGGAATGATGCCGGACTCGTCCGATACGGGTCCGGCATAACGTTAATTGCCGGGGGGCTTTCCCTGCATAATGGAGGAAAGGACGAAGCGTTGTGATTAGAAATTGTTTAAATAATCTGATTATGAATAAATTGGGTGTAATGAAGTTGCGAAAAAGGATTTGGAACGGATCGTTGTGTTTGGCCGCAGCGGTTTTTACGCTGTGCGCGTGCAGCAAAGATGAGTCGGATCCGCCGCTTGCGGCCGGAGACGTGGCTGTGGACGTGGTGCTGACGCCCCGCGGTTTCGAAGATCAGATTTACACCTCTTATCTTTACATGATTCCGTTCGTAACGGACTACCAGGGCGTGAATGTGGAAGGGTTGCTGACGAAAGATATTTTCAAGCTGTCGCTGGTGAGTCCGCGTAGCGGGGCGACGATCGGACTGAAGATGCACGAAAGCGAGCTCAACGAAGAGGTCGTCGGACAATATACGCTGCCCCGCAGCGGGGATACGTTGTGGATGCAGCCCCGCATGGTCTGGAAGTACGATGCGTTGCGCCGGTTCGACCGGACGCGCAACCTGGCGCTGCGCTGGACGATCTCGGCCGACGGCAGGGAGATTTGTACCGTCGATCGCACCTTTTCGTGCCGTTCGGTCAGTCAGTGTGTGAACGCCTTGATCGTATATCCGTACGAACGGCCGCAGGGGCTGGTCGTCAACGAGGACGATGCGGTCGAAATTCCCGAGATGTTCGCCGGTTACGTCGAAGAGGAAAATCCGGAGATCGACCGGATTATGGAGCAGGCGCTTCAGGAGGTCGCTTTGCCGTCGGGATTCAACGGTTACCAGTCGGGCGATGAAAATTACCTGTTTCAGCAGATGTGCGCGATCTGGTACGTTTTGCAGCAAACTGGGGTCAGTTACAGCAATGCGACCCAAATTCCCGGTCAGGCGGAGGATGTCAGGGTGCAAAATGTTCGTTTTTTTAGTCAGGCTTTGGCCAGCGCGCAGGCGAACTGCGTGGAGGGAACCTGCATGCTGGCTTCGATCTACCAACGGTTCGATCTGTTTCCGTACTTGATTCTGAAACCGAATCACATGTTTTTGGGCATCGGCGATGCGAACGGGGATCTGACTTATTTTCTCGAAACGACCATGATCGGTAACGTCCGGCTGGACGCTCTGACGACGGCGGAGGAGAAATGGGAGGCGAGCAAGGCCAATTTTAAAAACGCAATGGCGGTGGCGAAGGAGGAATTCGACGAGGTGAAGTCCCGTGTGGATGCCGGAGATCCGTATTATGCGGTGATCGACCTGAAAGAAGCCCGGAAAACGATCCCGTCGATCAATTACGGCAGCGTACGAACCGATTCGAAAGGCAAAGTGATGTTGGTGCGCTGATAACGTGACGGAGAGACCTATGTATGTAAAACCCAAAAAACACCTCGGTCAGCATTTCCTGACCGATTTGTCGGTCGCGAAACGGATTGCGGACAGCCTGCGGGCCGATCGTTGCTCCACGGTGCTCGAAGTGGGGTGCGGCACCGGCGTGCTGACGAAGTTCCTGCTCGAAAGGACGGATATTACGCTCTACGGCGCCGAAGTCGATACCGAGAGCGTCGCTTACTTGCACGAGCATTATCCGCAGTTCGCGCCGCGGTTGATCGAAGGCGATTTTTTGCGAATGGATCTGGCGCAGCGGTTTCCCGACGGGGTAAACGTGATCGGTAATTTCCCGTACAATATTTCGTCGCAGATTTTTTTCAAAATTCTGGAATACCGCGACCGGGTGCCCGAAGCGGTCGGGATGGTGCAGCGCGAGGTGGCCGTGCGGATAGCCGAAAAGCCCGGTACGAAAGACTACGGGATTCTGAGCGTTTTTTTGCAGGCTTTTTACGATATCGAGTACCTGTTTACGGTCGGCGAGGGGGTGTTCAACCCGCCTCCGAAAGTCAAGAGCGCCGTGATCCGGCTGACGCGCAACGGGGTGGAGAGACTCGGTTGCGACGAGGCGCTGTTCGCCCGGGTGGTCAAGGCCGTTTTCAACCAGCGCCGCAAGACGATCCGCAATTCGCTGCGCGCCGCGTTCGGCGACCTGGGAGGAGACGAACATGCGTTTTTCCCGCTGCGTCCCGAGGTGTTGAATGTCGCTCAATTCGTCGAACTAACCGATTGGGTAGCCGGACGGCTGCCCCGAAATAACCGAACTTAATTTTAATTCATGAAAAGGATCATTTTACTTGGATTGCTGTTGGCCGGAAATATCGGCCTTCGGGCGGCCGGCACGGAGGGGCTGCGTTGCGAATACCTCGATAATCCGCTGGGGATCGACGTGACGTCGCCGCGGCTGAGTTGGAAAGTCGTTTCCGGCAAGCGCGGGGACTGCCAGACCGCTTACCGCATTCTGGTGGCCTCTTCTGCGGAACTGCTGAAAAAGGATCGGGGGGATCTTTGGGACAGCGGCCGGGTGCCTTCCGACCGGTCGATTCAGGTCGAGTATGCCGGCAAGCCGCTGGAATCCCGTATGCGCTGTTACTGGAAGGTGCAGGTGTGGGATGCCGCGGGGAAGGCGGGGCCGTGGAGCGAGCCCGCGATGTGGAGCATGGGGCTGCTGACCGAACGGGATTGGGGCGGCGCCCGTTGGATTGCCTACCGCGACGATGCGCAGTGGCGCGAGCAGTGGCAGGCTCACAAGGATCGGGAGAACAGTCACCGCGAACCGACGTGGCCGTGGTTCGTCGGAACCGGCCGGACGATTTGGGAACTGTACGATATGGCTTCTCCGCATTACGATCCGTCGCCGCTGTTTCGCAAAGAATTCGCGCTCGGGAAGAAAGTGAAGGCAGCTACGCTGTACGTGACCGGGGTGGGGTATTACGAAGCCTTTCTGAACGGAAAAAAAATCGGCGATCACGTCCTCGATCCTGCCTGGACGAATTTTCATAAACGGACGTTTTACGTAACCTACGATGTGACCGCCGATGTCCGGCGCGGGGACAACGCGCTGGGGATCATGGTCGGACGCGGACAGTACAACCCGTTGTGCAACGATATCTGGCGATTGGGCAGCTCCCTGTGGGTCGGACAGCCGAAGGCGATCGCGTTGCTCAGCGTCGAATACGCCGACGGGACGACTGCTGATATAGTGACCGACGGCAGTTGGACGACCGCCGGCGGTCCGATTCTTTACGACGATACCCGGCACGGGGAGTTGTACGACGCCCGCGAAGAGAAAGCCGGGTGGAACCGGCCGGGATTCGTCGCGGACGGCTGGAGGCCCGCGGCCGTGGTCGACGGCAGCGGGCCGCTGTATGCCCAGATGATGCCGCCGGTACGTTGTTTCGCTCCGATCGCCCCGGTCAAAACCTTCGATAAAGGGAACGGACGTACGGCTTACGATATTGGCCGGAACATCGCCGGGTGGGCGCGGGTGCGCGTCAGCGGTCCGGCCGGAGCGCGGGTGCTCGTGGAGTACTGCGAACTGCCATCCGATCCGGAACTCGTGCCGGATATCCATCCGTCGAAAATGAAATTCAAAATCGGCGATCCCGATTACGCGTCGTTTTACGACAAGTCGATCAATATCCGGCAGCAGAACGGTTACATTCTTAAAGGCGGCGGGCCGGAGACGTTCGAATGTCGTTTTTCGTACAAAGGCTTCCAGTATATCCGCGTGACTGCGGACGAGGGGGTTACCGTCGAGCGGGTCGAAGGCGTTCCGGTGCATACCGACGTGGCCGACGCCGGATCGTTCGTCTGTTCGAACGAGACCGTGAACCGCTTGCAGCAGATGTCGCGCGCGACGCTGCTGAACAACATCCACAGCATCCCGACCGACTGTCCGCACCGCGAGAAGCAGGGCTGGACGGCCGATACCTATATGACCGACCAGACGGCGATCTACAATTTCGATATGGCGGCTTTCTATGCGAAATGGGCGACCGACCTGGCCGGTACGGCCGACCGGAACGGCGGACTGTGCACCGTGGCGCCGTCGACCGGGTACGACCAGAGCATTTCGACCGTGTGGCCGGCCGCCATCGTGTTCGTGCCGTGGGATCTGCTGTGCTATTACGGCGACCGCCGCGTGGTGGAGCGGCATTACGAAACGATGAAGCGTTTCGCCGAAAGCAGCCTGCTGCGTCAGGCGGACGGCAAGCCGGAGATCATCCGCGAGGTGCTCGGCGATTGGGTGTCGCCGCACATGACGCTGTCCGATACGCTGCAATCTTATGAGATGGCGCCGCCCGAAGGGCTGACTCTTTACGGGACGGCTTCGCACTACCGCGTCGTGAAATACCTCGCCGGGATCGCGCGTTACCTGGATCGCCCGCAGGAAGCCGAGCGGATGGACGCCTGGGCCGCGCGGATCGCCGAGAGTTTCAACCGCGAGTTTTTCGATCCGGCTACGAAGACCTATCACGGGGATAAGCCGACTCCGTACCGCCAGGCGGCGAACGTCGTTCCGCTCGAATACGGGATCGTTCCTCAGAGCGACCGGGACGCGGTACAGCGGAACCTGATTTCCGATCTGCAGAAGTACGACGGCCGCATCGGAACCGGCTTCGTCGGTACGATGGCCCTGATGGATCTGTTGCCGCAAGTCGATCCGGAATTGGCTTACCGGCTGGCGACCCAGCCCGCCTATCCGGGGTGGGGCTTTATGGTGGCCAACGGAGCCAATACGATGTGGGAAACGTGGGACGGCTCGGCTTCGCGCAACCATCCGCCGTTCTGCCTGATCAGCGGTTATTTCTACAAGTACCTGGCCGGGATCCGTTGCGTTTCGGAATATCCCGGATTCAAACGTTTCGTGATCGACCCGTCGGTGGTCGGCGATCTGACTTTCGTCGAGGCGTGGCACGATTCGATGTACGGTCGGATCGAAAGCGGCTGGAAGCGCGACGGCGAGCGGTTGACGCTCGACGTGACGGTGCCGGTCAATACGTCGGCGGTCGTTCACGTGCCGGCTGCGTCGGCGGAAGGGATCACCGAATCGGGCCGTCCGGCGGCGGAGGCCCCGGGCGTTCGGTTCTTGCGGATGGAGAACGGCAAGGCGTTGTACGAAGTGGTTTCGGGCACTTATCGTTTTCAAAGTTCTATTTAAATAAAAAGTGTGTCGGATCGTGCGTATTTGCCGGTTCGACACATTTTTTTGTCAAATAAAGCTATCTTTGTGTAACGAATTGAAAAAAATATAGTTTTATGAAAGGTATTGTGTTGGCGGGGGGCAGCGGTACCCGGCTCTACCCGATTACCAAGGGGGTGTCCAAACAGTTGCTTCCGATCTATGACAAGCCGATGATCTACTATCCCATATCGGTGCTGATGCTGGCCGGTATCCGGGATATCCTGATTATTTCGACGCCCGAAGACCTGCCGATGTTCCGGCGGCTGCTCGGCGACGGTTCGGATTACGGCGTGCGTTTCGCGTATGCCGAACAACCTTCTCCGGACGGATTGGCACAGGCGTTCCTAATTGGCGAGGAGTTTATCGGCGGGGACGACGTTTGTCTCGTGCTGGGCGATAACATATTTTACGGACAGAGTTTTACGAAGATGCTCGGCGAGGCGGTCGCACAGGCCGGAGAGCAGGGGAATGCGACCGTATTCGGTTATTATGTCAACGATCCGGAGCGGTACGGCGTTGCCGAGTTCGACGCCGCGGGCAACGTGCTTTCGATCGAGGAAAAGCCTGTGCAGCCGAAATCCAATTATGCGGTAGTCGGACTCTATTTTTATCCGAACCGGGTGGTCGAGGTCGCCCGGACGATCAAACCGTCGGCGCGCGGAGAACTGGAGATTACGACGGTCAACCAGCGGTTCCTACAAGAAAAAGCGCTGAAGGTGCAGTTGCTGGGTCGAGGATTCGCCTGGCTGGATACCGGGACGCACGATTCGCTCAGCGAAGCGTCGAATTTCATCGAAGTGATCGAGAAACGACAGGGGTTGAAAGTAGCCTGTCTCGAAGAGATCGCTTTTAACAAGGGATGGATCACGCGGGAAAAGCTCCGGGAATTGGCAAAGCCGATGTTGAAAAACGGATACGGCCGATATCTGTCCGGGCTGTTGTAGTCCGGTTTGTCGAAGACGGTATGAATTTAAATATGAAAGAACGGATATGCATGTTATAGAAACCGATTTACAGGGCGTCGTGATTCTCGAACCGCAAATCTTCGGGGATCACCGGGGCTATTTTTTCGAAAGTTTTTCGCAGCGGGAGTTTGCCGAAAAGGTGTGCGAGACGGTGTTCGTGCAGGACAACGAATCGAAATCGAGCTATGGAGTATTACGCGGACTGCATTATCAACTGCCGCCCCACGCACAGAGCAAGCTGGTGCGGGTGATCCGCGGAACGGTGATCGACGTGGCCGTCGATATCCGCAGGGAATCGCCTACGTTCGGTCGGCATGTGGCGGTGGAACTGACCGGCGAAAACCATCGCCAGCTTTTTATTCCGAGGGGATTCGCGCACGGATTCGTCGTATTGAGCGACGAAGCGCTGTTCCAGTATAAGTGCGATAATTTCTACGCGCCGCAATGCGAGGGAGCGATCGCTTACGACGATCCGGCTTTGGGCATCGACTGGCGGCTGCCGGCGTCGGATATTGTCGTTTCAGAGAAAGACCGGCATCATCCGCTGCTGCGCGATGCCGTATTGTTTAATGGCGTATTGTATTAAGCTATGAATATATTGGTTACCGGCGGAAATGGACAGCTGGGTTGTTCGCTGCGGAAAGTTGCCGGAATGTACCCGCAGCACCGGTTCGTATTTACCGATGTCCCGGAGGCGGATATCACGGATCGGGCGTGTATCGCAGCTCTGGCGGAGAAACATGCGATCGACCTGATCGTCAACTGTGCGGCCTATACGGCGGTGGACAGGGCCGAAAGCGATGCCGAAACGGCGGCGAAAATCAACGTGCAGGGCTCGGAAGTGCTGGCCGGCGTCGCCCGGGAGCGCGGGATCGGTCTGATCCATATTTCGACCGATTACGTGTTCGACGGGGAGAGTTGTCATCCGCTGAAGGAAGACCGTCCGACCGCGCCGCAGGGCGTTTACGGCCGCACGAAACTGGCCGGAGAGCAGGCGATCGAAGCGAGCAGGTGCAATGCCTGCGTGATTCGTACCGCATGGCTTTACTCGGAGTACGGGAATAATTTCGTTAAGACGATGCTGAGGCTGGGCCGCGAACGCGATGAGCTGAACGTGGTGTACGACCAGGTCGGAACGCCGACTTATGCGACCGATCTGGCGCATGCGATCCTGCGGCTTGCCGAACGCGGCGTATCCGGTTTCGAAGTGTACCATTTCAGCGACGAGGGGGCGATCTCGTGGTACGATTTTGCGAAAGCGGTATTTGCGCTGGCGGGGATCGATATCCGCGTCGGAGCGATCGAGACGGCGGCTTATCCGACTCCGGCCCGTCGTCCGGCTTACAGCGTGCTTGCAAAAGATAAAATCAGGGAGGCCGGCGTCCGTGTTCCCTACTGGCTGGATTCGCTGCGGGAATGCATGGCGATCCTGTCCGTCCCGACCGAAAAATAAAGACAAAAAGCGATGAAAAAGAACATTCTGATTACCGGAGGAGCCGGGTTTATCGGCTCGCATGTCGTCCGGCTGTTTGTAAATAAATATCCCGATTACCGAATCGTCAACCTCGACAAACTAACCTATGCGGGCAACCTGGAAAACCTGCGGGATGTCGAAAATGCGCCGAATTATACGTTCGTAAAAGAAGATATTTGCCGCTATGAAAAGATGCAAGAGATCTTCCGGACGTATTCGATCGACGGGGTGATCCATCTGGCGGCCGAGAGCCATGTGGACCGCAGTATCAAGGATCCGTTCACTTTTGCGAAAACCAACGTGCTGGGGACGCTTTCGCTGCTTCAGGCCGCGCGTGAGTATTGGAACGGCGATTATGACGGCCGGCGTTTTTACCACGTTTCGACCGACGAAGTTTACGGCGCGCTGGGATTCGACGGGACGCTGTTTACCGAAACGACCAAGTACGACCCGCACAGTCCCTATTCGGCTTCGAAGGCGGGCAGCGATCATTTCGTGCGGGCGTTTCACGATACTTACGGACTGCCTACCGTGATTACCAACTGTTCGAACAACTACGGGCCTTATCAGTTTCCCGAGAAACTGATCCCGCTGTTTATCAATAATATTCGTCACGACAAGCCGCTGCCCGTCTACGGCAGGGGCGAGAACGTGCGGGACTGGCTCTATGTGGAAGATCACGCGCGGGCGATCGACGCGGTTTACCATCGGGGCCGAATCGCCGAAACCTACAACATCGGCGGTTTCAACGAATGGAAAAACATTGACTTGATCCGGGTGGTCATCCGGACGGTCGATCGTTTGCTGGGGCGTCCGGAGGGAGCGGGCGAAAAGCTGATCGCTTACGTGACCGATCGGGCGGGGCACGATCTGCGCTATGCCATTGATTCGACGAAGCTGAAAAACGAACTGGGGTGGGAACCGAGCCTGCAGTTCGAGGAAGGTATCGAAAAAACCGTGCGCTGGTACTTGGACAATCAGGCGTGGCTCGACAGCGTGACCAGCGGCGAGTACGAAAAGTATTACGAGAAGATGTACGGGCGGCGGTAAGCCTGGGCGATGTATTTTGTCCGGGGCGGTTGAATTGAGTTGATAACCGATCGTTTAAACGTTCAGCATATGTTGGTGGATGATATTGCATTGACGCTGTATCCCGGGGTGGGATCCAGGACGGCGATCCATCTGATCGCCTGTTTCGGTTCGGCGGAACGGCTATTCGCCGCGACTGCCGATGAAATCGTAGAACGGGCCGAACTGAGACCCGACCTGGCGCAGCGAATCAGCCGCCGGGAGTATCACGAACGGGCTGCGAAAGAGGTCGATTCGATCCGTCGCAACGGGATCCGGGCTATCGATTCGTTGTCGCCCGACTACCCGCAGCGGCTTCGGGAGTGTTCTGATTATCCGCATGTGCTCTATGTCAGCGGGGATATCGATCTGAACCGGGGACGTTGGCTCACGGTCGTCGGCACGCGCGATTGCACGGTGTACGGGGCCGGCGTATGCGAACGGATTATCCGCGAAGTGGCCGGCCTGTGTCCCGATACCGTGGTGGTGAGCGGATTGGCTTTCGGGATCGACATTGCGGCGCACAGGGCTGCCATGCAGGCCGGACTCGCTACGGTCGGGGTCGTCGCGCATCCGCTGGATCGCATCTATCCGAGAGAACATACGCGGGATGCCCGCCGCATGGTGCACGAAGGCGGCGCCGTGGTGACCGAGTTTTGCAGCGGGTATAAGACCGAACGCTCTTCGTTCATTTGCCGGAACCGGATTATCGCCGGCCTGAGCGACGGGACGTTGGTCGTCGAATCGCACCGTCGCGGCGGCTCGCTGGTGACCGCGGGGATGGCCGACGGTTATCACCGGACCGTTATGGCCGTTCCGGGGCGCGTCTCCGACTCGTCGTCGGACGGGACGAACGGCCTGATCAAGAGCCTGAAAGCCCAGATGGTATGCTGCGGACAGGATGTGGTCGAGGCGCTGAACTGGCAGCCTGCCGATCCGGTTGAACCGGTGCGGAAACCGGCGAGGCAATCGCCGATCGATATACTTGCCGGTTCGCCGGAAGAAGCGGTATTGCAGTTGATCGGCACCGACGTTCCCGTATCGTCGGAGGAATTGAGCCTGCGCAGCGGGATTGCGCCGCAGGAATTGTCGCCGCTGCTGTTGGAACTCGAATTTTCAGGATTGATCCGCTCGTTGCGGGGTAGTTTTTACGTCAGATGTTGATCGATACGCATAGCCATATGTACGACGTCGTTTTCGACGACGACCGGGACGAAGCGATCGCGCGCGCGCAGGCCGCCGGAGTGGGGAAGATGCTATTGCCCGCCGTCGACCGCGAGTCCTACGATGCGATGTTCGCCCTGTCGAGGCGTTATCCGGCGTATTGCCGCCCGATGATGGGGCTGCACCCGACTTCTGTGAATGGCAATCCGGACTACCGGGCCGATCTCGACCGCGTGGCGGAGTACTTGCAGGAGCCTCCCGCGGGGATTCGTTTCTGCGGTGTCGGCGAGATCGGACTCGATTTCTACTGGAGCCGCGATTTCCGGGAACAGCAGATGCAGGCGTTGCGCTTCCAAATCGAACTGGCGCTAGCTTACGACCTGCCGGTCGCCATCCATACGCGGGATGCCTGGGACGAGATGTGCGGATTGCTGGAGGATTTCGGCGGACGGGGTTTGCGCGGGGTGATGCACAGTTTTTGCGGAACGGCCGAACATTACCGGCGGATTCGGGCGGTCGGGACGTTCTGTTTCGGGATCGGCGGTCCGGTCACGTATAAAAAATCGGCCGTGGCCGAAGTGCTGCCGGCCATGCGGCTCGACGAGCTGCTTCTCGAAACCGATTCTCCATACCTGCCTCCGGTGCCGTACCGCGGCAAACGGAACGAAAGCGGTTACCTGCCGCTGATCTGCGAACGGATCGCCGCGATTTACGGTATTTCGCCGGACGAAGTGGCGGAGACGACCGCCCGGAGCGTCCGGAAGATATTCGGCGACGCGTTCTTCTGACGTTTTCCACTCCCGGAGCGGGCCGGTAAACGTTACGACGGAATATCTTTTGCGATAAAATGCCGTCCGGTTTTAATAATTCAGGATTTTTTCGTACATTGCTGCGCTTTTTGAGCCGAACACTACTTCGACCCCGGCTCGGAAGTTTCAGTAAAAGTTTTTAGGAGAAGTGTCCGAGCGGTCGAAGGAGCACGCCTGGAAAGTGTGTATACCTCAAAAGGGTATCGCGGGTTCGAATCCCGCCTTCTCCGCGATTTGAGATAATTGCAGATGTCCGTACAGCCGGCCGTGAGGCGGTTGTACGGATGTTTTTGTTTTCAGATACTCTTGCCCGGACGTGGGAATGACGGCGTCGGCGCGTTGCGAAGCGGCGGGAATGTAAATCCTGCCCGATGCCCGGAACTGTCTGGCGACAGGCGATGCATAGCGGGCCGGCGGCGGCTTTCGCCGAGGCGGACCCTTTTTCGAAACCCGCGAAGCGGGCGCGAACGGTTCCGTTCCGGATCGTTATAAATAAAAAGCGATCGTGAAATTGTTATAAGTTTTTTTAATTTTGCGAACATCGGGGAAATATCCTTATGCACACGTGTTTCCCGTCTGTAATACGGGTAGGATTATCCGTAATTCGGGTACGGTCGATATGGCCTGTTTTTAGGTATTTTTGTGGTGCGGGGAGTAAAAGATGGAAACGAAAGAACGATAATATATAAAAGCCTATGTTGCGAAAAATAAGAGTAACGCTCGCCGTCGTCTGTTTTACGCTGATCACATTGTTGTTTCTCGATTTTACGGGAACGTTGCACGCGTGGTTCGGGTGGCTGGCGAAAATTCAATTCTTGCCGGCGGTACTGGCGCTGAATGTCGGCGTAATCGTGGCGCTGCTGGCGTTGACGCTTCTGTCGGGGCGTGTCTACTGTTCGGTGATCTGCCCGTTGGGGGTATTTCAGGACGCGATTTCGTGGATCAGCGGGAAACGGAAAAAGAAAAAATACCGTTTTTCGTATTCGCCGGCCGTATCGTGGCTGAGGTACGGTGCGCTGGCGTTGTTCGTCGTCGCAGCGGTTGCCGGTATCGGTTCGCTGGTGGCGTTGCTCGCTCCGTACAGTTCCTACGGCCGCATCGTGCAAAACCTGTTCGCTCCCGCGTATCAGTGGGGAAATAACCTGCTGGCCTATCTGGCCGAAAGAGCCGGCAGTTACGCTTTCTACCGGACGGAGGTGTGGATGAAAAGCCTGCCGACTTTTCTCGTGGCCGCCGTTACTTTCGTGACGCTGATCGTGCTGGCGTGGCGTAACGGTCGTACTTATTGCAATACGATTTGCCCGGTGGGTACGGTGCTGGGTTTTTTTTCCAGGTATTCCCTGTTCCGTCCGGTGATCGATACGGAAAAATGCAACGGTTGCGGTCTTTGTGCGCGTAAATGCAAAGCGGCCTGCATTGATTCGTCGAAGCATCGGATCGATTACAGCCGGTGCGTGGATTGTATGGATTGTATCGACGCTTGCCGGCAGGGAGCCGTCGGTTATCGGTTCCGGTTTGCGAAAACCGGTGCGAAACCGGCCGTCGCTTTCGAAGCGGTCGGCGATACGCGAAAGCCGGATACAGCCCGCCGCAGTTTTTTGACCGGTCTGGGACTGTTGGCCGCTTCGGCAGCCGTCCGGGCGCAGGAGAAAAAAGTGGACGGCGGCCTGGCCGTTATTTTGGACAAGAAGATACCGGATCGGGCGACGCCCGTCGTCCCGCCCGGAGCCCGGAGTCTCCGGAATATGGCGGCCCACTGTACCGGCTGCCAGCTCTGCGTGTCGGTATGTCCCGACGGCGTATTGCGGCCTTCGGCCCGTCTGGCGACCCTGATGCAGCCCGAAATGTCTTATGAGCGTGGTTACTGTCGTCCGGAGTGCGCTAAATGCGCCGAGGTTTGTCCGACGGATGCGATACGCCTGACCGGTCTTGCGGAAAAATCGTCGATTCAGATCGGCCATGCCGTCTGGGTGAAAGAGAACTGCGTGCCGCTTACGGACGGGGTGGATTGCGGCAACTGCGCTCGCCATTGTCCGACGGGAGCCATTACGATGGTTCCGTCCGATCCCGATACGGCGGATTCTCCGAAAATCCCCGTTGTGAACGAAGAGCGGTGCATCGGCTGCGGCGCGTGCGAAAACCTTTGCCCGGCGCGTCCGTTCAGTGCGATCTATATCGAAGGACACGAAAATCACAGAACGATTTAAGATTGCGAACTCATGGAAAAAAAGATAAAAAAAGAGAAAATAGACCGGCGCGAATTTCTGAAAAGACTCGGCGCGGGAGCGGCCGTTTCGGCGGTTGCGCTGTCCGGTTGCCGTCCGAAGCGCAATCCGGCGTCGGGCGACCGCTCGGCGCAAGGCGAGGTTCCGACCGATAGGATGACCTACCGCACTAATCCGACTACGGGCGACCGCGTGTCGTTGCTGGGGTACGGTTGTATGCGCTGGCCGACCGTTGCCGACAGCAGCGACGAGCAGATCGACCAGCAGATGGTCAATTCGCTGGTCGATTACGCCATCGCGCACGGCGTCAACTATTTCGATACGTCGCCCGCTTATTGTAAAGGGCGTTCGGAACGCGCAACGGGCATTGCGCTGAGCCGTCATCCGCGCGACAAATATTTGATTGCCACCAAATTGTCTAACTTTGCTCCTGCGACTTGGAGCCGGGAAGCTTCGCTGGCGATGTACCGCAATTCGTTCAAGGAGTTGCAGGTCGATTATCTCGACTACCTGTTGCTTCACGGCATCGGTATGGGCGGTATGGAGGCGCTGAAAGGACGCTATCTCGATAACGGGATGCTCGATTTTCTCGTTGCCGAACGCGAAGCGGGACGTGTCCGAAACTTGGGATTCTCGTATCACGGCGATATCGAGGTCTTCGATTACCTGCTTGCGCGGCACGATGAGATCAAATGGGATTTCGTGCAGATCCAACTCAATTACGTCGACTGGAAACACGCCAAAGAGGTCAACGATAGGAATACCGACGCCGAATATCTTTACGGTGAACTCGAAAAACGGGGTATTCCGGCCGTCATCATGGAGCCGCTGCTGGGCGGCCGGCTGTCGAACGTGCACGACCATATCGCCGCTAAACTGAAGCAACGTCGTCCGGAAGCGAGCGTCGCCTCGTGGGCGTTCCGTTTCGCGGGATCGTTTCCCGGCGTGCTGACCGTGCTGAGCGGTATGACTTACATGGAGCATCTGCAGGATAATCTGCGTACCTATTCGCCGCTTGAGGAACTGACCGGTTCGGACAAGGAGTTTCTGGAAGAGACGGCGCAGGCGTTGCTGCGTTATCCGACCATTCCCTGCAACGACTGCAAATATTGTATGCCGTGCCCTTACGGATTGGATATTCCGGGCATTCTGCTGCATTTCAACAAGTGTATCAACGAAGGTAATATGCCCTCTTCGTCGCAGGATGCGAATTACCGGAAAGCGCGGCGGGCGTTTCTGGTTGGCTACGACCGTTCGGTGCCGCGCTTGCGGCAGGCCAATCATTGCATCGGCTGTAACCAGTGCAATCCCCATTGTCCGCAAAGCATCAACATTCCCGCGGAGATGCAGCGCATCGACAAATTCGTCGAAGATCTGAAGCAGGGGCGTGCATTCTAACTAAAATGAACGGAGTATGGCAAGGGATACAAACGGAATAACTCCGGAGTTGCGAAGGCAGGCGATTGACCGGCTCTTTGCGGAACGGTGTTCGTGCGTGATTCGTAACGGTTCCGATATGCGGGTATTCTATGAACGGGGCGTGAAAGACTTGTACCGGCTGCTGAAAGAGGTACCCGGGCTCCTGCGCGGGGCTTTCGTCGCGGATAAGGTCGTGGGCAAGGCGGCCGCAGCGTTGCTGGCTTTGGGCGGCGTCGAAGAGGTATTTGCGGATGTGATCAGCCGGCCGGCCCTCGATTTGCTGGAGAAAAATGCGGTCGGCACCGGTTACAGGCTTTGCGTGCCGCATATCGTCAACCGTACGCATACCGGCCGGTGTCCGTTGGAAACCCGTTGCGACGGATTGCAAACGCCCGAAGAGTGCCTGGCACAGGTAACGGATTTTATCGAGACGATGAAACGGGAGGGATAGGCGCGGCCGGGGCGTTTCGTCTGTTGTCCGGTATGCGCGTGATTTGTAGTACTCTGTACAAAGAAACGGCGCCGGGGTATTTTCGGCCGGAACGTGAAAGCGTGCAGTTTGGAATATTTTCATCGTTTTTTGCCGGTTCCTGCTGGAATAAAGCGGATTGTTTCCGTATCTTTGTATGATTTTAATACGAAAAAGATGAAATTCGACGAACTCGGCCTGCACGAGGGCATCATGGAAGGAATCGAAACGATGAACTTCAAAGAGATGACCCCCGTTCAGGAACAAACTATTCCCATTATTCTCGAAGGAAAAGATCTGATCGCTTGCGCTCAGACCGGCACCGGCAAAACGGCCGCCTATACGCTTCCGTTGTTGGACCGTTTGCTGCACGAGGGCAATCCGGACAATGTGGTGAAATCGCTGATCGTAGTTCCCACGCGCGAGCTGGCGCAGCAGATCGATATCCAGTTTCAGGGTTTTTCCTACTTTTTACCCCTTTCGACGACGGTCGTTTACGGCGGTGGCGACGGTATCGGCTGGAGTCAGCAGAAACAGGGGATGATCATGGGCTCCGACATCGTGATCGCTACGCCCGGACGCCTGCTGGCCCATATTCAGAACAGCGGGGTGGATCTGTCGCACGTGCGCTATTTCGTGCTCGACGAGGCCGATCGGATGCTCGATATGGGATTCTTCGACGATATTATGAAGATCGTCGCCGAGTTGCCCGCCCAGCGGCAGACCGTGATGTTCTCGGCGACGCTTCCTCCGAAAATCAGGCAGTTGGCCAAACAAATCCTGCGCGATCCGTCCGAGGTGAACATCGCCATATCCAAACCCAACGAGGCGATCAGCCAAGTGGCTTACGTATGTTACGAAAACCAGAAAATCGGAATTATCCGCGAATTGTTCGCCCGGCCTTCGGGGACGAAAACGATTATTTTCTCGTCGTCGAAGCTGAAGACCAAAGAGCTGGCGCGCACGCTGAAGCAAATGAAGCTGAACGTCGGCGCGATGCATTCCGATCTGGAACAGGAGCAGCGAGAAGCGGTGATGCTCGATTTCCGCAACGGTAAGATCGATATCCTCGTGGCTACGGACATTGTGGCGCGCGGAATCGACATCGAGGATATCGGTACGGTGATCAATTACGACGTGCCGCACGACCCGGAAGATTACATCCACCGGATCGGTCGTACGGCCCGTGCGAGTGCGACCGGTACCGGGATCACGTTCGTCAGCGAACAGGAACAGGATAAATTCCAGCGGATCGAGAAGTTTATCGAGCGGGAGATCGAAAAGCTGCCGATTCCCGAACGGCTCGGCAAAGGGCCGAAATACGATCCGGCGGCTTGCGATCGGCGGGGGAGCCGTCGCAATTTCCATGGTCGGGGGCCGCGTAAAGGGAGCGGAAGTTCCGGTAAGCCGGGCGGCCGTTACGGACGCCGGCAGGGAAGCGGCAAACGTCCCCGCGAAGCCGGCAGCGGCGGAGGTAATTAACGGTTCGGCCGATCGTCCGGATTCCGGATATTCGGATTCCGGGATTTTGCGTTATATTTGTTTGACTCTTACCGGAAACGAGATCCGGTCGTGCGTAAGCCTCCGTTCCGTGAAAGTCCCGGATAGGGAAAGGCTGTCGATTGCAAACGATGAAGAAATTACCGCTATATATCACGATCCTGATCGGAATGGCGCTCGGAACCGTGCTCGGTTTCGCTGCTGTTTCCGGCGGATGCGGGCATTTGGTGACCGATTGGGTCAAGCCGTGGGGAACCATTTTCATCCGGATGTTGCGCCTGGTGGCGGTTCCGCTGGTGGTCGTATCGCTGATCAGCGGCATTACGAACTTGAGCGATGTAAAACACCTGTCCCGGCTCGGATTGAAAACGCTCGGAGTTTACCTGACTACCACTGTGTTCGCTATTTTTATCGGGCTGATCGTCGTCAATGCGATTCAGCCCGGTAACGTTTTTCCGCGCGAAAAGACCGAGGAGTTCCGGAGTCATTACGAGCAGGCTGTCGAACAGAGACGCGCCGATGCGCAGGAGGTGAAAAGTTCCGGTCCGTTGCAATTCGTCGTGGACGTGATCCCCGAAAACGTCGTGCAGGCGGCCGGCGACAACACAGCCATGTTGCAGTTGATCCTGCTGTCGATCGTATTTGGCGTGGCGATGGTGGCTGTCGGAAAGGAGAAATCCGCGCCGGTGAAAAACCTGATCGAATCGCTGAACGGGATTATTCTGAAGATCATCGGTTACGTGATGAAGTTCGCCCCGCTGGGGGTGTTCGCGCTGATGGCCGATCTGGTCGTCAGCTTTGCCGGCGATTCGGATTTGTTGCTGGCGCTCGGGTATTACGCCCTTACGGTAGTGATCGGATTGGTTTTCATCCTGTTGGTATGCTATCCGCTGATCGTTCGCTTTTTTTCCCGGACCAAGCTCGGTGATTACATGCGCGCGGTGCTGCCGGTGCAGTTGTTGGCTTTTACGTCGTGTTCCAGCGCAGCCTGCCTGCCTGTGAATATGGAACAGATGCGGAAACTGGGCTTGCCGCACAACGTGATTTCCTTCGTGCTGCCGACCGGGATCACGATCAATATGAACGGGACGAGCTGCTACCACGCCATCGCGACCGTTTTCGTCGCGCAGGTCATGGGGATCGACCTGACCCTGACGCAGATGCTTTCGATCGTCGTGCTGACGACGGTTTCGTCGATCGGTACGCCGGGGATTCCCAGCGGCGGGATGGCCATCCTGATGCTGGTGCTCGTGTCGGTGGGCATTCCGGCCGAGGGGATCGCGCTGATCATTGCGATGGATCGTCCGCTGGATATGCTGATTACGGCGGTGAATGTTTCGGGCGATGCGATGGCGGCTTGCGTGGTGAGCGCGGGCGAGACCGATCGGCGGCAGGCGTGACCCGTTGTTGTTTGGCCGACCGGCGGCTGTGTTTCGTACGATAGTTGTTTTTAACTGAAAATATCCGGAAAATGAAACGATCCGATTTTTGTGTCCGTTCTGCCCGTCAAAGGGTTTTCGTCCGTTTGCTGGCCGCCTTTTTTGCGTGCGTAGTCGTTGCGGTGTTGCTCGTGCGCGCAACGTGTCCGGGGCCGGTGGTCTACCTGCGTTCGGCGGAGGTGGCCGATGCGTCGGCTCGGCACGGGATAACGCCCGAAATGACCGAACAGGCGTTGAAACAGGGATTGGATCTGGCTTCTTTTTTTACGGCGGCGAGTTTGCGCGGGGCCTTCGCAGAAGAGGGCGGCCGTGTGACGGACGCGAAGTCGTTTGCCGAAAAACGCCTTTCGCTCGACGGCCGGGGAGACTACGGATTGCATACGGGACGATGGAGAAATGTCGAACGCCGCGTTCGGAAAATTTTCGGTTGCAAGGATATCGACCTTAGCCTGTCGGTCGACGGAGGCGATACGGTACGCTTGGGTTATGTGGCGTTACGAGGCGGTGATACGCTTGCATCCGGTACGGTAACGGGTTTTATGACGTTGCCCGATACCGTGTCGGACGCATTGCGAGGGCGTGCAGGGCTGGAAATGGCAGGCTTGGAGATGGCAGGCGAATTTTATGCATGGACGAATCCGCTGGCGGATCTGTTATACCGCGATTGTTTCCGGATTCAGGAGGAGCTGCACACTCCGTTGCAGGATAAGATCCGAGACGTCTATCTGTGCGAGCGGGCGGAAATCCGCTGGCCGGAGATTCGGGATTTTATCCGGCGCGGAAATTATGCCCGCAAGGCGTGGTGCAATCAGGCGTTGGGACATTTATACGCGAATGCGGGTTTCGGGATGGAGGATCTCGCGGCGCTGCAACGCGCCCGGTCGTTTTACGAAGAGGCTCGGAAATACGATGCGCAGGCAAGGGAGGCCGTCGATCGCCGGATCGCACGGATCGACGATTATATCGGGGATTGCCGCAAAACGGACAGCAATGGCGAGCTGATCGGTCGTTTCCTCGATGCGAACGTGCAATTGCCGGACAGTTGCCGACAGTTGATCCTGGTTTATAACGACCGGCCGGATTCGGTACTGTGCGCGTTCCGCCGTTTCGACAAGCAGGGCGACGGGCGGTGGACGGAAACCTTTCCGGCGATCCATGCCAACGTAGGCCGCCGCGGGATCGCGCCTTACGGCGAGAAACTCGAAGGCGACCAGCGGACTCCGACGGGAGCCTACCCGATGGGATTCGCGTTCGGTTACCGGGACGACATCGACCTGCGATGGCCGTTCCTGGTGGTTACCAAGCAACATTACTGGATCAGCGATTCGGAAGACCCGATGTATAACCGGATGACCACCGAGACGCCCGCGACGGACAATTTCGAATACCTGCGCCGCGACGACGACGCTTACAAGTACGCCGCCGTAGTCGAATACAACACGCGCCCGATTGAAAAATACAAAGGGAGCGCAATTTTCTTCCACCTCGAAAGCGGTTATAACCGCGGCAGCGCCGGTTGCATAACCGTTACTGAGCCGAAGGTGATCGAAACGCTGCAATGGCTCGATCCGCACCGGTCGCCTTACATGCTGATCGCAACACAGCGCCGGTGATCTGTTTTGTTAACGGAAATAGTTTTTTTGTTATAAAATCGTTGCCTTTGTGCACGAAAACGAATTCAATATCTATTAACACAGATTGCATGCATTTCCCCGTCAATGTGCTGGTAAATAAGACTAAAGTCCAAGACGGATACAAAACATATCGCGTGGAAGATTTTATTTTTATTATTCTTACGTTATGATATTGTTCTTCATAATCTCGTTCAAAAGACTGGCGTAAAAGTCTCTTTTGTAAATTCTCCCTCCAGATCAAGAGGTACCCATATTCCTCCCCGAATTTTTTCGTACGTTTTGCATAAATCAACGATTTTATTCCGGGTTCCAAAACAAACTTTTTTTAATTCGTGTTCTGTCAGGCTTTCATAATAATTGCGTGTATAGCCGAATGTCGATATCATCAATCCTTTTTCCCGATTTTCATTAACGACAATTTGTGTAAATCGTTTTACACTATTTTTGTTGACCTTTGTTTTTGATTTCCAGTGTTTTATTTCGATAATATATGATTTAGTGCTGTTGCCTATTTTGTATTCGAGAATAATATCTTTCCCTCCGTCTTTACTGCAACGGGTTAGAGTAACATTGAACCCGATCCCTTCGAATAATTCGGCGATTACCCGTTCCGTATCTCTCCATTCAAGATTGTATAATTGCTCAGGAGCACATGCGATACAACGGATGATACTTTTGTTGAATTTCCGTAAATGGATTAATATATCGTATGGATTCTCTGACTGATCCGAGGACGATTGTTCTAACCGTTCGATCCAGTTATGTATTTCATCGATGTCTATTATTTCGATGTTCGATGATGATCCATGATGTGAAAAATGATTATTAACGTTTTTTATATGATCCGAGACCGATAAAAATTTATCATAAGAATCTGTTTTTTGTAGTCTGGCGAACATATCGGACACATAGCTGAAAAAATTTCCGTAGATATGATTACTGCCTTTCACTTCTACGGCGATCTTATATTTTTGGTCTATTGAACTGATGACGAAATCTGGAGTGTATGTATGTCCTCTTTGTCGTTGAGGAATACATACATCGTATCCCATTTGAGGAAACAGGGTGTGGAATTTATCGTAGATCGCTCTTTCCAGATGTGACATTAAGGGATGATTTTGTGTTTTGTGATTAATAAACTTTATACTATTTGATATTGTTGCCATATTAATTATCGATAGTGATTGAATCTATTTTTCTTTGGCGGATTGCCGTTGAGATGTTGATTCTGGTATATATAATTGCTATTACTATGAATCATATTTAAATAATTCGGATCCGCCTTAGTTACAAATATAGCGAAACTCGACTGATGAACGAAACGGATTATCCGGAAAGTTTCTGACTAATATTTGCCGATCTTGTTTTGCCTCCGTATAGCGGCTTCCAGCAGTTCGTCGTCCGAATAGTCTCTGTGAATCCCGTCCCGTTCTATCCGGCGGACGAGTTCCGTCAGCTCAGAGAAAAGCCGTCCGATATCGTCGCATACGGTGCGGTAGACCGGGCAGAGTTCCCGGACAGCAAGCATGAATCTGGTCGTGTCTTTCAATGTCAGTTTTTTAGTGAAGCGATACTTCGTAGTTCATCAAATTGTCGCCGAATGTCTTCAGTCTGATTATAATGTAGTTGTATGCATTAAGAAACATTGTGCAGTCATTGTAGATCCGCACGTATTCCGTGGTGATCTCAAAACGACGCCCTCGATCGGAGAGCGCCGCAGGCACTCTTGTCTTGTCATTTGCTAATAGTTTTCGAGTGATTTTATTCCGTAATTGTTGGCCTATACGGAGCATGACGTTCGTACCCACTTCGACCTTTTCGACAATACGGTCGATAACGTCGGCCGCTTGTTCCGTCACGTCGTAGTTATGTTCACGCATCTGCTCTACGGTCAGGAACTCGACAACGTAGCGGCATCCGTTTCCCTTGATCTGTGCTCAGCCCATCGAGCAATCGGCGCTGTTCGGACGTAATGTTTGTCATAGGGGTTTCCAGATGGTCGCGCTTTTGAATTGATACGAACAGTACAATACGGTTAATACCAATTAATTACATTGGCCGTATTTCATTATCGGTGGTACGGACAATATGCTTGATTACCCTGCGAACGGTGCTCCATTTCGGGAAGATGGCAAATGGATGCACCGTGCCATAGCTTATAAGAATGATCAGCAATGACACCAATGCTGCAAGCAGCAACCAGCCATATATTTCTTTCATGGAGATTACGAGAGCCTGTGTCTGTACCATGCCGTAAAGTCGAGTTAGTGGAATATGCAGGGCATCGGTATTGGCATTGATTATATTGGAACTCAGCAAAGCTGCATTTTTAGCCATCGTATGTTGTAGGAATTCGCCTATCAGCGCCGGACCAAGCGTAGCGCCCATTACCGCTCCGGTGAAGCCGTTGATCGTCAGAGCTTGCGGAAATACCTGAAACGGCAGGCCGCTCTGTACTATCGAAGTCAGAAACACGATGGAGATTATCACTGAAGCCGCTCCTCTGAAAAAGAGCGGAATAAAAAGCATTTCTTTCTCAATACCGTAGTCTATGACAAAATAGAAATATGCCAGATAAGCGGCCGCAAGGGCGAAACCTATGGCCGTCATGGTCTTATATCTCCATTTACGCCGGGCGAATGTAAGGTATGTGAACGCGCATCCGGCAACGATCCCGGCAAAGACATACCAATTAAGGTCTATGAGATTGGTGTCATCGAAACCGAGAATGTTGGCGGCATAGCTATGTTCGAACACATGCTCGGTAGCAATCAGCATAAAGAAGACGAAATATATGCCGGTGGCACGTAACACGTTGCGATTTTTCATCGCCCGGAATGAGATATAGGGGTGATGTAAAAAAGAGGCTCTCCACAGGTTTATGCCGATACAGACGATGCCGATCAATGTTGCTTCGCATACCTCGGCAGCGTCCCACCAGTCATAGAAACTGCCGTAAACGCAGACGAATGCGAAGCAAAGCATGAATATCGCCCACAAAACCGCACCGATCCAGTCGATGCCGAGCAAAGGAATGAACATTGGTCCGCGCACAGGCTTTACAAGGATCATCACCATGAGCATCATCAAGGCGAGCATCCCCGTCATAATCCAGTGCATGTATTCCCATTGGGAGAAAAACGCAGTGTATATCGTGGCTATGCCGCTGAGTTGTATGACACTGTCGACTATGATATAGACATAGCAGAAAAATATCGCCATGTCGCGCACGGGAGTCAACCATAGTTGTATGGTAGAGTTACATGCGAATGTCGCCTGCATCCTGAACCATCCCGCCACGAAACAAGTTCCGACGAGCAGAGGTACGCTTGCGGTATAGGCGCATATCACGTTTGCTGCGATCAGTACCATGCCAGAGACGAGCAATTGGTTTCGGGTGGAGAAACGGAACTTGATGCGAAACATCATGGCGAAGTTGATAGCCATGCCGATGAGCGAGGCGTAACCGGCCATGAGAATATCTTCCTGCATCACTGCTTTTGTGCCCACCATATCGGAAGCGGCTGCGAGATACACGCCTCCCGAGAATTGGATTATCAGGACAAAAAAGATGAACAGATACGGCTTGAGTCGCCGCGGGATGAAGTCGGGAACGTCCGGTATGTCGAACGGTCCCTGTTGAACATGCCAGTCTGCCATATCAGTAT
The DNA here is from genome assembly GCF_009557455.1 of Alistipes sp. dk3624. Taxonomy (GTDB): domain Bacteria; phylum Bacteroidota; class Bacteroidia; order Bacteroidales; family Rikenellaceae; genus Alistipes_A; species Alistipes_A hominis. The sequence goes on along the minus strand of NZ_CP045651.1, from coordinate 834,525 downwards.
TTCACGCGACATTCCACATTCATGCCCGCGCGGAGCCGGGCCATATCCTCCGGTTTATTATCGGGCGCGAATTCGATTCTTACGGGTATGCGCTGACGCACTTTTACGAAATTGCCGGCAGAATTGTCCTGGGGAATAAGGGAAAGAGATGCCCCCGTTGCCGTTGAGATGGCACTCACTTCGCCGTTGAAAACCACTCCGGGAATGGCATCGACCGTTACTTCGACTTTGCTGCCGGGGGTAATGTGCCGAAGCTGGGTTTCCTTGTAATTTGCCGTAACCCAGATATCGCCGGAATCGACGACATCGAGAAGGGTCTGCCCCGGTTGTACGAGCTGACCGACCTGTATCTCCTTATGCGAAGTGTAGCCGTCGCACGGGGCGATAATGACGGTGTAGCTGAGGTTGAGCTCAGCAGTTTCAAGAAGAGCTTTGGCAAGTTTGATCCCCGCTTCTGACTGAGACATGCGCTGACGATTGACATCGACTACCGACGACGTTGCCGAACATTGTCGGACAAGCATTTCATAACGGGCTCTTTTTGCCTCATAATCCGTCTTGGCTCCATCATACTGTTGATGGGTAACGGCGTCTTGAGCCAGTAGTTTTTCGTATCGTGTCAGATCAGTCGCCGCATTCTCCATCAGCACTTTTGCTTCGGCGATAGATGCCTCGCTGACCGCTACGTTTGCCGAGGCCGAAGCAACCGATCGATCGGCGACACTGCGTCCGGCAAGGGCATTCTGGTAATCGGCGTTTGCACGGGCTACATTGAGCCGCATGTCGGCATCGTCGATTATGACAAGTGTGTCGCCTTTCTTAACCTTTGCGTACTCCCTGAAACGAATTTCTTTGATATAGCCTTGCACTCGGCTGTTTACAGGCACTATCTGCTGACGTACCTGTGCATTATCGGTAAATTCAATATTGCCGAGATGGATGAACTTGTTGCCGACCCATAATGCTGCGACAGCGATTACCGCCGTGGTAATAATGTAAGAAAGTATCTTTTTGTTATGGTGTTTCATATTTTTCCTGTAGCAAATAAAAGTTTGTAATAATAGTAGATGATGTCGATACGGGCATTTACGAGCTGCCGTTCCGCATCGAGTTTTGCGTTGGCCGCATCGAGCATGTCGGTGATCAATGCCATATCCGCCGAATATCGCGTGGAAGTCGTGCGGTAATTGCGTTGGGCAAGCTCTACGCTTTTCTCTTGGGTCTTCAGCGTCTCGTAAGCTTCGAGATAGCGTATATGGTCGGCCCTCACGGTGAGCGATACGTTCTCGTGTGCGGCGTTCAGTTCTTCTATGGCCCGTTGCGTCGCAATGCGTTTCTTTGTCAAAGACCTGTTGCTTTTATACAGTGAAGAGATATTGTAGCTGATTCCGATTCCGACATACCAATAGCTTAAATTGCGGTTGATTGGCGGAACTTCCACAAGAATGGGTCCGTCGAGAGTCCAGCCTGCCTGAAGTCCTATTTTGGGCAATCGCTCGGAACGGACGATAGCCTCCGCCTTACGATTTATGTCGACAGCGGAACGTGCAAGGCTTAATGACGGAGAATTCTCCATCGCCTCCTGTTGCCATCTGTGCTCTTCCCCCATCGGCAAGGAGCGGGCGAGAATGGTAGAATCCGGAACGATGACGGTTCCGTCGGACAATCCCGCCGTTGTCACGAGATTGGTATTGAGAATATTGAGCGTATTGTTTATCCTGACAAGTTGCAACTCAAGGTTTGACATCAAGAGTTCATAACGTGTGATGTCATTTTGAAGAGCCGTTCCCTGCTCATAACGTGCCCGCATTTCTTCCAATACCTTTCGTGCTGCGAATATGTTGCTTTCTATAACCCGACGCAGATTGGTATATTTATAGATGTCGAGATAAAATCCTGTCAATTGGAAACGAATATTGTTGCGCTGAAAATCGGTCGCATATCGTGCCGCCGTTGATTTCAGTTCGGCAAGCTCTATGGCATACGTTTGGGCTCCACCGGTATAGACTGGCTGAGTGACATTCAGCGACAATCCGTTTCCGAAATGCGGTATGGGAGCTTTCTGATAATCGCTGAAACTGCGCTCGGTTGTGAAGCCGTTTCCTATATAGCTCAGCGACAGCGATGCGTTGATGTCGGGCAGACGGCCTGCGCGTGCGACGCTTATTTCACGTTCGGCTTCGGTCTGCGCAGTAAATGAAGGTCGAAGTTGTGCACTGTTGGTTTCGGCAGCCTCGAAAATCTCCTCCAAGGTAATTATCGACTGACCGTAAGAGCACACCCCGCCGCTCAACAAGGCTACAGGAAGCAGCCCTGCGAGCAATCGAAGATTGTTCATAAAGGATTGATTATTTTATGTGATGGGAATTGATCGTTTTGTCAGTCCGAATATATGACTGAACCCAGCTCGTGATTTACGAGCCACAAACCGAAGCTGTGCTTTTCCAGTTCTCCAGATAGCCCCAATTTCTTACAGGGATACAGATTGTTACAATGCTCTTACTCTTTATGATCATATAGGCGCCACTCTTTGTGAGTCGCATGGCAAATTTACGAAAAACGTTGGAAATGCCGAATAAAACAGGCGGAAAAATTGCTAAAGGTGAAAGTAAAAAACATCATGGCCCGCGGAGTAGGTCTGCTGTGCCGGTTACGCAGCAAATTGAAAGTCGGACGATGCTGTTGCACTGACTGCGATGAAGGTTCCCTACGATTTGCAGGAGGCATGGATAATCAGGGAAGAGTTGTCCTGCGACGAGCTGGCGAGCCTGCGGATCGTTTATTGGGCGTGGATGGACGGTTTTATTGTCACGATAGAAGAGACCGGTATCGTACACAGGTACGTCCGTTACATTCGGGCTGTTTGCGCCATTCGGGATTTATTTACGTGTGCGGACTTTTTCAGTTTTGCCGTGATCTCCTCTTCGATCTTTTCGGGCCGGGACTTTCGCTGGAAATTGAAACTGCCGCTCATATTCATGTATTGCGGTTCGATGCCGCATGCCGCTGTTGTCTTGAATCGATGATGGACGAAGGCATGATTCGGGTATCGTTCCGAGAGTTTTTATGGCGTATAATAACATAGAATGGGGGCTTTTACCGTAAAAAAGGGTGCAAATTGTCGCGTATTTTAAATATTTTGTCAGATTTTTTAAATTATTTCTATTTCTGACGTTGTAATTTTGCAAAAGGAAACCACGAGTTTGTTTTGTCATGTCCCTTTACAATATAGAAACGCATTTGTCTTGCAAAAATTACGCGACAGATACGACATCTCTCTTCCGACAATACCATTTGTCCGTAGGCGAACTCTTGCCGTCATGCAATGATCGTCACAGCGCGCTTGTATACGTTGCCGAGGGCAGCCTGTTTCTCGAATGGGGTTGTCTTCCGCGTCGTACCATCGAGGCGGGTACCTTGTTTCTCGCTCCCATGAATCTGCACGTTTCGGGCACGGCCGCTTGCGGATGCAGCTTGATCGTATGCTTCTTTATGGGACAACCGCCGCTGTGCGATAAATACTCTTTTATGGATCTCCAGCGCGAAATGTCTTCTAAGAGTGACAGTCATTTACCCCCCCCCCCCCCCCCCCCCCCCCCCCCCCCCCCCCTCAAATTCATGTAAAACAGCAGGTTGCGGACTTTTTCTGGGTGTTGTCCAGAGCCCTGGACGACGGTCTTAACTGCATCCATTTCCATAAGGTCAAGCAGGAGGAGCTCTGCATCCTTCTTCGCGGTTATCATACTCCGGAGGAGCTGTACGCTCTTCTGCACTACGTCGTAGGATATAGCGCCCATTTCAAGGATTTCGTCTACGAATATTATAAAGGGATCTGCAACGTTCAGGATTTTGCATCCCTGGCAAACATGAGCGTCCGCAGCTTTCAGCGCAAGTTTAAGGCGGAGTTCAAACGCCCGGCTCACGAGTGGCTCCAGGAGCGTCGCGCCGAACGCGTCCTTCACGATTTACGCAATACGAATAAGACTTTTGCTGAAATCGCCACGGATCACGGCTTCTCTGCGTCGTCCTATCTCATTACCTTCTGTAAACGATATTTCGGACAGACTCCTATGAATTTACGCACCCATTCGGAAGCGTTTTCGCCCGATTTTTCAAGGAGGAGCAACGCTTCATCCCCGCGCCGGAGGTCGGAAAAACCCTCTGAAACGAGCGCTAATGCGAAAAACCTCCCGAAGCGGCGCGCCGCTTCGAGAACAAAGGCGTCTGAAAACCGATAACACGTGATAGCCTATGATATCGAAATGCGAAATAAAAATTCTTCTGCTCTCCCTGCTGCTGCCGGTCTGCTGGCAAGCGGGGTAGGAGTAAGAATACCTTAAATAAACAACGCGAAGCGAAAGAACAATACTTTAACAACCCTTACACTTAAAATTTTTAAATCATGAGAAGAAAAAACTTTTTTGTAACACTGATGATGGGAGCGGCCCTGATCGCGGGTCTGGCCTCCTGCAACAAGGACAGCGATCCCGTAGGCGGCGCTGACGACGGCGCTACGGGAGCGTTAAGTATCTCGCTGGCCTTCGAAAAAGCCCCGGCTACGTATGCGCAATCGTCGGCCATACCGACCACGAGCTGGGCAAACAACATCAAGAGCCTGGCTGTCTTCTTCGTGCAGAGCGGCGTAATCAAGAATGCTCAGGAAGTTCCGTACGACAACACGAAGAATGATATTGCTGATCAGCCCAACAGAGTAATCAATGGCATTCCCGCGGGTACCTACGACGTCTATGTCTTCGCCAACTGGGATCAGCGTAGCACCATCGACTGGTCGATAGCTACCGCCAAGGGGCGCAATATCGTGGATCTCTACATGGATGCGGTCAAGAGTACTACCTACGATGGTTACAAGGACTACAATGCGACGAGTAACCCGAATGGCAGCGAGGCTAATTCGGTAGGTTACGACGAAGCTCCCGAAGTGTTCGTGGCTTCTAAAAAGAACGTACAAATCGTAGCGGACAAAACCACGGACGGGAACGGGGTTGCGAAAGGTGAAAATGGCTATACTCCGGCAACCTATAAGCTAACCCGTATCGTGAGCCTCGTGCGCGTGCGTATCAACCAGTTGGAGGATAATACCAACAACCGCAACGACGCGATCGATTTCCAGGCCGGTGAGGCTTCGCTGCGTATCCGCCGTATCAAGACGGGCATCAACCTGACGTACGATCCCACAACGGTCACCGACGCAAATGCGGAAACCATGTTGCGCGGAACGGTCCGTCGCAACGCGATCACTGGCCTCGATGATAAAGTTGATCAGGGCATTACCGCCAAGAACACCGTGTTCTTCGCCAAGGGCGCGTTCGAAAGTATGTACCCCACAACCGGTTACAACAGCAACGGCACGATCCTTTCCGGCAATTTCAAATCGTGGAAGGACGTGATGCTCATTCCCGCCGGCTCCGGGCGAAGTGACGGGAGTGTCCTAGGTGACAGTAAAGAGAAACTCGACGTGGTGGTTACCGGTATCACGAAAGACAACATGTATGTTCCCGCCGGCTATCCCAAAGATACGGACGGCGATGGTGAGAATGATGTACTCACCGCTCCCCAAGGCGTGCAGATCGCATGGGCCGGCGCCGTCACCGCCACACTCAAGGGCAACTGCATTCTGGAGCTGAACCTTACGCTCAGGGGCGCAGGTACGTGGGTAGACCCGACCGATCCCGACAAGCCGCTTCCCCAACCGGAGGAATACGGTAATCTGGAAATCACGGTCGGTCTGGCAGATTGGAACGCCACGATCGACAACGTGGATGTAGATATGTAATCCATCTTCGAGCGACGAAACAAAAGGGGGAGAGTGGAGCAATCCCTCTCCCCTTTTCTCTTTTTCACTTTCATTACCCGGAGGAGTATTCAGGTATAAATTTTAGAACGTATGATACAACGCTACAAGAACATGAGAGGTCGGTTGCTGGGTTTATGTCTGGTGATCTTCGCCGCGGTATCCTGCACTTACGACTACTTCGAAGACGAGAACAACTTCAAGATATACATCCCGCAACTCCAGGACGGGACGATCGACAACGTGCTGGTGTCCATTCACGACGCTTCCGGCACGCACCGCTATACCCGGTTCATAGAGGGACCGTTCGACCCCAACACCATAGGCAGGGACGGCATCCTGCGATTCAAACTGCCGTGGGGCGGAGGCTACAAGGTGAGCGCCTTCGCCAACGTGGACGAGACCTACTGCGATAGGGGCCAGCCCCATCAGGACTCCCACATCTCCGAGCCGCTGCTCGGCAATGCCGGGACGGTACACACTCCCGGCCCCAACTTCCGTGTCGTACTTCAGGACGATATCACGTCCTACCCGCTGGAGCATCCGATGGCCGGCAGACCCGATACGGTCAACTTGGCAAAAGACAGCGTCTACAAGGCCAGCGTTCTGTGCGAGTTCAAAGAACTGCCGGCCGCCGTAGCGCGAATAGATATACAATATATGGGCGTCGGCACGCACATGGGCTTCGACGGCTGTTACCGCCGTCCGGCGGACGGATACGTGCAGAGCTCGCACGAGGTAAGCTCCTCCGGAGCCGATTTCACGACAGGTCCCGAGTACGTGTTCCCCTCGGGCGGCACGCACTACGCCGACCCGAACCGCAATACGACGCGCGAGGCGATGGATCTCGTCGTGCGCTTCTACGATGCAAGGGGAAACGTCATGGGCGTGTTCAGCGGTTTCGATCAGGAGACTCCGCCGACGGTCACCGACCCGAACGGCAACGCCGCAGCGTGGAATTTCCACCTCGACCCGAGGCACCAGGTGAAGTTCGTGTTCAAAGGCTTCTTCGTCTTCGGCATCGAGCTCGTCGGCTGGGGCGACATCGAGCAGGGCGAGGTCACGCCGATGTAGACAGCATGGCATATATGAAAATAAAAATAACGATTACAATGAAAAAGTCTATCATCCGCATTGCCGGCATCATCGGGTTGCTGACGTTTCTGTCCGCCGGCCATGCCCGGGCGCAAGCCGTCAAAACGAATATCCCGCTGATCCTGGCGGGGAGCCCCAACGTGGGCATCGAATGGAACGTAGGCCGGCAGTTCACCGTGAACGGCGACGTGCTGTGGATGCCGTACATGTTCAAGAAACACGAAGAGGTGTTCCGCACGCTTATCGGAAGCATCGACCTGCGCTACTACGTCAAACCGAAATACTACTATACGAACAACGCCTTCGACGGTTTCTACATAGGCCCCTACGCCATGTACGGCAACTTCAACATCGGCCTGTACAAGGGCGAGGACAAGGAGAGCTACCGCCGCAAGGGCTGGGGCGTGTCGGCCGGCGTGTCGCTCGGCTACAAGTTCTACCTCGCGAAACGCTTCCGTTTGGATGTGAACCTCGGGGTAGGCTACGCCCACCTGCAGTACAACAAGTACCTGCTGGGCGGCGAGTGGGCGCACTATCCGCTGGAGAAGAAAAACACGAAGATGTGGATCGGCCCCACCAAGTTCGGCGTCCACCTGGTGTACAACATATTCAAATAGCCGTCGAAAAAAAAGATAATCCTGATGAGAAAATTTAAACGCAACGCAATACTATCGATGTGCCTGCTGCTGGCCGCATGCTGGGCTACGAACGCTTCGGCGCAGGACGAAGGCTCCCCGCGCAGCCAGGCGCGCAGCGAAGCCCGCGCAGCGCGCATGCAGCAGCGGGGACAGATTCCCGCTGCGGAGAAGAGCCGCTCCCGCGGAAAGCAGGAGAAAGCGGCCGCCGCAGAGGAGGCCCCGGCCCACAGCCGGGCCACGCGCCTGGAGCGTCTGGGCGACCGGGCGTTCATCACCAGCCGCTACGACAAGGCCATGAAATTCTATGAACGGGCCTCCTCCCGCGTGGACGGACACGACATGCCCGAATGGCTGCGTCTGGAGCTGAAGATGGCCCGCGTGTACAACATGCTGCAAGATCCCGAAAACAGCGCGAAACACTATACGACGGTCTACGAAAGCAGCGATTCCTTGCTGGACGTGGACGACGCCTGCACCTATATCGACGCGCTGCGCCTGCTGGATCGCACCCAGCAGGCCGAGGTCGTGGCACGCCACTATGCCTTCCGCAGTCCGCACAGCCGCAACCAGCGTTTCCTCAATACGCTCTACGCGCTCTCGAATCAGCAGCACTACTACAACAAGGGCGAAGCGGACTACGCCGTGCGCCTGCTGGCAGGCAGTACGGCGGCCGAATACTGGCTCGGAGAGTGGGACGGACGCATCTTCTGCGCGGCCAGCCAGAGCCGCATGCTCGACCCGCGCAAGGTCTTCTTCCACCGCACGGAGTATTTCTCCATCGGCGGCGACGGCGAGCTGAAGCCCCTGCGCGACCTGCCCCGCGAGGTGCAGAACGGGGCCGCCGCGTCGGAAGGCGACCTGCGGGTGGTCACGGGCATCAACTACCGCGGGTCGGACCGCATCCACGGCGTGGATGTCAAGGAACTGTTCCGCACCCAGCTTTTCTATACGGTATATAACGCCAGGCGCGGCGGATGGAGCGCCCTGCAGCCGTTGTTCGAGCATCAGGAAGAGGCGTGCTACGCCCACCCGGTGCTGCTGGACGGAGGACGCACGCTGCTGTTCGCCTCCGATCTGGAAGGCGGCTACGGAGGCATGGACCTCTACGTCTCCTACTGGAACGAGCAGACCGAACGCTGGTCCGACCCCGAAAACCTCGGCTCGACGGTCAACACCGAAGGCGACGAGATATTCCCCTCGATCATCGAAGACGAACTCTACTTCGCCAGCAACGGGCAGGAAGGCTACGGCGGATACGACATCTACCGCGCGAACTTCGTCGAGGGCAAGATCATGTCCAACTCGCTGTGGCATCTTCCTTACCCGATCAACTCCGTGTACAACGACTACGGGATGATGTTCCATGACGGGCAGGGGTATTTCATTTCGGATCGCCGGGGCCTCGAGTTCCGCGACGACATCTATACGTTCGAGAACGCCCGCACCTCGATTTCGGGATTGGAGGCGCTCGGCGTCTCGCGGGAATATCTCGCCCTGAACGGCGCCCTGACGCAGGTGACGGACCTGGAACGCGGAGGCGGCGCCCCGACGGACGACAGCCTGATCGAGAGTACGATCCGCATGCAACCCGAAGAGGGAGAGATCCTGCTCACGCTCTATTACGATTTCGACCGCTGGGAACTCCGGGCGCAGAGTGCCGAAGCGCTGCGCGCGCTGGCCGCCGACCCGGTGATCGGGACACTGTCCGAGGTCATCGTCGTGGGCTATGCCGACGAAATGGGAGCGGAAGGATACAATCAACGGCTCTCGGAACAACGGGCCAGGGCGGCGGCCGAGGAGCTCGTTCGCTGCGGCATGAAGCCCCGGATCGTCTGGGAGGGCCGTGGGCGCACCGCCCCCGACGCCGAGGACTACCGCGCACAGATGGAAGAGCGACGCCTGAGCCTGTCCGGAGGATGGAACCCCGAGACGCCCATGATCGAACTGCCCCTGCGCGAGCGCATCGAACTGAACCGCACGGCCCGCCGCGTGGACATCATCGTCAAAAAACAATAATCCGGGAAAAATAAAAACAGCATAAAATTATGAAAAGCATCGACAAATATATTCTGATAGCCGGCCTCTTCGCAGGCGTTCTCTCGACGACTCCCGCGGCCGCCCAATACATGCCCGTAGTCTATGACAAGAACTACGGACGCGCACACCAGTTCGAGGTCATGGAAACCGACTTCACCAACGGGGAGGCCGTAGCGGCCGGCGTAAGCGACTCCCGCGCATCGCTCACCTGGCTCGACCGCAGCGGCGGCAGCCGCCTGTTCAAGCGTTTCCCGGGCGATGAGTTCGAGCGTATCCTCGCGCTGGAGAGCGTTGGCGACGGGCAGGTGCTCGTGATGGGCTACCGCCACATCCCCGCCGGCGACAAGCGCAGCCGTGCTACGGGCCATGCCATGCTGATGGGCAGTAACGGCGTGGTGGAGCGCGACTTCTATATCGGCGAGCCGGGCACGAAGATCATGGCCGGGCAGGTCCTGCCCGACGGACACATCATCCTATCGGGCAGCACGCTGAATAAGGAGGGCCGCGAGGCGGGCTTCGTCTGCAAGGTGTCGCCCCGCAACAAGGTCGTCTATTTCTATACGGCCGTGACGGGCGCCGTGTGCCGCCATTTCGATGTGCTGGGCAACCGCTCGGAACTGCTGCACGCCGCCTTCACCGACGGCAAGGGCGGCAGCTCGGTGGTGCGTCTCGACGAGAACGGCAAGCCCTATTTCCTCACGACGCTGCCCGACGAGAGCTACCGCATCGAGCGGATGGTCTCGACCGCCGACGGCGACATCTACCTGGTGGGCCAGGGCGAGAAGGCCGGGGGCACGGTCGTGAAGATCCGTCCCGAAGGCGACGAGGTATTCAACAAACCCATCGTTCCGGCCTCGGCCGACACGCGCCTCGACCAACTCGGCGTGTTGCCTACCGGCGAGCTGCTGGTGGGAGGCCACGACTCCAAGAACTCCTACTTCGCGCTGCTGCGTTCGGACGGTACGGTGCTCATCTCGAGCGCCGACCGGGGCGAGGTTTCGGCCATCGCGCAGAACATCGCGGGCGACCACTGCGTCGTGAGCCTTTACGACCGCAGCGCCTCGCGCGGCAAGATCATCAAACTCTCGAAAGAGGGACGCAAGCTCTACGAGAAGAATACCGCGGCCAATTACACGAACCTGCGCATCAACGGCAACGACGACCTGCTGATGGGCAACTCCGCAACGGGACGCCTCTCGATGCTCTCGGCCACGGGCGAGACGCTCTTCGACCGCTTCGCCGTGGAGAACGAGCCTACGGCCTTCAGCGAGGTCTGCCTGCCCATGAGCGGCGAGGCGTTCTTCGTGGGCGAGGGGAGCCGCGTGACGAAGCTGGCGCACGGCATCCACGTAAGCGACATCATCGTCAACAAACCCATCGACGGCTACGCCACGGCGACCTTTACCGTAACCCTTTCGGGCTTCGGATTCACGGACGAGGGTACGCCCCGTCCCGTTACGGTGAACTACAAAACTACGCCCGTGAGCGCCAAAGAGGGGCTTAACTTCACGCCCGTGACCGGTACGCTCTCCTTTATCCCGAGCACCGACGGCCGCGACCGCTACCTGAACCGCTATACGGTGGAAGTTCCCGTCATGGCCAACGACCTGCTCGAAGGCGACCGCACGTTCGACCTTCAGCTTTCGGATGTTACCGACTCGTACCTGATCCGCGGCAAGAGCCTGGCCACGATCGTAGACCAGCCTTCGGTCGTGCGGATGATCTCCTCGACGGCCGGAACCGAGGGCGAGAGCGACGTAGTGTACGAACTGGGCATCTTCAAGACCAACGGCGTGCGCCTGACGAACGCCACCAAAGCCGATATCGTCATCGACGGCATCTACGGCAAGGGTACGGCCGACAAGATGGACTTCGACATGGGCCGCCAGCCGCGCCTGACGATCACCCCGGGCAGCCACAGCGGCCGCTTCAGCGTGCAGACGTTCGAAGATACGCGTTACGAAAACATCAAGACCGTCGTGGTCGATTTCAACAAGATACACGCCATGTCCGACACGGAAGTGTCGTTCGGCAGCAACGTGCTCAGCTGCGAAGGGCTGATCTACGACCAGCCGGCGCTGGTGGCCATCGAGTCGCTGGGCGACTACAACAAGATGAACAACGTGGTGTCGGGATTCTTCAAGATCTCGCTGCTGCGGGCCAAGGACGGCGCCGTGCAGACCAACTGCAGCGGCGGGGACATCTTCCTGCAGACCCAGCTGGACGACAAGGCTACGGCGGTGCAGGGTACCGATTTCGTCTTCTCCAACGCTCATGACCTGCGCATCTGGGGCGACGACCGCAGCAGCGCCGTCAATCTCAACGGTATGGTGCTCTACACCCCCGACAGCATCGTCAAGACCGTGGGCGTGAAGCTCAGCGGCGTCAGGGCCGCCGAGGGAGCCGGCAAGATCGGTATCGCTCCCGACAAACAAAGTGCAAGCTTCAATATCCTCAATAGATAGACGGATGATCGCGATGAAACGAAATAAGGTCGGACATCTGATCCGGACGGCTGTCCTGCTGCTCCTGCCCCTCGGGGCGGGGGCACAGGCTCCGGCCCCGCGCCACAGCGCCGAGGTCGCATGGGGCGTATCGGTACCGCTGGGGACGGGCTATCCCGACAAGACGGGAGCGGCCGCCTTCTCGCTGCGCTACGAGTACCGCTTCGCACAGCGGTGGGCGGCGGGAGTCTCGGTCGCCTGGGACCGTACGGCCGACAACGGGGTGTTCGACGGCCACTTCGACGGCGACGCTGTAACGGGCTACGCCGAACGCACACGGCAGCAAATCCCCATCACGGCCACGCTGCGGTGGTACATGCTCGGTGGGCGCACAAGTCTGTTGCAACCTTATCTCGGCGCCGGTGTCGGCGCCCAGTGGACCCGGTTCGATATTACCGGGGAGACGATCAACACCTCGAAGGCCGACAGCTGGGGCGTGGGTGCCTCGGCCGAGGTCGGCACACGGATCTATCCGCGGCGCGGGGGAGCTCTCTTCCTCGACGTGCGGGCGGCTTACCGCTACGGTTTCAACCGGTGGAAGGCCGCAGAAGTAAACGGCCTGCACGGGTTTTACCCGTCGATAGGCGTGGGACTGAACTTTTAAAACCGCGAGCGCAACGCCCCATGCACCCGAACGAGCCGCAGGAGGGGCAAGGGCCGCCGAAACCGAAGCGCCCGGACGAGCCGCAAGTGTCGGCGGGATTGCCCCGGCGACGGGCACAGGAAGAAATTGATGACATAGATATACATATACCATGAAACGATTATTGACATATACACTCGAATGCGCCATGGCCCTGTCGCTGTCGGCGGGGCTGGGCGGCTGTGCCAAAGACCCTGTCGGGGCGGAGGGCCCCACGGGCGGGGAGAATCGCTTCACGCTCACGTTCGCCGGTCGGACGACGGCGGCGCTGCCCGCCGACCAGACCGAGACGGTCTATGCAGGTATGCGTTTCGCCGCCTACCGGTCGCCCTATACACAGTCCGGCAACCTCTCCGGTGCGGGCACGTTCAGCCACGAGGTAATCCTCAAAAGAGACGGTAACGTCTATACGGGCATGATGCGTACCGGCAACTGGGGCCTGGCCGCGGTTTCCCCGCGCAGCGACCTGCTGCCCCTGCCCGGAGCGGGAGCGGACATGACCGAGACACCCATGTACCGGATGCCGGAGGATGCGACGACCTGCCCCGAAATCTTTTTCGGCAGCGTAACCCTGCCCGAGATCGAAGCGGACAAGGATGCGAAGGCCGATATGTCGCTGGCGCGCAACATGTCGCAGGTGTACGTGCGTATTCTCGACAAGGACAGTATCGTGAATGCGAGTAAGCCTATTACGGTTCAGCTGACGGAGGTGCCGAGCACCGTTTCGTGGGCGGGGAACATCCTGCCGAACACGACGACGCCGGAGCTGCGCAAAGCGCCCATCGTGCTGACGATTCCCGACACCGAGACGTGGAGGGATTCTCTCTCGACCGATAACAAGCCATTATTCAAAATGTCGTCGATGAACCACACGGTCATCCCGGCGCACCGGGGGAGCGATTTCTGGAAAGATGACGGCACGATGAACGACAACCCCACCGACATCCTCGAACACAAGATGAAGATCGCGCTGACCTACACCGACCGATGGGGCGCGGAGCAGATCATCGAGGCCAAGGCAGTCCCGGAGGTGCCCCGCTGCAACGGCCGCATCGTCTACAACCTGATCCCGGTGCCGAAGAGTTCCGACGTGGAGATCGTAACCGAACTGCTGCCGTGGAACGTGGAGGATACGCAGACCGAGACCGTAAAGCGGAAACTGAACGCTGCCAACTGCGTGGTCGTGGCTCCGGGCCGGGCGGCCGAGTTCTCCGTCGAGGACGTCTTCCAAACATGGAACTTGGAGCATAACGCGGAGCTGGGCGGCAAGATGGATCAGGCCGCACAGCTCGTCGCCGAGGTGATCTCGGGCAGTGATCTGATCTCGGCCGAGGTCGTGAACCCGATGGGCAATGGCGCGACGGGCGCCCACCACTCTGTCCGGGTGAAGGCCGCAAATCCGAACATAACCGGCGAGGCCACCGTGGGCCTGAAGCTGCAGGGCGATCAGGGTTACCGCTGGATCTGGCACGTACACGTAACCAGCGACCCGCAGGCCCACACCGACGGACATTGCCCGTGGACGGCTGCCGCCACCGACGAACGCGACTGGGGCTCCGCTGCGCCCGACCAACAGAAAGGTTTCGGCGTGGTAGTGACGAAAGCGGGTGCGACCACCTCTCCGGCCTCGAAAGTCGTCACCCTGAAGACCGAGCCGGGAGCCCTTCCCTACAAGGTTACGCTTGTCACGACGAACGGCGGCTCCACAAAAGTGGATGCGGCGGTCGCAACCATCTGCCTGTGGAACGGGACGCAGATGAAGGAGGAGACCGAACTCTACGCCGTTCCCGGCCACGAGACCGACATCTGCGTGCAGATCAACAATACCGCCCGGTTCACCGGGGGCTATCTGAGAATCGAGCAGTGCAAGCCGGACGGCAATTTCGCCGAGGCGCAGTATGTGCAGGTCGGCAAGGGCACGACGACCACGTCCGACGTATCGGTAATCTTCGCGGGAGGAACAAACACCCTGCCGGTTTCCGCTTTCTCCGTAACCTACCCCGACAATACGACGGAAAACGTTACGGGCACCTGGACGGCCCAGCCGTGCGACGAGAACGGCAACCCCGCCGCCAGCGACTGGGTGACGGTGAACGGATTATCGGTCACTGCCCAGGCGCAGGTGAACGTGGCGGAATCCATGAAAGTCCTCCCGGCGGTGAGCGGCTACGACCTCTCGACACGCGGTGGAACTACTCTTGTGAATACGGCCAACTGCTACATCGTGCACAGGCCGGGGACATACTCTTTCCCGTTAGTCTACGGCAACGCCATCAAGAACGGGGTCACGAACGCTGCGGCTTATACCTCGACGGCCGCCACCTCGGACAACATCCTGACTCACTTTTTAAACCACTCGGGTACAATTACCGATCCCTATATCTCCGATAACGGCATCACGCTCACGGAAGCCAAACTGCTGTGGCAGGACGTGAACGGGATGATCGACGAAACCTCGGTAAAGATCGACGGAGATAACCTTACTTTCCGGGTAACGAACAGTATTGACTACGGCAACGCCGTACTGGCGGTCTTCGACAATGCCGGCCAGATCGCCTGGTCTTGGCATATCTGGGCAACGGACTACGACCCCTATGCCGCAGGCGGCACCAAGACGGTGCAGAACATGAGTACGCCCATCACGGGGTTCGACTTTATGACGCAGAATCTCGGTTGGTGTCCCGTCACATGCGAGGCGCGGAGCCAGCGCCTGCTGCTGACCGAGGCCGGCACGGGAGCCGACGTCGTGGTGACCATCGAACAGACGGCCCACACGCTGGGCAACAGCGTCTTCTACCAATGGGGCCGCAAGGACCCGTTCCCCGGATCGAATGGCGATGTCAACAAGCCCACCTACGGGCCGGCGGAGTATATCTGGCCGGCGACCGGTAACGCTCCGGGGGCGCAGACGATCAGTACAACGTCCCTTGCGGAGTACATCAAGAATCCTTACAAGTTCAATTTGACCATAGGTATGGACAATGTGTATAGCAACCTCTGGTCCGCAAACAACGACAATGTCGACTACATCAATACCGATCCGGTCGTCAAGACGGTTTACGATCCCTCTCCGGCCGAGTTCTGCCTCCCGCCCGGCGGGGCTTTCACCGGATTCACGACTACGGGCGAGGATTCCAACTACATCAATTTCAACGTCGATGGCGTATGGAACAACGGCTGGAACTTCTTCTGCGGTTTGAACAAAACGGGCGAAACCATCTATTTCCCCGCTTCGGGCTATCGCAGACAGACGGCCGGCACGACGAACTTCGTCGGCGGCAGCGCCCTCGTTTGGTCCGCGATTCCGTCCTCGAATTTACAGGGGCGCTGCCTTCACGCCCAACAGTATATCGTCCACCCGAAGAGCGACAGCGAGCGCGGCGGCAGCTTCCCCGTTCGCCCCGTCCGAGAATAAAGGGAGCGAAGCCGCAGGGCGGCGAAAAGACGACGCAACGGAAAAACGATAACATAAACGAAAAAACAGCGAACCGCCGGGAAGAGCCCGGCAACGAAAACACGATATAAAGACCATGAAACGACCGTGCACCCGATACCTGACTCTCGCCGCGCTGTGCGCGGCGGCACTCCTCGCAGGATGCGAGCGCCGGGACGAGGAACCGCCCGTTCCCGCGCCCGGGCGCACGGTGCTGGCGTACATGGCCTCCGACAACGACCTGAACGGGGAAACGTCCGACAAGATCGCGGCGCTGTGCCGCGGCCGGGCAGCGGCCCGCGCGGGAGAACTGCTGATCTACGCCGACACTCCCCAGGGCGCCCGCCTGCTGCGGGCATTGCCCGACGGGACACAGCAGACCGTGGCCGAATACGGGGCGGAGAACTCCGCGTCGCCCGCCGTGCTGGGGCGGACGCTGCGCGAGACGATGAACGCCTTCCCGGCGCCGGGTTACGGCCTCGTGTTCTTCTCGCACGGCAGCGGCTGGCTACCGCAGGGCGCCCTGCAAAGCCCCGGCCGAACGTCGTCCGGCACGATAGGCAGCCGCTCGATGGGCCGGGACGAAAGCGACGAGCAGACGCCGCACGCGGAGATGGAGCTCGAAGAGTTCGCCTCGGCCATCGCCGACGGCTCGCTCGATTTCATCGTTTTCGAGGCGTGCCTGATGGCGGGGGCCGAGGTGGCCTACGCCCTGCGCGACAAGGCGGAGTGCATGCTGGCTTCGTCGGCCGAGATACTCTCGCCGGGGTTCACGCTCGTCTACGGGAGCGCATTGAAATACCTGCTCGACGCTTCGGCCCCCGCCCCGGAGTGCCTTACGGCATTCGGCAGTGCCTATATGGGGCATGTCGCCACGCAGACGGGCGTCTACCGCTCGGCGACCCTGTCGGTCGTAGACCTGCACGAAATGGAGCCGCTGGCCGCCCGGATGGCCGAGCTGCCGACTCTGTCGGTCCGTGAGTCTGACATAACGGACGACCTGCAGCGTTTCGACCGTCCGGGCAGCTACGGCGACAATCCCGCCGTAGCCCGGTATTTCGATCTGGAAGATTGCGCGCAGCACCTGGCGGGCGAGATCGGTGCCCTGCGCGAACAGCTCCGGCGCACGGTGGTGTGGAAAGACCAGACCGAGCGGTTCATGGTCGGCGACGACGGCAACTACGGCCGCTACAACGGCTTCGACATCACGGCCCACTCGGGACTGACGGTATATCTCCCCCGGGCGGAACTGGCGGCGCTCAACGAAGCCTACCGCCGCACGGCATGGTACCGGGCGGTGTCCGGGCAATAACCGGGTCGGGAACAGGAAAACGGAACGGGAAAACACAAACATGAGAAAGCAAGAATATAACAACGATAATATAACTAAAAAATAAACGCGCATGTTACAGCTTATACGAAACATCCGAAGTGCGGGAAGAACCTGGGTGCTGGCGCTGACGGCGCTGACGGTCGTTTCCTGCGCGAAGGATCTCGGGAGCCCCGAGATCGTCGAACGGGCGGGCCTTACCATCAGCCTGACCGTCCCGCAGAGCGTGGAGCGGGAGATGAGAAATCCGCGCACCTATGCGGGGACGGAACCGGGCTACGGCCAGGAGAGCGTGATCAACTCGCTCTACATCGTCTTCTACTCGCGCAGCAAGGGGGCGCTCGGCGCCCGGGCCGACTGGAAAGAAGTAGCCACGAAAACGCTGAAGGAAGAAGAACTTCCGAGCTTTACCGGGACGACCGGGGGTAACCCTACGGCCACCTTCACGGTGGAGGGTATTCCGGTGACCCCTTCGGCGCTGGATGGGGGCACGGAGCTCAGGGCCGTGATCTACGCGAACTACAACCAGAATCCGGGTGCCATCACCGCCGAGAGCGACCTCTGGAAGGGCTCGACGCTCAATCCGCTGTTCTTCACCGGAACGAGCGTGTTCGGCAAGGTGAACGACACGTGGACGGCGAATGTGAACCTGACGCGTCAGGTCGCCAAGCTGCGCATCAAGGCGGGCATCCACCCCGACGCCGTGCCCTCGACCCTTGAGATCGACCCCCGGAGCATCAGCGTGACGGTTGAAAAGATGGCCTCGGCATCCCCCACGACGGACGACAGGAATGATCCGGATCATAAGGACTACGATCCGGGAGATACTTTCGCAGGTATGGAGCAGACGATCGTCCGGAGCGCGACCTCCGGCACGCCGCTGCGCATGGAGGAGAACTGGGTTTCGGGGATGAAGATCGACTCGCTGTACATGCACCCGCACGACGCGGGTACGAACCGGGACAGTGCCACGGTGGTCAAGGTCAGCATGAAGGTCTCGGACTCCGTTTCCGCCGAGAGCAAGACCCTGACGCTCGAATACCCGCTGGGTAAGCAGCTTACCAATGGCGACAAGGACTATACGATCAAGCGCAACACGATCTATACGCTGGACGTGCAGGTGCAGTCCATCGAGGGCGACGAGAGCCTGAACGCCAATCTGGAGATCCATGACTGGGACGACGCGGTCATCGACATCGACGCCCCCTGGGGCGAGGCCGTGACCTCGCATTCGGCGCTCTACGTCCTGCCGGGCGAAGGATCGACGGTGATGACCGTCGCCGCGGGCGGCGGTACGGAACCTTTCTCGGTCACGCTCATGAAGCCCGACAGGTCGGGAACGTTGGACGCCTCCTTGGCGTCGCTCTACCGCGACGGCTCTTTCGCTGCGGGCAACACCTTCCTGCTGGAGCCTTCGTCCAAAGCGGAGGTGCAGTTCACGGCCACGGAGCAGTTCGCCGGGGCATGGCTGAAGATCGTCAAGACCAAAGGGGGACAACCCGCCGGGCTGGCGCGTTATATTCCCGTGGGCAAGGCTGAATTTTCGGCCGCAAACGGGAGTGCGACCTATGCAGGCGGAGATTTCGCCTCGCAGATCGTCTGCCGGGCCGCTATGCCCGACGGCACGACCGAACCGCTGGAGTGGACGGCCGAGACCGTGGATGCGGGCGGCGCTTCCGCCCCGGTTCCCGACTGGCTGACGATCCAGACCTCGGGTACGGGAAACCTCTCGGGCAGCGTGGCGGCGCAGGAAAACAGCCATCGCATGCAGACGGAAGCCGCTGTCGTCAACTACGACCTCTCGACACGCGACGGACTTATGAACACCGCCAACTGCTATCTCGTGCATGCTCCGGGTACCTACTCGCTGCCGCTGGTCTACGGCAACGCCATCAAGGACGGGGCCACGAACGCAGCGGCTTATACCTCGACGGCCAGCGGGACGAACATCCTGAATCCCTTTTTCAACCACTCGGGTACAATTACCAATCCCTATATTTCCGATAACGGCATCACGCTCACGGATGCCAAACTGCTGTGGCAGGACGTGAACGGGATGATCGAGGAATCCTCGGTACAGCTCAGCGGGAATCGCCTCGCGTTCCGGGTAACGGACAAGATCGACTACGGCAATGCCGTACTGGCGGTCTTCGCAGGCAATACTATCGCCTGGAGCTGGCATATCTGGGCTACGGACTACGACCCCTATGCCGCGGACGCCACCAAGACGGTGCAGAACCGCACGTCGCCCAACACGCAGTTCGACTTTATGACGCAGAGCCTCGGCTGGTGCCCCGAAAAGGAGTATGCTGCGCGGGAGGCACGAGTCAAGGTTACGCAGTCGGAGACGGGCGCGACACGGATCATAACGGTACAACAGGACTACGCCTTAATATCGGCCAACAGCACCTGCTACCAGTGGGGCCGCAAGGACCCGTTCCCCGGATCGAATGGCAACGTCAACAAGCCCACCTACGGGCCGAATGCCTGGTCTTCGATCACTGGCGCTCCGCGTCAGATCAGTACAACGTCCATTCAGATGTATATCAAGAATCCGTCTGCGTTCTGTATCATCTCCGGTATGGATGGACAATATTACAACCTCTGGTCCGCAAACAGCAACGTTACCAGCATTAATACCAATCAGGTCGTCAAGACGGTCTACGATCCCTCGCCGGCCGGGTTCTGCCTGCCGCCCAGCGGGGCTTTCACCGGGTTCACGACTACTGGTAACGTTACCTCCACCGTTACCGATTTCAATGTTTCCGGCGCATGGGACAACGGCTGGCACTTCTACTGCAATACGGACGGTACGGGCGAAACCATCTATTTCCCCGCTTCGCGCCCTCGCTACTACACGATGGGTACCCCTTTCGCCGTCGGCAACTATTACTGCTGGTCCGCGGGTTCGGGCTCGGATAATGGTACGGGTAGTAGCATGTACTGCAATCAGACGCGCGTCGACACGCAGGCCAACGCCTTCCACCGCAGCTACGGCTTCTCCGTCCGCCCCGTGAAGGAGCAATAGAGACCCCGAAGGGCGAACGGTAGATACAGGAACGAATAAAAAGCGAACCCTTTCGATAAGCCGGGTGCAGAGCCGAACCCGTTCGGACTCTGCCGGGGCGGAAAAAGATACGGAAAACGAACAGAAAAACGAAAAATAAAAGCAACGGATCAATGCAACGGACAGTATTAAAACAGAGACTATGTGCGGCGCAGAACGTCGCACGGCGCTCCCCGGGCGCGGCACTCCGGGGACTGCATTCCCTGCTCCGCCTGACGGCGGTCTTCGCGCTGCTGCTGGGGAGTTGTGCCAAAGACCCTGTCGGGCCGGGCGGTCCCGACGAGGGCACCGATCTCGCCCTCTACATTCCCGCCCCGGAGCGGGTGGAGACCTACTCGGGCGCGACCATCGACGAGTGCCGCATCGAGAATGCCGTGGTGCTCGCGTGGAACAAGACGGACGACCGGATCACGGGTGCCGAGGTCGTGGCGACCGTCATGGGCAACGGCACGCAGCAGCCCACGCTGCGCTTTAGAAAGCTCGCACCGCAGAGCGGCGAGACGATCGTCGTGCTGTGCAACCTCGACCCGACAACCGTGAACCAGGCGGAGGGACTCGTAGGCCAAAATATGGCTGCGGCGCAGAATACGCTGAAGCCCCGCAGCGCCGCGGGCGGCACTTCGGCCGATATGAAAGCCCCGCTGACGATGGCCGGCGATGCCGTATGGAACGGCCAGAACGTACAGGTTCGCATGAGCTTCCAGTGCGCCAAGATCAGCGTGGTGCTGGACCCCTCGCTGACCCAGACGGGCGGGCCGCTGGCGTGGACGACCGTCCGCACCACCTACCTCGACCACATGCCCGCAACGACGCAGTGGACAACGGCAAGCACGCCGGCTTCGCAGAACGAACAGGGTGCGCTCTCTCAGAGCGGCACGCCGGGCTACGACCCGGATGCCGACCCGATGAGTTTTCCCGCGCTGTACACCTACGAGGCGGCGCAGCCTGCTAATTGGCCGACGAACCGGGCGTTCAACTACGTCCTGCTGCGGGTCGCCGAGACCGAGAGCGGCCCCATGCAATACTACTGCCTCACATTCGACGACACAAATCAGGGCACGATCGCAAAACGCAACGCCTTCGAGCGTGGCAAGCACTACGTCTTCCGCGTGAAGGACATCTACAAGCGGGGTTACGACAATATCGAAGAGGCGCTGGACAACCCCTCCAACGCCGTCTACGAGATCGGGATTCTGGACGACTGGAGCAAGAATTGGGAGTACAACGGACAGTACGGGGTGACGGCCGACCGCGATACGGCCTATGTGTGGACCGCAGCCGAGGCGCAGCCCCTCTACCGTTTCTCGTGGCCCCAGCCCGAGAACGACCCGGACGGGGCTCCGGCAACCAGCACCGTGACGCTGCTCAATGCCGCCCGAACGGCTCCCGTAGCGACCTCGATCGTGCAGCTGCTGGACAAGGACGGGAATGACATACCGGGTAACACCTTCACGTTCAATAACCAGAGCTCTCTCGAGGAGGGTTATATGCTCCACTTCAAGACGGGGAACAACGCCACGGCGCAGGGCATGTGGTTGCGCGTAAAGTGCGGCAATATCGAGCGGTTCGTGCCCGTGGGATGGGCGACCCTGACGGTGCATGATGTCACGGGCTACCAGCTGGGCGGATCGTTCAGCCAGCGCGTGAGCAGCAACGTCGTGATGCCCGACGGAACGAGCAAAGAACTGCCGTGGGAAGCCGGGTTCGTCGACAAGGATGGTGTCGGGACGAGCCAACCGAACTGGATCACGGTGGAGAAGACGTCGTCCGGCGACTTCTCCATTGCCTTCGATCCCATGCCTCTGACAAAGACGGAGGACCCTTATAACGAGCGGCTCAATGGTCGCCCCATAGTCGGCGCTTATACCGGGCCCGGCGAGGACTCGTCTCCGCGATACGACCTTTCGAAGGGTTCCGACCAAACGCTGGCTACCCGCGAGACGGCCAACTGCTACATCGTCTCCGCACCGGGCTACTACCGCATACCGTATGCGTACGGCAACAGCCTTATAGGCCCCTGCATCGACATAACGGACGAGAACACCACCTCTTACAACAGAGGCACTACTACTACTACTACTACTACTTGGCTGAGCTGGTTCCTGGATTACGATAATCGGAGAATCCATAGCGGCTGGATCCAAAAGGACCTGCAATATAACGAAACGCATCAAGTCGCGGTAACGGGTACGGACGCTGCCCGTTCGAACGGCTATCCCACCCGCGTCGGCATACTCTGGCAGGACAATCCGAATATGATCTCCGACATGTGCTTCACGGACAAGCCCGACTGCTATATCTGCTTCGACGTACCGAAGAATACCGATTTGAAGACCCCCATGCAGGGCAACGTCGTATTTGCCGCGTACGATCATCTGGACAGGATCATCTGGACATGGCATATCTGGATTACGGACTACGATCCTGAGAAAGCTCCGGCAGTGCAGGATACCTATAGCCCGTACGCCCCCGTAAGCGACTGCAAGATCACGAACGCAGCGGGAAAAGAGTTTATCCTGCAGGGCCAGAACCTGGGCTGGTGCAGCGGCGATGTCGACGTCTACGAGGGCCGCAGCGCGATAGTGCGCATCACGCAGGCGAGCGGCCGTACCCGGGATATCACGCTCGAACAGCCCCGTGTCGAGATCGAGAGCTCCGGCAACAACCCCTTCTACCAGTGGGGGCGCAAGGACCCGATCCCGGCGGCTATGAACCAAAACGGCGAGATAGTCAACAAGACCGTATATGATGGCAATAATAATAAGTTAAACAATGCTTTCCAAACAAGCTCAGCCCGATATACGATCGGCCAGGCCATCCAGAATCCGAACAGCTTCGTCTGTGGTGGGAGTATTAGTAATTGGATTGCTGCAGCATCGGATGGTGCTGCCGTGAACTACTGCAACCTTTGGAACGCCCAGCTTACGGGCAGCTCCGGCATCACGTTCAAGGACGGACTCCCCCAGTTCGACGCCGGCTACAGGAGCGCCAAAACCGTTTACGATCCGTGCCCGAGAGGTTACCGCGTTCCCGATCCGGATGTGTTCACGGGTATGACAGTTGATGGGGGGACATATACCCAATCGATGGGAGGCAACTCCCAATTCGGCACTGTTTACAACTCGCCCTTTACGGATAACTCCGGACTCCGATCCGTCTACGGCTGGGTGTTCTATGCCAATCTCATGTCAGGGAGGGGAGCATACGATCCCTCGGGAGGAGTATACTACCTGAGAGCAGGCGGATTTCGCCATAAAGATAACTTAGAATCGGAGGCAGTAGGCCGTGTCTCCTACTATTGGACAAATATGCCCAGTAGCACCACTGCCGCAGGTAACAGGGATAAGGCTTATACTCCGACGCTTCGCATAGACAATGGCACTATAGCAACGACGGTAATGCCGCTGAACGCCACCGCACAATCCAAAGCCTTCGGTTATGGCATAAGGTGCATCCGGGATAATGTGCGCAAATAGGATCCGGCATTCCCGCGGTCTGCGCGTCCCGGCCCGAAAGGCCGGGGCGGCGCGGAACGATATGCCGGAAAAACGGACGGTAACGGAAAGAAAGAACGAAAAAACGCAATATGAGAAACGAGATAACCCCGGCCGATCGTAATGGTCGGTTCCCGAGAGAGTGTTCATGGGCAAAAAAAGAGATACATACCGTCCGAACGATCCCGAACGCTGGGAGGACTACCGCCTGAATATGCCCATACTGGACTATAACGGGGATGTAAGGAGGCTGCACAGGCGGGAACGGAGACGGGCGAGGTTCCGCCGGTACTTCGTCCGGCTGCTGTGCCTCGCGGGTATCGTGCTCGCATTATGGCTGTTGATACAGTAAACGCCGCGCGGGACGGAAACGGCAACGTACGATGGCAAAAAAGAGAAAGAAAAGAAAACCGACCGGAACGCGAACACGCACGGAACGAAAACCGATCGCACCCGACCCGATGAACGGGACGAAGCCGGACACGCCGGAGGAGGACGGCGGAAGGCAATCCGCCGCCGAGCGGATCGTGGCGGTCGCAGCGGCCGTGGTCGGCATCGCCCTGTGGGGAGGAGCGCTGCTCTATTTCTCGATCATGGAGCTGATCGCCTGGTGGGAAAAGTAGCGCTGCCGGCAGCTTCGGATGATTATTCGACAACTTAAAAAAACGGATCTTATGAAAAACATGAAAAAACTGCTTCTTTCGGCCCTGCTGCTCCTTTGCGGCCTTGCGCCGGCCCATGCCGACGGACATGAGGAGCCGATCACCTTCGACCGCCTGCCGCAGGCGGCGCAGACCTTCCTGAAAACCCATTTCGACACGCTGACGGTGGCCTACATCGTGGCCGACCGGAAGTTTATGGGTGTCGAGTACGAGGTGAAATACACCGACCGCACGGAGGTCGATTTCCGCTCCGACGGACAGTGGGAAAGCGTGGAGCGCAAGTACGCTCCCGTTCCCGCAGCCATCGTCCCGAAGCAGATCTCGGATTTCGTGGCGGCGAACGAACTGTTCGGCCGGCAGTTCATCAAGAAGATCGAGCGCGACCCCTACACGTGGGAGATCGAGCTGTCGGGCGGCCTGGAGATCAAGTTCGACACCAAGTTCAACGTGATCGGCTACGACGATTAACGATACGACAGCCCGACCATGAAGGATGCCCGTTCTCCCATAAGCCATGCCCTTCGCCGCGTTCTGCAATGGCTGTTGGACCGCTTCGGTGCGTGGTTGCAGTGGTTCCATACGGTGCCGCAGTCGGAACGGTTGGAGGATTTCACGGCGCAGCACCGCCACCGCCACGAGGGAATCGGCCTTACGCGCAAGCGGCGATGATCCCGCAGACGGTGCATCTCGGTTCGGTCCCCCTGCTTCTTAGATAAGACCCCAATTTTCACCTATTATATAAATTTTCACGAACAACTTTATGAAAAGGAACACGATTTTGATGACCTTGCTCGTGAGCACGTTGGCTCTGGCAGGTTGCAACAAGGACGAGGACAACGGGTCCCGCGAGCCCGCCGTAAGCAAACAGGCGCAGGCCGCTCTGACAGAAAAGTACCCCAACGCTACCAATGTGCGGTGGACGGCCAAAGACAAATATGTCGTGGCGAGCTTCTCGCTGCCCGAATCGCGCGCCGCCGAGGCAGGCATCGACCTCGCGGCGTGGTTCGACAACGGGGGCGCGTGGTACATGACCGAAACGGACATTCCCTTCACGGCACTTCCCGAGGCTGTGCAGACAGCTTTTGAGGCCAGTGAATACGCTTCGGCTCCGTGGCGCACGGACGACGTGGATATGCTGGAGCGCGAAGGCGTGGAAACGATCTACGTCATCGAAGTAGAGAAACGGGAGAACGGCATCGAAACGGAGATCGACCTCTACTACTCGGCCGACGGCGTGCTGGTCAAAATGCTGACGGACTCGGCACCCGATTACGATTACGGAGACTATATCCCGTCGACGCCCGCCACGGGCATCGAGGAGTACATCCGCACGAACTACCCCGACGCCCGCATCACGGAGATCGACTACGAGCACGGTATGACCGAAGTGGATATCATCGACGGCCGCACGCCGCGCGAGCTGCTCTTCGACGGCAGCGGCGCGTGGGTCTACACCAAGACCGAGGTTTGGCGCAGCGATGTTCCCCAGACGGTGATGCAGGCTCTTCAGAACAGCGAGTGGGCCGCTTACCGGATCGACGACATCGACCACTACGAGACTCCCGACAAGGAGTTCTACCGCTTCGATCTGGAGTCGGCGCAGGGCGACGTGAAGGTGGACGTCACGCTCGACGGCACGGTGACGCTCAAGCAGTCCGACATGCCCGCACAGGGCAACGGCCAGTTGGTCGATGCGGAAGTCACCGGGTTCATCTCGTCGAAATACCCCGGGGCGCGGATCGTGGAGTACGATTACGACAAAGGTCTTCTGGAGGTCGAGATCTGGCATGAGAACCGCGAGAAGGACGTTTACTTCAACGGACGGAACGAATGGGTCTACACCGAATGGGACATCCGCCGCAGCGAACTTCCGCAGGCCGTTACTGCCGCTATCGCGGCTTCCGAGTGGGCTACGTTCTCGATCGACGATATAGAGTACGTGCAGACCCCGACTGCGGAATACTACCTCGTGGAACTCGAGCGCGGCAACCGCGAGATCGAACTGCGCATCGCCGCCGAGGGTACGATCCTTTGAGCCCGTTCGATGATGAGAGCGTTGAAATCTATGACGGTGCTGGCGACGATGGTCGCCAGCCTGCTTTTACTGACCGGATGCGCTTCCTCGCGCATCTCCTACCGACGATTACCCGCCGAGGCCAGGACATTTATCGAGCGGTATTTCCCGACCGAGAGTTGCGTTTATGCCGAGCGGGAGCGCGATGACGGCCGCCGGGAGTACGAGGCGAAACTGTCGAACGGTACGGACCTCGAGTTCCACGGCACGGGCCAGTGGAAGAAGGTGGACTGCGGCTATTCGTTCCTTCCTGCCGGGATCGTTCCGCAGGCTATCATCGAAGATCTGGCCGTGCGGTATCCGGGGGCGAAAATCTACAAAGCCAAACGCGAACGGGGCGGCTACGAGATCAAGATCACGGGCGGGCTGGAGCTGATCTACTCGGCCGACGGTACGTTCGTGCGGGAGGATCGCTCCTAAAGAGAACGTATCGGAGCCTGAAAAACAGAAAATGGTATGAAAAAGTTGAAGAAACGATATTATGCGCTTGCGGCGGGCGTGGTCGTCGTCGGAGCTGCGCTGTACTGCGCGTTGGCCGAGATGCGCATTCCTTGTCTCTGGCTGCCTTCCGGGGCGAAGACTTTCATTGCAACCTATTTCCCGGATGCGAGCTGCATCTATGCCGAGCGGGAGCGGGAGGACGGACATCGCGAGTTTGAGGTAAAGCTTTCCGACGGCACGGACATCGAGTTCCACGCCTCGGGAGAGTGGAAAAAGGTGGACTGCGGCTACTCGTTTCTGCCTGCTGGTATTGTGCCGGCGGCGATCGTCGAGGATCTGGCCGTGCGCTATCCGGGGGCGAAAATCTACAAAGCCGAACGCGAACGGGGCGGCTACGAGATCAAGATCACGGGCGGGCTGGAGCTGATCTACTCGGCCGACGGTACGTTCGTGCGGGAGGATATGTACTGACCCGTTGAGCCGCGGTAGTGAAAGGTGAAGATCTATGCGGCGATTCCGGGCTATATCCGGTGCCGTAAGGGCTCGGCTTCGGACTTTCGTCCCGAGCGGGCGGTCGTGTGTGGGACGGTCTTCGGAGATCTTGGCCGGAACCTTCGGGAAGCTCTCCGGACCAACGATATAGAAAATAGAATGGATGATCGCGGATTCCGGGTTTCTGTGCGGTACAGGAGCCGGAAATTTCGTGGATTTATAGTCCCATAAATCTAAAGATATAGATTATGAATAAGCAAGTATTGGTTCGGGACGTCGCCCGCGATCTGGGCAAATCCCAGCAGGAAGTTTCACTTGTCGTCAACGCGCTTTTCGCCCGGCTGGCCACGGCAATCCTCGACGGGGAGAGGATTACGATCTCTTCGTTTGGAACGTTCACTCCGAAAGACCGGCCCGAGCACAACGGCTACGATCCGCACCGAAGGGTTTCGATGAGGATTCCTGCGTGCAGGACGGTTCATTTTACCGCCTCTTCGGTGCTGCAACGCCGTATCCGTGAACGTCATGACGCTTAATGCTCCCGGTCCGGAAGTTTTTTTGCCACAACCGTAAACATATTCCCCGGCGGGGCCTCTATCCTTCCATAAACCATAAAAACACGAGATATGACGGAAGAGAAGAGTTTGACCCTGGAGCAGCGTGCCGCATCCGCGAGCGCGTCGAGGGTCTGAAAGCCGAGCGCAAGCTGCGTAAGGTGTACCCGATGGCAGTCTTCGGGGACACGGAGTGCGGGGAGAGGAAGGTTTACGTCGCCTACCTGGGCGAGCTCACGTTCCCGCAGTTTTCGAAGTTCATAGCCGCATCCAAGAAGGACGAGGTCATGGCTATGCGGACCTTGGCCCGCGACTGTTTTTGGAGGGTGACCGCGAGCTGGTCGACGACGATTTGCTGTTCCTGTTCGGGCTGATGGGCCAGCTCGCGGAGATCATCCAGACGCATCAGTCGGCGCTGGTAAACTGATCAACGGGGCGGCGGTGCAGGACGTGCGCCCGTAAGGGCACTTGATAAATGTGTGTAGCATACACCAGGCGCGTGTTTATATGCCTGTAAGCAACCGACTTATCTGAAAGGGAAACTGGACAGGGAGTGTAGCATGTCGGGAAAGCTATAAGTCAGTAAAATGTCATACTGCGACTGAATGGGGAGCTGAAACGATAGATATAAGGATAAAATCTGGATTGATTGAATGATAGCCCAAGCGGTACCCACTGCGACTGCAACGGAAGACATTTATATACGTTGTATTGCAATGCCCCAACCCCTCGTCTGGGGATAAGGCATAAACAAATTGCAGCGCATGTGCGATAAGCATAAAACGGCGAAAGTCATATCCGAAAATCTATCACGCTAATAGTTATTAAGTGTCTAAACGGGGATTACCTAAACCGGAACGCCGCAAGGCTATGGAGTCTGCTCCTGAATATCCGGCATGGTGACGGAGCCGCCATAGTAGTCCGAGCGCGGGAAAGCCTCGTACATGGCGATTTGACAGGACTGATTATTGAGAAAGAGGCGGATAATCCGGATGAAAAAGTCAATCCGACATTATTTCCTGTGGTTTATTCGGATACTATGTATAATGCGACAGAAGTTGCAAGTTGGTGGTTGGTAAATTCATTTTTGACATCAAACGGATTGCCATCTACAATGCCTTTCCCCGATTTATTGTATTGGTACAAGGCATTCTTATTTAAAGACATTGCAGAATATAGTATTGAAAAGGAGTGGCGGTTTATATGTAAATGCGAAGCAAAATCAAACGATCCATTTTTAGAAATATCTTGCGGCAACAGGTTAAAAGCCATTTATTACGGGCCATATATCGAGGCAGACATAAAAGACCATTTACGCACATGGGCTTATAGCCACAAAATTGAAGAATACGATGTTTCACTTGACAATAAAAGTGACAAGTTTGATTTACTCGTACATCCATTGAAATAACATACACATGTATGTTCTTAACGAATAAGATATCCCATACGGCGGTCTGCGGGCGGGTGTTTCTCTATCCCGAAGCGGGAATGCGTGAAGTGCTGAAACAGAACTACCGATCAAACAAGGATCGGTAAACAAAAGAAACGGCGGACTGAAAAGTCCGCCGTTTCCTATTTCGTTCTAATCTCTTTGAAAAAATCCTCAAAAGAAATCTGATAGAATTTACACAACTCGGATAAAGAACTCATCGTAATATTAGAATTTCCCGATTCTATGCGCCCTATATGTATCTTAGTTTGTCGGTAAACTTCTGCTTGCGTCAATTTTTTCACACTTCGCAACTTTTTCAGCTTTTTCGCGATCATCCCGAGTAATATGTCATTGCGTCTTTGCTTTCTCATATAACAAAGAACCTGAATAATGACATATCCTGCTTTCGTGTATTTGTCATTGAAATTTATTTTATATATATTTGCTTTTGATAACGGTGTAGGTCTGCGATAACAGACTTCATAATATACAATTAGGAACGGAAATAAACACTCCTGCCCCTTAATTGTTTTTCTTTATTCGTATTCTATTCCGTCTGCGGTTCTTTCCGCCCGACATCGAAACTCACGGTCAGTTCGGTCTGCTGTCCGAAATTATCCCGGACGATGAACCGTACCTCGGCGTTTTTGTCCGACAGGCTGCGATATCACAGGGTAAACACCTGCCGCATCGGATCGCTCCGGTCGATCCCGGCATATCGTCCAGCGCATGGAACTCGCGGTTTACCAGCAGCGTATGGAAGCGGGCGACGGACGATCCGCTCTCTTAGTGTGAGCAACTATATAGTACCTGTTGTTTTCGATGACACGATTTGCATTTGTAGCGTTGCCTGCCGTTGCTCTGCGTTCCGTCTTTTACACATACTCCTCCGCAATATTTACATTCTATTTTTACTATTCCCTAGTTTGAAACATGAAGGTCAAAAATCCACTCGGAGAATTCATTTTCGAAGGATTTAAGGGTGCAAAAATAATAAAAGCGACTGAAATAGTCGCTTTTAATTTGTTGAAACGATGAAGATAATTCTTGGTAATCAATGTTTTAATCATTTGATTTTATCAATCCCCTAATTTGAAACATTACCCGCCCATAAAACAGTCGGGATTGTGTTGACCGACACTGCGAAGTTAACCGGAATTTGTGTAACGACAAATCAGCTTCGCGTTTTTGATATAATCTAATTCCCATATTTGATAAAATGATCCGGAATTAACAGCAAATGCCCTTCAAATGCAAATTTAGGCGAGGTTTAAGCCAGCTACGCAGTTTCGTCTACCCGTAATCCTCCCATTACCAAGATTCAGTCTATAAAATCTTCATTATATCGTCATCGAAAGTATCTTCGTTTACGGCCCGGCCCCGGGCCTTGCTCCTGTAGTTATACACCGATTGGAGCGTAATGCGGAAAAAGGAGGCGATCTGTTTGTTATCGGCAACGCCCAGTCTTACCAGCGCCAATATACGTAACTCGGTATTCAATTTATTGGCCGAATTCTGATCGTACGTATATAACTGATTCGGCTTGAGCAGTTTATTGACCTCGTCGGCAAAATGGGGAAAAAGGTCGGTGATCGATTTGTCAAAATCGGCCAATAGGCTATTATAATCCTCGTTCATATCGAACATAGAGGATATATCCTGCTTTATTTTTTCGCAAGACGTACTGCCGTTTAGCATTTTCAATAGCTGTTTTTTGTATTTTTCTGCCTTTTCTATCTGTACTAAATTTCGGTTGATGAATAATTTAAGATATGCCTCCATCCTCAATGCGGAATCCTGCAGGCGGGCATTCGTTACCGACAATTTTTTACGGTTGTTTTTGTTTTCTTTGTTGCTGCGCAGCAACAAAAACAGAAAGAACCCCAGCGTCACTAAAAAGATGGAAACGACAACAGCGACTATTTCTAACGTTTTTTTGCGCGCTTCAGCTCTCTCCAGATTGATCTGCAATGTGTAATAATAGGTGGATTTGATAAGATCCGCTCTATAACTGTCTCCGAAAATAACCGCATCTTCGACGGCAACATTTATGTATTCATCGGCCATGTATGCGTAAGGATTGTCAGAATTGATCAGCAATCTGCCTACATATAAAAGTGACAGCAAATTTGTCATAGCCAACTCATTGGAAATTATCGCGCTTCTTATGAATGCTTCGAGAGACACACGCTTATAGCTATCCCCCAGTTCGAGATAAACCAACCCCAGATAATACAGATATTCGGCACTCATATAAGGCTTGACGTCATCCCTTTTCTGCAGGGTTTTAATGGTATTGATGGCTTGTTGGTAATTTTTTTCCAAATAAAATTTGTAAGCCTGGACACTTAAATATTCCGATTCGTCGCCTCTTTCCAAGGCTAGGTATGAATCCGCATTCCGAAGCGCCAGCTCTATGTATTTATCCCTGTAGTGAGAGTCATTCTGAAGCTTGGTGTAACTGTGGCATACGTGCATATACACTTTATAATACGTTTTCCGTAATTCAACGGGCAGCTTATCGGGATCAATTGATTCCAGGATGGAGAGGGACTCGTGTGTAAGCCCTGAAAAGCGCAGGTAGTTTGCCCGGCGCAGGAGAGATTCCGTAATGAGGTTCCGGTCGCCCAATTGCCTGGCTATCTCCAGACATTGGTCGGCATAATATAATGTGGGGGCGTTTTCATAATTGCTGTATTGAGAGACCAATTCTTTGGAAAGCTCATATTTCTGTTCCAGCGAAGCAGCATTGAGCAACCGGTTTTTGAGCTCGATCAATGTATCGTTCTTTTGCTCTATGTAAAACGAACGGTTAGCGATCGACGCATCCAACCTGATGAAAAGCGAGTCTGGCGCCAATGATTCTCCGGACGCCACGCGGCACCCCAAGAGACATAATATCAAAATTATAGTCTGTTTCATAATTTCCGTCACAAAAACAACAATCCCTTAAACATGTTGACAACTGCCGTTCATTCGTGAAAGTTACACGCGGCTATATGAATTTGAATTGTATGCCAAAAGTATGCATTTTCCGTGCAACTAATCCCCATACCCTTTCTCAATCTGCATTTACCTTCAATCAATCGAATTAGAGACCTACTATACTACATAACATATACATAACATTATATAATTGTAAATCATATGTATGTCGCTGATAATTAATCGTTTTTCTGATTCATGGCACTTAACCAAAATACTAATATTACAGCTAATTACCACAAAATCAGGCATAACAAAGTCTAATTTTACAGCGTTTTTCACTAAATCAAAGATGACAAAATTTAAAGAGTTTATCCGCAACCAGTTATGGCATTCTCTGTACTCCTGAAACTGATTGAACACGAATATATTTCTTTGTAATTATCAGCACCACATTAATAAAAAAATGAACAGATTGAACAGACATATATTATGGCGCACGCTCATGTTGTCCTGGATATCACTGTTTTTTGGGGCGACAAACTACAGCTATGCCGCGTCTCCCGGGTATCGGCAGGATACATTGACTGCGGTATTTTATTTTGCCAACAACAGTTCGCTTCTGATGCGGGAGTACTGCACCAACCAGGCCGAATTGAATAAACTGGAAGAAATATTCCGGGATATAACGGTTAGATCCGCATTGGATTCCATTGTCATTCAAGGAAGCTCTTCCCTTATCGGATCGTTCCGGACCAATTCACGCTTATCGTACGAACGTGCCATGGCGGTAAGAAGTCATATACGATGGAAATTCCCCGATGTGGAGTTGAATGAACAGAAAATATTTATAAAACCGTCGGTTATCAATTGGAGCTACCTTTTCGAACAGGTCCGACTTGACAGGATGGTTCCATACAGGGATGATCTTCTGCGCATACTTTCGATGCCGCTTGATGAAGAATCGAAGTTCATTAAGATGAAGCGTCTGGGCGGCGGCGCAACAGAGAATTACCTGACACGCAACTTTGCCAGGCTTATGCGGTCGGGAACAAGCGTTGTTTTCTATTTAAAGGAAGAAAACCCTGAAAAGGCGCAGCAACGGGAAGAGATTGTCACGGTACCCGTCCCGTCAGACAGTCCCGCGATAGAAACGACTATTGATTTTCCCGGGCAGGTGGTGGGGCCGGAGGCTGGCAATGACTCGGTAAACGATCCGAGCGACACCTTGTCAATTCCATCGTTGCCGACAATGGCACGCAAACCGCTTTTTGCGATGAAAACCAACCTTCTGTACGATTTAGGATCTGCGGTCAATGCCGGTATCGAAATCCCCATGAGGGAGCGCTGGTCATTGGCTATGGAATGGGTGTTCCCGTGGTGGCTTTTTGAAAAAAAACAACACGCCCTGGAAGTGCTGAACGGGAACATGGAATTGCGTTACTGGTGGGGCGAGCGTACAGGACGCAATCAAATGACGGGATGGTTTACGGGCCTATATGCGGGCGGCGGTTATTATGATGTGGAATGGAAGACAAAAGGATATCAGGGCGAGTTTGTTTCAGCGGGTATTACCGGAGGTTTTGCCCACAGCATCAGCAAAAACTGGCGGATGGAGTATTCGCTCGGTTTAGGATATATGGGAAGCAAGTACAGGGAATACGCTGCCGAAAAATGCGGAGAGGACGATCAGTGGCACCTTATTCTCAAGAGCCGGGGGAACTTCCACTGGGTTGGTCCGACCCAATTGAAGGTATCCCTGGTATGGATGATTAACCGCGGTTACCGCAAGTAAGAATAAGAAAGCGAATAATGAAACGCATATACAATGAATATACAGTATTGATACTGGCCGTCGCGCTGCTTTTCAGCAGTTGCCGCCGCCCTATTGAAGAAGTGGTGGATCTGCGTGCCGTTATCCCCATGGGAACGCTGTGGGAGAAAGCCGGTATAGTCCCGCAAAACGTAACCGCATTGTTTTACAGTAAAAATGACGGCAAATTGGTTCTGGAACACCGTTTTGAAAACAGCGCCAACCGGATACAGACCTATGCCTATGTGCCCGAAGGGGGCTACACGGTTGTCGTTTTCAATGAGATCCGGGGACAGCTATATGGGGTCGGTATACGCGGATATGAGAATCTGTCGACACTCGAATCGTACGCCACGATCAATTCCAACCCCACCGTACCGTTAAGGTTGGGCGATGTTCCGTACGTTTACGAACCAGATATCCTGGCTTCGGTTACGGTACGTGATTTCGAAGTGAGTTGTGCAATGGTCAGGTATACCCAGAATCCAGAAGGGCAGACGCCTTCTCCGGGGATGCAGGAATCCATCGAAGCCCTGGTAGGATTGATACCCGAACGTAAGGTGCACGAATTGAATGTCACTGTCCATGTGGAGGGTTTGAATAATGCCCGTATGCCGGCATTGATCGATTTGAACGGGATGGCGGGGGCTTATAATTTCAGCGGGGACAGGAGTACACTGCAGGCCGTTAGCCAGCAGTTCACCATAAACAACAGAACCTATAACCCCGGCTCGACCACGGCGGGTACGATTTCAACCACTGTCCGCACGTTCGGGATCCCGGGCCAACAGCCCTCGTCGCTTACTCCCCAGCCCGACCGTCAGATCGCAATGGACTTTTTCTTCATCTTAAAGGACAGAGACCGGACCGTTGTGCACCTGCGGGCGAATGTTACCGGGCTGATCCGGTATCTGCCGGGGCAGCATGGGGCGACGACTCTCGAAGTGGAGGTGGACTTGCCCGAGCGGCTGCCCGATGTGGAGCCCGAGGAAGGAGGTTCCGGTTTTGACTCGGAGCTTATCGACTGGGATGTGATAGATGTACCCTTAACCTCGAAATAAGATATTGGTTATCAATAAATAATATTGTTTAAAGACGTGATAAAGTAAAAAAAAGCGATTACCGACCGGACAGGGGAACACTCCTAATTTTCACCTTTGCAAGGCGAAAGTGAAAATAAAGAAAACAAAATTTTAAAAGATTAACGAACGACGCATAATTCGAATCAAAATGAAAAAAATCTTAATGGCTCTGGCAGCGGCGGCCATATTAGCAGGCTGTTCGAAAAACGAACAGGAAAACGTTGACGGATTCACTCCGAAGCAGATCAAATTTACCAACCTGAACGACAAATTGACCCGTGCCGCAAACGATGGGAATGATCCTTACCGGGTTTATGCGGCTTGGAGTGGTGGGACAGGCTGGTTTATCAACGATCAGGTAAGTGCAAGCGATGTCCCCAGCGGCGGCCCTTACTACTGGCCCGCTTCCGGTAGTGTGGATTTTTACGCATGGGCTCCGGCAGACGTTGCGGCGACCGGAACTTATCCGACTCTCTCAATCGCCTATGAAGTTCCAGCAAATGCCAACAAGGATTTTACCATTGCCGCTCCTCAACTGGGCCTGACTTCCGGCACTGTTGGTTTGGCTTTTTCCCATATGTTGGCCAAAATCACCGTTACAGCCCAATTGCATGATGACTTGTCAGATGCTGGCTACCAACTCAGCACAATAGGGCTTACTGCCAGCCTGGATGTTCAATCGACAGGAGGAACAATTGATCCGACGGCCACTACTCCTGCATGGGCCTCTCCTAATTCAACGTCTGCAACCTATGCAGGAGCAGCGTCTTACATGATTATACCGCAAAGTTCGGCAGGATGTAAAGTGAAGATTACAGCCGGCATAACGATAACGAAAAACGGAACCACAATCTACAGTGGCGATCTGCAGCAGTATACGATTGCGACTGGCAATATCCCCGCCGATGAGTTCGAAAAAGGCAAGCATTATTTGTTGAAGATGATTATTGACGCCGATTCGCACGGCGGCGGAACGGATCCGATTTTCAATATAATCGAATTCGAGTCTTCCATTGCTGAAGATTGGACTGCTGTGACGCCCGATCCCGAACTTCCTCAGCCATAAATAAAGGAGACGTTTTGGTAACACAGACCGGAAGAGGGTGATACCTCTTCCGGTCACTAAAGATTTAAAAATAGATACGGTTATGAATACTATCAGATTTATAATAATAAGCTTGACCGCAGCTGTTGCAGCTGTGTCCTGTACTAAAAACGAAATGGAAGGTTGCGGGTACGGTGACGGCAGGATCGGTTTCATTGGTAACCCGGGTGATGCCTTCACCCGCGGAATGCCGGTGGAATCGGTAGCGGACATCCCGAATATGGGAGTATTTGCATATTATACCGGCAACGGAACATCCAATAACTGGGCGGCGAACGGAGCGACAGCGACCCCTGATTTTATGAATAACGTGAAGGTTTCCCACAACAGCGGCTCCTGGACCTACGACAATCCGGCCTACTGGCCTCAGGCCGCGGATGCGAATATCAGCTTTTTCGCTTATTCGCCCCACGCTACCGCTACTAACGGGATAACTCCAAATGTTACTACCGGCATTCCGACCATCAGCTATACCGTTCCCACGAACTGCTCCGACCAGCCTGACCTAATGGTTGCGGCTCTTGTGGCAGACCGCAACAAAACCAATAACGGCTCTGCACCTGTCAATTTCCAGATGAGACACGCTCTGACATGCATCGGATTCAAGGCTTCCGGCAATGGACAGCAAATCACTAAGCTTGAAATACAGGGGGTTAAGACCAACGGCATCTTGACAACCAATGCAGACGGAACATTCTCATGGAATATCGCTTCCTCCTCCACAGGAAATTTCGAAGCCACGGTGGATACGGATGTATACTTGGATCCTTCGTCGCAGCTGGTCAATACCGGCGGCGGTTACTTGATGATGATTCCGCAGACTCTCCCGGCCGGCGCCAGGCTGATCGTGGGTGTCGATGACGGGCGTCCGGATGTTGAATTCGACCTGAGCGGAATTACATGGTCGTCCGGGCAGCGTATCAATTACAGTTTATCCGTATCCCCCGATGCCATCATTATGCTTACCCCGGAAAGAATCGTTCTTCCGCCTATGGGAGGGTTCTCGCAGTTCAACGTGATCGTGCAAAACGAGTCTCCCAAGACCTGGACCATATCGGGCACCAATTTCTATATCTGTGACAACTTCGCCGACCTGCAGGGCTGGGCGGCCGGAACGCTCACTGCCGCCAATGTGAAAAATCTGGATGGAACCATTCCGGTTATTGGCTCTTACAGCGGATCGGGAACGACGACGCTCTATGCATGGAAACCCACCTCTAACAACAGTACGACGAATGAAATAACCGGGACTATTGTTAACACGGACGATACGGACATAAAAATCAACCTTGTGCAACTGCCCGACTATGCGTCATCAGTGATACACGCCAGCTATATCCACGATCAATACGTCGGAGCATACTGGAAAAACAATCAGAAAGGGGAGCGTATCATACGCATACCTGTCAGTTCATCATTGCTTGCGGGAAGCTGGGATGCATCGGTGTTCTGGCTGGGCGACGGATGGAGCCCGGGTGATATTGTATTCAGTACGGAGGATTCCGACGATGCGGGCATAACTTATAACCGCAGTACTGAAACTCCGGTCGATATGCTTTTGCCGGCCAATGACGCCACTTTTAGCGTTTCCGGGCATTTGTCTTCGGCCTCAGGAAGCGTTGTCAGCGGAGCCGGCAACTATATTTCTTTCCGCATAGGCCTGACCTCCACCTATACGCCTACCACTTCTGTCCCAGTCCGCTATGCTTTGGTGTTGCTGCGTTATGGGTCTCCCCCAAAATATCATGTAATATTTATACGGCAAGGGGAAGAGGCCGACTACCTGATGTACCCTGGCGATGGCGGTCGCGGTTTATCGGCTGTGCGTTTTTCTGCCTACAATGCCACGGCATCAGATATGGCCAATTCCAGTATTTATACCGATATCCTGGGAAATCTGTCGAATGCCGCGTTCACGGATTATCCTTCACAGGCCGGCGCTCTCTTCCAATGGGCACCTCTCTCTTATCCGCGACGCACTTATAATGCCGACATTACGACGGTACCGACAGGGTGGTTGTCTCAAGCAAACCCAAACTTTTGGGAAAGTATAAAAAACACATATGAAACTTGCCCCCCGGGGTACCGCCGGCCGAATGACGGTTTGACTTCTGCAGTCGCGTTGAATAACTCGGCATCAAATATATCCAATTCGGAAATCAGGCAGTCTTTGTACGCCGACCCTCCCATTGGGGGGAATCAATCAAACGGCAATATGAGATGGGGCTTTTATGCGGACGGTTTTTTTGACCGGAGAGCTCACAATAACCCCTATGTAGGGCCAGGCGTAAATGGGTATGATGTCAGGGAAGGCAATACGGCCGTGGCATGGGGTACCAAAGACATAGCCTATATAGGTACGCTGTTCTTCAACCCATCAACGAACAGTCCCCGCCGGAATGCGTCCATTTTTGTGCCGGGCGCCGGATACAAATATTCTTTCGACGGAGAACTTATAGAAGCTGGACAGTGCGCGGCCCTATTAACGGCCTCGGCTCCCGACACAGAGAATATGTGGTATCTGATAGGTACGGCTAATGCTCAACAACTTGAGAGTTCGAAAGCTTCCGCTATGAGTTTACGGTGCGTCAAGGCGGAATAAGAAGGGGTAAAATGGAGAGGATATTCGATTGTACAGGATAACGTAAAATCTGCGCAAACCAATATCTTGTTGCTAAGATAACCGATCTCTGTTTTTATACCCTCCTGCGTCAATCTTTTAAAAAGCTACATATTGTATCGCCTTAAAAAATTTAACCGCATTATAATCCCGACAGGTCCACTTTATAGTAGGCAGGAGCCGTATTCTCTTTTTCGAGGAACATCGCCATATAGACGGGAGCATAGACGATCTTACCCGCGACCCTCAGGTTGTCGTTATTGAATACGACAGCCTGCTGCAGGTCGTATTCCTTGCAATCCATAATGTTGGACAGGGCGCGGTGCGTTTCGTAGTCCTTGCCCGACTTTACCTCGATGGGCAGAACCTTACCGCCCAGTGCGATGACGAAATCCAACTCGCCCCGTTTCTTGTTGTTGTAATAATATGTGGCGATGCCGTGCGCCGCCAACTCCTGCGCTACGGCGTTCTCATAAACCGAGTCGAAATTGATGTCCTTGTCTCCGTTGATAATGCGTAGCTGGATGCCCTCGGCATACTGGCTGGCCAACAGTCCCACGTCATTTTGGAAGAGTTTGAACAGGTTGCGCGAACGGGCCAGTAAAAGCGGGACTTTCGGTTCCTCCACGTTATAAACCGGCAACGCCGTTCCTGCGTTGGTCAGCCACAGAAAACTGCTTTCGACCCGATCGAACTTCGCATGTTCGTTCAGCCTCTTCAGAATGAAGCGTTTGTTTTTGGCATTCAGCTCGGGCGGAATCAGGTTGAAAATCTCCTCGATATAGAGTTTGTTGCCCGGGTCGTACCGGGCAATGTCCCGTTTGTACAGGCGGATGATGTCTTGCTGTACGGCCATTACCTCCTGAAGATTATTGCTCTCGATGTACCTGCTCACAGCGGCCGGCATACCGCCCACGATGAGATAGAGCCGGAACAGTTCCATGATCTTGCCGTGAACGAACTCATTGACGGCCTCGCGGCGCTTCCACGCTTCGCGCAGCGACCCGATCACGGCATCGCTGATACCCACGCATGAAATGAACTCCTCGAAATCGAGCGGGTACATATCCTTGACACCAATATATCCGACCGGCTCCGAACGCAGGTCTTTCAACTCCACCCCCAACAGCGAACCGCTGAGGATATAACGGTACGAGCCTTCGTCCACAAGGAATTTGATCGCCGTAACGATCTCGGGACACTCCTGTACCTCGTCGAAAAAACGAGCGTTTCCCCCTTGATAAGCGGTACGGAAGTCAGGGCGGACAAGCGCAGCAGCATATCGCCGCTGCTCTTCGCCCCTTTGAACAGCTCCACCGCTTCGGGCATCTCGATGAAATTGATCTCGACGAAACTTTTGAACGATTTGCCGAACTGACGGATCGAATAAGTCTTGCCGATCTGCCGTGCGCCGGTAACGAGCAGTGCGTTACGGGTCGTTTCATAATAATTCCGGATGTAGTCGTCTGAGCATAACTGGCTTTTATTAAGGCTGTCTGCCGACCTATTTGGTACTGAATGCCGTTTTTCCAATGATAATTTCCGCGTATTCGCCTCTTTTCAAAGATAAACGTGTTCGTTATCATCGCGGCTTGCGATTTCTTCGGGCAAATGCCAGGAGGTCAGCCGGAAGGGATAAGCCTGCTTCACGTCGATTTTATCGTTGCAGGCCCAAAGTGCCAGCGCGGTCAGCAAGACCGTACAGCCGGCCGCTATCGTCTTTACCATAACGGTTTCCATTTTTTTCGTTTCTAATGAATCATAATCCTCAGCCCCGCGCCCAGCAGCGTATGGAAGCGGGCGACGGACGATCCGCCCGTTACCCGCTCTCTTAGCGTCAGCAACAGCGCCACCCGGTCGCACAGATACGCTTCGCCTCTCAGGGCGATCTCCCCGCCGTAGACGAAACCGTTTCCGCTGACCAACGTAGCCCCGTCATAGAGCCGCTTCCCGCCCCGGTTGACCGTCTCGTACCCCAACACCCCGGAGAGCCCTGCCGTTACCAGAAAATTGTCCCGGCGGTCACGCGCAACGGGAACGAAGTATCCCGCCCCGGCCGTAAACTGCTCTTTGGGCAGCATCGCTTCCCGGTACGGGTAGTCCTTTCTCAGATACCCGGCTCCGAACTCCCAGTAACGGGTTTTCCGGACATAGCGGACTACCGACAGTTCCGCATGAAAGCTCCACGCTCCGTATTTGTCGCGCAGCAGGAAACCGCCGCAAGCGCCCCCGCCGAGCTGAACGCCCGTCTGTCCGGGCAGACACCGCTGTGCGGATAGTTCGGCCGCCGGCCCCAGCAGTCCCGCCGCGGCCAGCAGAATAAAAATTCTCCTTCGCATCGCCTATTCGATTTTCAGTTCATCCATCTCGCGCGCTCCGACCAAACGGACGTTTTCGATTTCGAAATGCTGGTGACGTCCGCCGCCCCGCTCGTAAACCTCCATGACCAGCACCTTATCGTCCGGAATCGTAAACTTGCGGAACACGAATACGTTCCTTACCATAGCCTCCGCATCCACGCGCGTGATCTCGTCGAATACCCGTACCGGGTTCACGAAGGTCTCCTGCACGGCCGTCCGGCGTGCCGTTTTCCGGTCGCAGACCTTAAAGCGTATGTAGTCGATGTCGAAAGCCACCTTCGAACGGTTCCGCATCAGCACGTGCAGATAGAACAGATCGCCGTGCACGTAGACTCCGCGCAGCAGTACCTCCATTCCGAAACGCTTGCTGCCGACGCTTCGGATGTCCCGAGCGTTCCGCCTGAGAATCGTGTACATGATCCGGTTGACCGTAAGGGGCGTCTCCCCGGCGAGTTCGTCGAGACGTATGTACGTCTGCCGGTTCGCAAAATCCGAGTAGGGATCTTTGTGCAGTCAGTCCTCCATCTCGATGTTGAGCCGGGAAGGATTTTCGGAATAGACCGCCGTGAAAGAGTAGAAGCATCCGTCGGCCGTGATGACCGAAAAGTTCGT
Organism: Alistipes sp. dk3624; assembly: GCF_009557455.1. GTDB lineage: Bacteria > Bacteroidota > Bacteroidia > Bacteroidales > Rikenellaceae > Alistipes_A > Alistipes_A hominis. The sequence continues at coordinate 792,297 of NZ_CP045651.1, read as the reverse complement.
CTCTCCCTCGAAGCCCTGTTTCGCGGCTTTGACGCGCACGACGTTCCGCGCCCCGTCCGCCTTGTCCGCGATCAGGTCGAGACTCCCCAGATCGACATAGACCGCCTCCGAGGGGAAAAGGATGTGGAGCGTTTTGCTGAAAGCGACCTCCACCCGGCAGGGCTCCACGACCTGCCGCTGTGAAAACGTGCGGACGGTATCCTGTGCCGGTGCTTCCGCAAAGTGTGCGGCTGCTCGCTGAAAAAGGATACCGACATCGAGATCAATCCCAAACCGACCCTCGTGGTGGAATACCGGTACACCGATAAAAAGGGAAATAACACGACGCATGAAGAGGTCGGACATATGGCCTCCCTGCTGTTCGACCCTACGGGAGTGTTTCTGCGGGAAATAACCGCTTTCGGGGAACGCTTTACCGACTCGATGGCCTTGCGATCGGAAGAAGAGACGATCGCAGAGATTTCTTTGTCCGACTACCTGGCCCGGTACGGCGAACGGATCGATTATCACTGCGGTAAAGAGGTGATAATTCCGATCCACATCGACGTCACATCCTCTGAAATTACCGTTACGGTCAGCGACTGGGACGAAGGAAAGGTGCAGATTCCCGTGCTGGGGAAATAGAATTAAGGTAAATGTTACTCGGGGCTTAATTATCACCTCGTAAATACAGAGGGTTTTAGCAAATTGATCCGTTTATTGTTAGTATTCATATAGTAATAAAAGCTACACAATAACTTTTTTTATTTATCTTTATTTACAACTACAACCAGAGGACTTGTTTTGTTATTTCCGCAGGAGCGCAGGAACACTGTGATAAGCTTTATTTTTATCAACGTCGGAATACATGCTGATTCTAAATTCTACAATACCCCCTTTAATTTGGAGAGTTCATCGGAGGTAAGCTGAAGCTTCTTGAGTTTTTGAATAGTTTTCATGATTTTACGTTTTTAATGTCAAACTAAGTAAGAAGTTATTGTGTGGCTTTTGTATAATTTAAAATGTATTCATACATACCTTTATACAAATCCTCTTTTAAAATTTTAATTTTCTCCGATGGATTACATTTGTTTGCATCAAAATTCCCAGAATAAGAATGTTGACTGCATGTGCCGAAGCAAACAGGGACTAAAATGTAATTTTTACATTTCGTATTGTCAAAGGGAATCTTTATGCGTTCATAGTAAGATTTATTCCAAACCGGAATGCCATCGTTTTGTAATTCTCCAACACAAGCTTTAGAGTCTTTTCAAAAATCACAAGCTGTGCATTTATATAATATTTCTATCGTAGTTAATGACAATTTGATTGTAAGAATCAGCATGACATCTGTATTTCTTACCATAATCTCCTTGATTATAATCCTCACAAGTAGTGAGTAAGCATCTTTTAGCTAAATCATATAGTCCATAATTATGCTGTCATCAGTAAGTTATGGACTTTTTTATGAATTCACCATATGTAGCAAAACCGAAACACAAGGGTAAAATGCATCCCTATGCGTCCCAGGTCTTCGTGTTTCAGGCTATTCGGTTAGCAAGGGTATGTGGTCCGTTATAACCTCTATGTGACCCAAATCCTCTCCCCGGCAGTCTGATAGTCGGTGAGCGATCCGGCTGGCACTTTAACGCAATCATCTGAAATAGCGTTATTAAATGGTGTCGGATTATTGGAAACAGTGACAACTTGCAGTATGTACCTTGCCCGGCAAATTACCTTTTTTACCGATTCCCGTTCGAAAACGATTCTTCTGGGGCCGTTCGATTGTCCGGAAGAAGACGGCCGCAGATGTCAGACCCTCCGTTGCATGTCGACAAACAGACAAATAAGCGTATCTTGGGGCCCTTATGTATCATTTCAGACACGGGTAATGCCGCAAGGAAACAGAGAAAAAATGGAAAACTACAAATACCATCATGCAGAATTCCCGATGCTTCCATTCGAAGGGCCGTAGTGGGAACACCTGCACTTATGCTTTCGGGTGTGCTTTACCGGTGTTTATCGCAAGAGTTTATAAACCGATCAAAGCACAACGCAATGAAAACCTCCATTACCCCCAGGCTCAACTACCGACCAGACTCGGCGGGGCGCCGTGCGCTTATCGTCCAGGTGATCCACAACCGCCGCCGCAGCATCCTGACCACCCCTTACCGCCTGCGCCCCGAAGAGTTCGACGCCCGGAGAGGGCGTGCCGTGGCTACGAACCGCGGCAAAGCCCACCTCACCTTGATCCGCGATGCGAATGAGTGCATCGAAGAGTATATCCGGCAACTGCGAGCCATCGCCGACCGCCTTCACGAGACCGGCAAACCTTACACGGTATCGGACATCACTGGAACGTATAAGCTCGGCGGCGACAACCGCTACGTGGAGATCTTCGCAGAGCATGTTGCCCGCGAACTCGAAAATGCTGGACGCTTCGGCACGGCCCGCTCGTACCGCTCGCTCCGGAGCGCGTGGGTCAAGTTCGCGGCCCACCGCCAATGGCGCTTTTCGCAGCTCGACGGCGGTACGGTCTCCGCCTTTGCGGCCTACCTCGAAAGCCGGGGCCGCAAGCGCAATACGGTAACATTCTATCTGAGGACCCTGCATGCACTCTACAACCGCGCCCGCGTGTACGGCTGCGCCCCCATCCACCGGGACCCGTTTCCGAACGTGTCGTTCAAGCCCGCCCGAACCCCGAAACTGGCCGTCAACCGCAGTCTGCTGCGTATCCTCGCCACCAGTGATTTCGGGGACCGCGAACTGAACGAGGCTCGCGATATGTTCCTGTTCAGTTTCTACGCACGGGGCATGTCTTTCGTCGATATATGCTATCTGCGTAAGGAGAATATCCGTGGCGGCACGCTGCACTACGAGCGGCAGAAGACGCACCAGCCGTTCAGCGTGGCCCTTACGCCGCAACTGCAGGAGATCATCTCCCGCTACGACGATCCCGCCTCCCCGTGGGCGCTTCCCTGCATGGGGCGGGGCATGATCCGCTCGGCATTCAGAAACGAAGAGATGGCTGGCGACATGCCGCCCGGAAAACTATATACCTTTTACCGCATGGCCCTGCAATACTATATCACACAACTGAAGAAAGTCTCGCGGAGCGTGGGCTGCCGCCGGCTGACCTTCAACGTGGCCCGGCATACGTGGGCGACCGAGGCCCGGGGCATGGGCGTCCCGATGCCGCATATCAGCGAAGGCCTGGGCCACACCTCGGAACGGACGACGCGATGCTACCTGGCGCAACTCGACAGCGGCACGGTGGACCGGATCAACGAAAAAGTCACGAAGCTGTATTGAAAAAGAGGGAACGGGGGAAACCGCCCTAAGCATGCGATTCGCTATGTTTAGCGAAAAACCAAAGTAAAATCGCTATGTTTAGCGAATCTTGTCTGATTTCGTATCCTTGCTGCCAACAAACAGACAAAACCGGACTGGTCTTCATTTTATGATACAAAAATATACATTATCTGCGTTTTATGCAAAAAAAATATAAGAACAGTAAATCAGGATAGTCCGGGTACGGAGTTTTCTTGATAAGTCCGTCCGTTTTACCGCGTCCCCGATTGTTTTACCGCATCGTGTCCTATTCGGACCTATTATCGCCATGCAACCGATCCCTCCACAAACCGCACAGTAAGCGGTCTGGAACGCTTTTTTTCGTACATCTCCGCGCCGTCTTGCAGCGCATTGTTTTACCGTTTCGATATTTGCCGGTCTCCCGCAGTCTGGTTATAACCAATGCATTATGTCTCGTATCATTTACCCGGAAATGCGATTGCGTTCCGGTAAAACATTGTCCGTGATATTTCAGGCTGTGTATAAGCGCATTATACACAGCAATTGTTTCTGGTTTTTCGCTAAACATAGCGAATCGTTGTACAGTCCCTCTGCGGGCCTTTGTTAGATTGCGGCACACGGCACCATAACCGGTTAGTTTTTAACACAAAACGAAACCCGTATATGGAGAAAAGGCTGTATATGCTGTGTCTTACTCTCTGCCTGTGTTTCATAGGTGCAGGGGCTTTCAATCTCCTTCGCGCCCAACAGTCGGCGTCAAGGCCGATCTATCGTACGGAGAGTGCTGTCATCGGATACCGATCGGTTACCGGTATCTATGGTCTTTTTATAAAAAAATCACAGTTTTTTTTCGAATCCACCGGCTTGCATGGTGGGGATGCCAGTTTCCGATATAGTTCGGGAAAGACACCGCATGTCGTACGGTTCTCGGGAGAGGGTCCGTACCGGTGTTTAGAGAATGCGATTTGTGCCGGCAATGCTTTGTACGCCGGAACGAAGGCGTTCTTTGTATCAATTGACTCCCGCCGCTTTCCGGAGGTGTCTATCATCATACCTATCAACGATACATGCCAGACCATGGAGTTGCCGTGTCCGTCTGTATTGCCGCTTTTTATTGCCTGGACTGAAGCATCGTAGTTAGATATTTGAATAAATGATATGGTAAAACGATAAATAGAAGATAGAAAATGAAACGCGCGCTTTTATTGTTTACGATAGTCGTTTCCTGTGTCTCGCAGGAACTCTATGCGCAGAAGGTGGCGGTGAAAACCAACCTGCTTTCCGATGCTTTTTTCAGCCCGAATCTGGGTGTTGAAGTAGGATTCGCCCCCAGGTGGACATTGGACGTGAGCGGACAGTTCAACGGATGGACGCTTTCGCATGACAGGCGGTGGAAGCACTGGGCAGTGCAGCCGGAAGTTCGCTATTGGCTATGCGACCGCTTCGGCGGACACTTTTTCGGTGCGCATTTACATGGCGGACAGTACAACATCGGCGGATTCGACGGGAAAATCAATATGTTGGGCACTGACTTCCGGAAGCTGAAAGATACCCGCTATCAAGGCTGGTTTATCGGTGCGGGCGTATCATACGGCTACGCCTTTATCCTTGGCCGCCATTGGAATCTGGAAACGGAAATCGGTTTGGGCTACTCTTATACCCGCTATGACAGGTATCGGTGTAGCGGATGCGGCAAAAAGGTGGAAACGGACAAGCCCCACCACTACATGGGCCCCACCAAAGCGGCCATCAACCTGGTTTATCTATTCTAAAAAATGCAACTAACATGAAAAGAACAATACTCATACCGGTAATCCTGTTGGGATTGGGACATTTGCCAGAAGCGGTAGGACAAAATACCGATACTGTCATACCTGGTGTTTCCGTCGAAAATTCCAACATGAATCGAGAGGGAAAATACCTTGCCGTGGAGATAAATTTGGATATAAACAAACTTGATGTGGATGCCAACCGTGCCGTGCTGCTCACGCCGCGTTTGGTCAACGGGACGGATTCTCTTGACCTGCCCTCGGTGGGAATTTACGGGCGCAGGCGGTATTACTATTACGTACGGAACGGCATAGGCAGTATCTCAGGTGAAAATGAAACGGTTTATCGCGCGTCGGGCAAACCGAACAGTCTGGCATACAATAACCTTACGGAGTACGAAGACTGGATGGACGGGGCAACGCTTAAATTCCACCGCAGCGATTGGGGGTGTTGTCACGAGATATTGGCGGAATACGAAGGCGTATTGGGGCGTCATCGAGAAGCTTTCTTCCCGGAATTGATATTTGTGCAACCCGAAGCGGAAATCATGAAAAGTCGTTCGTTATCCGGATCGGCATACATAGACTTCCCGGTCGACCAAACGGCGATTTATCCCGATTACCGTCGCAATACGGTCGAATTGGGCAAGATACAGGCGACTATCGACTCCGTACGCAACGACAAGGATGTCTCCATCACTTCCGTGTGGCTGAAAGGTTTCGCTTCGCCGGAAAGTCCCTACAAGCACAACACGGAGCTGGCCATCGGGCGTACAGCCGCACTTAAAAAGCACATCGGGCAGCTGTACCACTTTGCAGACAGTATCATCCGGACAGACTACGAACCGGAAGACTGGGCGGGCCTGCGCCGTCAGGTGGAACAATCGAACATTAACCATCGCGGGGAGATTCTGGCTTTGATAGACAGCGACATGGAACCGGATGCCAAGGAGGCAAAGATCAAGCGCACTTACCCGGAAGAATACCGCTTCATGCTGCAACATTTCTATCCGGCGTTGCGCCATACGGACTACCGCATAGACTACGCCATACGCACGTTCAGCGAAGTGGAAGAGATAAAGCGCATTATGGCTGAGCAGCCGCAGAAGCTAAGTCAGAATGAGTTCTACCTCGTTGCCGGAAAGTATGAGCCAGGCACGGATGAGTTTACCGATGTCTTTGAAACAGCCGTGCGTATGTTCCCGAACGATGAGATTGCAAACCTCAATGCCGCCAATGCCGCTATCCGGCGCGATGATTTTGAAACGGCACATAGGTATCTCGACAAGGCAGGCGACTCCGCCGAGGCTGTCTATGCACGGGGCGCATTAGCCATACGCAAGAAAGATTATAACACGGCACGCCGGTACCTGAGCAAGGCGAAAGAGATGGGATTTGAAAAGGCCGGCAGGACGCTCGACGAACTGAACGAAAGATTGCAATGACCTCAAATAGACAGGATAAACCAAGAGATAAGGAACAATATTTTCAAACATTTTAATTTATCGACAATGAAAAGAAATTTTTTATTCATGTCCATGCTGGCAGCCCTGTTTATGGCAGGATGCTCACAGGAGGAGATTACTCCTGGCGGCGAGGACAACGGTAACGGTGAGGCCAATACCAGCTATATGGCCGTAAACCTGATGTCCTCTGATGTGACAGGTACTCGTGCCGCTGCCGGTTACGAGGATGGAAGTGAAGCCGAAAACGATGTTGAAAAAGTCCGTTTTTATTTTTTCACCGCGAACGGCGCCGTTGCTAACGTTAAACTTTTAAACGGCAGCTATGTAAACTTCTATGACTGGGAACCCACTGATGCGGATCAGACGTTTCCTGACGGAAATGGCAACGATGATATCGGAAGTAAACTCAAGGCCACGATTGTCATCAGTACCAAGGACGGAGACAGACTTCCGCAGAGAATTGCGGCTGTGCTGAATCCTCCCAGAGATGATGATGGTAATGTCCTTTTGGGTAACACATCAATGAGCCTTACCAATCTGAAGGCTGTTGCCGCCGATTATGCCGCCACCGGTCTGACCACAAAAGGCAAATTCGTGATGTTCAATTCCGTATATGGGGAAAATAGCGCAGAGGTATGTGCTGTCCCTATCGAGTCTGACCATCTACAGAAGACTGAAGCCCTTGCCAAGGCCAACCCCGTCACAATCTATGTCGAGCGTAGCGTGGCCAAGGTCAGCGTTGCCCTGGGTTCTGCTGTAAGTGCTGCCGGCAGTGACAAACTTGCACTGAAAGATAAGGATGGTAATGACCTCAAAGTACCAGTAGGTGGAGAACAGGTTTACCTGAAACTCAACGGTTGGAGCCTGACCGCCGAAACCGATGAGGGCAGATTGGTCAAGGCTATTGATCCCACATGGACAAGTAGTTGGTGGAACGGCACACACCGCAGTTTCTGGGCCATCAATTCTGAGGATGCCGCGAACGACTATGATACTTACAACAACACTATCAATAATGCCTTTAGCACTTCATTGTACACCAATGAGAATGCTTTGGATTATGCGAGTTCCTCTATCAACCGCACCAAGGTTATCCTCAAGGGGACTCTTTGTAAGGCAGACGGTACAACGCCTTTCACTATTATAAGACACTTGGGTATCTATTCTGCCGACACATATTCTACGACCGAGTCTTCAAACCTCCCCGTATTGAAGGCAAGTATTCTCAATCAATTGACAGCCGGTGGATATACTTACTATTCGGGAGACAACACGACACGTACAGGGCTTAGTGCCAGCGATCTTAAGATTGTAATCGTGGGACAGGCAACATCCGAGCCAAGCGATGGAAAAGCGCGCAACTGCTATGTATATGCCCAGTTGACAGATGTCGCAAAAGCGAAGAAGTGGTACACTTCTTCAAACACCGCCGTGACGGCAACTGTTTCATCCGATGTCATTAACGGCAAACTTGCAGACAAGGATATAGTTGACAGGGCTCTGGTCTGGAAGTCCGGTATGACCTACTATTACTATGAGATTATTCATCATAAAGAAGCTAATCAAACTAACGAAACGGCTACCAAAGGTATAGTTCGCAATCACATATATAAAACAACCGTGACTAAGATCGCCGGTCTCGGCACCCCTGTTTACGATCCCGACCAGGTAATTTATCCCGAGAAGCCCGAAGACAATGACCACTACATCGCTGCTGAAATCGATATCCTGTCTTGGCGCATTGTCGAGAACAACTATGAGTTGAAGTGGTAATATGAACCCGGACGCCCGAAGGCGTTCCTGATACATACAGTGTGGGAGGCGGCTCCCGTCTCCCACACATATTAATTAAACAGAATAACGAATACAGTACCCGCCCACCGGTACACAAGGGAGGTGCGGCATCGGAGACCTGAACGCAAGACAGGTATCCCATTTGACGAGAAAATCCGGATGCGGAAATTCCGCACACAATATATAAATATCAAGAAAGAGTAAACGATATGGATATACGGGCAATGATAAGGAATTTGGCAGCCAAGGTCTGCGTGGCGTCAGTCTGCCTGTCGGCTCTTCCGTCCTGCGACAGATGGTTCTACGAGGAAGAAGGCGACTGTTCGGTATATTACCGGCTCAAATTCCGTTACGATAAGAACTTGAAGTGGGCTGATGCTTTCGCAAACGAGGTTTCATCAGTTCACCTGTATGCCTTCGACAAATCGGGTGTACTGGTATGGCAGCGTGAAGAACAGATAGATCCGACTACGGCGGAGAACTACTCGATGTCGCTCGACCTGCCCGCCGGCGATTATCGACTGTTGGCATGGTGCGGTCTCCGGAACGATGGCGAGCGTGAAGAGTCTTTCTCCGTACCCGAAGCCCGTGTCGGCGAGACCCGTATGAAGCAGTTGCAGTGTGCCCTGAACCGTAAGTACGACGAGTCCGGCGCATACAGCAAAGAAAGGCTTTACCGGCTCTTTCATGGCACTTTGGATGTGTCGCTGCCCTCGAACGATGACGGGGGCAGTTACGATTACACCATGTGCCTGACCAAGAACACCAATCATGTCCGCGTCATACTGCATCACCTTTCGGGAGAGGATGTGGATGTGAATCAATTCGTCTTCCGTATAGAGGACGAGAACGGTTTGATGGCTCATGACAATGAATTGATGGAAGACGAGAACATTACCTACCGTCCTTGGAAAACGCAGAACGGCGAGGCTGGCGTAGGAAAAGATGATACCCGTGCCGTCATCCAAGTAAAGGGGGCCATCGCCGACCTGACCGTGGGACGTATGATGGAAACACATCGTGAGAAGATGTTTCTGACCATCGCCGGCAAAGAAGACGGCGAAACGGTGGCCCGCATCCCGGTGATAGACTATGCGCTGTTGGCAAAGGACTATTACGAGGAAGAGTACAACCGTTCGATGACCGACCAGGAGTTCCTGGACCGCGAGGACGACTATGTGATGACATTCTTCCTTGACGAGGACAACCAGTGGATCAACAGCTACATACTGATTCACTCTTGGCGTGTGGTGCCGAGTAACATTGAAATTGAATAATCAGGAAGAAGGGTTGGACTGATGAAACCGAACATTATACATAGCATTGTAATCTGCCTGACGGCATTCGCATTGCTTTTTATGGTGGCGTGCAGCAGTCAGGAAGAATCCTTGCCGGACAACGTTACGGAAGCTGCCCTGTATCTGAATATCGCCACCATAGGACAAACAAGGGCGAGTACGGCAGAACTGCCCGACAACGAGAAGATGAACAGTGTACGCGTGGTTGTACTACATGCGGCTGACGGAACGGTGGAACATAACCGCCACTTTTCGCTGGAGGGTGCGCAGGCACAGAAAACCATCTTACTCAAGGTAACACCGAACGAAAAGAAGAAGATATTCCTCTTCGCCAATGAAGAGAGCGTGTCCACGGTAGAAGGTGTAACTGTAGAGGGTGAAAATCAAACGCTGACCGCTTTCTTCAACAGTTATACAGAAGGAATGCCCGGCTTTGAAGCCGCGGTGAACAACCTCTATTTCGCTCCGGACTATTCGGGCGGAAAACCCATCCCGATGTCTTCCATGTACGAGATAGATTTTCCTGAAAAAGGGAATTTCGACGGGACGTTCTACGTGGTACGTGTCGCCACCAAATTCATGGTGAACTTTATGAACTGGCGTGGAGAGGAAGTAATTGTGGACAATTTCACCATAGCGAGCCATGCCGACAAGAACTTTCTGATGGCGCATGTCAATGACAGCGAACAAAACGAGCAACTTTTCAACGGAAAAACTTGGATAGATTGGTTGAAGGAGGTTTCCGACGCCTCGTCCGAAAATGACGATTACGCCGTCACGGAAGCCGCCGGCTGGCTGAAAGACTACGAACTGCCGGCACAAGCGGATAAGGCAATCACCTATACCCACGGGACGGTTACCGTTGGAAAACCGACAGTGGATATAGACAACCCCGATAACTCGAAACCGGGTGTGGCGAAGAATATTCCCGTTTTCTACCTGCCCGAAAGCAAAAGCCCCAAAGCGGGAGCAACAGACGGCGAGCAGGAGTACACCCTGACAATCAAGATAACCGGAAGGGATGAACCTTTCGTCTGCAAGTTACCCAACTTGAAGGCACTTTTCCGCAACACCCATGTCGTGGTGGATATAACAATGTATAATAGTAATGAAATCATAGTGGATGTGATTCCATATAGCGAGGTAATCCTTGAACCGGAATTCGGATTATAAAACAATAAATAAGTATATGAAGCATTTTGTACGACATACCGTTCTCTTCCTGATGATTTCAACCGTTACAGGTTGTTATGACGAATTTATGAAGGAAGAAACCATAGGTGAAGGCAAGGCAAGTATATCTGCCACGCTGGACTTCAAACCCATGTCCTCGGCACTGAGCCGGACACGGGCTGCCGGAGATGCATTAAAGGGTATCAATAGCTTGCATATATTGTTGTATGATCACAGTACAAAGAAGTTAATAAACAGTTGGGAGATAGAAGAATATTCCGTGTCCGATGAAAAACGTGATGATACGAATGCTGAAAACGGGAACAGTGCGGAAACAAGTACCAAACGCGCCACTTTCAAGCTGCCGGAGGAAATCAACTTCGGCAAATATTATATGTATGCCGTGGCGAACATCCCAGACCTGCTTACAAATACGGCCTATTCTGATGCCATACAAACGATAGACGAGCTCAAAAGTATTCCCCTCACATGGGACTCCGAAAACGTGACCAACAATGGCCAGATGATTGGCTTTTTCACTAAAAGCTCCGTTCCTGCTCTATCGGCGGACGACGAGTCTCTTGTAGTAAATGAAAAAAGCATAAAACTCCACGCGTGGCTACGCCGTGCGGCTTCTAAAGTGACCGTGGCATACGACGGTAGCGCATTGAAAGAAGGAGTGTTTATCTATCTCCAATCCGTGCAGATTAAAGATATTCCTTTGCAATGCTATTTGGGAAAGGAAAATAATGTGGGAAAAGAGGGGTACACCTTGGATGTACCAGAGACCGGGCCTGATATGATTGATGGAGAAATCATTACTTATCATGAAGGAGATATAACAGAGGATTTTGAATACGGGGAAGGCTGTGCAGACCATCGTGTCACGGTAGGTAGTCCCCATTTCGGTTCTCACGATGAAACAGCTCCCGCACTATACTTTTACGAGAATATACAGGGAGCGGGTAGTAGTATGCCTGACAAGAGGCAGGATTCAGACGGTAACGGGATATTGGATTTCCCCGGATTGCCGAACAAGCCGGATAAATACCCTGATTACCGCCTAAAAGATAACGTACCTTACGGTACATACATTGAGGTACATGCGCACTACATCTCCAACAATTCCGAGCGATTGGGTAACGGGCACATCATTTATCGTTTCATGCTGGGACAGGACGTGATACATGATTATAACGCCAAGCGCAACTGCCACTACAAGCTGACATTGAAATTCAAAAACTTCGCGAACGAGGCGGACTGGCATATCGAGTACGAGGAGCCGGAGCCGGGCGTGATGACTCCTGAGCCCTATTATATCTCATACCTGTACAACCATTCCATGATGTATCCCATTAAGGTGAATACTGGCGGTCGAAAGATAGAGTACATAAAAGCGGAAATCAAGGAAAACAATTGGGCGCCCCATAACGCCAGCAGCGATATTTATTATACGGGTGCTCTGAATGGTGTTGACGCACCGTGGAACGGTTTCCTGTCATTACATAAAACAACGGAAACGGTCCTATATGCAGATAAAATCGGAACAAATGAGCAATACTACAATACTGTTCCTAAACGAGGAGAACGTGAATATAAAGATTTTACTTTGCCCGACGGTAAAATATCCGAAGATTTTACGACTGCCGGTTCTGAATCGGACGATAAATACCGTGTAGAGAAACATCCTACGGAAGAGAATACATACAACATATATATTCCTATGTACACGTGCGCCAAGCAGATGATATCAACGACCGGATACACCGGAAACAATCCTTACGTGGCATATCAGAGATTGGCGAGAGTCGAGATTACAACTAAGCTGGAAGGATTGGATGAGTGCTTTTATAATGAAGTTCCGATATACCAGGTACGTCGTGTCGTGAATCCGAAGGGCATATATCGATCTTCCGAAAATAATAAGTCGTTTCATGTCGTGTTGAAGCGATTGCCGAGAGAGAATGACCAAATATTCAAGACATTCCAATCCGAAGGCCCATGGAAAGCCTATGTCATCAAGAGATATAACGGAGATGGAATCACCCTGTCGGTAACATCGGACAAAACAGAGTTAAAGGATGATCCGGAATATGGAAAAGCCATATATGGTAAAACCGGCAGCGAGATTGACTTCAGCGTGGATTTCTCCGGGAGTTCGACAGAGAACCGTTACGCTATTATCCGCGTGGAATATCACAATTATACCTGCCAGCATCTGATTTTCATACGGCAAGGTGACAAGCCTGACGATTTGGTTACAGGCGGCGTGAAGTGGTATGCCAAGAATATGAAGACTTCGACCGACCTGGCTTCCACTCCGTTGGACGAAGGGTCGCTGTTCAAATTCGGAAATTGGAATCAGCCGATAGACGCATTGAGCAATAAAAACCCATTTGAACCGTGGATAAATGTCACGCCGGAAGATTTCAAAGTATATCCTGAAGATGGCTTTACCAATGCAGGAACTGGAGTCAAAATGGAGTGGACAACCATTACTAATCTTGGTAAGGACAATAAGTTCGGTGCTCCTCAAATGGCGAATGCCAGGGTGGCTACAGCCGCAGACTTTTGGGAATTGAGGGCGGATAATGTAGAGCAGGGATACGGTGTATTGTACGGAGATGATGCCACGGAAACGGCCGATGATATCGTAGATGCTTACGGCTATGACTATGAACACAGTACGTCTGGACGTGGAATGAGAGGCTGTTTCGCGTATAACAGCGATACGGGCAAAAATCTGTTCTTCCCCATTGGCGCCTCCGGCTACGGACACAGAAAACAAAGCTATACTGCCAGTTGGGGAGATCCTGAAATCCTCAATGGAGTATTAAGATATGCTGGCGGCCGAACAAAATTATATCCAGATCCTAAAGATCGTCCGTTGTTTTACGACATATACAAACGACCGGGAGCCATCTATTGGTTAAACGCGGAGATTCCTAAAGACTACTTTACGCCGACGGATGGTGCCAGCCTGGGATGGGATATCAACTATTTTTCATTTGATTTCAATTTTATCAGTACGGACAACCTAATTAGATCCGGAGGTTCGGATGCTTGCTTTGTGCGTTGCGTAGTAGATCCATAATCATGGGAGAAGAATCAAATTTGACGATTAGCGGTGATGTAAGTAAATTGTGTATCAACGGGAAAAGTAGAATAAAATCGGAGCAGCCTTAAAAGAGAACAAATGTAACCGGACAAGAGAGTGCAAGCTGGAGATGGAAGCAAAATATCATCCGACACTGAATTGTACGCAGCCACCGACCTCTCCTATATCGAGATATGCCGGCAGTGCGGGGGGACTCTCAACGGATTTTCCCGTTATGTCAGTACCTACCATCGCCATTTGATGCAGGAACGCAACGGTATCAAATGAGTCCTGAGGAAGCCGGTAATATCAAGATGAACCAGCGGCACGGAGTTCTGAAACCCTACCTCGACAGTCTGACTGAAGCGTTAATTAAAAGGGTGAAACGTGGGAAGAAAGGTCGGAAATAAACGGCCGGGCGGGGATTGCATTCCCAATTACGTGTCCTGTGTAGGTTGGCAATAATAACATAGGCAACACAAAGAGAAAGGACAGAGTTTAAAACTTACGCAAGGCACATTGAGTATTCAATGAAAAAGCACTTGCAAAGGAATTTGCAAGTGCTTGATTTTTAAGCTCCTCAACAAGGAATTTTGCAATTTTTACAGTGTGGTGTATTTCAGTCTTTTATAAAGATGTCTTTCCCGTTTTTCTCCGATTTTGCACTATGCCAGTCGCTTTATACTTCTGGCTTTTGCTCATTACATGAATGTACCTTGCCTTGCTAAATCAGTCTGTATTCGCAAATATAAAAATATTTACTCAATAACGAACATTGTTCTATTAAAACATTAAACAAAAAATTATGATAAAGCATAATTGTCATTTTTTGACTTGATGCACAATATCATGTATCAATCAGATATAAGGTATTTTCTCAAACTCATATAGATTAATAGATTAGAAATTCAAAGCTAATTATATTTTGGGATAGTAAATCATGAAATATCTAATTTTAGTTTGGGATTTCCATAAAGATGTAAACAGGCCCATGCGGCAGGAGTTGAATATTGTTCGAACACTTTCATGTTTGCCTTAAAAACAGCTTGTTGTATTTCATAGCCATTATCCATTGACTCTAAAAAAATAGGAAGCCAAATTTCAGGAATGGATGCATTTAACCCCCAGCAAGGAGCAATAATGGCTTCATAGCCGAGTGCAATTGCTTGGAGAACAACTGAAGCTATACTATTTCGAAAAGATTCTGTTTTCATTGATCCGGAATAACAAACAAAAAAGATTAAGATTTTGCCATT
This sequence comes from Alistipes sp. dk3624, assembly GCF_009557455.1. GTDB lineage: Bacteria > Bacteroidota > Bacteroidia > Bacteroidales > Rikenellaceae > Alistipes_A > Alistipes_A hominis. The sequence continues at coordinate 777,153 of NZ_CP045651.1, read as the reverse complement.
ACTAATAACTGAACTAACATCACAGTTTTTTGTTCCTTCTTGGAATATGAGATGTGTCTCGGAGATATTTTGAGCACCATGCGAACAAACTATGTTTATATCTGAAGACATTTTCTCAAGCATTTCAGACTGAGTATTAATTTGAAACTGATATTTATTTAATGTATTTTCAATATTGTTATATAGATAATTTATAGTTAGATCCCCGCTTTCGATAGGAATCCATATTGATTTTGAATAATTACGTAAAAGAATAGAGTTTTTTGTTCTAAATAATAACCATTCTGTTGATAATACATTTGTTATTGGCATTCTTAACGCAATAAAGTTTTTATTTTCGTCTAATAAAAGGTTATGAGGATAGCCAGATATCTCCAAGTCTTTCACGAGATAAATACTTTCTATATTCTTATTTATTAGTAAAGAAAAACTTTGTAGCTCTTTTTTTACTTCATTGCTTTGGTTGATATATTCTTCATTTGTTATCAATCTTACTTCTCCTTTTTCTTTAATTGTAAAGGCAAAACTAAAATCGAAGAAGTAATCCTGTTTTAGTAATTGCAAATATTTATCGTAATCCCATTGATCCTGTAATGAAAAACCATATTCTTTATTGTGTAATGTCAGTGTATATATTTTACTTTCCGAAAAGCCAATCCACAGTATTGCTGTATTTTCTTTTAATTGGAGTGCTGCATTAAAGTCATCTTGGTGCTCATATAATAAATCAAAATCGTTTAAATCTAATTTAGGTAATTTAAGCGGCATTGTTCCTATTACTTCTTTAGGGCGAAATAAGATACTAAAATCTGATTTTAGCATCATTGCGAGAATGAAACCTGCATTATCATAGTTTTTGAAACTTTCTTGAATAAGGCGACTGGCTATAGTGAGTGATATTTCATTATCATAGACAAAATCGGATGTATTTCTAGTTTCATTTAACTTTATCAACGATTCCTTAATTCTAGATTTGAGCATTGTGCTATCTCCTGTTAATATATCCTTAATACGATTTATGCTTTCATGAGGCACTATTGATTCGAACACATTTACGAAAAAGCCTAGTCCCGTTGGAGAAAAATCGGCATCAGGATAGATCCGTCTTATATTGTACAATAATGTCAGCCAAGGTATAGCACTGTGGATACCATCTTTAAATAATGTTTCTCTTTCCTTTCTTAAGAAATCTAACAGTATATCTGGCAGGCCATCTGTGTGGTCGGCAATAAGTGATGAATAATAAGCATGAGCCAATATGTTTTTTTCGTAATCACTAAGATTTAGATTATGTTGAAGTTTTTGATATAATGGCAAAATAAACTTTACTAGCCCTACATTTCTGAATAACCGAATTACTTGTCTACCTATTTCTAAAACGAACTCGTGATGATACGGCGGCTTTTTTATAAGACTCGCAACTAGACTTAAATTGACGAACATTAATGATGCATGAATGCTATTAGCATTTGAATATGCCTTAAACGCATTCACAAAACCTAATTCAGGAACTTTATCCTTATAGGACGCCATGATGATTTCTTCAACAAAATCTCGGTTTATTTGATAAAACTCGGACGTCGACAGTCTTTCGACTACACTTCCGGCAAGGAAGTAAAATAACTCTGGCATCTTAAAGTATAAAAGAAGTTGCCTTAGTGGAATTACATACATAAGTGCTGTTTCTACATCTTCATTATTCCAATTGATTTTTTCGCCTTGATAGTGAAGCGTATCTCTAAAGAATGATATGAGTTCAATCTTTTCAACATCTTTTAGCAAATCAAGATTGAAATATTCCTCTGATAACCGTTGACTCTTGTTTCTCGTGTATCCATCTTCAAGAAAAATATTCATATACTTTTTTACACTTTTACCACTCCACTTATATTTTGTTATAGATAGGTTTAATCGCATTAATTTTTTTTCTATTAGAATAGAATCAAAGAGATCTAAGAAAATTTTTATTGAATATAAAAGCGACGGCGATGAATTTTCTTCTAAACTGTAAAGAAATTTCGGATAATAATCCCAATAATTAGGATGAGATTCGACTAATGTTGAAAGTATATCTTTGTAAAGGCTCAAAATGTCTGACTCGTAATGAAAATGGCAATCATTAAGTCTCTCATAACGAAGCAAGTCATGAAATTTAATTATTAACTCTTTAAGTTTCTCCATTTTGATTTCAAATATAATTTATCTACTAAATATACGAACAAAATTTATATTCCTGTTTGGTGATTAATCAACATAGTAAAATCATGTATTCAATGGATATTTAAGGGAAACAAGATCGTCAGGATGCCTATATACTAATCAAACAGGGTATACTCGTGTTGAAAAAGTATTTCTAATAACCTGTTTCTATGGAGAATCAATTGATGATAATAGTTAATCAAACACAAGATCATTCTCGAAAAGACGCTCTTTTTTGTTGTATAATATGTGTTTTTTGAAAATAATCCGTAAGTTTGACCCGTTATCATTACGTCAAACTTGATTGATTATGGAGACTATTGCAGATAGTGACAGGTGTGCCGACAGGCGCATGATCCGTAACAAATAGTCCATTCCCTCGCCCGGCATGGACTGTTTCGGCCCGTGCCCTTTCCCACATCTTACATACAAAACTGCCTGAACCCGCGTACCGCATTTGGTCCGGGAGATTGGCCGCTTTATCCGAAACGGGACATTTCCTTTCCGGTCCAATTTGGTCCGAACAAATTGCGAATCAGAAAAATGCCCGAAATAGCGAAAAAAGCAAAAAAGTTCTTAAAAAGACACAAAATCGGAATACTCGGTCGTTGTTCATTGCAATTTGTTTCGTATATTTGAACAATGATTCGCCGAAATAGGTGGGTTGTTGGCTTTGTCCGCCCTTAAAATCTGGTACATTTTGAGAGACGAAGCACAAGAAAAGCCCTCACGCATTGGCCTACGCCTAATGCGGGGCATCCGATTTTGATTCCACGCATAGGCGTGGGCATCTTGTGCTTATATTCTCAGTAGGTTTACCAGAGCCTTAGGGTGGTATTTGTCACAATGATGCTCACGTTCTTTTTTTCGACGGATAGGAAACTTTAAAAATTATAAAGTTATGCTATCTTTGTGTGGTCACAATACGGTTTAGATCGTAACATATTGTAAAGGTTAAGACACCTTTATGCCTTTGGGTAAACTTACGAACTGTTATAGCGATATAACAGGTTTAGTCCGGCGTAAAATTGTCTGAAACCTGAGCTATGCCCCGGCACGTGCTGTCGGGGCGGGCTTGGGCGTAAGGATGATTACCGGAGAAGGCATCGTAAGGCCGACCCAAAGGGATTGTCCAAGCGTCCTCGCCCTTTTTTATTGCCTTACCGCAACGGGCCGGACGCCGGGAAATCGAATGAAGTATCAACTTCTATCCCGGTTACTATGTTACGGCCAAAATCGAAACCCTGTCATTTATCCGCAGCCGGAGAACTCCGGCCATGCGCGGCGTATTCCGATCCGAGCGTTCGGGAAAGCCCCGTATTTCCAAACCGAAAACTAAGGGAGTGCGCGGCGTTCGCCTGTTCCTGTGGGGGCGGCAGGCCGGGCAATCCCGTGCCGTCGCACTCCCTTTCCGATATTTCTTTTACCCACACCGATATAGGCCGGACACGCACCGATTTGTTTTCATGTCCGATGAAAACCGTTAGTAGACACTCGGCAGCGTTCCGGCTTATTACATTACCCTTTTTTACTAATTTTTTCATAGCCGGGGGACGTGCAATCCGGCAAGCAGTTGTCGTTAAAGGCGTATGGGTACGATTGCTTGGGTACGTCCCCCTTTTTTCGGGATATTCCAATTATTTATTCGATAGATGTTCTATAACACGGTCAGGCTGCGGGGCAAAACGGTTGTTTCCGGCCTTTATTAACTACTTCTTCTTTTCCGGGGGGCGTTCCCGGCAGGCGGTTGCGCGGGTAACTTCGTGTGCACGGTGGACTGAATCGCCTGAGCTTCGTCCCCCTTTTTTATGGCTCTACGAGCAATTTTTCATAATAACATTAGATTGGATGGGCCGAACCCCGGAGCGTTTACAGGAACGTTTCGGACGTTCGGCCTTTTTTTATGCTTACCGCTATGAGAATCGAATATGATAAACTGCAAATCCTGAACGACATCGACCCGTCGCATGCGGTAGCTTTTTCGGGCTACCGAAAGGAAAAAATCAAACTGACGGAAACGGATGCCGATTACACGTCCGTCCGCGAGCGTATCGTCCGGCGCACGGCAAGCGCCGTACTGCTGCTGCGCGATCAGGGTTACAATACTTTCCTCTGCGGCATGGCTACGGGTTTCGACCTGTGGGCGGGGCTGGCGGTACTGTCGCTGAAAAAGCACATGCCCGACCTGCGGCTGATCGCCGTCGTGCCGTTCCGGGGGCAGGCGAAAGGTTTTCCCTACGAGTTTAAAGAACTTCATTCGGCAGTGCTGGCCGCAGCAGATCGGCGCGTCTGCCTGCATGATACCTGTACGCGGTCGTGTTTCCATGAGCGCAACCGGGCGATGCTCGATCATGCGTCTGCACTGGTGTGCTACTACGATGGGCAGTCCGGCGGCACGGCCTACACGGTGGATTTAGCCCGCAAGCGGGATATGACGATTCTGAATCTGTGCGACGACGCACAGGAGTATAACAACAAAGCGGATGAGCGACTGATTTCGGAGATAATGAAGATAAAATAAAAGTGATGTATTATGTTTAAACAGGGCACGAACCGAACTTGTCTTTGCTGCGCAGGCGATTGGCGTTGCCTTGATTGTTAAAGACAAATAAAGTTTGTGCTTTTTTTATTAACCATTTTATTTAAATAATTATGAAAACGAAAAATCCACAATTCAAAGGTTCGCCGGTCGCCGCCGCCAATTTCAGGTGGAGCCTCGACTTTTTCCGGAACCACGATGTTACGACCGTCGGGTACAATTTAATTCCCGACGAGGTGCTGGAAGCATGGGTCGCGCCCGACCCGCAGCAATTAATCTCCGACATGGCCGACGGCAAAGCCGATCCGGACAGCACCCTGCCGTTCGCCGTTTATGCGTGCGCCTACGGTCATCACGACAAGATTTACGCCGCGATTCTCAACGATGATTCGTACGCTACACCTTACGAGAAGGTCATCGAAGATTTCTTTCCGTTTCAGGAAGCCCTGCATTATATCGTGGAAATGAATAAAAAGCGGTTTTATTTCCTGACGTTTCCTATCCTGCATTTCAAAGCCCTGCCCGAAATGCTATCTCAGCTAAGAGAGGCCGTTCAAAGACTCGGCGTTTTACAGCTATAAAGCAGATTTGTCCGGTTCGTAATCAGGCTTACTTTCCGATTCCGGACAAATCGGCGGGGAACGGGCTCCGCAATGCCCGTTCCCTTATTGATATCCTCATCATGGTACGAACCGTTTGCCCACTAACCTGATAATCAATGAAAACGGCGACGGCCCAAGCCGGACGGAGCGATCCGCCCGGCTTTTTTATTTACCGTTGCATGGTATGTCCTTTCTTTTTCTTGCGTCGGTACTTGCGGGCCAGATTTTCGCGTATCTCGTCGAGTTCGTCGGGCGGCAGCGGTTCGTTTTCCAGTCCAACGGCCACGAAATCGAGTGCTCCCAGAAGCGACGATACGGGATCGTCCGGGACGGTCGCCCGCTGCGGCGCGTTCGCCATGCTGATGGGGCACTCCGCCTGTGGGATGGTCTGCGGCTGTACCGGCGTTTTTCCTTGCGGCGGATCTGCGCGTAATGCCGGGACGATTTTGGGGGTTTGCGTTTTTTGTTCCGGCGACTGCACGGTTTTCGGGGTTTGTGCGTTTCGTACCTGCGGCAGCTTCGGCAACAGCGCCGCCCGATCCGCGCGGGGATTGTTGAACAACTCCTGAAAGACGTTGGCCGAATAGTTTTTACCCAACCGCGAACCGTTAAGCACCATTTTCGTATTGTGGTCGATAAAGGTCACGCCGTAGATGCGCCCGCTGCTGGCGTTTTCCCGGAACAGCGCGTCGATGCCGCGCCGTTTCAGGTGTTCCGTAAATTCGCCTTTGGTGCGGGATTCGTGCATGGCGCGGATCACTTCGTCGCGGGTGCGGGATTTGAGTTCTGCCGAGCCGATGTATTTCTCCAAATCGGACAGTCGCTTTTTCTCCAACCGTTCGAATCCCACGTCTTTCCCGATCCGGCTGGATTTGATCGGAACGCCGACGGGTTCCCCTTTGTCGTTCAGGGCCGAATAGACGAGGCCGTGATAACGCTGGCCCTGGTGTTCCCCTTTGCGTTCTTCCAGACCGACGTTATACAGGTTCAGCAGCGCATTGAGTTCTGGAAACGATCCGAATTTATACTGCTGGGTCAGCAACCGCACGACCGAAGATATTTGTTGTTTGAGGTTTTCATGGCCGTATTCCACTTTTTTGATTCGTCCCAAATCCTGCACGGCCTGCCTGTCGGACGGGTGCAGGCCGTATGTACGTTCCATGTCTTTGAGAATCGGGACAGACCGGTTTTGGACTTCCTTGTAGTCGTCGATCTTCGTCCCGTCCTCGCGCATCCGCACCGAAACGATGTGTACGTGTTCGCGGTCGATGTCCCGGTGTCGGAACACGTAATAGGGCTGATCGCCGTAGCCCATGCGCTGCATGTATTCCTGCATGAAAACGGTCAGCCGTTCGTCCGTCAGCTCGTCTTTGGGATCGGGATTGAGCGAAGCGTGGAAAACGGTTTTAGTCAGGTTATGGCCGGAGTTCATATACGGTTCGAAACTTCGCATGGCGCGGTGCATGTCGAACGGCGCGGACGGATCGGACGGCATGGCTACGCGGTTTCCGAACAGTAAATCGGCCTGTCCCGCATTTACTTTCTCCGCGTTATACATGAGCGCACCGTACAGGTTGCTGCCGCCTCTGCTTATTATTCCAATCATTTTTGCTCGAATTGACGGGTAAGTTCGATCACGCTACGGTCGAGCGTTTGAAGCTCCCCGGTGTATTTTTCCAACCGGGCTAACAGGGCGACCGCGCGGCGCTCGTTGAAATTGGTGTGAATCGCTTTTGTGACCTGATTGTAGTTTACACCCACCGACCGCATCAGGGTAAACAGCGAGGTCAGGCGGTTGTAATAGTCGTAAGCCGCCTTGTCGATCTTCACGACTTTAAAGTCTCAGCCGAAAATCCGGGAGAGAATGAATTTCGATTTGTTCGTTGCGCCCGATTTGTCGAGCATGTTCAGAAATTTTGCGTTCTGGGCTTCGTTCAGCCGGAACGTGTAGCGGTAGGTTTTCACGTCTTTCGAACCGCCGCTGCCGCCTTTGTTTTTTCGCATGGCTAAAAGATTTAAAAGTTTAACGACTTCGGAGTTAAACCCCTCCCGATAAGATCGGGACCGTGCTGTCGGACAAAACGGAGTTTGTCGGACGAGCACACTTCTTGCTCTTTGCTCGTCGCAAAGAAAATCCGTCCAAAGGACGGAAGGTGTTGCTTCGCAACCTTTGGTCCGATAAATTGGCAGGGGGATTGTTCCGGGGACAAAGGTACGGCGGCTTTTCCCGGATGGGCACGCAAAAGGGCCGGAAATAACTGGAAACAACCGGAACGACTGTATAAAACCGGGATTTCGGGATTTCTTTTGTCCGTGTCTTCAGGCTGTGTGTACGGATTGCACACGGTATAATCCGGCAACGTAGTATTCCGTGTGAACCGGAGAAACAAAAAACATCCGGGACACTATGGATACATAGTGTACTTCGCATACGGAGTACCCGATTGATCTGCCGGACACAATGGATACACCGTGTATTTAGTATATCTGTGCTGATCGCGGAGATCGCGGAGATCGTGGAGATCGTGAAGATCGTGAAGATCGTGGAGATCGCGGAGATCGCGGAGATCGCGGAGATCGCGGAGATCGTGGAGATCGTGGAGATCGTGAAGATCGTGAAGATCGTGGAGATCGCGGAGATCGCGGAGATCGCGGAGATCGCGGAGATCGTGGAGATCGTGGAGATCGTGAAGATCGTGAAGATCGTGGAGATCGTGAAGATCGTGGAGATCGCGGAGATCGTGAAGATCGTGGAGATCGTGAAGATCATGGAGATCGTGGAGATCATGGAGATCATGGAGATCGTGAAGATCGCGGAGATCATGGAGATCGTGAAACCGTACATACGATATACTCCGCTTAATATTCCTCGGCACACCAAACAAAAAGGTCAACTATTTAAGTTGACCTTTTTGTTTGGTGTGTAGGTTATCCCGATTTAAAAATCATAGGGACATACGTGATTCTTTTCCAACAGCTTTTCGATCCCGGATTCGGGATAGAGGATTCTGCCGCCGACCGAAGTGTAAGGAATTACTCGGCTGTCCCGGTACTCCTGCAAGGTGCGCTTGCTGATATGGAAGATTCGGCAAATCTCCTCGCCGGTTAAATAGCGTTCATTGCAGATGGGCGGTTTTAAATGCGCCGATACCTGTTCGATTTTAGCGATTGCCGTTTCGATGCTTCCGATCAATTCCCTGAACTCGTCGGAACCGCGATCAATGATGTCGTCCATAATTAGCGGGAGTTCGGTTTGACGGCGGCCTTTGCAAGCAAGGCGTTGATAATTTCGGCCTTGTAATAAATCTTATTCCCGATAAAGGAATAAGGAACCGTGCCGGTACTGCGGTAATACTGCAATGTCCGTTTGGAAATTCCGAGTGCAAGACATACTTCCTGCGAATCGAGTCACTGGCCGGCTTTCTTTTCGCCGAATGTTCGGGAAAACAGATTGACCTGTTGTGTCAAGTCGGCAAGACGCTGTTTGATTTTTTCATACGCCTTGGTTTCGATAAGAATGTAATCCATAAGTTAAGTAGATTTTAATTAAACAATCGCGCCGCTCTGATAAGCGGCTGCCGGTACAAAAGAAATACGCAAATACCCGATTGATACACCCTTTCCGGTTACTTCCGGTTGTTTCCGGCCGAAACCGGGGGAGGGGGTTTCTGAGACCTTAAAAATCTCGGAAACCCCCTCCCTCGGTTTTGGCGTTTCTGCTTACAACGGCTCTCTAAGTTTATTCGCTAATGTCTGCATTTCACGACCTATTTTTGTGTCCGTGATTTTTGCATAAATCTGAGTGGATCGGATATTGTCGTGTCCCAACATTCTGGAAACGCTTTCCAACGAAACTCCGTTTGAAAGTGTGACGGTCGTTGCGAACGTATGTCTGGCGATGTGCATTGTAATGGTTTTATGAATGTCGCATATATCTGCGATTTCCAGTAAATAACTGTTTAGTTTTTGATTGGATGAAACGGGCAACAAAACATTTTCCGATATGCACACGGGATGTTCTTTGTATTTCTCGATAATACGGCGGGCGGGTTCCAACAACGGAATCCGGCACATGTTTTTTGTTTTTTGACGGGTTTTGTAAATCCAGACATTGTTTTGATTATCTGTTGCAAGATGCTCCGGCGTCAGACACTTTACGTCGATGTAAGATAAGCCGGTGTAGCAACAGAATACAAAGATGTCCCGAACCAGTTTTAACCGTTCTATGTGAATTTCTTTCGTAATGATACGGTTTAATTCTTCTTGTGTCAGAAAGTCTTTCTCTACGGGGTATTCTTTCAGTTTGTAATTCTCGAACGGATTGCGTTTGATCCACTCGTTGATTAGTGCGATCCGAATAATTTTTTTCAGTGCTTTCAGGTGTTTGACGGCGGAATTATGGATACATTTTTTATCTGTTTTCAGAAAAATGTCGAAATCGGATATGAACTGATAAGTGATTTCGGAAATACATAAATCGCTACACCGGTATTGCCGTTGTATAAACTCTTTCAGGTGTTTGATCGTCACATTATACCGGTCTGCGGTTTTTTGAGAAAATTCCTTGCCTACCAATGCGTTCATTTTTTTGTTATGGTCGGCGAATAATTCCAGAATGGTTTTAGAGGACTGGTTTTGTCCGAGAAACCGCTGCTTGATGATTCGTGCGGTTATTTCCTTATTATTTTGTTCCAGTTCTCGGTGGATGCTGTAAATGGATACCCGGACGCTGTCGAGATAACGGTTTAATTCGATGGAAAGATCGTCATTCCCTAAAATGCGTTCTTTCTTTGAGTCCCAGTTCTCCGGCTTCACGGCACGTTTTAACAGAAATTCATCCCGGATGCCGTTTACCGTGATGCGGACAATGATCGTTGATTCTCCTGTTTTAAGCAATCTTGTTCTTTTAATAAAGAACAGAATGGCGAATGTTCGTCTTTTCATAGCTACTGATTTTTAATGACACAAAATTATTAGACCAGAGCTGACTTGTCAAGAGGCAAAACATTGCATAATAATGCGTTAACGCTAAATCGGGGGCGCTTTTCGGGCGATTTTGAATAACCCCCGAATAAGGCTGGAAATCGGTGTGTAAAATTGCACCTTTTCTCTTTGTACCAGAAAAAGAAAACCCGATAAATCGTTGATTTACCGGGTTTTTCATCTTTTTTCTTTACTGAAGTTGCTCCTCAACAAGGACTTGAACCTTGGACCCCCTGATTAACAGTCAGGTGCTCTAACCAACTGAGCTATTGAGGAATATGTTTCCAAAAGAGAGCGGTTGAAGTTTTTTAATCGAACCCGATGTTTCTCTTTTGCGAGTGCAAATATATACCAAATAATTTATTCTGCAAACAGTTTTGGTAAAAATATCTTCGCTTTTTGCTATTACGACCGCGGGCGTGGCGTATCGGGAATATTGGTGTCGGTCGAGGCGGTCTTCCGTTCGAATGAAATAAAAAAATCCGGAACGTTTCTGATCCTCAGAAAACGTTCCGGATAGGATCGGGATCGGTTACGGGAACCGGGTCCGATCGACGGGCGGCGAATTGTGGAACGCCGTCCGCCGGTTGTTATTGCTGGAAAATTTCTTTGTACTTGTTGATAAAATAGACCGGTGTACAACTCCAGGCATGGCAGTAGCTGTTGATCGGGTAGAAATTATAGGGGGATTTAAAGTCGTCCTTCGGATCGTACACTTCCCAGAAAGTGTCGGCTCCCTTGCGGATCATACTGCCCCAGTAATCGACCAGCAGTTCTTTTGCCTGCCGGTTCATGCCGCAGTGCAGCATTGCTTCGATCAGATAGTGGTAGGCGTAAGGAGAGCCCGGATAACAGCTTGCCGGATCGGCAAATGCGGCTTCGAGCGCCCGGACGCTCTCTTTTTGGGACAGCGTGCCCGAAAGAATCATCCATACCTGCGATAGGTAGGAAACCTGCCTGTCCGGGCCGGATACGACGACTCCGTTTTTCGAATCGTAGAAGTTTTTCCGCGAAGCCTTCCGCATGGCTTTGACAACTCCGGGCCATTCGGCCACTTCCTGTTCGCGTCCGAGCATCCGAGCGAGTTCGTAGCTCCGGTCGATGGCGAAAGTCATCAGCCCCTGCATCGGCGCGTGGCGGTTCAGGTCTTCTTTCCAGTCGAAAACAAGCCACCATTGCGGTTTCTTGTCCATGTCGTAGATGCCGTCTTTGAGGTAGGTGCGGGCGAATTCGATCTGGCGCACCACCACCGGCCATAGATCTTCGGCGGTTTCGCGGTCGCCGGTGGCCTTCAGATATTCGTACAGGGTCACTCCGTAGAGCAGGCTGTAATCCATGCAGTGTTGCCCGGTTTGCGGGTGCGGGTCGGGATATTCGAACACCGTCGCATGCAACCAGCCGTCTTCGTCGGCCAGCGCGGCGAGCAGGTAGAGGCAGCGCCGGGTAAGTTCATGGTTCTTGAACGAGTAGGTATTGGCGAGGGATTCGAGGTACAAGTCGCCGATCCACAGCCGTTGGTCGCGTTTCGGGCCGTCTTCGTAGACGGTCTGCATACACTCTTTCAGCGTGGTCAGGCCCGTCCGGTTGATCTGGGCGATTATGGGATCCGTGGTCGGAGCCAGTTCTTCGGGCGTGCCGCTCGCCGACGTTACGGCGGTAAACTGCATGTCGGTAATGGCGAAATCGAACGACGAATGGGCCAGCATCTCGATCTTTACATAACGGAAGGCCATACGGCGGGGCAGCGTGACCGTCGCCGGCGCGCGCATCACGGTGACCACTTCGTCCTGCAGCCATGCGCGGCTCAGACCGCCCGGATAGGGATCGAATGGGGTATTCAGTTCGGCGGGCACCTCGGCGAACGTCAGGCGGAACCGCAACGGAGCGTCGGCGTCGGTGTTCAGTTTGCCGATCGTGAACGAGAAGTAGCCGGTAAGATGTTCCCCGAAATCGACGGTCACCTCTTTCAGCGCCTTGAACGATTGGTTGTACAGCGTTTCCATGCCGTCGGTCTCGACCATCTTCCAGCCCTGGAAGGCGTCCGGATCCTTTTCGCTGCGGACGAGGCATTGCGGTTTTTTGACGGTTTCGGTTAGTTTCGGCATGTTGTCGGCGGCTTTGCGCAGCCAGTTTTCCCGTTCTGCGGCGAAGGCTACCGGCTGGGCATGCACCGATGCGGCGGTCGCCCCGAGAAGTACTACGGATTGCAACAGGTGTACGATTTTTCTCATCGAGTCAGATTTAGGTTAAAAAATATATGCGGTTAAAATATGAGTCCGTATGTCGTTTCGTGTCCGAAAGATCAATTCCCCAGCGAGCGGACGAATTCCAGAGCCTCCTGGCTCAGGTAACGGTCCGTCCGGTCAATCCAACCCGATTTCGGAAGTTCCGTACGCTGTTTGTCGATGCGTCCCGTGATCGGATAGGTCGGTTTGCTCAACGTTTCGTAACGGGCGCGCTGCGACGGACGGATCGTTCGGGTGAAGACCTGCTCTTTGGTCGGCTTGCGCTCGATTTCCCATTTGAATCCTTTCATCAACTGCGACTGCGTTTCCGGAATTTTATCCATCGGGTAGATCGAATAGGACGGGTTGCCTCGGTAGACGATCTCGCTGACCTGCCGCTCGGTGAATCGGAACGTGATGTCGGCGCATTCCGCGACCAAGAATCCGCTGATGTACCGGTCGGTACTGTCTCCGTCCTCCATGTAGTAGTAGGTTTGGCCGTTTCCGTTCACATCGGTTTTGAAGATCTCCCCATTGTTGAAGTAGGTTTCGATCACTTTGCCTTTCACCTGGTTGAAATGCGTCGAATCGACCCTCGAGCACATCAGCGGTTCCCCTCTGAACACCGCTTTTTCGATGGTTTGGTTTTTCGTGAAGATATCGACCGTCTGGGCCGTGATTTGGTTTTCCCCGTTCCACAGCACCGGATTGGTGTACATGTGGATCGTCGAGTCGATCGAGAACCCCACGATCGAGTCACACACGGCCTGGAAATCCGAGCGGTAGATGCGCACGTTGTAATATCCGCGGACGATCCTTACCAGCGAATCCGCCGGATCGACGATTGCCGCCGAATCGGCGGCCGCTTTTACCGTCGCCGAGTCCGCGGCAGGGGCGGGGGAGGGCGCTTTCTGCACGGTCGAATCCGGGGAGGTCGCCAGCGTGTCCGCTGCGAAAACCTGTTGCAGCGAATCCAGTTTCAGCAGGGCCAGCGTATCTTCCGAAGTGGCTTTGCCTTTGAGGAACCGGCGGGCCAGCTCTTTGCGCTGCCGCGCCCATTCCTGTTCCTGCTGGGCCCGGGCGATCGCCGCTGCTTTTTCTCGCGAGGCTTTGATCTTCGCTTTGATTTTTGCGGTGCGTGCTTCTTCCTTTTCTTTTCGGAGTCTTTCTTTTTCGAGCTTTTTAGGGTCTACCGGCCGTTCTTTCGCCTTTCGGACGGAGTCGCTCGTCGATACGGAGTCCGGTACGGGGGGCTCCGATTGCGCCAGGGAGTCGGCCGTTTCGCCCGGGATGTTCCGTTGCGCGGAGTCGGCCGGGGTTTCCGTGTCGTTTCCGGCCGGAACCGGGGGCGGAGCGGGGGCAGACGCAGGTGGCGGAGCTTGCCCGTCCGGGAGCGTCGGAATCGGCGGACGTCCCGGCCCGTTCGTCGCGGGACGGACCGCCGCGCTGTCTGCGGCAGGAAACGGTGCGGGAGTTTCCGCTGCCAGCGAATCCGCCGTTTTCTGCGTCGGAACAGAGTCGTTGCGGAAACGGTTCAGCGTATAGATGAAGATGCTGTCCGAGCGCATGAAAACGGTATCGGGTTGTTCCCCCTCCTCGTAGCTAAGCACCGATGGGTCGCGGGTCAGCAGGGCTTGTTTTTTATCGCCCCAGTATTGGCCGTAATCGCCGAAAGCCATGGCTTTTTGTTCCTGGTCGGCGATCTGGATGTTGTTTCGCAATACCGCGTCCTGTCCGGTTTGCCGGTACACGATTGTGTCGGCCCACAGTTCCTGGGTTTTGGTCATGATATAGGAGCTGTCGGTGAACGTATAAAGGTCTTCCTTGGCATTGTAGCTGCCCCGGCGGGCCGTGAGAAATTCGTCCTGGTCGTTCCAGATGTAGGACGGCGTATCGAAAGTCGCGATTTCGGTGTCCATGTTATACGTTACCGAATCGGAGCTGATCGTATATTGCGGGTTTTGCATTTCGACGTTCCGTACGCCGATCAGCTCGCGGTTGTCGGCGTAGTAATACCCTTCGTCGGACTCCATTAGGTTGTCTTTCTGCGACATGGTTCCCCCGCCGTAATAGCGTCCGATGTTGGTCAGCGTGTTGAACGTAAAATTATAGGTGTACAGCGTAGCGTCCTTGTCCACCATTTTGATCAGCGGGGAATAGATGCGCGCTTCGTTCAGCAGCCCGTTGTAGTCGGCCTTGTCGCCGTAGATGAACGTGCTGTCCTTGTTGACGACCACGTTGCGGTAACAGTCCATCATGCGGTCGCTGTACCGGATTGCGCTGTCGCAGGTAATGACGGCCCCGTTGTGGAAAAAGACGACGTGCCCGACCAGGCACAGCGCCGTGGAGTCGGCTATCTTGATGCTGGACATCACGTCGGCCCGGAAGTCCACGGTCGTGACTTCCTGCCCCCGTACGCCTGCTATGCAGGCCAGCAGCAGCACCGCGAACGCGGCGGCTATGCGACTTCTTCGGATCACCGGCAGTGAATTATTTAAGGAGTTCTTTGTGCTGGAAATCGCAGTCGTGGAATTCCTTGTCGATCCGGATGTACATTCCCTCGATCTTGCTTGCGAGCCACTTGTCGAAAACTTCCTGCTGTTTCTGGGCGAGGGTCAGTTTCTCGATCTGCTTGTAGTCTTCGTTCAGGTTGGCCGAATGGGTCGGGATGACCTCCTTGAGCATGACCAGCTTGCACAGCAGGCTTCCGTGCGTGTCGACGGCGGCGAAAGGTTTCGACACCTCGCCGGGGGTCAGCGTTTGCAGTGCTTCCAGGTCTTCCCGGTTCAGGTTTTCCTTGTAGAACTTCGTCGAAGCTTCCGACGGGTCGACCATTCCCCGGTAGTAGAATTCGAGTTGTTCCATATTGGATACGATCCCGCCGTTTTTAGCGGAAAAGCGGTCTTCCGAATATTTTTCCACGGCTTTTTCGAACGTCAGGTTGCCGGCCTTGATCTCCCTGCTGACGCTGTCCAACAGGTCGTAAGGTTCTTCCATATCTTTCTGGGTGTACTGCGGCTTGATCAGGATGTGGCGGACGTGGTACTGGCTGCCCGTTTTGTCGATCATCTGGATCAGGTGGAATCCGTATTCGGTCTCCACGACTCCCGATACTTGTCCCGGTTTGAGCTGCGACATCGCCTTGGCGAACGGCTCCACCATCATGTCTTTGGTAACCGTACCTACGTCGCCCCCCCGAGACGCCGATCCCGGGTCTTCGGAGTAGATACGCGCCAGCATGTCGAACTTGTCCCCTTTCAGGATCCGCTCGCGCAGTTCGAGCAGGCGTTCCTGCGCCCGCATCTTGGCATTTTCCGCTGCGGAAGGATAACGGACGATCTGCGCGTATACGTATTGTTCCGGGATGACCGGAATACTGTCCTTGGACTGCCGTTTGAAATATTTTTCGACTTCACCCGGAGTGACGGTGACTTTGTTCTTCACCGTATTCTCCATTTCGTAGGCGTAGCTGTCTTCCTGGGCGCTTCTCTTCATATCCGCCCGTATGTCGAATATCGGCTTGTGGTAGTACATTTCGAGCGCGGCCAGCGATCCGAACTTTTCGGTTTCGTCGTTCAGGCGATCCTGCACCTTCTGGTCGATGATGCGTTCGTTATAGATCTTGATCGAGTCGATCTGGGACTGGTTGTAGAGCACTTTCTGGACGATCAAGTGTTCGAGCGCCTCGCAACGCGGATCCCGTCCGGAAGTATAACCCGTCTCTTTCTGCTGATCGATCAGCGATTGGGTCAGCCTTTCCAGGTCGGAATAGAGCACCATCGAATTCCCGACCACGGCGATCACCTTGTCCGCCGTAAACTGCTGCTGCGCCGCAGCCCGGTTACACAAAGCGCAGGCGAGCAATCCGCCCAGAACGATCTTCAATTGATATCCACGCATCGTATTTTAATTTACATTTACTACTATTTCCTTGTTGTCCAGCGCCCCGCGGTACAGGCTGTCCTCGTGGGCGCGGATGATTTCCTCTTTTCGTTTGTTGAAAATGACCCGTTTGATGACCTCCCGCACGCTTTCCTGCGGCGCATACTCCCCGGCCCTGCAAACGGACAGCACCCGGACGTAAAATATGAAGTCGTTCGCTTCGAACTCATTGACTTTCGCCGTGTTGAGTAGGTAGTCGTAATCCTGAGTCTTGTCGACCGGCAGCAACGACCGCAGCACCGCGAAGTCCGTCCATTGGTTCAGTTCGGTCAGTTCGAAATTGTTTTTGACGCACAGGTCGAGCAGATCCTGATAGCCCTCCTCGCGCGGGGTGAGCATCAGCTCTTCGATCGTCTTTTTCTTGTCGTAACTGCGCGGAATACGTACGATCCGGGCCTTCACTAGGGTCTTGTCTAGGATGAAATCGGCCTTGTTCTGGTTGTAATAGTCCGCAATCTGCGTATCGGTGAAAAGCGTGTCGATGTTCTTGTCCACGTAGAACTGGTCGACCTTGTGGGTCAGCAGCGAATTGCGGTACTCCTGCACCATCTGGTCGATGTCTTTCTGACTCTCTTCGAGCATCCGCTCGGCTTCTTTGATTTTCAGTTGTTTTTTGACCCATTGGTCTACGTAGGAACGCAGTATTTTCAGGCTGTCCTCGGAAGTCATATTCGGCGTGAAGATCGGGCTCACGTCGTGCAGGTACAGTTTTTTGTTCTCCACTTCGGCCAGAATGGTGTTGTGCTCCGCAAACGGATTCGGAAAACGCTTGCAGGAGTAGGCCGTCAGCAAGACCGCTACCAATAATATTTTCGGGACAAATTTCATCATTCGTTTGCTGCGATACAAAGATATACGATTCCGGGTAAACAACGGTTATTGCGGACTTATATTGTCATTTTTCCCGAAAACTTTCCCGTTTTCGGACGCTTCCGCCGCCGGAACCTCCACGTTGCGATTCCGCCGGAGCGTGCGTACGATGCCGGCGACGGCCAGCAGCAGGACGACGCAGGCCGCGGCGTACAGCACATGGTAACTCCGTTCGCTCCCGAACATCTCCTTCGTGAAGACGATCTTTTCGCCGCTGAGCATCCAGACGAAATAGGAGACGGCGTTGTTCAGCGCATGGATCAGTATACAGGGGATCAGCGATTGGGTCTTGTAGTAGATGAATCCGATCATCGCGCCTACGAAAAAGGCGTTCAGGGCCTGCTGCGGGATGCCGTGCACGATGCCGAATATGGCCGACGCGATCAGGATGCCGCGCCAGGGGCCGTATTTGCGGGTCAACGACTCCTGGAGGATGCCCCGGAACAGGATCTCCTCGAGGATCGGCGCGACGACGACGGTCGTAAGCATCATCCATCCGCCCAGTTTCATCTGGTCGCCGAGCCATTCGAGCCACCGGCTTGGGAAGAGCTCCAGCAACGGTTCGATGACCAGCGTCGTGGCGAGGACGGTAATCACTCCCCATAGCACCAGCGCCGGGTCCGTTTTCCGGAATCCGAACCGGAGCAGTTTTACGTCCGGCCCTACGCGCAGCCGCTTGGCGAACAGCGCATAGCAGATCGTGCTGAGGAATGTCAGCGCGTAGACGAGCGCTACGACCGGCCCCTGCGACGCGATTCCGAACCGGAGCAGCAACCCGCCTCCCAGGTTGAACGCCAGCATCGCTACGAGGTAGATGCCCAGAATGGCGAGCAGGTCGCTCCAGGTCGGGTAAGCCCCTTTCTGCGGATTGGTCTTCATAGGTCGTTCTGTCATCCGGCCGACCGGTTAATAAACCTGGTCGCCCAGCGTGGCTACCATGACCGCTTTGATCGTGTGCAGGCGGTTTTCGGCCTGGTCGAACACGACCGATGCGTCGGACTCGAACACCTCTTCGGTCACTTCCATTTCCGAGATGCCGAATTTGCCGAAAATATCCTTGCCGACCGTGGTTTCCATGTTGTGGAACGCGGGCAGGCAGTGCAGGAACTTCGCTTCCGGATTCTGCGTGGCGTCCATCACGGCGCGGTTGACTTGGTACGGGCTCAGCAATTCGATGCGGTCGCGCCAGATGTCGTCCGGTTCGCCCATCGACACCCATACGTCCGTGTAGACAAAGTCGCAGTCGCGTACGCCGTCGATGCGGTCCGTCACGGTAATCCGGGCGCCCGAGGCTTGCGCCAGTTCGCGGCAGGTTTTCACCAGCGCCGGGTCCGGGGCGCACTGCGCCGGGGAGATGGCTCTGAAATCCATACCCATTTTCGCCGACGCGATCATCAGCGAATTGGCCACGTTGTTGTGCGCGTCGCCCAGAAAGCACAGTTTCATTTCGGACAGCGGCTTCTGCGAATGTTCGCGCATCGTCAGCATGTCGGCCAACGCCTGCGTCGGGTGAAATTCATTGGTCAGGCCGTTCCATACCGGAACGCCCGAGTATTCGGACAGCGTGTGCACGATGTGCTGCCCGTATCCGCGGTATTCGATTCCGTCGTAGATGCGCCCCAGCACGCGGGCCGTGTCTTTCAGCGACTCTTTTTTACCCATCTGCGAACCGGTGGGGCCCAGATAGGTGACCCGTGCGCCCTGATCGTAGGCCGCCACTTCGAACGAACAGCGCGTCCGCGTAGAGTCTTTCTCGAACAGCAGCACGATATTTTTGCCCTGGAGCGTTTTTTTCTCTTTCCCGATGTACTTGTCCGCTTTCAGCCGTGCGGCCAGATCCAGCAGATAACCGATCTCCCCCGGCGTGAAGTCGAGGAGCGTCAACAAACTTCTTTTACTTAAGTCAACCATAACCATTCCGTGAGTTTTTCGATGCTCCGGCTCCGGTTCCGGGCCTGCGGGCATCCGCCGTCCGTGTCCGGGCGGCCGTTCAAATCAGCTTCAAAGATAAAACATAAATTTATAAATCCCTATTCCCCGCGCCGTTTCCTGTTGTCCGACCCGTCGTACCGCAGGATATGCCGGCGCCGCGACCGTCGTCGGCCGGCAGTCCGAAAAGTTCGCCGGTCGGGCGGATGTTGCCTCGATTTTGATAAATTTTGCCTATCTTGCACCGGATTTGGGGCCGGATGCGGCTCCGGACGCACGGCAAGGCGTCCGTTGCGGATGTACAATTATTAAAACCAAAAGAAATATGGGCAAAATCGTGGCGTTGGCCAATCAGAAGGGCGGGGTAGGAAAGACGACCACGGCCATCAATCTGGCGGCCAGCATGGCGGTGCTGGGCAAAAAGGTGTTGCTCGTAGACGCCGATCCGCAGGCCAATGCGACTTCGGGGCTGGGGCTCGACATCAACGGGAAGGGGATTTACGACTGCATCACCGGACAGGCGCAGCCGGCGGAGATCATCCTGAAATGTCCGGACGTCAAGAAGCTGGACGTTCTGCCGTCGAGCATCAACCTGGTCGGGGCCGAAACCGAGCTGCTGGAGATCGAAGACGGGCAGCGGAGGCTGAAGGCGATCCTGGAACCGCTCAAACCGCAGTACGACTTTATCCTGATCGACTGTTCGCCGTCGCTCGGGCTGGTGACGCTGAACGCGCTGGTCGCTTCGGACAGCGTGCTGATTCCCGTACAGTGCGAGTATTTCGCGCTGGAAGGGCTCGGTAAACTGCTGAATACAATTAAGATGACCAAAACGAAGCTGAATCCGGGACTGGAGATCGAAGGGTTTCTGCTGACGATGTACGACTCGCGGCTGCGGCTGGCCAACCAAGTGGCCGGCGAAGTGCGGGAGCATTTCGGCGACCTGGCTTTCCGGACGATCATCCAGCGCAACATCCGGCTCAGCGAAGCGCCCAGTTTCGGCAAGCCGGCGCTGTTGTACGACGCTTCGTCGACCGGCAGTATCAATTACCTGAACCTCGCCAAGGAGTTTATTAAGAAAAACAAGAGTTAAGCGATATACGATGAATCCGAAAAACAAGGGCCTGGGCCGGGGCTTGGGCGCAATTTTTGAAATAGAGGGTTCGGCGCTGCCCGAGAAAACGAAGGGAACGGCGTTCGAGGAGATCGAAATCGGACGGATCGTCCCGAACCCGAAGCAGCCGCGCACCCGTTTCAACGAGCAGGCGCTCGACGAGTTGGCCGATTCGATCCGGACGCTGGGCGTGATACAGCCCATTACGGTCAAGAAGGAAGCAGACGGGAGATATATGATTGTCAGCGGAGAACGCCGCTGGAGGGCGTCGCAACTGGCCGACCAGGCGACGATTCCGGCCTACATCCGCGAGGTGGACGACCAGGCGTTGCTGGAGATGGCCATCGTGGAAAATATCCAGCGTCAGGATTTGAACGCGATCGAGGTGGCGCTGAGCCTGCAACGGTTGGTGGACGAATGCCGGCTGACGCAGGATTCGCTGGCGGAACGCGTCGGTAAAAAACGCTCGACGGTAGCCAATTACATGCGGTTGCTGAAACTTCCGGTCGAGGTGCAGTTGGCTCTGCGCGAAGAACTGATCTCGATGGGACATGCCCGTGCGCTGGCCGGGCTCGACGACCCGCAACAACAGATCGCACTGCTCAAAAAGATCGTAAAGAAAGGGTTGTCGGTGCGTCAGGCCGAGGAGCAGGTGCAGAAGATCCGGCAGGAAAAACCCGTCCGGGACGATGCGGACGAGGAGTTCCCCGAGAGCTACGTCCGGCTGGTCGATTACCTGGAGAAGTTTTTTACGCAGGAAATCAGCATCAAAAAGAATAATAAAGGCGGGGGAAAGATCGTTATCGGTTTTGAATCGGATGCGGATATCGAGGCGTTTATCGGCAAATTCAATGAATTTAAGAAGTAACATAGCCGTTTTCGGAAATTTTACGCGGAAGGGCGTTGCGACAATCGTTCTTTCTACGGTGCTGATCGTATCCCAGTCCGGAGTTTCGGCCCAGGAGCCGGGCGTCCGGTACAAGGTGGAGGGGGGCGTCCGCACGTCGTTGACTCCGGCCGCAGCCGACAGCAGCGCGGTCGCGCGGGATTCGATCGTGCGGGAGGCGTCGCCCGTCGAAATCGATACCACGACTACGGCCCGCGAACGTCGCCGGCTGGAGCGCGAGGCCCGGGATACCGTGACGGTGCGTTACAGCAGGCTGTTCCGCGATACCATGCCGATTTCGCGAGTCTGCGCCATTTCGGCGATCGCACCCGGGTTCGGGCAGCTTTATAACAAACAGGCGTGGAAAATTCCGATTCTGTACGGAACGGTCGCTACGACGGCCTATTTCGCCTTCCAGCAAAACAGCAAATACAGGGGTCTCAAACGCCAGTACGATGCGATGAAGCGCGAGAACGCCACGCAGGAAGAGACCGATCCGATCCAGTCGCAGATGATCCGGCACAATACGGCGCGGACGCTGCTGTTCGTCGGAGCTATCGGTTCGTATCTCTATTTTATCGGCGATGCGGCTATCTGCTACAAAGGGCCGGTCAATAGCGTCAAAAAGGCGACTACGCTGTCGACGATTTGTCCTGGCGCCGGCCAGATCTACAATAAAAGTTATTGGAAGATGCCGATCATCCTCGGCGGTATCGCCACGATGGGCTACGTGATCAATTTCAACAACCGCGGGTACGAGCGTTTCAAGCTTGCCTACGATCAGGTTGCCGCCGGCAAACCCGACGAGTTCAACGGTCGTTATACGGCCGACTACCTGCGTAAGCTGAAAAACAATTACCGCCGCAACCGCGACCTTTGCATCATCATCACCGCCGGACTTTACCTGTTGAACATCATCGACGCTCACGTGGATGCCCACATGAAGGATTACGACGTCAGCGACGACCTGTCGATGACGCTCGAACCGACGGTGACGAATTTCTATACGATGCGAACCGGCAATTCGAACGGTTACGGACTCTCCTTTAAACTTCGTTTCTGATGCCGAAATCCCTGACCGCCTTACTGATCCTGACGCTCCTCCCGTTGTTCGCCAAGACCCAGGCGGATCCCAGGGAGCAGCTCAACATCGTCGGTTCTCCGACCGTTTACGACTCGGTCGTCGCAAGTTGGCGGACGGACAATATCAACGAGACGTTCGGGGACTACCTGCGGGACTACATCGAACTCGATACCACGCGCTACCTGCCCGCGGTGTCGACCGTTACCGACAACGTTTGCCGGACGCGGCTCAAAAACATGGTTTCGCCGATCTACCTGCCTTATAACGACATCGTTAAGAAGCATATTGTGGCTTACGCAACGACCCATAAATCGGTGACCCGCCGGATGCTCAGCTACGGAAAGTACTACTTCCCGATGATCGAGCACGAACTGGCCAAAAACGGCCTGCCGCTGGAGCTGAAATTCGTTGCGGTGATCGAATCGGCGCTGAATCCGACGGCCACGTCGCCGAGCGGAGCGGTCGGCCTGTGGCAGTTCATGCTGCAAACCGGTCGGCAGTACGGACTCGAGATATCTTCGATGGTCGACGCCCGGCGCGATCCGGTGCAGGCGACGGCCGCCGCCTGTCGCTATATGAAGGATCTTTACGATATCTACCACGACTGGACGCTCGTGATGGCTTCCTATAATTACGGCCCCGGCAATGTGAATAAGGCGTTGCAGCGGGCCGGGGCCAACGCTTCGACTTACTGGGACATTTATCCTTTCCTGCCGAAAGCGACTCGCGACTATGTTCCCGCGTTCGTAGCGCTCGTCTATCTGTACTATTATCATTCCGATTACGGGGTCGTCCCGTTCGCTTCGCCGCTGCCGTTGGCAACCGATACGGTGATGGTCAGCCGCCGGATCGACTTGAACCGCGTTTCGGAAAAATTGAACTTGCCGTCCGAATTGGTGAAGTTGCTGAATCCGCAGTATAAGCAGGATGTCATTCCGGCTACCGTGAAAAGTTATCCGCTGGTGCTGCCGCAGCAGGAGGTCTGTCGTTTTATCGAGTGCGAGCAGGCGCGTCTTGCGCAGGCCGACACGTTGCCGGCCGATACCGTTTCGGACGGACGACTGACAGCGTCCGCCGCTTCATCGCAACAGGGCGGTTCGAACGGAGACGGTTATTCCGGCCCCGATCCGTTGACCTATAAGGTCAAAAAAGGCGATACGCTCGGAGCCATCGCGCATAAATATAAGGTGACGGTTTCTCAATTGATGAAGTGGAATCAATTGAAAAACAGTAATCTGAAAATCGGACAAACCCTGAAAATCATTCGCTGACGATGATCGAGAACGATACGATAGCCGCCGTTGCCTCCGGGGTTGGGGGAGCCGTTACGCTGATCCGCGTCAGCGGCGGCGGAGCCATTGCCGCCGGCGACCGGATCTTCCGCGGGGTACGCGGCCGGCGGCTGGCCGATGCCCGGGGGTTTACGATCCTTTACGGGACGATCCGCGACGGCGAAACGGTTGTCGACGAAGTGCTGGTTTCGGTATTCCGCGCGCCGCACTCCTATACCGGCGAGGATATGATCGAAGTTTCGTGCCATGCGTCGGCGTATATTCAGCGCGAAGTCATGCGGTTGCTGGTCGAGTCCGGAGTACGGACGGCCCAACCCGGCGAATTTACGCTGCGGGCATTCCTGGCCGGTAAAATGGACCTTTCGCAGGCCGAGGCGGTGGCCGATATGATCGCGGCCGACAACCGGGCAGCCCATGCGCTGGCTTACGAGCAGATGCGCGGCGGTTATTCGGACGAGTTCGGGCAATTGCGCGGCCGGTTGCTCGAACTGGTGTCGCTGGTCGAACTCGAACTTGATTTCGGCGAGGAAGATGTCGAATTCGCCGATCGCACGCAGTTGCTCGACGTGCTGTCGTCTGTCGGGCAGCGGGTGGATCGCCTGATCGCTTCGTTCGGGCTCGGCAACGTATTGAAAAACGGAGTGCCCGTTGCAATCGTCGGGGTTCCGAATGTCGGGAAGTCGACCCTGCTGAATACATTGCTTTGCGAAGAAAAAGCGTTGGTTTCGGATATCGCCGGCACGACGCGCGACGTGATCGAGGATACGCTGAACATCGACGGCGTGACGTTCCGGTTTATCGATACGGCCGGGATTCGCCGTACGGACGATCCGCTCGAGAGTCTGGGGATCGAACGTACGTTCGACCGGATCGGCCGGGCGTCGGTAATTCTGTTGCTGACCGACGCGCGCGACAGCGTGGACGATATCTATGCGCAGTACGCTTCGCTCTCTTTCAAGGCGGGGCAGCGTATCGCACTGATTTTGAATAAGTGCGACTGTCTGCCGGACGAAGAGCTACGGCAGAAAAGGGAACGACTCTCGTCGAAAATCCCGCATCTTGTCCTTCCCCTGTCGGCCAAGCGGCAAATCAACCTGGACGAGCTGACCGATTTTTTGAAACGGAGCGTCGATTCCGAGACCCTAAACGGCGACCGGATCGTGGTTTTCAACAGCCGGCACCATGAAATCCTGCTCCGCGCGCGCGAAGCGTTGCAACGAGCTCGTGAAGGCATCGAATCCGGACTCGCCGGAGACCTGCTGGCGCAAGACATCAGAGAAGTTTTACATTGTATAGGCTTGATTACCGGTGAAATAACGACGGACGATATCCTCGGTTCGATTTTTTCTAAGTTTTGCATCGGGAAATAACATCACACAACAAATTGATTATAAATATATTACACAGCGGACGATAGAAAGTGAAAGAAGAAGCAATCAAACTTTGATAATATTGATAATCAATACTTTAAATATGCATGAATAATAAAGTATTGATCAAATTTTCCTAATTTTGTCCCCCGTTTGTTCTCTGAACGGATACAAGGGACAAAATTCTGTTCCTCATACAATTTGATAAATATTCCCTGAACATCCTCTTAAATCTCACAGCGATTTTATAGGGCGATTTGAAGAGTTCAATAAAAAACATTTGGAATATTGCAGAATTATTCTGTACATTCGCGCCTCTTTTGAAAATTTACAATGCTGCAAAATAGAATGAACATATTATCTCAAACGACAATTCGAGGCAACAAATGCTTCGGAGTTCGGTCGTATGTTCTTCATGTTTGGAGCATTGAAACGTCTGCAAATTTCATAAATACTTTCCAGCGAACACATATAGGAGATAAGATGCGATAGATGCTCGTATCTTGATCTTAGAATAAACAACAGAGAAGAGTTGGAGAGTCCTTACCGAACTTTCCAACTATTTTGTTTTATGCCCATTGGTGACTGTTTGCTCCGTGCAATTCCTCTCCCGTCATTTCCGTCCAATGAGCGTAAGAACATCCAATTTATTAATTAACCGCACAGCGATGTGCACAAAAGAGAGCAAAATGAATTACAAGTTTGACGGAAGCAAGGTATATTTTACATCGGACACACACTTTTATCATTCGAATATCATTGGCTTTTGCAAAAGGCCATTCAAAAATGTAGAAGATATGAATGAAACGCTGATCGAAAACTGGAACCGGGTAGTTAGTCAAGATGATATCGTGTTCCATCTGGGGGATTTTTGCTTGGGAGGATCCCATGAATGTACCAAGATTCTTAACAGACTGAATGGGAAAATCTATCTTGTTCTCGGTAATCATGACATGAAAAATATCAGGCAAGGGTACGCCGGCAGATTTGAATTGACAATCATGCAAATGCACATAGAGGTCGACAAGCAGAAAATCTACCTGAATCACTGTCCGTTCCTCTGCTATGGAGGTGCTTACGGGAACATGTGGTAATTGTTCGGACACGTGCATACGAGCAAATATAACACGGGAAAAGACGCTTCACGGCTGGATATGCTCTTTCCGACGCAATATGATGTGGGAGTGGATAATAATGACTTTACTCCGGTCTCATTCGCGCAGGTAAAAAGGATAATCCAAAAGCAGATTGAACAATCGAATAAAAAACAGTAATATGAAAATACAATACATGAGCGATCTGCATTTTGAGTTTCGGGAGAACAGCAGATACATAAAACATAACGAATTCCCGGTAACGGGCGATATACTCGTATTGGCCGGAGATATTTTCTATCTGAAGGACAAAGTCTCCCCTTTATCAAGATTCTGGAAATGGGCATCGGAGAACTACCGACAAGTACTCATTATTCCCGGCAATCACGAGTATTACAATTATTGTGATGTGATGGAACGGGGATTACAATGGCGATGGATGTTCAAAGAGAATGTCGGTTATTATCAAAATCAGGTATTGAGAATAGACGATACCGATTTCATAATGAGCACACTCTGGTCGCATATCGAACCGGCAGACGAATATTTCGTTTGGAAAGGACTTAACGATTTCCGTCAGACCATGTATAAAGGGAAACTGCTCCAAACGGAAGCATATAATCAGATGCATGACTTCTGTTTAGGTCATATCAAAAAAAGTCTTGCCGAAAGTACGGCAAAACACACAGTGGTCGTAACTCACCACCTGCCTACTTTGCAGGTTGTTGCTCCTCAGCATAAAGATTCCGTATTGAACAGTGCCTTTGCCAGTGAATACGGAGACCTGATCGGTAACAGCCGGATCGATGCATGGATTTACGGACATTCGCATACCAATATCGACACAGAAATCGGGAGTACAAAAGTGATTTGCAACCAGATGGGATATGTATTTGAAAACGAGCATATAATCAACGGATTTGATCCGGGTAAATTTTTAACGATTGAAAACGAATGAGATATGGAACGACATAAGATAGAACCACATAAGAAGACAATCTTTACCAAGCATCTTTTCATAGACTTGGCGAAAGAATGCGGATTGAATGCTGCGATATTCGAACAGCTCGGAAGCGGGCGCGATACAGAAATCGTGGTTGATAACGATACATTGAAGATGTTAGTTAAACTTCAGGAGCAATTTGCCCGACTGGAAGAGATGGGTAACGATGAATACAGGGGATTTTATATCGAATTGCCCCGCCCTACTCCGGAAGAATGGGGAGATTGCGAAGCGTCGATTGCAGACGGAGAATATGAGAGCAAGGAAGAATACCTCCGGGATTGGGAATTGTCAAATCCCAGAGAAACGGTATGGTATCATGTCGGCTCCGCCAGATACAAAGAAAAGCGTACCATACAATTCACGGATAGGAAACACTCGTATTTTACTATTGCGAATTATTCCCGATATGGAGACAGAATAGGTGATCGTTTCTACCCCGAATGGCAAAGGGATTTCTTGGCAGAGTTGGCCTTATATTTTCATAAGCTAATCGATGCTATCATATAAGATCCGGAGAGGTTCAATGATTATGTGGCGAAGCATCTTCTTTACCAGCAGCGAGACGGAAGAATTGCGAGAAAGGAGTTCAACAGAAT
This sequence comes from Alistipes sp. dk3624, assembly GCF_009557455.1. Classification (GTDB taxonomy): domain Bacteria; phylum Bacteroidota; class Bacteroidia; order Bacteroidales; family Rikenellaceae; genus Alistipes_A; species Alistipes_A hominis. Next base: position 749,425 of record NZ_CP045651.1, on the reverse strand, counting down.
CGAATCGAGATTTAAAATTGAGGTCGAAGACGAGACGACGGTAATAAAAGCACTGGAGGATTCCGTCTGCAAGAATTTCGGACAGCCGTTAGATACAATGACGATACGTTCGTATTGCAAATACTATCGAATCGCTCATGAAGCCTATGACCGGTATTTTGAAAGGTTTGATACTACACGAAAGATACGTACCCTTCCGAATGGAGTACCATTGGAATTACAAGATGTCGCATATTACAACATGGTTACATTCTGTGATTTGCAGGATAAATACGATCTCGACAGTGAGACGGATTTCAACAAATTCGCCTCGAACCATTATGGGGAACTGGGGTTGTCGCGGCTGAACATACTCGCTTCGAATTTTGACAGTCCCGGATGGAGAATCATTGTTTCCAATAGCTACTCGGCGTATGCGGATGTTGCGGTAGAAGTCGCCACTGCGCTTTACAAGTCTGGCATTCCTTTGGAAATACACGACGCTGGCAAACTTTTGCGAATACTCAAGGAGGAGGATCATGTGAGATTGATTCCGTACACATTTCACGATTACATGGGCCATCATGAAGAAGGGACCGTTTATCAACTTCCATGGGAGTACGAATGCATGGATAGCGAAGAGAATTCTTTATCATTGGAATAATACCATGAAATTATCTCCCTGGCAGAATGGGGAAAAATTAAAGAAATAAGAATCAACAAGAAACGGAATAAAAGACAATTGAGTTGAGTTACGATGTTAAAAATTCAAAATATCGGCACTATTTTGAATTAGTGCCGATATTTGGTTTTATTTGTCCCCGGAAACAGCTATAATATGAATAACGAAACAGTGACATCCATACTAAATTGCTGATACCCATCATAATTTCAGTATAGAGGACTTGTTTGCCTTTCTGCAAAAAAATTGGCATAAACAGGTCTTCCTTGTCATGGTATCTGTTCAAGCTAGTGAATGAAAATAGGCTGGTTAGAACCGGGCGTGGAATGTACGCCGAAGTAATGAAACAGACCTTTGCCCCCAAACCAGTAAAGGAAGTAAAGGAGATTTATGAACTATTACATGCCAATTTCCCATTTGCGAAATTCTGCGTCTACCAAGGAGAGATTATCGCACCTTTGCAACATCATCTTTCATCTAACCGCATCATCTATGCGGAAACGAACAGAGACTCGACAGAAACCGTTTTCAATTTTCTGAAAGGCAAGCAGCGTAATGCTTATCTGCGTCCTGATAAGAAAATGATATACCGATATGTGGATTTGGATAGCCGTGTCTTTTTTGTGAAAATCTTATCTCCGAGGCTCCTTTGCAAAAGGTATCTGGAGTTCCCATGCCCACGCTGGAAAAACTATTGGTGGATATATTAAGGTAAGCTAAAAAGAATCTATTTAATACCTCATGTCGCTATCCATTAATTCTTAGCCTTGGACAATACCCAACAAATGAAAAAGAAATTCGCCTGTTTTTATCTTTTTATCGCATAATATTTTATATCTTCGTAAATAAAAACGGTACAGTATATAATGAACAAACCCATGAACCGAATCAAAGAAGTGCTTGAAGAGAAAGGCATAAAACAGACTTGGTTGGCAGAGAAGCTTGGAAAAAGTTTTTGTATTGTCAATTCATACGTCTGCAATCGCCGACAGCCAAGTTTAGAGGTGCTGTTTGAGATAGCCCAAATACTTCAAATTGATCCCAAAGAATTAATAAAAAGTACAAAATAGTATATATGGAACTCCAGATTAACGGCAACAAAATATTTGCTCCTCTGAAAAATAAAGAGTTGGTTCTAACTCCCGAAGAGAGAGTTCGTCAGGAATACATCTGCCGGCTTGTTAATGTCTATGACTACTCGCTTGATCAAATGGCTCAGGAAGTTCAAGTGAGTAATTCTCATCGTGGGCTGGGTAAAGCTCGAGCCGATATTGTAATATGGAAGTCTTCATCAGATAAGAAGGATGACGCTTCTGCTATAATCGTTATAGAGTGCAAAGCCGAGCATATTACAATTCAAGAAGAGGATTATTATCAGGGATATAACTATGCATCTTGGGCTGGAGCGGATTTCTTTGTTACCACCAACCTGAAGGAGACTCGTATATTCAAGGTCGTTAAAGGAAAAATTCCAAAACGGCTTGAAGAGATTGTTGATATCCCCAAAGCCGAAGATCTGACCAATGCAAAAAAGATCAGGGAATTATTAAGTCAGACCAAAGCGTTTACGCGCGATGAATTCAGTAGGCTGCTTTTTAAATGCCATAATATCATACGAAACAACGACAAGTTGTCGCCGGAAGCAGCGTTTGATGAAATCAGCAAGGTCCTCTTCATTAAAATCCGATATGAACGAGATAATACCGGTACTCAGATTTTTTCAAAAGAGGAATTTACGAAACTACGAGAAGCCTACGACAAGACAAAGTCCAAACAAAGTCTGCCTTTTTATCAGCAATTATTCGAGCGTACAAAGGAGGACTATGCAAAAGATGGTCTATTCGAATCCAATGATACGATAAAGATTAAAGAGGCAAGTTTTGAGGCAATAGTTAAAGAACTCGAAGTGTACAATCTCTCCCGTACGGCAGATGATGTGAAAGGTATTGCCTTCGAGAAATTCTTAGGGAAAACCTTTCGCGGAGAGCTGGGCCAATTCTTTACGCCTCGCACCATTGTCGATTTCATGGTAGCATTACTTGACCCTGAGGAAGGTGAAATCATCTGCGACCCCTGTTGTGGTAGCGGAGGGTTCTTAATCAAGACCTTCGAGTATGTGCGCGAGAAAATTGAAAAAGATATACAAAAAGTTAAAGAGCAGATCAAAGCCCAGCTTTTCAATGAAAGCTATGAGACTCTGAGCGAAAAACAGAAATCAGCTATTGATGAACAGGTCAATGCCTATTTTGCTGCCCTTAACAAGGAACTTGATACCGGTAATTCAAACAGCCGTTTACAGAATCTATCCAGCAACTGTATCTATGGTACGGACGCCAATCCACGCATGGCACGAACCGCAAAGATGAATATGATTATGCATGGAGATGGACACGGAGGCGTTTATCACCACGACGGATTGTTAAATGTCAATGGTGTTTTTGAAAATCGTTTCGATGTGATTCTCACCAATCCGCCATTTGGTTCTCGCGTAGAAAAATCGCTGGAAATAACAGAAACTGATGTGGAAACCGATGTGCAGAAGATTGCCGCATACGAGAAGAAATATGGTAAAGAGGTATATCAACAGGCCAGGAGCCAGATCAATGACCACATAGGGGATTCTGTACTGGATTTATATACGGTTGGCAAACTTAGCGGGCTGACCGAAGTATTATTTATCGAACGTTGTATCCGCTTGCTTAAGCCGGGTGGACGTTTGGGCATTGTCTTGCCGGAAGGAGTTCTCAATAACACTAATTTGCAAGCTGTACGCGAACTTTTCGAGGAAATGGCCAAAATAATTTTAATCACCTCTATCCCGCAAGACGTATTCATGGCCTCTGGGGCTACGGTAAAACCCAGCTTACTATTCTTCAAAAAGTTTACGACCGAAGAGCGGGCCCAGTTCGATGCAATTAAACAGGCGGCGACCGAAGAGGTAGGCTCCAAGTATCAATCGCAACTTGATAAGATTGATTCATTCCTGGCGGAACGGGGTAATTCTGCAGAGGAAAAGAAAGCAAAGAGGGCTGAAAGGCGTGCGTTAGAGACGAAAATTGCAGCCGAAATATGGGCGATCGTTAAAGAAAAATTTGATTATACTATCCCCATCGCCCAAGTAGAAAAAGCAGGCATTACGACAACCGGTGCCGAATGCGAGAATCAATTAATCGATTTGCTCGAAGAGTTTACGCCTTATCGCAAGAAGTATCATATGTGGGCCTCAAATGAGTTGAAATTTCACTATGAGATAGTCGATAATAAAGTCGTTCGAACCGATCAAGATGGCAATACGAAGGAGTTATGTTAAAGAGTAAAAGCACATACAAGTATTTGGATTTTGTAAAGTTATCGCAACTTTACAACTGGAGTGTGCAGTATCTGAATGACTCCAAAATCCGATTCACCACCAAATACCCGCTGGTTCAGATTAAAGAGTTCCTGACCCGTAATAAAACAGCTATTGAAATACAGGACGATGTATATTACAAGCGTGCCACCATTAAGGTACGCAACGGTGGAATCTTTCTGCGAGATACAGTTATAGGGAGTAAAATTGGCACAAAAAATCAATTCGTGATTTCCAAGGGACAATTCCTGTTGTCCAAGATAGATGCTCGTAACGGTGCATTTGGCGTTGTCCCAGAGGAGTTAGATGGAGGAATCATAACAGGTAATTTCTGGACTTTTGATGTAGATTATTCAAAAGTAAACCCACATTATTTAGCATTACTCACGACAACGAATGAGTTTATTGAATTCTGCGAACAAGCAAGTAATGGTACGACCAATCGCCACTATTTGCAGGAACCTCTGTTTTTAGATATAAAGGTTCCTCTTCCCTCACTAGCAGAACAAAATAAGTTGGTGGAGGAGTATAATGCTATAATTGAAGAAGGGAATAAAATAGACATCCAAATTGAATCAATTCGACAAAAAATACAATCGTATTTATTAAATGCCATCGGCATAAAAGATAGTAATAACCTTGAGAATAATAAGACTGCAGAATGTCAATATAAATACCTGAAATTCACAAATTTATCCGACATAAACAGATGGGATTATTGGAACCAGGAGCAGTCAATAACAACCTTGCTCCATACTACAAAATACCCCATAGTTACGCTTGGATCTTATAATCTAATACATAGAAAATGGGTGCGAGACTCTAATACTTTCAGATATGTGGAAATAGGAAGTGTCGAACCCTTGCGTGGTATTGTCAATGCAGAAGAGCTTAGTACGGATAAAGCGCCAAGCAGAGCTACTCAAATTATAAAAGAAGGAGATCTGATTATCGGTACGACGCGACCATACTTGAAGAAATTTGCAATAGTTCCTTCTGAATATGATAGTTGTGTTTGTTCGTCAGGTTTTCAGGTAATCGCAGCTAACAAGAATTACAATCTGAATTTCCTGTATGAGTATTTGCATACATATTTGGCAATAAATCAATTTGAATTTTATATGACCGGAGCCCTATATCCGGCGATAACAAACAAAGATTTAAAAAAAGTATTAGTACCATTCCCTCCTTTAGAAATTCAGAATGATATAGTACAGTATATTCAGGTTCTGAAAGAAAAGGTACAATCACTAATACAGCAGGCTAGTATAGCCCACACAACCGCAAAAAAAAGATTTGAGACCCAAATATTTAAATAATATGACACGTGACGAATTGAATAATATTGCAAATCAGGTTCAAAAACGAAACGGCCTGTGCCAATAACTAAACGCGAATTAATTAATTCTCTCGGATGTGAAAAACGCACTACAGGAAATATTGCATACATTAATTCATGGCTTGATAAATATAATTTAGTCACAGTCCCCAATTATGCTGATGGATATATAGACGATGTTACAGAATTGAAGTTTAAATATTCCATTAAACCAGATAGGTTCCAATTATATTCTCTTAATATAGGAGAATATAAAAACCTACATCAATTATGTATTGATTTTGAATCAACTGACAAATACTGCTGCCTAATCGGGTTAAATGGGTCCGGAAAAAGTAATGTTTTAGAGGTCATAAGTGCCATTTTTTATAGTCTGTACCATATTGCCACCTTGGTAGATGGGCTCAGAAAATACCCATGTCCATTTAAATATCGAATTAGCTATATCAATGATAATGAATTTTATGAGATCATTGATGGTAGATTAAAAAATGGGAATAAAGTAACATTAGATATTTTACCCAAAAATATCCTTGCTTCATATAGTGGGGAAGATACAAGGTTATGGAAAACATATTATAAGCCTATATATGAAAAGTATTGCAGCAAAATGACTGCTACTCAGGGATTTATTCCTCTATTTATGTTTTATATAAGTCGGCATGAATGGGATATTTCTCTATTAACACTGCTGTATTCTGAGGATATTGACGTTGTTAAGTTTGTTGCAGGAATAACAAAAGGTGCTGAATGCAAAATATCTTTTGAGTATAATAATACCAATATAAAGAAGTGGGACGGAACAGAAATCGAAGGTTTTATAGAAAAATTAAAAGAAAAGTCTACTTATAATATCGAATCGTTTAGGGCGACAATAAATGAAATTAATTTTATTGATCAGCCTAGTACTCTATTTTACTGTCTATATAAATGCCGAACAGAAAGTGATAATCAAATTATACAAAGAATAAACATTGAATTTATAAATAAGGGAAACATTGAAGGTCTCAGCGAAGGAGAAAAAAAGTTAATCAATGCTAATACCATAATTCATATTCTTTCTGCTCCTAATAGTTTGTGTCTTTTTGATGAGCCTGATTCACACATTCATATTGCAAGAAAAGATGAATTAAAAGAATTGATTAATACAGAGAACCGCTATAGTATAGTTACAACCCACTCTCCCGTATTTGTGAATTGTCTTTGCGATGAAAATATTCGGTATTTGAAAGATGGCAAGATTGAGGATCTGGAGAGGAGCAAAAAATTATCACTTTTATCTGGCGGAGGCATTTCCATTTTTGAAGGTTCTTTAATATTAGGGACAAAAAAAATTCTAGTTGTCGAAGGCCCCTATGATAAAAAATACCTTGAAAAGGCTATTTCAATTTTTGCAAAAAGAAATTCTAAATATAAAGCTCTTAAACAAATTGCTATTATCCCAGCCGGAAGCGCAGGAAACGCAAAAACAATGTATGATGATGTTTTATCTAAACAAGTTGACGGATTAGAACTAATAGCTTTCCTATTCGATTATGATAAAGGAGGATTGGAGGGGTGGAAAAATATTGGCAATATAAAATCTGAGAAAGTAATTCCCATATTTTATCAGGACAATTATGCAAAAGAATACGAAACCAGTATAAAAAATATAGCAGATAAAGATTCGTATATGGTCGAAGATTTATTTTCACCGGAATCATATAAAGAAAAAGTCGAATATATTCATAAAAAGAATACACATAAAGAGTTCCGGTGCAATGACCAAGGTAAAACGACGGAAGCAATAAAAAAGCATATTGAGAACCATTACTCTCAATTTAAAGACGAATGGTTTGATGGATTCAAACCTGTATTGGATCAATTAATTAGTATTTTTAAATTATAGCCATGGGCAAAACAGTAACTACATATTTGATTGACGGAGATCCAAAGGGGACGCAGTATGCATTTATCAGCAACAAGATTTGTCAGATGTTTGTGATTCCGCGTTCGAACCTGGCCTATCTGAACGAGCAGGAGAAACTGCACAAGCCGGCGTTTTATATCCTGATTGGAGAAGATGAGACGACAAAACCGCAAGCCTATATCGGAGAGACCGAGAATTTTAAGGAACGGGTAAAAGACCACGACAGCAAAAAAGCATTTTGGCAAAAAGCACTTGTCTTTGTCTCGAAAGACGAAGATATGACCAAAGCCGACGTGCAATATCTGGAATATCGTGCGATTGCTGAGGCCAAGCGGTCGAACTCGTTCGTGCTAAACGAAAACAAACAGGTTCCCAAAGCGCCGAATCTTCCCGAGCATCAGCGGGATGCTATGGATGAATTTTTTGACGACATTAAGTTCCTTGTGTTATTCATTGGTTGTGGCATCTTTGAAATATCTCAGCCCAAGGAAGAACATCTGTTCTATACAAAGGCCAGAGGCTGTAATGCAAAAGGATTTTATAATTCCGCAGGGTTTACAGTATTAAAGGGCAGCATCGTAGCCAATAATTGTGTCCCCTCTTTTACATGGAAAGCAAAGAGGGAAAGAATGGTCGAAGAATATGCGACTTTGAATAACGGCATTTGGACGATGGACTCGGACAAGACCTTCTCCAGTCCCAGTACCGCCGCCGATTTCTGCACAGGTCGGCCATCCAATGGATGGAACGAATGGAAAGATAAGGATGGGAATACATTGGATTTGGTATATAGAAAGCAGTTGGAATAAAATAATTACCTTCTTGTAGGATGAGCAATCTACTATATATTTATTGATTAACTTTACAAAAAGCATATTTTATTTATCATACTGATAACACATTGGTCATCATCAAGAGTATAGACATTGTGTGCCTCTCTTGTGGTTTTATCCCAATGCCACCATTCATGCAAATCTGCTGATTTTGTTGCAGACATAATAAATGAATTGAGAACAATCTGCTTATCACCTGCTGTCGGTGCTAACTGCTTTTCCAAATCCTTGATTGTTTTGTAAAATTCAATCTTAGGGTCATCAGGCATAATACGAAGCAAACCTTTCGGGTCGACAAATGTGATATATTGCTTTTCAGGTGTGTCTATCCATAAGATATAATCAGGATAGAAATTACCTGCAACAAAGAATCCCATACCCACCTTACTTTTATTTCTTAGAAGATAAAGAGATTTGTTTTCAAGTACATCACCATTATTCTCTGTAAATTCCTTCAGATAATCAACAAACAGCTTTTCATCTTCATTCAAACTGACAGGGGTAATCTGTATATTGGTATTTCCCTTTTTCAAGCACACCAATGGCGCATACAAGTGAGAACGGAAATCGAACAGACACAGATTTTTGTTGAAGTCAAACTTCTTTTCGTATTCGTTCAATCCATTATTATCTGTAAGAATAGATTTTATATCTTCAATGAATTTATCCAATTCTTCACCAGTGGTATCTAAGCTATTTTGTGGTGTAACGGTGAAGGTATATTCATCTACAAAATTATTGTCAGTAGCCGAGATTTCTTGGAATTCAAGCAATGGTGCTTCCCATCTTTCTTGCTCGAATTTGCAGAATTTGTCCATATAAGACTTTAATGCCATAATCGCATAATCTGTGGCATACTCAATTTTGCGAATTGAATCTATTTCAAGTTGCTTTTCTGGAATAATTAGTTCATACCAACCATCTGTTTCAAGAATAGGTTTCAGCTTGTTTCTATCAATGCTGATATTGAAATAAGACTTCTCATTCTTGTATTGCTGAATCTCATCAAAAATGCGATAATAATCAAGCAAGGCAAGTGTTGACGCTGGAATCGTGAATCTTGTATCAATCATCTGAATATTCATTTTTAATGAGCCTGATGATTCAATGGATTGAATCTTGCTTCGGCAATCTAGTACCGACTTGTTACGAACAAGGTATCGCATGAAGTCTTCTTTGGGTACATCGAGCACCATACGTCGTGCTTGCTTCTTGAAATTCTTCCCGTCCTTTACTTTTATGACACGGAGTTTCTTTGTCTTCACTTCATCATAACGGTTGACTACCGGCAGAGTCACTTCGATAATATCATCATTGGTTGGAGCGCCTTCCTGTTCAAGGAATTTCTTGAAATCCTCCATATATTGCGCCTTCACACCGAAAATGGTAAGTGTTTCTACGCAATTCATATATCGCAAAGGCTTTACTGAGGTATCGTCAAGGCATGTAGACCTTTTTAGCATTCCTTTATATCCTTTCAAACGAACACCACGACCAAACAACTGAATTGCCTGCGAACCTTCACCTTTGGCAAAATTTATCAATCCCATTGTAGACACACGCCAGCTGTTCCATCCTTCGGTAAACTTTCGTGAACCGATAAGTATTCTAACCTTTGATTCTTTATCGTTGATGCTACTGAATAATGAAGTAGAAACGAATTCTTCGCTTCTGCTTACTATTCCCTTTGCTTCACAAGCCTTAATAAGATTAGCTGTATCTCCAATGTTTATCACACCAAAATAATCACCATATTCGCCAATCTTCATTGCAATTTCGCCTTGCACTTGCTTTATGGCTTCAATGTGCAATCGTGGAGCATCGGCAACAGTGTCGGTATTGAATATCAGATGAAGCATATCTTCATATAGCACTTGCGCTGATGGTAATTGGCCATACACATCTATTAGCGCATTGAAATCGTGTGAAAATAGATCACGTCCATATTTATCGGCAAGACCTGTTTCTTCTGACTTCACTTGCTCTATACAACGGATGCTTTCTTGTTTGTTACGAACAAATCTGTCGATAAAACATAACACTTCCTGAACATCACTTAACTCATCTTTTGATGTTGATGCCGTTACACGGTTTCCAACAAACACTAATAATGGATTCTCTATATTGAAAGGAATCAGTTCGGTTCGTTTTTCAATAGAATACTTCACTTGTTGGAAGAAGGAAAGCAAACAACCTATCAAATACAAATGACGGTGATTATCATCAATACCTGCTCTGAGGTTATAGATACGATAATCTTTTCCATAGCCATCGCCATAGAAATATTTGTATGAGTAGTCCATTATTATAGACTTGCCATATTCCGCTACCATCTGCCTGTCTTCCTTTTTTGAAGATGTGGCATTCAGTGCTTGTTTAAATGTAGCTGAGTACTCAAAGGCAAAACCTTCTTCGCTTAAGCGTGTACGATAGTCGTACCAAACACCGTCTGTTGAAGACATGCCACGATGGGCTTCATCCACAAGAACAAGGTTATTGCGTTCAAAGCTGTCTACCGATACGGTTTTCACTTTGCCTTCTTCCTTGAGTTTGTTCATATCAATGATGGCAATACCTTCATTTTGTCCGCTAGACATACCGCCACCATCTTTGTTGAAGATAGTGGCTTTAATTCCAGAAAGAGTAAGTTCATTTAAATGTTGTTTACTCATTCCTTCATTTGGCGAAAGCACAATAATTTTATTGATAGCGATACCGCCGTTTATTCGTTTTGCTCGCTTCAAATAGAATATAAATTGCTTTATGTTGATGTGCATTAAAAGTGTCTTACCACTACCTGTAGCACACATATACGCTAACTTGTTCATTGAGCTAATGGTATATGGTTCCATCGCAAGAGCACCCAATGTTCTTGCGTTTTCGCTATCAATGAATTCGTTAAGCGACTTGCAGAAGGCTGATCTGTCTGCAAAGTAGTTGTCGAGATACATCTCAGTGAATAACAGGGAGATGTATTGAAAATACTTCAGGCTGATTCCACCACGGTTTTCTCCAATTTCTTTTGTATACCGACAGATTCTCTCATCGTATTCTCGCAACTTGTCTGTTGTGATACTACAATGTTTCATCTTTGCTATCTGTGCTATGTAGTGATGAAAATGAGTATTGCCATTTTCATCCAATCCTTCATATTCAATGCTGTTGAGCTTGTTACCCAAACTTTTCAGTTCGGTGGTGCCTATCTCACCAAGAAAGTAACGGAATAAAACCAAATAGGTTTCAAAGCTGACTGATGGTGAACTTTTCTTTTTTGCCATATTTCGTTATTCCTCCCACATTCGTTTATTGAATTCTGTTTCGATAAGCACCACTTTCCATTGCTCATCGTCAAGACGCAGATTCTCAAGGTTGTTATCCCCATTGATATATATTACATCAAACTCACGGTCGGCAGGATTGATGCGATATTTCGAAAAATAGGCATCCAGTGCAGCATTGCTCGTTAGAATATTATCTTGATTAATGTTACGCCATATAATCAGAGCTTTACGACCATCTGGTAATGTTCCTTCTATCTGACGAAAGCTATATATGCCATTTTGGTCTTTTTGCAAATCAACTGCACCCTCATATGGAGGATTAACAGCTTCTTTGGTTGAGAAGTAGGAGATTGAAGATTGACTATGAACAGAAAGACCAATAAGGTAATTGAAGGTTTCAACGACATCAACTTGTCTTTCTTTGCATTCATTCTTCTCTGTAATCTTCATATTATACTCAAATGGAGTGATGAAAGCCTCAAGGTTAAGCAAGCTGCCTTTTGATTCCATATCAAGCATATAGCCTATTAGGTATTCATCTCCTAAGTTGGATCCGAAGAATGAGCCTTTATTTTCAAGCGTAATATTAGAAAGAGCATCCTCGTAGCTTTCAAGTTTCACATATTTCATCATTTGGGATATGCCACTTATTCGATCAGTTGGATACCCATCTTTCCAATTTGATCCATATATCACTTTCTTAATACGTGGAAGGGTTACAGAATTAAAATACTCCCCCATTTCAACAAGAATATATTTTCTGTTACAATTATTACTTCTATTCAATTCAATTACAGCATGACCTGTTGTTCCAGAACCAGCAAAAAAATCTAAAACGAGTCCTTCGGATGATGAACCAACAATGATATTGTCTTCAACTGTATATAGACTTTTAGGATAATTGAAAGGATTGTTTGGTATTATGTTTTCCAAAATGTTAGTGCCTTTCGAAGATGCATCGTATTTATCTCCCACCCAAATTGATTTTGGAGTTACTTCAATATCAGCAAAATCATATTGATATACAGCATAACCATCCTTTACTTTTTTGCAAAATAAAGTACCATTTGAAATACCTTTTACGCAACTATCATATCCCCATCTCCAGCGAAGAAATTCTCCTTTTCCACTATTAGGGAGAATTGCATAGTATCCTTTATCTGTGTAGGATTTTATTACATCATTAAGATATGCATCGTTAAAAGAATCAGTATCTTTGTTATATATATTAATGTAATTATCTTTTGGAATCACGAAAAACTCTTTTGTCTCTGGATGAAAAAAGAAAGGGAAAAACATATAAGGTCTTTCATATCTAAATTTTCCTGTCCCTGTTCTTTTTAGTGGCAATTCCCTTAATGCTTCACCTCCTTTTGATTTAGAGAATTTCTTTGACAGTTCATCGTCAGATAGGATAAAGTTATATGTTTCAGCATATTGTTTGTTTTTTGCATATATGATTGAATAATCATGAGCTTGAGCTATGAATCCTTGATCTCGCCCTTTTGGATTTGTAAAAATCGCAATATTAGAGATAGCGTTGTTCGCTCCATACACAGAGTCCAAACAACAACTTAAATATCTCATTTCATAGTCATCGATAGCCATCTCAATAATTCCAGTATCTTTTAAAAGCGCTTTGCTATTAATTAAACGACTATGAATCAATGATAACCAGCTAGAATGTTCATAACCATTTTTATAAAGTATTTTACTTGCATCTGTATTATAGGGAGGATCGATATAAATGCAATCTACTTTTTCAGTATTCCCTTGAAGAAGCAAATTGATAGCTTGGTAATTATCACTATTAATCATCAACCCATTAGTTTTCTCATCTATATCATCTATAGACGCAATTAGACGATCTCGGAATGTGGTTGAAAAATTCTTTGTATCAACAATCAAGTTCTGATTCTCCTTCAAAAAATCTATGCTTGGAGGATTTGTAAATGCTGTTGTATGTAGATCTCCTTTGATTTCATCAATAGCATACATATCAATCCATTCTTGAATCTGCGGCTTGTTATCTGCTATCTCTTGATAGAACGATTCATCAATATGGTCGAGGGTGATACACCAATTTGTTTCCACCACAAACTTCTTCTTCAGCCAAAGTTTGCGCTGGAAATTCTCTATCTGCGCCAAGAATGTGATTATCTCCTTACCGATACGTTTTACCGCACGCACCTTTGCAAGATAACTTTCTGCACGTACTTCGTCATCTGTGTCAAGGTCATCGAGATGCATTACTTCGTTCTTGATAAAGAAGTCAAGTTCACGTGTGAGAAATCCACCTAAATCCTTATGAATGAAATAATCGAATGTGTTCTTTGCTACATATCCGTTAAGATGTTTCTGAATCAAAGTTACAGGTTTCTTTGGGTCTGTTGATGTTTGGTACATCAATGGCATCATCAATTCAGGTACACCAATAATATATTCACGAATTTTTGCATAGTTATCATCAACATAGTTCTTCTTTTTGTCTGCAGGTATGTCAAAGATAAAGCGAATGATTAGTTCCTTCGATTCAGCATTCCATTCGAATGTCTTCAATTCAGGCCGCTCATCATTTTCTGTATACAGCATGAACGCACGTTTAGAATCGTCAGTTTCCTTATTATTGTTCTGCTCGATTGTAGCATCAACCAAGCGAAAATGAACATTTATCCCTTCCTTTGTAACAAACGAATAATCCTTGAAGTTTTCAGCAGTCTTGATGTAATACTGGTCTTGGTTAGCCCAATACAGTTTTACTTCTTCACCTTCATAAGGAATGGCATAGACACCTTCTTTATAACGACGTTTAGAGATAAAATCTCCTTCGTCGTAGTAACGATTAAAGAATGAATATAGTGCAGAATAGACGTCGCTTTCGAGTGCTGACATATCTGAACCTTGAGATAATTGTTTCTGCAAAGCAATATATTCTTGCTTTTTGGGAGTATTGTCTTGAAGAGCATCAATAGTCATACCCATTGATTCAACATCCGACTCTATCTTAGCCAACTTTTGCTTGATTTCATCAGTCTTTTCATTTGCAAATGGGGCGAGAATCTCTTGTATTTTCTTGGGTAGACGATTCTCGAAGTAATCAACAATCTCACGTTGACGAATATTGATGATTCTGTAAATACCGAAATCAAGGTCAGACTTATCTAACTCAAATATAGTTTTCAATAATGCGACGAAGCGCTTCTGATATTCATTCATTATGTTATTTATTAATTAGTTAGTACTCCAACGAACAATAAATAGATTGTCTGATGAAGTTGTTTGAATCATTTTTCTCTCAAGTTCAGCAACGAGCTCTTTTCTACGAACAGATATTTCATCTTCCCTATTTTCAAGTTCATTACGCTTTCTACGCTTCTGACGGCGCAAGTCCTCTGCTTTAGCTTCAAAGCTGATACGTTCTTCTATATTTTCAGCTTGGCGAGCAAGTCTTTCTGTCTCACGTATATTACGTTTTACCATATCAAGTTCTTGCTCAATACCATCAATAACATCACGTTCCCAACGATAGATTCTGTCTTCTTCCTCTTTGAAGAATGAAAGATTTCTGTTATCCACATTCTTTGTTGTTGTTACGATGTGCTGTTTTGAATTAGCATCCAGTCGAGAAACAATGGTATCGGGTATTTCGATATTCATCTTTTCAGTTCCACCGCAGAGGAATAGTTTTTCGGCTTCTTCTTGTGTCAAAAACTTGCCATCCTCAGTGAATGCAGTAAACAAGCAATATTGTTCGTCTTCAAATGATGAAATTTGAAGCTTTGATAAAACCAAATAGCCTGATTGGCATCTAAGATATTCAGGCAGTACTACGTTTATACCAGTGTCTTTATTGTTGAATACGATTTCACTGTTGCAGTTGTCTGTATCTAAAACCATAGCTTTGCCGAGGACATATTGAGCTAAAGGGTGAGAAAGTCGATACGGAGCACCATCTCGCAGTTGTGAGAGTAAATCATATTTACCGCACGCGCAATTCGCAACCGACTTTTTGAGAACGAAAGAATGTTGTTTATCATCGAATTTAGCTTTGCCATCAAGCACATACTTTGTTAATTCCCAAAGAATATGTTCATATCTATTTAAGAAAGTACTTGCTTCATCTTTTGCTACACGAAGATGTTCTTGCACGTCAATATCAAAGTTTTCCAAAATTTGATGGCGAGTATCTTTCATGCGTTCGTCTATCTCAACCTGCATATCAGTTTGAAGACGATCGAATGCTTCATTGATTTCTTCTTCAGTTCTACATTGCTGATAGATTTCCCAAATGCGAGTTTCAAAGTCGATAGCGTCTGCCTTACCGAGAATTTCATCAGAAGCGCCGAATATATCATCAAAAAGGTTGAATTTCTCGTTAAGGATATTGAATACACGCACATCTGCGTAATTCCTGATATTTACGAAGTTGACAACAACAACATCATGTTTTTGACCATAACGGTGGCAACGACCAATGCGCTGTTCAATTCTCTGAGGATTCCACGGTAAATCGTAGTTTACAACAAGAGAACAGAACTGAAGATTAAGACCTTCGCCAGCAGCCTCTGTTGCAATCATAATATCTGCCGATTCTCTAAAATAATCTACTAATGCCATTCTTCGGTCAGCAGATTTGATGCCACTAACTTTTGAAGGATTAGCTTCGCGCCAGTTTTTATATATTTGTGTTGTTTTAGAGTCAGAACCACGACCATTGAACAATACGATTTTACCTTCGTAGCCATTCGCTTCAAGATATTCTTTCAGATATGCCTGTGTCTTTGTAGATTCAGTAAATATCAATGCCTTTCGTGAAGCACCTTCTTTGGCTTGCATCTCAAATGATTTATCCAATGCTTGAAGAAGAGCTTCTGATTTGGAATCTTGCTTTATCTGTTTGGCTTTGTTGATAAATGATTGTAATAGCTCAATCTCAGCCTTTAGTTTATCAATGTCAATCGCATCCTCTTCCTCGGCTGATATATCTTCGTTATCATCAACATACAAATCTATTTCTTCATCATCGTCTATCAAATCCTCTGCTGTAAATAAGAGCATAGATGCCGTTTCGAGCATCTTTTCAAGACGTGATTTTATATTGGTCAATGTACTTATAAGAGCAAAAGTTGAAGAAGCCAATATCTTACGGATTATCATTGTAGTCAACTTCTTCTGCTGTGCAGGAACTGAGTAGATATCGTTTCTTCTGAGAAAATCAGAAATAGCTCGATATAACTCATATTCAGCATCAGTTGAGTCGAACTTCTGTGTCAGTGGTAATCTATTTGTATAATTGATATATTCTTTTACATCACGTCTCAATGTACGTTTATACATCGTAGACAATCGTGCACGAAGGTCGGTATTATTTTCTCCAGAACCGTATTCACTTCTAAATGATTTCTCGCTACCAAAAATATGATCATCAATTATGCTTGTCAAACCATAAAGCTCCAGTAATGAGTTTTGGAAGGGTGTAGCTGTAAGCAACAACTTCTTTGTTGTTGTGAGAGCATCACGAACTGCATGAGATGTTTTGCTTGATTGGCGATAAACATTTCTCAGTTTGTGAGCTTCATCAATGATTGATATATCGAAACCATGCATCAATATTTCATCCTTTTTACGAGCCACAAAATTATAGGAACAAATAATTGCCTTATTCTTTGAATATGGAGATCTGCCGTTCTTGATGGCTTCATTGTAGTTCTTGGTGTCAAGGATAATATTGTCAATACCAAATTTATCTATCAATTCTGTACTCCATTGTTTTCTTAATGCAGCAGGACAAACAATTATAATCTTTCGTTTGCCTATAGCCCAATATTGGCAAATGACCAAACCTGCCTCGATAGTCTTTCCTAAACCGACTTCATCAGCTAAAACGATACCTTTGGATAGTGGTGATTTGAATGCAAAGAGTGCTGCATCAATCTGATGTGGATTGATGTCAACAGACGCACTCATTAGTGATTGCGAGATTGAAGATAGTTCACCGCCCACAGCTTTTTGTGTAAGCAAGTTTGCGTAATACTTCGCGTGATATTTAGTTATCATACTAATAAAAAACTTCGTCACAAAACGCTTTAACAGATTTAGTCAGACGTAGATATGAAAGAGTATCCTTTTGATTCATCGCCTTCGACTACGTTATAGTTGAATGATAAATATTTTGCTCTTAGTTGACCTATTTATTAGGTGAATATGTTTGCGAAAATACACATTCGAACTTGAAAATACCATTATTTGTACCGTTTTCTTCTAAAAATCTACGGAATAGTTGGTAATGTGGAAAATTCACTCTCATCTGTCCCTTCCGTTCATTTTAAGATAATTACTGATTTACCTGGAGTTCTACATTCCTAAATTAGCCCACATTTCTGAGTTTTTTGGTTCGTACTGTAACCCAAATTAGTGGACATGTGCTTTTTTTGAAAAACCGGCCAATCGATTACAATTGAACCGATCGTCGAGTATGCCGGTAACGATGCCGTGTACTTCTGGCGAATTGATGGGAAGACAGTGGGCCGCGATAAAACATATACTTACGAAGCCGGGAATGATTCTTTCACATTCTATATTGACTTTTCGATTACGACAGATTACGGCTCGGACGAATTGGAGATACAGGTGGATATAGTGTCTTTGCTTTCCCCAAAAATTTTACTGGCGGTTCCGGAAGAAGGGTATATTGTTCCTGTAGGCGTCGATCTGGAACTCAAACCCGAGGTAATCAATTCCGAAAACACCGAATATACGTGGACGGTGTACGGAGAGAAAAAAAGTGATCAAAAAGATTTCATATTCAACTCGTCGAAAATCGGTATGTATGAAGTGGTGCTTATTGCTAAAAATGCTGACGGTGAAGGGGTGTTAAAATTCAATGTCAAGGTCTGCACTTCGGAAGAGATGCCGTTCGAATGGATGTGGGAAACAGAAACATTCAACTTAACGATTGGACGTACGGCTTTTATACGCTCTTATTGGATTAAGAATGCTTTCGATGCCACCTATTCATGGCAGGTAGACGGCAGTGATGAGATTGTGCAAACCGGGCATGAGTGCCTGTTTGCCTACAAACCAGAAACACAGGGGACACATCCGGTAACTGTTACGATGAAAAACCAGTATATCGAGCGAAAAAAGACGTTTACGGTTAATGTTTATCCTCCGGTTCAGCCCAGGCCGATTACCGCTACCAGTAAGGCTACGGCGGATCATGGTTATTTTTTCCTTCTGGCGCCAGCCCAACACGTCAATCGCGGTAATAGTGAAACCGTAATCCCTTTTGCGAACCAAGCGGCGGTCAATGCTTTCATCTACGACCATCCCGGTTCAACCGAATTCGGAGCGTCACTCGGTGCTTGGGGCGGATATCTGATGGTCGGATTCGATCATAGCGTCGAAAATAGCGGCGCATACGACCTGGCGATTAAAGGGAATCAGTTTCCGGGTTGGTCTGAGCCCGGTATCGTATGGGTGATGCAGGATGAAAATGGCGATGGAGAGCCAAACGACACTTGGTGCGAACTTAAGGGAAGTCTTTACGAGGCGGAAGGATATGTCCGGGATTACGCTGTAACCTACTGTAAAGGAAGAATCTACGAGCCGATTATATGGTAAGATAATTTAGGCAATACCGGTAAAGTAGACTACATTCACAGTCATTATCCGCCTACGTTATATCCGCGTTGGATCGATACCGAAAGTTATACGTTGGTCGGCTTTCGCCTGCCATCGGCTACAGAGCAGTCATCTACTTCAGGATACTGGGAGAGCAGGGATTTAGGCTGGGGGTATGTTGATAATTACAGCCTGATCGATATGTTTGTCAACGATGGGAATCCAAATGCAGGCTGGGTTGCTAGTCGCCTGAGAATAAGCGATGCCGTTACCTGCGACGGAAAACCGATTCGTCTTGATTTTATCGATTTTGTCAAGATACAGACTGGCGTCAACGCTACGGCCGGAGGCTAGGGCGAAATTTCGACCGAAGTCGGTGCCGTCCAAGATCATAATATGATAAAAAATCAATAATCATACGGTTGTTCCCATCTTATTAAAGCTTATAAAATCTACGGGTTTTATAAGCTTTTTGCATTTATGACTATATAGTGTTCTTTCACTTGCGACAGATGTCTTCCAGATAGTGCTTGACCCGGATGTATTCGCAGGATTTGGCGATAACGTAGCCGCCGTTTTCCGACCATTCGAACGGGGAGAGATGCTTTCCGGCGAGTATGTTTGCCGTCTACGCTGATTTTAAAATACCCATTTTCAAACAGCGTTTTTAGTTGTGACTAATTTATTGTTGTCCTTTCAGGTGGGCCGCTGGCGTTTTTTGTTATTGGTTGCTTTTCATTGTATTACAAGGGAGTGTTTGTATCGGATTAGTCATATATCTTCTTTCAAAAGGCATCTACCTGTTTTTTATCTCGTAGGTTTCATATTTCCCGTCGAACATGCTTTGTTCCAATGGCTCCAGTTTTCTTTTTTCTGCTCAGCTTCGTTAAAGCCCAACGAACCATCCGGATTCTGATGTAAAGAGTATGGGGGCGGAACATTGCTCCCGGTCTCGAAGACCAATGCAAGCTCGGATTTATTCCATACTCTGATGTCTTAGCTATTCAAATTTATAATCTTTACAGTTTATGAGCCAATTTTTTCAGGGAAAGACAGGGCGCTTCGACCTGATATGGGCTTGACATTTTTGCGAGTTCATACAGGGGCAGGCGATAAGGATTTCCTGAGCGAGGATGACAAAGATGAGCCTTACTCTGGAGAAAGGTCGATTCCGGTTAATGCCTTATCATTGACGCGGGTTGGCAGGTCGTTGTTATCTTTGCGGTTTGTTGTCTTGCCAATGTTTATTTCGCTCTGAGAGGAGATGACTGGACGGATGAGCAAAAGGCAGAAATAGAATCGTTGCCGTTTCGTTACCTCGTCCTATTACAAAAAATGTAACGTCCCTATTTATTAGACTGTTACATTAATCTAAAGGCGTTCGATGACGAGACGGGCTTTTACATTCCGGGTAAGGCCGTTTTGCCGGAAGCTGCGGCCGGGCTTATTCGAGCGAGAACGAAAAATGGTCGTAAGGTTCCGTGCGCAGCGACAGGCCGACCGTCGACGGCGAGACGGCGAACAGCGGCGAGAACGTGTGAACGGTCACCGTTTTGCCGTCCGGATGGAATTCGAGTATCCGTAGCCAGCCGTCGCCCCCGTTGCCGTGCCAGCCGCCCCCTTCGGCCTGCGCGTTGAACATCATCTGGTTGACCGTGCGCCCGGCCCGGTTCTTATCCGTACGGAAACCTACGTGGCCCCGGTGCGACATTTCGTCTACCACGTGGCCGCAAAGTACCATCGACGAATTGGCCGACGGTTCGATCAGTTTTTCCCACAGGGCTTTCCCGCAGGTTACGTCCGTTATTTTGTAACCTTCTTTTTCGATCCGCCTGCCTTTTGAGTCCATGTAACTATGTGTCAGGTATATGACTTTGTGTTCGCTGTATTCGGGCTTGTTTGCCAGCGCTTTGGCTTCCGCTACGACGGCTGCCCGCGGATTGAATTCCAGCGAGACGATCAGAAACCGGTCGCCGCCGGGCGCCTGGAATTCGTACCAGGCGTTTTCGAGCGTCGGGATGCCCGCTTCGTTTTTGAACATACCTTTCAACAGGCCGGTGTACAGGCTCTTCCGGTTGGCGGGGAAGAACGAGTTCAGTTGGCTGTAACGGTTCTCGGCCCGGTCGAAACCGTGATCGTGGTTACCGGTGCACAAGATGTACGGTACCACGTCGTCGAGGATGCCGAACGCATCCGAGACGAACTGCCACTGTTTGTCCGAGGGCAGGTTGCCGTTTACTCCGTCCGGTACGGTACGTTGGTTCTGTTCGACCAGGTCGCCGGTGCAGAGCACCAGCCGGATGTTCAGACGTCGCTTGTTCTGCTTGATCCAGTGCATCATCAGTTCGAACGTCGGGTGGTTGTAATCGAATTTGGTGTAGGTTTGCGGATCGGGTATCAATACCATGCACCATGAACTGCTGTCGCTCAGCGCTACCGGTTCGGGATTCTGCGCGGCGGCGAACGGCCCGTTCAGACAGGCCAGGATCAGCAGGATAATCAGTTTTCTCATCGCTGCGATGGGGGCTGGTTTTACAACAGTTTATCGATTTCTTCGACGATCCGGTCCTTCTCGCTGGGACGCGGTGCGTTGTGGGAAACGATTTTCCCATTCCTGTCGACTAGCATATAGTGCGGAATTCCTTCGATTCCGAATTGCGTATAAAGTTCGTTGATCTGCTCCGAAGTCGGCTTGTAGTGGATTCCGGTCAGCTTTTCGGCGAGAACCGTCCTGCGCCACTGATCGTTCGGGCATTGTCCGCAGAGGAATACGAAAACGACGTTCTTATTCTGGTAGTGTTGCTGTAGTTCCAGCGAGAACGGCATTTCGGCCATGCACGGTCCGCACCACGGTGCCCAGAAATCGACGTAAACGACCTTGCCCGCGTGGTCGGCGACGATCGATTCGAACAGGTTCCCGCGGATCGTCGAGTCGGGTTCGATCAGTTGCGTTCCTTCGGCGGGTTCTCTGTTCAACACAGCGTTCAGTTCGTCGTTGGCGGCCTGCATTTTTTCGCGCATGTAGGCGTTGGCGAATTGTTCCGGCGCGATGTATCTGTTCAGGATATCGGTCGGTGCGTTGGGCAGCATCTCGAGGTAAAACCGGCAGCGGATCAACTCTTCGGTGAATCCAGACGTTTTCTCTCCCAGACGCTTTTGCAGGAATTGCAGCGCGTCGTCGTCGGATTTGATTGCCGGATTGTCGTCCATTTCGCGGTAGATCGACTCAAGCAGGTATTGATTGTACATATCCAGGAAGGCGGCGTGCTCCATCGTGACGATCCGGTTATCGTCGGGATCGTAGCTTTTTACAAAGCGAATGAAATTCTTCGGCAGTTCCGGCGCCTGGGCTTCCGGATTTTGCTGTTTGATCACCTGACAAATGTTGGCGTAAGTCAATTTTGCCTGCCACGTTCCGTATCGCAGCATGTCTTCCACCCATGCGTTCAGCTCTTTGACGGGACGGTGCTCTTTGCGGAACCGGTTCCATACGTCGCGGTATTCCCGCTCTTTGCTATCGGCGAAGGTTTCGAACTCTTCCGGCGAATATTTGCGGATGGCCTGTTCCATGCTGTTTTCACCCGTGTATTTCAGCCGCAGCGGTTGGTAATATTGCTGTAGATCGGCCATATCCCGGTTCAGCGCCGCCGCGCGTTCGTTTCCGGCGAACGTGATGACAGACTCCGGAACTGTTCCGTCGCGGATCGTATCGTTCCAGATGCGGGCGTCGAGTTCGATGTAGAGGCTGTCGCCCGGAGCGAGGCACAGGCGGTGGGTCTGCCGGTAGTTCATCAGCACTTCCTGCGGGTAGCCCAGCAGGGTTTCCATGCGAAAGGCGCCTTCTGCGTCCGCCGATACTTTCAGCGTATTCTGGCCGCTCTGTTTCAGCAGGCCGTTGAATCCGAATCCGATGTCCTTACGGTCGGGATGTTCGTCGAAATGACGAATTTTGCCGGCGATTACGACGCGGCCGGTTTGCCAGGGATCCGCTTGCCGGGAACAGGAGCAGATCAGCAAGGCGGAGAGCAGCAGGAGTGTGATGCGCATGATACGATTGGTTTGATTGATCGCCAAAGATAGCACAATAATCCGACAAATCGCCCATCCGCCGAGGGGCCCTCGGCGGATGGGCGATTTGTCGGTACTGTCCGGGGATCGCTTTAGTTCGCCGACAAACTATTTGACTTCGATCGTGTAATTGTTATTGTAGCAAACGAGCGCCCACTCGTCGTTCTCGTATTTGTGTCCGGGGCTTTTCTGAACGAAGCGATAGGGCGTTTGCAGCAGCGGCAGTTCGGCACGGTTCAGGAACGACGCGAAGTCGGCCCCGTGCATTTTGATGCCGCCGATGAAAAGTTTCGCGATGTCGTACCCCCGGTATGCGTACAGGCTCGGAAGCGAATTGAAAGCCGATACGTAACGGCGGTCGAAATTGAGTACCCGTTCGTTGCCCCGGTCTGCATGATAAGAGGTGACATAGCGCAGGTTCAGCTTGAAGAACAGGTTTCTTTCGATATTCTGCAGCCGGGCCCAGCGCGAACTCCCGATAACCCGGATCGCCGGATTCTTAATGCTTCGCGAAGTCAGGCTGTTTTGCACCGAACTGACGTAAGCCAGAATTCCGTCGATATTCGTTTCATCCGAAGCCAGCACGACGATCACGTTTTCTTTTTCTCCGCTGAGCAACCCTTCGAGGGCCGTTCCGCCCATGCCTTTGACATAGTTGAAGCGGTGCGCTCCCTGCGGGATCAACGGCTGTATCTCGGCCGCGAATTCCGAATCGTTACCGGTCGCAGAAATCACGATGACATTTTTGTCTCCCGCGAATTCGTTACGCAGCTTGTCGTTCTTGACCGAAGGCCCCGGCGCGGCCTGGAACAGCAACGGACTGTCGACGCTTTCCACGACGGCCAGCGGCGATACGACCGGAATGCCGTGCTGTGCGGCGAATGCCGCGACCGGCGGAAAACATTCGTCGTAGACCGGGCCGATGATCAGGTTGGCGTTTTGCAGTTCGGGCTGTTGCAGGATTTCGGCTGTTTCGGCGGCCGATTTGCCGGTATTGAACAGGTCGACTTTGACCGAAATGCCCGAGGTTTTCAGTTCTTCGAGGGCCAGCAGCGCTCCCTGGTAAAATTCCAGGAACTGGCGTCCCGACACGCCGGCTCCTTTCAGCGGGAGCAACATGGCCACTTTAATGACGCCGGTTACGTCGACCGGCCTGATCGATGCGCTTTCCGTTGCCGGTTCCGTTCCCGGATGCTGCGGCAGGGAATCCCGTACCGGTCGGTCGGTTCCTTGCTGCGGGATCGGGACACGCAGGATGCTTCCCTCTTTCAGTCCGTCTTTCAGGATCGGTTCGTTGTAGGCCGCGATCGAATCGACCGGCAGACCGAAGCGTTTGCCGAGCGAATAGAGCGTTTCGCCTTTTTCCACGACGTGGTGGGTGAAACGGTCGGATACGCTGTTCAGCGCGTCTTTGTAGGATTCGATCTGCTCCTCGATCTCTTCGGTGTCGCTTTTGCCCTGGCTCGCCTTGCGGATGTTGATTTGCTGGCCGATCGACAGGTGCGCCGGGTCGAAACCTTCGTTGTCTTCCATCAGTACGTCGAGTCCTACGCCGTAGCGTTTGGCGATCGAGTAGGCGGTTTCGCCCTGGTTGACGGTATGGATATCGAACAGACGTTTCCTTTTACGGTCGGAAAGCGGTTTCTCGGACGCTTTGACGACCGGGATCTTGATTACCTGGTCGGCCTGCAGACCGTCGGCGACGTGCGGGTTGCTCGCCCGGATGGAGTCTTCGTCGGTGTCGTACACTTTACAGAGCGAGTAGAACGTGTCTCCCGGTTTTACGGTGTGTACGTAGTAGCTCTCTCCGCCGATCGTGACGATGCTCGTCGATTTCTGCGTTTGATTTTGTGCCTGAACGGTAGCCGCGGCCACTATCCAGCAAACGATAAACAGCAATATCTTTTTCATCCCAGGTTCAAAGTTACCCGCAAAAATACAAAAAAAGCCGATACGACGAAAGCCGCGCGCCGTTCGTGTCTATTCGACCCTGAATTTTTTGCTTACTTCTACGGGCATCGGTTCCGCGGACGGCGTATCCAGATCGTAAGGGGACAGCGCGTAGCGGGTGCCGACTCCGTTGGCCGTAACGGTCAGCAGGTGGTCGCCCGGGGTCAGTCCTTCGCTGGAGAGCGAAACGCCCGTTCCGCCCGCCGCCGTCTCGACCGTCTGCCCGTCGATGGCTACGGTGAAACTTTCGGGCTGCACGCCGACGGTCGTCCAGTGTACCGATATTTTCCCGTCCTTACAGTGAACGGGCGCTACGGCCATGACGGTAACATCGTCCGCCTGCCCGTTGTAGATATCGACCAGCGCCCGGGTCAGGTTCAGGTAATAGAAACCCCATCCGCCGTTGTCGCCGCGGAATCCGGGGGCCGTCAGCGATACCGGTTCGTAATCGTCGCTGTATTCGACGCTGTAACTGTCCACGAAAATATCCTTGTCCGGCCCGTACCCGTGCGATCCCTGACCGGTAAATTCGTTGAATTGGTGCAACATTACCATGCGCGGACGGTGTTCGAGGGCGGTTTTGAACGATTCGAGGTATGTCCATCCGTCCCGGCGGCCCCATGCTTCGGGCGCCTTCCAGCCGTTTTCGGCGAAACAGGCCGGATTGACCGTCGTGCATTCGGCCACGTCCCCTTTATAGGTCACGGTCGGTTTCAGCGAACCGTCCATCCAGCTCCAATACCCCAACTTATCGTGTCCGGTCAGTTGGTTTTGCGACGACATCCAGCGGATCGTAAAGCGCGAGCTGTCTACCGGAGGATTTCGTCGGCGCAGGTCGTCGATCTGTTCGGCCGTCCATCCGAGCGTCTGCTTGAAAAACGGAACGCGGAAGGCCGTTTCGGTCTTGCCCTCCTTGACGCCCATGGCTCCCGTATCCAGAATGACGGTCAACGGTTTTCCGTCGTATTCGTACCACAATCCTTTGAAACGGGGATTGCGCACCATGTATTGGTAGATCCAGTTCAGCTCTTCGTTCAGCGCTTCCATCGTCGCCGGGGGGCCGTTGCTCAGGCCCGGCATGATGATCGCCTGCGGAACGGGAAGACCCTCGTCGCGCATGTCGGCCATCACTTCGAGCGCCAGTTCGGTGTTGTGCACGATGGCGTTCACTCCGTCGCCGCGTTCGTCCCAGTGCTTGCAATCCCAGATATGGTTCGACCAGTCGAACAACACGGCGTCGGCGCCCGAATCCATCAGCCACAGCAGGTGCTGACGGATCACGTCGGGATCGGTAAAGTCGTAAAAGCCGACCAGCGGAACGGCCTGAGCCGTCGTCCACATGCTGCCCGGAGCGAACCACGGCTCCCATTGCGATACGAATGCGGTCGGATGTTCCGGTCGCTGCGGAATGTCGCGGCGGCGGACGTCGACGTCGATTTTATTGGAATGCAGTCCGGCGTTCGGCATCGGCCTGCCGGTCAGGTAGGGCCTGTAATCTTTCAGCCCGCACCACAGCGACGTGTCGCGCGGTACGGCCACCACCTCGATTTCGGCCGTGCCGACGTTTGGCAACGGCAGCAGCAACAGCGCCCTGCCGTTGCTGTCCGGAAATTCGTGCGATCCCCACCTGCGTCCGTTGACGTATGGCATCAGAATCACTTCCCGGACGGAATCGCCCTGCGAAGGCGTGTAGCTCGCTTCGATCTGCACGGTGCGTCCCATGTCGATTTGTTGAACATTGGCCGTGATTTGCAGTCCTTCGCGCTGCGAGCAGGACGACAGCCACAGGACGGTGCAGAGCGACAAAATTAATCGCGCAGTGCGGTCGGCGCCGTGCGCGAAACGGAAAGTACGGGTATTCATAGTTCGGTTCATTAAGGGTTCGAATGTTCGATAGATAAGGATAAAGGTAAAAAAAATTATCGGATAAACCGTCCGCCCATTCCGTTTTTTTTGTACCCGGATTTTTTCCGAAGAGTCCGTCTCAGGTTTTTTGCATCTGTATTTTTCGGAATATTTCCGGATGCGGAAGGCGTAAAATGCGTATTTCGGAGGTTTTTGACGGAAACGGATCGTTCCGGACGTTAAAAGTGCTGAAAAATTTGTTATTCTGATGGGAAACCCGTACTTTTAGAATTATGTTTCAATGTAAAAATTATTGATTATGAGTAAAAAAGAAAAAAGCATCGAATTGCTGAACAAAGCCGTGTCCGACGAACTGTTGGCTGTAAACCAGTATATGTATTTTCACTTCCGTTGCGACGATTACGGGTACGACCTGCTTTCCAATCTGTTCAAACGCACTGCGATCCACGAAATGCTGCATGTGGAACGCCTGGCCGAACGGATTCTGTTCCTCAAAGGAGAGGTGGAGATGACCCCGTCCGGTTCGGTCGAAAAAATCCACTGCGTGAAGGAGATGCTGAAAAAAGCGGCTGAAATGGAAACCGGCAGCGTGGACGATTATAACAACTGGGCCAACGAGTGCGGGGCGAACGCCGATTCGGTGACCAAGAAAATGTTCGAAGCCCTGGTCGGCGAGGAAGAGGTGCACCTCGACCAGTACGAAACGGAGATCGATAACCTCGAAAAATACGGGGACAATTACCTGGCGCTGCAATCCATCGAGCGTAGCAAAAGCGTCGCTACGCAAATGGCGGCTCCCGCTGCCGGCGAATAGCGATGCGTCGTTGATATCTGTTGCGAAGAGGAATCCACTGCTGGATTCCTCTTCGCGGTTTTAGGCTTCTAAGTAGAAATCAGAAACAAATTATAATGATTTTACAGGGATTCTTCCTTTTTGCGGAGCCGGGAATTTAGGGAGTCGTAACTTGTCTTTAAAACTCTATGTCAGAATATTTACGACAGAAATAAAAACAAAAAGCGCCCCGTAAGGACACTTTTTGCGGTATGGACGAGACTCGAACTCGCGACCTCCTGCGTGACAGGCAGGCATTCTAACCAGCTGAACTACCACACCGTACTGATGTGCAATCTTGTTCCCTGATTGCGTTGCAAATGTAATGTAATTTTTCGATTCTCCAAAATTTTTCGAAAAAAATCAGGAATTTTTCAGCCAGCCGTCAGTCGCGTTTGAAAATCGAAAAATGTACGCTCCCGTAACTGCGGCTCTCCGCGAAGCCCGGATAACGGCTTACATCCAGGTTCTTAGAGTGCTCCAGGATCAGCCATCCCCCCTCCCTGAGCAGGTGCCGGTCGAAGACGGCGGCGGGGATCGTCTCGCTCCCTTCGATGTCGTAAGGCGGATCGGCGAAGATGATGTCGAACTGTTTGGCGCAGCTTTTCAGGTAAAGAAACGCATTGGCTTTTACCGGATGGATATTCGTAAAACCGAAACTTTTGGCCGTGTTGCGGATATATTGGTGGTGCACGGCGTTGATTTCGACCGATACGACGGAAGCCGCTCCGCGCGAGGCGAATTCGTAGCTGATCGAACCGGTTCCCGAAAAAAGATCCAGTACGTCGAGTCCTTCGATCTCCAGGTGGCTGTTCAGTACGTTGAAAAGGTTCTCCTTGGCGAAATCGGTGGTAGGCCGCGCGCGCAAGTTCTTGGGAGGCTGGATAACCCGGCCCCGGTGGATGCCGCTAATGATTCTCATGGTTCAGACGGATCAGATGGGTGAAGTCGCATACGTTTTCGCTGCCTGCGACGGATCGGTTTACGGACGGGCGGAAAAGCCGCGTACGGCGGAAATAACGGGCCGCGGCGCGGCGCAGTTGAGGGGCGTCCGTCCCGGAAATTTCGATCCGGAAATTCGTTCCGGCATATATTTTTGTCAGGGCGCCGAGGTAATAAAGCAGGTCGGCATCGCTGTGGCGCGGCAGGGTTTCGGCGAATAACAGCTCCCCGTCGTAGGCCGACAGGTGAACGAAGCTGCGGGTCAGCGCCGCCGCAAGCAGCGGTTTCCGGGCGTGCCGGACAGCGCTTTCGAGCAGCGGATGCGTATAAGCGAGCCGATCTCCGTAAGCCGAATGCAGGCAGTCGTATATTGTGCGTGCGATGCTTATCAGCGCGATCTTCCCGTCGCGCGGCGCGGTGGCGACCGTGCGGCGTTCCGCTTCGCCTGGAATGCCGGACAGGGTCATGTACCGCTCGGCGTCTTCCTCCCGGTAATATTCGGCCGGGATCAGGCAAACCCGGTCGGTGTCGTACAATACGGTCGCCCCGCCTTCCGGGCATTGCAGCGCTTTCTGTCGCAGCAGCGACCGCAGCGCGTCGGCCTGTTCTTCGCCGTGCGGCAGCGGGCAGGACGCCAGCGTTCCGATCTTTCCGCCGGACACCGGGCAGAAGGCGAACCTTCCGTCCGAAAACTGGATCAGCAGCCTGTCGGGCGCGTCGGTCGTTTCCATCGTTCGTGTAATTTCATCGTTTTAAAATACCGGTTTTCGACTGTGCCGCCGGAATAAATCCGGAAAAATCGTTTTCAACCCCGGAAATATTGACGTAAATTTGTAACGGTCGGCCGGCCGTTGTCCGAAAGTCCGGATACTCCGGCCGTTGTGTCGTCCGCAACTCAATAACGCCCATGTTAGCAGAACATATCGCCTCCCAAATTTACGAGAATTTCGCATTCGAGCCAACTCCCGCGCAGAAAAATGCGATCGATCGCCTCGGCGGGTTCCTCTGCGGCGATGCGCAGGATCGGATTTTTATCCTGAACGGATACGCCGGAACGGGAAAGACTTCGCTGATCGCCGCGTTGGTGAAAACTTTGTCCGGACTTCGGGTCAGGACGATCCTGCTGGCGCCTACGGGGCGGGCTGCCAAGGTGATGAGCCGTTACGCCGGAGCGAAAGCCTACACCATCCATAAGAAGATTTACCGGCAGAAATCGCTGGCTTCCGAGGACGCTTCCTTTTCGCTCGACTATAATAAAGAGAAGGGGGCCGTATTTATCGTCGACGAGGCGTCGATGCTGTCCAATTATTCGTCCGACGGTTCGATATTCGGCTCCGGGCAGTTGCTCGAAGACCTGATCGCCTACATCCGCAAGGGCTGCGACTGCCGGCTGATCGTCGTCGGCGACAGCGCGCAGTTGCCCCCGGTGGGTCACGACGGCAGTCCGGCGCTCGATCCGCAGAAAATGAGCGTGTACGGGACGGCCGAAGCCGCTCTGCTGGACGACGTGGTGCGGCAGGAGGCCGATTCCGGCATTCTGTTCAATGCAACGCTCGTGAGGTGTATGCTGGAAGCCGGGATTATCGATATTCCGCTTTTCGACACTTCGTTCGACGATGTGGAGGCCGTCGACGGCGGGGATATCCTTGAGGCGATCCAGGGCGCTTACGACAGGTACGGCATGGAAGAGACGATCGTCATCACGCGGTCGAATAAACGGGCCAACCGTTTTAACGAGGCGATCCGCCGGCACGTACTGTTCGCCGAGGAAGAGATCGGTTCGGGCGATATGCTGATGGTGGTCAAAAACAATTACCACTATACCGGACGCGAGGAGGAGTGCAGCGTCGATTTTATCGCCAACGGGGATACCGCGCTGCTGAGACGCATCCGCAAGTTCGAAGATTTTTACGGGTTCCGTTTCGCGCAGGCCCGGTTGTCGTTCCCGGATTACGACGATCTGGAACTGGAGTGTAAGATTTTGCTCGACACGCTCGGCAGCGATTCTCCGTCGCTGACGCGCGAGCAGGGCAGCCGGTTGTTTTTCGCGGTAGCGGAGGATTACGCCGACGTTCCGTCGAAGGCGAAGCGCTATAAACAGGTGCGCGAGAATCCTTACTTCAATGCGATGCAAGTGAAGTTCGCCTATGCGGTGACGTGTCACAAGGCGCAGGGCGGGCAGTGGCGCTGCGTTTTCGTCGATAAAATGCTGTTCGGCGACGAACAGATCAGTCGCGACCTGCTGCGGTGGCTCTATACGGCGATCACACGGGCGACCGAAAAATTGTACTTTATCAATTTCGACGAGCGATTTTTTGACGGAAAATAGCTAATTTTACCGTCCGATCGATCCAATAAAATATAGAAGAACCTTGGCAAAAGAGAAAACCAAAGAGACCAAATACGTCGAGACGCCGCTGATGAAACAGTACTACGGCGTGAAAGCGGTGCACGGCGACGCCATCCTGCTGTTCCGGGTGGGCGATTTTTATGAAACTTTCGGCGAGGATGCGATCCGGGCCAGCCGGATACTGGGCATTACGTTGACGCGCCGGGCCAACGGCTCGGCTTCGTTCGTCGAACTGGCCGGGTTTCCGTACCATGCCATCGACACCTACCTGCCGAAATTGGTGCGCGCCGGCGAACGGGTAGCGATTTGCGAGCAGCTCGAGGACCCGAAAACCACGAAGAAGATCGTCAAGCGCGGCGTGATCGAATTGGTTACGCCGGGCGTGTCGTATAGCGACAACGTGTTGAACTGCAAGGAAAATACTTTTCTCGCATCGGTTTTTTTCGGTAAGAAGCGCACCGGCGTGGCGTTTCTGGATATTTCGACCGGCGAATTTTATGCGGCCGAAGGCGACGACAAGTATGTCGACAAACTGTTGGCCAACCTGTCGCCGAAAGAGATCATTTACCAGAAAGGGTGCGAAGCCGAATTTACGGAAGCTTTCGGATCGCGGTACTATACCTACCGGCTCGACCCGTGGATGTTCGCCGAAGATGCCGGCAGGGAGAAGTTGCAAACCCAGTTCGGCACCGCTTCGCTGAAGGGATTCGGCATCGACCGGATGCCGGAAGCCATCGTGGCGGCAGGAGCCATTCTTTATTACCTCGAATTTACCGAGCACCGCGATACCAAACACATATCGTCCATCGCGCGGATCGACGAGGACCGCTTCGTGTGGATCGACAAGTTTTCGATTCGGAATCTCGAACTGTTTTCGGCCAACGGCGGCGAGGAGGGCCGTTCGCTGTTCGATGTGCTCGACCGGACTTCGTCGCCGATGGGCGCGCGGATGTTGCGTCGCTGGATATCGCTGCCGCTGAAGGATCTGCGGCAGATCAACCGCCGGCTGGACATCGTGTCGCTGTTTATCGGCGACGCCGCGCTGCGCGAAACGCTTGCCGGAGCCGTCGGCGTGGTCGGAGATCTGGAACGGATCATCTCGCGGATCGCCGTAGGGAGGGTGACCCCGCGCGAGGTGGTGCAGCTCAAAAATGCCCTTTTTGCCGTCGAAAAGATCAAAAATACGCTGGAACGCTCCGGGGCGGAGCCGTTGCGGGAGCTGGCCGACAAGCTCGACCTGTGCCTGCAGGTGCGCGACCGGATCGAGCGGGAGGTCTATCCCGATCCGTCGAACCAGATCCAGAAGGGGGGCGTCATCGCTTCGGGCGTCAACATCGAGCTGGACGACCTGCGTAACGTCGCGGCGCACGGTAAAGAGATTCTCGCCGGTATCCAGCAGCGCGAGAGCGAAGCGACCGGCATCCCGTCGCTGAAGATCAGCTTCAACAACGTGTTCGGTTACTACATCGAAGTGCGCAATACCCACAAGGACAAGGTGCCGCAATCGTGGATACGCAAGCAGACGCTGACCGGAGCCGAACGCTATATCACGTCGGAACTCAAGGAGTACGAGGAGAAGATTCTCGGAGCCGAGAGCCGTATCCTGGTGCTTGAGCAGGAGTTGTTTGCGGCGCTGCTGGCCGAACTGGCGCAGTATACCGCGCAGATCCAGGTAAACGCTTCGGCGATCGCGCGGATCGACTGCCTGCTGTCATTCGCGTCGCTGGCCGTCGAACGGAACTATTGCCGGCCCGATGTCAACGATTCGTCGGTTCTCGACATCCGCGAAGGGCGTCACCCGGTGATCGAGACGCTGATGAAAGTGGGCGAGGAGTACGTTCCGAACGACGTGCTGCTCGACGACTCGTCGCAGCAGATCATCATCATTACCGGCCCCAACATGTCCGGTAAGTCGGCGTTGCTGCGGCAGACGGCGCTGATCGTACTGATGGCGCAGATGGGATGCTACGTGCCGGCGAAAGAGGCCCGTATCGGGATCGTGGACAAGATCTTCACGCGGGTGGGCGCTTCGGACAACATTTCGCAGGGCGAATCGACGTTCATGGTCGAGATGCTCGAGTCGGCCAGCATCCTGAATAATATTTCGGAGCGCAGCCTGGTGCTGCTCGACGAGATCGGACGCGGGACGAGTACCTACGACGGGATCTCGATCGCCTGGGCGATGGTCGAGTACATTCACCAGCATCCGACGGCGCGGGCGAAGACGCTGTTCGCGACGCACTATCACGAACTGAACGAGATGGAAGAGTTGTACGAACGGGTGAAAAACTACAACGTGTCGGTCAAAGAGGTGAACCGCAAGGTGATCTTCCTGCGGAAACTGGTGCGCGGCGGTACGGAGCACTCGTTCGGTATCCATGTGGCGAAAATGGCCGGGATGCCGGGGCAGGTGACCGAGCGGGCAGCCCGGATACTGAACGATATGGAGTCGGCCCACCGGGGCAAGCTCAAGGACAATAAGAAGAAAGCTCCCACGGTCGCCCAGTATGGAAGCAACGGCATACAGCTCAGTATGTTCCAGTTGGACGATCCGGTGCTCAAGCAAATCCGGGACGAGATCCGGGGGCTGGATATCAATTCGCTGACGCCGCTCGAAGCGCTCAATAAACTGAGTGAGATTAAAAAAATTACGGGGATTTGATTTGTATGACATGATGTTGTTGGCAATTAGTTGATTGTCAGTGAAAAAATGACATTGTTCCGGACATTTTTTCATAGATGCGTGACAAGTTGACAACTTGTTTGGATTCCGGCGCCGGGCATTCGTTTTTTTTAATTTACAGAGTCACAGGACATAGCCGTTCGGGCAGCGTCCTGTGGCTTTTTGTTTGGTATGCGTGGCATATATTTTGAGTATTTTCTTTCCGGAACCGGGAAGAGAGAGCCCGGGTAAGGTTTAAAAGAATGTTTAATAATTTAAAATATTTGGGAGGACAAAACTATGATGCCTGTAAAAAAATCTCAGAATTGGTTACCGGGAATTTTCAACGATTTCTTCGGGAACGAATGGATCGAAAAAGCCAACAGCGCTTCGCCGGCCATCAACATCATCGAATCGGACACGGATTATAAAGTCGAACTGGCTGCGCCGGGAATGACCAAGGATGATTTTTCGGTGAAAATCGACGCCGATAACCAGTTGGTCGTTTCGATGGAGAAAAAAGAAGAACACAAGGACGAGGACAAGAAGGGCAGGTACCTGCGTCGCGAATTTTCGTACAGTCGTTTCCAGCAGGTGATGATCCTGCCGGAGAACGTCGAAAAAGATAAGATCGACGCGAAAGTGCAGAACGGCGTGCTGACCATCGACATTCCGAAAAAACAGGAAGCCGTCGAAGCGAAGAAGGTGAAGGAGATCGCCGTCAAATAACGGCCGGCGGTTTCCCTGTACCGAAAGCGGAGAAAATTTCCATGCGGAAGTTTTCTCCGCTTTCCGTTTTCGGCCGGAGAAGTCGCGGGGCAGGGACGGGAGTGCGGCCGGCCGCGCGATCTGTGCAGGAAGAAGCTGTGGGAGACGGGCGGTCCGCCCCGGAAAAAGATCGGACGGAGACGGAATAATGTATTGCATTTCCGTATTTTAATTATTAACTTCGCCAAAAGGCGGTGTGCGTTTGAATGGGGGCGGGAATTGCCGCGTAAGAATTGACGCTAAAACCTATAAACCTGAAATACGATGAACAATCAAGAACGCATTTCGCGAAGCGAATTTCTGAAACGCTCGTCGCTCGGATTGTGCGCCCTGTTTGTGGGACTCAATGAAAAAGTGTTTGCCGGAAGCGCGCCGGCGAAAGCCTTGTCCGAACCGGGCGAACATCTCTATAACTGGGGGCAGGCGTGGCATCCCGAATCGCCGAAACGTCTCAGCGATATCACGCACCACTTGGCGCAAATGGGGCTGTCCGGTCAGCACGGCCGCAACATGCCTACCGTCGACTGGGAATTTCCCGAAGGGCGCGATGAAAAATTGTCGAATAACCGCAAATACGGCTATGCGGCTCTGAGCGTGGCGCGGAATGCTCCGTTGCGTATTCTGCCGGGCGAACTGATCGTCGGGTCGGCCACGCTGCGCGAAGCGGCGCAACACCGCATTCCGGCGCTGAACATGGGCTCGGTCAGCCATACTACCGTCGGATTCGCCAAAGTGTTGCATCAGGGGTATAAGGGGCTACGGGCCGAGATCGACGAACGGCTGAGCCGGGGCGGGCTGGATTCGCACGGAACCGACCTGCTCGAATCCATGCTGATGACTCTCGATGCCGCTGCGCTGTGGCAGCAGCGCAACATCGCTCTGCTCAAGGAGATGAAAGGGAATGCGCCGGACAGCGAACGCCGGTTTTACCAGAATATCATCGATACGCTCGAAAACGTCCCCGAGAATCCGCCGCGTAACTTCCGCGAAGCGGTGCAGTCGCTATGGTCGCTGTACGCTTTTCACCGGTTGATGGGCAACTGGTCGGGGATCGGGCGTTTCGACCAGATGTTGTGGCCTTATCTGGAGGCCGACCTGCAGAAAGGGAAGATCACGCTGGACGAAGCCCGCGAACTGATCGCCCATTTTTGGATCAAAGGAACCGAGTGGATCGGCGAATTCAACGGTTCGGGGGATGCCCAGTTCTATCAGAACATTATCCTCGGCGGGATCGACAAGGACGGGAACGAAGTGACCAATCCGATTACCTACCTCGTCCTGGATGTCGTCGAAGAGTTGCATATCAGCGATTATCCGATCGCCGTGCGTATCGGCGATCATACGCCCGAGAAACTGTTCCGCCGGATTGCCGAGGTGCAACGTTTCGGCGGCGGGATCGTTTCGATGTACAACGAGAATACCGTGATCGACGGGTTGGTGCAGTTCGGCTATCCGCTCGAAGAAGCCCGCGAGTTTACCAACGACGGTTGCTGGGAAGCGATCATTCCGGGCAAGACGGCGTTCATCTATTCGCCTTGCGACATGATGCAGCCGTTGTTCCGCGCACTGAACCTCGATAAGGACGTTCCGCTCGAAGCGGACGATTTCGAAACGGTCTACGGCCGTTTTACGTCGGAACTCGGCCGGGAGATCGACAATCTGCAAAAAGCGCTGGACGGCAGTTGGAACGATCCGAACAACCCCAATCCGCTGGTGTCGATGTTCGTCGAAGGATGCATCGAGAAGGGACGCGGTTATTACGAGCGCGGCCCGAAATATACGGTCAACGGCATCCACTACGGCGGAGTCAGCGATACGGCCAACAGCCTGCTGGTGCTGAAAAAGCTGGTCTTCGAAGAAAATTACATCGGGCTGAACCATTTCGTCAATATCCTTCGTCACAACTGGGAGGGCAACGAGGGCCTGCGGCGACTGGTGCAGAACCGTTTTACGTTCTACGGCAACGACCACGCCGAGGCCGACGATATGATGAAACGGGTGTTTGACGACTATACCTCGATCGTCGGCCGGGTCAAGGAGCGCAACGGACTGAAACGTCCGTGCGGGATCAGTACGTTCGGCCGCGAGATCGACTGGCGGATGGCGCGACGGGCGACGCCCGAAGGCAGTCGCGTCGGGGATATCCTGGCGACGAACTGTTCGCCGACGCCCGGCAGCGACCGCAAGGGGCCGACGGCCGTGCTGAATTCGTACTGCAAACTCGATTTCACCCGCTGTCCGAACGGCGCTACGGTCGAACTGAAAGTCCTGCCCGATTCGGTCAAGGACGAGAACGGGATCGCCGCGCTGGTCGCGCTGGCCAAGACGTTCCGCGAGAAGGGCGGTTTCTACATGCACATCGACGTAGTCGATTCGGCGACGCTGATCGACGCGCAGATGCACCCGGAGAAGTACCCGAACCTACCGGTGCGCGTAGCCGGATGGTCGGCCCGTTTCACGACGCTCTGCAAAGAGTGGCAGGACATGGTTATCCAGCGGACGCAGCAGATCGTGTAACGGGCGATGTTTGTGAGCGGCGATTGAAAACGGTATGTTGTTGATTCGTATCGTTTTAGGTGTTGGGTCAAAAATATTCCGTCGAAGAGACTGAGTGTAAATCGCATAAAAGGCTTTTTTCTTGATAGAAAAAAGCCTTTTATGCGATTTTTGTTGACAAAATATTGTTCAAGAAATATTTCAATGCTATATTTGATAGTATAAATACGATATTTTACCTTATTCAATAATCTTAAATTTTACAAAAATGAAAAAGAATTTACTCTTTGCCGTTATGGCTGCCGGCGTTGTCGCTTTTTCTGCGACCGTTTATTTTGAGGGCAATTCCGCTTCTTCGGATCTGCTGCTTGCCAATGTCGAAGCGTTGAGTGGAGATGAAGGGGTGGATGATTGTGATATCTTTACATACGTGCGTGATGCCGTGGAAAATTATTCCGAGCCCACGAGAGTAACTACTTCCTTAAGTACAGGTGGAACAATTGTCGTTACTATTGGAGGAATAGATTTTCCCATCTCTGGAGGTGGAGAAGTCGGTGTTACTAAGACAGTGCGTTATGGGATATGTCCTTCTAAAGACAATAACTGCTGTGCTAAATCACATTTGAGTGTAATACAGGAATTATAATTCATAAATTAATGAAACAATTTCTTATCATCGTGAGCCTGTTTTTACTCGGATGTAATGATTCAGTAAAAACAGGCTTATTGGAGGTCAGCGTTATTGATGTAGCAGAATGTCCTGTTAAAAATCCTTTTCTGAAAGACAGCGTTCCGCATAAATGGCGTTTCGTAAAGCTTGAAACCAGCGATAGCTGCCTTATCGGGCAGATCAAAAAAGTTGCTATTTGTAAGGATCTTATCTTTATTCAGGATGATCAGCATGTTTTCGTCTTCGATTCCGCGGGAGTATTCCGAAATCGGATCGGGCAAAAAGGAAGAGGCCCCAAAGAACAGTTGAGTATCGACGCTTTTTATGTGGATAAAGAACGGGAATTCGTAGGTATTTACGATGCTTTGCTGCACAAAATTTTCCGTTATGCTTTCGACGGCGATTTGATCGAGAAGGTCGATTGCGATAAAGAGTTGGATTTTATTGCGGATTTATGCAAAGCCGACGATAAGCATGTAGTCGTTCAATTCAGGAATGCCAATGATTATCCCAATGAATATGCGGTTTTCAAAGAACGGAACTATGCGTTCCGTTCTTACGCATTGCCTTTTCGTGTCATGAGTGAAATAGCATCCGACGTGGCGAGACCCTCTTTCGGTAAAAACGACGCGACTCTTATGGTCACAGCCGTTTTGTCGGATACTCTGTACGCTTTTTCGCAGGGAAAACTGGTGCCTTCGCTGTTGGTTAAAACAGGCAAAAAAACGATTCCGCAGAAACTGATAGATAACGGAGGGCCTTACACCTGCTATCAGAAAGTGGTTGACAAAGCCCAACGGGAAGGTTATTCCAGCGGAATTGAACGGGTCTGGTTGACCGAGAAGTTCGGTTGTGTGGAATATCACATCTATCGAGGGACAGGGTCATTTTATATGAATAACCAATTGCACGAAATGATATTTCATGCCGTCAATTATCTGATTTGGGATCTGAAGACCCATCGGGCCATTCATTACTCCCCGGCGGGGACGTGGGGCATCAACTTGTTTTATCCCGGCCAAAAAAATTTTTGCACGGCTACCGAAAATGAGTTGGTGAGTTGCATCCCCGCTTACGAGATTGCGGGGATCGACCGGGCGAAGATGGACGGCGACCCGATTTATTCCGATTCCCGGATCCGCGAGATCGTTGATTCGACCGAAGAGAACGACAATCCGGTTATCGTTTATTATCCTTTGGACAGTATCTGATGAAAACGGTGAAAATCGCATGTTTTTTTGAAGAATGACCGAGTTGGTCGGAAACTCTAAATTAAAAGAGATTGTTATTGTGAAGTATGCCGTATTGGTTTTAATATTATTAGCAGTAGGATGTAGTCAACCGAACGATCGGGTTCTTTCCGGGGTGACGATCTTCCGTACGAAAGATTGTCCGGTAAAAAATCCGTTTTTGAAAGACAGTCTTCCCGATAGATGGAGATTTGTGAAATTAGAGACCTCGGACGATTGTCTGATCGGTCAAATCCAAAAGGTTGTCGTCCATAAAAACTTTATTGTCGTTCAGGATGACAAACGTATTTTGGTTTTCGATTCGACCGGCGCATTTAGAAATCGGATCGGGCAGATCGGCAGAGGTCCCCAAGAACAGTTGAGTATGGGGGCTTTCTATGTCGACGGTCAAGGCGAGTTTATAGGCGTATATGATATTTTGCGTAAAAAGATTTTCCGTTACGGCTTCGATGGAAAATTGCTCGAAAAGGTCGGTTATGCCGAGGAGATGGATTTTATCAAGGATATGTCTCTGGCCGACGATCAGAACCTGGTCGTACTATTCACGAATGCTCAGGATTATCCTAATGAATACGGGGTATTTAAGGCGGGTAATTACGCGTTTCGGGATTATGCGTTGCCTTATCGGGTGACAGGTGCGACGTCATGCGGAGTAGCGCAACCGTCGATGGCTAAAAACAACGGTATGTTCTTGATGACTTCCGTCCTGAACGATACATTATACACGTGGCACGACGGACGCGTAGACCCTTTGTATGTAATACAGACCGGTAAACAAGCGTTCCCTCAAAAGGCGATTGACGATGGCGGTCCCTATGATTATTATCCGGAAGTGGTCAGTAAGGCTCAAAAAAAAGGTTATTCCAGCGGAATCGAACGGGTCTGGTTGACCGAGAAGTTCGGTTGTGCGGAATATCACATCTATCGAGGAACAGGAACGTATTATTTGAATAACGAATTGAAAGAGATTACATTCCATGCCGTCAATTACCTGATTTGGGATCTGAAGACCCGCCGGGCCATTCATTACTCCCCGGCGGGGACGTGGGGGAGCAGTCTGTTTTATCCCGGGCGGAAAACTTTTTGCACGGCTACCGAGAATGCGTTGGTAAGTTGCATCCCCGCTTACGAGATTGCGGGGATCGACCGGGCGAAGATGGACGACGACCCGATTTATTCCGATCCCCGGATCCGCGAGATCGTTGATTCGACCGAAGAGAACGACAATCCGGTTATCGTTTATTATCCTTTGGACAGTATCTGATGAAAACGGTGAAAATCGCATGTTCTCTTTTGGGGCTTGCCGGGGTGTGTCTGGGCTGGCCGGGATGCGGGAACGGTGCGGCGTCCGCGTCTCCGGAGATCGAAACCGATACGTTGATCGACTTGGGGAAGTTCCCGATCAGCCGGGATACCGTGTTTAACGTGGTTTACAGAAACGCCGGTACGGAGCCTTTGCAGATCGACCGGATCGAAACGACCTGCGGCTGCCTGTCGGTAGTGAGTCTGCGTCCCCGTCCGCTGGCTCCCGGCGATACGGCTTCGGTGCGTTTGCGCGTACACCCGGTCGTTCCGGGGCACTTCGAGCAGGAGGCCGATTTGATTGCGGAGGGGTACGATCTGCCTGTCAGGATATCGGTAAAAGGATTCGGACAGAACAAATAAAAGCATCGTTTCTATATCGTATTTACGCTACGGCCGGTCGGTTCGGCGTCGGGAAGTGAAGCCGTGGAGATCTCGGATAAGGGGGAAATGACTTTTAATCTATTTGTGGAACGTTTGAAAACGCCTGCCGTGGAAAATGACGTGTAAAAGTTTTGCAGAATGACTTTTTTATGCTACATTTGCACTGCTTTTACGGCTACGGGGTGTAGCTCAGCCCGGTTAGAGTACACGTCTGGGGGGCGTGTGGTCGAAGGTTCGAATCCTTTCACCCCGACAAGTTAAAAATCAACAGGTTAGATTAGGTTTCTAACCTGTTTTTTTATTCTTATTTTTTTATTACTGACGTTTTACTGACGCTATTGCGTAAAACAAATACAAATGAAAACGAACAAAAAATCATCGTAGATACTTAATACATAATGGAAGGTTTATTTCGCTCCGAGAGGAGATGACTGGACGGATGCGGAATTTTCACCTGTTTTATGATAAACTACACTTTTCATAGAGACTGTTCGTCGTTTGTAAATCGGTACTGCACAGCAAGCTACTAAAGCCGGAAGCATTGGAGAAAAATATGATTAAGGTCTGAACTGAATAGAAGAGCTCCAGAATTTGCTGTTCTCGAAGTGTTTTATTGCCTTATTATCAGTTGTTTGATAGTGTGAATCCAAAAGCAAAACACGGAAAATAGAACCGTTGCTTTTTCGTTACCTCGT
The DNA here is from genome assembly GCF_009557455.1 of Alistipes sp. dk3624. GTDB lineage: Bacteria > Bacteroidota > Bacteroidia > Bacteroidales > Rikenellaceae > Alistipes_A > Alistipes_A hominis. Next base: position 708,195 of record NZ_CP045651.1, on the reverse strand, counting down.
CCTATTATAAAAAATGTAACAGCCCTATTTATTAGGCTGTTACATCAATTTTAAGGCGTTCCGGAAAGGCGGCGGAATCTTTTTTCGAACTCCTGGCCAGAGCCGGCGTCAGCCGTGTTTTACAGCGGATATTCGTCGAATGCGTAGAGTAGGGTCGACAGGTAGCGTTCGCCGGTGTCCGGCAGCAGGACGACGATGTTTTTCCCTTTGTTTTCGGGCCGCAGAGCGAGTTGCGTCGCCGCCGCCGCCGCCGCTCCGGCCGATATGCCGACGAGCAGTCCTTCTTCGGCGGCCAGCTCGCGGCTGGTGCGGATCGCATCGTCGTTGCTTACGGGGATTATTTCATCCACTACGCCAGCATCGTAAATTTTGGGGACGAATCCGGCCCCGATGCCCTGTATTTTGTGCGGGCCGGGCTTTCCGCCGGAGAGTACCGGTGAGTCCTGCGGTTCGACCGCCACGATCCGGACGGCCGGATTGTGCTTCTTCAACGCTTTCCCGACACCGCTGACGGTTCCGCCCGTTCCGACTCCGGCGACGAACAGGTCTACCTTTCCGTCCGTGTCGCGCCAGATCTCTTTGCCGGTCGTGGCGACGTGGACAGCCGGATTGGCCGGGTTTTCGAATTGTTGCAGGATGATCGCCCCCGGATGCTCCGCTTTCAGCGCTTCGGCTTTTGCGATGGCTCCTTTCATGCCTTCGGCCCCTGGCGTCAGGACGATCTCCGCGCCAAGGGCTTTCAGCAGGTTTCTGCGTTCGACGCTCATCGTGTCGGGCATCGTCAGGATCAATCGGTATTTGCGAACGGCGGAGACGAGCGCCAGGCCGACTCCGGTGTTGCCGCTGGTCGGCTCGATGATGACGCTGCCCGGTTTGAGCAGGCCTTTTTTCTCTGCGTCGTCGATCATGGCCAACGCTATGCGGTCTTTCACGCTGCCGGCCGGATTGAAATATTCGAGTTTTGCAATGATCCGGGCGGGAAGGTCGTGTTTGCTGCCGTATTGGTTCAGTTCGAGCAGCGGAGTGTTGCCGATCAGATCGGTCAGTCGTTTGGCAATTTTTTCCATCGTATTGTTTTTTATGTCGTTTATTCGTTGGGCGGCCGGGCCGCCGAAACATTACAGTCGCAAAACTGCTATTTTCATACCATAAATCGGTTCCGCCGGAAAAATCGGCCGGGGTTCGTATTTTTGACCGGTCAGAGATCCGCGATCGTTTCCGGGTCTCCGCCTTCGGGCGGCCGGGGCGGAATCGTAAACCAGAAAGTCGTCCCTTTTCCCTCCTCGGATTCGACGCCGATTTCGCCTCCCAGTTTGTCGATGATCGTTTTACAGATAGAAAGCCCCAATCCCGTTCCCTGAATGAAAGCGTCGAACTTGGCGAACCGTTCGAATACGTGAGGAAGATTTTCCGGGGCGATGCCCTTGCCCGTATCCGTGACGAAACAACGGATGAGACCGTCGGAGCATTCGTATCCCATCGTGATCGATCCTTCCGTCGTGAACTTACAGGCGTTGCTCAGGAAGTTCGACACGACCTGCGTGAGCCGGTTCCTTTCCGAATGGGTGACGAACGTTCGTTCGGGCAGGTTGCAGATCAATTGCACCGTTCCTTTGAGTCGGAAAAGGTAAATTTGCTCCAGGTTCCGGAACAGTTCGTTCATGTCGATGTCCGAGTAGACGAACTCGAGCTGTCCGGCTTCGATTTTCGACAGGTCGAGGATATCGTTGATCAATTGCAGCAACAGTTCGTTGTTCGTTTCGATAATTTTGCAGAATTCGGCGATCTCTTCGGGATTCCGCGTTTGGGCGATCAGGTTCGAAAAACCGACGATCGCGTTCAGCGGAGTGCGTATCTCGTGACTCATGTTGGCGAGGAACGCCGTTTTGAGACGGTTCGCTTCCTCGGCCCTGTCGCGCAGAACGATCAACTCGTGCGTCATGTTTTTCAGGTCGGTGATATCGCGCCGCAGCCCGGTTATCTTGGTGATCCGTCCGTTCGGGTCGCGTTCGAAAGCTACGCCGTGAATATCCGCCCAACGATATCCGCCTTCCTGTTGGATATTGATTCTGATTTGGTGGTGAATCGTTTCGTCTCCCCGCTCGATCATACCTTGCAGGGCTTCTTTGAAGCGGTTCGCATCTTCCGGGTGGATCAGTTTCAGATAAGTTCCGATCGGCAGGCCGTCGCGCAAGAATGCATTTTGGTTCGGCGAAGAGATGATGCCGGTCTGGACGTCGTAATCCCACTGGACGATGCCGCTCGATTTGATTGCCAGATCCGATTTGAAGTTGTAGGCTTTCAACTTTTTTTCCGCTTCGAACGATTCGGTGATGTACTTCCGGGTTCCGACGATTTTCCGGGCCCGTCCGTTCGAATCGCGTTTGAAGGCTTTGGCGGCGATCTGAGACCACTCTTGCTTTCCGGAGGCCTGCTTGAACAGGAAAACGGCGTCGATCGCCTGCGTCGTGCCGTCGATCAGGTGCCCGATCGCTTCGAGGAAAGAGGCCCTGCGGTCGTCGGGCATCAGCACCTGCACGGCTTCCTGCAACGAATACCGGTGTCCGTACAGTACCGATTTATCGCTCGGAGAGGTAAATTCGTCGTTCTCGACGTCGTAAGACCACGGCGTAATGCCCGCGGCGTCGAATGCCAGCTCCAATTGGAGCCGGGACTCCTCTTTTTTCTGTTGCTGCTCGATTTCGTCGCTGATGTTCCGTTCGGTTCCGACGATCCGCACGACGCGTCCCGTACGGGGTGATTTCTGGGCGATGGCGTACGTTTCGTACCATCCGTACTGTCCGTTGCGCATGAAACGGAATACGCCCCGGCGCTTCGGCTCCCTGCCCGAAAGCAGGGCTTCCATGAATTGGTCGAGGTCGGCGCGGCTTTCCGGATGCGCCATGTGTTGAATGACGTCCGGATTGGGCGAACCGTCGGAAAGCGTGTTGCTGTACAGCGACATGAATTTCGCCTCCTCCACATCGTAAATCCATGCGGACAGCGATCCCGCATCAAGGGCGATCGAGAGTTCGTTGCGGATGTTGTCCAGTTCGGTCTCCTTTTTATGCAGGTCGGTCATATCCGCGATGGTCGTGATGATATACCGCGAACCGTCGTCGCGGATCAGCCTCGATTTGGTTGCGACGCCGAACCGGTAGGATTTCGTCTCTTTATCGTACATAACCCGATCGAACACCAGCGGCGTTTCGCTTTCCAGCGCTTTTTCGTCCTCTTCGCGGTATTGCCGGGCTACCGGGCTGTCTAGTTCGTAATCGTTCTTACCCAGCTTGACCTCCTTCTCCTCTTTGTAGAAGTCGTTCGCTTTTTTGTTGTAGAACAGGTAGCGGAATTGGTCGTTGGCGTCCTTTACGGATACGCCGACCGGAAGGCTGTGGATAATCGACTGCAGGAAATCTTTCAGCATGACCGCTTTTTTCTCGGCCGCGACCCGTGTCGTCGTATCGTGGACGAAAAGCAGCACCTTGCGGTCTTCGAACGGTACGGAACGGGCCTCGAAGTACAGCGTTTTGTTCCGGGTCGTGGTGACTTCGTAACTGAAATCGCGGGCCTGTTTCGTTTTTTCCGTCGAAGTTACATGGGAAATCAATGTGTCCGCCGCTTCGGAAAATGTCGGAAAGTTTTCTTGCAGACGGTATAGGTTGTTGCCTTTCAGTTCGTCGACCGTCTTGCCGAGCATGATGACCCGGTCGGGATTGAGGATATCGACGATGTTCATCTCCCGGTCGAAGATGACGACCATGTTGGGCATCGATCCCAGCAGGTGCTGCATCTTCTGCGAGTTTTTTTTGTATTGTTGCTCGCGTTTTCTGCGGTAGACCAGCGCGAAGATCGCGCTGGCGGTCAGTAGCAGCAATAGACAGCAGACGAGAGCGACTTCGACCGGATATCTCTCCAACAGCGTGGGGTCGGTGTTGTGCAGTACCGTGTCGGCGGGGAGCCGCGACGGATCGATCCCCATTTTGAGGAGCGTTTTGTAATTGACGTGATGCCGGGGCGACGACGGGGTGGGGCCGAATGCCGGGCTGTTTTCGATCCCTTCGGTCAGTACGCTGTAGGTCAGTCCGGCGATGTCCCGGCCGAGTTCTTTGCCGGAAACGAAGTAGCCCCCGATGTAGTTGGCCTCCGTCAGATCCTGCTCCTGCAGTTGGTACATGTTTTTTGTCGAATGTCGGGTCAGTTCGTTGTGAAGCATCGAATAGGCGTGCGGGTAACGGTTCCGGTCGGTGTACCATCCTCCGGTCAGCAACGCGTAGCTGCTGTCCATCGCGAAGATACTTTTCAGCAGTTCCTGGGTCGACAGCCGGCTGCCGACCAGGTAATCCAGTTCGAGCGGCGGGTGGGAGGCGACCAGTTGCGACAGGTACGGTTCGAAAAAATCGTGCGCGTAACGGTCGTCATAGCAAAATGCGATGCGGGTGACCTCGGGTTGCAACCGTTTGATAAAATCGATGTTCTCGTTGAAATAATCGGCGTAATAATAACCCGTCACCCGGAAACCGTCGAACGTCGAATCGATGGGGGAGATCTGCCGTATATCGGTTATTTTCTTTTTCTCCCGGGCTACGTAATCGATGTACCCTCTTTTTACCAATCCCAGGACGACCGGAACGTCGCGCCAGGTATCGGGGACGCATTCCCGATAGGTCGTCCATGCTTCCCCGCCGAGGATCACGACCGCTTCGGGCGTTTCGTCGTGCGCCCTGAACATCGAGTTCATCCATGATTTCCACTCCGCCAGTTCGGGCGAATTTTCACAATCCATGTATTCGACGAACAGGTTCCTGTCGGTTTCTTCCCGGAGCGCGCCGACCAGGGACGCGATGACGTGGTTGCCGTTTTCTTTCAGCGGGGAATAGGAGCTGATGACCAGGATACCGTCTTTCGAGCGAGCGGAGCCGTGTATGCAATCGCCTGTCAACAACGCAATACACAGCAGCAGATATATTCTTATACGCATTATCGTCCGAGTTAAAATAGCAATGAACGGTATCTTCCTGTCTGTCGGCGATATCAGTCGGATAGAAAGTATCGTTTAATATAGCAAAGTAATGATTTTTTTTGCATTTTAAAAAATGCGGAAAGGGGGCGTCCGTGTCTTTTTCGATAATTTTCCGCAAATAGGAACGGTTTGTTTATTACCGGAATAAAAAACCGGAACAGTAATCTATACTGTTCCGGTTTTCGAATATGCGAAGTCCGACGGAATTTTCGCCGGTTGCGGACGATTTTACAGTTCCTTAACGCGGATGTTGCGGAACCATACGTTGTTGCCGTGATCCTGCAGACCGATGTATCCTTCGTGGTTTTCACCGCCGCAGTTCAGCAGCAGTTCGTAGGCTTCCGGCCATTTGTCCTTGCTGAATTTGCTGTTGTCGAGCATCTCTTTCCATTTCGGGGTCCACAAGTGGTATTCCACGACCTGCGTGCCGTTCTGGAAGTGAGCCACGGTTCCGTCATATACGAGGATTTTGGCCGTATTCCATTCGCCGAACGGTTTCGAGTTCTGCGGTTTCGCAGGGATCATGTCGTACAGCGAAGCGGACTGGCGGTTGCCGTCGACGCCTAATTTGGCGTCGGGATGGTTCTCGTTGTCCAACACCTGGTATTCCGGAGCGGAGATGTAAATCGGTTGGTTCGGAATCTCCTGAGCCAGGTAGAAAACGCCGCTGTTTGCTCCCTTATCGACTTTCCAGTCGAATGCCAGTTCGAAGTTCTTGAACTTCTTGTTGGCGAAAATGATATCGCCTCCGTCCTTGGCACCGGCTTCGCCCATGCCCGACTCGTTGATCTTGATGCAGCCGTCTTCGATGGTCCATGCCGAGGGCACGTCGGTACGGTTGTAGCCGCGCCATCCGTCGAACGTTTTGCCGTCGAAGATGGCAACGAAGCCTTCTTCTACATCGGCAGTCTGGGCTGTGGCCGTGCTGTCGGCCGCGGCTTTCTTATTCGGATTCGATACGCAGGAAGCTGCCATTGCGGCAACGGCCATGCAACTGATAGCACACATTAATCGTTTCATTTTCTTGTCTTCGTGTATTAATTAATAATTCGTTGATTACTTGGGCATGGCCGGCAGTTCCCAGCCGTCGCGGTAATTGTGCTTGATCATCTGTTCTGCAAACTCTTTCGCGTTGAACGGATCGGTGTAGCGTTTGTTGAAGGTCGGGTGCCCGTTGTGGATCGTGAACCCGTCTTCGATCATGATCTGCATCGTTTCGTTCGCGCCGATGTTCTTGAACTTCATCTTTTCGCCGTCCCATTCCAGTTCGCGGTTCAGACCCTGCAGACGTACTGCCAGCACGCCCATTACGACCATTTCGTTGAACGGACCCGCTTCGCTGAAGTCGGACGAGGTCTGTACGCGCGATTGAGGATTCTCTTTGCAGGCGCGGATCCAGTCCTGTTCGTGGCTGGCGGTGATTTCGCGGTTCATCTTCGGAACTTCCGGTTTGCGGCCGGATACCAGCCACGGGTTCACGCCGTAGCAACCGCAGATCAGCGTATCTTTCGTTCCGTAGAAGATAGCGCCGCCGCCGCTGTCGTTCAGCGATTTGCCTGCCGGTACGCCTGCCGGACGCGGCGGGGTCAGACCGCCGTCGTACCAGGTTACTTCCACTTCGGGCATGTTGACTTTCTCTTTTTTCGCACGGGCCGGGAAAACGTATTTCACCATCTGGGCGTTCGGGGCGCAATCGGTCAGCAGGGCCGTCGAACTGCCCTGTACGCGGTCGGGATAACCCAACTGCAGACCTTTGAATACCGGGTGCAGGATGTGGCAGGCCATGTCGCCGAGGGCTCCGGTGCCGAAATCCCACCAACCGCGCCAGTTCCACGGGGTATAGATTTTGTTGTACGGACGCATCTGAGCCGGTCCGATGAACAGATCCCAGTTCAGCGTTTCGGGAATTTGATCCACTTCGCTCGGGCGCATCAGCCCCTGCGGCCAGATCGGACGGTCGGTGAAGGTGTCCACGCGGGTCACTTCGCCGATCTCGCCGTTCCAGATCCAGTCGCAGACCTGGCGTACGCCGGCTCCCGACGCGCCCTGATTACCCATCTGCGTAGCTACTTTGTATTTCTTGGCCAGTTTGGTCAGCAGACGCGATTCGTAAACCGAATGGGTCAGCGGTTTCTGTACGTAAACGTGCTTGCCGAGGGTCATGGCTTCGGCGGCGACGATACAGTGGGTGTGGTCGGCGGTAGCCACCAGCACGGCGTCGATGCTCTTGCCCATGTCGTCGAGCATCTTACGGTAATCCCAGTACCGTTTGGCTTTCGAATAGCGGTCGAAAGTTCCTTTCGCATATTGCCAGTCCACGTCGCACAGGGCCACGATGTTCTCCGTTTCCATGTTCGACAGGTTGGCTGCGCCCATGCCGCCGATACCGACGGCCGCGATGTTCAGTTTGTCGCTCGGGGCGGTTTGTCCGGCCGCTTTACCGAAAACGGAACTCGGAACGATGGTCAGTCCGGCCAGGCCGACTGCGCTCGTGCGCAAAAAGTCTCTCCGGGATATTTTTTCTGCCATAAGATATAAAGGTTTTAGTTTGGTTGGTTATGTCGGTTATTTAACGAATTTAGCTGCGCTGAGGTATTCGGCGCTCTTTTCGGCGCACTCCATCGGCGGGATGTCGTTGGCTTCGATCTCCACGTAGTAAGCTTCGAGCCCCTGTTTGTAGGCGGCATTGAAGATCGCTTCGAAGTCGATGGTCTGGCTGGCTCCGATGACATTGTCGTCCTTGATGTGCAACAGCGGGAAACGCCCTGCGTATTTCTGGATGTAAGCCGACGGGTTGACGCCGCCCTTGCTGGCCCAGTAAACGTCCAGTTCGAACATCACTTTCTCGGGATCGGTATGTTCGAGCAGGTAGTTCTCGATCACGTATCCGTCCTGTTTGTTGAATTCGTGGGCGTGATTGTGGTAGCCGAATTTCAAGCCGGCGGCATTGGCGATGGCTCCCACCTTGTCGAAGTATTCGCAGGTTCTTTTCAGATCGGCTTCCGTCTTCCCGAAATCGATGCCCGGCAGTACGATGTACTTGCCGCCGACGGCAGCCTGCGCGTCGCAAGCCTGCTTCCACCAGTCTTCCCATCCGGCGTCGTATCCGCGGCCGAGGTGCGCTCCGGTGACCCGGATGCCGACGTCTTCGGCCATCTTGCGGAATTCGGCGGGCGTGCGGCCGTAGAATTTACCGTCTCCGTATGAAGCGGTTTCGGCGGTCGAATAACCCATGTCCGATATTTTTTTCAACGATCCGGCGGCGTCTTTGCCCATATCGCCCCCGATCGAATAGAGCTGGAGCCCGATCGTTTTTTTCTTCCCGGCGGCGCTTCCGCTTTGGGCGGCCGACAGGGTCGCTTCGGGAAACAGGGAACCGCCGACCATGGCTCCGGCGGTCAGCAACATTGATTTCTTGAGGAATTCTCTTCTGTCCATAATGGTTTCAAATATTTAGGTTTTGTTTTAAAGTTAGCAAGTTAAGTCGGGTCGTTGAAACTATCAGGCCTTTAACCTATATACATATAGTTGTGTAAAGGTATAAAAAAAAGTTTTTGATGCAAAAAATATTTCGGCATTAATTTAATAAATTTAAAAACGGACTTTTCTCCGGCCGGCGGAATTTCCGTTTCATATGCGGGATACGGTTCTGCGGGCCGGCGGGCCGGAACATTCGTTCCGGAAAGCGCAAACGTAAAAAACGCAGGCGTTTCGCGGCGGATGCCGGATGCCTGCGTCGTTTTTCGTACGGAGATCGTTAACGGATGTCTATCTCGACTACTTTACTGCCCGGAAGATCGGGAACGTACAGTTTTTTGCCGTCGGTCGACAGCCGGGCCGGCCCTTCGATTCCGACGCCCGGAGTCAACAGTTCGGTCTTTCCCGTTCCGAGATCGTAATAGCCGACTTCCGAATCGACCCAATTGGTGAAATACAGGCGGCTCCCGTCGCCGCTCAGCGCGAGGCCGTCGTACTGTCCCGGACGGTCGAACAACTTGGTGGCTACCGGAGTGGATATGTTGTCGATGCGGTAGATCACGTTATCCTGCGTGGTGACGCCGTCCGGCGGATACGATGCGATATACATCGTGTCGCCCCGGATGACGATCCCGTTCGCTCCGGGTACCGTCACGTAGGGTTTCAGTCCCGCGGTGTCGAGCTGCGACGGCCGGGCGACGTTCAGCGCGTAGATGCTGCCGGTGTTGGTCACCGTCACGTAAAGGGTGTTCCCGTGCAGGGCCATGTCGTTGACAAACAGTTCGCCTTCGGGGAACGGAACGATTTTCGGCTTCTCGTTCGGCGCGGCGAGGTTGTAGACCGCCATTTTGCCGACGTCGGCGATGAACAGGTAATCGTCTTTTACGAGCAGTCCCTTGGGCGCCGACAGCGTGCCGTCGGCCGGAATCAGCACCCGCGAAACCGTGTCGGTGAATTCGAGGATATAGCCTTTACCCTCGGTGTTCAGCGGATTGAACTCGTCGGAGCCGAAGCTGCCGACCAGCAGTTTGCCGTCCAGCGGCAGCGTGGCTTCGCAGAATACGATCTTATCGGTGAGAACGGGCGTTGTCGGCGTTTTTTCTGCGGACGAGCAGGCGACAGCCGCTACGGCAACCGCCGCAAGGGAAATGCGCTTTTTCATAACTTTTATTTTTCGGTAAACGGTTCGTATTGCGAAAACAGATTTCGGAAGTCTTCGTGCTGTGCGGCCAGGTAGGTGTTGAATCCCAGCGAAGCGGCCGTTCGGATGTTGGCTTCGGAGTCGTCGATGAACAGGCTTTCGGCAGGTAGGATACCCGATTCGTCGATCATTTTCCGGTAAATCTCCGGATACGGTTTCACCAGCTTCATCCGGTAAGAGAGGAACAACCGGTCGAAATAGGCGTCGATGGTCAGCCCCTGTTGTTTGAAGCGGTGTTCCATCATGAAGCGCATCATGATCGGGTTCGTATTGCTGAGCATGAAGACCCGGTAGCCCTGCCGGCGCAGGTCGAGCAGCATGTCGAGCTTGTACTGCGGCAGGTCGAGCAGGAAACTGCACAGCGCGTCGTCGATCGCCTGCGGGTCGACCGGGCGTCCGATTTCCCGGATGATCGCGTCGTGGAAATCTTCGGGGCGGATCTCCCCGCGTTCGAGTTGCAGCAGCACGCCGGACTGTTTGTACGGATTGATGAATTCGGCGGCGTTCATACAGCCGATCTGTTCGAATTTGCGGACGGTCGCTTCGATGCTGTAATTGATCAGTACGCCGCCCAGGTCGAATATGATGGTTCTTATCTTTTTCATTTGGATTATTCGCTGTTACCGGACAAAGATAGGAAATTTCGAAATAATTCATATATTTGACTTTCGGTAAACCGTATAGACAAAGACGTCATGAGCCGCAACGTGTTCGTTCGTATTTTCCGTTTCTACCGGGATGGTTTTCGCGAGATGACCAGCCTGGGGCGGACATTGTGGGCGGTGATCCTCGTCAAGCTGTTTATCATGTTCGCGATCCTGCGGCTGTTCTTTTTCCCGGACGTGATGGGGAAATTCGACACCGACCGGGAGCGGAGCGAGTATATGATGGAACGATTGTTGAATACAAATCATTGATATTATGATTCTTACTGCAAATGAGTTGGCGGAGGTGGTGGATTGGTCGCGGGCCCAGTTTGCGATGACGGCCATCTACCATTGGCTGTTCGTGCCGCTGACCCTCGGGCTGGGTTTCATCTGCGCCATCATGGAGACCGTTTACTACCGTACCGGCGATCCGTTCTGGAAACGGACGGTCAAGTTTTGGATGCGCATTTTCGGGATCAATTTCGCGATCGGCGTGGCCACCGGACTGATCCTCGAATTCGAGTTCGGGACGAACTGGTCGAATTACTCCTATTTCGTCGGCGATATTTTCGGAGCGCCGCTGGCAATCGAAGGAATTATGGCCTTTTTTCTGGAAAGTACGTTCATCGCCGTGATGTTTTTCGGCTGGAATAAGGTGTCCAGAGGTTTTCACCTTACGGCGACCTGGCTGACGGCCATCGGCGCGAACCTGTCGGCGTTGTGGATTCTGGTGGCCAACGCGTGGATGCAGTATCCGGTCGGAACGGCCTTCAACCCCGAAACGGCCCGCCAGGAGATGACCTCGTTCTGGGATGTGCTGTTTTCTCCGGTGGCGATTAACAAGTTTTTTCATACGGTGACTTCGGGTTATGTGGTGGCCGCCGCGGTGGTTATCGGTATCAGCGCCTGGTTCCTGTTGAAAAAACGCGAGCGGAAGATGGCCCGCAAAAGCATGGCGATCGCTTCGTGGTTCGGCCTGTCCGCTTCTCTATTGTTGGCGATGACCGGCGACGGATCGGCCGTACAGGTGGCCCGGACGCAACCGATGAAACTGGCGGCGATGGAAGCGCTCTACGACGGTAAGAAAGAAGCCGGACTGGTCGCGTTCGGGATATTGCGTCCGGAAGTGAACGACCGGGAGCTGATCATGTCCAACGAAAGCGCTTTTTATTTCAAACTGGAGATCCCCAAGATGCTGTCGCTGCTGAGTTTTCGGGATGCGGATGCCTATGTCCCGGGCATTAATGACCTTGTATACGGCAATTTCGATCCGTTGATCACTCCGGTCGGCGTGAAGATGGAAGCCGGGCGGGAGGCTGTGCGGGCCATTGAAGATTATCGGGAGGTCATGGCCGGGGGCGATGCGGTCGCCAAAGCCCGTTACAAGGCCCGATTCGATCCTCAGACGGAAGAGGGGGCCAGGTTTTGTAGCTGGGAACTGAAATATCTCGGTTACGCATACCTGAAAAATCAGACGGACGTGATTCCGAATGTGCCGCTGGTGTTCTATTCGTTCCGCGTTATGTTCATGCTGGGCGTCTATTTCATTCTGTTTTTCGCCGGGGTGCTTTTCTTCGTGTACCGGAAGGAACTGTACGACAGGCGGTGGTGGTTCCGCGTGATGATGTGGTCGGTTCCGCTGGCCTATTTGGCTTCGGTTTCCGGATGGATCGTCGCGGAGGTCGGTCGGCAGCCGTGGACGATCCAGGATTTGCTGCCTGTTTCTGCGTCGGTGTCGGATATCGCTCCGGGGCCGGTCAAGGCGACCTTCTTTATCTTCCTCGCACTGTTTACGGTGCTGTTGATCGCCGAACTGATGATCATGTTCAGGCAGATCAAAATCGGGCCTAAACCGGCGGAAACGGCGGCCGAAAACGAATTGACGGAATAAAAAAGAGCGATTTTATGGATACGGTATATATTTTTCTGCAACACTACTGGTGGTTTATCATTTCGTTGCTCGGCGCGCTGCTGGTGTTTCTGCTGTTCGTGCAGGGCGGCCAAGGGATGCTCTACCTGATCGGGCGTACCGATACGGAACGCAACCTGATCGTCAACACGCTGGGACGTAAATGGGAGTTGACTTTCACGACGCTGGTCACGTTCGGCGGCGCGTTCTTCGCATCGTTCCCGCTGTTTTACAGCACGAGTTTCGGCGGCGCGTTCTACGTGTGGATGTTGATCCTGTTGGTTTTCGTAATCCAGGCGGTAGCCTATGAATTCCGGCGCAAACCGTCCAATTTCCTTGGCGAGAAAACTTACAACTGGTTCCTGCTGATTAACGGCGTGCTCGGAGCCTTCCTACTCGGAACGGCCGTGGCGACGCTGTTCACCGGCGCTCCGTTCACGGTCGACCGCGCCAACTTCGGCAATCTGGAAGGTTTCAATACGATTTCGCGTTGGTCCACTTCCTGGTACGGGTTGGATGCGCTGGCCGATCCGCGCAACATCCTGCTCGGCTTGGCGGTGCTGTTCTTGTCGCGGGTGCTCGGCCTGCTCTATTTTATGAACAGCATCGACGACGAAACGATTTTCGCGCGATCGCGGCGTTACCTGAAGTGGAATGCGGGGCTTTTCCTGTTGTTCTTCCTGCCGTTTCTGCTGTTGCTGCTGCTGTCGGAAGGCGCAGCGGTCGATCCCGTCTCCGGCGTGATTTCCGTCGAGCCGTACAAATACCTGCACAACCTGCTGGCCATGCCGCTGGTGCTCGTCGCACTGCTGGCCGGCGTGGTCGGGGTGCTATGGGGTATCGGAGTCGGTATTTTCAGAGGGTGTCGCTGCGGGATTTGGCCTGCCGGAGCGGGAACCGTACTGACGGTGCTCGCGCTGCTGCTGACCGCCGGATACAACCATACGGCCTATTATCCGTCGCTCACCGACCTGCAGAGTTCGTTGACGATCTACAACAGTTCTTCGAGCCGGTTCACGCTTTACGTGATGGCGATCGTGTCGATACTCGTCCCGTTCGTGGCGGGGTACATCTGGTACGTATGGCGCGCGATGGGCCGTAAACGCATCTCCGAACAGGAACTGCAAGAGGAGGGCGACCATCTGTATTGATTTGCGGGCCGTTCGGCCCGGATCGCTGATACCCGAAAGAGGCCGCATTCGGATCGGATGCGGCCCCTTTCGGATTTCCGGTCGGAAATCTCGTTTTGTCAGTATATCAGCGAATCGGGCAGCACGGGCGTGCCGCCTGCCTGAGTACAGACGAAGGCGGCGGTTTCGGTCGCCCGACGGTGCGCTTCGTGTAGCGGCCGGCCCTGCAGGATGCCTGCGACGAAGGCGGCGGTGAACGAGTCGCCTGCGCCGACCGTGTCGGCGACTTCGACCTTTGCAGTTTCCATGACGGAAAAGTCGTCCGGGGCCGTCACCCGGCTGCCCCGGCTGCCGAGCGTGTAGACGATGTACCGCAGGTCGTAGCGTTGTCGGAGTTGTTCCAGTTGGCTGTCGGCATCCCCGTGCAGCGACAGCATCCCCGCCACGACGGGCAGTTCGTCCTCGTTCAGTTTCAGGATGTCGGCCTGTTCGAGCGAGGCGCGGACGGTCTCTTCGCTGTAAAAATCCTGCCGCAGGTTGATGTCGAACACTTTGAGACACTGCTTATTCACATGCGACAGCAGTTTTCGGATCGTCGCGGCGGACGTTTCGCCGCGTTGCCCGAGCGTACCGAAACATACGGCGTCCAACTGCGGAGCCAGTCGTTCGAGTCCTTCGTTCCATGCGATGAAATCCCAGGCTACCGGCTTGTGGATCGTGTACGACGGAACGCCCCGCGCGTCGAGCCGCACGTCGACGGTGCCGGTCGGATAGTCGTTTTGCTGTACGTATGCGGTGCCGAGCTGAGCTTCCTGGAGCTTTTCGAGAATTTGGAGGCCATACGGATCGTTGCCGACCGCGCTGACGACTGCCGACCGGCAGCCGAACTGCGCCGCATGGAATGCGAAGTTGAGCGTCGCTCCGCCCAGTTGCTTGCCCGAAGGCAGCAGGTCCCACAGGAGTTCCCCGACGCCTGCTATGGTGAATGTCTGTTTCATACCTGCAAATTTAGCAATCCGCGAGGGAACTGCAAGCGTCGGCCGACTTTTCTGTTTACCGGTTTTTGCGGTAGCTCAGCACGGCCCATAAGTTGATCGTCACCGTGAAGACGGCCAGCGCTGAGAACTGCGTCAGCAGATCGGCGAATCCGCTCCCTTTGAGGTAAATCATTCGCATGATCTGGATGAAGTACCGCAGCGGATTGAACAGCGTGATCTTTTGCGCCCAGCCCGGCATGCTACTGATCGGGGTGAACAGTCCGCTCATCAGAATCAGCACGATCATGAAAAAGAACATCACGAACATTGCCTGCTGCATCGTGTCGGAAGTGTTCGATACGAGCAGGCCGAGGCCCGACACGGTCAGCACGTACAGCGCCATCCCGGCGTAGATCGTCAGCAGGTTGCCCGCCGGTACGAGCCCGTAGACGAGCCATGCCAATACGAAACTGATCGACAGCACGACGAATCCGATTACCCAATACGGAATCAACTTGGCGAGGATGAACTGGAATTTGCCGACCGGCGACACGTTGATCTGTTCGATCGTCCCGATCTCTTTTTCGCTGACGATGTTCAGCGCCGGCATGAATCCGCAGACGATCGTCAGCAGCATTACCATGAGCGCCGGAACCATATAGACTTGGTAATTCAAATGCGGGTTGAACTTGTACTGCGGGGTGATCCGAACGGCCGGCGCGGCCGAAATCCGAGACTGCGCGGCGGTTTCGTTGCGCAAGTCGGCCGAGAAGTCGTTCACGATGGCCGTGAGGTACGAACTGCCCAGCCCCCCCTTCGTTCCGTTGACCGCATTGGCCGCAATGAGCACCTGCGCGGCGCCTTCGGTAGTCAGCCTGCGTTCGAATTTTTCCGGGATTTCGAGGATGATGTCGGTTTGTCCCGATTCGACGCCTTTCATCGCTTCTTCGTACGAGGACGCGACGTCGACGAGGTTGAAATAGGCCGACGCCGAGGCTTTTTCGGTCAGTCGCCCGGAGTAGGCCGAGCGATCGTTGTCGACGACGGCCAGGTTGATGTTGCGTACCTCCATACTGGCCGCCCACGGCAGTACCAGCATTGTCAGGCACGGCATGAACAAGATCAGCCGGGGCAGGAACGAGTTGCGGCGGATCTGTTTGAACTCTTTTTCGATCAGGTATTTCAACATGGCTATTCGAGTCTGTATTTGAATTTCTTAAGACTTACGACGACCAGCACGACGGCCATTGCGCTGAGGATCGCCACCTCTTTGAGCGCGTAGGTGATGCCGAGTCCTTCGATCATCACTTTTTTGACCGCTTCGATGTACCAGCGCGCCGGGATAACGGCCGACAGTCCCTGTAATACGCCCGGCATACTTTCGATCGGAAACATCATGCCCGAGAGCAGCGTGGTGGGCATCATCAGCACCATCCCCGAAGCGAGCATCGCGGCTACCTGCGTTTTGACGAGTGTCGAGATCAGCAATCCGAGCGCCAGTGCCGTGATGACGAACAGCAGTGAGATCACCGACAGCCAGAACAGGCTGCCCGCTACCGGAACCTGCAGGATGTAAACCGCTACGAGAATGATCGTCGCCAGGTTTACGGCCGACAGCGCGAGGTAGGGGACGGCTTTGGCGAGGATGATGTAGATCGGTCGCATCGGCGACACGAGCAGCACTTCCATCGTTCCGCGCTCTTTTTCGCGAACGATCGAAATGGCCGTCATCATCGCGCAGATCAGCATCAGGATCATACCCATCACGCCCGGCACGAAGTTGTACGCCCCTTTCATCTGCGGATTGTACAGCAGTTTCACTTCCGGAACGATTTGTAGCGGGGCGGGGGTGCCGGCCGAAAGCTCGGCCTGGTATGCGGCCAGGATGTTCGATGCGTAACTTGTCACCAGCGTCGCGGTGTTCGGGTCGGTTCCGTCGCAGATCAACTGGACGTTCCCCGTTCCGCCGTGCAGCAGGTTTTGTTGGAAATTCTCCTCGAAGACCAGCGCGAGGTCGGCCCGGTTCGAACGGAACGCTTCCTCGATCTGTTGCGGGGTGCGGAGCGTTTCGACCAACGAGAAGTAGCGGTTTGCGTCGAAACGCTCTACGATCCGCCGTGTGGCGTCATCGTTCGACGGGTCGTAGACGGCCAGCCGGACGTTGTTGACGTCTGTCGAGATAGCGAATCCGAACAGGATGATCTGCACGATCGGCATTACCAGCAGAATCAGCACCGTGCGGCTGTCGCGCAGGATGTGGCAGAACTCTTTATAGACGAAAGACAGAAATTGTTTCATGGCGTTATTCTCCCCGTTTAGCTTCGCGGGCGAGGCGGTGGAACACCTCGTCCATATTCGGCGCGTCGAAAGTTCGTTTCAGGTTGGCCGGAGTATCCAGCGCCCGGATCGCCCCGTCGACCATGATCGAGACGCGGTTGCAGTACTCCGCCTCGTCCATGTAGTGCGTCGTGACGAAAACCGTGATGCCCCGTTCCGACGCGTCGTAGATCAGCTCCCAGAACTGCCGCCGCGTAGCCGGATCGACCCCTCCGGTCGGCTCGTCGAGGAAGACGATGCGCGGCTCGTGGAAGATCGCTACCGAGAAAGCCAGTTTCTGCTTCCAGCCGAGCGGCAGTGCGCTCACCAGCGTGTTGCGTTCTTCGGCGAATCCGAGCCGGCGCAGCACCCGGTCGGTCTTTTCGGCGATCTGCCGGCTTCCCATGCCGTAGATGCCGCCGAACAGCCGGATGTTTTCCCACACTTTCAGGTCTTCGTACAGCGAAAAGCGCTGGCTCATGTAGCCGATGTTGCGTTTGATCTGCTCGCTTTGGCGCACGATGTCGAACCCGGCGACCGTACCGCCGCCCTCGGTCGGGCGGCTCAGGCCGCACAGCATCCGCATTGCGGTCGTTTTGCCGGCGCCGTTCGCGCCGAGGAATCCGAAGATCTCGCCGCGCCCGACCTCGAAACTGATGTGGTCGACCGCCGTGAAGCTGCCGAACCGCTTGGTCAGTCCTTTCGTTTCGATTACTTTATCATTCATTGGTACGGTCCAGTTTCATGTAACAATCTTCGATACCCGGTTCGATCGCCTCGATCCGCAGATTGCGGTATCCTTCCGCGGTCAGGTAAGCGGCCAGTTGCTTTTCGGTCAGCGTCGCGTCGGGCGTCGCGTGGTGCGTGTCGCCGAACGCGAAGGCTGAGGTGATCTGCGGATGACGGCGCAGCGTTTTCAGCATGGCCGGCATCCGGTCGCCCGATACGGCCCACAGCCGCTCTCCGAATTTTTCGATGATGCGTTTCGGCGTGTCTATATCGAGGAACCGGCCGCCGCGGATCAGCGCGATCCGGTCGCAGCGCGACGCCTCGTCCATATAGGGCGTCGATACGAGGATCGTGATGCCCTGGCAGCGCAGTTTGGCGAGCATCTCCCACAGTTCCTTGCGCGATACCGGGTCGACGCCGGTCGTCGGCTCGTCGAGGAACAATATCGACGGTTTGTGGATCAGCGCGCAACTGAGCGCTAGTTTCTGCTTCATCCCGCCCGAAAGCGCTCCGGCCCGCCGCGTGCGGAACGGTTCGATCTGACTGTAAATGTCGCGGATCAGGTCGTAGTTCGCCTCGATGGTCGTCCCGAAAAGCGTTGCGAAAAAGCGCAGGTTCTCTTCGACGCTCATGTCCTGGTACAGCGAGAACCGTCCCGGCATGTAACCGACCCGCCGCCGGATCTGTTTGTAGTCGGCCGCCACGTCGAGTCCGTCGACCGTCGCCCGGCCGCTGTCGGGCAGCAGCAACGTCGTCAGGATGCGGAACAGTGTCGTCTTGCCGGCCCCGTCTGGGCCGATAATTCCGAAGATCTCGCCGCGTTGCGCATCGAAGCTCACTCCGCGCAGCGCTTCGATGCGCCCGTAGCTTTTCGTGAGGTCGCGTATGGTTACTGCGGAAGCCATTATTCGGAGAATTTGACGTCGGCGTACATGCCGATTTTCAGCAGGCCGTCGTTGTGGACGGCGATTTTGACCGGATAGACCAGGTTCGCGCGTTCGTCGCGGGTCTGGATCGTTTTCGGCGTGAACTCGGCTTTGTCCGAGATCCAGATCACTTCGCCGTCGTATTCGCGGCTGCCTTTGTCGCCCGAATCGGCGAACACGCGCACCCTGTCGCCGAGTTTCAGGCCTGTCAGTTGGCCCGATGTGATGTAGGCGCGGAGTTCCATGCGATCGACGTCGGCGATCTTGAACAGCGGTTTGCCTTGGGCGGTCACTTCGCCCGTTTCGGCGTATTTGACCAGTACCGTCCCGTCGATCGGGTTTACGATGCGGCATTTGGCGAGCTGGTCTTCGATCTGAGCCACCTGGATTTCGATGGCCGAGCTCTCTTCGTTGACGCCGCGGTTGCTGTTTTCGAGCGTCGAGAGCTGCGCTGCGAGCTGTTTTTCGAGTACGGCGATCTGCGCGTCGATATCGTCCAGTTGTTTGGTGTTCGCGGCGTCGGCTTTCAGCAGGTTTTCGACGCGCCGTTTTTCGCGCTGCTGCGTGGCGATCTGCTGTTGCGTGGCGGCGATCTGTTTGCCGATGTCGGACGTGCGGCTGCGCGTCGCCCCGAGCTGTTTTTGGAGTTGCAGCTTTTTCAGGTAGAGCTGGACGCTGTCGACCGTGCCGACGGTTTGTCCGGCCGCGAGCCGCCGGCCTTCTTCCACGCCGAACGAAGTAATTCGTCCGTTGGCTTCCGAGGATACGATCACTTCGGTCGCCTCGAACGTCCCGGAGGCGTCGTAACCGTTTTTATTGCCGCCGCAGGCCGTCGCCCCGGCGCAAAGCGCGAGAATCAGAAATCGTTTCATATCAGTTGTTGGTTATATTTTTCAGGTTGTATGTCGTCATGATCAGTTGCATCCGGTGCAACGCGCGGTTCTGCCGCGCCGTTTCGGCTTTGGTTACTTCCTGCATGTAGTCGGTAACGCTCATCGTGCCCTCCGCGACCTTCGCCTCCGACGCGCGTTTGATATTGTCGCGCAGCGCTACGATCCGGTCGTCGTCGGAGAGCGTGCGGCGGTATTTTTCGAGTTCGCTTTGCGAGGATTCGACCTGCTGGTTCGTATTGAACAGGAACGTTTCGCGTTGTGTGCGGAGCGCGTTGCGCGCGACGTCTATCTTGGCCGCGTCGCTTTTATGCGTGTAATAATTGCCGAAATTCCATGAAAACCGCACGCCGCCGATCGCGAATGCTTTGAATTTGTCTTGCAGCATGTTCAGTCCCGGTTTGCCGTAGGCTCCCTGTACGAACAGACCGAGGGTCGGGCGGTTCCGGGCGTTCAACTGTTTCAGTTGGGCGTCCAGCAGCGTGTTGCGGGCGTCGAGCAGGCGCAGCTCCGGACGGTTCACGTCGGTAGGCGCCGGCTCGCTTCCGACTTCCGGGCAGATCAGTTCGGCGCTGTCGGCGTTTTCGCCGATGAAGGCTCCCAGCATCTGCCGGTACGCGCGGTTGGTCGCTTCTAGCGAGACGCGCTGCTGTCGGTTCGAGAGCTGTTCGACCTGCACCGCGTCGAGGTCGGCTTGGTTGGCGACCCCGTTCTCGATGAAGCTGCTTATTTTGCGGTAGTTGCGTTCGAGCTCCTCGTCGTACAGCCGGTTCAGTTCCAGTTGTTCCTCGGTCAGTAGAATGCCGAAGAACAGCGAATTGACCCGTTCGCGGATCGCGTACATATCGACCTGCTGCTGTTGCAGGTCGACTTCGGCGGACGCTTTGACATTCTGTTTTTTCGCACGGATGTTCCCGCCGTCCCAGATTACCTGGTTCACCTCGGCTACGACCTGATACTGGTCTTTGCTGAGGGTCGGGATGTCGATGCCCGGCAACGAGAACGGGATTTTCGTCACGTCGGTCTGGTAAGAGGCTTTGGCCGACAGCGACAACTGAGGCAGGTAGCCTTTGTTGGCGTTTTCCAGGTCGTACTGTTCCGATTGTCGGATCAGTCCGTACTGGGCCACGAGCGGATAGTTGGCCTGCGCTTTCTGCTGGCAGGCGTCGATGGTCAGTTGCGCCTGTGCCGGCAAAGTTCCGAAACCGACGGCCAGCAGCAGGATGGATCGGATTATTTTCATCGTTTTACTGAATTTATGCATGAGTGAAGTGAAGGTTTTCCGATGTTTTACGGCTTGAGGCTTTGCAGGATGATTTTCACGTTCTCCTCTTTGCGGTGCTCGAGGAAGCCGTCCATCGCTTCGTCCGTCAGGCCGAGAATGTTCTGCAGTACCGGTCGGACCAGGAACGTGGCGAGATTCAGCGACAGCGCGCTGAACATCAGGTCGAGCGCATTGGTTTCGCGGACTCGTCCCTGCGCGATCTCTTTTTGCAGATCTTGTTCGAATGTAGCGTAAACGCTCAGCGGCAGTTCGCCGATGCTGTCGCGCAGCGATGCGATCCGTTCCGGGTTCGTCGTGATCTCGTTGATGACCAGAAAGGGGATTTTCGGATTCTTTTTCAGGATTTCGAAATGCGCTTCGATTTTGCGCCGCAGTTTCTCTTCGAAAGTTCCGCCTTCCCGGTCGATCGAAAATATGTTCGAGATCAGCATCCGTATTTTCTGTTCGAAAATTTTCTCGAAAAGGTTCTCTTTCGTGCGGAAATAGTAATGAACGAGCGCCTGGTTGCAGCCCGCTTCCCGGGCGATCTCGGTCGTTGAGGTCAGTGCGAACCCTTTGTCGAGGAACAGCCGTTCGGCCGCCCGCAGGATCGCCTGTTCCATCGGTTCGGTTTCGTTTTTCGCCGTTTTTTCCGTCTGTTTCATGTGTTAATAGTTTAATTTAATATATCTATTAATACCGCAAATGTAGGAATAAATACGAACCTTGCAAATTTCAACGCTGTTTTTTTGTGGATAAATCGTTCAATGTATTTATAATGAATGCTTTGAATCTGTGTGTTTCCGGGCTCTACGCAAACGGGCCGGAATATGTGCCGGCAGCCGGCAAACGGCGCGACTTACCGTATTTCAGGTTTCCGAAATCGTCGTCCGGTCTGTTGCAAGAATCAGACCTATATTGCTTTCTCGGGCCTTTTCGCTTTTGAACCGAGGCCGTTGCGGGTGTTGCGACCGGGGTTCTTCGCGTAAAAACGGAGCGGTAAGGCGGCCGGCGGAATTGCCGGAAAAATTTCTTTTAGTTATATTTGAAAGTACCCGGTCGGACGCATCGGGCGTTCTAACGTTATTCTATCGTTTATGAAAAGGTTTTTTTTGTGGTCGCTGACGCTCTTTTCGTTCGTTTTCGGAGCGGGCGTATGCAGCGGCGCTGCGGGCGGCGGAATCCGTCTGGACAAGGCGGCGTTTATGATCGACAGCGGGGATA
Source organism: Alistipes sp. dk3624 (assembly GCF_009557455.1). GTDB lineage: Bacteria > Bacteroidota > Bacteroidia > Bacteroidales > Rikenellaceae > Alistipes_A > Alistipes_A hominis. The sequence goes on along the minus strand of NZ_CP045651.1, from coordinate 686,482 downwards.
AGATGAAAATCCGCCTGGCGGAGGCTCCTGCCGGCGGCGTGCAGTGGACGTCGAGCGATGAAAAGGTGGCGACGGTTTCCCGGAGCGGCGTGGTGACCGGCGTTTCGAAAGGCGATGCCGTAATTACGGCTTCAGCGGCCGGTTCGAAAGCCGAATGCATCGTGTCGGTCGGTTACGAGGGACAGAATCCGATCCTGCCGCCGACGTGGGGACTGTTTATCGCCGACGGCGAGCCGCACGTTTTCGACGGACGGATGTATATTTTCGGGTCGCGGGACGTGACGAACGGTTTTCTGCCGAACGGCGAACGGGATTTCTGTTCGACCGACTACCATGTGATCTATTCCGACGACCTGATCCACTGGACGGACGCGGGCGTCAGCATCTCGATCGACAGTATTCCGGCGGAGATCCGCGGAAATACGCGGCGGCTGTGGGCGCCGGACGTCTTCAAAAGCCCGACCGAAAAAGACAAGTATTACCTGCTGTTTTGCGGCAACGGCCAGCCGGTGTATATCGCCGAGGGGACGAGCCCGACAGGGCCTTTCGGCAACGTCCGACTCGTAACGCTGAACGGCGAGCCCATCCCGCAGATCGATCCGGGCGTACTGGTCGACGATGACGGCAAGGTGTACCTGGCGAGTCCGAAATTCTTTATCTGCCGGCTCGACCCGTCGGACTACTCGCGGGTGATGCCCGAAACCTGCCGCGACGTGACGCAGTATATGCCGGTCGGCGACGAGCCGTTCGAAGGGCCTTCGCTGCGGAAACGCAACGGCATTTACTATTACATCTATATTCAGAATAAAGGCAATATCGAACGCGACGGCGCGGTTCCGACGCTGATGGGGTATATGACGGCCGAAAATCCGCTCGGCCCGTATACCTACCGCGGCGTGATCGTTACCAATTACGATTATCCGGCTTCCGGAAACATACACGGCTCGATCGAACCGTTCGACGGACAGTGGTACGTGTCGTACCATATGCCGGTGTCGGAGCTCGGTCTGACCCGTGCCGCCTGCCTCGACCGGATCGAATTCGACGATGACGGGACGATCCGGCGGGCCGAGCCGACTTCGTCCGGCGTAAAGGGCTGTTTCGTACCGGGCGAACGGATCCGCAGCTCCAGCGGGGTCGTCTATTCGGGCGGCCGTAACGACCGCAGGCTGGTGACGCGGCGCGAGCCGACCGCCAATCCGTATGTTTTCCGGTATGTCGGTTATCCGTACACTTTTTACAACGAGCCGGGACAGTGGATCGGATACCGTTTTATGGATTTCTCACCGGAAATTTCGACAGTCGGCATGAGCGTCTGCACCGAAGCCGCCGGCGGGTCGCTCGAAATTCGCCGGGGCTCTGCGGACGGGGAGTTGATCGCCGCCGTCGATCTGCCGAATACCGACGGCGAATGGAAGAAGGTCGAAGCCCCGGCTTCCGTAACCCGCGACGGGAAGGATGCGTTCTATATCTTTCTGAAGACGAAGCCCGGCAGCGGGGATGTTCGGGTCGATTGGCTGGAATTCGGCGCGCGGCGGTAATTTTTTCGACGGACGACCTCTGTCCGGCAACCGGCGTATTCGGCCGGAATATATCTTATGAAAACGCTCCCGTTGCGAACAGTTTCTTCGCAACGGGAGCGTTTGGCGGAAGCGCGTTTCGGTCAGCTCTTTTTGGCCAGCGAGAACAGGAATTCGAGTCCCCCTTCTTTCCGGTTTTTGGCCGAGATGCGTCCTTTGTGGTACAATACCGAGTTGCGGACGATCGACAGTCCGAGTCCCGATCCTCCGTTTTTGCGACTCCGACCTTCGTCGACCCGGTAGAAACGGACGAATATTTTTTCCAGATCGGCCTCCGGTACGCCGCAGCCGTTGTCGTGGAACGAGAAGTAGTAGAAATCGTCGTCCTCGGCGTATTGCTCGATCGTGATCGTGACGCCTTCGCCGGCGTAATTGACCGCATTGTCGGTCAGGTTCCAGAAGATCGAGTAAAGCAGCGTGTGGTTTCCTTCGACCGTCGTTCCGCGGCCGATGCGGTCGACGATCTGCACGCGGTGAGCGTCCAGCGTATTTTTATGGTCGGCGATCACCTCTTCGACGACCTGTTTCAGGTCGACCGGTTTGCGCTCGAACAAGTCGGTCGCCTCTTCGATCTTGGTGATCAGCGCGACGTCGCGGATCAGGTCGGACAGTCTCAATGCCTGGGTATAAGCCCGGTCGAGAAAGAAGCGCTGTTTGTCCGGACTGATCTCGTGCTGTTGCAGCAGGGTTTCGAGGTATCCCCGGATGCTGGTGACGGGGGTTTTCAGTTCGTGCGCGATGTTGTTGGTCATCTCCTGTTTCAGCAGCCGGTTTTTCTCCTGCGCGGTGATGTTATCGAGCGTGATTTCGAAACTGTTGTCGTTGAAAATCAGCAGCCGGACGGCGAAATGACGGCCTTCCCGGGTAAGCTTGGTTTCGTAGATCGGGATCGAGGCCGACTGCGGGTTGACCGGCCGGTGCCGTTGCAGGAATTCGCGCAGGTCGCCGAAATCTTTGGCCCGGAGAATTGCGGTCGCGTCGGAGGTCGGTTCGTCGAGGATCGTGTTGAGGTGCTGTATGAAGTGCGAGTTCGCATAAATTTTGTCTCCGTCCGGCGAAAAGATGCAGATTCCCTCGTCCGAATAGTGGAAGTGGCGGATCAGTTTTTCACGTTCCGTATCGAGCAGGTTGCGGCTTTCGCGCAGCAGCCGGTAATTGGTGACGATGCGGTTGCCTATCTCGCCGAGTTCGGTATCCGGGAATCTGACCTTGTCGAAATCGGGACGGTTGTTCTCGGTCGAGACCAGAAAGTCGCGCAATCCGCTGACCGCCTTGCCGAAACGGTCGGACAGGTACAGCAACGAGATCAGCGCGACAAAGAAAAGCAGCAACATGAAATAAAGAAAGAAATCGTCCGCTTTCAGGCTCAGTTTCGCCGCGTTGTCGTAAGGCAGCGCCACCCGGACGAAATCGTTGCCGAACAGCCGCGCATAGTAATAATAAGTTTTTCCGGTGGTTGCCGAGTGCCGAATGTGGCTTCCGCCGCCGCGGATCAGCGCTTGGGCGATTTCGGGCCGCGACAGGTGGTTCTCGACGATCGGTTTTCCGTCGGAGCCGTTGTCGAACAGCACGTTGCCGCGCCGGTCGATGATGCTTATCCGCAGATCCCGGGGCAGCAGCGGCAGCAGGCTGTCAAGCCGGGACATCGAATCCGGAGCGGTCAGATGGTTTTCGGCGATGTATTTCGAGATCAGCGTCGCGTAAACGTCCATTCCCCGTTTGAACTCGTCGTTTCTGAAGGTTCGTTCGCGGTTTTGCTGGACGAAGACGACGATCGCCGCGAAAACGGCGAATACGATCAGGAAGTAAAAAAACAGTTTTTTTCGATAGCTCAGGCGCATCATGGCGGTATCGGTTATCGGGTTAAAATTCGATGCAGTATCCATATCCGGAACGGTTCGTCAGGCGTTCGCCGAACGTTCCCAGTTTTTTGCGCAGCCGTGTGATGTGCACGTCTACGGTGCGTTCGAGCACGTAGGACTCCTTTTTCCAGACGCGTTCGAGAATATCCTCCCGCGAAAAAACCTTGTTCGGAGTCCGCGCCAGCGTCATAAGGATTTCGAACTCCTTTTTGGTCAGCAGGATGTGTTCGTTGCCGAGCGTCGCGCTCTTGGTTTCGGGATCGATCGTCAGTTCGCCCAGTTCGATCGTACGGTTCGTATCGGCCGGCGCTGCGGCGCTCCGTTTCAGCACGGCCTTTACGCGGGCCGTCACTTCCTTGATCGAGAACGGTTTCGGAATGTAGTCGTCCCCTCCGAGGCTGAATCCGGTGAGCAGGTCGTTTTCGGTGTCCTTGGCCGTCAGGAAGACGATCGGAACTTGCAGTTTCTGCTCCTTGCGCACCTTTTCTGCCATCCGGAATCCCGACATCCCTTCCATCATCACGTCCAGCAGGATCAGGTCGTAGCCGTCCGGCAGCATTTTCAGGGCCTGCTCGGCCGATTCGGCCGTTTCGACGGCGAACCCTTCGCATTCGAGGTTGAAGCGCAGGATCTCGCACAGATCCTGTTCGTCGTCCACGACCAGTATTTTCTCGCGTTTTGCCATTTTTACAACAGGTTTTTGTCCGTGTGCTTGATGTCTTTCCCTTCGGTAACGAAAATCACCGCCTCGGCGATGTTCGTCGCCTGGTCGCCGATGCGTTCGAGGTTGTTCGCGATGCCGAAAACCGACAGCATCCCTTCCATCTCTTCGGCCGTCAGCGTCCGCTGGGTTCCCGTGCTTTTCAACTCGCCGGAAATCCGCCGCCACCATTCGTCCACGCGGTCGTCGCTGCGGATCACTTCGCGCGCCAGCCGTTCGTCGCTGCAGTTCATCGCAAAAATAACGTTTTTCACCATATCCGCCGCCAGGTCGAACATTTTGAGCAGTCCGTCGCTTTTGCGGCGGTACAGTCCGGTGCTGACGGCCGTGCCGCCGGTGAATTCGTAGACGTTGTGGATCAGGTCGCCGATGCGCTCCAGATTCGAGGTCGTATCGTAGCAGGCCATGATGATCCGCAGGTTCGAGGCGCGCGGCGCGTGCAGTACGATCACGTTGACCACTTCGTCGCGGATCGAGACTTCCAGGCCGTCGATCGCGCTTTCGTTGCGGTTCAGTTCGTCGCGCAGTTCGGCGGACGAATTTCCCGCGAGCAGTTGCCGGGTGATGGAGAGTTGTCTCAGGATGAGTTCGGTCAGCCGGTCGAACTGGTCGCCTACCGGTTTTAAAACGGTGTCTTTCAATCGGTTCATAATAGGTGTGTTTTTATCCGAACTGGCCGGAGAGGTACTCTTCGGTCCGTTTGTCTTTCGGTGTGGTGAACAGGTTTTGCGTGCGGCCGGATTCGACCAGCTCGCCGAGGTACATGAACAGCGAGTAGTCCGAGATACGCGCCGCCTGCGCCATATTGTGCGTTACGATAACGATCGTGAACTCTTTTTTCAGTTCGAGCATCAGCTCTTCGACGCGGTGCGTCGCGATCGGGTCGAGCGCCGAGGTCGGTTCGTCCATCAGCAGCACTTCGGGTTTCAGCGCGATCGCGCGGGCGATGCACAGCCGTTGCTGCTGTCCGCCGGAGAGGAATCCTCCTTTGCGGAACAGCGAATCGCGCACTTCGCTCCAGAGTCCGACGCTCGTAAGGCTCGTTTCGACGATCTCGTCCTTCTGCGCTTTCGACAACCGGATGCCGTTCAGCTTGTATCCGGCCAGCACGTTGTCGTAAATGCTCATCGTCGGGAACGGGTTCGGCCGCTGGAACACCATGCCGGCCATCCGTCTCACCTCCATCGGATTCATTTTGAATATATTTCGTTCGTCGAGCAGGATTTCGCCCGTTACGCGGATGTCCGGATAGAGCTCGTGCATACGGTTGATCGCCCGCAGCAGCGTGCTTTTACCGCAGCCCGACGGGCCCATGATCGCCGTGATCGTCCGTTCGAGGATGCCCGTCGTGACGTGTTTCACGGCCAGTTTTTCCGGAGTGTAGGCGACCGACAGGTCGTTTATTTGCAGTTTCAGATTTTCCATTTTGCAGCGATTCGTTTGGCAATGATATTCAGCACCAGCGTCAGGATCAGCAGCAGCAGCGAGCAGCCCCAGATCAGGTCGACGAGGTTCGGATCGTTGTAGAACTCCCAGATCAGCAGCGGAACGGCCGAAGTGGGGTGCAGCGGGTCGAAGTTCAGCGTTGCGCAGCCCAGCGCGGTCAGCATCAGCGGGGCGGTTTCGCCCATCGCCCGCGATACGGCCAGCAGGATGCCGGTGAACATCCCGCCGAAAGCCGACGGCACCAGAATACGCATCACGACCGAGCGGTAAGGCGCTCCGAGCGCCAGCCCGGCTTCTTTCAGCGGTGAAGGCAGCATATTCAGCGTCTCCTCGGTCGAGCGGACGATCAGCGGCAGCATGATTCCGGCAAGCGCCACGCTGCCGGCCAGCATCGAGTAACTGCCCAGCGGTACGACGATCCAGGCGTAGGCGATGATCCCGATCACGATCGACGGGGTGCCTTGCAGCAGTTCGGTCAGAAAACGTACGATGCCTGCGAACGCCGTTTTACGCTTTTCTGACAGGTAAACTCCTGCGAGAATCCCCGACGGGATCGCGATCAGCGCCGCGATCAGCGTCATCGACAGCGTGCCGAGGATGCCGTTCGCGATGCCTCCGGGGATCGACTCGCCGGCCGTTTTGGCCAGCATCGCGTCCAGCGTGCTCGGCGCGTTCTCGGTGAAGAACGACAGCGAGATCTGCCGGTATCCCTTGCGCACCACTTCCCAGATGATCAGCAGCAGCGGGACGGCCGTGAGCAGCGAGAATCCGCAGACCACGTAGAAGAACGCCCGTTCTTTCGCCTTGCGGAACCGCGTCCGCGATTTAGGAACCGTTATCGTCATAGTTATCGGAATTTACGAAGAATGAGCCGCCCGATCAGGTTGATTACGGCGGTGATAATGAAAAGCAGCAGCCCGATGGCGACGAGCGAGCTGAGCTTCAGCCCGTCGGCCTCGCCGAACTGGTTGGCGATGACGCTGGCCATCGTGTTGCCGGTGGCGGTCAGGCCGGTCGGAATCAGGTTCGTGTTACCGATCAGCATCGTGACGGCCATCGTCTCGCCGAGCGCACGCCCGAGCGCCAGCACGTAACTGGCGAAAATACCCGACCCGGCGACCGGAAAGACGACGCGGCGGATCACGTCGAGCCGCGTTCCGCCGAGGCTGTACGCTCCTTCTTTCAGTTCGCGCGACACCATCGAGATAAACTCCGAACTGAGCGACGCGGCATACGGGATCACCATGATCGCCAGTACGACCGATGCGGTCAGGATGCCGAATCCCTGCGACGACAGTCCCAGGTCGACGATCACCGGCCGGATCACGTAGAATCCCCACAGCCCGTAGACGATCGACGGGATGCCGGCCAGCAGGTCGATCACCGTACCGATTACTTTCGCGATCCGCCGGCCCCGGAAATATTCGCCGGTGAAAAGGGCGACCGGCAGCGACAGCGGAAGGCAGAACAGCATGGCCAGCAGCGAAGTCAGCACGGTCCCCGCGATGAACGGCAGCGCCCCGTAGCTTTCGGAGCCGGTCTTCGGGTTCCAGTCCGACGAGGCGATGAAGCGGAAAAAGCCGAAATGGTCGAACGCCGGCGCCGCTCCGCTGATCAGCGAGTAGAACATTCCCCCGCAGATCAGTATGATGGCGGCCGCCGCCGCCAGCAGCAGTCCTTTGAAAATACGGTCGCGTGCGGCTGTGCGGATCATTACTTCAGCAGTTTTTCTCCTTTATACGTAACTGTGCCCAGTTGTGCGCGCCCGTTGTCGATCACCTGTTGCGGCAGCGGGGCGTAATTGACCTTGCCGGCCAGATCCTGCGCTTGGCTGCCGAGCATCCATCCGAGCAAGTCGACGAGGGCTTCGCTCTGTTCGCGGGTGCGCTTGTCGTAGCCTTGTTCCTTGTACAGCAGAATCCACGTAAAGCAACTGATCGGGTAAGCGTCCGCCGCGTCCGGATCGGTAATCATGCAACGCGTGTCGGTCGGCAGGTCGCCCGCGGCCGCTGCCGAGATGCTTTCGAGGGTCGGGTCGATGAAGCGGCCCGCCTTGTTTTGCAGGCTCGCGTAGCTGATATGCTGTGCAAAAGCGTATTCCGACCCGATGTAGCCGACGGCCCCTTCGGTCTGGCTGACTGTCCCCGATATGCCGGGATTGCCTTTGGCGGCGAGGCCGGCCGGCCATTCGAGCGATTTGCCGGCCCCGATCGTCTCTTTCCATGCGGGGCTTACTTTTGTCAGGTAATCGCTGAATACGAAAGTCGTGCCGCTGCCGTCGGAACGGTATACCGGATGGATCTCCAGATCGGGAAGCTGTACGCTGGGGTTGATCCCGCGGATGCGGGCGTCGTTCCAGCGGGTAATTTTACCCAGGTAGATATCGGCCACCAGTTCGCCGGTCAGTTTCAATTTTTCCACGCCCGGCAGGTTGTAGGCCATTACCACGGCGCCCATGCAGGTCGGGATGTGGATCACGCTGTCGGGCATCGCGGCCATTTCCGCATCGGTCAGGTAGGCGTCGCTGCCGGCGAAATCGACGATCCGGTCTTTCAGGCTGCGGATGCCGCCGCCGCTTCCGATACCGCCGTAGGAGACTTCCGCCGGAACGCTGTCGCGATAGGTCTTGAATGCAAGATTATAGTACGGCAGCGGGAACGTTGCGCCCGCGCCGGCCAGTTTTTCCCGGCCGCTCCCTTTCGGAGATTGTCCGCAGGCGGCCAGAACGGCGGCCAATGCGATGAGAATCAATTTTTTCACTTCTCGAAATTTTAGTCGTTAAATTGATGTTGCAATATTAGGGGTTTGTTGTTACGCTCCCGTTAAGCGATTGTTACGAAACGGTTACTTTGCGAAACGCCCTTTTTACGGCACTCTTTTCTAAGGCGTTGGTAATGCAAGGAACGGACCTCGGTTGACGGTTTTAGGTATCGGGGCTCTCTTTTTTCGCTTTTTCTGGGTATTTTTCCGCCGGGGCCGGTTTGCTACTTTTGCATCAAACGAAAAACAAATTTGGAAATGAAAGGAATATTTTACGGAAGCACTACCGGGACTACCGGTTCTTTGGCCGGCCGCATCGCGGAGGAGTTGGGAATCGCCGCGGCGGACGTGCACGATGTGGCCGGCGCGGCGGCGGATGCGGTTCAGCGTTACGATTGCCTGCTGCTGGGCTCCTCCACATGGGGATGCGGGGAGTTGCAGGACGATTGGTTCGGTTTTCTGGAAGGGCTCAAAGGGCAGGATCTGTCCGGGAAGAGCGTGGCACTGTTCGGATGCGGCGACAGCAGCATGTATCCCGATACGTTCTGCGACGCCGTCGGGATTCTGCGCGAGGAGCTCGCCGGGACGGGATGTCGGTTCGTCGGAGCCTACGCGCCGCAGAACTATTCCGTTACCGATTCGAAAGTGTGCGAGGACGGAAAGTTCGTCGGATTGGCTATCGACGAGGCGGACTCGGAAGCCGTTTCGTCGGAACACCTGAAGCAATGGATCGCGGTACTGAAAGAGGAAGGGGTATGAGCGAACAGGATTACGTCCGTTTCGGCGAACTGAAAATCTTCATGCACCAGATTTACGAATTCAAGAAAGGAGTTCGGAATCTGGTGCTCTGCACGATGTGCCCGACCTGCGCCGCGCTGGTGGCAGAACGGCTTCGGGGGCAGCGGATCGAGTACCTGATTCAGGAAGTGACGGACAATAAAGTGAACCTTTATTTCGGAAAACGCGCCTGTTTGGATGCGGTGCGGGCCTTTATCGACAAGCCGCTGAACCGGCTCACCCCGGAGCAGGATTTCATGCTGGGGGCCATGCTCGGTTACGATATCATCCAGCAGTGCGAACGCTTTTGCCGGCAGCGGAGCCGGTTCGCCCTATGACCGGCGGAGGCGGCGTGCCGGACTTCGCGTTTCCGGAGAAAAACGCTATCTTTACGCCGAATGCTCCCATCCGTCAAAAGACTCATGCCATGTACAGACTCAGTCAATATAAGGAAACCGACAAAATGGGCGACCTGATCTGTGAAAACTATCCGATTCTTCTGGTAGTTAGCAGGTTCGGTATTTCGCTCGGGTTCGGCGACAAGGATATCGCGCAGGTGTGCGCGGACAACGGGGTCGATACGCCGACTTTTCTGGCCGTCGTGAACCTGCTGTTGGACGAGGACGAATCAGCCGCTCCGGCCGATGCTCCGCTGTCGGTCGGAGCGCTCGTACGGTACTTGCAGAATTCGCACGCCTATTTCCTGGATTTTCGTCTGCCGGTGATCCGCCGCGAACTGGCCGATGCGCTCGGCAGCGATCACGGCGACGTTTCGTTCGCCGTGCTCCGTTTTTTCGATGAATATGCGGCTGAGGTGCGCAGGCACATGCTTTACGAAGAAGAGAAAGTTTTTCCTTATGTCCGTTCTTTGCTCGAAGGGCGTAAGAAGGGACGGTACAGGATCGATATTTTCCGGAGACAGCACGATCAGGTGGAGGCCCGGCTGACGGAGTTGAAGAACATCCTGATCCGCTACTATCCGGGCAGCGGCAGCAACGAACTCAACAGCGCGTTGTTCGATATTTTTTCGTGCGAGCGCGACCTGGCTTCGCACAATCGGATCGAAGACCACCTGTTCGTTCCGGCGGTCGTGGAACTGGAGCGTAAAAACGGTTCGCAATGATGAGCGTTTCGTTGAAAATAGCCGTAGCCGAGTCTTCGCAGATTATCCGCAGCGGTCTTCTTGCGGTGCTGAAACGGCTACCCGGACTGAATGTGAGCGTCGTGGAGATCGCCGATCCCGAACAACTGGTCAAGTCGCTTTGCTGGCAGAAGCCCGACATCCTGATCGTGAATCCGGCGTTGCCGGGGCTTTTTTCGTTGCAGCGCATCCGGCACGAATCGGGGTGCGAGACGATGAAATGCGTGGCCCTGCAATGTGCGCTGGCCGACGCCCTGTCGCTGAGGATCTACGACGAGACGATCTCCCTGTACGATACGGCCGAACAGATCCGGCTCAAACTGTCCCGTCTCGCCAACCGGGACGAAAAACCCGAATCCCGGCGCGACCTGCTGAGTCCGCGGGAAAAAGACGTTGTGGTCTGCGTGGTGAAGGGGATGACCAACAAGCAGATCGCCGAGCGGTTGTGCCTGTCGGCGCATACCGTGATTACCCACCGCCGCAACATCGCCGGCAAATTGCGGATACACAGTCCGGCCGGGTTGACCATCTATGCGATCGTCAACAAGCTGGTCGAACTCGACGAGATCGGAGAGACCGTCGCGGCCGGGTAATTCCCCGCCGCCCGGAATCGCCGTTCCGTCCGGATCGTCCCGATTTTTCGTTTTGTTTTTGCTTTCACCGAAAAATTGGTGAAATATTTGCGGAGTGATCCGCAATATCCATTCTTAGAGCTATGACAGACGGAACGATAGGGAAAAACAACGCTTTTTTCCGGCAACTGCTTTATATCGGCATCCTGATTACGATCGGGCTGGTAATTTTTACACAACTCCAATTTTTCGTAGGATCGTTCCTCGGGGCGATCACGATGTACGTCGTGTTGCGGACGGTGCTGTTCCGGTTGACCGAGCGCTGGAACTGGAAGCCCTGGGTCGCCTCGCTGATGCTGGTGTTGGCTACGACGCTGCTGCTGTCCGGGCTGGGATTTCTGATTTTCGAGGTGATCGCCTCCGAGATCCCGAACGTGGACACCTCGAAAATCGTCGACGTTTTCAACGAACTGCTCCGGCGGGCGAACCATCTGCTGGGCTTTGCGATCGTGCCGGAAAATATCGTCAAAGGTTCCGGCGGGACGATCACGAAAATGGCCTCGATGCTGCTCAATACGACTTACAGTTTCGCAGCGAACGTGTTCATGATGCTCGTGATCCTTTATTTCATGCTGCTGCACGCTCGGACTATGGAACGAAGCGCGAACCGCTACCTGCCGTTCCGCGGTCATAGCCAGCAGGTGATTCGCAGCGAAGTCAAGAGCATTATTTTCAGCAATGCCGTCGGCATTCCGCTGGTCATGTTCGCGCAGGCGGCGGCCTCCTTTCTGGTCTATTGGGCGCTGGGCGTCAACAATGCGGTCTTCTGGGCTTTCGTGACGGCCGTCTGCGGGTTGATACCGATGGTCGGCACCGCGATCGTCACCGTGCCGATGGGCGTTTATATGATTTTCGACGACAGCGTCTGGATGGGGATCATCATGATCGCGTGCGGCATACTGATCGTGGCCAACGTAGACAACCTGTGCCGGATCATCCTGATGAAGAAGATCTCCAATACCCACCCGCTGATCGTGATTTTCGGGGTGATCCTCGGGATTCCGCTTTTCGGCTTCTGGGGGATTATTTTCGGGCCGCTGCTGATCTCCGCCTTCCTGCTGTTGATTCGGATCTATTACAAGGAATACCGGTTGCTGCCGCCGTCGGAATCCTGAACCGGCGGACGGCCGCTTATCGCCGGTCGTCCCGGTGGCGGTGTCTTTTGACGACCGTTCCGTGTCCGACGACCGTCTGTTTGATACCCGGCATCAGCGACTTCCACAGGTAGTTGAACTGCGAGCGGTAGGGATCCCGTTCGGTCGCGCCTTCGCCGGTGCGGGTCACTCCGTCTTCCGGATTGCCGGTGCGGATCAACAGGTCGTCTACGATGGCCGAAAGCAACCGGCGGGCCTTGGGCCCGTCTTTCTCCTGTTTCATTAGCGAGACGTTCAGGCTGTCGTACAGCAGTAGTAATTGTACGTCGGCTTGACGAGAGTCTCCTGCGATGCGGAAATTCATTCCGTCGATTCGCCCCGTATTGATTCGCGCGTTCACCAGCGGTTCGATCGCCCGGTTCATCGCCTGCAGTTCCATCGGGCCGAGCTTTCCGTCCACTTCGAAACGGTCGTCCAGCGAATCGGCCGGCAGCAGGAAGGTCGCCTGTAAGACTCCCCGGTTCATCAGTCGCCCGCTGGCTTTCAGGGTGATGCGCGGATGTTCCGGCGAGGCGGCGTTGGCGAGTCCGTACAGGTCGCCTCTCAGACTGTCGAAGGTGACGGTACCCGGAACGGTTCCCGTCGCCGACAGTTCTTCGTACACGGCGCGAATGTCGCTGAAACTTATTCTACGAACTTCCACTCCGAAAGAGAGTTTTTGCAGGGATTGGTAAAAGAGCGGTTTGATGCGCTGTTTTTGCGGGATCTGTCGGTTCTTGAAGCTGCCGATTTCCACGTTGCCGATCCATACGCTGTCGATTTTCAGCTTTTTGTTCCGCGCGATCTCGGGATAGTCCACTCCCGTGCACGCGATCCGGCCTGCGACGACCTGCGTCCAGTCCGGATGGCCTGCTACCAGCGAGGCGAATTCGCTTTTCGGGTATTGCGGCAACAGGCGGACGCCCGCTACCGAGCATTCGCCTTTGCGGGTGTCGATTATCAGCGTATCGGCCTGCAACGCGACCGCTCCTTCGTCGAGCTGATAGTTTACCGATTCGACGGAAGTGCGGATGCCGTTGTCGAGCCATCCGCTGTCGTTCGCATTCCCGGCGTTCAGGCGGAAATCGTCGGTTTGTACGGAGAGTCCCCGCAACGTATGGCATGTCTGCCGTCCGTTCCGGATCTCGCAGTACGTTACCGAGCCGTCCGCGATCCGGAGCCGGCCGATGCCGATCGTCCGGACGGTCTGTCCGGATGCCCGTTGCAGCGAGTCGACCGGTGGAACCGAGTCGCTGAAGTTGCGGACGATGTCGACGTGCGGTGCCGACACTTCGATTTCGGCGATCGTCGGCGTCCGGTCTCCGTCTTGTTGCGTCAGGCGGATTCCGCCGATCGAAAGCTGTGCTGCGGTGAGCCGGAACATCCGCAGGCCGGGATGTCGTTTTGCGAGCAGCAAGCTGTCGGTCGTCAGGACGATGCCTTTGAGCCGCATCGACCGGCCGACCGGATTGAAACGCACCCGGTCGATGCTGATCCGGCACGTTCCGCCGGTCTGCTCGGCGACCTCTTTTTCGATCTTTTGCCGGACGATCCGGCCGATCCAGAGGTTTGCGCCCGCAAGCAGCAGCAGGACGGCGACGACGACGATCCCCGCCGTCCGGACGATTTTTCTGAAACGCGGTTTTCTTTCGGTAGTTTCCATAATTCTGTGCATTTTACGAATAAAATGCATAGCTTGCAAATTCCTGTCCAAATCGCCGGTCGATGGATGAGATATTCGACGATGCGGATTATCTGCCGAAGATTTTATTCTCCGGTTCTCCCGCTCCGGTGCCCGTAACTGAAATAGAAATCTTTGAGTTCGTTGCGGGTCGCCCGCCTGACGGATACGTATTCGGGAGGGACGCAGGCGTCCCTGTAAAATCGGGTCAATCCGTCGGTCATGACCTCCAGAACGACGTTCCCGTTTTCGAGTTTGTCGAAAATTCCCCACAGGCAGCGGTCCGGGTCGTGGTGCCGGGGATCGAGGGAGAAAAGATACAGCTCTCCCGGAACGAAATGGAAATCCTGGATCGCCATAGCCGCTGTCGGTCGGTTTTATTCCTGTTCGACCAGAAGTTCTTCGAGACAACTGGTGTCCACGCGCATGTAACGCAGGAACGTATCGTAGTTGAAGCCGTATTTAGGAAATACGTGTTTCAGCCAAACCTGTTTGTAACATTTGTCGTGCCGTCCCGGTTCGTAAAATTGTGCTGCAAAGTCCTGGATTTCTTTTGCTCTGATTAAATAACTGATAGAATGCATACATATCGATAATTGGTCGGATCGGTTTCGGTCCGAATTTCTTAAGTATTTGGATCTAAATGAAAAATAATAGTGAAAGTGACTAAAATTTTTAGCGCTGTACGGTGTCGGGGATACTGCATTCGGTCCGGGATAAATGAGTTTTCTGTCAGTCGGAACCGTTCTTTCGGAACGGGGCCGTGACGGTTTCCGTTTCTAAAATAGCATGTTATGCGGCGAGGGTATTTCCCGGAGACGGGAGTAAACAGCGTCCGGATAAAATACAAATATCCGTACAATTTGATTATATTTGTACAAAATGCTTTGGTACGGCGGAATTGCGAGATGTCCGGGCGGTTTGGAAAACGGGTATGGCGGTAATGATCGTTTCTGTACGGTGCCGTATTCGAGATTTGTGGATAATTGATTTGCAGCGAGTTGAGTGATTGTAAGATCGGACGTATGATTTTTCCGGGGGGGCGGATAAACTATGAGAAGCGGGTCGTCGAGCGGATGATCCGTTTTTACTGTATCCACCGGGAAGGGAACCGGGAGCTTTGTCCGGAGTGTCGGGAATTGCTCGCGTATGCCGTTGTCCGGTTGGATTGCTGTCGGTTCGGCGACAGGAAACCGGTTTGCAAGAAATGCCCCGTTCATTGCTACAAAATATCCATGCGGGAACGGATGCGGTGCGTGATGCGTTATGCGGGTCCCCGCCTGCTGTGGTATCGTCCGCTCGATGCGTTCGGGCACTTGCTCTGCCGTCTGCGGCTTTTCGGCGGCCGGTAATTTTCCGGGTCGTAGCGGCTTTTCGTAAGGCGATGTCCTGCGGCGGGTATCCCGTTTTCGGAGATCGCGGGGGACGGTTTTCCGGAACGAACGGCATAAAGAACCGGCACCCAGCGATTTTTCGATGGATGCCGGTTTGAATTATTCAGCGGATTTGCCGGAACCTATTGCCGGTAGATTATGCAATAGTGATGCCGGGATCGAGGTAAACGTCCTGAATCGCGTGCAGCAACGCGATGCCCTCTTTCATCGGGCGTTGGAACGCTTTGCGTCCGCTGATCAGCCCCATGCCGCCGGCGCGTTTGTTGACGACGGCCGTGATGACGGCGTCTTTCAGATCGGATACGCCGTGCGATTCGCCGCCGGAGTTGATTAGTCCGACGCGGCCCATGTAACCGTTGGCCACCTGGTAGCGGCACAGGTCGATCGGATGGTCGGACGCTAACTCTATGTACATTTTTTCGTTCGTTTTGCCGAAATGCAGCGCGGTGAACCCGCCGTTGTTGGTCGGCAGTTTCTGTTTGACGATGTCGGCCTTGATCGTGACGCCCAGGTGATCGGCCTGCCCGGTCAGGTCGGCCGACGCGTGGTAATCGGCGCCGTCTTTTTTAAAACTGCCGTTGCGCAGGTAACACCACAGGATCGTCGCCATACCCAGTTCGTGCGCCCGTTCGAAGGCTTCCGAAATTTCGACCAACTGCCGTCGGCTCTGCTCCGAACCGAAATAGATTGTCGCGCCGACCGCGACGGCTCCCATGTTCCACGCCTCGTCGACCGATCCGAACAGCACTTGGTCGTACGTGTTCGGGTAGGTCAGCAACTCGTTGTGGTTCAGCTTGACGATGAACGGTATCTTATGCGCGTATTTGCGGGCCACTGCGCCGAGGTTGCCGAACGTCGAAGCTACGGCGTTGCAGCCCCCTTCGATTGCCAGTTTGACGATGTTTTCCGGGTCGAAATAGACCGGGTTCGGAGCAAACGACGCGCCGGCCGTGTGTTCGATGTCCTGATCGACCGGCAGGATAGACACGTAGCCCGTGCCGGCCAGCCGGCCGTGGCCGAGCAGCGTTTGCAGGCTGCACAGCGTGCGGACGTTGCGGTCGGACGGAATCCATGTCCGGTCGACCGTGTCCGGCGACGGGATGTGGATCAGCGACTTGTCGATCGTCCGGCAAACGTGATTCAGGTAATACTCGGTTTTGTCTCCCAATAAATTGATGATCTGGCTCATATTCTATAACGGTTTAAATTTATTGTTGTTTTTTACCCTGGCGGGCGACGGCTTCCATCAGTTTGCGGATCTCTTCCGGATCGCCGAGAAAATAATCCTTCGTAAGATTCAGCCGGTCGTCGAATTCGAAGACGTACGGTACGGCCGTCGGCAGGTTCAGGTTGACGATGTCGTCGTCCGAAATGCGCTTCAGATGCTTGATAATCCCCCGCAGACTGTTGCCGTGCGCGACGACCAGCAACTGGTCGGCCATTTTCAGGTTCGGAAAGATCGCGCACTGCCAGTACGGCATGATCCGTTCGATCGTCTCTTTCAGGGATTCGGTGCGCGGCAGTTCCCCGTCCGGAACCAGCCGGTAGCGCGGGTCGAAACGCGGGTTGCGCGGATCGTCCTCGGCGAGCGGATCGGGTGCGATGTCGTAGCTGCGTCGCCAGACGAGCACCTGTTGGTCGCCGTATTTGGCGGCTGTCTCGCTTTTGTTGAGTCCTTGCAGCATACCGTAATGCTTTTCGTTCAGCCGCCAGCTCTTTTCGACCGGGATCCAGTCCTGGTCGAGCTTGTCCAACACGCGGTCGAGCGTTTTGACGGCGCGTTTAAGGTACGAAGTATAGGCTTTGTCGAATGCGAAACCCTCTTTTTTCAGCAATTCGCCGGCCCTGTCGGCTTCGGCGACGCCTTTTTCGGTCAGGTCGACGTCTGTCCAGCCGGTAAAGCGGTTTTCCCGGTTCCAGGTGCTTTCTCCGTGTCGGAGCAAAACGATTTTTTTCATAGTCTTATGCGGTTTGATTTTCCATGTCGGACGCGGTTGCAGGCTGGCGTTCCGTGCCCGTGCGGCGGATGCGCGGCTCTCCGTCGCCGCGACGCTCCGGATATCGGTTCTGTGCAAATAGTGTGCAATAACCTGCGGCCCCGTTGTTTTAAGGAGTAAAAAAAGTAAAATCGTCCGTTTAAAGCAATACCCGGAGGTAGGTATTGTTGCCGGCGAGGGAGAACGATAGGGTAGGTGCGCGCGGGCGGATCAGCCTTCCCGGATGTCGGCGAACCAGTAGGCGTAGTTTTTTACCGTGCCGTCGTCCAGTTTGACCGGGTACCTGCGCTGCAACGGTTCGCCGAGCGCGAACTGCACGGGCGTGCGGAACGGACCGCCGGCGTAGCAAAACGTGTGGTACTCGCCGTTTTCGCCGCATACGTCGACGCCGTCGGGCAGGTCCCGTACGAACGTTTCGTCGATTCGCCGCCCGATGAAGTCGCGGCCGAGCCGGTCGGCGGTCGTCGTGACGATCACGGTTTGCAGGCCCGAGGCGAGAAATTCCCGCATGATTTCCGCGGAAGATTTGCCCCACAGCGGTTCGACGACCGTGATGCCGTAGGGCGACAGTTGCTTTTCGCGGTAGGAGCGCACGTCGTGCAGGAAAATATCCCCGAAAATGAAACGATCGGCGCCCGTATCCCTGAAGTGTCCGACCGCCGCCGCCATCGCCTCTTCGTAGTTCTCCATCGTGCCGTCCGGCGCGAGGTCTATCGTGTAGAGCGGCAGGCCGATGCTGTCGGCCTGCCGACGAAGCAGTCCGACGGGGATGCCGTGCATCGACGAGCGCGCGTTGTCGCGGTTCACGGTCGTCAGCAGCGATACGATTTCGTAGGCTTCGCTCTGCTGCGCCTTGTACAGCGCCAGCGCGGAATCTTTTCCTCCGCTCCAGTTGAAAACGGCTTTTTCGCGCTTCCCGCTTACCATGATCCGTCGTTTGCGGGGCGGCTGGAGAAAAAGCCGCTGACCAGTGTGAAATATTCGGGCAGTCCGGACGATCCGGGTTCGCTCCACTTCAGTTCGATGCCCAGCAATTCCGACGCGGTTTTCCCGATGTCGAAACCGAGGGATTCCAGCGAAGGGCGTATCCGGTCGGGATAGCGGCACGGCCGGCCTTCGCTCCGGGCGCATGTCCCTTCCGGGCACAGGTGGCAGGTTCCGGCATAAAAAGCGCGGCTGCCCGGATATTTCCGTTCGAGTTCCAATAGCCGGGCGTCGAGCGTCCGCCGGACTTCGACGATCATCCGCTGTCCCGCCTGCCGGCCTTGTTCCGGCGTCGCGCATTCGGCGCGGGCGGACGGCTCGGGGATGATCCGTGTGCCTATGATCAACGCCGTGCGGTATCCGGACAGGTATTCGTCCGCATCGAATCCGTGCGGCGGACAGGCCCAGCAGGCGCCGTAGCGGGAACATGCTTGGCAGAATACGATGAATTTTTCAGCGTTCCGGTAGCGGGCGACGTACTCCCCGGCCGGGATCGTCGCGGCGGTCTCTTCGGTTCGGTACATGTCAGTCGTTTTTCGAAAGCCGGATCAGGATCACGCCCGAGTCGGAAACCGTCCCGATCTTCAACGGACCTGCCGTCCGCCCGGTTTCGAACACCCGGCTCAGGTCGTGCGTTTCGTCGAGCAGGAATACTTCGGTTCGGGCGAATTTCCCGATGCCATCGATGTCCAGCGTGAACTCGCGGGGGCCCGATTTCCAGCAGGCGGCGAGGATCGCCAGGTTGCCCAGGCTGTCCGTGCCGGCCAGCACGCGGCTTCCGGCGGGCATACCGTCCGTTTCGGTGCGTACCCGTTCGAGATAGGCGGTCAACTCGCCGAACGCTTTCATGCCGTAGTAAGTTTTGACCGGCGTCCGGTTTTCAAATACGCCCCAGCGCGTCGTGGTGACCGTGTAGTAGAATCCTTTGTCGAGCGGCGTATCCTGCCAGCCGATCATCACCGTGTTCAGGAAAGCCGCCGATTCCAGTCCGCGCATGAACCGGATCGCTTCGTTCTGCTCCGCCGGGCCCATGTTCCACAGCGCTCCGCCGTACGGGTTGTAGTGCCATTCGTTCAAGTGGATCTCCGTCTCGGGATAGCCGCATTCGTCCAGATACCGGCGTGCGTCTACGGCCATTTGCAGTAATTCGGTATCGGTGGGCGAGTAGTAGTGGAACGAGTAGAAGTCCAGCGGCGCTTTGTGACGGGCGCAGTTCCCTGCGAAATCCCTGACCGCCTGTTCGCCGAAGGCGCAGTGCCCTGGCCCGCCGAATTTCAGGTGCGGGAAGCGTTTTTTCAGTTCGGTCGCCGCCTGCGCATAGAAGTCGTTGAACTGCTGCAACGTCCCGGTCCACATTTTCGGGCCCAGATCGGGTTCGTTCCATATCTCCCAGTAACGGATGTCGTAACGGAACCCGTTCCATTTTCCTTCCGTGTAGTGACGGATGACGTTCGATGCGACGTCGACCCATTTTCGCACGTCTTCGGGCGGGTGCACGAAATATTTGTTGACGCTGTGCTCGATCGAGGTTCCCAGCCGGTAATAGACTTCCGTGCCGCACGCGATGCAATTCGCAATATAGTCGTCCGTCTGGGCGAAATAGTAGTTGTCCGGATCTTCCGCGTCCGCTTCGGGATTCGCGAAGATCAGCGGAAGATCGACCAGTCTCATGCCGGGATTCTCCAGCGGAGCGTCGTGCAGCCGCGTGATCGGGATGTGCATTCCGGCGAACGCTTCGCGGAGGTTGCATCCGGGCATCTCTTCGTCTTCGAGCGGCGGGGCCAGGTTGCCGCCGTTCACCGGTTTGATCTTTCCGGCGGACTCTCTCGGATAGACCCGGATCGTCGTCTGCCGGTCTTCCCCGGAAACGACGTCTTGCAGGGCTGCCCGTGCGGCGGCTGCGAATCCGGTGCACGCCAGAACGGCGAGCAGGTATTTCAGGATCGTCTTTTTTTTCATGCGACGGTTTTTCATTGTTCCGGATTTATTGCAAAGATACGGAATTTCATTCGTTCCGCGAAACCGAAGCGATAGGGCTTTTACGGAAGTTTTGTATGGAGAAAACCCGTTTAAAACATATTCCAGCCCTATTGCGTTCGAAATCCCGGGCGGGACGGCTCCCGGTGGATTATAAAAAAACTCGTATCGTGCATTTTGCAAGAATAAAGGTATATATTTGTATATCATTGTGCGCGCAATGAGGTCGAATGTTAAGAGGTTTGTATATAGTTTATTATGATAGATAGGCCTGATGTCCGTTTGTTTCGCCTGATAAAGGGCGGATTGCTTTTTGTTTTTTGCCTGCTCGCGGTTTTTCCCGGATTCGGAAAACAGCAGGGTCGGGGAACCGATTATATGCTGGTCGTCAGCGTTTATGCCGAGGCCTCCGCATGGAGCAACGACATCATTATTCCTGTCATCAACATGGCCGCCGGGATCGAGAACCTGAACGTGTATTCCGAATACATGAACATGTTGTTGATCGACAACGATACGCTGGCGACCGAGTTCAAGCGGAGGCTGTTCGCGAATTACCGGGAACACCCGCCCCGGATGCTGCTGTTGATCGGGAACCCGGCGAAGATATTGCTGGAAGATGTAAAAAAACACTGGGGCGACATTCCGATCCTTTTTTGCGCGGACAAGGAGTATGTGGGAACGGACAGCCTGTATCTGAAGCGAAATCCGATTCCGCCCGATCAGAGAACCCCGTTGTCCGAATTGGTTTCGGAGTACAACCTGACGGTCTTGCAAACGCCCGTTTTTCTGCGACAGAGCGTCGATCTGATGCGCCGGATGATTCCGGGAATGAAAGAGCTGGTATTCCTGGGCGACGACTTGTATATCAACCGGCAGGACGAACAGGAACTCTCCGAACTGATGCGGACGGATTATCCGGAACTAAGCTACCGTTATTTTTCCGCGGCGGACATGACGACCGGGCAGTTGTTCGATTCTTTGAAAACGATCGACAGGAAAACCACGGGCGTACTCTATTCGTCCTGGTGGTATAAAAAAAACTTCGTGGGCAATACCGTGCTGATGACGGACGCTTACCGGGGAATCACCACGTTCGCCCTGCCGTTTTTTTCATTGCATCCGTCGGGGATCAGGGATTCCAACGGTATCGTCGGCGGTTTCGTTTACAGTCAAGAAGCGTTCAATAAAAAGTTGATCGAAACCATTTCCGGGGTGCTGGCCGGTCGTCAGCCGCGGGATATTCCGTTTTATTTTCCGCGGGGCATTCCTACGTTCAATTACGAATCGCTGGTCGGCAACGGGTTTTCTCTGGCCGATACGCCGAAAGGGGCGGTGGTTTACAACCGGCCTCCCTCTTTTTTCGAGCAGTACAAGTACGTCCTTTTCGGGACGGTCGTTCTTTTCGTCGTCGCCCTGCTTCTTTTTCAGTCGAAGCGCAACCGCATGTTACAAAAACTCAGTAAGGCGCAACTGCGGGAGATCCAGATCGGTGAAAACTATACGAACTTGTTCGACAACATGCCGATCATATACATGCAGGAGCGTGTAGTGCTGGACGAATCCGGCGATCCGGTCGATACCGTGTTCTGCGACGTGAACCGGTCTTTCGAACGGTCGTTCTATCCCAAGGAGCGAATTATCGGCAAGAAGGGAAGCGAAATTTTTCCCGAGTCGATGCCCGAATTCCTGCATTTTATCCGGATCGCGATCGCCGAACGGCGGAGCATTACTTTTACTTACTATTTTAAGTCGATCGACACGTTCTACGAGGTGGTGCTGTGCTGTTCGCATATGCCGGGAATTATAGACGTATTTTGCCTGGACAGCACCCAGCTTCACGACGTGCAGCAGAAACTTTCCACTACGAACAAGAAGTTGTCGATGGCCCTGGAGATAGCCAGCATCGTTCCGTGGAAGTGGAACCTGCGGGAACGCACCATTCTGTGCGATGTGAACCGGCCGATCGAACTGGGCGGACTGGACGGCGATGTCCGGGAAGAGCAGCTTTCCGTGCCGGATACGCAGTATTTCGCCAAAATCCGCCGGGAAGACCGGGAAAGGGTGCGCCGCGCTTACCGGGATTTGGCGGAAGGCCGGGTAGCGAAAGTGAAGGAGGAGTACCGGGTGATCGTCGGCGAAGGCCGGGGTAGGCGGCAGGAGTGGGTGGAGGCGCAGGCGGCCGTCGAGACATGGGATGGATCGGGCAAACCGCTGGTGCTGGTCGGTTCGTCGCAGGTGATTACCGAGCGGAAGAAGATGGAGCAAGAGTTGATGTCGGCCAAAGACCGGGCGGAAGAGTCCAACCGGCTCAAGTCGGCTTTCCTCGCTAATATGAGCCACGAAATCCGGACGCCGCTGAATGCGATCGTCGGTTTCTCGGGGATTCTGGCATTGTCCGATTCGGAGCAGGAGAAGCAGGAGTACGTCGGCATTATCGAGAACAACAACGCATTGTTGTTGCAGTTGATCGGCGACATTCTCGATCTGTCGAAGATCGAAGCCGGAACGCTCGAATTCGTCTATTCGGATTTCGATCTGAACGAACTGATGCAGGAGAAGGAACGCGTGATGCGGATGCGCCTGAAGACGGATCGGGTGGAGCTGGCGTTCGAACGGCCCTTGGCCGAATGTCCTATTCGCTCCGAAAGAAACCGGCTTTCCCAATTGTTGATCAATCTGATATCCAATGCGATCAAATTTACCAAGCAGGGAAGTATCCGGTTCGGCTACGAACTGCGCGGTCAGGAGATCTATTGTTACGTGACCGATACCGGCTGCGGAATTCCGCAGGATAAGAAAGACAGCGTTTTCGGACGGTTCGTCAAGCTGAACCACTTCGAACAGGGCACCGGTCTCGGCCTTTCGATCTGCCATACGATCGTCCGGCACATGGGCGGACGGATCGGCGTGGAGTCCGAAGAGGGCAAAGGTTCGACGTTCTGGTTCACGATCCCTTATACGCCGGCCACGCTCCGGCCGGAGGACGAGCCGGAAGAGCGTCCGCTCGTGGCGGTCGAAAAAGACAAACTGACCGTCCTGATCGCCGAGGACGACGACAGTAATTACAGACTGTTCGAAACCATTCTCCGGCACGATTACCGGCTGGTACATGCGTGGAACGGAAAAGAGGCCGTCGAATTATTCGAACAATACCGGCCGCACCTGGTGCTGATGGATCTCAATATGCCGGTGATGGACGGTTACGAAGCCACGCGCGAGATCCGTAAAATATCTTCCGACGTGCCCGTGCTCGCTGTCACCGCCTTCGCTTTCGCGTCGGACGAGCAGAAAGTGATGCAGAACGGTTTCGACGGTTACATGCCCAAGCCGATCAATGCGAAACAGTTGAAAGGGCAGATACTGGACATGTTGCAGTCCCGGATGACGCTGATCTAAAATTTCCGTACCGCTTTCCGCATCCGGCGTCCGTCCCGGTTCAGGTGTTTCCGCAGCGGAACCGGAACCAGGCAAACGATCAACTGAGCCCGCTGCCACCGGTAACATTGCTGGAACAGCAGCATTGCCGCGGCGATAAACAGGGCTGCGCCGGCGGCGATCTCGAAGGGCAGTAGCGGTAGGTCTTCCTGCGGCACGATCATCGGGATCAGCGCGACCGCTCCGGCCGGAGCGAAAAATTTGCCGATGCGTTCGAACAGCAGGAACAGGCTGGTGAAGACCGCGAGCGCTACCGCCCATTCGGGCCATTGCATACGGACGTGCCCGGCCCACTGGAACAGCGTGCCCAGGAAAGCGGCGGCCGTCAGCAGCAGGAAGATCTGAACCGGCCGGTTTCGGAAGCCCGCTTTCGATCCGGCGAATTCGACGTAGGTGACTATCAGCGGCGGCAGAATGAAATAGAGGTTCGACGTATAGACCGGAACGGCCGCGACGACTAGAATCGTGCTGAGCAGGAACAACCAACGGAGCGTCTCTTTTTTCCACTCCGTTGCAGCCGGCGTAAAATCGGCTGCCGTCCGCAGGCGGCCCCGTTCCATCAGGCGTTGCCCGGCCGCTACGGTCAGGGTCATCGTCAGTACGGCCGCCGGATAGATCCAACTGTCGGTGCCAAGCAGGATCGGCAGCATGCCCGCCGAGATCAGCGGGGGCAGCGAAGCGCGGAACAGCATCAGGCATACGGCCGTAAAGGCGAACGAAACCGCGATGTCGGCTATCAGCGGCAGCGGCGAGTAGCGCACGATGCAGACTCCGGCTACGGCGCCTGCGGTCATCAGCGCCACCATCCGCGCGCGGCTGACCCGCCATACCTGCTTGTCGACTATCCACATGCCGATCGTGAGGGCTGCCATTTCCGGGAAAATGATCTCTTTTTCGCCGGACAGTTCGGCGACCGCTACCATCAGCAGGATCATTGTCAGGGCGAAAAGGTATCTTTTTCTTTTCGTCGGATCTGCAAACAGCCGGGTTTCGGGGGGGCGAATGTTCATAGCCGTGTTTTTCGGGAACGACTGCAAAGGTAATCATTTTCGCCCGAATGGGACGTTTTTCCCGCAACGGAGGGTTGCGCTGTCCCGAAAGATGCGGTTTTATCGGCGGATTATGCTTATCTTTACTATCGGAAAACAGCAGCCCTATGGATTACAGCGTTACCACCCGTCTGAAAGGAGTCGTCGCGATGACCAGCAGCTTTCATGCCGATCCGGTGCTGCGCCGGGACCGGAGCCTGTATAAATTCATCTGGGTGCAGCGCGGGACGCTAACTCTCGTGATCGACCATGTGGAAACGCAACTCGCCGCCGGCGAGATCGTTTCGCTCACTCCGTTGCACCGGATCGAATTCGGGGAGTCCGGCGCAGAGTATCTGGCGTTGCTGTTCAACAGCGATTTTTACTGCATCTACGGGCACGACGACGAAGTGTCGTGCAACGGCCTGCTGTTCAACGGATCGTCGGACGTTATGCGGCTGAAGTTGACCGCCGGACAGTCGGAAGCGCTGCATGAGATCACCGACCGGATAGCTGCCGAGTACGCCGTCGCCGACAACCTGCGCGAAGAGATGCTGCGCATTCTGTTGAAACGTTTTATCATTACTTGTACGCGCATGGCGCGGGAACGGTTCGCAGCCGGGGCGGGCAGCGAACGGCAGTTCGACATCGTCCGCCGGTACTATGTGCTGGTCGACCGGTACTTCCGTGAAAAGAAGCAGGTGCAGGAGTATGCCCTTCTGCTGCACCGCTCCCCGAAAACGCTGTCGAATCTTTTCGCCGTTTACGGCCTGCCGTCGCCGTTGCAGGTCATCCGCGACCGGACGCAGGCCGAAGCCCGGCGTTTGCTGCTCTATACTTCGAAAAGCGCCAAGGAGGTCGCCGGTATCCTCGGATTCGAAGACGCGGCCTCTTTCAGCCGGTTCTTCAAAGGGGCGACCGGGAAAAGCATTTCGGAATACCGGAGCCGGAAATAGGGAATAATTGCCAACACATCCGGCAGAATCGCCATTTACCGGCCGGCGTAAACGGCGGATCTTTGCATCATCGTTAAACCTCAAAAGAGAAATGATGATGACGGAACTCAAAAAACTTTACGTCGGTTCGCTGAGATTGACTGCCGGCTGCCGGAAACTGGGCATCGGCCTGATGCGTGTCGCTATCTTCGTGATCTTCGTCTGGATCGGCGGCCTGAAATTTTGGAATTACGAGGCCGAAGGGATCGTCCCTTTCGTCGCCAACAGCCCTTTCATGAGCTTCTTCTATACGAAATCCGCGCCCGAATACAGGGATTACAAGCTCCGCGAGGGCGAATTCGACCCGGCTAAACGCGACTGGCATACGGCGAACAATACGTACGGGTTCTCGCGCGGACTGGGCGTCCTGATTATGGGGATCGGGGTGCTGGCGTTTCTCGGCATGTTTTTTCCGAAAGCGGGCCTTGTTGGTGCAATCCTTGCAATCCTGATGACTGTCGGCACCCTGTCGTTCCTTGCGACGACTCCCGAAGCGTGGGTTCCCGACCTCGGGGCGGAGCACGGATTTCCGCTGCTGAGCGGGGCGGGGAGGCTGGTCGTCAAAGATATCGCGATTTTGGCCGGGGCGGTGATCCTGCTCTCCGAATCGGCCAGAAGGCTATTGAACGAACAAAAAAACAACGGCGATGAAGACTTATGATGCGATTATTATCGGTTTCGGCAAAGGCGGAAAGACCTTAGCCGTCGAACTGGCCAAACGCGAATGGACGGTGGCCGTAGTCGAACGTTCCGAGAAGATGTACGGCGGAACTTGTATCAATACCGGATGCATTCCGACCAAAACGCTGATACACCAGGCGAAAGCGGCGGCCATGCGCCTCGAACTTCCGTTCGACCGGAAAAAAGAGTTTTACCGCCGGGCCGTCGCGGTCAAGGAAGAGGTCGTTTCGTCGTTGCGCGACCGGAATTACCACAACCTGGCCGACCGTCCGGGGATCGCGGTCTATACCGGCGTCGGCTCGTTCGTCTCCCCGGACGAGGTTTCGGTGGAGGGCGCGGAAGGCAGGCAGGTGCTGAAAGCGAAATACATCTTTATCGATACCGGGGCCGAGACCGTCCTGCCGCCGATCGACGGGCTGTCTGCGAGCCGTTTCGTCCATACGAGCGCGTCGATCATGGAGCTGAAGGAGTTGCCGCGCCGGCTGGCGATCGTGGGCGGCGGGTACATCGGGCTCGAATTCGCCTCCATGTACGCCTCTTTCGGCTCGGAAGTGACGGTGTTCGAAGGGGGGCCTGTGCTGATGCCGAGGGAAGACCGGGATGTCGCCGACAGCGTCCGGGAGACTCTTGAGAAAAAGGGGATCGTTTTCCGAACGGGCGCCGACGTATTGTCCGTGCGCGATTCCGGCGGGGCGGCGAAGGTATCCTGGCGGCAGGCCGGGGAGGGCCGGGTCGGGGAACTGGAAGCGGACGCCGTACTGATCGCTGCGGGCCGCCGGCCGGCGACCGAAGGACTGAATCTCGAAGCTGCCGGCGTAAAGGTCGATTCGCGCGGGGCCGTCATCGTGGACGATCGGCTGAGGACGTCCAATCCGAATATCCGCGCGATCGGCGATGTGAAGGGGGGACTCCAGTTCACTTACATTTCGCTGGACGATTACCGGATTATCCGGGACGACCTGTTCGGCGCGGCGGTGCGGAAAACCGGCGACCGCAATCCGGTGGCCTACTCCGTATTCATCGACCCGCCGTTGTCGCACATCGGCATTACCGAAAAGACGGCCCGGCGGAACAACCTGGATGTCCGGGTCAACCGGATAGCCGTCGCTTCGATTCCCCGGATGCGGACCATCGGCGAGACGGACGGCCTGTTGAAAGCGGTGATCGACGCCCGCACGAACCGGATTCTGGGATGTACGCTGTTTTGTCCCGAATCGAGCGAGGTCATCAATACGGTCGCCGTGGCGATGAAATCCGGACGCACTGCCGCTTTTCTTCGCGATTTCGTTTTCACGCACCCGAGCGTCAGCGAAGCGCTGAACGACCTGTTCGTCTGAAATCCGCCGGACGTTTCGGCTTGCCTGCCGGTTCTGAGTCCGATAACCGCAACGTTCTCCGATGTGAGGCGGCCGTCCGCAGGCGATCGCTTCCCTTTTCGTACGGACCGGTCTTCCGTCCCGACCTTCGTTCGCGTATGCCGTTCGCTGCGGGATGTGCGAATCGGGGTATATCGGAGCATTCCATCGGAAAAATGTTTGTATATTACCGTTCGGATGTGTATTTTTATGACGATTGATCTGATTTTGGAAAGTCATCGAGCGGTGTGCGTATCCGCCGCCCGGCGGTTTTCGGGGAATGTCGGTTCGAAGCGGTTCGCCGGAATTTTGAGGCGGCGAATCGCCGTCGATTGAACGATACGGAAAAATGATGCAGCAATCCGATTTCAGCGAGTTGAGGCAGGCGGTCTGTCAGATCGTCGCTGCGGTTCCCCGGGGACGGGCCACTTCCTACGGGGCCGTTGCGCGCGCTTTGGGCCGTCCCGGCTGGGCGCGGCTGGTCGGGCGTATCCTGGGAAGCTGCGGCGAAGCCCGCATTCCGGCCCACCGGGTCGTCGACAGCCAGGGACGGCTTTCGGGCAGTCATGCTTTCGGCAGCCCGTCCCGGATGCGTGAACTGCTCGAATCGGAGGGCGTGCAGGTCGCCGGCGACCGGATCGTCGGTTGGAGGAAGGTTTTCTGGGACCCCTGTAAAGAGATCGAAATGCCTTAAATGTCCGGTAACAGGTGCAATCTGCTTTGCCGGTCGCCCGGTGCGTAAAAAGTCCGGATCCCCGTTTTACCCTCAAGGTATACGGGAATCCGGAATCTTTCGGTCCGGCCGTTCGCCGTTTTCCGGCGCGATCTCCGGCCCGGCCTATTTTTTCAGTGTTGACCGGAAACGATAGTCCCCCGATCCCACTTCGAAGACGCCGCAGCCGTCCTGTTCTCCGAGGAACCGTACCGATGGCGCTTTCGCCGCGTTTTTACCGCTCTCGGTGATGCTTCCTACGCGCGAAGAGGGCACGTACACCGTAGCGACCGAATTGGCCGGAATCGTTACGTTCAGCGACAACACCCCGTTCTTTTTGCTCCAACCGCTGCGGATCATCCCTTTTACCGAGTTGAACTCTCCTTCGGCGAATTCCAAGTCGTCGACTACATAGGGGTGAATGGTGAACCGGTCGAAACCGGGATGTTCGGCGTCGGGCACGATTCCCAGCAGGTATTTGTAGAACCACGAGTCGATCGAACCCATCATCGGGTGGTTGTGCGAGTTCATCTCGTCGCCGGTGGCGTATTCCCATCGCTCCCACAGCGTCGTCGCGCCGTTCTGGAGCATGTATCCCCAACTGGGATAGGTCGTCTGGGTCGCGATTCGGTAGGCGGTTTCGGCGTGGCCGTAGCGCGTTAGCATCTCCATCAGGTATTTCGTGCACAGGTTTCCCGTCGTGAGGTGGTAGTCGTGTTTTTCGACGTCGTCGGCCAGATTTTTCACGACCCGCGGGATACGCGTTTCGTCGACGATACCCAGAAACAGCGCGAACGAATTGGCGGCTTGGTTATTGGCCGCATATCCGCCGGTCTGTTCGTTCCAGTATGTCCGGTTGAACGCTTCGGCCGTCCGTTCGGCGAGCTGCGCGTAGCGGGCTTTGTCGCTGTCGTGGCCGGTCAGTTCCGCCATTTTCGAAAGCATCGAGGCGCAGTAGTACAGGTAACCGGTCGACATCAACTGGCCCGGAGTGTCCCGCGATACGGCCGATCCGGGCGCTGCGGCGAACTGGGTCGGCGGCGACCAGTCGCCGTAATAGCTATAATCGACGATCCCGTCTTGGGTACGCGATGCGAGGTAATCGACCCATCCTTTCAGGCCGTCATAATGGTCGCGGATGATGTTCCGGTTGCCGTAATATTCGTACGATTTCCACGCGAGCAGCAGGTAGCTGGCCGATACCGGGTCGGCCGGCCGCGCTCCGAAGCGGTACGGGGCTACGCAGGTGATCGTCCCGTCTTCGTGTTGCGTATCGGCGATGTCGTCGATGAATTTGGCGTAGAAACGCGAGAAGTCGAAGTTGTACACCGCCTGTTCGATGCGGACGGTCAGGTCGTTCAGCCAGCCCATCCGTTCGTCGCGCTGCGGACAGTCGGTCGGCACGCCGTGCAGGTTGCTCGCTTCGGTGGCCACGACCATCCGGTGTATTCGGTTCAGCAGTTCGTTGCTGCAATGGAATTTCCCGACCGGAGCCACTGCATTGCGCACGATTTTTACCCGGATGTCCCCGACTTTCGGAGCGTGCGGCAGGCCTTCGACCTGGACGTAACGAAATCCGTGGTAGGTGAATTTAGGTTCCCAGGTTTCGACGCCTTCGCCCTTGAGGATGTAGGTGTCGGTCGCCTTCGCATTCCGCAGGTTCTCCTGGTTTACGAGTCCGTCGTCGTACAGCGTTTCGGCGAATTTCAACGTGATTTCGCGGCCCCGCTCCCCTTCGACGGTCAACGAAGCCCATCCGGCGAGGTTTTGTTCGGTATCGAAAACGTAGACTCCCGGCTTCGGTTCTGTGATGATCTTCGGGGTCAGCGTATCCACTACCCGGATGGGTTCCATTTTTTGCGACACCATTTTCCCGCCGGGCGAGTCGGCGATATGGGCCAGCCCCCAGTCCTTGTTCATCAGGCCGGCCGGCACGAAGGGCTTGTAGATGTCGGGCGCTTCGAGGCGCGCGTCGTACAACTCGCCGTCGAAGACCGTCGAATAGACGGTCGGGCCGGTCGTTACGGCCCTCAGGTGGTTTGCCGTCAGCGTCGTTGCGCTGCCGTCCGTGTAGGCGATTTCCATCTGCATCCGCAGCTTCGGCATCCCGTACCAGCCCGGGGCGACGGCTACCAGCAGCACGTTCTCCTGCGACAGGTAGTCTTTTACGTCGTAGGAGGCGTAGTAGACCCGCTTGTCATAACTGCTCTGGGCCGGGTCCAGCACATGGTCGCCGACCTTGCGGTTGTTGATGTACATTTCGTAGTAACCCAACCCGGAGATATACAGCCGGGCTTTTTCGACCTCTTTCTGCTGGCAGAACGTTCCTTTGAAATAGATGATCCGGCCGGGTTTTCCGGGTACGTACGCGATCCAGTCCGATACCCAATCCTTTTCGTCGAGCAGTCCCATTTCGAACGATCCCGCCGCCGACCAGTCGCTTTGTCCTCCGTCGGTTGTCCAGACGCGTACTTTCCAGTAGTAGCGTTCCTTGCTCGAGAGTGCGGGGCCTTCGTAGCGGATGCCCGCCGATCGGGACGATTCGATTCGGCCGCTGTTCCAAACGCCGTTGTCCTGTGCCAGTTCTTCTTGCGACCGGGCGACGACGATCTGGTAAGCGGATTGTAATACGCCCCGCCGTTGCGATTCGGTGCGCCAGCTGAACTGCGGCGACCGGACGTCCAGTCCGATCGGGTCGGTCGCGTATTCGCAGCGCAGGCCTTCGATCCGCAGGTCGGCGGCCGGAGCTTGCCTGCCTGCCGCCTGCATCATTCCGAGGCATCCGGCCAGCAGCAGGCCGATGCCGTAAAGCAATTGTTTCTTCATTCGGTTATTCTTCAATCGTTTCGGATATTTTACCGTTTAGCCGAACAGCGCTTTGCGCATGAACCGAGAGGTCGCTACCGCGTCGTTCAGCTTTACCAGCCGGTCTATTTCGTCGAAATGATCGTCGACGATCGCTTCGAAACGCCTTACCCATTCGATGCTCTCGGCGATCGCGTCGACGGCGTTTTCGCGGTACGGGTACTGGTCCATCGACAGCCACCCGGCGTAGCCGGTTTTTTTCAGCCAGTAGATCAGGTCTACGTAAACGGTGCTGTGGACGCTGCCCACGATCATATCGTCGTCCCATGCGCCGTGGTTGTCGTTGAAATGCATGTGGAACAGCAGGTCGCCGGCCCGTTTGGCCAGTACGACCGCTTCGGCTACGTTTTCGCCGGCTACGAATCCGTGTCCGGTGTCGATCGTGACGCCGACGTTCGGACATTCGGTCTCTTTGGCCGCCAGGATCGTGTCGCTCATGCGGGCGTGAAACGAAAAATTGCGCGGCTCTTTGGGCTTGTATTCCAGCGCGAACTTCAGCGTCGGGAACTCTTTGGCCAGCCGGGCGGTTCCTTCTTTCAGCCACTCCCGTTTCTGGTCGTAGTCGGTGGTCAGCAGGTAATCGTAGCCGTCCTGCGCCATCCACATGTTCAGGATGCCGCAGTTCATTTCGAGGGCCACTTCGCTCATCTGGCGCAGGTAGTCCTGCGTTTTTTGCCGGACGGCCGGATCGGAACTGGTCAGCGTGCCTTTCCCGTATGCCTTGTCGCCGAAAACGTCCGGGATGATCGATACGCACTGTACGCCGTAATCGGCGAAGCGTTTTTTCATCTCTTTGACGTTGTCCGGGCCGATGTCCCATGTGCCGACCAGCTCGATTCCTTCCACATGCGGGATCTTAACCGCCTGCGACAGCATTTCGAGGGTCGAAGGATTGTCTTTGTAACTTTTGCAGAAACGGTCGCAGGTATTGCCCAGGTTGCCTAAAATTACCGAATACTTGTTTTTCATAGGTTTTAAATTTAGTAGTTTTTATAGGATCCGATGTACTTCGGTTGTAAGATCCGACCCGGAAAAAGGTCGCTCCGGGTCTTGTAAAATTATAAAATAGATGGAATAAAACCAAATCCCGTCCGGCGCGATTGACCGCGCCGCAAGATTTGCGACTGTCGGAGCCACCCGCTTCGTTCGCAGGGGGGGCTCCGGAGAGATGTGCGTTCGGGCGGTCAGACCGAGATTTCGAATCGGGTGCACCCGTTTTGCGAGGTGAGGCTGAATGCCATGCGGTGGTTGTTCAGCACCTCGCGCACGAACATCAGGCCGATTCCCTGACCGGACGGTTTCGTTGTAAAAAAGGGCGTGAACAGTTGCTTCCGAATCTCTTCCGGGATTCCGGGGCCGTTGTCTTCGACCGTTACGGACG
Source organism: Alistipes sp. dk3624 (assembly GCF_009557455.1). Lineage (GTDB taxonomy): Bacteria > Bacteroidota > Bacteroidia > Bacteroidales > Rikenellaceae > Alistipes_A > Alistipes_A hominis. The sequence goes on along the minus strand of NZ_CP045651.1, from coordinate 653,942 downwards.
GAGGATCCGCAGTGGTGACGATTCGGATTCTGCCGTCGTGTCCGATCGCTTCGTAAGCGTTTTTTACGATATTGACCAGTACCTGTTCCAACTGGATGCCGTCCGCCCGGATGATCGTGTCCGGATCGGCGAGCGACAGCGACAGGGAGATGTTTCTTTTCCGGCATTCGATCCGGGTCAGGGCGTCGACCGACCGCACCAGTTCGTTCAGCGAAAGGTCGGCTCGCACGGGTTCGGGGATTCGTACGACGTCCGCCAGTTTGCTGGTGAATCGGGCCAGGTTCCCGCAGCGCTCGAACGAGGCCGAAACCGCCGGAAGCACGTCCTGCCAGTCGCTGTCTTGGGTTTGCCGCAGAATGTCGGAGACGACGTTCAGCGTGGCCCCGATCGCTCCGATCGAGTTGTTGACTTCGTGCGACATCATCCGTATGATCCGTTCGTAGGAGGCCTTTTCGATCCGCATCAGCTCGCGGGTCAATTCCTCGATCAGGATGAAAGGGTGGTCGAATCCCCTGTCTGCGAACGACGAACGGACGCAGCGGTAAATGGCTTGTCCGGGGATGCGCACGATCAGGTCGTCCCCCGATTCCAACCCGGCCAGGTCGGCGGCCAGTTTGAAATCGGATTCTCCGATCTTTTTCCCTTTGATCGTCTCGATATCGTTGATTTTCAGTAGTCTAAGTCCCGCCGGATTGATCTCGGAAATGCGTTCGTCGAAGTCCAGGATGACGACGCCCTGCGGAGAGGCCCGGATCAACAGGTCGAGGAAGCGGTTGGTCTCGCGCACCTGCAACCGTTCGTTTTTCAGTTCGGTCATCATGCGGTTGAAAATTTCGATCAGCCGGTTGGCTTCGTCGTTGCCTACCAGGCGCAGCCGGTTCGAAAAATCCTGTTCGTTGAGCAGTTCCATTCCGTTCAGCAGGATATGGTAAGGCTTTATCAATCGCCGGTAAAGGGAGACGAACAGGATCAGGGACAACGCGGCAATCCCCTCCATCGTCCAAAACAGGGCAGGGTGCGTGTCGGAAAACAGGATTCCGGTCGTAATCAGCGATCCGAAGACCAGTGCGGCCAACAGCCAGAAAAGTCGTTTCGATTTCATGGCGACGGACTTATTCCGGCAGACGGATGCCGTATTTTTCCAGCCGGCGGTAAAGCGCCTGCCGGCTTAGTCCCAGCGCCGTCGCGATTTTGGTGTGGTTGTTCCCGAATTGTTCGGCGGCTTTGCGGATCATGTTTTTTTCGATTTCCTCCAGCGAATGCACCGAATCGAACGCGGCCGTTGCGGACGATATTTCGGAGTATTGGGCCTTGAAATCCCGATCGGTCAGGACGTTTTTGTCCGATACCAGGATCGTCCGGTCTACCAGGTTTTTCAGTTCGCGGATGTTGCCGTGGTAGGGAAGTTTTTGCAGGTAGTCGATCGCTTCGGCCGAAACTTCCACCGCACGGATGCCGTTCAGTTCCCGCTGAAGACCGACGAAGTGATCGACCAACAGCGGAATATCGTCCGGACGCTCCCGCAGGGCCGGCATACGGATCGTGATCAGGTTGATCCGGTAGAACAGGTCTTCGCGGAACGAGCCGTCGCGCACCATCTCCTGCAGGTTGCGGTTCGTGGCGCTGATGATTCGGGTATCCACCTGTTTTTGTCGGCTGTCGCCGAGCGGCTCGAAAGTCTGATCCTGCAATACCCGCAGCAGTTTTACCTGGCTGACCATGTCCAGCTCGCCGATCTCGTCGAGAAAAATGCTCCCTTTGTCGGCCGTTTCGAAGCGACCGGTACGGTCGTAAAAAGCATCGGTGAAAGCGCCTTTTTTATGGCCGAACATTTCGCTTTCGAACAAGGACTGGGAGATTCCGCCCAGGTTGACTTTGACGAAAGGCGACTTGCTGCGCTTGCTGTTCTGGTGGATCGCTTCGGCGATCAGCTCCTTGCCCGTGCCGCTTTCGCCGGTAATCAGTACGGGCGCCGTGGTGCGTGCGATGCGCGAAGCCGTGTCGAGCACTTGCGTCAGCAGCGGCGACCGGCCGATGATGCGTTCGCGTCGGAATACCGTCTTCGCAGTGCTTTCCGCCGGGCGGGCCTGTTCTTTACTCTCTTCGTTGACCTGGATCGCCGTTCGGATCGTATTCAGCAGTGCGAGGTTGTTCCAGGGTTTGGTTACGAAGTCGAAAGCCCCGGCCCGGATGCCCCGGACGGCCAGGCCGATCGATCCCCAGGCGGTAATCAGGATGACCGGGACGTCCGGACAGAAAACTCTTGTTTTCCGCAGCAGTTCGAGTCCTTCTTCCCCCGTCGTGGTTTTCGAGTAGTTCATGTCCATCAGGATCAGTTCGGGGCATTGCCCGCGCACGAAGCCGAGCGCTTCGTGCGGATTTTCCGCCGAAGCGACTTCGTAGCCGGCGCGTTTCAGCACCAGGGACAGTGAAGAACGGATGGTCGCGTCGTCGTCGCAAATCAGGATCATACGGTTGTTTCTCGATTAAAAATTCAGGTAAATATAATAATATTCGACGGAGTATCCGACCGAGGAACGCAATTTCCGGGTACCGTTACCCGGGGTCGTATTCCGCCGTCAGCGGCCGGCCGCCGATAAAATCGTACAGCGTGAGGCTGCGTATCTGGTAGTAATAACTCCAGAGCCAGTGCATTTGCTCGATGTAATTCAGCAGCGCCGCGTCTTTCGACGAACGCGCGTCGTTCAGGTTGAGGATGTCGATTTTTCCCTGCACGAAAGCCTCTACGGAGGTGTCGTACCGTTTTTGCGCGAGGTCGGCCCGCTCCCGAGCCAGTTGCAGTTGGCGGGGCTGGTTATTGAAGTACTGTACGCGCAGGAAAACGTTCTGGCTGAAATCCATTTTCTCTTTCTCGATCCGGGATTCGGTCACTTCTTTGTCGGCCCCGGCTACCAGGACTCTCCCTTTTCGCTTCCCCCAGTCCAGAATCGGGATGCTGACCCCCACCGAGATCACCTGGTCGTTGCGGCGGTTGTGCGAACTGTACGCCCGGTAGAAGGCGTCGGCCGTTCCCGACAAGCCGAACGAAGCGAACAGGTTGACGTTCCACCGGTCGGCTTTGGCCTGGCTGACGTTGCGCGACGCTTCGAGCATCCTTTTTTGGATGTTTTGCGTGAACGGGTTGTTTTGCAGGGCCAGTTCGACCACTTCGCGGTAGCGCAGGGTCGGGATACGTTCGGCGATGAACGACGGAACGACGGCCTGCAATACGACGCTTTCGTCGATTCCGAGGAACGAACGCAACTGGAACATCCGGGCTTCGAGCGATATCTGCGCGTCGGTCAGGGCGGACTGCGCGTTCAGCAGGGTCTGTTTCATCTGCATCAGGTCGATCTCCGACTGGCGGCCGATACGGTGCTGGGCTTCGGTGATTCCGTAGAGACGTTCCGCATTGTCCAGGTTCTGCACCGAAATGTCGAGGTTGGTCTGGCCGGCCAGCAGGTCGAAATAGTACTGGATCACCGTCAGCGTCACTTCTTCCCGGTCGCTGATGCGCTTTCGGGAAGCTTCCCGGTATTTCACCGGTTCGATCCGTTGCAGCCATTTGATACGGTTGAAGCCGAACAGGGGTTGTTCGAGCGTAATGGTTCCCGGGATCGACCGGTAGTGGGTGTAGTCCCCGTCCCCGTATTGGCGCAGCCGCTCGAAGCTGCTCCCTACGGTGATTTTTCCGCCTGTCCACGGGATGTTCTGCGTGACGGAAATCCCGGCGTCGATCCGGTTGTAATTGTTTTCGACGTAGTTCCAGCTTCCGTCTTCGTTTTGCCTCGTATTGAAGGATTTGGAGTAGTACGGAACGGTTCCGCTCAGGACGACTTCCGGCAGCAGTTCCGTCCGGTAAGTCCGGTAGGCCCAGTAAGCGGACAGGTATTCGCTTTCGGCAGCTTTGGCCTGAACCGAACGCTCTTTTCCCAACCGGATGGCTTCGGTCAGTTCGAGCCGTACCGTATCTTGCGCATGGACCCGGGCGAGGCAAAAGCCCAGAATCGGGACGATGATACTGTATATCCGTTTCATCTTTTTCCGAATAAATGTGTTTGTGTATTTTCCGGCCGGATTGTATGCGTTGCGCCCTTCGCGGATTTCCGGCTTGGGGAATGGATCGTCCGCCGAGAAAACGCGGCGGACGATCCCGGTTGCGTTATTCTTCCCGCAGAACGTCTGCCGGCGGGACTTCGGACGCCTGTCGGGCGGGATACCATACGGCGAACACCGAGACGATCGCGAGGAATACGGACGTCGCCGCGAAATTGATCGCGTCCTGCTCGGCTCCGATACCCCATGCCGCACGGTTGGCGATCGGAATTCCGATCGCTTCGACCAGGTCTGTTTTCGACAGGTTCAGGCATACGGCCGTGCCGATTACGCAGGCCATGCTCAGCAACAGCAGGGTTTCGGAGACGATCATACGCCTCACCTTTCGTTTGGACGAACCCATCGCCACACGCAGGCCGATCTCGCTGCGGCGGGCCTGTACCCGGAACCAAAAGCTGCCCAGCAGTCCGAGGAATACGTTGATTACCAGAAATCCGATGATGGCGTATACGCCTTTCATGTGGTAAAACGTACTTTCGTCGCTCGCTTTTTTCTCGTTTTCGATCGGGGTGACCGACAGCAGGAAGTAGGGACCTATGGTGAATTGCTCGCGCATGTCGCGGGTAAACCTTTCCGCGAAATCCGTTTCGGCTTCGGGTCGTATCCGTACCATGATGTCCTGTGTGGGGTCGGCGCGTTCCGGGGTCAGCGGATGGAATACGAGCGACATCGGATTGCTTCCGTAACGGATGATTCTTACCGGTTTCGTGATTCCGGTCACATGCAGGGCGAACGACGAGTCGCCCCACGACGGAAGCACGGTATGTATTTCGGAGATCGGTTCGTGGAACTCCGTGTAAGATCCGAACAGCCTGCCTTTTGCATCGAACGGCGAGATGACCGCCGCTTTCGGATCGGTGCCGTCGAACAGCTTTCCCTGTTGCAGGTCGATCCTGAAAACGTTGAAAAAGTCGGATGTTACATGCACTTCCTGCGTATTGCATATTTTTCGTCCGCCGACCGTATCGGAATTGACTACGAATCCATTCTGCGCGTAACTGCCTCCGTAGGGAAGACTCCAGCTTCCGAATGCGACGGTTTCTATGCCGGGATAGCGTTCGATGCGTTCCTTTAAGGTCCGCAGCGTGGCGTACCGGTCGGTTTCGGGCAGGTCGGCCCGTTTGCTCAACTGAATGCGGTAGGTGTGCCGGACGTTGATTCCGTTTTCTGCATAGTAACTGCGGTACAGCGAGAAGCCGTAATCGCAGCAGAACCAGAGTATACAGAAGACGACCGTGTATTCGAGCAGTAGCCATGCGTTGCCCCGGCGTTCGTTCCAAATGATTTTGAAAATATGTCGTGTCATTTTCTGTTGTTTTGATGGAGTGAATCGACGATGTTCATCCGCGATGCCCGGTAAGCCGGCGCGCCGGCCGAAATCAAATTCAGTACGAGGCATACGACGAAAATGGCCAGAAACGTGGTGCCGGAGACGAGGGCGTTCAGCGGAAGGCTGCCGTCGGCCGGGATGCCGAGCAGCCATTTGCGCATTCCGAAAACGATCCCGTAAGAGAGTCCAAGCCCGATGATCCCGCCGATCAGCGTGGTGATTAGGTTTTCGTACAGCACCTGGATCAGGATGACGTGCCGTTTGGCTCCGAACGCTTTGCGGATACCGATTTCAGCCATCCTTTTGCGGATGCGCGAGAGGCTGAATCCCGAAAGGTTCAGGGCGGGAACCAGCAGCATGACGGCGAACAGGAAAACGGTTCTGCGGCGCGTTTTCCGGGCGTAGTCGCTTATCTGTTCCGAAGTAGTTCCCCGGGCGCTGACTGTCGCCAGTGCCCGGTGGTCTCTGGGACCGGCAAAGTCCACGAATTTCGGCGATTTCTCGAAGTCGAGTTTCCGTTTGGCCTCGTTTACTTCTTCCCGTATTTTCGGGAAGTCGGCAGTGTTCCGCGCCAGCAGCATGACGTCGTAGTAACTTCGTTCGTAGCCGGGACTCGCAGTGTAGGGAATCCATACTTCGCTATAAGCCTCCTGGAACAGCGGAGATACGTTCCGTACGATGCCGGTTACCCGGTAGGAGTTGAAATCGATTTCGATGTTTTTCCCGATCGGATCCTCCCCTTTGAATAGCATTTTGGCCATGGTTTCCGACAGCACGGCTGTCCGGATTCCCGATTCGAAATCCTCCCGGGCATACGGTTTTCCTGCGGTGAACGTATGGGTATAGAGTTTCCAGTAATCGGCGTCAGTTCCCCGGACGGACTGGTACAGGGCATCTTTTGCCCCTTCTCTTTTTACGACGGCGACGTTATTGACTGTTGCGACGACCAGCTCCGGAGTTTTCATCGCGGGGACGATGTAGTTTTTCAGGGCGTCGTAGGGAAGGCCGCCGTAGCTCTGATAACTCTTGTTTCCTCCGCTGGTATCGCGTACCGCAAAGGAGACGAGGTACAGCGTGCGGTCTCGAAAGGCTTCCGGGGCGACCGAGGCGTTTTTGATTTGAAATGTTACGATCATCGTCATGATCATCATAATCGCGAGCGCCGTTCCCAGTATCGAGATGACGCTGATGAAGGGATTCTGTTTCAGCATCCCGACGGCTTGTCTGAAGTAGGTCTTGTACATAGTTCGCTCGTTTGGGGTTATTCAATGCGCCGTCCGTCGAAGAAGCGGACGATCCGCTGCGTCTTTCGGGCCATGTGCTCGTCGTGGGTCACCATGACGATGGTCGTCCCTTCCCGGTTGAGTTCGAACAGCAGGCGCATGATCTCTTCGCCCGTTTTGCTGTCGAGGTTGCCGGTCGGTTCGTCGGCCAGGATGATTTTCGGATTGCCGATTAGCGCCCGCGCGATCGCCACCCGTTGGCACTGTCCGCCCGAAAGCTGCGAAGGGAAGTGTTTCGTCCGGTGCGAGAGCCCCACTTTTTCGAGTACGGCCCTGGCCGTTTCCCGGCGCGATTTTTCGGTCGATTTGCGGTAGAGCAGAGGCAGTTCGACGTTGTCCAGCACGTTCAGCGAGTTGATCAGGTGAAAACTCTGGAAGACGAATCCCAGCGTTTTATTTCGGAACTCCGCCATTTCGGCGTCTTTCATCCGGCCCGTGGCGGCGCCGTCCACCGTGACGGCGCCTTCGGTCGGCACGTCGAGCAACCCGATGAGGTTGAGCATCGTACTCTTGCCGCAGCCCGAAGGCCCCATGACCGAGAGAAATTCGCCCGCTTTCACTTCGAGATTGACGTTTTCGAGCGCTACGGTTTCGACCTCTTTGGTCTGGTAGATTTTCGTGACCCCCTGCAAGTTGATAATTCCCATTTCGTGTTCGTTTTAGGTGAGTTAGTTTTTGCGTATTTTGAGCGTTTGTTTATCTTTATAGCGTTCCATGTCGGAGAGGATGACCCGGTCGCCTTCGTTCAGGCCGTCCGTGATTTCTACATATTCGTAACTGCTTTCGCCCAGCGATACTTCCCGTTTTTCGGCGCGTCCTTCCCGTACGATCCAAAGGTCGTAAAGTCCCGGCCCGTATTTGAAGAACGTACCGTTCGGGATGCGCAGCACGTTTTGCCGCAATCCGTATAGGACGTGGATGTCGACGCTGAGACCGCTCCGCAGGCCCGGGTGGTCGGCCTCGTCCGGAACGACCGTGAAATAGACGATGCCGTTGGTAACCGAAGGCGTGACCGTAACGACGGTTCCCCGGAGTTCGGTATCCCCGGTTTTGATGACAGCTTTCGCCCCGACGGACAGTTTTTCACGGTGTTGGTCTCCTATTTCGCAGTCGACCTTGAGGCGGGTCAGGTCGGAAACGACCGCGACCTGGGTTCCCTGGGGTACCTGCGATCCGATCTGCCGGTTAATGAAGGTCAGGGTCGCTTTTCGCGGCGACAGTATCCGGGCGTCTTTCAGCAGACGTGCTTTCTCTTCGAGCGTTTTGTCCAGGATGCCCAGTTCCAGTTCTTGCACGCGGAGTTCGGCTCGGGCGTTCTTGTGTTCGTTTTCGATCTTTTGTTCCAGTAGTTGTAGTTCGAGCTTCGTCTCTTCGTAGTTGAGTTCGGCGCGGCGGATCTTGTCCGGCGTGCCGGCGCCGATGCTGTCGAGGTACCGTTCGTCCTGTAGATCCGTATACAACTGTTTTGCCTGCATACTTTTTACCCGGCGCTGCATTTCCAGTTCGGAGATCGTGCCGTTCAGCCGGACGCGGGCCTGTTCCAGTTTGCTTTTCATCATCTCGCGTTCGTCCAGTTTCTGCCGGTATTCCGTTTCTACCGAGGCGAGTTCCAGTTTGAGGAGAGGGTCTCCTTCGTCTACCGAATCCCCCGGATTTTTATATACTTCCAGAATCCGGGTATTGATCGGGGTGACGATGATCTCCTCTTGCAGCGGCATCAGTTTGCCCGATGCGCTGACGCTGATCTCGATCGGGCCCCGGTCGACTTTTCGGATGAAAAGTTCGTTCTCATGCAGGTCGTTTCCCAGTACTCGGGACAGAATGAGCAGCGCGGCCGTCGCCGCGGTTCCCGTGACGGCGAGCCGCAGCAGTCGTTTCAGCATTTTTTGTTTTTTTACTTCGGCAGGTATTTCCCGATCCATATTCTGTCTTTTGTACGGGGTGTGACAGCAATAGGAATGCCTGGAATGTTGTGTTTTGTTAGTCAGTTTGTTGTCTTTTGTGCGGGTGTCCGGAAACGGACATAAGCGTCCGTTTTACATGATTTTTAGGACAAAAAGGCGCCGGGTAGGATGTTCCGGGGATGAGGTTGAGCCGATCTGTTTCGGAATCCCGGGGGAATCTTCCGTTCCGCATTGCGGCATACCTTGTAGATGGAGCAGGAAGGGTAAAGCGGGCCCCGGTCTTTTCGAAAAGACCGGGGCCCGCTTCGAAACCGGATGCCCGGTTCGCTCCGTCCTTACCACCATTTGCCGCTCGTGGCGACCGTATCGCGAAGACTCGTTTTTTCACCGATCCGGGGCGTGAGAAGTCGGTACGGCCGGCCGGCCGATGCTTTGCGGATGTTGTCCAGCGGCTCGTGCCACGGGTGTTTGCACAACGCATACTTCGAGTTGTGCACCGTAAGTACGGTTCGGGGTTTCAGATCGTCGATCGCCCGGACCAGTTCGTCGGGCATCAGGTGGATGTAACGCCAATCCCGGTCGTATTGCCCGTTCTCCATGACGGCCAGGTCGATGCCGGGGAATTTTTCGCCTATCTCCGCGAAATGGGTGTCGTAGCCGCCGTCTCCCGACAGGTAAATCCGCTGCGGGCCGTCTATCATGAACGAGGCCCACAGCGTCCGATCCCTTTTTAGTATCCGGTTCGAATAGTGCCGGGCGGGCAGGCAGTGTATCGCGAGCCGGTCGTCCGCATACAGCGTGTCGTACCAGTCCATTTCGGCAATGCGCTCCGGCGGGAATCCCCAGTATTCGAAATGTTCGCCTACGCCCAGGGGGCAGACGACCTTTCCGACGCGGTTTTTCAGCCGTTTTACCGTGTTGTAGTCCAGGTGATCCCAGTGTTCGTGGGTGACGATCAGGAAGTCGACGTCGGGAATGTCGTCGGGCGTATAGACGTCCGTGCCTTTGAACGGCCGGAACATGAGCGACATCGGGGGACGGTTCGTCAGTACCGGATCGACGAGGAACCGCTTGCCGCCGCTCTGGATAAAATAGGACGAATGCCCGAACCATACGACCGTTTCTTCGTTCCGGTCGAGCCCGTGCAGGTCGGTTTTTACGGTCGGTAGGTCGTTTTCGGGTTTCAGATCGCGCCGTTTACCGAACAAGAAATGCCATATCCCGCTCAGGCCGCCTTTTTCCGCCGTCGTAATGGGCGTCGGGTGGATGTTATGGAATTTGCCGTCGCGGTAGTTCGGCGAACGCCCGATGCGTTCCAGTCGTTCGCCTCGCGGCGCCCGGCCGAAGGAGGGGTGGTTCAGTACGGCGGCGGTCGTTCCGGTCAGTACCGCGAGTATAATCAAGAAGATCATCGGTTTTTTCGTCGAATGGGAAATATTCGTTTAATTAGTACGGATCGTATACGACGCCTAAATTGCCGTCCAGGTCGTAACAGTAGAATTTTCCGTTCCGGATTACGTAGAATTCATCCGGGGAATCCGCCGCATGATATGTTTTGGCGCCGTTCCTCGTCCGAACTTCCAACTCCTGCAAGCTGTGGGAACCGTCCGCGAAAGCATTGTCGAGATAATGTCTGCCGCCTTGTTCGTAAACGGTATAAACGCTGGAAAACTGATCCCTGAAACGGCCCAGTACCGTTTTGTCGTCCGAGTCGGACGGCTGCTTGCGTCTGTCGGCCGTTTCGGTCTTTTGCTCCGGCTCGTTCAGGGAATCGACCGAAGAATCGGCCGGAGGCGCATCGGTTTCCTGTCCGTTTCGAGTCTCTTCCCCGGATTTCAGCCTGGTGACGACCGAGTCCCCGTTCATCGAAGTCGCCGCGTAAGAAGGGGCCGATCCGTATTCTTTGTATTCGATGAACAGAGCGGTGTATTTTACGTCGGTGTTTTTCCGGATATTCGACGCGATCAGGCTCAGCCGGGCGGCGTCGTACTGCTGCCCGTCGGTCAGTACCTCGTAAAAGATAAGATTTTCGTATGTTCTCGTGCTCGCCCTGTCTGTTTTATAGGCGGGGGTTTCCATCCTCGTGATGTCGCAGGATTGCAGCAGAAGTCCGGACAGGATGCTGAGACAGCATGTAATGTTTTTCATAGGCGAAACGGTGTTTTGTTTTTTTGCGGGCGGCCGGTCCCGCGTCGGTTTAGGGTTTATGACAGTATTTTCGCAGTACGGCCATGAGTTTCGTCTTGTCGATGGGTTTCAGGAGGTATTCGTTGCATCCGGCTTCGAGCGCTGCCAACTGATCCGTGTCGAAAGCGTGGGCCGTCAGGGCGACGATCGGGATCTCCGGATCGAATTTCCTGATTTCCGCGGTCGCCGTCAGCCCGTCCATCACGGGCATTCTCATATCCATCAGCACCAGGTCGGCCCGCCCGCTCCCGGCGATTTCCACGGCTTCCCGGCCGTTCTTCGCATGGATCAGGTCGAAGCGCTTCTCCAGCAGGGCCGAAACCAGCCGGTAATTGCTCGGAATATCCTCTGCGACCAGGATCGTTTTACGTTCGGGGATATCCGGCGTTTCGGTCAGGGAGTCCAATTGCTTCTCAAAAGGCTGGACTTCGGCATTGCAAGGCAACACGGCCCAGAAAAGCGATCCTTCGCCGTAGCGCGATTCGTACCCTACGTAGCCTCCCATCGATTCGGCGATCGCCTTGCAGATCGAAAGGCCCAGACCCGTTCCCTGGGCGAATTCGTCCAGCTTTTCGAAACGGTGGAATACTTTGTGCTTTTTATCTTCCGGGATTCCGATGCCGCTGTCTTTCACGTAGAGCCGGATGCCTTCGTCTTTCGATTCGTACCCCATCTCGATAAATCCTTTCCGGGTGTATTTGATCGCGTTGGTCACGTAGTTGGTCATGATTTGGGCGATACGGTTCTTGTCCAGCCTGACTTTACAGCCGGAGTAGGGGTTGCTTGCTATCAGCCGTACGCCGGGATTGGTCATGCGCTGTTTCATCGAGGTCACCATGTCGTCGAAATATTCCGACAGGTCGAAGTCCTCGTATTGCAGTTCGACCGATCCCGATTCGATTTTCGACAAATCCAGAATATCGTTGATCAGTTTCAGCAGCAGTTCGTTGTTGATATGGATGATTTTGATGTATTCCTCCTTCTCCTGCTGTTCGGTCGTTTCCATCAACAAGCCGGAGAATCCGACGATGGCGTTCAGCGGCGTACGGATCTCGTGGCTCATGTTGGCCAGAAAAGCCGATTTCAGTTTGTCGGACTGCTCAGCGAGCGCTTTGGCCTGTTTCAGTTCTTTGATCATCCGTTCGCGTTCGGTCACGTCGTCTATGCGGACTACGACTCCGTCGATCGTCCGGTCGCTTCTGAATACGGGAGTTGCGAATACTTCGACCGTATGTCCGTTGTCGAACGTGAATTTGGCCTGTTCCATCTGACGCGAGCGCATCGAAAGCTGCATGACGCAGTTTTCGCAGGGCGACGTGCGGCCGCGGGTGCTTTGGTAGCAGATCGTGCCTTTCCGGTAGGCTTTGTGCGACAGACTGGCCGAACACATCGAGATATTTTCCCATTGGACGATGTAATCCGTAGAGATGTACGCCAGGCCGGAGTTGGCGTTGTTGAGCACCATTTCGTTTTGTCGGATCAGGTGGTTCAATTCCTCGCGGTTCTTCAAAAGGGTCAATTCGGTCTGCTTGTGTTCCTCGATGTTGATCGTCATGCCGAACATATAGGTATATGGGATATCGTCGCGCAGGGTCGTTTCGAGCATGCCGCGCGTTTGCCACCATTCGTAAACGCCGCTGTTGCGGAGATCGGCCCGGTACTCCACGTTCCATTCGTCGGTCTCGTTACGGATCAGCCTCCGGATGGACTCCATAAAGAGTTTTCGTTCGTCCGGATGAATGAAACGTATGAATTTTTCGAGTGAATCGGAGTGTAAAATATCGCGTCCGAACTTGTCGGAACCTTCGCCGAAACTGATCTTGTCCTTCTCCGGTTCGTAGAACCAGGTGTACGCATTCATCGCCTCCATCGTGATGTTGAGCACTTTGGCGCGGCGTTCGAGGTCGTTCTGCAGGCTTTGATCCCAGCGGACGTTCAGCAGCAGGCACCTGCCGTCGTCGTAAACGACGCTTTTGCGGACGAGCGTGTCGTAGACGCGTCCGTCTTTCAGTTCGATATGCTCCAGTCCGAAATAGGGCTTGCCGGTGGCGAAGACCTCCTTGTCGGTCTTTTCGATACGGGCCACCTTGTCGGGATCCATCACGTCGTAAGTGGTCGTATCTTCGCTGGTGCCGAACAGGCGTTTGCTCTCGTCGTTGCAGAAAACGTAGCGGAAATTGTCGTCGACGTCTTTGATGTGGATCGAGACGGGGATGCTGTTGAGGATGGTTTCCTGCAGTTGTTTCTTTTTTTGGAGTTCCGTATTGTTTTTGCGCGTGCCGATGAACTTCGTCGCCTTCCCTTCTCCGTCCCTCTGATAAGAGGAGCCGTTGATGGTGCAATATTGCCATTCGTCGGGGTATCCGGGAAGTTTGATCCGGACGTCGAACTTGAAAGAACAGGCTTCCCCCGCGCACATCTTTTGCAGGGTTTCCAGGGCGGGGGCTTCGTCTCCGGGATAGATGCAACTCAGGTAGTCGTCGATAGTGAGCGGTCGGGCATGATCGTAGCCGTTGAGCGGTTCGTTGTCGCTGAAAAAGAGTCTTTGCCGTACGTCGAACTCCCAGAGCATGATGTCGGCATCCTGCATTGCCAGTTCCATCTTGCGTTTGTTTTGGCGGAGTTCGTCGTCGGTATGTTCCTGTTCAGTCACATCGCGGACGATGAAAACGTAATTTTCGATTCGTCCGGAAGCGTCGATCACGGGATGCCCGTCGCATTCGATCCGCAGGACGCCCTCCTGCGAAGTAGCGTAGAAGCCGGCGTCTTTCACCGCGTCGAAATGGTAAGCGAAGGTCGCATGGGTATTCATTCCTTTCGTCACGCCTTCTTTTATTTCGATGGGCAGGTTCGGATTGTCCTGGATGTTGATCCGCGAGAGGTCGAAATTTTCTTTGTCGAGCCCGAAGATCCGGTAATCGGTATCGTTCAGGAACAGAAGCCGCCCGTCCGTTCCGTAAACCTCGACGCCTACGGGCAGCGAGTCCAGAATGGTTTTGGTTTGCCGGTACAGGTTTTCATACTCGTTCCGCAGCGACACGCGTTCGGTGACGTTTTCGATTTTCAGTACGACGCCTTCCACCGTTCCGTTGCCGGCGACAACCGGACTGGCCGTCATGTCGATCCATATCCGCGATTGAATCCTCTTTTCGATGCGCTGCACGGTTTTTTCCCGGAATGCCGCTTCGACGAATTTCCGGGTGTGCGAATTTTGCATCCGGTGTTCGTTTTTGTAGCACGGCTCGCCGACCTCGAAAAAGCGGGTGCCGTCGTCGAATTCGGGCGGCAGCACATGGGCGGTGTTTTCCCAGGCCACCCGGTAATCGGGCGTGATGTAGACGAAGCCGCAGGCGGCGTTGTTCATGATCAGCGCATTCTGTTTGAGCAGCTCCTCGCGGCCGTTTTTATCGGCCAGTTCCCGCGTAACGTCTTTCTGCGAGCCGACGATAACCGAAACTTTTCCGTCGGGCGCGTATTCCTGCGCCATGGCGTGTACGTTGATCCAGATTTGTTTGCCGTGGATGTCGGTGATCGGCAAAGTCGCTTCGGCCCGGTCGGTTTCCCCGCCGGTTATTTTCCCGAACAGTTCGGATACCCGGTGGCGGTACTGCGGGTCGATCCGGGCGAGGAACTCGTCGTAAGTCAGGCGGTCTCCGATCACCTCGTTATCGTGTTTGGTCGAAATAATCCCTTTTTCCACGTCGAAACTCCAGGAAGTGAGCCCTCCGACCGTCATGGCCAGCGAAAGTTCGTTCCGGATCATGCGTTCGGTTTCCAGTTGTTTTTTGACGGCCGGGGTCGTGTTGCGCACATAAGAGATGACATGGTTTTCGCCGAGCGGGGCGACTCCCGATTCGATGTATTCGCCGTCCACTTCGTATTCGAATCGCCCGGGTTCTCCGGTCGCCAGCACCCGGTCGAAAATTTCGTTGAACTTCACGAACTGGTCGTGCAGCAGGGAGGATTCGTCGTTGATGTAATCCATGATATTGCTGCCTATGTACGACTCTATGCGGTATTTCTCGATGGATACGGAAGACGGATGGTAAACTTCGATGAGATTCTTGTTTCGGTCGTACAGAAAAGTCGTCAGCGGCAACGTTCCGAGAATGGACCGGTATAATTCCGCGGCTTGTTCGGCCGGGAGGGATTCGTTTAAGGGTTTGGAGATCTTCATGGCGCAGGGAGCTGAAAAAACGGTTTTGTCGGCACGGCTGCGGATCTGTATCTTCTGCGGGGAAACAGATCCCTTCGCCCGGCTGCGAAATCGACGAGTCTATTCATTGGGCATGTTATCATGCCGTTACGTTTGTTTTTGTTATAATCCGAGCGTAAAGATAGTTTTTTAAAATAATTTTTGTAAAATTGTTGCGATTTATCGGACGGACGATTCGATTTTTGTTTCCCAAACGGATGATCCGGCCGGTGTTTTCCGGAAATTGCAACGATTGCGAGGCTTCCGGAATGATTCGTTTTTTCCGGCGAAACCGTTTTGCCGTCTTGTTATAATAAAATTTCAGAAGAAATGAGAACGTTCCGATTCGTTTGTTTGTTATTCGTTTGCTGTACCGTATCTTTAGGGGGACGGAGTCAGTCCGGTCAAGAACTGGTAAAAAAGGTGGTTCGGGAGTATAAGATCGACGACGCGCGGAAATTTGCGGCGCGGATCGACGAGGTGAACCGCGACATAGCCGACAAAGGCATCGTGCTGTACGAACCCGACAACCGGAAGTTGCTGACCGGATATGCGTACCACGAGATGTACGACTGGGATCTCTATTTCGAGAATCTCTATATGAGCTATTTCGGAATTTCGGATTACTGTTTTACGAACCTGAAAAGTTTTCTGAACCAACAGTGCGTCAACGGGTTCATCGCCCGCACGCTGATCGAGAAACGCGAACGTCAGCATTTCAAACCGTTTCTGGCGCAGATCGCCGAACTGGGTTCGCGGCAGACCGGAGATTATACGTGGCTCGAAGAGAAAGGCGACCGGGGGAGGGTGCAGATCGGACCCGCATTCAAAGGGATTTCGTATTTCGATCAGTTGATGCTGAGCATCGACTACTGGACGCGGTACTGCGATTTCGACCGGAACGGACTGCCGGTCTGGAACAGTTCCGATCACAGCGGCATGGACAACCAGATCAGTCGGGCGGGCAAGTTGGACGATTTCCGTTACGAGGGAGTCGATCTTGCCTGTTATGTTTACCGCGAACTGAAGGCGATGCAACTGATCGCCGAACGGCTGGGTAAGACGGAGAAGGCCGGGGAACTCGGCGTGCGCGCCGCTTTGCTGGCCGATAAGATCAATACGGTTTTTTGGGACGAGCGGGACGGATTTTATTACGACCGCGACGAACATACGGGGGAACTGGTGAAGGTGAAATCCGCGGCCGGATTCCTGCCGTTGTGGGCGGGCATCGTCTCCCCGCGCCGCGCCGAACGGCTGGTCAAGGAGCACCTGACCAATCCCGAAGAGTTCTGGATCGAGTTTCCGATAGCCTGTTACGCCAAGACCGAACCCGACTACGTGCAGGGGGATATCCGCGATTGGGGCTGCAATTGGCGGGGTTCGACGTGGATTCCGACCAACTATATGATTATGCACGGACTGATCGACTACGGGTACGCGGACATCGCCCGCGAACTGGCTCGCAAGACCGTCGAGCTGGTCTATCGGCGCAACGAGGTGACGCGGGAATTCTACAACGGCGAGAGCGGCGAAGGACTCGGCCTGAAACGTTTCTGGGGGTGGTCGGCGCTGGCTTACCTGATGCCTTTCGAGTGTGAAACGGGGTACGATCCGAGCAAGTTGGACGGCTCTTCGCTCCGGCCGTTGGGAAAAGAGCTTTTCGGTCTGGAATTCCCGGCTTCGGACAATCCGCGCCCGATCAGTACGCAACTGTCGCCGGGCGGCTATTAACGGAAATCGTTTCGATGCCGGAAGCGCCGGGTTGCCAAAGCCGCGTTCCGGAGGTTTGCCGGGATTCTGACGTGGAGCCGGCGCAGCGACCGAACCGCAATCGCGGTTCGGTCGCTGCGTTTTTCGGCGTATCCGGCGGGATAAATAACGGAGTCGGCATCCCCTAAACGTATTGCAATGTGCAGACGCCTTCGCTATTATTTGTTGATAATTAGATTCTTGTTGTGTGTGAACGGTTCTGTTACCGTATTGTGTACGATAAGTTTGGATTTGTGATTGCGGGTTGCTATTTTTGTATAGATAGCGTATAGATTACACTTTGACCTCCTCGCCGGTCATTAAAAACGAAGCCATGTCTCCGCAAACGAATCATTCCCTGTCGGTGGATTGCGTTATTTTCGGTTTCGACGGTCATTCGCTCAAAGTGCTGCTCGTCGAACGAGAGTTCGTCGATGGCCGAGGCGAAAAGATCGTCGATTACAAGTTGCCGGGCAACCTGATCTTCGAGAACGAAGATCTGCGTACTTCGGCTTACCGTACGCTGGCCGAATACACGTCCACGCGCGATATCTACCTGCGCCAGCTTCATGTGTTTTCCCGGCCGGATCGGGTTTCGGGAGACGAACTGCGTTGGTTGAACGAATACTATCGCGTGAATACGACCCGCGTGGTCACGGTGGCCTACTATTCGCTGGTCAAGCTGGACGGCCGGCTGATCGCCTGCGCGGCGGACAAAGGCGCGCGGTGGTTCGACGTCGAATCGGTCAACCGGCTGGCTATGGATCATAAAACGATCCTCGCGCAGGCCTTGGAGATGCTCAACCGGCAGTTGATGACCGAGCCGATCGCGTTCGAACTGCTGTCGAGCCGGTTTACGCTGCGTCAGTTGCAGATGCTGTACGAGGCTATCTTGGGGATCGAGATCGACAACCGGAATTTTCGTAAGAAAGTGTTGTCGTCCGGCTACATCCGCGAAACCGGCGAGAAAGAGAAAAACGTATCTCACAAGCCGGCTGCGTATTACACGTTCGATAAGCAGAAGTACCAGAAAGACGTCCGGCAGAAATTCCGGCTCAATTTTATCAACTGGCAGCTTTAGCTTCGGAACGACGTTTTGCATAACCCGTTTTGATACTTAAATAAATGTCGACCGCGATGAAATACGTTTGTTTGTTTTTACTGGGCGCAACCTGCTTTTGCGGAAAGCTGGCGGCCGGCCCGAATCCCGGGACGTTGTCCCTTTGGTACGACCGACCCGCTTCCCGCTGGGAAGAGGCGCTTCCGCTGGGCAACGGCCGCCTGGGCGTTATGGTATACGGGGGCTGCGGACGCGAGGAGCTGCAGCTCAACGAAGAGACGATCTGGGCCGGAGGTCCGCACAACAACGTCAATCCGGCCGCCCGGGAAGCGTTGCCCGAAGTGCGACGGCTGATTTTCGAAGGACGCTACAAAGAGGCTTTCGACCTGTGCGACGAGAATTTCTCTTTGCACGCCTCGCACGGTATGCCGTATCAGACGGCCGGTTCGCTGTTGCTGGACTTTCCGGGGCATCGGAACGTTTCGGATTTTTACCGGGATCTGGATCTGGCTACGGCCACGGCTACGGTCGGCTACGCCGTCGATGGGATACGTTATAAGCGGGAGATGTTTACTTCCTTTTCCGATCAGGTGGCGGTCGTGCGGCTGACGGCTTCCGAACGGCGCCGGATTTCGTTCCGGATTTCGTTCGCTACCCCGATGCAAAACTACCGGGTAACCACGCAGGGGAACGACCGGCTGCTGATCGACGGCAGAACCGACGGCCATGAAACGATCCCCGGCCAGGTGGAGTACCGTACGGTCGCGGAGATTTCTCCGGAGGGCGGAACGACGGTCGCCGACAGCGCCGGAATTACGGTGACCGGAGCCGATGCGGTTACGATCCTGGTTTCGATCGCAACCAATTTCAACGATTACAAAGATATTTCCGGCGATCCGGTCTCCCGGGCCGAGGCTTATTTGACTCAGGCCAAAAAGAAGTCTTACAAGCGGTTGCGGGCGGATCACATCGCCGCTTACCGTCCGTGGATCGAACGGGTTTCGCTCGATTTGGGCGCCAATGCCCAGGCCGCCAAGACGACCGACGCGCGGGTTCGCGAGTTTGCCACGCATTTCGATCCCCAATTGGTGTCGCTGTACTTCCAGTTCGGCCGCTACCTGTTGATCTGTTCGTCGCAGCCCGGAGGACAGGCGGCCACGTTGCAGGGCATTTGGAACCACCAGACGTTTCCTGCCTGGGACAGCAAATACACGATCAACATCAATACCGAAATGAATTACTGGCCCGCCGAAGCGACCAACCTGTCCGAGCTGCACGGCCCGCTGATCGACCTGATCCGCGACCTGAGCGTTACGGGGCGTCAGGCGGCTTCCGGAATGTACGGCGCCCGGGGTTGGACGGCCCATCACAATACGGATATCTGGCGCATCAGCGGAATGGTCGATACCCCGCTCAGCGGGATGTGGCCTACGTCGAACGCCTGGTTCTGCCAGCATTTGTGGGATCGTTACCTGTTCAGCGGCGATACGGTCTACCTGGCGGAGGTATATCCCGTTATGAAAGGGGCCTGCGAGTTTTTCCTCGATTTTCTGACCGAGGAGCCCGAGCACGGCTGGCTGGTCTGCGTGCCGTCGATTTCTCCCGAGAACACTCCGGCGAAGGCGGGAATCCACCATGCCGTCGTCAGCGGCGCGACGATGGACAACCAGATGGTCTTCGACCTGTTCTCCAATACGATCGCAGCGGCGGAAACCCTCGGCTGCGATGCGGATCTTGCCGGCGAGCTTCGGGAAAAGCGTTCCCGGCTCGCTCCCATGCAGGTGGGTAGTTGGGGACAGTTGCAGGAGTGGCAGCAGGACTGGGACAATCCCGAAGATCGTCACCGGCATGTTTCCCACCTGTGGGGGCTCTATCCCGGACGCCAGATCTCGGCCTATACGACTCCCGATCTTTTCGATGCGGCCCGCACTTCGTTGATTCACCGGGGCGACGCTTCGACCGGATGGTCGATGGGCTGGAAGGTTTGCCTGTGGGCCCGTTTTCTGGACGGAAATCATGCCTACAAGCTGATTACCGACCAGATCTCGCCGGAGGGCGAATCTTTCGAATCGGGCGGAACCTATCCCAATCTGTTCGATGCGCATCCCCCGTTCCAGATCGACGGAAATTTCGGCTGTACGGCCGGCATCGCCGAGATGCTGCTGCAAAGCCACGACGGGGTGATCGACCTGTTGCCGGCGCTTCCCGACGTATGGCGGAGCGGACGGGTGTGCGGCCTGCGGGCCCGGGGCGGTTTCGAGATCGTGCGGATGGAGTGGGACGGCGGCCGGCTGACGCGGGCCGTGATCCGCTCCACGATCGGGGGGAACTGCCGCGTGCGCTCGTCTTCGGCGCTGCGCTCTTGCAAAGGGGGCGGTTTCCGCGCTGCCGAAGGCGAAAATCCGAATCCGCTGTTCGCCCTTCAGCGGATCAATCCGCCGGTGATCGCTCCCGGCGCGCCGTTGCATCCGGTGGCGTTGCCGACGAAATATACATACGATATAGAAACCGAGACGGGGCGTGTCTACACCCTGTCGTTTGCGGAATAATAGTACGAACGGGATGAAAACATTAGGTATTGACGTCGGCAGCTCTTCGGTCAAGGTTTCGCTGCTCGACGTGGCGACCGGCGAGTGTGCCGGGGCCGTGACGCTGCCTTCGGCTGAAATGCCGATCGACGCGCCGCAGCCGGGATGGGCCGAGCAGGATCCCCGGATGTGGTGGAATTACGTGCGGGAAGGGGTGCGGACGCTCGTCGCGCGGGCCGGAGGGGCCGGCACCGTGAAAGCGATCGGAATCACGTACCAGATGCACGGACTCGTGTGCCTCGACGAGGCGGGCGAGCCGTTGCGAAAATCCATTATTTGGTGCGACAGCCGGGCTGTGGAGATCGGGGATCGAGCGTTCGACGCGCTCGGACACGATCGCTGTCTGGAACGCCTGTTGAATTCGCCCGGAAATTTTACGGCCTCCAAACTGGCCTGGGTGCGGGAGAACGAGCCGGAAGTTTTTGCCGGAGTGCATCGTTTCATGCTGCCCGGCGATTACGTGCTGTACCGGTTGACGGGAGAAATGTCTACGACCCGCAGCGGACTGTCCGAGCAGATTTTGTGGGACTTCACTGAGAATAAGCCGGCCGGTTTCGTCGCCGGTTATTACGGGATCGACCCGAGGACGATTCCTCAGGCGCATCCGTCCATCGGCATACAGGCTCGGGTGGACGCGGCCGCCGCGGCCGATCTCGGCCTGGAAGCGGGTACGCCGGTCTCTTACCGTGCGGGCGATCAACCGAACAACGCTTTTTCGCTGAACGTGCTCGATCCGGGGGAGGTGGCAGCTACGGGAGGCACTTCCGGCGTGGTTTACGGTGTGACCGACGTTCCCCGGCCGGACCGGTTTTCGCGGGTCAATACGTTTCTGCATGTGAATCACGAGCCGCGGCGGCCGCGCTACGGCGTTCTGCTTTGTATCAACGGTACGGGTATCCTGAACGCCTGGGTCAAGAAAACGACGGTCCCGGATATGAGTTATCCGGAAGTGAACCGGCGGTGCGCGGAGATTCCGGTCGGTAGCGAAGGCGTGTTGATGCTGCCTTTCGGCAACGGGGCGGAGCGTATGCTCGGAAACCGTTATACGGGGGCCGAAGCGATCGGGCTGGATCTCAACCGGCACGATCGTTTCCACCTGCTCCGCGCCGCGCAGGAGGGGATAGCTTTTGCGTTCCGCTACGGGATGGACGTCATGCGGGAGACCGGGTTGCGGCTCCGGGTGATCCGGGCCGGGTATGCGAATCTGTTCCTCAGTCCCGTGTTCCGGCAGACGTTGGCTACCCTGTGCGGCGCCGACATCGAATTGTACAATACCGACGGGGCTTTGGGCGCCGCCCGGGGCGCGGCTCTCGGCGCCGGACTGTACGCTTCCCGGGAAGAGACGTTCGCGTCGCTCCGCAAGATCGACGAAGTGCGTCCCGATCCTGCGGACAGGGATGTGTTGGAACGGGGATACGCGCGCTGGAAAGCCGAACTGGAAAACCGGCTCGGCCGCGCGTCGCACGGAACTTCAGTTTGAAATTTATCTTTAAAAACAATACTAAATCGAATCAAACGATGATGGAATCCATGTTTTCAAAATTCGGCAAGATCGGGTACGAAGGGCCCGATTCGAAAAATCCGCTGGCGTTTCGCTGGTACGACGAGAACCGGGTCGTGGCGGGCAAGACCATGAAAGAATACCTTCGTTTCGCGATCGCTTACTGGCATTCGTTCTGCGCCGACGGCAGCGATCAGTTCGGAGGCGGCACCCATCGTTTCCCGTGGGACGGTATCGCCGATCCGGTGGAGCAGGCGAAGGTCAAGATGGATTCGGCTTTCGATTTCTTCGTGAAAATCGGCGCTCCGTACTATTGCTTTCACGATGTCGATCTCGTCCGCGAAGGCGGCTCCGTAGCCGAATACGAGAAGAATTTGCAGGCTGTCGTGGAGTATGCCGGGCAGAAGCAGCGGGAGACCGGCGTAAAGTTGCTGTGGGGGACGGCCAATGTGTTCGGTAACGGTCGGTACATGAACGGCGCGGCGACCAATCCCGACTTCGCGGCGGTTTCGCGCGCGGCCGTGCAGATCAAAAACGCGATCGACGCGACCATCGCTCTCGGAGGCGAAAATTACGTGTTCTGGGGAGGCCGCGAAGGGTATATGTCTCTGCTCAATACGGATATGAAACGGGAGAAGGAGCACCTGGCGACGATGCTGACCCTGGCCCGCGACTACGCTCGTAAAAACGGGTTTCAGGGGACGTTCCTCGTCGAGCCCAAGCCGATGGAACCGACCAAACACCAGTACGATTACGATACCGAAACCGTGATCGGCTTCCTGCGTCACTACGGCCTGGACAAGGACTTCAAGGTGAATATCGAAGTCAACCACGCCACGCTGGCCGGTCACACCTTCGAGCACGAACTGCAATGTGCGGCCGATGCGGGGATGTTGGGCAGTATCGACGCCAACCGGGGCGACGCGCAGAACGGTTGGGACACCGACCAGTTTCCGATCAACCTGCAGGAGACCGTCGAGGCGATGCTCGTGATCCTACGCAACGGCGGATTCGGTTCGGGAGGCGTGAATTTCGACGCTAAGACCCGCCGCAATTCGACCGACGCGGAAGACCTTTTCATCGCCCACATCGCCGGGATGGACACCTTCGCCCGGGCTTTGTTGATCGCCGATACGATCCTGCGCGATTCGCCGCTCGAACAGTGGCGCAAGCAGCGCTACGCTTCGTTCGACAGCGGCAAAGGCGCCGAATTCGAACAGGGAAAGCTGACCCTCGAGGCGTTGCGCGATCTGGCCGCTGCGGCCGGAGAACCCGCGACCGTCAGCGGGAAACAGGAAAAATACGAGCAACTGCTTTCGATGTATATCTAATGCCGTGAGGCGGGAGCGCAGCGAATTTTCCGTTGCGCTCCCGCCTTTCGTCCAAAATGAACCTGAAAAGAAAATGAATAAAAGCAACGGTTATCTGATATTTCTGACGCTGGTGGCTACCTTGGGCGGATTGTTGTTCGGGTACGATACGGCGGTGATTTCGGGGACGGTGAAATACCTCGATCTCAATTTCGTCGTACCGCTCGGCTTGGACGAAACGGCGGCCAGTTCTCTGCTCGGTTTCGCCGTGTCGAGCGCCCTGATCGGCTGTGTGATCGGCGGATTGATCGGCGGAGTGATGGCTACCCGGCTGGGGCGTAAGCGGAGCCTGATGGCGGCCGCCGTCCTTTTTATCGTTTCGGCCGTCGGGTCGGCCTATCCCGAAATGGGATTCGGCGACGGCGATCCGCACGAGTTCCTGCCCCATTTCATCGTCTACCGGATCATCGGCGGTATCGGGGTGGGGCTGGCTTCGATGCTGTCGCCGATGTACATTGCCGAAATGGCGCCGGCCGGCCGGCGGGGCAGCCTGGTTTCGTGGAACCAGTTCGCCATTATTTTCGGAATGCTGGTAGTCTACTTCGTCAATTACGGCATTGCGCTGAGCGGGGACGAGCAGTGGCTTACGACGACCGGTTGGCGGTTGATGTTCCTGTCCGAGGTGATTCCGGCTTCCTGCCTGCTGCTGCTGATTTTCTGCGTTCCCGAGAGTCCGCGGTGGTTGGTGATGAAAGGACAGGATCGAAGAGCCGCGGCGATCCTGCGCCGCGTGGATCCCGCGACGGATACGGATGCCGAGGTGCGGGACATTCGCAGGTCGCTCGCGGGTTCCGTCCGCTCGAAGCTGTTCAGTTACGGCGCCGCCGTGATCGTGATCGGCGTCCTGCTCTCCGTATTCCAGCAGTTCGTGGGGATCAACGTGGTGCTGTACTACGCTCCGGAGATTTTCCGCAGTATGGGCATGGGTACCAACGCGGCCCTGGCCCAGACGATTATCGTAGGCGTGATTAACCTGTCTTTTACGGTGTTGGCCATATTTACGGTCGATCGTTTCGGTCGCAAACCGTTGATGATTATCGGCAGTCTGGGTATGGCCGTCAGTATGGTCACGCTCGGACTCACCTTCTATACGCAGCATATGGGATGGCTTTCGCTGGCCGCCATGCTGTGTTATACGGCTTCGTTCGCCATGTCGTGGGGGCCGGTCTGCTGGGTGCTGCTGTCCGAGATTTTTCCCAACCGGATCCGCGGTCAGGCCATGGCGTTGGCCGTTGCCGCGCAGTGGGTCGCCAATTACGTGGTGTCCTGGACTTTCCCGATGATGGACAAATCGAGCTACCTGATCGAGCATTTCCACCACGGGTTCGCTTACTGGATTTATGCGCTGATGGGGTTGGCCTCCGCGTTTTTTATGGTTAAATTTGTCCCCGAAACGAAAGGAAAGTCGCTGGAGGAGATGGAGAAGTTGTTTAAAAAATAGTCGTTCTGCCGGCGGAACGTCTTGTCCGCAGCAATGCCGTTTCATCGCGGCGGAGGGGACAGCCGGCGAAACGGAGATTAAGTCGTTTAAAATAAAATACGGAAAATGAAGAAATTGTTATGCGGGATCGGCTTGCTGCTGTGCTGCGGGGGGACGTTGTCCGCCCAGCCGGAAGTGATCGCCGATCCGAACATTCCGATCGAGGAGCGGATTCAGAATGCGATCGAGCGGATGACGCCCGAAGAGAAGGTGCGGTTGTGTTTCGGCGGAGACAAGTTCGGCGAGGTGGTGCTGCCGGGCGTTCCGCGGCTGGGGATTCTGCCCATGTACGCGGCCGACGGTCCCCGGGGCATACGCGCCGGTGCGGTGACGGTATTTCCGTCCGGGTTGGGGTTGGCCGCTACGTGGAATCCCGCGCTGGTCGAAGAGACCGGATGCGTGATCGGCAGCGAGAGCCGGGCCAACGGCATATCCATGGTATTCGGCCCTGCGTTCAACATCAACCGCGATCCGCTGGGCGGGCGCTTTTTCGAATACCTGACCGAAGATCCTTTCCTCAGCGGGAAGCTCGCCGCCGCACAGGTGCGCGGGATACAGAGCGAAGGCGTTTCGGCCTGCATCAAGCACTTCGCGGCGAACGGCCGCGACCTGAATCGCAATTGGTACATGAGCAACGTAGACGAGCGGACGCTGCGCGAAATTTACCTGCGCGGTTTCGAAATAGCGGTCGAAGAGGGCGACCCGTGGGGGTGCATGACGGCGGCCAACGGACTGAACGGCGACCTGTGCAGCGACAGCAGGTGGCTGCTCAACGATGTGCTGAAGGGCGAATGGGGTTTCAAGGGACTGGTGCTTACCGATTTCTGCCACTCCCGTTCTACCGAGAAAGCGGCTCTGGCCGGACTGGATATCGATATGCCGTGGGGCGATTTCGAAACGATCAAATTCGGAAAACCGTTGATGGACGCCGTAGCCCGCGGCGATGTGCCGCAGTCGGTGCTCGACGAGATGGTGCGCCGCATCCTTTGGGTGAAGTGGAAAACCGGTATGCTCGATCACAAGGATATGAAGGCGGGCGCTGCGCTCAATACGCCGGAGAATCAGCAGGTGGCCCGCCGGGCTGCCGCAGAGAGTATGGTGCTGCTGAAAAACGACGGCGGTTTGCTGCCGCTCGATATCGACAAGACGAAGAAGGTCGTGCTGATCGGTCCCAATTGCGCCCAGCGTTTCTGCGTGCTGGGACTCGGCGGAAGTTCGGGCGCTCAGGCCGTGTACGAGACTACGCCGCTCAAGGGTCTGGAAGCCAAACTGGCCGGCAAGGCCGACTTGGCCTACCTGCCGCTGACCGGGGATTCGGAATTCCAGCCGATCCCGAACGAGTGCTGGGTCGGCAAGGACGGACGCAACGGCGTTACGGCCGTTTACCGCAAACAGGGCAGCGGCGACGTGCAGCAGGAACGTATCGAGCCGGTCGTCGATTTCACCTGGTTCAACGCATCGCCCGTCCCGGGAAAAATCGAGCCCGGATACGTGCATGCTACCGTCGAAGGTAAGCTCAAAGCTCCCGTTACCGGAAACTATACCCTGCGCTTGATTACCGACGACCATGCCGAACTGTGGGTCAGCGATATGGGGGCCCAGGCGGTACGCAACGCAGAAGCGGGCGTCCCGCAGCGCAATACGGCGATGTTCTTTTTCGAGGCGGGCAAGACCTACGACGTCCGGATCGACTATTCGCAGTCGCCCGACGGTCGAAAAAACGCTACGGAGATGAATTATTGGGCCAAAGACAATCCTTCGCTGCGCTTGGAATGGGCCATGCCGAGCGATGCCGATATCATTGCCGGGCAGATCGCCCCGTATAGAGAGCAGTTGGCCGATGCCGATGCGATCGTTTTCGTAGGGGGCACCGACCACAACCTCGATTGCGAAGGGCGCGACCGGACGTCGATGCAGTTCCCGCAGGGGCAGACCGAACTGATCCGTCAGGTTTCGGCGATCAACGGCAAGACGATCGTCGTGCTGATGCACGGGGCTCCGATCGACCTGCCGTGGATCGACCGCGTGCCGGCGGTGCTGGATATGTTTTTCCCCGGTATGGAAGGGGGAACCGCGATGGCCGATATCCTTTTCGGCGACGCCGATCCTTCAGGTCGGCTTACGTTCAGTTGGCCGGAGCGGCTGGAGGATTCCCCGGTTTACGAACTGGCGACGCAGGACGTGGACAACGTCAATTACGAAGACAGCCTGATGGTCGGCTACCGTTACTTCGATACGAAACGGGTGACGCCCCGGTACGAATTCGGTTACGGATTGAGTTATACGACTTTCGATTATTCGAAGATGAAAGTGAAAAAAGACGGGGATAACTGCGTCGTGACGTTGCATGTGAAAAATACCGGTTCGCGCGACGGGGCCGAAGTGGTTCAGATTTATGTGGGACAGAAAAACTGCCGCTATACGCGTCCTGTTCACGAACTGAAAGCCTTCGACAAGGTCTTCCTCAAGCCCGGCGAAAGCCGCGAAGTGACTTTTACGCTCGATAAGGACGCTTTCTCGTACTGGAATCCCGATCGCCGCGCCTGGGTGCGCGATTCGGACGAGTTTACGATCGAAGCCGGTCACTCCTCGCGGGATATCCGCCGGAGCGCGAAGGTGCGTTTCTGATCTTTCCGAAACGGTTATGACGAAGGCCGGCGTCCATCGGGACGCCGGCCTTCGTTCTGGAAGCGACAGACCATCGGAATCTGCGATGGTTTGTCGCGTTTACGCATCCGGATCTATTGCATGGTGCGGATCGACACGGGGCCCAGCAAGCCGCTCTCTTTGAGCGGAGCGTTTTTATCCGGCCATTTCAGCACCCAGGTTTTGCGGTCGCTCTCCGGCCGGGCGGCGTCGTATACCAGCCGGTTGAACCAGGTGTTGGTCACCTTTACCGTGATCGAATTTTTACCATCCCGGACGCGGTCCGTTATATCCAGGCTGTAAGGCGGCGTCCAGAGCGTGCGGACGAACTCTCCGTTGACATAGACTTCGGCGATGCGCTCCACGTCTCCCAGGTCGAGGATGTAATGCCGGTCTTTTTTCACCGGCCCGATTTCGAACGCGGAGTTGTATTCGGCCGTTCCGGAGAAGGCTTTGCCCTCGGGGGAAATATCCAGGTCTTTCCACGGTTTCAGATCGACCAGTTCGACCGAAACCGGCGCTCCCCAGCCTTCCGGGAATTTGAGTTCCCACGGGGCGGTCAGGGTTTGGGTCGATACGACTTCTGGCGCTTCGATCCGGGGAGCCTTCGAACCGTCCTTTCGGAAGACGACGAAGCAGGAGCCCGCCGCGGGCAGGTCGATGCCGACGCGCGTCCGGTCGTCTTTCGGCTCGGCGGGTACGTCGCGGACGGTTCCGCTTACCGGATCCCACAGTTGTACCCTTCCGCTACACCGGAAGTCCACCGTCCCCCGGAAACCTTTTCCTTTGGGCGCGCAGACGTAATACCAGTCGGCCCGGTCGGTCGTCCGGTGCAGCCACAGGACTTCCGGCGCATTTACGTCCGGTTCGATCGCCAGTCGTTTCAGCGCGTCGTCCAGCGATATGCCGGCGACGATCCGGCCTTTTCCCACGTTGCGGATGCCGGGAGCGGAGTTGCCCCAGATTTTCGCTGCGGCCGTATCCAGCCGTTTTCGGGCTTTTTTTCCGCCGATCAACGTGGCCGGACCCTGCGGGGCGTTTCCGATGACGGTCGCTCCGTCGTTTATGAGCGCATACAGCTTTTCGGCGGTCTCGGGCAGCATCCGGGTGGTTTCGGGCAGCCACAGGACGCGGTATCCGATTCCCTCGGGCGTAACGATCCGGCCGTTATCGACCTTCAGGCGGTTCAGCAGGATGTCGGTGTTGCAGTAGTCGTATTTGAATCCCGCCGGGAAGGGGATCTCCTGGTCGGGCTTGTGGTCGATCTCGTCTCCGAGGTACCACAGGATGTCGGAGACGGGTTTTCCCCGTTCGAGCAGGTAGCCGCAGCGCGCCAGGTAAGTCGTAAATTCGGGCATGTATTTCCACCAGGTCTGTCCCCGTAGGAAAGGCGTTCCGATCCCCGCTCCGGAGAAAGAGGTGCCGGGAGGCGGGAAGCCGACCTGCGGATTGTGGGTGTAAGTGTGGAAAATCAGGTGGGTGACCCCTTCCGTCGTATTGACGTTCGCAACTTCTTTGAGCATCTGGAAATGCTCGTCCCACGTATGGGCGAACGAGGTGAAGGATTCCGCCGCGACGCGAGGTTTGCCGTACAGGCGGGCTGCCGACGCCGTCGGTTTGATCGGCTTGAAGTTCAGCGAGCCTACGTACCCTTCGGAAAACGGTTGCCAGAACTCGCACATCGGGACGTCCGCATATTTGTAATATTCGAGGATGTCCGCCGGGAAAATATCGCCGGCGGCGGTTTCGTACGAGATCGACAGGCCTTGTTCCCGGGCCCGTCGCGCCATGTTGCCGAAGAAGTTTTCGGCGAAGAGGTTGCCGACGACCCTCCGCCAGTCGTTCAGAAAGCGCGCGGTCTCTTCCGGGGTGTCGATCACGTAACCGAACAGGGCCGGGATCCATTTTCGCAGGCCGTAGCCCGTGCGTTCGACGAATTCTTTTTCCATTTCCGGCGTCCATGTCTGGGTTTTGCATTCCCAACTGTCGAACAACACGCCGTTGAGCAGTCCTCCGGCCAGGGGGCCGCCGGATTTGGCGAGCCGGCCGATATATCCGTCGAACTGCGCGTCGGAACCGGCCGTCGATAGTTTGTCGCACTCCCATCCGGTGCCTTCCGCCGGGGCGGGGCCGTTCTTCATGCCGGTATTTACGTGACCGATCCGCAGGACGGTCCATTTTCCTTCGGGCGCTTTCCAATCGAGGGAGCCGTCTTCGTTCAGTTTGTCGGACAGGTCGATGATCCGGGACATTTTCACGTACGTGTCGGGAGATTGTTCGGCCGATTGTCCGTTCCGCTCGATGCTGCGGAGCGTCCAGCCGGCTTCCGATTCCCAGTTGTTCTTACGGGCCGCCGAAAACAGCCGGAGGGATTGCAGGGTCATGTCGTGTTCGTTCCTGATAACGATCCGGTATTTCCGGACTCCTTCCGTTTCCGTGCAGGCCAGCGAGACGGGACGGTCGTCCTGCCAGCTACCCTGCGGTAGGTAAGTGTGCAGAATATCCTCGGCGCTGCCGGACGGCAGGATCGCCTGTACGGTCAGTTCGACTCCCGGTTCGTAACACCAGGCATGGGTCAGGCTGTTGACCGACGGGAATTCGACCGTCCGAACGACCGTTTCTTCGGGGAATGTGATTTCCACCCAGTTGGGATCGTTTTCCCCCGCCGGCGAAAGTTGCATCGGAGCGTCGGCTTCTCCTTTTATGAATTTTTTCCAGTCGCCAGCTCGGTTGCTCCGGACGTCCTCCGGTTCCAGCGGTTTCCCGGTGTCGTCCGTCGGGGTCGGGAAAGCGATGACCGCCACATCGCGGTAATCCCGCCACTCCTCTTCGCTCGGCTGCGGGACGGGCAGCGTTACGTTGCTGGCCCCGGACGTGGCGTCCGTCCGGCTCCATGCCAGATGGCGCATCGCCTGTTCCGGTTTGATCCACGGGCCGCCCGCCATCGCCCAGCCGGGACATCCTTGCATCGTAAAGCGCAGTCCCAGCCGCTTGCACTCCTCTGCGGTATGCCGGACGGCATCGTCCCACAACGGACTGAGGCAGGCGATCTGCGATTCCGTGCCGGGCCAAACGCCGCCGAACTGTCCGTGGAACAGTTGTATTCCAGAAAAGCCGGCCGCCGCGATCGCTTCCAGGTCGGCGGTAATTCCTTTCGGGGATACGTTGCCCCCGATGTAATGGAACCATGTTTCCGGATAAAAAACTTTCGGGGGGGACGCGAAAGCCTCTTCGTCGCTTTCGCCGAACGGCTTGTTCAGCTCGTCCGCCGGAGGTACGATAGGTACTTGCGCTGTCAGGGAAGCAAAAGGAAACAGTAAAAAAGCGGCATACAGCAACCGCCGTTTGGGGCTTAGTCTGTTCATGTTCGGATCGGTTAGTCGGTTGGTTTGTAAAGTCAGACGACTAAGATCGTTAAAAAAAAGGAAAAATACTATTCGGTCTGCAAAAATCTTTTCCTGTTCCGCCCGTTCGATCGCTGGCGGGTTTTCCGATCGGGCGGGTGTGCCCGCGATTGCTTCACCGGTCGCAATCGTTGCGCGATTATTCGAGCGGCCGTAATTTTTGGTAGGTGAATGCGATGTGCGCGGGGATATCGTCGGTCGTGACGGACCATTTCTTTTTTCCGTCCGGATCGAAACAATTCGGCGTGCCGGGCGTCACGTAATCTTTCGCATCGGTTACGAATATCTCCCGCGTGTCGAGATTGACGGCTACGCCGTAAGGGATCTGAATCGTTTTGTCCGTTCCGTCCCGGATGAAATTGCGCGAAACGACCCGCTTGGTTTTCGTATCGACGATGGCGTAGGTGATCGTGTTTTTGTTGGTGATCCAGCTCCATTCGGTGCTGTAAACGTAGAGCGAATCGCCGCACAGGGTCATGTTGCTGTTCGGCAGCAGGTCGAGGACGTCGGTAACGCGGTCCGTTTTTTACGGATACGGAAAGGGAACGGATAATCCCGGACGGGGTTGCCTGTACGGCATGTGTTGACGACAGGCTCCTGCGATAAACGTTCGATAAACACGCGGGCGCAACATCTCATAAAAAAGTAACGGCTCCCGTTTTCATGTGGTAGATGGCGCCGACGATTCCGATTTCTCCTTTGTCTTCCATTTTTTTCAGAATATCGCTTCCCGAGCGGATTCCTCGAACCGCATGTTGTATATTGCGAATACACACTTCTTTTACATACTCCGGATTGGATGCATTTTTTTCTCCCCGGAATGTTTCGTTGGCGCGGGCTACGGCGGGTTGCAGGTTCGACAACATGGCGGTGACATGACCGAGCTGGACATGGTCGATGACCGATTTTATGGCGCCACAGTGTTCGTGACCCAATACGACGATCAATTTCGCGCCCGATACCTTGCAGGCGAATTCGAGGCAGCCCAACACATCCGCATTGACATAATTGCCGGCAATCCGCACCACGAACAGCTCTCCGATACCGCGATGGAATACGTCTTCCACCGGAATCCGGGAATCGATACAGGAAAGGATAACCGCTTTGGGATATTGCCACAAGGCGGCTTCCCGTATCCTTTTCGTATTGTTCCGTACCGTTAGGGCTCCACCGGCAAAATCCCTGTTGCCCTGCTTTAAAATTTCGACGACTGTACCGGGCGTCAGCTTCGCCTGTTCTTCCGAAGCCAGGGCCTCGTTGTCGCGGTCCGCGGGGGACGAAACATGTCCGTGCGCGGGTTCACTCCGGTCTTCGAACGGACAGGAGTCTCCGTTACGTGTTTCCGAAAGTATTCTGTCGGGGTGGTCTGTTTTCCCGTTCATTCGGCTTTTGGCAACTACAATGGCATGTTGCCGTGCTTTTTATGCGGATTGGTTCTCAGTTTGCTCTGGGTCATTTCCAGGGCCTGGATCAGTTTGAAACGGGTCTGGCGGGGAAGGATGATTTCGTCTATATATCCTTTCTCGGCAGCCTGATACGGATTGGCGAAATTCGCGGCATATTCTTCGAGCTCTTTCGCTTTCCGGTCGTCGTCCGCGTTGCGGTAGAGAATGTTGATCGCTCCCTGCGCACCCATGACGGCAATTTCGGCCATCGGGTAGGCGAGGTTCACGTCCGAACCGGTCTGTTTGCTCGACATGACGATGTAGGCTCCGCCATAAGCTTTGCGAAGAATGAGCGTGATTTTCGGCACGGTGGCTTCGATGTAGGCGTAAACGATTTTCGCTCCGTGGCGGATGATGCCGTTGTGTTCCTGCGTACAGCCGGGAAGGAACCCGGGGACGTCTTCCAGCGTGATGATCGGGATATTGAAACAGTCGCAAAAACGGATGAACCGGGCCGCCTTGTCCGATGCGTCGATATCGAGCACCCCGGCCAGAAATGCCGGCTGGTTGGCTACGATTCCCGCCGTACGCCCGCCCATGCGGACGAAGCCGATCACCACGTTCTTGGCGAAATGCGGCATGATTTCGTAGAAATAGTTGTCGTCGGCCACCGATTCGATCAGTTCTTTCACGTCGTAAGGTACGTTGGGGTCGGAAGGGATCAGATCCGTCAGGCGTTCGTCTTCCCGACGGACATCGTCCACGGCCGGTCGTGCCGGCGCGTCTTCGAGGTTATTGGACGGCAGGAAACTCAGTAACTCGCGGATGCCCATCAGCACTTCTTCTTCTGAGTTACCCAGGAAGTGCGCTACGCCGCTTTTGCTGTTGTGTGTGTAAGCGCCCCCGAGTTCTTCCTTGGAAACTTCTTCATGGGTGACGGCTTTCACTACGTCGGGGCCCGTGACGAACATGTGGCTTTTTTCGTTCACCATGAAAATAAAGTCGGTCAGCGCCGGCGAGTAACATGCGCCTCCGGCGCAAGGGCCCAGGATCGCTGAGATCTGAGGGATGACGCCCGATGCAATCGTATTCTGGAAAAAAATGTTGGCATAACCGGTCAGGCTGTCGACGCCCTCCTGAATGCGCGCGCCCCCGGAATCGTTCAGCGCGATGATCGGTGCCCCGTTCTTGAGGGCCATCGTCTGCACTTTTACGATCTTGCCGGCGTTGGTGAGGCTCAGCGATCCACCGAAGACCGTGAAGTCGTAGGCGTAGACGTACACCGGACGCCCGTCGACCTTGCCGTATCCGGAGACGATCCCGTCGCCCGGAATTTTCTCCTGCTGCATGTGGTAGTTCGTGCAGCGGTGCGTGACGAATTTATCGAATTCCACGAAGGTGCCCTTGTCGAGCAGCGTCTCAATGCGTTCGCGGGCGGTCATTCGGCCGGCCTGATGTTGTTTTTCGATTTTTCGGGTTCCGCCGCCGAGTTCAGCGGCTTTGTCTTTCGCGAGGAAATCTTTTAGGATCTTATCGTTATTCATTGTTTTGGTCGTTGGTTAAAATATCGAGTTTTATCAGCGGTTGGCCCGTAGCGACCGGATCACCTTCGCAGACCAGCACTTCGCGGACGGTGCAATCGCCGACTACCTTCAGGTTGCTTTGCATTTTCATCGCTTCGAATACGATCAGGGTATCTCCGTCGGTTACCCGGTCGCCCGCGGCGACGTTTATTTTTACGATCTTGCCTGGCATTGCCGCCGTGATCGTATCGTCCTGGCGCCCGTTGTCTTTGCGGCGCGAACGGAGATATTTCTCCTGGGCGTCGACGATCCCGACATCGTACGAATTGAATCCCCGGTTCACTTTGTATCGCTTGCCGTTGTCGGAACGGACGATCTCCATGTTGTACGACTGTCCATTGAAGATGACGGAACAAACCCCGTTGTCGGCAATCACGATATCGACGTCGTACATCTGCCCGTCTACAGCGATGCGTACCTGATTCCCTTCTTTTTCGACGAGTTGCACTTCGGCGACCCGTTCTCCGATATGTATTTCCATACGTTTCGTTTTAAATTCCCATTACGCCTTTGCGTTTGCCGAATTCGCGCCAACGGTTCAGCGTGCCGGTGTCCGCCGCCGCGGGTGAACTTCCTCCGCCTTCCTGTTGCATGACCAAATAGTCGATCTGTGCGGCGATCAGCACCAGGTCTTCGACCAGTCTGTCATCCGCTCCGGCCGGGAAAGGTTCCCGTAAGTAGCGGTGTATGATCTTTTCGTTTTTTTCGAGAAACGCCGTGTCGTAGCCGCCCCGGACGAAGTCGGGCGTATGCATGATGGCGTTCAGGTAAGAGATGTTGGTTTTGATGCCTGTAACTTTGTATTCGTCCAGTGCCGCGCGCATACGCTGGACGGCGTATTCGCGCGTAGTCGCCCGGACGATCAGTTTGGAGATCATCGGATCGTAGTAGACAGGAATTTCGTAACCCTCGTAAATGTAACTGTCGATGCGGATTCCGAGCCCGTTGGGTTCGGTAACCTGTTTGACGAGTCCCGGCGAAGGCATGAAGCCGTTGTCCGCATCCTCGGCGCAAATCCTGCACTCGATGGAGTGCCCCCGCTGGACGATGTCCGTTTGTCGCAGGTGCAGCGGGCGGCCCGAGGCGATGTAGATTTGTTCTTTGACCAGGTCGAGGCCCAGCACTTCTTCAGTTACGGGATGTTCGACCTGGAGTCGGGTGTTCATTTCGAGGAAATAGAAGTTGCGGTTTTTGTCCACGAGAAATTCGATCGTTCCCGCCCCGACGTAACCGACTGCCCGGGCCGCCGCCGCCGCGGTCTTTCCCATTTCCTGTCGCAGTTCGTCGGTCAGGAACGGCGACGGACTCTCTTCCACGATTTTCTGGTGGCGGCGCTGTACCGAACACTCCCGGTCGTACAGATGGACGATATTCCCGTGCGCGTCCCCCAGTATCTGGAATTCGATGTGGTGCGGTTCCTCGATGTATTTTTCGATGTAGACTGTTTCGTCCCCGAACGACGACAGAGCTTCCGATTTAGCGGCGGCGTACGCCTCGCCGATTTCGCTTTCCGACCGGATCAGGCGCATACCCTTGCCGCCGCCGCCGGAAGCCGCTTTCAGAATGACCGGCAAGCCGATTTCTCGGCAGATCCGTTCCGCTTCAGTGGCCGATTCGAGTTGGCGCTGGATGCCGGGCACCACGGGCACGCCGGCTTCCGTCATCGACCGGCGGGCCGAGATCTTGTCGCCCATCCGTTCGATCGTCTCCGCACGCGGGCCGATGAACGTGATTCCCGCCACTTCGCATTTTCGTGCGAATCCGGCGTTTTCCGATAGGAAACCGTATCCCGGATGGACGGCGTCCGCACCGCATTTCAGAGCTGTTTCGATGATTTTATCGACGTCGAGGTAACTTTCTTTCGACGGAGCCGGGCCGATGGGATACGCTTCGTCGGCCAGCATGACGTGTTTCGACATGCGGTCGGCTTCGGAGAAAAGAGCTACCGAACGGATTCCCATTTCGCGACAGGAACGGATGATTCTGACGGCGATTTCTCCTCGGTTGGCTATAACGATTTTTTCGATCATTCGCTATATGATTTAGGTTTTACAATAGGAGCATACCGGGGATTGATCCCTGTCGAGTAGAAGGTCTCCCTGAGTATGCGAAGGCAGTCGTTGCATAGGCAATCGTCGTAATTATCCGCTATGAACCGACGCTGGGCGTCATCCAGAGCCACGCCCGCGCAGAGGCAATCCATAACAGCATCGAGGGAACATGCAAAACGTGTTCCGCAACGAGGACAAACTTTTTCCATCGTTATCACACACCGCAAACGGTCTGCATTCAGCAGAACGATCCGGATTAAAAAAAATGATTAAACTTTCCACGTTTTAACATCCAACCCTCGGGACGGTAAAACATCACCTGAACCGGCAGGTCTTCTGACTGACTCCCGTCCTGATGCCTTCCCGACGTTATCGTTTGCCGCCAGTGGCCATTCAGATCGTTTCAGGACGTTGTTCGGAGTTTCACAGCAGCGGGACTGTCCGGGATTCGCACCCGGTTCCCTTTTATCGCCTTTCTCTGAGTGCAAAAAGGCGAACCGATTCGCCGTCAAAGTTAAAACATTTATTTCATTACTTCCAACTGTTTCGTTGTAATTTCGTTCTTTTTATTTTGTAAATATTTTGTATTTAGTTGTTTGTGTGTTGCAGTCAACTACGGATGTCGCTGGGTAAAGACGATGAAAGAACGATTTTCCGGTTTGGGCGAGAGAGCCGTCCTGATTATAACTTACATTTCCTGAGAGAGAGCCTTTCGGCATTTTTCATCGATTCCGGCCGGCACGAATCCGCGCGTGAAACGTAAAATGCTTTTTCCCTGCGGATCGTATCCGGTTTGCCGGGCGGTCGTTTTCCGGAATTACTACCAGATCTGTTTCTCGTCCCGGTCGACCGTAAATATTCGATTTCCTTGTCCGGGCTGAGATACAGTAAGAGAAAGAGGGCCTTGTTCGGTATGTCGTGGAAAGTCAGTTTGATATCCCGGGCCTTTTGCCTGCCCAGCGAAATCCATCCATTCTTGTCTTTCCTGTAGAACAGCTCGTCGGTATCTCCGATTCTGATGTTGTTGTCATTCCGGCCTACTCCGGAGCCATTCGAGACTGCGCGCGCGGGGCTACAAGAAGGAAACAGCAATTAGCATTAGTCGCCGACTCGTTCCCGCATTTTTATTTTTATTGCGGAGACGAGTCCCGACGGTATTTTCACGGGTTTGTCTGCGATCTCCGCCGCCAGAGCCTGCGCCCTGTCCGGCCGGTTCGTGCTGTCGTATACGTTCACCAGTTCGTACAGCGGCATGAATCGTCCGGGGCACATTCGCGACGCCAGCAGGTAACAGGCTTCCGCCCGGCGGAAATCGCGCCGCTTTTTGTGGGCATCGGCTTTCAACATCTGCACGTCGTAGTCGTTCAGCATTTTTTCGCAGGCCGTCGCCGCTTCGAGGCTTTTGTCCGCTTCGCCCGCATCATTCAATTCCGCTGCGTAATTGTAGAGGAAATAAGCGTTTTTATCCAAAAACGGGTACAGTCGCTCGTATTCCGGCAGCGGCGGGCGATCGGACGATGCGGTTTTCTGCACGCGGTGCCATCGGTTTTCGTAATACATTTCTTTCGCAGTAAATCCCAGCAGCGCGGCGGACGACAGCGCGGCGAGGATTCCGGAAGCCCGCCGCGCGCGGAACCGTTCGCAACTTCGGCGCGACTGGGCCGTCAGGCCGCCTGCCGCGAGTGCGACGATCGACCCGGTGAACGGATACGAGAGCGGGTATGAAAAACAGCAAAGCGCCGCCGCGGCCGACAGTGCCGTCGCGAGCGTGTGCGATTCGTCGTTCGGGTTTTTCCGATAGGCCCGGATCAGGCTTGCGATCCACAGCGCCGTCAGCAGCAGGGCGACGGCTCCGAATTCTGCGGTCAACAGCAGAAACTCGTTGAACGGGTGTTTTACGTTGTCGGCCAGCGGAGCGAATCCGCTTTCGGGATTCCGTTCGAAATAACGCGCCTGCCGGAGCATGTACCCGGCTTCGAAACACCGGTATCCGTGTCCGGTCAGCGGTTTTTCGCGGATCATCTCCCAGGTGCATCGGCCGATGAGCAGCCGTCCGTCGGCCGACTCTTTTTTTATGAAATACAATCCGGCCGCGACGGAAACGGCCGTTGCTGCCAGTACGATTTTCTTCCAGGCCGTCGTGCGTCTAAGGAAGTCGCTGCGCCGCCTTACGGCGTACAGAAGACCGGTCGCTGCGACGGCCAGTATTCCGGTGCGGGAACCGGACAAGACGATCGCCCCGACGACGATTGCACAGACGACGCCGACCGCATACCGCATCCGGCGTCGGCCGGATAAGGCGAAATACAGGATGAAAGGGACGCTCAGCGCCAGCATCGAGGCGTAACCCGCCGGGTTATCGAAATTTCCGACTACCCGGAACGTTTTTCCGGCCGGCAGCAGCCCTGCGTACTGCGCGATGCCGTACAGGGCCAGGAGCAGTGCGGATGCCGCAACCGCTGCCGACAGCGGTTCGAACGACCGGTTCCGGACTACGCGGCCGGCCAGACAGTAGATCGGCAGGAACGCGGTGCACCGCATCAGGAAAGCTTCCGCGAATTGCCCGGCGGCGGCCCTGGACAGGCAGTACAGCACGAGCGCCGCCAGCAGGCAGTCCGGCAGCCCGATCCGGAACGTTTTCCCGGTTTCCGGGCGCCCCGCTCCGGTAAGAAAGAACGATAGGCCGCAGACGGATACGGCGGTATAAAGCCAGTACCATTTCGATTTCCACCCGGCATCCGTAAACAGATCGACGTAGCAAAATCCCATCCCGATCACGATGATAAAGGACAGGGTGAAGACTCCGTATTTTCGCGTCTTCGCCGGGTATTCTGAAATGCCGTGGCCGTTCATCCGGATTGCCGGTTAGATGTTAATAAGTGTAAAACAAGCGGAGCGATTCGGCGACCGCTCCGCTCGTCCGGGTTTTTGACAAGCGCATTAATTCTCTAACGATCCGATATACTTCGACTCGTCGAATCGGCCCGCTTCCGCGTCTTCGACGATTCGTTTGCACAGATCGGACAGTTTGAGGATGTTTCCTTCGGTCTTGCTGACGGTCAGCGTCCATACGTCGTCGCCGACGACACACCGGAATGTCGTTTCTTCGCCGTCGAGCACTTTCCCGGGCCGTCCCGTTCCCTTGAAATGATCGATCGAGGAGACGAATTTTTCGTGTAGCTTTTCGGCAAATGAATCGGTTACCGGGATGGATTCGGTTTCGACCTGGTAACGTTTGGGCCGCTCTTTCTCGCGTTCGGCAAGCATTGCTTGGTTGTGCTGCGCCAATCGTACGCTGGAATCTTCGGATATGTAGCGATTGGCGGAAGCGCGTTGCCATGGAAATTCTTCCCGAAGTTCGGTTTCTACTTCCTTCCAGTTGGAAATTCGTTTTACTTCAAGGGTATACGATCCGTCTGATGGCTTTTTTAGGATGCGAAAACCGTAGTTCGCTTCAGTCGAGGGGGAGACATAAAATTCGATTCCGGCGTTAATGTCTCCGAAAAAGAGTTTTTCGACTTCTGTTTTGCTGTCGAGATTGAAATACCCGTCCGGCTTTCCGTTCAAGCGGACGAGATCGCTGCTGTAATTGTTTTCGACTCTTTTCAGGAACCGAGTACTTTGCGAAAAAACGACGGTTCCCAGAAGGATTGAAAAAACGGTTGTCAAAATAGTCTTTTCCATACCGGATTTATATCTAATTTACCTGAAAATGATGGAAGGCTCCATCGTAATATATTGCTTGATCTAATCCTGTATATTGCCCGTCTGGATTTTCCAAATCTTTCCCGTTAGGCTCTGGCCCACTGGTATGAGTATGTCCAACAAAATCAATTTTTTTATTATCATAATAAAAATTGCCTTTACCATCATACCCTAAGCTGGGAATAGTAGCTTGTGTTGGAGTGAAATTTTCGTCGTCATGAATTATTGTAGCAGAACCGTCCTCAAACACGATTATAATCACTTCTGTATAATTGCTGTTTTGCATCCATTCGGCGAGATATCCTAAAACGGAATATTTGTTTTCAAAACCTTCCGTGTAGCTAGCTTTTGTTGTCGGTTGATTGATATCAATTCCTAATTCTAACAGCCTATTATTCACTTTTATTGAATTTTGAATACAGATTCGGAAATAATCGTATTTAGTGCTCTCTGATAAAGAAGAAAATAGAGGATGTTTTGTAAGTAGTGCTTCCTTTTTTTCTTTAAATATTCGGGACTTCTCTTCAATATGAACCGAAATAGGAAGACGCATAATTTTTTTCCCTGGCGTTTCCTCAACGAATTCGAGCTTTGAGAAATCGATTTTACTAATTTCGTCTTTGAAAATATTTAACGTTTGTTGAAAATCCGCTCCGGCTATGATGTACTCTTCCAATTCTGGTGAGTTCAATAAGGCGGGATCCAAATCGTCTTTTTCAGAATAATCGTAATCTTGTTTTTGACACCCTGGAAATGAAACGATACCGACAGTGCAAAGAGTAGCGAACAAACCGGACAATGCCGTCTTTACGAGTAAATGTTTTTTCATAAC
Source organism: Alistipes sp. dk3624 (assembly GCF_009557455.1). GTDB lineage: Bacteria > Bacteroidota > Bacteroidia > Bacteroidales > Rikenellaceae > Alistipes_A > Alistipes_A hominis. The sequence goes on along the minus strand of NZ_CP045651.1, from coordinate 613,573 downwards.
GATAAGTTTTAGGAAATAGTTAATTGATACAAAATTGCAATCGTGATGATCGAATAATTTCAAATATAAAAAAACTTTTAACGTAAAACAATGCCGTCTTGTTTTTTATGGCTTGAAATTGAAATCTTAACGGTTTTATTAAATGAAAATTTGCAATATGCCTGCGATCCTGGCAGCTTCTTAGATTGTCTTAGTTGCAGTCCTCCTGCCCGTAGTCTTCCAGCCGTCCGATATACTTCGATTCGTCGAATCGGCCCGCTTCCGCGTCTTCGACGATTCGTTTGCACAGGTCGGACAGTTCTCCGATTTCCCCCTGAGGGTTACGGTAGGCTAGTGTCCACAATTCGTCTCCGACGATACATCGGAAAATGATTTTATCGGGATCGAAAATCATGCCCGGAACTTTCTTTTCCATGTCCAAAACCTGTATGGCCGATGTGATCCTTGCATGTAATGTTTCTGCAAAAGCGGCGGAAACCGGAACGGTAAGCGTTTTGACCTTGTAGAGTTTGAGGCTCTCTTTTTCCCGTTCGATTAGTTTTATACGTGTTGCCTCCGCCATTCTGTGCTTTTCTTCTTCGGACATGCCCAGTGCTTTTTCGATGCTCATCGATCCGAGAGGGAATTTTTCGTCGATCTGGGATTCTGCTTCTTTGTAATTTGCAATGTATTTTATTTCAATTTTATACGAAGCATTCTGCCCGGTTTTCACGATGCGTAAACCATAAGCTCCTGCGAAAGGCGGGATCATTAGGTATTCCACTTGGGCGTTGAGGTCGCCGAAAAATAATTTTTCGAGGTATTGCTTGCCGGCGAGATTATACTCTTTTTTTGTTTTGTCGTCCGTCCGGATGAAGTTTTGTTCGATCGTTTTGGTGAAAACGACAGCTTCTACGGGCTTGGTTTGTTTAAGCTGTTGGGCAAACAATCCGGACAAGCCCAGGCAGGGAAAGACAATGGCTGTCAAAAATTTTTTCAACATGGAATTTTATTTACAGTAAAAAAAGTCGCCAAATGTACCGTTATAATAAATAGCCTGCTTCAGACCTTGTAAATCGTTGTTGGGATTTTTAAAATCATCTTTACTAGGCGTACTGCTGTTTTGGTGGGTATGTGCGACGAAATCAATTTCTTTGTTGTCGTAATAGTATGCGGAATAATCATCTGTATAACCCAGGCTAGGAATAACGGATTGAGTGGGTGTGAAAGAATCGTCATGAACTATGGTTGCCGAACCATCTTTAAATACGATTATTATTGCCTCATTGTAATCGGGATTTTCCATCCAATCTGCAAGATAAGACATATATCCGTCTGAATCATTAAAACTTTCTGTCCAACTTCCTTTTGTCGTTGGTTGACTGATATTGATTCCCAATTCAAGAAGTTTTCGATTTACGTATGTTGAATTTTTGAAACAGTTTTGAAAATATTCATATTTTTCTTTTTTTGTTAGAGATGCAAATTGAGGGTATTTTGCCAGTAACGATTGTTTTTTATTGTTCAATAATTGGCTTTTATTCTTGAAATTAAGAATGAATGGTAGTTGCATTACTTTGATGCCGTTGGATTTTTCAATAAATTTCATTTCCGAAAAATTGACTTTACTAATTGTTGCTTGCAAAGTATTCATCGTGTGTTGATATTCCACACCGGCAATAACAAATTCAGCTAATTCCGTCGAATTCAATAAGACAGGATCCAAATAATCTTCCTCTTCGATATAATCTTGTTTCTGACAACTTTGAGATAAAACCATGCAGGCTGCACAAAAGATGACAAATGATCTGGACAACATTGTCTTTACGAGTAAATGTTTTTTCATAACGATAAGTTTTAGGAAATAGTTAATGAAATACGAAATCGCAATCGTTATGATCGAATAATTTCAAATATAAGGAAACTTTAACGTAAAACAATGCCGTCTTGTTTTTTATGGCTTGAAATTGAAATCTTAGCTATTTCATTAAATGAAAAAACGGGGGCTCCGTCTTTTGCAATATGCCTGCGATCCTGGCAGCTCCTTATATTGTCTTAGTTGCAGTCCTCTTGCCCGTATTCCAACGATCCGATATACTTCGACTCGTCGAATCGGCCCGCTTCCGCGTCTTCGACGATTTGTTTGCACAGATCGGACAGTTCGCGTGCTTTTTCTTCGGTTTTGAAAGGGATCGATAGCGTCCATATTTCCTGATCGACGATACAGCGGAACACCGTCGTCTCGCCGTCTCCCATCAACAAGTTCGGTTCCAATTCTTTCGCTTTGAAATCGTCGATGAATGAAACAAACTTTGCGTATAGTTTTTCCGCAAATAAATCTGAAATCGGAATAATGAAAGTCTGTACCTGGTAGCGTTTCAAAGACTCTTTTTCCCGTTTTTCATTACGGATTCTGCTTTTCAGTATTGATAATTCCCTTTCTTCTTCCGACATTTTTTCTCTTTCGGCAATCTTGGCGTTCAGTTCTTGGATTGTATACCCTTTTACGGGGAATGCTTTCTGCATTTGCTTTTCAACCTCTTTCCAGTTTATAATACGTTTCACCTCGAGTGAGGATGACGTTTCGGACGAATCTTTTATGACGCGAATGCCGTATGCGCCTTCGAAAGAAGGTTCGACGACAAATTCGACTTTAGCATTGGTGTTTCCGAAAAGAACCTTTTCGAGTGGGCTTTTACTTTCAATATTATCCACACCTTCTACAGAGGTAGCGTGTAGTACAGAGGCATCGTGCTGCCGGGTCGTGTCGATTTTGAACAGGGTTCTTCTGATGCTGTATTTGTTCTCAATTATTTTTCTGAAATGTTGAGCGGAAGCAAACAATACAATAAAACATAGCGATACGGTGAAAGCGGTTTTTTTCATGATCCCCATTTTATAAATCAATAAACAGAAAACTAATCATAAACTAATCCATATTTGTCAAATTGGCGAAAAGCTCCGTCATGATAAATGCGCATGTCCAATCCATCCCATTGATATACTTCGATTCGTCGAATCGGCCCGCTTCCGCGTCTTCGATGATTCGTTTGCACAGATCGGACAGTTCGAGTATGTTTTCCACCCGAGGATTTTGGATAGTCAATGTCCAAACATCGTCATCGACGACGCAGCGGAAAGTCACACTGTAACCGTCGCCTGTCATTGCCGGTCTTCCTTTCATAGCAAAGCCTTCTATCGACGTAACCAACCCGGCATACAACGCTTCTGCGAATCGATGACTTATCGGAAACGTTTGTGTTTCGACCGCATAGAGTTTCAGCCTTTCTTTCTCTCTTTTGCGATACATGGCGTTGTTATGCTCTCGGGTTAACTTTCGTATGTTTTCCGGTGTTGAGAAATATATCTCGCCCGGAATGCCTATCGAAGGATATTTTTCAGACAGTCGATTTTCTACTTCTTTCCAGTTCGCGATACGTTTTACCTCCAGCAAATACGCATTGTTTGTTGAATCCTTTAAAATTCGCAATCCGTCCGGACTTTCGAATGAAGGAGACAGAAAATATTCGATCCTGGCATTGATGTCTCCGAAAAAAAGCATCTCGATGTCCGTTTTACTGTCGAAATTATAAGATCCGTGCGGAATCGTATTTTCGTCGTCGGTCTGTGTACAGTCGTCCCGGCTGTTGTTCTCGATTATTTTCCGATACTTCGTACTTTGTTGCGAAAAACCGAATGACGCGATAAAACACGATAAAACCGTTGCGTAGATAATTTTGTTCATTGAACTTGTTTTCAGGTTATTAAAATGAATCCATTCTAAATATAAAAATCATTTTAATGAAAAGCAAGATCGTTTCGTTTTTTTATAAACGGGGCGGGGTGTCCTTGGTGCTGTAAATTCGGATCGTCCATGACGCGGGGAAGCGAGGAGCGGGTAAGCCAGGGGAGCGAAACCGCCGTTTGCGGCGCGGCCTGTCCGCACCTTTCCGGCTTGTCCGGAATGACGGTTCCCCCTTCCGGCAGCGATGCGTCGGAAGGGGGAACGACTGTCCGGAAAGCGTTTCCGGAATTTTTTATTTCGACGGCTGCCGGTTTTTCCGCGCCCGGCGGCCCATTGCGACGCTGATGACGATCGGGATGGCCAGGAATACGACCGTGCCCGCGACGACCAGCCCCGTATAGAGCGCCGGGCTGCCTACCGGCAACTGAGACGGCGGGAAGAACGTTACGGTGAATGCGAACAGCACGGCGAGGAATCCGCCGCCGCCGATGCACCACATCCCGGCGTTGCCTCCCGGCACGCGGTAGCTGCGGGGCAGGTCGGGCTGCGTATAGCGCAGGCGGATGCCTGCGGCGTACATCATCATGTACATAATCAGGTAGAGCCCGATGGTGAGGGCGCTCAGTAGGAAAAAGGCGACGCTTACGTCTTTCATCACGATGTACAGCGACGAGAGCACCGAGACGATACAGCCTTGGATCACCAGGATGTTGACCTGGACGCCGTTCTTGTTGGTCTTTTTCATAAATTCGGGCAATTGGCCCTCTTTGGCCGTCCAGAGCAGGCCCCGGCTGGGTCCCGATATCCACGACATCACGCCCGCCAGGACGCCGAAAGCGATCAGCAGGCTCATGACGTTCGTGAGCCAGCCGATGCGGTAGTGCTTGAATACGATGTCGAACGTCGTGAACAGTCCCGATTGGAGGTTGATCTGGTCGTACGGCGTAATGACGGCTACGGCCAGCGAGCCGAGCGTGAAAAGCCCGAAGGAGATCAGCGCGGCCAGGAACATGGCTTTCGGAAACTGTTTCTGCGGCTCTTTGAGTTCGGGAGCGTGCACCGCGTGCACTTCGACGCCGGCGAAAAGCAGCAGGATACCCGCCAGGAACGCGATGTCGCTCATGCCCGTGATGTGCGGGAAAAGGCGGGGGTGCGCGTGCTGCGTCGCGTCGGCGCTTACGACCTGCGAAACGCTCGCCGGGATGTGTTCGAACGCGATTTCATTACCGCCGGCGATCCACGCCAGCGCCATCGCCACGATCACCACGCCCGGAAGCACCGTCCCGATCAGGAATCCCTTGCTCGTCAAGCCGGAAGCGGTCGCCGTGCCCCTCAGGGTCACCCACGTGGCCGCCCAATACATGACGATCGAAAACAGTCCGACGAAAACGCCGTTCTGCGCGAGGGCGGGCATCCCGATCATGTAGGCGATCGACGCCGCGGCGAATCCCAGCACGGTGGGATACCATACCACGTTCTGAATCCATTGGAGGAAGATCGCCGTGAACCCCATGTGCGGATTGAAAGCCTCTTTGACCCACGAATAGACGCCGCCGCCCCGGGAGGCGAAGGCGCTGCCCAGCTCGGCCCCGACCAGCGCGGCGGGGATAAGGAACAGGAACGTAGCGAAAAAAATGTAGAAGAACATCGTAAGTTCTTCCTGCGCCATCATCGGCAGTCCCCGCAGGCTGATTACGGCGGCGGCCGTCATCAGCGCGAGTTGCATGGTCGTAATGTTTTTGCTTTTAGCCATCGTGTCGGGAAATTCGAAAATACGTTTTTCGAATCTTTCAGTTTTCGTGCCAAAAGGGGAGCGTTTCGCCGCATTGCGTCTGCTTGCCGGCCCGGTCGTCGGCAATTCGGCGCGTCGGGGCCGGCAAGGGCGCAGGACAGCTTTCGATTCAGGGTATCCCAATACCTCACTGTTAGAAGCTGCAAATGCGCCTTCTTTTATGCTTTTCCCGATTGTAGTGTCTGGTAAGTTGCTGAAAATGTGTTTATAAAATCATTATTCGTCAATGTCGATAATATCTTTTAATTTTACATTGAGTGCAATAGAAATTTTATATAAAGTTCTAATTGTAAAATTGACTTTTCTTGTTTCGATACGCGACATATGCGTATGTATCTATCTATTACTTTGCGGTTATCCTGCTTGTTCTGTCGAAATTCCTTTGAAAAAATCTTCAATGGAGATGCCGAAGTATTTACACAAAATAGACAATGATGTCAATGAAATATTGGATTTGCCGATTTCTATTCTGCCGATATTAATATTGGTATGAAAATAAACTGTTTCTTGGGACAAACCTCGCTCTTCCCGTAGTGCTTTTAGCCTATCGGCGGTCCATTTCAACAATTCGTAATCATATCTTTCCCGTCCCATATTTAACAAAGAACCGGAGAAAATGAGTGTTTTAATAACGACAGTACTGTAATTGTTGGAAAATATATTGTATCTTTGTTTTCAATAAGGAATCATTTTAACCAACATCAAATAAAAAAGTTATGTTATCTTTGTGGAAACATTGTAATACGACATAGACGATAAATTTGCAGTAAAACTGCAAATTATAAAGGGTAAACAACTCTTTATGCCTAACTGTAAACTTAGGAAGCCTCTGTAATGAGGTTGTTTAAATCGGGTATAAAAGTTGCCAGTCCATGTTACGCCTTGACCGTTTGTGTCAAGGCTAACTTGGGCGTAGGGCAATTTTCCGATTTAAGGTTTCCTAAGACCTACAGTTAGAGAATATAAGTCCCTGCGCCCTCTTTTGTTGAAAGTTTGCCTGAATCAATATTCAAGGTTTGGTCTGAGAATATGTCGTAACGTCATTGTTTCTTCGTATTGAAAGAACGAATGCAACGTTGCAATGATTTTACGGTTGGCGGCTCAGGCGGTTGTATTCGGCAATGCGGTCGCAGCAGATTTTTTCGGTGATGTCACGCAGGCGTTCGACTTTAGGCATAAGGGCGTCGATGTCTTCTTTCGTGACGACGAAATCGTCGTTATACCGGGCTTCGACGTAGGCGCGTTGCAGCAGTCTGAACAGCCGTTCTTCTTCCGGGGTGTCACGCGGAAAGACCTTCGACAACTCCAGCGTGTAAGGCTTGCATTTTTCTATCAGAAGTTCGAGGTCGTGTTCTTTGTGCCCGTAGAGAATGTAGACCAACGGGATCGTTTTTATAAAATTTTCGGTTGCTTGATGAAGTTGGAATGAAGCGATAACGTACCACTCTTTTAAATAGTTGAATTTAGCCGTTTCGAAAAAACGCGATGCCTCGATAAATCTGTTATTATAGTATTTTTGCGCCATTTTTCTGATCTCCGGATAATTCAGATCGCGCGGCGTAGCTAATTGGTATTCCCCCGAATCGTAGAGTACGATACCCTGCGCCAGAATATCGACGTAGAAATAACGTCCCTCGGAAAGTGCGTTATTCAGTTTGGAAATACTTTCGTTGATGAATTGCGGATGCGTGTGAAACTCCGCATCCTTGCCTTCCAGAAAGCGGTTGCCGATACGGGCGGTCGCGGTGGACTCCCTGACTCCCAGCCGCTTTTTCGTGACTACCAACAGGTCGTAGTCGCTGATGTAAAACGTTCTCACGCCGAAGTCGCGGCGTTCGTCGCACTCGACGTAGGTGTTCCGGGCATAGCTGCCGTAAAGAATAACCATCACAACGTCCTTCACTTCGTCGCGGATCAGGCGGACGAGTTCGTGCAAATCGCGTTGTTTGCGTTCGGGCAGGAAGTCGATCGAGTTCTTCATACTCACAAAATTAGCAAGAAATTTCCAGAAATACATACCCGGCGCGGTTAATTGATTTTTATTCGTATCTTTGTTTTACGGTTTCTTAAAGCGGATTCGTTGTACAGGGGGCGGCTCGTGCCGTCCGGGAACGAACCTAAAAAGCAATTACTATGCAAACTTTAAGGAACTACGACGATTCGGCATAGCCGAAGGACATACTATAAAGGCAAACAACCTTTATACCTGACAGTGAACTTGGGAGCCTTTTCGGAGGTTGTTTAATCTGGGTATAACAGTTGTCAGTCCTTGTTATGTCCTGCCCTTAACGGGTAGGGCAGACAAGGGCGCAGGACAGCTTCCAGATTAAGGTTCCCAAGACCTGCTGTTAGGGGCTGCAAATGCGCCCTCTTTTTATGCCTTTTTCCGAACAGCTTCGGATTTCATCGGGCGCAGTAACGATCCGTTTTTTTAACTATTCGCCTTATGAAAAAAATCATTCAATCCCCTTCGTGGGATCGCATCGTCACGATACTTAAAAACGAAACGTTGTGCGTGAACGAGCTGGCCCGCCGCATCGGTCTGGAACGGCCGCACATGATCGAAGCCGCGAAAGACCCCGCGACGGGAATCTGTCCCGAACTGGCCGCGCGGATTCACTACGCTTTCCCGGCGTACAGCGTCGAATGGCTTCGCACGGGGCTGGGCCCTCACCCGGCCACGCGCGAGGAAGCGCACCCGCAGGCGGAGGTATCGCTGTCGGGGCGCTGGGCATTGCTTCGTACCGAGCACTACTGGAGCGACGGCCGCCGTCCGGGCGCGTGGCTTCCGGGCGAGATTTTCGAACCGGGCGTCGTCGTGTGGGTTTTCGGCCCGGACGGTCTGCTGGACCGTTACGAATCGTATCTGAAAGTCGCTACGGTTCCCTACGCGTTCGACCGACCGCGCGGGTGGCTGTTGCACGAAGGCCGCCCGGTGCTGGTCGATAAGCTGACCCCGGTCGAACTGGAGTTCCTCGACTGGTCGGACATGGGGACGAGCCCCGTCGTGCGTTTCGTATTCAAAAAGGAGGAGTTCGTTTAGCGCCGGGAGCGCGCAAAAGAAGACCCTGCGGCCGCAATTCCCGTTGCGGCCGCAGGGCTTCCTGCGTTTCGGTCGTCTGAAATCCGGCCGTACGGCGCGTCTGTGCCCGTGCGACCGGACGGTCAGCGGATTTCGTTCCGTCCGCTGCGAAGCGTCAGGGTCCGGTCGCCGTGGCGGTAAGTTCTTTCGAGTCCTTCGGGCAGGACGATCGCCCCGTTCTCCCGGAAAAGCCTCGCCCGTACTTCGTCCTGCGAATATTTGCAGGCGTTGTCGATCTGTTTTTAGATGCAATTTTTTTGCAACTGATAATTTTTATATTTATATTGCGATAGATATGGAACGAAAAACGGGTATAACTCAGGCAATCAAGACTGCGGGACTGAAAGTCACCCCGCAGCGCAGGATGGTTTACGAGGTGATGCAGGAGCTGCGGCATGCTTCCGTCGATACGGTTATCGAGAAAGTGCGCGAACGCAATCCGGATATCACGGTGTCGACTATTTACCGGATTCTGGATTCGTTTTGTAGGGCGAAGGTGCTCTCTTCGGTCGGCAATCCCGCCGATGGGAAACATTATTTCGACATAACGGTCGGGAATCACCATCACCTGTTCGACGGACAGAAGATTGCGGACTACGACGATCCGGAGCTTACACGGCTGATTTATCGCTATCTGGCAGGAAAATTGCCCGGCGACACGAATATCGACAAGATACAGGTGCAAATTATTATTAACCATTTAAAATCCGAATGATTATGGAAAAGAAAAAAATGACTACGGCTTCCGGTCGTCCAGTGGCCGATAACCAGAACGTACAGACGGCCGGCCGGCCGGGTCCGATGCTTCTGCAAGATCCCTGGTTTTTGGAAAAACTTTCGCATTTCGACCGCGAGGTGATCCCCGAACGGCGTATGCATGCCAAGGGTTCGGGCGCTTACGGTACGTTCACCGTGACGCACGACATTACCAAGTATACCCGCGCCTCGATCTTCTCGGAAGTAGGTAAGAAAACGGAATGCTTCGTGCGTTTTTCGACCGTCGCCGGCGAGCGCGGCGCAGCCGATGCAGAGCGCGACATTCGCGGTTTCGCCATGAAGTTCTATACCGAAACGGGCAACTGGGATCTGGTGGGCAACAACACCCCGGTTTTCTTCCTGCGCGATCCGCTGAAGTTCCCCGACCTGAACCACGTCGTCAAGCGCGATCCGCGCACCAACATGCACAGCGCCAACAGCAACTGGGACTTCTGGACTTCGTTGCCCGAAGCGCTTCATCAGGTGACTATTACCATGAGCGATCGCGGTATCCCCGCTTCGTACCGCCACATGCACGGTTTCGGCAGCCATACGTTCAGTTTTATCAACAAGGACAATGTACGCACCTGGGTGAAATTCCACTTCAAGACCCTGCAGGGGATCAAGAATCTTACCGACGAAGAAGCTATGGAATTGATCGGCCGCGACCGGGAATCGCATCAGCGGGACCTTTACGAAGCCATCGAGCGGGGCGACTTTCCGCGCTGGGAACTCAAAGTACAGTTGATGACCGAGCAGGAGGCCGACGGTTACCGCATCAATCCGTTCGACCTGACTAAGGTATGGCCGCATGCGGACTTTCCGCTGCACGATGTCGGCGTGTTGGAACTCAATCGCAATCCGGAAAACTATTTTGCCGAAGTCGAACAGTCGGCCTTTAATCCGATGAACGTGATCGACGGTATCGGTTTCTCGCCCGACAAGATGTTGCAGGGCCGCCTGTTCTCGTACCGCGATGCCCAGAACTACCGCCTCGGGGTCAACCACGGTCAGATTCCCGTGAACCGTCCCCGATGCCCGTTCCATTCGTACCACCGCGACGGGATGATGCGTACCGACGGTAACAATGGCTCGGCGATCGGTTATGAGCCCAACAGCTACGGCGAGTGGCAGGACAGCCCCGAAATGAAGGAACCGCCTTTGAAGCTGCACGGCGACGCTTACAACTACAACGAGCGCGAATACGACGAAGATTATTACAGTCAGCCGGGCGATCTGTTCCGATTGATGTCGCCCGGACAGCAGAAGGCGCTGTTCAAGAACACGGCGGCCAACATGGGCGACTCGGAACTGTTCATCAAGCAGCGGCACGTACGGAACTGCCATAAGGCCGATCCGGCTTACGGTCGAGGCGTGGCCGAGGCGCTGGGTATTTCGCTGGAAGATGCGCTCCAATCGGCAAAGTAATATTGTGAGAACGAATTAATCTCTTTTCCTGACGGGTATGCTGGTGGCGCTACTCGTGGCCGGGGCCCATCACTGACAAAATCGATGCTATTTATTTTTACTGCAAACGGGGGTACAAATTTGTACCCCCGTTTGCAGTAAAATGCTCCGTCCTGCCGGCTTTCGAAAAGGCGGTATGCCTCCCCGATCCGGCTCAATGGAAAGCGGTGCGTAATGAGCGGCATGGTGTCGATCTTGCCCTGTCCGATCGGGCGCAGTCGCAGCCATCCATGCCGCCGATACAGAAGGTGAGGTTCTTGCCATACATATCCGCTAAAAGCAGTGTCTGCGGCCGGTCGTAAAATGCCACTGCGGTGACGACGACCTTGGGCCGAACGCACTCCCAGGGCAAGTGGAGCGTATCGACGGCTCCCGCCGCTTCCAGCGCCGCGTCAGCCCTTCCGCGATCGCTGTGGTGCAGTGCGAAATCTCGGCATACCTCCGGTTCGGTAACCAGCGCATCGGAGTAATATTCCCGCACGAAACGAATCCGTTCGGGCGACTTTTCACAGACGATGATGCGCCGGGAGTATTTCAGCAGCACGCAGAGTAGGGTGCAGTTCACAAAGCCGGGGCTTTATCGGTATAACGTTAAAATCTGTTAGGGCTCTGTGAAATCGCCGTTTTTTAAATCTGAGTATTTAGGATTATAAGCGCATTCGGTCACATTCCACCGCGTAGTATCGATATAAGGAACCAAAGCCGTGAACCCTGAGAAATCTTTCAGGCTTTTCAGGTTGTCGACGGTAACGCTGTTTACGGAAGTCAGCTTCCCGAAATCGAGCGATGTGATCGCCGTATTCGGCTTGAGAAGAGCTATGGTAGATGTCGGGCCGACAAAAAGGTTTCCTCCGATGGCGGTAAGGGCCGGCATACCGATGGATTGCGGTGTGCCCGGACGTCCGGTTGCAAAAGTCATGTTGCCGCCGATCGTTTCCAGAGCAGGCAAGGTAAAAGACGTCGCTTTTGTCAAGGTGGTGATAACCGCTTCGAATTCGCCTCCCACCCGCTTTAGGTTCGGCATTTCGAAGGATGGGCAGCCGCCCATTTTGGTCAGGGTCAAATCACCGAGGATCTCTTCGACGGGCAGCGACACGGCATCGGACGGATTGGCGTTGATCGTCAATCCGCCCATTACCCGAAATCCTTCGATAACGGGCAGTTTAGTAGCCGAACTATTATTCAGGTTTAGCGTGCCTTCAAAACGGTCGGGACCGATGATCTTATCGATCAGCATACTGGAACCCGAAAGCGTGATATCGCCGGTGATGCCGGATTGGGTGAAGTCCAGTTCTCCTCCATCGACAGGAATATTGTTCAGTCCTAGACCGCCTATGTTTTTCAGAGTCCCCAGCTTGTCGAAAGAAAAGGTCAGTTCCTTCACCCCGTCCAGGCTCAGTATCCCGCCTACGGTTTCGAGTTTGCCGAATACGCCCAGATCGGACAGGGTCATCGAGGTCAAAGTAAGATCACTCGTCACGGTCGTCAGGGAGGAAAAGTCGAGCGAAGTGAGGCTGCTATTGCAAATGATGCTCCAGGCTTTTTTCAGCGTAGGGAATTTATAGGAGGTCAATTGGCTGCACCTCTTGAAGTCGATGCTATAGGAGGTCGTCTCTTCCAGCGCCGGACAAGAGAGTTCGGTAAACTCCCTGCAATCTTCCAAATATATTCCGCCCACGATTTTCAGGGCCGGAACATCCAACTCGACCAATTGTCGTAGACTGTATAAATATAACCGTTTCCCGATGGTTTGAAGCGCGCCCAGCGAGATTTTTTGCACCTGTGCCTGGTTATTGTTGAGCTGTTGAATCTGGAGTTCTCCACCGATCGAAACGAGGGCGGACAACGATATTTCTTCCATTTTGTCGGCTTTCAGTATGAAATCCCCGTCAACCCGTGAAAGGCCCGCAAGATCCAGCGACGTGAGTTCGCCGCTGCATATTTCGGCGTTCATGCTTACGGCCTCCAGCGCGGGCAACGAAAGGCTCTGCACCTCGTCGGCCAGACTGCTCAATCGAAGGGCTCCGGTGCGCTGTAGGTTTTCGAGCTTTATTTCCGGCAGGGTACAGTATTCGCCTATGGTCAGGATGTAACGCACGTTTTTAAGGTTCTGCAATCCGTCGAGATTGGTAATGGGATCGTCTTCCGACGTTTCGGTTCCGACCGACAGGTTCCCGTCGATCGTTTCTATGCCCATCGTCGCAAACGCATCTACCGACGCCTGGGTGTTCAATACGAAATCTCCTTTCGTGTCGGCTTCTGTACGTACCAGCGAATAATGATAGGTTCGCTGCGTCTGGTTGTACGATACGGCTGTGAAATCACGGGACGCCTCCCAATCCGTAATCGAAGCCGGATCGGGCGAAACCGCCACGTGTTCGCAGGTTTCCAATACGACCGCGGCTCCGGACAGATCGGCACCGGCCGGAACGGTAACGGTTATGTTGTTATCGGCGATAATAGCCGGCCACTCCTGCTCCCCGTTTACCAGTTTAAAAGAGGTGATATAGTTGTCGCTCCCTACGAAGTCGTTGTTCTCCTTTTCGCACCCTGCCAACAGCAGTGAAAAGAACGCGACGCACAGTAAATTGATCTTATTTTTCATGATATTTTGTACTGTTTGGTTAATTATTGCTTTCCGGAGTGTATTTTCCATCGAGCATATCCTGATAAGTCGGGTCGTAAACGCCTTGCCTTGTCTCCCATGTCGTTTCGTTCAGGCTCGGAATGACCTTTTTGAATGTCGAAAAATCGGTCATCCCGATGCGGCTGATATATACCGACCCGGCCGATTCAAGGTTGTCGAAATTCCAACTGGATATTCCCGTGCTTGCACCCAGATTACGGTTTATAATGGACAGTTTTCCTCCAACGGTCGTCAGGGCTGAGAAATCCAGCGATCCTGGGCCTGTTTGAGTGGATACTTCGATCTCTATACTCCCGCCTATCGAGGTCAGGGCGGGAACGGAAAATCCGTCCGGGAATATTCCTTTTATATCCAGATTGATACTGGCGTCACCGGTGATGGTTTCCAAAAGCGGGAAATTGAAAGTACGCACATCCTCCGCTTTGCTGGTGTAGAGTCCGCCGAAAGTCAGGCCGCCTATGCTGACCAGATTCTGAGCGTTTACCTTGCGGAAATATTGATGGTTCGTATATATGCGTAGTAAGCCTGTAATACGGGTAAGGTTCCCAAGGTCGGCCACCTCTATTCCCATCGTGGTGAACTGTAGGTTAAGGCTCCCGATCTGCTTGATCCCTTCGAAAAGGGGCATTTTCGTGACTCCGAAATAGTTGGTTCCGTCCATCGTAACGTCGCATTCGAGCACTTCGGGGCCGACGATCTTCGGCACGTTGAGCGTCGATCCGGTCAGTTGCAGTTTGGAAGTTACCTGAAGGTTCGTCAGGTCGAGTTCGCCGCTGATAGGGATGCGGTCGAGTATCAGTTCGCCTACGCTTTGCAGCGACTCCATTCCGTCGAAAGACTCGACCAGTTCCATATTCGTCAGGGATATTTTAGCCGCCGTTTTCAGGGACTTGAACCCGTCGAGGTTCATAATGGTCAGGGTCTGAAGGTCGAGGATGCCCACCTCGGCAAGGGCGGTGAAATCGACAAAACCTACCGTGCCGTCCAGGATATTGACGCTGCCCGCTTTTTTCAGGGTCGGAAATTGCACTTCCGACAGCGAATTGTTACCCGAGAGGGTCAGTTCCCCGGTCAGGTTTTCGAGTATCGTATTGGTCAAATTGGATATCTTGACACATCCGGTCATGCTGAATCCCCCGGCGGAGGCCAGATCAGGCAGATCGACCGCGGTCATCTGGGGAATATCCGAAAGGGAAAGCGTACCCCCCAACTCTTTCAGGGCCGGCAGGGAGAATGTCTCCAGTTTCGTACCGTTGCGGCCGGATGTAAACGAGAGGTCGCCCCGTACCGTCTCCAGCGAGGTCAGGTCTATGGCATTCAGTTCATCTGTATTGACGGTCATATTCCCGCCGACACGGACCAGTGCCGGCATTTCGATCCGCTGTATATGGGGTTGCCTGATCGTTATCCCGGATACTACTTCAGTCAGCGAGGGCAGGACGATGTTTTTCAGGTTTTTGCAGATAATATTATTGCCCCTGTCATCTGTCGTGCGCGTCAATCCGTACATGCTGCGAAGGCTTTTCAAGTTCAGGGTTTCCCCGGCGAACGTTTCGTTGACGATGACGTTATACTCGACCTCCAGCAGGTTTTCCAGTCCTTCCAGGTTGCGGATGGAATCGAAGGCCGGGCCCCCTTTTTCCGCGCCGATGATCAGGTTCCCCCGGATGACGTCTATTCCCGAACGGGCGAATGCGTCCACATCGGCCTGCGTGTTCAGTACGACGTTGCCGTCGGTGCTGACTTCGGGATGAATGATGCGGTAGCGGTAGATCCTGTCGCTGTTGTTATACGAAGTGGCGATGAACTGGTATTCTTCGCCCCAATCGGTTATGGTCGACGGATCGGGGGTCAGCCTCATGTTCTCGCACAGGACGATATCGGGTTTCCCCTGGCTCAGGTCGGTGCCTTTCGGGACGGTAAGACGGATCTCGTTATCCAGTATGACGGCCTTGTAACTTTCCGAACCCACTTTCATTTCGAACGATATGATGTGGTTGTCCGTTCCGGCGAAATCGCTCTCCTCCTTGCTGCATCCGGCCAGTATCAATCCGGCGAGCGAGGCGCAGAAAATATTTTTCAGTATATTTCTCATGGTTTAATGTTGTTAAGATTATTGAATCGCGGCTTCCGGATCGAGAGATGCGTAGCCGAATACCTCGGTCGAGTTTTCGCCCAGTGCGCCGGCCGAAACGTTCAGGGCCGTATGCACCTTGATAAAGTCGATATATTTCAGGTTTGCCGGTTTCCCGTCCGGGGTGATGGCGTCGCTGATACGGATACGGTTGCCCGAGGCAGTTTGCTGGGTCATGGGATTCTTTGTTGTTATGAGGTCTGTCGTACTGTAATTGTCCACATAGCCCCAGTCGAACGATTTGTTTTTCCAGATACCGCCTTCCTGCACCGTCCTCGGTTCGAGGCGCGTTCCGCGGAGCGTGTAGCTGTTCGGCCTGATCCATTTCGGATACATGGACGAAGTTCCGTGATTGATAAAGCCCATGCTGCCGTTGTTTCCCTGGTTGTCCGACCAGCGGATAGCGGATTTTTCGGAACGGTAATAAGTGATCGCGTAATCCTGGATCGTTTCGGGTTTGCCCGTTTCGCTGCCTTTCACTTCGTACCACGTATCGTTGGGAAGTCCGTCGCCATTCTCGTCCTGCATGACGTATACGATACCGGGTTCGGAACTTCCATCGAACGGGTTGCCGAACACACAGAAATCATAATCGCCGTTGCTGCTGACAATGCTGTGGCTGCAATATACGGTCAGGTAGCCGCCGAAACCGCCGAGGCTGACGTAGTTGCCTTCGTTCAGGCGTTTTTGGGCGTATGCATTGGCTTCTTCGTAGGTAGTCGCTTCATAACCCGCATTGACGAACTGGCCCGGAGCAGCCACGAATTCCATGACGGTAAAGCGTTCCGTGCCGGCATAAGGGCGGAAGCGGTTCATTTCATTGTCCGTACCGACGCAATTTACCTGGATCGTTGCGGATGCGGTATTGCTTTCGCTTTGGGTAAGATTCCGGGAAAGCACGGACCGGACCTGTGGCGTATGATTGGTAACGGTCAATTTTACCGTGTATTCCTTTTGTTCCGCAGGCGTGAAATTGAAATACGGGGTTGTAACGCCTTCCTGCTCGATGTCGTCCACGCTCCAACTGTAAGTCGGATCGACCGCATTGACGATAATGGGCTTGAGGAAAACGGAACGCCCTTCCATTACTGTGCGGGGAGCCGATTTGATGTGGGAAACAGGATCGGTCGTCTCGATTCTAAGCGTCGGGCTCTCTTCGACGCGGACAATCGTTTCGTACTCGGTTGTTCCGTCTTCGTTGGTAGCCACAAGCTTTACCTGGTAATCGCCCGTTTCGGTCTTGGTGAAAACCTGATCTTTGTCCGTCCCCGCCTTTTCATTGTCGATATACCATTGGTAGGTCGCCCCCTCGCTGTTCTGTACATCGGGCGAAAGGGTCAGTTCCGTATTCACATAAGTGACGATACCGCCTTCGGGCACAGCCAACGATATGACGGGAGGCGCCATCTCAAGGACGTCGACGCGCATCTCTTTTTCGGCATAACCGTTCTTGGTGTCAACCCTCAGCGTAACGTAATACTCGCCCGTTTTGTCCGAGCGGAAAATACAGACCGGTTGCGTACAGATGATTTTCCCGTCCTGTTTCCACGAATATATGCCGCCGTCGCCGTGTTCCACGGTGGCTTCAAGCACGATATCGCGGTTGACCTTTCCGGTGTAGATGCTGGTCGAACTACTCAATGTGATTTTCGGCGCGAGTGCATCGTTCACATCGTCTTTGCTACAGGCTGCGAACAAAATACAGCCGAGCAACAGGCATAACCAAGATGTTTGGTACATGTTTTTCATAGCGTAATAAATTATAAATGTTGATTATGAACTATTCCAGAGGTCGGAGTTTCCGTTTGGTAAATGCAAAATGGGCGGGAATATCCCCCGTAGTAGCCGACCATTTTTTCATGCCTTGGGGCGAGAAGCAGTATATCGTTCCCGGTGTTACGTAGTCCCGGGCATCGGTAGCGAAGATTTCACGCGTAACGGGATTGACCGCTATCCCGTATGGTGAGACTATGCTTTTTTC
The DNA here is from genome assembly GCF_009557455.1 of Alistipes sp. dk3624. Lineage (GTDB taxonomy): Bacteria > Bacteroidota > Bacteroidia > Bacteroidales > Rikenellaceae > Alistipes_A > Alistipes_A hominis. The sequence continues at coordinate 595,990 of NZ_CP045651.1, read as the reverse complement.
CGTTCCGTCTTTAATAAAATTGCGGGAGACGATCTTTTTCGTTTTGACGTTGACGATGGCATACGATTTTTTCCATGAATTGGTAACGTAGCTCCATTCGTTACTGTAAACATAAAGGGAATCGCCGCACCGGGTCATTTCACTGTTGGGAAGCAGATCCAGCACGTCGGTCACTTTATCCGTCCGGCTGTCGATAACAAGGGTTTTCGACGATGTCCCGTAATAATCTCCGCGGGACGAAACCCATATCTGGCCGTAGACATCCAATTCCATTCGGTGGAGATTGATGACGCCGGTTTCTATTTTTTTTATTTCGGTGAATGTCTCCAGGTCGACCACCGACACCGTACAATCATAATTCGGGTACCGGTATCCGCCTGAATTGGCTACGTATAGTTTATCTCCGGCCACCACCATTTCTTCGGGCTGGTATCCGACATCGCATGTACCTATTATCTCGAGGGTTGCCGTATCTACCTTGGCAATGTATCCGAGCCGGTAATTAGGATCGGATTCCACTACCGGGCCAGCATAAGAACTCACATAAGCATATTTGCCTTTGAACGCGATATAGCGGCAGTTGGGAATAGAAAAAACACCAATGTGCTTAGCCGTATTCACATCCATTACTTCGACGAAATTGGAGCAGTTGATGACGGCATACAAACGGCTGCCGTATATCTGCAAATCATTGCCCACATCGCCGAGCTCTTTCACTACTCCCGGATTGCGTTCTGCATAAATATTTTTGGTATATACTCCGGTTTCATAATCGAAATAATCGAGCGTGGCTTTATTGTTGCCCATATTGCCTTCGTTGAGCAGGAAAAAACCCTTGATCTCGCCGGGATTTGGATCCGGATAAACTACCTGTAAGGATGTCGAAGGGACAATCTCCTCCTCTTTGCGACAGGATGTAACGCACACGATTGCCGCCAGTATCAGGACATATATCAGTTTGTTGTTTTTCATATCGTTATGTTTATTTTAATTTTTAAATTCGTCCCGTGCATCAGGTAGCACTTGGGCGATCTCGTATTGTTGGTTGAAAATATTGTTGACTTCAGCCGTAATCCGTATGCCTACCCGGTTCCACTGAAAATTCTTGGACAACGACATATCGCGGGTGTACCACGGCTGTGAGTTGTTCACCGGTATAGAGGCCATAATCTTTAGCCGATTGGAACCCTGCCGAGGAATTGCCGCACGTTCTATATCCGATATCCCAAAAGGGAAATCATGATTTTTCTTTTGTTGCAAGGTGTTTATTTTCAGTTGTTTGTGTGCAAAGTTATTCGTTTATACAATTTACCTCTGCAATTGACCGAACAGAACAAACGCACTGAATGTTTGAGAAAGTCAATTACCTACCGCCCGTGTTCCCGCAGGGGTAAATCTTCGTTGTCGCAAGGCAGGTCTTCTGACTCGTTTCCTCCGCTGCGCCTTCCCAGTTTAAAACCAGTGGCAAAGAGTGCGCGAAGTTGCCCAATCAGGGCTGAAACTCACAGCAACGGGTATTGTCGCCGATTCTCACGGCATTCCCTTATTATTTCCGGCAACAGAATAACTTCCGGAAAACCTTGCGACGCAAAGTTAAAAAAATATTTGTTTTATCGCTTTAAAATACAATGGAACATATTGCCAGATATGTGGAAGAAAGACATTTTATTCAAACGAGGACTTGCCGGTATCGGCTGGTGTCTGTCTTACCTGCTACGTAACGAGCAGGTCGAAAGCGACATGAATAGTATTTTGAGGGCTACCGATGCCGTGATTTTTCGGCGAATGGTTACGATGATTCAAGAGCCGCTACTACGGGATCTGTCCCGTTCGGTCGGGATCGGACTCTATGCAGTGAACAGGGATAGTCGTTTGTTTCAGGAGTTGTTGCGACGTTATGTTCTGGAATTATGTAGTCTGAGACAAAGGATCTAAGTACTCGCACAGCCGTTTGGAACGATTGCGGGCTTTATTCGACCGAAGGGTAAAATTGCAGATAAGCATCCCGATATCGCGCATTCATTCGATGTGCAAGACTATTTTTACGATTTACTGGAAGTCATGCCTATACAGGATCTCGATCTGAAATCGCAGTTTCTTATGGTAGATAAGGAAATTTGTCGTCCCGTAGCACTGAACGAACTGAATCGCCGCGCCCGCTGGACGGTCGAAAATGTGAAAGTCCTGCAATCTGAGGGGGCCGTACAGGCATTCAATACCAGTGTAACTTCATATGTTAACAACTCTACTCGGCTGTTCCGCTCCGTTCCAGTAACTCCAGAAGCGGCGGGGCGATTTCAATCTGTTCGCATTTGAGGGACGAAATCAATTCCTTTCCCTTCGGGGTTAACGAAAAATACATCTGACGCTTGTCTTTTGTGCCTATCACGCGCTCGACCAGTCCTTTTTTCTCGATCGAGCCGATCACTTTCGAGTTATTCGACGAAGTCAGTCCCAACAGCTCGCCGATTTCTCCCGAAGAGAGGCTGCCGGCTTTGAGCAACGAACACAGCGCCATTCCTTCGTTCAAACAAATTCCGTATGTTTTTTCAAATCCTTGCTCGAATTGGTTGACCGCGCGCTGAATGTCGCGTATTTTACAGAGTCTATCCATGTCTTTGATGTTTCGGTGCATGTTGCAGTATTTTAGTTATTTACCGCATTCGGTTTTCAAAAAGTTATTCATTGTCTTTTCTCTTTTTGGAACAGTCCGAACAACAGCGCCCGTCGACGCATTCCGGGCGACGAGGCGATCAGGCTCGCAGCCTACAAGTCCTCGATAGAGATTTCCGCCGGGGGAATCGTGGCAATGCTGAGCCGGATGATCCCAAACCTGTTCATGATCCTTTCCGTTTAGAATGCAAAAGCGGCATGTATGCCGGCCGACACATGGGAGTGATCCCGCGTCCATGCGTAACCTACGACCGGGCCGAAATGAAAGCCCCCCAGATGGATCGCTTCGTAAACGGCCTCGGTGTGCAGGGAAAACTTCGCTTTGTCGACGATCGATATGCCCGGCATCAGCGACAGTTGAAGATCGTTCAGTACCTGAAATCTCGCTCCTGCGCCGATCTCCCAATGACGCTCCTCGCCGGGAATGAATTCTATTCCGGCGCCCAGGGCCCAGCGACTGTGCGGGGCGAGCGTCCTGAAATAGTGCGCGTGGATCGCCGGAGCCCACTCTTTATGCTCGATGCCGTATGCCGCGCCGAGGCTCAGTCCTGCTTCGTTTCGCGGGTGGGCGTGCTCTCCGTGTCCCGCTCGCTCTTGCGCCCGGAGACCGAGGACGGAGGTTGCCGCCGCGAGAACGACTAAAATTCCTTTTTTCATAGCATATGTCGGTTTTAGACGAACAGGTTTACATTCGCTCCTTCGGCACGCTCCATGTAGGTCGCAACGCCGCCTACGGTCGCTTCGTCCAACAGCTCTTCGCGTTTGACACCCATGACGTCCATCGACATCTGGCAGGCGATAAATTCCACGCCGCTGTCTATGGCCTGTTGCCGTAACGATTCGAGCGAGTCGATACCCTTTCGTTTCATGATGTGGCGCATCATCCGGTCGCCGATTCCCAGCATACTCATTTTGGAAAGGTGTAATTTCAGTGAACTTGACGGTAGCATCATGCCGAACATGCGTCCGAAAATATCCTTTTTTACCTTCGGCTTGGCGACTTTCTTGATCACGTTCAATCCCCAGAACGTAAAGAATATCGACACCTTCTGTCCGGTAGCCGCCGCGCCGTTGGCCAGCACGAATGTGGCCAGGGCTTTGTCCAGGTCGTCGCTGAACATGATGAGCGTTTTGGCTTTGCCGTCGCACGAGGTGGCCGTCCTGCACGCTTGGGGCGAACCTTTTTCAATGACGACCGTATATTTGCCCTTTTCTTCCGAATTGGATATCAGGATGTTTCCGGTCGTGTTGCACCATGCCTGCGCGTCGCGCGAGAATCCGGCGTCGGTGGCGACCATTTCGATTCGTTCGCCTTCGCCGATCGAGTCGATCGCCTGTTTGATCTTCATGACCGGGCCGGGGCACTGCAATCCGCAGGCGTCGATTTTCAAGGTTTTTATCCGCTCCCCGGTATGCTGCGTATCCGTTTTGCCATTCGTTCTGATCGTCGCCGTTTTATTTTCGATCGGCGCGGTCGCCGTCGCATAGGTTTTGTATCCGCCCGACAAGTTTTTGACACGGGTAAACCCGTGTCCCGTCAGAATTTTCAAGGCCAGGTATCCCCGTAGACCAACGGCGCAATAGATGTAAATCTCTTTGTCGCGCGGCAGTTCGCCGATCCGGCCGCGAAGCTCGTCCAGCGGAATGTTCACCGAACCGGGGATCGCTCCGAAGGCGTGTTCCTCGCGGGTACGCACATCCAGAAACAGCGTGTCGCAGCGATCCGCTTCCGCCATTTGCCGCCAGGTCGCCACAGGCATCGCCCCGCTGATGATGTTGCCGGCCACATAGCCGGCTATGGCGATCGGGTCTTTTGCCGATGAAAAAGGAGGGGCGTAAGCGTGCTCGACTTTTATCAGATCGTAAACCGTGCCTCCCTGCTTGATCAGCAGGGCAATCTGGTCGATACGCTTGTCCGCTCCGTCGTAGCCCACGCACTGACCGCCGTAGAGTTTGCCGCTCGCGGGGTCGAAGGTCAGCTTGAGGGTCAGCGGCAACGCATCGGGATAGTACCCCGCATGCGAGGCCGAATGGGTGGTCGAACTGGCATACGGAATGCCGAACTGTTTGAGCCGCTTGGCCGCAAGTCCGGTCGAAGCCACCGTCATATCGAACACCTTGGCGATAGAAGTTCCTATCGCCCCTTCATATCGGGTCGTATTGCCGAAGACCATGTTGTCCGCCACGATGCGTCCCTGGCGGTTGGCGGGATTGGCCAGGTAATTTAGCCAGGGTTTGCCTGTCAGCGGATGCGGAAATTCGATGGCGTCTCCCACAGCATAAACATCCGCCGCCGAAGTCTGAAGATAGTCGTCCACCCAGATGCCTCCCGTCTCGCCGATCCTGAGTCCGGCTGCTTTGGCCAGTGCCGTTTCGGGACGGACGCCGATCGAAAGGATAACCAGGTCGGTCGCGATACTCTTCCCGCTTGTGAAAAAGACCTCGATTTTGTCGTCCCGTTTTTCGAAGCGTTCGACGCTCTGCTCCAAATAAAGGTGCACCCCTTTTTGTAACAAGTGTTGGTGCACATGCGAGGCGATGGAGAAATCGACCGGCGCCATCACCTGATTGCCCATCTCTACGATCGACACTCCCGCTCCCGCGCGATGCAAGTTCTCGGCCATTTCCAATCCGATAAATCCCGCGCCCACGACGACAGCGCTGGCGACCGTTCGTGTAGTTATATAGTTTTTGATACGGTCCGTATCGTCGACGTTTCTCAGGGTGAAAATTCCTTCGCTGTCGATGCCCTTCAGCGGCGGACGCACAGGCGAAGCGCCCGGCGACAGGAGCAGCTTGTCGTAGCTTTCCGTATAGGTCGATCCATCCGCACGGCGCACGTCGACGCTCTTTGCCGCGGTATCGATGCCTACCGCCTCGTTTTCGATCCGCACGTCGATATTGAATCGTCCGCCGAACGAAGCCGGGGTCTGTAAAAAGAGTTTTTCCCGTTCGGCGATCGCGCCGCCGATATAATACGGCAGACCGCAGTTGGCGTACGAGATGTATTTGCCTTTTTCGAGTAGGACGATCTCGGCCTCCTCGTCTGCCCGGCGAATCCTGGCCGCCGCGGTTGCACCTCCCGCGACGCCTCCGATAATGATATGTTTCATATAGCCTGTTTGAAAATTATTTACAATGCGATCTAATGGAAGATACTTCCGTAGGAAAGTAATGGCGCAAAGGTGCGAATTGTTTTCCGATAAAACAAGATTCCTGTGGAAAATAATTTCCGGATTTGTATCGTTGTTCTTTTAATGATTTTATAATTAGTATATTATGTCTTTTGTGGGGCGGGTATGCGTTTAAAAATAATGACGTGACAACCGATGAGGGGCGGGAAATAGGTCTTTTTGAAACGGTCAATAGGGCCGGAACGACTTAAAATATGCTATCTTTGCGGCTCAGCCGTAAATTGACATGAAGTGAAAACAAAAAGAATTACCGAACGCGATTACGTCAAAGCCAGTCGCAGAGGAAGCCGCGAGGCCGAGATCGAGAATCACAACCGTCCGATCTGTTTCAGTCGGATACACAAATCGAAAAAGGTCTACGACCGCAAACGTCGGAAGGCAGATGATAAAAGGCATCTGCCTTCGTCGTTTTACCGGGTCGGACGAATTTGGTAAGCGGACGGTGTCGATATTAAAGATATTTTCCGTCAAGGGAATATCCCTGATTCGTTGCGTTCCGCACTTTATTCGCACAAATCCGGCAGTATAGAATCCCAAAATATTACGGCGTTTCACCGAAAAAGATCTAGGCGCTTTGTCCGTTATTCTGAGCGATCAAAAAGTCAATCGGTTTCTACCGAATTATTTTTATTAAATTTACGGTTGTAGCCGTTCGTCGGCGAAAGCCGGAGAATCGTATCGTGCGGGGCCGGGTTCTGCGGTTGCGCGTGAAACGCGCCGGGCGTCGAAAGGGATCGGTTCTTCGATTCGGCAGGACGGCGCGTTTCGTGGCAAAGTATTTGATAAGCTTGTAGTTGGTATGAATTTAAATTGAATGTTATGTTATATCGTTTTTTATTTCCCGTTAGACCGGAAGGCGCGAAGACGTCGCTGTTATTGTTGGCGGCGAGGGTTATTTTCGGCGTATTGCTGATGTCGCACGGGTTGCAGAAGTGGGCCGGATTCGCGCAGATGGCCGATGTCTTTCCCGATCCGTTGGGCGTCGGCAGCCGTTTCTCGCTGATGCTGGCCATATTCGGCGAGCTGGTTTGTTCGTTCGGTTTTTTGATCGGCTTTTTGTACCGCCTCGCGATGATCCCGATGATTTTTACGATGGCGATGGCCTTTTTCGTGATTCATAGCCAGGATGCCTTTGCCGTTCGCGAGTTGGCGTTGGTGTACCTGGTCGTTTTCGTGCTGATGTACATCGCGGGGCCGGGCAAGTTCGCCGTCGATCGGTATTTTGCGGTGAAAGAGCGCGGCCGCTGAGCCGACGAACCGGCGGCAGGCGCGCGGGGAACGGGCTTCGCTCGCTGCGCGTGTCGCGTTTCAGATAGATAAAAGATGAACTGATGGAAGAATTCGGATCGATTTGCCGGGAGGTGCTTTTGTGGCCCGAAGGCGTGCCTTCGTCCAACGGCCTTTCTGGAGCGGAGCAGACGCTCGGGCCGGGACTGATCGGCAATGTTTCCGTCCCCGTGTTATACGTTTATCCGGCCTCGCAGCCGTGCGGGCAAGCCGTTATCCTGTGTCCGGGCGGAGGATTTCGGGGCGTGGCCGTGGAGCACGAGGGCCGCGCTTTCGCATCGTGGTTCAACGAGCGGGGCATTACGCTGGCCGTATTGAAATACAGGTTGCCGAACGGCCGCCGCGAGATTCCCGGCGAGGATATCCGCCGGGCGGTACGCCTGTTGGAAGAGCGCTCCGGAGAGTTGCGCATCCGGTCTCTGGGGGTGATGGGGGCCTCCATCGGAGGCTATGTCGCGGCGTCGGCGGCCCTGTTCCCGGAGACGGGAATGCGACCGGATTTTCAAATCTTGCTTTATCCGGTTATCAGTATGCGGGACGGGCTGACGCATCTTCCCTCGCGCGAGCGGTTGATGGGGCCGCACCCTTCCGGGGATGAGATCGCCGCATGTTCGCTCGACCGGTATGTTTCCCCGGAGACGCCGGCCGCCTTTATCGCGCTGGCCGGAGACGACCAGGCCGTTACGCCCGAAAACAGCCTGCTGTATTACCGGGCCCTGATGGATAACCGGGTTCCCGCTTCGCTGCATATCTATCCCGAGGGGGGACACGGTTTCGGGTTCAGCGATACGTTCCGCTATAAGCGGCAATGGCTCGCCGAACTGGAGAAATGGCTCGACGGGTTGAGGTAGCGCTATTTTGCGACGGGCGTCCGCCATAAGAAGACCGTTGCGCGGAATGCGGCCGGAAATGCGTCTTCGTATTTTGCCGGATTCTCCCGGGGCCCGTTTATTTGCGGGGCAGGGCGATTTCGGGCAGCGGGCCGGGGGCGACCGGTTCGACGTTGATCAGCCGCAGGTTGTCGAATACGGTCTGCTGCGCCACTTGTCGCAGGTATTCCGCCTGCTGCTGCGGAACGCCCGCCCGGATATCCGAAGTATACGGTTTGCCGTAGATAACGCTGAAAATTACGTTCGCCGCGAGCAGCGTGCCCGCTTCCGACGGATGGCTTCCGTCCGGCATATACAGTTCGTATTCGGGTTTCTCGCTCCGTACCCGCATCCAGGCCAGTCCTACCGGCGCGCACCAGCCGCCGCTGCGGTAAGCCATCTCCAGGTAACTGGTCGCCAACCGCTGCTGCATACCTTCGTAGGTCGCTACCGGCGGATAGTGGTTCCCGTAAGTCTTACTGCCTTCTTTGCGTCCCCAGGTCATGTAATAGATTACCCGCGCCTGCGGACTTCCGGCATGAACGAGGCTGTCCAGCGTCCGGGCGGGCCGGTACGTTCCCTCGGCGACCAGTTCGGTCGGCAGGGCCGGGGCTTCGCTCTGCTCCTGTAGGACGACGTAGTCCCATCCTCCGGCGGCGAGCATCCGAAGCAGTTTCCCGTTTTGCAGGTGGCCGGTAAAGCGTTGGCTGCCCTTGGTGCAGGCCGTCGCGTCGATCGGAAAGCCGACGCTTTCGCCGATTTGCGACACCAGATCGGGAAGGTTATGGTAAAAGGTATAACTGTTTCCGATGAAGAGCACTCGGATCGGTTGGGATTTCTGGGCCGCCAGGGCGGTTCCGGCAAGCAGGAAGACGAAAAGCAGAATTTTTTTCATGATAAAGGATTTTGGTGGTTACGGTAACGGTTCAAATCCCATGCCCGGCGGATCGTTCCGCCGGAGCCGCTCGTTCGCCGCATTACCGCAGGATCAGCCCCGCGGTTAGCAGTATTCCGAAAATCAAGATATTACGGGACGTTTTTCCCAGGATGAGATTCAGTTCCCGGCCTTCGCGGATTCGTACCATCCGTCGCCAGGCTGCCAGGTGAAACGGCAGGTAGGCCAGCGGGAGTAGCCCCGCCGCGAAATACCCGCCGGAGAGCAGCGTCAGACAGAGTCCTGAGGCGACTATTCCCAGCGTCAGGTACGCCAGGCTGCCCGCTTTCGGGCCGAAACGCACGACCAACGTCCGTTTGCCGCTCTGCGCATCCTGCTCGCGATCCCGGTAGTTGTTTACCATCAGCAGCGTATCGATCACCAGTCCGCAGGCCAGCGAGACGACCGTTACTTCGGTCGTCCATCCGTGACACAGCACATAGTAGGTGACTCCGACCGGAACGAAACCGAAAAAGACGATCACCAGCCCGTCGCCCCAGCCGTGGTAGGCCAGCGGGTACGGCCCGGCGGTGTACAGGAATGCGAATACGACGCAGACCGCTCCGACGACGATCAACTCGGTTCCTCCGTAAAAAAGTAGGCAAAGGCCCGTCGCGCAGGCGGTCGCGGTAATCAGGGCGATTCCCCGTTTCATGGCATGCGGCGAAATCCAGCCCTGCGCGCAGGCTCGTTCGGGCCCGAGGCGGTCTTTGCGGTCGCTTCCTTTGCGGTAGTCGAACAGGTCGTTGATCAGGTTTGCGTCAATCTGCATCAGCAGCGCGAACAGCAGGCAGAGCAGAGCGGGAATCCACCGGAATCCGCCTTCCGCCAGCGCCAGCGCGCATCCCAGCAGTACGGGAACGGCTGCCGCGGGGAGCGTTTTCGGGCGCGCCGCAAGTATCCAGGCGCGCATCGAGTGGGGGCGGACGGTTTGTTTCATAGGGTGTGGTATATTTATGCAAATGTAGGATTAATTTTGTGATAATTAACGTTATCTTTGCTATGAATGTCCGGGTTTTCCGGATATGGAATTCAATTTATAAGATATGCGGGAAAAATCGAGTGTGGAAGAGATTCGGGAACGCTTCGATCACGATGTCGAGCGTTTTTCGAATTTGCAGAGCGGACAGGTTTCGACTGTCGATGCGGCGTTGTCGCTGGAACTGATTACCGAAGCCGCGGCGCGTCTGACGCCTTTGGCGACGGATCTGCTGGACGTGGGCTGCGGGGCGGGAAACTATACGCTCAAAATGCTTTCGAAACGGCCGGGGCTTCATTGCACGCTGCTCGACCTGAGCCGCCCGATGCTCGACCGGGCCGTCGAACGCGTTTCGGCCTGTTCGGCCGGCCGGGTCACGGCGGTACAGCGGGACGTCCGCGAGGCCGATCTGGGCGAATGCCGGTACGATATCGTGCTGTCGGGAGCCGCGCTGCATCATTTGCGCGGGGACGAGGAGTGGCAGACCGTGTTCGCCCGGTTGTACCGGAGCCTGCGTCCGGGCGGCTGCCTGATGATTTCCGACCTGGTCGCGCAGCAAACGGAGGTACTTTCCGCCTATTTTCGGGAGCGTTACGGCGATTACCTGACCGCTCTGGGCGGAACGGAGTACCGCGACAGGGTGCTGGCTTACGTGGAGCTGGAGGATTCTCCCCGGCCGTTGAACTACCAACTCGACCTGATGCGCGAAGTCGGTTTCCGCGAGGTGGAGATCCTGCATAAGAACGTATGTTTTGCGGCTTACGGCGGGGTGCGGTAACCGACGATTGCTCCTGTCCGTTTTTTCGTCCGGGAGATTTCGAAGAACTCCGGAGGAAAAGAGGATGCCGATTCTCTCGTTTTAATCCCGTTTTTGTCTTTTTGCGGAAAACGAAAAAAGGCGGGTCGTGTATTCCAGGCGGTGAAAAACGGGCTGTAAATCCCGTTTCGGTTTTGTTTTTTACGGAAAATGCGAAAAAAGTAATGAAAATGTAACGGGAATTTGTTGTTTATTTAGAAAATTAAATCTAATTTTGAAAACAGAAGTTCGTAAAAGAGGATAGAGCGAACGAAAAAGCGTCGTAACGGCGGCGATTTGTTCCGGTTTGCGAAAGTAATGAACCGAGTAAAAGTAAGAGGCGCTCTCTGTAACGGTAAAGTGCGGTTTTTGTATATTTTTAATAAATTATGAAAAACGTGGATGGCATTTGTTTTTTAACGGTTGTTTTTTTTGAAATTCGAACGGGAGAAAAATCTTTTTTAGGTAGCGCAGCTTAACCGTTTAAGTAGCAGTAATGGCGGACCGGGCCGCGAAAAAAGCAACGGATTGAATACGAGACGATACCGAATGGAGTAACAAACATAATCTATTAACCATTAATTACTTTTGGCAGAAATGCCGCTTTAAAACTTTATGCGTATGAAAAAGTATTTATTGTTGTTGGCGTCAATCGCCACGATGGGGTTCGCCGCTACTTCGTGTAGCGACGAGAAGAACGACGGCGGGGAGGACCCTGATCTGACGACTCCGATCGAGTTGTCCGGCGTCGTGATCCCGACTTTCCAGGAATCGATGAAGGGAGCCAATGTCACGATCCAGGGCAAAGGTTTTCTCGGTAAGGACAAAATCGCCCTTACGCCCCGTCCCAGCGGTACGGCCGTCGAGATCGCTCCGGCGGAAATTACGGCTTCCAAGCTGGTGTTCAAGTTCCCGAGCGATCTGGCCACCAGCGAAGAAGGTTGGACGCTGACGCTCAAGCGCGGTACGCAGAGCAAGGAAATCGGCACGATGATGCCCGAAGATCCGGAAGACCCCGAACTGACGACGCCGATCGAACTGTCGGACGTGGTGATTCCCGATTTTACCGAATCGATGAAAGGCGCCAGCGTTACGATCGACGGCAAAGGTTTCCTCGGTAAAGACAGGGTGGAACTTAAACCCGTTTCGGGCGGCGATGCCGTGGAGGTTACCAATTCCGAAGTTACCGACGCCAAACTGGTGTTCACGTTCCCCGACGACTTGGCCATCGACGAACAAGGCTGGACGCTGACGCTCAAACGCGGTACGCAGAGCAAAGAGTTCGGTACGCTCAAACCGGTCGATCCGGCGGACGATCCCGATCTGAACACCCCGATCGAACTCGCTTCCCTGTCGATTCCTTCTTTCGTGGAATCGATGGTAGGAGGGAACGTGACGGTTACCGGCCGCGGTTTCCTGGGCAAAGATAAAATCGTTCTCCAGCCCCGGTCCGGCGGCGACGCCGTAGAGACCGTATCCGGCGAGATTACCGACGCCAAACTGGTGTTCGCGTTCCCCGCCGACTTGGCTGTCGATGCCAAAGGCTGGGTGATGACGCTCAAGCGCGGTACGCAGACGCAGGAACTGGGATGTTTCCGTTCCGCGGTAGGACGCTTTATGGTTCCCGATGCCGCATTCCGCGAATATTTGCAGAGTCTCGTTCCGGACAATAAGTACCTGTTCGACGAAAAGGGCAACGCTTACAAACCCGATGCGGCCGAAGTCGTATTCCCGGACGAAGTGAAATACGAATCTACTTATAAGACGCTGAACCTTATCGATAAAGCGGTGACTTCGGTGGAAGGTTTGGAAGGATTCCCGGATGCTGCGAACATCAAATTCTTCTCGCTGGACAATTCCAAGTTGCAGTCGCTCGACATGACGTTGTTCCCCAACTGCGAAAGACTGGAAGCCCGGAATACGGGAACGCTCGAAACCGTGAATTTCGGCGCCGTGGGAGTCGCTCCAGCCAACGAATTGCGGTATCTGCATCTGAACGGAAACAAAATCAAGAGGCTCGACGTCAGCAACGTTGTGAAGCTTTGCGAACTGACGATCATGGACAACCCGCTCGAATACCTCGATATCCGCAACATGATGGCTAATGCCGACGGATACATGTATTTGTGGAAAAAACCGGGTCGCGCGGCGGTTAATTTCGAATTTACCGAAGATACTTCCGTGGAACGTACGCTGAAAGTGGAATATTATTGGTGGAGATGCGTTTCGCAGGCCAATGTCGATACGGTGGGCGCCGAACTTACCTGGGTAACGGATAACCCGGCCATCGATGCGTTGAACGCCGGCGTAATCGTTGAATGTTGGACCTATTGGGGCGAAAACGGGCAACCGCAGACCCTGATGCACACGCACAACAAGAACGGCGAGAACCACGAGATATGCGATTTGTATCCGGGTTCGCTCCATCCTTAACCGCGGAGATCGAAACGCTTTAAAACTGAAAAGAATGTCCGTGAGAACGGACATTCTTTTTTCCGATTTTTTTTGAAATATCCGTTGCGGATTCCTGAAGCCGGCCGAAGGCCGGAATGCACGGGGAACGGACGGAAAAAATTCGTTACACGATTTCGATATGAAGAACAAATTGATCGTATGCCTGCTGTGCGGCCTGATGTCCGTCTCTTTCACAGCGGCTAAAAAGCCCGGTTTCGCCGTATGGCAGCTTTGCGCCCAGGGGCCTTCCCAGATGAATTCCTACGTGTTCGTGACCGACCGGGGACGGGTGGTCGTGCTGGACGGGGGAACCGCTGCGGACGCGCCTTTTTTGCGGGGATTCGTGGCCGCCCTGGGCAACCGCGTCGACAAATGGATCGTCACCCATCCGCATGTGGATCACATGGGGGCGCTGACCGAAATCCTGAAAGATCCTCGACAAATGATTATCGACACGGTTTATCAGTCGCCGATGACCGACGAGCAGCTCCGCACGGACATGAACCGCAAAAAGCTTGCGGACGCTTACTACGAAGCGCTCCGGGATTCCGGCCTTCCGGTCGTAAACCTGACCGAGCCGGGACTCGAGATGAAGATCGACGGCATGAACCTGAAAGTGCTCGGCGTCGCCCATCCGTCCATCCTGACGAATGCCTACAACAATGCGAGTATCGTGCTGAGGGTGTGGGACCGGAAAAAGTCGATGGTCTTTCTGGGCGATACCGGCGTCGAGAGCGGCAAAATGCTGCTCGAAGGTACTTATAAACCCCTGTTGGATTGCGATTACCTGCAAATGGCGCATCACGGCCAGCAGGGATGCGACGAGCATTTCTACAAATCGATCCGGTTCCGCGCCTGCCTGTGGCCTACGCCGCTGTGGGTATGGAACAACGATGTGGGCGAAGGTTTCGATACGGCCTACATGAAAACGATCGAGACCCGCCGCTGGATGGACGAGATCGGCATTACGGAACATTATATCAGTTGGCAGGGGATCGTGAAGATCGAGTAGGGGAATCTGCGGCGCGCGCGCCGTTTGGCCGCTTTGCCCGGCGGATAGCCCCGTTTTAACCGAATAAACTACTGATTGGCATGAAAAAATTGTTTTACTTGTGCGCGGCTGCGGCCGTCCTCGTTTTCTCGTGCGGCAAGGACGAAACGTCTTCGAAGGGCGGCGGCGGGCAGCGGCCCGCTCCTCCGGATACCACCGCCGTAACGCCTCCGGATACGACCGGCCGGCCCGATCCGGATCCTTTTCCCGAAAAGCTGCCTTCGCCGGGCCGGATTCCGATCGTCGCCTGGCACGGAGTGCGGGCGAGCCAGGTTAGCGTAGCCCGTTTCCGGGAAGCCGCCGAACTGGGCATCACCGTGAATTACACCCGTTTTTCGGATACCGAGACGGCTTGCAAGGCGCTCGAATACGCCGGGCAGGCCGGCGTGAAGCTGATCGTCGAGTGCGATGCGCTGTATTCGGATACCCGGCGCGAAGCGGCCGTGAAAAAACTGATGAGGTATCCGGCCCTCGAAGCCTATTTCTGCAAGGACGAGCCGCTGTGCAGCGAGTTTCCGACCATTGCCCGGATGATGAACGCGATCCAGGCCGTCGACCCGGATCACTACTGCTATGCGAACCTGTTCCCGGCCGGGCCTGCGGAGCATTTGCAGGCCTTGGGCGTCGCTACCTACCGGGAGTACGTGCAGCGCTACTTGAACGAGGTGCCCGCCGCTTTTCTGTCGTTCGACGAATATCCGTTGGTGACTAATCCGGGTTCTTCGGTGCGTCTGATCAAAGACACCTGGTACGAGGATCTCGAAATCGTTGCCGACGAGGCCCGGAAGGCGAATAAGAAGTTTTGGGCTTTCGCGCTGACATGCCCTCACGTGGTGTATCCCGTTCCGACTTTGTCCGATCTGCGGTTGCAGTTGTACAGCGATCTGGCTTACGGGGCGCAGGTGCTGCAATACTTTACTTATTGGACGCCGACGGTGTCGGGCGACTGGAATTATCGGATGGCGCCGATCGCCGAAGACGGAGCCCGTACGGCGACGTACGATCTGGTGAAAACCGTGACGAGTGAAATTCAGCGATTGAGCGGCGTTTTCCTCGGAGCCAGGGTTGTTTCCGTACGCCATACGGGGACGTCCGTTCCGAAAGGAACCGTTCGGCTGACCGACCTGCCCGAACCGGTCAGGCGACTGGAAACCGAGGGAAGCGGAGCGGTCGTTTCACAGTTGGAAAATCAGGGGTATACGTTCCTGGTGATCGTTAACCGCGATCCGAATACTGCCATGGGGCTTCGTTTCGAAGCGGAGAGCCGGGTACGGCAGGTACTGAAGAACGGTTCGATCGTGCCGGCGGACGACATTACCGAGATGACGGTCGATCCGGGCGACGCCGTGATCTACATGTGGTAGCGGGTTCCTTGTCCGCATATACGGCAGAAGCCGTATTCTTCGACAGAATACGGCTTCTTTTTTCGAGTGACGGCTCCATGTCTTTTCGGCTGGCCGGCTATTGTTTGGCTTTCAGCGTCAGTTCCTGAACAACCTGTTTTTTAGTATCTTTGACCTTCAGGTTCAGTGCGTCGGCCGTCGCTTCGACTTCGACCGCCCGGTCGTTCGAGTTGATCAGCACCGGGAAATCGCATTCGGTTTGGCCGGCCGGCAGGTAGTGGTACGAATGCAGGTGGCCGCACAGCATCAGGTCGATCCCGGCGTCGTTGAGCACCGGCAGGAAATGCTTCTTGACGTCGAGCGGCCCGTGCCACGTGCTGTTGACCGGCGGAACGTGTATGATCGCCACCTTGAACGGGGCCGTGCGGAACGCTTCGCTCGCGACGGTTTCCTTCAGCCAGGCCACCTGATCGGCGCGGTAGCGGTCGAAGTCGGACAGCCCGTAATATTCGATGTCGCTGTCGGGCTTGTCTTCTCCGCCGTCCATCACGACGAAAAATACGGGCCCCTGGCGGAATGCGTAATACGGTTCGCCGGTCGGGGTGGGGAAGTAGTCGAGGTAATGATCCGAGAACAGGCCGCGCGTTTCGTGGTTGCCGCGTGCGAACAGGAACGGGATTTCGGCGGCGAACAGTTCGGTCGAACGGCGCAGAAAGCCGTCGATCAGTTGTTGTTCGCTGCTCATGTTGTTGACCATGTCGCCGTTGAAAAAGACGAAGTCGCGCTGCTCTTTTTTGACGTCCGACAGCAGCGTCGCCAGCATGTCGCTGTTTTCATGGATGTCGTTGACCACGGTGAACGATACGCTCTGCTGCGCGGCGTCCCGCGTTTTGAAGCGGTACGGTTTTTTGCGGTAGACGTCCGAGCAGATCGTCTGTCCGTAGCTGACTTTGTACGGTTGCAGTTCGGTCACTTCGCGCGAGCATACTCGGTAGCGGTAAAACGAGGCGGGCTTCAGTCCGGTGATCCGCACCGTATGCAGTCGTCCCACCGTCCGTTTGCCGAGCTTGGTCTGGTAATACTGCGGGCGTTCTTCGGCGTAGAAGTGGTCTTCGCCGTCGGGTGCGGCTTCGACCCACGACAGCGCGTCGGCGGAGGTTCCCCAGATTACGGTGGCTCCGTCGGCCGTCACGTTCTGTAGATAGGGGCCGAAGGTGATCTGAAACGGAGTTTGCGCTCCGGCCGACAGGCCGAGGAAAAGCGCGGTAAGTAAAATGCAAAATTTTTTCATGACGGGTTGTTGTTCAGGTTGGATTTGTCCGGGCAAAGGCGGCAGGCCTTTTGCACGGATCGGTAAAATTAGCAAAAATGGCCGGAAAAATCCAATTCCCGCGGCAAAATTCCGGAATTCCGCTCTCGGCGGCGTCCGGAAGCGGATGCTACGGACGGTGCGGAAAAGCTGTCCCGGCGGTCGCTTTTTGCAATCGGTCCGTTTTTTGGGAGTTTAAATATTCGGCGTCCGGGTTGCTTTTTCGGAAAATAGAGTTTAACTTTATCAAATCAATCTAAAATAGTGTCGCGATGAATGGGTTAAGAAAAGGAAAAATTCTGGTGGTCGGCAGTACCAATACCGATATGGTGGTCAGAACCGAACGCCTGCCGCGGCCGGGGGAAACCGTACTCGGCGGAACTTTTTTGATGAATCCCGGCGGCAAAGGGGCCAACCAGGCCGTTGCGGCGGCTCGGCTCGGGGCCGACGTGATTTTCGTTTGCAAGACCGGCAACGACATGTTCGGCATCACCACCCGCCAGCAGTTGGCTCAGGAGGGCATCGATACCCGTTTCGTGTTCATCGACGATCATAATCCGTCGGGGGTGGCGTTGATTTCTGTCGACAGCCGCGCCGAAAATACGATCGTCGTGGCTTCCGGGGCCAATGCGAATTTGCTGCCGCTGGACGTGGCCAAGGCCGAAACGGCGTTGGATGATTGCGATATCGTGCTGATGCAGCTCGAAACGCCGATGACGACGATCGAATACGTAGCCGCCGAAGCCGCCAAGCGCGGCAAGCGGACGGTGCTCAATCCGGCTCCCGGCGCCGCGCTGTCGCCGCAATTGCTCAAAAGTCTTTACCTGATTACGCCGAATGAAACCGAGGCCGAGATCATTACGGGTATCCGGATCCACAATGCCGAGACCGAAGCCGAAGCGGCCCGCAGTATCCGGGCGATGGGCGTGCAGAACGTGATTATCACGCTCGGTTCGCGCGGAGCGTATATCTGCAACGACCGGTTCGACGAAGCGGTTCCGGCGCAGAAAGTGCGGGCGGTCGATACGACGGCAGCCGGGGACGTATTCAACGGGGCGCTGGTCGTCGCGCTGTCCGAAGGCAAAAGCCTTGAGGAAGCCGTGCGTTTCGCAAGCCGCGCATCGGCGATTTCGGTGACTCGCATGGGGGCGCAGTCGTCGATTCCGTATCGCAGCGAAGTCGATCGTTTCGTTCCGTAGGATGTCGAACTTTTAAAAACGAAATTATGTATATCGTAAACAATTACACGTTGGCCGTGATTTTCTGCGTCGTCACGATGATCTGCTGGGGATCGTGGGGAAATACGCAGAAACTGGCCGCCAAAGCCTGGCGTTACGAATATTTTTACTGGGACTATGTGATCGGGTTGCTGCTGTTTTCGATCCTGTCGGCTTTTACGCTCGGTAGCGTCGGCTCCGAAGGGCGCAGTTTCCTGCCCGATCTGGCGCAGGCCGACTGGAGCAATATCGGCAGCGCGCTGCTCGGCGGCGTGGTGTTCAATGCGGCGAATATTCTGCTGGCGGCGGCTATCGCGATCTGCGGACTGTCGGTGGCGTTCCCGGTCGGGATCGGGCTGGCTTTGGTGCTCGGCGTGCTGGTCAACTATTTCGGGGCCGCGAAGGGCGCGCCGTTGTTCATTTTCATCGGGGTGGCGCTGATCGTCGTAGCCATCGTACTGAACGGACTGGCCTACCGGAAAATGCTGACCGGCTCGAAGAAGGTTCCCGCCAAGGGGATCGGGATTTCGATTGCAGCGGGCGTAATCATGGCTTTCTTTTACCGTTTCGTCGCGGCGTCGATGGATCTTACGAATTTTGCCGATCCGGCTCCCGGGAAGCTGACGCCTTATACGGCCGTATTCGTCTTTGCCGTGGGAGTGTTCGCCAGCAACTTTATCTTCAATACGATTGCGATGAAACGTCCGGTTGAGGGCGAGCCGATCTCGATCGGCGGCTATTTCCGGGGCAGTGCGAAGACGCACCTGGTCGGTATCTTGGGCGGTGTGATCTGGTGCGTCGGTCAGTCGTTCAGCATGATCGCTTCGGAACAGGCCGGGGCTGCGATTTCCTACGGACTGGGGCAGGGAGCCACGCTGGTCTCCGCCATGTGGGGTATCCTGGTCTGGAAAGAGTTCAAAGGCGCTCCGAAAGCGTCCGACCGACTGAATGCCTGGATGTTCGTTCTGTTTATCGTCGGACTCGGGTTCCTGATCTACGCGGGGGCTTGAGCGGAAAGCTGGCATCGAAACACTAGCCTAAGAATAGATTCCGATGAGAACGATTGCGAAAAAGTTATTTTGCCTGGGATTTATCGAGTTGCTTTTGTCGTTGATGGTGTGTAGCGACGCGTATGCTACCATTTACGACGCCGATAGATTCGTCAAATGTCCGAAGTGCGGTCGTATTTGGTGCGAAATTAGTTGGAGTTCGGGCAATACGTTTAATTCGACGCTATGGTCGGATGGGAAGCTCGATGCGCCGATGCTGCCGTCGGTGCCGTCGTTTGTGCAGTGTCCGGCGTGCGGAGAATTTTTCTATCCGAAAGACAATCATTGCGAGCTTTCACGGCAGCAGGCCGACAAGGTCGAAAAAGAGTATACGAAAGCGCTTAATTTTAGTCAGTGGGTAAGAGCGTTTCCGTTGATCGGGGACAAAAAAATAGCTTACTGGGGTATCTGGCATACTTATAACGATTTTCTCCGCAGCGGAGATAAGGCTTCGTACGATCGGTTACGCAATGTATTTGTTCTTTATGCGTCGAAATTTATCGACGAACTTGATTCGACGCGGGACAAAGACCGTCTTTTCAAAGCCGAATTGTGCCGCGAAATCGGCAGGTTCGACCGGTGTGTCGAATTGCTCGACTGTAAGCAGTTTCCCGATAATATGAAATCTTTTGCTGATAAAGTAAAACAGGCGGCCCTGCGCAAGGACCGCGCTTTGTTCAAAGTCTTCGAGCCGCAAAAAAAGTAAGGGGGAATCAACGTTCCATTTGCGACTTCTCGATCAGTTCGAGCAGCGCGTCGATGGCCTGCTCTTCGGGGATGTTGCGGCGTACCACTTCGCGGCCTTTGTACAGCGTGATCCGTCCGGGGCCGGAGCCTACGTAACCGTAGTCGGCGTCGGCCATTTCGCCGGGTCCGTTGACGATGCACCCCATCACGCCGATCTTCACGCCGACCAGGTGTCCGGTGCGCGCTTTGATCGCGGCCAGCGTTTTTTCGATGTTGTATAATGTCCGTCCGCAGCTCGGGCAGGCGATGTATTCGGGTTTCGAAATGCGTACCCGCGCCGTTTGCAAGATGTCGAGGCTCAGTGCGTCGATTTCGCTCTGCGGGATGGCCGGATTGAGGTTCTCGATCCGAATGGCGTCGCCGAATCCGTCCAGGAACAGCGGGCCGAGATCGGCCGCCGCTTTGATTTGTAAAACTTCCGGATCGCTTTCGTCGTACGTGCGTTGGATAATGACCGGGTTGGTCAGCCCGCGTCCGGCCATCGTCAGCAGCGCGGCCCGCTGCTCGGCGATGCCGTTGAGGTTGTTTGTTTTCAGCAGCACGATGCGTCCCCGGGGAATCCGGTCGACCGTCCGGATATCGGCTTCGAACAGCGTTTCGCGGACGGCGGCCGGGATTTCGCTCCAGATCGCAACCTGTGCGTCGCCGCCGATACCGCCGATTTTTTCGGACGGGCGTTTGCGGTAGCTGTAAGGCGAATACAGGGATTCGTCTACGGCAGGGATCGGCGCATGGTTTTCGCGGCCGGCGAAATAGTCCGCCAGCATCCGCGCCACCGGAATCTCGCGTTCGGGGGCTTCGGTCAGCGAAACGCGGATCGTGTCGCCGAGCCCGTCGGCCAGCAGCGCGCCGATGCCCGCAGCCGACTTGATCCGTCCTTCGCGGTCGTTGCCCGCTTCGGTGACGCCCAGGTGCAGCGGATAGCGCATCTCCTCGGCGCGCATGGCCGCCGCCAACATCCGGTAGGCCTGCACCATCACGCGGACGTTGCTCGATTTGACCGATAGCACCACCCGGTCGAACGCCGCCGCGCGGCAGCGGCGTAAGAATTCCATCGCCGAGGCGACCATTCCCTCGGGCGTATCGCCGTAGCGCTCCATGACGGCCGGGGCCAGCGAACCGTGGTTGACGCCGATACGCAGCGCGGCTCCCCGTCTTTTGCAGATGGCCAGCAGTTCGTCGAACTGACCGCCCTTGTCGTTGAAGTTGCCGGGGTTGATCCGTATTTTCTCGACATGCTCCGCCGCGACGAGCGCCGCCGACGGCAGAAAATGGATGTCGGCCACCAGCGGAACACGGCATCCGCGCCGGTCGAGTTCGGCGCGGATGGCGCCGAGGTTTTCGGCCTCGCGGCGGCCCTGCGCCGTCAGGCGTACGATTTCGCCGCCGGCGGCGGCGATCCGTTCGGTCTGCGCGACCGAAGCGGCGGTGTCGTTCGTGTCGGTATTGGTCATCGACTGGATACGGATCGGGTTGTCGCCTCCGATAGCGGTGTTTCCTATCTGAACGGCAACGGTTTCCCGCCGGCTGTACCGGGTCAGCGAATCGCAAAATTTCTCCATGTAGCGTTTAAATTTTTCGCAAAGTTACGAAACTCTGCCGCAGATTCGGTATCTTTGATCCAAATTCGCGACGGAAGATGGGTTATATTCTCGACAACGACGTCAAGTTTCTCACCGGAGTGGGGGAGCGGCGCGCCCTGCTGCTGCAAAAGGAGCTCGGTATCCGCACGCTCGGCGACCTGCTCTACTACTTTCCGTTCCGTTACATCGACCGCAGCCGCATCTGGCGCATCGGCGAGATCGCCGACGATTCGCTGACTTATATCCAACTCCGGGCACGCATCACCGGTTTCCAGCATGTAGGTTCCGGGCCGAAGAAGCGTTTTATCGCCGTCGTTGCCGACGGTAGCGGTACGGCCGAACTGGTGTGGTTCAAAGGGATCAACTGGATCGAAAAACGGCTCGAAGCGGGGCGCGAATACATTATTTTCGGACGGCCCGCTTTTTTCAACGGCGCGCTGAACCTCGTGCATCCCGAGGTGGAATCCGTGCTCGAACAGGCGAACCGTTTCCATGCCGAAGTGCAGGGAGTGTACAGTACGACCGAAAAGCTGAACAACGGGCAACTGGGCACGAAGGCGATCTATACGCTGATGTGCAATCTGTGGCCGCAGGTCGAGGGACATCTGCGCGAGACGCTGCCCGGGGACGTGATGAGCCGTTACGGGTTGGTGCCGTTGCGCGACGCGCTGTACAACATCCATTTTCCGACTTCGCAGCAGGCGTTGCGGGCGGCCGAATACCGGCTGAAGTTCGAAGAACTGTTCGGCATCCAACTGAATATACTCCGTGAGCAACGCGGTCGGAAAGCCCGTAACGACGGGTTTCTGTTTCCGGCGGTCGGTCGCTTTTTTAACGGTTTTTACAACGAAAAACTGCCGTTCCCGCTGACCGGAGCGCAGAAGCGGGTAATCCGCGAAATCCGGCAGGATACCGTCACCGGCCACCAGATGAACCGGTTGCTGCAGGGCGACGTGGGCAGCGGCAAAACGCTCGTCGCGCTGATGAGTATGCTTCTGGCATGCGACAACGGTTTTCAGGCCTGCCTGATGGCGCCGACCGAGATTCTCGCGACGCAGCATCATGCCACGCTGTTGCGGATGCTCGACGGACTCGGCGTGCGGGTGGAGTTGCTGACCGGATCGACCCGGAAAAGCGAGCGGACGGCGTTGGCCGAAGACCTGCTTTCCGGCGACGTGCATATTCTGGTCGGGACCCATGCGCTGATCGAGGATACGGTGCAGTTCAAAAACCTCGGGTTCGTGGTGATCGACGAGCAACACCGTTTCGGCGTCGAGCAGCGGGCGCGGCTGTGGAACAAAAACCGCCGGCCGCCGCACGTGCTGGTAATGACCGCCACGCCGATCCCGCGTACGCTGGCGATGACATTGTACGGCGACCTGGACGTGTCGGTGATCGACGAACTGCCGCCGGGCCGCAAGCCGATCCGGACACTGCACTACCGCGATGCGCACCGGTTGCAGGTGTTCGGTTTCATCCGCAACGAGATTAAAAAAGGCCGTCAGGTCTACATCGTCTATCCGCTGATCAAGGAATCCGAAAAAATGGATTATAAAGACCTTGAGGACGGTTATGCCGGTATTACGCAGGCGTTCCCGCCGCCGGAGTACGTGACGGTGGTCGTGCACGGCAAGATGAAGCCGGCCGACAAGGACTACGGCATGAACCTGTTCAAGCAGGGCGTCGCGCACATCATGATCGCCACGTCGGTGATCGAGGTCGGCGTCGACGTGCCCAATGCGTCGATCATGGTGATCGAGAGCGCCGAGCGGTTCGGACTGTCGCAGTTGCACCAGTTGCGCGGGCGTGTCGGACGCGGCGGCGAACAGTCGTACTGCATTCTGATGAGCGGCGACAAACTATCGTCCGATTCGCGCAAGCGGCTCGCGGCGATGGTGCGGACGACGGACGGTTTCGAATTGGCCGAGATGGACTTGCAATTGCGCGGTCCCGGCGATCTTTCCGGGACGCTGCAAAGCGGTTTGGCCTTTGATTTGAAGATAGCGTCGCTGGGGAAGGACGGGCAGATCCTGACGTTGGCGCGCGATGCGGCCGAACGGGTGCTGGCCGACGATCCTGAGCTTGCGAAGCCGCAAAACAAGCTGTTATGCGAATTGGCGGCAAAATATGTTTCGAAAAAAGAGACGGATTTCAGCATGATTTCATAACTTTCGGCGCGATTATCCGTTATTTTTAGGACGGAGTACGCGCAGTCGGGTGATTGCGGATCCGGTTACGGAGAATTGAACCGTGGGGAAAATGTTATGAGACGATTTTTTTATCTGTTTGTGTCGGCCGTAGCGATGGCCGTTCAGCTTCGGGCGCAGGATGCGTTCGACGGCAGGGCGTTCGGCGACGGCGAACGGTTGGAATATGCGGTGAGTTACAAAGTGTCGTTCGTGATGACCGACGTGGCCGAAGTGATTATCGCCACGTCTTCGAAGGATTACAAGGGGCAGCAGGCTTTTCAGGTCGATGCGCTCGGCAAGACCTATCCGTTTTACCGTTGGTTTTTCGATTTGAACGATCAGTATGTCAGTATTCTGGATTCCGTAACGCTGCGTCCGCTGGAGTTGCAGACCGAGATCCGCGAAGGCAAGTACCGCTATTCCAGCAGTTTTGTTTACGACTGGGATCAATACGTGGTGAACAATACCTTCCGGAACCATAAGAACGAGAACAGCAACCACAAACAACTGAAGCTCATCGACGGCAGTTACGATGCGCTGGCGCTTTTTTTCAATCTGCGCGGGTCGGATCTGAGCGAGTTGGAGAAGGCCGGCGGAGCCGGGACGATGAACCTTGTGTTGGAGGATACGATCCGCGTGATCCGTTACAAGTTGCTCGGACGCGAGAACAAGAATGTCCGCGGTACCGGGAAATTCCGGACGCTGAAGTTCCGCTGCCAGATGGCCACTTCGACCGGCGAGTCGTTCGAGGACGGCAACGAGTTCACGCTGTGGATCACCGACGACCGCAACCGGATTCCGGTTTACGTCGAGTCGCCGATCCGCGTCGGTTCGATCCGGGCGCGGCTGCTGAAGTACGAAAATCTTAAATACCCGCTGGATAGCAAAATAAATTAAAAAGTTATTATATTTGCAACTGAAAGATATCTTTTGACGTTATGGAAGATTACAATCAACAGCAGCCGTACAATAACCAGGGTTACGGGAATCAGAACTACGGTAACCAAAACTATGGCAACCAGAACTACGGAGGCCCGAATTACGATTACAACAACAATTACGATCCTGGATACGACGGCGGCGGCCCGAACAAGTCGGTCAAAGGATTGAAGATCATGATTATCATCATGGCGGTGATCCTGGTGGCGCTGTCGGCGATCTACTTTATGCAGGTCAAGCAGATGCAAGAGGATTTCGCCATCGAACGGGATACGCTGACCAGTCAGCTCACTTCGCTGCTGAACGATTATGACACGTTGAAAACGCTGAACGATACGCTTTCGGTTCATTACGAGGGCGAACGGCAGAAAGCCGATTCGCTGTTGCAGACCCTGCAGAAGGAGCGCCGTCTGAGCTATGCGAAAATCCGCGAATACGAGAAAAAAATGACCTATATGCGCGAGGTGATGACCGGGTACATCCGTCAGATCGACTCGCTCAATACGATCAATAAAAAGTTGGTCAGCGAAAACAGCTCGATCCGAAAGAAAATCCTGGATTACCGCCTGCGCGCCGAGTCGGCCGAGGAGAAATCGCAGGAGTTGTCGACGAAGGTGCGGCAGGGTTCCGTAATCCGGGCGCGCGACATACGCCTCGTGGCGCTCAGTAAGTCCGACCGCGAAGTGTCGCGTGCGAACCGCGCGGAACGGCTCCGGGTCGATCTGGTGCTGGTAGGCAACGAACTCTCCACGCCGGGCGAGCGGAACGTTTATACGCAGATCATCGGCCCCGACGGCTATCCGCTGGTGAACGGTAGCAACGCGCTGTTCGATTTCGAAGGCAGTTCGATCACCTATTCGGCGATGCGTTCGGTAGATTACCAGAACAATGATCTGAATGTAAGTCTCTTCTATAACGGGCCGGGGATTACCAGCGGAAAATACCAGGTCAAGATCTATACCGACGGGCATATGATCGGTTCCAGCGAGATTTCGCTGCGATAGAAAAGAAGAATAACCATATAGAAACGGGCGGGAAGTCGATACGGCTTTCCGCCTCGTTTTTTGTAGGTTCGTTCGGGGGGGGATACTCGGGAAACAAAGGTCGGGCCGCGGAGGCGGGATATGCGTTGCATCGGTTTTTTCTCCTTTGCAGATGTCTCTGCCCATAGACTTGCCGGGGAAGATCGGAATGCGACGATTCTACGGGAAAGGCGCGGACGATCCTTTCGTTCGGGAGTTCTCGGAACGGACAGGTTTTGTCCGGCCGGCTCGTTTATTTGCCGTCGGCCGGCGTATGTTTCCGGCAGAAGCGTTTTAGAAACACAGGTCGGCGATCGTGAAAGCGGCGTAGCAGACGCTGGCAATGCCGTTCGTCGTTCCGAATGCCAGACCGATCCGGGAGAGGTTCTTCGGAGACACCAGCAGGTGTTGGAAGATCAGCAATCCGACGAACAGTCCCGCGCCGATCCAGTACAGCGTGCCGCCCCCGTAATACAGTCCGGCGACGACGACCGCGTAAACGCTGATCAGGTGCAGCAGAATGCTGATCAGGATGCCTCCCCGTACGCCGAAACGCGCCGGGATCGAGTGCAGCGAATGACTGCGGTCGAACTCGACGTCCTGCAGGGCGTAGATCACGTCGAACCCGCCGCACCAGGTGATGACCAGTCCGGTCAGCAGGACGGGGAAGACGGCTATTTCGCCCGTTACCGCGATGTAAGCGCCCACCGGAGCGATTCCGAGCGCGACGCCCAGCACGATGTGACACCAGGCCGTAAAACGTTTTGTAAAACTGTATCCGATCAGCACCAGCAGTGCTGCCGGCGAGAGGAAAAAAGCCAGCCGGTTGATCCACAGCGCGACGGCCAGGAACAGCGCCGCGTTGACGATCACGAAGATCAGCGCCCGGCGCGGGGTGATCACGCCCGCCGGGATCTCCCGGTTGCGGGTGCGCGGGTTCAGCGCGTCGATCCGCCGGTCGGCATACCGGTTGAATCCCATCGCCGTGTTGCGGGCGAACACCATTGCCAGCAGTACCTTTACGAGCAGCAGCAGCGAAAATTCCGCATCGGTCGTTTGCAGCGCATAGGCGTAGCCGACCAGCGCGAACGGCATGGCGAAAATCGTATGGCTGAACTTGACCATCGAGGCGTATCGGGAAACGGTTTGCGGACGAATCATAAGGGTGTTTTTTTCAGGATTCGCAAAAATAACTAACTTTGCGTAGCTTTAAAAAGAATGTATGAAGAATATCCGGAATTTTTGTATCATAGCCCATATCGACCACGGTAAAAGCACGTTGGCGGACCGTTTGCTGGAGATGACCAAGACGCTGACCGCGCGCGAGTTGCAGGCGCAGGTGCTCGACGATATGGAACTGGAGCGGGAGAAGGGGATCACCATCAAGAGCCATGCGATCCAGATGGAGTATGCCTATCGGGGCGAGAAGTACGTGCTGAACCTGATCGATACTCCGGGGCACGTCGATTTCTCGTACGAGGTATCGCGTGCGATCGCATCGTGCGAGGGGGCGTTGCTGGTGGTCGATGCTACGCAGGGGATTCAGGCTCAGACCATTTCGAACCTGTATCTTGCGCTGGAGCACGATCTGGAGATTATTCCGGTGCTGAATAAGATCGACATGGACGCTGCGATGGTCGACGAGGTGAAGGACCAGATCGTCGACCTGCTCGGGTGCGATCCCGACAGCATTCTGGCCGCTTCGGGCAAGACCGGACAGGGCGTCGAAGAGGTGCTCGGAGCCATTATCGAGCGTATTCCGGCTCCGCAAGGCGATCCGCAGGCTCCGCTGCAGGCGCTGATTTTCGACTCGGTGTTCAATCCGTTTCGAGGCATCATCGCCTATTATCGGATTTTCAACGGCTCGCTGCGCAAGGGCGAGCGTGTCAAGCTGTTCAATACCGGCAGCGAATATTCGGCCGACGAAGTGGGCGTACTGAAACTCAAGATGGCTCCGCGCGACATGATGAGTACCGGCGACGTGGGATATATTATTTCCGGGATCAAAACCTCTGCCGACGTCAAGGTCGGCGATACGATCACTGCGATCGCCAATCCGTGCAAGGAAGCCATCGCCGGGTTCGAGGATGTGAAACCGATGGTTTTTGCGGGACTCTACCCGGTCGAGACCGACCAGTACGAAGATCTGCGCGCTTCGCTCGAAAAACTGAACTTGAACGACGCCTCGCTGACTTACGAGCCCGAATCGTCGCTGGCCCTCGGGTTCGGTTTCCGCTGCGGTTTCCTGGGGTTGCTGCATATGGAGATTATTCAGGAGCGTCTGTATCGCGAATTCAATATGGACGTCATCACGACCGTGCCGAACGTGTCGTACAAGGTGCATACCAGTAAGGGCGAAGTGATCGATGTGCACAATCCGTCGGGGCTGCCCGAACCTACGCTGATCAGTTCGATCGAAGAGCCCTATATTCTCGCTCAGATCATTACGAAAGCCGAGTTTCTCGGCAGCGTTATCAAACTCTGTATCGACAAGCGGGGAACGCTGCTCAACCAGGTTTTCATCACGCAGGATCGTGTCGAGGTTAATTTCGACATGCCGCTGGCCGAAATCGTGTTCGATTTTTACGATAAGTTGAAAAGCATTTCGCGCGGTTACGCATCGTTCGATTATCACCAGACCGGTTACAAACCGAGCAAGCTGGCCAAACTCGACATTCTGCTGAACGGCGAGCCGGTCGACGCGCTGTCGTCGCTGACCTACGTCGATCATGCTTACGATTTCGGCCGAAGGATGTGCGAGAAGCTCAAAGAGTTGATTCCGCGTCAACAGTTCGATATCGCTATACAGGCTGCCATTGGCGCTAAGATCATCGCCCGCGAGACGGTCAAAGCGGTTCGCAAGGATGTGACGGCCAAGTGTTACGGCGGCGATATCAGCCGCAAGCGCAAACTGCTCGAAAAGCAGAAAAAGGGGAAGAAGCGGATGCGCCAAGTCGGTAACGTAGAAGTTCCGCAGGAAGCGTTCCTCGCCGTGCTGAAAATGGATTGACGTTTCGCTCCGGGAAAAGCGGTTTCTTCCGGGCTGTCCGTACCGGCGCCGACGGTTCGTAAACGGGGATGCCGACAGCCGGTTTACCGTTTTTTGAGAAAATGCGTTGTTTTTGTCTGAAAATACTTGCTAAAACGGATAAAAAAACGGATATTTGCAACGCTCAATGCGGAAATAGCTCAGTTGGTAGAGCATCAGCTTCCCAAGCTGAGGGTCGCGAGTTCGAGTCTCGTTTTCCGCTCTTAAAGCCTTGATAAAGAGGCTGCAAAAGACAGAAAAATCCTTATGTATCCATGATATGTAAGGATTTTTTCTTTTTAGGCCCCCGAAAGGAAAAGCAGGAAAAGACCGGGGTACGTAACCTGGTTTATTCCGACTTCAGGTTGTTGACCGGATTCTCGTTGGCTACTTTCCAGGTGCGGTAAACCACGCAGGCGGTGACGATGATGCAAACGCTCAGGCCGCCCGCGATAAAAAACAAAGGGTTCTGCGGAACTTTCTCGGCAAATTGCCGTTGCCAGTATTCCGAAACGAAGTAGGAAATGCCGCAACCCAGCAGGGCTGCCGGGAGGGTTATCCTCAGAATGTCCCCGAGGAAAATCCGGAGAATGGTTCGTACCGATGCGCCGTTTATCTTGCGGATGGCTATTTCCTTGCGGCGGCGGTTGATCTCATCATTCGTATAACCGATTAGGCCGATCAGCGAGATGATTACCGTAATCAGACCTCCGATCGTAACATAGATCCAAAGCATACGCGAACTCTCGTACAGTCCGGCTATTCTCGAGGAGTAAAGCGTCAGCTCCAGTTCCGCATCCGGCATCAATTCTTGCAATCTGGAATCCGCTTTTTCTACGGCTTGCGCCGTCATCCTGCGAAACTTCACGAGCAGGTATCTCGACGGAATGCGCCGATCCTGGCGGCCGTAGAGCATGACGGAGGGCCGATCGTCCAGGTTGCCGGCCAACGATCCGATGCGGTAATTCTCGTATACGCCGCAGATCGTAAAGTCTCTCTGCTCGTGCCCCGTGATCGAGATCCGCTTGCCGACCGCACCGTCGGGCCAATCCGCGAAATCCTTCATCCGATCGACGAAAGAGCGGCTTACCATAATTTCATTGGAATGGGATACTTCTTCCGTAAACGAACGTCCTTCGACGACCGGAATTTCCATCAGGGCCAGAAATCCGTCGCCGACGCGGAAATGATCGGCGATCTCGAAACAGGTCTGGTCCGTGCCGGGTAACATCGCCGCGCCGCCCGGCATTTGGCCGAACGGCAGTCTTATGCAGGAAGACACTTGTTCCACTTCCGGAAGTTTTTCGATTTCGTCGGTCAACATCGTTCGAGCCGTCGAATCCAGATCGGTGACCGCGCAGTAAGCCAGGCGATCGTACGAGTATCCCGGATCGCTGTTCAGCATATGCCGGTGTTGTTCGCCGATTACGATCAGCAGCGAAACCAGCAGCGCCGAGGCCGTAAATTCCATGAACAGCAATCCCTGCTTCCAATGCCGCTGGTTTTCCTTGAAATTGCGGAAGGCGGACGCTACCGGAATGCGGGCGAACAGCATGCCGGGGACGAACCCGGTTACGAAAAATACAATGGCGCAAATGCCCGACAGGATGAAAGCTCCTTTGGAGAAGAACAAGGCGGCAAGCGAAACGTTCAGCAATCCTTCGACGGTGTCCCGGCACGCGAGGATCAGCAGGACGGCCAGAGTGAGCGAAAGAATCATATGTACCAGCGTTTCCGACATCGTCATACGGTGGATGTCGGTCCCGGATGCGCCGTACGATTTAGTCAGGGCGATTTCTTTGCTACGGTTCACGATCGCCGAGATCGCAATCAGGATATAATTCATCACGGCCGTGAACAGCAGCGCGAAAGCGAGGATCGCCAACATGACGGTCATGTTCCGGATATTGGCTTCGCCGGTATGCACTTCCCTTATAGGTTTCAGGAAAAATGCCAATCGGTCGACGCCGGCATTTTGCAGGGCTTGGGGGACGATGTGTTTTTGTTGCATCCGGTCGATGGCCGGACGCAGGGTTTCGGGCGTGACGCCGGGGGACAGAAGCACATAGGTTAGGTAGTGGCGGCCGAACCAGGCCAGGAAGCCTCCGTCGTCCGCTTCCTCCAATGTGACCAATACGTCGTAGCGCAAGTGCGAGTTTTCCGGCGGATCTTCGAATACGCCTCCGATGGTCAGCGTCATCTCCGGTTTGTTGTCGGAAGCGATGACCGTGCCTTCTGCCCGGTCGATTCCTCCGAGCTTTTCGGCGAACGAGCGCGAAATCATCGCATAGCCGGGCCGGGCCAATACCTTTTTCGGATCGCCCGACAGTACCGGACGCGGCAGCACGTCGAACAGGCAACTGTCGGCCATCAGGATGCCGCCGATCGAGTAGCGCCGCTTATCGGACGTTATGAATTTGTTCCTGTCTCCGCCGATATGGGTCAGCCGGGTTGCGGCTTCGATGCCCGGTACTTCCTCTTTCATGGTCGGAGCGACGATTGCCGAAACGGATTCGCTGACCTTCGACTCGTTTTCGTTGCTCGTGTAGCCCGTCAAACGATAGATCCTATCCGCATTCGGATAAAACGAGTCGTAGGATTGTTCGAAATAGATCTTGGCAATCAGTACCAGACCGATGGCCAATCCGATACTCAGCGAGACGATTTTTGTTACGTTATGCCGTCCCCTTTTGAAGAGCGAGCGTATGGCGATGTTCAGATCCCTCATATTGGTCGTCGGTTTTTATTTTTCCGCTTTGGATCCGGCGGAGTGCTTTTTCAATCGATACAGCAATGTTCGAAAATAATGCCGCGATGTGCTAATGTTTGTAATACAGGATTTTATGTTGTGTGGTTCGATCCGGGTGTGTAAAATTAATGGACACTGTTGAATGAATCCTTTACAGATGAGGGCAAAAGAGTGTTAAGAACCTGCTCGGAAGTCGGATGGATTGAAAATGAACGGATGGAAAAACGTGGAGCCTGGAAAGACGCAAGAAACTGGCCGGACTGCCCTCGAAATACGGCGTCGCGGTACAGGAAGACAATCCGTACGGCGAGCTAAGATTCGAAGGAGCGTCTTTGCCGTCGGTAAAGTCTTTCGACACGACCGGCAACGTCCCGTGCACGGGACGTTTTTCTAAAATTTTCTGCCCCGGATTCCGGATCGGCTGGATCGCCGGAGACAAGGACATCATCCGCAAGTACGTCCTGGTTGGTCAAACAGGGAACCGACCTGCAATACGATGGCCCAGATGACCATCGTCCGGTATCTACAACGGTACGACATCGACCGGCATATCGGAAAGATAGTCGAAGTGTACAAAAGGCGCAGGGACGTTGCGGTCGGATCCATCGAACGTTACTTCCCCGCGAACATAAGATTCATTCGGCCCGAAGGCGGACTATTTATCTGGATCGAACTTCCGACAGGGATTTCGGCGCGCGAAATTTTAAACAAATGCCTCGAAAAAAAATAGCTTTCGTTCCGGGCGGCTCTTTTTTCCGAACGAGCATAAAGAGAATATCCTCAGGATCAATTATTCCAATATACCCGGAGACCGGATCGAGAAAGGACTTAAAATCTTCGGGGAGGTCGTCAAAGAATATATCGGCAAATCCGAATGACCTTTTCCGGCGACCGTCCCGGCGCGCAAACCTCGAAAAACGCTCTTCCCGAAGGGAGTTTTTTATTTGCCTTTCTCGCCCGAAAAAGTTCGCAGGTTGCCCTAAAATATCGCGGCGGATCTATTTTAATTAATTTTAAAAACTTATCTTTGCCTCGGAATCGGTTCCGGGGGCGCTTTTCTGTCGTCCGGATTAAAAGGGAATCGGGTGAAAATCCCGGACAGTCCCGCTGCTGTGAAGCTCCGTTTACGCTTTGATCATACGATACCACTGGTTTCGAAAGGGGCCGGGAAGGTTTCAAAGCGGGAGTCAGTCAGAAGACCTGCCGTTCGTAAAAGGCTGTTTTTGCTCGTGGGTTTAGAAAAATAGCGAAAAAAATTATCCTCGTTTTGAGAAATATACGGATGAGAAAGTATGTCAGCGTCGTAGTGGAACTTTTGAACACCGGCACGGCAATGCCGGTTTGTCGGATGTAAAGAGAGGCGGTTATGGAAAAGACATCACAGTATTCGGAAAAACTTTTGCACCGGAAGCTCGACCTGCTGCTGCGTACGGGCAAGCTATTGATGGAAAGCGCGGCGGACACGAGCCGCATCATGCGCAACATGAAACGCACGGCGGCCTACCTGGGACTGCCCGACGAACACCTGCATATTTACATCAACTACAACATGCTGATGGTAAACCTGGGCGACGAAGAACATTCGTTTTCCAAATTCCAGAGTTGCGAAAAACACGGCATCAACATGACTGCTATTTCCGCCGTCAGCAAACTCTCCTGGAGAGCCATCCGCGAGGATTATTCGCTGGAAAAATACGAGGAGGAGCTGGAAAAAATCCGTACCCGCAAACGTAACTACACCCCCTGGCAGGTAGCCGTCGGCGCGGGATTCGCCTGCGGCGGGTTCTGCATCCAGTTCGGTTGCGACTGGCCGGCCTTCTTCTACGCTTCGGTGGCCGCTATCCTGGGGTTCCGTTTGCGTGCGGTGCTCAATGATCTGGGTTCCAATCACTTTATGAATATTGCCGTCGCCGCCTTCGTCTCAACGTTGCTGGCATGGGTTTCCACGTTCATATCGACGCTCGCACTGCCCGGACCGCTCCATGCCGTTCTCCATTCCGATACGCCGTGGCATCCGCTGATGGCCTGCGCTCTTTTCATCGTCCCCGGCGTCCCGCTGATTAATTTTGTAAGCGACATGCTGGATAACTACGTGCAGGTGGGTATCACACGGGCCGTCAATACATTGCTCATCGTGGTCGCCATGTCGTTCGGCATCGCGCTGGCCATCCACGTCTGCGGGATCGACAACTTCGTGAAGGATCTGAGCATGACGCCGCATCACACCTATTTCGAATTCGCCGTAGCGGCCGCCATATCGGCCGTAGGATTTTCGATGATCTTCAATATCCCGCGCCGGTTGCTCTGGGTGGTGGCCGTAGGAGGCGTCATCGCCGTTTGCTCCCGCAACTTTGTCAATCTTGGCCCGAGCAACCACAATATCGGACTGGACATGGGACCGGTGATCGGTTCTTTGGTCGGCTCGGCCCTTATCAGCATCATCGTAACGCGGGCGGTGCATTGGTTCCACACCCCTCACCATTGCCTATCGATTCCCAGCGTCATCCCGATGATCCCGGGCGTGCTGATGTATCGGGCGCTGTTTGCTTTCATCGATATGCGCGGCGTGGTGGGCGAAGTCACCGTAGCGATGAACAATGCCATCCAGGCCTCGCTTATGATCCTTTGCATCGCTATCGGCGTGGCCATCCCGAACATTTTTGCACGCCGCTGGATCACTCCCAAACGTCAAAAACAGTTGAAACTGCTCATCGAGCGGCGCAGGCTGCACGGTAAGTTCGTCAACCTGACGGACATCGGCTAAACGAGAAGACGCGACAGCGGCCGGCCGCCTACAATGCGGTCCCTTTTTTCGGAACGAACAATCCCGACATTTCCGCCCGTTCGAGATTCAGAAGCCGCACTTTCCGCGTAATGCCGCCCGCATAACCCGTCAGGCTTCCGTTGCTCCCGACGACGCGGTGGCAGGGCACGACGATGCTGACGGGATTGTGCCCCACGGCGCCGCCTACGGCCTGCGCCGATACGTTCCGTACTCCCTGTCGCCGGGCGATCTCCCGGGCGATCTCCCCGTAAGTGACGGTTTCCCCGTACGGGATTTGCCGCAGCACGTCCCAGACGGCGAGCCGAAACGGCGAACCTTGTAGGTGCACCGGCGGCGTAAAACCGGGGATGCCGCCGCCGAAATAACAGTCCAACCATTCCCTGACCTGCCCGAATACCGGCAGCATTTTCTCTTCGTGCCGGGCCGACAGCGTGTCGGCAAAATATTTCTGCCCGTCGAACCACAGCCCCGTCAGGCCTTCGTCGTCGGCTGCGATCGTGATCCCGCCGAGGGGCGACCGGTATTTAAAAGTGTACTGCATCGCTGATTTATTTATTGGTTTTCTTCGATTCGATATTAGGCAGAAAGCCCGTTATTACACCCAGCAAAGGCAACAACGTACTGATCTGAAAAATATACTCGATGCTGGTTTTGTCCGCCAGCCAGCCGAAAAAGGCGGAACCGAGTCCCCCCAGCCCGAACATCAGTCCGAAAAATACTCCGGCGATCATGCCGACCTTTCCCGGCATCAGGTCGGTCGCATAGACCAGAATCGCCGAAAACGCCGACGAGATGACAAGGCCGATCACGACCGCCAGTACGATGGTGCAGGCCAGGTTGGCATAGGGAAGCATCAGCGTGAAGGGAGCGGCCCCCAGAATGGAACCCCAGATCACGTATTTCCGTCCGATGCGGTCGCCCAGCGGCCCGCCGAAGAATGTTCCGACCGCCGAAGCCGCCAGAAATGCGAAAAGACAGTACTGCGCCCCCTGTACCGACATCGAAAATTTATCCATCAAAAAGAACGTGAAATAGTTGGTCATACAGGCGATGTAAAAATATTTCGAAAATACCAATACGCCCAGGATAATGAGCGCGGCCCGGATTTTTCGCTTCGTAAGTCCGTGAGCCGGCGCCGCCGCCGTTGCGACGGTCTTGCGTGCCGCTACGGCCAGCCGCCGTTTGTACCAGTTCCCGATCTTAATAAGTATGAAAATAGCCAGCAGCGCGGCCAATGCGAACCAGCCGATCGAAGCCTGACCGAACGGAATCACGATCAAAGCCGCCAACAACGGCCCCATAGCGCTTCCCGCGTTGCCGCCGACCTGAAAGATCGACTGTGCCAGTCCTTTGCGCCCGCCCGAGGCGAGCTGCGCTACCCGCGAGGATTCAGGATGGAAAACCGACGAACCGCAGCCGATCAGGCCGACCGCCGCCAAAATAAAGACAAAGCCGGGGGCTACGGACAGCGCGAGCAGTCCGGCCAGCGTGAAACACATCCCTACGGCTAGCGAGTAGGGCCTCGGATGACGGTCCGCCAGACGTCCGGCGAAAGGCTGCAAAAGCGACGAAGTCATCTGAAAAACCAGCGTGATGACGCCGATTTGTGCGAATGTAAAGCCGAATTTCTCTTTGAGAAGCGGATAGACCGCCGGAATGACGGACTGCATCATGTCGTTGAGCAGATGAGTGGTGCAAACCATCAACAGGATCGGATAAACTGTCCGGTTCATCGGATTACGGAGCGGCCGCGCGCAGGAGGAGTTCGTATTCATGGGTTACGGTTCTTTCAGGATAATGCCGATCGTATGCAGCGCCTTCCGGGCATCCCGGGCGATTATATCCCGTACCAACCGTTCGTGCGTAGGCTGCGATGCGAGAAAATAGCCCGTATCGACGTAAATGTGTTCGAAACCTTTTTGCAGGTGGATGGTCGCCGACCGGTAGAGTTCGTACAAAATCTCGTTGTGCGTAGCTTCCGCCAAAGCGACATGAAACCGGATATCCGCTTCGATACACGCCTCCAACCGCCCCGCCGCTGCCGTCGCGCCGCGTTCCGCAAGGAATCTTTCGATCTTTTCGATATCCTGCTCCGTACGCCGTCCGGCAGCCCGCTCGACGATGGCGACCTCCAGTATTCTCCGCACTTCGTCCAGGTCGCGGATGTCGGCACGGCGGAGACGTTGCGCCATCGGGTCGTCCGCCGCCGCCCGGCTCTCGACAAACGTCCCGGCTCCTTGTTGCACTTTCAGGAACCCCATGTTAACCAGTATCTTCACAGCTTCGCGCACCGTCGAACGGCCGACGCCGAAAATACGCATCAGTTCCGGCTCGGCCGGCAGTTTTTCGCCTACCTCGAATTGCCCGTCCGTAATCCGTTGGCGGAGCCGTTCGGCCAACTCTTCGGCCAGCGATCTTTTCCGTATGACCGAATCCGGTCGCTCTTTCATCATATCATCTGATGTTTCTTGCAAAGATAACCGTTTATTCGGAACCGGAGAATTTTTCCGGTATTTTCCTCCAAAATCATTATAATGGCGGCGGCTCGTTTTCGATAACCGAATGCGAAAAATAGCTTTAAAAGCGAATCCCGGAATCTATACGAAAGAGATGCAGGATGATCCCCAAGGGCTGGGTATCAATGTTTTCTTTGTTGCGGATCGCTGTTGGTAATTTATAGGTTTAGGATGTTTCTTTGTAAGAGACGGCATGGAATAATAAAATACTGTAAACAAGTGTAATAAACAATGAGAGAGTAGCGTTTATACATCATTCAGGATAAGAGATATATAAATTGGGCAATGGGATCGTCGATTCGATAACGTATTCCGAACTTTTCCGGAGTAAATGCTGTTGCGATTTGAAAGTCACGTATATAATTATATAAATCAATGTGTTAGTAATACATAAAAACGCGCGAAATAGCTATAAATGATGATGGAATATTTGGCCGTTAGATTTATATTTCCAATATTTGTACCCATAAAGTGCCGTCTCTTACAAAGAAACGATACTGATACGAAAGTGCGTATTTAGAATTTTAGTTTCCAATGACCTTAGTATTAGTGATATAGGTGATATTAGGGGATTCAGAGTTATGTCCATAGCTCAAATTTAGCGATGATTAAGCCTGAAAGCAGAGAGAATTCGAATGTCACAATGCATGGAGGAAGAACGACTCGTTTGGTATGTAATGCGTTTTCTGTATAATCGCAAATCGGATACGCGGGACCGTCTCGATAAAGCTTCTGTCGAAACATTCGTTCCTATGCGTTGCGAGATTAAAAATCGAAATGGTAAGAAAATACGCGCTTACGTTCCTGTAATATGGGATTTGCTGTTCGTTCATTCTACCGAAAAAGTTTTAGCTCCTTTTTTGGAAGCCGATAATTATTTCCAATATCGGTACCGCCGGGGCGGCAGACAGGCAGAACCTCTTATTATTCCCGACAGCCAGATGGAACAGTTTATCAATGCGGTGAAAGGATCGGAACGTCCCATTTATTTTACGCCTCAGGAGTTGAATATCGATAAAGGAACCCGAATCCGAATTCACGGAGGGCCGTTTGATGGAATTGAAGGCATATTTATGAAGGTAAAAGGCGCAAAGGCCAAACGGCTGGTGATAGAGTTGCCCAATACTTTGGCTGTCGCGGTTGAAGTCAATCCCGATCTGATCGAAATTTTATCCGAATAGACAGCGGTCGTTTCATCCCGTTCATCTCTTATTTTAACAGCCATAACCGGAATTTCCATGACCGAAACAGATTTACAGGTATTGCTTCCGTTTTTGTGTAATCACCGCATAAAAGGACAAAGCGAAGTACGTATCGATGCTCTTCTTCGTATGTATTTGTCGATTAGTATGTTGTGTTGTGTTGCGTCGTCTTGTGATTATTTGAATTGCAATAAAATTATCCGCAAGATGGACATTCTTTATCAGATCATGGATCGTACCTCGGTTAACGGTTTGTGCCGGATGTATCGCCTGGTTAAAGAATCCGCATGGGGCGTTTACGGAAAAAAAGACGAAGAATGTAGCGGATTATATTACCGACTTTTAGACAGTTATTTGAAAGATCCCGATCCAGGACAGGAGTTGGATGTACTGCGCTGTATAGCTTATGAGTTGGGAAATGTTATGGGTGATAATACGGAATTGGATTATTACCCGTTTTACCGAGCAAAGTGCGGGCAATGGGTCGGCGAACTGGATACGAAGGGTTGCTGGAGAAGACTTCCTCAGGAAATAGCCGTACGTAGGATC
This sequence comes from Alistipes sp. dk3624, assembly GCF_009557455.1. GTDB lineage: Bacteria > Bacteroidota > Bacteroidia > Bacteroidales > Rikenellaceae > Alistipes_A > Alistipes_A hominis. The sequence goes on along the minus strand of NZ_CP045651.1, from coordinate 557,526 downwards.
GAGTTGCTGCAAAATTATAGCGATGCTTTCCGGGACGATCGTTTTCACGATGCGGTGTTGCGTGCGTATAACTATTATAAGAAACGTTTGGTTCTTCCTGAGAACGCTGTCGCCGAACAACTTCCGTTGTTGACGGCATGGTATGATCTGTTGCGGATTTCCGGTGCGTTCCCTTGTGAGCACGACCTGCCGAAGCGGATTGCCGGATTGATCGAAGGGGTGGCGAATACTGTCGAGACTCGTACCGATACATGGTATCTTGCTACCAGTTACGCCGTCGAGCAATGTTGCTCCGATATTATGGACAGGGTGCAGCATGAAATAATGCAGGAGGCCGAATGAATTTGCCTGTACGTATTGGGGTAATCCCGTGTCTTTCGGGCGGTACGAGACATTCGTACCGGCCTTATAGGGATATGATATTGGGTGTGTTTCGAGAATGTCTCCTCGCTTTATGCGTCGGTGCTGGATGCAATATCTGTTACAAAAGATTTATTTTTCGGACATAGTAATGGGTAAAATCCGATGGTCGTAAATCAACTGAAAGCCGGAGCCGTTCTAAATTACGTAGTGATCGGGCTGAACTCGCTGGTCGGGCTGCTTTATACGCCCTATATGCTGCGGATGATGGGGCAGAGCGAATACGGTCTTTATTCGCTCGTGGCGTCTGTGATCGCCTATCTGACGATCATGGATTTCGGCTTTGGAAATGCTATTATCCGTTATACGGCTAAATTTCGCGCGGAAGGCAGACAGCAGGAGCAATACGCCATGTTCGGAATGTTTCTGATCCTCTATTCGGTGATCGGTATACTTGCATTCGGAGCCGGCTTGGGACTGTATTTCAATGTCGAAGCATTGTTCGGAGATACGATGACCGTCGTTGAGGTCGAACGGGCTAAGGTGTTGATGATCATTTTGATTTTTAATTTGGCCGTCACTTTTCCTCTGAGTATTTTCGGAGCCGTTGTTACGGCTTACGAAGATTTTATTTTTCAGAAAGTCGTTCAGATCGTCCGCATCTTGCTTAACACCGTCGTGATGATCTGTTTGTTGAAAATGGGGTATCGGGCCGTAGCGATGGTAGTCGTGCAAACGCTGTTCAATCTCGTTACACTGTTGTTGAATTATTATTACTGTCGTCGCAAAATCGGGATACGGATCGTTTTCGGACGTTTTCGCTGGGGGTTTCTCCGGGAAGTGACCGTTTATTCGTTTTGGATATTTCTGAATGCGATTATGGACCGCATTTACTGGGGTACGGGGCAGTTTGTGTTGGGAGCCACCGTCGGCACCGCAGCCGTGGCCGTTTTTGCCGTAGCGATTTACCTGAAAGATATGTACTATTCGTTTTCGACCTCGATATCCGGCGTTTTCCTACCCAAAGTTACGGCAATGATCACTACCGGCGCGTCGGAGCAGACCGTATCCGATCTGTTTATTCGTATCGGACGTATCCAGTACATCGTACTGGCATATGTCCTGTCTGCTTTTATTCTGTTGGGGCGGCCGTTTATCGCGTTGTGGGCCGGCGAAGGGTATGACGAAACTTATGTTATCGCGTTGATGTTTTTTGCTTCGACCCTGATTCCGATGATTCAGAATCTGGGAATTACGATTCTTCAGGCGAGGAATGAAATGAAATACAGGTCGATCCTTATTCTGGCGGTTTCCGCGGCGAGTCTGGCTGCGGCCATCCCGGCAGCCAGACAGTTCGGAGCTTTCGGTGTGGCGGCGGTAACTTCCGTAGCGGTCGTGCTGGGACATGGCATCCTGTTGAATATCTATTATAAGCGCAAAATTCATTTGGATATACCGCTTTTCTGGACGGAGATCGCGCGGATGAGTGTCGCTCCGTTGATCATTACTGTCGGCGCGTTCATCTTGTTGAAATACGTATCGGTAGACAGCGTACTCTCTTTCCTGTGTGTTGCGGTTGTTTTTTCGTTGATATATTTTCCCTGTATCTATCGGTTCTCAATGAATCAGTATGAACGCGACCTGTTCATAAAGCCTATTCGCAAAATAGTACGGCTCTGAGTAGTCCGGTTGATGCCTCGTAGACAGGCGTCTGCTGAATGGTTCTTCATTTCGGTATTTTTTAAGAAGAAATTCTCGGCGGAGACTCCTTGTAGAATACATGTCCGGATTATTTCATTCCGAATTGACAGGCCGGTAAAATGTCTGAAAAAGTATGCGGATTTTAATTATGGGAGGTACCGGCGCCATGGGATCGCACCTGGTCGGGATCCTTGCGGCCGATCCTGCGAATGAACTGACGGTTACCACCCGCAAAGAATTTCCCTCCGTCGAAAACGGTTGTATACGGTACGTACGGGGAAATGCCCATGATATCGGCTTTGTCCGATCGCTTGTCCCTGTGGGGGCGAAGTGGGACTGCATCGTGGATTTTATGGTTTATACGCCCGACGAATTCAGGGAGCGCGTGGATTTCTTGTTGTCGGTATGCAAACAATATGTTTTTTTGAGTTCGGCCCGGGTTTATGCCGGATCGAACGAGCCGATCGTCGAAACCTCGCCGAGGTTGTTGGATACCGTAAACGATGAAGTTTACCTGCGAACCGACGAATACGCCCTTGCAAAGGCCCGCGAAGAAAATTTACTGTCGCAGTCCGGAAAAACGAACTGGGTGATCGTCCGCCCTTATATAACTTACAGCGAAATACGGTTGCAACTGGGCGTACTGGAAAAAGAGCAGTGGCTATACCGGGCTATGAACGGTAGAAAAATCGTTTTTCCGAAAGATATCGCGGAAAAAATGACTACGTTGACCTATGGTTACGATGTGGCGTGCGGTATAGCCGCTGTTGCCGGAAAACCGGCGGCTAACGGCCGTGCGTTTCATGTTACTGCTGCGGAGGCGATCAGATGGAGCGATGTGCTGGGAATATACCTCGATGTACTTGAAACTCATCTGGGGACACGTCCCGGAGTGGTGATGCCTGACGCGGCTCCCAACCTGAAAAATCCGGAAACGCAATATCAGGTGCGATATGACAGATGGTATGATCGCAAATTCGACAATACGCAAATCGACCGGTTCTGCGACACGGCCGGTTTTACGAAACCGGCCGACGGATTGCGGTTCTGTCTGGAACGTTTTGTTCGGAATCCGCGGTTCGCGCAGATCGTTTGGACGGCGGAAGCCCGTTGCGACAGAATCACGGGCGAACGGACTCCGCTTCGTGAGATTCCGTCCGTAAAATTCCGCTTGGCGTATCTGGCGGCAAGGTATATGCCCCGTAATTTATTTGAACTCATACGAAAACTTATCAAACGGTAATTGATCCTTTTTTCGATAATCGTCAGACAAATATCATGGAAAAGTATTACACCTCCGAACGCAATGCGCAGATCGTGATCGCTCTGTTGAAAGCTAATAACATCCGTAAAATCATAGCATCTCCGGGCGCTACGAACATAACGTTCGTCGCTTCGATACAGCAGGATCCCTATTTCGAGATCTATTCTTCGGTCGATGAGCGTTCGGCGGCCTATATGGCGTGCGGTCTGGCGGCAGAGTCCGGCGAGCCGGTCGTCTTGAGCTGTACGGGCGCTACAGCTTCGAGAAATTACCTTCCTGGGCTGACCGAAGCCTTTTACCGGAAGTTGCCCGTACTGGCGATCACGTCGACGCAGTACGAAGGCAGGGTCGGGCATCATATACCTCAGGTAATCGATCGCAGCAGACCGCTCAACGATATCGTTCATGTAAGCGTTTCGCTTCCGGCCGTAAGGGACGAGGAAGAAGCGTGGAGTTGCGAAATAAATGCCAATAAGGCGATCCTGGCCCTCAAGCATCGCGGCGGCGGTCCGGCGCATATCAATTTGGCGACCACTTACAGCAGGGATTATTCGGTGAAGGAACTGCCGTCCGTCCGCGTGATCGACAGGATTTGTGCAGGAGACCGGTTTCCGGAATTTCCTGAAGGTAAAGTTGCCGTTTTCGTCGGTTCCCATCCGAAATGGACTTCGGAGCAGACCGAGGCGGTCGATCGATTCTGCGAGGCGCACGATGCCGTCGTTTTCTGCGATCATACGAGTAATTACAAAGGGAGATACAGGGTTCTTTATTCGTTGGTGCAGAATCAAAAGATGCTTACAACCGAAACCAACAGCGTCGATTTGCTGATTCATATCGGAGAGGTATCCGCGTCTTACTATCCTTCGGCTCGGACTGTATGGCGCGTCAGCGAGGACGGCGAGATCCGCGATACCTTTCATAAACTGCGTTATGTATTCGAAATGTCCGAGCAGAATTTTTTCGGGCATTATGCCGGTGTATCCGATAGGCATTCCGATGAATATCTGAAAAACTGTCGGGCGCTTTATCAAAAAGTTTACGACGCTATTCCGCAGAATTTGCCCTTTTCGAATGTTTGGACGGCGTATAAAATGGCGCCTCTTCTTCCGGAGAACTCCGTGTTGCATTTCGGCATTCTGAATACGCTGCGATCGTGGAATTTCTTCGAAATACCGAAGTCCGTGTTTTCCGATTCGAACGTCGGCGGGTTCGGGATCGACGGCGGCGTCTCTTCGCTGATCGGGGCTTCGTTGGCCGACCCGACCCGACTTTGTTTCGGTATTTTCGGCGATCTTGCGTTTTTCTACGATATGAATGCGGTCGGAAATCGTCATGTCGGCAACAATGTCCGGATTTTGATAATCAATAACGGCCGGGGAACCGAATTTCGTCAGTATGACCATCCTGGAGCTCTTTTCGGAGACGAAGCCGATCCTTATATCGCAGCGGCAGGGCATTTTGGCAACAAATCGCAGGCATTGATCCGGCACTATGCGGAAGATCTCGGATTCGAATACATGTGCGCTTCGGACAAAAATGAATTCGAAGCGCTGTACGAGCGGTTCCTCTCTCCTGAACCGGCCGCCCGGCCGATGCTTTTCGAAGTGTTTACCGACAGCGGGGACGAGAGCGATGCCCTTCGCGCCATTCGCTCCGTCGAACAGAATACGACAGGGAAGTTGGTGGATTTCGCACGATCGGTTATGAGCGAAAAACAAAAAAGTTTCATCAAAAAAACGCTGGGCCGGTAACTATTGGCTTTTTGTCTCATAAGAATATTTGCAGAATATGAAAATTGGAATCGTAACTTTCTGGAACAGCGAGGATAATTACGGTCAAATACTTCAGTGTTATGCTCTTCAGCGTTTTCTGCGGGATAAAGGGCACGATGCTTTTCTGATAAGATATGCGCCCGGACGGAAAATAAACCTGAAATGGGTTTTGTCTCTTCCGTGTAGAATCGTCAGGAAAATCTCGCTACGGTTATTCCGTCGGAAGGAATTCCGTTTTTCGCAGCGATTTAAAGAAATGAACCGGATCGTGAGGCAGGAGAATGCTGCCCATCCGCGTCATTTTTCGACATTCAAAGAGCGCTTTATTGCGGTCACTTCGAGAGTCTATGATCAATATGATATTTTCACCGATCCGCCCGGGGCGGATGCATACATCGCCGGAAGCGATCAGGTCTGGGGATCGGTCGATCCGGTCTATTACCTGATGTTCGTGCCGGAAGGTTGCAAAAAAATTGCTTATGCGCCGTCGTTCGGCGGTATGAAACTCGCCGGGAGCCTCCGGAAAAAGATTAAACGGTACATATCCGGGTTCGACGTACTGGCATTGCGGGAGCGACAGGGCGTGGAAATATGCAGGGAGTTGGGACGCAGCGACGCTTCATTGGTACCCGATCCTACTTTGCTGTTGTCCGTGCACGATTATTCGTCGATAGCCGCCCCGTGCCTATATTCGCAGGATTACCTGCTGCTTTACCTGCTCGGCAATGAAATCGATTTCGATGTGGCCGAAGTTTATGCTTGGGCTCGAAGCCGGCATATCGAGGTGAAATACGTCGCAAGTCAGGGACGGCAGGACGCATACGACAAAATCTATCCCAATGTGGACGAGTGGCTCAGTCTGATCCGGAATGCCCGGTACGTCGTCACCAATTCGTTCCATGGAATGGTGTTCAGTATTATTTTCAATAAACCGTTCGTCGTCATTCCGTTGGCCGGGTCTTTTACGCGGATGAACGATCGTATCTTCGATACGCTGTCGGCGGTGCATCTGACCGAAAGGATTTATAAAAATTCACTCGATATTTTACTCGACCCGCTGGACATCCGGGCGATCAACGATTATTTGAAACAAACGGGGAACGACATATCCCTAAAATTCGACTATTGGCTGGGAGCGTAAATAGTGCCCGGCATATATGCCTCGAAGTCGTCTGTCGACGTCGGTTCCGGGGAATTCGGGGCAGGCTGTACGTTCTCCCCATAAGATTGATCAAAAGCATCGGCCGCATGGCGAACGCTTGCCGTAATCGATAGAGCGGCATTTATTCGGATGTACTACCTCATTTTTTTCTTATTTATCGTCGTATGCTGCAGCCTCTCGCTGCACGGTCGTTTGTCTCCGGAAACTAAACGGGGATTGCAATTTTTGTTGTTTATCTTTTTCTGGTTTACGGCCGGATGGAGGTATGAAACGGGGACGGATTACCTGGCGTATGTCCGGATTTTCGACAGTTCCTCCGATCTCAGCCATTTATTGCATACGGGTACGTTCGATGTGCCGATGATCGAACCGGGGTATCTGTTTATTAATTCCATATTCATTTCGTTGGGAGTGGATGTCAATTACATGTTTCTGTTTATCTCTTTCTGTACGACTTTACTGTTATTCCGTTCATTCGAAGATTATCTGCCCGATTATAAATACCTCGGATTGTTGACTTACTTCGCTTTCATCTATTTTCAAATGGATATGAGCGGATTGAGACAGGCCATCGCATTGAATGTATTTTTCGTGGCGCTTCGATATATTTACAGGCGCCAGTTTTGGCGTTATACGCTTTGTATCCTGTTAGCTGCGACTTTTCATGTGTCGGTGATCATCGTTTATCCGTTATATTTCTTTTTGAATAAAAAAATATCGTCCCGGCTGATCGTGGGAACGTCCGTGGCAGGATTGCTGGTAATCGGTTTGCAGTTGCCGATTATAGGTTGGATAACCGAATATCTGATTTCACCGCTTTTCTCGTCGAATATACTATACAAGGTATTGTATTATACGACTTCCGATATAGAACCCTGGCCGATCAATATTAAAGTATTCTTCTACCTGGCCATACTCTTTGTCATCGTATATAACCGAAATAAACTGGCGGAACGTTTTCCTTATTTCAATATTATATTGAATCTGCTTTTCCTTTTTGTGCTGCTCAGAAACGTATTGTGGGAATCCGTCGAACTGGATATGCGATTGGGCTTTTACATGTCGTTGGGCATGACGATGGGATTTCCGCTGTTATTCGAGATCGTATCCCGGAAATTGATCCGGCAGTTGACCTTTGTAGTTTTCGTTTTTGTCAACTGGTATCAATGTCAGAATTATTTCTTTTCGATCCCGACTTTTTCGCCGTACCAGAATTACATCGTGCATAAAATCTTTAAGCTCCCCAGTAACGGCGAGGAGCGTTTGTACGAATTGATGAATCGTGAAAATAATGACTAAAACCCGGCTCCTCATCGTCGCGCATTCGGGTTATATGGGAGGGGCGGAGACCGTGCTGGCGCACGCGATCAACAACGTGTTGTCGGATTCTTCCCGGTATGAAACGGATGTATATTACCCGCTGGGAACGGGTTCCCTTTTCAGAACAGCGCTTCGTTCGGAAACCGTAAGGCGATGTTGCGCATTGCCTTACCGGAATATAGCTTCGGGCTCATTAAAGACATTGATTGTTCTCCTGTACAGCCTTCCGACGATTTTGTGGCTTATCGCTGTCTGCCTGTTCCGCAAGACCGATCGGATTTATGTGAACAGCGCTGTTAATTTCCCCGGAGCATGGGTCGCTTACATTACGGGGAAACGCTGTCTGTGGCATATTCATGAGCAGCCCAATGCACATACCGATTACCTCCCCCGCTGGATGATTTCGACCTATCGAAAACTGTTTACGGCATCCAATATCACTCCCGTATTCGTGACCGAACGGTGCCGTAGGTTATGGAGTCAAAAATTAGCGTGCGATTTCCCCGTTTACAGGATTGCTTATCCTCCGTTGAAAGAGCTGCCTTTAACGGTTTCGAAGAAAACAGGAACGGCTCTCACGATCGGTTATCTGGGGGCTTTGATTCCGGGGAAGAACGTCGCTGCGCTCGTGCGGTCTTATGCGCGGTTGCATACTTCTCATCCGCAGGATCCTCCTTATTTGCTGATATGCGGAAGCGGGCCTTGCCTGCATGAATTGCAGGATTTGGCCCGTACGCTTCATGTAGAGACGTTTACCGAGTTCCGGGCTTTTCAAAACGATGTGTCCGGCTTTTTTGCCGATATCGATATGCTTGTCCAGCCTTCGCTGAACGAATCGTGGGGATTGACTGTTTTGGAAGCCATGAGCCAGCGGAAAGCGGTCATTACGACGACGGAAACCGGTTTGCACGAGATACTGACCGGAGAAGAGTGCCTGTTTTTCGACCCGTCCGACGAAGACGAATTGTATAAGTGTTTGGAAGCATTACAGGAGGAAGGGCTTCGCAACAGGCTGTCTTCTAACGGATATGATAAAGTCCGCCTTCTAAATCTCAATCATCAGTTTGAACTAACGATAAAAGACATATTATGACTATTCCGAAACTTATTGCATTTTATTTCCCTCAGTTTCACGCTATTCCGGAAAACGACGTGTGGTGGGGGGCCGGATTTCATGATTGGCAACTGGTGCAAAATGCAAAACCGCTGTTTAACGGACACTATCAACCCCGTATCCCCATAGATGGAAACTATTACAACCCCTGTGATAAAGAGACGCTTGCCAAACAGGCTCGGCTGGCTTCGGAATACGGTGTCGGAGGATTTTCTTTTTATCATTATTGGTTCGACGGTAAATTGATGCTGGAGAAGCCGCTGGAGACTTTTCTGGAACATAAGCAGATTGATATTCCGTTTTGTCTGACCTGGGCCAACGAGACCTGGACACGGGCATGGATAGGACATCCCGAAGCGGTATTGATACAACAGAATCATACGGACAATGTAGATCTGTGGCGCAGGCATTTCGATTACCTGTTGCCGTTTTTCAAAGACGAGCGGGCAATCCGCATCGACAATAAGCCTTTATTGTTGATTTATCAGCCGTTTATTATTGCGAATACGCAGGAAATGTTCGGATACTGGCGTAAATGGGCGGAAGAAAGCGGCCTGCCCGGTTTATACCTGATGGCCGTCAAAGGACACCAATATCCTTCCTGCGATTTTCTAAAATCGTATGATGGTTTGTTAAAAACGCAGCCACGGGAAGCCTTCGGTTCGAAACATTTCAAACATCAGAATCTAACGGATCGTTTTTACTGGCTGCGCAAACTCCCGGAAAGCATTCAAAATTATTTGCGTAAAATCAATCAAAGTATACGCAGCTATCAAATCATCGATGCGAATGAATTGTGGGAGGTGATTTTAAAAAATGCTTATTGTCCCGAATTCAAAGAGTCTGTCGATATTTATGAAACGGCGTTTTTTGACTGGGATAATACGGCCCGCTACAAAAACAAGGCAAAAATATACCGGGGGCTCTCTTTCGACTCCATGGAAAACAACCTGACCGAACTCATGAAAAAGGCGCGGGAGCACGACTCTCCTTATGTGTTTTTCAATGCATGGAACGAATGGTCGGAAGGCGCTTATCTTGAACCCGACTTGAAAAACGGTTACCGTTATCTGGAGATCGTAAAGCGTGTGAATCAAAATCTGAGTGCGCTGTAGGATGCGCAGGTTGCCGATTGAATCTCTGTTATGACTTTCGGTATTCTGTTTCGCTAGTTATTGTCCCTGTTTACATTCGGCTTTAAAATTCAATCGAACAAATAATACAGGATAGTCCTGTATCGGCGCCGCGTTGTTGCTGCCCGTATAGGACTGTTCGGTGCATATATCAATTATGAAAACAAAAATTCTGCACATTCAGGTGCTTCCGAAATTATCCGGCGTACAACGCGTATCTCTGGAGATTATGAAGAGTCTGCCCGATAGCCAGTATGACAAATGGATACTTTTCAGCGATTCGACGGACGTCGGCGATCGGGAGCAGTGTGAAAGAGAATTCCGGAGAGCCGGCGTTCGGGTTATCTACTCGAATAAAATGAAGCGAGCGATCGGATTGTCGGATATCGGAGCTGTCCGGGAGATTTATCGGTTATGCCGGCGGGAAAGATTTGACATCGTACATACCCATTCCACGAAACCGGGTGTGGTCGGGCGCATAGCGGCGACGTTGGCCCGTACGCCGCGGGTAATACATACCGTGCACGGACTGGCCTTTCATAAATTCGTCGGGCTTCCCCGGTGGCTGTTTTACTGGGGATGCGAGATGTTTGCGTCGTTGTTTTGCGACAGAATCATCCTGGTCAACCGTTATTACAGCAAATATTTCAAATGGTGCGCCCGTAAAGTTTCGACCGTTTATAACGGGATAGATTTTTCCGCTTATCCGGGACATCTTCCGGTTTCTCAGAAAGGAACGACGCCCCGGATTCTTTTTGTCGGCAGGCTGGATACGCCGAAAGACCCTCTGACTTTTCTCGAAGCGGCGAAAATCCTTATCGGGGAATACCCCGACGCAAAGTTTACTATGGTCGGAGACGGCGAAAAATACGGGGAGTGCAAGCGTTTTATCCGAGACAATGGTTTGACGGCCAGTATCGATTTGGCCGGATGGCAGCAAGATGTTTCATCGTTCTATGTTTCGCACGATATTTTTGCGATGTCTTCGATCTACGAATCTTTCGGATTGATTTTCGTCGAAGCCGCCCATTACGGGCTTCCGGTAGTTGCGACCAACGTGGAAGGTATTCCCGAGGTCGTTTCGGACGGAGAAACCGGACTGTTATGCAATCCGCGTGATCCGCAGGCTTTGGCGAAAAATATGATGACCCTGATCCGGCACCCGGAACTTCGGGATTCTTTCGGACAAGCGGCCCGCAAACGGGCATATGCCCTGTTTACGAGCGAACTTATGACCGATCGTTACAAAAAAGTTTATCGGGAACAGCGTAAAATGCCGGTGACATGAGGGCGTCCCGAACGGGCCGGCTTGTATATCCGACTTGAGGGCGGTTCCGCTCAGTGGGCAAAATATTCGTATTTATTTTTTCCGGTATGCGGATCAAAATCGCCTGAGGCCATCGGCCTCAGGCGATTTTGATTGATCGTCGTTTGTAAATCGGGTTAAAATACGAAGCTATATTCGCCGGACAGCACTTCGAACACCTGTTTGCCGTTTACGGTGCCCCGATACCTGATGTTTTCGTCGTCCGCCGCGACGGTATGTCCCGATTCGGTGATCTTTTCCCTCGCCGCTGCGGGGAAGTGCACCTCGGCGCTGCAATTGGCCGGTATCCGGATATTCCATTCCGTTTTTTTGCGCTTCGTCCGCCGCCACCTGCTCTCTATTTTTCCGGAAACCGAATGGTGGGACGCTTCGACGAAGTCGAGTCCTTCGGGAAAGTCGGGATTCATGACGATCCGCCGGAAGGCCGGTTTCGCGGGATCGGTTCGGATGCCTGCAAGGTTCTCGTAAAACCATACCAGCAGGTCGCCGAGCATCATCACGTGGTTTTGCGAATTCATATCGGGTGCGGCCGTATCGAAATTCCAGAGCTCCCAGATCGTCGTGGCGCCATGCGTTATCATATAACCCCAACTCGGGTAGGTCTTTTTGAGGGCGATGCCGAGCGCGAGATCCGGACGGCCGATGCCCGAAAGCGTTTTCATCAGCCATTGGGTGCCGATGACGCCCGTACTCAGGTGGCCCCGATTCTTCACCTCGACGAGGTTGCCGACGTAAGCGGTCACGCGGGGCAGTTCTTCCGCCGGCACCATTCCGAACGCTACCGGCAACAGGTTGGATGTGAGTTCCCCATTGTCGTAATAGCCGTCCTCGGAACGGTAGAACCTGCGGTTGAATCCGTTTTTGATGTTTTCGCCCAGCTCGGCGTAATAGGCTTTATCCTGCGGCCTGCCGGTCAGTTCGGCGAATTTTTGCATCAGTCCGGTGAAATGATAATAGTATGCCGTGGATAGGAGCGGGTTCGGTTTTTTTACGTTCCCGCTCAATCCTTTCCCGGCCTCGGCCGTAGAGGGAGGCGCGCACCAGTCGCCGTAGACGTCCCTGCTGACGATATACTCCGCGGTCATGTAACGCCCTTTCATGTAGGCCAGCCATTTCTTCATGGCATCGTAATGATCCGATACGGCGGAGAGGTCTCCCGTCTGGGTATAAAGCATGTCCGCTATGATCAGCATGACTCCGGGCCAGGTCATGTTGTCGCTGAAATAGCGCCAGAAGTCGGGCGCCAGGTCCGGCAGCGAACCGTCCGCTTTCTGCGCCCTTTTCAGGTCGTCGAGCAACTTGCGATAGAGCTTTGCATTGTCGAACACGAAATTCTCTCCCAGAGCGGCTACTCCCCGGTCGCCCAGCCACGGCTGTTTTTCGTTGCGCTGCGGACAATCCACCGGCATTCCCTTGTAGTTGCCCGCAATGCCCCACCAGGCATTGCGGTAGATCCTGTTGAGCAACTCGTCCGAGGTTTTGAAACTGCCTACCGTACGCATATCGTCGGAGACCATGCAGGCCGTGAAATCGGACGGGTCGCATTGTCCGGGATAACCGGAGACTTCGACGAATCGGAAACCGTAGTACGTAAAAGCCGGTTCGTAGGTTTCTCGTTCGCCGCCCCGCAGGGTGTACAACCCTTCGGCTTTGGCGCTCCGGAGGTTGGCCGTGAATAGCTCTCCGTTTTCGTCGAGCGATTCGGCGTATCTCAGCCGGACAGTCTGTCCGCGCGCTCCGCGGACGCTGAAACGCATCCATCCCGTCAGGTTTTGCCCGAAATCGACGATGAACCGGCCGTCCGTTTTCTCCGTTACGGAGACGGGGGCGAGTTCTTTTACGACCTTCATCGGGTCGGTCGTTTGCGCCTCGTAGGTTCCGCCCGGCTCCTGGACGAACTCGGCCTGCAGCCATCCGCCGTCGTCGAATCCCGGCGCGTCCCAGCCCGGAAACTCCCGGGTCGCGTCGTACTCTTCGCCGTCGTACAGGTTGTTGGCCCGGATGGGGCCGTCGGCCGTTCCCTTCCACGAGTCGTTCGTGAAGATCACTCTCGAGGAGCCGTCGGCGTAGGTGATCGCCAGGTTGAACAGTACTTTCGGATAGCCGAAGTTTTTTATTTTGAACGCTTGCTGGAACTGCTGCATCGTGAAATACATACCGTTCCCGAGGACTATGCCGATCGCGTTGCGGCCGCGTTTCAGCGCGTCCGTTACGTCGAATGCATTGTACTTTACGTTTTTGGTAAATTCGGTCTGTACGGGAGCCAGTACCCGGTCGCCTATTTTTCGGCCGTTGATGCGAAGTTCGTAAAATCCGAGCCCGATGATATAAGCCGTCGCCGAACGGATCTCCTTGTCGCAGTCGAACTCTTTGCGGAAGTAGCGTGCGGAGAGTCGCGAACCTTGCGGATCGCCGTCCCACGGGAAGCGGCGGTCGAAACCGATCCATTGGCCGACCCAGTCTTGGAATTGAAGAAGCCCGACCTGCCATAGCGCCGGTTCGCTCCATGCCGTTTCTCCTTTGTTGGTATTTGCTTTTACCTTCCAGTAGTAATAGCTGTTGCGCTGCAGCGGCTTTCCCGCATATTTTATCCCCGACGTCGCGTCGCTTTCGATCTCTCCCGAATCCCACATGTCGCCCTGGTCGCGGTCGAGCAGAGTCTTGTCCGTAGCGACGAGGATCCGGTAAGCCGTCTGAAGCACGCCCCGCCGGTCGGATTCGAGTTCCCAGCTCAGCCGCGGCTGCAATACGTCGATCCCGATCGGGTCGGTCATCTCTTCGCAGCGGAGGCGGGCTATGCGCTCGTTCGCAAATAGGCTGCCGGTCAGTAGCAGCAGGGCGGATAACAATAGTTTTTTCATGGGTAAATGATTATCGGGCCTCCAGAGCATCGTTTGCGAACTCCCAAAAAACGATGCGTTGCCGGTTCCACGTGTAAGTGACCGCCACACGGTCTCCGTGGGCGATAATCGCCGGGTAGGAATACTCCGCCGGCGGATTGTCGTTTTCGAGCGCGATTGTCTTCGGCCACGTTTTGCCGTTGTCGAACGATACGGCCAAGTTGAGCAGCGACCTCGACCCCGCATCGCCGCCGACCGGATTGTATGCCAGAACCAGCACGCCGTCCGGGAGTTTTATCAGGTCGATGCCGCTGTTGTTGTTCGGCATGTCGGTCGGGTAGAGCGGACACCAGGATTTTCCGTAGTCTTTCGAGTCGCTCCGGTAGATGCGGGCGTTGCTACTGCGTACGAGCATGTGGACGATTCCCGGCTCCGATTCCCAGAGCGTGGGCTGGATGACCCCGTGTCCCCTGAAATTGCTGCGGTCCAGTTCCAGAAAGGGCGTCGCCTTCCATGTTCTGCCGTTGTTGCTGCTGCGGTCGACGAATACGTCCCAGTGTTTGTCGCCCGTCTCGCTTTCGAACGATGCGCCGGCCAGCCATACGCCGTTCGATAGGACGATGGGCTTATTGCGAACAGGGCCCCGGCCTCCCCGGTCGCCTTTGACGAGTTCGACGGGTTTCGACCAGGTCGTTCCGTCGTCCGACGAAGTCGTCCACCATGTCTCCCATTCGGTTATTTTTTTCCCCACTTTGAAAAAAAGATAAACTTTTCCCTTCCCGTCGCGGAACAGCACCGGGTTCCAGTGGGCGTCGTCGCGGATTTTCGCGACTCGGCGAGGCGCCGACCAGTTGCCCGGCTTGCCTTTGGACAGCCATATGGCTACGTTGTCCGCGCTCTCCTTGTCTCCGCCGAACCATGCTACCAGGAAATTGCCGTCGTCGAGTCCTACCAGCGTGGATGCATGGCACTGTTTGAAAGGACGGTCGTCGCCGAACAGGAAATCCCGTTCCGTCAGGGCCGCGTCTTTCCCTTCGACGTTCACGGCGCGTTCCGGTTCCGTTTGTAGCGCCGGTTCCGCCGGGATTTTCGGATAAGCGGCTTTCGGGCCGGCAATGCAGAAAAAAAGGAGGACGGGTAAAAGCAGTCGATAAGGTTTTTGCATACTGGGCTTCGTTTTATTGTACGTCGGATATTCCGGATGTCCGGCTGCCGACAGTCGGCCTATCGCGGATAAAAATACGAATAAAATTCGAGATGTCGAATTTTCGGCGGCGTTCTCCGAAGCGACGGCTATATTCCTTTGATCGGCAGTACGCGGCGGAGCGTCGCCCGCGTGAGTATCCTGCGGTTCAGAAAACTGACGATGTATCCCGTGCTGCAAGCGGCGATCAGTGTTCCTTCGCGCACGCCTTCGATGCGCCGTGCCAGCAGGAGCGACAGCAGCGTGGCAACCGTTACGAGCGAGATGTCGAAAGCGACTTTGAATTTTCCGAAATCCGTATTATAGCGCCGCGAGGCGTAGTTGACGAATCCTTCGGCGCTCATCATGACCACGCGGGGTTTGATCTCCAGTACGACGCCGATCGACTGCACGATACAGCCGGCCAACAGCAGTACGATCGCCGCTGCGTAGTTCGGCGGCAGCAGATGTTGCGTCAGGACCATGTTGAAATCGATGAACAGCCCGAAAAGCAACGAAAAAGGCATCTGTAACAGGATTTCGACCGTGTCGCGTCGCGTCATGCGGTCGCGAATAAACCAGAACTGTCCGGCGATAAGCAGCATGTTTATCACGAATGTCCAGGTTCCCAACGTCAGCGCGCTGTTGAGGCTCAACACGTAGTTCACGCTCGATATCGGGGTTGTCCCCAACGACGAACGCAGGATCAGCACGATTCCGGCGGCCAGGAAATAAAGCCCGGTCACGAACAACAGGTATCTGCCCACAAGATTTTTCATCGATACGAAAAACAACGACGCGAATTTACGAAAGATTTTCGTATTTCGCACCGACGCGGCGTCGGCGATCCGGCAGGCGATCTTCGTGGGAGCGTAAGGCGTGTCGTCCGCATTCGGATTCTCGGGAATCCGAATGTTTAGAATTCGAGCCGTATTTCAGTCTCTCCGTCGAAAGGGCGGACGACGACCGTTTCGTCGTCCGCGTTATATGTGCCGCCCGTTACCCGCACGGGTTTTTTCCCTTCGGGATGCGGCAGCCTGATTTTCACGCAGGCGGGTTTCCGGGCCGGGTCGCATCGAACGCTGGCTTCGATCCGGTTGTTGCGGACGTTCGATACCGCCCGGACGTTCAGCGGCCCGAAATAGCTTTGCACGCCGCTCAGTTCGATTCGATCGCCGTCCGCCATCCACCGGCGCGGAATTACCCGGAAGAGATTCAGCGTATCCGCATCCTCCATATAAAGCATCCAGCGGGTTTCCATCAGGAAGTTGGCTTCTTCGTGGGTCTTGTGGGGACTCAGTTTGTAGAGATGCTCCCAGAACGTATAGGTTCCCGGATCGGCGTAGGGGGCCATGGTGTGGTAATAGGTGCTTAGGAAAGGTTTTACCATTCCTTTTTTCGCTTGCAACCAGTTGTGACGGCTGTAATACGGTTGGCTGAAAGTCGAATTTTCCTGGAACATCAGTTCGCTGTGATATTTCAACAACAGATTCGAAACGGGCTCTGCCGGGTCGATTACCTCGCAAAAAACCAGGTACATCGGCCCCAGCATGGCATCCGGGACGGTAAAGGTGCCGTGAGAGCGGAAACATTCGGCCTGTTGGTACAGCAGGCGCGGTCCCGGAGCTTCCGTCCAGGGAGGCGCGGTCGGGCTCCACGTTCCGTCTCCCAGCGGAACGACCGGCGAAAGAGCCATCGTCCGTTCGAGCGATTCGCGGATGTCGTTTCTCCAGTCGGCCGCTTCCTTCTGCAGGCTTTCGGCTTCTTCCGCTCCGATGGCTTCGAATACTTCTCCCATGCGTTTCATGCCGAGGTAACCGTAGCCGTTCAGCATGAATTGGTGGAAATAGTCTTCCGGATCGGCGACCTTTCCGTCGATCATGCCGTATCCGCGTCCTCTGAGGCTGTCCTTTTTACTGCGGTTTCTCCATTCGGTCAGGTAGCGGCAGGCTTTCAGCAAGGCCGGTTTGATTTCCCCGATCCATTCCTTGTCCCGGGTGTAGCGGAAGTATTCGCCCACCGACCACAAAACGGCCCCCGTTTCGACCATATAGCCGTTGTAATTCTCGATTTTTCCATTCTCCTGCTGGGTTTCGATAAAGTAGTTCAATGCCCGCCGGGCCAGGTCGTTCAACCCCATCGAGGCGTAAAATTGAATGATCGGGGCGCTTTCCGTTCCGATCGGAGAGTAAACGCCCACGTTAGCGGCCAGCGTCCCGTCCGGCTCCTGCCCGAAAGTCACCAGGTCCAAATGCAGCAGGCCCGCGCGGACCATCTCGTCGATCCTTTTTTCCGGGACATGGATACGGGCGGCGCGCTCCAGTTTCCCGTTCCAATAGGCCTTGCACGCTTCGTAGCGTTTTTCGAACGACTGTGCGGCCAGTTCTTCGGCCCGCTGTCGGGAGACGGGTTCGTGCGGAATGTAAAAGTTCACTTCGATCCGTTCCCCGGGTTGGAGCAGTACGGCGAGTTCCTCGTTACACAGCGGTTTCCCTTTGATTGTGGAAATACAGAATACCCGGTCCTCCGAGAAAAATGAAAATCCTTTTTCCCGGTCGAATTGATAAGCCGCTCCGATATACAGATTGTTGGTGGGCATTGCCGGGCGGGGGGCCTTGATCCAGGCGTAGCGGGGAACGGCTCCTTCGTTTTCGATTTCCGTCCGGATGTAGAGGACGGCTTCCTCGTCGGCGGGCGGGATCGCGGCCTGTATGTCGGCCAACTGTTTCTGCTGCGTTTCGGTAAATACCCTCCCTCCGGAACGGCTGTCCGAGATCAGGAAGTGGGTTCCCTGCACGTTGCCGGCGTTCAACTCCGACTTTTCGAGCGACACGAACGATACGCTGTGGTAACGGACATCGTCGTCCGTGAGTTCGGAGTGGTAAATGGGAAGTACGCCCTCGTCCAGATGCCGGGCGATGTTATCCATGACTCCCACGCCGCGTCCCAGCGCGTACCGGTAGTAGAGCGCCGAAGGGGCCGTTTCCGGCAGTACGACGGGGGAAGAAGAGAAAATCGGACGGATCAGTTTGTCCTCTAATGTGCCGTCCGGCAGCTCTTCCGATATTTCGAACATGCGGATGTCTCTTCCCATGCCGAGCCAGATCGGAACGTTCGACCGGCGGGCGCGTGCCGCCGCGGTTTCGAAAGAGACTTCCGGCTCGGTTTCGATCCGTTCGATCTTGGTACGGCTTTTTCGGGAAAGGATCTCTCGCTCGACCTCCGCATAACAACGGCCGTCTCCGGCCGGGAGTACCGTTACTTTGTAATTCGGAATGTAGATCGGCGTATTCCGGTTTACGTCCCTCAGGAAAAAGGAGAAGGAACCCTGCGGAGCTTCGACGTGGATCAGAGTCGCCTCCGGTCCGATTTTCGTATCGGCGCTGTCGACGAAGCATTCCAGCCGAGCTCCGGAAGCGTTCCGGATGCGGTAGGCGTTCCCGTCGATCCGGACATTCCCTTTTACGGCTTCGATCCGGGCGATTTTCCCGTTCGTAGCCGAAATGCTTCCCGTTCCGGTTCCCCCTTCCCATTCGATGGTAAAGGAGCCGGTCGTTTTATTTTCGGTTTGTGAAGACAGTTTTCCTCCGACAATCAAAAAAAAACAGAGCGCAACGAGTACTTTTTCCTTCATTTTGTTTAGATTAAGTATTCTACAAAAATAATATTATTTTCGGTTCGTCGCGAATGCGGAACCGAATATTGTCGAATCGGCGGAATTATGTGCGTCCTGCATTCCGCTCGCGTCCTTTCCGGCGGCGGAAACGGCGAAATTCGGACGGATTACCGATAAAAGCTTCGTTGTCGGTACGGGCAAATGATTTTCGTACCGATATTTACACTATATTTGAATGTGCTTTGTCGAACGGGGACGCATGTTTTGTCCGTCGATCCCGAATCATGAAAAGATGACCCGTTGCCCGATCGTCGATTATGCGCCCGAGCGGCTTGTGCCGGTTCGGAATACGGATGAATTCCGGTAAACAGAAAAAACTACTAAACTATGTCCCACACTCTATTCGGAGCGCGGCTGATGTTGATCGCCGCCGTGTTTTTAACGGGTTGCCGCAGCGATGCGGGAACCGTTGCTTCGTCCATGCTCGAACGGGGATTCGTCGCCCCGCCCGATTCGGTAAAAATCAGTACGTATTGGTATTGGATTTCCGGGAACGTATCGAAAGAAGGTGTAGCCGAAGACCTGCGATCGATGAAAGCAGCCGGAATCGACCGCGCCTATATCGGCAACATCGGTCACGACGACGTTCCTTACGGGCCGGTCGAGCTGATGAGCGAGCCGTGGTGGGAGATATTGCATACGGCCCTCAAGACCGCAACGGAACTGGATATGGAGATCGGCATTTTCAACTCTCCGGGGTGGAGTCAGTCCGGCGGTCCCTGGGTGAAGCCGGAAGAGTCGATGCGTTATCTGTGCAGTTCGCAGGTGCGGGTCGAGGGCCCTTCGAAGTTTTCGGGCAGGTTGCCGAAGCCCGAAGGGATGATTCAGGACGTGCGCGTGATCGCCTATCCGGTGCCGAAAAACGACGGAGTGCTGCTGAACGGCGCGTCCGGAACGGTGCGTTCCGTACCGGCTTTGCCCGGTATCGGACGGTTGGCCGACGGGGATACGCTTACGTCCGTCCGGCTCCCCGTCGGGAAAACCGCGATCGTTTTCGAGTCGCCGGAGCTTTTTACCGCCCGCAGCATCACCGTACGTCCGGAACACCGCCCGATCGTAGCGAATGCCGTCCTCGAGGCTTTGGACGGGAGCGACTACCGGCCGGTGGCGGAGTTCGATATCAGTCGGTTCAACGAAATGCCCAATGTCGGGTTCGATGTTTATGCTCCCGTTACGATCTCTTTCCCGGCCACGTCTTCCCGGGCGTTCCGCCTTTCGGTCGATAATGCCGGCGGACCCGCCGCCCTGCGCGAGGTGGAACTTTCGGCAGCGGCGCGGGTCGAACGTTACAGCGAAAAAAGTCTGGCTAAAATGCACCAGACTCCTCTGCCGTACTGGGAGGACTACCTTTGGCCCGCTCCGGCCGAAACGGACGATCCTTCGCTGGCGGTCGATCCTGCCGCCGTGCGGGATATCACGGAGTTCGTATCCGGGGACGGAATGTTGACATGGGACGTCCCGGCCGGGGAGTGGGCGATCCTGCGCACCGGAATGGCTTCCACGGGCGTTACGAACAGTCCCGCCGCCCCGGAGGCTACGGGGCTGGAGATCGACAAAATGAACAGGGAGCATGTCCGTACCCATTTCGACGCTTTTATCGGTAAGATTCTCGAGCGGATTCCGGAGGCCGACCGCCGGTCGTTCAAAGTGGTGGTGCAGGATAGTTACGAAACCGGCGGGCAGAATTTTACGGACGATTTCATCGCCCGGTTCGAAAAATGTTACGGATACGATCCGGTGCCGTTTTTGCCGGTGTTCGAAGGCGTCGTGGTCGGAAGCGCCGAAACTTCGGATCGTTTTCTGTGGGATGTGCGCAGGATGGTGGCCGACGCCGTGTCGTACGAATATGTAGGCGGCATGCGCGAAGTCTGTCACGAACACGGGCTTACCACATGGCTCGAAAATTACGGGCACTGGGGATTTCCGGGCGAGTTCCTGCAGTACGGCGGACAGTCGGACGACGTGGCCGGCGAGTTTTGGAGCGAGGGCGAACTGGGCGATATCGAGAACCGGGCGGCTTCGTCCTGCGCGCATATTTACGGCAAGTCCAGGGTGTATGCCGAGTCGTTTACATGTGCGGGGGCGGCTTTCAGCCGTTATCCGGCCAATATGAAACAGCGTTGCGACCGTTTTTTCGCCGAAGGGATCAACAGCACCCTGCTGACGCTGTTCATCTCGCAGCTCGACGACGGCCGGCTTCCGGGCGTGAATGCCGCTTACGGAAACGAATTCAACCGCAACAACACGTGGTATCCCCAGTTGAATACTTTTATCGAGTACCTGCGTCGCTGCAATTTCATGTTGCAACAGGGGCTGAATATAGCCGACGTGGCCTATTTTGTCGGCGAGGACGCTCCGAAGATGACCGGCGTCGCCGATCCCGCGTTACCTGCCGGTTATCAGTTCGACTATATCAACGGGGAGGTGCTGCGCGACCGGGCGTCTGTGCGCGACGGGTTGCTGACTCTGCCGCACGGAACGCAGTACAGATTGCTGGTGCTTCCCGAACTCGAAACCATGCGGCCGGAACTGCTGACGAAGATCGCCCGGTTGGTAAGGGACGGGGCCGTCGTGCTCGGCCCGTGTCCCGACCGTTCGCCCAGCTTGCAGGGACAGCCCGGCGCCGACCTGCTGGTGCGTGCGCTCGCTTCCGAAATGTGGGCGGAGGTGGACGGAGTGACCCGGAAGTCCCGGCGGTACGGCAAAGGAGCGGTGTTGTCCGGCATGAGCATGGAGGAGGCCCTGGCCTATGTCGACTGCCCGCCGGATCTGAAAACCGATTGCCGCGATATCGTATACGGGCATCGCAGGGTGGGGGAGACGGATATCTATTTCGTGGCGAACCAATCCGCCCGTCCGGTTGCGTTCGAGGCCGGTTTTCGCGTTAGGGGGCTTCGACCGGAGCTGTGGCTTCCCGTTTCGGGTGCGATGCGCCCGCTTCCCGAGTTTACGGTTTCGGACAGGAGCGTTTCGGTTCCGTTGAAGCTGGAGCCTTACGAAAGCGCGTTCGTCGTTTTCCGTGAGCCTGCGCAGGCGTCGGACGCTTCCCGCGGGGGAGTCAACTATCCGGAGCCGGTTCCGGTCGTCGAGATAACCGCTCCCTGGACGGTGGCTTTCGACGCCGCCCGGCGCGGACCCGGAGAGTCCGTAACGATGGATTCCCTGACCGACTGGGCGCTCAGCGACGACGACCGGATCCGGTTCTATTCGGGAACGGCTTCGTATAAGAACCGGTTTACCTGGCAGGCGGCCGATCCTTCCCGGCGGTTGTTGCTCGACCTGGGGTACGTCGCCGCGATGGCCCGGGTCAGGCTGAACGGACGCGACGTCGGAGGGGTGTGGACTTATCCGTACCGGCTGGACGTAACCGACTTCGTAAAAGAGGGCGGGAACGATCTGGAAATCGAGGTCGTCAATACCTGGGTCAACCGTCTGATCGGCGACAGCGCGTTGCCCGCCGGCGAACGTCCGACGTGGTCTCCGCACAATCCGTGGACCCCGTCGTCGCCGTTGCAGACATCCGGGCTGCTGGGCCCCGTACGTATAGAAAGCGTTTGTTATCAATAAATCGTAAGAATGTGAGGACGGAAAATATTCACCTGGTATATTTCAGCGCGACTTATACGACCCGGAAGGTCATGAGACAGATCGCCGCGCAAATCGAAGGACGGAAGACGGAGTACGACATTACCCGGAGCGCGCCCGGGGCGGAAGTAACGATGGACGACGGCGACCTGCTGGTAGTGGGTATGCCCGTCTATTCCGGACGCATTCCCGCATCCGCGCTGCCGGCGCTCCGCAAGTTCCGGGGAAACGGGACGCCTGCCGTCGTCGTATGCGTTTACGGCAACCGGGATTACGACGATGCGTTGCTCGAACTGACCGATGTTGTCGGAGAAAACGGATTCAGGGTCGCCGCCGCCGCCGCGTTCGTCGCGCAACACTCCATATTTCCGCAGGTCGGAACGAATCGTCCGGATGAGGAAGACATACGGCGGATCGCCGCATTCGTTCGGCAGTTCCGTCGGAAAATCGATTCTGCGGCCGATTCCGCCTCTTTGCAGGAAGTCGTGCCTCCGGGCGGCCGTCCTTATAAAACGCCGGGGAAAGTGCCGTTGCGACCGACGGGCGGCCGCAAGTGCACGGGGTGCGGCGTATGCGTCGAACGATGCCCCGTACAGGCCATTCCTGCCGGCCGTCCCCGGCAAACGGATCCGCAGAAGTGTATCGCCTGCGGCCGCTGCATCGTCGTATGTCCGGCCCGCGCCCGCCGTTTCGGGGGATTGCTGTATAAAATCGTCCGCCGGAAATTCGTGAAAGCTTATTCCGTGCGGAAGGAGCCGGATATTTATGTGTAGTTCCGCGACCGTCCGGATATTTCGTTATCTTTGTATCCTTACTCAATTCGGATAGGCATGGAAGATATCATACGGTTTCTGGAACAGTTGAGGCGCCATAACAACCGGGAATGGTTCGAAGCGAACAAGCTTTGGTACCGCGACGTAAAGGCCCGGTTCGACGGTTTGGTCGCCCGGCTGATCGACGCGATCGCCGCTTTCGATCCTTCGGTCGCTGGGCTTGCGGTGAAGGACTGCACTTATCGGATTTACCGGGATACGCGGTTCAGTCCGAACAAAGAACCCTACAAAACCCATTTCGGGGCTTATTTTTGTCCTCGCGGGAAAAAGTCGGGGTATGCCGGTTATTATTTCCATGTGGAGCCGCAGGGCGACGGGCTGATCGGCGGTCACCTGCTTTCGGCCGGATTGTATATGCCGGAACCGAACGTGTTGAAAAGCGTCCGGGACGAGATCTTCGATAACGGGGAACGTTTCGCCGCCGCTGTCCGGGGAGCGTCCGGTTTTTCGTTGAACGCGGAGAACCGGCTGAAACGGGCGCCGGCCGGTTTTCCGTCCGACAGTCCGTATGTCGAATACCTGAAACTGAAGGACGTCTATTTGGAAAAGTTCGTCGACGACCGTTTTATGTTGCAGGCGGATCTGGTCGAAAGCGTTGCCCGCGAGTTCCGCGCGACGATGCCTTTCATCGCTCTGTTGAACAGGGCCGTGGATTATGCCCGTGAGGAGATGTAGTCGCCGGTTTGCTAATAGCCCAGATCCTCGTTGATCAGGATGACGGCGATCCGCTCTTTCGGAAAACACTTTTCGAGGATCAACCAGCCGTTGCAAATCCGGTCGGGACTGTTGCAGTCGTGACACCGGGCGGTCGTCCGGCAGGGCGTTTTGAATGTCGCATGAGCGAGGGCGTTCATCGGGGCGGCGAGGGTCTTGATCCGCTGGCGGGCCGATTCGAGGTCGGGAGTCAACTTGTTCCGCCCGATGAACAACAGGACGTGTTCTGGCCCGAATGCGACCGCCGCGATGCGGTTGCCGATCATATCCAGCCATACCAATTCCCCCTTTTCTGTCACGGCATTCGCTCCGGTCAAAAACAGATCGGACAGCAGGGCCTGCCGTCTGGTCAGGAGATTCTCGGCGCGTTCTTTCGACGGGTCGAATCCGTCGATCAGCGTGCGCCGGTCGTCCTGCCGGATGACGTTCAGGATTCCGCTGCGGTGCATGGTGCGCGAATCGGCATAACCTATCGTACGGGGAGCCAGCTTTTCGATGATCTCCGCCGCCGCGTTTGCCGCATCTTCGATCCGGTCTACGACGATTGCCGAGAATCCGTTTTTAGTCAGCGCTTTCGCACAACTTTCCAGGCGTGTCAGCCAGTATTTTTCGGATGGATTCATGTTTTTCGTATTCTGGTTTCAGATCCGGAAACGATTCGGACGTTGCAATGTTAGGGATTTCCGCCTGAAAAAACAAATAGAGGCGGGGATAACGAAAAACTCCGCGAAGAGATCCTCTTCGCGGAGTTTTCATACCGGTGTACGGCCGGATGTTATTTTTTATCCGGCTTCACGATCCCTTCGCGCATGTGGGTGTCGGCCTGGATGTTCTGTATTTTGTAGTAATCCATCACGCCGAGATTGCCGTTGCGGAAGGCTTCCGCGATCGCCATCGGGATTTCAGCCTCGGCCAGGATGACTTTGGCCCGCGCTTCCTGCGCTTTGGCTTTCATCTCTTGTTCCAGCGCTACGGCCATCGCCCGTTTCTCTTCGGCTTTGGCCTGCGCGATGTTCTTGTCGGCATTGGCCTGGTCCATCTGCAAGAAAGCGCCGATGTTCTTGCCCACGTCGATATCGGCGATGTCGATCGACAGAATTTCGAAGGCGGTTCCCGCATCCAGTCCCTTTTCGAGTACTACCCGCGAGATGAAATCCGGATTCTCAAGCACGGTCTTGTGCGACGTCGACGAACCGATCGACGATACGATCCCTTCGCCCACGCGGGCCAGCACGGTGTCCTCGCCGGCGCCTCCGACCAGTTGTTTGATATTCGCCCGTACCGTTACGCGGGCTTTGGCGATCAGTTGGATGCCGTCTTTGGCTACGGCCGCTACCGGAGGGGTGTTGATCACTTTCGGGTTGACCGACATCTGTACGGCTTCCGCCACGTTACGGCCGGCCAGGTCGATGGCCGCCGCCATCCGGAAGTCGAGCGTAATGTTGGCTTTTTGCGCCGAGATCAGAGCCGTCACGACGTTGGGCACGTTGCCGCCCGCCAGGAAGTGCGCTTCCAGGTCGTTGGAGGTCAGATGCAGACCCGCTTTGGTTCCGGCGATCATCTGGTTGACGATGACCGAGGGCGGCACCTTGCGGAACCGCATCAGCACCAGTTGCAGCAGACTGATGCGTACTCCCGATACGAGGGCCGAAAACCATAGCCCGATCGGAATAAAGTATAAAATGAACCATAACAGAACGAGCGCGACGAACGCAATCACCCAAATACCAAATCCTTCCATAGTCATATTTTTAGTGTTTTTGTGTTTTTAATCGAGCGGTTCGGAAAATGTTCCCCGGTATCCGGCCGCGGAATCGACCCGCCTTACGATGACGGCGGTATTGTCGTAGCCGATCACTTCGATCGCCTGGTGCGGGTCGATGTAGGC
Source organism: Alistipes sp. dk3624 (assembly GCF_009557455.1). GTDB lineage: Bacteria > Bacteroidota > Bacteroidia > Bacteroidales > Rikenellaceae > Alistipes_A > Alistipes_A hominis. Next base: position 531,654 of record NZ_CP045651.1, on the reverse strand, counting down.
GTCCACGGATTTTGCTTCGATGGTCACTTCGCCGAGCTGCACTTTACCCATCGGAGCGAGTCGGGTCAGCGTTTCGCCCCGTTGTCCGACATGGATGTCCTGCTGTTCGGGGGTAGGGGTAGACGTGCTGTCCACGGTCGCTTTCAGCGAGAAACGGCGCCATGTATTGGCTCTGAGCGAAACGACTACCGCGATGACGCAGAGGATCACGATCGTTGCGAGGATCAGTGCGCCGCCCATTACGCCGTATTGCATGAAACCGTAAAATGCGGCCGCCAGAAATGCGACGAATGCTCCGATCCCGGCGACGCTGATTCCCGGCAGCAGTACCAGTTCCGCTACCAGCAACAGTACGCCCACGACGATCAGCGCGACGATTAACCACATAAGCCTGTTTTTATCAGATTTTATCCCGGACGGGAAATTCTTTTCCAAGGTACGGATTTTTTGGAAACCTGCAAAAGAACCGGTCGAAAATAAGGTGAAAAACAAATGCCTTCCGTTTTTTACCGGGGAAGGCATCGTTTTTAGGGGGCGCGGAACCGGTCGCTAATAGTCGAGGGCTAATACGGTCGCGCTACCCTGCGAGACTGCATTGATAGCCCGGCACAGCGAATCGGCGGCTTCCTTGCTGTCGAAATTCCCGATCGAATAGAGGTAAGATCCGTCGTCGTTCGTGGCGCGCGAGAGTTCCTTGCCGGCCGCCTGGCTGTCGGTCACTTCTTTGATCGCCTCGCTAATGGTTTCGCCCTGCCCGGCGATCTCTACGCGGTACAGGGTGGAAAGCTCGCCGGCCGTTCCTTCGCCGCCCGTTTCACCGGGAATTTCGAAGCGGCCGTCACGCCATACGACGATTTCCGGTTTGCGGAATCCCATGCTTTTCAGCTTGGCCAGTCCGGCGTCGGCGGCGGCCGCATCGCGGAACGCCCCGGCGAAGTAGCGGAATTTCCCGTCTTCGCTCTTCTCGTAACACAGCGGATAGACTCCCTTGAAGAGCGAAACCGCTTGCTTCTGGGTGAAAGCGCCCAGTTGGATGCGGTATACGGTTCCCTGTCGGTATACTTCCATTTCCGGGATCGGGTTCGAGGCGTTGTATTTCGACGGGCTGGCCCGTTCGATATCGGCGTATTCGATGAAAATACGCTCTTTAGGAGCTATTTTCGGCAGGTCGTAGTGCAGTTTGCCGAAAATTTCGGCCTGTTTGTTCACCGAGTCCCGGGCCGCCGTGTATCCGAGGATTCCGGCCAGGGCCTCCTCGTAGCCGAGCAGCAGCCGTTTGTTCAGCGGGTAGCCGTAAACGGTTTCCGAGGCTACGCTGTCCTGCATCGCGGCGATTTGCTGGCGGTTGTTGCGGAATTGCGTGCCGAATTTGTCCAGCATCTCGTTCTTGCCCATCTTGTCGAGCAGGTAGTTGTAAGCGTAGGTCTTGTTGTCGTAAATGTAATTCCAGACATGCGACAGCGAGTCGCTGAGCGCCCGGTTCAGCGATCCGATCGATTCCAGTTGCGCATAGGTCTCTTCGGCCAGCGTTTTGTTGGCGGTCGTGTCGTACAGGGTTGCCAGCGAGTCTGCTTTCCGATAGTTTTCCAGATAGGTTCCCAGCAGTTTCAGCGGCAGCGGTTCGAGTTCCTGCGCGTGCCGCAGCGCTTTGTAATCCTGCTCCGACAGGTTTTCTTTGAAGTAGACGTTGTAGACCAGATTCGGAGTTTGTTTTCCGCCCGCCGGAGCCGGAGTGCCGGCTGCCGCCGGATTTTCGGCCGTGCCGTTCAGATTCTTTAGGATGAAGTCCTGCTCGATCGCTCCGATTTCATTGGCCGTGACTCCCTGCTGGTTCCGGATTTCGAAGAGTTCTTTTTCGAGTTGCAGGATTTTGGTTCCGAGCTGTTCTTTTTCCGAATCGGTGGTTTCGGCGGTAAAAAGTTTGCGCGTGTCGTTGATGACCTGCACGACCGAATCTTCGGTTCGGTGCAGACGCTGTTCCTGTTCGAGCAGGGACATGTATTTCGCATTGCTTTCCAGTCCCGCTACGCGCGCCGTGACCTGCTGTCCTTGCAGTCCGGTCGAGAGGGCAACCGCAAACAACGTAACAAATAGCTGACTCAGTCTGTACATGGCAATATCAATCTAACTGCAAAAATATATTTTTTAACGACACGGACGTGCGGCCCGGCGTCATTTCCACTTGTTCAAAAAGAAAAGCTGGATGAATCCGAAAATTTCGAACCGTCCCAGCAGCATCATGATCGTGGCGATGAATTTCACCATCCCCGGCATCTCGTGGTAGTTGCCCATCGAACCGACCTGCCCGAACCCGGCTCCTGCATTCGCCATGCTGGCTACCGTCATGCTGAAGCTGGTTTCAAGATCGATGCCGAAAGCGGCTACCGCGACCGTTCCGATCCCCAGCAGCATCAGGTACAGTACGATAAAAAGCATCGCCATGTTGACCGTATTGTTCTCCTGGATCACTCCATTGAGTTTCACCCGGATGATGGCGTTCGGATGTTGCCGCTGAATGATGGCGGCTTTCATCGCTTTGAACGACAGTAGAATACGGTCGCATTTGATGCCGCCTGCGGTCGACCCGGCGCAGGCGCACTGGATTGTGAACAGCATCAGCACGACGATGGCAAGCGGCGTCCATACCGACGAGTCGGCCGTGGCGAAACCGGTGGTCGAAGCGACCGATATAATCTGGAATAGGCTGTATCTTAGTGAAATCCATATATTCGGATAGATGTCCGTCAGCCACAGGCTGATCGCAATGACGACGCCTCCCGCGAGTGTCGAGAAAATGTAGTATTTGCTGATTTCCGATTTGAAGATGTTGTTGTTCTTGCCGGTCAGCGTGCCGTATATCAGGCCGAAATGCAGTCCGGAGACCAGCATGAAGAACATCACGATGAATTCGACCCCGGCGTTGTTGAACGACGCGATGCTCGAATTGCGGGTGCAGAATCCGCCGGTAGCGATGGTCGAGAACGAGTTGCAGACCGCGTCGAACCAGCCCATCCCGACGATCTTCAGCAGCACGGTCTGGATCAGCGTCAATCCGACGTAAACGACGATCAGGATTTGCAGCGTTTTCTGGGTGCGGTACCGGAAATTGTCCTTGGCCATCGACGACAGTTCGACGCTCGAAAGTCGCATCTTGGTCGAGCCCATCGACGGCAGCACGACCAGGACGAACATCACGACCCCGACGCCTCCCAGCCAGTGTGTCGACGCCCTCCAGAACAGCAGTCCTTTGGGTAGCGCTTCGACGTTGCTTAGCGACGTAGACCCGGTCGTCGTGAAGCCCGAAACGCTTTCGAACCATGCGTCGGCCAGCGTGAATTCGCCGCCCCAGAGCATGTAGGGCAGCATACACATCAGGCACGACATCAGCCACGCCCCGACCACCACGCCATAGCCTTCGGAGCTCGATATCTGTTCGCCGCCTTGCACGAAGATCAGCGGAAAGGCTCCGAGGATCGCCGTCAGCAGGAAACTCTGCAACAGCGGGTAGAAAGCGGTATCCATGCCGTTCAGCAGCGAAACGCAAGCCGACAGCAGCAGGAACGCCGCGTTCAGCAGCAAGATGAGACCGATGTATCTGAGTACGATGTTCAACCGCATGTCCGACTATTCGTTTCGTTTGCTTTTTTGCTGATCGATCAGTTTTTCGATGGATTCCTTCAGCCGGAACATTTCATCCCGGCCCTCGACGTTCACCTTGAACGGGATTTTCGAATTCAGGTAATTTTTCAGCGCGTCGGTGATTTTCAGCACCGGGGAGATGTAGTACAGGTTGATGAAATAGAAAAATACCACGACGATCAGAATGCCGATCAGCAGCGCGATGAAGCCCGGCATCGTAGCGCGGTAGGCGTTGTCTTCGAGCCGCTGGGCTTTGACGTCCATGATGCGCTGCGAGGAGACCATGAAATTTTTGATCGACGTGGTCAGGTCGGCATACGACGTTTCGTAGATGTTGACGTACCAGCCGACGCTGTTTTTGTGCAGACTGTCGCTGAGGTAGGCGTCGACGATCCGGTTGTAGGCGACGTTGGCGGCGTAGATCGAGTCGAACCCCTGTAGGTCGCGGATCAGCACGTTGGCTTCGCGCATCGACGAGTCGAATTTTTGCCGGCCGACGATCAGCATCGAGTCGCTGTTGCGGCTGCCCGAGACGATCATCTGCAGCAGTGCGGTGTTCTGATCCTGCACGGCGTCCAGCATCGTTTTCGACAGTTCCATGTTGCGGAAGCTGGCTCCCAGCATGCTGTGCGTCGAATGGCTCAGCCTGCTGAGCTCGAAGTAGGAAATGATTCCCGAAAAGAAAAGCAGCAGGGCCAACGAAAGGAAGCCCAACCGTATTTTGTTTTTCAAACCCATGCCCGATTGTCGTTGTTCAAGATTACAAATATAAACAATTTGGCGTACTTACGCTATTCCCGGCTGAGAATCGCCGCATCCATTACCTCTTCACCGTCCGTCGCAGTCAGTTTCACCGGCGTGATCGTATTGATTAGCGCACGGTCGAACGGCGTGCGGACTTTGACGTAGTTGCCTGTGTATCCGTACATATATCCGTTGCGACGCGTGCTCTCCCACAATACTCGCGCTTGCGTTCCGACCTGCTTTTCGTAAAAAGCGCGGTGCAAACGTTCCGACAGCGCGCCGAGCTCGGCGGCCCGTCGTTCGACGACCGGCGGCGGAACCCGGTTCGGGAATCCGGCGGCGGGGGTGTCGGGACGCGCGGAGTAGGGGAAAACGTGCAGGAATGCCGGGGCGAGACGTTCGAGGAAACGGTAGGTGTCGGCGAAGTCTTCGTCCGTTTCGCCCGGGAATCCGACGATCACGTCGATACCGAGGAATACGTCCGGCACGGCGCGGCGCACCGCAGCGATCCGGTCGGCGAACTGCGCCGTGTTGTACCGGCGGCGCATCAGCGCCAGGATGCGGTCGCTTCCGCTCTGGATCGGAATGTGAAAATGCGGCTGGAATCGTTTCGAAGCCGCTGTGAAAGCGATGACCTCGTCGGTCAGCAGGTTCGGCTCGATCGACGAAATGCGGTAGCGATCGATGCCTTCGACCCGGTCGAGGGCCCGCAGCAGGTCGATGAACGGTTCGCCGGTCGTTCGGCCGAAATCGCCGGTGTTGATACCTGTCAGTACGATTTCGCGTTGACCCTGCGCGGCGATTCGCTGCGCTTCGGCCGCGAGATCGGCAATAGGGAGGTTGCGGCTGGCGCCGCGCGCCAGCGGAATCGTGCAGTAGCTGCAATGGTAATTGCACCCGTCCTGTACTTTCAGGAACGAGCGGGTGCGGTCGCCGGTCGAGAACGCGGCGAAAAAGTTCGTCAGCTCGCCGGCTTCGCAGGTGTGTACCGATGCTTTGCGTTTGGCGCCGAGTGCGGATACCCGTTCGTAGATCGAGCCTTTGTCGTTGTTGCCGATCACCAGGTCGACCCCGTCGATGGCGGCCAGATCCTGCGGCCGTAGCTGGGCGTAGCATCCGGTGACCGCGACGATGGCATCGGGATTCGTCCGGACGATCCGGCGCACGATGTTGCGGCACTTTTTGTCGGCATGTTCAGTGACCGAACAGCTGTTGACGACATATACGTCGGCGGTTTCCCCTTGCCGGGCGCGTACGAAGCCGCCCGCTTCGAATTCGCGGGCGATGGTCGACGTCTCGGAGAAATTGAGCTTGCAGCCCAATGTGTAAAAACCTACTTTTTTAGCGGATGACATGGCGTTGTATTTCGATACCGGCGCAAAGGTACAAAACCGCCGCCTAATTTTTGCCGCTTATGCCGCATTGTGGAAGAATTCCCGAAAAAAACGCGTAGCTTTGCGGTTCGATCGACGGTTTATGGATTTCTTTTACGAACTTTTTCAATACAGGTTTCTGACCCATGCGACGCTCGCCTGCCTGTTGTGCGGTCTGGCCTGCGGCATGGTCGGTACGTACGTGGTGTGCCGCCGGCTGGTTTTCCTCAGCGGCGGGATCACCCATTCGTCGTTCGGCGGGATCGGGATCGCCTACTATTTCGGGCTGAATCCGATTGCCGGCGCGTTCTGTTTCGCGGTGCTGTCGGCGTTCGGGATCGAAGCCTTTACGGCCGGCAAACGGATCCGCGAGGATTCGGCGATCGGCCTGATCTGGTCGCTCGGCATGGCCGTCGGGATCATCTTCGTATACCTGACGCCGGGATACGCTCCGAACCTGATGAGTTTCCTGTTCGGGAATATACTGAGCGTCACCTCCTCCGACCTGATCTGGATGGGGATCGTCGACCTGGCGATCGTGATCGTTTTCGCCGTCTGGTACCGGCCGATCTTGTACGTGGCTTTCGACCGGGAGTATGCCCGCAGCCAGAATATGCCGACGCGGTTGATCGGTTACCTGATGTCGGCGCTGATCGCCGTGACGATCGTCATTTCGATCCGCGTGGTGGGGATCGTTCTGCTGATCTCGCTGCTGACCATGCCCGCGGTGATCGCCAACCAGCTGACCCGCTCGTTCGGACGGATCATGGCCGGGGCTTCGGCGATCGGCGTGCTCGGTTCGTTCGCCGGGCTTTATGTCAGCTACAAGGGCGATATTCCGTCGGGCGCGTCTACAATATTTATACTGACCCTTACGCTTATTATTGTAAAACTATTACCTTTGCGTGACTTTATGCGGAAGCGGGATGAAAACGGTACATAAGCTCATATTGAAATCGTACGTAGGGCCGATGGTGCTCACCTTCTTCATCGTCCTGTTCGTTTTTATCATGCAGTTCATGTGGCGCTATATCGACGAACTGGTCGGCAAGGGGCTCGGCATGGGCGTGATTATGGAGCTGATGATGTACGCCGCCATCACGCTGATACCGATGGTACTGCCGCTGGCGACGCTGTTCGCCGCCGTGATGACGATGGGCAATATGGGCGAGAATTACGAACTGCTCGCGCTGAAATCCGCCGGCGTATCGCTGCCGAGGATCATGCGGCCGCTGATCGTACTGGTCTTTTTCGTCGCCGTCGGCAGTTTTTTCGTCGCCAACAATCTGGTGCCGATGGCGATGCGGAAGATGTCGGCGCTGATCTACGACATCCGGCAGCAGAAACAGGTCATCGAGTTCAAGGACGGGCTCTTTTTCAATCTCGACAACGACATGAGCATCCGGGTCGACCACCAGGACCCGAAGACGAAGCTGCTGACCGATATCCTGATCTACGATACGCGCAATACCAATATAAACGGTAAGATGGGGACGATCGTAGCCGACTCCGGCTACATTTCGCTGTCCGACGACAAGCGTTTCCTACTGGCCACGCTGTATAACGGCGAGATGCACGAAGAGGTGCGCAACTACCAGTGGATGAAAGATAATACGCTGGAACGCCGTTATTTCGACGTTTACAACATGGTGATCCCGATGTCGGGTTTCGATTTTTCCCGAACCGACATGTCGCTGTTCAACAACAGCCAGACCAAAAATACGAAAGAACTTTCGGCCGGGATCGACTCGCTGGAGAAAGTCAGCGCGGCGGCGGCCAGCGCCTCCTACCAGCCGCTGATCACCACCTTCATTTTTCCTTTCGACCAGGGTCTCGGCACCGATTCGATCGCTCCGTTGCACGGGCGGCCCGTTTACCTGAATGCGCACATCGACAGCATGGGTCTGAAAGACCGGCAACGGATTTACAACGAGGCGCTCAACAAAGCGCGCAACTCCCGCAGTTTCTACTCGTTTGACGAGGTAACCTCGAAAGACGCCCTCACGCAGCTCTACAAATTTAAGGTCGAGTGGCATAAAAAAATGGCCCTGCCGGTTTCGATCATGATCTTTTTCCTGATCGGAGCGCCTTTGGGAGCGATCATCCGTAAGGGAGGGCTGGGGATGCCGGTCGTCGTATCGGTCGGTTTCTTCGTAATCTATTACATCATTACGATCACCGGCGAGAAGATGGCGCGCGAGGGCTCGTGGAACTCTTTTATCGGGATGTGGATCGCCACATTTATCCTGTTGCCGATCTCCGTCTACCTGACCTATAAAGCGACCAACGATTCGAACCTGTTCAACGCCGAATGGTACCTCGCCCACACCCGGAGAATCCGCGGATTTTTTAAACGGATATTCCCGCGAAAACGGCGTATGCAGCCGGAGAACCGGTAACCGTACGAAAACCGAAAATTAAAAATACAAAATCGAAATATCATGTCACAAGAACAAAACAACGAAAAGATTCTCAGCAGTGTGGACGAAGCGATCGAAGATATCCGCGCGGGCAAAGTCGTCATCGTGGTCGATGACGAGGATCGGGAGAACGAAGGCGATTTTATCGTCGCCGGCGAAAAGATCACCCCGGAGATCGTCAATTTCATGCTTCACAACGGCCGCGGCGTGTTGTGCGCTCCGTTGACCGAAGACCGCTGTCGGGAACTGGATCTGGAGATGCAGGTTGCCAACAATACGTCGCTGCTCGGTACGCCTTTCACGGTGTCGGTCGATTTGCTCGGACACGGTTGTACGACCGGCGTGGCTGCGACCGACCGCGCGGCTACGGTGCGGGCGCTGGTCGATCCTGCCACCAAGGCGTCCGATCTGGGCCGTCCGGGGCATATTTTCCCGCTCCGGGCGCGTAACAAAGGGGTGCTCCGCCGTCCGGGTCATACCGAAGCGGTGATCGACCTGACGCGGATGGCCGGACTGACTCCCGGCGGCGCGCTGATCGAGATCATGAACGAAGACGGTACGATGGCCCGTCTGGGCGATTTGCGGAAAATCGCTCAGCAATTCGGCCTGAAGATCGTTTCGATCGCCGATATCATCGCTTACCGCCTGAAAACCGAATCGATCGTCGAGCGGGGCGAAATGGTGGATATGCCGACGGCATGGGGACATTTCAAGCTGATCCCGTTCCGCCAGACGAGCAACGGGCTGGATCATGTGGCCTTGATCAAAGGGGAGTGGGAGCCGGACGAACCGGTGCTGGTGCGCGTGCATTCTTCGTGCGTGACGGGTGATATTTTCGGTTCGTGCCGCTGCGATTGCGGAGCCCAGTTGCACGAAGCGATGAAAATGGTCGAGCAGGAAGGAAAAGGCGCAGTCGTCTATCTGAATCAGGAGGGCCGGGGAATCGGCTTTTTCAATAAAATGAAAGCCTATAAATTGCAGGAAGAAGGGTACGATACCGCCGAAGCCAATGTCAAACTGGGTTTCGGGGTCGACGAGCGCGATTACGGAGTCGGAGCCAGCATTCTGCGCGAGATCGGTATCCGGAACATGCGGCTGATGACCAACAATCCGCAGAAACGCGCCGGGCTGGAAGGCTACGGCCTGCGAATCGTCGAGAATGTTCCGATCGTGATCGCTCCGAATCCGTACGACGAAAAATACCTTCGCACCAAAGAGCAGGTGATGGGGCACCGGCTCGGATTGTTTAAGTAATAACGGATAATACGCTGTGGTCTAATGGGAATAGCTGTTGCTCATATAGCGCTTTGGACGAACCGTCTGGAAGAACTGCGGGATTTTTACGTGCGTTATTTCGACGGGGAGAGCGGCCCCGTATACCGTAATCCGGCCAAGGGATTCGAGTCTTTTTTCGTCCGTTTCGACGGCGTCGTCGCGTTGGAACTGATGCGGAGGACGGATATCCGGGATTCGGACGAAGGCGAGCATACCGGCTTTTGTCACGTCGCGTTCGGCGTCGGCAGCCGCGAAGCGGTGTGCAGCCTGACCGAACGGTTGCGGCGGGACGGGTATCGGATCGCCGGCGAACCGAGGCAGACCGGGGACGGATACTTCGAGAGCGTCGTTTGCGACCCCGACGGCAACCGGATCGAGATCGTAGCTTAACGGGATATTTAGAGATATGGACAGCAAGAAACTGCGTATCGTTTATATGGGTACCCCCGATTTTGCGGTGGCCCCGTTGCGGAGATTGGTGGAAACGGGTTATCACGTCGTCGGCGTCGTGACGATGCCCGACAAACCGGCAGGCCGCGGGCTACATTTGCAGCAGTCGGCCGTCAAGCGGTATGCCGTGGAAGTCGGGTTGCCGGTTTTGCAGCCCGAAAAATTGAAAGATCCGCAGTTCGTCGAGACGTTCCGGGCGTTGCGGCCCGACCTGGGAATCGTGATCGCTTTCCGGATGCTGCCCGAGATTATTTGGTCGATGCCTGCGCTGGGGACGTTTAACCTGCATGCGTCGTTGTTGCCGCAGTACCGGGGGGCCGCGCCGATCAACTGGGCGATTATCAACGGCGAGACGGAGAGCGGCGTCACTACCTTTATGCTGAACCACGAGATAGACAAAGGAGATATCCTGTGCCGGAGCCGTGTCCCGATCGGGCCGGACGAGTGCGCAGGAACCTTGCATGACAAACTGATGGTCGCGGGGACGGATTTGGTCGTCGAGACGGTCGAAAAGATCGCGGCGGGAGACATCGTACCTGTCGGACAGGATGACATAGCGCCTGCCGAAATCCGGGAGGCGCCGAAAATATTCAAAGACACCTGTCGGATCGACTGGAAATCCGACCGCCGGACGGTGTTTAACCTGATCCGCGGACTGAGTCCCTATCCGGTCGCATGGAGCGAACTCCGCAGGGACGATGCGGCTCCGCTTGCCGTCAAGATTTACCGTGCTCATCCCGATCCGGATGCGGGAGCGGGGTGCGCTCCCGGAACGATCCTTTCCGACAGAAAAACCTTTCTGAAAGTAGCCTGTGCGGACGGATACGTTTTTCTCGACGAACTGCAGGTGGCCGGTAAAAAGCGTATGCCCGTAGCCGATCTGCTGCGCGGTTTTCAGCGAATCGACGCTTGCGTATTCGTGTAGGAAACAGAAAATGCCGCCGTCGTATTTACCGGGCGGATATATCTTTTCGGTAGCGGCATGTTTTTCCGTCGGGCGTTATTCCTTCGATAGCGATATCGTATTGCTGGTTTTTATGATCGTTTGAGTAAAATTCGATTTGGGCGGTGCCGTCCGGGCCGATTTGCAGATAAGGGTTCCAGTACAGCGTCGTCCGGATATCGGGTTTTTCGTCGGCGATCTTTTCGGGTGTGTCGTATATCGGACTGTAGAACTCGACGCTTTCGGCATAACCGATCGTGCGATACATTTTAATCTCAGAGCCGACCGTCGAAACACCTTCTTTTAAAATTATCTCTATATGATTTTGACATTCGCCGCTACCGGATAAAGACATTATTTCTGTTGTCCTTACATTGCTGATATACAAAACGTCATCAATTATATAGTGAGCTAAATCGCTTATAGAACAACTCGTCCCATTAAGCGATAAAGTAACAGGAGCATAAAGTTTACTGAAATCAACTTTGGGATCTAATGGATTTGGCAACCCTTTTCTTTTTACAAACAAACCTCCCCCCACCCTTACCACTCCCGGCAAGAACATCATGTAGTTATACAGGGACATTGGTTTGTACTTAGCGAGCGCGGTTGTATCGTATAGCGTACCGTAACTGTTCGCCTTTGGTTTTCTAGGGTCCACAGCCCTTACGACTGCCCCCGGGAGTTCGTATACCTTTTCTCCGTTCAAATCGAGAAGACCTTTTTTCGTATTTTCGAGATAGCGGTTCATTGCGTTTTTTTCCGTTTCCGGTTCGAAAGGATTCTTTCTCAAGAAGGCAGGTCTCGGATAGGATTCTTCGATGGCAACCGCCTGCACGGGCTTTCCCCTCCTGGTCTTCGCCGTCACCATGAACAGGGTGGTGTCCCGGAAGTCGAGCCCGTCGATCAGGAAGTTTCCCCGTTCGTCTGCGACCGCGGTTCCGAACACGTTTTCTCTGTTAAGGGCTACGGCGGTCACCCTGGCCAGCGGCGCGTCCTTTCCCATCATTCCGGTCACGTGTCCTGCGATGAACTGCCCGTGCTCGCAAAACCGCTCGGGCCTGAACGCGGCGGTGTCTGCGATCTTCGCGAAGTCGAACCTTCTCCACCCGCGCGTACGCATGAGCAGATCCCTGTGATGCCTGGTCGCAGGGGATTCGTCGCGGAAGTAATACCCCGGATTGCGGACATATCCTCGTATGTCGGAAGTCATCAGCAGGTTCGCGCGAATGTCCTCTCCGAGCGAATCGGTCGCGACGGTTTTCCTGTCCGTCACGCTGACCGAGCAGTCTGCCCCCAGCGGCGTCGAGTCAGCCGCAGTCAGCCTGATCCGGATAACGACCTTCTGCCTGGGCTCGTAGCGCGGTTTGTCGGAGGCCGCCTCCCACCTTTCCCGGTCGTGCGGATGGGCCACGAACAGGATTCGCTCGCTGCGCGTCCTGAGCGAGCTGTCGATCAGCACGAGGTGGAGTATTCCCTCGGGTATCGAATCGGTCTTCCACCGTCCGGTCGGATTCATCGGGTTCAGGTTTTGTATTCCGATGCATTTTCCACGGACGTGCGCGACGACGGTCATGGGTTCGAACTCCTTGTCCGGATCTCGGTTTACCCGGTAACGGACTTCGTCCGGGGTCTGCACGGCCGCGAGCGCATACCCGTCGTCGTCGACTTCAGGGAGCTCTACGCGCAGCGTATCCCCCGTGCGCGCCGCCACGGTCGCAACGTAGCGTTCCCCTGTCTTCGGGATGATCAGAAACGATCCCATTCCGTCGTGCTCGCTGGCGAATCGGGCGACGGTATCCCCGTCCTTAGTCGTTACGACGCCTTCGACCTCGGCCGTGCGTGCGTCCGATCGTTCGGCCCTGAAAGCGACGATCTGCGGCACGCCGGGCACGAGGTCTCCCCCTTCAGGCATAAACTTTACGGCCACGCGCACGGAGTCCTCGGGAAAGAAGAACTCTTTTTTGAAGAAGAGCTCGCCCTGGTCTATCGCGGTGCTTACGTACCCTCCTTGCCGTATGGAATCGGGCGGCAGGTCTACGAATACGGCTCCTGTTACGGTGGTTTTCTGCTGCGCTCCGGATATTCGTTTGCCATTGCGGTCGAACACCTCGAACCGGACGTTTACGTCCGGATAGGGTTCGTTGTCCGGGCCGGTGAATCGCACGATGGCCTGGGGGGTTCCGTTTTTGGGATCGGTGTATGTTACCGCGGCGTTTACGCGTCCGGATAGGGAGTTTCCGATGCGGATGTTCCTTTGGAAGAAGAATGCGGGGTCGAAGTTCGTCATCCATCCGGTGTATGCCCGGAGCGTATAATCCCCTGCGGGGAATACGTGTGGAATCTCGAAGTTGTTGGCGAAACCGCACGAATCCCGCTTTATTTTCTTTGTGAGCACGGTTTTTCCTTTCCGGTCTACGATGTCTACGTATATGAAGTTGGACAGGGTGTCCGTCCTGTGCTCGGTCGCATCCACGAGGTATGCCTTGAACCAAATTTTGTCTCCGGCCCCGTAGTAGGGTTTGTCCAGATGAAGCCACAACTTCTCCTGATGCTGGCGTGCCGTGCGCTGGAAAAACGACTCGATGGACGGTAAAAGATCGTCGGTAGGATCGGACGAATCCGATATCTGTGCGAAAAGATCAGTCGCCAGCATCAGGCAGACCGACACGAACAGCCGGGAGAGACTTTTCATAATGAACGAATTTAGAAACCCGTTCATAAAATTAAACAATAAAAAAACTAATTCAAATATTTATACGCTTTTTATTTATATTTATATGGTCGTTGGGCGGTTATTTTTTATCGTTCTGTCGGTTCAGCAGGGATTCCGCTTCTTCGAGCGCCTGGAAAAACGGTTCTCCGAAACGGCGCACGATCGCCGTGCGCAACGCGCGATAAACCGGAACGCCGTATTGGCGGCCTTGCAGGCAGGCGCTTTTGCAGATGTTCCAGCGGTGGTAATTCAGGCCGACCGATCCGTTGCCGAATACGGCGACCCGGATCGGGTAGAGGTGGCACGAGATCGGTTTGACGAATCCGGTGCGACCTTCGTTGTACGCCCGCTCGATGGCGCACAGCGTGATCCCGTTCTCCTCGAACGAGAAGGCGCATTCGGCGTCGCCGATCAGCGGGGTGGTGTAGTCGCCGTCGCGGTCGACGACCATGAATCCCTGTCGTTCGATGGCGGCGATCCCTTCCGGTTTCAGGTAGGGTTTGTAGGTTTCGTATTCGCGTTCGAGGATTTCGATCTCTTCGGCTTCGAGCGGAGCCCCGGCGTTGCCTTCCACGCAGCAGGCGCCTTTGCAGCGGGACGGATCGCAGCAAAATTTTTCGGTCAGCAGGTCGGTGCTGACGATTTTGTCGTCGATCTGGATCATTCTGCCTGTTTTGAAGTGTCTTCGATAATTAGGTCGTACAGTTGCCCGACGGTCATGCCCATCGCCTGCGCTTGCTGGGGAATGATGCTGTGCGCGCTCATGCCCGGAATCGTGTTGACTTCGATCAGGTAGGGGCGGTCTCCCTTGACGATGAAATCGATCCGCACCACGCCGCGGCAGTTGAGCGTTTTATAGGCCGACAGGGTCATCGCGTTCACTTTGCGGACGATCTCCGCGTCGAGCGGGGCCGGGGTGATCTCTTTCGAAAGGCCCTTGTATTTGGCGTCGTAATCGAAAAATTCGGTTTCGCATACCAGTTCGGTGATCGGGAACAGGTATTCCCGGCCGCCGGCGATCAATACGCCGCAACTGATTTCGCGTCCTTGGATATACTCTTCGATCAGCACGTGATCGCTCTCGGCGAATGCCTTCTCGACCGCCGGCAGGATTTGATCCGCGCTTTTGACTTTCGTTACGCCGAAACTGCTGCCGCTGGCGTTCGGTTTGACGAACAGCGGCAGGCCCAGTTCGCCGGCAACGGCAGCCGGGTCGATTTTCGTATTCCTGCCGACCAGAATTTCCCGCGCCAGGTCGATGCCTGTTCCGGCGAGAGCCCGTTTGCAGGCCGATTTGTCGAACGTGATGACCGATGTGACGAATCCGCACGAAGAGTAGGGGACTTTCATCATGTCGAGGTATCCCTGCAGGCGTCCGTCCTCGCCGGGGGTGCCGTGAATCAGGATCAGCGCATAGTCCGGTCTGATCTTTTCGCCTTTTACTTCGATCGTGAAGTCGTTGCGATCCAGTTCCGAGACGACGCCGTCCTCGTCCATGTAGTTCCAGCGGCCGTCGTGCAGGATGATTTTGTAGACGTTGTATTTGGTGCGGTCGAGATTTTGTTCGACCAGCGAGGCTCCTTCGAGTGCGATCTGCCATTCGGACGATTCTCCTCCGGCGATCAGTGCGATGTTTTTCATAAAATCCGGGTTTGAGTTGAAACGACGCAAAGATAATGTTTTCGCCCGGAACTCCGGTTACGGATTGTACAAATCGAAGTGACGGAAGGCGAAAATTTCGCGCAATAGCGCAATGTAGGCGTCCGCTTCGGGGTTGTCCGGACAGAGTCGCTTCGCGCGTAGGAAATCGTTCAGCGCGCAGTCGAATCGTCCGGTTCGGTGTAGCAATTTGCCGCGCCGGATCAATAGCCTCGCGTCGTCGGGCCGCTGCTCGATGGCGCTGTTCAGCGCTGTTATTTCATCGGTCAGTTCCTGCGGAATATCCATAAAGCCGGTGTTTTTTGATATATTCCCACACGCCGCCGGGCAGTTCCGCTCCGGGGTTTTCCCCCCGTGCGATCCGTGTCCGGACGTCGGTCGCCGCCTGCGGCAGTTCTTTGAGATTCGTTAAGATCGTAAAGCCGTCCGACCGGGCGGATTCCGGTGTCGGATAACCCGGACGCGGATAGACCAGCACCCGGTATCTGTCGAGAATCTCTTGGGAATGCACCCATTTCGGGAAACC
This sequence comes from Alistipes sp. dk3624, assembly GCF_009557455.1. GTDB lineage: Bacteria > Bacteroidota > Bacteroidia > Bacteroidales > Rikenellaceae > Alistipes_A > Alistipes_A hominis. The sequence continues at coordinate 515,909 of NZ_CP045651.1, read as the reverse complement.
GGCCATGTTGTCGCTGCCGATCAGCAGGCTGAACTTCCGGCCGGGATATTCCGTGCGTAGTTTTTCGAGCGTACGGATCGTGCGGTTCGGCTTCGGCAGCCGGAATTCGATGTCCGAGACGGCCATGCGGTCGCTATGGACGGCACTTTGCAGCGCGATGCGCGCCATTTCGATTCGGTCGGTTTCGGGGGCGAGTTCTTTGCCCGCTTTAAACGGGTTTTGCGGCGATACGACGAACCAAAGCGCTTCGGCTTCCGTCGATTCCAATACGGCATCGGCCACGGCCACGTGCCCCCGGTGCACCGGGTTGAACGACCCGAAATAGAGTATCGTTTCCGCCTGCATGGAACGGCCCGTTATCCGATGAACGCTTCGGTGATCCGCTCCGCCTCGGCGACGGCGGTAGCCAAGCAGTCGTTGACGACCACCCGGTCGAACTGCGGCGCGAAGGCGAGTTCCTGTTCGGCTTTCGCCACGCGGCGGGCGATCGTTTCGGGCGAGTCGGTGCCGCGTCCTTCGAGCCGCCGTTGCAGTTCGTCGACCGACGGCGGCATGACGAATACCGACAGCGCCTGCGCGCCGAAAATCCGTTTCAGGTTGACGCCGCCTTTGACGTCCACGTCGAACACGATCACGTGTCCTTTGTCCCAGATACGTTTCAGTTCGCTGCGCAGCGTGCCGTAGCACGTTCCGGCATAGACTTCTTCCCATTCGACGAACTCCCCGGCGGCGGCCCGCGCCTTGAAGTCGTCGTTACTCAGAAAATAGTATTCGCGTCCGTCGGCTTCCGTCCCGCGCGGCGCGCGGCTGGTCGCCGAGATCGAAAATTCGAGCTGCGGGAAGCGTTCCAGCAGACGGCCTATGATCGTCGATTTGCCCGATCCCGACGGGGCGGAGAAAATCAGTACTTTTCCGGAGACTGTTTGCATGTGTCCTGAGTTGTGTTGGCGCGACGTCCGATTCCGAAACGCCGGCTGATGGATTCGATGGATTTCGACAGAAAACTTTCTGCCGGATTTTCGGAAACAAATGTAGTTACTTTTGACCGAAAAGTCAAAAAAACCGTATCTCGCGCTCCGGAATCTGTGGAATTGCTGCGGAACGGGTTGTTTTTTCGTATAGCGCGTCTATCTTTGTAAAAAGACCGTTTTCTTAACCCGTTTTTTATTTTGCTATGAAATACCTGCGTCATTTGTTTTGTTCGGCATTTTTTTGCGCCGTTTTTTCCGCTTCGGGCGAAGAGATGCCCAATATCCTGCGTAACGAGGCGCTCTCTTTCGAAGTCGGAGGACATGTCGGCGAACGGTTGTCTGCGAACGAAAAGACGTGGCTCGTTCCGCTGCTGGAAAACAATCCCGACCTGTTCGGCGCGTTCCTGCGTCCCGATTCGAATACGTTGTTCAAGTGCATGTGGCACGGTGAATTTCCCGGTAAGATACTTGCGGGCGTGGCGCAGACCTACCTGGCTACCCGGAACCCGGCTACGCTGACCGTCGGTCGGCGGATGACGGAACTGCTGGCGCGTTCCCAGCGCAGCGACGGATACCTGGGCCCCTGGTCCGACCGGGAGCGTTTCGACAATCCTCCTGAAAAATGGGATACCTGGGGGCATTACCACTGCCTGTACGGACTGTATCAATGGTACCGGGTGACCGGCGACCGACAGGCGTTGGAGGTCGTCTGCCGGGCGGCCGATTGCCTGTACGATTATTTCATCCAGGGTAAGCGGACCTTCGCCTCGCAGAATTGGGGAGAATGCAATTTTGCCGCGAGCCACATGTTCGCCCTGCTGTACGAACAGACCCGCGATCCGCGCTATCTGCAAGCGGCCGAATACATTGTCCGTACCGAATGGACGCTTCCTTACCATGATTTTTATACGAACAGTACGTTGTCCTGCAACTGGCTTGAGTCGTCCCTGGCCGGGACCCCTTTCTGTTATTCGGCGCAGAAGCGCTGGGAAAGCCTCTATACGCTGACCACGCTGGCCGTTCTCTACCGAGTAACCGGCAACCGGGATTATGCCGACGCGATGGAGTCGTTGTGGTGGGGGATCGTGAGCCACGACCGCCACAATACCGGTAGTTTCGGAACCGGCGAGGGCGCTACCGGCGATATTTACGGCGCGGGCAGCGAAACCTGCAATACGGTGGCTTGGATGACTTTTTCGACCGAGTACCTGAAGTTGAGTAAAAATTCCTACGTGGCCGACGAACTGGAGCTTTCGTATTTCAACGCTACGCTGGGGAGTCAGTTGGGCGACAAGGAGTTCGTCTACATGAACTCGTCCGACGGGCAGCGTGTCAGTTCGCAGATCGAACTGGCGCCCCACAGTTATGAGGGAGGGCGCGAAATGAACTGTTGCCAGGCGAGCGGCAACCGGGGCCTGAGCCAGTTTACCCAGTGGGGCGTGCTGAACGACGACCGGGATATTTATTTGAATTATTACGGACAGTCGAACGTCCGGACGCTTACGCCGAAAGGGCATCCGATCGGAATCGTGCAGCAAACCGATTACCCGAAAAGCGGTTCCGTACGGATTACGCTCGATCCCGGCCGCGCCGAACGTTTCGGACTGAACCTGCGAATCCCCGTGTGGTCGTCCCGGGCCTCGGTGAGGATGAACGGCGTACCGTGCAGCGGCGTAACTCCGGGACATTATTACCGGTTGGAGCGAAAGTGGAGGTCGGGCGACGTCGTGGAACTCGATTTGGATATGCGCGTCCACTACTGGGTCGGGGACGGAAACATGGCCGGTCGTACGTCGGTTTATTACGGTCCGGTATTGCTTTCCGTAGCAAAGCCTTCCGAAGAAGCGGTGAAATACCGGTTCACTCCGGAATCGTTCGACGCACTGGCTTTCGAAAAACGGCCGGGACATTGGTTTTATGCCCGGGTAGCTACTGCCGACGGACATACCGTTGCCGTCGAGGACTATGCCGCCAAACCCGCGAATACTCCGTATACGACCTGGTTGAATGTCGATACCGGCCTGACTCCCGTCGTTTTCAGCCGGGACACGATTCCGGTTTGGAGCAACCGGCCGTAACCGGGATTGTGGAGCGATGGTTAAAGGATATTGAGTACCTGCTCCTTGATTTTTTCGAGTTCGTCCTTCATTTCGACGACCTTTTTCTGGATCGTGGCTTCGTTGGCTTTCGACCCGAGCGTGTTGATCTCGCGGCCGAGTTCCTGCGCGATGAAGCCGAGCTTGCGGCCGGGAGCCTCTTCGCCGCGGGCTACTTCGCGGAAATATTTGCAATGGTTCTGAAGTCGTACTTTCTCCTCGGTGATATCCAGTTTCTCAATATAATAGATCATCTCCTGTTCGAGCCGGTTCGCGTCGAACGGGATGCCGAGCGATTCGATGTTTTCGCGGATGCGCGTTTTGATCGTCTCGGCGCGCGCCTTTTCGAACGGGACGATCTCCTCTTTGAGCTGTTCGATCCGGTCGATTCGGCGCAACAGGTCGGCGATCAGGATCGTGCCTTCCTGAATACGGAACTGTTCCATGTGGTCGACCGCCTCTTCGACGCACCGTTTCAGCGCTTGGGTTTCCGCTTCCGAAACGGTCTGCTGGTCGTTCTGGATCACTTCGGGCAGCCGCAAGACGGCGGGTACGACGGCGGCGTCCAGCGCGCTTCCGTTCCAGTCGATCCCGTTTTCGGCGGCGATTTCGCGGATTTGCCCGAAATAAGCCGTAAAGGTCTTCCGGTCGATGTTGACCGGGACGCTGTCGCCGGTTATTTCGTAAGAGACGTAGGCGTCGATCTTTCCCCGCTGGAGCCGCTTGCCGATCCGGTTGCGGATTTCGTATTCGCTTTGCCGGTAGACGGCCGGAACCTTTACCGTCAGGTCGAGCTGCTTGCTGTTCAGCGAACGGATTTCGACGGTTATCTTTTTGTGATTGAGGACGGCTTCGGCTTTGCCGTAACCGGTCATGGATTTTATCATCGGGATGCGTTGTTAGATGAGGTCTGCAAAAGTAGCTTAAAAATGGGTTAAAAAAAATAAAAGAGCTCGCAAGCCGATTAAAAATACGTTTTTTTTGCGTGTTTTGGAAATAATTTAATAACTTTGGAACCTGTTAATTCCGATTCCGAATACTAAACTTAATATGTCTTAAAACTATGAAAAAACACAATTTCAATGCAGGTCCTTCGATTCTTCCGCGCGTGGCGATTGAGAATGCGGCAAAAGCTATTTTGGATTTTGAGGGTTCCGGATTGTCGTTGCTGGAGATTTCGCACCGTACCAAAGACTTCGAGGCTGTCAACAACGAAGCCATGGCCCTGTTCCGCGAATTGCTGAATATTCCCGACAACTATAAGATCCTCTTTTTGGGCGGCGGCGCCAGCACGCAGTTTTTCGAAGTGCCGTACAATTTCCTCGAAAAGAAGGCCGGATACGTGAACACCGGCGTATGGGCCAAAAAAGCGATCAAGGAAGCCAAAAATTTCGGCGAAGTGCAGGTGCTCGCCTCGTCCGAGGATAAAAACTTTACTTATATTCCGAAAGGATATGCGATCCCGACCGATTTGGATTACCTGCACATTACGACCAACAATACGATCTACGGTACCGAATACCACACCGATATCGACTCGCCGGTGCCGGTGATCGCAGACATGAGTTCCGATATCCTGAGCCGTCCGGTGGACGTTTCGAAATACGGCATGATTTACGGCGGCGCGCAGAAGAACATCGGTCCCGCCGGGGTGACGTTCGTGATCGTTCGCGAAGACCTGCTCGGCAAGGTGTCCCGTCCGCTTCCGTCGATGGTCGATTACCGCAACCACATCGCCAACGATTCGATGTTCAATACGCCCCCGGTATTCGCGATCTACGTCGTGAAAGAAACCCTGAAGTGGTTGAAGTCGATCGGCGGCGTGAAAGAGATTCAGAAACGTAACCGGGCGAAAGCTGAGCTGCTGTACGACGCGATCGACAACAGCAAGGTATTCGTCGGTACGGCCGTGAAGGAAGACCGTTCGCTGATGAACGTTTGCTTCGTGATGCAGGAAAAATACGCCGACCTGGCTCCCGAATTCCTCGAATTCGCCAAAGGCAAAGGCATGGTCGGCATCAAGGGACACCGTCTGGTGGGCGGTTTCCGTGCGTCGATCTACAATGCGCTGCCGATCGAAAGCGTTCAGGCGTTGGTAGACTGTATGCGGGAATTCGAAAAAATGCACGTAAAATAATCGGTAAAAACGAAAGTTATGGGCCTTGTTACGACATTACGACCTACGTTGGCGAAAAAGGCCGTGTTTTTTCAATCGTTAATTAATGTAGAAACTATGAAGATATTGGTAGCTACCGAAAAGCCGTTTGCGAAAGCGGCGGTCGACGGAATACGCGAAATCATTGAAGGGGCGGGTTACGAACTGGCCTTGCTGGAAAAATATGCGGACAAGGCCGACCTGCTGGCGGCCGTGAAAGATGCCGACGGGCTGATTATCCGCAGCGACAAAGTGACGGCCGAAGTAGTCGCCGCCGCCGAGAAACTGAAAATCGTCGTTCGCGCCGGTGCCGGTTACGACAACGTCGACCTGGCCGCCTGCACCGCCAAAGGGATCGTCGTGATGAATACCCCGGGGCAGAACTCGAACGCCGTGGCCGAATTGGTCGTGGGCATGATGGTTTTTATGGCGCGCAATCAGTTCACCCCCGGCACCGGATCGGAGATCAGCGGCAAACGGCTCGGAATCCAGGCTTACGGCAACGTCGGCCGCATCGTGGCCCGTTACGGCAAGGCGTTGGGCATGAAGGTGTGCGCTTTCGACCCGTTCGTCCCGGCCGACGTTTTCAAAGCCGACGGCGTGGAAGTGGCGGATTCGGTCGAAAAGCTGTATGCTTCGTCCGACTTTCTTTCGCTGCACATTCCGGCTACCGATCAGACTCGGAAGTCGATCGGTTACAAGTTGCTGACCTCGATGCCCAAGGGCGCTACGTTGGTCAATACGGCGCGTAAGGAGGTGATCGACGAGGCCGGCTTGATGCAGGCGCTCGAAGAACGCCCCGACCTGAAATACATCACCGACATTGCCGCCGATGCGCAGCCGCAACTGGCCGAAAAGTTCGGTAAACGGGTTTTCGCAACGGCGAAAAAGATGGGAGCCGAGACTGCCGAAGCGAATGTCAACGCGGGGCTTGCCGCCGCTAATCAGGTGGTTGATTTCCTGAAGAACGGCAACCGTCGTTTCCAGGTCAACAAATAGACCTGAATTTTAACAACAGGGCCCCCGGCAGTGTGCGGGGGCTTTTTGTCTTATTGAATTGAGGATTAATTGTAAATAGTGATTTCATGGTAAGAATAAAACCGTTCAAAGGGATTCGCCCGCCGAAGGAGTATGCCGCCGAGGTGGCGTCGCGCCCGTACGACGTGCTCAATTCGGAGGAGGCGAGCAAGGAAGCGACCGAAAAATCGTTGCTGCACATCATCAAACCGGAGATCGATTTCAGCCCGATCGCCGACGAACATTGCGCCGAGGTTTACGATAAAGCTGTCGAGAATTTCAAGAAATGGCGTGAAAAAGGGTGGCTCGTGCAGGACGATACGGAGAAATATTACGTCTATGCCCAGACGATGGACGGACGGACGCAGTACGGGCTGGTAGCCGCCTGTCATTTCGACGATTACCTGACCGGTAAGATTAAAAAGCACGAACTGACCCGTCCCGACAAAGAAGAAGACCGGATGATCCACGTGCGCAATCAGAATGCCAATATCGAACCGGTATTCTTCTCGTATCCGGCCGATACCGAGATGGATATGATCGTGCGCGGAGTGGTGGAAAACAACGCGGCCGAATACGATTTCACTGCAGCCGACGGGTTTCGCCATCAGTTCTGGGTGATCGACGATCCGGCCGTGCAGCGACGGATTACCGAGATTTTCGAACAAATTCCGGCGTTGTACGTGGCCGACGGGCATCACCGTACGGCCGCCGCCGCGCGGGTCGGGCAGGAGAAGATGAAGACCAATCCGGCGCATACCGGAGACGAGGAGTATTGTTTTTTTCTGGCCGTTATTTTTCCGGACAGTCAATTGAAGATCATCGATTACAACCGCCTCGTAAAAGATCTGAACGGCTTGACGCCCGGGCAGTTGCTCGCGGCGCTCGAGAAAAGTTTTGCAGTGGAGGACAAAGGTACGGAAATCTATCATCCGACCGAGTTGCATAATTTCGCGATGTACCTTGGCGGCCGCTGGTACAGCCTGACGGCCAAGGCCGGGACGTACGACGATAACGATCCGATCGGCGTGCTCGACGTGACGATCCTGTCGAACCTCGTGCTCGACGAACTGCTCGGCATCAAAGACCTGCGCACCGACAAGCGGATCGACTTCGTCGGCGGTATCCGCGGGTTGGGCGAGTTGCAGCGCCGCGTCGACAGCGGTGAAATGCAGGTGGCTTTCGCCCTCTATCCGGTGTCGATGAAGCAACTGATCGACATCGCCGATACGGGCAATATCATGCCTCCGAAAACGACTTGGTTCGAACCGAAACTGCGTTCGGGACTGGTGATCCATTCGTTGGAATAATCGGGCTGAAAATACTTTTTTACCGAAAACAGGGGGCGTTAAGCCTCCTGTTTTTTTGTTCGGTACCCGGCTGAGTGCAAGCGGGAAACCCTGCCGCAGCGTCATTTTTGGTGTCGTAGCAAAGTCCGGAAAGCGTCTCCGTTTTGCAGTCCGGCGTACTATTTTTGACTGAAATTAAAAATTGGATATGGCTAAAATCAAAGGAACCGTAGTGATCGAGCGCGACCGTTGCAAGGGTTGCCGGGTGTGTGTCGAGGCGTGTCCGATGCGGGTGCTCGATCTGGCGGCCGAAGTGAATGCGAAGGGATATAATTACGCGCGGATGGTCGATCCGGACGCCTGTACCGGTTGCGCGTCGTGCGCGCTGGTATGTCCCGACTGTTGTATTACGGTTTACCGGCAAAAAATCCGGGAGTTTGATTTATAAGGAAGGAGGTATGGAAGAGATACGATTGATGAAAGGGAACGAAGTGGTGGCCGAAGCCGCCGTGCGCTGCGGTTGCGACGGCTATTTCGGTTATCCGATCACGCCCCAGTCCGAAATACTGGAAACGCTGACCGCGATGCGGCCGTGGGAGACGACCGGTATGGTCGTGTTGCAGGCCGAGAGCGAAGTGGCGGCGGTGAACATGCTTTACGGCGGCGCGGCCTGCGGTAGGCGGGTGATGGCCTCGTCGTCGAGTCCGGGTATCAGCCTGATGTGCGAGGGGCTCAGTTACCTGGCCGGCGCCGAACTGCCGTGCGTGGTGGTGAACGTATCGCGCGGCGGGCCGGGGCTCGGGACGATCCAGCCGTCGCAGGCCGACTATTTTCAGGCAGTCAAGGGCGGCGGCCACGGCGACTACCACCTGATCGTGCTGGCTCCCAATTCGGTGCAGGAGATGTACGATTTCGTACCGCTGGGTTTTGAACTGGCGTTCAAGTACCGCAATCCGGTAATGATTCTGTCGGACGGCGTGATCGGCCAGATGATGGAGAAAGTGATGCTGACCGAACCCCGGCCGCGCTGGAGCGACGCCTATATTGCCGAACACTGGGGCGGCTGGGCTACGACCGGCAAGCCGGCCGACCGCAAACGGAACATCGTTACGTCCGTCGAACTCGATCCGCTGCGCCAGGAGCGGTTCAACCTGAAACTGTCCGAAAAGTACCGGACGATCCGCGAAAACGAGGTGCGCTACGAGGCCGTGCAGTGCGACGATGCCGATTACGTATTGGTCGCTTACGGGTCTTCCGCGCGTATTTCCCAGAAAACGGTCGAGCTGGCTCGCGAGGAGGGACTGAAAGTCGGACTGCTACGGCCGGTTACGCTCTATCCGTTCCCGACCGGAGCGATCGACGAACTGTCGCAGCGCGTCAAAGGTTTCCTGTCGGTCGAAATGAGCACCGGGCAGATGATCGAGGACGTGCAGTTGGCCGCCCGGTGTCGCGTTCCGGTATTCCATTTCGGGCGCACGGGCGGCGTGGTGCATTCGCCGAGCGAGGTGCTGGAGGCGCTGAAAAAGAATTTTTCGTTAAAGTAGAAGTTTATGGCTGAATCTGAAATAAAATTGATCCCGGAAAACCGGGTCTATGCGAAGCCCCGGCTGCTGACCGATGCCGTGATGCACTTCTGTCCGGGGTGCAGCCACGGAACGATCCACAAACTGGTCGCCGAAGTGATCGACGAAATGCAGGTCGAGCACGACGCGATCGGCATTACGCCGGTGGGCTGCGCGGTGCTGGCGTACGACTACGTCGATATCGATTGGGTGCAAGCGGCGCACGGGCGCGCGGCGGCGGTAGCTACGGCGATCAAACGGCTGAATCCGTCGAAGCTGGTCTTTACGTACCAGGGCGACGGCGACCTGGCCGCGATCGGAACCGGCGAGACGATCCACGCGTGCAACCGCGGCGAGAACATCACGATCATCTATGTCAACAATGCGATCTACGGCATGACCGGCGGGCAGATGGCTCCGACGACGCTGCTTGGCATGAAGACCGTGACGACTCCCGAAGGACGCGATCCGCAGTTGCACGGTTACCCGTTCAAGGTGGCCGATATGTTGGCGCATCTCGACGGGGTGTGCTACTTGACGCGGCAGAGCGTCCACACCCCCGGTGCCGTCCGTAAAGCGAAAAAGGCGTTGCGTAAGGCCTTCGAGAATTCGATGCAGCGGAAAGGGCTGTCGTTCGTCGAATTCGTAGCGACCTGCAATTCGGGCTGGAAAATGTCGCCGACCGAGGCGAACCGGTGGATGGAGCAGAACATGTTGCCGCTGTATCCGCTGGGGGATATCAAAGGATAATAATTTGTTTACCGAACGCGTTTAATCGTAGAGATATGTTTAAAGAAGAGATTATCATAGCCGGTTTCGGCGGACAGGGCGTGCTGTCGATGGGCAAAATTCTCGCCTACTCGGGCGTGATGCAGGGACTCGAAGTGAGCTGGATGCCGTCTTACGGCCCGGAAATGCGCGGCGGAACTGCCAATGTGACGGTGATCCTGAGCGACCGGCAGATCAGTTCGCCGATCGTACACGATTACGATACGGCGATCATCCTGAACCAGCAGAGCATGGATAAGTTTGAACCGCGTGTCAAGCCGGGCGGCGTGCTGATTTACGATCCGAACGGGGTGGTGCGCCCACCGCAGCGCAAGGATATCCGGGTGTATGCGATTCCGGCGACCGAAGAGGCTGCCCGGCTGGGCAACATACGCGTTTTCAATACGATGATCCTGGGCGGCTACCTGAAAGTGAAGCCGGTCGTATCGCTCGACAACGTTTTCCGGGGACTGGCCAAATCGCTGCCGGAACGGATGGCGTCGCTGATCCCCGCTAACGAAGCGGCCATACAGAAGGGCATGGAGATTATCCGGGTGCCCGAAATGGTGGCCTGAACTGCCGGGAGCTGACCTTTTGTTCCGGAGTCCGCTGAGGGAGAGGAACGGCTTTCTCGCGCACGGAGGGTATCAGCCTTTCGAAAAATGCCGAATTGTCGGAAATTATTGTTAGTTTTGTAACGATATAATTCCGAACGAGCATGAATTTCAGATATCTGATAACGGTATCCCTGTTATTTGTTTTGACCGCAGCCACGCTCCACGGCCAATCGCGCAGGCGCCGTCCGGTCGTTCCGGCGACGTTGCACATCGAAGATCTGCCGCAGCAGCCGTTGGATACGCTGGCGACCGACGATCCCGAAACCCGGATCATTATTTTCAGCAATAATACCTGGCGTTACTACCGTCCCGCGCTGAAAGTGCGAGATTCGCTGCCGGTCTATATGCAGTATTGGGATACCTCGCAGGTTTTCGCTTATAAAAGCATCGCTTACGAGGATCTACCGTCGGTGGTGGATCTGAATCTGGTAAAGGATCTGTCCGGATTCAAAGCTCCGGTAGTCGGCTCGGTGCTGTCGAAATACGGCCCGCGCGGCCGCCGCAACCACAACGGCGTGGATATTCCGCTGAAGATCGGCGAACCGATTTACGCCGCGTTCGACGGCAAAATTCGTTATGCGAAGTACAATACGGGCGGTTTCGGGAATCTGGTGATCGTCCGGCATGAAAATGGCCTGGAAACCTGGCATGCTCATCTTTCGAAGCTCAATGTCAAGGTGAACGATTACGTTAAATGCGGGCAGGTAATCGGATTCTGCGGTTCGACCGGGCGCAGCCGGGGACCGCATCTGCATTTCGAAATGCGTTACTGCGATCAGACCTTCGATCCCGAATTTATCGTCGATTTCCAGACGGGGCAGTTGAAATACCAGACTTTCGCCCTCGAAAAACAGTTCTTCAACATTCATTCCCGCGCTTCGGAAATTCTGGAAGAGGACGACGACGACTTTCCGTTGCTGGCTTCTGCGGAAGGGGATACTGCCTCCGGCGACATTCTGGAACGGATCGCCGCCGCCCAGAAAAAGGAGGAGCAACAGACTAAAACGGCGACCGTCAGTTCCAGCAACGCCGTTTACCATACGATCAAACAGGGCGATATTCTCGGTCGGCTGGCGCTTAAATACGGCGTTTCGGTCAGTCAGATATGCCGCCTGAATAACATCACTCCGAAAACCGTGCTGAAGCTCGGCCGGCGTCTGCGGATCAAGTAGCTTTGAATCCGGATGTTTTTATGACATTTTTGTCTTATAGGTAGTTGCGCGCTCCGAAGATGTAGCTTCCGATACGCACCATCGTGCTGCCGCATGAGACGGCGATCGGATAATCGGAGGTCATGCCCATCGAAAGCGTATCGAAATCGCGGTCGAAATACTCGTTTCCCAACCTGACGAACAATTCGTGCAGACGGGTGAATTCGGCGCGGATCGTCTCTTGATCCTCGGTATGGGTCGCGACGCCCATAAGTCCCCGGAAACGAACGGAGTTCAGGTTCCGGTAGGCGCCCGTTTGCAGGTAGTCGATCAGGTCTTTCTCGCTCCATCCGTGTTTCGACGCTTCCCGTGCGATGCGTATTTCGAGCAGGACATCGATCGTCCGGTCGTTTTTGACCGCTTCTTTCTGGATCACGTCCAGCAGTTTCGCCGATTCCACCGAATGGATCATCGCGACAAACGGGGCGATGTATTTGACTTTATTGGATTGCAGGCCGCCGATCTGATGCCATCGGATGTCCTTCGGCAGGGCATGGTACTTCTCGACGAGTTCCTGCGGGCGGTTTTCTCCGAAAGCGCGTTGCCCGGCCCGGTAGGCTTCCAGAACGGCTGACGGCGGATAGGTTTTCGATACGGCGATCAGTTCCACGTGTTGCGGCAGCGCCGCGCGGAGCCCGGTGATTTTTTCGGCAATCGACATGATATTTCCTGTAACGTTTCAGTATCCAAAGTTAACGAAAAAACGGCAAACAAAAACCGACGATACTCCTTTTCTGCACACGAAATTCATGCAGACGGCGTATGTCGGAATCGGTCTGTGCCGAACAGGCGTTTTCGCCGGAAACCTATTTGATCAGCCTGTTGGTCTCCGTGTCGGGAAAAACGACCCACGGCTTGAACGTTTTGGCTTCTTCGAAGTCCATCAGCGCGTACGAGATGATGATCACTACGTCGCCGACTACGCAACGGCGCGCCGCCGGCCCGTTCAGGCACACGGCTCCGCTGCCGCGCTCCCCTTTGATGATATAAGTTTCGAGACGTTCCCCGTTGTTGACGTTCACGATCTGAACTTTCTCCCCGGCGATCATATTGGCAGCATCCAGCAAATCCTCGTCGATGGTGATACTCCCCACATAACTGAGGTTGGCCTCGGTTATGGTCACCCGGTGTATCTTGGACTTGAATACCTCTATCTGCATTGCTTTGTTCCCCAATTAGTTAGTGCGGCGTAGGCCGCAGTTCTCCTGATAAAAACATGTTACCGATCGGCAAATTTAACAAATATATTTAAATCCCCAATCTTTTATCGGCCTCGTGCGATTTTCTTAGGCCGCAGTCGTTTGCGTGTTATTATAAGCGTTTATATACCATCCTGTTACAAGATCGCGATATTGTCGATCAGCCGCACGTTGCCGGCCTGGACGGCGATGCAGCCGCGCATCGGGAACGTGTTGCTCCACCGGTCGATCCCTTCCAGCGTATCGGCGTTGACCACTTCGAAATATTCGACTTGCAGCAGCGGGTCGGCGTCGATCCGTTCGACGACCCGGCGTTTCATTTCGTCCACCGACATGCTGCGCGCGCTTTCGACCCCTTCCTTCAGAGCTTTGTAGATCAGCGGCGCGGCGGCCCGGTGTGCGGGTGTCAGCAGCGCGTTGCGCGAACTGAGCGCCAGTCCGTCGGTGTCGCGGACAATCGGACATGCGACGATTTGCAGCGGGTAGTCGCACTGACGTACCAATTCCCGAATCACGGCGATCTGCTGGAAATCCTTTTCACCGAAATAGGCCTTGTCGCAGCGGACGATGTCGAACAGGCGGCTCACCACTTGGGCTACGCCGTTGAAATGCCCCGGTCGGTGCGCGCCTTCCATCACCTTGTCCAGCAGCCCGAAATCGAATACTCGCGTGTCTTTTTCCGGATAAATGTCTTCTACCGAAGGGGTCAGCGCGAAGTCGGCGCCCGCTTTTTCGAGCAGTGCCAGGTCGGCTTCCACGGTTCGCGGGTAGTTTTTCAAATCGTTCGGGTCGTTGAACTGGGTCGGATTGACGAAAATGCTGACGACGACCGTGTCGCATTCCCGCCGGCACTGTTCGACCAGCGACAAGTGCCCGTTGTGCAACGCTCCCATCGTCGGGACGAAACCGCACGTGCCCGGGTGCCGTTTCAGTTCGTCGGAAAGCGCTGCGTTCCTTGTGAAAACTTTCATCGAAATCGTTTTTTCAGGCGATATTACCGCCTTTATTTTAACGGCACAAAGGTAGAAAATTGCTTATAATAATCTAATTTTTTCGGGAAAAAGGTTGTAACTTTGCGAAGAACCTAAGTTTTCTTTTATGAAAAGAATCTTTACTGTTTTACTTATGACGATACTTGCTGCGGGCGTCGGGGGATGCCGGAAAAAGATAACCGAAGAAAAATTCAATTGGGTGGCGGACCGCTTCGACGACATCCGGGTGCTGAAATACCGGGTTCCGGGGTTCGATACGCTTGCCCTGAACGAGAAGTTGCTGATCTATTACCTGAGTCAGGCCGCTCTGAGCGGGCGCGACATTTTGTTCGACCAGAACGGGCGTTACAACCTGCGGATCCGCCGTACGCTGGAAGCCATCTATCAGGGATATGCCGGCGATCGGAAAGATCCGCGTTTCAAGCAGTTCGAGAAATACCTTAAGAAAGTGTGGTTCGCCAACGGCATCCACCATCATTATTCGACCGACAAGTTTCGGCCGGAATTTACCGAGGCCTATTTCGACGAGTTGGTAGCCGGTACGCCGAAAACGGATTTTCCGATGGATTTCGGTTCCGTGGAACGGGTGATAGCCGAGATCAAACCGGTCGTTTTCGACCCGGAGGTGATGCCCAAACGGGTGAATCTCGCTGCCGGAGAAGATATTATCCGGGCGTCGGCCAACAATTATTACGAAGGGGTCTCCCAGCAAGAGGTCGAGGAGTTTTATGCCGCCCGGATGGACCCGAACGACCGGACGCCGGTTTCCTACGGATTGAACAGCAAGTTGGTCAAAGGCGGCGACGGACGGTTAGTGGAGCAGGTTTGGAAAGTGGGAGGCATGTATTCTCCGGCGATCGAAAAGATCGTTTACTGGTTGCAGAAGGCTTCGGAGGTGGCTGTGGGCCGTCAGAAGGAAACGATCGATGCGCTGATCGCTTTTTATAAGAGCGGCGATCTGAAGCAATTCGATAAGTACAGCATCTTGTGGGTCGGGGATACGGCCTCTAAAGTCGATTTCGTGAACGGTTTTATCGAGAGTTACGGCGATCCGCTGGGGTATCGCGGTTCGTGGGAGAGCATGGTGAACTTCCGGGACGAGGATGCGACCGAACGGACGAAGATCATCTGCGAAGCCGCCCAGTGGTTCGAGGATCATTCCCCGGTCGACGAACAGTTCCGGAAAAAAGAGGTGAAAGGCGTTTCGGCAAAGGTAATTACCGCCGCCATACTTGGCGGCGACTGTTATCCGGCCACGCCGATCGGCGTCAACCTGCCGAATGCAGACTGGATCCGCCGCGATCACGGTTCCAAATCGGTGACCGTCGGCAATATCACGTCCGCTTATGCGGAGGCTGCCAAGGGTAACGGTTTCGACGAAGAGTTCATATTCGATTCGGAGACGATCGAACTACATAAAAAGTACGGCTCGCTGGCCGACGACTTGCATACCGATCTGCACGAGTGCCTCGGACACGGTTCGGGACAACTGGCGCCGGGCGTGAAGGGCGACGAACTGAAAAATTACTCTTCGACGCTGGAAGAGGCGCGCGCCGACCTGTTCGCGCTGTACTATCTGGGCGATCCGAAAATGGTCGAACTGGGACTCGTTCCGTCGTTCGACGTGGCCAAGACGGAGTATGCCGTTTACATGATGAACGGAATGATGACCCAGTTCGCGCGGATCGAGCCGGGCAAGACGGTCGAGGAGGCGCACATGCGCAATCGGAAGCTGATCGCCGAGTGGTGCTATGAGAAAGGCAAAGACGAGCGGGTCGTCGAAAAAGCGGTGAAAGACGGGAAAACCTATATCGTGGTGAACGATTATCAGAAATTGAGGGGGCTTTTCGGCGAACTGCTGAAGGAGATCCAGCGGATCAAGAGCACCGGCGATTTCGAGAGCGGCCGGGAGTTGGTCGAAACCTACGCTGTGCAGATCGATCCCGAGTTGCATAAAGAAGTGCTCGACCGTTATCAAAAGCTCGGTCTGGCGCCTTACAGCGGCTTTGTCAATCCGGTTTACCAACCGGTCATGGAAAACGGGGAGATCGTCGACGTCAATGTCGAATATACCGACGACTATGCCGGTCAGATGATGGAGTATTCGCGCGAATATTCGTTCCTGCCTTCGGTAAACTGACCGGAAATGCGAACCGTCTCCGCTACGAAAAATCGTATCTTGCTTTACGGCCTGGACTGGTTTACCGAGCAGCATGACGCCGGTATGGTTTGCGTGAAGGGAAATGTCCGTTACCGGGATGCCGTTTACGAAGGGGCCGCTTTCTGTAGACTGGTCGCTTCCGCGGCTGCGGATGCCGGCGCCTTCGGGGAGTTCGTTCGGGAGTTGAACGGCTGTTTTGCCATCGTCTTACAGCGGGACGGCGCATTGTGTGCGGCGACCGACCGACTTCGTTCTTTTCCGTTGTGCCGGACCCGGTTCCGGGACGCATGGCTGGTGACGGACGACCTGCTGCGGGCGATGGAAGATACCGGAATGCAACCGGAAATCGATTCCGGGGCAATGGAGCAGTTTCTTCTGTCGGGTTTCGTCATTGGACAGCGGACGGTGTTCCGGGACATTTTTGCCGTGCAGGCTGCCGAGATAGTCCGCCTGCGGGATGCGGAGACGGAATCCGAACGCTATTTCCTTTACGATCCGAAAATGAACGTGACGCCCGACCCGGCGGAAGGGGTACGGACAGCGGATACGCTTTTCGCGCAGGCGATCCGGCGGATGACCGAGAGCGCCCCCGACGTGCGAAACTGGATCGTCCCGTTGAGCGGGGGACATGACTCCCGTTTGATTGTCAATTATTTGTATAAGGCCGGTATCCGTAACGTCGTTTGCTATTCGTACGGCGTTCCGGAAAACCCGCAGTCTCGCCTGAGTCGCGAAGTGGCCGAAGCGTTCGGGTACGAATGGCATTTCGTAGAGTATACGCGCGGACTGTTCGATGCGATCCGGGAGCAGGGATTGCTCGATCGGTATTTCCGTTTCGCGTCCTGTTGCGCGTCGAGTATGCCTCATACGCAGGATTTCGCGGCTGTTTACGAACTCGGCCGGCGCGGCATTCTACAGCGCGGCGATCTGTTCGTTCCGGGACATACGCTCGATTTTCTGGCGGGCAGCCACCTGACCCCGCAGGTTTGCGCTATCCAGACGTCGACACAGGCGGCGGAAGCCGTGCAGAGGCATTTCTCTAATTGGGGTTCCCGGCGGCCGGATCGTGCGCTGCAACGCGAAATCGGGCGGATACTGAACGATACGGGCGTTTCGTCGAACGGTTTTCCGGAATGTTTCGACTGGCAAGAGCGGCAGGCCAAGTTTATCATGCACAGCCTGAGGGTATACGAATTTTTCGGTTACGGATGGCGCACTCCGTGGTGGGATAACGACCTGACCGCTTTTTGGCAGGATATGGACGTGCCGGCCAAACTGAACCGGAGCTTCTTTTTTTACGGCGAGAAACACGGTTGGTTGGATGCGAAGCTGAAGGGTATCCCGTTCGAAAACGAACTTTGTCCGCCGCGTGCGTCCAAACCGTTGAGCCGCCGGATCATCGAAGCCGTCCCGCCGTCCGTCCTGTCGCGGTTGCTGCGTGCGACCGGTTATACGCGCAAATTCCGGATCAACGAGGGATTGCACGACCTGTACGGCGATATTCCGATCGAGCGGTTGCTGGCTCCGTTTTCCGTGCTTCCGGGATACCTGAGCCGGCACATCGCCCCTTACCGGAAACGACTGGCCTCGCAATACGACTATCACCAGGTGACGTTGGCCTATGCGATCCGGCGGTTGTTTTTCGGATCGGTCGGCCGGTAATTCTCGTTCCGGGCCGGACGAAATTCCGGAATTTTCCCTGTTTTTTTCATTTTGGCAAACATTTGGTATTCCGTAGCGAAAGGGGAACCGCCTGCGGCCGGGAAAGTCGCGTTCGAAGCGGTTTATCTCGTTATACTTCGAAAAAACGGAATGATTATGAAAAAAGTTGTGATTATCGGTGCGAGCGGATTCGTCGGTTCGGCCATTTTGAGCGAAGCGCTGGAAAGGGGATTCCGGGTGACGGCGATCGTGCGCCATCCCGAGAAAATGACCGTCCGCCGACCCGAACTCGAAGTCGTCTCCGGCGACGTTTCCGACCGGCAATTCCTTGCAGGAGCGGTTTCCGGCAGCGATGCCGTGATCAGCGCGTACAATCCGGGTTGGCGGAACCCGGATATCTATCGGGAAACGTTGCGGGTTTACCCGCTTATTATCCGGAGCGTGAAGGAAGCCGGCGTCCGTCGGTTGCTGATCGTCGGCGGGGCCGGAAGCCTGTACGTTGCGCCGGGGGTGCGCGTGATGGACCGGGGTGTTCCGGAAGCGTTCGCTCCGGGCGTCAAGGGACTGGCCGAGGTCTACTATTCGTACCTGATCCCGGAAAAGGAGCTGGATTGGGTCTTTTTCAGTCCGGCCGCCAACCTCGTTCCGGGCGAACGCACCCGAAAATTCAGGCTGGGCAAGGACGACCTGATCCGTAGCGTTTCCGGAGAGAGCCGGATATCGGTAGAGGACTATGCCGTGGCGATGATCGATGAACTGGAGAAAGAGATGCACCACCGCGAACGTTTTACGATCGGGTATTGATCCGGGGTTACGAAAACGACGAAGCCGTTTCCGCAATGGGAACGGCTTCGTCGTTTGGTAAAGGGAGCGTTTACCGGATCGGCCGTCCGCTGAAATCGACCAGCACCGGATCGCCCAGTCCGAGGGATTTCACCCCTTCCAACTGCGTTTTGGCGTCGCCCACGACGACGACGGTCATGTCGTCGAAGTTCAGGTACTTTCCGATCACGGTTTTCGCCTGGTCGAGCGTAAACGTTTTCAGCGTGTTTTCGCGCTGTTTGACGTAATCGTCCGGCAGGCCGAACAGCACGATCGTGCGCAGCATGTTTAGCTGTGCGTTAGGCGTTTCGAGGGCGCCGTTCATCGTGCGCAGCATGGCTTCTTTCGAATGGTCGAGCCACTGCTGCGAGTAATCCGTCCCGTAGTTTTTCAGAATGTCGCGCAGCAAGGTCAGCGATTCCTGCGTGACGGTCGCCTGTACGCTCGACCACGCCTGGAACGTGTTGATCAGGTTGCCTTGTGAAAACCCTGAATAGGCCCCGTAAGTATATCCGTGCTGCAGGCGCAGGATTTCGAACAGCAGACTGCCCGCCGATTCGCCGAGTTTGTCGTTGACGATCACGGCCGGGTAGGCGTCCGGATCGGCGATGGGCATGGCTTTCGATCCGACGATAACGTAGGACTGGCGGGCGCCGGGGTAGTCCGCAAAAAAGACCTTGGCGGCCGGTCGCGCCGCATTACCGTCGATCAGCGGTATGCTGACCGCTGTCGCTTCCCATTTTTCGGTCAGCGGAGCCAGCGCCCGTTCGACTTCCGGGCGGGTCAGTCCTCCGACGAAGCTCATTCGGGCCGCTTTTGGCGTGAAGTGGGCCGCATAGAACGCTTTCAGGTCGTCCAGCGTGATCGTCTGTACGGACGCCTCGGTTCCGGTCACGTTGTTCGAAAGAATGTTGTTCGCTCCGAAAATGACTTTGTTGAATACGTCCGATGCGATCGCTTTGGGTTCGGTACTGCGCTGGCGGATGTTGTCGAGCGCCCGCTCTTTGACCACGGCGAACGATTTCTCGTCCCAGCGCGGCGACAGCAGCATTTCTCCGACCAGCGCCATGACCTGCGAAAAGTTCCGCTTCAGGCAATTTCCGGAGACGGTCATCGATTCGCGCGCGGCGGCGACCCGGATCTGGGCGCCGAGTTGCCCGATCGCGTCTTCGAGTTCTTCGGGCGTCCGCGAAGCGGTGCCTTCGTTGAGCATCTGTGCGGTCAGGTAGGCGACTCCCACCTTGTCCGGATCGTCGAGCAGCATACCGTCGTTCAGTTCGATCGTGAAATTCACGAGCGGCAGTTCGCAATATTCGATCCCTTTGACCGTCATTCCGTTGCCGAGCACTGCGCTCCATATTTCCGGGATTTTCAGTTCGGGCGTGTTAGGCAGCAGGTCCGGTTCGACGCTGCGGTCGAACCGCGACGGCGTTTTTTCGTACGGATCGTCTGCGACGGCTCCCGATTCGGCGTTCATCTGCTGCTCGCCGATCGTCTCCTGCTCGGGTGCTATCTGTGTCGATCCGGTCAGCGCCAGAGAGGCTTCTCCTTCCGGGTAGATACTGACGGCGAGTAGGTTGCGGCCTTTGACGTATTTTTCGTAGACGCGCATTACGTCGTCCGCCGTTACGGAGCGGTAAGCGTCGAGTTCTTTTAGCATCCGGTCGGGCGTTCCGCCGAATACGTTGTCGTGCGCCATGGCGAGCGCCTTGCCGTTGGTCGAAGTCAGCCGGTTGTAGGTGCGTGTCTCTTCGGTGATCTTATACCGTTCGAGGTCTTTCGGGTCGATGCCGTCCCGCTCGAAACGCGCCAGCGCTTCGTCGTAAGCGGCCTTCACGTCGTCCAGTTTTACGCCGGGGAATGTCTTGGCGTCGAATACGATCATGCCTGATATTTCGAGCTGGTAGTTGAACATCTCCACTTCGGGCGCCAGTTTGCGCTCCTCGACGAGTACTTTGTACAGCGGGGATTTTTTATCTCCGGCGAGCAAGTTCGTCAAAAAGTCGAGCGCATAACCGTCCCGGTGGTAGGCTTCGACGCCCGGGTAGGCGAGAATCAGCATCGGCGCATTGCAGAACGTGTCCTCGTAAGAAATTTTGCGCGTCGCGTCGAGTTCGACGTTCCATGTTTTCGGGGCCTCCGGAACGGGCCGGGCGGGAATCTCCCCGAAATATTTTTCGATCAGCGCTTTGGTCTGAGCCGGGTCGAAATCGCCGGCGACGACCAACGTGGCGTTGCCCGGAAGGTAATACCGTTCGTAGAACTCCTTGACGTCTTCGACGGTCGCGCTTCTCAAATCGGGAATTTCGCCGATCACCGTCCAACTGTACGGATGTCCTTCGGGGAACAGGTTTTTGAACACCAGGTCGAAAGCCAGTCCGTACGGAGCGTTTTCGCCCTGTCGTTTTTCGTTCGATACGACGTCGATTTCGCGTTTCAGTCCGCCTTCGGTCACCGTGTTGATGAAATAGCCCATCCGGTCGGACTCCATCCACAGCACTTTTTCCAACGCATCGCGCGGGACGGTTTCGTAGTAGACGGTGCCGTCGTTGCTCGTGCCGCCGTTGAACGTTCCGCCCATCGCGTCGATTTTTTGGAAAAAGGCGTTGCGCGGCAGGTTTTCGGAGCGCTGGAACAGCATGTGTTCGAAGAAGTGCGCGAAACCGGTTTTGCCCGGCTTTTCGCGGTTGCTGCCTACGTGATACTGGATGGCCACCGACACTACCGGGTCGGAGTCATCGTGGTGAAGAACGACCTCGAGGCCGTTCGCGAGGACGTATTTCTCGTAATCGAGCGATACGCTGTCGTCGTTGTTTTTATTTCCGCAACTATTCATACTCAAAAGGGTACATGCCAGCAACGGAAGCATCAGTTTGTTTCTCATGGATCCGATCTGTGTTTAACGTCATTTGGTTTCACTTTTAAAGGAACGTACAAATTTAGCATATTATGGTTCCGAATGAAGAAAAAGAGTGAAAAACCTGGCCGCCGACCGGATTTTTTGTTTTCCGGCGCAGCCGGTTTTTGTATCTTTGCGTCAAAAGAGCGACTATGACCCGACGCGAATTGTGGGACTGTATATACGATGCCGCCGCCGGCGTTTACGACCGGCGGGAGGCGAGGGCGTTCGCAGCGTTCGTTTGCGAAGGACGGCTGGGTATGCGGTTTACCGATGTGATCGTCGAGCCGGACGCTCCTTGTCCCGACCGGGAAGACCTGCCCGACATCCTGGCCGAGATACGCGACTGTCGCCCGGCCCAGTATATTGCCGGGTTCGCCTATTTTCTCGGCAGGAAGTTCGCCGTCCGCGAAGGGGTGCTGATTCCGCGTCCGGAGACCGAGGAGATGGTGCGTCGCATCGTCGACCGATACAAAGGACGCAGCGGAATGCGGATTCTCGACGTCGGGACGGGAAGCGGTTGCATCGCCGTGACGCTTGCGGCGGAACTGCCCGACGCCGAAGTGACGGGGATCGACGTTTCCGAGACGGTGCTGGCCGTCGCCGGGCGAAACGGAAGCCTTTGCGGCGGCCGCGTCCGTTTCGAATGCTGCGACATCCTGACGCGGCAACCCGGGGGGCGATTCGATCTGGTGGTCAGCAATCCGCCTTATGTGACCCTCGGCGAGAAAGCCGGGATGCGTCCGAACATACTGAAGCACGAGCCGCACCGCGCGCTGTTCGTCGGCGATGACGATCCGTTGCTGTTTTACCGCGTAATCGCCGAACGGGGGAGGAGTTTGCTGGCGCCCGGCGGAGCGCTTTGGTTCGAGATCAACGAGCGTTTCGGGGACGAAGTGACCGCGCTGCTCGGCTCGCTCGGTTATGCGGATGTGAAACTGACGGCCGACCTGTTCGGAAAGCCGAGAATAACGGAGGCCGTATGGAAGTAAAAAGAACGAAAACGCCGGAACAGGCTTTGAGGATGCTGATGTACCGTTGCGCCAAAAGCGAAGTAGCCGTGTCGGACGCCCGTCGGTCGCTTGTTCGGTGGGGCGTTGCGGAGGCTGACCGGCAGCGGATCGTCGATACGCTGCTGCGCGAAAGGTTTATTGACGAACGGCGCTACGCCGAGGCCTATGTCCGGGAAAAGACCGGTCTGAGCCGTTGGGGCGTTTACAAGATCCGCGCGGCGTTGCGGGCGAAACAGATTCCCGAAATGTTGATCGAAGAGGCCCTTCGTCAGGTCGATCCGCAGTTTATGCGCGGTAAGCTCGAAGAGCAATTGCGCCGGAAGATGCAAGCGATCCGGGCCCGCAACGGTTACGAATTGCGCGGCAAGTTGTTGCGTTATGGCGTCGGACTCGGTTTCGATTTCGAAACGGTGGGCGATTTGGTCGACCGGCTGGTTGGCGACGGGGAATATGTAAAAAATGATTGAAGATGAGAAATAGCAAATTGAGCAGGATTAAAAAATGGATTGTTTTGTCGGCGGCAGTCTGTTATGCCGGCGCGTTGCCGGCTCAGTATACGCCGCATCCGGCGATGGCTACCGAGTTCGGGTTCGTTTCGCCGGTCTCTTTTCCGGTGCTGTTGTCGGCCAATTACGGCGAGTTGCGCGGCAACCATTTCCATTCGGGCATCGACGTCAAGACCCAGGGCGTAATCAACAAGCCGATCCGTGCGATTGCCGACGGCACGGTCGTCCGCATCGCCGTCAGTCCGTCCGGATTCGGCAAGGCCCTTTACATAAATCATCCGAATGGCACGACGAGCGTTTACGGTCACCTGGAACGTTTTTCGGACTCGATCGAGCGGTATATCCATGAGATACAGTATGTTCGCAAATCGTTCGCTGTGGATGTTACGCCGCCTGCCGGCAAATTCGTTTTCAAGCAGGGCGAACAGATCGCCCTGTCGGGCAACCGGGGTTCTTCGGGCGGCCCGCACCTGCATCTGGAAGTGCGCGAAACCGATTCGCAGCGTCCGCTGAACCTGCTTGCGCGCGGCATGTTGCAGGTTAGGGATACGATTCCGCCGAAACCGGTCGTGCTTTATTACATCGGGGTCGACACGGTTCAGGGTGTTCCGGTACATACGGTGCGCTGGAAACTTTCGGTGCGCCGCGATGCGCGGGGAAATTATACGCTGCTCGATACGGCCGCGTTGCGTGTCGCCCGCAACGGGTATTTTGCCGTCGAGGCCGAGGAGAAGAAGAACGGCACCGACAACCCGATGGGCGTTTACGCTTTCGACGTGACTTACGACGGTAAGCCGGCTTTTTCGATGGTCGTCGATCGGATCGGGTTCGACGTGGGGCGCTATTGTTACGCGGCGGCGCTCTATCCGCAGTCCCGCGCTACGCGCAACGGGGTTTACCGGCTTTACAAATTGCCGAACAACCGCCTGCCGGTGTACCGTAAGACGGTGCGAAACGGCTTGCTGACGCTCGACGACGACGGTCGTCACGAGGTCGGGATCGAACTGACGGACGATTGCGGCAATGCGTCGCGGCTCGCTTTCCGGGTCGTTCGGGGGTTGTCGGCGCCTCAGGTCGTTCCGGACGGGATTCCGGTCGACTGGACGAAAGATTTTCGCCATCAGCAAGGCGGCCTGTCGCTGTCGGTTCCCCGGGGCGCGCTTTACGAATCGATTCTGTTGGATCTTTCGGAAAAGCCGAAGCAGAGATACGCCTACTCGCCGCTGTATGCGATCCATACGCCGGACGTGCCGTTGCAGGGCGCGGTGACGGTCAGCATCGACGCGTCGGAACTGCCCGCGGAACTGCGTAGCAAAGCGTTGCTTGCGACGGTCGGACGCGACGGCGGTCGCAGCGCCGCCGGCGGAGCCTGGAAAGAGGGGCGCGTGACGACCGAGACGCGCAGTTTCGGAACGTATTACATTGCGGTGGACACGGTCGCTCCGCGGATTACGCCGCAGTTCAAGAGCGGCAACGACTTCGCGTCTCGCAAAACGCTGTCGTTTAAGATATCGGACGATTTTTCGGGGATCGGTTCTTACAGTGCGACCATCGACGGCAAATGGGCTTTGTTCGAATACGACCCGAAGACCGCTACGCTGACGCACTATTTCGACGACGGCCGTTGGAGTCGGGAAACGACGCATGTCCTGGTGCTGACTGTGGCCGACGGCAAGGGGAACAAAACCGTATTTAAAGGCAATTACAGAAGGTGAAAAAATGAAAACGGGCTATTCGGGGATCATTTTCGATTTCAACGGCACGCTTTTTTTCGATTCGGACAAGCAGGAAGAGTCGTGGGAGATTATTTCGATGCGTTTGCGCGGGCGGGCGTTCGGGAAACAGGAGATGCAGCGGCGTATGCACGGCCGCAGCGGCAAGTCGATTTTCGAATACTTGCTCGAACGCGACGTGCCCGACGACGAAGTGCTGCGGCTGATGGCCGAGAAAGAGGAGATTTACCGGGAACTGTGTTTGAAAGACCGGGAGCGTTTTCACCTGGCTCCGGGAGCGGTCGAATTGCTGGATTGGATCAAAGAGCGTCGAATCCCCCGTACGATCGCGACGGCTTCGGAGATCGTCAACGTGACCTTCTTCATCCGTAGTTTCGGTTTGGAGCGTTGGTTCGATCCGGAAAAGATCGTCTATGACGACGGAACACTGCCCGGTAAGCCGAATCCGGACATTTACCTGAAAGCGGCTCGCACGATCGGGCTTGCTCCGTCTCGCTGCGTGGTCGTCGAAGATGCCGTTTCGGGGATCGAAGCCGCCCGGCGGGCCGGCGCCGGATACATCGTGGCAATGGATTCCGGGGCGACGGACCCTGCGGTGCTGGCGCGACTGGACGGCGTCGCCCGGGTGATTCGCAGTTTCGACGATTTCGACCGAAATCTCTTAACGGTTGGCGCATAGGAAGCAGGCGGATTTCCGGCAGGAAATTTACCTGGGAATAAGCATGGTCTACCGCATGACTTTGTCGAAAGTGCGGTAGCCGAAGGCGTGCAGTAGGATGATGCTGTTGCGCAGGATACCGTGTGGGCGCGCGACGCGGTGCCGTTGGATCGCACGTCTTTTTTCGTGCAGCGATTTCCGCTGCCTGTGAAAATCGATGTGGGCCCGGAATACTTTTTTAAAGAAGTCGGGGTGGCCCTGAACGAGGAACACGAGCGCCGCCATACCGTCCAGTACCATCCGGGAGAACAGTACCGGCCAGAAAGTGCCGGGCGACAGATTCTTGAACAACATGCAGAGATTGTTACGGAAATTCAGGTAAATTTTCTGCGGACTGTTGTTCGGCAACGTTCCGCCGCCGACATGGAACACCGTGCTGCGCGGTTCGACCCGGATCCGGTATCCGGCCAGTTGCGCCCGCCAGCAGAAGTCGATCTCCTCCATGTGGGCGAAAAAATCGCCGTCGAAGCCGCCGAGTCGTCGGAATACTTCGCTGCGCACCAGCATACACGCTCCCGACGCCCAAAACACTTCGCGCGGGGCGTCGTATTGCCCCCGGTCGGACTCGATCGTGTCGAGGATTCGCCCGCGGCAGAACGGATAGCCCAAAAAATCGATGAAGCCGCCGGCGGCCCCGGCGTATTCGAATTTGCCGGGATTGGCGTAGGAACGGATCTTGGGAGCGACGGCCGCCGCCGCCGAGTCCCGTTCGAGCAGTTCCACCAGCGGAGCGAGCCATCCTTCGGTCACCTCGACGTCCGAATTGAGCAGGACGCAGTAGTCGGCTTCGATCCGGGCCAGGGCCCGGTTGTATCCTTCGGCAAAGCCGTAATTCCGATCCAGCAACAGCAGTTCAACCTGCGGAAACCGCGCCCGGATGAAATCCGCCGAATCGTCCGTCGATCCGTTGTCGGCGACGACGATGTCTGCGCCGGGGGTACGGGCGACCAGCACCGGAAGGAACCGTTCGAGGTGCGAACGGCCGTTCCAGTTTAGGATAACGACTTTGACCGGTTTCATAGGCGGGTTATCGGGCTTCGGTTTCTTTTTCGGAATGGGTGATGTCGTAATCCGCGGGTTTTTTATGCTTCCACCGCCGGTGCGACCACATCCACAATTCGGGCGTTTCCCGAATCATCGCCTCGAGCCGGCTGATGTAGCGTTCGGTGATTTCGTGCGGAGCGACCGCTTCTTCGCCGTCGTAGATTCGTTGCAGTTCCGCTTCGTAATGCTGCGGCGAGGTTTTGCGGACATACATGAAGTAGACCGGCATTTTCAACCGCAACGCCATTTTTTCCACGCCCGAAAAAAATGGCGTGTCCTGTCCCAGGAACCGGTACCAGTGCTTGATTTCGTGCCAAGGCGGCGTCTGGTCGGCGATCAGCGCGACACTGACCGGCCGGGCCCCTTTGCGTTTGGATTTCAGCGTTTCCTGCAGGATGTTGTTCATCGGAACCGGCTGCGTGCCGAAACGGGATCGGGCTTTGTGGTAGAAGAGGTCGAACGCCTCGCTGTGCAGCGGGCGGTAGACGGCCAGTACCCGGTGGTCGCTGTGGCAGGCGTAGTTGATCGTCAGTTCCCACGATCCGTAGTGGGACATCGCCGAGATCCAGTTGCGTCCGCGCATGGCCTCTTCCTGCGCTTCCACGTCGCGGTAAACCATCCGTTCGAGGATCTCCTTGCGCGAGATCGTCGCGAGTTTGATCGTGTCCACGAAGACTTCGGACAGGTGGCGGTAGAATTTCGTTTCGATCTCACGGAGTTCCGCTGCGCTTTTTTCCGGGAATGAGTTCGACAGGTTCGTGCGCACGACGGTCAGCCGGTAGCGGACGATCCGGTGCAGGACGAAACAGATGAAAGGGGCCAGCGCATGATACAACAGCCGGTTCGGGAACATGCCCGTTATCCGGCATGCGCCCATCAGCAACGCATATTGTATCCTGCCGCCCGTAGTCATCGTACTTTTTGCTTGAAGTCTTCGTAAATGTTCGGCGTGCAAGCGATAATCTGCCGTCCGAACAGGTAGTCGTCTCCGCCTGCATAGTCGGTGATCCGCGCTCCGGCCTGCCGGGCAATCAGAACGCCTGCGGCTACGTCCCACGGGGAGAGTCCCGTATGGTAAAAAGCGTCGCAGCGTCCGCAGGCCACATAAGCGAGGTCTGCGGCGGCCGATCCTACGCGTCGGATTCCATTGGTGGTGTTTTGAAAATGGACGAGGCTGTCCACGAACCCGTCGGTCTTGTTCAGCGCCGCGTAGGAGAATCCGATGGCGATCAGCGCGTTTTCGAGTTTGTCGGTCGCCGAAACCCGGATGCGCTGCCCGTTCAGATAGGCGTACGATCCGCGCCAGGCGTAAAACAGTTCGTCCCGGGTCACTTCGTAAATCACGCCCGCCGTCAGCTCGTCTTCGTCCATCAGCGCGATGCTGACGCAATACGGCGAGAAATCGTGCACGAAATTGGTCGTGCCGTCCAGCGGATCGACGATCCATTTGAGCGGCTGTCCTTCGACGGCGGCGGTCACGGTCCCTTCTTCGGTGATGAATCCTGCGTCGGGAGTCAGTTCGCGAAGCCGTTCGACGATCATCTTTTCGGTCTGCTTGTCGACATATGAGACCAGGTTCTGCGCGCCTTTGAACTCCACGTCCGCGAACGTGAAACTTTTGCGCTGTTCGGCGATGTAGGCGCCCGCTTCGCGCGCCAGGTCGCATGCGCTGAGGCATATTGCTCGGTAATCCAGCATTTTATTCCGTATATAGTTTTAAACTGTCCGTTTTGGTTCGTACCCGCAGCCATTGCTCGATCCGTTCCCGTTCTCCGGCTGCGAGTTTTTTTCCTTTGTTCAGATGCATGACGCAGAGCACCAGCGTGTCGGCCGGCGTTTTGTCCGTATTGTAACGCACCGCTTTCGAAAGCGTTACGTCGTGCAGATCGGGCACCAGCGTGCGCATTTCGACCGTGATGTCCCGGACGGCCAGCGTGTCGGTCGCAAAGGCCGACAGTTTCGTTTCCAGTTCCCTGATCCGAATGTTTTTTTCGGATAGCAGTTCCTGATAACCGGTTTGCAGCGTCGAAAAATTCAGGTTGTCCGTTTCGCCGCTTTGGCGGACGACCAGACGGACGTCCCGCAGGTTGTACTGCGGCATTTGCAGTCGTGCGTTTTCGATCATTTCGTCCGAGATCGGTTCGCCGATCAGGTAAATCTCCACGTAACTCTCCCCGTTGTCGGGCCGGTAAATGCCGGTATGTTCGATGACCTTCGTTTTCGGGAACTGGAATACCGTATTCACGTATCGTTTTACGTCGTTTTCGAAAAGGCTGCGTTTGACGATCCGGTAGCCGATCACTACGCTCGGGATGATCGTGACCAACACGATCAGCAGGATCGAGCGTCTGACCCGCATTTCGCGGTTTTTGTCGACGAACTCCTTTTTCGAGTAGTGCAGAAAGCGCACGACGATGAACGTGGCGATCGCGATGAAGACCGTATTGATAAAGAACAGATAGAACGCTCCGATGAAGTATTTGAATTGCAGGGTGGCTAATCCGAATCCGGCCGTACACAGCGGCGGCATCAGCGCCGTAGCGATGGCTACGCCGGGGATGACCGTAGACGTACGGTCCTTGCGCGATTGGGCGACGATTCCGGCCAGGCCGCCGAAAAAGGCGATCAGCACGTCGTAGGTCGTCGGTGTCGTGCGTGCCAACAGTTCGCTCTGGGCCCCGCTGAGCGGCGAAATGAAAAAGTAGAGCGTCGAGGTGAAAATGCTGGCCAGCACCATGAAACCGAAGTTGCGCAGCGAGCGTTTCAGCAACTCGAAATCGTTGATCCCGACGGACAGTCCCATGCCCATGATCGGCCCCATCAGCGGCGAGATCAGCATGGCTCCGATGATAACGGCCGTCGAGTTGACGTTGAGTCCCAGCGAAGCGACGAACGTGGCGAAAATCAGCACCCATAGGTTCGTGCCCTTGAACTCCACGCCCTTGCGGATGTTGTCGACCACCTCTTCCTCGGAAGCCTTGTCGGCGCTGAGATCGAACCGGCTGCGGAGAAAGCTGCGGAGGGCTTCGGACAAGTGGTGCGGGGAACGGTTGCTCATGGTTCTTTCCTAAGATATTTTATTCTGTCTCGTGATTGCTCCTGTCGTCCGTGCGTTCCCGGCGCGGCTTGCCGGCGACGATCAGGACGATTTCGCCTTTGGGCTCGCGTTCCGAAAAACGGCGGGTCAGTTCGGCGAGGGAGCCGCGTACGGTTTCTTCGAATTTTTTGGTTAGTTCGCGCGATACGGATGCGGGACGGTCGCCGCCGAACAGTTCCGCGAACTGCTCCAGCGTTTTTACCAGCCGGTAAGGCGATTCGTAGAAAATCATCGTGCGTTCTTCGGTCGCCAATTGTTGCAACCGTTTGGAGCGGCCCTTCTTAGGGGGCAGGAAGCCTTCGAAACAGAACCGGTCGCACGGGAATCCGCTGTCGATCAGCGCCGGAACGAATGCCGTAGCGCCGGGCAATGTTTCTACGTCGATGCCGTGTTCGATGCAGGTGCGTACCAGTAGGAAACCGGGATCGGAGATGCCGGGCGTGCCTGCGTCGGAGATCAGCGCTATGTTTTGTCCGCCGACGATCGTCTGCGCGACCGCTTCGACGGCGGCGTGTTCGTTGAACTTATGGTGGCTCCACATCTTTTTCTCGATTCCCAGATGTTTTAGTAATACCTGGGAAGTTCGGGTGTCCTCGGCCAGGATCACATCGACCGACGAGAGGACTTTGACCGCCCGCAGCGTGATATCATCCATGTTTCCGATCGGGGTCGGGACGAGATACAGCCTGGCCATCGGCATCAACCCAGTTTACGTTCCAGCAGATCCACGAGCAGCCGCACTCCTTCGCTGTCCGGATCCCACTGATAGTTTTCCTGAATGTACAGCAGCGCGTCGTTCAGGTCGGTAAAGGCGTTCAGTTGCGCGATGGCCGCCGCATACTGGTCGGCATTCCCGTTGAACAGGCTGCGGATCAGCATGAAGCGGTCGTTGATCCCGATACATTGGCGCAGGTCGCCGCTGATGCTCTGCGATTGTAGTTTGGAAGCCACGTCGGCGTGTGCCGTTTGTTTTCCGAGCACTTCGTTCATCGCGACTCCGTTTCCGTTGGCGAAAGTTTCGCCGAGCACTTTTTTGTGGGCGGCCGTATCGGAAGCCGGGCCGTTTTGTCCGGCCGGTTCCGGCGCAGCAACGGGCGGGGCCGGATGCGGAGCCTCGTAGGAGCGTGCCTGCGGCGTCGAGTTATGCGGGTGGGTCGGCTGCGTCGGAGCGTCCCCGTACAACGACAGGATCACCTGTTTGTCCATGCGCGGACGGACGGTCTGCTCGTCTCCGAAAAGCTGCTGTTCGACGGAGACCGTCGTTTCGATTTCCGCGGCCGGCGGCGCGGCCGGTTCTACGATCGGCGGGACGTTTACCGTTTCCGGAACGATTTCGTTCCCGATGACGGGTTCCGCCGCCGGGATCGGCACTGCGGCGGGCGCTGCCGTGTCTTCCTCCGCGCGAATAGCACATTCCGTCTCCGCAACGGTCGGCGTCGGCTGCGGCAGCAGCAGTAGCATTTCGTAAAGTTTTTTCAGTTTATCGAGTACGATCCCTTTTTCGATTTCGGGCGTTTTGTCCGTTTCCTTCCACGTTTCGGCAATTTGCCGGATGCTGTCAATCTCTTCAATCAATTTCCGAATATCCATCTTTACAGTACTTTAGGCGATTCATTCCGTTGCCGACGGACTTGTCCGGGCCGGACGGGCCGCCGGATGTGCGTCCGTAGCGGACGGCGAAATTTTTTTCAAAGTTAAACTTTATACCGATTATTACAAACACCTGTATGCTTCATTTTGCAAAAAAGGAATTCGGTATGCGGACTGTGAAATGATAAAAAATGAATCGGAGATTGTATTTTCAATAAATTATTATAATTTTGAAAATCTTAATTCATACGCAATCCCGGTAATTTGCGTGTAAATAAATGGTTTTTACTGATTTATAGAACAAATATTGAGAAAAGATAAATGGTATGATATCACCTTTTGAATCCCGTAGGATCGGCATTTTTTACGACGGGAATTTTTTGTTGCACGCATCGAATTATTACAATTATATTCATCACATGAAACGGCGCCTTTCGTTGGGAGGATTGCACCGTTTTATCCAGCATCGCGTCGCCGAGGAGGAAGGGGTCGAACCGTTGCAGTGTCAGATTGCCGAAGCGCACTATTTCAGGGGGCGCCTGAACGCTGCGGATGCGGCTCAGCGCGGCAACCAATTGTACAATGACCGCGTTTTCGACGATATCCTGATGGCCGAGGGCATACATCCGCATTACCTGCCCCTGCGCAACCTGCTCGGAAAACGCGAGGAGCGAGGGATAGACGTATGGCTGTCGCTGGAGGCTTTCGAACTGGTGATGATGCGGCGGCTGGATATCGTCGTGTTGATCGTCGCCGATACGGATTATACGCCTCTGCTGCGCAAATTGATGTCCTTCGGCGTGCGGGTCATGCTGCTGAGCTGGGATTTCGAGTATACTACCGACGAAGGGGTGCGGATGATTACCAAAACTTCGCACGAACTGTTGTCGATGGCGACTTATCCGGTCGCGATGCACGACGTGATCGATTACGGGATCGAGCAGAACAATCCGCTGATTAACGACCTGTTTGTTCCGGTGGATCCTTCCCGACAGCAGACCGAGCGAACCAAATCGTACGAGGTCAGCGAAGTGCTGAGCCTGAAAAACGGGTTCGGGTTTATCAAGTATCCCAACAACAACCTGTTTTTCCATTATCAGGACGTGGTCGGCGAGTTCAGCGATCTCTCCGTCGGAGACAAGGTGGAATTTACCGTCGAGCAAAATCCCCAGAAGCAGGACGTTGCCAAGAACGTGCGAAAACTTACGCCCGAGGAGGTGGAGAATTTGGAGTCCGACGAGCAGCCCGATTTGTAGCAGAGATTTAACTCATACCTATAAATAGCCATGAATCTGAAAGTGTTGTCCATCGTGATGGGCCTGCTGTTGTCGTTGTGCGGATACCGTGCGACGGCGAAGAGTTCCGAACAGAATGTCGAATGGAAAGCCAAATGGATCAGTTCGGGGACTACCCGGGAGCAGCCGAACACCTGGCTTAATTTCCGCAAAGAGGTGAACCTGCCGAACGTACCGACTTCCGTGATCGCACGGATCGGGGCGGACAGCAAATACTGGCTATGGATCAACGGGAAGCCGGTGGTCTTCGAAGGCGGACTGAAACGGGGCCCCAATCCGCTCGATACCTATTACGATGAGGTGGAGATTGCTCCTTACCTAAAACGCGGCGAGAATACGATCGCCGTGTTGCTGTGGTACTTCGGCCGGCCGTCGTTTTCGCATAACGACAGCGGGAAAGCCGGGTTGTTGTTCGATTGCCAGACCCCTTCGTTCGATATCCTGAGCGACGATTCGTGGAAATGCGAGGCGAATCCGGCTTACGGAACCTGTCCGCCTCCCGATCCGAACATGCGGCTCGCCGAGTCCAATATCCGGTACGACGCCCGCAAGGCGGGACGGGCATGGCACCAGCCGGACTTCAATGCCGACGAGATGCCGCAGGCCGTCGAAAACGGAACCGCAGGCAGCCGGCCATGGAACAAGCTGGTGTTGCGGCCGATTCCGCTGTGGAAGGTGGGCGAGTTGCAGGACTACCCGTCTCAGGTTCGCAACGGCGATACGATCGTTTGTACGCTGCCTTACAATGCACAGATCACGCCTTATATCAAACTGAAGGCCTCGTCCGGGGATAAAGTGCAGATATTTACCGATAACTATTTGAAATACAACGGCGGGGATAATTACCTGCGCTGCGAATACATCGCCCGCGACGGCGTGCAGGACTACGAGAACAAAGGGTGGACGAACGGACACCGGGTTTACTACGTAGTGCCTGCCGATGCGGAGGTGATGGAGCTGAAGTTCCGCGAGAGCGGTTACGATACCGAATTCGTCGGTACGTTCGAATGCTCCGATCCGGAGTTCAACCGTTTCCTGACCAAAGCCGTGCGCACGCTGTATATTACGATGCGCGATACCTACATGGATTGTCCCGACCGCGAGCGTTCGCAGTGGACGGGAGATGTGGTCAATGAATCCGGAGAGGCGTTTTACGCCCTGTCCGAGTCGGCCAACCGACTGACCCGCAAATGGCTCCATAATCTTGCCGGATGGCAGAAGCCCGACGGCGTGATTTATGCCCCCGTTCCGTCGTCGAATTGGGACAAGGAACTGCCGGGCCAGGTGATGGCTTCGCTGGGTTACTACGGGTTGTGGAACTACTATTGGTATACGGGCGATAAGGAGACGCTCGCCGAAGTGTATCCGGCCGTACAGCGTTACATCGCCCTATGGAAAAAGGGCCCCAAAGGAACCGTATTGCTGCGCGACGGCGGATGGAATTGGGGCGATTGGGGCGACAATATCGACATTCTGCCGTTGCAAAATGCGTGGTATTACTTGATGATCAAAGGGATGCGCAATGCGGCCGAAGTGCTCGGCCATGCGGCCGACGCCCGGTCGTATACCGAAGAGATGGCGGCGCTGAAGCAGGCGTTCAACAGTCATTTCTGGAACGGTAAGGAGTACCGCGATCCGGAGTACAAAAAAGCGACCGATGACCGCGTTCATGCGTTGGCGGTCGTATCCGGGCTGGCCGATCCGGACAAATATCCGGCTATCCTGAACGTATTTCGTTCGCAGGAGAACGCGAGCCCCTATATGGAAAAATACGTTTTCGAAGCCCTGATGCAGATGGGGAACGGCGACGAAGGTTTTGCACGACATAACCGCCGTTTTTCGAATATGGTGCGGAACGACTATTTCACCACGCTTTTCGAGGGGTGGGGGATCGGTAGCGAAGGATTCGGCGGCGGCAGCGTCAACCACGCGTGGAGCGGGGGAGGCCTGACGGTGGCTTACCGGTATGTTTGCGGTATCCGTCCGATGGACGTGGCTTACAACAAGGTCGGGGTGTTGCCGTTGCCGTCCGGCCTGTCGTGGGCGAAAGCTTCGGTGGTCACTCCGATCGGCCGGGTAACGTCGGCTTTCGAATCCAGTCCGAACGTATTTGTGTTGGATACGGAGTTTCCGAAAGAGTACGAAGGGGTGATCGGTGCTCCGAAACAGGGCGTGCGCGAAGTGAAGATCAACGGGACGACCGTCTGGAAGAACGGCAGTCCGGTACGCAATAAAGTGGTTCGTTTCATCAAAAAACAGCCCAGCGACCTGCACCTGAGTTTCGAAGTGAAGGGTGGCGCTTACAAGCTGATAGCCGTCCGTTGACCTTGGCTGTGCCGGAATATCGGTGGATGCTATCGGAAGATTTCTTTCGAGGCGAACGGGACGGAGTCGGGAAGGTCGTCCGGAAAGCCGGAGAACGTTTCGGTTCGGAAATGAAATAAATCCGGTTAGAATATCGAAAAAGGAGGGAAATTTTCCCTCCTTTTTCGATACGGTACAGTTTGTCGTTTATTCCGTTTTCTGCAACGGGATCGAGAAACTGAACGTCGAGCCTTTGCCTTCTTCCGATTCGAACCAGAGGCGTCCTCCGTTCTTCGTCGCAAAATCCTGGCACAACAGCAGGCCGAGTCCCGATCCTTCTTCGTTTTTGGTGCCAAACGTGCTGAAATGAGTGCTCGGTTTCATCAGTTTGGCCTGATTCTCCTTGCTGATGCCGCATCCGCTGTCGGACACTTCGACGATCGCCGCCTGTGCATCATCCTGCCGGACGCGAATCGTGATGTCGCCCCCTTCTGGCGTGAATTTCATCGCGTTGCTGATCAGGTTCCGGATGACGGTTTTCATCATGTCGCAGTCGGCGTACACTTCCAGCGTGTCGGGAATTTCGACCCGGAGCCGGATGTTTTTCAGTTCGGCCGCGATCGAGAATATTTCGATGCCCCCTTGTATGATCGGGACGAGGTCGAATTGCTGATAGACGACATTCAGCCGTCCGATCTGGCTTTTCGTCCATTTTAGCAGGTTGTCCAGCAACGAGAAGACCTCTTCGGTCATGCGGTTGGCCATGTTCAGCATTTCGTGCATATCCTTTCCGATCGACGAAGCCGGAAGGTTCAGCAGCAGCATGTTCAGAACCATTTTGATCGAACCGATCGGCGAGCGCAGGTCGTGCGCGATGACCGAGTACAGTTTATCCCGTCCCGATATCGTGCGCTGCAGCTCTTCGGTTTGCCGGATGATGATCCGCCTGGCGGCGATCAGCGAGATCTGATGGGATACCCGGATCAGCAGTTCCTCTTTGTGGAAAGGTTTCGATATGAAGTCGTTGGCCCCGGCTTTGAAACCCCGGACGACGTCGGACGTAGCGTTCAGCGCGGTCAGAAAGATGATCGGGATGTCTCTTGTTTCCGGATTCTCTTTCAACTTTTCGGCGACCTCGAATCCGTTCAGACCGGGCATCATGACATCCAGCAGGATCAGATCCGGCTTTTCCGTCTCTACGGCCGATAGCGCTTGCAGGCCGTCGTTCGCGGTGGCGATTTGGTAGTTCAGGTTCTTTAGGAGCACTTTCAGGAGCAACACGTTCGATACGACGTCGTCCACGATCAGAATTTTATATTCCGCAGCGTTGAAATCCAGGCTTGTATCCATTGAAAATCAGTTTAAGTAGGGCTTCCGGTCCGGTTATTTGATTTTCAATTCCTCTTTGAAATATTTCATCATTTTTACCAGTCCCTGTTCGAGGAGTATGGTGGGACTCCATCCGAGGTTTTCCTGCGCGGTCGTAATGTCCGGTTTTCTGCGCTGCGGGTCGTCGGCCGGCAGCGGTTTGAGGATGACGCTCGCCTTCGACCGCGTGATCTCCAGTACGAGCGTCGCCAGTTGGCGGATCGTGAATTCGCGCGGATTTCCCAGGTTGACCGGGCCTGTAAAATCATCGTCCGTCGCCATCGTGCGCACCAGGCCTTCGACGAGATCGTCGATATAGAGAAAACTGCGGGTTTGAGAGCCGTCTCCGTAGACCGTAATGTCCTGGTTCATCAGTGCCTGTATGGTGAAATTCGAGATTACGCGTCCGTCGTTGAGACACATGTTCGGGCCGTAGGTATTGAATATGCGAACGATTTTAATCGGAATCCGGTATTGCCGGTAGTAATCCATGCACAGCGTTTCCGCGCAACGCTTGCCTTCGTCGTAGCATGAACGCGGCCCGATCGGGTTGACATTCCCCCAGTACGTTTCGGGTTGGGGATGCACGGCCGGGTCTCCGTAGACTTCGCTGGTAGATGCTTGTAGCAGCTTCGAGCGTTTCTTAATGGCCAGATCCAGCATGTTGATCGCGCCGAGTACGTTCGTTTTCAGTGTCTTGATCGGATTGTACTGGTAATGTATAGGCGAAGCCGGGCAGGCCAGATTGTAGATCTCGTCGATCGGACCGTCCGGACAATAAGGGGTCGTAATATCCTGTTCCGCCATTTGGAAATTCGGATTGGCGGTCAGGTGTTGGATGTTCTTCGGCGATCCGGTGAGAAAATTATCCAGGCAGACAACCTGACAACCTTCGTTGAGCAGTCGAACGCACAAATGCGATCCGATAAAACCTGCGCCTCCCGTAACCAATATTCTTTTCATAAAAACAGAGCGAATTTAAATTGCCTAAAATCGTTACACTGCATGGTTGACCCGGATGGCGCCCCGGAGCAAGCAGGCCGGAATGGACGGATGAACGTCCGAATTGACGACAAAGTTATTATTTTTTCTTCTGTCTGAACGATTGTATTTTTTAAATGTTAATAAAATTATATGGAAAACGGCGTTTTCCGAAGGTCTGATATGACGATAAAAATTAAGGTGTTGAATGTGCGGGGATCGGTCATTTGGAATATTGAAAAAATGGGAATTGGGTTTTTTCAATTTCGTGTCATTATATTGCGATATTCTTTTATCTTTGCGAGGTCGGTATGGTGGCGAGGCTTAAAAGGTTGTCGATGGAAACGTTTAGATTTGAGATACAATGTCCGTCCAGGGATCGTGGATTGTGCTCGGGAAATTTATTGCTGGTCGATCGGGGCGGGATGTGTGTGCATGCCCAGCTCCAGACCGAAGACCGCTATCTGAGCAATCGGATGGTGGGGGAGAATATTTTCGACCTTTTTCCGGCTTCGGCTTCGGGCTCGTTGCGCGCCGGATTTTCAACCTTGTGGAGCGGACGGAAAGGATTTTGCGAAGATCTTTACGAATGTGCGGGGGAAACGGGGGAATTGTCCGTTTATTATGTGATTTCGATGAGCCGATACGACGACTTCCACGCTATGATCCGGCTGAGGAATATTTCCTATTATATCAATAAGCACGAGCGACTGCTGCGGCAGGAGGAACAAAAGGTGGAAGATCTGAAAAGGCTCGCCGGGATCGGCGTGTGGAAGTACGATTCGAAAAAGCAGCGGCTCGAATCGAAGGGGTATGCCGATCCTATGTTCCAACCGGGCGAATACCGGGAGATGGATATGGCCGAATATTTTTCTCGGATGTCTGTGACGGACGTGGAAAAGGTCAAGGAATATATCCGGGGGTTGGACGCCGGCCGTCGGCAAGAGAGTATCCAGTATATGATGCATTACCAGTACGGGGATGTGGTGCTGCGGGTCGAGCCGATCAGTTGCCGGCCTTCCGACGGAGGCTATCTGTGGGAAGGTTATGTGCAGAATGTTACGGATCTGATTACCGGACAGACGCGCATCGAGATGTTGCGGCAGGCTATCGATTCCGTTTCTGAGGATGTTTTCGCCGTCGAATCCGACGGTTCGTTGGCATTCGCCAATAAAACGTTTCTGGAACATAACGTGAGCGATCGCTCACGGGATGTCATCGGCGAGAAGGTGTTCGACCTGAATAAAACGCTGGTAGACAAGACGCAATGGGGCGATTGGCTCAGGAGTCTCCGGGAAAACGGCGGCAGTTGGAATTTTACGCAGGACAGGGTGTCGGACGGTCAGGGAGAGGCGATGACTTTCGAGAATTACTCTTACTTGATTGAGAATCAGTTGCACCAGGAATTGATCTGGGTGTTCGCCCGGGATATCTCCGAACGTCTGAAGCGGGAAGACGAGATCAACAGTCTGCAATACCTGACCAATTCGATTATCAATAATATTCCGGTCGGCCTGTATGTCAAGGACGTCGCCGATGATTTCAAGTACCTGTTCTGCAACCGGTCGGCATTCGATTTCCTGCGGTCCGGCCGCGAGGACGTGATCGGAAAGAACGATTTTGAGATATTCGGCCGCAGCAAAGCCGAAGCCATCCGAAATGAAGACCTGCAGCTTGTTTCCGACCGGACGAAGATCGAACGTACCGGGCAGGTCGGCGGAGCCTCCGGTTCTCCTGTCACGTACGAGGAGGTGCGTATCTATTCAGAGAAGAAAGACGGCACGCCTTTGATTATCGGTGTGTTTTGGGATATTACTTCCCGTGTCGCTTTGGAGAAAGAACTCGTAGAGGCCAAAGAGAAAGCCGAAGAGTCGGGACGCCTGAAGTCGGCGTTCCTGGCCAATATGAGCCACGAGATCCGGACTCCGCTGAATGCGATCGTCGGATTTTCGAATATCATTGCGGAGACTCAGGATATGGAAGAACGCCGCGGAATGTATAAGATCGTAGAGACCAACAACGAACGGTTGTTGTCGCTGATCAATGAGATCCTGGACATGTCGAAGATCGAGGCGGGGATGCTGGAACTGTCGTCCAAGCCGGTCAATATGCGGGTGCTGTGCGGGGAGTTGCTCAATGCCAACCTGTTCCGTTGTCCGGGCAATGTGATTTTCTCGTTCGACGGATCGAGTCCGAATCTGGTGACCCGTACCGATCCGAACCGCCTGTTCCAGGTTTTTGCGAACCTGATTACCAATGCGTTCAAATTTACAGATTCCGGGCGTGTGACGTTCGGGTACCGGCTCGACGGACCGAATATCGTCTGTTATGTGGAAGATACGGGATCGGGGATCGAGACCGACAAGCAGGATAAGATTTTCGACCGGTTCGTCAAAGGAA
Organism: Alistipes sp. dk3624; assembly: GCF_009557455.1. Classification (GTDB taxonomy): domain Bacteria; phylum Bacteroidota; class Bacteroidia; order Bacteroidales; family Rikenellaceae; genus Alistipes_A; species Alistipes_A hominis. The sequence goes on along the minus strand of NZ_CP045651.1, from coordinate 476,439 downwards.
ACGATTTCGCTCAGGGAACGGGACTCGGCCTGCCTATCTGTAAAGTATTGATCGAAAAGATGGGCGGACGGATCGGCGTGGAGTCGGCGATAGGAAGAGGCACGAAGTTCGTATTTACGATTCCATATGTTCCGCCGGTGAACGAGCGTGTCGGTTCGGGAAATCCGGGCAGGCTGAAAACGTCTGTCCGGAAAGCCGGGGCACGGAAGGCTGTTTCCGGTACCGTGACGGTGCTGGTCGTGGAGAGCGAGCCGTCGGATTTCGATCTGCTGTGCGATACTTTCGGAGACGGGATCTTTTTCGTACGGGCCGACAGCGGCGTAGAGGCGGTTACGTTGTTCGAGCAGTACCGCCCCCAGTTGGTTTTGTTGAATGTCGCCGTGACGGATATAAACTGCGCCGAGGTCGCCGGAATCATTAAAGAGGTATCTCCCGGGGTTCCGGTCGTCGCATTCGGCAATTCTGCGCCGACGGACTGTTACGATGATTTCATGGCTGTTCCCTGGAGCCGGGAACAAGTCGAACGGTTGTTTAACAAGTATCTTTAAATTCGGATTGTAGGTTATTTCGCGCTATGGAATTGTCGGAAGATAATTTGGATATTCGGAAAATGCAGTGTCTGCTGGACGCGGCGCAGGTGGGATGGATCGAAAAAGAGTCCGGAGGAGGGCGTTGCCATTTTTCTTCATTGCTGGGGGATGCTCTTGATCTATCGAATGATACGTTGAGCCAGAATGATTTTTTGCAGTTGGTCCGGACGGATTTCAGAAGCCGAGTGGACGCCAGTGTGTTGCTGTCCGATCACGGCGATTCGAAAACGGCGATTGAATTTCCGATCGCCGTTTCGGCCGGGGAACAGTGGGTGAGGTGCGCGTATGCCGGGGAACACGGCGGAAAGGCGCTTTTCTCGGTGTTGTTGTTGCCGAAGGGAGGTGAAGCAAGCAGACGGCAGGTCAACGATATATTGCAGCAGCAAAAGCATATATCCCGTTTGTTGTTCTCTTTCCTCAAGACAAAGGATCTGAAACATGTATGCGAAAATATCCTGAAAGAGCTTTTGAAGCGTTTCCATGCCGACCGGGCCTATATTTTCGAACTGAACGAGTCGGAAAAATATCATAGTTGCGTTTACGAAGCAGTCGCCGAAGGCACTTCGCCGCAGATCGACATGTTGCAGAAGATGCCTTTGGAAGAGAGTCCGTGGTGGAGCGGGCAGGTTCTGAACAAACGGCCGATTATTCTCAATACGCTGGACGATCTTCCGCCGCAGATCGTTCAGGAAAGAAATATTCTTGACGCACAGAACATTCGGTCGTTGATGGTGGTGCCTATGATGTCTACGGAATCCGTTTACGGATACATGGGGATCGATATGGTGCGGGAGTCCCGTAACTGGAGCCGGGAGGATTACCAGTGGTTCTCCTTTCTGGCCAACATCATTTCCATTTGCATAGGGCTTTATTACAGTCGAAAAAAGGCGGAACGGGAAAGTTTGTATTATAAGGAGCTGTACAGTCACATGCCGATCGGATTCTTGCGCAGCCGTTTGGTGCGCGACGGTTCCGGCAAAGTTACGGACTGCCGGTTCGAATACGCCAACCAGATGGCTGAAAAACTGATCGGTCTTGCCTGCGAGGAACTGGCCGGTCTCCGGGCTTCGGATATACTTTCTCAGGAGGAGGTGAACACCAGCCTGTCGATCATCCGGTCGACTTCTCCGGAGCAAAAATTACAGTACAAGCGCGATCGTTATATCGAACGGACGGGAGTGCACTGCAAGGAGATCGATTATTTATCCGGTCCCGACGAGGTGATTACCCTGCTGAAAGACGAGACGGAAACCGTAAAAGCCAATGAAGAATCCAAGCAGCACGAACGAATGCTCGATAACTTGTTCCGGAACATTCCGGTCGGGATCGAACTGTACGATCCGGAAGGCAGTCTGAGAAGTATCAATCCGAAAGATTGCGAGATTTTCGGCGTCCGGCCGGACGAGGTATTGGGAATCAATATTATGGACAACCCGCTGGTGCCGGAGCAGGTGAAAGAGAAGATTCGGAACAGGCAACCGGTCGATTTCCGGCTGGACTACCGGTTCGGTCTGCTCAGCGATTATTACAATACGTCTTTCGAAGACCGGGATACCCGTAAGGATATCGTCGCCAAGTATGTTCCGCTTTATGACGGCGGCAACCGCCTGCTTTACCATCTGTGCATCGTGATCGATAACACCGATACGGTCAATATCCAGAACCGGATCCACGATTTCGAGCATATCTTCTCGCTGATTGCCGATTTCGCGAAAGTGGGGTATGGAAAATACAATTTCGATACGCAGACTGGAACGGCCATTCCGCAGTGGTTCCGAAATCTGGGCGAGCCGGTCCATTCGAGCGTGCGGGAGGTGGCCGGCCGGGGATTCCGCTATGTGCACCGGGAGGATCGCAAACACATGTATGCGTTCTTCGCTGCGGCCCGGAACCGTAGAGTCGATTCTTACCAGCGGGAAGTCCGGGTCAAAGGGCCCGCCGACAGGAAATGGCGGTGGCTGCGCATCGACATGATCGTAAACTCCCTTGCCGACGGGTCGACCGAGGTGATCGGGGTGAATATCGACATTACCCAGATCAAGGAGACCCAGCAAAGCCTGATCGTGGCCAAAGAGAAAGCGGAAAAAATGGATCGGTTGAAATCCGCGTTCCTGGCGAACATGAGCCATGAGATCCGCACTCCGTTGAATGCGATCGTCGGTTTCTCCCAGATGTTACTGAGTCAGGAAGCTTTCGAGAAGGAAGACCGGGAGCATTATATGCAGATCGTGCAGGATAACAGCGATTTGTTGTTGCAGTTGGTCTCGGATATTCTCGATCTGTCGAAGATCGAAGCGGGCGTTTTCGAATTCAATTATGCGGACGTGCCGTGCAACAGGCTATGCCGTGAAATCGTTATGTCGCTACGGATGAAAACGCAGCCCGGCGTAGAGCTGATTTTCGACGAACCGGCGGCGGAATGCGTCGTACACAGCGACAAGAATCGGATTGCCCAGGTGCTGGTGAATTTTATCAACAATGCCGCCAAGTTTACTTCGAAGGGCAGTATTCATGCGGGACTCGTGCCGCATAAGAACGATGTGGTGTTTTATGTCCGCGATACCGGCGTCGGGATTTCCAAAGAGCAGCTCGGTCATGTTTTCGACCGGTTCGTGAAGTTGAACAGTTTTATTCAGGGAACCGGATTGGGACTGCCTATCTGTAAAAGTTTGATCGAGCAACTGGGCGGTCGCATCGGAGCCGAGTCGAAAACGGGCAAAGGTTCTTATTTTTGGTTTAAATTACCTTATAGGATTAAAAAAAGAACGATTATTAAATAATTTATTTACATTTGTCTGACGGATTCGGGTATGTTGCGCTCCGCCGGGAATATTGCGATTTTAAAATCGGAAGTTATGAAGAAAACGATTTTGCTTTTGGACGATAAGGAGTCCATAGCGAAAGTGGTGGCGGTTTATTTATCCGGCGAATACGATGTCGTTTATTTCGACAATGCATTGAAGGGGATTCAGTGGCTACAGGAGGGGAATAAGCCCGATCTGATAATTTCGGACATTCGGATGCCGGTTATGCGCGGCGATGAGTTTCTGGAATATGTCAAGAACAACGAGCTGTTCAAATCTTTCCCTGTGATTATTCTGTCGAGCGAGGAAAGCACCTCCGAACGGATACGCCTGCTGGAAGTGGGCGCTTCCGATTATATCGTCAAACCGTTTAATCCCATGGAGTTGAAAATCAGAATCCGGAAGATCATCGAAAATGAGTAAAGAGTTCGATCTGCTTTTTGTCGGACCGGATTCCGTATTGAAAGAGTATTTTCGCGATATTGCCGACGGGTATTCGTTTCGTGAAGCGGCCGACGGCAGTAATTCCCTGCAACAGGTCGGATCAGGCGATTCGAAAAGCGAAATCGTCGTTCTTTGGGAAAAAACGACGATAGACAGGGATTTGTCCGCGATCAGGGCTTTTCGGAAAACCCGCGGGAATGTTTACCTGATTCTGATAGGAAATGAACTGACGCCGGACGAGAGGAGCGGATACCTGAAAGCGGGCGTGAACGATACCATGCTCCGGCATATTCCGAAAGAACAGTTCGTAAGCCGGCTTTCGTTTATACAGCAGACCCGGGAGATGATTCTCGGAAAAAGGGAGAAAGCGTCGCAGGAAGCGATCTGCCATTTTCGCCTGCCTTTATGGAAAAGGCTTTTCGACATCTGTTTCTCGTCGGTCGCTTTGCTGTCGCTGTCGCCGTTGCTGCTGCTGACGATGCTGGCAATCCGACTGGAAAGCAAAGGCGCGGCGGTTTATCGTTCCAAGAGGGTGGGAAGCAACTACCGGGTATTCGATTTCCTGAAATTCCGGTCGATGTATGCGGGGGCTGAAAAGCAATTGAAGCATTACGAGCAGTTGAACCAGTATAAATTCGAGAAGACGACCGATGAGGACGGCGGAAAATTGAATATTTCCGGAGATTTTTTGGTCGGCGACGACGACGTGGTGTTGGTTTCCGATGACGAGGTGATTTTAGAAAAGGAATACATCGACCAGAAAAGCTATGAACAGGAAAATGCATTCGTGAAACTGGAAAACGATCCGCGGATTACGCGGGTCGGGCGGTTCATTCGCAAATACAGCATCGACGAACTTCCGCAATTGATCAATATCCTGAAAGGAGATATGTCCGTTGTGGGGAACCGTCCGCTGCCGTTGTACGAAGCCGAACGGCTGACCAGCGACGAATATATCGACCGTTTTATGGCTCCGGCCGGGCTGACCGGGTTATGGCAGGTAGAGAAGCGGGGCGATTCGGGCAGTATGTCCGCCGAAGAGCGGAAGAAACTGGACATCGAATATGCCCGGGATTTTTCGTTCGGGATGGATTTCCGGATAATCTTAAAAACGATATCAGCGTTCGTACAAAAAGAAAATGTATAGTATGTCGAAAAGAGTTTCGGGTTTGATCGCGCTGACCGCGATTTTGTGTTGCGGGGCGGTTACGGCCCAGCAACCTGATAGTTTGGATGGAGCGGTTCCGGCGAGCGCCGCCGCCACGGATACGATCGACGACCTGGCCGGTTTCGGGCCTTCGGGCTATGAGTTGGGCAAGGTCGTTCTGCCGTCGCTGGAGCAGCTCTATGCCAATGCGGAGCAGAACCCCGGCGTGCTGGCGCTGGAAAAACAGAAAGAATTCGAGGAGTTGCAGTTGAAACGCGAGAAACGGAATTTCCTCTCTTTTCTGAACGTCAATGCCAATTATTATTACGGCAACGGGACGATGAGCAGTCATCTTTACGATGAGAGCGGTATGCCGATTCCGCAAAACTATTCCCGGCAGTCGCAGTCCAATTACAACCTGGGCGCATCGGTTTCGATTCCGCTGGAAAAGTTGTTCGATTTGCGGGGAAGCGTGAAACGTCAGCGCAAACAGGTGGAAAAGGTCGAATACGAACGGCAGAGCGCGATCGAGGAGCGGCGGGTAACCATCGCAACGATCTACTCGAAAGTGCTCAGTTACATGCCTATTCTGAAGGCGACGACCGAGAAAAGGGTATTTGCCGATGCTCAGTATGCCATCAGCCAGAACGATTTTATCAACAGTAAAATCGGAGCGTCGGAAATCAATGTCGAAAAGGAACGTCAGATTAAGGCCATCACCGAATACGAGAATGTGCGTTCGGAACTGTACGGTTTGCTGTTGCAACTGGAGATTCTGTCGAATACCGAAATCATTTCGAAAAAATAAATTATGAAATACGTGCTGTATATTCTCCGGTTCTTTTACCGGATTCGTTTCTGGCTGATCCTGCTGCCCGTGCTGGCGGCTTGCTATATGATCTGGAAGACCCGCGATATCGCCCGTTACTACGAGGTGCGTACGACCGTTTATACGGGCGTCGTGTCGGGGTACGATATCGAGCAGGCGTCAGTCCGCGAGGCCGACTGGAATACGAAAAACAGCACGATCGTTAATATGATGGATATCCTCAAGAGCGAGGCCACGTTGCGCCGGGTATCGATGCGGTTGTACGCCCGCTGCCTGATGAACGGCGATTCGATGAAAAACAATACGTACATCAATGCGGACACTTACCGCTGGTTGATGGACCGTACGCCCAAATATGTGTTGGATTTGATCGTAAAAGGCGACGAAGACAAGACGGTGGAGAATTTCTTCGACAACATGAAACCCGACAACCGAGATCATTTGTACGGCCTGTTCATGTGGGAAGCCAGCCGATATTTCGGATATAAGGATTTGGAACAGATCCGCGTCGACCGGATCGCTTCCAGCGACATGCTGAAACTTTCGTATCAGAACAGCGATCCGGGGATCACTTACAATACGGTACTGATCCTGGTCAAGGAGTTTTTCGATCAGTACCAGGCGTTGCGTTTCGGCGAAACGAACGATGCGATCGCTTATTTCCGCAGGGAGCTGGCCGAAGCCGGTACGAAGTTGAAAGCCGCCGAAGACGAGCTGACCAGTTACAATGTCGAAAAACGGGTAATCAATTATACCGACGAAACCAAAGAGGTCGCTTCGATCAACAAAGAGTTCGAGATCCAGTATCAGGACGTGCTGATGAACTATGCGAAGGCGGATGCGGCCGTTTCGCAGTTGGAAGGTCGGATTGATATGAATATCAATAATATGCGTAGTAATTCGGCGTTTATGGAGAAGTTGAAGCTCATCTCCGAGTTGCAGACGCAGATTACCAATATAGATGCTTTCGGGCAGAAAAACGAGGCTAATCTGGAGAAACTCGCTACACTGAAAAAAGCCCTGAAAGCCGAAGAGCGGAGCGTCTCCGAATTGACCAAAACCATCAATGAAAACAAGTATTCGAAAGAAGGCATCGTGAGCGATCGGTTCGTTCAGGATTGGCTGGCGCAGACGTTGGAATTATCCAAGGCGAAAGCGCAGAAGGAGGTGATGGAAAAATGGCGGCGGGAGTTGAACGAAAAATATACGTATTACGCTCCGATCGGTTCCACGATCAAATCGAAGGAGCGTGAAATCGACTTTACCGAAAGGACTTACCTTTCGTTGTTGGAAGGTTTGAATTCGGCCATCCTGCGGTTGAGGCAGTTGCAGATGACGACCAATACGCTGAAAGTGACCGATGAACCGTCTTATCCGATATCTCCGCTGCCGCACAAGCGGAAGATGATGGTGCTGCTGGCCTTTGTTTGCACGGCGATTTTCGTAGTGGCTTATTTTCTGTTTCTGGAGTTGGTCGACCGCACGCTGCGCGACCGCATCCGGGCGGAGCGTATTACCGGCCGTAAGGTGCTCGGCGTCATGCCGCGGAATTCACGGCGTTACCGTCCGTTCAATCAGCAGGCCAAAGAGATTGCCATGCATTGCTTGGCTAAAGCCCTCGTACCCTATTTCGGACGGGAAAAACCGGTTGTTATCAATATACTGAGTACCGAAGAAGGCGACGGCAAGCATTTCGTAGCGCAATACCTGCGCGACTATTGGCAAAAGTCGGGTTTGAAGGTAGGCCTGCTGTCCTACCGCGAAGAATTCAATTGCCGGAGCGAATCTTACTTGTTGGCGAACAATTTGACGGATTACTGTCAGGTGGGCGACGCGATGATCGTGCTGGTCGTTCACCAGCCGCTGACCGAGGAGAGCGTGCCGTCCCCGTTGTTGGAAAGTGCGAACCTGAACCTGATGATCGCCCGTTCGGACAGGACGTGGACAACCATCGATCAGGAAGTCTTCGAGAAAGTGGGCGAGCAGAGCGGGGAAACTCCGTTGTTCCTGGTGTTGAATCAGACGGCCTGGGACGTTACGGAAGATTTCACGGGGCTGTTGCCGCCTTATTCCCGTTTCCGTCGCTGGCTTTACCGGCTTTCCCAGCTCGGGCTTACCGCTCGGGATACGAAAAAGAACGAATCGGGAGTTTAAACAGAAAATGCCGCAATGAAATCGTCCGGTGCGATAAAAGAGCGTCCTCGCTTTTTCGTGATCGTCGTCCTGCTGCTTGGCGTACTGGTCGTAAACGAATTGCTGGTGCGTGCGGGAACGGTACAGGGCGTTGCATTCATGCTGTTGCCGATTTTCGCGCTGCTGGGTTTCGCTTTCGCACTGAGACCGTATGCCACGCTGTGGCTTTATATCGCCGTCAATTATTACATCCTCGGTCTGACCCGTTACGTCGACCTGAAAGGCGGTATGCTGATGATGGGATTCTCCGTATTGTTGTTGGTGGTATTGTTCGTCAGCCAATGGCTCGGAAAGGTGGAGTGGCGCAGGGGATTCAATCAACTTACCCTTTACTGGACGATTTGGTTCGTGTACTGTACGGTGCTCGCTTTCCTGCCGAGCGCTCATTTCGACGCTTGGATGATTGCGATCAACTTGTACGCTTTTATCCCTTTGCTGCTGGTATTCGCGGTGCCGATTATTTTCCGCAGGTACCGCGACCTGAAGATTTTCCTGTTCGTCTTTTCGTTGCTTACTCTGACGGCCGTATGCAAGGCGCTGTGGCAGAAAACGGTCGGATTCGATACCGCCGAGAAGATTTTTTTGTATCAGGAAGGCGGAGCCAGTACGCACATCATCTGGTCGGGAACCCGTTATTTTTCTTTTTTCACCGATGCGGCGAATTTCGGTTCGGGAATGGTGTTTTCGATGGTCGTATTTTCGATCGCCTCGGTTTACGTCCGGGGGGGGCTGCGGTTTTACTATCTGGCTGTCGCTGTCGCCGCCGCTTACGGTTTCGGACTGTCGGGTACCCGCAGCGCGGTGATCGTGCCGTTCGTAGGTTACGCGCTGTATATTCTGACCACGAAGAACAAACGGATCTTGTTGGCCGGTGTCGTGACGTTGGCCATCCTGTTCGGCTTTTTTAAATTTACGCATATCGGGGACGGCAATGTCATGATTTATCGGATACGTTCCGCATTCAATCCGACCGAAGACGCTTCTTTCCAGGTGCGGCTCGAAAATCAGGAAAGGCTGCGGAGGGTTATGGCCGATAAGCCTTTCGGGGTCGGGCTCGGGTTGGGCGGAGGCAAGGCGAGCCGTTTCGACGACACGGCCGTTACGTCGTGGATTGCGACCGACTCGTGGTATGTGATGGTATGGGTCGAAACCGGAGCCGTAGGCGCTGTGCTGTACTTGGTTCTGCATGCTTTGATTCTCGGGGTCGGGGCGTGGCGGATCATGTTCCGGATACGGGATCCGCAGTTGAAGGGGTTGCTGGGAGCCCTGCTGGCCGGGGCCGGGGGAATGATGGCGGGGTGTTATGCCAACGAGATCATGAATTTTCCGAACGGACCGATGGTCTATATCTGCGAAGCGTTCGTATTCGCCGGTTGCTGGTACGACCGGGAATTGGCCGCAAGGAAACAAAAGGAACTGTCGCATGGGGACGAAGCCTGAGCTGTCGGTCATTACCGTCAATTATAACGGATACGGGGATACGGTAGCGCTGATCGACTCCCTGAGAAAATATCTGGCGGATATTCCGTTCGAGGCGATCGTCGTCGACAATGCTTCGCGTACGGACGAAGCGGAAGCTATCCGCCGGCATTTTCCGGACGAGGAGCGGCTGGTGTTGATTCGTAGCGAGCGGAATCTCGGATTCGCCGGAGGAAATAACCTCGGGATCGGAGCGGCGAGGGGCGATTATCTGCTGTTGCTGAACAACGACGCCTTCGTCGAGGACGGTTCGCTGCGGGAGTTGATCGCCGTGTTGGAAAACGATTCCCGGATCGGATGCGTCTCCCCGAAGATCCGTTTTGCCGATTCTCTGCGCGATATTCAGTTCGCCGGGTATACTCCGCTCAGCCGCATTACGTTGCGAAATTCGCTGATCGGTTTTGGAGAACCCGATCGGGGACAATATCAGGCTTCGCATGTCACTCCGTATTGTCACGGCGCCGCCATGATGTTCCGCCGGGAGACGGTAGAACGGGTCGGACCGATGCCGGAGGCGTATTTCCTCTACTATGAAGAGCTGGACTGGTGCGTTCGGATCGCGCAGGCCGGATACCTGTTGTGGTACGAGCCGAAAGCCACCGTATTTCATCGCGAAAGCCGCTCCGCCGGACAGAACAGTCCGCTGCGGACTTATTACCTGACCCGCAACCGGCTGCTATTCGCGCGGCGAAACCTGAAGGGAGCGTACAGGTGGCTTTCGATCCTCTATCAGACGGCGGTGGCGGTTCCGAAAGCGTGCCTTTCGGCGACGTTGAAAGGCGACCGGCGGAACGTCTCGGCGGTGCTGAGGGGGTGGCGGGACTTTTGGAAAATCTTATAATTTTATGTCATGGCGGTTTTGTACGAAATAGCCGGTTGGGCCGATATCCTGTTGTGGATCGTGTTTGCAGTGCAGGTCGCGTATCTGCTGTTTTTCGCCTGGAAGGGCGGGATGCTGCGACCGTGGAGCGCCGTGCGGCGGCCAGTCCGCAGCAAGCGGCGTTTCGCCGTGTTTTTTCCGGCCTACAAGGAAGACCGTGTGATCGTAGAGGCTGTGGAGTCTTTTTTGCGGCAGGATTATCCGGCCGATTTCTACGAAGTGGTCGTGATTTCGGATCGGATGCAGGATCGGACGAACGAGCGGTTGTCCGGACTGCCGGTAACGCTGCTCGAAGCGGATTTCGAAAACAGTTCGAAGGCCCGGGCGCTTACGTTCGCCGTCGATAAGCTGGATCGGAAACGGTACGACGTCGCGGTAGTGATGGATGCCGACAATACGGTGCAGCCCGATTTCCTGCGACGGCTGAACGAAACGTTCGAGACGGGTACGCGGGCCGTCCAAGCGCATCGTCAGGCCAAAAACCGCAATACGCCGACGGCCGTTCTCGACGCCGTCAGCGAGGAGATCAACAATGCGGTATTCCGGGCCGGGCATATCCGCAGCGGGCTTTCGTCGGCGCTGACCGGTTCGGGGATGGCTTTCGATTACGGATGGTTTCGCGATAATATCCGCAAAACGTGTACGGCCGGCGAGGACAAAGAGTTGGAAGCCCTGTTGTTGAAGCAGGGAATATATATTCATTACCTGCCGGACGTTCCGGTCTACGACGAGAAAACCCAGCGCGGAGAGGCGTTCGGCAACCAGCGCAGGCGTTGGCTGGCGGCGCAGTTCGGCGCGTTGGCGAAAGGCCTTCGCGACCTGCCCGGGGCGATTGCCGGCGGTAATTTCGATTACGCCGACAAGTTGTTCCAGTGGATGCTGCTGCCGAGGGCGGTGCTGATTGCCGGCATTCTTTTTTTCGGGGTACTGTTTACGGCGGCCGATCCCGTTTGGGGGATTAAATGGGGAATCCTGCTGTGGCTGATCGGGTTGGCGGTGGCGATGGCGATCCCGGATTCCCATGCGGACAGGCAACTGAGCGGGGCGCTGCGGAAGGCGCCTGGCTTGGCCGCCGGGATGGTGCTGAACCTCTTCCGGTTGCGGGGCGTAAACAAGCGTTTTATTCATACCGAACACGGTGACGAATCTGTCGTAAACTGATTATTATGAGTTTGAAAGAGAAAATAAAGCAGAATCCGGAGCTTAAGCGCCGCCTGCTGAATGCGATGGTGCATCCGGTCAAAACTCGGCCGCGGGGATGGTTGCGCCTGTTCCGGCGGTTTTATACCGAACGCGGGAAAGGCTCGGTCGTCTGCCGCAGCGCGCGGTTGGATATCGTTCCGTTCAATCCGTTTTCGCTCGGCGCGCGTTCGGTGATCGAGGATTTCAGTACGGTCAACAATGCGGTCGGCGCGGTGCGTATCGGCGACCGGAGCCGCATCGGACTGGGCAATACGATCATCGGGCCGGTGCGTATCGGCGACGACGTCAATCTGGCCCAAGGAATTACCGTGTCGGGGCTGAATCATAATTTCGAAAATATTTGCGCTCCGATTGCGGCGCAGGGCGTTTCGACGTCGGAAGTCGTGATCGCCGACGACGTATGGATCGGAGCCAACGCCGTGATTCTGGCCGGGGTCAGTATCGGTTCTCACAGCGTCGTTGCAGCCGGTGCCGTTGTGACGAAAAACGTCCCGGAGTGTTGTGTGGCGGCCGGAAATCCGGCGCGGATCGTAAAGTATTACGACCGGGAGGCCGGTTTGTGGAAAAAAAATTGACCGAAGGGCCTGTGGATCCGTTCGGAATGGAAAACGAAATGGAGAAAGGTAAGCCGAAAGTAAGCGTCGTGATTCCGGTTTATAATACGGAAAAGTATCTGGAGGCTACGTTGCAGAGCATCCGGAATCAAACTTGTTGCGAAATCGAGATCATCGTGATCGACGACGGTTCGACGGATTGCAGTGCGGAGATCGTCCGCCGGGCCGCGGACGAGGACGGCCGGATCGTTCTCGTTTCGCAACCGAACCGGGGATTGTCCCTGGCGCGGAATGCCGGGATCGCACGGGCCTCCGGCGAGTTCGTTTATTTTATGGACAGCGACGACCTGCTGGAGAAAGACGCTTTGGAGACATGTTATCGGAAATGTACGGAACAGCGTCTCGATTTCGTGATTTTCGACGCAGAGGCGTTTTCCGACGAAGGGGCGGATATTCCGGGGATCCGGTACGAACGAACGCAGGGAATGCGGGATCGTGTCTACGATGGCCGGGAGCTGCTGGCTCTGTTGCTGCGCGAAGGGCGTTACCTGCCTTCGGCCTGTTTGAGTTTCGTTCGTCTCGGTCTGCTGCGGGAATCCGGACTCCGTTTTTACCCGGACATGCTGCACGAGGACGAACTTTATACGCCGATGCTGTATCTGTATGCCGCGCGAGTCGGCTGTATCGAGCGCGCTTTTTTCAAGCGTCGGGTCCGCGAGGGTTCGATTATGACGAACCGGATTTCCCGGCGCAATATGGAGGGGTATTTCACGGCGTTCCGTGAGATGCGCTTTTGGAAACGCTCGCATCCGGGCGACAAGCGGTTGGTCGGGCTGTGGTTCTCCTATATCGTCGATCCGGTGATCTGGAAAGCCCATGCGCTGCCGCTGCGTGACAAATGGCGGGTCGTCCGGGCCGGGTTTCCCTATTTCGGTTACGTGAAAGTGAGAACCTTATTCGTATTTTTGTTCAAACGCTGAAGGGAACGGGGCATGTCGCTAAAGAAAGATTTGTTTTCGGGGGTATTCTATACGGCGGTCGCCCGGTATTCGGGCCTGATCGTCTCGCTGGTGATCGCCGGCGTACTGGCGCGCCTGATTCCGCCGGAGGATTTCGGTGTCGTAGCGGTGGCGACCGTAATTATCAGTTTTTTCGGCATATTCAGCGATCTGGGAGTCGGGGCTGCCGTGATACAGAACAAGATCCTGACCGACGGAGATCTGTCGAAGATTTACTCGTTCACGGTGTGGACGGGCGTGTTGTTGGCCGTACTGTTTTTCGCCGCATCGTGGCCGATTGCCGCGTATTATGAAAAAAGTATCCTGAAAAGCCTGTGTCAGTGGCTGTCGGTCAACCTGCTGTTCGCTTCGGTCAATATCGTGCCAAACGCTCTGCTGCACAAGGCGAAACGTTTCCGTTTCCTGGCTGTGCGGAATCTGGTCGTTCAGGTCGGAGGCGGAGCGGTTTCGATCGTAGCGGCGCTGTGCGGCGCCGGTTTGTACGCGCTGATCGTCAATCCGATTTTGTCGAGCGTCCTGCTGTTCGTCCTTTCGTACCGGGCCTACCCGCAGCGGCTGCGGCCGACCTTCGGGCTGGATGCGATCCGGAAGATATTCAGTTTTTCGGCTTACCAGTTCCTGTTCAACGCGATCAACTATTTCAGCCGGAACCTGGACAAACTGCTGATCGGTAAGTATATGGGGATGACTCCGTTGGGGTATTACGAGAAATCGTACCGACTGATGATGCTGCCGCTGCAAAACATCACGCATGTGATCAGTCCGGTCATGCATCCGGTATTTTCAGAGTTCCAGCACGATTTGCAGCGGGTGCGCACGTCGTATGAGAAGATTGTCCGCTTGCTGGCTTTCATCGGTTTCCCGCTGTCGGTTTTTCTGTGGTTCGCCGCTCAGGAAGTCGTGCTGATTATTTTCGGATCGCAGTGGATGCCGTCGGTGCCGGTCTTCCGGATTCTGTCTCTTTCGGTCGGCGTACAGATCGTGCTGGCGTCGTCCGGCGGGATTTTCCAGGCGGCTAACGATACGCGGAGCCTTTTTGTCAGCGGGGCGTTTTCGGCGATGCTCAACGTGGCTGGCATTCTGGTCGGGATTTTCGTTTTTCGATCGTTGGAGGCGGTCGCATGGTGCATTTGCGTGACGTTTACGATCAATTTCGTGCAGTGTTACTGGATGATGTACCGGGTGACGTTCGCGAAAAGCCGCCTGTCGGGGTTCTGCCGACAGCTCGTTTCGCCGCTGGCGGTAAGCGGGATACTCGTGCTGTTGCTGGGAGCGACGACGGCCCTGACGAAAGATTCTCCGGAACTTGTCAGCATCCTGGCGAAAGGGGCCGTTTTTTTATTAACTTTGTTTGTGTACCTGCAGGTTAGCGGGGAATATGATATTTTGGCCAAATTCAAACGTAAAGGTAATCCGTCATGAAAATCCTGTTCCTCGTATTCCACGGTTTCGATGCGTTCAACGGAATCAGTAAGAAGATCGGCTATCAGATCGAGGCGTTGCGGATACTCGGTCATCAGGTCGAGCTCGGTTCGCTCGCTGTGGACGAACGGGGACGCTGGAAACGCATGGGCGGCGACCGGGTCGTGGAGGATCTCGGCGCCGGGATCGTCGGGAAATTAAAAAAAAGATGGCGTTACGGTTCGCTTGCCCGTTACATCGTAGAGGACGGTTTCGATTTCGTTTACATGCGTTCCGATCATAACGCCAATCCGTTTACGATTCGGATGGCCCGGCGTGTACGCCGGGCCGGCATCGCGATGGTGATGGAAATTCCGACTTATCCCTACGATCAGGAGTACCGGACGCTGGGGCTGAAAGAAAAAACGGAACTGGCGATCGACCGTATTTACCGGCGCGCGCTGGCCCGCCAATTACGCGCCGTGGTGACATTCAGTGATTTAAGCTCGATTTTCGGACAGCGGGCGATTCGCATATCCAACGGGGTCAGTTTCGAACGCATTCCGGTCCGCCGGGAACACGATCCGGTTCGCGGCGAAGTGCATCTGGTTGCCGTGGCCGATATCAGTTTCTGGCACGGGTTCGACCGTTTGGTACGGGGGATGGCGGCTTATTATGCTTGCAAACAGCGCCCGGCCGACGTGTACCTGAGCATTGTGGGCCGCGGCCGGGCTGAGACGCTCGACGAACTGCGCCGGACCGTTCGGCAGAACGGATTGGAACGATGGGTGCGTTTTACCGGCCCGCTGTTCGGAGAAGCGCTGGATCGGGAGTTCGACCGGGCCGATATGGCCGTCGGCAGTCTCGGGCGGCATCGTAGCGGAATCTCATATATCAAAACTTTGAAGAACAGGGAGTATGCGGTTCGGGGAATCCCGTTCGTTTATTCCGAGTGCGACAGCGATTTCGAGCGGATGCCTTATGTGTTGAAAGCGCCGGCCGACGAGTCGCCGCTGGACGTCGGCGCATTGGTGGCCTTTTGTTCCGGACGCCGTTTCTCTGCCGCGGAGATCCGGGAGTCCGTGCGGTTTCTTTCGTGGGAGAATCAGATGCGCAAAGTGCTCGACGAATCGTTAAAGACGGCATAAATGGCAAAAAAAATCGTATATCTGATTCCCGGGCTCCATTTTCCGAGCGGCATGGAACGGGTACTGACGCTCAAGGCCAACTACCTGGCCGACGAGTTCGGTTACGACGTGACGGTGATCCTGACCGAAGAGAAGGACAAGCCGTTCTATTATCCACTTTCGCCGAAGGTCAAAACGATCAATTTCGATTTGAACTTCGACCGGATGTACGGTTTGCCGTTGCATCGGCGGCTGGTTTATTACCGGAAGCGACTGCGGAAGTTCAAAAAAATGCTGACCTCGACGTTATGCGAGTTGAAGCCGGATATTACGGTTTCGTTGTTGCGCCGGGACATCAATTTCCTGAATACCGTTCCGGACGGCAGCGTGAAAATCGGGGAGATCCACTTCAACCGTTCCAATTACCGCGACTTCAACAACCGGATGCTTCCCGGTTTCGTCCGGGATGCGGTCAAAAAATACTGGAACGCGCAGTTGATCCGGGAGTTGAAAAAATTGAAAAAATTCGTGGTGCTGACCCGCGAAGACGAGGCGCTGTGGACGGAGTTGGATAATGTCACGACGATCCACAATCCGTTGCCGTTCTATCCGGGACCGGACCGTGTTTCTCCGTGTACGGCCAAACAAGCGATTGCCGTCGGCCGTTATACGTGGCAGAAGGGATTCGACCTTTTGATCGAAGCGTGGAAACGGGTGGCGGTCCGTCATCCGGACTGGACGTTGCGAATTTACGGGGGAGGGGATCCGACGATTTATGCGCGGATGGTCGAAGAGGCCGGATTACGGCGAACCTGCCGTTTGGAAGGCGTTACCGACGATGTGGTCGGTAGGTTTTGCGAAAGTTCCGTTTTTGTGCTTTCTTCGCGTTTCGAAGGGTTCGGGCTGGTCGTGGCCGAAGCGATGGCCTGCGGAGTACCTCCGGTTGCGTTCGCCTGTCCCTGCGGGCCGAAGGATATTATCCGTGACGGCGAGGACGGACTGCTGGCGAAAAACGGGGATGTGGAGGACCTGGCCGAAAAGATATGCCTGTTGATCGAACGGGACGAACTGCGCAAACGGATGGGGAGCCGGGCGAGGGAACATGTGCGGCGGTTCGATATCGACACCATTATGCAGCAATGGAGACAGCTTTTCGATGAGGTGACTTCGTAAAGGATCATGCCGGAAATATGAAATGGTACGAAAAATATCTGTCCGTTTACGGAAAACCGTACGCGGGTGTGCCTGCCGAGGTTATGGACGGAATCCGCAACCGGCTTCGGACATTGCAGAGCGACGAGCCGCTGGTTTCGGTCGTGGTGATCGCCTATAACGAAGAGAAGCACCTGCCGGCATGCCTGTGGTCGCTTTCGGAAAGCGTGTGCGAATATCCGATGGAGATCATCGGCGTGAATAACGATTCGGCCGACCGCACGGCGGATGTTTTCGAAGCGTCCGGAATTCCGTATCATACCGAACTGCAACATAGTTGCGGATATGCCCGCCGGTGCGGACTACAATATGCCCAAGGGAAATATTACATTTGCATCGATTCCGACACGATGTATCCGCCGGGGTATGTGCAGGCGATGGCGGATGCGTTGCAAAGACCGGGGATCGTCGCCGTTTCGTCGCTGTGGAGTTACATGCCGGACGAAGGTCACCCGTGGCTGGGCCTTAAAATTTACGAGTTTATGCGCGATACGCACCTGTGGATGCAGTCGTTCAAACGGCCGGAACTGAGCGTCCGGGGGTTGGTGTTCGCCTACAATGCCGACTACGGCCGGAAAGTGGGATACCGGGTGGATATTATCCGAGGCGAGGATGGGTCGATGGCATTGGGCTTAAAGCAATACGGCAGGATCGGTTTCGTACGCAGCCGGAAAGCCCGTGCGGTGACCGGTTACGGGACGGTCGGCGCCGACGGTTCGTTCCTGAACAGTTTCCGGGTGCGGATTGTCAAGTATCTCAAGGGTATGGGAAGTTATTTTACGAAAAAGGATCGTTACCGGGACGACGAGTCGAACCTTGTCCGCTGAAAGGCTGGATGGGAACCGAATTATAGTGGATTCGATAGGTTATGAGATCAGGTGAACCTTACGTGCGTTTTTCCTGAACAAACGGACGCCGGAAATGGTGCGGAAAGTGTCTCCTCCGCGGAGTGCCGGTTCGGAATTTAAATCCGTTTCGAATGACCGAACCCGTGCGGCGGCGCTATTCGGCGAGCGTAAATCCCATGAAAACGGGATTGTGGTCGCTCCATTCCTGCGGCAGCGAATAGTAGCTGACCGGATGGATTCCCTGAGAGTATAGGATGAAGTCGATGCGCAGCAGGTCGAAAAAGCCGTGGAACGTATATCCGTACCCGTTTCCGCAACTTTTGAAACCGTCTTTCAGCAGGTCTCCCCGGATCGTTTGGTAGGTATAGGATACCGGCGTGTCGTTGAAGTCGCCGCAGAGGATCAGCGGGGAGCGGGTCGATTGTACGATGGCATGTACCTGGCGGGCCTGCTCGGCTCGTTTCACGAAATTGCTTTGTATGGTGTTTTGCAGCTGGTTGACGCCGTGCAGGTCTCCGATGACGTAATTCTCCTTGATGCCCTCGATGAGCGCCCGGCTCTGCGTGATGCTGGTCGTCTGCATGTGCACGTTTACGATTCGGACGGGTCGGCCGTCGATCGAAAGGTCGCACCACAAGCCGTCGTTGCAGCTATTCTCGAACGGGATTATCTGCCAGTCCGTGATCGGATATTTGCTGAATACGGCCAGGAGCAGTTTACCGTCGCCTCTGTCCGGTTCGCTCCGGTACGGGTAAGCGCCGAACAGAGAATCCAGACCGGGCATCCCCCGGATGCCGTTGAATTCCTGAAAACAGATGATATCAACTTCCTCCTCGCGGGCATGCAACAGGATGTCGTCCAGAATCAGACGCACTTCTTGATGGACGGCTCCCGCATTCAGCGTCATAATTTTCATCGTTTTGCCTGCGGCGGACGCCGGGGGCGAGTACTGGAACATACCGTTCAGATACCGGTAGTTCGCTGCGATCGCCAGAATGGGGAACAGCAGCCATATGAATTGTCGTTTGAAGATCAGCCAGATAATGAACAGCGCGCAGAGGATCAGCAGGGCGGGGATCGCCAGACCCAAAAACGGCATCGACGGGTAAACGGCCGGGTCGGCGTACGGTACGAAATATCCGGCCATCGTAATCAGCGATACCAGGCAGATGACCAGATTGAAGGTCAGTTTCATAAATGTTCCGACGGCTTTTTTCCCCATGGCGCGGCGATGAATGAATCGCAAATATAGTGTTTTTAGCGATTTTCGGAGGGGGAGCGCGAAATTTAAGCCGGATTTATTCCGTTTCGGTCGCCGCGGTTTTCCGCACACGCGGTAAATAGGGTATTTCTGTTGCCGGATATTCGTACGCTCCGATAAATAAATGCTGCAAACGGCTTGGAATATCCGGGATAATGTGTTTATTTTGACAATCGGTTATCGGAGGGGTGCGTCGAGCGAAACCGGTGTCGTTAAATGCTGTTTGGCAGATATTTATGCAGAATAAAGGGAAACAGTCCATCCTGGAGAAAATCAAGCGCCCCGTCGATCCGAAATTGTTTATCAAGGAGATCGACGGTCTGCGTTTTCTGGCCATCCTGACGGTATTCATGCTGCATTTGAATAATTATGTCAGCCGGAGCGTCGGCCGGAACTTCAACGCCGGGATTTCGGACTTTTTTTCATGGGACTGGTTTATCAACCGGTTCGGGTTCGGGGTCGAGATCTTTTTTGCCATCAGCGGTTTCGTGATCTCCTTGCCTTTTCTGCGGCATTACATGTATCACGAAAAAAAAACGGAGCTAAAGGTTTATTACCGGCGTCGGTTTTCCCGGATCGGCTGGCCGTTCCGGCTCTCTTGCGTGATATTTTATACGCTTTATGTCGTAGCCAACCGTTTGTCGCTGGCCGGCGAATCCCCGCACCTGTTCAGCGCCGTGGCTTATGTGCATACGCTGATTTACGGGGCATGGGCTCCGTTCAATCCGGTCACCTGGAGCCTGGAGGCGGAAGTGCAGTTCTATCTGATCGCGCCTTTTCTGATCGGTTTTATATTTTCGAACCATTCGCTCATGCTGGTGAAACTGCTGGGACTCGCGGCGGCGGCCATCGTCGTACGGGCTTTGTTCCTGGACGATATCGCGCGGTTGCATCTCGACCGGACGGTGTTCGTATTCCTGCCGCTGTTCCTTTCCGGGTTTCTGCTGGCTTTTATCTATTTGCGTCATAATGATTTCCTGCTTCGGAAGTCATACGTATGGGATGCGGTCGCTGCGGCCGTCTTTTTCGGTATGTTGTGGACGACCTACGCCCCGAACCGCACTGCCTTTACGGTCTGCTGTTTCGTTTTCCTGGTCGCCGTATTCAAAAGCCGTTTGCTGAACCGGATGCTGACCCATAAGGCCGTTTATGTCCTGGGCGGCATGAGCTATTCGTTCTATTTGTTGCACTATCCGATGTTCTACTTGTTCGGTAAAGTATTCGGACAGCATCTGATGTGGTCGGAAAGTTACGTGGCGAACTATTTTACGCATGCTCTGGTTTTCTTCCCGCTGACGATTCTGGTCGCTTCGGTGTTTTACTGGGTCGTGGAACGACCCTGTATCGCCAGGAAGCGGAACGTCCGGCTGAGAGCTGCAAACGGATTTGCAGGGGAACTGAATGTGAATTAATCGGTACAATACCATGAAAATAGCTATCGAAGCCCAGCGCATTTTCCGCGTGAATAAGCATGGGATGGATTTCGTCGCGCTGGAAGTGATCCGGGAATTGCAGAAGATAGATCGTGAAAACGAATATTTCATCCTCGTCAACGCGGGCGAAGACCGCTGCCTCGAGGAGAGCGAGAATATGCATATCGTGACGGTAAACGCTCCGCTCTATCCGCTTTGGGAACAGGTCTGCCTGCCGGAAGCGGTGCGCCGGATCGGGCCCGACATCCTGCATTGTACCGGCAATACGGCGCCGCTGCGGTGCGACGTTCCGCTGGTGCTTACCCTGCACGATATTATTTTCTTGGAGAAACGTTCCGGTTCCAGTCCTTCGTGGTATCAGAACATGGGGTGGTATTACAGGCGCTTCGTCGTCCCGCGTGTTCTGCCGAAATGCCGCCGGATCATCACCGTGTCGAACTACGAGCGCGAGCGGATCGGGAGTGCACTGCAGATCGGCGGCGACCGGTTGGTTGCCGTTTACAACGGGTACGGAAGTCATTTTCGTCCGGTCGAATCTCCGTACGAGGTGACTCGCAAATACCTACCGGAGAAAGAATACCTGTTTTTTCTCGGCAATACCGATCCGAAGAAAAATACGGCGCGCACGCTCCGCGCCTATGCCCTGTATGCCCGGCAGACAGAGCGTCCGCTGCCGCTGCTGGTAGCGGATATTCCCGAAAACGTGATTGACGGAATATTGAAGGAGCAGCAGATTTCCGACGTCAAACCGCTGCTGCGCCTGCCCGGTTACATTCCCAACGGCGACCTGCCGTCGGTATATTGCGGAGCGAAGATTTTTCTTTATACGTCGTTGCGCGAGAGCTTCGGAATCCCGATGCTGGAGGCGATGGCCTGCGGAACGCCGGTCGTTACTTCCGACACTTCGGCGATGCCCGAGGTCGCTGGGAGCGGGGCCGTGCTGGTCGATCCGACGGACGAGACGCAGATCGCCGGAGCAGTGCGGCGGTTGCTGGACGATCCGCAACTGTACGAACGCCAGCGGGCTTACGGGTTGGAGCGGGTAAAACAATTTTCGTGGCGAAAGACGGCGGAACAGACGTTGGACGTTTATAAATCGGTCGGATTATGAAAGCATTGGAGATCGTATTCTGGATTTCGGTATTCGTCGTTTTTTATACTTATATCGGTTATGGCATCGTGTTGTGGGTGCTGGTAAAGGTTAAGGAGACGTTCCGTCCCCGGAAGGAGCCGCGGATGCCGGACGAATTGCCGGAAGTGACTCTGTTCGTTGCCGCTTACAACGAAGAACGGGTCGTGGACGAGAAGATGGCGAATACCCGGTCGTTAGATTACCCGGCCGATCGGTTGAAAGTGGTTTGGGTGACGGACGGAAGCGACGATTCGACGAACCGGAGACTGGAGGCCTACCCGGAGGTCGAGGTATTTTTTCAGCCCGAACGTCAGGGGAAAACGGCGGCGTTGAATCGCGGGATCGAATTCGTCGAAACGTCGCTGGTGGTGTTTACCGATGCCAATACGATGTTGAACCGGGAGGCGATACGTGAGATCGTGCGCTGCTTTTCCGACCCGACGGTGGGATGCGTGGCCGGCGAAAAGCGGATCGCCGTGCGGCGGCTCGACGGCGCGGCTGCCGGAGGCGAAGGCCTTTACTGGAAATACGAGTCGGCGCTGAAGCGGCTCGACTGGCGGCTGTACTCCGCGATGGGGGCGGCCGGCGAGTTGTTTGCCGTGCGGCGCGGCCTCTTCGAGCGGATGGAGAACGATACGCTGCTGGACGATTTCGTCCTCTCGCTGCGGATCGTGCAGAAAGGATACCGCATCGCTTATTGCGATACGGCCTATGCCATCGAAGGCGCTTCGTCCGACATGAAGGAAGAGCAGAAGCGCAAGGTGCGTATTTGCGCCGGCGGCCTGCAGTCGATCGGACGTCTGCGACCGCTGCTGAATGTCTTTCGTTACGGCGTGGTCAGTTTCATGTTCTTATCGCACCGGGTGCTGCGTTGGTCGCTCACTCCGCTGCTGCTTTTTTTGCTGTTGCCGGTCAATGCGGCGCTGGCCTTTAGCGGATCGCCGTTGTACATTACGTTCCTGGCGTTGCAACTGGCGTTTTACGCCGCCGCCCTCGGAGGATATTACCTGGCGACCCGGGCGATCCGCAACAAGTACTTGTTCGTGCCGTATTATTTCCTTTTTATGAACGTGAACGTGATCCGCGGTTTCTGCTATTTGCGGAAAAAACGGGGATCGGGTTCGGGCGCGTGGGAAAAAGCAAAGCGGGCCTGATCGCAGACCCGCCCGATGACGTCGGAAAATCGGCTTAGATGTATTTTTTGATCATTGCGGTCAACTGTCCCACGACGATGGGCTTGGCCATGTAGTCGTTACAGCCTGCGTCGATCGCTTTTTGCTTGTCGCTGTCGAAAGCGTTGGCAGTAAGTGCGATGATCGGGATTTCCGGATCGATATCCCGGATTGCGCGGGATGCTTCCAGTCCGTCCATCTCCGGCATTTTGATGTCCATCAGGATCAGGTCGGGCTGCTCTTTTTTGTAAACGTCGATGGCTTCGATGCCGTTGTATGCCCGTAAAACGGTATACTCTTTCCTTAAGATGATGGACACCAGCAGAAAGTTACTGTCCGTATCTTCCGCAACCAATATTTTCTTGGGTCGATTGTCTGCCATTACTACCGATAGGATTAATTAAACGTTACAAAATAAGCCAATTTTTTCCATAAAAGCAATGATTTCCACGGAAATTGCTTTTTTTCTGGATTTTGCGCTTTTGGGGGATACAACACGTTCTGGACGAGCTATTTCCTTATTTTGAAATGCCGCTCCGATTTTTTGGGATAAATGTCGCTGATCGTAATCAGTATCCCGGTCTCCTCGACATTCCCGAAATCGGGGTTGACGACCGTTCCGAAAACGCGCATCGATGGCGAAAGGCTCATGTACGAGTTGATCAGCGGCGGGATGTTTTCACGGTAATTGCGGATCTCGCGGATCAACGTTTTGTAGTCTTCCGCATAGCTGCCGCCGCAGAACAGCGCTTCCATCTTTTCGACGTCGAAATCGAGGACGATCGGGTGAATGGCCTCGACCAGGTTTTCGCGATCCGGGAAATGTTTGCGCAGGAAATAGAGCAGGATGTTGCGGGCTTCTTTGTCGTACGAGCCGTACATGGTGACTTTGCCGAAAAAGTAGCGCATGTCCGGATTGTTCACGACCAGCGCTCCCAGTCCGTCCCACAGGTTGTCGAGCGAGTAAAGCCCTTTCGGGTTGCTGCGCGAGCCCTGGTAATGGGGCTGTACGAACGACCGTCCCAATTCGATCGTGTAGGGCAGGTATTCCTCGCGGAATTTGTCCGTGAAACGAAAATAGTGTTCCGTCGACATGCATTTCGGATGCGACGAATGCGAAATGATGAAGCGGTATCCGCCGACGATCTCCTTTTGTTTCGGATCCCAGACGATCAACTGCCGGTATCCTTCCGGATCGAGGTCGTATTCGTCGATGTCCGTGTCGGCTCCCGTGCCGCCTCCGCCGTCGCGGAACGACACTTCCCTGAGCCGTCCGATTTCCCGCATTACGTTCGGGCTGTCGCCGGCTGTGACGACGTATATTTCATTGTCTCCGTTATTGGTCGGGCGCAGAAAGCGTTCCCGGGTCAATTCTGCTTCTATCAAATCGGTCGGGACGGGGTCGATCAGTGGTTTCATCGGGTGTTTTGATTGGATGAGCAAAAATATAAAAACAAATCGACAAAGTAATATTTAGCCGTTTTTTTGTTCGTTTTTAAGTTTATATACGTATTCCCGGAGCCGTTCCGCCCATACTTTCGCGGGCTTCCCGTCGTCGAGCCGCTGCCACGGCACCGGTTTTCCGAAGCGGATGCGGAAATCTTTTCCTCGCTGGCGGAACATCTCGTCGGGCAGGTAGAGCATTTCGAGATTGGCCCGGATGCCCACGGCGGTGCGGAAGTTGGACAGGTTGTAAAAAAAAGACGACAGTTCCCCTTCGAAATAGACCGGAACGACGTCGCGGCGGCTTTCGATCGCGTTTTTGACGAAACTGGGTCGCCACGGGCAATCCCGCACGACGCCCCGGTGCCGGCGCGAGCAGAGCCCGGCCGGGAACGTGGCGACCTGCACGCCGCTTTGCAGGTTTTGCCGGAACAGTTCGGCGTACTGCGCCTTCTGCCGGCCGTGCTTGTTGACCGGGATGAAGAGCGGATTGAGCGGCGTGAGGTGCATCAACAGGTCGTTGACGATGATTTTGACCGATCCGAAATGGCGCTCCAGTTCGTCGCACAGCATCATGCCGTCCATGCCGCCGAACGGATGGTTCGAAGCGAACAGGTAGCGTCCTTCGCGCGGCAGCTTTTCGAGCCCGACCGCCCGGTAACGGATACCCATATCCGCCAGCGCCGCGCGGATGAACGGGATCGGTTCGAGGTGCGAATAAGCCTGCAAAATACGGTTGATTTCGTCCTGGTGGATCGTGCGTTTCAGATAGGCCACTACGAAGCGCGGTAACAAACGCGCCAGCGCCGGATTTTTATCCCGGATCACTTTCTCCAGATCGACGGTAAGCGTTTTCTCGTCGGACATCACGTTGGGTTGATTTTGCGCAAAATTAAGATATTCCCGGTTCATTGGAACGATTTCGGGTAAATTTTGTACTTTTATCCGCGAAATTTTAACTTGTCGTTATGGAGTCCTACCATGTGCCGGTGCTGTTCGCCGAAAGTATCGATTTGCTAAACATACGTCCCGACGGAATGTATGTCGATCTGACTTTCGGCGGCGGCGGGCATTCGCGCGGGATTCTGGAGCGGCTTTCCGCAAAGGGGCGCCTGCTGGGGTTCGACCAGGATAGCGACGCCCGCCGCAACGTCCCCGACGACGCCCGCTTCACGTTCATAGAATCGAATTTCCGTTTCATGCGGGGGCAATTGCGCCTGCACGGATACGAACAGGTGGACGGGGTGCTGGCCGATCTGGGCGTGTCGTCGCACCATTTCGATACGCGGCAGCGCGGATTCTCGTTCCGTTTCGACGCTCCGCTCGACATGCGGATGAATCAGCGTGCCCGGCTTTCGGCTGCGGACGTAGTGAACCGTTACGAAACGGGAAAATTGATCCGGATTTTCCGGGATTACGGCGAACTGGACGCTCCGCACCGGATCGCAGGATGCATCGAGCGGGTGCGCCGCGAGCGGCCGCTCGCTTCGATCAGCGACCTGATCGAAGCGGTTGCGCCGGTAACCCCGCGCGGGGCGGACAGTAAGTTTCTGGCCAAGCTGTTCCAGGCGATCCGCATCGAGGTGAACGGCGAGATGGATGCGCTGGAGATGATGCTCGAACAGGCGCTCCGCGTACTGCGTCCCGGGGGACGGTTGGTGGTGA
This sequence comes from Alistipes sp. dk3624, assembly GCF_009557455.1. Classification (GTDB taxonomy): domain Bacteria; phylum Bacteroidota; class Bacteroidia; order Bacteroidales; family Rikenellaceae; genus Alistipes_A; species Alistipes_A hominis. Next base: position 450,603 of record NZ_CP045651.1, on the reverse strand, counting down.
TCACTTATCATTCGCTCGAAGACCGGCTCGTCAAAAATTTCATGCGTAGCGGAAATTTCACGGGCAAACCGGAGAAGGATTTTTACGGACGGCCCCGGACGCCCTGGGAACTGGTCGTACGCAAGGCGATCGTTCCGTCCGCCGAAGAGACCGAACGGAACCCGCGTTCGCGGAGCGCCAAACTGCGGGCCGCCGAAAAACGCTGATCGTCCGAAAGAACCGGATTCCGCACGATCGGCGATTTTACTGTATATTTTAGCCTGTCGCCGGGAAGGCTATTGATAAATTTTGTTAACTTTGCCGAGCTGATAACAAGAACCGATATGAGAAAAAAAATGTTGAGTTTCGGGGCCGCGCTGTTGTTGCTGGCGGCTCCTGTTTCTCAGATAGAAGCCGCGCCGCGCGAGGCGCAATCCCATTACGATAAGGGTATAGCCCTTTACGAAAAACAGAAATACTCCGCTGCGCAGACCGAGTTCGAGAAGGCGGCCCGCGGCGCAGGTGCCGACGATGTCGGGTTTTCGGAGCGGGCGGCTTATTACATAGCTTTGTGCGCCGCCGAGATGCGGCAGGGAAACGCCCGCGAGATGCTCGACCGTTTCATTCTGGAGTATCCGGGTTCGATCTATGCGAACGACATCCGGTTTTCGCTCGGCACGCTGTTGCACGAGGAGGGCGATTACCAGGCCGCCTATGCGCAGTACCAACAGGTCGATCCCTATGAGCTCGACTTTTCGCGTTTCGACGAATATAATTTCCGGACGGGATATGCCGCCTACATGTGCGGGGACACCGACAAGGCCTACGGCTATTTCAAGAACTGCAATACCGATCCGCAGTATAAGCCGCACGCCACGTATTACATCGCTTATATCGACTATTCCCGCGGCGATCTGCAGGCGGCCAAGCGGGAGTTCGCGTCGATCGCGGACAATCCGGCTTACGAACCGATCATTCCGTTTTACCTGTTGCAGATCGAGTTCCGGGAGAACAATTACGACTACGTGGTGGCTAACGGGATTCCGTTGCTGGCCAAGGCGACCGAAGCCCGTCAACAAGAGATTTCGCGGATCGTCAGCGAAGCTTATTTCCACCTGGGCGACTATCCGAAGGCGCTGGCCTATATGGACAATTACGCCAAATTGGGCGGTGAGATGGGGCGCGAGGAGCTTTACCTGGCCGGTTACTGCAATTACGTCGACCGCGACTATCCGAAAGCGATCGACCGGCTCACGCAGGTCGCTTCGGGCGGCGACGAACTGGCTCAGAACGCCAGCTTCCACCTCGGCGACGCTTACCTGCAGATGGGGGACAAGAAAAAAGCGATGAGCGCTTTCGCGCTGGCCGCTTCGGACGATTTCGACCAGGCGATCCGCGAAGAGGCCATGTTCAACTACGGAAAGTTGCAGTACGAATTGGGCGGCGGTATTTTCAACGAAGCGATCACCACGTTGGATAATTATATCAAGGAGTTTCCCGATTCGCCTCGGATCAACGAGGCGCGCGAGATCCTGTTGGCTGCCTATTTCAATTCCCGCAACTACAATGCGGCTTACGAGGCGATCCGCCAGTTGCCCGATCCGGACAACAACGTGAAGATGGCGTTGCAGAAGATCGCTTATTTCCGTGCGCTGGAGTGTTTCGAGGCCGGCGACTACGACCGGACGCTCGAATTGCTCGATGTGGCCGACGCCAATAGATATACGGCCAAGTATACGGCGCTGACCAAATTCTGGCGGGCCGAAACCTATGTCCGCAAAGGGGATTACGCCAAAGCGCAGCCGCTCTACGAGGCTTATGTGGCGCTTTCTCCGAGTAACGAGCGAGAGAACCGGATGGCGCAATACAACTTGGGATACTGTTATTTCAATGCCAAGCAGTGGGACAAGGCCGCCGCGAGGTTCAATAGTTTCCTGAACGCTTATCCCGCCAAGGACGATTTGCGGGCGGACGCTTTCAACCGGTTGGGTGACATCGCTTTCGCCCAACGCGAGTACTACAAGGCGATCGAAAATTACGACAAGGCGATCAGCCTGTCCACGGTCGGGGCCGATTACGCCCGGTTCCAGCGGGCCGTGATGCTCGGTCTGGTTGACAAGTACGACCGCAAGGTCGAGTCGCTGATCGCGATTATCGGCGACGGCAAGAGCGACTACGTCGACGACGCGATGTTCGAGTTGGGGCGCACCTACGTGCGCCGTGAACGCTTCAACGACGGCGCCGCCGTACTGAAACGCCTGGTGGACGGTTATCCGCAGTCGCCGTTCGCCGTGAGCGCCCTGTCCGAGTTGGGACTGATTTACCAAAATCTCGGCAAAAACGACGAAGCGTTGAAATACTACAAGAAGGTGGTCGACAACTATCCCTCTTCGCCGCAGGTGAAGGATGCGATGATCGGTATCAAGAATATTTATGTCGACAAGAACGATGTCGATACCTATTTCGCTTTTGCCAAACAGAGCGGTATCGAGACGAACGTGACGGTCGTCGAGCGCGATTCGCTTTCGTTCATGGCGGCCAACCGGGTTTACCAGAGCCGGGATTATACGCGGGCGCTTCCGTTGATGGACAATTACCTGCGCCAGTATCCGCAAGGGGTTTATCGGGCGGATGCGCTGTATGCGCTCGGCGACTGTTCGCTGCAGGCAGGAAACCGTGCGGGGGCGTTGGCGGCTTTCGAGGAGGTCGGCAACATGCCGAGCAACCGTTACCAATCGCTGGCGCTGCAGAAAGCCGCAGCCATGCAGATGGAGGATAAAAATTATGCGGCCGCAGCCGAGTCATATAAGCGGCTGAGCGTGATCGCGCCGCAGAAGAACGTGGCTTCCGAAGCGTTGGACGGCTACCTGAAAGCGGTCGTGGCGTCCGGGGATATGACTGCCGCGGGCAATGCCGCCGACGAAGTGCTGGCTTCTTCCCACCTGACCGACGATCTGGCGCATACGGCCAATTTCTTGAAAGGCCGCGCGCTACAAGCCGCCGGGGACGACAACGGGGCGCTGGCGCACTACCGCAAGATGATCGACGCCCGTACGCGGGATGCGGCCGAGGCGCGTTACCAGATCGTTTCGATCCTGTTCAAGCAGAACAAACTGAAAGAGGCCGAGAAGGAAGTGTTCGCGTTCTCCGAAAAGAACCTGCCGTACGAGTACTGGATGGGAAAGGCCTTTCTGATTCTCGGCGACATTTACGTCAAGCAGAACGACGCGTTCCAGGCCAAAGCCACCTATAAAAGTATCGTGGACGGCTATTCCGACAAGAATGACGGCGTCGTAGCCGAGGCGCAGCAGAAAATGGACGCATTGAAATAGATTTTAAAGTAACCGACAGAGAGTGATGAAAAAAACAATCATACTGATCGCAGCGGCGGTGGCCGCATGTCCCGCCTGGGCGCAGAAGCCCGAAGAAGGGGATCTGAACCGCCAGATGGAAGTGACGCGCGATTACGAACCGACCGTGAACGAAGCATCGAAACTGAATGTTAAACCCGATATGAACGATACGGTGGCGCTGCGTCCCGAGGTGACTTACAAGGTTCATCCGAACCCGATCAGCTACGGGTTCGAAGTGACGCCGATTAAACCGGTGTCGGTCAGTCTGGACAACTACCGGCAGGATCGCCCGTTGTACCTGAAAGTCGGCGTCGGCGTTCCGTTCCAGAGCGTGGTGGACGCTTATTTTTCGTCTACGAAGAACGTCAACGGCAAGTGGGGCGTACTGGTCAACCATTACGGCAGTTGGAGCGATCGCAAGAACGACAACGGGATCAAGACTCCGGCCGGGCAGACGTTCAACCGGATCGGGGCGTACGGCGAGCGTCGTTTCGGCCGTTTCGGGATCGGCGGCGAACTGGGGTACGATTACGATAAGATCAGCCGCTACGGGTACGATACGACCTGGACGTTGGAAAACTTTACCGGACGGAATATCGACGCTTCGGCATCGGCCCTGCGGCAGAACTTTTCGACCGTGCACGGGAAAATCTATTTCGGACATGCATTCGAAGACCTTTCCTATTTCAATATCCGTTTCGGCGCCGAGGGAGCTTATTTTCAGGATCGTTTCGACATGAAGGAGGCCGATGTGAAGACGTTTCTCGATCTGGGAAAACGTTTTGGGCAGCGGCATGGGGTGACTCTGCACGCCGGTTACGATGTTTATAAAGGCAGCGGCGAGTTGGACGGTTACAAGGATAATATCCTGACGGTACGGCCGATGTACCGTTTGCAGGGCGGAAAGCTGGAATTTGCGCTGGGGGCCAATTACGTGCTCGACAACGACGGGGATCGCAGCGAAAGCGCCTTCTTCCCGCTGTTCGAACTCAAATGGCGCGCTTCGGACGGTTTTACTCCTTATCTGAAGATCGACGGCGAGTACTTGAACTACGGTTACCGTAATACGGTGACTTGGAATCCTTACGTGTTGCAGGGCGTTACGGGGCGTAATACCAGCGAATACAACGGTCGGATCGGTATCCGGGGCGGCGTTTCGTCGTCGTTCGCGTACCATGTGTTCGGCGGCGTTTCGCGCTATCTGAACATGAATTACGGATTGAATGCCTACCTGATGTTGCTGGGGGACGGGGCGAATGTGTATCAGGCTCTTTACCAGGGAAACGTGTTCGGAGTGTCGCAGCGCGACGTGACGATGTGGACGATCGGGGCCGAGTTGGAAGGACGTATTTCCGGCGCGTTCGGCTTGCTGTTCAATTTGCAGTACCGGGGTTACGACGTGAAAAAAATCGAAGATCAGAGCGCCCATATCGGGTTGCCGAACCTGACGGCCGGACTCGCTCTGAAATACAATTACCGGGATAAATTGCTGCTCAAGGCCGGAGTGGACGTGTACGGACCGCGCGATTTCGACATCTTGTTTATGTATACGGACGGGGCGAGCGCGTCTGCCGGACTGGGCCGGACTCATGTGGATATGCAATTCGACGTATATTTCGGCGCCGAATACAACATTTCGAAGAGGATCGGCGTGTTCCTCGAAGGGCGTAACCTGGCCAACCAGCGGATTTACCGTTACAATCAATACCGCGATCTGGGCATCAATATGCTCGCCGGCGTGAAACTGCAGTTTTAGCGTGTGACGGGGAAACGAAAGAGCCCGGAAGCGATCGCTTCCGGGCTCTTTCGTTCATCGGTATCGTTATCGGATCTGATGCGCTCCCTGGGAAATGTTGACTTCGATAATGCGGGGCGCCTTGCCGAAGCGGTGCGTGAATTTGTCGGTGACTTCGGCCAAGTAATCGGCATAAGCGGCATCCCTCACCAGGTTGATCGTGCAGCCGCCGAAGCCGCCGCCCATCATCCGCGCGCCGAGCACGCCGCTGTTGCGGTGTCCGAGATCCGCCAGAAAATCGAGTTCCTCGCAGCTCACTTCGTACCATTTGCTCAGTCCGTCGTGCGAACCGTTCATTTTTTCGCCGAAAGTCGCGTAGTCCCCCTTTTCGAGTGCGTCGCAGGCGTCGAGCACCCGCTGGTTTTCGTTGATGACGAAGCTGCAGCGGCGGTAAACCACGTCGTCCATTTCGTTTTTGTAGGTGTTCAGCATTTCGAGCGTTACGTCGCGTAGCGACTCGATGCCGCCCACGTGTTTCAATATCACGGCGACGCCTGCCTCGCACTGTGCGCGGCGCACGTTGTATTCCGACGAGGCGAGCGAATGTTTTACCTGCGTATCGAACAGCACGACTTTGCAGCCTGTCGGATCGAACGGTTCGAGTTTGTATTCCAGCGAACGGCAGTCCAGCCGGATCACCTTCCCGTGATCGCCGAACAGCGAGGCGAACTGATCCATGATCCCGCAGCGCACGCCTACATAGTTGTGTTCGGTCATCTGGCCGATTTTGGCCAGTTGTTCGCGCGAAAAACCGAGGTTGTAGACCGTGTTGAGCGCGAAGCCCACTGCGCTTTCGAGCGCGGCCGACGACGAAAGTCCCGCGCCGAGCGGGACGTCCCCGCCGAAAGTCATGTCGAACGGACGGATCAGCGCCCCGCGTTTCTCCATCTCCTGCACTACGCCGTAGATGTAGCGGGCCCACTGTTGTGCCGGTTTTTCGCCGTGCAGATCCATTTCGATCGACTGGTCGTAATCGACCGAATGGATCCGGCACTTCTGTCCGTCGTTGGGTTTGACGCCAACGTAGATTGCCTTGTCGATAGCACCGGGCAACACGAATCCCAGGTTGTAGTCGGTATGTTCGCCGATCAGGTTGACGCGTCCGGGCGAAGCGAAGAACGACGCTCCGTCGCCGTACATTTTTTTGAATAGTTCCTGAATTTTAGTTTTCATAGCGGTTATAAGATTAGTTCGTATCGTCTGAAATGTAGATCGTTTCCGGATAGGTCACCCGGCTCAGAAAAAGCCCCTGCGGCGGGGCCGAGCTGCTCGCCAGCGAGCGGTCGCGCCCGGCGATCACGCTGCGGAAATCTTCCGCAGTCAGCTTGCCTCGGCCGACGTCGAGCAGCGTGCCGACTACGGCGCGTACCATGTTGCGCAGGAAGCGGTCCGCCGCAATGGTGAATACCAGCAACCCGTCGTCCTGCCGCTGCCATCCGGCGCGGGCGATGCGGCACAGGTTCGTTTTATTGTCCGAGTGCAGCTTGCAAAAACTGGTGAAATCCTGTTCTCCCGGCAGCAGGGCTGCGGCTTCGTTCATGCGGCACAGATCGAGCGGCCAAGCCAATTGGTACGCGGTGTCGCGGTTGAACGGGTTTTTACGCGGTGAAATGTAATATTTGTACTCCCGTTCCAATGCGTCGAACCGGGCGTGTGCGTCGTTCCGCACCCGTCGCAGTCGTTGCACGGCGATGTCGTACGGCAACAGCGCATTCAGGTGGTAGCAGAAATCTTCCGGATCGGCGATCGGTGCTTCCGTGTCGAAATGGACGACGTAGAAAGAGGCGTGCACTCCCGTGTCGGTGCGCCCGGCGCCTACGGTTTCGACCGGGCGACGGAGCAGCGTGCCGAGGCTTTGTTGCAGGGTTTGCTGCACGGACGGGGCGTTGGGCTGGATCTGCCAGCCGTTGTATGCCTTGCCGAGGTAGGAGAGTTGTAGAAAGTAACGCACGGTTGTCGCTTTAGGTTTACAAAGATAGCATTTTCGGCGAAATGTAAAAATTTTGTCCGTTTGAAATACATAAATTTTCCTGCGCCGTTTTACGAAACAGAGTCGTTCGTCCGGTTGGTTCGATGCCTTTTTCAGAAAATGCAGAGCGGTTCGAAAAAACTTTATTACCTTTAAATCCGACTGAATCGACTAATTCTGACTCTATGAAAAAAAATCGTATGTTGCTTGCTGGATTGCTGCTGTTATTTACAGCGGCGAAACCCGCTTCTCCGGAAGTTTCGCTCGGAACTTTGCTGCGCGAAATGACCGACCGCGACGAGATCGCCCGGTGGCCGTCTCCTGCGTTCGCCTGCCGTCAGGCCAGCAGCACCGATCCCGCCACGAAAACGCCGGATCAGCCGGGCTGGTTCGGCAACGGGGACTGCACCAATTTTATCCGGCAGGAGACGACCCCGCACGGAACGGAATACGTGATGCTCGACGCCGACGGTCCCGGTGCCGTCGTCCGTTTTTGGATGACTTTTTCGGGAGCGGGTTCCGGCGAAGGTATCCTGCGTATTTACCTGGACGGCGACAGCGAACCGGTCGTCGAGGGCCGGGCCCGCAGCCTGATCGGCGGCGCCGGCCTGGTCGGGGCCCCGTTGTCGATGGGCGTGTCGACGCTTACCGACTCGATGCACCGGGGGTTGAACCTTTACCTCCCAATTCCGTTTGCCGAAGGCTGTAAAATCACTTACCAGAGCTCCATGATCGATTTTTCCGACAAAGGCGGTATTCAGCCCGGTCACGAAGGGGTTTTTTACAACATCAATTACCGGAGTTACGAGCCGGGAACGCGCGTTGTCAGTTTTTCCGCGGAGGAACTTCGTAGGAACCGGACGCTGCTATCGGAAGTCCGGCGGAAGCTGAGCGACCGGGATCGGGGATTGGACGAACTGAAACTGCGGGAAATCCCGCTGGACGGAACGCTGGCTCCCGGCGACCGTAAAACTTTCACGATAGAGGGCGAAAAGGCCGTCCGGCAACTGTCCGTGCGTCTCGATGCGGCCGCACGGCAGCAGGCGTTGCGTTCGACCGTGCTTGAGATCCGTTTCGACGGAGAACGAACGGTATGGTGTCCGGTCGGGGATTTCTACGGGATCGGTTATCTGCCGCTCTATACCAATACGTGGTACGCGTATGCGGAGCCGTCCGGACGGATGGACGCCTACTGGGTCATGCCTTTCCGACACAAGTGCGAGATTACGTTCCATAATCTGGGAACGCAGCCGGTGCGCCTATGCGACGGTCGGGTACGCTACGCTCCGTGGAAATGGGACGACCGGTCGATGCATTTCGGGGCTTCGTGGCATCAGTACGGAGCTGTTTCGACCGGACGGGACAAGCATCAGAATACGGACGATACCGGCGGTCCGTCCGATCTCCGCTTCGTCGCGCTGGACGGACAAGGCGTTTATGTCGGCGACGGCCTGACGCTGTTCAATACCGAATACGCCTGGTGGGGCGAAGGCGACGAAAAAGTCTATGTGGACGGAGAGACGTTCCCGTCGCATTTGGGAACCGGAAGCGAGGACTATTACGGTTACGCCTGGGGACGGCGCGAGCGTATTACCGACCATCCGTTCATCGCCCAGCCGGAAGGCGCCGGCGCGGATAGCGCCGGATTCGTGCAGAATACCCGGCTGCGGGTGCTGGACGGGATTCCGTTCCGTACTTCGCTGCGGTTCGATATGGAGCTCTGGCATCACCTGCGGGCCGTCGTCGATTACGCTCCGACGACTTACTGGTACCTGCGTCCGGGCGGGCGCAGCTTGGTCGAACCGAACGAGAAGGAGGCCGCCCGCAAAGTATCGCTGCACAGGGAAGACCTCGTTTCGCAGAAAATGGAGATAACGGTCGAGGCCGAACATATGGCCGTCGTGAGCAAAAGTCCGGAAGATCTGCTGAATTACCATCATCACGGGATTCCGTACCGGGATATCTGGAGCAACAATGCCCAGCTTTACTGGCACTGCAATCGGCCGGGCAACCGGTTGACGCTCTCGTTCGAAAGCGTGTTGGACGGCGAGTTCGACCTCACGTTGATGTGTACGGCTTCGCCGGGTTACGGAGTGGTCGGGATCGAGGTCAACGGTACGGCTGTTGTTCGGGAATTGGATCTCAATGCGCCGAAACCGCATGTCGTTCCGATTTCGCTCGGCCGGCATGTTATTAGTAAGGGAATCAATACGCTCGCATTCGAAATGGTCCGTTACGGGGAACATATTCCCGCCGGAACCGTCGGATTCGACCGCCTCGTTTTCGAACCTTGATCGAAACGGTCCATTTCCCGCGGTTCTTTGTTTTCGGCAGGGGCGACCGTCCGCTCGGCGTCGCCTGCCGAAAGAAGTATTTTGCGTTTTATGCGGCGCCGGGTAAAGGATTATTTAAAAATTAGCGTAAATTTGCGAAAACATTCGTACGTATTATGAAGATTGCATTGATAGGCTACGGCAAGATGGGAAAGGAAATCGAACAGATCCTGATCTCCCGGGGCCATACCGTTACGCTGATTATCGACATCGACAACGCCGGCGATCTGAATGCCGAAAACCTTCGGAAAGCGGATGTCGCTATCGAATTCACCACTCCCCATACCGCTTTTCAGAACATCGTAACCTGCCTGGAAGCCGGCGTGCCGGTGGTGTGCGGTACGACCGGATGGCTCGACCGGTACGCCGAAGTCGAAAAGCTGTGCAACGAGCGGAAGGGCACGTTCTTCTACGCTTCGAATTACAGCGTCGGCGTCAACGTGTTTTTCGCGGTGAACCGCCGACTGGCCGAACTGATGGAGCGTTTTCCGGAATACGACGTGACGGTCGAAGAAACCCATCACACGCAGAAAAAGGATGCTCCGAGCGGAACGGCGATCACGCTGGCCGAAGGAATTCTCGGGAACCTGACCCGCAAAAAGAAATGGATATGCGGTACGACGACCGAGCCCGCCGAGTTGGAGATCACCTCCGTACGCCGCAGCGTCGTTCCCGGGATTCATACCGTTACCTACGAGTCGGATGCCGACCTGATCGCCATTACGCACAGTGCCAAGAGCCGCAAAGGATTGGCTACCGGAGCCGTGCTCGCCGCCGAATTCATCTGCGGCAAGCGGGGTATTTTCACCATGAAGGATCTAATGGGAATCGATTAACCGGCCGACTGTGAATAAATTTCTGAACAAACTGAAAACGATTTGGGGTAACCGCTGGGTAAAATTCGGCGTGGTATCGGTCATTTACCTGCTGTGGTTCGTGGTCTGGACGGGCAACCTGTGGTTGTTGCTGGGACTGGTCGTGATTTACGATATTTATATATCGAAGACGATGTACCGCTTGTTCTGGCGGAAGCACAAGGAACGCAAGCGAACCAACAAGACCTACCGCAAGACTTCCGAGTGGGTCGAAGCGATTCTGTTCGCGACGGTCGTGGCTACGCTGATCCGGATCTTCGTCTTCGAGATGTACGTGATTCCGACGCCGTCGATGGAAAAGAGTATGCTGGTCGGCGACTATCTCTGCGTCAGCAAGACGGCCTACGGTCCGCGCATCCCGAATACGCCGATTTCGATGCCGCTGGTGCACAATACGATGCCGTTTTCTCAGACCAAAAAGTCGTTCGTCGAATGGATCAAGTGGCCGTACCACCGACTGAAAGGATTCGGAAACGTAAAACGCAACGATCCGGTCGTATTCAACTTTCCGGAAGGAGATACGGTAAGTCTGGCTTATCCGTCGGACAGCTATTATAACGCTTTGCGGCAGTACCAACGTCGTTACGGCGACCGGCGCGGCCGCCAGATGCTGATGGACGAGGGGATCGTCGTCCGTCCGGTCGACAAGCGCGAAAACTATGTCAAACGGGCGGTCGGACTGCCCGGCGATACGATTTTTATCGAACACTCCGAAATGTGGATCAACGGACAGCCGCAGGCGGATATTCCGGGTAAACAGTACAATTATACGGTTGTAACGAACGGTACGCCGGTCAATCCCGACGTGTTCGAAGACATGGGCGTTGCCAAGGACGATATTCACTACGATGCGGCTAACTACGCGTATGTGGAATTGCCGCTGACCGCTGAAAATGCGCGGCGGATGCGTTCGATGGGGAACGTGACGGCGATAATCAAAAGGGAGGGCGAGGGGGCCGATCCCGATATTTTCCCACAGAGCGAAAACTATCCGTGGAACGTCGATAATTTCGGGCCGCTGTGGATTCCGAGCAAAGGCTCGACGGTCGATCTGACCGTCGAGAACCTGCCGCTGTACCGGCGGATCATCGAAACTTACGAAGGGAATAAGCTGGAAATCAAAGACGGGCGAATTTATATCAACGGTACGCCGGCCGACAAATACACGTTCGCGATGGACTACTACTTCATGATGGGGGACAATCGGCACAATTCGCTGGATTCCCGTTATTGGGGGTTCGTTCCGGAGGATCATATCGTCGGAAAACCGTCGTTCGTGTGGATGTCGCTCGATAAGGATAAAAGTTTTCCGGCCAATATCCGCTGGAACCGGATTTTTTCAAAAGTGAAATAGACCGACGATGGAACCCGCCGACGACAGCTATTATACGATCGCGGCCCCGGCCGAAGCCATCTATAAGGACAAGGGAAGCAAGTTTTTGGCCTATGCCTGGCCGGTGACCGACGAGCGGCAGATCCGCGATGCGCTGGACGGGTTGCGTAAGCGCTATTACGATGCGACGCACCATTGCTATGCATGGCGCCTGGGGCCGGAAGGCGAAAACGTGCGGATGAACGACGACGGGGAACCATCTTCGACGGCTGGACGGCCGATTCTGGGGCAGTTGTTGTCGCGGCAGGTGACCGATGCGCTGGTGGTCGTGGTACGTTATTTCGGCGGAACCAAATTGGGCGTGCCCGGATTGATCGCCGCTTATAAAGAGTCGGCGGCGGCGGTTCTGGATGCGGCCGAAGTGGTGCAGCGTACGGTGAATACCGTGTTGCGGATCGGGTTCGGCTACCTGGCGATGAACGACGTGATGCGGATCGTCAAAGAGATGCAGCCGGAGGTGCTCGGCCAGCAGTTCGACAACGCGTGCACGATGACGCTTTCGATCCGTCGAAGCCGGTCGCAACAGTTGCTCGAACGATTGCGGAACGTGGAGAGTATGAGCATTGATTTAAAGTAAAAATAGAGTTCTATGGGAAAGAAAAGTCTTGTTTCGATCACCGATTTTTCGTGCGATGAAATTCTGAAGATTATGGATCTGGCCGCCCGTTTCGAGGCCGATCCGCACCGACAGGTGCTGGCCGGGAAGGTATTCGCGTCGCTGTTTTTCGAACCATCGACACGGACGCGGCTGAGTTTCGAAAGCGCGATCAATCGTCTCGGGGGCCGGGTGATCGGTTTTTCGGGGACTTCGAATACCAGCGTTTCGAAAGGCGAAACTTTCCACGATACGATCATGACGATCTCGAACTACTGCGATATGATCGTGATGCGTCATTCGATCGAAGGTGCGGCCCGTTATGCCAGCGAGATTTCGCGCGTGCCGGTGGTCAATGCCGGAGACGGGGCCAACCAGCATCCGAGTCAGACGCTGCTCGACCTTTATTCGATCAAGAAAACGCAGGGTACGCTCGAAAATATCAATATCGTGATGATCGGCGACCTGAAATACGGCCGGACGGTGCATTCGCTGCTCGAAGCGCTGTCGTTCTTCAACCCGACGTTCACGTTCGTCGCTCCGGACGAGCTGAAAATGCCCGACGAATACAAGCTGTTCTTACGCGGAAAAGGGATTCCTTACACCGAAACCCGCAGCATCGAAAAGGCGCTCGGCGACGCCGATATCGTCTACATGACCCGCGTGCAGCGCGAACGTTTCTCCGATCCGATGGAGTACGAACGCGTGAAGAACGTTTATATCCTCAAAAACAGTATGCTGGAAAATACCAAACCCAACATGCGCATCCTGCATCCGCTGCCGCGCGTCGGGGAGATCGACACCGACGTGGACGGCAATCCGAAAGCCTACTATTTCAAACAGACCGAGAACGGCGTCTATACCCGCATGGCTATCATCAGTTACCTGTTGGGCGCCGTCGAATAACCGTTTATTTTATAGTTTATCGCAATCATGAAAAATACGGGAGAAGGAAGGCTGGAAGTTACAGCTATCGAAAACGGAACGGTCATCGACCATATTCCGGCCAGCAATCTTTTTAAAATTATCAGAATACTGGGACTCGAAAACGAGAATCACCGGATTACGTTCGGAACGAACCTCGAAAGCAAACGCATGGGAACCAAGGCGATCATCAAAATCAACGACCGTTTCTGCAAACAGGAGGAGATCAACCGGATCGCGATCGTCGCGCCGATGGCGGTCGTCAATATCATCCGGGACTTCAAGGTGGTCGAAAAGCATGCCGTTACGATTCCGGAGACGATCCGGGGATTCGTGAAATGCGCCAATCCGAAGTGCGTCACCAACAACGAACCGGTCGAAACCTCGTTCCTGGTGATCCGTAACGGGGACGAAATCGCGCTCCGCTGCCGATACTGCGAAAAGATCACGCACCAGGAGCAAACCGAGATCGGAAAATAGAACGGATTGATTTTTTATGCGAACGCGGGAAGTGCTCCGCGTTTTTTATTTTTTCGATCCGGTTTTGAAACGGATCAGCGTGTTTTTGATCGGCCATCCTTCGGTAGAAAAAAATCCGATGCTCAGTAAGTTTATTTGATATTCGAAATTTGGTTTTAGCGCGATGTCGATAGTAATCGTTCGGTCGTTCGGATACCCGTTGACCTTTTTCAGCGGGAAATGTTCCTGTCCCAAAGGCCCGTATCCGAAACCATATCCTCCGGACATCGGCCGGTCGAAACGAATGGTCAGCGTTTTCAGATCGGGATCGACCTGATTGTCGCCGTTTTCGAACTCTTCGATCGAGACGAAACGGGGCCACCGGTCGATCTGATCGGCCGTGTTGTTGAAAAATTCCACGATGCGCGGCATGAAGCTTTCCATGGTCGGATAGGCGTTCCGTTGTTTTTCGTAGGTTGTCAGCAGACGCGACAATTTGGACATCCACAGAAACCCCTGCGCGATATCCTGCTTGACCTGTCGTGTCGCGGCCGTCGTATCCCCGTGATTGAGCAGGTAGCGGATGACGGAGACTCTGACCAGCGATTCGGAAAGCATGATCGTGCTGTTGGCGTAAGCTTGCCGTTTCATCGCTTCCGATACCTGACCGAATATTCGCCCTGCCGCTTCCCCGAGATCGTTTTCATGCCGTCTGATGTGTGCGTTTGCGAACGAATGGCCGAATTCATGCACGACCGTCGGGAGCATTTCCGGCGTGAATACGGGATTGCCGTCCGCGTCGAACATCCATGCGCCCATGATCGAAAAAATATCCCGTGTACGGTCGGGCCGGTCAATGGATAGCCCGTAGCAATTGCTGCCGTTGCCGAGCCCGACGATCAGGTGGAACGTGTCTTCAGAATTTATGCCGTAGTATGCGGGAAACCATTTCAAGTCAATGTGCCTTAGTTGTTTGTTGTACGCTTTTTCGGCGTGCTCGTACCGTGTATGCTGTGAATCGAAAAAATCACCGCAACGAGTTTCTGCATAAAATTGTCGTAATAGGTCGATGAATTTTTCCGCATTTTCCTTGCTCCATCTTTCTTCCGGAATCCGGTTTGTAAAAGGAACGATCGGCTTCAGACCGGGGGGCTGTCCGAGATGAAGGGCCATACGGACCACTGCGTCGTAACCGATCGAATTTTCTTTTTTTAGCCGTCGCATCAGTTCGATCAGCGGATGTGTTTTGTACCGGTCGAAATGCGCGTGTATGTCGGCGATGTAGGGGGCGTTGTCATTCCGGCAATATTCGGGATATTCGGCCAGCCGGGCGACGATGCCCAGTAATTCGACGCGTTTGTCTACTTTGGCTGTCAAGGGCGTGTCGGCATAGACGGCCCGGAGTCCGGAAAGTAATATGGACAGGAAGAGCAGCAGGGGAATTTTCACGGATTCAGAAATGATTAGTTGGTCATGTAAAGTTACAAAATATTGTTTTCAAATACTCTTCTGTCATTGTTTTTCCGAATACGGCGATGATAGAGTCCGGTGTCGTGTATCAATTTTTGCTGAAAAATCGTTATCTTTAGCGATTAATTTTTTTAGAATGCAGAATCCGAAAGAGGAAAAATATATTCATGTCAAAGGCGCGCGGGTGCACAATCTGAAGAATATCGAGGTTAAAATTCCGCACAATCAGTTGGTTGTCATTACGGGATTGTCGGGATCGGGCAAATCCACGCTCGCGTTCGACACCATTTTCGCCGAGGGGCAGCGGCGCTACGTCGAGAGCCTGTCGGCCTATGCGCGGCAGTTTCTGGGTAAGATCAACAAGCCGGACGTCGATTTCATTACGGGGATCGCGCCGGCCATCGCCATCGAGCAAAAGGTCAATACGCGCAATCCGCGATCGACGGTCGGTACGTCGACCGAAATTTACGACTACCTGAAACTGCTGTTCGGCCGTATCGGGCGTACCTATTCGCCGGTGTCGGGACGCGAGGTACGTTCGCATACGGTGGCCGACGTAGTCAACTACATCGCCGCGCTGCCGTCCGGAACCCGCGTGCTGGTCGCTGCTCCGCTGAAAACGGCCGAAGGACAGGGATTGATCGAGAAACTGACGCTGTTGGTCAAGGAGGGCTTGCAACGGCTTTATATCGACGGACAGTCGCTTTTTATCGAGGATATTATCGCGCAGGCGGACGATTACGCCGGACGCGCCGACTTGCGGATCGTGGTCGACCGGGCGAAAGCTACCGATGACGAGGAGACGTTCAGTCGCTTGGGCGATTCGGTGGCTACCGCATTTTTGCAGGGCGACGGCGTGTGCGACGTGATCGTTCAGCAAGCGGACGGCGACCGTGTCGAGTCGTTTTCGTCCCGTTTCGAGTTGGACGGCATCGTTTTCGAGCATCCGTCGGAACATATGTTCAGTTTTAATAATCCGATCGGCGCCTGTCCGCGCTGCGAAGGATACGGTAAGGTAATCGGGATCGACGAGGATCTGGTCGTGCCGGACAAGAACAAAAGCATTTATCAGGATGCGATCGCATGTTGGCGCGGCGAGACGATGAAGTGGTGGCGCGACCAGTTGGTAATCAATGCCCCGAAATTCGACTTTCCGATCCATCGTCCGTTCCACGAACTTACGCGCGAAGAGAAGAGGCTGCTATGGAAAGGCAATGAGTTTTTCCACGGACTCGACGAATTTTTCAAATTCTTGGAGGGAGAACGTTACAAGATCCAGTACCGGGTGATGCTTTCTCGCTATACCGGCAAGACCGTTTGTCCCGACTGCGGCGGCGGGCGGTTGCGTAAGGAGGCGTTCTACGTGCAGGTTGGCGGAAAGCATATCGGCGAGCTGGTGACGATGCCGGTCGACGAACTGCAACGTTTTTTCGACGGTTTGCGGCTCGACGACCGCGACGGGAAAACCGCTGCGCGGGTGCTGACCGAAATCCGCAACCGGCTCGAATACCTCAATGAGGTCGGTCTCGGCTACCTGACCCTCGACCGGCTGTCGTCGACGCTGTCCGGCGGCGAGAGCCAGCGGATCAATCTGGCTACTTCGCTTGGCAGCAGTCTGGTAGGATCGTTGTATATCCTCGACGAACCGAGTATCGGTCTGCATCCGCGCGATACGAACCGGCTGATCGCCGTGCTGAAAAAACTGCGCGATTTGGGCAATACGGTGATCGTCGTCGAGCACGAGGAAGAGATTATCCGGGCGGCCGATACGATCATCGATATCGGACCGCTGGCCGGTTACCAGGGCGGCGAGGTGATGTTTCAGGGCGGTATCGATCGACTGGCTTCTGCGAAGGACAGTCTGACGGCGAAATACCTGACTGGCGTCGAACGGATCGAACCGCCTGCGAACAAGCGTCGCTGGAATAGCTACGTCGAGGTGATCGGAGCCCGGGAAAACAACCTGAAAGGGATCGACGTGAAATTCCCGCTCGGCGTGATGACCTGCGTAACCGGGGTTAGCGGCAGCGGTAAATCGTCGCTCGTTCGCGAAATCCTTTATCCGGCGATCCGTCGGGAACTTTATGAAACGGGGATGAAGCCGGGCGATTTCGAGCGGCTCGGCGGCGATCTGAAGCGATTGAAAGGGGTCGAGATCATCGACCAGAACCCGATCGGGAAATCGCTTAGATCGAATCCGGTCACCTATTTAAAAGCTTACGATGATATTCGTAAACTGTTTGCCGATCAGCCTTATGCGAAGCATAATGGACTGACTCCGTCGCACTTTTCGTTCAACATGGCGGGAGGCCGGTGCGAGGAGTGTCAAGGCGAAGGCGTCATCAAGGTCGGTATGCAGTTTATGGCCGACGTCGAACTGGTGTGCGAAAGCTGCGGCGGCAAACGGTTCAAGGACGAGGTGCTGGAGGTGAAGTATCACGGTCATTCGATTTACGATATTCTCGAACTGACGGTCGATGCTGCCGTAGACCTGTTCGCAGCCTATCAGGACAAGGATGCGATCAATAAAAAGATTATCGAGAAACTGAAGACGTTGCAGGATGTGGGACTGGGCTATGTCAAACTCGGGCAGTCGTCGTCGACGCTGTCCGGCGGGGAGAGCCAGCGCGTCAAACTGGCGTCGTTCCTGATCAAGGAAAATGCCGGAGGCCCGATCCTGTTCATTTTTGACGAGCCGACCACCGGGCTGCATTTCCACGATATCCGCAAGCTGCTGGGGGCTTTCGACGCCCTGCTGGCCCGGGGACATACGGTGGTGATCGTCGAGCATAACATGGACGTGATTCGATCGGCCGACTGGGTGATCGACCTCGGGCCCGAGGCCGGCGAGCGCGGCGGCAGGGTGGTTTTCGAAGGAACGCCCGCCGATCTGATGACGTGCCGCGAAAGTTATACCGGAAAATTCCTATCTTTGGCCGAAAATTCGCGGCGGGGGGCTGCGAAGACAAAAAAATGACGATGGAATTTACCTGCTATACCCTGCCTAACGGGATTCGCTGCATTCATAAACAGGTGCGTTCGGCGGTCGTCAACTGTGCGCTGACGGTCAATACCGGCAGCCGGGACGAAGAAATGTCCGAACAGGGGCTCGCCCACCTGCTCGAACATGCGTTTTTCAAAGGAACGACCCACCGCAAGGCGTTCCATATCAATTGTCGGCTCGAGAATCTCGGCGGCGAATTGAACGCCTATACGACGAAGGAGGAGACGGTGGTGCACGCTACCACGCTGCGCGGCGATTTTGCCAAGGCGGCGGAGCTGATCGCCGATATCGTTTTTCATTCGACTTTCCCGCAGCGCGAGTTGGAGAAGGAGAAAGAGGTGATCGTCGATGAAATCAACTCGTACAAAGATTCGCCTTCCGACCGGATTTTCGACGATTTCGAGGATATGATCTTCGTCGGTTCGTCGCTCGGCCACAATATCCTGGGATGTAAAAGCGCGTTGATGAAGTATACGCGGGACGATTTGCTGCGTTTCGTGGCGCGTACTTACAATACCGATCAGATGGTTTTTTCGGTGATCGGCAATGTCTCGGCAAAGCGTTTCAAGGATACGTGCGACCGTTATTTCGGCGGGATGGGGGAGTCGCTGCGCGGTTTTACGCGCGATGCGGTCGTTCCGGTCGCATCCTTTTCGAAAGAGCTCCACCGGAAATGCTATCAGGCTCATTGCATTCTCGGCGGCCGGGCCTACAACCTGAACGACGAACGGCGCGTGGTGCTGTCGCTACTGACGAACCTACTCGGCGGCCCGTCGGCCAATTCGCTGCTGAACCTGGCCGTAAGGGAGCGCAACGGCTTGGCTTATAATATCGAAGCGGGGTTCACCCCGTTCAGCGATACGGGTCTTGCGACGATCTATTTCGGAACCGACAAGGAACGGGCCGACGAATGCCTCGAACTGATCGACCTCGAACTGACGAAAATCCGCAGCGGAAAGTTGAGCGACCGCCTGTTGCATATCGCCAAAAAACAGTACCTCGGCCAGATTACGATCGCGATGGAGAACAACGAGAGCTATATGTTGAGTGCCGCGCGCAGTTTTCTGGTTTACAATAATATCGATGCGATGGAGACGATCCGCGAGAAGATCGGCACCGTCACGCGGGACGAAATCGTCGCGGTGGCCAACGAGATTTACGGGACACAGAACCTTTCGATGCTCATGTACCGGTAGATATGGACGATCTGGAACGATATATCGAGCGGCACGTTACCCCCGAAGATCCGCTACTGGCCGAACTCGACCGGGAGACCCACCTGCGCGTGGTGCAACCCCGGATGATTTCGGGTCATTTGCAGGGGCGGTTGCTGGAGATGGTCGTGCGGATGATCCGTCCGCAGCGGATCCTGGAGATCGGTACCTTTACCGGCTATTCGGCGATCTGCATGGCGCGCGGGCTCGGCGAAGGCGGCGAGCTGCATACGATCGAAGCGAACGACGAACTGGAACCGATCGCATCGAAATATTTCATCCGCAGCGGGCTTTCCGGCCGCATTACGCTGCACATCGGTTCCGCGCTCGATATCGCTCCGTCGCTCGGCGTATTCGATCTGATTTTTATCGACGGCGATAAACGCGAATACCCGCAGTATTATGATATGGCCCTGTCGCATCTGGTGCGCAGCGGCAGCTATCTTCTGGCCGACAACATCCTCTGGTACGGGAAAGTGGCCGAAACCGTACCTGTCGGCGACCGGCATACATGGGCGATCCGAGAGTTCAACGACCGGGTATTGCAGGACGACCGCGTGGAAAACGTGATCCTGCCGATCCGCGACGGGTTGAATCTGATCCGGGTAAAATAGCGAAACGAACGGGGCCGTAAAAAAGAGTCTGCCGGTTGGGATCGTGCGGATTTTGTCCTATCTTTGTTCTGCTAAGTTCAAGAAGCAGATTGCGATGAAAATACGTGTGGATTGTTTTCTGCCCGGTATGGGTACGGAGCAGGCGAAAAGCGTAACGGACGGGTTGCGCCGGGAAGAGGCGGTAGACAAAATTTTCTGGGTGGACGGGTCGGAGAACGATCCGGCCGATGAGTGCGAAAACCGGATCGGCGGGCCGTTGTGCGCTTCGGCGACGCTCCGGAAGATCGCCGAAGCGTCCTCTGGGGATTATACGTTGATCTATACCGGCAATGCCGTATTGCGGATGGGAATGTTCGCTCTCGACCGGATGCTGCAAGTTGCGCGGGATACGAATGCCGGGCTGGTTTACGCCGATTATTACGAAGTGCGGAACGGTCGCCGCAGCGAACACCCGGTGATCGATTGCCAGGCGGGCAGCCTGCGCGACGATTTCGATTTCGGGCCGGTTTTGCTGTACCGGACGGACGCGCTGAAACGAGCCGTAGGACAGATGGAACGCGATTACCGTTTCGCCGGGCTTTACGACCTGCGCCTGAGGGTTTCCTGTCGGGACTTGTTGGTGCATATTAACGAATATCTATATTCTGATTTAAAGGATGATGAGTCTGGTGATATGAATTCTTTATTTAGCTATGTCGATCCGAAAAACCGGGACGCGCAGATGGAAATGGAACAGGCGTGTACCGACCATCTGAAACGGGTGGGGGCTTATCTGGAGCCGACGTTCCGGGAACTGGAGTTCGCCGCAGACGGTTTCGAATGCGAGGCTTCGGTAATCATTCCGGTACGCAACCGGGTACGGACGATCGCAGATGCGATCGCTTCGGTGCTGAAGCAGCAGGCCGGATTTAAATTCAATCTGATCGTGATCGACAATCATTCGACCGACGGCACGACCGAAGCGATCGACCGCTTTGCAGCGGACGGGCGGCTGATCCATATCGTTCCGCAACGGGACGACCTCGGGATCGGCGGTTGTTGGAATGTCGGGGTGAATCATCCCGGATGCGGCCGGTTTGCCGTGCAGCTCGACAGCGACGACGTATATGCCGACGAACATACGTTGCAGAAAATCGTCGACGCCTTTTACAGCCAGCGGTGCGCGATGGTCGTGGGAACTTATATGCTGACCGATTTCGAGATGAAACCGATCCCGCCGGGGGTGATCGACCACCGGGAATGGACGCTTGAGAACGGGCGGAACAATGCGTTACGGATCAATGGTCTGGGAGCTCCGCGCGCGTTTTATACGCCGCTGCTGCGCGAACTGAAAGTGCCGAATACCAGTTATGGGGAGGATTACGCGCTCGGGCTGCGCTTTTCGCGCGAATACCGGATCGGCCGGATATACGACGTGCTTTATCTGTGCCGTCGCTGGGACGACAATTCCGACGCTTCGCTCGACATCGTCCGGACGAACCGGAACAATGTTTACAAGGACCGCCTGCGGACGTGGGAACTGCGGGCCCGCATCGCCTTGAATATGAATAAGCAAGTGAAATAACGGATTGTAACCGATTGTATAAAAATGAATTGTCCTGGAGCCGATGAATTGAACGCGTTTTTCGAAAGTCAACTCGCGGAATGGGAGTTTGCCCGGCGGAATTTCGAAGCGCTGCGGCGGATTGAAACCAAGACGTTCGATCTGGACGGTTTTTCGATTCGGGTGCAGTTCAATCCGGCGCGGATCGTTTCGTCGGCCGCAAAGGTCGATGCGGCGTCCGTCGTTGCCCGAAAATGTTTTTTATGTTCGGAAAATCAACCGCCCGAACAGCGGGGATTACCCTGGGGGGACGGTTATCGGGTATTGGTAAATCCGTATCCGATTTTCGCCCGACATTTTACGATTCCTGCGGCGGAACACGTGCCGCAGTCGATCGCGGATCGTTATGGGGATATGCTGGCTTTGGCGCGCTGCTTCGACCGGGAGGTCGTCTTTTACAACGGCCCGCGGTGCGGAGCCTCGGCTCCAGACCATGCTCATTTTCAGGCGGTAGGCAAAGGCGCGATGCCGTTGGAGGCCGAAGTCGGACGTTTTGCGACCGAAAAGGTTCTCGAAGCGTCCGGGGCAGCAGCGTATGCGATCCGCGATTACCTGCGCGGCGGATTCGTGATCCGTTCCGCCGACGCGTCGGCTGCGGCCGCCTGCTTCGGGAAATTGTACGAGGCATTGGAGGTATTGCCGGCGGATGCGGAACCGATGATGAACGTGCTGACGTGGTACGACAGCGACGGATGGACGAGTTGCGTTTTTCCGCGTACGAAGCACCGGCCAGCCTGCTTTTACGGCGAAGGAGCGACCGATCTGTTGGTCAGTCCGGCTTCGGTCGATCTGGCCGGCGTGATGATCGTTCCGCGCAAGGATGATTTCGTGAAGATTACGGCGGAGAATATCCGTGCGATTTTTAATGAAGTATGTATCGACGACAGTGCGTTGCAGCGGATTGTCGGTAAATTGAATATCGGATGAATCGGCAACCGCAGGTAAGCGTCGGGATACTGACGGCGCAACGGATCGGTTTCGTGCTGCATGGCGACTATACGGCGGCGGGAAAGACGGTTGCGGGAGAAAACCGGGTTTCGGCCGACGGCGACCGGGTGCGATGGGACGGAGCGTCTTACGGGCGTTTGCGGTTCGAACCGTGCGGGGCAGATGCTTCTTTTACGCTGAAAGAGGTGGTGATCGGGATTGGTTTTCACTGGCAGCGGACTGAAGACCAGGTATTCCGCGGCGCATTGGAACTGATCGCGGACGACGGACGGGTTACGGCTGTCAACCGTATCGGCGTAGAAGAGTATCTCGTAAGCGTGATTGCGTCGGAGATGAACGCTTCCGCATCGCCCGAACTTCTGAAAGCCCATGCGGTGATTTCGCGCAGTTGGTTGCTGGCGCAGATCGTTCGGCGGCAGGCGAAGCCTGCTGTGGCGGAGTCCAAGTGCATTGTCCGTTCCGACGATGAAGAACGAATCCGCTGGTACGACCGGGAGGATCATTCGCTTTTCGATGTTTGCGCCGACGATCACTGTCAGCGTTATCAGGGGATTACCCGTACTTACGAACATGCGGCCGCGGTACGTCGGGCGGTCGCCGATACCTGCGGCGAAGTGCTGACCTACGGAGGGGAAATTTGCGACGCCCGTTTTTCGAAGTGTTGCGGCGGGGTTACCGAAGAGTTCCGCAATTGTTGGGAGGAGCGCGATTATCCTTACCTGTCGAGAGTGCGGGATTGCGACGGCGATCCTCCGGCGCCCGACCTGACGCGGGAGGACGAAGCTGCGCGGTGGATCGGGGCGTCTGCCGAGGCTTTTTGCAATACGTCCGATCCGGGGATTCTCGGACAGGTATTGAACGGGTACGACTGCGAAACTTCGGATTTCTACCGATGGCGGGTAGAATATACGCCGTGGAAACTGTCCGATCTGGTGCGCCGTCGGTTGGGGATCGACCTGGGGGCGATTCGGGAACTGATTCCCGTGCAGCGCGGCGCTTCGGGCCGGTTGGTGAAGCTTCGGATCGTCGGTACGCAGGGAGCCGTGACTATCGGTAAAGAGCTCGAAATACGGCGCGTCCTTTCGGAGTCGCACCTGTACAGTTCGGCTTTCGTCGTGGAGAAAACGGCGGAGGGTTTTATATTGCGCGGAGCCGGTTGGGGGCACGGCGTAGGGCTGTGTCAGATCGGCGCGGCGGTGATGGGACACCGGGGATTCGCTTACGACCGGATTCTGCTGCACTATTACCGGGGCGCCGCCGTTGAAAAATATTATTGATTCGGAGCGGCCTCGGAGTGCCGTCCGTTGATCGAAAAGAGATGAAGAACCTGAAAAGATCGCCGTGGGCATGGATTCCCACGCTGTACCTTGCCGAGGGGTTGCCGTACGTGGCGGTGATGACCATTTCGGTAATCCTGTACAAGCGGATGGGGGTATCCAATACCGATATCGCGCTGTACACCAGTTGGCTTTACCTGCCTTGGGTCATAAAACCGTTCTGGAGTCCGTTCGTCGATTTGCTGAAAACCAAGCGCTGGTGGATCGTTACGATGCAATTGCTGCTGGGGGCGGGGTTTGCCGGGATTGCGTTCACGATTCCCGCTCCGTTCTTTTTCCAGGCCACGCTGGCTTTTTTCTGGCTGATGGCGTTCAGCTCGGCGACGCATGACATTGCCGCCGACGGTTTCTACATGCTGGCGTTGGATACGAACCGGCAGGCGTTGTATGTCGGGGTGCGCAGTACGTTTTACCGGGTAGCGACCATCATGGGGCAGGGGCTGCTGATTATTCTGGCCGGACTGATCGAAAGCGCGACCGGGACGGAGCCGCTGAGAATCGATGTGAAAGTCCAACCCGGACAGTCGCGGACGGAGTTTCGTTTGCCCGAGACGGCTGCCGTGCCGTCCGGACACTCCGGAGAGCTGCATTTTTTGACGGCGCCCGGGCCGGTGACGATAAGTACGGCCGGAATCCCGCAGGATAGCCTTAAGCGTTGGTTGCAACTGGTCGAAGCGCAAAATCGCGCCAACGGATTTCTGACTTCCGGAGAGCAGCCGGGTACGGCGGTGCGAAACGTCGCGGAGGCCGGATGGTGGACCATTCACGTTTCGGAACCGCTGGGCGGCTGGATCCGGCGTCGTTTCGGCGAACGGCGCGAGGCGGCGGTCGTTAGCGGCTTCTCCGGTGACATCGCGGTTGCGGCGGTTTCGCTTTCCGGCTGTCCGGAGCCGGGACGGGAGGTTGTGCTGAACACGTCGATGAACCGGGGGGACAGGAGCGTTTCGCTCGTCCACGGCGACCGGCTGACGTTCGACGAAACC
Source organism: Alistipes sp. dk3624 (assembly GCF_009557455.1). Classification (GTDB taxonomy): domain Bacteria; phylum Bacteroidota; class Bacteroidia; order Bacteroidales; family Rikenellaceae; genus Alistipes_A; species Alistipes_A hominis. Next base: position 425,755 of record NZ_CP045651.1, on the reverse strand, counting down.
AACTGGAACCGACCGGCCTACATCGTTTTCCAAGCCGATCCGAAACTGGAACAATCCAGTTCGGCCGAATATAAAGGGCTTTCGGGCAATATCCCGTTCGCCTGGTCGGTCACTTTTTTCGTATTGGCGGGCCTGTTCGTGCTGTTCGGCCTGTGGCATCGCTTCGCTTTGCCGAGACCCGGTTCCGACCGGGCTTCCGCCCGATCGACGCCGCGCGATATCCTGCGGCAGTTTTCGGCCACTTTCGTATCGTTCTTTAAAAAGCCGCAGGCTGCGGCCGCGATCTTTTTTATGCTGACGTTCCGTTTTTCGGAAGCCCAGCTGCTGAAACTGATCAACCCGTTTCTACTCGACCCGAAGGAGGCCGGCGGGCTGGGGCTTACCACCGGCGAGGTCGGACTGGTATACGGTACGATCGGGATTATCGGACTGACGCTCGGCGGGATTATCGGCGGTGTGGCGGCGGCCCGCGGCGGCCTGAAAAAATGGATATGGCCGATGACGTTCAGTATGTTGCTGACCTGCGTCACGTTCGTCTACTTGAGCTTCTCGCAAACGTCGAACCTGCTGGCGATCAACGCCTGCGTTTTTATCGAACAGTTCGGCTACGGGTTCGGCTTTACGGCTTATATGCTCTACCTGATGTACTATGCCGACGGACCGCAGAAGACGGCGCATTATGCGATCTGCACCGGTTTTATGGCGCTGGGGATGATGATTCCCGGTATGTTCGCCGGCTGGCTGCAAGAACAGCTCGGCTACAATCACTTCTTCGTATGGGTCATGCTGTGCAGCGTCGTGCCGGTCGTTGCGGTGTCGCTGCTGAAGATCGATCCGGATTACGGAAGGAGAAAAGAAAACGATAACGGATGAAAAAGAGTTTGTTGATCGGCCTGGCGCTGTTGCTGGCCGGAACGGGCGTCGCTCGCCCGATCGTCGTCAAGACGGGAATAGAGGTGTTGAAAGCGCAGCGGTTCGAACTGCTCGAGGGCAAGCGCGTCGGGTTGATTACGAATCCTACCGGAGTCGACGACGGACTGCGGTCGACGGTCGATATTTTGAACGAAGCGCCGAATGTCGAGTTGGTGGCCCTGTTCGGGCCGGAGCACGGCGTGCGCGGCGATGCGCATGCCGGCGATCACGTTGGCAACCAGACCGATCCCGTGACCGGACTGCCTGTCTATTCGCTGTACGGCAAGACGCGGAAACCGACGCCGGAGATGCTGCGGGGGATCGACGTGCTGGTGTACGACATCCAGGACATCGGCTGCCGGTCGTTCACCTACATCAGCACGATGGGCGAAGCGATGGCCGCCGCCGCCGAGAACGGTATCGAATTCGTCGTGCTCGACCGGCCCAATCCGCTCGGAGGACGGAAGGTTGAAGGGCCGCTGGTGCAAGACGGTTTTTTCAGCTTCGTCAGCCAGTACCGCATCCCGTATGTTTATGGGTTGACCTGCGGCGAATTGGCGATGCTGCTCAACGGCGAAGGGATGATCGGTAAGCCGTGCAACCTGCACGTTGTCGCGATGGAGGGCTGGAAGCGGGATATGGTGTACGAGGACACCGGGTTGCAGTGGATTCCGTCGTCGCCGCATATTCCGCAGGCGGAAACGGCCTTTTTTTATCCGGCTTCCGGAATTGTGGGCGATTTCGGCTACCTGTCGATCGGGGTCGGGTACACGATTCCGTTCCAGATGTTCGCCGCCGAATGGATCGATGCCGAGCAGTTTGCCGACAGCCTGAACGCACTGAAGTTACCAGGGGTGATTTTCAGACCGATCCATGTCAAACCGTTTTACTCGGTCGGACAGGGAAAGCAGTTGCATGGCGTGCAGGTACATCTTACGAAGTACCCCGATGCGCCGCTGACCGATATTCAGTTTTACGTGATGCAGGAGATCGCCCGGCTCTATCCCGATCGCGCAGTGCTGGCCAATGCCGATACGGCGCGTTTTCGGATGATGGACCAGGTGACCGGCAGCGATTACGTGCGCAAGACTTTTGCGGCGCGCAACCGTTTCGAAGATATCCGGGCCTATTGGTACAAGGATGTCGCTCCGTTCAGGACGTTGTCGCGGAAATACTATTTGTACGGGGAGTGAAAGAACGACAATATCCGGCGGAACGTGTCGTGTAATTAAAGAAACAGGAAGATGACGAAAGAAGATTTTATGCGGGAGGCTATCAGCCTGTCCTGCGAAAGCGTTCGGCAAGGCGGCGGGCCTTTCGGCGCAGTGATCGTGAAAGACGGAAAGATCGTTGCTCGGGGTTCCAATTCAGTGACTCTGCTGAACGATCCGACGGCGCATGCCGAAATGACGGCTATCCGCGCGGCCTGTTCCGCGATGAAGGTGTTCCGGCTCGAAGGTTGCGAACTCTATACCTCCTGCGAACCGTGCCCGATGTGCCTGAGCGCTGCTTACTGGGCCGGGATATCCCGGATTTATTACGGCAACAACCGGAAGGATGCCGCAGAGATCGGTTTCGGGGATGCGTTTATCTACGACGAAGTCGTCCTCGCCCCGTCGCGGCGCAGCATTCCGGGCGAGAGTCTGTTGCGCCGCGAAGCGCTCGAGGCATTCCGCCTGTGGCGGGAAAAGCCCGATAAGGTCGAATATTGAATGTTTTCGGGGGGAGTTTATGGATCGGTTTAAAGCAATCCCGCTTCGTACAGCATGATCAGCTCTTCGATGATCTGGTCGTCGCCTTCGGCGTCATAGGTGTCTTTCAGGTTCGCGCCGAACAGGCGCGCGATGCTTTGCCAGAAAAATGCGCGGAATCCGCCGCGCAGTTGTTTGACCAGGTCGTAGGAGGTCTGGTCGGTCTCCCGGTCGATCAGTTTGATCAGCAGCTTTCCTTGCGATAGGGTCATGTTTTTCAGAACGGGAGTGTATTTCCTTTTCAGCGCGCGTTCCATCGCTTTGACGAATTCCTGTTTTTCGCGCTTCGTTTTCATGCTGTCCATGCGCTGTTCCATGGCGTGCAACGTCGCATTGGCTTCGAGCGCGATCGGGTAGACGACCTTCAGATTGTAGATTAGTCGCGACCACCGTCTCTCGTCGGCCGCGCGTTTGAAGACGAACGCCGGTTTCAGGTAAACCGTCGTGATCGTATCCCCGTCCACGACTTTCGTTTGCACCGGGCCGTACTCGGTCATTACCTGTGCCGGGGCTTTCAGGTTCGTCAACAGCAGAATGGCCGCAAGCACCGGGAACAGACAGCGGTTCATGTTTTCGATTTCTAAATAATTTTTACCTTTGCAAAGGTAATTAAAATAAAATTCGGGCGCTGCCCGCTCGGGTATAAAACGTGCATGGAGGACGGATTGTTGTGTTTCCCCGGACGGAACGCGGGCGCGCTGCCCGCAGACTGTATTACGAAACGTTTACGGACAAGATAAAAGAGGAGAGTTAGATTATGAATTGTAAACAACGCATCGGCGAACGGATTTATTGGACGAGCGTCAACGATCGCCGCAAACAACTTTTTGAAAATATCTGGCCATTGCCCAACGGAGTGTCCTACAATTCGTACCTGATTCGGGACGAAAAGTGCGCGCTGATGGATACCGTCGAGAGCGGCAGCGACCGTTCGTATGCGGACTGGGTGTCCGAGTCGCTCGATGGGCGTCCGCTCGATTACCTGATCATCCACCATATGGAACTCGATCATTCGGGCGAGATCGAAAACCTGGTGCAGCGTTACCCGGATGTGAAAATCGTCGGTAACTGTAAAACTTTCCGGGTGTTGGAAGCCTATTTCGGCAAACGGGACAACCTGATCGAGGTGAAGGACGGCGACACGCTGTCGCTCGGATATCACAACCTGAAGTTCGTGTTTACGCCGTGGGTGCACTGGCCCGAAACGATGATGACGTTCGACCAGACCGACGGCGTGCTTTTTTCGGGCGATGCGTTCGGTATGTTCGGGGCGCTCGACGGAGGGGTGTACGACGACCAGACCGATTTCGCTTTCTACGAGGACGAGATGCGCCGCTATTATTCGAACATCGTCGGCAAGTACAGCCCGATGGTGCAAAAGGCGCTCGCCAAATTGCGCGACTATCCGATCCGTACGATCTGCCCGCTGCACGGATTGGTGTGGCGTACCGATCCGTGCAAGGTGATCGGCCTGTACGATCGCTGGAGCAGCTATCAGGGCGAGGACGGCGTCGTGGTCATCTATGCGTCGATGTATGGCAATACGGCGCAAATGGCCGATTACATCGCCCGTCGGATCGCCGAAGCCGGCGTGAAAAAGGTCCGCGTCCACGATGTGTCGAAAACGCATATTTCATACCTTATCAACGATATCTGGCGCTATAAGGGGGTGGTGCTCGGAAGCTGCGCCTACAACCTGCAGATGTTTCCGCTGATGGAGAACCTGACGCGCGAGTTGCTGCATATGGGCGTTAAGGAGAGATTGCTCGGTATTTTCGGTACGTACAGTTGGAACGGAGGGGGCGTCAAAAATCTGAATGCTTTCGCCGAAGAGATCGGGTGGGAGGTGGTCGCGCCCGCCGCGGAGATCATGGGGCATCCCGAGCCCGGAAAAGAGGCGGCCTGCGATGCGTTGGCTGCGGCGATGGCCGCCCGGTTGCTCGGGTAGGGTGTGGTACTGCCGTAGCGTCGTGTTAAAAAAGCGGTAAATGCGGTAATAAATCTCAAAAATTGTTAAAAAATATTAAAAATAAATTGTATTTTTGGATCGCTCAAACGAAAAAACATCCGGCGCAAGGGCCGGAACCGATAGAACTTAAACTTTAAAATAAAAGAAATGGATGCAATTGCAATTTTGACGGGCGGGGGGCCTGCTCCCGGAATGAACACTGTGGTCGGTAGCGTGGCAAAAACGTTTTTACAGAAAGGATACCGGGTGCTCGGACTGCACGGCGGATATTCCGCTCTGTTCACCGACACGCCGAAAATCACCGAGATCGACTTCCTGCTGGCCGACGACATCTTCAACCGCGGCGGATCGTTCCTGACGATGAGTCGTTTCAAACCGTCGGACAAAAACTTCGAAGAAGATTTCAACCTCGACCTGTTCGTCAAAAACAACGTTAAGTTGCTGGTGACCGTCGGAGGCGACGATACGGCTTCGACTGCGAACCGCATCGCCAAATTCTTGGCAGCCAAAAAGTATCCGATCGCCAACATCCATGTTCCGAAAACGATCGACAACGACCTGCCGCTGCCGGCCGGCTCGCCGACGTTCGGCTACCAGTCGGCCAAGGACATGGGCTCGATCATCGGCCGCACGGTCTATACCGACGCGCGCACCAGCGGAAACTGGTTCGTCGTGGCTGCTATGGGACGTTCCGCCGGACACCTGGCGTTCGGTATCGGCACGGCCTGCCACTATCCGATGATCGTGATCCCCGAAATGTTCAACAAAACCGAGATCACCGTCGAAAAGATCGTGAACCTCGTCGTTTCGTCGATTATCAAGCGCAAGATCATGGGTCTCGATTACGGCGTGGCGATGATCTCGGAGGGCGTGTTCCACTCGCTGAGCGATGCCGAAATCAAAAAATCGGGGATTCATTTTTCGTATGACGACCACGGGCATCCCGAACTCGGCAAAGTGTCGAAAGCTCACATATTCAATGAAATGCTCGAAAAGAAATTGGGCGAACTGAAAATTAAGGTGAAATCCCGTCCGGTCGAAATCGGTTACGAGGTGCGCTGCCAGACTCCGGTCGCTTACGACCTGGTTTACTGTTCGCTGCTGGGTATGGGGACTTATAAGTTGTTCAGCGAAGGCAAGACCGGCTGTATGGTGTATGCCGATCCCGCCGGACAGATTTCTCCGCTGTACCTGAAAGACCTGCAGGATCCCGAAACCGGCAAGATTCCGCCGCGTTTGGTCGATATCAATTCGGACAAGTTTACGATGGTCATCAAAAACATCCTGAACTACGTCACGCCGGCCGATTACGAAGCCGCCAAAAAATACGTGCCGAATCCGGAAGCTTTCGATTTCTACAAGATTCTGGAGTGGAACGAATAATCCGTTCCGCCGGATAAAAAATAGATCAGGGCTGCATCCTTCCGGTGCAGCCCTGATTGTTTAAGTTTTATTTAGATAAGCGCTTACTCTTCGTCGTCCATATCCGCCATATCGGTGTCGATGATTTCATCGTCGTCCTTAATCTCGTCGTCCCCGAAGAAGTCTTTGTCGTCCTCTTCGACCTGATCGTCCACTTTGACGTCCACTTTGATCAGGTAAGAAGTGTCTTCGGTTTCCAATACGATCGCGTAGAAAAAATCCCCGGGGCCTTTGTCGATGCGGATCATGTGATCGGTATATCCGTTCGGATATTGCTTCTTCACCTCATCCCGCAATTCAGGCGAAAGGTTCTTGTAACTGATAGCAACTCGCTTCTTTTGTTTCTTTTCCGTCATTGTTTCCCAAAAATTTTCTGCAAGTATAAGCAAAATTTGTAAATCAAAACACGAACATCCCAAAAAAACTGCAAATTGTCCGTATGGCCTGTTTTTTACTCCGAAACGTTGCCGTTTGGGGTCTGGTTTTTGTGTTTGTTTTTTATTAGTTTTGTCACGGCTTTCCCGTAGGCGGCACAAAAGTAATGCCTTTTATATTAAATCGGTACTATTATGCGGCAGAAAATCGAACAACTTCGCGAACAAATCAATGATCACAATTACCGGTATTACGTACTGAATGATCCGTTGATCGGCGATTACGAATTCGACGCCCTGTTACGCGAGTTGCAGGAGCTCGAAAAAGCCTACCCGGAGTTCGACGATCCCAATTCGCCGACGCATCGCGTCGGCAGCGATGCGACCAATGAGTTTCGCACCGTGGAACACCGTTATCCGATGTTGTCGCTGTCGAATACCTATTCGCTCGACGAGCTGCACGAATTCGATGTTCGCATCCGCAAGGAGGTGGAACCTGTGGAATACGTATGCGAGCTGAAATTCGACGGCACGGCGATCAGCCTGACTTATCAGGACGGTCGCTTGTCGCAGGCCGTGACGCGCGGCGACGGGACGCGCGGCGACGACGTGACGGCGAACGTAAGGACGATCCGCACCGTGCCGCTGCGGCTTGCCGGGGACGATTACCCGTCCTTTTTCGAAATTCGCGGCGAGGTGCTGATGCCGTTCCGCTCGTTCGAACGACTGAACCGGGAGCGGGAAGACATCGGGGAGACGCCGTTCGCCAATCCGCGCAATGCCGCCGCCGGGTCGCTCAAACAACAGAGCTCGGCCGAAACCGCCCGCCGCGAGCTCGACTGCACGCTGTATGCGCTGGTCGGCGACAAGCTGCCGTTCGAAACCCATTACGAAAGTTTGCAGGCGGCCCGACGTTGGGGATTTAAGGTATCCGATCAGATCAGCCTGTGCCGTTCGATCGACGAGATAGACGCTTTTATCCGTCATTGGGATAAGGCGCGTTACGACCTGCCGTTCGCTACGGACGGCGTGGTAATCAAAGTGAACCGTTTCGCCGATCAGAATCGGCTCGGTTATACCGCCAAGGCTCCGCGCTGGGCCGTAGCCTATAAATTCAAAGCGGAGCAGGCCCGCACCCGGCTGTTGTCGGTCGATTTTCAGGTCGGGCGTACCGGGGCGGTGACGCCGGTCGCCAACCTCGATCCGGTGCCGTTGGCCGGTACAACCGTCAAACGGGCTTCGCTGCACAATGCCGAACAGATCGCGCTGCTCGATATCCGGCTCGGCGATATGGTCTATGTGGAAAAGGGCGGCGAAATTATTCCGAAAATTACCGGCGTTGATCTGTCCGAACGTCCGGCCGGCAGCGAGCCGTTCAAGTTCATCACGCACTGTCCGGAATGCGGAACGGAATTGGTCAAATACGAAGGCGAGGCGCGCCATTACTGTCCGAACCCAAGCCATTGTCCGCCGCAGATCGTCGGCCGTATCGTGCATTTCATTTCGCGTAAGGCGATGAATATCGACGGTCTCGGCGAGGAGACGGTGCAACTGTTGTACGATTCGGGGCTGGTCGCCGATATCGCCGATCTGTACCGGCTGAAACGCGAGGACCTGGTCGATTTGCCGCGTCTGGGCGAAAAATCCGCCGACAATATTTTAAACAGTATCCGGGAGTCGTTGAACGTTCCCTTTCATCGGGTATTGTTCGCGATCGGGATTCGCTTCGTCGGCGAGACGACCGCCAAAACGCTCGCCGCGCAGTTCAAGAGCCTCGATGCGCTTGCCGCGGCTACGCCCGAGGAGCTGGCTACGGCGGAGGATATCGGCGAGCGGATCGCTGTCAGCGTGCGGGATTACTTTCTCGATCCGGCGAACCTGGATATTTTGGAACGGCTGAAGGCGAGCGGCCTGCATTTCGAAGCCGAGGAATCGGCGCGTCTTTCGGATCGTTTAGACGGTAAAAAGATCGTCATTTCGGGGACGTTCGAAAGACATTCGCGCGATCAGTTGAAACAACTGATCGAGGCGCACGGCGGCAAGAACCTGGGGACCGTTTCGTCCACTACCGATTACCTGCTGGCCGGCAGCAACATCGGCCCGGCGAAATTGACCAAAGCCAATAAGCTGGGCGTCAAAATTATCGGCGAGGCCGATTTCGAACGGATTATTGCCGGAGAAGCCGTCGGGGAGAAGGAACACGATGAAATTCCCGTTGCGGAACAATCGTCGTCCGAGAAAAAAGAAGAACCCTCGGAAAATAATTCGAAGCAGCGCACCTTGTTCGGGTAAAAAATATTAAATTTGTCCGAAAATTAACATTTCACGATGAAACCTAACATGAGAGGCGTGGGGATCGCCCTGATAACCCCGTTTTCGGAAGACGGATCGGTCGATTTCGGCGCATTGGAAGCGCTGGTTGAACGGGTGACTGCCGGCGGGGCCGATTACCTGGTCGTGCTCGGAACGACGGCCGAAACGCCTACGCTGACTGCCGACGAGAAAGAGGCGGTCGTCAGTTGCGTGGTTCGGAAGAATAACGGACGCCTGCCGGTCGTGCTCGGAATGGGCGGTAACAATACGGCCGAAGTGGTGGCTTCGATCCGCAAAACCGATTTTACCGGGATCGATGCGATCCTTACGGTCACTCCTTATTATAATAAGCCTTCGCAGGAGGGTATTTATCAGCATTACAAGGCGGTTGCCGCTGCGGCTCCGTGCGGAGTGGTGCTGTACAACGTGCCGGGACGTACCGGCGTCAACATGAAAGCCGAAACCGTGCTGCGCCTGGCGCACGATTGTCCGAACGTCGTCGCGGTCAAGGAGGCCAGCGGATGCCTGTCGCAGGCGGCTTATATCCTGCGCGACCGGCCGGAGGGATTCGCCGTGGTTTCCGGCGACGATAACCTGACCCTGCCGATGGTGGCGCTGGGCGGGGACGGGATCATCTCCGTCGCAGCTCAGGCTTTCCCTGAGAAATTTTGCCGGATGGCGCATTTGGCTCTCGACGGCCGCGTGAAAGAAGCGGCTTCGCTGCACCTTCAGATGATGGAGGCGGTCGATTCCCTGTTCGAAGAGGGGAATCCGACCGGTATCAAAGCTGCGCTGAGTTGTCTGGGCGTGATCGGCAATTATTTGCGCCTGCCGCTGGTGCCTGCCAGCGACCGGTTGGTCTCCAAGATCGACGGCCTGCTGAAAGCGTACGAACTCCGTTGACCGCTTCGCGGGCCGACCGAATAAGCCCTAAATTTCGTCCGCGTCAAATATTTTTATATTTTTAGCGTTTATTAAGGGTGAAATATAAAGATATGAGACGAATTGTTTTCTCTTTGGCGGTGTTGATGTTTGCAGGGGTTTTGTCCGCTGCGGCGCAGCAGGATACGGTGCGGACACAGGCCCCGGATAACGACGCGATCCTCCGGGAAACGATCAACAGCGCTTCCCCTTACTATTACCCGACGCTTTTCACCCGTTATCTGACCGGCGATACGACTCTGACGGATACCGACTACCGTTATTTGTACTACGGTTTCGTATGGCGTCCGGAATACAAGCCGTTCGAGACGCCGGCGGCCCGCGACAAGATCCTGCAAATTCTGGAGGCCGATTCGCTGAACGAGGCGGACTACCGGCGGGTTATCGCCTACGGGAACGAGGTGTTGAAAAAAGAGCCGTTCGATCCGGGAGCGATCAATTTCCTGATTTACGCTTACGGCGGGATCGGAGATACGCTGAACGAGCGGATCAACTATTACCGGTTGCAGGGGGTGCTGAATGCGATCAAGTCTTCGGGAACCGGACTGAGCGAGGAGTCGCCGTGGCACATCATCTATTTTTCGCATGTGCGCGATTTTCTGGCCAGCGAGAATATCATTTGCGGCAAGGAGCGCGTGATCAGTCGGACGGTGGCTTATACGCCGCTGCTGGTGAAGGAGAAAGGAGTTAAAGGATATTATTTCGATTTCGGGCGGATCTATTGGCAGCGGCCCGACAAGGAGCCCGAAAAGCGCAGTAGCGGATGGGAATTCAACGGACTGCCGTTGAAAAGGCGGGCGGCGCCCAGTGTGGAGAAGGTTGAGTAAAAACAGTTATTAAGAAGACAGAGAATGAAACGTAAAGGATGGATTATTTTGGCGGTCGTGGCAGTCGTTGTGCTGGGCGCTTATTCATGGTTGAAAGGAAGTTACAACGATATGGTCAGCCGCAGCGAAGCCGCTACGGCGCAGTTGGGCAACATTGAGAATCAGTATCAGCGTCGCGCCGACCTGATTCCGAATTTGGTGAGCACCGTAAAGGGTTACGCCGCCCACGAACAGAATACGCTGGAACAGGTAGTCGAAGCGCGTGCGAAAGCGACGCAGACCCGGATCGACGTGAACGATGCCGCCGCTATGGCCCGTTTCGATCAGGCGCAAGGCGAGCTTTCGTCGGCGCTCAGTCGGTTGATGGCTATCTCCGAGAGTTATCCCGACCTGAAAGCCAACCAGAACTTCCTGGATTTGCAGACGCAGCTCGAAGGGACGGAAAACCGGATTGCCGTCGAACGGCGCAAATTCAACGATGCCGCGCAGCAGTTCAACACCTATATCAAAATGTTTCCGCGCAACCTGCTGGCCGGGATGTTCGGATTCGCCCCGATCGGTTATTTCGAAGCGCAACCCGGCTCGGAAGTCGCTCCTAAAGTCGAATTTTAACGGGTCGCATATCGATGAGATCGCTGTTAAGGATCTTTGCCTGCTGGTGCGGCGCGGCTTTGCTTTCGCTGCCGCTCGTCGCGCAGCAGTTGCCCGATCAGATGTCGCCGCCGCGCTTGGTCAACGATTTCGCCGGATTGCTCGACGAGGCGCAGCGCCGGTCGCTGGAACAAAAGCTGGCGGATTTCGACCGCGAGACTTCGACGCAGATTACCGTCGTTACGGTGGACGATCTGGACGGTTACGCTCCGGCCGACTATGCGCAGCGGCTGCACGACAAGTGGGGAGTCGGACGCAAAGGCAAGGATAACGGGATTCTGATTCTGGTCAAGCCGTCGCAACCCGATTCCCGGGGCGAAGCCTACATTTCGGTGGGATACGGCCTGGAAGGGGTGATCCCGGATATTACCGCCGGGCGGATTTTGGATCAGGAGATGATCCCGGAGTTTCGCCGGGGAAGCGTTTATGACGGGTTGGACAAGGCGACGAACGTACTGATGCAACTTTCCCGCGGGGAATTCACGGCCGATCAGTATGCCGGTCGAGACGAAGGCGGCGGAGTCGCCGTCGGGCTGGTAGCGATTCTGGTGCTTTTCTTTTTGTTTGCCGCCGGCCGCAAGGGAGGAGGGCATGGAGGCAACGGCAGCCGCGGCGGGGGAGGGTGGTTCCCCCCGATTTTCCTGGGCGGCGGGTCGCGTGGCGGAGGCAGTTTCGGAGGCGGAGGTTTCGGCGGTTTCGGAGGCGGAATGTCGGGCGGCGGCGGAGCCGGACGTTCCTGGTAGGTTTGATAACGAACAATAATACGGATTCGATGGGAAAATTTTACTTTTCGGTTTTAGGGCTGATAGCCTGTCTGTTTTTCTCCTGCGGAAAGAATGAAGATGGAGGAAAAATCGATCCGCCGCCTGTAAAGAGCGGGCGGACGATCCTGGTCTATATGGCCGCCGATAATAATTTGGTGAACTCCGCCTGGCAAAATGTCGATCAGATGCTTGTCGGAATGGAGTCGATCGACGGGAACCTGATCGTCTATATCGATCCGCAGGGAGGTACTCCCCAATTGTTGAAGATCGAGTCGGGAGGCAAAAAGACGGTCGTCGAGGAGTATGCGAAAGAGAATTCCGCATCGACGTCGGTGCTGAGCCGGGTGATCGCGCGTACCAAAGCGCTGTATCCGGCCGAATCCTACGGGCTGGTGCTGTGGTCGCACGGATTGGGCTGGGCGCCTGCCGGAGTGATTCCGAAAAGCTATTCGGCGGACGATCTGTGGCGGAAAGATCCGAATGCGCCCCTTACCAAATGGTTCGCTCAGGACGGCGCCAATTATATCGACATTTCCGATCTGGCCGGGGCGTTGCCCCGGGATCGGGAATTCGACTTCCTGCTGTTCGACGCCTGCTTTATGGGGAGTGTCGAGGCGTTGTACGAACTGCGGAATGCCGCCAAATACATCATCGCTTCTCCGACGGAGATCCTTTCGTCCGGTTTTTCGTACGATGCGATTTTGCCGGAACTGTTCGCGGATACGCCGCGGTTCGAAGAGGTCTGCCGACTGTTCGTCGATTACTACCGGCAATCGTCGTCTACGTGGCCCTATGCCTCGGTCGGTCTGATTAAAACCGACGAACTGGACGCGCTGGCTGCGGCTGCCAAAGCGTTTTACGCCTCCGCTTCGCCCGCTTCGGCGGATGTGTCGCAGGTTCAGTATTTGGAGCGGATGCAGACCCACGTTTTTCACGATCTGCTGGACTATTATTCCAAAATCGGCGGAGATGCCGCTCTTTATGCCGCGTTCGCCGGGCAACTTCGCAAAACGGTGGTTTACGAAGATCATACCGAGTACGTTTTCAGCGCCTATTCCGGTCCGGGAGTAGGACCCTTTAATATGTGCGTCAAGCTGAATACTTTCTGCGGACTTTCCACGTACGTTCCGCGCGACCTGTCCGCGTTGCAACTTCTGCAAGAATCCTATAAGGAAACCCCGTGGGCGAAAGCGGTCGGGATCGCTTACTGAGTTGCGGCGCTCTTTTCTGCCGATTCTTCCGGCGACATGATGCCGCCTCCGAGCGCTTTGTAAAGCGTGGCGTAGCTGCTCATCGTTGCGCTGAGCGTCTCCGCGTAATCGGATTGCGCGTCGAATAATGTTCGTTGCGTTTCCAGAACGTCCAAGTAACTGATCTGTCCGGCGGCGTACTGCTGCTGCGACAGCCGGTCGGCTTTTTCGGCAGCCGTTACCAATGTCAGCATCGATTCGAGTTGGGTACGGTAAGTGCGGACGGCTGTCAGCGCGTCTTCGACCTCCCGGAGCGCCTGCAGAAAACATTGCTCGTAATTCATAATTGCCTCGCGGTGTTTCTCGCGCATGATCTGTACCCTGCGTTTGTTGGCTCCGAAATTGAAAACCGGCCCCGTAATCCCTCCTGCCGCCGACCACATCCAAGCATTGTGATCGAACAGCTTTTTGAATTCCTCGCTGAATACGCCGCCGTTTCCGGTCAGCGCGATGCTCGGAAAACGCATCGCCTGCGCCACGCCGATCTGAGCGTTGGCAGCCATCACCTGATAGTAAGCTTCGACCATGTCGGGCCGACGGGCGAGCAGGTCGGACGGCAAACCGGCGGGCACTTCGGCCGGAATGCGGAGGTCGACCAGCGGAGTGTGTTTGCCGACGACCTGCGAGGGATTTTGTCCCAGCAACAGGCTGAGGGCGTGTAACGCCTGCTCGCTGGCGCGTTCGTACTGGGCATTCGCCGCGGCGGCCGTGGCATAGGCCGCTTCTCCCTGGCGCAGTTGCAGCTCGTCGATCGAGCCGATCGCATAGCTTTGTTGCTGCAGCGCGTAGGTCGCTTCGCGGGAAATGCTGGTCTGTCGGGCGGTTTCACCGGCATATTCGTACTGCAGGTAGGAAAAATAGGTCGATGCCACCTCGGCTACCAGCGAAACCAACACGCCTTGCGCCGCCCGGTCGGTCGCCAGCAGTTGCGCGCGGTCGGCTTCGCTCATCCGCCTGATTTTGCCGAACAGATCCAGTTCCCAGGAGATGCTCGGTTTGATGATATAGGTTTCCACCGGTTTGTCGCTTTTCAGCCCGATGAAAGATTCCGTACCGTACTGTCCGGTGACGCCGTAGCTTACCGACGGCCACAGACCGGCGCGGGTCTCCTTCAGCGTCAGCCGCGCCTGTTCGACCCGGGAGAAGGCGATTTCGACGTTGCGGTTGTTCTCGATTGCCGTCGCGATCAGCCTCGTCAGCGTCGTGTCGTCGAACAGTTGCCACCAGTAGAGATCCGTTGCGGCGGTGCCGGCCGCTCCCATGTATCTCGGCGGGGTTTCGACGACCGGCGCTTTGAATTTCGGACCGACCGTGCAACTGCCCGCAAAAAGGACGATCAGCGGGAATATCCGGATAAAATATCGTTTGTTCATATCGAATCGCATCATGATTTATTTTACGGCCGGACTGTTTTCCGTCGCGGCTTTTTGATTTCGTTTTTCTTCGTAACGTCCCCATTTTCCGATCAGCACGAACAACCCGGGGTAAGCGAACAGTCCGATCAGCGTGGCGATCAGCATGCCGCCGAACAGCGCCAGCCCCATGATGTTGCGCGCGACGGCATTGCTGCCGGTCGCGAAGATCAGCGGTAGTACGCCCATCAGGAACGCTACGGCGGTCATGATGACCGGCCGCACCCGCAGTTTGGCTCCTTCGAGAGCCGCCTGTTGCAGGTTCATGCCTTCGCTGAATTTGTCGCGGGCGTATTCCACGATCAGGATCGCGTTTTTGGCCGCCAGTCCGATCAGCATGATCAGCGACACCTGCATGAAGATGTCGTTGACGTATATCGGGTCGAACAGGTGCGCCAGGTAAGTGAAGCCCATCGCTCCGAGCAGCGCGAACGGGATGCCGAGCAGGATGCTCAACGGCAGGCTCCAGCTTTCGTACAGCGCGGCGAGAATCAAAAAAACGAAGATCACCGCATAGAGGAATACGATTCCCGCGCCGCTGTTGTGGGCTTCCTGGTACGACATGTTGCTCCATGCGTAGCCCATGTCGTCCGGAAGCACCTCGTCGGCGACTTCCGCGAGGGCGGTCCTCGCTTCGTCGGTCGAGTATTTCGTCGAAGGCAGTCCCGTCACTCCGGCCGAGCGGTAGAGGTTGAAGCGGTTCGTGAACTGCGGCCCGGTCGTGTCGCGCACCGTGATGAAGGCCGACAGCGGGACGCTTTCACCCCGGTTGTTCGTCAGATAGAACTGGCTGATCTTCGATTCGTTCAGCCGGTACTCGCTTTCGGCCTGGATATAGGTTTGGTACATCCGGCCGAAACGGTTGAAGTTGTTGACGTACATGCCGCCGAGATAGGCCGACACCTGCGTATGCAGTTCGTCCAGCGAAACTCCCGCGCTCAGTACTTTGTCGTTGTCGATCGAGATCGCCTTTTGAGGCACGTCGGCCTGGAACATCGTGCTGATGCTGGCGATTTCGGGGCGCTTCTTGGCCTCTTCGATGAATTTTCCGGTGTATTCGGCCAGGTATTGCGGCGTGTTGCCGCCCTTGTCCTGGATCATGATCGTAAAGCCCGAACTCGGTCCCAGGCCGGGAATCGACGGCGGTCCGAACGTAAAGACTTCGGCAGCGTCGATCTCTTCGTAAAGTTCCATGTTCAACGCTTCGGTGATTTGCGCTGCGGTCATCTTGCGTTTGTTCCAGTCTTTCAACCGGATAAATATCAGACCGCTATTCGGCGATTGCGTGCCGGCCAGCAGGCTGAATCCGGCGGCCGAGGTGACCGACTGGACATTGTCGTTTTTGTCGAGAACGTCGTTGATCTGCTTGATGACCGCTTCGGTGCGCGTCAGCGAAGCGGCGTTGGGCAGTTGGATGTTGGTAATCAGGTAGCCCTGGTCTTCGTCCGGTAGGAATCCGGTCGGGATCTGCTTCATCAGGATGACGACGGCCGCCGCCGAAATGCCGATGAACAGCAGCGTTCGCGCGCTGTGTCGGACGATCACGCCGCTGGTTTTCAGATAGCCGTCGACGCCGCTGGTAAAACGGCGGTTGAACCACCGGAAAAACCGGTTGTCCGTCTGGCCCTCTTTCTTGGGACGCAGCAGCAGCGAACAGAGCGCCGGACTCAGCGACAGCGCGTTGATCCCCGACAGGCAAACGCTGATGGCGATCGTGATGGCGAATTGTCCGTAGAGTTTCCCGGCTGCGCCCGGCATCAGTCCGACCGGCAGAAATACGGCCATCAACACCGACGTCGTCGCAATGATCGGCGAAGCGACGGTCTTCATCGCCGCGATCGTGGCGTCCCGGCCGTTCATGCCTTTTTCGATATTCACCTGGACGGCTTCGACGACTACGATGGCGTCGTCGACTACCAGCCCGATCGCGAGTACCAGTCCGAGCAGCGAAAAGACGTTGATTGAGAATCCGAACAGCGGGAAGACCATAAAGGCTCCGATCAGCGAGACCGGAATCGCAATCAGCGGCACGATCGTGGCCCGGATGTTTTGCAGAAAAAGATAGATGACCAGCACGACGAGCAGCAGCGCCAACAGCAGCGTCGTGACGATATCCTGGATGCCGAGCACGATCGTATGCGTCGAGTCGACTACCGTGTTGTACTGTACGCCGTCCGGGAACGATTTCGCGAGGTCTTTCATCAGCGAGTTGACCTGCCTGCCGACCTCGACGGCATTGCTGCCCGGCGACTGGTTGATCAGCAGCAAACAGGCCGGATGTTCCTGGAAGGAGGCCGTCGTGCTGTAAGATTGTACGCCGAGTTCTACCCGCGCGACGTCCCGGAGTCGCACCAGCGAACCGTCCGGATTGGCCCGCAGCACGATCCGTTCGAACTCTTCGGCCGTACTGTACTGGCCCGGCATCCGTACCGTATAGGTGAATTCCGGAGAGCCGTCGTTCGGTTCGGCTCCGAGCTGACCGCCGGGAACGACCTGGCTTTGCTGGCCGATCGCCGCCGAAATATCGCCGACCGTGATGCCGAGGTAATCCATCTTATCCGGTTTGACCCATATCCGCATCGCGTAAGGACCGCCGCCGAGCACCTGGACGCTGCCGACGCCGTTGATCCGCGAGATCGGGTCTTTCATGTTGATGATCGCGTAATTGGCCAGGAAATTCTCGTCGTACCGGCCGTCGGAGAACAGCGATAGCACCATGATGAAACTCGTCATGGTTTTTTGCGTGGTGACGCCCTGTTGGATCACCGGCTGCGGTAGCATCGGCGTGGCCGACGAGACGCGGTTCTGAGTGAATACGGTGCTCATGTCCGGGTTGCTTCCTACGCCGAAGGACACCTGTAACGACATGCTGCCGTCGTTCGAGTTGGTCGACTGCATGTAGATCATGTCGCTCACTCCGTTAACGCTCTCTTCGATCGGCGTGGCAACGCTCTGCTCGACCGTGAGCGCGTCGGCTCCCTGATACTGAGCCGTCACTTCGACCACGGGCGGCGTGATGTCAGGGTATTGCTCGATCGGCATGCTTTTGATGGCGATCAGTCCCAGCACTACGATCATGATGGCGATGACCATGGCGAATATCGGACGTCTTACGAAAAAGTTTCCCATAGTTTTCTATTTTTGGAGTGAATCGGCGACGGTCATCGGCTCTACGACCGCTCCTTCACGAACTTTGTGGAAACCCGAAGTGACGACGCGCGCTCCGGAGTCGAGTCCGGAGTTGACTACCCACATATTATTATAGGTATTGCCGAGGGATACGATGCGCTGTTTCGCCCGTCCGGCCGAATCGAGCGCATAGACGCTGCTGATGCCCTGCGTGCGCATTACCGCTTGTTGCGGGATCAGCAGCGCCGACCGCAGCGTGTCGACGACGGTGCGGATGCGGGCGAACTGCCCGGGGCGCAACAGCGTATCCGGATTCGGGAACGAAACCTGTGCGTTCAGCGATCCGGTGCCCTGCTCGACGGCCCGTCCGATAAAATCGAAGTGCCCCCGGTGCGGATAGGCGATGTTGTCCGAGATCGTCAGCATGATTTCGCTGAAATCGGCCCTGCCCCGACGTATCAGATCGAAATAGGTGTCTTCCGGGATGAAGAATACCACGCGTATCGTATCGACCTGCGAGACGGTGTTCAGTACCGCATATTGCGATCCGGGGCCTACGTAGTCTCCGGTGCGGGCTTTTGTCTGTCCGATAATGCCGTTTACGGGGGAGAGTACCTGCGTGTAACTTTGTTCGATTTCGGTGTATTTCAATGCAGCCTGAGCTGCTTTCAGAGCCGCCTGGGCTGCCGATAGCCGCGAGACGGCGGCGTCTAGGTCGCTTTTGCTGGCAGCGTTGATGGTTGCGAGCGGTTTCACGCGTTCGTAATTCTGCCGGGCATTGGTCAGTTCCGCTTCGGCCTGGCTGACCGAGGCCTGCCGCTGAGCCGTTTGCGCGGCGTAAGGGGCCGGTTCGATCACGTAGAGCAAGTCTCCCTTGTGTACGAATGTCCCTTCTCTGAAATAGATTCCGCGCAAAAATCCGCTTACGCGCGCCTGTATCGTGATGTCCGATTTTCCGTAGGTCTGGCCTACGAAGTCCATCCATATCGGAATATCGCTCGTCGTCGCTTCGGCCACCGGTAGTTCGAGCGGCGGCGTCTGCGTCTCTCGCTTTCGTTTGCAGCCCAACAACAGGGCTCCGGATAAAATCAGAATCAGAAAGGTAGATTTATTCGCTTTCATACGTTTAGAGTTTACCGTTATTCTGTCAAAAAACATACCGCTTATTGACGGTAGTATTGTTTTGCAGGAAGGGGTACTCTTTTTAAGTCCTTTTTTTTCTTATTATGTCCTTTTTGAAGTTACAGGGTTGTGAATTTTGACGCTTGGCGGTTCAAAAACGATTTTGTGGAAATAATCCCCCGAAATGTGAGGGGGTGTCCGAAAAAGATCGAATTTATGCCGAGTCGTAATTTTAGGTTACTGTTTTTTATTAAATCCGGGTTTCAGGCAGGGATATTACGTGTTTTTACCGGATTTTGACGAGATAATTATGCGTTTAATAGAATTATTGTTTTAAATCGTAATTTAAATTATTTGTGATTTGTGTGTGTATTTTGGGGGTATATGTTTTAAAATAAGTATTTATATTAAAATATACCCCATAAAATTTGCATTATAGAATTTAAAAATACTATATTTGCATCAAACGATTGAATTTGTGGTTATGAAGCCTGAGGATTTTACTTATTATTTTTCGTTGGCAGAAAATCCCCGTATGGGGATTGAACGGAAAATCTGACAAAACGGTCCGATTCGTCGAAACGGATCGGAGTCCGGGAAAAGAAATGAGTTGTTGATCCATTTAAATGAAAGGCTATGAAAAAGAATTTATCCATTGTACGTATGATGTTGGCGGCGATAGTGTTTTCGACTTGCGCGCCGTCTTTAAAAGCCCAGTCCGGAGTGGTGGTGAACGTGGGAGCGGACCTCGTGAGCGGATATGTGTGGAGGGGGGTCTATCAGATAGGATCGGGGGCGAGTGTTCAGCCTTCGCTCGGATTGGCTTATAAAGGATTTTCCATCGGAGCCTGGGGCTCGACCAGCTTGCGGGAAGGTTTCAAGGAGCTGGATCTTTCGGCCGGTTATTCGGTCGGCGGTTTTTCGGTCGGAGTCACCGATTACTGGTGGGCCGGACAGGGCGCTCCTTTCTATTCCGATTATCTGAATACGCACCTGTTTGAGGGGACGCTGGGCTATCATTTCGGCAAAAAGTTTCCGTTGCACGTCTCCTGGAGCACGATGTTCGCCGGGAATCTCGACAAAGTGGACGGCGAGCGGAAGTTTTCGACCTATATCGAACTCGGTTACGATTTCCGGATCAAAGGCGTCGATCTGACCTGTGCAGTCGGCGTGGCGCCGTGGGACGCTCCGGCATGGCTGACTCCGCGATGGGGCGACAAAGGGTTTCAGGTTTCGAATATTTCGCTGAAAGCCTCCAAAACGGTCCGGATTACGGATTCTTATTCGCTGCCGGTCTTCGTGCAGGCCGTCGCTTCGCCGGCGACCGATGATGCGAGTCTCGTATTCGGGATATCTTTTTAGTTCATTCACCATAAAATCCAAGCAAAATGAAAAAGATCGAGGCAATTATTCGTAAGACCAAGTTCGAGGAAGTGAAGGAAGCTTTGCTCGCAGCAGACATCGAGTGGTTCTCTTATTACGACGTTCGAGGGATCGGAAAGTCCCGCCAGGCCCGTATCTACCGCGGAGTGGTGTATGATACCAGTTCCATCGAGCGGATACTGATATCGATTGTTCTGCGCGATAAGAATGTGGAAAAGACGGTGCAGGCCCTTCTTAAATCGGCTTTTACCGGCGAGATCGGCGACGGGCGCATATTCGTCATTCCCATCGACGACGCCATCCGCATCCGTACCGGTGAAAGGGGCGATATCGCCCTTTACAATGCGGAGCTGGAGAAATAGTTTTTTCGAGGGCTTGTTATTGAACGAACACGAAGTATAACGACAAAGAATTTTGAGTCATGGATTATATAGAAGATATTACACAAGTCGCCGTCCCTGCGGTGGACAGCGGCAACACGGCGTGGATGATCGTCGCTACCATTCTCGTCCTGTTAATGACCATTCCCGGTATCGCCCTGTTTTACGGCGGGCTGGTGCGCCAGAAAAACGTACTGAGCATCATTATGCAGTGCTTGCTTATCGTCGGCGTAATTAGTATTCTGTGGGTGGCATTCGGTTACAGTTTCGTATTCGGAACCTCTCTTTGCGGGACTGCCGCAGGCAGCGTGATCGGCGGTTTCGATAAAGTGATGCTGAACGGCGTAACGCCGTCGGCGCTGACTACGGGCAACATTCCCGAAATCATTTTCGTGGTTTTCCAGTGTATGTTTGCCGTGATCACGCCGGCTTTGATACTGGGCGCTTTTGCCGAACGGATCAAATTTTCGGGCTTTATGCTCTTCACGATCCTGTGGAGCATCTTGGTGTACAACCCGATGGCGCACTGGGTATGGGGCGGCGGATGGCTGCAGGAAATGGGGGCCATCGACTTTGCGGGCGGAACGGTCGTGCATATCAATGCCGGTATTTCCGCACTGGTAATGGCCGTGCTGCTCGGTAAGAGAAGAGGCTACCGGGTCGGACAGCCGATGAGCCCGCACAACGTTACTTTCGTATTCATGGGAACGGCTTTTCTGTGGCTCGGCTGGTTCGGTTTCAATGCCGGAAGCGGTCTGCAGGCCGACGGTATCGCGGCCAACGCTTTTCTGGTGACGCACTTGGCCACTTGCGTGGCGGCGATGACGTGGATGCTGATCGACTGGGTGCACAACAAAAAGCCGACGACGGTCGGCGTGTGTACCGGAGCGGTGGCCGGACTGGTTGCCATTACGCCTGCCGCAGGCACCGTAAGCGTTCTTGGAGCCGTTTGCATCGGGCTTCTTTCCTCGGTCGTTTGCTTTTTCATGGTGGCCGTCGTCAAACCGAAATTCAAATACGACGACGCCCTCGACGCATTCGGCGTACACGGCATGGGCGGTATCGTGGGTTCTATTCTTACCGGAGTTTTCGCTACGCGGTATATCAGCGGCGAAGGCGGTGTGGAAGGAGCGCTTTACGGCGACTGGCATCAGTTGTGGGTGCAGGTAGTGGCTACGGCGGTATCCGTCGTTTTCAGCGCCGCAATGACCTATATTCTGTTCAAGATCGTCGACAAATTGGTCGGTCTGCGTGTTGACGCCCGCGTGGAAGAGGAGGGACTCGATATCTACGAACACGGCGAGAGCGCTTACAACAGTTAGACATCGTTGGATGTAGCGTAATAGAGGTTTAAGTTTAAGTTGGTTGCAAGATGCCCCGGCGGCGAACCGGCCGCCGGGATATCGAAAAAAGAAAAAACGTTAAAATTCAAGCATATGTCACTTTACATGGTAAAACAGTACAAGGCCAAACTCGTTCCGGAGATGATGGAACAGGCCATCAAGACGATTAAAACCCGCTTTCAGAAATCGCTGGCGGCCGAACTGGATTTGCGCCGGGTCACCGCGCCGCTTTTCGTGCTGTCCGGGACGGGAATCAACGACGACCTGAACGGCGTCGAACGGCCGGTTTCGTTCCCGATCAAAGATATGGGTGAACGCCGCGCCGAGGTGGTGCATTCGCTGGCCAAGTGGAAACGAATGAAACTCGGAGCTTACGGCATCGCTCCCGGTTACGGTCTTTATACCGACATGAACGCCATCCGCGCCGACGAAGAGCTGGATAACTTGCATTCGATCTACGTGGATCAGTGGGATTGGGAACGCACCGTGACGGCCGAACAGCGCAACCTCGATTTCCTGAAAGAGATCGTTACTAAAATTTACGGTGTAGTTCGCCGCATGGAACGCGAAGTGTATGAGATCTATCCGCACATCACGCCGATCCTTCCGGAGACCATCCGGTTCATCCAAAGCGAAGACCTGTTGAAAATGTATCCGTCGCTGTCTCCTCGGGAACGCGAGACGGAAGCGGCCCGCAAATACGGGGCGATCTTCGTGATCGGCATCGGCGGCAAACTGTCCGACGGCAAAAAACACGACGGCCGGGCTCCGGATTACGACGACTGGACAACCCCGTCCGACGGAGGGTATAAAGGGTTGAACGGCGACATTATCCTGTGGAACCCGGTGCTCGAATCCGCTTTCGAAGTTTCAAGCATGGGTATCCGGGTCGACAAAACGGCTTTATTGCGTCAGTTGGAACTCGAGGGGTGTCCCGAGCGCGCCGATTTGGAATTTCACAAAGCGCTGCTCGAAGACCGTATTCCGTTGTCGATTGGCGGAGGGATCGGCCAGTCGCGGTTATGCATGTTCCTGCTGCGCTGCGCGCATATCGGCGAAGTGCAGGCCAGTATCTGGCCCGAAGAGATGGTAGAGACGTGCCGCAAGCACAATATCTATCTGAAGTAAAAAATGATTTGAGAGACGGAAAAGTTTCTAATACTTAAATTTATAAAGCCATGTCAGAACTTAGATTTAAAGTAGTGGAAGAGGCGATCAAACGCAAGGCCGTTTGTATGCCCGCGCCGGCGGAACGGGCTTCCGAATATTTCGGAATGTATGTTTTCAATGAAGACAAAATGCGCAAGTACCTGCCGAAAAAAACATACGAGGCGCTGTTCGAGACGATGAAGCACGGTAAAGCGCTGAGCCGCGAAATTGCAGACAGCGTCGCATCGGGTATGAAACAGTGGGCGATGGACATGGGCGCCACGCACTATACGCACTGGTTTCAGCCGCTTACGGGCGGTACGGCCGAAAAACACGACGCTTTTGTCGAGTACGACGGCAAGGGCGGGGTGATCGAGGAGTTTTCCGGGAAGCTGCTGATTCAGCAGGAGCCCGATGCATCGAGCTTTCCGAGCGGCGGTATCCGCAATACGTTCGAAGCGCGCGGTTATTCGGCTTGGGATGCGACTTCGCCGGCTTTCATCGTCGATACGACGCTCTGTATCCCGACGATTTTTATCGCCTATACCGGGGAAGCGCTCGACTACAAGGTACCCTTGCTTCGGTCGCTGCAGGCCGTCGATAGAGCCGCTACGGAGGTGTGCCGCTACTTCGATCCGACGGTGTCGAAAGTGTACTCCTACCTGGGATGGGAGCAGGAGTACTTTCTCGTCGACGAGGGCCTTTATGCGGCTCGTCCGGACATGGTGCTGACCGGTCGTACGCTGATGGGGCACGAGAGCGCCAAAAACCAGCAGTTGGAAGACCATTATTTCGGAGCCATTCCGACCCGGGTGATGGCGTTTATGAAAGATCTCGAATACGAGTGCTGGAAACTCGGCATTCCGGCCAAAACGCGTCACAACGAGGTGGCTCCGAACCAGTTCGAGCTTGCCCCGATTTTCGAAGAGACCAACCTGGCCAACGACCATAACCTGCTGCTGATGTCGATTATGAAAAAGGTGGCGCGCCGCCACTGTTTCCGGGTGATCCTGCACGAAAAGCCGTTTAAAGGAATCAACGGTTCGGGCAAACACAACAACTGGTCGCTCGGAACCGATACCGGCGTCAACCTGCTCTCCCCGGGCAAAACGCCGCAGGATAACCTGCAGTTCATCACGTTTCTGGTCAATGTGATGATGGCCGTTTACAAGCGGAACGGATTACTGAAGGCCAGTATCGCGAGCGCGACGAATGCCCACCGGCTGGGTGCGAACGAAGCGCCCCCGGCGATCATTTCGGTGTTCCTCGGCCGCCAGATTTCGGCGGTGCTTGACAAACTGGCCTCCAGTTCGTGCGACGATACGATCGAATTCGACGACAAGTGCGGTTTCCGGATGGGAGGAATCGATCATATTCCGGAATTGCTGATCGACAATACCGACCGCAACCGGACGTCTCCGTTCGCCTTTACGGGCAACCGTTTCGAGTTCCGCGCCGTAGGCTCTTCGGATAACTGCGGCGGCGCGATGACCGTATTGAATACCGCCGTAGCCGATCAGTTGGCCGAATTCAAGGAGGCCGTCGACACCCGTGTCGGCAAAGGCGAACCCAAAGAGCAGGCGATTCTGTCCGTGCTGAAGGCTTACGTCAGGGAGTCCGCCGCGGTTCATTTCGACGGCAACGGTTATACCGACGAGTGGAAAGAGGAAGCTCTGAGGCGCGGTCTGGACTGCGCGGTTTCCGTTCCGGAGATCATCGACCAGTTCGTTGCGCCGACCCATGCCGAGATGTTCGTTCGGATGGGGGTGCTTTCGTCGAAAGAGTTGCATGCGCGTGCCGAGGTGAAGTGGGAGACCTATACGAAAAAGATCCAGATCGAAGCCCGCGTGTTGGGAGATCTGGTGATGAATCACATTCTTCCGGTCGCTTCGCGCTACCAGGGAATGCTGCTGGACAAGGCTTTTAAAATGAAAGAGTTGTTCGGCGCCGATAAATTCGGAAGCGTGGCTGGCCAGGACATGGCGCTGATCGAGAAGATCTCCGTTCACATGGAGAAGATCCAGACGTTGACCGAAAAGATGATCGAAGCTCGCAAAGTGGCCAACAAAATCGCCAGCGAACGGAAAAAGGCGATTGCCTATCACGATACGGTGGCTGTGGCATTCGATGAGATCCGTTACCACGCCGACAAACTCGAAGAGGTGGTCGACAACGAAATGTGGCCGCTGCCGAAATACAGGGAGTTGCTATTCGTACGCTAGTGGTTTTTAATCCGCGCTGCGGTGGTTGTGAAAAAACGCTGCGGCGCAATTACAGACAAAAGGCATGAAACAGAATCGAAAAATAAACGTTGCGCCCCGCCGACAGGGGTTATACGATCCCGATAACGAACGCGACGCGTGCGGCGTCGGACTGGTTGTCAATATCAAGGGGAATAAGACCCACGACATTGTCGAAAACGGTCTCCAGGTACTCGAACACATGATGCACCGCGGAGCCGAAGGGGCCGATAACAAAACCGGCGACGGAGCCGGCATCCTGGTGCAGATTCCCCATGAATTTATTCTCTTGCAGGGCATTCCGGTTCCCGAAAAGGGGCATTACGGAACCGGACTCGTTTTCTTACCGCGCGACAAAGCCGGTCAGACGGCGGCTCTGGGGATCGTCAAACGAAACGTACAGGCCGAGGGACTTAACCTGATGCACGTGCGCGACGTTCCGGTGAACGACGACGTGCTGGGCCGGGCGGCCCGCGACACGGAACCTGTGATTAAACAGGTCTTCGTAACGGGCGATCCGGGCGCGTCGACCCTGGAGCGCAAGCTCTATATCGTCCGCAAA
Organism: Alistipes sp. dk3624; assembly: GCF_009557455.1. Taxonomy (GTDB): domain Bacteria; phylum Bacteroidota; class Bacteroidia; order Bacteroidales; family Rikenellaceae; genus Alistipes_A; species Alistipes_A hominis. The sequence goes on along the minus strand of NZ_CP045651.1, from coordinate 399,860 downwards.
AAGATCGAGAAAGAGTGGCTCGAAAGCGACCTGGAACAGAAGGAGGCGTGCTATGTGGTCAGCCTGTCTACCCGTACGCTGGTCTACAAAGGGATGTTGTCGTCGGTACAGTTACGCTATTATTTCCCCGATCTGGTCAATCCGTATTTTACCAGCGGCCTGGCTTTGGTGCATTCGCGTTTTTCGACCAATACGTTTCCGACCTGGAGTCTCGCGCAGCCGTTTCGCCTGTTGGGGCACAACGGCGAGATCAATACGATCCGCGGTAACCGGAGCTGGATGGAGAGCCGCGAGGGCGTGCTGCATCCCGACCTGCTCTGTCCGCTCGAAGAGCTGGGGCCCGTCGTGCAGCGGGGAATGAGCGACAGCGCTTCGTTGGACAACGTACTGGAATTTTTCGTTCAGAGCGGCATGACGTTACCCCATGCGCTGGCGATGTTGATTCCGGAAAGCTATAACGATAAAAATCCGATATCCGCCGAACTGAAGGCTTTTTACGAATACCACAGTATTTTCATGGAGCCTTGGGACGGCCCGGCGACGTTGCTTTTTTCGGACGGCCGTTATGCCGGCGGTATGCTTGACCGTAACGGCCTGCGCCCGGCCCGTTACTTTATTACCAAGAACGACATGATGGTGGTCGCTTCGGAGACCGGGACGTTTGCCGTCGAAGCTTCGGAGATCCGCGAAAAGGGTCGTTTGCGTCCCGGTAAAATCCTGATGATCGACACCGAGAAGGGCGAAATCCGTTACGATCCGGAAATCAAGGAACAGCTCGCCGCCGAACATCCGTACAAAGAGTGGCTCGGACGGAACCGGGTCGTGCTGAACCAGATTACTTCGGGCCGGCAGGTGAAACATTCGGTCGAACAGTACGACCGGATGCTGCGCGTGTTCGGGTACAACCGGGAGGACGTCGAGAAGCTTATCAAGCCGATGGGCGAAAACGGTTTCGAACCGCTCGGTTCGATGGGCAACGACACGCCACTGGCCATTCTGTCGGCCAAACCGCAGCGGTTGTTCAACTATTTCCGGCAGCAGTTCGCGCAGGTGACCAATCCGCCGATCGATCCGATCCGCGAAGAACTGGTCATGTCGATCGCCAGTTACATCGGCGCGGTCGGCGGAAATATCTTGCACCCGTCGGCCGAACACTGCAAAGTGGTCAAACTGCCGAGTCCGATCCTGACCAATGCCGAACTGGATATTTTGAATAATCTGCGTTACAAAGGATTTCGGACGCTGACCTTGCCGATGCTGTTCGGCCCGGCAGACGGCGGACAGGGGCTTGCGGACGCGGTTGACCGACTTTGCGGAATGGCGGAAAAAGCGGTCGACGACGGTTACAATTATGTGATTCTGAGCGATCGGGGCGTCGACGTCGAACATGCTCCGATCCCGTCGCTGCTGGCTCTGTCGGCCGTGCACCACTACCTGAACGACCGGCGCAAGCGGGCTCAGATCGCGCTGATCGTCGAAACCGCCGAGGCGCGCGAAGTGATGCATATGGCGTTGCTGATCGGATTCGGGGCCAGCGCCGTCAATCCGTATATGGCTTTCGCCGTGCTCGACCGGCTGGTTGCCCAAGGCGATATTCAGTTGGACTACGAAACGGCCGAAAAACATTACGTCAAAGCGTTAAATAAAGGATTACTGAAAATTATCTCCAAGATGGGGATTTCGACGATCCGCAGTTACCGCGGCGCGGAGATCTTCGAAGCGGTGGGACTGTCGGACGGATTGCTGAAACGGTATTTCCGGGGGATGACCTCGAAGATCGGCGGGGCCGACTTGGAAGACCTCGCCGTCGATACGCTGACCGCTCATGCGCACGGTTTCGGGGAGCTGTACGACGAGGATGCGCCGCTGGAGAATTTCGGCAATTACGCCTATCGTAAGGACGGCGAGCGGCATGCGTGGAATCCGGAGACGATCTCTACGCTGCAACTGGCCACGCGGCTGGGCAGTTACAAGAAATTCAAGGAGTATACGCGACTTGTCAACGAAAAACCGTCGCCGATGTTTCTGCGCGATTTGATGGAATTGAAACGCAATCCGATCGACCTGTCGCTCGTGGAGCCGGCGACGGAGATCATGAAGCGTTTCGTAACCGGTGCGATGTCGTTCGGTTCGCTCAGCCGCGAGGCGCACGAGGCGATCGCGATCGCGATGAATAAGATCGGAGGCAAAAGCAATACCGGCGAAGGCGGCGAGGACGCGCGGCGTTACCGTCCCAATACGGACGGTACGATCGCCCGCAGCGCGATCAAACAGGTGGCTTCGGGACGTTTCGGCGTCCATGCCGAATACCTGGTCAATGCCGACGAGATCCAGATCAAGGTCGCCCAGGGGGCCAAGCCCGGCGAGGGCGGACAACTCCCCGGTTACAAAGTCGACGAGATGATCGCCCGGACGCGGCATTCGATCCCCGGCATTTCGCTGATCTCGCCGCCTCCGCACCACGATATTTATTCGATCGAGGACCTGGCGCAATTGATTTTCGACCTGAAGAATGTCAATCCGCGCGCGCGGATCAGCGTGAAATTGGTTTCCGAAAGCGGAATCGGCACCATTGCGGCCGGAGTCGCTAAAGCGAAAGCCGATATGATCCTGGTCAGCGGCGGCGAAGGCGGTACCGGAGCCAGTCCGGTCAGCTCGGTGAAACATGCCGGCCTGCCGACCGAAATCGGCTTGGCCGACGTACAGCAAACCCTCGTGCTGAACGGTCTGCGCGGTAAAGTCACGCTGCAGACCGACGGCCAGTTGAAAACCGGCCGCGACGTGGTGATCGCCGCGCTGCTCGGGGCCGAGGAGTTCGGATTCGCTACGAGCGCGTTGATCGTACTGGGGTGCGTGATGATGCGCAAGTGCCATATGAACACTTGTCCGGTCGGCGTGGCTACGCAGGACGAACGGCTGCGGGAACATTTCCGCGGGCGTTACGAGTACCTGGTCAATTTCTTTAACTTTCTGGCCGAAGATGTCCGCGAAACGTTGGCCGAACTCGGATACGCGCGGTTGGACGACATTATCGGTCGCACCGACCTGATCGAGCCGAAAAAGTTCGAACCGGGAACCAAAATTTCGAAAGTGGATTTGTCGAGGATCCTGTACCGTCCGGCCGAAGCCGGAACGAACGACGTCCGTCGGACGACCGTGCAGGATCATAAGATCGAAAAGGTCAAGGACCGTTCGATCATCGGGATGGCGTCTCCGGCCATCGATTCGAAAATGCCGGTGCACCTGAGTTTCCCGATTTACAATACGGACCGTTCGGTCGGAGCGATGCTTTCGGGACAGATCACTTCGAAATACGGCAGCGAAGCGTTGCCCGAGAATACGGTCAGCGTGACTTTCCGCGGTTCTGCCGGGCAGAGTTTCGGAGCGTTCCTGTGCCGGGGCGTGACGTTTCGCTTGGAGGGAGACGCCAACGACTACCTCGGCAAAGGGCTTTCCGGCGGAAAAATCGTTTTGGTGCCGCCGAAAAACTCGACTTTCCTGCCCCACGAGAACATCATTGCCGGCAATACGCTGCTCTACGGCGCGACGGCGGGCGAAGTGTATATCAACGGGCAGGTCGGCGAGCGTTTCTGCGTCCGTAACAGCGGCGCGACGGCCGTTGTCGAAGGGGTGGGAGATCACTGTTGCGAATACATGACCGGCGGCCGCGCCGTAGTGCTCGGTACGACCGGACGAAACTTTGCGGCGGGCATGAGCGGCGGAATCGCTTACGTGTGGAACCGTCTCGGCAATTTCGACTTCTTCTGCAACATGGAGATGGTCGAATTGTCGTTGATCGAAGAGACGGCCGACAGCAAGGAATTGCATGCGCTGATCAGTTCGCACTATTACCATACGGGCAGCCCGCTCGCCAAAACGATGATCGACGACTGGAGCGAATACGTCGGCCAGTTTATCAAGGTGATGCCGATCGAATACAAAAAAGTGCTCCATGCGCAGCGCATGGCCGCGCTCGACCGCAAGATCGCCGAGATGGAAAAAGATTATTAAACCGCTGAAAAACGAACAATCATGGGAAATCCGAAAGCATTTTTGACCATAGGTCGTAAAGAGGCGGGGTACCGCCCGTTGCACGACCGGATATACGATTATGCCGAAGTCGAGCAGACGCTCAATATCGAAGACCGCCGCCTGCAGGCTTCGCGCTGCATGGACTGCGGGGTGCCGTTTTGCCACTGGGCCTGTCCGCTGGGTAACCGCCAGGGCGAATGGCAGGATCTGGCCTGGCGCGGTCGCTGGGAGGAGGCTTACCGTTCGCTGGCCGAGACGGACGACTTCCCTGAGTTTACCGGGCGCGTGTGTCCGGCGTTGTGCGAAAAATCCTGCGTACTGAAACTGCACGACGCACCGGTGACTATCCGGGAAAATGAAGTGTCGATCGTGGAACGTGCTTTTGCCGAAGGGTACGTTACGGCGCGCCCGCCGCGCAGGCGTACCGGAAAGCGGGTGGCGGTCGTCGGATCGGGACCTTCGGGACTGGCTTGCGCGAACAGGCTGAACCGGCGCGGGCACCGTGTAACGGTGTTCGAAAAAAATGAGTTTATCGGCGGACTGTTGCGGTTGGGGATTCCGGACTTCAAACTCGGTAAGAAAATTATCGACCGGAGATTGAAGCTGCTGGCTGAGGAGGGGATCGAGTTTAAACCTTCTGTTTGTGTAGGTAAAGATTTTAAAACTAAAGAATTACTCGAAAAGTTCGATGCCGTTTGCGTGACGATCGGCGCCGGGGTGCCGCGAGATCTTCCGGTGGAGGGGCGCGACCTGAAAGGGGTGTATTTCGCGCTGGAGCTGTTGCAACAGCAAAATCGGGTGAATGCCGGCGCACAGATTCCGCAGAACGAGCGGATTTCCGCACAGGGAAAACGGGTATTGGTGATCGGCGGCGGCGATACCGGATCGGATTGTGTCGGCACGTCCATCCGTCAAGGCGCCGTCGGGGTTACCCAGATCGAGATCATGCCCAAGCCGCCGGTAGGCAGCAATCCGGATACTCCGTGGCCGATGTATCCGCAGGTGTTGAAAACCTCCTCGTCGCATGAGGAAGGCTGCGAACGCCGTTGGAATCTCGCAACGAACCGCTTTATCGGGAAAGACGGCGTGCTGATCGGCGTCGAGACCGAACGCGTCGAATGGGAAAAGGACGATGCGGGAAAGATGACGCTGAAACATACCGGGGAAACGGAGGTCATAGAGGCCGATATCGTATTGCTGGCGATGGGATTCGTTCATCCCGAACTCGACGGGCTGGTCGGCGATCTGGGAGTCGGGCTCGATGCGCGCAAGAACATTGCGGTCGACGATGCGAACAGAACTACGGTCGGAAAAGTTTTTGCCGCCGGGGATGCCTCTATGGGCGCATCGTTGGTTGTCCGCGCGATCGCGTCGGGGCGCAGGGCCGCCGAAAACATCGACCGATTCCTGAAAGGACAGTAATCTTGTGCAGTGTCCGCAATAAAAAACCGGCCGGGATACGGTCGGTTTTTTTATTTTCGGTTGACGGGACTCCGGTCGTAGCGAGGTCTCCTGCGGCCAAAAGCGCGGCTGAAGGGTTTACTGTTGCGGAGCCAGAATGACGTTATACGTTTTTTTCAGCCATACGCGGTAACGAATCCGTCTGTCCCAGGTGTTGCCGGCCGAAGCGAAATCGCAGAACCGGATCTGCCTGGGTTTATAAAAATCGCCTTCCAGGTCGGTACCCAGCACCAGCGGGGCCGTATAGACCATCCACATCTTTTCGGGTTTGTCCGCTTCCGTTACGGGCATCAGTTCCACATAGCCGTCTGCATTGGCTTGGATGACGGAGGCTTCGTCCACGAATCCGTCGTCGAACCGGGAATCCCGCGCCAGAACGATCGGCCCGCGCTCGATAGCCTGGTAACCGTTCAGTTCGACGAGCCGTCCGCGCATATCCAGATTTACGGAAATCTTGTCGCCCGGTTCCCAGCGTCTTCTGACGGTGACGTAGGTTCCGGGCCGGACGTCTCCGATCGATTCGCCGTTCACGGCGACCCGGCTGACCTTGCTCCAGGCGGGAATTCGCACGGCGACTGCGAATTCGAGGTTCCTCGGCGCGTTCACGGCGATTTCGATGTCGCCATCTTCGGGATAGGCGGTCGTCTGTTCCAGCGAGATTTCGTTTTTACCCAACGAAGCTTTGGTGGTCGACGGACCGTACAGGTTGACGAACAGACTGTCGTTGCTGGAAAGGACGGCAGCGGTCGGGATCATCGCGAATGCCCGCGGACCGTTCGAATTGCAGCAGTTCACATGCATGCCGCACTGATGTTCGCCGGCCGAACGCACGCCTTCGAGCGGACTGTATTTGGCGATTTGCCCGGCGTCCTCTTTCAGCGCTGCGAGCAGCGCGTTGTACGTCGTTTTTTCGATTTGGTCGGCATAAAGCGGATTTTTGGTCAAATCGAGCAGGTTTTGGCAGAGCTTCATCCATGTCATCGTAACGCAGGTTTCCATCGTATGGTAAGCCGGGTCGGTCTGCAGCCGTTTCCCGTGATAGAAACATTCGAATGCGCTGCCCGAGCCGGCGATATTGATCTCCTCGTCGATGATGTTCCGCACGGTCGCCTCGACGGCCTTCAGGTAGTCGGGATTTTTCGTGATCTTGTACAGTTCGAGCAGACCGTCGTAACAAGACATCATTTCATAGGCTTTTTGCCCGTTGTCCCACGAACACCAGGTTTCCCAGCCGCTTTTGAACGGGAAGCGCTCCGCCACCGGAACCCCGGCCAGCGCTTTGCCGATCAACTGCGGACCTTTGTCGGTTTCCCAACGGCCGACGATGTATTTGGCGAAGTCGAGGTACTTGCCGTTCCCCGTACGGTTATATAGATAGACGATCGGTTCGAGGATCGAGCTGGGCGGCAGTCCCCGGTAGATGCCGGCCATCTCGATCTCTTTTTTCGCCGGAATCACGGTCATCAGGCGGTCGGCCAGCTTGCAGGCTCCTTCGATCGCTTTTTTGTCTCCGGTCAGGTCGTAATAGGCAAGCAGACCGAGCAACGTGTATTTCTGCCCCCATACGTCCCAGTTGGTCAGTTGCGCTTCCGGCGCGTAATTGCCGATGTATCCGTCCTCGGACTGGGTCGAGAGCAGACCGCTCACGCCGTTGCCGATCTTCTGCAACAACTGCGGGTCGCGGTTGTATCGGTAGGCTCCGATGGCGCCGAGCGTCCATTTGCCCCAGAATTCGGATTGCCAGCGGTTAGTCTCGTTCCGTTGCCGGAACGGGGCGACCAGTAGGTTTTCGTCCTCGCTCATCACGCGGACGCGGATGCAGGCGTCGATGCGTCCGCCGAGGTAGCCGTCGACGTGGGTCTGAACGGTCGGCTCCGGCGCTCTTTTGAAAGTCGCGGAGGGCTTGCGCGCCGCAGCGGTTTCCCCGACGATCAGCAGGGATAATAGCGCGGCGGATATCACTTTACGTTTCATATCGTTAAGTTTTGGGTTTGAATTGATTTGATAAAGGTATGAAAAAAAAACGATACCGGACGGTGCCGGTATCGTTTTCGGGTATATGCGCGGCGTTTCGTACCGGATTTATCGAAGGTGCGGGTTGAGATTTCCCCATTCGGATACCGGCGGCAGAATACCCATGCCGATCACCTCGTCGCGCAGCTTGACCAAGTGCAGATAGCTGGCGTGCAGCGATTCGGTCTCCCCGGCTGTGCCGTGCGGGACTTTATAGCGCACGCCGTCGCGGTCGATCGTGGTCTCCATCGCCATCATGACCGGCCCCTGATCGCCGTCCGGGACGTAGACGCCGGCCGGCCAACGGAACGGAGTTCCGCCCATGGCCGCGCGGATCATTTCGATCGACAGGTAGGCGGGACTTTGGAACGAAGAACGTCCGCGCAGTTCGATGATACGCTTGCCGCCCTGAATCACGTGCTGCCGCAGGGCGGCCCATTGTTCGTCGGTCAGCGCCGCCGTGCCGATCAGTTCGGTCAGCGGTTTGCCGTCCACTTTCGCGGTGGAAGCGAATACGGCCATCTGTTCGCCGTGTCCTCCGTAAGTGCGCGAACCGGTTACCCGGTCTTGCGCGATGCCGAAATGCTGCGCCAGCGCGATTTGCAGCCGCGTGCTGTCCAGTGCGGCCAGCGTGCTGACCTGCGAAGGCTTCAAGCCGGAGTAGAGCAGCGTAATCAGTCCGGTAATGTCGGCCGGATTAAACACCACGACCACATGCTTCACGTCGGGACAATAGTTGCGGAGGTCTTTGCCGAACTGCGCGGCGATCTCGGCGTTGCCTTTCAGCAGGTCTTCGCGCGTCATGCCCGCTTTGCGGGCGGCCCCGCCCGAAGAAACGACGTATCCCGCTCCGTCGAGCGCTTTGCGGATATCGCTGGTATAGGTTAGGTTGACGCCCTCGAATCCGCAGTGGTACATCTCTTCGGCGACTCCTTCCAATGCCGGGGCATAGGGGTCGTAGGCGCAGATGTTCGGGGTCAGTCCCATCATGATCGCGGTTTGCACCATGTTCGAGCCGATCATCCCGGCCGCTCCGACGATGGTCAGTTTTTCGTTTGTCAGAAATTTCATATCGATTCGGTTTTAGAGTTTCATAACATAAAAGTAGTTTTTTCAGCGGATCAATAGTCATGCAAAATTCTTATTTCCGATAACGAATCGGAATGGTTGTTATGTAAGTATCTGCATTCCAAAGCTTTGTATAGCGAAAAAAGTTGCCGAACCATGTCGGCAACTTCGCTTATTATCTAACCGGAACGGTCGTTTTGCCTGCGGAGGGATTACAGGAAGGCTTTCACGTCGGTTACGATCTCGCCGTCGAACAGGTCGATCGTGCGCGATGCGTAGGAGGAGTCGTGCTGCGAGTGGGTTACCATTACGACGGTCGTGCCCTCCTTGTTCAGTTCGGTCAGCAGATCCATGACCTCTTTGCCGTTCTTCGAGTCGAGGTTGCCGGTGGGCTCATCGGCGAGGATCAGCTTCGGGTTCGAAACGACGGCGCGGGCGATGGCGACGCGCTGCTGCTGACCTCCGGAAAGCTGTTGGGGAAAGTGGCGGGCGCGGTGGCTGATATTCATCCGGTCGAGGATCTCGTTGACCATTTTTTTGCGCTGGGCGGCTTTGACGCGCAGGTAGATCAAAGGCAGTTCGACGTTCTCGTAGACGTTCAGTTCGTCGATCAGGTTGAAACTTTGGAAAACGAAACCGATTTTGCCTTTGCGGTACAGCGTGCGGTCTTTTTCCTTCAGGGTTCCGACTTCCTTTCCGAGCAGGTAGTATTTGCCCGAGGTAGGGTTGTCCAGCAGCCCGAGGATGTTCAACAGCGTCGATTTGCCGCAGCCGGACGGCCCCATGACCGCAATGAATTCGCCTTCGGTGACTTCGAACGAAACCTTGTTCAGAGCGATGGTTTCGATCTCTTCCGTACGGAAGCTCTTGCTCAGTTCTTCAACTTTCAACATAGCAGTAATTTTTAAAAAGAATGGATGATTATGAATGTTCGGAAAATAATTAATGTTTTTTCAACGACCGGACGGGATTGTCCGTGGCGGCCCGGTACGTCTGGATCAGTACGGTGGCGACGGTGGTTCCCAGCACGATCGCCAGCGCCGCGAGATAAATCCAGATTTCGACCGGAGCTTTGTAGGCGAAGTTTTCGAGCCACCGGTCGACGATGCAGTAAGCTATCGGTACGGCGACAACGAAACACGCCAGTACGATGCGCACGTAAATTTTGTTGAACATCCGGAGGATCTCGCCGACAGTCGCGCCGTGGATCTTCCGAATCCCGATCTCTTTGCGACGGTACTGGGTTTCGAACAGCACGAGGCCGAATACCCCTACGATCGAGATCAAGATCGACAGCAGGCTGAACAAGGTGAGTAAATTCGACAGTTTTTGTTCTTTGTAGTATTGATTTCCGATCTCTTCGTCCATGAATCTGATGTCGAGCTGGCTGTCCGGAACCAGCTCTTTGACGGATTTCCTGATGAAATCCGCGACGGCGGGAATATCCGTTCCGTTGGTCTTGACGAACAGATAGCGCAGCGGAGTCCACGCGCCCCATTCGGTTGTCCCGAACGTGACGAATGCGAACGGATTGATGCCGTATTGCAGCGGTTGAAAATTGAAATCTCTGGCGATGCCTACGATATTTGTTCCGTCCTCCATCTTTTCGCCGACTGTGATGCTGTCTTTCCGCTGAGACGTTTCGTTGAATATTTGAGATATTTCCGGTTTTAAATCATCGTTTTCGTTGAAATCGCGTCCGTTCGTAATCCGGATTCCCATGAAACGTAAAAAATTCGAAGCTACCGGATAGGCGTCATAAGTAATGCCTTTTCCTTTGTAACTACGTCCCCAGCGCATCCGTCCTTTTGCGACAAACGGTCCGGCGGCGAAAGTCACGTCCGTGATGGCGGGATTGCTCGTCAGCTTGTCGGCCAGGGTTTTTCTTTTGTCGGCTATTTCACGGGGCACCCATGTGGTCAGGATATTTTCACGTTGGAACCCCATATCGGATTTTTGCATGTAACGGTTTTGTCTGTGTATCGACAGTGTGACGATGATCAATGTGATCGATATCGCGTACTGTACCGATATCAGTACCGTGCGCAAACGGCGTCCTTTCGGGGTAAGCCCGAAAACGCCTTTCACTACGAGCGCCGGAGCGAACGAGGTGCTGTAAAAAGCCGGGTATATTCCGGACAGGATTCCGGTCGCGACGGCGATAAGCGCCGTGCCCCACAGAATCGGCATATCGGCTCCGACGTCGCACGGGGCGCTGATGTCGGATGCCAGCGGCGTTCCGGAGAATGCATGAACGATCAGCAGCGCAACGAAAAACGAGACGACCGCGAGTCCCGCCGATTCCGCAATCATGTTCCGTCGGATGGCGGCGTTCGATCCGCCCAGCACTTTCTGGACGTTGATGCTGCGGATACGGGTCGGAATAAGCGAAGTGGAGAAATTGACGAAGTTGATCATAGCGATCAGGATAATCAGAACGCCGATACTCATCAGGGAGTAGACCGTCGCGCGGTTGCCCGTATCCGTCGGACTGTAGCTGACGCTTTGTGTAAAATGGGTTTCGGTGATCGGAGTGAGCCGGAAAAAGTTGTCCGGAACCGAATTTCCCGTACCGACGAACTCCTGATACTTTTTGTTCATGGCCTGCATGACTTGCTCGGCATTTTCCCTTGCGTTCAGCCGGATGTAATAGACGTAATTCCAGTTGTTGCCGTTGCCGGCATTTTCCTGGCCGATAAACCGGACGATGCTGTTGGATCTTATCGTCGCGTTTTGCGGAAAGTTTTTATAAACTCCGACGATCTCTACCGGGTGCTCCGTGTCCTTGTCGAAAATAAGGCTGCGTCCGACCGGGTTTTGGTCGCCGTAAATCGCTGTGGCGACCTGTTCCGAGATCAATACCGTCCCGGATTCCGAAAAACGCTGCGGACTGCCGTGAACGAATTCGAATTCCAATATATCCAGCGCGTCGGGTTCGGCGGTATAAAAGTGGAAAGGGCCCTGACGGGAGTCTTTCCCGAGACTCTGGTCGTAGATGTCGAGCTGTTGATAACTTTGGATCAGTCCCGTTTTTTCGATTTCGGGTTCTGCTGCGAACACCTTTTCCGCCACCAGGCGGGAGGTGTTGGCGCTATACTTTCCGTTTTCGGTCATTGCCTGATTTTCGACCCGGAATATCCGATCCGCATTTTTGTAATGCCGGTCGAACGACAGATCGTATTTTACCTGCGTCATGATAATCATGAACGAGGCGAATGCGATACTCAACCCAATGACGTTGAGCAGCGAAGCGATTTTGTACTTTTTCAGTACGTGGAAGAAATTTTTCAAAGGTGTCATGATTGGCAAGCGTTTGTAGTTTGGTTATTCGGTTTTAATCGATTTTATAGGATTGTCCGTCGCTGTTTTGTAGCAGCGAAGCGTGATGATCGCGACGACGACGCTTAGTACGACGATCAGCGCGGCGAGGAAGATCCAACTATGGATCGGCGTTCGGTAAGCGAAATTTTCGAGCCATCGTTTTACTCCGTAATAAGCGACCGGTGTCGCGACAACGAAGCAGGCCAGTACGATCCGGACATAAGTGCCGTTAAATATTCGGAGGATTTCGCCGACGGTCGCGCCGTGGATTTTCCGGATGCCGATCTCCTTACGCCGGTACTGTGTTTCGAACAGCACGAGACCGAATATGCCGACGACCGAGATCAGCATCGACAGTAGGCTGAACAGCAAAATCAGGGTCGAGAGGTTCCGTTCTTTCTGATACAGTTGTCCGATTGAATCGTCCAGAAATACGAGATTTTCTTCCGCATCCGGATCGAATTCTTGTATGGTTTCCCGGATAAACTTCAAGGTGGCGGAAAGATTCGCCGGGTTGACTTTAACGTACAGGGTGCCTGTCTGCCAGCTCTTCGCAATCGGATGGTCGCCGAATACGGCGAAAGCGATCGGTTCGATACCGTATTGCAGCGGCTTGAAGTTGAAATCCCGGGCGATGCCTGCTATGTCCCACTCTCCGAATCGTTCTCCGACTGTCAGTCCGTACTGGCGTTGGGCCGTTTGGTTGAATATGACGGTAAAGTTGGATTTCCGGTTGTCGTCCGCAATAAAGTCGCGTCCTTCCGTAATTCCGATTCCCATGAACGACAGGAAGTTCGGCGCTACCGGAAAAATATTCGGGGCAATCAGTTCCCCTTTATACGTTTGACCCCAGCGGGATTTGTTGAGATCCACGATTTTTCCGCTGGAGAACGTAACGTCGACGATTGCCGGATTGCTTTTCAGCTTGTCGGCGAACGCATCCTTTTGCGAGGCTATCCTGCTTCCGATCCACTGCTGGATCAAGATGTTGTCGCGCTCGAATCCCATATTGAACCGTTGCATGTAGCGGTTTTGAACGTGGATCGAAATGGAGAAAACAATCAGGACGATCGAAATGACGAATTGGAACGCGATGAGCAGCGTCCGCACGCGCTTCCCTTTCGGCGAAAGAGCAAAAGAGCCTTTGATCGCCAGGATTGGGGGCCGCGAAGTCGCGTAAAATGCAGGATAAATGCCCGACAGCAGACCGGTAACGATGGCGACGACGGCCGTTATCGCCAGGATTTGCAGATCGGATCCGATTTTTGTGCAACTCTCGATGAACGAGGCGTATGCGGAGCCAGCGAAGAGCTTTACGACGATCAGCGACAGAAGTAGCGAAAGGAGGGCGATCCCCATGGCTTCCCCGATCAGGTTGCAGCGGATGGCTCCGTTGGTATTGCCAAACACTTTCTGTGTATTGATGCTGCGCAGGCGAACCGGCGTGAGCGCGATGGAAAAATTGACGAAATTGACAATGGCGATCCCGATGATCAGCACGGCGATGGCCAGTAACGACCAGACCGTTGTGCGACTGCTTTTAGGAGTAGGATCGAACCGGACGTTTTTCAAATAATGGATTTCGGAGATCGGGCTCAGTCGGAAAATGGTCGAATCTTCTTTAATCTGTTTGAAGATATCGGAATGTTTGTTGAAGTTCCACAGTTCCGCTTCGACTTTTCCCCTGTTTTGCGGAGCATTCAGCCGGATATAATAGACGTAGCTTTCGTTGTTGGCGTTAATATCCGCATCCCCGATAAAACGGACGATGCTGCCGGTTTCCACCGATCCGTTTTTCGGGAAATCTTTGTAGACTCCGATGATCTCCTGCGGGGCTTCGGTATCCAGCGCGAGGATCAGACTGCGCCCTACGGGATCTTCCGTTCCGTAGAGGGCGGTGGCGACCGTTTCGGAGATCAATACCGTGTTCGGTTCGCGAAAACGTTGCGCATTTCCCCGGACGTATTCGAATTCCAGTACGTCCAGCGCGCCGGGCTCGGCGGAATAGATGCGGAAAGGGCCTTGCTGCGCGTTTTTTCCGGCATTTTTATCATAGACGGCAAGCTCCGGGCCGCCGGTGAACAAGCCTTGTCGTTCCACTTCGGGAATCGAACCCAACGGTTTTGCCATCGGCCGGCTTACCACCGCGTTGTGGACATTGCCGTCGAAAGAACGGGTTTCGAGCCTGAAAATCCGGTCTTTGTTTTTGTAATGCCGGTCGAACGAAAAGTCGTACTTCACCTGTGTCGTAATGATCGTGAACGAGGCGAAAGCTACCGACAGTCCGATGATGTTGAGTATGGCGGCGACTTTGTACTTTTTAAATGGCAAAATCAGGTTTTTCAGCGTATGCATAGCTTATTCGTTTTTCGTTATTCGGTTCGGATCGATTTTATAGGATTGTCCGTCGCGGTTTTGTAGCAGCGCAGCGTGATGACGGCGACGACGATAATCAGCACGATAGCCGGCGCCATGAGGAAGATCCAACTAGGGATCGGTGTTTTATAGGTGAAGCTTTCGAGCCATCGTTTTACGACGATATAGGCCGCAGGCGCCGCGACCGCAAAGCATATCAATACGATGCGGATGTAGGTTTTGTTAAACATCCGAAGAATTTCGCCGGTTTGGGAACCGTACACTTTACGTAGAGCGATCTCCTTGCGCCGGCTGGAGGTTTCGAAATGGATGACTCCGAAAACCCCGGTGATCGCAAGCGATACCGACACCAGGCTGAACAGGAAAATCATTTCCGAAAGGTTTCGTTCCTTCTGATACAGGTTGCCCAGTTGTTCTTCCATGAATTTTACGTCGGGAACCTGCCTCTGCGGACTGAGTGTCCGGTAGGCTTCCCTGATGAAAGCGATAGCCGGTCCGGGATCGGGATTGTTTATTTTGACGTACATGCAGTACAACGGCGACGAACGATCGTATACGATCAGAGCTATCGGTTCGATGGAGTAATGCAACGGTTTATCGTGGTAATCTTCGACGATGCCGACGATTTCTCCGGAATGTTCCAGCCAGTCGGGGACGGTTATGTCATAAAGTTTTTTTGCCGTTCGGTTGAAAATAAGGGCGGGAGCGTCCCTCTGCTGGTCGGTCTCCGTGAAATCCCGTCCTTCGACCAGGTGCATTCCCATGAAAGAACAAAAATTCGGCGCAACCCCCATGAGTCGGAAACCGATTTCATCGTTTTTATAAAGGCGGTTGCAAAACGTTCCGCCTTTGCTGACGATAAAAGTGCGGCTGAGGGTTACGTCGGCGATGTCCGGATTGCTTTTCAGCTTATGGATCAACGGGTCGGCCGATCTGCCCGCTAACGGGCCCAGATCGAACGTTACGATATTTTCGCGCGGCAACCCGATGTCGAATTGTCGAATATAGCGGTTTTGAATATGAACCGCCAGCGCAACGATAATTAGTATCATCGAGATGGAGAACTGAACCGCAATAAGGACGACGCGTAGTTTTTTACCCGGCCGGGAGACGGAGAACGTCCCCTTCAGCGCCAGGGCGGGTTGCAAGGATGTAATGTAAAAAGCGGGATAGATTCCTGCGATAAAACCGGTCAGCAGTGCGATTCCCGCAGAAATCGGGATCAGGCCGGGATAGTCGCCGGGCGAGATTCCTCCGGTAATCAGCGAAGATAGGTTCGTTTCTTCCAGTGCGTGAACGGTGAGTACGGCCAGCAGGAACGAGACTGCCGTCAGGCAGACCGCTTCGGCGATCAGATTGATCCGCAACTGCCGGGAGCGGCATCCGAATACTTTTTGCGTATTGATACTGCGCATGCGCGCCGGAGCCTGTGCGATCGTGAAATTAATGAAGTTGATAACCGCGATCAGCAGGATCAGCAGGGCAACCGTCAGCAGCGAATAGGTGGTGTTGCGGTTTCCCCCTTCCTGGGAGATCGTTTCGTTGAAGAAATAGAGGTCGTTCAATCCGACGAGCCGTAGCCGTTGGCTTCTTGTCGAGTCTTCGTCATACGTTTTCGCATAATTCCATACGAGGGGTAGCAGATCCTGTTCGATTCGGCGGATGTCGGCATTCTGTTTTACCCGGACGAAATAAGGGGTCGAACAGTTGTTGAAATCTTGGAGCAGCCGCTCCTTCAGGTCGGTATAGACATCGTTTTTCAACGAGGCGTTTTTCGGAAAATCACGGTATACGGCGACGATCGTAAATTGGGCGGCCTCCCGGTATCCTTCCGACTTGGCAATGGTTTGCCCGACCGGGTTTTCGCTGCCGAAAAGCTTTACGGCCAGCGAATGGGGAATAATCGCCGCGTTGGGTTCGGAAAAGGCGTTTAGGTCGCCGGAAAGCGTTTCGAATCCGAAGACATCCAACCAGGATCGCGAAACGAGCGAAAAACCGGCGGCGATAGCCGACTCCGGCCCTCGTTCGGGCCGAAAGAACGGAACGTTGGGATCTCCGTGTTGATACGATAGGCATCCGCCCGTTTCGATTCCGGCTGATGACCGGAGCAGTTTTTCGGCCAGCGGCCGGGGCAGCACGGTGCCCAGATCGCCGGATTGCGGTACTTGAAAACAGAGCCCGTATATCCGGTTGGCATTCGGGTAGCATCGGTCGTATCCGAGTTCATACCATACCTGCATCATGATGAGCATGAACGAAGCGAACGCAACGGTAAGTCCGGCTATGTTCAGCAGGGCGGCTGTTTTGTTCCGGGCGAACAGGTTGACTAAGTTTCGTAACAAGATTTTCATGACTTTGTATCGTTTTGTGATAATTATTCTTTCCGGATCGAGTCGGCCGGGTTTTCACGGGCGGTACGGTAGCACAATAGCGAAATGGTCGCGACGGTAATCGACAGCACGAGCGATAGGGCCGTGCCGAATATCCACGGATCGATCGGAGTCCGGTAAGCGAACCGTTCCAGCCACTTGTCGCCCGCGTACCACGTTATCGGCGTCGCGACGGCGAAACAGATCAGAATTATCCGTATGTATCCGGCATTGAACATGCGCAGGATTTCTCCTGAGGTGGCGCCGTGTACTTTCCGCAGCCCGATCTCTTTGCGGCGGTACTGCATGTCGAACAGCACGAGGCCGAAGACTCCGACGACCGATATGAGGATCGACAGCAGGCTGAACAGGGCGATCTGTTTCGAAAAAAGGGCTTCTTTCCGATACAGGTTGCCGATCGCTTGATCCATGAAAACGATGTCCTGAGCCCGGTTTCGGATGTCGAATTTCCCGCCCGTTTCCCGGATGTGCCCGATGACGGCCGCCAGATCGCCTCCGTTGACTTTCACGTAAACGACGTTCAGCGGAATGCAGTCATTGATTCCGAACAGGCAAAAGGCGGCCGGTTCGATCGCGTATTGCAACGGCTGGTAGTTGAAGTCCCGGACAATCCCTGCGATGTCGTCCCGGGCGGTGAAACCGTGGATCGTGCTGTTCGGTTCTATGCCGTATTTTCTTTCGGCCGTTTGATTGAAAATGAACGTATTGTTTTCTTTCAGACGGTCGGTTTCCCGGAAGTCGCGCCCTTCGGCAATCTCCATTCCCATGAACGACAAGAAATTGGACGCTACGCAATAGACGCAGAATTTGCTTGTTCGATTTTTGTAAACGGACGAAAGCCGCATCGGAGGGGTGCGGTCGACGAGTTGGCCGAACGAGAAGGTGACGTCAGCGATGGCGGGATGGCTTTTCAGCATGCCGGCGTATGCGTCCGGTTGTTCGCTCGTTTTCGACGATACGGTCGTTATCAGGATGTTTTGTTGCCGGAAGCCGAGATCGTGGCTTTTCAGAAACCTGTCTTGCCGGTGAATGAGCAGGGCCGCTGCGATAAAGCCGATAGTGACCATGAACTGTGTTGCAATCAGCACGGTGCGCAGCCGTTTCCCGGTACGGGTATTTCCGAAATTTCCCTGGATCGCGAGGGCCGGATTGAACGAGGTGCTGTAAAAAGCCGGGTAAAGTCCCGAAAGTATCCCGGTTGTCGAAGCGGCGGCCAGCGAGATCCAGATCGCAGCCGGATTCTCGCTCGGCGAAGCGATTCCGTTCAGCAGATTCGCCGACAGCGGAGACAGCCATTGTACGATGCACAGCGCCAGTAAAAATGCAACCAGCGTTGTCCCGACAGTTTCGGCGATCAGATTGCGCCGTAATACGGAAGTTTTGCATCCGAAAATCTTACGAGCGTTCAGGCTTCGTACGCGGGTCGGTATCAGTGCGATCGCGAAATTGACCGAATTGATGGCGGCGATCCCGAGAATCAGAATGGCGGCGGCGATCAGCGACAAGGTGGTCGCGCGACTGCCTTTTTCGTGGGAGTCGCTGATGCAGTCCGTCGCATAATATACGTCGTGCAGGTTATGGAGCCGGATACGTTTCGTCGAATCGCCGTCGGTCTCCCGGATTTTCCGGGTCAGATCGGCCTCTATTTTCGCTTTGTGTCCGGCATCGTTCGCCACGATATAATACATGATGTCGGAGATGGTAGTTTCGAGCGGACGAACCGTGTAGACATCGTTTTTTACGGATGAATTCTTCGGAAAATCCCGGTAAACGGCGACGATTTGTAGCGGTTTTTCGTAATTTTCCGGAATCAGCGTTTTGCCGACGGCGTCGCCGTCCGGAAAGGCCGTTTTTGCAAAACTTTCCGGAACGACGGCTGTGCCCGGTTCGGAAAGCCTGTCCGGATCTCCCCCGACATACCGGAAACCGAATACCTCCGGCCAGTTTTCCGTGACCTGTATGCACCGGATCGGAAACCGTGTCTCCGACTCGTCGAAAACATTGTTTGAAAACCATCTCAGTCCGCCTTCCCCTGCGATGTCCGGAACGGATGCGGTCATTTGTTCGACGGTCGAAAAGTCGTTGCCGATCCAGGGTGAAAAGACGGTGGCGTTGTCCGCTGCCGAACTGCGTTCGATCCGGAAAATCCGGTCGGCGTTTTCGTACTGCCGGTCATAGCCCAGGTCGTAGTCGACCTGCATGACGATTAGCATGAACGAGGCGAGCGCGACGGTCAGTCCTGCGAGGTTCAGCAGGGCGGCCGCTTTGTGATGCCGTAGCAGGTAGAGAAAGTTTTTAAAAAAAATCATCGGGTGATCTATTGTGAAAGGTTACTCTTTTTTGATCGAATTGACCGGGTTTTCGTTGGCCGTTTTGCGGATTTTCAGGACGGTGATTGCACAGATCAGCCCGGCGACGGCTATCCCGCAAACGATGTAGATCCACAAACTCAGCGGTACTTTAACGGCGAAGCGTTCCAGCCAGTGTCTGCCTTGCAGGAAGGACAGGCCGAGCCCCGCTACGATGCCGGCGCATACGGTGTATTTCAGATCGGATGCTATCAGCCGGACGACGCTGCCCGGAGTCGCTCCGTTCACTTTGCGGATGGCGATCTCCTTGCTGCGGCGGCGGATTTCGTCGTTGATGAAGCCGAGCAGCCCGATCAGGCTTATTGCCAGCGTAATGAATACGCCGACGAATATCATGTTGCGCAACATTCTTTCGTTGTAATAGGCATTGAGCGTCAGGTCGTCGTAAGCCCAGATCCGGATATCCTGTTCCGGCGCCAGGGTTTTCAGCTTTGCGGTCAATGACGCGATATTTTCCGGCGTGATCGCATCGACGCGGATCTGAATGTCTTCTATGCCGTTCTGGTCGTTCATACAGAACAGGGCCAGCGGTTCGATGCCGGCGCGCAGTGTCGACGTCCGGAAATCCCGGACCACGCCGATGACGGTGCAAGGGGTCGGGCTGCCGAAGAAAAAACTGTTCCCGACCGGATTGCCCTGCCAGCCCATTTTTCGCACGAACTCTTCGTTGACGATCACCTGTCCCTCGGTGGGCATATTTTCAAAGTTTTCGCCTTGCTTCAGTTGGATACCCATCGTGGGTATGTAGTCCGGTGAAATCACGTCAAGACGCGTGACGAAGAGATTGTTTTTCTGATCGTCCTGAACAGGGTTTCCGGAATACCCTCCTTCGAGCGGGTGGCATCCCGCTCCGATTCCGGTCACGAAAGGCAGCGACAACAATTCCTGCCTGGCGGTTTCGTACTGTTGGATGTTTCTGCCCGCCAGAGCCTCGGTATGAAGCATGTTTTTCGTATTGTATCCCGGATTTTCCCGCAGCATCAGGTCGTATTGCCTGGCCACCGTGACCAGCAGCGAAATCAGCAGTGTTACCGCAGTAAACTGGATCAGCAGTAATGCCTGCTTCCACAACCGGTTGCTCGGCGAATAGCGCCGGTAGGCGGTCGTGACGGGAATTCTTGCGAGCAGATTCGCCGGTACCAGCCCTGCCAGCAGGAATACTCCGGCGACTATCGGGATGATATACCTGAGATTATATCCGGAGAAAAGCATTTTCGGAGTCGCTCCGACCATTTTCTGGATGGTGTCCCGCAAACCGAACAGCAAAGCGATGACGAACAGGAACGAAATCAGGATCAATAGGGACGTTTCGCTCATCATGATGCTGAAGATGTCCGATTTGCGGGCTCCGTTACATTTGTGCATCGCCATGGTCCGGCCTCGTTCCGGGAGGGAAGAAAAGTTCGACAGGACGTAATTCAGCGCCGATACGAACAGGATCGCAACGGCGAGCAGGATCAGCAGTTGCGTTGCGTTTTTAACGTCGGGTTGTTGCGCGTAAATGTCGGTCATCGGATTGAAAAAATATTCGATCTTGAACCCTTGCGCGGCATCGCCGGCATAATCGTAATACTTTTGCAGTACGTCCATGATCCGCGGTTCTATCGAATCGGGAACGGCTTGGGGAACGAGCCTTACGTACCCCGTATAACTGTCTCCGCCGCCCCATCCCGAATTCCGGCGCATTTTTTTTACGTTGTCGAACGAAACGATTCCTTCACATCTTACATCCGTATTATCCGGCAGATCCTCGAATATCCCGGCTACCCGGTAATGGGTTCCGGTCGCTTCCTCCAGCATTTGTCCGATCGGGTCGGCTTCGCCGAAGATCCGTCGCGCCGTTTTTCGGGAAAGGAACAGGTTGTCCGGATCCTGAAGAGCCTGCTCCGGATCGCCGGACAGGACTTCGATACTGAACAAGTCGAAAAACGCCGTGTCTGTACAGGCTATGTTTATCTCGAAAGGATGTTCGCCGTGTGTCAGCAAAGGGAAATGCCGGCAGATGACCGTAGCGGTTTCGATTTCCGGGAATTCGTCTTTCAGGGCCGGGGCGACGGGCGCCGATATGTATCCGGCCCTGATCTCCCGGTCGGGCAGGGTTACACGTTCGTCCACACGGTAGATCCGTTCTGCGTCGGGGAACGATTTGTTGTAAGATTCCACATAGACGATTTTTGCCAGGAACACCCATCCGAGAAACAACCCCATTGTGATGGATATCAGCTTGATTACATTGTTTCCACGCAGTTTGAGCAGGTATTTGAAGGCATAGGAGAGCGTTTTCATAATCGTTCGGGGTTTAGATGTTTTTCGGATTATTCTTTTTTAATGGATTTTACCGGGTTTTCGCAGGCTGTCCGCCGTGTTTTTAGGATGACCGTTACGGCGATGATCGCGCAAACGGTCAAGCCGCATCCGGCGAACAGTCCGATGTTCAACGGCGTCTTTGTCGCGAATCGAAGCAACCAGTTGCCCCCGATCAAATACGCTCCCGCGAATCCGGCGACC
The DNA here is from genome assembly GCF_009557455.1 of Alistipes sp. dk3624. GTDB lineage: Bacteria > Bacteroidota > Bacteroidia > Bacteroidales > Rikenellaceae > Alistipes_A > Alistipes_A hominis. The sequence goes on along the minus strand of NZ_CP045651.1, from coordinate 378,322 downwards.
AGCGCCGCCAATGTGATCCATTGCAGGTCGCGGGCGATCAGCCGGACGATGCTGCTCGCGGTCGCTCCGTTGACTTTGCGGATGGCGATTTCCTTGCTGCGGCGCTGGATTTCATTGTTCGTATAACCGACCAAGCCGATCAACGAGATCAGCAGCGTGACGATCACGCCGACGAATACCGTGTTGCGAAAGTGCAACTCGTTTTCGTATTGCGCCCGGATGACTTCCCGGTAGATATCGACGGTAATATCCGTCGAGGGGAACAGATTCGTCAGGAGTTTGCGAATTTCGGAGAGTTTTTCCGGGGTAATCCCGTCGAGTTTTGCGATCAGGATCGGGCTCCCCGTCGCCGGCATCAGCACGGAAGGGTGTATGACGGAGTTCGGTTCCCGGATCAGCGGCTGGTTGTAGAAGTTTTCGACCACTCCGACGATCGTGCGCGGAGTTTGGAACAAGAGTACCGTTTTCCCGATCGGGCTGTCGGTCCATTGCATTTTTTCGACCAACTCTTCGTTGACAATGATTTCATTGCCGGCCGGGTCGGCGCCGAAATTACGGCCCGATGCCACCCGGATCTCCATTGCCGGGATAAAGTCGGAGTCGACGCCGTAGGCGAAAATATGCACGCCCCTGCCGGTGGCCTCTTCCGAGATGTTGTCTCCCGAACATTCATATCCGGGCAGACCCGACGCGAAACACACAACCTGCACGGCCGGGAGCTTCCCGAGCTGGTGTTTCAGCATGTCGGCCTGTGCCGGGTCGAGTCCCGGAAACCGGACAAAGACGAGATTCTCGTAACGGAACCCCAGATCTTTATGAAGCACCAGGCGGTATTGCCTGACGACGATCGCCAGCAACGTGATCATCAGGGCCGCGCATCCGAACTGGATGAAAAGCAGGAATTGTTTCCACAGCCGTTTGTTTAGCGCATAGTTACGGAATGCCAGCGCGACCGGGATCGACGAGAATATTTTGGCCGGGATGACGCCGGCGATCAGGAACAGCGGGATGATGACTGCCAGCGTTTTGGTCAGATTGCCGGCCGTGAAAATAGCGCTGAAAGGGGTGGTTATGATTTGCTGGATCGGTTGCCTGAATGAAAAAACGAGAAGAACGGCCAGCAGCATCGACAACAGGATCAGGATCGCGGTCTCCGAAAGCATCATGCCGAAAATGCCGGAAGAGGTGTTGCCGTTGCATTTGTACATTGCCATTGTCCGGGCGCGGGTGGCCAGCGACGAGATCGAAGCCAGCGCGTAATTCATCGCCGCGACGAGCAGCACGATGAAAGCCAGCAGGCTCCGGATGAAGACATGATGACGGACGTCGGCATTGTCCCGGTGCAGTTGCGTTACCGGATACAGTCTGTAAAAGACCTCGTCCGTATCTGCGTATTTCCTGCAGATTTTCCGTAAATCTGCATTGACCGAATCGGGGTTGGCTCCCGGAACCAGTTTTACGTATCCCCTGAAACAGTCGGTGCCGCCCCATTTCATATTCGGCCGCCATCCGTTGATGTCCGTGAACGGGGCGATGTTCCTCAGCGGAATCAGCGCATCGAAACTCAGTGTGCTGTTTTTCGGAAAATCCTCGAACACGCCCGCCACGGTGTAAGGGGCGGACTTGTCGTAAAAGACGATTTCCCCGACCGGATTTCGCCCGCCGAACATCCGTTCCGCACAGCTTCCGGATAGGAAAATATTCCGGTCGCTCAGGAATCCGCTGCGGAGATCCCCTTGAGTCAGTTTCACTCCGAAAAAATCGAAAAATACGGAATCGGCGTGGTACAGTCCTTGGAAAACGTGAGGATGATCCTCGTAATAAAAGGGACGTAAATTGCGTTGGGGGAAAAACATCGTGCCTGAGACCGTTCTCGGCAGCTCGTCGCGCAGAACGGACCAGGGCTCTCCGAACAACCCGTCGGCCACGTCGTCTTCATTTTCGCCGACCCATACGAACCGGGCCTGGTAAATGCGGTCGGCATCCGGATAAAAACGGTCGAAAGAGGTGTCGAAAGCTACCTGCGACAGCAGAATAGCGCCTACGACCAGCCCGAGCGTCATGGACAGGATACGGATCAGGTTGTTGCCCCGGTTTCGGGTCAGGTACCGGAAAGTGTAGATCAGTCGCTTCATGCGGATTCTTCGGTTTGACAGTTTCTGTGTAATATGACGGGGCTATCGAAGGATCAGCACGTCGTTGTCGCCATAGGTTTCGTAACTCGAAACGATTACCTTTTCGTCCGGGTCGAGCCCTTCGGTCACTTCGTAGAACTGCGGATTTTGCCGTCCGATCTTGATTTTGCGTCGGAAAGCTTTTTTACCGTCTGCCGACAGGACGAATATCCAACTGCCTCCGGTGCTCTGGTAGAATGCCCCGCGCGGGATCAGCAGCGCTTGGACGGGTTGTCCGAGTTCGAGGTTGATGTAATAGGTCTGTCCCGACCAGATGTTGTCGGGGCGCTCGCCTTCGAAATGGAAATCGATCTTGAATTGTCCGCCCTGCACTTCCGGGTAGACCTTCGAGACTTTCAGACCGAATTCGACTCCCTGCCGTTCGAATTTGGCGTCCAGGCCGGGATGCACTTTATCGAGGTAGTGCTCGTCGGGCGTCGCTTGGATTTTAAAGTCGGAAAGGTCGTTGATTTGCCCGACTTTTTGACCCGCGCCGATCGACTGTCCCAGTTCGACGTTCAGTTGCACCAGTTCGCCGTTGATCGGAGACTTTACTTTCAGGTTTTCCACCCGCTGGCGGATCAACTCCATGTTTTTGTTCATGTTCTCAACGTTTTCTTTCAGGTGATCGATCTGTACGGCACGGGCCAGCGAATCCTGCTTCTGGCGTTCGATAATCAGTTCTCGGCTGCGCTCGACCAGCTCGTAGTCTTCTTTGGCTTGCAGGTATTCCTCCCTGGCGATCAGCTTTTCGTTGTACAGCTTTTCTTTTTGTTGGTACTGCCGTTTTTTTCGCTGGATGTCGAGGTCGGTCGCGAATTGCTCTTTTTGCTGGTTCAGCCGATCCTGTTCCATTTGGATCTGTGCGTTCCGCAGGGCGTTCACCCGGTCGGCCAACTGGGACTCGCTTTCCAGTACCGAAGCGCTCAGGTTTTGGTTGCTCAGCGTCAGGATCACGTCTCCCTCTTTGACCGTGTTGCCCTCTTCGATGTTCCGCTTTTCGACCACGCCGCCCTCCAGCGGGGAGAGTTGCAGGATCGTGATCGGCTGCACGGTGCCGTTGACCCGGATATAATCGTTGAAAAGGTCGTTTCTGGCCGTCCCGACGGTGATCGTGCGGCTGTCGATCACCAGCGTCGAAGAGTGGTCGCCGAGAATCAGCCACAGGATGAAGAGGAGCAATACTCCTCCCAGGATGTAGGGAATATGTTTTTTCTTGAGACCTTTTTTTTGCTTGAGTTGGATGTCCATAGATGATTGTCGTTTTTATTGATTTTCGATTTCGGAGCGTGTTTAGTGAACCTGTTCGATCAGCGGGATTCCCTGGTAATAGCGGATCAGCCGGTATTGGATGACGTACTGCAGTTTGACGTCCAGCAGGTAGGATTTTGCCTGCTGCACCTGCGTGGCGCTGGTTTGCAGTTCGAGCGAACTGAGCAGTCCTTCGTCGTATTTACGCTGGACGGCCCGGTGCGCCAGCGTGGTCGCGCTGACCTGTTTGGCGGCTTGCAGGTACTCCTTGGCGAGTCCGTTGCAGCGGTCTACGGCTTGCTTGATCGAACTTTGCAGCGCACGCAGCGTTTCCGCGTTGTTTTGTTCGGTGATGCGAAGATTGTTCAGGTTCCGGTTGACGTTGGTACGCCGCGCCAGACCGTTGAAAATGGGGATGCTCAGCGTCGCCGAAATGTATCCGCCTCTTTTGTTTCGGAACTGGTAGCTGAACGGCGCCGGAGTGGACTGTTTATCGCTATAATAATTGGTATGGTACTCGGCCGACAGGCTGACCGACGGCAAGAGGCGTCCCCGGCTCATGGCATAGTTCAGCTTACTTTGCCGGAGTTGATAGTCCGCTATCCGGATCGACGGATGCAGAGTTCGCGCCGTGACGAACACTTCGCTTGCGGATTCCTGCGGAACGTCGTCGATCATGTTGATCGCCGTGTCGATTCGTAGCGAGTCTTCCAGGGGGTAGTTCATGACGTTTTTCAGCAATGTCCATGCGTTGGTCAGGTTATTCTGCTGGTTGATCAGGTTGGCGTCGTTCGTGGCTACCTGCGCTTCGACCTGCGCTACGTCGGCGCTGCTTCGCAGTCCGAGCTTTTCGAGTTCGCGCGCTTTGAACAGGTTTTGGCCGCTCTCCTGCAGTTGTTCTTCCGCAATGGTGACCAGTCCCATGTAAAGAATCACGTTGAAATAGCGTTCCATCACCGACAGCGAGATATCGTCGTGTACCTGTTGTTGATACTCCTTGCCCAGTAGCCGTCCGATCTTGCTCGACCGGACGGCGTTGATCGTGGCGAATCCGTTGAAGATCGGCATCGACGCCGAGAGCGAATAGGCATTGTTAAACGAAGAGTTGTTGACGTAGACGTTGTCGTCGTTGATCGAACGGCCGAAATTGGGCGTAGCGCTCACGCTGCCGCTGATCGACGGCAGCATGTTCGCAATGGCGTTGATATAGTCCTGTTTGTAATTGTCGTTGCTGTATTGCTGCCGTTTGGCGCTCGGGCTGTTCGCGATGGCATATTGCATGCAGCGCTCCAGCGACCATGTTTCTCCCTGCGCGAACGAATATGTAAAGAAAACAGACAGTATAATGGTAAAAAGCGATTTTTTCATCGGCCGTTTGGTTTGTGTGTTTTATTATATAATAAAATACCAAAATCGTACCTTTCCCCGAAACCGTTTGTTTGTCAGGTTTTTGTCCGGTGTCTACTTTTGTTTGTGTGTCTATTTATTTTACACGGATGTCTTTTTTCTTGACAAATCCTGTCGGAAACCGGAAATATTGCTTTATCTTTAGAGATCGATTAAAAAAAATCCGTATTTCATGGTTAAGCAGGGGACGGTATTGGTCGTCGACGATAACAAGGGCATACTGAAGGCGCTCGGATTATTGCTCGATAAGTATTTTGACAAAGTAATCCTGATTTCCTCGCCGAATCGGATCGCCGGGACGTTGTGGAACGAACGCGTGGACGTGGTGCTGCTGGATATGAATTTCTCGGCCGGAATCAATACCGGGAACGAAGGGATCTACTGGTTGTCGCAGATCAAAAAGGCGGATGCCAACATCCAAGTCGTCGTGTTTACAGCTTACGCCGATATCGACCTGGCTGTCCGTGCAATCAAGGAAGGCGCTGCCGATTTTGTCGTAAAGCCCTGGGAAAACGACAAGCTGATCGCCACGCTGCTTTCGGCCTACAACCTCGGAAAATCGAAAAAAGAAGTCAAATTTCTGAAAGGAATGCGGCAGGAACTCTCTTCCGCAGCACCGATGTTCTGGGGCGCTTCGCAGTCTATGCGACAGGTTCGCTTGCTGGTGGACAAAGTGGCGGTGACCGATGCCAATGTCCTGATAACCGGGGAGAACGGGACCGGGAAAGAGGTGTTGGCGCGTGAAATACACCGCCTCTCCTCGCGGGCCGCCGAATTGATGGTCACGGTCGATATGGGCGCGCTGACCGAATCGCTGTTCGAAAGCGAGTTGTTCGGTCATGTCAAAGGCGCTTTTACCGACGCCCGCACCGATCGGATCGGCAAATTCGAAATTGCGCGGGGCGGAACGCTGTTTCTGGACGAGATCGGCAACCTATCGTACCATTTGCAGGCGAAACTGTTGTCGGCCATCCAGAGTCGCAGCATCGTCCGGGTCGGAAGCAACCTGTCTGTCCCGACCGACATCCGCCTGATCTGCGCGACGAATCGAAACCTGCCGGAAATGGTGACGCAGAAGCAGTTCCGCGAAGACCTGTTGTACCGGATCAATACGATTCATATCGAGATCCCGTCGCTGCGCGAACGAAAAGAAGATATCCTGCCGCTCGCCGAAATGTTTCTGTCGAGGTATGCGGCGAAATATCACAAACAGGGGCTCGGAATCGACACCGGCGCCCAGAAGAAACTGAGGGACTATCCATGGCCCGGAAATATCCGAGAATTGCAGCATACCGTTGAAAAAGCGGTGATCGTCTGCGAAACGGAAAATATCGCGGAGGACAATCTGCTGATGGCATCGCCGCAGGTTTCGGCCGCTCAGCCTGCCGTTTCGACTCTGGAGCAGATGGAACGGGACATGATCGTCCGGGCCATCCGGATAAACGACGGCAACATGTCCGCCGTCGCGGCTCAGTTGGGGATTACCCGCCAGACGCTATACAACAAGATTAAGAAATACGAACTGTAACGGTATGTTCAAAGGCTCGGTTTATAAACTCTGCGGATTGTTGGTACTGCTGTTGGGATCGGCCGCGCTGATTACCCTGGGCATTCTGTCCGGGAAATTTTTCATGCTGTTGCTGGGCTTCGCGTTGTTGGTTTGGGGAATCGCCGGACTGTTCCGTTTTCATTTTCAGAGTATCCGTAAAATGACCTTCATGTTCAATTCCATCGAAAACGGCGACTATGCCTTTAAGTTTACCGAGTACGAAGGGCCGGTCAGCGACAACTTGCTGAACCTTTCGCTGAACCGGATCAAGAATATTCTGGTGAAGGCCCGCACGCAGGCCGTCGAACAGGAAAAGTACTACGAGCTGATAATGAACAGCATTCATACGGGGGTGATCGTTATTAACGATGCGGGGAACGTTTATCAGATCAATCAGGCCGCTTTACAGTTGTTCGGATTGCCGCGACTGAACCACGTTAACCGGCTGGCGGTGATCGACGGTTCGCTACGCGATTTGTTTTTCAACCTGAAAGCCGGGGAGAAAAAACAAACTTCTTTTTCCAACGAACGCGGCGTCGTCCATCTTGCGATCAACGTCTCGGCGATGAAGGTGCGTGATATGTCGCTTCGGATCGTGGCGGTCAACGACATCAACAACGAACTGGACGAAAAAGAGACCGAATCGTGGATACGGCTGATCCGGGTGCTGACCCACGAAATCATGAATTCCATTACGCCGATCACCTCCTTGAGCGATACGTTGCTGAAAATGGAAGGTTCGATGAACGAGAAGGTGCGGGAAGGGATCGAAGCGATCGGTTCAACCGGCAAAGGATTGATCGGGTTCGTGGAGTCTTATCGGCGTGTGACTCGGATTCCGGCGCCGCGGCTCCGGTCGTTTTACGTCCTGCCTTTTTTGGAACGCATCGTTACGCTGATCCGCCATGATACGGCCGACCGGGCACTCGATATACGTATCGGGGTAGAGCCTGAAGAGCTGCTGTTGTATGCCGACGAGGATATGATCGGGCAGGTCGTGCTGAACCTGCTGAAAAATGCGGTTCACGCTTTGCAAGGCCGGACGGACGGGACGATCCGGATTGCGGCGACGGGCAGCGAATCCGGCGAAATCACGCTTTCGGTGACGGACAACGGATGCGGTATCCCGCCCGAAGTCGCGGCCAACATTTTCATGCCGTTCTTTACGACGAAAGAAAACGGGTCGGGGATCGGTTTGAGCGTGTCGCGACAGATCATGCGCCTGCACAACGGGAGCATCTCGTTGAAATGCTCCCGTCCCGGCGAAACGACCTTTAAATTGTTATTCAGTTAGTTTCAGTTGTTTTCAGGCGTCTCGTTTCCCTGAATATAACCGGAAAATTGCATGGTCGAACGGCTGATCTGATTGACGATCAGCTTGGCATTGATACCTTGGCCTACGACGATCGTAAAGGTGAGCCGATCCGACCCGTGAGGCGATTTCACGTCCATCGTAATGATGCGGTCGCCCCGCTTGTTGCTTTGCAGGTCGTAGGTGAAATCTTTGGAAGTGAAACTCAACGGATTTTTGTTGTTCCCGAAATCGGAGGAGGTGAAAGCCTGTCCGACGTAAGGCAACCGGACGACTACCGAATCTTTGGTTACCTGCAACGTGTTCATATGCGTCAGGAAAGACGCTTGGTTCGCAGCGTTGGAAGACAGAATCTTGTTGGCGTGAAATGTGAAGGCTTTCGTGCTGATCAGTTGGTTGATGGCCTGCATGATTTTGACGTCTTCCGCCGACTGCTTTTTCTGTGCGGAAAGACCTGCGGCCCAAAACGAGAGGGCGAGTAACAGGAATAGTTTTTTCATAGCCGGTTGATTTTAAGTCGTTAAAATTAAAACAGTTTTGGATTTTGTTTTATTTCTCGTTGTAAAGTAAAACATTTTGCCGGTAAGTTGAATAAGCGGAACCCATCAAACCGTAATCGGGGTAGGTCTTCCCGTAATTCGGGTAACGTCGCTATGAAAAGAGAGTCGAAAGATCTGTCGCAGTCAGTAAAAAACGGGGGCATTTTCCGAATGCCCCCGTCGTTGTGTGGATGCGGAACCGACGGGCTATTCCCCGACCATGGTTCCCGGCTCTTGAATGTATCCCGAAAAATTCATCGGAGAACGCGACGAACTCGTTATCGTCAGTTTGGCCATGATGCCTTTGCTGATCGTCAACATGAACGTGAACCGGTCGCTTCCGGGCGATTTCACCTCCATCGTAATGATTTTATCCTTCTTTTTGGTCACCTCTACTTTGTAGGTAAAATCCGTAGTCGTGAATTGCAGCGGATTGCCGCCCGTATTGCCGCTCGATCCTTCTTTGCCGATATAGGGTAGAGAAACGGTCAGCGAATCCTTGTTTACGGTCATGGAGTTCAATTGAGTCAGCATGGATTGGTTGCCTCCCGAGGTCAGGATTCGGTTCGCTACGAAAGTGATTGTTTTTCTACTGATAAGTTGGTTTACAGCCTGTTCTACCATCAGATCGTCGGCCGATTGTGCGAACGCCCCCGGCGCGCACAGCAACAACATGAGAGATAATGCAAAAAAACGTTTCATAAGATCGGATTTTAAATTTCTGTATTATACTGCAAGTTATAATAAATTTTGACGATTTAAAAGTAAAATCCCGGAAAAATAAAAAACTCCGGCAAGTTCGTGCCGGAGTTTTCGTAGTCGGGAAGAATAATTATGCCTGCGTCGTCTTTTTTAGGAAAAGATCTTTGACAAGAATTTTTCCGATCCCCGCACAGGCTCCCAGAAATACGAATGCGATCAGAATGATTACCTTGCTGGTGTTCGATTTTTTCACCGGAACGGTCGCCGGTTCGATGATCGTTACGCAGGGGGTTTGCTCTTGCACCTTGATTTTGGCCGTTTCGAGTTGCTGGGCCAGTTGGTTGTAAACGCCGAAAGCCAGTTGTTGTTCGTTCTGTAAACGATCGAGTTCCACCTGTGCCGTCTGTTTGGCGATGTGTTTGTTGGCGTCGGCCGCAATCGCGTATTTGCGCTGCGCGTCGTAATATTTCTGTTTCGCCTCGTCGAAAAGGTTTCGGGTGAAGGCGAGGTCGCGCACGGCTTTTTCGGTGCGGTACGTCAGGATGTATTCCTGTAGTTTGTTGACCATCGAGTCGGCGACGGCGGCTGTCACCAACGGATCCTGCATGGTCGCCGAAGCGGTTATGACCCCCGTTTTTTTGTCGACCGAAATATTGATCCGCTCATTCTGTTTTTTCAGCACTTCGCTTTGCTGTTGGGTGAGCGCGTAGGGATTTATGCCGTTTGCTTCTTCTTCTTTTTCCGCAAAAGAAATCCATCCGATGATTTTTCCCGGTACGGCCAACAGGTACTTCCACCAGGGCGAAGATAATTGGGTGTCGACGTAATCGTAGAGCGACATCGTTGCCGGCATTTTCTTTCCCTGTACGGGAATCTGACTCAGATCCACCATAAAAGGGGTGCTGTTGACGACGTCGGGATACAGCATCAGGTTGATCCCGTCCACATTGTTGCCGCTTCCGGAACTCAGGTCGAAACCGGCCAGAGCTGCCAAATCCGCCATCCCCCCGCCTTTGGTCGCGTTGATTCCTTCGGGGGCCATTTTTACGGTCGTCGTGTACTCTTTCGGGATGCTGAATGCGATAATCAGTCCTGCGATCGCGCCGATGCCGGCGGCCTTCAGGACGAATATCCGCCGAGCCCAGATTTTTTTCATCAAATCGAGCAGGTCGATCTCTTCCGCGGTCGTACCGGATGATTGTGTTTCTTCCATAAATTAGATTGAATCGATTCCGAATGCAAATATAAGAATTATATCGGTATCCGAAATCCGCCGATTCGTTTCGAAGGTATTTTATTACCTTTGCTCCCAAAAAGGAATGACATGGTAAGTATTGGAACGACGTTGTCGCCGATCGGTAAAAAAGCGTTGCTTTGCGGGTCGGGAGAACTGGGCAAAGAGGTTGCCGTCGAACTGCAACGTTACGGGGTGGAAGTCGTGGCGCTTGATCGCTATCCGGACGCGCCGGCCATGCAGGTCGCGCACCGGTCGTACGTGGTTTCGATGCTGGACGGGGCCCGGTTGCGGGAGATCGTCGAGCGAGAGAAGCCGGATTATATCATTCCGGAGATCGAAGCCGTTGCGACCGACGTGCTGCTCGAATTGGAAAAGGAAGGCTACCGCGTGGTGCCCACCGCGCGGGCCGCGATGCTGACGATGGACCGGGAGGGGATTCGCCGGCTTGCCGCCGAGACCCTGCGGTTGCCGACTTCGCCGTATCGTTTCGCGGCGACCCGCGAAGAGTTCGCGCAGGCTGTCGGCGAGATCGGCTTTCCGTGCGTGGTCAAGCCGATCATGAGTTCGTCCGGACACGGGCAGAGCGTCGTCCGCAGCGAAGAGGATATCGATTGCGGTTGGCGCAATGCGCAGCGGGGCGGCCGGGCGGGAGCCGGGAAAGTGATCGTCGAGGGATTCGTAAAGTTCGATTACGAGATTACGCTGCTGACGGTGCGCCATTGCGGGGGAACTTCTTTTCTCGAGCCGATCGGGCACTATCAACAGGACGGCGACTACCGAGAGTCGTGGCAGCCGCAGCCGATGACGGCCGCCGTAAGGAAGCAGGCCGAAGAGATCGCCCGCCGGATTACCGACGCATTGGGCGGACGGGGCCTTTTCGGCGTGGAACTTTTCGTGCAGGGCGACCGGGTGATCTTCAGCGAAGTATCGCCCCGGCCGCACGATACGGGAATGGTAACGATGATTTCGCAGGATCTCTCCGAGTTTGCGCTGCATGTACGGGCGATCCTGGGGCTTCCCGTGCCGAATATCGCGTTTCACGGTCCGTCGGCTTCCCGTGCCGTCGTAGTCGAGGGAGATAGCAACCGGATGGAGTTTGCGAACCTCGAAAACGTGCTGTCGGAACCTGACACCCAGATGCGTATTTTCGGCAAATCCGAAATCGACGGGCGCCGGCGCATGGCGGTGTTGCTGGCGCGGGGCAAAACCGTCGAGGAAGCGCGCGAAAAAACGGCCCGTGCCTATGCCAAACTGCAAATCAACGTATTCGACAGGGAATAATTCAAAGAGAAGACGATAAAAAAGCGGCGTATCCGAAAGGATGCGCCGCTTTTCGTCGGTCGGAACCGATCAGTTGAATATAACGGTTTTATTTTTGTAGACCAGCACTTTGCGTTCGATGTGCTTTTGGACGGCCCTCGACAGGACGATCTTTTCGAGATCTTTCCCTTTGTTGACCAGATCGGCGATCGTATCCTTGTGCGTGATGCGAACGATCTCCTGTTCGATGATCGGGCCGGCGTCCAGTTCGGTAGTGACATAGTGGCTGGTCGCCCCGATGATCTTTACGCCGCGTTCGAAAGCCGCATGATACGGTTTCGCCCCGATAAACGCAGGCAGAAACGAATGGTGGATATTGATGATCCGGTTCGGGAAGGCTTCGATCATCCGTTCCGAAATGATCTGCATGTAACGCGCCAGCACGATGAAGTTGACCTGATGTTTGGCCAGCAGCTCCATTTCGGCGCGTTCCTGCTCCTCCTTGTTCTCCTTGTTGATCGGGAAAACGTAGAACGGGATATCGAAACGTCGGCCGATGTGTTCCAGTTCGGGGTGATTGCTGATAATCAGCGGGATCTCTACGTTCCACTCTCCGGCCGTGTAGCGGGCGAGCATATCGTACAGGCAGTGCGACATTTTCGAAACGAAGATCGCCATCTTCGGCTTCGTGCCCGAAAAATAGAGCCGGAAGGTCATCTGGTATTTTTGCGCATAGAGCGTATTAAAATAGTCCTCGATCTTCTCTTTCGGAATCAGAAAACCGTCCAGATCCCAGCTTATACGCATGAAAAACACGTTTTCGGCATGGTCTACGTATTGGTCGAGGTAAATGATATTGCCTTTGTTTACCGTGATAAAGTCCGTAACTTCTGCCAAAATACCCTGTTTGTCAGGGCAATACAGTAGTAGTTGGGCTGCTTCCTCTTTCATGGTCGTCTTCTCTTCGTTGATTTAGCGTCCAAAATTAGCGATTTTTTCATGAAATCCGGCATTGTCGGGCCGAATTGCTGCGGGTCGTACGCTTTCCCGCAAAAATTTTGTAGTTTTGGTTCCGGATTGGCTAAATTATTGTTAGTTAAGGAGCACCTGTTTCCGCCGTATAAGATGTTTAAAAAGATTATAAAATATACGTTCCGTGTCGTTTTATGCGGACTGGTTCTGCTGATCGTCCTGCCTTTTCTGCTTTATATTCCCGGCATCCAGAATTTTATCCGTCGGCAGGCCGAGTCTTACGTGGCCCGGAATACCGAAATGCGCCTGTCCGTACGCCAGATACGCCTGTCGTTTCCGCTGCGGCTGGTCGTCGACGACGTGATGGTGTCTACCCCGGTGTTGGATACGATGGCCTACTGTACCCGGCTCGAGGCGGACGTCGCCCTGTGGCCGTTGCTGCGCGGCGAAGTCGTCGTACATCGTTTCGGGTTCGACGGGACGACGGTGAATTATGCCGATTCGCTGGCGCAGTTCGGTCTGTACGCCCGTGTCGGGCATTTCAGTCTGGCTGCCGACCGGATCGATCTGAAAGGCTCCGTAGCGGATATCTCCGGAATCGAATTGGAAAAAGGAACCGTCCGGCTGTCGATCGGAGAGGGCCCGTCGGATACCTCGGCGACGGCTGAAGGAAAGCCGGTTGCCTGGAAAATACGGGTAAGTAAACTCGCGCTGGACGACATCGCTTTTTCGATGGAAACGAAGCCCCGCATTACCGAACTCGACGTATTGCTGAAACAGGGAAATCTGGCCGACTGCCTGGTGGATTTGTCGCGGCAGCAGGTGGCTGTAACGGAAATCGTATTGGACGGGGGGAGTTATTCCTTTCTGACCGATACGACGAAAATCGCGGCGGTGCAGGACACCGTCCGCACGGCCGCGACAGATTCGGTTACGGAACCGTGGACGATCGCGGTGAACCGGTTGCGGTTATCCGACAATGCCGTGACGTACGGCGCCTTGCAGGGTGCGCCGAAAGAAGGCCTGGATTTCGACCACCTTGTCTTGACGCAGTTGAATCTGTCGGCCGACTCGATTTATAACCGGGGCGCTGCGGTACGGATCGGGATCGGCCGTTTTTCGGCCGTCGAACGGAGCGGATTGCAGGTAGCCGATTTGAGCGGCGCTTTTTCGATGGACAGCACGCAGGTCGCTCTGTCGGATTTCAGCTTGACGACCGGACAGTCGTCGTTGCATGTCGATCTGCGGGCCGACGCTTCGGCGCTGGCGCTCGCTCCGGACGCGCGCGTAAACCTGCGGTTGGAGGCAAAGGTGGCGTTGCGCGAGTTACAGGCGGTCTTGCCCGTTGCGGATAAGAATATACGACAGATGTTGTCGACGCGTTCGCTCGAACTGTCCGGCGATTTCGCGGGAACCCTCGGACGCTTGCGCGCAGACAGCCGGATCGCGGTTCCCGGGAACGTGCTGCTTACCCTGAATGCCGACGTCGCTTCGGCGACCGATCCGTCCCGCATCGAAGGGCTGTGCCGTTTCAAGGGAAGTTTCAGCCGACTGGAGTTTCTGACGGATCTGCTGCCCGACACCGCGCTGCGCCGCCGGCTCCGGATTCCGGAACAGATGGCGCTGGAAGGTTCGCTGCGGATGCGGCAGGGAACGTTTTATCCGGTAGCGGCGTTTGCGATAGGTTCGGGAACGGCGACCGTAAAGGGGGAATTCAACGGTAAAAAGCAGCTTTATAATGCCGAACTGATCTGCGACAGTTTCCCGGTCGGCCGTTTTCTGCCGAACGATTCGCTGGGCGTACTGACGATGCGGGTGGCGGCCGACGGTTCGGGTTTCGATCCGTTGCATACATCGACCGTAGCCGAAGCCGCCGTGCGGATCGACCGTTTTATTTACCGAAGTTACGATTACGGCGGCATCGCGCTGGATGCTTCGCTGCGGGATCACCGTTTGATAGGCCGTCTGACCGGCGAGAGCGAGGCGCTGAAATTCGGACTGGATATCGAAGGCCTGCTGACGCAGACGCAGCAGGCCGTAACGGTGCGGGGTACGGTCGATACCTGCAACCTGTACCGAATGAACCTTTCGCCGGAAAAGACGGCGATATCCGTGGCCCTCGATCTGGCCGCTTCGTCCGATTCGGCCCGGACGCGCAGGGTCGAAGCGACCGCCGACCAAATCGTGCTGTGGGACAAATGGCGCGAAAACCGTATTCGCAAAACGTCGGTTTCGGCGGAAATAGCTGCCGAAAAGGTAGCGGCGGCGGTGCAGTCGGGCGATTTCCGGCTCGATTTCGCAGCTCCGGTTCCGGTCGATTCGCTGGCGGAGCAGGCGGGACGTGCGGTTGCGTTGATTTCGGAGCAGCTTCGGCTGGGGAGTCTCGATATGGAGCTGGTCGCACGGCAGCTGCCGCCGTTCCGGCTGACCGGTAGCGCCGGCGCGAACAATGTCGTGAACGGCTTTTTGAAGATGCGGGGCATGAGTTTTTCCGGGATGTCGCTGAACGTCGCGTCCGGCGACAGCACGCCGTTTACGACCCGGCTGCGCGTCGACCGGTTCGCGTCGGGCGATCTGCTGCTGGATACGCTGACGTTCGGCGTGATGCAGCGGGGCAGGCAGTTGAACTACCTGCTGCGGATGGCGAACAATCCCGGACGGATGGACGACGCGGCGATGATCGCCGTTTACGGCAATATTCTGGATAACGTGGCGCTGGTAAAATTCCTGCAGAAAAACAGGGAGGGGAAAAGCGGGTTCGATTTCGGGCTGAAGGCGTCGCTCGAAGACAGTACGATCGCCGTGCGGATGCTCGAAAATCCGATGCTCGGTTTCAACCGTTGGCAGGTCAATCCGGACAATTACATCGCTTACCGGCTGAACCGGGAACTGTTCGCCGATTTTTCGCTGACGCGCGACGGACAGCAGTTCGCCGTTCGGTCGGATGCCGGCGCGGAGCCGGGGGCCGTAACGTTGCATGTCGCGGGGATCGACATCGCATCGACGCTGAAACTGTTCCTCGGAGCCCCTCCCTTCAGCGGGACGTTCGGAGCGGATCTGTCGCTGCGCGTCGGCAGCGGTGCGTTCGGAGCGAACGGCTCCGTTTCGCTGGCCGAATTGGGGTATGAAAACCAACGGATCGGAAACGCCGAGCTGGCCTTCCGTTACGGACAGGGAGAACAGCGACAGCAGCAACTCTCCGCGAAACTCTCGTTGGACGGCGCCGAAGCGCTGAGCGTGGACGGCGTGTACCGCGGCGGGGATACGGAGAATCCGCTCGGACTGACCGTGTCGATTCCCGGCCTGCCGCTCGCTCCGGCCAATGCGTTCCTGCCGCCAGACGCCGTGCGTCTTTCCGGTGCGCTGCAAGGCAAACTGACCCTGGCCGGAACTTCCGCAAAACCCAAGATCGACGGGGCGCTTCACTTCGCCGGAACACAGGTGCAGGTGCCTATGATCGGTACGACTTTCGGGTTGGGAACGGAAAAAATTGTGATCGACAGCAGCCGGGTGCGTTTTACGGGTTACCGGATCATCGCCCCGAATAAAAAACCGCTGACGATCGACGGCGAAGTGGACATTGCGGATTTCGCCGACATTACGACGGATTTGCGGATCGCCGCGACCGATTTCCAGTTTATCAACGTCGCGAAGAACAGAGGGTCGATGGTATACGGGCAGGGTTATATGGATATGGAGGCCACGGTGAAAGGGGAAATCGACGACCTGATGATCCGGGGCAGCGTCGACCTGCTGCGCGGAACGGAGGTCAATTACGTCATGCAGGATGCGCCGCCCGAACTGAAAAACCGCGCCCAGAACATGGTTACGTTCGTTTCGTTCAGCGATACCGTGTCTCAACGGCAGGACAGGCCGGTGCCCGTGCTCGATATCGCCGGAATGGACGTCCTGATGAATGTCAATGTCGACAATTCGGTGCGGATGGCCGTCAACCTTTCGGCGGACGGGGAGAATCGTGTCGACCTGCAGGGAGGCGGAAACCTGACCTATTCGATGAACCGTCTCGGCGACAGCCGTTTTTCGGGGAAATACGTAGTGACCGGCGGAACCGTCCGTTACAATCCGCCCGTGATCTCCCAGAAAATTTTCAAGATTACGCAGGGCAGTTACGTCGAGTGGATCGGCCAGATCGCCGACCCGACATTGAACATCACGGCCGTCGAAACGGTACGCACCAGCGTTACGGCCGACGACGGACAGGGTTCCAGTCGTCCGGTCAATTTCAACATCAGCATCAATATCCGCAATACGCTCGAAAACCTTTCCGTGACGTTCGACCTGTCGGCTCCGGAAGACCTGACGATCCAGAACCAGCTTTCGTCGCTGACCGCCGAACAACGGGCTACGCAGGCGATGAGTCTGTTGGTGTACAATACGTATTCCGGCCCCGGCACGACGGCTAAGGTCAATTCGGCGAATCCGCTGAATTCGTTCATCGAAAAGGAACTGAACCAGTGGGCCTCGAACAGCCTGAAGGGAGTCGACCTGAGTTTCGGAATCGATACCTACGACGACGCGGCCTCCGGCGGCGTCAATTCCCGGACGGATTACTCGTACCAGCTTTCGAAAAGTCTGTTCAACAACCGCGTGAAGGCGGTGATCGGCGGCAAGTTCAGCACCGACGCCGATCCGACCGAGAACCTGAAAGAGAACCTGATCGACGACGTGGCGCTGGAGTACCAGTTGACCAAACGCGACAACATGTTCCTGAAAATATTCAGGCATACCGGGTACGAAAGTATTCTGGAAGGCGAGATCACCGAAACCGGCGTGGGTTTTGTCATCCGAAAGAAGATGCTCAAACTCGGCGACCTGTTCCGCATCATGCGCAATAAAGTTCAGCCGCAAACCCCTCCAAAACAGTCGCCCCATGAATAGAATCGTTCGTTACGGAATCATCGGGATCGCCGTCGCGCTTTCGGCCGCCGGTTGTTCGACGACCAGTCGGCTGGGGCAGGACGAGGTGTTGTACACCGGCGTCAAGAAGATAGCGATCCGTCCCGATTCGGGCGTAGAGCTCTCTTCGACCGTAGAATCGGCCATTAAAGCTCCGCTTTCGGTAAAACCGAACAATCCGTTATACTCCCCGTATATACGCACTCCGCTCCCGGTCGGTTTATGGGCTTACAACCATCTTTACACGCCCAAAGAGAAGGGGTTTAAATATTGGCTGTACCGGAAGCTCTCGAAACAGCCTGTGCTGGTTTCGAAAGTGCAGCCCGAAATCCGGACGAAATATGTCGACGACGTGCTGGGCAATTACGGCTATTTCGATGCGGACGCGGGTTACGAACTGCTGCCGCGCCGTAATCCGAAAAAGGCGAAAATCAGCTATTCGATCCGGGTCGGACAGCCTTCGGTCTACATGGAAATTCGCTATCCGCAGGTACAGGAAGGGATGGCTCGTTTGGTCGACAGCCTCGAAAGCACCTCGCTGCTACGCGTGGGCGCGCAGTACAATACCGATACGCTGTCGGCCGAACGAACCCGGATTACGAACGTGTTGCGAAATCGTGGTTATTATTATTTCCGACCGGAATACATCGATTATCAAGCCGATACGACGCAACAGAAAAACCGCGTCGATCTGCGGATGAGGCTGACTCCCGGGATTCCGGCCCCGGCGCTGGTTCCGTACCGGGTGGGACGCATCACCGTATCGCTGCAAAATATCCGCGGCGGAGCGCCCGACACGCTGCACTTGCCCGGCCAGACGGTCGTTTACCAGAAACCGCTGAAGATCCGGCCGAAGTTGCTGGCGAAATCCATTACGATGAAAACGGGCGACCTGTTTACGGTGAACGCTCAGAATACGACGTTGTCCAACCTGAATAAACTCGGCATTTTCCGTTCGGTGAACCTCGGCGTCACGCCGCTGGACTCGCTGGACGGCAAAGATACGCTGAACGTCTATTTGTCTGCCGGATTCGATTATCCGCTCGAAGCGGAACTGGAGATGAACGTCACTTCGAAGTCGAACAGCTTCCTGGGCCCGGGACTGGCCTTCAAAGTCAGCAACAACAACCTGTTCCGGGGCGGCGAGATACTCTCGTTGCGGCTGAACGGCAACTACGAATGGGAAACCGGCAATAAAAACTCGGGCGGCGCCAAAACGTCGTTGCTCAATTCGTACGAATTCGGCCTGAACGCTACGCTGAATGTGCAACGGTTGCTGCTGCCGCGGTTTATCACCAAAGGCAGCCGCTATCCGTCCAGCACATCTTTCCAGTTGGGCGTCGATTTGATGAACCGGCCGAAGTTCTTCCAGTTGATCTCTTTCAGCGGGTCGATAGGTTATAATTTCCAGACTTCGCCGTACAGCTACCACTCCCTTTCGCTGCTGAAGCTCTCGTACAACAACCTGCTCCATACGACCGAATCGTTCGACCAGACGATGGACGAGAACCCGGCCATCGCATTGAGTTTCAGAGATCAGTTTATTCCGGCGATGAGCTATTCCTACACGTACGACCGGACGTACCGGCGCAACCGTTTTTTCTGGCAGAACACCGTCACCTCGGCGGGCAACCTGCTGTACGCGATTTGGGAAGCCTGCGGTCAGCACGGAACCAAACGGCTGTTCAATAACCAGTTCTCGCAGTTTATCAAAGATGTGAACGAGGTGAAGTTTTACCAGAAGCTCGGCGATAAGAACAACTGGCTCGCTTACCGTTTTCTGGTCGGAGCCGGGTATGCCTACGGCAATTCGAGCGTCATGCCGTACAGCGAACAATTTTATATCGGCGGGGCCAACAGCATCCGGGCGTTTACGATCCGTTCGATCGGCCCCGGCAGTTATCATCCGGCCCAGAACGACCGCAACAGTTATCTCGACCAGACCGGCGATTTCAAGCTGGAAGCCAATGTGGAATTCCGTTTCGGGATTATGGGGCGGCTGGGCGGAGCCGTATTTCTGGATGCCGGGAATATCTGGCTGCTCAAAAACGATCCGAACCGTCCGGGCGGCGTGCTCAAATGGCGCGGTTTCTTCAACGAGATCGCGCTCGGAACCGGGTTCGGGCTCCGTTACGACATCAGCTACCTGGTATTGCGCGCCGATCTCGGCATTGCGCTGCACACCCCTTATCCGAATCCCGACAAGCCGGGGTATTACAACATTTCGAAATTCAAGGACGGACTCGGATTCCACGTGGCGATCGGGTATCCGTTCTGATCCGGAAGGCTGTTTTTCGCCGGATCGTTAGGATAGCTCTCTGCAAAAGGCTACTTTTGCAGGATAAATCTGATTTTCATGGATACCAAACTGGTTATATTCGACCTTGACGGGACGCTGCTCGATACGATCGACGATCTGGCTGCCGCTACGAACCATGCGCTGCAACAGAACGGCTATCCGGCGCATGAACGTTCGGCATACCGTTATTTCGTCGGCAACGGCATTACCCGGCTGGTCGAACGCGCCCTGCCCGAAGCGGCGCGAGACGAAGAGACCGTCATGCGGGTGCGGCGGGATTTCGTGGACTATTACTCGGAACACAATACCGATCGTACCCGGCCCTATCCGGGGATCGAATCGCTGGTGGGGAAAATCGCGGAACGGGGCGTCCGTATGGCCGTCGCGTCGAACAAATATCAGGCGGCCACCGCCAAACTGATCGACCGTTATTTCCCGGCGGGTACGTTTTGCGTCGTGCTTGGCCAACGGGAAGGAATCGAGCCGAAACCCGATCCGACCATCGTGTTCGACATTCTTTGCGAAACGGGCTGCAAAAAAACGGAAACCCTTTATGTGGGCGATTCCAAAGTCGATATGTTGACCGCGGCCAACAGCGGATTGCGTTCGGTCGGCGTTACGTGGGGATTCCGTCCGCGCGCGGAACTTGAGGAACACGGCGCGAAATACATCATCGACGAGCCGGATCGGTTGCTCGAAATCCTTTAGAACAGTGTTTCCGCTGCGTCGAAAACAGTGCCTATTACGCCCGTGGCATTTGCAGCGTTGGATGCACTGACGGAGCACGTGTTCGCCCGTACGGAGATCGCGCACCTGTACGAACGGGTGAAACGATCGGCCGCGCGAACAAAAGTTCCGTCGCACGGCTGATCGTTCGCTTCCCGGATCGTTTATTTTTCGAGTGTTTCCAGCAGGCGTTCGATCGCTTGCTCCGGCGTATTCGTCTCGCCGAGCAGCGAAACGAATTTACTGCCGACAATGGCGCCGGACGCATGGTCGTAAGCGGCTTGCAGCGTCGCACGGTTCGAAATTCCGAATCCGATCATCCGCGGGTTACGCAGCCGCATTGCGTCGATCCGGCGGAAATAATCCTGTTTCCGGGCGTCGAAGTCCTGTTGCGCTCCGGTCGTGGCGCTCGATGAAACCATGTAGATGAAGCCGTCCGTATTGCTGTCGATCAGCCGGATACGTTCGTCGCTGGTCTCCGGTGTGATCAACATGATCACTTTGAGGCCGTAGCGTTCGGCGATGCTGCGGTAATGCTGCTGATACTCCTGGAACGGCAGGTCGGGGATGATGCATCCGTCGATGCCGTATTCGACGCATTTCCGGCAAAAGTTTTCGAACCCGAACCGAAGCACCGGGTTCAGATAACCCATCAGGATCAACGGGATTTCGACGGTTTTCCGGATGTCCGAAAGCTGCCCGAACAATCGTTTCAGGCTCATGCCGTTCCGAAGAGCCTGCGTGGCTGCGTGCTGGATCACTTCTCCGTCGGCCATCGGATCGCTGAACGGGATGCCGATTTCGATCAGGTCGATTCCCCTGTTTTCGAGGGCGCGGATAATCCCGGCGGTGCTGTCGGCGGTAGGGTAGCCGGCGCAAAAATAGACGGATAACAGTTTTTTATCCGCATGGCTGAAAAGTCGATTGATTCTGTTCATGTTTTCTTATTTTTTACATTTCATATCCTGAATAAATCGCGTTATTTTTTCGACGTCTTTGATACCCGGAGCCTGTTCGAATCGGCTGTTTAGGTCGTATCCGACCAGCCGGTCGTGACGGAACGCCTTCAAAGCCCGGACGTGTTCCGGGCCGATGCCGCCGCTGAGCAGGAACGGCGTTTGGCCGCGGTAAGCGTCGAGTACCGTCCAGTCGAAAGTTTTTCCGGAACCGCCGTAGGCCGGGGTTTTCGTATCGAAAAGGAAGTAGGAACAGGCGGCTTCGTAAGCGGCGGTCGCTTCGAGGTCGCCCGCCGTCCCGATCCGGAACGCTTTGATAACACGGAGTCCCCGATCTTGCAGTCGGAGGCAGTCGTCGGGCGATTCCGAACCGTGCAGTTGCAGGTAATCCAGTCCGAACTCCTTTGCGCGTACCTGAATATTTTCCACGGGCTCGTCAACGAAAACTCCGACCCGCCGGGCGTATTCCGGCATGAATGCGGGCAGGCTTTCCACCCGACGCGGCGACGGGGGATAAAAAACGAATCCCATCCAGTCGGCCCCGCTTAGGTCGATCCGCCGGATATTTTCCGGATCGCGCATTCCGCACACCTTAAAGATCATGGTTTTATAGATTTAAAGTTTTAATAAATGTGTCGAGTCCGTATCCGGGGTCGGCAGTTTTCATGAAATTCTCGCCGATCAGGAAGCCCCGGAAACCCGCTTCGCGCAGTTTCTTCACGGTTTCCGGATCCGAAATTCCGCTTTCGGACACCAACAGCCGGTCTTGCGGTAGCTGTCCTGCCAGCCGGAACGAGTTCCCGACGCGAGTGTCGAACGTACCTAAATTGCGGTTGTTGACGCCGATCATATCGACTTCGTCCGAGATGTAATCCAGCTCCTTTTCGCTGTGTATCTCAAGTAATACTTCCAGTCCTAGCCGATGCGCTGTCGCCGCCAGTTCCCGGCAACGGGCGAGCGGTAGCGCCGCTGCGATCAGCAATACCGCGTCGGCCCCGATCGCCCGGCTCTCGTAAAGCTGAAATTCGTCGATCGTAAAATCCTTACGCAGAATCGGAATGTCGATCTGCGGACGGGCTGCGATCAGGTCTTCGGCCGAACCTCCGAAATAGGGCGTATCGGTTAGGATCGACAGGGCGGCGGCTCCGTTGGCCTGGTAATCGGACGCGACCGTGCGGACATCGGCCTCCCGGTTAATCCATCCTTTCGATGGGGACCGCCGTTTGAATTCGGCGATGATGCCCGAGGTCGATGCCGCGAGCGCTTCGCGCATCGACCTGTGCGAACGGTTCTCGTCTATTTTACGTTCCAATGCGCTCCGGTCGGCCGTCCGTTTGAGTTGTTCCACGGCAATCCGTTTGGCTGCAATAATCTCCTGTAAGATGTCTTTCATCGTATTAGCTGTTCAGTTCGACGAATTTTTCGAATGTATGCAGGGCTTTTCCCGCCGCGAGCGACTCGCGGGCTTCGGCGATGCAGGTATCGATCGACTTTTCGGGACGCATTACCCGGATCGCGAAGGCCGCGTTTGCAATTACGCAATTGGACTGCGCCGGCGTAGCCGTGCCCTGTAATACCCGATCGAAAATGGCGGCGGCTTCTTCCGGAGTGTCGCCGCCGTACAGGTCGGCTTCCCGACAGCGCGCGAATCCGAGTTCTTCGGGCGAATAGAGCTTTTCGCTGTCCGGCATGGCCACTTTGAAATCCGACGTCAGCGAAATCTCGTCGTATCCGTCGAGGCTGTGCACGACGGCGAATTGCGTCCCGCTCTCCTGATACGTGTAATTGTACAGGCGCAGCAACGGCAGGTTGTAGACTCCGAGCAACTGGTATGTCGGCATCACCGGGTTGACTAACGGGCCCAGCATGTTGAAAAAGGTGCGAACGCCGAGCGCCTTGCGGATCGGGGCGACGGCTTT
This sequence comes from Alistipes sp. dk3624, assembly GCF_009557455.1. Taxonomy (GTDB): domain Bacteria; phylum Bacteroidota; class Bacteroidia; order Bacteroidales; family Rikenellaceae; genus Alistipes_A; species Alistipes_A hominis. The sequence continues at coordinate 355,102 of NZ_CP045651.1, read as the reverse complement.
CAGCGCCCGATTGAACAGCGGGGCGTGCAGGTAAGCGATGTTGCACCGTTCGAGCGACCGACGCAGGGAATCGTTATCGGCCGTAAATTTCACGTCGTGCTGTTCCATCACGTTGCTCGCTCCGCTGACCGATGTCGCGCCGTAATTGCCGTGTTTGACGACCGGATAGCCGGCTCCCGCCACGACGAAACAGGCGCAGGTCGAAACGTTGAACGTGTTCTTGCCGTCGCCGCCGGTTCCGACGATGTCGATCGGCCCGAATTCGTTCAGGTCGACCGGAATCCGCATTTCCAGCAACGCTTCGCGGAATCCGATCAGTTCCTCGACCGAAATACTGCGCATTAGAAATACCGTAATCAACGAGGCGATCTGCGCGTCGTTGTATTTGCCCTGCGTGATTCCCTGCAGGATCTCCCGCGCTTCTTTTCGTCCCAGATATTGGTGTTCGAAAAGTTTATATAGGATCTCTTTCATGGCTTTATATCAGATGATTAATGACGAATGAAATTTTCGATGATCGCACAGCCCCGCGGCGTAAGCACCGATTCGGGGTGAAACTGCACGCCGTGCACGTCGTAGCGTGTGTGGCGCAATCCCATGATCCGTCCGTCGGCGTCTTCGGCCGTCACTTCGAGACAGTCCGGCAGCGTGTCGCGTCGTACGACCCACGAGTGGTAGCGTCCTACCTGCATTTCCGATTCCAGTCCGTCGAAGATATAATCGGCGGCCAGCAGCCTGATCGGGGTCTGCACTCCGTGATAGACGTTTTCGAGGTTTTCGAGCGTCCCGCCGAATGCCTGGCCGATCGCCTGCTCGCCGAGGCAGACCCCGAGAATGCTTTTTTCGGCGGCATAACGTTCGATCAGCGGCAGCAGGATGCCGGCCTCCTGCGGAATGCCGGGTCCCGGCGACAGGATGATCTTGTCGAATCGCGCGACCTCATCGAGCGTAATCCGGTCGTTGCGGAAAACCTCCGTGTCCGCGCCGAACTCTTTCAGGATATGCAACAGGTTGTAAGTAAACGAGTCGTAATTGTCGAACAAAAGTATTTTCATGGCATTAGTTTTTAAGGTTGACGGCGATATCGATCGCATTTTTCAGCGCGCGGAGTTTGTTATTCACCTCCTGCAGCTCGTTTTCCGGGATACTCTGTGCGACGATCCCGGCTCCGGCCTGATACCATAGTTCGTTGTTGCGGCTGACCAGCGTGCGGATCGTGATCGCCTGGTTCAAGTTGCCGTCCAGTCCGATAAATCCGATGCAGCCGCCGTAGGCGCCCCGGCTGTGCGGTTCGATCTCGGAGATCAACTGCATGGCGCGGACTTTCGGCGCGCCGCTCAGCGTGCCGGCGGGGAAGGTGTCGACGAATGTTTGAACCGGGTTGCTGTCCGGTTCGATCACGCCGCTGACGCGCGAAACCAGATGGATCACGTGGCTGTAATATTGCGGCTCCTTATAGAAATCTACTTTCACGTTTACGGCGTTGCGGCTCAGGTCGTTGCGGGCGAGATCGACGAGCATCACGTGTTCGGCGTTCTCCTTCGGATCCCGCAGCAGCGCGTCGGCCAGTTGCTTGTCTTTCAGCGCGTCGCCGGTGCGCCGGGTCGTACCGGCGATCGGATCGATACTGGCGCGGCCGTTCTGCACTTTGCAGTGGGTTTCCGGCGACGATCCGAAAATGCGAAACCCTCCGAAATTGAAATAGAAAAGGTAGGGCGACGGGTTGACGCTGCGCAGCGCGCGGTAGACTTTGAAGTCGTCCCCGGCATACGGCTGCACGAATCGCCGCGACAGTACGATCTGGAAAACGTCTCCGCGGCGGCAGTGGGCGACTCCCCTGCGAACGAATTCCTGGTATTGCTCGTCGGTGATCGTGCTGTATTCTTTCCCTCGCAACGAGAAGTCGTAGGAAGCGAAATTGCGGTTGCCGATCACGCTTTCGATTTCGTGCAGACGCGTATTTTCGCCGTCCGAGAGTAGCTCGATCAACATCAATTCATTCTTGAAATGATTGAATACTAATAAGTATTTATAAAGGATATACATTATGTCCGGCGCATCGTTCTGCGCGTCGTGGCTTTCGATCACCGGGATCTTCTCGAAGTATTTGACGGCGTCGAATGCCGTGTATCCGAACAGGCCGCAGCGTTCGGCCTGTTCGCCTTCGATCCGGAATTTTTTCAGGAATGCGTTCAGCGCGTCGGTCACGGAGAGCGATTCGCCGACCGGCTCGCGGAATACCGTGCGGTCGGGGAAAAACATCGTACAAACATCGCCGTTCACGCCGAAGCTGGCCAGCGGACACAGCGCGATATAAGAGAGCGAATTTTCGCCGGCATGGAAATCGGAACTCTCCAGCAGGGCCGACTGCGGATAGATGTCGCGGACTTTCAGGTAGATGCTTACCGGCGTATGCAGATCCCCCAGAACCTGCTTGCAGGCGGTTTTATAACGAAATGTTTTCATCGTTTTTCATTTGTTTGATATAGGTTTCGATATCTTTGTCGCCCCGGCCGGATACGGTCAACACGACGACGTCTTCCGGTTTGAAATGCATTTTCGGCAACGCGCCCAGCGCGTGGGCCGATTCCAGGGCCGGGATGATACCTTCCAGACGCGTCAGTTCGAATGCGGCATACAGCGCTTCGTCGTCGTTGACAGCCAGCACGGTCGCCCGCTTTTGCGCGGCGAGGTTCGCGTGAACCGGACCGATGCCCGGATAATCCAATCCGGCCGAGATCGAGTAGGGCTCTTCGATCTGTCCGTCCTCGTTCTGCATGACCAGTGTTCTGGCCCCATGAATAATACCCTCTTCGCCTAAATGAATGGTTGCAGCCGACAATCCCGAGTCGACGCCTTTTCCACCGGCCTCGGCCAGTACGATCTTCACGCGCCGGTCGTCGATGTAGTGGTAAATTGTTCCGGCCGCATTGCTGCCGCCGCCGACACAGGCTATCAGGTAGTCCGGATAGTCGCGGCATTCCTGCTGCTGCAGTTGTTTGCGGATCTCCTCGCTGATGACCGATTGTAGCCGGGCCACCATATCGGGGTAAGGGTGAGGGCCGACCGTCGAGCCGATGATGTAGTGCGTGTCGGTCGGGTGGCAGCACCAGTCGCGGATTGCCTCGTTCGTGGCGTCCTTCAGCGTCATGTTGCCCGAAGTGACCGGGCGCACTTCGGCGCCCAACATTTTCATTTTCTGCACATTCGTATACTGACGTTCTACGTCGGTCTTGCCCATGTAGACGATGCACCGCATGTTTTTCAGCGCGCAGACCGTAGCGGTAGCCACACCGTGCTGCCCTGCACCCGTTTCGGCGATGATACGGGTTTTGCCCATCTGTTGCGCGATCAGGATCTGTCCGATCGTATTGTTGATCTTGTGCGCTCCGGTATGGTTCAGGTCTTCGCGTTTGAGGTAGATCCTGCAGCCGTACCGTTCGGACAGGCGCTGTGCGAAATAGAGCGGGGAAGGGCGACCGACATAGTCGCGCAGCAGTTGATCGAATTCGCGGCGGAACGCTTCCGACTGCATAACGGTCAGGTAGTTGTCTTGCAGGTTTTTTACGCATCGGTAAAGAATTTCGGGAACGTAAGCCCCGCCGAACCTGCCGTAATAGCCGTTTTCGTCTACTTGAAATGTTTTCATCGGTTTCGTTTTTATGATTTTGTTTTAGTCGTCATACGGAAAGAGCCCTGTCGTAAGTACGACAGGGCTCTTTGTTATCTTTGGTTTCGTTTTGAACAGATACGCGAGTCCGCAACCTTACGACTGAGGAAGTTGTAGGATGCGCCACCACCAATTATTCAAACGGAATGCTTTCATTTTCGTTTCTGTTTACGGTTCAAAGGTAGGAATAGTTTTAAAAAATCAAAAACATTTTTGTAAAAAACCGATCTATTGATACGAAAAACCGACCGATCCCTTGATTATCTCCATGATTGGCAGTATATTCGTTTCAACAATCTGATAAAACCGAAAAAATTATGAAAGTCGTCAATAATCCGGCCCTGCGGAGCATCTTCGCCATCGTGCTGGGACTGATTCTGGTTTTGTGGCCGGCCGCCACGATCAATTATCTGGTCATCGTAATCGGCGTGCTGTTCCTGGTGCCGGGCCTGATCGCGATGATCGGTTATCTGATGCGCGATAAAGAACGTTATCCCGATGCGGCGTTCCCGATCGAAGGCGCCGGAAGCGCGCTGTTCGGGCTGTGGCTGATCGTGATGCCCGCCTTTTTCGTCAACATCCTGATGTATGTGCTCGGAGCGCTGCTGGTGATAGCCGGGATTCAGCAAATCGCATCGCTGGCTTCGGCCCGCCGGTGGACGCAGGTGCCCGGTTTCTTCTACGTGGTGCCGGTACTGATCCTGATCTGCGGAATCGTCATCCTGTTCGACCCGTTCAGCGTCGCCGAAACGGCGTTCATTCTGTTCGGCATTACCAGCATGGTTTACGGGATATCCGGTTTGATCAACGGATTCCGGTTCAGAAAGCCGAAAACGGAATAACTATCTTACGGCGCAGGAACTTCCCGTGCGTCCCCGGCGCGCCGGGTTGAAGATCATGAATCCGATCGACACCCCGATCTTGTTCGGCAGCCACTCGTGCGAGCCATTGAACGGATCGGGCTTTTCGAGTTGTACGGGACGGTGGGGATACAGGTCGATCGTGCCGTCGAGGCTATAACCGTTGTACCAGCTTAGCATGTATGACCATCCGAAATAGGCGTCCAGCAGCCAACGGTCGGCGAACTGGTATTCGAAGCCGCCGCAGATACCGATCATCATCCCGTACCCTTTGCTGTACCGGTTTTCGAGGAACCAGCCGTCCGAAAACTGCGGTTTCGACATTTTGAATCCCATCATACCCATGTTGGCGCCGAGATACCAGCCCCAGTTGTGTTGCTTGAAATAGCGGCGGTATTCGGTCATGAGAATTCCGAATTTCATCGGCTTGTCGACACCGTGGTCGTTGACGTATTTCCAGGGAGAAAAAACGATTTCGGTCTGGAAAGTCGATTTCGGAGAAACGGTGAATTCCACGGCCGGATTGATAACGCCCACCAGGGCGTAAAGGCCGTTCAGTTTCGCGTAGATCTGAGCGTCGAGCCGCTGCGTCGGCAGCGATAACGCGAACAGGATCAAAAGAGTCTTCAGGATCGGTTTCATGCAAAGGGGCTGTTATGGATCGGATTCGTTTACGGAACAAATGTACGCATAAGATCCGGATCGACAATGTTTTTGCTCGTTCGGAATATCTGCTTCTCCGTAATTCGACCGCAGGAGAGATTCGGCTGCGGTATGATCCGAGCGGTTTCGCGTTTTTTAAACTCCAGAACCGTGTTCTTCGCAGTACCGCAGCGAAAAATCGTACAAGGATCCGAGCGCCGCGGCGGGATCGTCCGGATGTATCAGCACCGTTCGGGCTCCGATTCTCCGGCCGAACTCCATGTCGCTGCCGCTGTCGCCGACCAGTATGGTCTTCGAAAAATCGATGTCCGGAAAGTCCCTGCGGGCTTGCAAGGCCATACCGGTATTCGGCTTCCGGTTCGGGCTGTCTTCGTTCCGGTCGGCACAGTAGTAAACGGCGTCGATCCGGCCTCCGCCGGCGGCGACCGCTTCGATCATTCTCCGGTGGATCGTCCGCAGGGCCTCTTCGGTCATCACTCCTTTCCCGACGCCGCGCTGATTGGTGACGACGACGATATGCCGGAAAAGCGGACTCAGCATCCTCAGCGCTTCGATCGCTCCATCGGTAAATTCGAATTCGTCCCACGATTTGACGTAATCGTGCGGACGCAGTACGTTGATGACCCCGTCCCTATCCAGAAACAGCGTGTCGAAAGCGGTTTGCACGGTCATCGCGGAAACAGCGTTTTGAAATCCGTATCGGCTTTTTCGTAATCTTCAGGAATGCCGATGTCGATGAAATAACCGTCGCTCGCATATCCGGTGAGCAGACAATCCCGCACTCGTTGCTGCAAAATATCCGTTTCGAACGAGAACCGTTCGGACGGGAAGTCCAGCAGTCCCGATTTTTTGTCGACCAGGTAGACGCCGCCGTTGATCTGTCCGCGCGGGCAGTATTTTTTTTCGCGGAACGCGACGATCCTCCCCTGCGGAGCGGTTTCGACTACGCCGTAACGCGAGAAATCGGTCATCGGTTTCAGCGCGATCGTCGCGGCGGCTCCGCTCGCCCGGTGTACGCGGGCCATTTCGTCCGTATCGACGTCGAAGAACGTGTCCCCGTTCAGGATATAGACTTCGTCTCCGTCCGTCCGGCTCAGCGCCTGCCGGACGGCTCCGCCCGTTCCCAGAGGAGTTTCCTCCAGCGAGCAGCGTATCTCAAAATCCCATTTTTCGCCGGCGAGCCACCGCTGTACCGATTCGTGCATGTAGCCGAGGGCGAGTACCACGCGCGTAAAGCGCCGGACTTCCATATATTTTAACAAATAGTATAAAAACGGACGTCCTGCCACGGGCGCCATGCATTTGGGCAGATCGCTGACCACGCTGCGCAGGCGCGTTCCGAGGCCTCCCGCCAGTACGATTCCTTCGCGTTGTTCCATACTCATATACTCCATGTAAATAAACCGTCTTTTACGAATTGATAAGTTTTGAAAATCCCGTTGAACGGGGCGAGCGACTGCATGACCTGGTAGCGCTTGAAATCCGGGCAATAGAAGACCATGAACCCGCCGCCGCCGGCTCCGAGTACCTTGCCGCCCAGCGCGCCGGCTTCGAGCGCCGTTTCGTAGATCCGGTCGATCAGCGGGTTCGATATCGAAGAGGCCATCTTTTTTTTGTAGACGAACCCTTCGTGCAGCAACTCCCCGATCCGGTCGATCCGTCCGGTCAGCAGCGCTTCCTTCATTTCGGTCGCCTGCTCTTTGATGACATGCATCGCCCCGACGGAGTCCCTGTCGTTGTTCGTCACGTTGCGCTGCTGCTCTTCGATGATTCTGGCGGAGATCCTGCTTTGCGATGTGTAAAAAAGTAACAGATTGTTCTCCAGTTCGTTCGTGCAAGCCTTGTCCACCCGGAGCGGATTGACGATCACTTTATCGTCCTTGAAAAATTCCATGTAATTGAAGCCTCCGAACGTGGCGGCGTACTGATCCTGCTTTCCGCCGGCCATCCCCAGTTCGCCCCGTTCGATCCGGTAGGCCAGACTGGCGATATCGTAACTGCCCAACGGCAGCCTGAGCCACTCTACGAATGCACCGGCAATGGCTACCGCCAGCGTCGACGACGATCCGAGTCCCGATCCGGCCGGAGCGTCCACATAGGTGCACAAGCGGAATCCCCCGTCGATCCGGTGACGGCTGCGGAAATGATTGCAGACGGCTTTCAGCAGATCCATATTTCCGTCGATCGGCAGATCCCCGTGCAGGCCGTATTCGGAGGCGAGTCCCTGATCGAGCGTCTGCAAGACGATTTTCCGTTCGGACAGCGGTTCGATGCTGGCGCGAGCATAGAGGGAGATCGTCGCGTTCAGGACGGCTCCGCCGTAAATATCCGAATAGGGACTGACATCCGTTCCTCCGCCGGCGAAGCCGATTCGTAGCGGGGCCTTGCTTCGATAAATCATGTCTGCGATTTTTGACAGGTACAAATATAACGCATTTATCGACACGACCTCCGGAATCCGGAAATCCGCTTCGGCGCGGATTTCCGGATTTCATTTTGTCCGGGAATGCGATTAGGTGCCTAAATGGCTTATTGCAAGATTTATAGATGCGGCGAAACGTGCTGCGAAACGATAAAATACGTATAAAAGTTCGATAAACAGCGTATGGTCGTTGCAGAATTCAAAAATCGTTTTTACTTTTGTGCCCGCCGGGCCGGGAAAACGGCGGCGGTTTTTCGAAACGGTTCTTATAAAACGGGCGGATACCAGAGTGGCCAAATGGGGCAGACTGTAAATCTGCTGTCTTTCGACTTCGGTGGTTCGAATCCATCTCCGCCCACACGTAATCCGGTGTATACCGGCATGATTTTGCGGAAGTAGCTCAGTCGGTAGAGCATTAGCCTTCCAAGCTAAGGGTCGCGGGTTCGAATCTCGTCTTCCGCTCTGATTTCACAGGGCCGCTCATAGAGCGGTTTTTTCGTATCCTGTTACATACGCTAATCCCGAACGACATGGTAAATATACTACGAGGAGCCTGCAGAATTGCTGTTCTTGCAATTTTCGCGGGGCAATATTCGTGTATCGACAAGCAATACGATCTGTCCGATCTGGATACGGACGATATTACGATCGGAAACGACCTGACCCTGCCGCTCGGGACGGGAGTTATTTCTGCGGGAGATATTATCAACGTCGGGGATAACGACGAGATCACGATCGACGACGCCGGAAATTACGTGGCGCGGTATTCCGGCGGGATCGACGTGGATATGCCCGGCGGAGTGGGTTTCGGGGATTCCGAATTTCCGGAATCCCGGCTCGACATTCCGCTCGTCCCGGGAAAACATCCCCACGATTATCCGGAGGATGCCGAGATCGAACTCGGCGAATCCGCCGTCGAACTCAACCTGACGACGGACGATATCGCCCGGCTCGATTCCGTTCTGTTCGATAACCGCAACGGGGCGTCGCGCCTCGGACTGGAACTTTCCGTCGACAACCTTCGGCTCGACGGCGGAGATGCCGAAATGGTGTTCCGCGCATCTTTCCCGGAAGGATACCGCCTGGCTGCCGAAACCGGGCAGGATGGCAGTTTCACCGGTTCCGAATATACTTGTACGATCCCGATGCGGGAACTGGCCGGCAGCCAGAAAACGGTACGCCTCCTGTTGCAAAAAGCGGTCGTCGGCGCGGACGACCGGATCGCGTATAACGCTTCGCTCCGGATCAAAAAGGGTTCTTCGCTGTCCGTTTCGGGGAGTCCCGGGCTCCGAATTTCAGGGGGGATCTCGTCGCCCGACTTCCGGGTGATTTACGGATTGATCGACGATAATTTTACGGCGGGACAGGTTGATATCGCGACCGAAGGACTCGACGACCTGTTCGACGGCGACGACAACGTGCTGAGCTTTGCCGATCCGCGCATCCGGCTGACGGCGCAGAGCAACATCGGGATCCCGCTACGGGCATCGTTCGCGATGACTTCGGTCAACGATCGCTCCGGCGCTACGGAGTCGGTTACGGTCGACCGCATCACGATGAATGCTCCCGGCGCTTACGGACAAACCGCCGTCAGCAACATCTGGCTCGGCGCTTCCGACCGTGACGTTCCGGCGGAATATACATTCACGGCATGTCCGGTCAACGATCTGATCCGGATCTCTCCGGACGATATAGCGATTCGTACGGAGGTACGCACGGATACCGACTTGACCGATTCGCGCGCCTGCTTCTATCCGAAAGACGCTTTCGCCCGGATCGCCTACACGGCCGAGATTCCGCTCGCTCCCGCCGCCGATTTCCGAGGACAGACCGATCAGACGGTCGACGAAGTATTCGACGCGGATCTGATCGATTACCTGTTTTCCGGCGGCTCGGCCGAAATTTACGGTCGTGTGACCAACTCCCTGCCGCTGAATTTCGATATGAACCTGATCGTTACGGATGCGGCGGACGTTCCGGTCGGAATCGATTTCGAGCCGCAAAAGGTCAAGGGCGGCGGTCTGGGAACCGACGGCGAAGTCAGCGATGTATCGTTCGTCATTACAGAAGCGGACATGCCTAAAATGAAAAATGCCCGTAACCTCCGCATCCGGCTCGAAGCTTATTGCGACGACGCGCTGGCCGGACGGCACCTGCGACCGGATCAGCAGGCCAAGCTGACGCTGAAACTTCGCAAGAGCGGAGGAATCAATATCACCACCAACGAATAAGACAACCGAAAGAGGTTATAAACTCCCGACCCGATTATGAAGAAATTCCTATTGCTCGCCTGCTTGTCGTGCGGTTTTCTGACGGCTGCGGCACAGCAACTGCGCACCGCATATTTTATGGACAAGGCTACGCTGAGAACCTCGATGAATCCGGCCTTCCGTCCGGTCCGGGGATTCGTTGCCATCCCGGCCGCGGGTTCCGTTTCGGCGATGTACGCCTCGAACGGCATGGCTCTGGGCGATCTGTTTTACCGGACAGACGGACGCCTGGTGACTTTTATGGACCCGTCGGTTCCTGCTGAATCTTTCCTGCGCAGACTTAAGACGAACAACCAGTTGAATGCCGACATAGCGACCGAGATCGTTTCGGCCGGCTGGTTTTCCGGGCACGGTTTCTGGACGATCGGTATCGGAGTCAAGGGAACCGTCAGCGGCAACGTTCCCAAATCGCTGTTCGAATTCATGAAATACGGCTCGGGGCTGGAAGGAACGACTTACGATATCAAGAAACTGCACGTATATGCCGACTTTTACGTAGATGTATCGGTCGGATACTCGCACCCGCTGAACGGTCGTTGGACGATCGGCGGAAAATATAAGTTCTTGGTCGGAGCCGGCAATGCGGACGTCTATTTCAATAATCTGCACGCCGTTATGAACGGGGACGCATGGCGGATTACTTCGGAAGGGTATATGTCCGCTTCGGTACAGGGGCTGCGCCCGAAATTCAGCACCGACAAGAACGACCGGGAATACATCGACGGGTTCGACTATCATTCGCCCGGAGCGGCCGGTTACGGAAGCGCCATCGATTTCGGAGCGACCTTTAAAGTACTGGACAATTTTACGGTTTCCGGAGCGGTGATCGATTTCGGATTCATTACGTGGAGCAAACGCTCGACGGTCAACGGCGCGGCAAAGGGCGATTTCGATTTCGACGGTTTCGACCTGCCGATCGGAGACGATCAGCCGGACAACTCGATGAGCGACCAGATGGACGACCTGACCGGCAACCTGCAAAACCTGTTTCATTTTTCGGAGACCCCTTCGCGGAGTCGCACTACATTGCTGCGCAGTACGATCAACGTGGGCGCCGAGTATTCCGTAGCGCAGAACCGGGTCGGCTTCGGCCTGCTTTCCAGCACCCGCATCTACAAGCCGAAAATCTATACCGAACTGACCGCTTCGGTCAATTATCGTCCGATCGACTGGTTCGCCGCGACGGTCAGCTATTCGTTCGTTCACAGCGCTTTCAAGACGTTCGGTTTCGCGCTTAACTTCAGCCCGTCGTGGATCAACTTCTTTGTCGGCAGCGATTATATGTTTACCAAGGTGAATCCGCAGTTCATTCCGATCAAAGCTTCCGCGGCCAATCTGTACTTCGGGCTCAGCGTTCCGCTCCGGAAAGAACGGCAATGTCGGCGGTAATCGAATTTCTTCGTACATAATTCGGGCTAAGTTTTGGTATTTTAAAAATAAATATTACTTTTGTCCCCGCAAAACCAAAGGTGCCGCACCCGAGGTTTCGATATGAAATATTGCTGTTTTAGCTCAGTGGTAGAGCACTTCCTTGGTAAGGAAGAGGTCACGAGTTCAAGTCTCGTAAACAGCTCACGGTCATAAAAAGGACGCTTTTCAGCGTCCTTTTTACGTATTCCGTTCGACGGACGATTTTAGATTCGCTTCGTTTGCGAAAGGGCGATTCGGTAACATTATTTTTCAATCGACCGTTCCAGTTTTTTCGCCGGAACCGCCAGACGGCCGCTACGACGACGTAGCAGCCGATCGAGATCGCGATATGGACGAAGATCGCCGCGATACTGAGTTGGTAGAGCGCTTTTTTCCTGCCGTTGTTCAGCGTCACGGCGACCGGATCAGGGCGCGTTCCCGCATCCGGAAGGCAACGGCGCTCGCAAACAGCACCCCGCCGCTAAACGCTTCCTGTCTTCCTTTTTGCATCGAGTCGTTTTCGGTACGCCTGTGCAAATTATGTTCCGTACCGGCCGAATCCGCGATCCGTTTTCGTTTTTAAAGGGCGTAAAACGAGCCGTTCCGTAAAAAGGCAGAAAGATTTCGAACGACAGTCGGCCGTGTTCGATTGTGTTATTTCGGAAAAATATCCTATATTTGATACCGGCAGCAGACCGGAGTACGTAGCGCTCCGGTACGAAAAAGAAACTATCGTGCGCGAAGCGAATGCCGACGGCGTATTCAAAGACGAGATTGATGAGCCGGACGGACTGCGCCACGGCGACGTTTTCCGTGCCGGACAAAAAGTAATAACGATATGAAGATAACGAAGATATTGTGCCTCACGGCGACGGCCGTGCTTGTTACGATGCACACCCGTGGCGAGGAGCGCGCTTTCGATCCGGTAGAATACGCCAATCCGCTGATCGGAACGCAGTCTACTTACGAACTGTCGACCGGCAATACCTATCCGGCGATCGCCAGGCCGTGGGGCATGAACTTCTGGACGCCCCAGACCGGCAAAATGGGAAACGGCTGGATTTATGTTTACACGGCCGATAAGATCCGGGGATTCAAACAGACGCACCAGCCCAGTCCGTGGATCAACGATTACGGACAGTTCTCGCTGATGCCCCTGACCGGCCGCCCCGAATTCGATGAGAACAAACGGGCAAGCTGGTTTTCGCACAAAGCCGAAACGGCCAAGCCGTACTATTATAGCGTTTATCTGGCGGATTACGACGTAACGACGGAAATCACCCCGACCGACCGGGCCGCCATGTTCCGTTTTACGTTTCCGAAAGGGGACTCGTACGTAGTCGTCGATGCTTTCGACCGGGGTTCCTTCGTGCGCGTCATTCCCGAGGAGAACAAGATCATCGGCTATACGACCCGCAACAGCGGCGGCGTTCCGAAAAATTTCAAGAACTACTTTGTTATCGTTTTCGACAAGCCGTTCACGTTCTGCAAAACGGTCGTCAACGGTTCGATGACCGATGCTTCGGAGCAAACCGGCGATCATACGGGAGCCGTCATCGGATTCGGCACCCGGCGCGGAGAGGTCGTGCATGCGCGGGTAGCCTCTTCTTTTATCAGTTTCGAGCAAGCGCAGCTGAACCTGCAGGAACTCGGCCGTAACTCGTTCGACCGGATCGTCGCGCAGGGGAAATCGGCCTGGAACGAAGCGATGAGCCGCATATACGTAGAGGGCGGCAGCGACGACCAACTGAGCACGTTCTATTCCTGCCTGTACCGGTCGCTGCTGTTTCCGCGGAAATTTTACGAGATCGACGCGCGGGGAACGGTCGTTCATTACAGTCCGTACAACGGGAAGGTGTTGCCCGGCTACCTGTACACGGATACCGGTTTTTGGGATACGTTCCGCAGCCTGTTTCCGCTGCTGAACCTGATGTATCCGTCGCAGAGTCGGGAGATGCAGGAAGGATTGCTGAACACCTACCGCGAGAGCGGTTTTTTCCCGGAGTGGGCGAGTCCCGGTCACCGCGGCTGCATGGTGGGGAACAATTCGGCTTCCGTACTAACGGACGCTTACCTCAAAGGCGTGAAGGTCGGGGATGCGGAAATGCTGTACGAAGGGTTGGTGCATGGCACGCAGGCCGTTCATCCGAAAGTGTCTTCTACCGGACGCCTCGGATACGAATATTACAACCGCCTGGGATACGTTCCCTACGATGTCAAAATCAATGAAAGCGCCGCGCGCACGCTTGAATATGCTTACGACGACTGGTGCATTTCGCGACTGGCCGCAGCATTGGGAAAGCCCCGGTCAGAAGTCGAGTTGTACGAGAAGCGGGCGATGAATTACCGGAACCTGTTCGATCCGGAGACCCGTCTGATGCGCGGCCGCAACCGCAACGGGGCGTTTATGAGCCCGTTCTCGCCGCTGAAGTGGGGCGACGCTTTCACGGAAGGGAACAGTTGGCACTATACCTGGAGCGTTTTTCACGACCCGCAGGGGTTGGTCGATCTGATGGGCGGTCCGGACGGTTTCGTGCAGATGCTGGATTCGGTATTCAACGTTCCGCCGCTGTTCGACGACAGCTATTACGGCGGAATTATCCACGAGATCCGGGAGATGCAGGTGATGAATATGGGAAACTACGCTCACGGCAATCAGCCGGTGCAGCACATGATCTACCTGTACGATTATGCCGGCCAGCCGTGGAAGGCGCAGTACTGGCTCCGCGAGGTGATGAACCGTTTGTACAACAGCCGGGCGGACGGCTACTGCGGAGACGAGGATAACGGGCAAACTTCGGCTTGGTATGTCTTTTCCGCCCTCGGTTTTTATCCGGTCTGTCCGGGTACCGACCAGTATGTAATGGGAGCGCCGTTGTTCCGCAAGGCGGTGCTCCGATTCGAAAACGGGAAGTTGTTCACGATCGAGGCGCCGGAGAACGGCCCCGGGAACCGTTACATCCGCTCCGCGTCGCTGAACGGAGAAAAATATACGAAAAATTACCTTACCCACGGCAATCTGCTGCGGGGAGGTAAATTGCAGGTGAAGATGGATCGCGTTCCGAATAAAAAGCGGGGAATCGCCCCGGAAGATTTTCCGTATTCGTTTTCGACGGAAAGGAAGCATCCGGTATCGCCCGGGCAACCGGCTGACAAATAATACAATGAGGCCGTTGACTGGCGGGAAGAGCCGTTTCGGGAAAATCGAGGATTCAGTTTAACAAAATATCGGACAATATTTATTTAATTTACAATGATCTTATAAATATAAAATAGCGGATTTTTCGAAAGATTGTGCTATTTTTATTATAGATTTTTCTCGGTTTGACTTAACCGATTGAGAAATAAACTTTTAGCGAATTATTTGAGAAATAGAAGTAACGATTTAGCAACTGTGCGAATTTCAGCGTTTTGCGTTGCTATGCTGTCAAATAACTCTTTCATTTGCAAATATAACATCTTTTTCCGAAAGTACGAACTTTCGGTGGCAATTTTATAAAATCAACTTGCGAAAAAAGAAAATCATTCATCCCATTCATGGGTTGTGTCATCGGTGGCGTTGTACTGTTTCCAACGTCCCGATTTCTCGCCGTCGGTGTATTGCCCCTCGATGGTTATATAGGGTTTTCCGTCCCGTGTCGATTCCACACGATAAAAGCCGTCAAGTTTTCCGTTACGGTAGTGTCGTGTAGTCCTGCTGCGAAGCGTGCGCCCATCCTCGAATATTTCCCATTCCTCACCCTCTTTTTTGCCGTCTATATAATGAGATTCAAAAATCTGCTCACCCGTCTTGCTGTCAAAGCGGCGTTCCCGTCCGCTCTCCACACTCTGCCTATACTCCTTTTCGATTTCTATTTTGCCGTTACGAAAATAGGTCTTTACAGTTCCGTCTATCTTGCCTTGCTGCATGGGTGTTTCTTTTCGGGGAGTAACGCCATCTTGGTAATACTCCGTGAATATGCCGTTGCGCTTTCCTTTGGCATATATGCCCGATTCACGCAGTACCCCATCACGATAGCGGAGATAATCACCGTTTATTATGCCGTCGGAAAGTTTAACACGCTCCTCGTCAAGCCCTCGTATAATGCGATATTCTCCCTGCAACGGCTGTTTACTGCCTTTTTCATAATAGACCGTGCGCCGTGCGTTATCCGTTATAGTCTGTAAATCGTCCCATTTTACTATTTGTTGTGCGGAAGCCGTGCCACACAATAGCAAAAAGAGGTATAGTGTTAATATTCTATTCATTGTATTTTTGCTTTTCGAGGTTGATAACGGTTCTCAGCTATACGCAGGCAGGGATTTTAACCACTGAACTTCCTACGAAGAACTGAACTTTAAATTTACCACTTAACTGTCCTACGAAGCACGAAACCCCTGCTTGCGTATAGGTGATGTTATGCGGTCGGTTTTCATTTTCTCTTCTTTCTCGTTAATTTCTGCTGCAAAGTTACTAAATTTGCAGTCAAGTATTCACCTGTAAGAAGTTACTAATGACAAAAAAGAAATTGCCCGTTCGTTTTACGGGTCAGCACTTTACTATTGATAAAGTGCTAATAAAAGATGCAATAAGACAAGCAAATATAAGTAATCAGGATACGGTTTTAGATATTGGGGCAGGCAAGGGGTTTCTTACTGTTCATTTATTAAAAATCGCCAACAATGTTGTTGCTATTGAAAACGACACAGCTTTGGTTGAACATTTACGAAAATTATTTTCTGATGCCCGAAATGTTCAAGTTGTCGGTTGTGATTTTAGGAATTTTGCAGTTCCGAAATTTCCTTTCAAAGAGGTGTCAAATATTCCTTATGGCATTACTTCCGATATTTTCAAAATCCTGATGTTTGAGAGTCTTGGAAATTTTCTGGGAGGTTCCATTGTCCTTCAGTTAGAACCTACACAAAAGTTATTTTCGAGGAAGCTTTACAATCCATATACCGTTTTCTATCATACTTTTTTTGATTTGAAACTTGTCTATGAGGTAGGTCCTGAAAGTTTCTTTCCACCGCCAACTGTCAAATCAGCCCTGTTAAACATTAAAAGAAAACAGTTATTTTTTGATTTTAAGTTTAAAGCCAAATACTTAGCATTTATTTCCTGTCTGTTAGAGAAACCTGATTTATCTGTAAAAACAGCTTTAAAGTCGATTTTCAGGAAAAGTCAGGTCAGGTCAATTTCGGAAAAATTCGGTTTAAACCTTAATGCTCAAATTGTTTGTTTGTCTCCAAGTCAATGGGTAAACTGTTTTTTGGAAATGCTGGAAGTTGTCCCTGAAAAATTTCATCCTTCGTAGTTCAAAGTCGGGTGGTTGTCAAGATGATTTTTCTGGTTTGGTGTCGTCTTTTAAGCTGCCGCATAACATTGTGCTAACAGCGAAATCGGCTGTTATTTTCTTCAAGTATATCACCTTGCGAACAAATATAAAAAAAGTGCAGTACACCACGAACAGCGTACCGCACTTTTTTCGGCAAATCGGGCAGGATTTAACATTTATAGCTTGAATCCCTTGCCTTTCCTTTGCGGTTGTATAGGTCGGCGTATGTTCTGCCTTAACTTCTCGAACTGTTCCTTGAACCACTCGGCAATGGGCTTTCGGTCGATGGCAAGAACCAATTTAGTCCCGTCCGTGGGGTCTTTCAGCACTTGGAAACCTGCCCTTTCGGTCGTGAATTTCCGTCCGTGTTCCTCCGAGTAGAGTTCCCCTGCATACTCCAACGGCTTTCCCTTGACGAGCGTTGCGGTCTGCCTTTCATCGAACCCGACAAGGCGGCAGAGGTTTTCGATACGGAGCATTTCACGGAAATAGGGAAACCATGCTGCCGCCCTTGCGATTACCGTTTTCAGAAACGATATTTCCTGCTTGTGCCTTGTGTCCTTGTCGGCTATCTCCCTGCCGTGCTTTTGCTGCATTTCCCGTATCTCCCTGCTGTGGTCTGCCTGCATGGTCTGTATCCTATCTTGCAGGGCTTCGATGGTTTCCTCGTGGTCGGCTACCTCCTTATGCAGGGCGGTGTTCTCCCTTTCCAGCGTCTTGACCTTGTTACTGCCGAAAAGAGAACCGACGCTCTCGGCGATGTTGGCGGCTGCGGTGGTTGCCGCCCCTTTCAGCTTCTCGGTCTGTATTTCTTTTTTCGCCCGTCTTAGTTCCTCCTGTGCCGTTTCTTTCTGCTGCTGCAAATCCACCACTTCCGCTTTGAGGTCGTCGGAGAGTTTCTGTATATCCCGATAATACTGCTGCGTGGACTTGTGGCGAGCTTTCGAGCCGTCTATGCCCCTTTGCAGCCCGTATTTCGCCATCGCCACGGCATAGGTATCTTGGTAGGACTTCAATTTCAGCCGTGTCATAATATCGTCTGCGCACAGCCTCACGGTGTCGGTCGGCTTCTTGCGGTATCGCTTCTTCGTCTGTTCCTCCCTTTTCCTGCGCTTGCGCTCTCCCTTGACGATGGGGACGAGTGTAACGTGTATGTGCGGCGTTTCCTCGTCCCTGTGCAGGTGAGCCGCCACGATGTTCTCCTTTCCGAACGTGTCGGCGAAGTATTTCAGATTGTCGGCGCACCACTCGTCCAAACGCCCCTCTTCCTCTATCCGCTTCATGTCCTCGTGCGTTCCCGATACGTTGATGCGGATTGCCCGTACTTGGTTGCTTCCGATTTTGCGTGTCAGCCCCGCTTCTTCTAATCTCTGCTGTATAGCCGCCGAACGGTCTTTTATCCCGTCGGGGTATTCGATAAGCCTGCGGTTTAGGTGCGTGCGTGTGGGGTCGGCGTTCTTCGGTATGATGAAACGCTCGATATGTGCGGTCGTTCCGCTGTCGCTGCCGTGCGCCTTTTCCATGTGTAAAACTACGAAACCCATATATTTTTCCTTTCTTCCTTGACTTGTGAAACAATGATTTTTCGTATCTTCGGGGCGGCAAATGCCGTCCCCGATGGGGTGTGCAGAGGGGCTTACCCCTTGCCTTATTGGGGAATTTTCAGCGATACGTAGTATTGCGGCTCGGAAAATTCCCTAATAAGCTACGGTATTTTCTCCGTAAATACCCTGCGGCGTGCCGTCTGCCTGCCCGTCTGCCTTTCGGCTATGGCTGTCCCTGCCGCCTGCTTGCCCGTAACCCCACCTTATTTTTTTCCTTTCGGTCGGTGGGTGGCGGGGCGGTCGTTTCCGTTTTCAAAGGCTCTTTTGCACGGGGCGGTCGGATACAAGGTTTTCCCGATAAATACGCTCGCAGCGAAGCGAGAGGAAGATTTATTGGGAAACGGCGCAGCCGCCTGACCTTTTAGCCGACGTAAAGCCCCGTGCTTGCTTTGCCTTTGTAAACGAAAACGATTGCTCCGCTTTCCTCTGAAAAGAGAAATAGACCCTGCAATATATATCACCATAGTGATAGGTTTGCATGTTTGCATGCTGGTATGCTGGTACGTTTGCATGTTGGTATGTTGGTATATCATCATGCTTTCCAACGGCTGTTGGGCTTGCCGTCCGAAACAACCGACACGAATACCGTCGTTTTCTCTTTTCGCCCGTGTATAATCCTCTCTAATAATGCCCTGCGGACTTTCGCCGCCCCGAACGATTCGACACGGAAAGCGAGGGCGGCTATCGTTTCGAGGTTGTAAACCTCCGCGCTGTATTTGTCCGATAGGCGGATAATGTGCTTTATGTCATATATAGATAAAACTCCGCTTTTGCAGAGTGCCTTTATCCCTGCCCTAACCGTCGGGGCGATAACCCCGAACAGTTCGCAGATTTCCCGCTCGGTCATGGCGGTTGCGCCTATATCGCTCGGCAGGGAGATATTGCCCTGCCCGTCCATCGTGATAATGTTCCTTTCTTCTTTCATCGGTATTCTGTTCTTAATTAGATGGCTCGGCAGATATTCTTCTCCATATCTTCCAACTTGTGCGACAAGGTTTCCATGTCTTGGCTTATCTTCTGGGCGGTGATTTTGGCGTAAATTTGGGTGGTCTTTATGTTCGTGTGCCCCAAAAGGCGGCTCACCGTTTCGATGGGTACGCCGTGCGACAGAAGTACGGTCGTGGCGTTCGTGTGGCGTGCGACATGGTAGGTCAAGCGTACCTTGAAGCCGCATTGTCTGCCTATATCTTTGAGTATCTTGTTACAACTGCCGTTGTTCGGAACGGGGAAAACATGACCGTCCCTTGCCAGCCCCTTGTACTTCTCGATGATACGCTTGGGAACGTCCAAAAGGCGGATGTTCGATTCGGTGTTGGTCTTCTTTCTTCGGGTGATTATCCACAGGTTGCCGTCGAAGAATGTTTGCAGGCGGTCGGCGGTGAGGTTCTTCACGTCCGAATACGCCAAACCCGTGAAAACAGAAAAGACGAACAAGTCCCGTACAAGCTCGTGGGTGGCGTTCTTCATCGGTGCGTTCATGAGCGTCTGTATCTCCGTTTGGGTGAGGTAGCCCCTGTCCACGCTTTCGGGAGAGTTGATATATCCCGCAAAGGGATTAAAGGGCAAACGCCCGTCGTTCCTCGCTATGGAAACGATGTGTTTCAACACAATCATGTAGCCCCACACGGTATTGGTGCGGCATTTCTTCTCCGTGCGCAGAAAATACTCGAAGTCGTTGATGAACGTGAGGTTGAGTTCCTTTAATGGAATATCCTCACGCTTGTAGGTATGGGGCAGGAACTCCCGAATATGGTTGCAGACCGTCCGATAACGGGTAAATGTACCCTGCGCCCTGCTGTGCCCGACTTTCTTCTCGAACTCGGCGTTGTGCTGCTCGAACAGCTTCAGCAAAGTTTCCTGCTTGACGCCGATACCGAGATAGGCGTCTTTGAGTTTGGCGGCGGTAACATAACCGTCCGTCTGCATTAACTCTTGATAGCGGCGGTTTACTTCCACACGGATTTTATCTACCGCAAGGTTGATTCTCTGCGCTTCGACGCTCTTGCCCGAAGCACGGTTGTTCTTCACGTCCCACAGCCGTGGGGGAACGTCCATCTTGCAACTGAACTGTTTAATCTCGCCGTCCACCGTGATACGGCACATTAAAGGCAGGTTGCCGTTCGGCTTCTCGCTGCCTTTCTTCACGTAAAATAATACCTTGAATGTACTACGCATAACTCACTCCTTTTTTTGGTTACAAAATTAGTTATTAGTGAGTTACCGACTGCTATGCAAAATTACGCAAATCGCAGAAACAGAACCATTTAGCAAGAAATTCACACCCGTTACGGGGGTAATGAGGTGGTAACTGAACTTCTGCGCTGTTTGGCTTCGAGGTGGTATTTCGTTGGCTCTGTCCCATAGAAAAACAAAGCGTAACGAACGCTGTATCAGCTAATTCGCTACGTTTTACCCAAATTTACTTTTTCGCTATGTGTTTATTATAGCAACAGCCCAAAAAAAGGAATTTTGCACGGAGTGTTTGAAAAAAATGTTAATTTTGTCTCGTTGCTTTCGGGCGACGAGCTTGTTTGAACACGGAAAGTGTTAGGCTTTATTCTCGTTGATAGAATCTGGTAAATTCAAAAGAATGGAGAATAAGCAAAATTCTCTCACGTCCTATACTGTTAAGTATAGCGTGGGCTGTTGCTTATTTAACATTCGCAGGTTTGCCAGAACCTTATCAGCTTGAATAAGTCTACAGGCCCACGCTTTTCTTTTGTTGCAAAAAACCGGAGGGGCGCCGGTTGTAAATCGGTTTTGCGGTTATGGAAAGATATGTCATTTTGGAAATTTATCATTTGCCGTCCGGTAATGACATGGCGAGCGCCGTTATAGTCCGGGATGACGATCGCACGCTGAAGTACAACGTACTGCTGCAGTCTAAGCCGAATCCCGGAAACGACGGAAAAAAGCCTGTTATGGTGTGCAAATTCAACAAGGCGTGCAACAGCATCGAGACCCAGTTCATTTGTCATGCCTCCGACAATTCCGAATTATCCAAATGGACTAAAAATACCGTTATAATTAACGATTTTTAAAATAGATTTATTGTAAACCCGCCCGTCAGTCGGATTCGGTCAGACGGATCTGTTGTCCGTCCATGGCGATCTTCCCCTGTTTCATCAGGTAACCGGCGCTGCGCTTGAACGTTTTTTTGCTCATCTGAGTAAGTTGCCGGATCTTTTCGGGTTTACTGTCGTCATTCACCGGCAGCGCATTTCCGTTTTTACGCAGGATCTCCAACAGCCGCTCGGCCGATTTTTTAACTTCGTCGTACCCCTGGCCCTGCAAGGCGAGGTCAACCCGATTGTCGTCGGTAATGCGAACGATGTAAGCTTTCATTCGATCGCCGACCGCTACGGGCTGGAAAATCTGGTTGCGGTAGATCATACCCCAATGCCGGTCGTTGATCACGACGCGGAATCCGATCGGAGTCTCGGTGGCTATCAGGATATCGACTTCCTCGCGCGGGGATACCGTCAGCTCGACGTTGTTGATAAATCCTTTCAGGTAAGTCGTCGCAACGACGCGTCCGGTAATGTTATCCGTATAGAGGTAGACCGGATACTTTTTCCCGATATCCAGGCGCGACGACTGATTCCGGTTGGGCAGGAACAGGTCTTTGGCCGGGAGCCCCCAGTCCAGAAATGCTCCGTGAACCGTTTTATCGACCACTTTCAGGCAGGCCGTCTGGCCGACCGTCGCCAGCGGGCGTTCGGTCGTAGCCACCAACCGGTCTTCCGAATCGTGGTAAATGAAAACTTCCAGCGAAATCCCGGGTTTGTAATCGACGGATACGTAACGATTCGGCAACAGCACTTCGTTCCCGTCTTCGTCCGCGAGATAGAGTCCGTAGTCCGAAATCCGATTGACTTTGAGCGTATAATAATGACCTGCTACTAACATGATGGAAATTATTTTTCGTAAAAATAAGTTATTTCCGGCACATATCATCTTTTTTAGCTCAATAAACTTGCCGGCGTTACCGTTAAATCGGGATTGCGCGGCTTCGCCGGGGCTTCCGGTAGCGAATATTTTCGTATCTTTGTATGTTAATCAGAAATCGAACACCTATGAAATACGTTATCTGTACGCTCCTGCTGACGGTTTCCGTAGCGGCTTGCGCCCAACCTCCGCTGATGCCTGCGACGACCGATCCGTGCGCTCCGGTCGTCGTTCCGTCGCTTCCCCGCGAATTGAATTTTGCCGGCGAGCCGGTGCCGCTCGGAAATTACGATACCCGTGAGAGCCTGCTGCGCGAAGTGCTGACGACGATGTACCTGCACTCGCGGACGACGCAAACGCTGCTGGCGACGACGCGCTACTTTCCGGTGATCGAACCGATCCTGAAAAAATACGGTATCCCGGACGATTTCAAATACCTCTGCATGGCCGAAAGCGGACTGGATCCGGATGTCCGTTCCGGAGCCGGGGCCGCCGGACTGTGGCAATTGATGCCTCCTTATGCCAAATCGGCCGGACTGTTCATGTCCGGCGGCGTCGACGAACGTTACCATATCGAACGGG
Source organism: Alistipes sp. dk3624 (assembly GCF_009557455.1). Taxonomy (GTDB): domain Bacteria; phylum Bacteroidota; class Bacteroidia; order Bacteroidales; family Rikenellaceae; genus Alistipes_A; species Alistipes_A hominis. The sequence goes on along the minus strand of NZ_CP045651.1, from coordinate 332,358 downwards.
CGACCGAAGCCGCCTGCAAGTATTTGGCGGATGCGAAAGCCCGTCTCGGCAGTTGGACGCTGGCGGCGGCATCGTTCAACGCGGGGATAGCCGGCGTCTCCAGGCGTCTCGAAAAACAGGGCGTGAATTCCTATTACGACCTGTTTCTGCCCGACGAGACCATGCGGTATGTTTTCCGGGTACTCGCTTTCAAACTGATCGCTTCCGACCCGGAAACCTACGGATACCGGATCGCACGGGAGGACTATTATCAGCCGTTGACCGATTACCACGAGGTCACCGTGGACAATGCGGCCATCGACTGGTCCGCCGTAGCGCGCAGCAACGGGACGACCTACAAGATGTTGCGGGAACTGAACCACTGGATACGCGATTACGATTACGATAATAAAGCGCGCCGCAGTTTCGTTATCAAGGTGCCCAACGGAGGATTCCGTACCGACGATTAATCCGGACGCGGGGCGTGAAGAAAATACAATGTCTGAGAACAATACGATAAAAATATACGGAGCGCGGGTACACAACCTGAAAAACGTGGATGTGGAGATTCCCCGCGATTCGCTGACCGTCATAACGGGGCTTTCGGGCTCAGGGAAATCGTCGCTGGCTTTCGATACGATCTATGCCGAAGGACAGCGCCGCTATCTGGAAACGCTGTCGACCTATGCGCGGCAGTTCGTCGGAACGATGGAGCGTCCCGATGTGGACAAGATCACCGGGCTGAGTCCCGTGATCTCCATCGAGCAAAAGACTACGAACAAAAATCCGCGTTCGACGGTCGGAACGGTAACCGAAATCAACGACTTCCTACGGCTGCTGTTCGCCCGCGCGTCGGATGCCTATTCTCCGGTAACGGGCGAAAAGATGGTACACCATACCGACGATCAGATCGGCAATCTGATCCTTCGGAACTTCGACGGTCGGAAAATCGCCTTGTTGACTCCGCTGGTGCGCGGTCGCAAAGGACATTACCGGGAATTGTTCGAAGGATTGGCTAAAAAAGGCTATCTGTATGCCCGGGTCGACGGCGAAATCCGAGAAATTTTCGCGGGGTTGCGACTCGATCGTTATAAGATCCACTACGTTGAACTGGTCGTCGACCGGCTCGTCGTGAAACCGGATGTCCGCAGCCGTTTGCTGAAAAGCTTGCAGGAGGCGATGCAGCAAGGGAAGGGCACGATGATGGTGTACGATTACGACGACGATAACGTCCGGTTTTACAGCCGGCACCTGATGTGCCCCACCAGCGGAATCGCGTTCAACGAGCCGGCTCCGCACTCTTTTTCGTTCAATTCGCCGCAAGGGGCCTGCCCGCACTGCAACGGGCTGGGCGAAGAGGCCGTGTTCGATATGGAGCGGATCGTTCCCGACGGCGGCAAATCGATCCGCGACGGCGGGGTCGAACCGTTGGGGCGCTACCGCAACAACCTGCTTTTCGCCGAATTGGAAGCCCTGGGACGGAAATACGACTTTACGATCGACGATCCGATCGAATCGCTGAACGAGGAGGCGCTGAATGCCGTGTTGTACGGAGACAGCGAACCGTTGCGAATCGATGCGCGCGAATTGGGCGGTACGGGCAATTACATGGTTTCGTGGGAAGGCGTAGCGGATTATATAGAGAAGCAGCGCGACGATTCTGCGTCCAGCAAAGGGGACAAATGGAAGGAACAATTCGTCGTCCGGCGCGTATGCAGCGTCTGCGGAGGCAGCCGGCTACGCAAGGAAGCGCTCTATTTCAAAATCGACGGAAAAAACATCGCCGAATTGTCGGCGCTCAGTATCGAGGAATTCGCCCTCTGGATGGAAGGCATCGAAAAACGCCTTTCGAAAAAACAGGAGCAGATCGCACACGAAATCCTGAAAGAGATCCGCGAACGACTTCGTTTTCTGCTGGACGTCGGACTGGGCTACCTGTCGCTGAACCGCAGTTCGCGTTCGCTGTCCGGCGGGGAGAGCCAGCGGATCCGACTGGCGACTCAGATCGGGTCGAAACTGGTCAACGTGCTTTACATCCTCGACGAACCGAGCATCGGATTGCATCAGCGCGACAATATCAAACTGATCAACAGTCTGAAGGCATTGCGCGACGCGGGGAATTCGGTAATTGTCGTGGAACACGACGAAGACATGATCCGCAATGCCGACTGGGTCGTGGACGTAGGGCCGCGAGCCGGTGTCCGCGGCGGAGAGGTCGTGGTATCCGGAACGTTGCAACAGGTTATGGAGTCCGGCGGAATCACGGCCGATTACCTGACCGGCCGCCGGCGGATCGAACTGCCCGAAAAACGCCGCACGGGGAATGGAAAACACATCGTGGTACACGGGGCGAGGGGAAATAACCTGAAAAATATAACCGTCGATTTTCCGCTCGGCGAGATGATCTGCGTGACGGGGGTCAGCGGCAGCGGCAAATCCTCGCTGGTAAACGCCACGCTGCGGTATGCCATTGCCCGTGAACTCTACAACTCCTATGAACAGCCGCTCGAACACGACCGGATCGAGGGTATTGAGCACATCGACAAACTGATCGTCGTCGACCAATCGCCGATCGGGCGGACGCCGCGCAGCAATCCGGCGACCTATTCGAACGTCTTCGGCGATATCCGCAAATTGTTCGAATCGACTCCCGACGCCCAGATCCGCGGATTCAAAGCCGGACGTTTCTCGTTCAACGTGAAAGGGGGCCGTTGCGAAGCCTGCCGAGGAGCCGGCGTACAAACGATCGAGATGAATTTTCTGCCCGACGTCTACGTCAAGTGCAACGTCTGCGGCGGACACCGCTACAACCGCGAGACGCTCGAAGTAAAATATAAAGGGAAGAACATCGACGACGTGCTGAACATGACGATCAACCAGGCGGCCGCATTTTTCGAAGCGATCCCGTCGATTCACATGAAACTGAAAGCAATCCAGGACGTGGGCCTCGGATACCTGCGGCTCGGCCAGCCCTGTACGACGCTGTCCGGCGGCGAAAGCCAGCGGATCAAGCTGTCGACCGAACTGGCCAAACGCGATACCGGCCGGACGCTCTACATTCTGGACGAGCCGACTACCGGGCTTCATTTCGAAGATGTGCGCGTATTGCTGGACGTACTGAACAAGCTGGTAGACAAAGGGAACACCGTGATTGTGATCGAACATAACCTGGATGTGGTCAAGGTCTCGGACTACCTGATCGACATCGGCCAGGAGGGCGGTTCCGGAGGCGGGCGCCTGATCGCAACCGGAACGCCGGAACAGGTCGCCTCCGTTAAGAAAAGCTATACGGGACAATTCCTGAAACCGTTATTGAAACGTTAACCTTCTGTCGCTGTTGCGGACAATGCGATTCGCGGCTGTCCGCGATCCTATTCTCATTGTTGAAAACAAGTTGACAAACTATAAACAAAAGAGCGCTTTATGTTTATAAGCGCTCTTTTGTTGTTTGTAGTTTTATCGAAATCGGTCGACAGAATGTTTACAACCTGTCGATAACTACCGTCCGTCATTTGAACGGAGAGTCCGGCTCTTTGGCCATGTGGTTGTAATAGAGCTTATCCAGCAATCCGGGCGCAAATTTTTTAATCAACATCGTAGCCCTTCCGTTGAATTCCATCAACAGGGTGCGTTTGCGACGGCTGATTCCCCGAACGATCCGGTGCGCGACTTCGGCCGCGCTCATCATCTTCTCTTCCTCGCGCGGAGATTCGCCCTGAGCCGATCCGTCGGCCGTCAATGCCGAGAAGCGGACATTCGACGCCGTGAAGCCGGGGGCCGCGATCATTACGTGCACGCCTTTTTTCAGGTTTTCAATACGGATGGTCTCCATAAATCCCGTCATCGCGTATTTCGAAGCCGAATAGCCCGTGCGTCCCGGCAGGCCGTGGATACCGGCCACCGACGATACGCCGACGATCGATCCCTTCGAGGCTTGCAGATAGGGTAGGGCATATTTGGTGCAGTAAACGGCTCCCCAAAAATTGACGTCCATCAACTGACGAAGTACATCCAGGTCGACGTCGTCGAACAACGCGCGCATCGAGATCCCCGCATTACAGATCAAAATGTCGATCCGGCCGAATCGTTCGACCGTCCGTTCGATCAGCCGTCTGCAATCCGCTTCCCGGGTCACGTCGGTCGCCTCATAAACGGCTTCCGTTCCGCGCGTCTCCAAATCTTCGGCGATCCGGGCCAACTTCCCTTCCGATCTCGCTCCGAGCGCGATTTTTGCGCCGTGCGAAGCGAATTCATAAACCAGCGCATATCCGATTCCGGACGACGCCCCGGTAATAATTACTACTTTATCTTTAAAATTCATCGTATTAATCTATTTTACATAAACAAATTCTTTATATAAAAAAATGCCGTTTGCAATCTACACCTGAAGCAGTCCGAACGAGCGCAATATATCCCACTTTTTCGACAGGTAGAATGCGACGAACGATTCGTCGCTATACGTACCGAAAAGTTTGGAGGCCTGTCCGAACGTAACGGTCTGCGACAGATCTGCAGCAAGCGACATGATTCGCAACAGAAAAGCGGTCTCGTGCGGTTTGAACCGGACGACTTTGGCACCGGAGGCTCCGTACAGCGCAATCCCTTCTTCGCTGCGTTCCGGCGGCAGGCCGATCCAGATTATCCGCGCTTTTTCGTTGTATAGTCTGGCGGCGTCGGGTTTAATCAGTTGGTCGGCGACCAGGGTCGCGTCCACCGTCGCGGGAGGCACTTTCCCGGCAAACCATTTGTGCACCGGCCGGTCGATGCCGCTGCCGTACATGTAATTCGCCAACGCTTCGTTCAGCGCTTCTCCTACCTGGCGGATGTTGTATCCCCGGTTTTCGACGAACGCCACTTCGTTATTGGCAAACAGATGCACATGGGCGTTGCGCCGTTTGACTCCGTACTCTTCGGGATTCCGCCCGCTCGGGCTGTGGACGGTCATCGCATAACGGTGCCAGAATGCCGAATGCACCAGTTCGGCGCGAAACAACTGCCGCACGACTTCCAACGAATCGACGCTTTCCTGCAGTGTCTCGGTCGGGAAACCGTACATCAGGTACGTGTGCACCAGGATTCCTGCGTCGCATAAATTCCGCATGGCAAGGGTCGCCTGTTCGATATCGACGCCTTTGTTCATCATCTTCAGCAAACGGTTCGAAGCGACCTCCAGGCCGCCCGACACCGCGATGCAACCCGCTGCGGCCATCAGTTGGCACAGATCGCCGGTAAAACTCTTCTCGAAGCGCACGTTCGTCCACCAGACGACGTTCAGCCGCCTGCGCAGGATTTCGATCGAAATCTCTTTCAGCAACCGGGGCGGGGCGGCTTCGTCGACGAAATGGAAGCCGCGACTGCCCGTCTGAGCGATTACCTGCTCCATCCAGTCCACGAAACATTCGGCCGGAACGCTGTCGTACCGGCGGATATAATCGAGCGAAGTATCGCAGAACGCACATTTCCCCCAATAACAACCGTGCGCGATCATCATTTTGTTCCAGCGGCCGTCGCTCCACAGACGATGCATCGGATTGGTCACCTCCAACAGCGACAGGTAACGGTCGTGCGGCAGGTCGGCAAAATCGGGACAACCGCGTTGCAGGTGCGTAATCGTTTCGTCTCCGTCGTGATACCCTTCTCTCGTATAAGTATGCAACAGCTCTCCGGAAACGAGGATTCTTTCGAGCGCCGCTTCCCCGTCGTCCAGAATCACATAATCGACGTAGTCGAAAATCTTTTTGTCGCTCATACTGCGCAGTTCGGTCGTCGGATATCCTCCGCCGACGATAATCCGGATCCCGGGATAGCGGTTGCGGATAAATTGGGCGCAGCGCAACGTGGCGAGCAGGCAACCTGGAAACGGCACCGTGAATCCGACGAAAGACGGTCGCAGGACTTCGATCCTCTCGCCTAATAATTCGTTCATCCGTTCTTCGATCGGATTCGGCGGAAGCGCCAGTTCGGCCTCCAATTGCGCGAACGATTCGATTGCCAGCGAAATCCGTTCGCCGTAACGGACGATCTCAAAATTTCCGGTAACCGTCGCGCGGATGAAGTCGCTGATATCCTGCATGTAAAGCGTACAAAGAAACCGGGCGCATTCGGTCGTGCCGAGCGTTCCGAAATAATCGCCGAGGTCCTCGACGGCCCCAAACCGGGCGGCTTGCGGCAGATACTCTCCGGTACAGATCCGGGTGGCCAGCGTGCCGTCCTTTCCCCGCAGAAAATCCGTTACGGCGTCCACGGTCGCCGTGTAGCGCTCCCGCATCCGGTAAATCAGCCGAATATTTTCGTCCTCGCTGCCGGGATAACGATCGAAAAGCCGTTGCAGGAATTCTTTCGTGAAGATCGCGCCGATCAGTTCGATCGACAGGTCGAACTGATCGACCGGGAAACCTTTCCGTTCCAGGTATCCTTTCAGGTAAGCCGTTGCCGGATAGGGACAGTTGACCTGGGTAAACGGCGGCGTAATCAATAACAGTCTTTCCATGCGGTTAATCGGGTATCTCGACCGTCAGTCCGTCGTAGGCGAAATGCACCCCTTCCGGCAATGCCCTTTCCTCGGTCGCATGACGGCCCATTTGGTGGGAAATATGGGTCAGGTAGGCGGCACGGGGCGACACCCGATAACAGATATGCAACGCTTCGTCCAGCGTGAAATGCGACAGGTGATGTTCTTTTCGCAGGGCGTTGATAACCAGCGTATCCACTCCTTCGATCTTTTTGAGCTCGCGGTCGTCGATGCGGTTCATGTCGGTCAGGTAGGCGAGCCGGCCGATCCGGAATCCGAAAACGGGCAACTTATAATGTATGCCGCGGATCGGAACGATTTCGGCGTCGCCGATCCGAAACGGAGCGTCCGGCAGAATCGTATGCAGCCGGATCTCGGGAACCCCCGGGTAGGGGTTTTCGGAAAACGCATAGTCGAAATCCTGTTTCACCCGCCGTTGCACCCGCTCTTCGGCATAAATATCGACTGGCTTGCCGGTAACGTAATTGAAAGCGCGCACGTCGTCCAGCCCGGCTATATGATCTTTGTGTTCGTGTGTCAGCAGGATGCCGTCGAGCTTACCGACCGATTCGCGGAGCATCTGCTGCCGGAAATCCGGCCCAGCATCGATTAGCAGGGTAGTCCGGCCGGTTTCCACGAGGGCCGATGTTCTCAACCGTTTGTCGCGGCTGTCGTCGGAACGGCAGACCCAGCAGCCGCACGAAATAACCGGCACGCCCTGAGAAGTCCCCGTTCCTAAAAAAGTAAGTCTGATCATAAATCGTCTCGCAAATTTAACTTCAAAGATAGCAAAAAATTATCCCCGTCGAACGGGCGGCCGGCAAAACGGAAAAAGGCGCGGAGAATTTCCGGGCCTTTCCGATCGGTTTACAGTGACCGCATCCTTATTCGCGCTTCCTGCGGAGGAATTCCTGCATCGCCCTGCGCGAATTGTTCTCGCCCTCTCCGGATTGAACGTGTCCCAGAGGCAACTGCTGAATATGCCTGTCGCACGGCAGTTGGTTGAACATCGCATAAACCGTCGTCGGCGGACACACCGAATCGATCATGCCTACCGTCACGTACGTGGGAACCTTGACGTGACGAGCGAAGTTGACAAGGTCGTAATAGCGCGCCGCTTCCAGCCGTTTCGGATCGGGTTTCCCGTTCGGAGTATTCGTAACCAGCTTCGGCCAGCAACTGACCCGGCCGACCAGCATACCGGTATGGTCGCACATCCCCGGAATTTCAGAACAAACCAGGTCTACCCGGGGATCGAGGGCTCCGGCGATGATCGCCTGCGCTCCGCCCTGGCTGCAACCCTGCACGATCAGGTTCTCGCCGTCCCACTGCGGTTGGACGGTGATTACGTCGATGGCTCGCAGCAGACGCATGATCATTTCGTGGAAAAACATCGTATTGCGGTCGTCGCGTCCGAACAAAAAATAGTTATGCAATTCGCCTTCCTCCAATTGGCGGTAATAGGAGTCCGGCCGACCGTTCGGCAGCCCGTGCACGTTAAAGTCGAGGACGCACAACCCGTCCTTAGCCCAGTAGGCCGCCCAGTACAGCCGCGAGCTTTTCACTCCGGCCCCGTTCAGCGTGACCAGCGCGGGCAGGGATTTGTCCGCAGCCCCTTTCGGGTAAGCATAGCAGGCGGAAAAGTTTCCGGCCTGGCAGTCGGCCTGAATGTCGAACATTTCGACCGACGGATCCTCCGGATACGGCACCCGGGTCACCCGGATGTTCATCGGTATTTTGGCTTGCTTCTTTATCTCGCGTTTCCAATAGCTCATAAAATCCTTAGGCTCCGGCATACTGGGCGCGATCTGCTCCGGATCGACGGCCGCGCCGGCCATCGCATGCAGTTCGGTTCCCTGAGGCGTCGCGTAACGCGCCATGCACTGGAAAAAACCGGGTTCATGCAATACGTTGCCGCCCAGCACCGCTTTCCCGTCCCGCATCGCCACTTGTCCCTCGGTTTTCGGATCCCAGGTGTCTTTGGTGACGCACCACGCCACCCGGTCGCCGCTAACGGGAGCGCCGTCCTTTTCGAGCGTGACGATGAAACGGATCTCATCCCCCCGGGCATACAAGGCATCCGGGCGGTCGGTGACAACAATCAGCCGGTAACCGTCCGCCTCGTTCAGTTCCCATTGCGCGCAAAGCGGCGCTGTCGGCAGAATGCCGAGCAGCAGCGACAAATACTTTGTCATTTTCATGAGTTCGTAGCTTTATGGTTATTCGGAAGTTTAAACTCTATTGTTTGGTGATCCGGTTCAGCCATTTCAGCATCGAGAACATCACGATCATCGAGATCAGGCAAACGACCACGAACATTCCCCAGGTGAGCCAGATCGGGATCGTCTGGTAAAGAACGGCCCCGATAAACAGCAGTTGATTGCCTATGGCCGTGGCACCGAGCCACCCGCCCTGCATCAATCCCTGGTATTGCGGCGGAGCCACCTTCGACACGAACGATATGCCGAGCGGACTGATGAATAGTTCGGCGATCGTCAGTATCAGGTAAGTGCCGATCAGCAGAAACGGGGTGACGCTTTCCGAATCGGGCAGTCCTCCCATCGCTTCGACCTCGGCCGCCGACGGAAGATTCAGCGAGCCGAGCATCATGACCAGGTAGGCCGTTGCGGCGATTCCCATCCCGATGGCGATCTTAGCCGGCGTGGACGGTTCCCGGCCGTTGGCCCGCATCCATCCGAAAAACGCCAGCACCGCAGGCGTCAGAAATACGACGAAAAACGGATTCATCGACTGAAATATCTCTGCGGAAAGATCGAGCGAACCGATTTTCAGCAGCGTGTAATCTTTTGCGAAAAAAGTAAGCGTCAGCCCGTTCTGGTGAAAAGAGAACCAGAAGAAAATAACGACCGCATAAACGGCGATCAAAGCCCATATCCGTTTTTTCACTTCGGCGGCGGCCATACGCACCGTATGCGGGTCGGAAGTCGCTCCGGAAGCGGTCAATTTGCGGGGGTCGGGCAGCTTCCGTTTGTTGGCCAGGTAAATGACCAGCGAAATCAACATGGCGAAAATAGCGATCCCGAAAGCAAAATGGAATCCGGTGGCGAAAGCGCCCAGATACCCGTCGGCAAATGCGGTCATGTCGGTCGGAGCGCTGTTTTTGCTGACCGTTGCGGCGAGCTCCTGAAACCGCGCCGTAGCTTCCGGCGAAAGCGAGTTTCTCAGGAAACCGTGGCACAACTCCGGCAGATCCGGGTCGTACAGGAATCCCTGCGAGGACAACCAGCCGTTTCTCATGCCCACGGCGGCGAGCGGCGCGAAAATAGCTCCGACGTTGATAAACATGTAGAACAGCGAAAACCCCGAATCCCGCATTTTTTCGTATTTCTCGTTATCGTACATCTGTCCTACCAGAGCCTGTAAGTTGCCTTTGAACAGACCGTTGCCGAAGGCGATCGTAAACAGGCCGACACAGGTGACGGTCAGGAACAACGGTACGTTCCGGACCGGAGTCGGCGTAGGGACGGCGATCAGCAGGTATCCCAGCGCCATAACGATCAGCCCGACCAGAATGGTTCCCTTGTAATTCCGGGTCTTATCGGCGATCAGCCCGCCGACGAAGGCGAGAATGTAGATCGAAAAATAGAATACCGAGTAGATCAGTCCGGCATTGGTTTTGTCGAGTCCGAATTTGGACATCAAAAACAGCGTGAGGATCGCCATCATGGTATAAAATCCGAAGCGCTCGCCCATATTGGCCAGCGCAGCGGGAAGCAATCCCTTAGGGTGGTTTTTAAACATAATACATCAGTGGTTTAGGTTGGCGCCGGCAGCCCTGCCGGTCTCCGGAGCCGTATGTCCGGATACGCAAAGATAGGGCAAATTTTTCGTTTGATTTGCCCTTCGTCGGATTTTGATTAACTTTAACGTGGAAACAGACCGTAATTATGAAGACTGAAACCATAGTGCAATTACCGATCGTGAAAAAGGATCCGTGGCTTGAGCCCAATGCGGAGGATATGCTGCGGCGTTACGACCGTTACCGGGAGCGGCTGTCCGCCATCGGGAAGGAATGCGGTTCGCTGACCGAGTATGCCAACGGCTATTTTTATTTCGGATTTCAGTATGACGACGCGCTGCGGGGCTGGTGGTTCCGCGAATGGCTGCCCGGCGCGAAGGATGTGTACCTGTTCGGCGACTTCAACGGCTGGCAGCGCACGCAGTTACCGCTGAAAAAGGATGGCTGCGGCGTGTGGAGCGTCTTTTTGCCGGACGAGACCTATGGGGAACGCCTGGTACACGGTTCGAAGGTCAAAATGCTGGTGCATGGCGACAACGGCTGGCTCGAACGCATTCCGTCGTACATCCGGCGGGTCGTGCAGGACGAACATACCAAAGATTACACGGGGCAATTATGGGCTCCCGCCGAGCCGTTCGACTGGCGCGGCGATTCGTTCGATATCGCCTCCGTAGGCAGTCTGCTGATTTACGAGTGCCATGTCGGGATGGCCCAGGAAAAGGAAGGAGTCGGCACATACTGCGAATTTATCAAAACGATCCTGCCGCATATCAAAAAAGCGGGCTACAACACGATTCAATTGATGGCGGTCGCCGAACACCCCTATTACGGCAGTTTCGGATACCATGTCAGCAATTTTTTCGCCCCGTCGTCGCGCTTCGGCACTCCGGAAGAACTGAAAGCCCTGGTGCGCAAGGCGCATACGATGGGGTTGGCGGTGATTATGGATCTGGTACATTCGCATTACGTGAAAAATATCAACGAAGGGCTAAACGAGCTCGACGGCACGGATCACCTCTATTCGCCGGCCGGCAAAGCCGGCGATCATCCGTACTGGGATTCGAAGCTGTTCGATTACGGCAAGGAGCAAGTGCGTCATTTCCTGCTCTCCAACATCAAATACTGGCTGACGGAGTTTCATTTCGACGGGTTCCGTTTCGACGGGGTCACGTCGATGATCTATTATCACCACGGTTATACGGAGTTCGACAGCCGCGAGAAATATTTCAGCCCGGAGGTCAACGAAGAGGCGCTATGTTACCTGACGCTGGCCAACCGGTTGATCCACGACCTGTATCCGCACGCCGTCACGATTGCCGAGGACGTCAGCGGTATGCCCGGCATGTGCGCCGCGGCCGAAGAGGGCGGGGTAGGGTTCGACTACCGGCTCGGCATGGCCGTGCCCGACTTCTGGATCAAACTGCTGAAAGAAGTGCCTGACGAACAGTGGGACATCTGGCAGATGTGGAACATGATGACCGACCGGCTGCCTTATGTCAAAACGGTGGCCTACTGCGAGTCGCACGACCAGGCATTGGTCGGCGACCAGACCATTGCGTTCCGGCTGATGAACAAGCAGATGTACACCGATATGAACCGCGCCGCACAGAACGTCGTGATCGACCGCGGCATGGCGCTGCACAAGATGATCCGGCTTTTTACGATCTCGCTGGCGGGACAGGCCTATTTGAATTTTATGGGCAACGAATTCGGACATCCCGAATGGATCGATTTCCCGCGTGAAGGGAACGGCTGGAGCTATGCTCACGCGCGGCGTCTGTGGAGTCTTGCCGAGAACGGATTTCTGCGTTACAGTTACTTGGGCGCTTTCGACCGGGCCATGCTGAAACTGGTGCGGAAATACGACATCCTCGGCAGCGGGTACGCTTATAACCACCTAATGGATACGGCGAACCAAACACTCGCATTCAGTCACGGGACAACGGTTTTCGTATTCAACTGGCACCCTCGGAACAGTATTCCCGACTATGCGATCCCGGTTCCGGAACCGGGCCGTTACCGGATCGTACTGACTTCCGACGCTCCCGAATTCGGCGGTTACGGCCGGATCGACCCGGCTGTGAAAGCGTTCAGTTTTTCGCAGACCGACAGCGACGGCAGTACGCGGCCATACATCCGCATCTACAACCTGTGCCGGTCGGCCCTCGTGCTGACCAGAATGAATCGTTAAATGAATCGAACTGATGGATTTCAATGATTTAAAAGATTTTATCACTCCTGCCGACCACCTTCTTTTCCGGGCGAAAAAACTGTTCGGCAGGGAAGGGAAAATAATCGACGCCGCGATCGCTTACCTCGAACCGGGCGGCGGAGGCCCCGTTGAAATGCATACTCATCGGCACGACCATCTGTTTATCGTAACCAGCGGTCAAGTCCGCATCCGATTGGGCGATTCCGAACGGATTCTGAATCCAACCGAATCGTGTCGGGTACCGGGCTGCATTGCGCACGCCGTCTGGAATCATACCGATCAAACGACCGTAATGATCGGCATTTCAGTCGAATAATCCAAACCGCATCTTCCGATGGATCCGACATTTTTTCGTCCCGCCGCCACCGATTTCGACGCCTTGACAGCACTCTGGGAAGCATCGGTGCGCGCTACGCATCACTTTTTGGACGAGGCGTATATCCGCTACCTGAAACCGCTGATCCGGAACGAATACCTGAAAAGCGTCGAACTGTACGGCTTGCGCGGGAACGACGGCGCGATCGTGGCTTTCATGGGGGTATCCGAACGTAAAATCGAAATGCTGTTCGTCGATCCCGCCTTCCGGGAGATGGGCCTGGGTCGGCATTTGGTAGAATATGCAATCGACCGCCTGCACGTTACCCGTGTGGACGTCAACGAGCAAAACGAACAGGCGGCGGGTTTTTACGCCCGCCTGGGATTCCGATACGTTTCCCGTAGCGAAACCGACGGTTCCGGCAGACCCTATCCGATCCTGCATCTGGAATTGCCGCATTCCGGAATGTAGTTGCGCCGCCTAACGTATCGGATTCGTTCAGATTGGATACAATGCTTATTTTCAGTAAACTATAAGACAGAAGTATATGCCGTCTCCTTCATTTCGCCGGGCATCAGAAACACGCATATCCGCTGTGCTTGCCGCAATGTCAGATCCGTATCGAATGCGACGATCGTAACGCCCGGATTCGGAGAATCGTAAGTATTTTCCGAAACGGCCGGGCGGATTATCCACCGGACGGGCGTCTGCGAAGCGATCCGCACGTAGCACCGCTTCCCCTCCTTTTCCAGCAACAGAACGCTGTCCGACAAAATCCGGGGCGTGGCTTCCGTGACGAGCGTCCAGCGCATCCGGGTATAATAGAGTCCCGGCTCCACTCGGTCTTCGATAACCGCATAAGAGTCGTCCACCATCGCTACGGCCCGCTCCGCATACCGCACCTGACCTTCGTAAACCGGAGTCAGATCCATCGCAACGTAACGGAGCCGAGCCGAATCGCGCCAATCCTTTATCTGCACTTTTCCTTTAATCGACTGCGGTTTATCATTAAACGTAAGCGTATTATGCGCTTTATTATTATATCTAAAAACTTCCCATCGCTGCGACCCTTGCGCTCCGTTCCACAGATCCACCCCGCGTTTTTCGAGCCGGTCGTAATCCTCTCCGCCCATATCGATCGCCCAGCGCACCCCGTCGGCCTCGAAAATAAAACTGCCGACATCCATGTGGGCATGACTGGCTCCCGGCGTTCCCATTTTAACCCCCACATACAGAGCGTCCGGATCGTTCCAGCCGGAACGCATTAAGAAAACGGGATTATCGCCGCCGCCTTTCCAATATAGGGTTTCCGGCACGGTCGGTTTGTCGAGCGACGCTCCCTGCCCCCAGACGAACAGCAACGGGAGCAGCCGGTCTTGCAGGTGATTTTTGCGGCTGTCCGCCTGTAATAACCAGCCCTGATTGCAAAGAATCGATGCGTCTCCCGTTTTTCGGTAAAACCAAAACAGAGCCGGGAGCAATCCTGCGTCGGTGCTGCAATCGGAATAACAGAACGAACGCAACTGCGGAGTGACCATGTGCAGCATGAATTTCCCGGACTCCAGAAAACCGGGAGCATCGCACAACCCGAAGTCCGTCCCGAAAGCATTCTCCATAGCGCTGATGAGCAATACATTGAAAGAAGTTCCGTATTCCCAGTAAGCGTATCCTTCCGGATAAGCCCCGTCCGGCGCGTAATGGCGCATCGGGATACGTACTTTTTCGACAGCGCGTTCGATCGTCCGCCGGGCCAGGTCGGGTTCCGTCTCGGCGACCGCCAGCGCCCCGTAAGCCATGCCGCAATGGCACACCTGATTCCAATTGGTCGGCGCGTTCAGGATCGCGTCGTGCTCTTTCCCGAACGAAGGTTTCAGTCCCTTTTCGAGAATTGCGGTACGGATCGTTCGCCGCGATGTTTCGGACAGTTTCGGATAGAGCCAGTCGTAACCGATCGCCAGGGCGGCGGTCATTTCGGCCACATCCAGAAAGTGGGACGGATTCCAGTCCGAGAATGAAGCCGCTTTCAGCATTTCGGCCTCGGCCCGGTCGGAATACCTCTTTTCACCGGTCATCCGGTAGGCAAATCCGAGGAAAAGGATGCGCCGCAGGTTTTCACGGGAGGTTGCCAGCAAACGCCGTCCCACGACGACCCGTTCGTTGACGGGAAGCCCGAGCATCGTATCGCATGCCTGCAAAATGGATTCGTACAACCCGTTCCATACCGGCAGTTTCGCTTGTTTTTTCAAAGCTTTCTCGGCCCCTTTGCATAACAGAATGCGCGGATGCGGAGGAAGTTTCCCGATATCTATCGAAACTTTATTATCGGCGCCGGATAACGTTGCAAAGAAAGAAATTACGACTACAAGTACGATACCTTTCGCATTCATTTTGGACGATTTTGAATTTTAACGAATTTTATAGAGCACCAACTCCGAAGGCAGCGGAATCGCCGCAGGCTTGCGGTCGTTGTTTGTCGGCGACGTCTCCCAGCGCAATAGGTGATTGTCGCGCAGAAGCGTATGTACCCGCATACCCGGGAACGAAGACGCGACGGCACGAAGTTGCGCCGAAACCCGATCCGAAACCTCCCGGGTTCCGACCGGCTGCAGGCTTTTCCCGTCGATCAGCACCCGGCTTTTCCTTTCCCGGATATGATCGTATCCGAAAGCGATTTTTCTGTCTTCGGCAACCTTCGGGGTGCCGATGCCCAGTTCGGTCGGCCTGGAATCCCAGCCCTGAATGTGCCAACGGCAATTCCAGCGGATCAGTCGCATCCGTTTCCAAACGCCGCCTTCGAACCGGGCAATAAAAAGTTGATTGTTACCGTCGTATTTCATGGTATCCGATCACAGGCCGGCGGTCGCTGCGATCGCGACGAACCACGCCAGCCATCGAGATTTTTTATTCATTAATTCCTGTTGTTTGTGTACCGGAACCGAATCTTCCGTAGGCGGAAAACCTGTCCCTAAACATTTACAAATGTCAATTATTTCCCCAAAGCAGGTAGGCGCCCGTCCCATAAATGCTTTTTCAACTTCTTGAACTGCCGGTGTCGGTAAATCGCTTCAAGATAATAATAATCAGCATAAACGATCGGAACATCTACCTCCGAATTTGCCGGTTTGCTACCCACCGAATGCATCAGGATAAAATTTCCGTTTTCCCCGACAGGGGCCGTATAACTGTCCGATGAGAGCGAAGCCAGCATCCGGTCGGCCGCGTCGGCATACTTCGGGTCGCTGTACAAAGCGAGTTCGTACAGAGCCGAAGCGGCGATGGCTCCGGCCGAAGCGTCGCGCGGTTCGTCCGGAATGTTCGGAGCGTCGAAATCCCAATAGGGGATCATGTCTTCCGGCAGGCGCGGATGATTCAGAATAAAGTCGGCAATCGCTTCTGCCTGCTGTAAATAACGTTCGTCTCCGGTGAACCGGTAGCAGATCACGAATCCGTATAGTCCCCATGCCTGTCCGCGCGCCCAGGCCGAACCGTCGGCATATCCCTGCGCCGTATTTTTCATCCGCACGGCTCCCGTCTGCGGATCGTAGTCGACGACGTGAAAAGAGCTGTGGTCGGCGCGGTAGTGGTTTTCGAGCGTTTTATCGGCATGCGACACCGCAATTTTATAAAAACTCGAATCGCCGCTGTAAATCGCAGCGTTGAACAGCAGTTCGAGATTCATCATGTTATCGATGATAACCGGGCATTTCCAGCGTTTGTTCGGGTTCCACGACATAATCACGCCGGCCTCGGGTTGAAACCGCGTCGCCAGCGAACGCGCCGACTGAATCAGCACGTCCCGGTATGCCGGATCGCCGGTGATTCGGTAACCGTTGCCGTAACTGCATCCCATTCGGAATCCGATGTCGTGATCCGAAGTCAGGTTTTTGATCCGTTCGAGTCGTTCGGTCTGTTCCGACGCGCGCGTTTTCCACTGCGGATCACCGGTCAGCTCGTACAGAAACCACAGCGAACCGGGGAAGAAACCGCTGATCCACCCTTCATAAGCGCAGTAACGGTTCACCCCGTTCTGGAAATTTTGCGGGGATTTGCGTTCGCCGGTAGCCATCAGTTTGTCATACAGTCCGGCCGTTTGCCGCGCCGCCGATTCCGTATATTTTTTCACATCGATTCGCGGCGATTTGCTTTTGCAGCATGCGCCATTCACCGACAGCAGAGCCGCGATGCCGAGCAGCGGCACCCATTTGTTCTTTTTCATAGTTTCAGGTCAGATTTTCGGTTTTACAACTGTTCGGCCGCCAATGCAACCGTTTGCACAAATGTAAAGCGTTTTTTCCGGAAAAGCAAACCGTTCCGGTGGGAAATATCGGGAAAGCATAGTAACAACAAAGCGTGTAGCGCAAATAAATTCGGGGAAAGATACGATCTGTAAAAAGGAATGATTATATTTGCAATCGGTTGCACGAAAGAAGCGAAGAAACCGTTTATGAAGACGAAAAAAATATCGATTTACGACATCGCGCGGAAGCTGGGGGTTTCGACTTCCACGGTATCGAGGGCGCTGCAGGATAACCCCGCGATCAGCGTCGAAATGCGCGACCGGATCCGGAAAACGGCCGAAGAAATGGGCTACAAACCCAATGTATTCGCCGTCAACTTGCAGCGGGGCAGCACCCGAACGATCGGGGTCGTGGTGCCGATGGTCAGCCGAAATTTTTTCTCCGTGGCGATCGACGGCATCGAGGAAGCCGCTTCGCAGCGGGGATACGACGTGATGATCTACCAGTCCCGGAACGATCCGGAACGGGAAGTGCGGATACTGAACAGTTTTCTGCACGGCAAGGTGGACGGCGTGATCGCCTCGTTGGCATCGGGCGCCGGGGATTATACGCATTACCGGGCATTATCCCGTTACGGTATGCCGCTGGTGCTTTTCGACCGTTACGCTCCCGGGCTGGACGCGGGCACCGTTTTGCTGGACGATTACAAAGGGGCCTTCGATACGGTCGAGCACTTGATCGGACAGGGATACCGCCGGATTTATCACTATGCCGGATCGCAACGCGTCAGCATTTGGAAAAACCGGAGGACGGGTTACGAGGACGCGCTGCGCCGTCACGGAATCGAACCGCTCTCCGACTGGATCGCCGAAGGTGCGACGACCGAAGAAGGAGGCTATAAAGCGATGGAACGACTGTTTGCCGCCGGGGAGACGCTGCCCGAAGCCGTCTTCTTCGCCGGCGATTATGCAGCTCTCGGGGCCTACCGGTCGCTGCGCGAACACGGACTCCGCGTCCCGGACGACATGGCGCTGGCCGGATTTGCCAACGAACCGTTCTGCGAGCTGATCACCCCCAGTTTCACTTCGGTCGAACAATTCGGTTACCGGATGGGAAGCGCCGCCGCGCAGATGCTGCTGGATAAACTCGACGGAGGGCCTTACATGGACATCGTGATTCCCCCTAAACTGATCGTCCGCGAATCCTCGCAACGGAAAAGAACCGAATAACAAATTTATTATTTGAAAAACGATATGCAATACGAAGAACGCTATGCCGCACACCCGGACGATGCGAAGGGGTACGACACCGACAGGCTCCGCAGGGAATTCCTGATCGAAAAACTGTTCGAACCGGACGATATCCGGCTCGTCTATTCGGCTTACGACCGACTGATCGTCGGAGGGATCATGCCAGTCGGCCGACCGCTCGAACTGACGCCGATCGACCCGCTGAAAGCTCCCTTTTTCCTGCATCGCCGTGAACTCGGGATCATCAACGTCGGCGGAAAAGGCACGGTACAAGCCGGCGACAACACGTTCGAACTGAATTACAAGGAGGCTCTCTACCTCGGCAGCGGCGACCGGACGGTAACGTTTCGTTCTGCGGACGCTTCCGCACCGGCCCTGTTCTACATCAATTCCGCACCGGCCCACCGGAACTATCCCGATCGGAAAGTAACCAAGTCCGACGCGGTCGTCGCCAAAATGGGCTCGCTCGAAGATTCGAACGCGCGTACGATCAATAAACTGATTGTCAAACAGGTGCTTCCGACCTGTCAGTTGCAAATGGGAATGACCGAACTCGAACCGGGCAGCGTGTGGAACACGATGCCGGCCCATACGCACAACCGGCGCATGGAAGCCTATTTTTATTTCGAACTTCCGGCGGACGCGGCCGTATGCCATTTTATGGGGCAGCCGCAACAGACCCGCCACATCTGGATGCGGAAGCACCAGGCGGTGATCTCCCCGGCCTGGTCGATCCATTCGGCCTGCGCGACCCATAACTATACGTTCATTTGGGGCATGGCCGGCGAAAACCTCGATTACGGGGATATGGACACCTGCGCCGTAACCGATCTAAAATAACGAAGCGATGGATATACGAAAACTTTTCTCCCTGGAAGGACGTGTGGCGCTGGTAACCGGAGCCACACACGGTCTTGGCATGGCAGTGGCGACGGCGCTGGCAGGAGCCGGGGCTACGCTGGCGGTCAACGGACATTCGGCCGACCGGCTCGACAAGGCGCTGAAAACATATGAGAACAAAGGAATCGACGCAAAAGGCTATTTGTTCGACGTGACCGACGAGCAGGCCGTCGCCGAAGGTGTCGCCCGGATCGAACGGGAAGCGGGCCCGATCGATATCCTGGTCAACAATGCGGGGATTATCAAGCGGATTCCGGCGCTGGAAATGACGTTGCCGGAGTGGAACGAGGTAATTGCGACCGACCTGACGTCGCCTTTTCTGATGTCGCGGGCGGTCGCCGCCGGAATGATCCGCCGCGGACACGGCAAGATCGTCAACATGTGTTCGATGATGAGCGAGGTCGGGCGCAGCAGCGTAACGGCTTACGCCGCGGCCAAAGGAGGATTGAAAATGCTGACGAAAAATCTGGCAACCGAATGGGCGAAACACAACATCCAGGTCAACGGCATCGGCCCCGGCTATTTCGCGACCGAACAGACGGCGCCGATCCGCGTGAACGGTAATCCGTTCAACGAATTCATCGTCAGCCGCACCCCGGCATCGCGCTGGGGCGATCCGGAGGACCTGGCCGGAGCGGCCGTGTTCCTCGCATCGCGGGCGTCGGATTTTGTAAATGGACACATTCTGTATGTCGACGGCGGTATCCTGGCTTCGCTGGGGCGGGCCGCCAATGAAAACTAAAATGATATCGCATATGAAACTGATTTTATTGGCTGTCGCATCGTGCGCGCTGACATGGGCGTCGTGCACGCGGGAATTGGTCGTCGAGGTAACGAATCCGACCGGTCTGGAACGAATTTACGAAACGGTGGAAATTCCCTGGGCAAAAGTCGAATCCGCGCTGCCGGGCGTCGCGCCGCAGGAAGTCGTGGTACTGACGCCCGACGGGGATACGCTGCCGTGCCAGGCCGTGACGCTCGGCGAAGAAACGCCGCAGAGCCTGATTTTCCAGATATCTCTGATCGGCGACGCTTCGGAAAAATACCAGATCCGCAAAGGTCGTCCGGCTCCGCCGACACCGCAGGTATTCGGGCGACTGGTGCCCGAACGAATGGACGATTTCGCCTGGGAAAACAACCTGATCGGTTTCCGTATGTACGGTCCGGCCCTGCAGGCAACCGGCGAGATCAGCAACGGGATCGACATCTGGCAAAAACGCACGCGCGACCTGGTCGTGGATAAATGGTATAAAAACGGCGATTACCACACCGACCACGGAGAAGGGCTCGACTGCTACAAAGTAGGCCGGACGCTCGGCGCCGGAGCGATGGCTCCTTACCTGAACGATACGGTCTGGCTCGGAAACAATTTCGTCGAATCCAGGATTCTGGACAACGGCCCGATCCGGATCACGTTCGAACTGACCTACGCTCCGTACCGGGTCGGCGACCGGCCGGTAACCGAAAAGCGGATCATCTCGCTGGATGCCAACACCCGCTTCAACCGGGTGACCGAGATCTACGACCGGTCGATGGAAGCGGCAGCGGGCATCGTACTGCGGGACGGAGGCGAACGGATGCAGGACGGACATTGCATCGCCTATTGGGAACCGGCGGCCGGTAACGACGGAAATACCGGCATCGGCGTAGTATTTCCCGAGGGCATCGCGCAGAGCGTCGAGAACTGCGGTCACTTGCTGGCGCTTACGTCCGTAAAAGCGAACGAACCGTTCACCTATTACACCGGCGCAGGCTGGAGCAAAGCCGGTACGGAAGATGCGAAAGCGTGGTTCGAAGAGGTGAAAAACGAATCCGCCAGACTCGCCGCTCCGCTGGTCGTCGACATCCGGTAACCGACCGGGATCATTCCGGACAAAACGTAAAGGCCGACGGTGCGAACCGCCGGCCTTTACCGGTAAAATACGGGTTAAATTTTTTATTTTCCGACCGGGATATTACTTTTGCCGGTGCAATCCAAACCCGAATTTATGAAACGATTTTTTCGATCCGCCCTACTGCTGCTGTCCGTACTGTCGACCGCAGGCTGCAATCGTCCGTCCGACAAGGGAGCCGGTATTTCCGACCTGCAAACCCGTTACTGGAACAACGAAAGCGTCCGCAAAGGACTCTATGTAAAAAATGTGCCCGCAACGGGCGTAAATGCCGTTTCGGAAGCGGTCATTTGCCTGGCCGGCCGGGAATACCATGCTACCGGAGTGAACTGCTACGGCCTTTTTTCGTATTGCCTGAAAGACGGCGGAATCGACCTTACCGACGCCTACGCTTCGCTGGATATACTGAAAGAACAGGGCGTCGGCGTCGTCCGTTTCAATTGCGGCGTCTTTTACAGCGAGGAACTCCCCGCCTATACGGATCACCGGGACGACTACCTGGCTGCGCTTCGCAAAGTCGCCGCTTATGCCCAGCAGTGCGAAATCGGCCTGATCCCGAGCTTTTTCTGGAACTACTCGGCCGTTTCGCTCTACTACGGCGAACCTTACCGCTGCTGGGGAAAAGCAGGTAGCCGGACAGTCGGTTTCCTCATGCGGTACACCGAGGACGTCGTAACGGCTCTGCGGGAATACAAGAGTATTTTCGGTTGGGAATTCGGCAACGAACTGAATTTGCAGGCCGACCTGCCGAACTGGCAGGAGCGGTTCGATACGGAAGATCCCGCCAATTGGACGAAAGGGGACGACATTCATTTCGCATTCCGTACTTTCGCCGATATCGTCCGGGCGAAGGATCCCGACTCGCGGATGATCCTGTCGGGCAACGCGACCCTCAGGCCTTCCCAGTACCATCAGTACGTCGAAAACTCCTGGGATACGGACGATACCGGACAGTACCGTGCGATTACGAACCTGTTCAATCCGTATCCGATCAATACCGTAACCGAACACGTTTACGAAACCGGCCGAAAATTTTCCGACTGCGGAAAGGTGTCGCTCGACCGGCAGCTCCGGGAAGCGATGTATGCCGCACGAACGCTCAACAAAGCATATGTGGTCGGCGAATTCGCAGGCGTGTTGCAGTCCGAAGAGGCTTACCGCAAGTATTACGACGCTTTCCTGGACGCGGGAATACAACTCACCCTGCTGTGGAATTTCGCGTTGAGAGGAGATGTCGAACATAGTTTCACGGCGACGGAGCCTCGGGGACAGTACCTATTCGGCCTGATCCGGGAATACAACGAAAAATATGCCCGAGAAACGGGGAAGTGAACACTCGACAAAAAACGAAAACGGATCTCGACGAGATCCGTTTTCGTTTTATAACATCCGGGTGTGCCGCGTTACGATTGTTGGCCGTTTTCGCCGGATTCTTCTTGAGACTCTTCGTTCCCGGTTTTGAATTCGGTCATTCCCGAAGCGACCAGCAGGTTATACCACGTCGCCATTTTTTTCATGTCGGAAACATGAACCCGGCTGCGATCGTATTCGGGCAGCACTTCGGCAAAATATTTTTTCAGCGCTTCGGCGGGAGACTTGGGATCGATCGTCTGCTTACCTTCGCATTTCTCATAAATCTTTTGGAAAACCTCGGCCAACGGCATGTCTTCCCCGTCGGTGAAAATAGCGATCTCTCCGAGCGAGCTGACCCTTGCGGTCGCCGGGGCGCAGGTGCGCGTTCCGTCGGCCAGCGATTCGACGATGATGCCGTTGCGGCTCTGCGCCACGAACTTGAACAATCCTCCCTGACCCGAGATGGCCAGAACATCTTTCAACTTCATAAAACTTGTTTTTGGTTTTGCGGTTCCAAAAGTACAATAAAAAACCGAAAATGCATTGCTTTTCGGAAATGTCGCACAAATTAAATATTCCGGTAACATCCGCTCGCTATAATTTGCATACCGGTTCGCAGCGACGGCTCCCGAGGCTTTCCCGGGGAACGCCGTTTCGTTGCGGAGCTGTCGCTGCAAACCGGAGCCCCAGTAAACGAGCCTTCGGCACACGAAACAAACCGATAAAATGCCCCCGGATCGGTGTCGAAATTAGGTTTTTGCGGTTTTTTTCCCTATTATTGCAGGTTGAAAAGCGCGGAGAAATTTTCCGCGCCGGAAGGCTCGCCGAACGGCAAAAAGGCGGATCGTCCGGTTGGTGCCGAAAGACTAAACGTAATTTATGAAAAATAAACCGATGAAAGTATTGAAATTTGGCGGGACTTCGGTCGGTTCCGAAAAAGGGCTATCGCAAGTAAAGAAAATCGTGGAATCCTGTTCCGAGGATGTGATCGTAGTGGTATCGGCCTTGGGAGGCATAACGGATCAACTGTTGCTTACGGCTCGTCTGGCTGCTGCCGGCGACGAAGCTTATATGCCCCAGTGTACGGCCATGATCGCCCGCCACAACGAACTCGTCGAAAAGATCGTGCTGCCCGAAAACCGGCCGGGAGTTCAAAACCGGCTGGATGAACTGCTGGACGAACTGAGGAATATTTTCAAAGGGGTTTACCTGATCCGGGATCTCTCCCCGAAAACGACCGACATGATCCTCAGCTACGGAGAACGGCTTTCGTCGGAGATCGTATGCGGCGCGGTTGCCGGTTCGGTTCGGTACGACGCGCGGGAATTCATCAAAACCAAACCGCTGTTCAACCGCCATGTGGTCGATTTCGCATCCACCGAAAAATTGATCGAACGCCGTTTCGAAAAGATGCCTCACGTGGCGATCGTCCCCGGTTTCATCGCAACCGACCTGGCCAACGGCGACGCGACGAATCTCGGCCGAGGCGGATCGGACTATACGGCGGCCATCCTCGCATCGACGCTGAAAGCGTCCGCGCTGGAGATATGGACGGACGTGGACGGCTTTATGACCGCCGACCCGAAGGTTATCAACGATGCGTACGTGATCGAGCACCTGAGTTACGTCGAAGCGATGGAGCTATGCAATTTCGGAGCGAAGGTGATCTATCCGCCGACGATCTTCCCGGCTTACCACAAAAATATTCCGATCGTGATCCGCAATACGTTCAACCTGGATTCGAAAGGCACGGCCATTTCCCGGGAGTCGTCGGGGGATGCCAGCCGGGCGATCAAAGGGATTTCGTCGATCAACGACACCTGCCTGATCACGATCCAGGGCTTGGGCATGGTCGGCGTTATCGGCGTCAACTACCGGATTTTCAAAACGCTCGCCAAATCGGGAATCAGCGTATTCCTCGTCTCGCAGGCGGCGTCCGAAAATACGACCTCGATCGGCGTGCGCAACGACGACGCGGATCTCGCGATGGAAGTGCTGACTGAAGAGTTCGCGCAGGAAATCGCGCTGGGGGAAATCAATAAGATCAAAAAAGAACCGAATCTCGCCACGATCGCGATCGTCGGCGAAAATATGAAACACACGCCGGGTATCGCCGGAAAACTGTTCGGCACGCTCGGCCGCAGCGGGATCAATGTGATCGCCTGCGCGCAGGGGGCTTCGGAAACCAACATTTCGTTCGTGGTGTCGCTCGACAGCTTGCGCAAGACGTTGAACGTGCTTCACGATTCGTTCTTCCTGTCCGATTACCAGGTGTTGAATATCTTTATCGCCGGAGTGGGACTGATCGGAAGCAACTTGCTGGAACAGATCCGCCTGCAGCAGGCCAAGCTGATGAAGGAAAATTCCTTGCAGATCCGGGTGGTCGGCGCGACCAACTCCAAACGGTATATCGTCGACCGCGACGGTCTCGACCTGAAGACCTATCGCGACGAACTCCGGCGTTCGGAAAACGTCTCGACGCCGGCGGCATTCCGGGATGCGATCCTGTCGATGAATATTTTCAACTCCGTTTTCGTGGACTGCACGGCCAGCGCCGAGGTTGCGGATATCTACAAGGATCTGCTGGAGCACAACGTTTCGGTCGTGGCCGCCAACAAGACCGCGGCGTCGTCCGAATACGACCGTTACCACGAACTCAAATCGATTGCCCGTAAACGGGGAGTCAAGTTCCTATTCGAAACGAATGTCGGAGCGGGCCTGCCGATCATCAATACGATCAGCGATCTGATCAACAGCGGCGACCGCATCCTGAAAATCGAAGCGGTGGTTTCCGGAACGCTAAATTATATTTTCAACGAGATGAGCGCGACCGTGCCGATGAGCAAAGCGATCAAAATGGCACAGGAAGCCGGTTATGCCGAACCCGACCCGCGGATCGACCTGAGCGGCATGGACGTAATCCGCAAACTGGTGATTCTCTCCCGCGAAGCCGGGTACCGAGTCGAACAAGCCGACGTGAAAAAGCACCTGTTCATCCCCGAAAAATATTTCGAAGGATCGGTCGAGGATTTCTGGCGTAAAATTCCCGAGATCGACGCCGAATTCGAACAGCGCCGCAAAAAGCTCGAAGCGAGCGGTAAGCGCTGGCGTTTCATCGCCACGATGGAAAACGGCAAGACCGAAGTGGGATTGCGCGAGGTAGACAGCGAAAGCCCGTTCTACCACCTGGCCGGCAGCAACAACGTAATCCTGCTGACAACCGAACGCTATAAGGAGTATCCGATGCAGATCAAAGGATACGGAGCCGGAGCCGGAGTGACTGCCGCAGGCGTCTTCGCGGACATTATCAGCATTGCGAATATCCGGTAAACAGAGCAACAGATGATGAGTAATTTCCGTTTTCTTTTATTCGTATGGGCGCTGATGCCGGGCGTTTCGTTCGGGCAGCATGCGGTGGCCACTTACCGGATGCCTATCGACGACCGGGGAATCCTTATTTCGCCGAGCGAGCCCGGCGAGCGGTATTACGAATCGGACGGTCGGGGTATGCGCGAACCCAATATCTACAAGGTCGGGGACACCTATTACCTGTTTTACGATGGGGCCGCTACGCACGAGGGACATCAGCCGGGCGATACGGATGCGGAGAATCACCTGTGGCGTACCCACCTGGCCAAAAGCAAGGATCTGAAAAACTGGGAACGGCTGGGGCCGAAACTCAAATGCGGCGTCGACGACGATCCGCAAGGCGCCGAAAAGGGCTACAAGGACTTTTGGAGCGCATCGAGCGCATGGCTCTATTACGACCGGGACACGAAGTATTGGTACGCCTACTACCTGGGGGCGGACGGAGCCGCCCCGATCGGGGACGACGTAGGGACGCCGGCCGTCTATTATTCGAGTTGTCTGGCGAAAGCCGAAACCAAAGGCCCGAAAGGAATCGAAGGCGAATGGAAACAAATCAACAGGGAACCGGGGAAAGAGAAATCGGTGCTTTTCTACAAAGGCACTAACGGCTCTTTCCCGCAGGGGATCACCGTTCCGGGCCCCGTGATCGTAAACCCGAAATGGCAGGGCAAAAAAGATACGGTCAACCTGAAATACATGATGTTCGCGACCTGCGGGGCCAACATTGCGATTGTCCGTTCGAACGACCTCGAAGCGGTGCAGGATTGGGACGGCGATCCGAATCCGCAAGGATGGCGGGTCGACAAGCCGATACTGGGACCCCTGATCGAGATCCCGGGCGGATTCGCCGGCGTGCCGGCGAGCTGGGAAAGGATTCCCAACGACCGTCAGAACAAGACGGCCCCCGAAAATGCGAATTACTATTTCGACCCCGTTTCGGGTTACCATTTTCTGTTCACCAACCAATTCAACCAGCAGTACAACGCGACCGATTGCAACGTCGTGTACTGGACGAAAGACGTCGATCACTGGGATGACCGCAACAGTGCCGTAGTCGTGGATGCGAAGTGCACCAAAGACGGATGGGCGACCGGAGCGATCGGTTTCCCTTCGGTGCTCAGGGTCGACGACGAAACCCTACTGCTGGTTTACGACGCCATCAAAGGAAATTCGATCGGGCATACGCCCCGGCACATCGGATACGGATACTGGAAAATACCGAAGTTCGACGAAACGGGCAAACCGGTTTCCGCAGTACTGAATAAATAGAAATACGAAGAATGATATGAAGACGACGAATGATCTGATATTCATAAAGGAAGTGATAAAAACCAGTTCCGACATGTGGTTTCTGGGCTGGTGCGAAGCCAACGGCGGCAATATCAGTCAGCGTCTGGAACCCGACAAGATGGCGGGCCTACCACTCGCGGTCAAATCGGACTGGACCCCGGCGCGCGTTTCGCTGCCGAACCTGGCCGGCGAAAAATTCATGTTTTCGGGGACTACCCGTTTTTTGAGGAATATCAGCATCGCTCCCGAAAAAAACCTGGGCGTGATCGAAATGGATTCCAAGGGGGAGAACTACCGGGTACTGTGGGGATTCGAACCGGAAGGACGGCCCACCAGCGAACTGCCAGCCCACTTGAAATCGCACAGCGTAGCCAAAGAGGTCTCGGAGGGAGCGGATCACGTCGTGATCCATACTCACACGCCGAACCTGATCGCGCTCACTTACCTGCATGAGCTGACGACCCCGTTGCTCAGCAAACTGCTTTGGCAGTCGCATGTGGAGTGCGTCGTCGGATTTCCGCAGGGCATCGAATTCATCCCGTGGATGATGGCCGGCGGCGACGAAATCGCCGACGCTACGGCCGCAGCCTTCCGCAAACGGTCGATGGCCATGTGGCAGCATCACGGGGTATTCGCCCGGGGACGCAACCTGGACGCGGCGTTCGGCCTGATCCACATGGCCGACAAGGCGGCGGGTATCTACCTGAAGGCAATGGCCGCCGGCGGTATGCGCTGCGCGCCGTCTACGGATGTGGTGTGCCGGATCGCCGCCAATTTCCATGTAACTCCCGCCCCCGATTGCATCGATGCCGATACGTCGGCGTTAATGATACGCCGGGATTAAAACGATCACGAAAACGACGAGCCGACATGAAAGCGTTTTTTACCATATTGCTGCTGGGGTGCTTGAGCACGGGCCTTGCGGGGGGAAAAACGGTTCCTGTTATCGACAACGAACCGGTGGGCGAGGTTAACCGGCTGTGGGACCTCGCCCTGTTGAGTCGGGTTCCGCAAGTCGAGTGGCTGGACGATGCGCCCGGCGACGGGGTGCGTTCGTTGCTGTTGCGCAGCGTCGATTATCAGGGCAAACCGACCCGGGTTTTCGCTTATTACTCCGACCCCGATTTACTAGCGAACCGCCCGCACGGGAAAAAGAAGTATGCGGGCGTCGTACTGCTTCACGGAGGCGCCGGATGGGCTTTCCGACAATGGGTCGAAAAATGGGCGGCCGAAGGGTATGCCGCCATTGCGATCGATCTGTGCGGCAACGGGCCGGAGATCCGGCCGCTGCCCGACGGAGGGCCGAATCTCGGCGACGACGAAGCCGTATTCATGCAGGCAGAAAACGGAGACATGAAACGTTCGTGGACTTATCACGCCGTCTCGTCCGCAATTCTGGCGCACTCGCTGCTACTTTCCATGAAACAGGTGGACGCGGACAAGACGTGCCTGACGGGCATCAGTTGGGGCGGTTACCTGACCTGTATCGTCGCCGCGCTCGATAACCGCTTCAAAGCCGCGGCGCCGGTGTACGGATGCGGATACATGGACGAACTGAAATTCTTCGACTACGGCATGAGCAAACTGTCGGCCGACGGAAAAGCACGGTGGATGCGCGATCTGGACCCGTCCGTGTATCTCCCGTACGTCGGCATCCCGATGCTGATGGTCAACGGAAACACCGATACCGCTTTCGATGTGCCCCAGTACCAGAAAAGCTGCCGCCTGATTCCGCAACATTTCCGCGAAGTTTGCATCCGTCCCGGTATGCGGCACGGACATTACGAAGGGTGGGAACCGGCCGAAATCCGGTGTTTTTTCGAAAGCGCGGTCGGCGACGGATATCCGCCGATCCGGATAACGGACGTAAGCCTGGACGACAGTCTGCGGGTTTCGTTCCGCACAGGCATATTTCCCTATTCGGCCGAGTTTTACTATACGAACGATACGCTGTCGGACAACGCGCACCGGGTATGGCACACGGTCGGGGGGACGTTGAACCGCGAAAAGGGGACTTTCACGGCACCGCTGCCGCAGGAAGGGTTCCGGTTCGGATTCGTAACGCTGAAAGACGTCCGGTTGATGTCCGTTTCGACGGAGTTCATTAGCCCCGAATGATTTGAAATTTTAAAATACGACATATGAAATACATCATTGTCTTGGGCGACGGCATGGCCGACGAGCCGATCGAAGCCCTGGAAAACAAAACTCCGCTGCAAGCGGTTTCCAAACCGGCCATCGATTGGGTGGCGGCGCACGGTCGCAGCGGAATGCTCGCTACGGTTCCTGCCGGATTCGCTCCGGGCAGCGAAATCGCCAATTTGTCGGTACTCGGCTACGACGTTCCGAAAGTTTTCGAGGGACGCGGCTCGCTGGAAGCCGCCAGTATGGGAGTCAAGATCGAAGACGGGGAGATGGCCATGCGCTGCAACCTGATTACGATCGAGGACGGAAAAATCAAAAACCATTCGGCCGGACACATCTCGAATGCGGAAGCCGCCGAACTGATCGCCTTCCTGCAAAAAGAACTCGGCGGCGAGGACGTCAACTTCTTTCCGGGAGTTTCATATCGGCACCTGCTGAAAATCAAGGGAGGAAGCAAACGCATCGTTACGACGCCTCCGCACGACGTGCCGGGCACTCCTTACAAAGACGTTTTGGTCAGGGCCGCCGACACCGACGGAGAGCCGACCGCTCGGCAGTTGAACGAACTGATCGAACGTTCGATGACATTGCTGGAAAACCATCCGGTCAACCTGGCCCGCAAAGCGGCCGGAAAAGATCCGGCGAACAGCATCTGGCCATGGTCGCCGGGCTATCGCCCGCAGATGCAGACGCTGATGCAGCGTTACGGAATCGGCAGCGGCGTAGTGATTTCGGCGGTAGACCTGATTAAAGGAATCGGCGTCTATGCCGGCCTCGAATCGATCGATGTCGAAGGCGCTACGGGGCTTTACAATACGAATTACGAGGGGAAAGCGCAGGCTGCCATCGAAGCGCTCCGCACGCACGATTTCGTATTTTTGCACATCGAAGCCAGCGACGAAGCGGGGCACGAGGGCGATGTCGCGCTGAAGATGAAAACGATCGAATACCTCGACCGGCGCATCGTCAAACCGATCCTCGACGCCGTTTCGACCTGGGACGAGCCGGTTTCGATCGCCATCCTGCCGGATCACCCGACTCCGTGCGCGCTCCGCACCCACACGTCGAAACCGATCCCGTTCACGATCTACCGGACGAACGAACCGGGCGACGAGGTGCAGGCGTTCGACGAATTCGCAGCCCGGAAAGGCAGCTATGGCGACCTTTCGGGCGATCAGTTCATGGAACGATTCATTTTAAGAAAATAGTACGAAAAGCGGCCAGCGGGCCGTCGGTAAAAGCAAAAAAACGATGAAATATTACAGCACGAACCATACGGCGCCGGAAGTTACGCTCGGCGAAGCGGTCGTCCGAGGCCTGGCTCCCGACAAGGGACTCTACATGCCCGAACAAATTGAAAAACTGCCCCGTTCGTTTTACGATGGAATCGCATCCATGTCGTTCCACGAGATCGCCTGCCGTGTAGCGGAGGCGTTTTTCGGAGACGACATCGAGCATGAAACGCTGCGAAAGATCGTCTGCGATACGTTGAGTTTCGAAACGCCGGTCGTCCGGGTCGAACCTGGAATTTATTCGCTCGAACTGTTTCACGGGCCGACTCTGGCATTCAAAGACGTCGGAGCCCGTTTCATGGCCCGAATGCTGTCCCACTTTATCGGTCGCGACAACGGTCGGGTGAGCGTGCTGGTCGCCACGTCGGGCGATACCGGCAGCGCCGTGGCCAACGGTTTCCTCGGCGTGGAGGGCATCGACGTCGTGGTGCTCTACCCGAAAGGCAAGGTCAGCGAGATCCAGGAAAAACAGTTTACGACGCTCGGCCGGAACATTACGGCCCTTGAGATCGACGGCACGTTCGACGACTGCCAACGGCTGGTCAAAAGCGCTTTCCTCGATCGGGAACTGAACGAACGTTTCCGGCTGACTTCGGCCAATTCGATCAACGTAGCCCGCTTCCTGCCGCAGGCATTCTACTACTTCAACGCTTACGCGCAGATGCGCAGGGCAGGGGAGAACGGGGAGATCGTAGTCAGCGTTCCGAGCGGTAATTTCGGCAACATCACGGCCGGCCTGTTCGCCAAACGGATGGGATTGCCGGTAAAACGTTTCATCGCGGCCAACAACAGCAACGACATTTTCCTGCAATACCTGATTACGGGCGTTTACACGCCGCGGCCGTCGGTCGCTACGCTGGCCAATGCGATGGACGTGGGCGATCCGAGTAATTTCGTGCGCGTGCTGGATCTGTACGGCCAGTCGATCGACGCGATCCGGGCCGACATCAGCGGCGCACGGTACAGCGACGACCGGATCCGTTCGATCCTGGCCGACACGCTGAAACGAACCGGATACCTGCTCGACCCGCACGGAGCCTGCGGTTATCAGGCATTGAAAGAGGGACTGCAAGCGGGCGAAACGGGCGTCTTCCTCGAAACGGCGCATCCGGCCAAATTCAAAGATACGGTAGAGCCGATCATCGGGCAGCCTGTTGCCGTTCCGCAGCGGCTGGCCGAATTCATGAAAGGGCAGAAACTATCGGTAAGACTTCCGTCCGACTTCGATACGTTCAAACGATTTTTATCGGACAGGCAATAACGAAACATACTTCGAAAACGGGCGGCCCCTTTTGTAAAGTGCCGCCCGTTTTGCGGGAAAACTTCCCGATTCGGCCATATAAAAGCAGAGACGACCCCAAAGGGGATCGTCTCTGTTCGTAATAAGGAAGCGCGCTTAGGCTTCCATCTTGCCGTGGCAGTGTTTGTATTTCTTCCCGCTGCCGCAGGGGCACGGATCGTTTCGTCCCACCTTCTTCTCGACATGCACGGGAGCAGGCTTGCTTTTCTCCCTGGAACCGGCGGCTGCGGCCGCCTCGTTCCGCGAGGTCTGCAACTGAGACAGATCCGTTTTGGGCTGCGGCATTTGCTGCTTGGTCACGTCCGGATTTTCCTTGACGGGAACGAAAGCTTTGAACAACGTCGAAAGAATTTCGCGATTCCCTTTTTCCAGCATCTTGCTGAACAAGTTGTAAGACTCGAACTTGTAGATCAACAACGGGTCTTTCTGCTCGTACGAAGCATTCCGGACGCTCTGGCGCAGATCGTCCATTTCGCGTAGGTGCTCTTTCCAGTCTTCGTCGATGATGACCAGCATGATCACCTTGCTGAAATGCTTGAATACCTCCTTGCCTTCGCTGTCATAAGCTTTTTTAAGGTCTACCGGCACATTGAACACACGACGTCCATCGGACACCGGAACGTAGATATTCTCGTACTGAGCGGCGTTCTTTTCGTACACGTTTTTGATAACCGGATAGGTAGTCGCCGCAATGCTCGCCATGCGACGGGCATAGGCGTCCTGGAAATCCTTAACGACCATACCGGCCAACACCTCGCGCTTTTTCTTGGCCTCTTCGAACTCGTTCTCGTTGAACGAAGGCTGCACGGCCACCTGGCGGATCATCTCGAACTTGAAGTCCTCGTATTCGCCGTCGCCGTACGTCTCGACGAAACTTTCGGCGAAATCGACCATGATGTTGTTCAGATCGACCTCGATCCGCTCGCCGTAAACGGCATGGCGGCGGCGGGTATAAATCACTTCGCGCTGGGCGTTCATCACATCGTCGTATTCGAGCAGGTGCTTACGGATACCGAAGTTGTTCTCCTCTACCTTACGTTGCGCGCGTTCGATCGCCCGCGACATCATACCGGCTTGGATCACTTCGCCTTCCTTCAATCCCATTCTGTCCATCAGTCCGGCGATCCGTTCCGAACCGAACAGCCGCATCAGGTTATCTTCCAGCGATACGAAGAACAGCGACGAACCGGGGTCTCCCTGACGTCCGGCACGTCCGCGCAACTGACGGTCGACCCGGCGTGACTCGTGCCGTTCGGTACCGATGATTGCCAGACCGCCGGCGGCCTTCACTTCGTCGGTCAGCTTGATGTCGGTACCGCGACCGGCCATGTTGGTGGCGATGGTCACCTGTCCTTTGCGTCCGGCTTCGGCCACAACCTGCGCCTCAAGCTGGTGCTGCTTGGCATTTAGAACATTGTGCTTGATCCCGCGCAGTTTCAGCATACGGCTCAGCAACTCGGAAATCTCGACCGAAGTAGTGCCTACCAGCACCGGACGTCCGGCCTCGACCAATTTGGCTATCTCTTCGATAACGGCGGCATATTTCTCCCGCTTGGTTTTATAGATTACGTCGTCCTTGTCGTCGCGGATCACCGGACGGTTGGTCGGAATGACGATGACATCCAGCTTGTAGATATTCCAGAGTTCGCTGGCTTCGGTTTCGGCCGTACCGGTCATACCGGCCAACTTGTGGTACATACGGAAATAATTCTGCAACGTAACGGTCGCGAACGTCTGCGTGGCAGCTTCGACCTTCACGCGCTCTTTCGCTTCGATAGCTTGGTGCAGCCCGTCCGAATAACGGCGGCCTTCCATGATACGCCCCGTCTGTTCGTCGACGATCTTCACCTTGTTGTCGATCACCACGTATTCGACATCCTTTTCGAACATGCTGTAAGCCTTCAACAACTGACTGACCGTATGAAGACGTTCCGAACGGATCGCATAGTCGTTCAGCACCTCGTCCTTTTTCGCCGCCTTTTCTTCGGGGCTCATATCGCTTTTCTCGATGTCGGCGACGATGGAACCCATATCGGGCAGCACGAAAAATTTCTCCTCGTTGACGCTTTTCGACAGCACTTCCTGCCCCTTATCCTGCAGCTCGACCGAATTGAGTTTTTCGTCGATCACGAAAAACAGGTCGTCGACGATTTCCGGCATACGCCGGTTATTATCCTGCATGTAAATATTTTCAGTCTTCTGCATCAGCGCCTTGATACCGTGTTCGCTGAGGTATTTGATCAGCGGCTTGTACTTCGGCAGCGCTTTATGGGCCCGGTAAAGCAGAATACCCCCTTCTTCGGTTTTACCCTCCGCAATCAGCTTCTTCGCATCGGCGACGAGCTGAGTCACCTGATTCCGTTGCAGATTGAACAGGTTCTCGACCGCCCCGCGGTATTGCTCGAACATCTGGTCGTCTCCTTTGGGAACCGGCCCAGAAATGATCAGCGGCGTCCGCGCATCGTCGATCAACACCGAGTCGACCTCATCGACGATCGCATAGTGGTGCTTGCGCTGCACCAGGTCGTCCGGCGAGAACGCCATGTTGTCGCGCAGGTAGTCGAAACCGAACTCGTTGTTCGTCCCGAACGTAATATCGGACATATAAGCCTTGCGGCGCGCTTTCGAATTGGGCTGATGTCGGTCGATGCAATCCACCGACAATCCGTGGAACTGATACAGCGGCCCCATCCATTCGGAGTCGCGGCGCGCCAGGTAATCGTTGACGGTCACCACGTGCACGCCCTTCCCGGCCAGCGCGTTCAAGAACACGGGCAGCGTCGCCACCAGCGTCTTACCTTCGCCGGTCGCCATTTCGGCGATATTTCCTTTATGCAGCACGACGCCGCCGAAAAGCTGGCAATCGTAATGCACCATATCCCACACGATCTTGTTCCCTCCGGCTACCCACGAATTGCTGTAAACGGCCTTGTCGCCGTCGATCCGGATGAAATCCTTGCCGGCGGCGGCCAGCTCCCGGTCGAAATCGGTCGCCGTCACGACGATCTCCTCGTTCTCTTTGAACCGGCGGGCGGTCTCCTTCATAATGGAGAAAGCCTCCGGCATGATTTCGTCGAGTTTCTCCTCGATCTTGCGGTCGATCTCTTCGGTCAGCGTATCGATCTGTTTCGAGATGCGCTCCTTGTCGTCCAAAGAGGTGTCCAGGTTCTCAAGCTGCACTTTCAGTTCGGCGATCTGCTGTTCCTCTGCGCTGATATATTCGGCGATGGCGGCTTTCAGGCCGGCGCTTCTCGCTCGCAATTCATCGACGGTAAGTTGTTCGATGGACG
The DNA here is from genome assembly GCF_009557455.1 of Alistipes sp. dk3624. Classification (GTDB taxonomy): domain Bacteria; phylum Bacteroidota; class Bacteroidia; order Bacteroidales; family Rikenellaceae; genus Alistipes_A; species Alistipes_A hominis. Next base: position 297,261 of record NZ_CP045651.1, on the reverse strand, counting down.
GATATATCGCTTTGATCTTGTCTACATAGGGTTGAATCGCCTTGCGGTCTTTCTCGCTCTTCGTTCCGAAAAACAATTTAATTAATCCGGTTACTACACTCATATTCCTTTCTTATTGATTAAGACGTTGAAAAATAACGCGTAAATTTAATGTTTTTTATTGAGAACACAGCACGATTCTCCCGATATTACAGTACGCGCAACGTTTTTTCTCGCAATATTCCCGGGTCAGTTCGAGCAACCCCTGCGAGAAAAAAGCGTTGTCGGCGGCGACGCCGTGCGTTTTCCACTCCCTGACGATCCGGATATGGTTTTCTGCGCGGATCTCCTCCAGAATCCCGATCGCCCTCTCTTTCAGCTCTTCGTTTCCGGTGATTTTGCCGTATGCGAAAATCATCGGGACGACCAGATTGATACCGAGGTTATCCAGCATCATATCGCCGAACCGTTTCACACTGCGTCCCGAAGGCTGCCCGAAACAGTAATGAGTCGTCCAGTATTCCGAAGCGGAGGCCGAAAAGACCTGCCGGATGTCGCGCTGCGTTTTGCAATTGACCAAACGGGAGAAAAAAAACTCGCCGGAAACCAGCAGCGCGGCCAGTTCGGCAATACGCAACACCGGTTTCTGATCGGGACGTCCCGAGCGGAGGTTCCATGCGTTGCGGTGCATCGGAACGATCCCGAAACGCCGGCTCAGATGTTTGAATTCGTATCGCAGTTTATCGGAATAGTCGTCCGAAGGCTCCGCCTCCAGCAATCCGGCCGCACCCAACAACAGGGCTTCGGCCGACGCGACGGACTCCCGCACCCGACAGATTTGCGTAAAAGATACCGTTCGCGCCAGTCGCTCATAGGATTCGCGGTTGGACCCGGCCCCGACCGCCCTGAACAGCGAAACGTAAAACGCTTCGTTCCAGTTGTTATCCGCCTGCCGGTAACGTTGCAGAAACTCGTCGTATTTACGCTCGAGACGCTCGCAGGTCAATTCCGTAAGCAGGTTGTACCGCTTTACCTCCGGCATTCCGGCCAACAAGGCGCCGCACCTGTATGAACCGCTTTCGCCAAGCAACCGTTCGTAGCATTCGGCCAGTTCCCGCGGGAAAACGATCGCCGCGTTGGGAATCACCGAACCGTCGGCGCGACAGATAACTGCGTCGTCGTGAACGACCAGGTTCAACACGCAGTGATCGTAACCGGGGTCTTCGTGATGGGCATGCTTATACCAGTCCGAAGCGTATTCATGGATCGCTGCGGGACCACGATAAACCGTTCCGTCCAATTCGAACCGAACGTCCAGCAACTCCATCCCTTCGTCGGGATTGGCCCTGCCGTGCCCGATGACGCCGAACGTAGGCCCCCCGACGCCGGTGTAGAGCTGCCTGCACCAGACCAATCGGATCAGTTCTTCGATTTTGCCTGCGGACGATGCCATAACGCCGGTTTACATTAAGCCCAGATCGAGCAGGGTTTCTTCCGACATCATGCTGCGATCCCAAGGCGGATCGAACGTCAGAATGACGTTGACGGAAGTGATTCCTTCCACTTTGGCGACATTTTCATTGACCTCTTCGAGCAACTGATCCGCCATCGGACAGTTCGGAGCCGTCAGCGTCATTCGGATATTAGCCGTTCCGTCCGGCTCGACGTCGATTTCGTAAACCAGCCCCAAGTCGTAAATGTTGACCGGGATTTCCGGATCGTAAATATTTTTCAGCGTCAGAACGATATCCTGTTCCATCCGCATGATATCCTGAGGTGTCGTCATAACGGTTGACTTACATTTTGCTTTTGTACGCCAGCGCGTACAGTTTCATCTGCTTTATCATCGCCAGCAACCCGTTCGCCCGGGTAGGGGACAGGTTCTCGCGCAACCCGATCCGGTCGATGAAATAAAGATCCGCGTCGATGATCTCATCCGGCGTCCGGCCGTTCATCACCCGGATCAGCAGCGCGATGATCCCTTTGGTAATAATCGCGTCGCTGTCGGCGGTGAAATAGATCCGTCCGTCGTCCTTCAACTCGGCGTCGACCCACACCCTGGATTGACATCCTTTTATCAGATACTGTTCGACCCGGTGCTTCTCGTCGATCGCCGGCAGCTCCCGGCTCAGTTCGATCAGGTACTCGTATTTGTCGAGCCACTCGTCGAATACGGAAAACTCTTCGACGATCTCGTCCTGCATTTCGTTAATCGTCATCTCTTCAAACTATTTAACAACTTCTTCGAGCACTTTTCCCGTTACGGCGTCCGGAAGCGGAATTTGCATGATGCGTGCCAGGGTAGGCGCGACGTCGGACAACTCCACATCCCGTTCCACAGCCGCCGCCGGAACGCCGCTACCCAGAAACAGCAACGGAATGTGCGTATCGTATTCATAAAGCGATCCGGACAACGATACGGCGTGCTCGCGCTGTTCGATCCAGCCCGGCATCAAGTTGATCACAACGTCGCCCGACCGCTTCGGGTAGAAACTGTTCTGAATTTTTTCGCCGTATCCTCTCCCGAACGCGCCGCTCTGCAGATCGGTCGAGGTCAGCGCGCCGGATACGCCCCGGAACTGCAGGGCGAACGCTGCCGCGCGCGCCTGGACTTCCGCCAGATTGAATCCGTACTTATAGATCATTTCTCGATTTAGGTACAACTGCCTGCTGCTGTATCCGAGAATCCAGTTGCCCGGTTCGTACTGAGCGCTGAGGAAACCGTTCATGATCAGCTTGAACTGATCGACGTTGAACTGTCCCCCGGGGATCCGGCTCTGCTCCCGGTAAGTATTGCTGCTCCCGTGGTCGGAAGTGAGCACCAGCACGACCTCTCCCGGCTTGAACTGCGCCTGTACGAAGCCCGTCAGCTCGCCGATTTCCCGGTCGAGCTTGTAATACATATCCTCCACTTCGATGGACTGCGGTCCGAAATACTCGCATATCAACCGGGGCGAATCGTAGCAAACGGTCAGCAGATCGGTATGGTCGTCCTTGCCCAGTTCTTCCAGGATGATCGCTTCGCGCGCGAAATCGGTCACCAACATGTTGCCGAACGGCGTATAGAGCAGCGAGGCCAGATCGTACTTTTCGGGTTCTTTTTTAAATATCTTCAAGATGCTGCGGAAGAAATTCTTGAAACCGGACGGCCGGGCGCTGAAATTGAGCACGGTCGTATCGGTATTCTTATATGCGGCGAACGATTTGTCGGGCACCCACTCCCGGTCGAGCAGGCTCGACGCGAAACGTTTTTCGTTGTATTTCTTGACCCAGAAAGGCAGGTTCTCGAAATAATAGCTGCTCGACACCCATTGCCCCTTTCCCGGATCGAGCCAGAAAGCGCTCCCGGTCGAACCGCCGCTGATTACGGCCGAATAAGGATCTTCGGCAACGGCCACGACTTTCGATTTCGGATCGCTTTCATGCAGGCGGTCTCCCAACGTGGCGGCAGTCAGGTTCAACGGAGAAAAGCGGTTTTCGCCCTCTTCGCAATCCAATCCCTTCACTTTGTCGTCCGCAATCAGGTTAATGCTGTCGTTGGTCGTATAGTTGTACCAACTTTCCGACGCGACTCCGTGCCCGGCCGGATTGGTGCCCGTCGAAAGCGTGGCGAGTCCGGCGACCGTATTGGTCTGCATGTAATTGCAACGGGCATTGGTGAAGTTGACCCCGCTGTCGAGGTAGGTGCGGAAGCCGTTTTCCGAGAAATTATCGCGGAAACGTTCCAGGTATTCGTACCGCATCTGGCTGATAACGATATTGATCACTAATTTGGGTTTTCCGACGCTCTGGGCGGCGGCACCGGTATGAACCAACAGGATCAGGCAGGCGGGAATAAAAAATCGGTTTAATTTCATCTCCGGAAAATCGTTTAGACTCACAAAAGTATAAAAAGTTTCCGAATCGGATACGCTGTCTTACGCACGAATGCGGCGTTTATTCGAAGCCGGACGCTTCGGAAGAATCAACGCTCTGTTTTTCAACCGATTTAATCCTTCTTTTTATTTTGCGGATCATATATGCGCGGCGCAGGTGAAATGCGATAAAAATCCACAACGGAATCAGCAGCAGCGCGAAAAAAATCATTGAATAGATGCTGAATACGTATACCATCAGTTGTACGAGCGCCATGCTCAGGCTCAGCGAAACCGCCGACAGGATAGCGCCCGTCTTGTAACCGGTCTTGAACGGCAACCGGCACTGCCGGCAACGGAAAATTCCTTCGATCCCGATCGCCCAGAACCAGGGTATGCGCACCCTGGCGCCGCACTGCGGACATGTCAGGCTGCGTTTCATGACTCGAAAAAATTTAATTCGCGGGAAAAATCGAGATCCGGATACGCCTGCTGCAATGCGCGGACTTCCGCGGCTTTCTGATGCCGGAAGGCTCGATAGGCCGGGTTTTCCGGGTTCAAGGGACGGTGTGCGAGCGCTCGATTCAGCGCATCGATCTTCCGGAACACCCCCGTGCAGGAAGGATCGAGCGCCGCGCAGCAGAACTGTTCCCAGATATAATCGACCGCTACTTCCGAAGGGTGGGCCATGTCCTTTTCATAAAAACGATAATCCCTCAGGTCGTCCGTCATGATTTCGAAAGCCGGAAAATAACAACACTGCGGATAACGTTCGATCAACCGGTGAATGGCCACGATCAGCGTCGATTTGCTCAGCGCGTTCTCAGGCAGGCCGTCTCCCAGATGACGCACCGGGCTGACCGTCCAGATTACCGGCTTGTCTTTCAAAGGCCCTTCCAGCAACGGGACGAACCCCCCGACCACTTCGTCGACCGACAATCGCCGCCGTAAAAATTCGCCGGACGGTCGTTTGTGACAGTTGCAAACGATTTCTCCGGTCTCCCGGAGTTGGTAAACCCATGCCGTACCCAACGTCAGGATCAGATATCCCGCCTCGCGCAGCGCCCGGGCGCCGGACTGTACCGCCTGATTGATCGTTTTCAACGCTTCGTCCCGGTCGACCGAAGCCAGCGAACCGTGATGATCGAAACTGACCCACAGGTCGCCGCTTCGGGTCAGGTCGTTCGCTTCGTAAAGCTTCCCCGAATCGAGACGGGTCAGCGTCCGGGCCACGGAAGCCGGATTGAACAGGATTCCGAACGGATTGAAGACGACGGGCAACTTATAACGTTTCATCCGCATCCCGATATTTTCCGCAAAACAGGAGCCGAGCAACAATCCCCGCTGCGCATACCCGATTCGGAAACCGCACGGTGTTATATTTATAGGTGTACGAAACTGCATAGTACGACAATCGTGTTACAAAGATAGCTAAATTCCGTAGGAAAAACGGCGGACGAAATGCCCGTTTCCGGATACTTTTCCCTATTTTTACCCCAAAATGTCTGGATATGCTACTTTTTCCGAACTGTAAGATCAACATCGGCCTGCGCGTCGTTGCGAAACGGACCGACGGCTATCACGATATCGAAACCGTCATGTACCCGGTGCGAGGACTGTGCGACGCCCTCGAAATACTGCCGGATGCGACGGACGATATTTCGTTCACTTCGTCGGGACTGGAAACGGGCGTCGATCCCGAACGCAATATCTGCGTCCGGGCTTACCGGGCATTCCGCGAAGCCTGTCCGATCGGCGGCGTGCGAATGCACCTACACAAGACGATCCCGATGGGGGCGGGTCTCGGCGGAGGTTCGGCCGACGCCGCTCTTACGATCAAAGGGCTGGCCGAACTGTTCGGCGTTCCGCTGACGGCCGAACAGATGATCCGTTTGGCGGCGCAGGTGGGAAGCGACGTTCCGTTCTTTATCGACGGCCGGCCGACGCTCGTTACCGGCCGGGGAGAAATCCTCGCTCCCGTAGCGGGTTCGCCGATCGGACACAGGCTGGTCATCGTCAAACCGGACGAATCGGTCAGTACGGCCGAAGCCTACGCAGGCGTCGCGCCCGCACGGCCCGAAAGCCGGCTCGGCGATTTGTTCGGGCTGCCGCTCCGGCAATGGAAAGGACGCATCGTCAACGACTTCGAGACATCCGTTTTCCGCATTCATCCGACGATCGCGGCGATCAAAGAAGAACTCTATCGGGCCGGGGCTCTTTATGCTTCCATGTCCGGTTCGGGATCTGCCGTCTACGGAATTTTCGAAGAGCGGACGCCGGATCTGCCGGCATTCGAAGGAATGTTTGTATATCAGGAAGATATGATCTGAGCGAATGCGAAAAGCGGGGATAAGTTTTCGATTTGGGAAAAAAATTCGTAAACTTGCCACGCCCAAACATACGAATTGGTTTATTTTGAAAGAGACTTTACAGTATTAACCTAATCAATTATTCTATGTCAGTAGAGGATGAAAAAGTTCTCGAACTCCAGCATCGGAAAGAGAAAATTTTTTATGGCGGCGGAGCCAAAGCCATAGAAAAGCAAAAGGCGATGGGAAAACTCACCGCGCGTGAGCGTATCATCGCATTGCTGGACGAGGGATCGTTCCATGAATACGACATTTTCGTGGAACACGACGGCCGGGATTTCGGTATGCAGGACAAATCGCTTCCGGGTGACGGCGTGATTATCGGCACCGGAATGATCTGCGGCCAACCGATCGCCATATTCGCACAAGACTTTACGGTTGCCGGCGGTTCGCTCGGCTTCATGCATGCACGTAAGATCACCAAAATCATGGACTATGCCCTGAACATGCGCATTCCGTTGATCGGAATCAACGACTCCGGCGGAGCGCGTATTCAGGAAGGGGTCAACGCGCTGGCCGGCTACGGGGAGATTTTCTTCCGCAATACGCTGTCCAGCGGCGTGATCCCGCAGATTTCGGTGATCCTGGGTCCCTGCGCCGGCGGCGCCGTTTATTCGCCCGCGCTGACCGACTTCGTATTCGTGGTCGAAAATATTTCGAAAATGTTTATCACCGGCCCCGAAGTAATCAAAACCGTGCTCGGCGAAGAGATCTCGATGGAGGAACTCGGCGGCGCGCGCGTACACAGCGAAATGACCGGCAACGCTCATTTTTTCGCCACGAGCGAGGAAGAGTGCTTCGTCCAGATCCGCAAGCTGATCTCGATGATCCCGATGAACAACACGACCAAAGCCGAAAAGATCGCTCCGGCGGCTCCGCTGCCGCAGTACGACATCACGTCGATCGTTCCGAACGACCCGACCGTACCGTACGACGTGCGCGACGTAATCAAGGCGTTGGTCGACGAGAGCGAATTCCTCGAAGTGATGGAACTGTTCGCAGCCAACATCGTGGTCGGTTTCGGACGCGTCGCCGGCGAAACGGTCGGTTTCATCGCAAACCAGCCGCTGGTGATGGCCGGCGTGCTCGACTGCGACTCTTCGGACAAGGCCGCCCGCTTTATCCGTTTCTGCGACTGCTTCAATATTCCGATCGTAACGCTCGAAGACCTGCCGGGCTACCTGCCGGGTGTGGACCAGGAGCATGCCGGCGTAATCCGCCACGGCGCCAAGATGCTGTACGCGTACAGCGAGGCGACCGTTCCGTCGATCACCGTCGTGCTGCGTAAAGCCTACGGCGGCGGTTATATCGCCATGGGGTCGCGCCACCTGCGCGCCGACTTCGTATTCGCATGGCCGCTGGCCGAAATCGCCGTGATGGGTCCCGAAGGCGCCGCCAACATCATCTTCAAGAAAGACATCGTCGGCGCCGAAAATCCGGCCGAAATGCGTAAACTGAAAATTCAGGAATATAAGGAGAAATTCGCCAATCCGTACGTTGCGGCGGCGAAGGGCTACATCGACTCGGTGATCGCCCCGGCCGAAACCCGCATGTTCATCGAACACGCGTTGAAGGTATCGGCTCATAAGAACCGTTCGCAGCCCAACAAAAAGCACGGCAATCCTCCGTTCTAAACCCCGGTAAGTATGGAAAAAAATCATTACGATACGTTGGAAACCATGCACGGAACGTTCCAGACGACGCTTACCAAAAAGCATCTGGCACGTAAGCCGTGGGAGCCGGAGAACCCGAAGCACATCAAATCCTCCATCCCGGGAACGGTCGTGAAGGTATGCGTAGCCGAGGGACAGGCAGTGAAAGTCGGCGATCTGCTGATCGTTTTCAAAGCAATGAAAATGAACAACAACATCAAAGCCACTTTCGCCGGCAAAGTGAAAAAGATCGACGTGAAGGAAGGAGACAATATTCCGAATCACGCGCTGATGATCGAAATGGAATAGGATTTCGAAATCTGCTTTTCAGGGAGGCAACGAACGGTTGCCTCCCTGTTTTTATTGGCTGGACAACGGCAGGCGATCGCATGAAACGCCCCTTCGCAAGAATCACGATTCCGTCATCGCTCTTTACAAAAAAAGCAGGGAATCCCCTGCTTTTTTGTATTTTATACGGAAAACCCGCTTATTTGCCCTGCTGAGCCAGATCGGCCGGATCGCGCATCACCATATTTTTGTCGACGCGAATCGTCACGTTGTTGTCGACTTCGACCAACACATATACGTCTTTCACCTCCTTGACCGTACCGTAGATTCCGCCGGCGGTGATGATTTTTTGTCCTTTTTCGAGTGCGTTACGGAATTTCACCAGCTCTTTCTGCCGTTTCTGCTGCGGACGTATCATGAAAAAATACATCACCGCAAAAATCAGCACCATCATAATCAGCAGAGACGCGCCCGATCCTCCGGCAGCCGGAGCCTGGAGCATAATTGTTGTCAAATTCATAATAATCAATATTAAAAGTTTTCTGCAAAGTTAACGGATTCTCGGAATTTCGCAACCTTATTCCGGAACAAATTCAGCTTTATTTATCCGGAAAATCATTCGACTTCCCCGATGATGACCAGCGTAAAAGGCTGTTTGGACAGCGTGGTACGCAGGGTGATGTGTTTGAGCTGGTATCCGGAGAAGCCTTTGCTGTCGAATTCGAAAACGAATCCCGCCTCCGCGCCGGGCTGCACCGGTTCCCGTTCGAAATCAACCGTCGTGCATCCGCAGTTGGTCGCCGCCGACAGAATGATCATCGGACGATCGCTCCCGTTACGCAGCGACAAATCCCTGCGGATAACTTCCCCGGCGTGAATCCGCCCCAAATCGACCGTATCCGTTCTTACGGAATCGGTCAACGCGATCACAGTCGCACCGGCTTTGTCCGGGACGACCTTCTTGCCGCCCGTTCCGCAGGAACAAGCGAAGCATAACAAACCTATGATCAAAAACTGTTTTTCCACGACGATCGGTTTCCGCATGAGAACGGAAGCAATATGAGTGCCATTCACGGCTATTTGTCCAGCAATCCGCGTCCCGTCTTTTGGATGCGCTTTTCGGCCGTAAGCGCTTCGACCACCTTGTCCAGCACGCCGTTGATGAACGTACTGCTGCCCGGCGTACTGTAATATTTGGCTATTTCGATGAATTCGTCCAGGGTAACCTTTACGGGAATCGACGGGAAAGCGATCAGCTCGGACATCGCGGCCACCATGATCACGTTGTCCATGAATGCGATCCGCTCCACTTCCCAATTGCTGGTATAACGGCCGATGTATTCGGCGTATTCTCTGAAGTGCACCAGCGCATGTCGGAAAAGCTCCCGGACGTACTCCCTGTCGTCGTCGCTCTTATACTGGGGTAGCAACGGCAGTTCCTGTCGGCCCTCCCGCATGTCCGACAACGTGCGCAGCACCATGATCGTCGCAAAATCGACATCGTCCGTCCAGAAAATAGATTGCTCCTCGATCACCTCTTCCAGCGCCTCGCACTCGCAAACGATCCGGGTATAAAACTTTTCGACCAGAGCGGCGTCTCCTTTGAAAGACCCCGTCGAACCGTTCATGTACTGTCGATAGAAATCGCTGTCGGTCAACAGTATATAGAGCTTCTTGATCAGTTCGGGATACTGCACCCATCCCAGCTTTTTACGCTGCAGGTAATCGGTCAGCTCTTCGCTGTCCCGGATCGCCGCGATCACGCGGTTATCGACGAATCGGGTATTCGGATTCAATTCTTCGGGGGTAGGCAGTTTTTTGCGGCGCCCGAGTTCGATCCGGTTTTCGGCGTAATTCGCCACGTCTACGACGAGCCACAGCAACTGATGGTAAAGCTCGTAGGTCTTATCGATGCTGAACAGCAGATTTTTTTCCGAAACGATCAGGGAGTCCGACTCCGACTTAAAATGCGAATAAAGAGCTTTGACAATCTTAATCCTTAATAATCTTCTGCTTAACATCTTCCTTAGAGCTATTGGGGATCGCAAATCTACGGATTTTTTCGGGAACCGGAAAGAAACACTCCGAAATTTTTATCTTTGTGGAAAATTTTACGGAATTGAGGAATTTCGACCTTATCATAGCGGGCGGAGGGGCCGCCGGGATCATGGCTGCGGGGATAGCCGCACAGGCCGGATTCAGCGTCCTGGTCTGCGAAAAGATGGAAAAGCCGCAGCGGAAAGTCCGGATCACCGGCAAAGGCCGCTGCAACCTGACCAACATGCGGCGGCCGGAGGAATTCCTGCAAAAAGTCCGCAGCTCTTCCGACTTTTTCGCCCCTGCGCTGGCACGGTTCGGCAACCGGGAAACAGTCTCTTTTTTCGAACGGATCGGCGTTCCGCTGACCATCGAACGCGGAGAACGGGTTTTCCCCGCCAGCGGACGCGCCTGGGACATTGCCGACGCCCATGTGCGGTGGAGCAGGGAACAGGGAGCGCAGATCGTATGCCATACCCGGGTGACCGAAGTGCACACCGCGGGAGGCCGGGTTTCGGGAGTTACGCTAAGCACGGCCCGAAACGACTCGGAACGGGTGACGGCCTCCTGCGTATTGCTCGCCACGGGAGGCGCTTCTTATCCGGCTACCGGCTCCACGGGCGACGGCTACCTGCTGGCGCACCGGCTCGGCCACGCCATCGTCGAAATCCGGCCGTCGCTGACTCCGCTCGAAACGTCGCTCCCGTTTGCGGAGAGTCTGAAAGGTTTGCGCCTGAAAAACATATCCGCCCGCCTGGCGATCGACGACCGCTACGTTCAACAGGAATTCGGCGAACTCGAATTCACCCCTTTCGTCAGCGGCCCTGTGACCCTGCGGATGAGCCGTCAGGCCGTGGACGCGCTAATCGACGGACAGCGAGTCGCCGTCGACCTCGATCTGAAACCGGCGCTGAACCCGACCCAGTTGAGAGAACGGATCGCCCGGGAAGCCGAAACACTCGGCCCGCAGGCGCCGCTGAGCAGTCTGTTGCGCAAATTGCTTCCCGCACAATTGATCCGTCCGTTCGCAGCCAGTCTGCAAATACCCGAACGGCTGCCGCTAAATGCCGTAAAAGCTCCGGAACTCGATAAAATCGTCGGGCAACTGAAACTTTTCCGGCTGCCGATCAGCGACTATCGCCCGTTCGAGGAGGCCATTGTCACCGCCGGCGGCGTCTCGACCGCAGAGGTCGATCCGCAAACGATGCAATCGCGTCTGGTAAAAGGGCTCTATTTCGCGGGCGAATTACTCGACATCGACGCCGATACGGGCGGATACAACCTGCAGATCGCCTATTCGACCGGACATCTGGCCGGACAGATGCTCGGAAATAAATAAAGGCTATGAACGGTATTAAAAAGATAAAACAACGCCTTTTCAGAGGCTACTTCCGGGTCAGGGCGCACATCCATGTCCGCCATTGGCGAGGACACGGCATCCATTCGCCGTTCATGTACGGCATTGTCCGGAACGTATTTATGAAAGACCGGATTACCGGTTGCGATACGACGCTTTACGACGCACTGCGCAGCAAGCGGGTAGGGCACCGGCACGCGGTGAAAATCCAGAACCTTTACACGCATTGCCGGCTGGACAGTTTTACGCTGATCCCGAACGTAGGCCCTCCGAAACCGGCATCCGGGCGCAACCTTTGCATACTGCTTCCGGACGTGACGTTGGAAACCATCGCGGCGACGGCGCACCGGGTCTCGGAAGACAAAGGTTGCATGGTCATCCTGTCTCCGCACCGGAGCGCGCGCCACTGGCGCTTCGCGCAACAGATCTGGCAGCATTACCCGTGCGTCAGCGTAGACCGGCGCGTCATGACGATTTACTTTTTCAACCCCAAACTTCCGCCCCAACACTACCGCATATAACCTATTAAACATTCCGAACGATGAAAGTGTACACGAAAAAAGGAGACAAAGGAACCACTTCCCTGGTCGGAGGCCAGCGGGTTCCCAAAAATCACCCCCGCCTCGAGGCATACGGCACCGTGGACGAACTGATGTCCTTTACCGCCTACCTGCGCGACAATCTGGACGACACGCCCCGCCTGTCGCCTTACCGGGACGACCTGCTGGCGGTGCTCGACCATCTGATGCGGGCTGCCTCTCACCTGGCGACCGAAGGCGAAGCGCCTAAATACCTGCCGGAATTCGGCCCCGAAAAAGCGCTGTTTCTCGAAAACCGGATCGACGCCATGCAGTCTACGCTGCCGGCGATCGCGAAATTCACGCTGCCCGGCGGACACCCGGCCGTATCGCTGTGCCACATTTGCCGCACGATTTGCCGCCGAACGGAACGGATCGTCCTGACCCTGTCTGAACAATACACTGTGAACGAATACATTAGACAGTATATCAATCGTTTATCGGACTACTTTTACGTCCTCGGCCGCAGGCTCACCGAAGATTTTAACGTAAAAGAAATACTCTGGGTGTACGATAAATGAATTTTTTTTTAATTTTGCAAACTAAAATCCGAATATATAACCAAAAACTCATACGATCATGTACTGGACATTAGAATTGGCGTCGAAACTGGAAGATGCTCCGTGGCCTGCCACTAAAGACGAATTGATCGATTACGCTACGCGTTCGGGTGCCCCGCTGGAAGTCATCGAAAATCTCGAAGAGATCGAGGACGAAGGCGAGATCTACGAAAGCATCGAAGATATCTGGCCCGATTACCCGAGCAAAGACGACTTTTTCTTCAACGAAGAGGAATATTAAACCGAACGATTCGAAATAAACGATACGGACGACCGCGCGGTCGTCCGTATCGTTTATTTTATATCCGCAGACCGATTATTCCTGTAGACAACCTTCCTGCTTTTCCTCCGTCTCTTCGGAATCCTTGATGCAGAACATCACACCGGCCCGGTTGTAAGTAATTATCTGGATCGCATCGTCGCGGCGCAAAATCCCGCGGACGCTCGAAATGCATTTATTCAGGTAATTGTTTCCGTTCGTATTTCCCGGCCACAGCAGATCTTCCAACGCCGGTCTTTCGTGAATCACGTTCATGTGATGGCAGAAGTGGTAAATCAACTCGTATTCTTTCTGCGTCAGCTTGTGAACGGCGCCGTCGATGGTAATCTCGTGACTGATCGTATTGAGCGTCGTGCGCGGTGTGATATCGAGAATCCGTTTCAACTTCGGACGCTGGTTCCGCAGTTTCGAAATCAGACGGGCTTTCAATTCCTCCACCGCAACGCTCTTGCGGATGTAATCGTCTGCGCCGACGCTCAATCCCTTGATCGCATCTTTCGGATCGGACAGAACGGTCAGGAACAAAATCGGCACTCCGGGGTCTTCCTTCCGGATTTCCTTGGCGACCTCGTATCCGTCCAGTCCGGGCATTCGTATGTCGAGCAAAATGATGTCGGGATGCAACCGTCTGTATTTGGCCAGCGCATCGAAACCGTCGTGAGCATAGATCACTTCATACCCGTCCTTTTGCAAACTGGCGATAATCGGTTCCGCCAACCATTGGTCGTCTTCCGCATACAATAACGAATAACTGGCAATTTGAGAATCCATAATCCTTATCTATTTTTGGGTATCGATAGCGTAAAGGTACTACCTTTTTTGTAAATACTGCTGACCGTGATCTTACCTTTGTGGGCTTTGGCAATCATCTTAATGTAGCTCAGGCCGATACCGAATCCGGTGCACCGTACCGTCTTGCCTTTCGGGATGCGGAACTCGCGCCGGAAGATCCGTTTGAGGTATTTCTTCGGAATGCCGACGCCGTGATCGGTCACCGAAACGCACAAGTAATCGCCGGCCGTGAAGCACCGCACGAATATGTCGGGAGCTCCCGACGAATACTTGATCGCATTGTCCACCAGATTGACGATCGCGTTCAGAAAACACAGTTTGTCGGCAGTGATCAACTCCTGCGTCGTCTCGTACTCCAACTTGATTTTGCCGGTCGGTTCCAGCATCAGTTCGTACTGCATCATCACGTTGTCGAGCAACTGCCGGACGCTGAACTCTTCGGGATGTATGTCGATTCTCGCTTTCTTGATCGTCAACAACTTATCGAGCATTAGATTGGCCAGCGTGATTTTGAATTCGCCGACCTTCACGAGCCTGCTCCGCCGCTGGGCATCGGGCAGTGAATCCAGCACCCGCTGTAAGAACGCGATCGGATTCCTCATCTCGTGCGACATGTTCTTGAGTTGTTCGGACACCCGTTTCTGATAAAATATCGTATAGATCAAGAAGTACAGGATCAGAATGAGAATTACGACGATCTCGATGGACGACACCAGAAAACGCTGCATATGGCGGAACATCGCCGAATACGAATTGTCGAAACGGACGACCAGCGCGGCCTTGCCGTCGATCCCCAACGGCAGCGAATCGGTCACGAGCCCGTAATTCTTGCTGACCTCCCGACTGACAGTCGCCCCCGATAGGCTTCTGCGTCGCACAGTCTATCTTTTCGATAACATACGGCAGTTTGATATCGTACTTTGCCAAATGTTTTGCATAGGCAGAATCCAATCGAGAAAGGTTCATTCCGCTGAAATGGTATCTGGCTAAATTCCATCGCTGAAAACGGAAAAATTCATCTCTCGAATCATACTTTTTTCTGATTTTAGGAAACCCTTCTCGAATCACAACAATTTCCAAACCCTCAATATCATAAGAAATCGTAGAATGAGGAAGGGTTTTGCCTCTGTCAAAATACCGTTTTTGCCATTCAAGACTGCTTGTTACAAGTTCATCTGCCATTACAACATCCAACACGGAGAGTGCTGTAATTCGAATACGATTTTGTTCAATCAAATATAACTTTTGAATCCAAACATATTGCAGGTACAGTAATCCCACAACGGCAATAATAGCCACGACTAAACTTATTCTTAACCTTATTTTCATATATTTAAGTTATTAGATAATATCTGTGAGGACAAATGTAATAATATAAATTCCGAACGGCATAAAAAAGGAACAAAAAAGGAATAAAAAAGATCAGAGTCTTAGGCACTTTTGTAGTGCAATTTTAATAAAAAATGAAAAAAACTTGGTATTTAGCTATCGTTAGTCTGTTCTTAGTAGTATCCGTCGTATCCTATTTCGTTTTTTCGTCGGATGAGAGCACGGAAACAGTTAATCTGCTCCATAAAAATATAGAGGCTTTGGCCGATTCGGAGAGCGGTGGTTCCGGAGAATGTGAAAATGTGTCTGGTTATTGCATAATACATGGGACAGGAAGTGAACCGGACTCAGCTACAGAAGGCATGCGAAACAAATGATCACCTTGCGTACCCTCGTCTGCGCCGGTCTGTGCGCATCCTTATTTTCCGCCTGTCAAAACGATAAAAGGCTTCCGGGAAGCCCCGTCGAGTATTTCGGTTCCGTTATGCCGATTACAGGAACCGAAGTGCTCGATTTGGATAGCTGCGAGGCTTTCCTGCCGAAAGCCATCGCCGTACGGGATTCGGTGGTTTTCGTACAGTGTCAGGGGTCGAAGGACGTCGTTATTTCGGTCGATCTGAGAGACAACACTCGGAAAGTGCTGCTGCGGAAAGGCAACGGGCCGGGCGAAGTACTGCAAATGTCGGCTTTCTCTCCATCCGGAGACGGGAAAATTACGGCCGTCGAAAGCAACAAGCGTTATGTGATCGAAATCTCGTCAAACGGAGATTCCGTCCAGCGTTTTTTCCCTGCTCCGAAAGAATACGGTCCCTATATTTCAGCCGTCGGGGGTGACCGGTGCGTTATCTTCACGGGATGTGTCGACGGCGGAATGTACCTGTATTATAATACGGCCGACAGCAGCGTCCGGTTTTTCGGCGAATACCCGGTGCGGGAAGAGTACCGGAAACTGGACAACCACATCAAAAGCAGGATCTGTCTCAGCGGTCGGCTCGCCATCAGCCCCGACCACCGGCGTCTCGTCTACGTCAACTACAACGGCGGGCTGATCGACATCAGCGCGATCCGCAACGACTCGATCGTCAACGTATGCAGCCTCGATTTCCATTATGCGGACGTCGTGATCGAAGGCGAGGTAGTCAGCATACGCCGCACCAACAAAAACGGATTTTACGACGTATCGGCGGGGAACGACCGTTTCTGCGCCATCTATTCGGGTAAATCCATTGAGAAACACCGGGCCGGCGTCGACGACTGCGACTACCTGATGGTCTTCGACTGGAACGGCAATCCGGTCGCCTGCTACGAATCGGACAAACCGTTGACCAAAATCTATTATCAAGAAGACGAGAATGTCGTCTACGGCGTCAGCATCGCCGACGACGGCGCAAAACTCTACAAATTCCAACTGCTCTAACCCGGCTTATAACGTCCGATAGTTTATCTGTTCGGGAACAGGGCCTGCATGTGCGATTCATGCAGGCTTTTTTTGTTTATACAGCACCCTCGTGTCGAAATACGCAATTTCATAGAAGCGCTTTGCAATATTCCGTAATATTAATTAACTTCACTATGAATATAAAAATAATTATGCGAAATATGAAAACAACTCTCCGATCTTTCTTAATTTTATTATCGATTCTTTCGTCGATCCCGTTGCGGGCCGCCGATCCGACAGAGATTCCGTTTCGTATCGTCGATTTTCTCCAGGCGGAGCGTGCCCGCCATCAGGAGAAGTTGTGGCTTCATCTGGACAAACCCTACTACGGGGCCGGAGACAAAATTTGGTTCAAGGCATACCTCGTGGATGCGACCGAGCACAGGACGGACACCCTGTCCAACTTCATATACGTAGACATCGTAGACCGGAAAGGAAAAACCGTGCTCGCAAAGAAAATAAAGCGGGATTCGTGCGGTTTCGCCAACAACTTCGAGATTCCACACGTATTCCCTGCAGGGGATTATACGCTCCGGGCATACACCGGATGGATGACGAACTTCGACCCCGCATTCTTCTTCCAAAGGAACATCCGCATCGGAAACTCCCTATCCGGACGCGTAAACGCCGCGGTAACATACACCGATCCCAAAAACGGAACCCCCCAGGCCATCGTGCGATTCACCGGCCCGGACAGCGAACCCTATCCGGACGTAAACGTCCGGTTCGAGGTGTTCGACCGCAATGGCAAACGAATATCCGGAGCGCAGCAGAAAACCACCGTAACAGGAGCCGTATTCGTAGACCTGCCGCCCGATTCCATACGGCAAGGAGGGTACGTAAGCACCGCGATAGACCAGGGCGAGCTCTTCTTCAAAAAAGAGTTCTTCTTTCCCGAGGACTCCGTGCGCGTGGCCGTAAAGTTTATGCCTGAAGGGGGAGACCTCGTGCCCGGCGTGCCGCAGATCGTCGCTTTCAGGGCCGAACGATCGGACGCACGCACGGCCGAGGTCGAAGGCGTCGTAACGACTAAGGACGGGGATACCGTCGCCCGATTCGCCAGCGAGCACGACGGAATGGGATCGTTTCTGATCATCCCGAAGACAGGGGAACGCTACGTTGCGACCGTGGCGGCGCGCACGGGGGATACGCTGCGCGTAGAGCTCCCTGAAGTCGACGACGACGGGTATGCGCTCGCGGCCGTGCAGACCCCGGACGAAGTCCGTTACCGGGTAAACCGAGATCCGGACAAGGAGTTCGAACCCATGACCGTCGTCGCGCACGTCCGTGGAAAATGCATCGGAATACAAAACCTGAACCCGATGAATCCGACCGGACGGTGGAAGACCGATTCGATACCCGAGGGAATACTCCACCTCGTGCTGATCGACAGCTCGCTCAGGACGCGCAGCGAGCGAATCCTGTTCGTGGCCCATCCGCACGACCGGGAAAGGTGGGAGGCGGCCTCCGACAAACCGCGCTACGAGCCCAGGCAGAAAGTCGTTATCCGGATCAGGCTGACTGCGGCTGACTCGACGCCGCTGGGGGCAGACTGCTCGGTCAGCGTGACGGACAGGAAAACCGTCGCGACCGATTCGCTCGGAGAGGACATTCGCGCGAACCTGCTGATGACTTCCGATATACGAGGATATGTCCGCAATCCGGGGTATTACTTCCGCGACGAATCCCCTGCGACCAGGCATCACAGGGATCTGCTCATGCGTACGCGCGGGTGGAGAAGGTTCGACTTCGCGAAGATCGCAGACACCGCCGCGTTCAGGCCCGAGCGGTTTTGCGAGCACGGGCAGTTCATCGCGGGACACGTGACCGGAATGATGGGAAAGGACGCGCCGCTGGCCAGGGTGACCGCCGTAGCCCTTAACAGAGAAAACGTGTTCGGAACCGCGGTCGCAGACGAACGGGGAAACTTCCTGATCGACGGGCTCGACTTCCGGGACACCACCCTGTTCATGGTGACGGCGAAGACCAGGAGGGGAAAGCCCGTGCAGGCGGTTGCCATCGAAGAATCCTATCCGAGACCTGCCTTCCTGAGAAAGAATCCTTTCGAACCGGAAACGGAAAAAAACGCAATGAACCGCTATCTCGAAAATACGAAAAAAGGTCTTCTCGATTTGAACGGAGAGAAGGTATACGAACTCCCGGGGGCAGTCGTAAGGGCTGTGGACCCTAGAAAACCAAAGGCGAACAGTTACGGTACGCTATACGATACAACCGCGCTCGCTAAGTACAAACCAATGTCCCTGTATAATTATATAGTGTTCCTGCCTTCGGTTGTAAGGGTGGGGGGGGATTTGTTTGTAAAAAGAAAAGGGTTGCCAATACCTCAAGAGTTGGCTTTTGATATGTTTTATGCTCCCGTTTCATTATCGCTTAACGGAAAGGGATGCGCTTTGAGTGATTTAACTGACTACACCGTTGATGATGTCCTATATATCAACCATATACACAAAACAGAAACAGCAATGATAGGAGAGTATCCGTACCACATAGAAATCATCCTAAAAGAAGGGGTTTCTGCTATTAGATCCGAAATAAAAATGTACCGCACAATCGGTTATGCCGAAAGCGTCGAGTTCTACAGTCCGATATACGACACACCCGAAAAGATCGCCGACGAAAAACCCGATATCCGTACTACGCTGTACTGGAACCCTTATCTGCAAATCGGCCCGGACGGCACCGCCCAAATCGAATTCTACTCAAACGATCATAAAAACCAGCAATACGATATCGCTATCGAAGGAATAACGCCCGACGGAAAAGTATGTAAATATCAGATTATAAATAAATAAACCATCCGATCCAATTCCAAGGAGAGGATAAATTAATTCATTTATTAACTTATTTAAATTTCAAAAATCATGAAGAAACGATTGATTTTCGTGGGCGCCCTACTGTTGGCGGGAACCGTAACGACTTCGCTGTGTATGAAAAATGCCGCAGCGACAACCGATTTATTGGCAGCCAATATCGAAGCCATATCAGCAGGAGAATATCCAGGCTGGGAATGTGCAGGGATGGTTGCCAATGCCATTCTGGACAAAGATCCCGGTACGACAACTGAAACCGTAGTATGTCAACAAACAGGTCAACTTAAATTTTCAAGAGGAGTTTTATTCGATGGTAGATATTTAGAAGGTATGACTTATACTATCGGTTATGAAACTTCTTCTTGTCAGCGTTATAATTTGGGAAGTTGCTGCGACCCATCCCAAGCCGGCTACCATATTATTAATGATGGCTTCCGATAGGATCACTTTTTTTTTTGCAAGCTGTCGGATTTTTCCGGCAGCTTCTTTCCTTATAAACGAATAACTATAACCATGAACTTAAAACACAGAATTTTATATCTTTTATCATCTTTATTGCTAACCGGTTGTACTTCTGACAACCGACCGATCGTTTACAACGGCGAATATATTTCGAAAGAAAATGTAACTTCGGCAACCATCGAACAACTCGACTCTCTGATCGAATCCTGCGATTTTATCCCGCTCGAAACCGGCGACAGCAGTCTGTTGAGCAATATTATCGACATACAATGCTACGACGACAAATTTTTCGTCACCTCGTCGGTTGTCGGATTTATGCCTGAAATCCTCGTTTTCGATAACCGGGGGAAATACCTGAACCGGATCGGAAGACCGGGACGCGGCCCTGGCGAATACCTTGGACTACAGACCTGGTATGTCGATCCTTATTCTCAAGAAGCAGTTATCGTCGATCAAGCCAAACGAAAAGTTTTCCGTTACGGACTCGACGGCCAATATATACCCGACACAGAAACCGATATGGATTCGACTTTGAATAATGCCAAACGACTTTGTCCCGCCGATTCGAACACCGTGATAGCCTGCTACGGAATCAATCCGATCCGCCGGGATCTGCTCGCCACCTACCCGGCAAACCTGAAAAAACAGAAGCCGTACCGCAAAACCCGACTGACTTGGCATGGCAACAGTTCCTATTCGTCCAATCCGGTCGGCCGCGACGGCGATGCATACCACGTGATGCTGCCGCTGAGCGATACCATCCTTCGATACCGGAACGGCACGTGGGAGCCTTGCTACGTTATCACCTATTTCAACGAAGGGAAAAGTTACAAGTCGGGAAAGAAGGAGACCGATTTCGAAGAGATCAGGCAACGGGCCGCCGAACGGAATTTCCGGTATATCCGCGGGCTGGTCGAAAACGACCGGTATATCCTGTTCGAATACCTCGGCGGATCGATTTTGTGGGATAAGCAGGCTAAGCGAGGAACCTACGTAGCCGACGGTTACAATGCGGAACGACTGAACGGCTTTCCATTCATTCCGCACACGGCTTGTTACGGAGCGGACGACTATTTCGTCTCGGTCATGACTCCGTCGAGTTTTCGCGACAACGCCGAAACCATCTGCAAAAACAACGGAAGACAAAGCGACGAACTGCAACGAATCGCCGCGAAAATCAGCGAAAACGACAATCCCGTACTGATCGTCTACCACCTCAAACGACAGTCTCGATAACAAGACGTAAGATACGGATTATCTACACATAGATTATCCCCCCAAAAAAACATCGCGCAACCGGAAACCGAAGCAGTTTTCGGACGGGAGATCACGGAACTCGTCAAGCAGCGGTAGCGGCAAGCTTTTTACGCCGCTTGCGCCGCTGCCTGAGGCCGACCGGAACGAACAACGGCAGGAAGAATACCAGCGCGATCACCGAGAACAACATGCCGCCCATCGTGCCGACGGCGAAGGCGAACCAGAATACTTCGGACTCGCCGTCGTAAAGAAACGGAATCAATCCCAGCACCGACGAGAGGATCGTCAGCGAAATGGGAATGATCTTATGATTGTACGCTTTCAGGAAATTGTGCATCGAGACTCCGTTCCCGACCTTGCAGGTCAGATTGTAGTGGTTGATGATATAGATCCCGGCGTTCACGACGGTTCCGCACAGCA
The DNA here is from genome assembly GCF_009557455.1 of Alistipes sp. dk3624. Taxonomy (GTDB): domain Bacteria; phylum Bacteroidota; class Bacteroidia; order Bacteroidales; family Rikenellaceae; genus Alistipes_A; species Alistipes_A hominis. The sequence goes on along the minus strand of NZ_CP045651.1, from coordinate 275,778 downwards.
GTACGAAAGCGGCGAAACCGCCCTGGTCGAACGTATATCCCGTAATCCCGAACGTCAGGAACACCCCGATAAACGAAATCGGGATCAGCGACAGAATAATCAGCGGTTCGGTCAGCGACTCGAAAAGCACCGCGCAGCAGAAATAGATGATCGTGATTACCAGTAGGATCAACCAATACTGGCGATTGGCGCCGGGTCCGCCGCCGCCCCAGTTGTAGCTGTCCGTCTCGGCTTTGAAACCGATCGGCAACACTTCGTCGTTGAGACGTTCCACTTCCGTGCGGGTCGTCTTCTCGGCCAGTTCGTACGGCCCGACGAAATCATAGGCAACGATCAGCCGGTACTGCTGGTTATCCTTGTAAATGTCGTTTCCGGTGCGCCGTTTGGCGATATCGCCGAACTCGGAAAACCGCGCGTTCTGCCCGTTCACCCGCAGGTATTCGTTAGACAGACGCCATACGTCGAAACGGTCGCGCTGCGAAGACACCAACGCCACAGGCAGGCTGGACTCCCCGTCGAAATAGGAACCGACGTTCCCGTTGTACAGCTTTTGCCGCATCGAATTGTACAGGCTGTACAGGTCGATACCGTTCAGCGCGATCCGGTCGGGATGGAAGGCGATGTAAAACTCGTTACGCGACAGGTTGTTGCCCCATCTGACCTGCCCGTAAATCCCCGGATCGCCCACGCGCTTGTTTTTCGATATCTGCTTTACGACGTCCTCCGCATAACGGTACAACTGATCGTAATTGTAGCCGGTGAGCGTGATCCGGTGCGACTTATAGCCCGAATAGACGTTATTGTTGAACCCGTTCTGGTCGATCCCGTAGACTCCCCATGTAGCTCCGCCGTAGTTGATGGCCTGGCTGATTACCGTATTTTTCAGGAAAAGAGGAAAACCGGTATGCTCCGCATCTTTCTTAAACGTAACTTCGATCGAACCGTCGTTGTACCCGTAAATACTCGTCTTGAACATGTCGATCTCGTCGAACTGGCTCAGGAAGTTTTCCATCATCTTCATGATATCGTTGAGCTGCTGCACGGTACATCCTTCCGGCATCGCCGCTCGGATGCTCAGCGTCGTCCGCTGCGGCTCCCGGTAATAATTCCCTCCCGACATGTTCTTCATAAAGAACCGCAGACTCCCGCCGAGCGACTTCTCGACGATCGACTTCATGTTTTCCTGATACCATACGCTGCCGATCGTCTTGTTATATGTCTTCGGCCACCACTTGTCTTCTTGATTCGGGTCGGTCTTGATCCGCTCGGGCAGCAGGTGAACCGGCAACCCGAATCCCAAGATCATAACGACGATAAAGATCCATTTATGTCGTTTGCCGAACAGAATGTATCTCCCGTAAATACGGTTGAACCTCAGCAATCGCCTCATCTTCCGCCGGGTGTTTTTACGCTTGCGCGGAGCGATCGGCAGTTTGTCCATCAACGCCGGCACGAAAATCAGCGCCACGACGATCGAGATCATCAGGTTGACGATCATCACGGCCGAGAAATCGACCAGGTTCACCCGCTGCTGCTCGGGAAGAAAAAATACGATGGCGAGCGAACCGACCGTAGTCATCACGGCCGCAAGAATGGCGATAAACGCCTTCCGGTCACGGTAATAGCCGTAATGGTCGATCATGATAATCGAAGTGTCGATGATAATCCCCAACGACACGGTAATTCCCGCCAGCGAGTAGAGGTGAATCTCCAGATTCAGAAAATAATAGAAAATGAACGCGATGAAAATATTCGCCGCCAGCGTTACCACGATGATGAACAGGTAGCGTAATTTCCTGCTGACCAGAAAAACGAACAACAGCAGAATAATCACCGAAAGCACCGTCCGGAACACGATCTTGCGCAACTCGCCCTTGATATAGTCCGACGAATCGTAGCTGAGCGTCGCCGAATATCCGTCAGGGAAAGTTCGTCCCAATTGTTCCATCCGCTCCCTGACTCGTTTGGACAGGTCGATCGTGTTGACGTATTTTTCGGGAGTCACCGACAGGTTGATCGTATTCAGTCCGTTGATTCTGAAATAGAAAGCCGGCAACTGCTCTTTGTAGGCCACCGAAGCCAGATCGCCCAACGATACGATCGTACCGTCGATATTTTTGATCGGAATCGACTCGAAATCGACCCGGCTGCCGCCGCTGCCGAGCATCACGGTGATTTCGTTCACTTCCCCCTGCCGGTCTTCTTGGACGATGTTGCCGACGATATCCTGGCGTTCCAACCCCGCACTGATTCCGTTGTGCAGCTCGTCGATCGAAATCCCGAAATTATCCAATTTATCCGGGTCGAAACAAACTTCGACATAGAAAGGCGTAGCTCCTGAAAAACCGATGTTGCCAACCCCTTTGATCCGGGCCAGTTCCTTGACGATGTTCTCTTCGGCATACTGCTGGATCTGCTGACTGGGGACGCCCGCGTTCAACGTGTAGATCAGCACCGGGGAGAGCTGTTCTCCGGACGGGGCGGACGACAGCGAAGGGTAGGAGACGCCCTCGGGTAATTTCGGATAAATTTGCCTCATCAGCGACGCGATCTCGAATCGGAGCACATCGACGTTGACATTTTTTTTGAACGATACGATGACTCTGCCTCCCTCCCGGTAAGACACCGAGCTGACGTGATCGACCCCTTTGACGGCCGCCAGCACGCCTTCGATTTTCGACGTCACCTCGGTTTCGATCACCCGGGCCGACGCCCCGTTCCATCGGAAGTTGACGCTCAGGCTATTCTGCTTCGAGGAAGGCGTATATTGGATATTGAGCAACGGCATGATCCCGGCGCCGATCACGACCATCACGATCATGATCAGAATGACGGAATAGGACGGTATCCGCGAAAAAATATTTCCACCGGAATCCGTCATCGTTTCTTCTTGCTTTTATAAATCGTGTAATAGAACACCGGAACATAGAATACGCTGACCACCGTGCCGACTATCATTCCGCTGATCAGCGTCAACGACAGCGGGTACTGCAGGTCGGAACCCATGTCGCCGCGGTACAGGAACGGCAGCACCGCAAGGATCGTCGTCAGACTCGTCATCACGATCGGCTTGATGCGCCGCGAACCGCCCTCCATGATCGCGCGGATCAACGAATATCCGTTCTTACGCAGTTTGTTGATCGTATCGACTTTCAGGATCGAGTCGTTGATCACAACGCCGCACATCACCACGAGTCCGATCAGCGACATCAGGTTGATGCTGGCGCCGAGCAGCCACAGTATCAGCAGGGCGCCGAATATATCCACCAGAATCTCGGACAGGATGATCAGCGGCTGAACCAGCGATTCGAATTGCGCAGCCAGGATAAAAAACAACAGCAGGAAAGCGACGGTCAGCACGACGATCAGTTCGCCGATCATCGTCCGGTTCGAAAAGTAACTCCCCGAGAAACCGACGTCGAAATCGTCATTCTGCTGCACCACCGTGCGGATCGTACTCATCAACTGCGGAATCTGCCGATCCGAAGCTTCGATATTCACCGGATAGAAATCGCCTTCGGTACCGGAGATGATGTTTTTCAAATCGCGGCTTCGGGTCTCGCCGACCAGCATCGAGAGCGGGATGTCGATGCCGGCGCCGTTGGTCACTTTCGTTTCCAGAATATCCGCCGACAATTGCGACCGGTTGCCGCTGACCACCGGGATCGAGAAAGTCCCTTCGTTGATCGTAAAGAGTCGGTTTTGGTTCGTGGCTTTCTTCAGCGCGCTGAAAACCGTGTTGTAATCGATGCCGTACAGTGCCATGACGCGGGGTTTCACCACGAACAACACGTGTTCCTGCCAGACGGCCGGTTCGATATAAATGTCGGGCAGGGCGCGGCTCAGTTCCCCCAGCAGCGCGTTCAGTTTATCCGGATCGGGCGCCCGCCCGTTGGTCGGTTTCAGCCGGGCGACCAGCGGAGGTTCGGTTTCGGAGAAGATCATATCGAAGATATTACCCGCCATTTCGAAATGAAACATCGCGTCCGGATACTGTTCCTTGAGACGCTTTTCAAGCCGCTCTTTGATCTGCGGCAGATGATCCGGACTTTTCGCCCGGACATACACCAACGCTTCGGAAGCGCTCAGCTCGCGGGTATGCGACAAGATGAACTGCTGGATTCCGGTCATTGCCGTACGCTGGGCCGCCAGATCGGCGACTTCGCTCATCAGCGCGTCGGTACGCCGGTCGTTGTCCTCGGGCGAAATCCGGCTGTTCCAGTCGATGCTCATCAGCATGTCGTCCTGGGTCAGCGGCGGCAACTTCTCTTTATCGATCTCGGTATAGACGAACCACAATGCCGGGAAAACGGCGATAAACGAGATCCATACGAATCGCTGGTGTCTGAAAAACCACTTCAGTATCCGCTCGTACCCGCCTCGGAAATCCACGACAGCCAGTTTTTCCAGGTAACGGTTCGTCGGGCGGAAAGGGCTTTTGCGATAAAAAAGATAATAATAGACCGGAATGACGAGCACCGAAACCATCAGCGACGAAAACAGTCCGATCGCAACGGCCATAGCCTGGTCGTAGAATAGCGAGCCGGCGATCCCGCTGAGAAAAATCAACGGCACGAATACCGAGCAGGTCGTCAGCACAGAGCTCAGCATCGGCCCGAAGACTTCGTTCGTAGCGGCCGGCACGGCTTCTTTCAGCGGTTCGCCGCGGTCCCAATGCTGCGAAATGTTGTCGATGACGACGATCGAATTGTCCACCATCATACCGATCCCCAGCACCAATCCCGACAGCGAAACGATATTGATCGTGATACCCAGCAGGTGGAAGAACAGCAACGACACGATCAACGCCAGCGGAATGGTGATCGTCACCAGCACCGGCGTCCGGAAATCCTGCATGAACAGGAAAATGATCAGACAAGCCAGCAGAGCGCCCACGATGATGTCGTTGCGCAGGTTGCCGATCGAATATTCGAGCAACTGCGTCTGGTCCCGGGTAACGGTGAACTGTACGTGCGGATACTCGTTCCGGAAATGCTGCATCAAGCCGTTGATCTCGGCCCGCAGATCGCTCATCTGCGCGTCCGACTGCTTGATGACGGCCATCGAAACCGCATTATGAGAATCGGAACGCACCATGCCCTGCCGCCGTTGCGGATGCTCGATGACCGTCGCCAGATCTTTGAACTGGTACAACCGGTCATGGATATTCAGGTACACGTTCTCAATATCCTTTTTGGAAAGAATGTCCGATTCGAACCGGATGTCGTACTGGTATTCCCCCTCCCGGATGGTCAAATTTCCCAATTTGATGTTGTTGCGTTGCAGGGCGTTTTCGAGCGTTTGCTCGCTGATTCCGAGCGACTCGAGCTTTTTGCGGTCGGGGACGATCAACAGTTCGGGGTAGGAGAGTCCGCTGACGTCCACCATGGCCACCTGCGGGATCTGCTCGATCCGTTTGGCGATCACCTGCCCGGCGAAACGGCTCAATTCCATGAATTTCGGCGAAACGGGAAACAGCTCGCGCGACGATGCGACGACGCCGTCATCGTCCTCGTCGGTTAGGCTCATGTTGATGAAGAAAGCCGGAATATCCGTCGCGCTCGCTTTGACCACCTTCGGGCGTTCCATGTCGCGGGGCAACGAACTCATCGCCCGGTCGATCTTTTCGTTGGTCTCGATGAACAGGTAATTGATGTCCGAACCGGGGTCGAACTGCATGAAAATCGTTCCCGTCCCATTCCTGGCTTCGGTCGTGATGTCCCGCAGGTGCGAAACCTGCATCAATTGGTTTTTCAACGGTTTAACGATCGTCGCATCCAATTCGCGGGCCGAAGCGTTATCGTCGACCACCCGCACCGTGATCTGCGGTATCTGAATATCCGGCATCAGCGAAACGGGCAACATACCGATCGAAACGAAACCGAGCACGAGGACGGCAATCAAGGTCATCGTGACGGCGACCGGGCGTTCTATCAGGCGTTTGATCATAAAAAAATCATTTTAAACGGACGAACATCGACACGAATGCGCTTCCGTCCTGTTTCTCAGCCGAACCACCGCCGGCGGGAAACGAAATTCAACCTACGGTTTGCGTACTTCCACCTGGGAACCGTCCGCCAGGTTCAGATTACCCGAAGTAATGATCACATCCCCAGCATTCAGTTCGGCGCCCTTGTCCAGGTTCGGGGCGACCACGTGCGAATCGCTGTTCGACATCACCACGTTCACATAAGTCCACATCGCTTTGTTCTCCGGCCCCAGGCGAAACAGCACCTCCTGGTTGTCCCGGATCACCACGGCGCTTTTCGGTACGGCCAACTGTCCCCGCACCAGATTCTCGACCAGCACCGTAACGTTCATCCCTTCGAGCAACTTCCCGTCCGTATTGTTCACCTTGGCCCGCACGTTGATCTGTCCTTTGTCGTCTACCAGCGGATTGATCTGCGTTACGACGCCGTCGTAATAGTGATCCGGCCGGTTGAACGACGCCGTTTTCACAGTCTGCCCGACAGCCACGAAGCCAACCTCCGATTCCAGCAGGTTGAAATCGACGTCGAACGTCCGGTCGTCGATCAGCGTACAGAACGGATCGTTCGGCTTTTCGTAAACTTTCGACTGCAGGTTCGCTATCTTCCCCGCAAAAGGAGCTTTCAGGGTCGTATTCATCAGGTCGATCTCGGCCTGTTTCAGGCTGTTGACGGCTGAGGCATACCCCGAACGGATATCGGCTACACGACGGCGCTCTTTCGGCACGTCGGTCGTGTCCGAGTACCCGAAGCTGATCAACGCGTCGACCCGGTCGATCTCGGCCTTATCGAGCGTCTGATGCGCCTGTTCGAGTCGCAACTGCGCCGAACGCGGATCGAGTCGGGCGATCACCTCGCCCTGCCGCACGGACTGTCCGTTCGCAACGCAGACTTCGGAAATATCTCCGGCCGTCGCGAAACGAAGCACGCTCTTGGTCACGGCCCGCAACTTCCCGTTGCCGACGATTTGTTTATTGAAATTCCGCGGCCGCAGCACGACCGTATCGACGACATTCCGTTCGGCCACGTATTCGGCCTTGGCCGCTTCCGAATCTTCCCGTTTCTTCTCTTTGTCGTGCCCGCACCCCCAAAGGATCGCCGCCACGCAAAGCGGCAAAAAATAAAGTTTCATTATCAACTCCGATTTAAAATCTTTACTGTGAATTTCCCCGTCCGTTATTTCCCGACGATCTTATCGAACTCGGCCGATATGTTCGTCCTGCTGATATAATCGAACAGGGTCAGCCTGCGTATATTATAGTAATACGACCAGTAATTGTTCAATTCCTGAATGTAACGGTTCGCCGCTTCGTCCTTTTCGCTCTGAGCCGTATTGAGGTCGGTCACGTCGGCCGTTCCGTTGATAAAACGCTCCATCACCATTTCGTAACGCTGTTCGGCCACGCTGTCGGCCATGGCCGATATTTTACACTGTCGGATCTGGTTGTTGAACTGCACCACTTTGATCATAATATCCTGGCGGTGCTCCGTGTCTTCCTGATTGGTCTGGGTGCGTACCACATTTTCACGCGATTTGGCGGTTTTGACCCGTCCTTTACCCAGCCCCCAATCCATAATCGGCAGGCTCAGACCCAGACTAATAATCTCCTGATCCATCGGATTTTTGTAAGCATATTTAAAGCTTTCATTCTGCTGAGTCAGTCCGAACTGGGCGCTGAGCGTGGCCGAAAGTCCCCGGTTCGCCTTGGCTTCGGCGACGGACTGTTCGGCGTACAACACGGAAAGTTCCTGACTGAGTCCGAAAGAAGAATTGGCATAGGAGAGATCGACCACCTCGCTTACATTCAGCGCGAGTTCGGGAATCGAATCAGGCAGCACCAGCTCCAGTTGCACGCTTTCGTTGTATCCGAGGTACGATTTCAGTTTCAACTGGTTCATATCCAGGTTCAACTGACTCTGATTGATCGACAGGCCGTCGTTCAGCAGCCGTAGTTCGAGCTGCAGCAATTCGCTCTTGGTCACTTTCCCAAGTTCGAAACGTTCCTTGGCAATCCGGTAAAGCGTTTCGGTATTCTGATAATTTTTCTGGGCCCTTTCAAGGTTCCGCTGCGACAACAGCGCATTGAAAAACAGCGAAGTAGCCGTAACGGTAATATCCTCCATCGTTTCGAGGTAACTCCGCTTGGCCTTTTCGTACTCTTTCGGTTGGGTCTTCTTCTGCCATTTCAGCGAATTGAAAGCCCGCAACGGCTGGATGTAAGTGATGTTGATCGGCTGCGAATTATATGTTATGTTCCGTTCCGGCGCATACTGATCCAGCCGGTTCAACTGTGTGAATACGGATACTTTACCTCCCGTCAACGCGATATTCTGATCCAGCGAAAGCGTCAGGTTGTTACGCATGTTGTTGTTCTCGACGTATTTGATATTTCCCGTCTCGGAATTCTGAAGCGCCATCAGCGACCGGTTGAAATTGCCCAGCGTCGCCCCCAGGTTCAGCGACGGCAGAAACTGCGCTTTATAAGAACGGTACGCCCAGTAGTTCCCCAGAAAATTATGTTTGGCCACCAATGCGCTGGGCGATTGTTCGTGCGCGGTATAAATAACGTCGGTCAGGGTCATTTTGCGGTTCAGGCTCTGAGCATACCCTCCCGTCGAAAATAACACCCCGACAACGATCAACAACGAAATCGTGTTTCTTTTCATAAAAATCATACGGTCTTGGATCGGCAGTCCGCCGCTTTCTTGTAAAAGTACAAAAAAAGGAATCCGAAAATCCCTTCCTTTGTTACTTTTTTGATCTTTTTTTGTCAGTTTCAACGTTTTTTCGTGCAAACCGGCAGGATCATTGCTAATAATTTATTGTTTAAGTCGACCTGCTTAGTCGTGCTTGGCCTGTTCCCGGATCTCCTTTTTATAAAGCTCCCACAGCCGCTCGTTTCCGATCGGATTGCCGACCAAAACCACCCGGTTCTGCCGGTCGAGCAAGAAAGTATGATACATTTCCCCGGACGGAATGCGGGGATTCCGTTTTAAAAACAAACCTCTGCTATCGAGAAATACCGGATAATCCAACTGGGCCGCTTTCAGCGAAGTAATAAGCTGGGATTCGGTTCCCCGTTTGGGCGAAAATATAAATATCGCATTGAACTTATGCTTCAGTCCGATCGATGTGGCGATCACTTCCTGCCATTCGTACATCCTGTTGATCCGGCAGGAAGAGCAGACCACCGAATCGTAAAATACCACCAGCTTCGTTTCGGCGCCCATAAAGTCGGTCAGCGTGGTGTCCCGGCCGTTCACCGTACTCCGCAGGCTGTCGGGCAGCACGATTTGCTGCCCGGTAAATTCCTTCAATTCCTTTTTGATCCGCGCCGTTTTGCAGGAAACGACCGCAAAGCAGCTTAACAGGATAACCAAAATACGTTTTACCATCATAACATGCTATCAATAAGTTCTAAAATCAAAGCGCTTTCATCAGCCGGTTCCACCGCAACTTCCCGGTCGCTTTGTCCCGCGAATAGGCGATCCGCGTAGCGACGCCGACGATAAACTTTTCCGGAATGAATCCGAAATAACGCGAATCCTGCGAGTTGGCCACATTGTCGCCGCCCATGAAATAATAATTTTCCGTGAACGTATATTCATCGACGGGAAAGTCGCCGAGATACAGAACGCTGTCGCGCACTTCAAGGCGCTTCCCCGTCTCGTATCCGACCGCCAGCCGGTACAGCACATGATTCCGGGCATCCAGCCGGATGCGATCCCCCTTGCGGGGAATATACAGCGGCCCGAAATTCTTCGTCGTCCAGCCGTACTTCTCGTCGAACGGAGCCGACCGTAGGATGACCGGATCGATCAGGGAGTCGGGCGTGGCCGAGAAAGCCGCTTCGTTGTCATAATACCCCAGCGTATCGCGACAGGCCGGGTTACGGTAAAAGCCGTTCACGACAGAGAGCGTATCGCCCGGCAGACCGAGACAGCGTTTGGCAAAGACCCGGTTGATCCGAAACTCGATCTTTTGCCAGTCGTCGTTCCCGAACGGGAAATTGAAAACGACGACGTCGTTGTGCCTGATTTTCCTGAATCCGGGAATCCGGAACGTTTCGAGCGAATCGCCTTGGAGAAACTTTAGGTTTTTATAAATTCGCGCGCCGAAAACCAGCTTATTGACCAGAATCTGATCGCCGGGAATGATCGTCGGAGTCATCGACGTCGTCGAAACCGGATATTTGTCGCACACGAAAACGCGTGTGCCGAAATAGAGCAGCACCAACCCGAAAAACGCCAATACGCACACGGAAACCGCATTGACGGCCTTCGCTATCTTTTGTTTATTTAACATCATCTTTTACATTCTCGCATCCCGAACTGCCGACCGTTTTTGACGCACACCCGATCGGGTTCCTTTAAAAACGCATTCCGCACCATCGTTCAGGATCATTAAAACAATTTTTTGTTATTCGAAATTAATACATTCCGACCGATACTCCATGCCGTCCGGACTATTTTCCATACATTTCGGACGAAACGGACGAATCCGTCTCCGAAAGCTCCCGATTTTGCAGCCGCCGGATTTCCCCCTTCATCTCCCGCACAGCCGTGGAGGGAACCTTGGGGTCGAACGACAACACCCGGTCGGCCATTTCGCGGGCTTTATCGTCCTGCCCCGTCTCGAAATAGAGCTTTGCCAGCAGGTACAGCGGATACAAACGGTTCGGTAGCCGACGGTAGGCCTTCTGGTAATACCGTTCGGCGGCAACGACATCTCCCCGCGCCTTGCTGTTATTTCCCATCACGTTCCAGAACATCGGATCGCCGCTGAAACGCGCACCCCGGCGCAGCGCCCAATCGCTCAGAAAATAGCGTTCCGACTTATTCAGCGCATGCCCGTATTCGAACAGGAAACGGGGCTCGTCGCAAAGTTCCGGATACAGTTCTTCGTACTCCCCCGCAACGAACCGGTAATCCTGCAACTGATAGGCCCCTTGCAACAGCTTCCAATCCTGCAAAGCCCGGTATCGCTTTTCCGCTCCGGATACGGCGCAGCACGACCACGCGAACGCGCCCGAAAGCAGCGCGACGGAGACGACCGCCGGAAATCGTCTTCCCGAACGACCATCGTCCTGAGCCGCCGCGATAAAAAACACAAGCAAAATACAGAAGGGGAGCAGATTCAGCGGATAAGAAGCCAACGAAACGATCATCAGGCTCGTCAAGCCGTACAGCAACCCGTCCCGCCGGCGCGCCAATCCCCGGAAAGACAAAACGACCACCGACAGAAACAGCAAGGCTCCGGCCGCTCCCGTTTCGACCGTAATCTGCAAAAAATCGTTGAAAGCATAATCCGGAGCCCCGGCTACGCGCACCTGATCTTCAGTCATCGCCCCGGAAACGAAGCTGGCTTCTTGCGCATTCCCGTACGCCCCGGCAAAGCAGCCCGTTCCCACGCCGAATGCGGGATTTTCACGGATCAACTGCGCCGACACGTTCCAGATCAGCCACCGGCCGCCGGCCGAATCCTTTTTGTACCGGTACAACCCGACCAGCGACACGACGACCAGAACGAGCACGGCCGAACCAATCGTTGCAAACAGAAACTTCCTGCGTCGGTAAAACTTTCGGATATATGCCGGCGCGGGCGTCTCGCGGCATACCGCAACCAAACCGCTCCCCAGCACCGCCAGCCACGCAATCCGCCCCCGGGTCGCCGGCAAGACAACCAGAGCCAGCAGCAAGAAAAGCCAGGATGCGTAATAGATCAGCGTATCCGGATTCGACAACCGTACGAATCTCGCGCGCCCTTTCGACGCCGACAGAACGGCCGGAACGGCACGCAGAGTCAGCACGTAATAAAACGCCACGGGAACGATCACGGCGAGGTAGTTGGAGTAGGGGCCCGGATTGAAAAACGATCCGGTCATGCCGAACAGCGAATGATTCGACGAAGTCATTCCGTACAACTGCATCAATCCGGTAACAGCCTCGGCAATCCCGGTCGATAGCAACGCCAGCACCAATACGGGCACGACCCCGCGGGACAGCGAAAACACGATCCGCAGGTTCAGGTAAAGGCATCCCAGCGCTACCGGTACAGCCCATGCGTACTCCGTCCGGGAACCGGAACGAAAAACGACGTACGCCAGCAGCACGCACGCCAGAAGATCCGCGACCGTCCACCGTACCCGTTTCTCCCGGGCCATACAAAACCATAACAGGACAAAAAAAGTCAGACACGGCATCAGCCAAAAGAGCGCCTGTTCTTTTTCGGCGACCGCGATCAACGGCGTATCTTTCCGCACCCGGAATACGATGAAAAAGACAGCGACCGACAACAAAACCGTCGTCGTTTTCACCAGAAAAACCGCCAAATCGCGCACCCGCATAACTTCCGTCCGTTCGATATGTTTATAAACAAGCTATGATTCAGGCGGATAAAGTTATAAAAAATTCCGTCCAACGAAGAACGTCTTTCGATTTTAATTTCGAAACAAGTATATTTATGGCCACAATTCCCGGCAGGATTCCCTAAAAACCGATTACGCCTATGAATACGAACCTGAAAACCGTTCTCGAAACAGCGATCGGCGACCCGATAACGAGCGCCGTCTCCGGCACCGGAAAGATCCGTACGAAATCGGGCGCGGAATACTTTCTCAAAAGCGGCGCGCCCTCCGAAAGCTATGTATGCGAAGCCGAAGGACTGAAAGAATTGTCGGAAACCGGAATCTTCCGCACCCCGAAAGTCCTGTCCGTCGGAACGGATCACCTGCTGACCGAATACGTCCCGAACAGCGCCGGCGGAAACGATTTTTTCGAAGATTTCGGGCGCAGACTGGCCCGGCTGCACCGTCGCCGGACGGCATATTTCGGATTCCGGCGGAACAACTACATCGGACTCAATCCGCAGATCAATCTTCCGCACGGCGCCGAACGGTCGAATTGGACCGCATTTTACCTGAACAAACGCCTGCGCTACCAGTACGAGCTGGCCGAACGGAACGGCTATGCCACGACCGGACTCCGCAGAAATTTCGCCCGGTTGGAATCGAAAATCGCGGATATCTTGCAGGGCTGCGAGGAGCCGCCGTGCCTGCTCCACGGCGATCTGTGGGCGGGTAATTTCCTATGCGACGCCGTTTCCGGCGAGGTCGTGCTGATCGATCCGGCCGTTTATTACGGACACCGCGAAGCCGATCTGGCGATGACGCGGCTGTTCGGCGGTTTCCCTCCGGCCTTTTACCGGGCCTATGAGCAGGAATATCCGTTGAAACCCCGCTGGGAGTACCGCGAAGGGATCTACCGGCTATACCATCTGTTGAACCACCTGAACCTTTTCGGCAGCTCCTACCTTCCGGAAGCGAACCGCATCCTGGAAAAATACGCATCCGATTAAAACAGAGGAGCATCCGAACCGTACGGCCCGACTACATGCCCTTTTTAACGCCTTTGCGGATCAGCCATACGTTCATCGGCAGAGCTGCCAAAAAACCGACGAACATGGCCGTCTGCATCATAAACCAGAACGTCCACGACATTTTCGACAATCCGGTTTCCCGGAACAGCACCCAGATAACGACGGCCATCCACGCGTACATGCCGGCCTGCCACGCGGTCAACGACAGAAAATCGGCCTTCAGCGCATGGACGACCGCCTGCTTTCTCGGCAGCATTTGCATACTCCGGATTGCCGCGTACTGAAAATAAACCCCGATACAGAGCGCCAACGCATAATCCAGCGCCCAACCGCCGACAACCGCGCTGCCGCCGATCGCGACCGGCACGAAATACAGAAAGCTTTCCCCGATCAGGTCGGCCAACGTACATCCGGCGCCGCAGTGCAGCGTCGACAGCACGACGGACTGCCACTTCGGACGGTCGCGGCCCATATCCATCGGCATGTGCGTCTCCGCTTTATTTCCCATCGGCATCGAACCGGCATCCGGCGCCTCCATCCGCATCGGAGCGGCCACCGGCGCGAAGCGTTTCGCGCGCCCGAACCGGAAATAAGCCCACAATGCGAAAAATCCGCCCCAGAGCCCGGTCAGTATCCACACGCTGTTCATTATCTTCATGGACTGCTTCCGGCGCGGAAGATCCGACGCGATCACGACTGCCGAAACGATGCCCGACCCTACGAAAAATGCGGCGATTGTATTCATACGAAATCGATTAATTGTTACGTGCTGCCGTAACAATTAACATACCAACGCCGGAAAACGCCGTCAGAACATGCTGACCAGCAGCATCACGTTCAGCAGCGTCACCACGCCGCCGATCGCATAAAGCAGGTATTTGGTGAACGTCGAATTTTTATACTTGCCCATCACCCGTTCGGAAGAAGTCAGGTAAACCTGCAGGAAAACGGTGAACGGCAGCTGGATACTGAGGATCATCTGCGAATAGATCAGTCCCCGGAACGGATTGGTAATCACCAGGATGATCAGGAACGCGACGACGAGCGAAATGATCACGCCGAGCCGCGAGTGGCTGTCCTTGATATCGTAGGGCTCCTTGAAGATCCCGGCGAAAATGGAACCGGCCGCCATACCCGACGTAATCGTCGAAGCGATCCCGGCGAACAGCAGCGCCACGGCGAAGATCACCGTCGCATTGCTTCCGAGCAGCGGGCGCAGCAGCGAATCGGCCTGCTGCAACTCTTCGACGGGTGTTTTGGACACGAAGAACGTCGCGGCGGCCAGTAGGATCATCGCGCTGTTGATCGCCCAGCCGATCAGCATCGACAGGATCGTATCGGCATATTCGTACCGGAGCTGTTTTTTGATCACCGCGTCGTCGGAAAGGTTCCACTGCCGGCTCTGGATGATCTCGGAGTGCAGGAACAGGTTGTGCGGCATCACCACGGCCCCCAGCACGCTCATGATAATCACCATCGACCCCTCCGGAATGGTCGGCGTAACCCACGCCCAAGCGGCCGCGGGCCAGTCGATCGTCGTCAGCGACAGTTCGTAAATAAACGACAGCCCGATGATCGACACGAACGCGATGATCCACTTCTCGATCAGCCGGTAACTGTTGGTAAACAGCATGACGATTACGAAAATCAGCACCATCAGCGCCCCGATCCGCACCGGAATGCCGAACAGCATCTGCAACGCGATCGCCCCGCCCAGAATTTCGGCCAGCGACGTGGAGATCGACGCGAGCACGGCCGACCCCAGCACGGTGCGCGACACGGCCGGCTTCAGGTAAACGGTGGCAGCCTCCGACAAGCAAAGCCCGGTGGCGATCCCCAGGTGGGCCACGTTGTGTTGCAGGACGATCAGCATCACGGTCGACAGCGTGACCATCCACAGCAGCGCATAGCCGTAGTCGGCGCCCGCGGCCAGGTTCGAAGCCCAGTTGCCCGGATCGATGAACCCGACGGTCACCAACAAACCGGGCCCGATGTATTTCAGTATTTCGAGGCCGCCGAGCCGGGGATGATGTTTGCCGAGGCCGAATTTAGTACGCAGCGAATTCAGAAACGAAGCCATGAATCACAATTTGGTTACATTTATATCCTTGCGGTCGATGTAGTTCGGATAGCGGAACGCCGGTATGCCGAGCGCCATACCGGCGTGTATCTTCCCGGATATGCCGAGCATTTTGGCCAGCCGCCTGTTCCGGTCTTGTTCGACGGCCGAACAGACGAAACCGGTGTAGAACTGGGCGACGCCGAGACTCTCGGCCATCAGCGAACCGTTCTGATAGGCGAGGTTGGCGTCCTGGCATCCGAAGCGGCTTTCCGAAGGCGTATGGATCAGGATCACGGCGGTAGCCCCGCGCAGGATCAGGTCGTTCCCCTTGTCGAACTCCGAGATCAGACGCTTAAAATGCGGCACGTAGCCGTATAGCTGCGGCGCAATCCGTTTCAGCACCGGCTTCAGCAGCGGATTTTCGAGTTTTCTGAGAATCGAAGCGAATACGCCGACGGTAAACGCGCTGATCGCGTGCAGTTTTTCGGGATCGGTCACCAGCGTAAACGCCACCCGTTGCAGGTTGCTGGCGGTCGGGGCGCGGTGGGCGGCCTCGAGAATCCGGTCGAGCGTCTCTTCCGGCACCGGCTTCGCGGTAAAGGCCCGGTTCGACCGCCGCGCCTTGCACAGCAGCATCACCTGTTCGGGCGAGGGCAGCAATTCCCGATCGACCGGATGCACCTTCTGCGGCGGAAAATCCCCGTGCTCGACCGAACCGGTCGGGCAGACGGCCACGCAATGCCCGCACACGATACACGACCCGATCCCTTGCAATCCGATCTCGCCGCCGGAGGCCGGCTGCGTAAAAATTTTCGACGGGCACACCCGCACACATTTACCGCACCGGATGCAACTCTCCGCACGAACGCTCAGCATTACTTCCATACCATCCTGATTTTAATTCCGTAAAAATACGATAAACCGGGCTATTTTCCCCGGTCCGCCCGAACTTTTTTACTCGACATTGATCTATAACACCATACATAAAATGTTCCAAACCGCAGCGCATACGCCCGTCTTCCGCCGTTACTCCTTTTCGAGCCGGAACCGCCACGCGCAGGCGCAGTCCGGCTCGGTCATATCCGGAAAACAACTCACGGCCTCGCATCCGATCCGATCGTCGATCACGCGGGCGAAATAGGCGTACTCGTTTTCGCCGACCGGTTTGCACGGATGCAACGGCAACCCCCTGCGGGTGCGAGCCGACTGCACCCGGCAGTCCACCACGCGGAACTCCAGCGCATCACCCGCTCGGCGACACTCCGTCCGGCGGTTGGCCAGCGCGGCGAAACGAAACGCGAGGGCTTGTTCCAGCCCGTCGAGTCCCGGCCGTTCGGGCAGACCGAGAAACGTTTTGATACGGCGGGCTTCCGTCTCGGTGAAACGCCGCCACACCGCACAGTCGTGCGCCATCGCCTCGTCCATGCCCCGTCCGCGTTCGACGGACTGAAACCACACGCCGTCGAGCGCCAACAGGTTGCGGGCATAGATCCGCACCAATTCTTCGAGTTGTTCCTTAGTCAGTTCTTCCAAACTCATCGCTTTCATAAAGGCATCGTTTCAGTCGGTACAAAAATAACGATTTCCCGGCAATAAAAGGTTCGGCGCCACCCGGCGCAGGCAAAATATAAAGTCAATTATTTCAGCAAGGAACGGCAATTATACTCGCCGAATACGTTTTTGTAGATTCAAATTTTAAAGGCAGGCTAAATTCCTCTGAAAAACTCCTCGAAAGTAATACCGTAATAATTACACAACTTTTTCAGGGTAGGGAGCGATATGCAATTTTCTGCAATCTCGATACGGCCTATGTTCATATTCAGATCGAAACGCACGTTCTCCTGGGTAAGGCCCTTCTTTATGCGAACGTCCTTCAAGCGTTCAGCTATCTTTATTCCCAAGGCTTATTTTTCAAATCAATATTTTTGAAAAACTCTTCCATCGAAACTTCGTAATACTTGCAAAGAATAGCTAACGAATAAATCGAAGGCATCCGATTCCCTGATTCTATCCTACTGATATTTACTCCCGTATCCATCGTAACCCGCTGTTGGGACACACCCCGGCCGTTGCGGATTTCTTTCAATCTCCACACAATGGTCGCAAGGAATTGATTGTCACGTCTCGGAGTGCTCATGATTGAACGATGTTACTGATTAAACACTATGCTTATGGCTAAATCCCTTTAAAAAATTCTTCTAAAGTGATTTGATAATAATCGCATAATTTCGACAGGGTGCTGACCGTAATATTATACTTCTCCGTCTCAATTTTTCCTATATGGATTCCGGTATTGAAATAGACCGTTTCCTGAGACAACCCCCTTCCGATTCGCAGATCTTTCAGCCTACGGGCTATCTCCTCGATAAGCACATCATTACGCCACTGTTTCTTCATAAAACAAAGGAACTCAAACACGGATGTATTTTATAATGATTTATACATCATTATTCGGAAAAATTATATATATCAGTTCTTTCAGGCTCATCGCTTTCATTACGGCGCCGTTTTAATCGGTATAAAAGTAGCGACTTTTCGGCAGACTTCGAGTTTTTCATAAACCTAACCGACAAATATTGCTGTTTGTAGAATAATCCGTATGTTTGCAGCGTTATCATTTTACGAATTGAATGATTATGGAGACTATTGCAGATTGTGACAGGTGTGCCGAGCGGCGCACGAACCGCACCGAATAGTCCGTCCCTTCGCCCGGCACGGACTGTTGCGGCCCGTGCTTTTCCACACATCCAAACTAATAATGCGATTCCCGGTCGATCCGAGAGGTAATTGTCGTGTCCTTTATCGGACAAAGAAGTTCTTTGGATTTTTTGAACGGATATGTTATAAAAATAACGTATCTATTTGAATAAGCATGAACAAATTACTATATTTGTACTGGATTTACTGCGAAATAACGCGAGACGTTCATTTTTTCGTAAATCCCCTGCGTTTGGTCGGAAAAGTGGAATTTTTAACGGCGCGGGACAAGGGAAGGTTCATGCTGCATTCTCTGGGCATGAACCCGACTTGTCTGTGCTGGGGCTTCCACTGCCTTCCGATCAACAGTCGGGATTCATGTCCTTTTTCAATATATTTCAATATAAAACTTCGCTTGCTAAGCGAAGTTTTTTGTTTCGTTTTTTGAGAATTTGATAGTGCATTTTAATCATCACAAAATAAAAATTATATACAAAATACTTTATTCGTCTATTTCGTAAAATTTTGCTATGTTTGCAGTAATCGAAATGATTGAAATTCGATAAAAGACATATTGCGCCTGCGTTTGGTCGGAAAAAGTGGAAAATTTTTAACAGCGCGGGAAACAGGCTACCATACTCTTCGGAGCATGGATGGAGGTTTGTTACGCGCTATGGTATTCCACTACCTTCCGACCTAATGAGCCGATGAAGTCCATGCTTCGATTTTATTTTGCATGGCTGTCGGACTAACAAAGGACGGCTGTGGCAATAACTGACAAAACATTCCATTTCCCTTCTTATGCGACAAATACTGTCGCTGATTCGCACTTTGCAATCATTCCGTCGGACTGTCTTTCCGACATTTTTCAATATTTGAATATTCCTTTTCCGACACAATTTCACGCCTTTCGAAACGCGCATGTCCGGTTGTCCGCAATGGCGGCACGGAGATGCACTCGCCTTACGTCATTAATACGCCATTATAATACAACCCATTTATCCGAATGCCGCCATGAAAGAAAAGAATGAAAGCTGGTTGTTGTCGCCCCATGCCGCGTACCACCTCGAACTGAGCATCGACTTTCTGCACACACGCCCGGTCATGGATATCGGAGCGAACGAGATTCCCGCAGAACTGTTGCAGACATGGATTGCGCCCGGCCCGAAAGAATTGCTGATTAGAATGGCAGACGGCTCGGCCGGACCGAACGAGACGATGCCGTACGAAGTCTTCGCCCGCGCCCACGAACGCCACGACCGGTCGTACGCCGAAATGCTCGAACGCGAATTTCACACTCCCGCCGCCACGGTCAACCGGAATTTCCTGCTGTACCAGGAGATCCTGCGAATCGTCGCGCGACTCCGCGAAAAGCGGATCGAGGTGCCCCCGTTCGCCGTGTTCAACTTCGTCAATTACCCGATCACCGTACCGGCCGCCAGGGAGTATGCGTGGAAACACGGCATTCCGTCCGTATGAAATGATCCGGCGAACACGCACGAAAGAGTAGGGGACAGACTACCGGCCGGGAGCGGTTCCCCGTCCGGCCGCGCCGGAAGCATCGTCCGCCGAATGGTCTTTTTTGATCCGCACCGCGTTGCCGGCGTCGGGCGAGAGCCCGAGGTAACCGAACAGATGCAGGAACCCGATCGCCGTGACGAAAAAGAACGCCAGCCGGAAATCCGGGATCGTGTATTGTCCCGGCACGCCGCCGTTCAGTACGTTCGAAAAGCGCAGCGCGACGGCGCCGATGGCGATCCCCATCCCGATCGACATCTGCTGGATCGTACTGTACAGCGTATTGGCCGAGGTCATATCGTGTTCGGGAATATCGGCGAAAGCGAGCGTCGTCAGCGAACTGAACTGCATCGAGCGCACGAGTCCCGACAGGAACAGCGTCAGCACGATAATCCATACCGGCGTGGTCGGCAGCAGCAGGGCCGTCAGAAAAGTGAACAGGGCTACGAGGCAGCCGTTTACGATCAGCACGTTGCGGAAACGGAAACTGCGGATGACCCACACGGTAGCCGACTTCATCGACAGGTTGCCGACCATCGTAGACAGGAACAGCAGTCCCGCCTCGAACGGACTGAGCCCGAACCCGACCTGGAACATCAGCGGAACCAGGTACGGGAACACGCCGATCACCATCCGCGAAACCGAACCGGCGTAGATCGTGATCCGGTAGCTTTTGTACTTCATCACCGAATAGTCGATCAGCGGATTGTCGATCCGTTTCGAATAAAACACGTTGGCGAACAGTATAATGAGACTTCCGCCGATAAGCCCCAGCGGCACGTAATACGAAAGTCCTTCTTTGCTGAACAGCTCCACGCCGTACATGAATCCGGCCAGCGCCAGGCCGCTCAGGACGAACCCCGGAGCGTCGAACGGTTTGCGGGAACCCTCGCCGCGCTTCTCGGACGGGATATAACGCCAGGCGAGCAGAACGCACGCGATGCTGATCGGAACGTTCAGGTAGAAAATCCACCGCCACGTAAGGAAAGTCGTCAGATAGCCGCCGACCAGCGGGCCGACGATCGGCGCGACCAGCGCCGGAATCGTGATGTAATTCATCGCGACGGGCAGGTTCTCTTTGGACGACGTTTTCAGCACGGCCAGGCGGCCCACCGGCGACATCATCGCCCCGGCCATCCCCTGCATCACCCGGTAGATCACGAACTGCAACAGCGACTGCGACGTCCCGCACAGCGTCGAGGAGAGGATAAAAAACACGATCGCCGCGCAGAACACGTTGCGCGTCCCGAACCGGTCGGCGATCCAACCGCTGACCGGAATAAAGATCGCCAGCGCGATCAGGTACGAAGTGATGCCCGTACTCAAATGGATTACATCCGTCCCGAAGGCGCGCGCCATGGCCGGAATAGCCGTATTGACCGCCGTGGTGTCGAGAAACTGCATGAAAAACGCAATGGCCACCACCAACGCTACCCGAACCGATTTATCTATTCTCATCCTCCTCAAAATCTCAATCGCAAAGTTAACAATTTTCAACGAAAAAGACCGCTCGCCTGCCGGAGGCACGGCAGGGCGAAATAAATATTTTTTTATCCCGGCTTGCGAAATAAAAAATAATATCGTATATTATTCCGGTAAATTAAACTCGACCTATGAAAAACCTCTTATTGCTGCTTGTCGCCCTGACCGGATTTATACGACTTCAGGGGAAAGAATTGATCGTTACGACGACCGATAGCGTACAACTTTACGTGAAAATAAAAGGACACGGGCCGCATTTGCTTTATTTGCACGGCGGTCCCGGATCGGGTTCTTATTGGCTTGAAAAATTTTCCGGAGAATTCTTCGAACGGCATTTTACGATGATCTATCTCGACCAACGGGGAACCGGACGTTCGACCAGTCCTTCCAACGGAGATTATTCGATGAAAAGGATGGCCGAGGATTTCGAACAGGTGCGCCAAATCCTGCATATCGACCGTTGGTTCACACTGGGGCATTCGTTCGGAGGAATCCTGCAAATGGGATATACAGAACGGTATCCCGGTGCAATCGAAGGGATGGTCATGCTGAACTGCACGTTGTGTATCGATGACAGCTTCGAAAACGGATGGCTAAAAAAAGCCGGAAAACTACTCGGGAAAAAAGAGTGCGCTTTTTTGAAAAACGATTCTCTTTCAAATATGGAAAAATTGACGATCGCCGCCGGAAAACTCGAAGAAAAAAAACTCCGGTGGAAAATATTTTACGCTTCGCCGGAGAGCGATGCAAAGATGAATCGGTCGTATCAGGAAATTCCCTCTTTCAACAACGATTTCGGCAATAGTTTTTTTAGCAATAACGCCGTTGTATTTCCGGAATATTACCGGGACTATAGACCTGCCACGGCTGAAATTCAAGTACCCGTCCTGTTTTTTTATGGCAACACGGACTGGAGCGTCGGACCTAAACACTACCGGAACGTACATTTCCCGAACATGATCCTGCGGAGAAGCAACGTCGGCCATATGCCGTTTCTCGAAAACAGCGAAGACATGCAAAACGCCGTATTGACTTTTCTAAAGGAGAGCGATTCTCTTCGATAAACGATGCCGCAACGCTATCCCACGCCAATCGGTAAAAATGCAGGATATTTGCATCGAGAAGTTACGAAAAGAGTGTAATTTATTGGAAATGAGCGTAGGTTAATTGCTCATGATAGTAATAGGTTACGAATTAGTTAGTTATCTACTGCATCATCCTTCTGCGCGTTGCGTAACCTTCAAAGAACTCTTCGTATGCAAAAATAGAAATTAAACGGGAGATTTAGAAATAAATCTCCTGATTTTTTATCCTCACATATAAGTTTTTCCGTAAAAGCGGTTTTGTCCGTCGGCACACCATCGCCCAAAGAGATTTTGGACGAACGTATGTCGACTACCGCATAAGCGGAGAAAAGGGCTTTGCCTCACGCCTAAACAGAAGTTTAGACTGATGATGCAAGGCCCATTTCTTTTGCGCTTATGCCAGAGAGGTGCTTTTACGGGTTTCTGACGATTTTTCTTTTTTGCTGTTCCTTTGAGCCGTAAGCGGAAAGCCGCGCATGACCGCCCGATCCGTAAATGGAACAAGCCGTCATACACGGCAGGCAAACCGGGAAGAATGATTTTATCCGTCAGACCGGACACGCTCGGCCAGACATATAAAATCATACTTCCTTGCCGGTGGTTTGCCCGGTTTCACGCTTCCGGCAGTGTCCCTTTTCTTTTTGGCATTATCCCTTTTTTACGGATTTCTCTTTTGAAGTTTTCCTGTCCAATCTGCCTCCACTTCCGTTTACCTCCATTTTCGCGTCTTTCAGTGAGCCGCATCAGGCAGTCATTTCCGTTCTGGGCGCAAAGGTAATTCCGGGATTGGACGGGAATGCAAGGTCAAGCCTCCTGTTTTCTGCGGAAATCTCCAGCCCTGCGGGTAGTATTTCCGCGAAAAACCTTGCATCCCCTAATCCCTGCCTTTTTAAGCACCCGAAACGAAAACGACCGATGCGACAGAAAGACGCATAAAAAAAATGTCGGATAAACGAGAGGCAGATAAGATAGTTTGAAACTCAACTCCCTCAGCTCTTGAATCCGCATTAAAACAAAAAAATCAAAACAGCGAAGATATGACGGCAACGGCAGATTTCAGACAAATGGCACAGTACATAGGGCTTGCGATATGCGGCTTAATGGTGCGCACCGCCTTCGGGGTGTTCGGCATCCTTTGGGGTATCATCAGAGAAATTGTAAACGGAGTGTTCCGAGTAACGATAGGCGTAATCATGGCTATCCTTTCCACAATCGTCTTCTTCGGCTTCATCCTTTGGTTATTCACCCTTTAATCCTTACCGATATGGCAAAGAGAAACAGCAAGACAGCAGCGCAGCAGTGCAGATACTACGAGGTGGACAACATCTTCGAGTACATGGTGGAAACGTACATCAACGGCAACATATCCGTGTTCCGTGAACTCTACCGAGAACTGAACAAGGACGCACGGAGGGACTTTACAGACTTCCTTTTGAGCGAAGTGCAGCCGACCTATTGGAGAGAGATACTGAAACAGACCATCTAAAACGACAGCGATATGAGAACGATAACAAGGACATACGACCTTTTCCAATTAGCCGAACTCTCCGCAGCAGCGAGAGATACCGCATACAATGAATGGCTGCGCACCTTTGAATACGGTTGGGAGAGTGACAACCGCAACACGCTGGAAGCATTTGAGAGTGTGTTCAAGGTCAAAGTTAACGATTGGAGTTACGACACGTGCCGTTATTCCTACCGCTTCACCTCACGTTACAGCGGAGAGGAAGAGGAACTCTGCGGCATACGGCTTCTGAAATACATCGTCAATAACTATTGGCATACCCTATTCAAGCCGAGAACCTACTACCTAAAAGGCAATTACAAGAAAAGGCGCAAAAGCCGTGTATTCACGGATAATTGTTGCGTACTGACAGGCTATTGCGCAGACGAGGACATCCTGCGACCCATCTACGACTTTCTGAAAGCCCCCGATACCCGAACCACTCTGTACGACCTTATGGACAAGTGTCTTAACAGCTTCTTCAAGTCGTGCCGTGACGATATGGAATTTCAGTGCAGCGAGGAGAGTTTCGAGGAGAGTTGCGCAGCCAACGACTACGAGTTTTTGGGAAACGGAAAAATGTATAACTGATAAAACGACAGCGATATGAAAGGAACAGAACATTTCAAAAGAACGATACAGATGTACTTGGAGCAGCGTGCAGCCGAAGATGCGCTCTTTGCGAAGAACTACCGCAACCCAGCCAAGAACATAGACGATTGCGTGACCTACATTCTGAACTATGTGCAGAAAAGCGGTTGCAACGGCTTCACGGACGGAGAGATATACGGACAAGCCGTCCACTACTATGACGAGAACGAGGTAGAGGTGGGCGAACCTATCCAATGCAAGGTAGCCGTGAACCATGTGGTGGAACTCACAGCGGAGGAAAAGGCGGAAGCACGGCAGAACGCTATCCGACAATACCAAGACGAGGAACTCCGCAAGTTGCAGAACCGCAACAAGCCAACAGCGAAGAAAGAAACCAAAGTTGAACCATCACTATTTGACTTCTGATTATGAAACCGAGAACACGCATACAGCAGGAAGTCGCACGTTTGAGCAAGCGACTACCGGGATTGACCGAAGAACAAAGGGCATACGCTTTCCGCCATTGCTTCAAGCATTACGCCATCAAAAGGGCAGACGGCACGAACATCTGCACCGAGTGCGGACATTCGTGGAAAAGCGACCACGACCTTGCAGATACCATTTGCGGATGCACCTGCCCCCGTTGCGGCATGGAGTTGGAAACATTACGCACCCGAAAGAGTGTTTTCAGCGATATGGAGTATTTCTCCATCGTCACCACCTGCAAGCAATACCAAGTGATACGCTTCTTTTCCGTCAAGTCACGATACAAGGCAGGGCAGACAGCCGAATATTCCATCTTTGAAGTGGTGCAGAGGTGGATTGCCCCCGACGGCAAGACAACGACCGTTGCCCGATTGCGTGGCATGTCCTTGTTCTATTACGACCTATGGAATGAATACAGCGACATGGAGGTACGCAAGAATGGAGAATTTCGGGCATACGACATAAATCCGGTATGCACCTACCCCCGACAGCGTTTCATACCCGAAGTGAAACGCAACGGCTTCAAGGGTGATTATCACAACATCCTGCCTTACGACCTTTTCAAAGCCATACTTTCCGACTGCCGAGCCGAAACGCTGTTGAAGGCAGGGCAATATCCCATGTTGCGTTACTATATATACCACTCTTTCAATATCGTAGAGTATTGGGCATCCTTGAAGATATGTATCCGAAATGGCTACACCATTGCCAACGGCTCTATGTGGCGTGACACGATAGACCTCCTGCGTCATTTCGGCAAGGACACGAACAGCCCGAAGTACGTTTGCCCTGCCGACCTCAAAGCCGAACACGACAAGTTGGTGGCGAAGCGTAACCGACAAAGGGAACGTGAGCGGACGGAACAGCAACGGCAAAAGGCGATTGAGGACGAGAAGAACTATCTAAAAGCCAAAGGTATCTTCTTCGGACTTGTGTTCTCCGACAACCTTATCCGTATCAAGGTCATAGAGAGCGTGGAGGAAATGATAGAGGAAGGACGTATGATGCACCATTGCGTGGGTGGCTACCACAATCGGGAAAATTCTCTTATCCTTTCAGCGACCATTGACGGCAGACGCATAGAAACGATAGAGGTATCACTGAAAACTTTGGAGGTGGTGCAGTGCCGTGGCTTATGCAACGAGAACACCGAATACCACGACCGCATTGTAAACCTTGTGAACAGCAACGTGAACCTTATCCGCCAACGAATGGAAGCGGCATAGTATAAACCTATAATACCCAATAGTATGGAAGTAAGAATTGAAAGCATGATTTGTCTGTGGGACGATAAAATCCCCACAATGTTCCTTGAATTTGTAAACCTCCTCACTCTGGCAACGAGTGAGGAGCAGTTAAGGGCAAGCGTCAAGGACTTTGCCGAGAAGCACGAACTTGACAGGTTTTTCCTTTACGGCTTCGGCTCCCACCATTTCTACCTGCACCAACGCTATACGAGTGACCCCGAAATGGTGATGCGCAACAGAGTTTTGTCAGTACATTTTTAACCACTCTAAAATCAACGATTATGGCAACACGAATGACCATCAACGGAATAAGCACCTGCACCGAAGCAGGTACGGAGAAATACGAGCGTTTCCAATTAGGTATCGGCAGACGCAAGCGGACACTTGTGCAGTACGACT
Source organism: Alistipes sp. dk3624 (assembly GCF_009557455.1). Taxonomy (GTDB): domain Bacteria; phylum Bacteroidota; class Bacteroidia; order Bacteroidales; family Rikenellaceae; genus Alistipes_A; species Alistipes_A hominis. The sequence continues at coordinate 249,342 of NZ_CP045651.1, read as the reverse complement.
ACCGCCATCCCACAAACGGAGAGTTGTTCTCTTGTGTCAAACCCACGTTGGACGAGTGCCGAGCCGCACGGGACAAGTGGCTCACGGCAAAGGGAGGAAAGGAGGACAGACGATGAACGCAGCCTACCAAACGCTGATAGTGAAGTTCAGCGAGCCTATCAAAGTATTGGACGGCATCTTTGACGATGCCGAAGCGTGGGGAGTTGATACCCTAAAAAAGTGGATAGATGACTATGAAAGTAGCAGGTTTACCGCCATTGACAGCCATACGGCAGTCATCACAAGCGAGTACAATATGGAGTGCCTGATGGAATGGTTGAAACGAAACACACCCATTGCCGAGATAACAGAATGTTGAACAAGTTGGCGGTGTCCGCACCGCCAACATATAAACCCTAAAAGACAGCGTATATGATAGCGAAGACAATTTTGGAGCAGATAGGCGGCAGACGCTTTGCCGCCATGACTGGAAGCAAGGACTTCATAGACATGGGCAACGGCTTGCGCATGAGCCTTGCGAGGAACAAGACAAGTGCCAACCGCCTTGACATCATCTATGACGGAGGGGCAGACCTCTACAATATGCGTTTCTACCGCAGGACGTTCAGCAAAAAGACATTCGAGTGCAAGACGAAGGACATCGAAACGCACAAGGGGATATATTGCGATATGCTGGAAGAAATGTTCACGATGGTAACGGGGCTTTACACCCGATTTTGAGGGGTGGGCGGCAAAAGCCGCCCTACTTTCTTTCGGTGAGCATGATGGCGGACAAAGAAAGTAGCAAAGAAACCTTGTCTAATCTTCGATAATATTTACAAAAACAAGTTTTAATCATGGAAGCAATCAGACAGAACGGAAAAATCATCTTGCACAGCGATGACGGAACAGGCATGAAGATGATTTTCAAAAACCTGACGGGAAAGAATTTTCAAGGTCGGGAGTATGCGGAGTATATCCGTCATATCGCAATCGGAAGCATGGGATTTTCACCCGGCATCATCGAACATTGCAGGGACGGTGAGGTAATCGACATGGGAACAATACCGAATGTATGAAATGAAAGCGGAAAATCCGATGAAGCAGGCAGCTTCATCGGATTTTCTTTTGTCAGGCACTTGCCATATCATGGAACATACAGCAGCGCAAATTCCGCCTTCCTCCGTTTGAGCAGCATGGCGTGCCGTTTACCTTTGTAGTTGCAGAAAGCGATATATTCCCGATAAATGTTCCGGTCGCCCGCCTCCAACTTTCGGATCAGCGTGCTTTTGGGTATCTTCCCGCTCCCCAAAAGCCGGTATGGACCGACATTGTAGGCGAGTGTGGCAAGTAGCAGACTGTCACGCCCAAACTTGCGGAACATGGCGCAGAACTTCCGCAAGTCTTTCCGCAGAAGCGCGTCCGCCTGCCGCTTCGTCATGGTGCGTGCCGAATACCTTTCCCCCGGCTGCACCTGATGCCCCCAGCCCACATATGGGTGGTGCTTTTCCGAGTGCCAGCCCTCAAAATATTTCGTGCAGCGCACAGCCCGCTCCATGAGTGGCAGGCGGTAGATTGCCGCCTGTCTGTCCGTTCCCTCTTGGCGGCTGATCTGTGCGGACACGGAACAGACCGCCAGCAGCGAACAGAGGATAGCCATGAATACACGCATCATCTTGGCAGAGGTTTGAAATTGCCCATAGGGATGACGGTCTGAATGTCGTCCTTACCGTTCCGATTATTGAAGTCAAATTCCAATTCATAGGAATTTTTGAAATTGTCCACCACCACCACGATGAAGTTGTGCGCCTCGTCGCCCTCTGCCGTGTAGTACAGCCGGAACTTCTCGTTTTCGAGCAGGTAGCGGTCGTTGGGCAGGAACGTAATGCCGTTGTCCATTTTCAATGTACCTTCCCCCTCGAACTGGAAATACCGGATGGTATAGAGGGTGTTGGCGAAGTCGCCCGTCTTTTTCAGCTCACAGCGGATTTCCACCGTCTGCCCCTTCGTCACCTTGTTCGGCACGGGCATGGTTTCCACCGTGAAGGGATAGGATTGCTGGATGTCCATGTCGTCGTCACACGACACGAGCGTGAGCGACACGGCGGCGAACAGGCAGAGTGCCAACGCCTTGAAGATGGATTTTCTTCGGTTCTTGTTGTTCAGTATGTTCATTTCAATTTGATTTTTAAGTTATTGTTCATTTCTTTTTTCGTTGTCAGTTGCAGATACTCGTTCAAGTCCTTGCAACCGTCATAGAGGGCTGAACGGTCACAGGCACGTCTGCCATAGCGTTTGCCAAGAACGTCAAGCGTCCTCCGTCCGGCTTCGTCACGGTCAAGGAAACAGTTGATGCGTCCGTAAGCGTCCAGATGCTTCATCGCCTTTTCCACGTTGGAAACGGAGTTCAGCACAAGACTGTCGCCATTGCCGACTATGCCGAGTGTGGCAGCAGAAAGGAAATCCATAAATCCCTCGAACACGCTGCACACGTCGGCAGCGGTATTTTCCAGCTTTACCAGTGACACATCTTTCGGTGGTATGCAACCCTTGAAATGGCGGCTGCGTACCTCATAGCCGCCAGCCATGTTTGGAAAGCCTATTGCGAAATACCGCTTTCCACGCACGCCATAGTTCAGGCGGAAACAATGGTGGAATGCAACGGCATAAGGTATGCCCCGTTCCGCCAGATAGTCCGTCAGCGGTGAGCGGAGCAACGGGACGGCTTCCACTCCTTCAAAGGCAGGTTCGGCAGGCTTCGGTTGATAGGTCGGAAAAGCCGACCTATCAACCACCATATTTGCGGCTTTCGCTATAAACCTCGCCTGTTCCATAAAATCCACGCTTTGCGCAAACTCCCCGGCAAGCGTAAAGATGTCGCCACCCTTGCCCAAACCGAAGTCGTACCAGAGCTGTTTCGCCACGTTCACACGGAAAGAGGGTGTGCGCTCATTGCGGTACGGCGCACGATACCAAAGCTCGTTTCCGCTTCTCCGTACAGGCTCGTGCCCCAACCGCGCGAGAAAGTCTGCCAACGGAATCCGCCTTATCATGTCGATGTCCGTATGCTCCATGCGGTGCGTCAGTTGATGATTATCTTGATGCCCGCCCCGAATTGGCAATGGAACTTTCTCGTGTCGCCACCCCACAGACAACGCTCCCGGAGGTTGGCGAGCAGGGCGATACGGTCAGCCACGTAAAACTCCACGTCCAGCGTCAGCGCACCGCCGTAGATGAAGGCGTCACGGTCATGGAGCGTGGAGCCGTCAGGCAGCACCTTCTCGCCCCAGTTCACCGATTCATACCCGGCAAGAGCCGAAGCACCCGCATAGACGAACACGGTTTTACGCGCGTCGGACAGTATCTTGAAGTAGTAGCCGCCCTCTGCCGTGAACTGTGCCACGGGTATCTTTGCGTCCTTGTAGGGGTTGTTCTTCAGCAGGTACTCGCCGCCGAACACCCATCTGTTACCTTTCTTCGTGTAGGTGGAGAGAGCCGCCCCGAAGCTGTACCCGCCGTCGTTGCCGCCGGGATTGAAGCCGTCCGCCATGTTTGCCCTGACCTCGATGCCTTGCATCTTCGGCAGGCACCGCTGGGCGTTCGCCCGCCCTGTGAACAGGGCAAGCGACGCGATAATCATAAAAAGGTACTTCTTCATAGTCAGCGCACTTGAAGTTCGTTGATGGTATTGGCTCGTACCAAGTCCTCGTTCTCAATCACGAAGGACTGGTGGCGACCGCCGTTCTTCTCGTTCAGCTCCACCACGAGGCACTTGCCGTCGGGGATGGTGAACTTTGCCATCGTGAAGACCGTGCGCTCGCTCTTCCTGCCCGGCACGAGCGTGGCGTAGTTCTGCGCGCGGAGCGGCAGGACGATCTGCTCCTGCACGGCGGTACGCTTCGCTACCTTCTTGTCCACGATTTTCCACGTTATGTAGTCCACGTCGAAAGGAATGTTGCTCTGGTTCTTGATTTCCGTGTGGAAATACAGAAGCCCGTTATGCGTGTAGATGCCTTTCAGCAGGTACTGGATGCCGAAACGCTTGCAGCCGATGTGCTTCACCTCGCGCTTGTTCTGCCTGTGGATGGACTTCATGATAAGGCGCACCAGCATCGGGCTTTCGCTGCCCAGCTCCTTCAGATAGATTTCCTGCGCGTTGTTCGGGCGGTTCACCGCCGAGCCGTCATGGATGAAATCGCACATCTCCACGTTGAGCAGCAGCGGTTCGGCGGCGTACTTCACGTTGAAGGTGTAAAAATTTCCGTCTTCCGTGATTACGGACATGTTGGTTTCGTTCGGAAAGTCCCTCACGGTAGCCTTCACGCGGATGACGTTCTCGGCTCCGTCGGCTTTGCCCGCAATCAGGTCGGGCGAGCCTAAATCGACATAGCGCACTTCCGAGGGGAAAATGACGTGGACGGTCTTGTCGTAGGTCACTTCCAAACCGTGCGGGGGGACCATGCGGTCAAATCCCAGCTTTCTTGTCAGCCCGTGGTACAGGTCGCCGTCCGCCTCCTTCTGCGGATAGACCTCCTTTGTCAAGGTCGGCTGTTCTGTCGTCGGCTGTTCTACACTGCCGTTGTCCGTTCCAACGGTCACGTTCTCCTGCGCGTTGGCAGTAGCGATGCCCATAGCGAGGGCAAACATGATGATTACTTTTCTCATATTACTTTGGATTTTAGTGGTAAATTAAACATTGGTTGTTGTTACTTTTTCTGTATTCTGTTTTCAGTCTATCTCCTGATAGAGCATGACCCTGTACCCGGCTTTCAGATGCACTTTCACCGTGCGCATCTTCTTGGCGATATACTGGCTCGTGCCTTGTATCAGCCCCTTGCCCAAGTCGGAGGCGAGCTGCGCCCCTGCATTGGTGGAGATATTGATGCTGCTCCCCAGCGAGCCGCCCATGTTTGCGGCAACCTCCCTGACAGCGTTCATTTCCATCGAGTTGGGGATGAAGATGCCGGGCTGCCCGTCCGTGTCATACACCGCCAGTTCCACCGAGATGATCGTACCTGTGTACTCCAGCGAAGTAATTTCAATATCAAGCCGTTCGCCCTGAATCTTTGCCGTGCCGACCACCACCGCATTACGGGGGATGATTTTGTCAGCCACCGCCATCGGCTCCAGCAGCCGTAATCTTACCGCCTGCCCGTCGGTCACGCTTTGCGCCCCATAGACGCACGCCGATATGGTGTTCCTGTCCGATACGGTCGTGACGCCCACCGCCGTGTTGAAATTGCGGTTACGCTCCTGCGAGAAGGAGGCGACAAACTCGGCGTTACTCATCGGTTGTCCAAGCGAGGACACCACCTGATGCACTACCTGCCTGACGGGTTTCGCCGTGTTCTTTCCGGCTTTCTGCACGGGGTAAGGCTCAGCCGCCTGCACCGGTTCCGGCTTGCCGCCGTTCTGACCGCCCATGTATTTCGCCGCCAGCTCATAGGACTTTTCCATAAGTGCCACCTGCTCATCCATAGCGGACGCCTTGCCTTTCTCGCTTTCCAGTTCCGATTCCAGCGATGCGATACGCTCCAGCAGTTCGTCCATCTCCGCGTTGTCGTTCTCCGGCTGCTCGTAGAAGTTACCGAGCGTGGCATTGAGGTCGCGGTAGGCGGCTGCGGAGGATTGGATGGTTTTCGGTGCGGGCTTCACCGCCTCTTCCGTTCCACCGGGATTGGCAAGGTCGAAGTCACTGCCATTGTCCGCTTCCACTGTTTCGCGGTCGAACAGGTCGCCCAACTGCTGCATGGCACGGTCGCGGTTCTCCTGCCGTTCTTCCATCGCCCCCTGTTCGTAGGCTTTCGCCTTGTCGCCGATAATCCGGCGGTTCGCCTTGTCCGCGTCGGGCATTTCGATGTTGTAGCCGCCCGTTCCCGGCTCCTGCTCCTTGCCGGAGGACGGTGCGAATATCAGCCACATTGCACCGAGGAATACCAGCACCATAGCGGGCAGCACTATCATCTTCTGACGTTTCAGCCGTTGGGCTTCGGTCAGCGGCTTGCGCACCTTCTTCGGTTTCCCGTTGTCGGGAGCCGCCTTGTTCTCGTTTTTAGGTTCATTCTTCGTCTGTTCCATACATATTATTATAATAAGGTGTAAAATTGTCACTCACTTCAGGCTTCAAGGACAGTTCCACCTGTCCGGCATGGTCTGTCACCATACGGCTGCCGTCATTCCTGCCGATGTCATGGACGGCTTTGCCGAAGGTGTAGAGGGCAAGCGCGGCGAATGCGGCGAGCATTGCCAGCACGACACGCCTGCGTGTCTTCGGCGGCAAGCCGTCCAGATACCCTTTGAGCCTTGCCACCAGCATTTTCTTTTTGTCGTGGAGTTTCCAATAGACCCTCCACAGCGATTTTCCGATTCCTTTCATGCCTGTTAGCGTTTGATGGTTTGTAAATCCTTGTTCTCGATGATGGTGAAACCCTCGATGGTGAACCCGTTGGGGTTGTCGTCCGAACGGGACGAGTTCAAGAGGCGGCATGTGGTCACGAGGCTGCGCTCGGTGACGTTGCTCTGCCGGATGATCTTCTGCGTGGCGTAGGTCACGGCACGGTAAGGATAGCCGTTGAAGTCGCACACCACGCTGTCCACCTTCAGCACTTGGTTGATGTTCCCGGCGATGATGCGGTTGTAGTACCCCTTCTCGGCGAAGTCCGAATAGTAGTTGTACACGCTCCTGTCCGCTAATAGCAGGGCACGCTTCACGTTGTGTTCTATCGCGCTCTTTTCGGGCGAGAGCGTGAAGAAAAGCTCGTGGAAGCGGCGCACATGCTCCCTTGCTTCTGCCGGACGGTTCTGCGACAGGTCCTGCGAGAGAGCCAGCATCAGCGACTTGCCGTTGTCCAGCACGTAGATCTTCTCACGTTGCCGCTCCGCGAAGCGGTAGGAACTCCACACGCTCCATACCGTTATCACGGCGCACAGCGAGAGGAAGACGATACCGAACAGGCGTATCTGCCTGAACGATGATTCGATGTTTTTGAGTGACTTGAATTCCATTGTTGTTTATTCGTTTTTAATTGTCAGTTGATTATTTCAGCAGCTTGCCGATGCGTCCCACGGCGTTGCCTGCGGTGGCGCCCGCCACGCTGCCCGCCATGCCTCCGGCGCGTCCCGCCATCTGGTTCACGTTGCGCCCGTAGCCGCCCATGCCCCCGGCTTGGATGATCCAGCCCGCCACCGTTGGAATGGTGAAGTAGCCGATGATGCCGATTATCATGAACACGATATACACCCCGTCGCTGGAATCCAGAGAGAAGTTGGGGTCAGTCTGCATACGCTCGATGTCGCTCTGGAGCATCAACACCTGAATCTTGGCGAGTATCGTGCTGAATATGTCCGACACGGGAAGCCACAGATAGACCTGTATGTAGCGGCAGAACCACTGCGTGAGCGTGCTTTGGAAGCCGTCCCACACCGAGATGGCGAAGGCTATCGGACCGAGTATCGCCAGCACCACGAGGAAGAAGGTGCGGATGGTGTCTATCACGAGGGCGGCGGCTTGGAACATCAGTTCCAGTATCTCGCGGAAGAAGTCGCGGATGCCTTTCTTTATTTCGTACATCTTCCGGTCGAGGTACATTTTCGCCATCGTCACCATGTCGGCGGGCGACCAGCCCAGTTCCTCCAGCTGCTTGTCGTACTCCTCGTTTGACACGAGGTAGGCGGTTTCGGGGTTGCGCACCATCGCCTCGTATTCCAGCCTGTCCTTCTGCTCACGGTACCGGTTCATGTCCAGCGTCTGCGTTTCCAGCAGTTTCGCCGTGCCCTGCACCACGGGCGAGAGGACGCTGTTCACCGTGCCAAGCACCACCGTGGGGAAGAACATGATACACAGACCGATGGCGAACGGGCGGAGCATGGGGAATACGTCTATCGGTTCGGCTCTCGCCAGTGATTGCCATACACGATATGCCACGTAGAACAGCGCGCCCAGCCCGGCTATCCCTTTCGCCACGCCCGCCATGTCACCGCACAAGGGCATCATCTGCCCGTAGAGCGAGCGCAGGATCTGATGAAGGTTGTCGAACTCCATAGGCTACCAGTATCTTTCGTTCATACTGCCGTACAGCCCCATGATGCGGTCGAGGTCGTTCCTCTTCTTTGCCCGCAGGTAGCTCACACCGATGTTCTTGTTGGTGTAGTAGCTCACGAGGTTGCGGTAACGCTTCATCTTGGAGTGACAGCGTTCCACCACGTCCATGCGCTCCTTGTCCGTCATGGAGAGCGTGGTGATGTTCACCACATTTTTCAACTCCGTCAGCACGTCGTTGCTCTCCTCCAAGAGCTTCGTGTAGCCGAAGGCGATGGCTCCCAGCTCCTCCACCGTGAAGCTGTCGTCGCGCAGCATCTTCTGGAAGCTGGTCACGTAGATGTCGGTGATGTCGCCCACCATCAGGATGGTCTGCTGCACCTTGCGGGCATCTTTCACCAGGTTGTTCACGGATTTGAGGGCATCGTAATACTTCTTGCCCTGCTCATAGATTTTCACCGTTTCCTGAAAGTTCTTCACCATATTCTGGGCGGTGGTCGAGGTATGCACCACGTTCTTCGAGGTGTTCACGATGCTCTGCGCGATGTTGGACGGGTCTATCACCGCCCACTGTGCGCTTGCCCTGCCGGCTGCAAACAGGCACAGGCAGATAATAAGTGTCATTCTTGTTCTCATGTTACTTTGGATTTTAGTGGGTTTCATTATTTATTCTCCGCTTGTCGGATGGTCCGGTTTCGGGGTCACACGCACGTAGTCCCCGTTCGGCGAGAAGGTCAGGACGTCCGTCGCCTCGTTGTAGGACACGTCGATGCGGAAGCCGGTGTTCATGAAAAGGTTGCCGTTCTCCTCCTGCAAGAGGTAGGTTTCCGGCTTCAGTCTGCGGCGGATGCCGCTCCGCTTGAACACCGTCACCTTGTAGGCTTCACCCTCCTTGTAGATAAGCACGTCGGGCTTCCCCTCCACGCTCTCCCAGTTCCCGCAAAGCAGGTCGCGGCGGTTGTCCACGGTTTCGCAGGATTGCAGCACCATGACCGCCAGCCCGATCAGACACTTGCTGACTTGCAGCATTTTCGTTCTTGATATACTCATACGCATTTTCTGTTTTTAGTTGATGAATCTGTTTTACTTATTGCCTATTCCTTGTTTCTCCGTCTTTCGGCAAGCTGCCGGATGGCGGCTTCGATGTCGCCGCCCAGCTTTTCCGCCAGACGGTAAACCTCCACCTTCTCCGTTTCTTCGGTGGTGTACGCCAGATATTCCTCCGCGCTCACTTCGGTGGCATAGACAGCCGACTGCGTGCCGCCCAGTCCGATCCACACTTCCTTGTAATTGCGGTTCGGGTTGATTGCCATGTTGATGGAGAGTATCTGCGACTTCTCCTTCTCCGTCAGACCTAAAAGGGACTGTATGGCATCAAACTTGTTCATATATTTCCTTTGGTCAAGGAGTATCTTGCAGTCGGAGTTGTTGATGATGCTCTCCTTGACCACGGGCGAGGAAATGATGTCGTCCACCTCCTGCGTCACCACGATCGCCTCGCCGAAATACTTGCGCACGGTCTTGTACATATAGCGCAGGTACTCAGCCATGTTCGCTGAAGAGAGAGCCTTCCAAGCCTCTTCCACTATCAGCAATTTACGCACGCCTTTCAGACGGCGCATCTTGTTAATGAAGGCTTCCATGATGATGATGGTCACCACCGGGAAAAGCTCGCGATTTTCCTTAATACTGTCAATCTCGAAGACGATGAACCGCTTGCCGAGCAGGTCGATGTTCTCCGTGGAGTTGAGCAGGAAGTCGTAGCGTCCGCCCCGGTAATACTGCCGCATGGTGGTAAGCATGTTGTCGATGTTGAAGTCGGACTTCTCCACCTTGATGTCACGCTGTGCCAGCTCGCGGCGGTAGTCGTCGCGCATGTACTCGTAGAAGGTGTTGAACGAGGGGACGATGCTCCGGTCAGCCCTGATGCGTTCGATGTAGGCGTTCACCGCGCTGCCCAGCTCGCCGCTCTCGGTCTTCGTCACCTTGTCGTCCTCCGACTTCCAGAGCGTCAGCAGCAGCGTCTTGATGCTGTCCTTCTTCTCCACGTCGTACACGTAGTCGTCGGTGTAGAACGGGTTGAACGAAATCGGTTTCTCCTCCGTATAGGTGAAATACACGCCGTCCGCGCCGTTTGTCTTGCGCCGTATCATTTCGCACAAGCCCTGATAGGAGTTTCCCGTGTCCACCAGCACCACGTGCGCGCCCTGTTCCCAATACTGCCTCACGAGGTGGTTCATGAAGAACGACTTGCCCGAACCGCTCGGTCCCAGCACGAACTTGTTGCGGTTGGTGGTGATGCCGCGCTTCATCGGCAGGTCGCTGATGTCGAGGTGCAGGGGCTTCCCCGTGAGCCTGTCCACCATCTTGATGCCGAAGGGCGAGAGCGAGCTGCGGTAGTTGGTTTCCTCCGTAAAGAGGCATACCGCCTGCTCGATGAACGTATGGAAACTTTCCTCGGCAGGAAAGTCCGCCGCGTTGCCGGGCATCGCCGCCCAGTAGAGCGTCGGGCAGTCGATGGTGTTGTGGCGCGGCACGCACTCCATGCTTGCCAGCTGGCTGCCCACGTCGTTCTTTATGTGCTTCAGCTCCTCCGCGTCGTCGCTCCACGCCATGACGTTGAAGTGCGCCCGTACCGAGGTCAGCCCGTAGGAATGGGCTTCGTTCAGGTACTGGTCTATCCATTCGCGGTTGATGCTGTTGCTCCTCGAATAGCGGGAGAGCGACTGCATGTTCCTTGCGGACTTCTCGAACTTCTGCAAGTTTTCCTCGCTGTTGTCGATAATCACATACTGGTTGTAGATGTGGTTGCAGGAGAGCAGCAGCCCCACCGGGGAGGCGAAGGAGAGGCGGCAGTCCGAGCGGTCGGTGGAGAGTTTCTCATAGCGGATGTCGGTAACCACCTTTCCGGGCATATCCTCCGCATCGGAGAGTGTATGCAGGCACAGGCGGTTGTCGCCGATGCGCATTTCCCTTGCCGAGAGGTCGATGTCCTGCAAGGTCGCATTCCCTTCGGGCATAAGCGAGAAGTAACGCTCTATCAGCCCGGCGGACTTCTCCGTGCCGACAATCTCGTCGGTGGAGAGCCGGCGCAGCCTGACAAAGCCGCTGTCGTTCATGATGCGCTCGAACTGTTCGGCGGCCTCCATGAACTTCCCGGCGGTTTCCTTGTCCAGTTCCTTCGGGATGATATGCCCCCGGCACAGCGTGCTGAAGTTGCTCTGCATCCGGTTGCGCTCCTTCGTCGTCTTGGTCAGGTAGAGGTAGCAGGTGTGCTTCAGGTACGGACGCTCGTTGAAGTGACGCTCGTTGGAGCGGCTCAGGAAGCTCATGTCCTCCTTTTGCAGTTCCGGCTTGTAGCGTTCCTTGATGAACCAGTCCTGCTTGTGGACGACGCAGAAGTCCGGCAGCACCTTGATAGCCTTGCACCAGCAGCCGTGTATCGCCTCGTACTCCGCGCCCGTCACGGTGTAAAGCTCCGGCAGTTCCACCTCGAAAGCCACCGTGATGTCGGCGTCTTTGGAAATGATGCAGCCTTGCTCCACCGCCAGCAGGGGGAACCTGTTTTCCAGTGTTGTCATTTTGGATGTATTTCTCATGTCGTTTCTTCCTTTCGTTGCCTTTTGAATAATCGGGTGATCCGCCGCCGGTTGATAAGGTATCGGGGATGGCTCCGTGCCGCTCCCAGCTTCATAAGCCCGTGTTCGCCGTACCGTGCGTTCAGCGCGAAGGTCTGCCATACGAGGACGGAGGACGATGCCACGCCGAAGCCGATACATACCCACTGGTCGATGCCGACCATGTAGAGGATGACGAACAGGATGAAGAGAGCCAGCAGACCTCCGCAGAAAATGAAGAGGTACTGGGCTTTCAGACCCTTGAACTCGACCGGACGGCCGATACCCTTGTTTATCGGGTATTCAGCCATACATTGTTTATTAAAGGAAGAATGAACGCAGGATAGTCGCGGCGACAATCAGGAAAATGCACGCTCCGAACCAGCTTGCGGCGGTCTTCGAGGTGTCGGGGTCGCCGGACGAGAATTTTCCGTACACTTTTACGCCTCCGATAAGACCGATTACAGCACCGACGGCGTAAATCAGTTTCACTCCCGGATCGAAATAGGAACTCACCATAGAGGTGGCTTCGTTGATGCCCGCCATGCCGTTTCCCTGCGCGAAGGCGGAGGCGGTTGCGGCAACCAGAAGTGCCGCAGAGATGATGAACTTTTGTCTGATGTTCTTGTTCATAAACTGTTCTTGTTTTGTGCCGTCCAAAGGGTGGATGGTCCTTTTTCGGGCGGTTGATACTTGATTACTTTACTTTGGTTTAGTGGGTTCTCCCTTTGTTTCCACGGACTTGGGAGGGTCCGTTGCGGACGGGCCGTACCTTGTACCGCCGTGCCGCGTGGTGTGATGTTGTCTTACGTTTTCATTTTTTCTATCGTCTTTCGTTACACATACTTCCGGATGTCGAAATCCTCGATATTGTCGGGGACGGTAAATTCCTTGTCCGGTTTCTTCAGCCGGATTTCAATAAGCCCCTTGATGCGGATGCTCAGTTCTGTCGAGCCTGCCATCAGTTTCTCGTACAGTTCCGTCCCTTCCATGTCGGTGAAGACCTTTGCTGCCCGGTCCTGTTCCGCCGTTGTCGCCTGCGGATTCTTGGCGGTCTTGACGGCATCGTCTATCTCGTCGAAGCTGTTGCCTGAAGCCCGTGGCAGATCCGGACCATTCTCTTCCGGTTCGTCCTCTCCGAACTCCAGTTCCGAAGGCTGCATGCTCGTGAAGGTTTCGTCGAGCTTCTCTTCCGGGACTTGTGCCGGACGGTACACGGCTTCCGCGTTTCCGTCGTCAAAAGTAGCGTCTTCTTCCGCCAGCCCAATGCCTTTTTCCGAAGTGGCAGCTTCTTGCGCCGGTATGGCAGCGGTTGTCCGGGTCGATGCCATCCTGAAACGGCTCTTGCCGATGATGTCCGGTTTTTCTGCGGCTGGTGTTTCCCGTACTGTTTCCTGCTTTACCGTCGTGCCGCCCAACGACCTCCACAGTCCGGCAATGCCTCTAAGGAAGCGGACGAGCTTCGTTTCCATGATGCGGTCGTAGAGCAGCAGGAACAGGAACCACAGGTTACAGCCCACCGATACAGTCAGGAGAATCATCGTCATGCTCATAGCTCTACTTTGGGGACTGAGTCCAACATACGGTTGATTTCGGCACGGTGTGTCTGGAAATGTTCGTTAAGCACATTGTCCAGATAGTCGGCGATGGTCAGATTTCCTTTACCTAATAAATAGGTGATTTCGGTTATCACGCTGTGGTTTGCCAAACTGATGTACACTTGCTTTCCCTCTCTCGCCTTGATGCCTGATTTTTTCAGGAAGGCGCGATAGTCATTCTTTTTTCTTTTCATGTCTGTTTCTTTTTGACGGTTAAAATACTGAATTGTAATTCCGGGCGTAAAGGCTCTTTATCGCCTCCTCGCACTGGTTGAAGTGGTGCGTAAGCACATGGTCGATGTAGGCGGACAGCGACAGCCGGTCATGCCCGATCACACGGGTGATGCGCATGATGCGGTCGTGGTACTCCGGGCGCACATACGCCATCTTCCCCTCCCGCGCCTTCACTTCGGGTTCACGGATGAAAAGCCGTTCATAGTCCTTTTCGCCGCATTTGCAGCCTACCGGCACGGGCGACAGGATTTCCACACTCGCCTGCACTTGGGCAAGCATACTTCCGCCGTCATGATGCGGATTTCTGTTTTTCTGGTTCTTTTCCTGATTCATATCCATATTCATATTAAGTCTTCACGTTGTTTCCTGTACAGTTCGTTTATTTTCTCCTTGTGCTGTTCCAGATGCTGGCGCAGCACGGTGTCCACGTAGCCGCCTACCGAGATTTCCCGCCCGGCGATGTCGTTAACGATTTTAAGAATCTTGCTGTGTACGTCGCGGCTGATATAGACGCACTGGCGTGTCTTTATCTCGTTGCGGCGCAGGAACAGTCCGGTGTAGTCGTCCTCCTGCCGTTTGCGGCGTCCGCTGTCTTTCAGCGGTTTCTCCTTTGCCGGTGACGGTGCGGACGGCTGTTCCGATTCGGGAACGCTTTCTTCTTCGGGGGCCGGCGCGGGCGGCTCCTGCGCGCGGTACAGGGTTCCGTCCTGCTTGCGCCTGCCGATAGAGGCTATCAACAGTTCCTCGTCAATGCCTTCGGTGTTCACTTTCCTGCTGCCCATGTTCATCGCGGTTTGATGATGCTGACAATTTCTTCCGAGAACTCACGGATGCCGCTCCCTTTCAGCAGGGACGTGTCCATCGGGAAGATGGTCGAGCGGAAAACGCCCTTGCGTTCTTCCGAGAGGTCGCGCCGGAATTTCTTGCTGTCGGGCAGGCGTGTGGACAAGACCGACAGTCCCATTTCGGCAATCACATCTTCATACAGGTCGTACAGCCCGTTTTTCTCCCTGCCGTCCACCATCGTCCAGAACAGGTGAAGACCTTTTGTTTTCGCCTGTCCCGTCGTCATTAGGTTGTCACGGAACATCGCGGCGAATTGCAGGGTACTTTCCACGACGAAGCGGTCGGCACTCATGGGCGTGAAGATGTAGTCCATCTGGGAGAGCGTCTTGACAACGCCGTCGCTACGGAGCGTGCCCGGCATGTCGAAGAACACGATGTCGGGTTTCACCTCCTCGCTGACGAGCATCCTGTCGGCATCGTCGAGGGCGTCCTGTGAGTTACTCTTGATGACCGGGTAGGCGTTCTTCCTGACCTTGCGGAAGTGGTCGCACGCGAGAGCCTTGAAATAGAGGCTCTCGTCAATAAGTTTCGTTTCACGTTCACGCAGACCGTGGATGCTGTGTTGCGGGTCGTCGCAGTCTATGACGGCGACATTGTAGCCCTTCACGTTGTGGAGGTAGTTGGCGGCAAGAGCCGTGACGGTGGATTTGCCGATGCCTCCCTTTTGTGTTGCGAATGCAACGAAGATTTCATTACTCATGGTTCTATTGCTTTTAATGGTTGATGAATTGTTTTCCTGTTCCTGTATGGAAGCGGTGACGTATATATCCGCGTCCGCGAATCATTATCCGGGCGGTCCGTCACGTATCCGTTTCAACGGTGAAGCCGGGATTCGGATAACCGGTGAATGACGGCATTGCGTCATGAAGTCATTGAATCCGTGAATCACCGCGTTGTTGTAAAACCGGGTATCCGGCAGTGCGGATATTCGGTTTTGCAAATGTCCGCCTAAGCGGTTTGCCGGGTATCTGAAAGTTCCTTTTTCCATATCTTCAAATCGTTCGTTTCTTGAATCATGCTGCAAATAAACAAGTATATTCCGGAACTTGTATCACTTCTCCGGCAAGTGGCAGCATGTTGCGCCGGTTGGCAGCCATTGACCGGGTCAAGCCTCTGTCCGATACCGCTTTAAGGGCGTAACTTTGCCCCCGAACGGCAGGGTTCGCCGCAGGTGGCGCAGCCCGGAGTTTGAAAGGCATTCCCCCAATCCGTCCCCGACGGATTTTTATGTTCACCTGAACATAGCAAGGTATGTTTTCAGCCGCTCAAAATATTTTGAGCATCCCGGAAAACGCCTTGCCCTTGCAGGGGGCGGGCTTTCCCTCCGAAGTCGGAAAGCCTTTCAGAACTGCGGTGCTGTGATCCGAAGCGGCGGCTTATGCCGTCAATCCGCTAAATCCAAAGTAATATGAAAGAGAAAAGGAAAAGCAAAGCAGGGAGAAATCCCAAACTTGATCCGGCGGTGTACCGTTACACCGTCCGTTTCAACGAGGAGGAACACAATCGTTTCCTCGCCATGTTCGGAAAATCGGGTGTCTATGCACGGTCGGTTTTCCTCAAAGCGCACTTCTTCGGACAGCCGTTCAAGGTGCTGAAGGTGGACAAGACGCTGGTGGACTATTACACCAAGCTATCGGATTTTCATGCGCAGTTCCGCGCCGTGGGTACGAATTACAACCAAGTCGTGAAGGAACTGAGGCTGCATTTTTCAGAGAAAAAGGCGATGGCGTTGCTCTACAAATTAGAGCAACACACCGTCGAACTCGTGAAACTGAGCCGCCGGATTGTGGAACTTTCAAGGGAAATGGAGGCGAAATGGTCGCAAAAATCAGTGTAGGAAACTCGTTGTACGGCGCGATTGCCTATAACGGGGAGAAGATTAACGAGGCGCAGGGGCGGTTGCTTACGACCAACCGCATCTACAATGACGGTTCGGGAAAGGTGGACATCAACAAGGCGATGGAGGGTTTTCTCACCTTCATGCCGCCACAGATGAAGGTGGAGAAGCCGGTGGTGCATATTTCGCTCAACCCACATCCGGAGGATGTGTTGACCGATGCGGAATTGCAGGATATAGCCCGCGAGTATCTGGAAAAACTCGGTTTCGGCAACCAGCCTTATCTTGTTTTCAAGCACGAGGACATCGACCGCCACCACCTGCACATCGTGACGGTGCGGGTGGACGATAACGGGAAATGTATCAGCGACAAGAACAACTACTATCGTAGCAAACAAATCACCCGTGAGCTGGAGAAGAAATACGGGCTGCACGGCGCGGAGCGCAGGAACCGCCGGCTTGACACGCCGCTAAGCAAGGTGGACGCATCGGCAGGTGATGTGAAGAAGCAGGTGGCTGGCACTGTGAAGGCTCTGAACGGGCAGTACCGTTTTCAGACGATGGGCGAATACCGTGCGCTCCTTTCCTTATATAATATGACGGTGGAGGAAGCGAGAGGCAACGTGCGCGGACGGGAGTATCACGGGCTGGTTTATTCCGTCACGGACGACAAGGGTAACAAGGTGGGCAACCCGTTCAAGTCCTCGCTTTTCGGGAAGTCCGCAGGTTATGAAGCCGTACAGAGAAAATTTATCCGTTCCAAATCAGAGATTAAGGACAGGAAGCTCGCCGACATGACGAAACGCACCGTTCTTTCCGTGCTGCAAGGCACTTATGACAAGGACAAATTTGTATCCCAACTCAAAGAGAAGGGCATCGACACCGTACTGCGCTACACGGATGAAGGGCGTATCTATGGAGCGACGTTTATCGACCACCGCACAGGATGTGTACTGAACGGCTCTCGCATGGGCAAGGAGCTTTCGGCGAATGCCTTGCAGGAACACTTCACCCTGCCATACGCCGGACAACCGCCGATACCGTTATCCATCCCTATGGATGCTGCGGACAAGGCATACGGACAGACCGCATACGACCGTGAAGACGTATCGGGCGGAATGGGCTTGCTCACTCCCGAAGGTCCGGCGGTAGATGCTGAGGAAAAGGCTTTCATCCGGGCGATGAAGCGCAAAAAGAAGAAAAAGCGCAAGGGCTTGGGTTTGTAATCGGAGTATCAACAATTAAAAAATCAATGTATGTCACAACAAGAAGACGATTTGAGGGCATTGGCGAAAATCATGGATTTTCTGCGTGCCGTGAGTATTATTTTAGTGGTTATGAACGTGTACTGGTTCTGTTACGAAGTCATCCGGCTGTGGGGCGTGAACATCGGTGTGGTGGACAGAATCCTTCTGAACTTCGACCGCACGGCGGGGCTGTTCCATTCCATACTGTACACAAAGCTGTTTGCCGTCCTGCTGCTTGCCCTGTCCTGTCTGGGTACAAAGGGGGTCAAGGGAGAGAAAATCACTTGGGGAAGAATATGGACGGCACTCGCCGCCGGGTCCGTGCTGTTTTTCCTAAACTGGTGGATACTGGCTCTGCCGCTTCCGATTGAGGCGGTGATGGGGCTGTATGTCCTTACCATCGGTACGGGCTATGTCTGCCTGTTGATGGGAGGTCTGTGGATGAGCCGTCTGTTGAAACACAATTTGATGGAGGATGTTTTCAACAACGAGAACGAGAGTTTCATGCAGGAAACAAGACTCATCGAAAGCGAGTATTCGGTCAATTTGCCGACACGCTTCTATTACAAAAAGCGTTGGAACAACGGTTGGATCAATGTGGTGAATCCCTTCCGTGCGTCCATCGTGTTGGGTACGCCGGGCAGCGGCAAGTCATACGCCGTGGTAAACAATTTTATCAAGCAACAGATTGAAAAGGGCTTCTTGATGTACGTGTATGACTTCAAATTCAGCGACTTGTCCACCATTGCCTACAATCATCTGCTGAACCACCCTGACGGCTACAAGGTGAAGCCGAAGTTCTATGTGATCAACTTCGACGACCCGCGACGCTCTCATCGGTGCAATCCCATTCACCCGGATTTTATGGAAGATATTACGGACGCCTACGAGAGTGCCTATACAATAATGCTCAACCTCAATAAAACGTGGGTGCAAAAGCAGGGTGACTTCTTTGTGGAATCACCTATCATTTTGTTCGCCAGTATTATATGGTATCTTAAAATCTATCAGAACGGGAAATATTGCACGTTTCCCCATGCCATCGAATTTTTGAACCGCCGCTACGAGGATATTTTTCCGATACTGACTTCCTATCCCGAACTGGAGAACTACCTTTCCCCGTTCATGGATGCGTGGCTCGGAGGGGCTGCGGAGCAGCTCATGGGGCAGATAGCGTCGGCAAAAATTCCGCTTTCGAGGATGATTTCACCGCAGCTCTATTGGGTGATGTCGGACAGCGAGTTTACGCTGGACATCAACAATCCCGAAGAGCCGAAAATCCTATGCGTGGGCAACAATCCCGACCGTCAGAATATCTACGGGGCGGCTCTCGGATTGTATAACTCCCGCATCGTGAAGCTCATCAATAAGAAGGGGATGCTGAAGTCGTCGGTCATCATAGACGAGCTGCCGACGATATATTTCAAAGGGTTGGACAATCTTATAGCTACCGCCCGAAGCAACAAGGTTGCCGTGTGTCTGGGATTTCAGGATTTCAGCCAGCTGGTGCGCGACTACGGTGATAAGGAGGCGAAAGTGGTGATGAATACGGTCGGTAACATTTTCTCCGGGCAGGTGGTAGGTGAAACGGCAAAGACACTATCGGAACGATTCGGTAAGGTGTTGCAGAAACGGCAGTCTATCTCCATCAACCGGCAGGATGTTTCCACCTCCATTAACACGCAGATGGACGCGCTTATCCCGCCCAGCAAGATTTCCGGTTTGACGCAGGGAATGTTTG
The DNA here is from genome assembly GCF_009557455.1 of Alistipes sp. dk3624. Taxonomy (GTDB): domain Bacteria; phylum Bacteroidota; class Bacteroidia; order Bacteroidales; family Rikenellaceae; genus Alistipes_A; species Alistipes_A hominis. The sequence continues at coordinate 230,205 of NZ_CP045651.1, read as the reverse complement.
TCGGTTCGGTGTCCGACAACTTCAACGAGCGTATCGAACAGAAGATTTTCCACTGCGAGATTGTGGTGGATGCCGATAAGGTAAAACGGGAGGAAAGTGCCTACAAGAAAATCCCCGTTATTACCGATTTCACTGACGCAGACGGCAACGACCGCATGAAGGAAACGGTGCAGGCAAATTACCGGCGCATCAAGGAGGAGGTGAAGCAGATTGTTCAGGAGGAATTGGAGCGCATCGCGGGCGATGACAACCTGAAGCATCTGTTGCAGCAGAAGTAACCTATTAAAATAAGGGAGGATAGCTAAAATCCTCCCTTATTTTAATATTCCTCCAAAAGTTTATTTTGACGTAAATCTTCAATGTAACATGCTAAGTTACTTGAAACTTTATTAAATACTTTATCAAGATATGGGATGATATTTTCCAAATTCAATTCCAACTCTAACGGGAAACTATGATATTGATGTAAAAACCTTGTGATGTCATTTCTTTCTGAAACAGATAAAAGCAAAAATGGATTACTGTTTTTATAATATACCATTGCTGAAAGATGAATAAAAGCGCATCCTAATTTATAAACAAAAAAAGGCCAGCCATAAAATTTATCAGCTAAATCCACCATTTGTTTATCGGTCACGACTTTCTTTGTATTGGGATAAGACCATTTTATTCCCTCCAAAGTTTGGTTTATAAAATGCTCTCTAAGGTTTAAGTCGCTAATTGACAACAAAAACATAACTCTTACCATAGAATCTAATTCTTGACGCAGAATAGATATTACCTGCCCATATAATTGTTGTTGCAACAAAATATTTATAGCGCAAGAATGTTCTCCTGACCTTTGAGTAACTATATCGCAAAATAAATTAATATTATTTGTTTTCATTGTTGAGTGATTTCGCTTATAAGATATAGGATTTACTATTGGTTGCCACATATATCTGATGCGGCATTTCTTTTTCGTTGTATATTATTGTATGGTTGTCGCACAAGGTCATTCCCAGCCTTTCAACCACACGGATGGATGCCACGTTTTCCGGTCGGATACTGCAACAGACAGTTTTCAGTTCCAGCTCTCCAAAGGCGTATTCCAAACACGCGCGGGCGGCTTCCGTACCGTAACCGTTATGCCAGTATGTGTTATCGAGTATATAGCCAAGCTCGACAGTCTCGTTCCCGTTTAGGGTACTATTCATCAGACCGGCTTGTCCTATCAATGCGCCGCTTTCTTTCAGTATGACGGCAAAATATCCGAACCCGTCCTTGCGGTATCGGATGAGTTGCCTGTTTATCCATTTGCGCACGTCCTTTTTGGTAAAGCCGTGTTCCCAAGCGTACATGACTTCCGGCTTTCCCATTATGGCAAGGAGTGCGTCCATATCCTTACGGGTTATCCTGCGGATAAGCAGCCGTTCCGTTTCCATGACGACCAGCGATGCGGAATAGGTCTTTATCTCAAATCCGTCCTCTTTCCATTCCTTCACAAGCCTGTTGATCGTTTCTTCCACCAGACTGTCATAAGCGGCATCGGGAATAACCTTTATAAAAAAGGTGTCACGGGTTTCTTTCATGACCCATTCGTTGATGTCTTTCAGTTCCTTGCCTTCGGGAATGTAATTCTTGTGTATCATGAACTCGTTGATGTTGTCCGCCAACAATTCTTCCAACTGATAACGGATGTCATCCTCCAGTTCGGCAAATGGTATGGTTTCCTCTTCATAGATGCCTTCTATTAAAACATCATCCTCTTCCATATCCTCGTCCGGTGTCTGATTGCCCCGTTTCATGTCCAACATATCCTGCGCGAACTGCCCGGATTCCTTGTCCTTGTACTTCTTGGCATATTTTTCCAGCAGTTCCCAGTCCTGACGGCTCATCGGGCATTTGAAAACGGCTCGTTCCACCTCGTTACAGCGCACCATGTCCGCCTTCACATCATCGGGAAGCGACCGGCATTCCTTGCAGATATGCCGCGAGTGTCCTTTGCCGCTGAATTGCTCGTTGGCTTTGTACTCGCTACAAATCCGACAGTAATGCCCCTGTTGTTTCTTCTTTTTCGCCACCATACCCCGTTATTATATCAACAGTTCTTTTCCTTTATCGGTAAGACGATATTTCTGCCGGGGATGTTTCGGATTTTCCGGGTAAATAGGCTCTACCAAATTCTGCCTTATGGCTGGATACAGATATAGTTCTAAAAAATTACTTTTGTCCTTTAATCCTATCACACACATAATCTCTTTGGTTGAAAGTGTCTGTGTGCCGATTGCAGACAACACCTTTTCCACCTGTGGGGTAACTGTGGGGTGACTGTGGGGTAACTGTCGGGTAATTGTCGGGTCGTGCCCCACAGTTTTTCGGGTATAGCGGAAAATAACCCATACACTATTTCCATCTGTATGAAACTCCGGATCGGGAATGCCGACACGCCGGCATTCGCTTATCATAAGCCCGATGCCTCGTCCCCAGCTTTCCAGAACCTCGCTTTTATACAGAACATTCGCAATAATCAGGTTTTGAGGTTCTGAATTATGCCCGCTCAATAACTTTTCCATTGTTATATCCGGCGGAAAAGTTCCACTGTTCTCAATCTCCACACGGTCATCATAGATGGCAATTCCTACCGAACTGCCGGGACGGTGGTATGAGCGGTGGCAAAGGGCATTTGTGCAGCATTCCCTCAATGCCTTGTAAGGAATCTCAAGCTCTTCCTCCCGATACAAGCCTTCAACTTTGCCCGAAAGGGAAAGATGCTTGAAAAAGAACGACATTGCAGTGTCCAGCAGTGTGTAGATATTGCCAGTGGTACGCTGATTGTCTATAAACTCGTCTTTTGTAGTTCCTTTGAAACGCGCCAACCGAAGCAGGCACTGGGGATAGAAGTAAAAATCACGACCGAACAAGACTGCGGAAGCATTATTCAGTTTTCCGTCATGTAACAGGTTGAATTTTTCGAGTATGGTCGGCAAATCCTCCCTTATGGTGGCTTCGGGTAGGCGACCGCACCGGATGCCTCCACGTACCGCTCCCATAATGGCATGTTCATCAAGGTCAGTAACTTTGATGTCGGGATTCGTCATCGCCTCCCAAGCGTATTTCCCACCTCGCTGCATAAGCAGTTGGTTATATACGTCTTGCGGCATGGAGGATGTCACGCTCTCCAATCGAAGATAAGCCCGTCCCTTATAGGAGAACGGACGCATATAACGTTGGCTGTCCGCAGACAAGGCTATCACACTCTTGTCTGTATTTTGGATACTGATATACGAAACTTCGAGTGTGGCAAATGGTTCAAAACGCCGGATGGCTTCCGCAATATCACGCTTCGTCTTGTCGCTCACTTCCTGCCCGATGATCTTTCCTTTGTCGGTCACACCGAACAACACCGTGCCACCTTCGCTGTTAAGGAAAGCGCAGAGCGTTTCCATGCCGCGCTCCAACTGCCCGGTGGTTTCCTTGAACTCCACCTGCCCGTTTTCCTTTTCGGCTATCAGTTGTTTTACTATATCGAGGTTGTCTATGTTCATATTCAATTCGTAACAATTGTACAAAGATAGCGTTTTTCGCTGAAATTCGGGGCAATAGCGCGCCGAAAACGCCCTTTTTCGTATAGATTTTACTCAAACGGGAGAACAGCATGATACCATTCTCCCGCTTATACCTGATTTTATCTTCTCATACGTTCCAGCTCTTCATCGCGCAGCATTCTCTCGTTCAGTTTCTCCTGCATCTTGTCGAGGAAATAGGTACGGCTTTCGTTTTTCCGACGTTTGATGTCGGTATAGAAGCGGTAGCAATCCTTCGACTCAATACCGAATATCTTGTAGAGAATCGGGGCGAGCTGTTTTAGCGGCATATTGCCGTTGTTGATACAGCCCATCTCGTCTATGCCGTAGATAAGTTCCACGAGGTCGATGGCGTTGCCCGTCCAAAGAAGGCTGGCGGTGGTTTCTGTTGCGTTGTTGGCGGATATTAGTGGTGGCACTTGGGGCGTGGCAAGGAATTTCTGCATCTTTCTTACGAAAGACAGAGCCTTGCTGACGTAGGCGGCAATCTCTCTTCTTTCTTCTGACAGATTACGCACCGGATGGTGCTGCAACTCGATTTCGATGTAGGCAAGCGCGATGACGGTAAGGTTCATGTCCATGCCGCCGTTGCACAGTTCTATTACTTGGGTGGCGAAAGCCGTGTATGCTTTTTCCATATTGCAGTCTCCGGCTTCGTTTATCCGGCGGAAGAACTCGGTTTCCGCCAATAAAAAATAATTCATGTCCTGTCAATTTTGAAATTTTACACTCTGTTTTCGGTATGCGCACATGAATATAATTGGCAAAAAACGCGGCAGAAAACAAAAAATCCAACGCTCAATTTTACAAAGTGTTGTATTTCAGTGGTATAAAATTCAATATTTTTTCACAGGGACAAATTATCTCCGACTTAAATTGTTTGTAATCAGAACATTTATTCTATTCTTGAAAATAAAAATGTATGCTTGCCGCACATTTTGGCTATCTTGCTTTTTTATCAAGGATGTAGATAATGCGGCATACACCGTTGGGAAAACTTTTCAAAGAGGAAAGCGTCCAGTGTTGCTCTGGCAGAGCCGACTTAAAAAAATGTCGTCCGCTTCCGGATATGAAAGGAACGGTGTATAGTATGATTTCATCCACAGCGTGCATACGCAGTAGTCCGTTTATATAGTCTGCCGTGTCCGGTGTGGCTTCCGCGAGGTAACGGATGTTTGTGCCGTCTTTTCTCCATTCGTGCAGCATTGAAATGGAATAGTCTGGTGTCACGCGGTAAAGGGCGTTCTTCCTGATTTCATCAAGACCGCAACGGTCAAGGCACAAATCCTGATGTGCTTTATAATATAACTCTGAAGAAAGACATCCGTCCATCGTCAGTACGGCGAGAATCTGAACTTTACCCATAATCGTTACCTTTCATTAGGCAAGGGCAAAAAAGTAGCGTGCAATTCACACTACCTTCAAGCGATGGCTCTGGTAAAGCCTTTACGGAGAGTACGTGAATGCACGCTATGCGTAAGCATAGCATAAGCATCACGCAATCGTCTCCGTAGTTCCAATTTACCAGATTTTCGCTTGAAACGCCTTGCGGTCTTATCCTATATGTTGGCGGCGAAAAGCTCCTGCCAATCGCCGTTTTTCTCAAATGTTATGCAAAGATAGCCAAATTCAGTGAATTACAGGCTATGATTGCTTGAATTTATATTTAAGTCCATACTCTTCAAGTTTGCTGTATAGTGTTGTCCTGCCTATTCCGAGCAGTTCGGCGGCGACACTCCGGTTGCCGTTTGCCTGTTTCAACGCACGCAATATCCGCTCCTTATCCTCCGCGTCATTGCGCAGGGCGAAGTTGACAGTAGAGGTCGGTTTCGTCACGGCAAGTTCCAGATGCTCTTTCATGACAACACCTTCCTGCGCCTGCAATACAGCACCCATAACTTTCTGCCGAAGTTCCCGCACGTTGCCCGGCCATGCGTGTGTCAGCAACGCTTTACGTGCTTCGGAACTGAACCCGCTCACGCTACACTCCAGCTCTCTGTTTGCCATATCACGGAAGAACTCTGCCAGCGGCATGATGTCTTCCTGACAGTCACGCAACGGAGGAACGGTTATCCCGAAGTCGTGCAGGCGGTACAGAAGATCCTGCCGAAAACGCTTTTCACTCACTGCCGCTTCCAGATCCTCGTTGGTGGCGGCGATGATGCGGACATTGAAACTCCTGTCTGCCTTGTCTCCGACCGGGCGATACCGCCTCTCCTGTATGGCGCGGAGCAACATCTGTTGGGTTTCCAACGCGAGGTTTCCTACCTCGTCCAGAAACAGCGTGCCGCCTTCCGCCTCATGGAAATATCCTTTCTTGGCACAATCTGCTCCTGTAAACGCTCCCTTGACGTGTCCGAAGAAGGCCGAGGGCGCAAGCTCTTTGGTGAGTGAACCGCAGTCCACCGCCACGAATGGCTTGACTGCCCGCTTGCTCTTGTCGTGCAGGTGGTGGGCAATATGTTCCTTACCCGTGCCGTTCTCTCCGAATATCATCACGCTCATATCGGTAGCGGCTACCAGCCTTATACGGTGCATGATTTTCTGAAATGCGGAACCGTCACGGGCGAACACAGGCATACGGCGTTGTCCTGCCTGACGTTCTTTCAGTATGGAACGGATCAGGGGGACAAGTTTATCCTCCACAAGCTGTTTGGGAATATAGTCTATCGAGCCGAGTTTCATGCTTTCCACGGCGGTATTAACTTCGGCGTAGTCGGTCATAATGATGAAGGGCTGCATCTTTCCCTCCTTTCGCATCCAGCGCAAAAGGTCAATGCCGTTACCGTCAGGCAGGCGCAGGTCGGCAACCACGATGTCATTATCTGTCGCCTGTTGTAGATGTTTCTTCGCGGTTGAGAGGTGGTAAGCCTTCACGGTGCGGTAGCCCTCCCGCGCCAGCATGTTGCAGACAAACTCGCAGTACACGATATTGTCTTCTACCACAATTATTGTTGTCTTATCCATCTTCGTATTTTCTCCTTTCCTCTTCTGCCAACCGGATTATTTCCGCTCCCTTATCCAGCACGGCAGTCACGGCATGGCTTAACGCTTCACCATCCGGGAGTACATCGCCATGAAGCAATCTGTAAAGTACATTTAGCGGTTGGTCGGCACGTAGCACCTCCCACGAGCTGCGCAGGTGGTGTGTCAGGGAATCCAGCTTTTGCAGGTCTTTTTCTGTTGCCGCTTCCCGTATTGTCTGCATCTCTTTTTCAGTTTCCGTCATCAACTTTTCCAGCATAACGGCTTCATTGCCGTAAGACAGCAAAGCTGAAAAATCCGGTTTCCCGTCCGGTGTTTCTTTTATGGCACACCTGTCGGAAACCTCCATCAACTCCGATATGGAGAACGGCTTGAACAGGCATCCGGCAAAGCCTTTTGCCAATAGTTCCCCTTTGTTACAACTGCCCGAAGCGGTTGCCACAACCACCGGGATTGTTGGTGAATTGCCCACGTTGGACGAACGCAACAGTTCCAGTAATTCGAAACCGTTTATACCGGGCATATTCAAGTCTGTCAGCAACAGGCTGTATTCTTTCTGGCGTATCATTTCCATCAGTTCCGCAGCATCGGTGCAAGTGTCGCAGTGTATTCCTTCTTGGGAGTACATCTCTTTCAGCATCAGAAGTAATACCTCATCATTGTCAATGGCGACAACATCATGGAATTTATTGTTATGATAAACAGGTGTATTGCTTGTATATCCAAGCTGTTCTTCAGCTTCCTGCATAGAAATTTCAACTGTGAAACGACTGCCTTTCCCTTTCTTGCTGTCCAAACGGATTGTTCCGCCAAGCATCGACACAATATTACGCATTATGGCAAGCCCAAGCCCGAAACCCTCCTTTGCGGCGGCATTTGATAGACGTTCAAACGCACCGAACGCTTGTTTCTGTTCCTCTTCTGTCATGCCTGTACCTGTATCTTCAACGACCAGTGTCAGAACTCCATTATCATATTCAGTAATCAAAGAAACACCGCCTTCTTCTGTGAACTTGACTGCGTTTGACAGCAGGTTATTCCCGATTTGTATTATTCGCTCTTTGTCGGTCAATACAATGGCATCGTGTCCAGTCTTCACGGACAAGGACAACCCCCTTTGTTCACTGCAACAGGAATGAACTCCGTTTCAAGTGTGTGCGTGATTGCAGAAATCCGGCAGGGTGACAGACGGGGCTGTTCCTTGCCGTTGTCCAGGCGGAAGAAGTCAAGCAAAGTGTTGAGCATATCCCGCATACGGTCGGAGGATTGCAGTATATTTCGGATATATTGCCCATTATTACCGCTATTGCATTCTTTCCGCAAAAGTTCGGTATAGCCAGTTATTGCCGTCAGTGGTGTACGCAACTCATGGGTAATAGTATGTACCGCTTTCTTTCGGGAGGTTATGAGTACCTCATTTTGTTGCACGGACTGTTCCAATTGCTCGATCAAATCCGTTGTCTTGCGTTTGTATCGTTTAATGTTCTTTGCATCACGGTGTATGATGATATAGGAAATGACCAACAGCAAAAGAACAAATCCCATCAAGCCGCCTATCTGCATAAATGATTTTTTACGCATCGCTGTTATCTCGCTTTCTCTATTTTGTAAATCAGATTGTACCTTCTTTTCGATTTGGCAAATCAATCCTTGCAGTTGTCTGTTAAGTTCTGCATTACGGGCAGCAAGACTATCGGCTTGTTCTGACAATCGACGGCTCTGCGCTTTCTGTTCGTTGACCATGTTTCTATTGGATGAACGGAGCGTAGTCGTTGTTGTCGTTGGCTTCGTTCCCTCTTTTTTGCCAAAGATGCCCAAGAAACCTTTTCGTTTTGGCTTTTTGGACTGTTCCTGCACACTTTTCTGCACAATAACCGGAATTTGATTGGCTATCTTCTTGTTAATAGATTGTTGTTCATCCATTAACCGGACTATCTGGAACATCTGTCGTTCCTTATCCTCTAAAAGACTGCGCACACTATCGATGCGCTCTGCTGGATAGGTGGCCTTGAAACGGCAGAGCATACTGTCCATTGCCATACGCCGTGCATGGTAATGCTCGATATCTTTATCGTTCCATTCCAGTATTGTTTCACCCAATAGAGAAAATTTTATCATTTGAATATTGATATTGTTTATTTCTTTTCGGAGCTCGTCTATTTTTTTATTGCCAAGTTCTAATGCTTCTATCTCCTGCCATTCATAGAGGCTATTATATGCCATACATCCGATAAGAATGGAGATAAGTATATATCCCAACTGTATTGCCTTATAGAAATTTCCTGACCGCTCCATTATTTTGATGACATTGATTTTTGGAACATGAATAAAAGTTTATCTTTTTCGTTCATGCGGATATTATCAGAATAATCGCCTTTTGTTATTTGATACCCGCATGGCTTGACCATAAAAACGCCTAAGCCCTTAGTGTATGAACTTACTTCTGAGGCGTAGTCTTTACTTGTATTTAATGGAACTTTCCCTTTAATATGACACCACTCATTATTGCAACTGATGTCTTCAATCTCAGACATCATTTTTTGCAAATCTGTAATAGCTTTGGAACTTGCCGCTTGGGGTATCTGCAACTCAAAATAGAGCATCGGTTCGAGAATGTCCACACCTGACTGTTGCAAGGCCAGCCTGAAGACATAAGGGGTCAGCTGTCTGAAATCAGCAGGTGTACTTACCGGGCTATAATACTCGGCTTGAGTAAAAGTTACTTTCAGATCAGTCACTTCCCATCCATGTAAACCAGATTGGCAAGACATACGAATCCCTTCAAAAACGGCATTTTGAAAAGAATGGTTCAGATAACCATAGGAGATGTCACTTTCGATTTGCAACCCTGTCCCTAACGGCAAGGGTTCAAGCGTCAGCCCTATTGTGGCCCAGTAAGGGTTGGGTGGCACTTCGATCTGAATAATCTTATTGACCTTTTTTACAGGTCGTTCTTTGTAGATAGTCTTGATCTCATCAAAATGGACCTTTACGGAAAATCGTTCTTCCAGCAATGTCTGTATGATTTCCTTTTGTGTCAAACCATATAACGAGATTTCCAATTCATCACTATATGAGTTTATGGAAAAGGACAAAGACGGGTCTTCAATCCACAATGTATTCAGAGCGGATATCACCTTGCTTCTCTCTTCGGACCTGTCTGGCCGGACGGAGGATTTGAGAGCGGGATGCTGATGAGATAACCCTTGAATCAAACAAGGTTTAGTACCTAAATAATCTCCGATTCGAAAATCTTCCATATCTTCTACAATCGCGATATCATTGGCCCCCACTTCATCAACATTTATCTCTCTGCCCTGATAAATAGTCTTTAGATTTTTAATCTTGATGAATTTTTCCGAATCGTTGATTCTTACAATGTCTCGAAGTCTCAGACTTCCGTCAATTATTTTTAGAAAACTTCTTTTATGTCCTTTGGGGTCATGCTCTATCTTATAGAGATAAGCTGAAAGTCTGTTTGAGACTGATTCTGGAGGAAGTATAAAAGAAGAGATGGCGTCCAACAACTCATTGATACCGATATTGAACATTGCTGATCCATGTAGTACCGGATAGACTTTGGCTTTTGCCACAAGATCGATTATCGTATTCCAATAATCAGCCGGTGAAATTTCGCTATCCGCCAAATATCGTTCTAATATATTGTCGTCATGGTTGCATACAAATTCTTTGTATTCTTCCTTTATATATGTTTGGGAGCAAATCGGATAAACCAATCCATCGACAACAGTTTGCATAAACAGGACATCTTGAGACAGATTTGTTTTTATATCCAGATACAAACGCTCTAAATTCACACCGTCACGGTCAATTTTATTGATAAATATAATTGTCGGGATTTGCAGTTTTTGTAAAGTATTGAACAGCAACTTTGTTTGCGCTTGTATGCCTTCCTTTGCGGATAAGATGAGGACTGCTCCATCAAGCATTTTGAATGTCCGCTCCACTTCCGCAATAAAATCCATGTGTCCCGGAGTGTCAATGATATTGCATTTCACTCCATTCCAGATAATAGATGTCGTAGAAGCCCGAACAGTAATTCCTCTACGTTTCTCTATATCCATAGAGTCTGTTATGGTGTCACCATTATCCACACGGCCGCACTTTTCCGTTGCTCCACTGGCAAACAGCAGATTCTCGGTTACGGAAGTTTTTCCTGCATCAATGTGAGCAAGAATTCCTAAATTTATAATATTCATTTGGATTAAGCAATAATATACTACAATAGATGCATTGTCGAAACGCACCTTTTAATACCTCCTCGTAGCATGTGAGAACTACAGGATTACTAACTCGTATTAATATGTATATTATTACTGCCGCATAACGATTACAAAATTACACAAAAAAATATATCTAACAAAAGTGGGAGGATTTTTTAACTTTTTACCATAGACATTTTATTAGGGAAGCGTAGGTTCAACTGGTAAGTACAAATAAGTAGAAATGTTTGAACAACAACGTTTTAGGAAGTTGAAAAAAATCAAGTTTCTCTCTCGGTATAACGTTTATTTTGGCCAATATCTTCTTTAGTTTGGCATTTGAGTATTTCCCATTCGTGTTCTATTTAGCTCCTTATTATGAGTATGTAGCAAGTTGCTTATCAAATTCAGCCTCTTTGAGGGTCAAATATGGTTTTGCAAATGGTGACTGACAAGACATAAACAAGGTCAGCAGGATTTTTTACATAAATGGACATGAATGTATATAACCTAAAATAAGAATAAATTTTAATAAGGGCTGCCCAAAAAGAAAAAAAATGCAGTTGCCATCCTACAGATACTTGCAGAAAGGATAAAATTTACTTTTAGACCTTTTGGGATAGCCCTTATTAATACTTCAGATAAAATTCCTAAGGTTATATTTTCAATCCTTTGGACCGGGTTTCCTCCTTGGCATACAGCCCCGGATGCCCAGTTATGGTGTGATTGGCGATAATACTTTCCGATGGATTGCGTATTTGCGGTGATGTATCTTCGGGATATTGCCTGATACCGTTTCGCACACCTTTCGCTTCCGGTTTGACCTGTTGCCCTTCATGCTCCTTTTCGGTGATTTCGGGTGTAGGCGGCGCAAGTTCCAGCTGTATCTTGCGGTCAAGGGCGGCAAGTTCGGACTTCAACTGTTTCAGTTCTTCCTCCTTCTTCCACACCTTGCCTGCTATCTCCTGCAACTGCGGTATCTCACGTTCCAAGACCTCATTCTTCGCTTTATACTGGTCGATGATGGAGGGGATTCTCTCAATCGCGTTGAGGAAGTTGCGGGCGGCGGCCAACGGGTCAGCCAGCGCCAGATGCCCGTTGTTGTAGGTGTACTTGTAGTTCCCCTCGACCACGAAGCGGTTGTCGGTAAACTCCAATCCCTCTTTGAGTATCCTTTCGCTGACCACCTTTATCGGGAAACCGTAAAACTCTCCAACCTGCGTGTACAACCCTCCGGTCGTGGCATTCTTGGCTATCTCCTGCAAACGCTTTCCGATGACTTTCTCATCGGCGGAATCCACTCCGTCCACCTTTATTATATTAAGGTGATTGCCCTCCTTGTCGGTCTGCACCACAGAGAGGAAGCGGTTCCAGTCCTCCGTCATGGCATCTATGAAAGCTGTGTTGTTGCCCAGCTCGCGGGTCTTCGATTCCAGCTTGAACTCCGAATCACGCTTGCCCTTGTTGAACGACTTGCGTTCCCCTTCGAGCGAGGCGATACGTTTTTCCAGTTTCGCCTTGTCCAGCAGGTCGGTGTTGCCGGATAGCAACGCCATATATTCCGAGAAGTTCATGCCCGATTTCTCGTCCATTGCCCCCTCGTCGATGGTACGCGCTTCCATAGCACCGCTTTTAAGCTGGCTGATGAAAGTCTGCTTGCAGTGCAGGAGGTTGAACTTGTAACTGTCCAGTGATTTTTCCACCGCGTAGATTATTACGTCCACGTTGTTCCCGGCGAAATGCTTGGCTATCTCGTTGCCTGCTCTAACTCCCCGTCCGTCACGCTGTTGCAGGTCGGACGGTCGCCACGGCGTATCAAGATGATGAATTGCCACACACCGTTTCTGTGCGTTCACACCCGTTCCGAGCATGGAGGTGGAGCCGAACAGCACACGCACCGTCCCGGCGTTCATGGCATCTATCACCGCCTTCCGAGCCTTGTCGGTCTTGCACTCCTGAATGAAGCGCACCTCGCTTGGCGGTATGCCGTAGTCCTCCGTCAGTTTGCGCTTGATTTCCGAATAGACGTTCCACCCATCGCCCGGCTGGTAAGTCCCCAAGTCAGAGAAAACGAACTGCGTGCCTTTCTGCGCGTCGTATTTTTGATAATACTCCGCGATTATTTTGGCACAGTGGCTCGCCTTGTTGTCGGGGTGGTCTTCGTAATGCGGGTCTATCATGCGCATGTCGAGTGCCATCTTCCGGGCATAGTCCGTGGCGATAAGCATCTTCGCCTTTTCCTCCGTTTCCGAAAGCGGCAGTCTGCCCAACAGGGTGGCGTCGCCCGTCTTGGCGAATTGCATCAGCTTCTGTATGAAGTCCTCCTGCTCCGGCGTGGGCGGTATGTGGTGCAGTATCTCGTTTTTGTTGGGACGGTCCACGCCCACATCCTCCGCCGTGCGGTAGTCCGTGATTTCATTATAGAAGGCGGCAAGCTCCGGCACTTTGATGAAGTAGCGGAAACGCTCCTTCTGCACCACGTTGTTCGTCACGTTGAACTCAAAATCCGTTGTCTTCTTGGCAAATATCGCCGACCACGCATCAAAACATCGAATGTCCTGCCGTTCCAGCTCCTTCGGGCGCAGGTACTTGAACAGCAGGTACAGCTCAGTCAGCGAGTTGCTGATAGTCGTGCCGGAGAGGAAGGTCGCCCCCAAGTCCTTGCCCGTGCGCTCCTGTATGGTGCGGATAGCAAAGAGCATGTTCAGTGCCTTCTGGCTTCCCTCGCTGTTCCCCAATCCCGCCACACGGTCGTGGCGCGTGTTGAAAGTCAGATTCTTGAACTGGTGCGATTCATCAATGAAAATGTGGTCGATGCCCATCTGCTTGAAGTCCACCACGTCGTCCGTGCGTGACTTTATGGCGTGTTCCACCTTCTCCAATTTCGCTTCAAGGTTATGCTTGCGCTTCTCCAGACCTTTCAGCATCGCCCGCGATACGTTCTTTCCCTGCTGGCGCAGCACTTCGAGGTTTTCCTCCACCGTGTCAAGCTCCGCTTGCAGGATGCGCTGCTGCAACTCCGGCGACTGCGGTATCTTGCCGAACTGGTCGTGCGACATAATGACACAATCGTAGTCGTTGTTCTTGATGTTGTTGAAGAAACGCACGCGGTTGGCGGTCGAAAAGTCTTTCTCCGAAGCGTACAGAATCCTCGCGTTGGGATATGCCGCTTGATAGGTGGCGGCAATCTCCGCAACATTGGCTTTCAGCCCGATAATCATCGGCTTGTGCGCCAAGTTCAGACGCTTCATTTCATGCGCGGCGATGCACATTATCAGCGTCTTGCCGGTTCCAACCTCGTGGTCACAAATTCCGCCGCCGTTCTGTTTCAGCATCCAGACGCAATCCATCTGCGAGGGATAGACGCTCCTGATGCCCCGGCTTGCCAGCCCTTTCAGATTGAGGTCGGGAAAAGTCTGATGCGAGCCGTCATACTTCGGGCGCACGAAACAGTTGAACTTGCGGTTATACATCGTCGTCAGCCGCTCCTTGAACTGTGGCGACTGCTCTTCGAGCCATTCGGAGAAGCCGTTTCGTATCTCGTCAATCTTGGCGTTGGCGAGCTGTATTCCCTCGCTGTCGCGCACCTTGATGTCGTTGCCATGCTCGTCCCTGCCGATGGACTTCATCATGTCGGGACAGGTGTTGTGCAGGGCGTGTTTCAGAAGGTGCATGCCGTCATAGTTACGGTAATACCCCTTCACCAGAAACTCGTCCGTGATTTTCATGGTGCGGTAGCCGCACGCCACCGAAAACTCGTCCATGCTTGCAGAGTAGGCGATTTTCACCTCCGTGTCGAACAGCCGGCTCATGTAGGCGGCATAGACACCCGTCGGAATCCAGCGTTCCCCGAAATTGAAATCAAGGTCTTCAAAAGCGATGCGCGGCGGTTCGGCATCTTTCAGAGCCTCCAACGCCTGCTTCACCTCCGGCATACGTTCACTTTCGGGGTTTTCGCCCATCCAAGCCTCTATGCGTTCCGCTTTCTCTATCACGTTTCCGGCAATAAAGCGGTCCTTAATCTCGTAACCGGTTACGAGCGGATTGTAATAGATGCGCCCTTGCAGGGCTGTGAGCAAATCCTCCGCCGTACTGTCGGTTATCTCCCGCATATAGTCGAGATCGACAGTGCCGAACTTGTTGAGCGACGCGGACAGTGCTTCTTCGGGTGAGCCGACGTTGGCATGGCTCTCCACGGAGAAGGAAACGGGACGCTCGAAGATGTCCGCCTTGACAAACTTCCCGTTCTCCGCCCGTTCCAGCGAAAGGATGTCACGCCCGCCCGCGTCCATCATCACTAACTTCACGTTCTGCTTGGCGTTGAGGTTGCCGTAGCGCATGACAAACTCATCGTAACAGGTGTTTAGATGCTCTCGCCACGGGACATTTGCTTCATGCAGGTTCGATTCATAGCGGTACAGCCGCTCGTAGGCGTCACGGAGTAAAACATACTGTAACGCCTTCTCCTTCTGGTAGCCTTTCAGGTCGAGCGGCTGGAATGTCGCCCCGTATGGCGTGATGTCCTTCAGGTAGCCGATGTTATGACGCCCCCTGTCAGCCACCAGCGACCCTTCGCGCAGGTGCATCTCCGGCGTGCGGTGGTAGGCACGCGGCGAAAGGTCCACGACTTCTTCCTTCGGCTTCTCCGCTTCGATGTCGGGGAAAAGGGAGGTCGCCACCGCTTCCGGTGGGGTATCTGTAACGGCAGGTGCGGTGACTGCTTCCGGCTGTGTTTCCTCCTGCCGTGGTTGCTCACGGGGAGTGTCCGGCACGGCTTTCACTTCCATCTTTTCCGCCGCCGCTTGTTTCTCGTTATGCTGCCTTGCCAGTTCCCGAAGTTCCTTCCTGCGTTCCGGCGTCAAATCCATCATCATCTCGTAGAAGCCGTTGATGGGAG
The DNA here is from genome assembly GCF_009557455.1 of Alistipes sp. dk3624. Classification (GTDB taxonomy): domain Bacteria; phylum Bacteroidota; class Bacteroidia; order Bacteroidales; family Rikenellaceae; genus Alistipes_A; species Alistipes_A hominis. The sequence continues at coordinate 214,534 of NZ_CP045651.1, read as the reverse complement.
GATTGGTATCCCAGTCCAACGTGGCATAGATGTCGTCCGGGTCGGCAGGCTTGGCGGTGTTCTCCGTTTTAGCCTCCTTGTTCTCTGTTACAGTCTTAGGGGTGGTAGCCGTCGGCACAGCCGTAACATTTTGTGTGACATGCACCTGTGGCTTGGGTAGAACGCGCCTTGCCGAGCTTTCCTTTTTCGCCTCCTTTTTCTTTTTGGCGGTTTTCGGTTGTTGGCTGACTTCTTCCGTCATCCCCCAGAGATCGAGCAAGGATAGCTGCACACCGTCAGAATATTTCGGACGTGGCTCTATCTCCGGCTTTTCCTCTGTGGGTTGCGGTTTCTCCGTCGGAGTTTCCACCGCCTGCATCGAAGATGTTGTTTCCATCTTTATGGCAGTACGCTCCACCTCCTTTTGAACGGTAACTTTTTCTTCCGTTCCCGACTGCCGGATTGAACCCGAATACAGACGCATGGCGAGCCTGTAATGGAAATCCTCGTCGAGCATACGGTGCAAATCCCCGGCGATGCCTGCTGCCTTGCCCTCGTGCAGATAGACCATAGCGGGCTTCCCGTATGGGTCGGTGTCAAGTTTCGCCGTCGTATGCACGATGCGTTCCGGGTGGTGGATGAAATAGGCGTTGTCGGTCAGGTCGGTTTTCGTGTCCGTCTGTATTACGGTCATCAGCCGCTCGTCCTGCGACATTTCCTTCTTGCTGAGGTTCTTTTGCAGGACAATCAGGTCACTGCCCACTTCTGTCCCCGCGTTGTCCGTGAACAGGTTGTTGGGCAGGCGTATCGCGGATACCAGATCAGCCTTACTGAACAGCTCGTTACGCACGGAGGTCTTGGTGCTGTTCAATACCCCTTGCGAGGTGATGAACGCCACGATACCGCCGTCACGCACGGCATCCAGTCCTTTGAGAAAGAAATAGTTGTGGATGGCTTTCTGGGCGGAGCGTCTGCCGAATGAGTCGCTCCGCTGAAACTCAGGGTCGAACACGGCTATGTCTCCGAACGGAATGTTGGACACCGCCAAGTCGAAATAATTGTTGAACGGTCTTTCGATTTTCTCAAAACCGCAGGTGCGCGTTTTCTTGCCGGGATAGAGATGCCTCAGGATTGTACCCGTGAGCAGATCCTTCTCGAAAGCCATCACATCCGCATTGGGGTTGTGCCGCAGCATGGAATCCACGAACACGCCAACCCCCGCCGACGGTTCGAGCATACGGGCGGGGCGGACGCTGTAATCTGCCAGCACGTCCGCGATGGTGTCGGTTATCTCTTTGGGGGTGTAGAAAGCGGTCAGCACGGACGCTTTCAGCGAATCCACAAACCGCTTGTACTCTGTTTCGTCCTTGCTGTTCTCACGGATAAGCCTGTGCAACTCCACTGTCGGGGCGAACAGTTCGAGGTCGGATTTCGCCCACCGGACGGCATCCGTCAGTTCCTTTGCAGGGTTGAGGATACATTTCAGACCGCCGAAACCGCAGTACCTTTGAAGTATGGCACGCTCTTCGGTTGTCGCTGTCCTGTTTTCCCTGTCAAGGATGAATGCCGTCCGTATCGCCTCGATGTTGTCCCGCAGTTTCTGTTTGCGGTTAAACGCCATATTCCCCGATGTAAAGGACGGTTGCCCCCGTCAGCTCCGTGTAGAGCAGGTCGTAATCGGAAGACAGGGCGAAGTTGTCGTCCGAAAGGTCATAGACGGAGAACACGTTGCCGACAAGCGGCATGAGTTTCAGAATAAAGGCTTCTTGTTTCTCTTCCGGCACTTCGTCGAAAAACTCGCTCTCCACGACTTCACGGAGAATGGCGTACCGGGAATAGCGCAGCCCGCGCAGCAGCGTGTCCATCGCCTGCTCTTGCGCGCCATCGGCGGGATAGCCTTCGAGCCGCGCCTTTTCATACGTTTCGGCGGCACGGTCGGCCCGTTCCCGTATGAAAGCGGTGTCAGTCGCCTGTTCAAACTTGTTCGTGCGGAGGTAGTCCAGCAGGTACAGACCGTAATAGGAAAAGTCGGTCTGACCCTCGTTTTTCTTCTTGTTGTTCATTACTTTGGAGTTTAGTGGATTGATATTTAACGGGATAATTGATTGGAAAAAGGAAGAAAAAGGCACTCGGTATCCCTCCGAGTGCCACCACTAAATCCAAAGTATGAGTGTAATCCGGTATCGAAGAACAATTCATTACTCTGAACAAGTGGCAAAGTTAGTGCAAATCGAAGACAATACGAAAAAAACTTGTTTGTTTCTATTGTTGAGATGCAGCCTAACTTATCAAAAGTTAGTGATTATTTCCTTTTTTTCGGATAGGAAGACTTGCATTTCTTTTCCGGGAACACGAACGTCGTGTTATATTCCCCGTCAAAGGCGACTATGGCATCGAAGTTCTTGCCCTGCTTGCTCTTGAAGCCTTTGAGCGGCTTGGTGTGCCCGTCGGTGAGCAGGTCTTTGATTTCGTCGTCGGACAGGGTGCGTCCCGCTTTCTGCCGGAACACGGGCAGTCCGCACTCCGTGTTGTCGCAACGTACCACCTTGCCGTAGAACCGCATCCTGCCCGTGCCGCACTTGGGACACGCGCAGCCGGAATCACGGCTGCCGAAGAGCTTGTCGCACGAGAGCAGTTCGGAGGTGATTTCCCGTGTGTACGCCTCTATCTCCTTGCGGAAAGTGTCGGCGGGCAGTTCCCCGCGCTCGATACGTGCCAGTTCCTTTTCCCATTCGCCCGTCATGGCTACATCGGCGATGCGCATCGTCTTCACCACGGAATTGAGGGCGAGTCCCTTTTCGGTGGGAACAAGCGACTTCTTGCAGCGTTCCATGTAACCGCGCTTGAAAAGCGTTTCGATGATGGACGCTCGTGTGGCGGGAGTGCCGATGCCGCAGTCCTTCATCGCCTGCCGCAGCGCGTCGTCCTCAATTTCCTTGCCCGCTGTTTCCATTGCCGAGAGCAGGGTGGCTTCGGTATGCAGCGGCTTGGGTTTGGTCTTTCCTTCGGTGATGGAGGTGGCTTTCAGCGTGAGCGTGTCGCCATCCTGCCAGCCGGGGATGGTAGTTTCCTCCTTTTCCTCGCCATAGACGGCACGCCATCCGGCTTGCTTCACGACACTGCCTTTCACGGTGAACTCCACTCCGGCACATTCTGCCGTGACAGCAGTCACGTCCTTGACGCATTTTTCGGAGAATGCCTCTATCATTCGTCCGGCAATCATCTGATAAATGGTGCTGTCCTCTTTGGAGAGGAAGAGCGGTTTCTCTCCCGTGACGAGCAGGGCATGGTGGTCTGTTACCTTGCCGTCATCCACGCTACGGCGTGTCGGGATGGCTTTTGCCCGCACCTTGTCTTTCCATTCGGGCTGCGTGCCGATAAAGGCGAGTAGCTTGGGGATTTCAGCGAACACGTCTTCGGGGATGTAGCGGCTTCCCGTTCTCGGATAGGTTATCAACTTCTTCTCGTAGAGCTTCTGCGCGATTTCAAGCGTCTGTTCCGCCGTGAAGCCGTGCTTGGCGTTGGCTTCTTTTTGGAGCGTGGTCAGGTCGTACAGCAAGGGAGTTTCCTCCGTCTTCTCCTTACGCTCTGCTTTCGTTACCGTTGCGCTGCCTGCCGCCTTTACCTTATTATATAGCTCCGTTGCCGGTTCTTTCGACTTCCATTTCTCGGAGGATGAGAGTTTCACGACCTCGCCGTCGCAACCGTCTGTTGCGATATGGAGCTGCCAGAATGCTTCGGACGTAAAACGGCGGTTCTCCCAATAGCGTTCACACACCATCGCCAGCGTGGGTGTCTGCACACGCCCCACCGAATACGTGCCATGTCCGGCGGCTATGGATAACGCCTGAGTGCCGTTGATGCCCACGAGCCAGTCGGATTCGCTCCGCGCTTTGGCGGCGAGGTATAGGTTGTCGTACCTGCTGCCGTCTTCGAGGTTGCGCAGTCCCTCACGGATAGCCTTGTCGGTGAGCGAGCTGATCCACAGACGCACGAAAGGAGTGGTGCAACCCGTATAGTGGTAGAGGTAGCGGAAGATAAGCTCTCCCTCGCGTCCGGCATCGGTCGCCACGATGATTTGTTCGCTTGTGTCGAACAGTCTTTTGATGACTTTTATCTGCGACACCACGCCGCTGTCGGGCTTGTAACCTTTCTCCGTCCTGACCTGACGGGGGACGAGCGTGAATGTGTCGGGAATAATCGGGAGGTTGTCACGGACAAATCCGCGCACGCCGTAGCCGTCGGGCATGGCAAGCTGAACGAGGTGTCCGAATGCCCATGTCACGGCATAGCCGCCTCCTTCGAAATATCCTTCCTCTCTCTTTGTCGCGCCCACGATGCGGGCGATTTCACGTGCCACGGAGGGCTTTTCTGCAATGATTGTCTTCATGTTTTCTTGCTTTTTTGTTGATACTTTGGATTTTATTTTGGATTCAGTGGCGGACACGGGATTACATTTTCATGCCTTTGTTGTTCTTCTTTTTCGGCTTCTCCTGCTGCTGTTGCTGGCGGTCGTCCTTTGGGGCGGTCTGACCTTTCTGCAAAGGCTCTTTCAGGTTCTTTGTCGCCTCGTTGGTTTTGCCCTCGTTGTTCACCGCCACCTGTGTGCGGCTCTCGTTGGACGGGGCGACCTGCTGGGCGTTGTCGGGGTTCGTTTCGTAGCGGTACGGGCGGCCCTTCTCCGGGTTGAACTTGATATACATCGTGGCATGGAAGCCCTGCTTGTCGGTCACGTTCTCCAGTTTCACGGCTTTACCCGCCACGTAGTCGGCTTTCTGCTTGTCGGTGAAGTTCACGCCGCTCCATTTGCTGATGGGGCGGATGCTGCCGTCCTCGTTCATCCACGTGTTGCGGCGTTGCTCCTTCTTGGTCTGTGCGGCATTTTCCCCGCCTTGCGCCTGACTTTTCGAGGTGTCACCTTTGGCTTCCTGCGTCTGTGCGGTACGGGGCGACCTTCCGGTTCCCGGCACGAACTCCACGCCGCGCTGCTCCACGTTCACTTGAAGGGTGGTGACGAACTTCCTGCCGTCGTTGCGCTCGATGAGCTTGTCGCGCACGGGCAGTCCGGCGCGGAGCATGTCCTGCTCCTGTTTGGTGATTTCCGTCTTGCCGATGCGCTCCGGGATGCGCACCTTGTTTGCCGGAATGTCCGTGATTTCATTCGTCTTGCGGTCGATGCTGATGTAGGAGGGGATGATTTCGCCCGTTTCCCTGTCCACAATGTCCACGACCCTGCCGAGGTTGCCCGTTTCGCGCAGGTTCTTCCGGTCATCGTCGGAGAATTTGTGTTCCTTGTACTCATCTAACTTCTGCTCCTTGCGGATGAAGTGCGGCACGAGGCTGACATTTCCCTCGCCGTCCTTCTTGAAGGAGAGGCGGGCGTCCAGCTCGAATGATTCGCCGCCGAAGGTGGGCTTGACCTTTACCAAGTCGGACTTGCCGTAGTGGAGCATCTTCGTAAGGTCTCCGGACTTTTCAAGGTCGTCACGCTTCACGCCCCATCTGTCCTCCAGCTCCTGCCAGTTGATTTTGCTCTCGTTGATGGGTTGGTAGCCCTGTCTGCCCTGCGTCTGTTGCGGGCTTTCCTGCTGTTCTTTCTGTTGTTCCATGTTTTCCTGTTTTTGAGGTTCTTGTTTCTCTGTCTTTTGTGCCGCCATCTCTTCCTGCACCTGCTGTTGATAAGGGAAGGTGTCGATTTTGTGCGGTGCAAGGATTTGTTTGTTCTGGTACGGATGCTGAAGCAGGTCTTTCATCACGCCAAGCATGGAATCCACTTGGTCTGCCGCGATGCGGTAGAAACCGAAGCGGCTGGGTTCCTTGCACTGCCGGAAGAAGTTCTTGAAGAAGTTGTCCAGCACGTCGCCGTGTCGGTCGAATTGCAGGAAACTCTGCGCGTTCTCAGCTTTCGCAGGGGTACGCTTGGGTGTGTCGTCTGCATTCAGCCCGGCTACCACGCTGATCTCGCCCGTCTTCTCGTCACGGACTACCAGCACGTCCTTTTCGTCTTTTTTCTTTGCCATTTGAAAAATGTTTTAATGGGTTATTTATGAAAGAAATTATGGATACGAGCCTTGTAGAAGGCTATATCTTCTTTTTTGAAGTCCTTGATATGGTTGGAAAGGAATGTCAGCACATCCTCCTCGCTGTAATAGGTTTTCTTGCCCAGTGTCTTGTAGGGCAATGCGCCGACACTGCGGTAGCGTTGCAGTGTGCGCTTGCTTATCTGGAGCAGCATGCACAAATCCTGATTGTCGAAAAGGCGGATGCTTTCCGTGATAGTAGGCTGTTTCCCCTCAGCCTTCATCGCCAGCAGCAGTTCGTCCTGACGGTCGAGCCGTTCCATCAGCTTCTGCATCCAGCCCTCGAAGTTGTTTCGTGTGAGCAGTTCCATGACCTATGTCCTCCTTCCTTTTGGTTTGCCGCCAGTGCGCAGCGTGTGGTTGCGTTTCAATTCCTGCGGTGTCGCCGCGTCCTCGTTGACGGCACACGCTTCAAGCAGGCGGTCTATTTCCGACTGCCGGTAGCGGCATTTACCGCGAAGCACGACATAACCGATGCGTTGCTCGCTGCGCATACGCTGGAGGGTGCGGGTACTCACGTTAAGCAGGTGCGCCGCCTCGCGTGTGGTGAGCAACCTGTCGGGCGATGCCGCTTTCTTGTCGCCGGAGGCGGCACGGACGTGTGCCGCAATCTCCGCTATCTGTTCCGTCAATGACCGGAAGGCAGAACTTTCCATCGTTATCACTTTCATATTCAGTCCTTTATTTTTGTTTATTTTCATGAACATAGGCTGCGCCTCGGCATACCGTTCAAGCAAGTTTGACGCTCTACACTCGGCTTGCTCTATGTTTCTGCGACAAAATTCGGCAATAAACAAAAGGGGCTTTAACAACTCACTACGTGACTCACGTAAGATTTTTACGGAAGATGGCTCCGTAACCCGGTCAAACGGTGCAACAGGCAGCCTTTCAGCGGAAAACGGTACGTGTTAAGGGCTGCATCGTTACCTTTGCGGGCAAACCGATAATTGCATGAATATGGAAATAGTATCTATCGAGAAAAAGACTTTCGAGATGATGGTGGCGGCATTCGGCGCACTCTCGGAGAAGGTCGCCGCCCTAAGGCGCAAAAGCGACACGGGGCGCATGGAAAGATGGCTCACGGGCGAGGAGGTCTGCGGGCAGTTGAGAATAAGCCCGCGCACGTTGCAGACGCTGCGCGACAGGCGGCTTATCGGCTACTCGCAGATAAACCGCAGGTTCTATTACAAGCCGGAGGAGGTTAAGAGGTTGATACCGCTTATCGGCACGCTCTATTCGCACGGCAGATGATTTGATTTATTCACCCACTGAATCCGAAGTTATGATGAACGAGACCAACGATGTTTTTACGATGGAAGACGAGCCGATAGCCTCTGTGATGCAGGATATGCGCAAAGGCTCGAAATGGCTGTCTGTATTTCTGGAAAGTTACCGCCCTCCGCTGGACGGGGAACGTTACCTGACTGACGGTGAGGTGGCGGAACTGCTCCGTGTCAGCCGACGCACCTTGCAGGAATACCGCAACAACCGCGTGTTGTCCTTCATACTTTTGGGAGGGAAGGTGCTTTACCCGGAAACGGGGCTGCGCGAGGTGCTGGAAGCGAACTACCGCAAGCCGCTGGAGTGAGGCGGCCAACATGAAAAAGGAAACGGGCGACATTTTGTGGTGCTGCCCGTTTACTTTTTATATACTTGGGTGTTTTAATGACCTTAAAACCAGTTTTTTGATTGATCCAACCAATTTCTATCGTTAGAAATTCATATAGTTAATAAAAAGTTGTAACTTTGCATTTAACGCAATCTAAAAATTAATTGTAATGGCAATTTTAAACAACATTAAAAATGTACTATCAGAAAAAGGAGTTATGAGCAAATGGTTGGCAAAACAATTACAGAAAGATCCTGCAACAGTATCTAAATGGTGTAATAATCATTCTCAACCTGATTTGTACACATTTGTTCGTATTGCAAATTTGCTTGATGTTGATGTTCATGAACTTATTTGTCATACAAAAAAATAGTATCTAAAGGAATATAGATGTTTCACCATTTTTAAGCATGTAAATAAAGTGTATGAGCAATAAAATTTGGAATTTTGATATATTAGTTGATGATTGTTTTGTTAATTTTAATACAAAAAAGCAAGAAATAAATCCAGATCATAATGACAGGTTATTATCAGTTGCTAATGGCTTTGAAGATGGCAGTTGGAGATATCGTCAATTCAAAGAATTTGTTTTCAGTAATATTGCAGAAACAGCTTTGTCTGCACAAGAACGAGAGAAATTAATAGATAATGATTACGGTAGGCTTATTGAGGCTGCCAAACATTTACGACTTGTTGACAAAGAGCAGAATGGAAAGGGAAGTGAAATAGCGGAAATTATTCTATATGGCATAATGAAGAACCATTATAAAGCCTTATCTGCAATACCTAAAATTTTTTATAAACAGAATGATAATGATAATGCAAAGGGCTCTGATTCTGTACACATTGTAATTGACCCAAATGGAGGCTTTCAACTTTGGTTAGGAGAAGCTAAATTTTATAATTCTCTTGAGGATGCGCGATTATACGAACCAATAAATTCTGTTGAACAAATGTTGCGCAAACCTATTATGAAAAAGGAATGCGGAATAATGACCAATCTCAATGAACTTGATAAACAAATTGAAAACCAAACATTACTTAAAAAGATAAAAGAATGTTTCGATGAGAATACTTCCATTGACGAAATAAAACCCAAACTACATATACCTATTCTTTTATTACATGAATGCCAGATAACAGCAAGTACTACTGAAATGAGTGATGAGTATAAAAATAGTATTATTTCTTTTCATAGAGATCGTGCTCATTCGTTTTTTAAGAAGCAGATCAACAAGCTTAGTTCTGTTCATAAGTATTCGGAAATAAACTTTCATTTGATTCTTTTTCCTGTTCCTGATAAAACAAAAATAGTAAACTGGTTTATTTCACAAGCAAAAAATCTCAAAAATGATGCAGACGAATGATATATATAATACATGTTTAGATATAAGTAATGTTCTAAATGCTGGTGATATAAGTAATGCAAGATCCAAAGTAATTACATTACTTCATGAGATTAATGGTACTAACAATAATTCATATATGGAATTAGTCAACCATCTTATTCGTGAAGTGGGGCTTTTACCGTATATTGATACATATACTGCATCTTGGGAAGATCGGTTTGTATGTGAAGTTTTTAAAGTTAATATTGGAGAAAGAAAACCTTGTGTCTTACATACTGCTCAATCACAGGTATTAAAGAAGTTATTAGAAGGGAAAAGCGTTGCGGTGAGTGCTCCTACAAGTTTTGGTAAAAGTTTTGTTATTGATGCATTTATTGCGATTAAACAACCAATTAATGTTGTAATATTAGTACCTACGGTTGCTCTTGCAGATGAAACAAGAAGACGAATTTGCCGAAAATTCTCTCATCAATATAAAATAATTACAACAACAGATGTAGAACTTGCGGAGAAAAACATATTGGTATTTCCGCAAGAAAGAGCTTTTGCCTATATAGATAAACTTCCTTCAATTGATATTCTAATCGTTGATGAGTTTTATAAGGCAAGTACAAATTTTGATCTTGAAAGAAGCTCCACTTTACTCAGTTCAATGGTAGAACTCGGAAAGAAAGCTAAACAAAGATATTATCTTGCCCCAAATATCCATGAAATAGAAGAAAATGTATTCACTGAAGGGATGACATTTCTGCGTATGGATTTTAAGACCGTTGTAACGCATGCATGGCGGTTATATAAAAGCAGACCAAAGAATGAAGATAAACAGAGTTTTAAGACACGTAAACTTATTGAATTAATAAATACAGGTATAGGTAAAGCTTTGATATATACCGGCACATATAAGGGAATTGAAGAAGTAACAACAATTCTTAACAGAAATTTATATAATAAAGACTCTGAACTGCTTGCTAATTTTTCTGATTGGCTGGAATGCAATTATGGAGAAAAGTATATTCTTAAAGATTTAGTCAAACATGGTATTGGTATTCATAATGGTCAGCTACATCGTTCTCTTAGTCAAATTCAAATAAAACTATTTGAAGAACAGAATGGGTTAGATTATTTGGTATCGACCTCGTCTATAATTGAAGGAGTAAATACTCAAGCAGAGAGTGTCGTTTTATGGTCAAATAAGAACGGGGCTCATAAGATTGATTATTTTACCTTTCGCAACATCATTGGACGCGCAGGCAGAATGTTTCGTTATTTTGTAGGTCGTGTCTATATGCTTGAAGAGCCACCAAGTCAAGAAAATACTAAATTGAGATTAGAGTTTCCTGATGATGTAGTAAAAAAACTTGATGGAAATGACCCCGGTATAAAATTGAATAATGAACAATATGTAAAAATTCAACGATATCAAGATGAAATGATAGAACTTCTTGGAACGGATATTTGGCATAGAATTGAAAGAATACCACAAATCAGAAGTTGTAAACCATCAATGTTAAAGATAATTGCGGAAAAATTGAAAACTGATTCCAATTGGCCAACAAATTGCGATGCTTTACAAAACAATAATACATGGGAATGGAGGGATGCTTTAGGAGATATCATAGAAATTTTGGAATATCATCGAAAAGGACATTTACGGTATTATGCATGTGCATGTAGTAATGGATGGAAAATGACTATAAAAGAGCTATATAACACAGTAAAAGATTATGGTATTACATATGAGGATATATTTACATTTGAAAGATATGTATCCTTTAATCTCTCATCTATTATTGCGGTAATTAATATTATACGTCAAGAACTTTATCCTAATTCCTCAAATATCGCCAATTTTGTATATAAAGCATCAAATGCCTTTTTACCTAAAATTGTATTTCAACTTGAAGAATACGGATTACCGAGGATGATTAGTAAAAAGATACAAAATGCAGGTCTTATAAATCTTGAAGACGATTCTAAAGAGATTACAATCGTTATACAGGAATTTAACACGATAGGAATTGAATACCTTGAACAAAAAATACCTAATCTCCATTCATTTGACAAATATATATTAAAACATTTTATGAACGGAATTCGTTGCATAACGACAAATCAAAAGAATTAAATAATAGCCATATTATTACCTCTATATTTTTTGAGATATGATATGGCTATTTAGATAAGGATCCATATAGAAATTCTTTCGTATAATTTTCATTTGATATCTTCAACAGTACGCAGTTTTTCCGTTCTGTATAAACATCACGTATGTTTGCCGCTTCTCTTGTGAGAGAACCTTTCCTACCAGCCACATGCGGAACAGGTAGGTGTTGTAGGTGTTCAGCCGAAAAGCAATCAGAATAATGATTTCAGGCGCGTACACGTCCGCGTACAGCCCGTTTTCAAGCTGCATGTAGCGGCACACCTTGTAGTCGTTCAGCACGTCAGACTTGCGGACGGCTTTGATGACGGCGTTCACTGCCGGGACGGTCGTATGGAACAGTCCGGCTATTTCGGTGGCGGTCATCCACACATCGTTACCGGTTACGCTGACCGCCTTGTCCTCTATGATGATTATGTCACGTTTCATGGCTCCTCTTTTTTAGATGGTGCAACCTGCAAATTCCTCGACGTTGTTTAACCTTGCGGCAAGGTTTTCCATATCCTGATTGAGTTTTTCTTTGGTTATCTTCGCGTAAATCTGCGTCGTCTTTATGCTCTTGTGTCCAAGCATGGAGCTGACCGTTTCGATGGGTACGCCGTTGGAAAGGAAAACTGTCGTGGCTGCCGTGTGGCGGCTTTGATGCCACGTGATATGCTTGGTGATGCCGCAACGCTTGGCGACGGCACGGATACCGGCAAGGCACGTGTTATAATGCGGAACGGGGAATATCCTGCCGTTCTCGCATAGCCCACGGTATTTGCCGATTATGCGGTTGGCGATGTCAAGCAGGCGGATGTTGGACACCACGCCCGTTTTCTTGCGGTTGATGTTTATCCACTCGTGTTCGTCGAAATAGGTACGGATATTCTCTTCCGTGAGGTTGCGCATATCCGCGAACGACAATCCGGTGAACGCACAGAACAGGTAGAGGTCGCGGTACAGTTCCTGTTTGGCGTTTTTCAGTTTCCCCTCCATCAGCAGGCGTATTTCGTCTTTGGTCAGGAAACTGCGTGTCGTTTCCTCCTTCTTGATTTCATACTCGCGGAACGGGTCGCGTGTCAGCCACTCGTTGTTGATGGCTATGAACACCATTGTCCGTAGCGGGCAGACGTACAGCCACACGGTATTGGTGCAGCAGTGCTTGTCCGTGCGCAGGAACATCTCGAAGTCGGAGATGAAAGCGGGAGTAAGCTCTTTTAGGGCGATGTCCTTCACATGGTAGCGGATGTCGAGGAACTCTTGCAGGTGCTTGTAAACGACACGGTACTTTTCCAGTGTACCTTTTGCTTTCATGCCTGCTTCCACCTGTTTCTCATAGTTCTCGTTGTGCCGACGGAACACCTGCATCAGCGTGTGGTAGCGGTGTTCCAGTCCGAGAAAGGCGTTCTTTACCTTCTCCGCCGTGACGAAGTTGTCACGCTCCATGATTTCCTGATAGTGTCTGTTGATGCGCACCCGCATCTTGTCAAGCATACGGTTCGTTTCGAGTGCCGCCGCGCTTCTGCCCGTGACACGTCCCCCTTTGGTGTCCCACAGCTTCGGATCGACACTCAACTTGCAACTGAACTGCGTCTGGCTGCCGTCCACCGTGATGCGTCCCATGACGGGAACCGTCCCGTCCTTTTTCACTACCTGACGCTTGAGGTAGTAGATTACTGAAAATGTACTCTTCATCGTTCTTAATTTTTGGATTTCAAAATTAGTTGGTGAAGAGTCCGGTGTCGGTACGCAAAACGGGGAGGAACGGCGCAATCTTTTTTCCGTAACCGTATTTGTTACGTGAGTTGTGGGTAACTCACTATAACATAGTGTCTTGTTTCGCCATTCGTACCCGTTTGTCGCATTTTCGGACATGGTTACGAACAAGTAACGTTGCGGCGTCAAGATTTGGCTTCGGCAAGGATTGTAATGGCTTCACGAATTATCGCCACTTTAACTAAAACCCTTGTAACTCAATTCTATCACTATATCTTTCCGCATTTCACTTTTTTGTAGTAACTTTGCTAATAAGAGCAAATATCCTGCATAAAATCGCGAAACTGCCTATCATGCATTTTTTTCAGTCCGATTCGCAACATTCCGAATAAAGAAAACTCACAAACTATTTCTAATATTCAGGCGGCAGCCCATTCAGTTGCGCTTTCGTAAACACCGGGCCGTCCTTGCACACGTACAGCTTGCCGACATTGCAGCGACCGCATTTGCCGACGCCGCATTTCATCCGATTTTCGAGCGTCGTGTAGATCCGGTCGTCGGCAAACCCGAGCTTTTCGAGCACCGGAAACGTGAATTTAATCATTACCGGCGGTCCGCAAACGATTGCGATCGTATTGTCGCTCGACGGAGCGATCTGTTCGAGCACGGACGGTACGAAGCCCACGCGGCCTTTCCAGTCGGCAGTCTCGCCGCCCGGATCGACCGTCGTGACGAGGCGGACGTCCGGACGCGCCGCCCATTCGTCCAGTTCGTGTTTATAGACCAGGTCGCCGACCGATTTGGCCCCGTACAAAATGGTCACGTCGCCGAAATTTTCGCGGGTGTCGAGCGCGTTCCAGATCACGCAGCGCATCGGCGGCAGCGCGATGCCGCCGGCGATGAACAGCAGGTTTTTACCTTTCCACTCGTCGAGCGGGAAAACGTTGCCGAACGGTCCCCGGAAGCCGACGGTATCGCCCTCTTCGAGCTTCGACAGGCCCGTGGTCACGCGTCCGGCCTGGCGGAACGTACATTCGATATACCCTTTGCGGGTAGGGGACGAAGCGATGCAGAACGTGGATTCCCCTTCGCCGAATACCGAGTATTCGCCGAACTGCCCCGCCCGGAAGTCGAATGCGGCAGCCTCCTGCTCGTTACGAAATTTCAACCGGAACGTCCTGACGCCCGGGGCTTCGACGGTGATCTTCTCGATCTCCATCAGGTACGGAAGGTATAGATTGGATTGAGTCATGGCGGCTAAATGGATTGTAAATGTTCGAGCAGGTTCATGTTTACCGGGCAGGCCCGCGAGCAGCGTCCGCAACCGGTACAGCCGGTCTGTCCGATCCGTTCGGGCATGTACGAGAATTTATGCAGTACTCGCTGGCGCCAGCGGGCGCTTTGCACCGGACGCGGGTTATGTCCCGACGTATGCAGCGTGAAAAGCGAGAAGCCGCACGAATCCCAGCAGCGCACCCGCCGGCCGGTTGCCCCGCGCGCATCCTCCTGAATGTCGAAACAGGCGCAGGTCGGACAGACGAACGCGCAGGCCCCGCAGCCGAGACAACGCTCGGACTGCCGTTTCCAAACCGGGCTGTCGAACGCCTGATCCAGTTTCTCGCGGAGCTGTTGCGCATCGAAACGCTTTTCGACGCGGGCCAGATACTCTTCCTTCGAAATGCCGTCGGCCGACGCAAACAGCGACGACGCTTCGGCTGCGAGCCGTTCTCCTTTCGGGGTCAACACTTCGACCAGCGCGCCGCCGTCGGGCAGCAACGTAAGCTGAATGTCGCTTCCCGTCGTACTTCCCGGCCCTCCCCCGACCGACGTGCAGAAACAATATTCGTCGCTCGTCGCACAGCTGAAACTGATGAGCGTCAGCCGCTCGGCGCGCGCATTATAGGAACCGTCCTTGTAATCCCAGTTGAATATGCCCGACAACGAGGCGAATCCGGCCGCATCGCACGGACGGATTTTCCAGACGACCGTTTCGGGAATCGCCTGCAAATCGGGTTGCCGCACGGAAACCTGTTTTCCCTCCTTCCGATAGGAGAACAACTCCTCCGTCCTCGGGAAAACAACCTTTTTGACCGACTGCGTCGTTTGTACGTAATCCGAGGCCACTTCCTCCGGCCGGGCGATCTTTTTAAAATCGACCCGCGCTCCGGTTCTTACCGGAGCGTATACCGACCGTCCGCTGCCGATCAGTTGTTCGAGCCAGCGGGCGATATTTTCGGGTGTGATATGTAATTTCTCCATGATTCTCGTTTAACGAATGAAATTTTCCTTGTCCGACGGATCGAACGTCGACAGCGCATTGCCTTTCTGACCGAGGGTTCCGGACTTCGCACCGAATTCGGCGTCCACGTCTTCGAGCAACTTTTGCGTCAGCAGGTGGATCGGAATCCCCAGCGGGCAGGCTTCGCCGCAGGCCCCGCACCCGGTACAGCGTCCGGCCATGTGCATCGCGCGGTTGATGTGCCATTCGATATTCGGCAGCGTTCCGGCCCAGGGTTGCACCCACTGCGGGCAGTTGATCTCCACCACGCAACGCGTACAGTAACACAGCGGGCAGGCCGCACGACAGGCGTAACACTTGAAACACGGTTCGAGCTGCTCTTTCCAAAATTCCCAGCGTTCTTCCCGGGACATTCCTTCGAGCCGGCCGATCAGTTCCCGTTCCTTCTCTCCGAGTTTGAAATCGAAACCGGTCAGGTAACTTTCTACCGCGGCGAACGTATCGAATTGCATCACCTCGCCGTCGGCTACGGTAAGTACCAGCAGCTTATCCTCGGACAACTGGTTTTCGGCAGCCAGTTGCAGGATCGACCGCAGCACCGGGATCGTGGCGACTACCGCCGTGCGGCCCGCGCCGAGCAGTTCGGGTTTGGTCAGGTAGACGGCCAGGTTATGGATGCAGCGGCCGTCGTAAACGAGGCGCGCCGCCTCTTCGGGCGTGTGGCAAAACAGCGGACGGGTCTTGTTGCCCTTGTCCTCCCCGTAGCCTATCACGAGCGTCGCAGCGCCCTCCCGCAGCAAGGCTGCAGCTTTTTCGGTCAATTTATCCATGGCTTTCCTCCTTTTCGATATAATCGGCTACTTCCCGATACCTCGTATACGGCCCCAGTTCGCGGATTTCGCGCACCGTGTCGTTGACCAGGTCGGCCCACTTGCCCCCTTCGGCGGCCGACACCCACGAGTAGCGGATGCGGCGCACGTCGATGCCCATAAAGTCGAGCAATCCCCGGAAAACGATCCAACGCCGGCGGGCGTGGAAGTTCCCGGACGTATAGTGGCAGTCGTTCGGATGGCAGCCCGAAACGATGATGCCGTCCGCGCCGCCGGCAAAAGCCTTCAGCAGCAGCATGAAGTCGATGCGCCCGGTACACGGGAAACGCACGATCTTGACGTTCGTGGCGTACTTCAGCCGGCTGGTTCCGGTCAGGTCGGCCCCGGCGTAGGTACACCAGTTGCAGACGAAGGCCACGATATTGGGTTCGAATTCTGTTTTATTTTCGTTCATTGTTTATCGTATTTGCATTGTGACGATCCGTCCGTTCAGGCCCCCTGCGTGTGCAGCAGCGCCATCACCTCGGCGTACATCTGGTCGTTCGAGTATCCCTGAATATCGATTGATTTCGAGCGGCAGAACGCGACGCAGGTTCCGCATCCCTGACACAGGCCCGGATTGACGCGGGCCACGGTCTTGACGACGTTGCCGCCGCGGTCCTTGATCTCCTCCCGCTCGATAGCCTGGTACGGACAAGCCGTCTGGCACATGAAACAACCTACGCAGGTACTGTACACCGGCGGCGCCATCCGGTTCACCACCGCGATCAGCGGCTCGCGTACCAACTTGTCCGACGAGAACAGCGCGGCCACTTTCGCCGCCGCCCCCGAGGCCATGCTGACCGTTTCGGGAATGTCGCGCGGCGCCTGGCAGGCTCCGGCTACGTAAATTCCGGCCGTATTGGTTTCGACCGGTTTCAGTTTCGGATGCGCTTCCGCAAAAAATTTGTACGGATCGTAGGATACGTGCAGCCGCTGCGCCAGTTCTTCCGCGCCCTCGTTGGACACCCCGGCGGTAGCGAGCACGACCATATCGGCCTCGATCTCGACGGGTTTGGCCCCCATCAGCGTATCGACGCCCTTGACGATCAACTTGCCGTCTTTTTCATAAACGCGGGCCACGCGTCCGCGCACGTAGTTTACGCCGTCGTCCTCAATCGCGCGGCGCACGAACTCCTCGTAATTCTTGCCGGCGGCCCGGATATCCATGTAAAAGACGTAGGACTCCCCGCCGTGCACTTTGTGCTGGTACAGCATCGCGTGCTTGGCCGTATACATGCAGCAGATTTTCGAGCAATAGTGAATCCCTTTGGCCGGATCGCGCGATCCGGCGCAGGCGATGAACACGATCTTTTTCGGCATCGTTCCGTCCGACGGACGGCGTATCTCGCCCGACGTAGGCCCGGAAGCCGAAGCCAGCCGCTCGAACTGCAGTCCGGTAATGACGTCTTTGTACCGTCCGTAACCGTATTCCGGAAAAAATTCCGTACCCAGCACGTTGAACCCGGTAGCGACCACCACTGCGCCGATATCCTCGGTAACGAACTCATCTTCCTTGTCGAAACAGATCGCCCCGGTAGGGCAGGTCTTCTCGCATATCTTGCACTTGCCGCGTTTGTAATAGTTGCAGTGCTTTTTGTCGATCACCGGTTTGTTCGGCACGGCCTGCGGGAACGGGACGTAGATCGCCGTGCGAAGGCCGAGTCCGGCATTGAATTCGCTCGGGATCCGCTTTTGCGGGCATTTGGTCGTACACAGGCCGCAGCCGGTACAGATCTTTTCGTCGACGCTTTTGGCTTTCAACCGGATCGTCGCCTTGAAATTGCCGATAAACCCGTCCAGATGTTCGAGTTCGGCATAAGTGTACAGCTTGATGTTCGGGTGTTGCGCGACCTCCACCATCCGCGGCGTCAGGATACACTGCGAACAGTCGAGCGTCGGGAACGTCTCCGACAACTGCGACATGTGGCCGCCGATCGACGGCTCTTTCTCGACCAAGATCACTTGATGACCGCAGTTGGCGATATCCAGCGCGGCCTGTATTCCGGCGATGCCGCCGCCGATCACCAGCGCCTTCTTGGTAATCGGCACTTCGATCGGCTTCAACGGCTTGTTGCGTTTCACTTTCTCGACCAGCCCGCGAACGATGTCGATCGCTTTCGCAGTCGTGGGTTCTCCTTTTTCGTGCACCCACGAGCAATGCTCGCGCAGGTTGGCCATCTCGCACAGGTAAGGGTTCAGCCCCGCTTCGGAACAGGCCCGCCGGAACGTCGGCTCGTGCATCCGGGGCGAACAGGCGGCCACCACCACGCCGTCGAGTTTTTGCTCCTCGATGGCCTTGCGGATCAGCGACTGTCCCGGATCGGAACACATATACTTATAATCGGTGGCAAATGCGACTCCGTCGAACTTCGCGGCTTCGGCCGCCACCTTTTCACAGTCGATCGTAGCCCCGATATTTTCGCCGCAATGGCAAATAAAAACTCCTATTTTAGACATTTTCGGATTTTCAGTTAGTTAGAAGGTGACGGGAACGAAATGGCGTTCGATGCCCAGCTCCCTGGGACTGAGCCCGACGGCCAGACCGATGGCCTGCGTAACGTACAGCACCGGAACATCGATCCGGCGCCTGAGGTAGCTGTCGATCGCCTGCCGGCGCATATCGAGGTTCGAATGGCACATCGGACAGGCCACGATGATCGCCTGAGCACCCCGGTCGGCGGCGTCGCGGACGATCTCCCCGGAAAGCCGTCCCACGATATCGGTACGCGACACCGAAAACCCGGCGCCGCAGCATTCGGTCTTGAATCCCCAGTCGACCGGCTGGGCCCCGACCAGTTTCATCAGCGCGTCGAGGCTCTGCGGGTCTTCCAGACGATCGAATTGCAACACCCCGTGCGGACGTACCAGCAGGCAACCGTAGTAGCACGCCACTTGGCGGTCGAACGGCTGCACGATCCGCGCCGCGAGTTCTCCCTGAATATACTTTTCGATCATCTGCACGACATTCAATATCCGGACGCTGCCCGTATAGGGCATCCGGATCGTATCGGCGATTTCGTTGCGCAACGCCTCGTCTTCGGCCAGTTCGTACTGTACCGTACTGAGCCGATTATAACATGAAGCGCACGGCACGACCACCTCATCGAGTCCCTGTTGTTCGGCCAGCGCAAGGATGCGGGCCGGCAGCAACAGCGCGAGCGTCCGGTTCATCGAGTGGGCCGCAGTGGCCCCGCAGCAATTCCAGTCCTGCACCTCTTCCAGTTCGAGCGAAAACGCTTTGGCAAGGGCCGCGACCGATTCGTTGTATTCGCGGGAAGTGCCTTTGAGCGAACATCCCGGATAGAAACCTATTTTCATCTGCATTCCCGGTTTAAAGTTTTTTACCGGCTTTACCGGCCTCGTCGAAAATATGCCGGATCGCCTTTTTGTTTTTCACCTGCTCGGGCAGCAGGCTCAGCTTGCCTTTCGCCAGCATGTCCGGCACCAGGGGCAGGTCTTGTGCGAGCCGCATCGTCCGGGCCTTGAATCCCGCGATCAGTCCCACCTCGTACAGCCGTCCGGTGTATTTCACCGAGTCGAGGAACGCCCGGTGGAAGGCCACGACCGGTTTCGCCTTTTCGCCGACGCATCCCGCCCGCAACGACTCTTCGCGCAGGTAGTCCATCATACGCGGAATGTCGATCTGCTGCGGACAACGCGCAATGCAATTCTCGCAGTTCAGGCAGAGCCATATCGTGTTCGAACCGAGCACCTTCCGGTCGTTCTCTGCGCTGCGCGTCTGCAACATCCGCAACACGAGGCTCGGCGGATAGTCCATCTCCGGGGCCGTCGCGCATCCGGCCGAGCATTTGCCGCACTGATAGCAACGGGCGACATTTACGCCGGTATTTCCCCGCACTTCGTCGGCCATGTAATTTTTGTTTTCCATTAGGTATTATTTAGTAGCTTGGATGAATAGGCATAGCTATACCGCACCGAACCGGCACGGTCATTCCGATGAAAACGGGCATTAAACCCGCATACAGCCCAATGTATGGATATAATCCGGAAAGGCGTTCCGGATAAAAGACAGGTATTCCGCGGCGACACGTTTCCGCCGTTCCGCAGGAACGGACAATTGCGGAGTAGGGCAGGCAAGCGTCCGTACCGGATATTTCGAAATCTCCGCCCCGGAATATTCCGCGCCCGCAAAAAGACACTTATCCGTCGAAACCGCCTGCGCATCCGTCGCGGGCGGACAGACCGAAACATCGCACGAATCGAAGCACGCCGTCTCCGCATACGCAAAAACGGCGGAGAATTCCGAAGAACCTCCCCCTTTTTCGGTAACGTTTCCGACTACGAACGAAAAAAACAAATATGTCAGGACGAATAAAGCCTTTTGATACATGGTTCACGACGACGCTTACACCCGAGAACACTTTCTACCGTAAACGCGTTTACAAATGTAATCATTCGGAACGACATTTCCGCCTCGATTTGAAAAATTACATAACGCCGTAGAAAAGCGATGTAACCGTAGCACGCGTTTACGGCGATCCGCTGTCGGCCGTCCAGGGTACCAAAAGGTCAACAAAGCCAAGTAATCAAGCCGACGCACCCAAAATAAATTTCAATCCGGGAGGGATTTAAGAAACGATCTTAAATCCCTCCCGGATAATTTTTAGCTTCGACAACAAACTTCCGCCTTTTTCGACCGGAGAATCGCGACATATCGACCGATCTTACTTATATTTGCCGAAAGAGCCGGATCGTCCATGAAAAGAATCGTTTTGTCCTTCGCATTATTAGTTATCGCACAGAGCGGTAAACCGTCGGTTATCGAATACCGATTGCAGGAGCCGTCGTTCGCCGCGACGGAAAACGCCCCGTTTCAGGAACGGGGTCGAGGTAACGGAACCTATACGAAAGACAGTTGGACGGTTTTTTATCGCGGGTATGAAGTAGAGGGAGCTTCCTCGTCATCGTTCGAAGACCTCGGGAGCGGATACGGAAAAGATGCGTGGAAAGTATTTTATCAGGGCCTTGAAATCGAAGGCGCTTCCCCCTCTTCATTCCGAAGTTTCGGCGACGGCTATGCCAAAGACGACTGGCAAGTATTTTACCGGGGCAGAAAAATAGAAAATGCCTCCTCGTCTTCATTCGAAAACCTCGGCGGCGGTTATGGGAAAGACAGTTGGAAGGTTTTTTACAGAGGAAAACCCATACCCAACGCCTCCGCATCGTCGTTCGAGAATCTGGGCAGGGGATATGGCAAAGACGCCTGGAAAGTTTTTTACAACGGGAAAGCCGTCAAAGGGGCCTCCCCGTCTTCCTTTCGGACTCCGCACCAAAGATAATAATCGGTACGATCGTAAAGAAATATCAGATCAGCAATGATTCGATCCTTCTGCGGGGAGAGTAGGGTAACGGTTTTGGCATAACCGATTCTCATTATCAACGCAGGATACTCCTTACCGGCAGGCAAGTTTTCTCGCAAAGCGGAATATGATTTCGACACGGCAAAAGACAAAAAATAAAAATGAGGAGTACGATTATGTTTTTTAGAAAGTATCCACCTGAATATACCGTAATAGCCGTTTTCATAGCGATCGGGCTCGTTCTTCAATTGACAGCTTTGTCCAATTCCGGATTTTTCAGCGACGAATTTCTACACATCGAAGCGGGAAGACACCCCGCCTGGGGCTATTCGGATTTTCCCCCGATGATCGCCGCGTTTGCCTGGATACAAAATCTGTTTAACACCGATTCCGTATTTATCAATCATCTATTCAACCTTGCGGCTTCCGCAATGGCGGTTCTGTTCTGCGGTTTGACGACAATCAAACTGGGAGGCAAATGGTTAGCCGTATTGGCCACCTTGTTATGCATCCTGTTATCTCCCGGAATAGCAGGAACCCGGTTTCTTTTTTTGCCCACCGCATTCGATCAGTTATTTTGGATTATTTGCATTTACTGTTCAGCGAGTTATTGCCAAAGTCAAAATGCCAGATACCTAATTTGGT
Source organism: Alistipes sp. dk3624 (assembly GCF_009557455.1). GTDB lineage: Bacteria > Bacteroidota > Bacteroidia > Bacteroidales > Rikenellaceae > Alistipes_A > Alistipes_A hominis. The sequence continues at coordinate 192,581 of NZ_CP045651.1, read as the reverse complement.
TTTGCATATTCGGAGCATTGGGATTTTTGACAAAATACAGCATTGTTTTTCTGTTCGCAGGGATGCTTACTTCGTCGTTAATCTTTCGGAGAGATATTTTTCTGAAAAAGAGTTTATGGATCGGATTGCTAATATTCCTTGCGTTAATCACACCGAACCTCTGCTGGCAAATAAAAAATCAGTTTCCGGCGATCACTCATTTTTCCCAATTATACGACAGTCAGCTAAACCGACTTTCAATGGGCGGGGAATTAAAGAAGCTTTTTCTTTTTTCAAATCCCTTCACAATGATATTCTGGCTTCCCGGACTGTTCGCGATTCCGTTTATTTCCAAATTCAAACAATACAAATTAATTTCCTTTGCGTTATGCTGTTCGTTTGTTTTCTTGTTTTGCGCAAAAGGAAAATGGTATTATTTTTTCCCTGTCGTAATCGGGGCGATTCCGTTAGGCACGGTCTTTTTCGAGCGATTATTGCAGAAAAGAAAATGGATAATCTACGCATACCTCACCGTACTCGGATTAACAGGCGTTTACCTCTTGCCTCAAGGAATCCCTATTATCAAGCTCCAGAGATTTATCGAACTATACCATAAAAAACCAAACAAAGACGGTAAAATACCCCTTGCTTTTGATAATTATTATTCAACCGAAATATGGACCCGGATATTAAATGTCGTGAACAAAACGTATATAGAATTGCCTTCCGAAGAACAAGAGAAATGTTTTATTTTGGGGCGGCATTATTCAATGGCGGGAGCGATGAACTTACTCGGGAAAAAATACGGGTTGCCCCAGGCTTTTTCACTTCACAGTTCATTTGAGTGGATGCCTGAATTTGACAAAGGAGCGGTCATCATTGCAATCGGCGAGTCAAACTGGCTCGAACAACACTGGGGCGAATATTTTAAATATGTTGAAGAAATCGGTATTGTCGAAAACAAGTATGCAAGTAAAGAAAGCGAATATAATTATCGCATCTTTTTATGTAAAGGATTGAAATATAACTCAGTCGAATTTAAGCGGTTTATTGAGAATTAACAGCCGAATTCTACGAAGTATCGAATATGAGGCGAACCTGACGATGTATGAACCGATCGTGTATTACGCAGTGATAATCCGCAAATCATTTTTGAAAAGTACCGAACCGCATTGGATAATTATCCGATACGTTTGGACTTCGATACGCCCAACCGTACCGTATTTTGGGTGTATTCCAATAACATCATTCTGCACAGATCGAAAGACCGACTTGAAAAATATATTTGTTTGAAAAACAAATAATTAGTATATTTGTATGTTAAGTTTGATTGATTCGTTAGAGATTAGGAATTTGGTACATTTTTTTGGTACACAAAAAAAAGACAGTCACAAATTTTCATTGCAACTGCCTGATTTTAAAGTGGTGCCACCACGAATCGAACGAGGGACACAAGGATTTTCAGTCCTTTGCTCTACCAACTGAGCTATGGCACCGGTTTATCGTTTGACGGGTGCAAAGATAGAGATAAAATTTAATAAAACAATAGGCAAGTTAAATTTTACTTCTGGACTAAAAGTTTTATCTTTGCGTCATCTACTAAAACTAAAGGCCACAAACGTAATGAAAATAGCTCTCGCCCAGTTAAACTATACAATCGGCGATTTCGATTCAAACCGAAAAAAAATCGTAGAGTGTATCGATTCGGCGAAATCCCAATCCGCGCAACTGATCGTTTTTGCGGAACAGGCCATCAGCGGCGCACCCGCATATGACCTGTTAAACAAAGTTTCGTTTCTGGATCTCTGCGAAGAAACGCTCCGCGACATCGCATCCCACTGCGAAAACATATCGGTGCTGATCGGTCTGCCGGTACAGTGTTCGAACAAGACCATCAGCGTAGCGGCTCTGATCGAGAACAAAAAAATCAAACGTTACATCGGTAAAAAAACGATTCGTTCGCGGGACGAATCGAGCTACCTGTCTCCTTCCAAAGGTTGCGAATACATAAAAATCGCCGGCAAAAAAGTCGCCGTCGTCGTGGGGGAGGACATCCATACGGAACAAGAATACGGCGAATATGCCGACTTGATCATCAACCTGTGCAACAGCCCGTACTCGCGCGGAATTATCGAGAAAAGATACGATTTTTACCGGCAGTTGGCTTTTATGACCGGCAAAAGCATCGTTTTCGTCAACAACGTCGGCGCGCAAACCGACATCGTTTACGACGGTTCGTCGGGGATCATCAACAGCCGAGGAGAAGCCGTTACGCTGTTGAAAAGTTTTTCGGAGGATTTTCGAATCATCGAACTGGACGCCGACCACGAACCGGTGCGGTTGCCCGAGCAGAATAAAACCGTCAACGTATACCATGCGATCAAACTGGGATTGCAGGATTATTTCGCCAAAAACGGATTTAAAACCGCATGTTTGGGGCTTTCGGGAGGTATTGATTCGGCGGTCGTCGTATCGCTGGCCGCCGAGGCGCTCGGCCCCGAGAACGTGCGGGTACTGCTGATGCCCTCCCAGTTTTCATCGGATCATTCGGTCGAGGACGCGCGGGCGCTGGCCGAAAACCTCGGTATCGAATACCAGGTCGTCCCGATCAACGAAACGTTCGCGGCGCTTACTACGACGCTCGGCCCCGTTTTCGGGGAACTTCCGTTCGATGTGACCGAGGAAAACATGCAATCGCGCATCCGGGGCATGATGATGATGGCGATATCCAATAAATTCGGGAATATCCTGCTGGCGACCTCCAATAAAAGCGAGATCGCAGTCGGTTACGGAACCTTGTACGGCGATACGGTAGGAGCCCTGAGCATCATCGGCGACCTGTACAAAAGCGAAGTTTACGACCTGGCGCGTTACATCAACCGCGACCGGCAGATCATCCCGGTCAGCACGATCGTCAAGGCTCCTTCGGCGGAGCTCCGGCTCGAACAGAAAGATTCCGATTCGCTGCCGCCTTACGACATCCTGGACGCGATCCTGTACCGCATGATCGAAGAGGGACAGAGCCGCGAAGAGATCATCAACGCCGGATTCAACGAGAAAGACGTCTACAAGGTATACAACCTGGTTCTGAAAAGCGAATTCAAACGCTACCAGTCGTGTCCGACGCTGCGGTTGTCGACCTGTACGTTACGCATCAACCGTCGGCTTCCGCTAACCAACAAATACGGTTATTAATCGATCCGGGGAGAAAACGACGTGAACGGGATTATCACACATCCGGCAAAAGTTACGAAGGTCACGGGCGCAACGGTCGAAGTGAAGATTCTGGCCGAAAGCGCATGTGCGTCCTGTCGGGTCAGGAACAAATGCGGAATGGGGGAGAGCCGCGAAAAGTTACTGGTCGTCGAAACCCCCGAAGCCCCTTTTTTCGAAGAGGGGGAAGCTGTCGAAGTACACACCGATCAGGTAATGGGCTTGAAAGCCGTCTTTTTCGCTTACATGCTTCCTTTCCTGCTGGTATTGACCGCTCTGTTGATCCTTTTGCAAACCGGTTCCCGCGAAGTCGTGGCAGGAACGGTTTCGCTTTGCATACTCGGAATATATTACCTGGTTTTGTACCTGTTCAGGTCGAAACTGTCGAAAGAGATTGTTTTTAAAATAAAAAAGCTGAACACTTAACCGACGAAGGCCGCCGTCCGAAGGCGACTCCCGTTCGCCTCGGGGCGGACGCTGTCGGTTGTGTAGATATAATTGATTGTTTATGATAAGCGGAGTTCTGGGATCTACGATCCTGACATTATGCGTCATCGGAGTAATAGCCGCCGTAGTTCTTTATTTTGTGGCGCAAAAATTCAAAGTTCACGAAGACCCGAGAATCGATGCCGTCGAAGGTATGCTGCCGGGAGCCAATTGCGGCGGATGCGGCTATCCGGGTTGTCGGGGCCTGGCCGACGCGCTGGTCAAAAACGACGATATTTCGTCGCTCTATTGCACGGCCGGCGGAGCCGACACGATGCAAAAAATCGCAGAGTATCTGGGCAAAGCCGTTGCCGAACAGGAACCGATGGTCGCCGTGGTGCGTTGCAGCGGCTCGTGCGACAAACGCCCGCATACGAACGTTTACAACGGAGCGCCGTCGTGCGCCGTCGAAGCGGCGCTGTACGGCGGAGAAACGGGATGCGCGTACGGATGCCTGGGCAACGGGGACTGTGTGGCGGCCTGTCAGTTCGGGGCCATCGTCGTCAACCCGGAAACGGGCCTGCCCGAAGTGGACGAAACCAAGTGTACGGCCTGCGGCGCCTGCGTAAAAGCCTGTCCGAGGAACATCATCGAACTGCGTAAAAAAGGAGTCAAAGGACGCCGCATTTACGTCGGTTGCGTGAACCGCGACAAAGGGGCCGTCTCACGGAAAGTATGCGCCGTGTCGTGTATCGGCTGCGGCAAGTGCGTCAGGACCTGCCCGTTCGAAGCCATTACCCTGGAAAACAATCTTGCCTACATCGATGCCGAAAAGTGCCGACTGTGCCGCAAATGCGTCGCAGAATGCCCGACCGGAGGAATTAGAGAAATCAATTTCCCGCCCCGGAAAACAGCGGCCGACAATCCGACAACACAAGCTTAAAAAAGGAGTCTGACATGTTAAAAGGATTCAGCAAAGGCGGTATTCACACGCCGGAATATAAAATCAGCAAAGCCGAGGCAATCGCCGATTTCCCGCTGCCGGAAATCGCCGTCGTGCCGTTGTCGCAACATATCGGCGCCCCGGCGGCGGCCTGCGTCAAAAAAGGAGACGCGGTGCGGGTCGGCCAGGTGATCGGCACGGCCGCAGGATTCGTCTCGTCGAACATTCACGCTCCGGTATCGGGTACGGTAGTGGCCGTCGATGCAACTCCGGATACGGGCGGCATTCGCCGTCCCTCGATCTCGATCCGCGCCGAAGGCGATGTTTGGATCGACACGATCGACCGCAGCGACCGCCTGGTAAAAACGTGCGATCTTTCTAAAGAAGAGATCTTCAAAAAAATCACCGAAGCCGGTCTGGTCGGCATGGGGGGAGCTACGTTCCCGACCCATGTCAAGCTGGCCGTTCCGGCCGGCAAAACGGCAGAAATGCTGATCGTCAACGGCGTCGAATGCGAACCGTTCCTGACGGCCGACCACCGGCTGATGCTCGAAAAAGGAGCCGAAATACTGGTGGGAGTCGATATTCTCGCAAAAGCGCTCGGCACGCAAAAAGCCTATATCGGAATCGAAAACAACAAGCCGGACGCGATCGAACGTCTAACGCAACTGGCCGTCGAATATCCGCACATCGAAATCGTACCGCTGCGGGTGCGCTATCCGCAGGGAGGCGAAAAACAGCTGATCGAAGCGATCACCGGCCGCGAGGTACCGTCCGGCGGGCTTCCGATCGACGTCGGAGCCGTCGTACAGAACGTGGGCACCGCATTCGCCGTTTACGAAGCGGTACAGAAAAACAAGCCGCTGATCGAACGGATCGTCACCGTGACCGGCCGCTGCCTGGCTCGGCCGTCGAACCTGCGGGTCAGGATCGGCACCCCGATCGCCTCGCTGATCGAATATTGCGGCGGTTTTCCGGAAGACGCAGGCAAAGTGGTCGGCGGAGGGCCGATGATGGGCCGCGCCATCGCTAACCTGGACGCTCCGGTCACCAAAGGTACTTCGGGCATCCTGCTGATCCGCGAAAAAGGAGCCGTACGCAAAATGCCGCAACGGTGTATCAAATGCGCCAAATGCGTCAGCATCTGCACAATGGGGCTCGAACCGTACCTGATGAGCAAGTTGGCAAAAATGGGACGGTTCGACGAACTGGAGGCCGCGCACGTAACCGACTGCATCGAGTGCGGCTCGTGCTCGTACACCTGCCCGGCTATGCTGCCGCTGCTGGATTATATTCGCCTGGGCAAGACGGAAGTCGCCAAACGCGTCCGGGCACGCAAAACACAGGAGAAAAAATAAAACCGAACTGAAAATAAATGGATAAAAAATTAGTCGTATCCCCTTCTCCGCATATCCACGGGGCATTTTCGACCAAACGCCTGATGGGGGACGTGCTGATCGCGCTGATCCCCGCCTTCATCGTATCGGTCATCGTCTACGGTGTCGACGCGCTGGTCGTAACCGGAGTATCCGTCGCCGCCTGCGTCGCATTCGAATATCTGATTCAGAAATACCTGCTAAAAGGCGATTGTACGATCGGCAACTATTCGGCCGTCGTCACCGGCGTGCTGCTCGGTTTCAACCTACCCAGTACGCTACCCGTCTGGATGATCGTCATTGGCGCGCTGGTAGCGATCGGCGTCGGCAAAATGTCGTTCGGCGGCCTGGGCTGCAACCCGTTCAACCCGGCATTGGTCGGACGGGTGTTCCTGTTGATCTCGTTCCCGGTGCAAATGACAGGCTTCGTCACGCCGGCACACGTAGATTCGCTGTCCGGAGCCACGACGACGCAAGTGGAAATCAATGCCGAAACCGCCACCGACGCCGTTTCCGGACCTACGCTGCTGGGATATGTAAAAGAGGCGCTGGCCGGAGGCTCGACCACTGCCGACATCGCCGAAAAACTGTCGTACAACGACATGCTGCTCGGCTTCAAATCCGGATCGGTCGGCGAAATCGCGGCGCTGGCGCTGCTGCTCGGCTTCTTCTACCTGCTGTGCCGGAAAGTAATCACCTGGCATACGCCGGTAGCCGTGCTCGGGTCGATGGCGCTGTTCGGCGGAATCCTGTGGGCGGCCGACCCGTCGCACTACATGAATCCGTTGTTCCACATCCTGACCGGAGGAGCGATGCTCGGAGCTGTTTTTATGGCCACCGATTACGTCACCTCTCCGATGACGCACAAAGGGATGTTGCTGTACGGAGCCGGCATCGGAATCATCACGATGCTGATCCGCACCTGGGGTTCCTATCCGGAAGGCATGTCGTTCGCGATCCTGATTATGAACGCGGTCGTGCCGCTGATCAACAAATACGTAAAACCGAAACGCTTCGGAGTCGTTTCCGCCAAAACCCGTTAAAGCCGTATGGAAAGTTCATTGAAAAATATGGTCGTCACGCTGCTGGTCATCACGCTGGTGTCGGCCTCAGCCGTAGGGTTTGTCTATAAAATCACCGCCGAGCCGATCGCCCGCGCCAAGGCAGCCAAAATCACGGCAGCGATCGCGCTGGTGTTGCCGACTTTCGACAACGATCCCGGAGCGGCCAAAACGGTGCAGACGGTAGACGGGAAAGAAGTCGTCGTCTACACCGCCACGCAGGGGCAGGATACGGTAGGATATGCCGTCGAAACCTTCACGAACACAGGTTTCGGCGGAGAAATCAAACTAATGGTCGGCTTCCTGAAGGACGGCACGATCAACCGCGTTGAAACGCTTTCGCACAACGAAACGCCCGGTCTGGGCAACAAAATCGAACGCAGCAAATCCGACTTTGCCGTGCAGTTCGAAGGCAAAAATCCGGCAGACTTCAAACTGGCGGTGCGCAAGGACGGCGGGGACGTCGACGCCATCACCGCTTCGACGATCTCTTCGCGCGCCTTCAGCGACGCCGTGAGTCGGGCTTACGAAGTTTACAAATCGATCCAAAACAGCGGAAACCATGAATAAACTGCAAATCCTGACCAAAGGTCTGATAAAGGAAAACCCGACGTTCGTGCTGTTGCTGGGAATGTGTCCGACCCTCGGCACCACCACCTCGGCGATCAACGGGCTGGGCATGGGCGTGGCGACCCTGTTCGTACTGACCTGCTCGAACGTCGCCATTTCGTTGATCAAGAACCTGATCCCTGACAAGGTGCGCATTCCGGCGTTTATCGTCGTAATCGCTTCGTTCGTCACCGTCGTGCAACTCTGCATGGAAGCCTACGTACCCGATCTTTACGCGACGCTCGGCGTATTCATCCCGCTGATCGTCGTCAACTGCATCATCCTGGGACGCGCCGAAGCGTTCGCTTCGAAAAACAACGTCGCGGACTCGGCGCTGGACGGGATCGGCATCGGACTCGGCTTCACGCTGTCGCTAACTCTGCTGGGAGCCGTCCGCGAAGCGCTCGGCAACGGCTCGGTGTTCGGCCTGAAATTCATCCAGGGAGACGGAATACTGCTGTTCATCCTCGCCCCGGGAGCCTTCATGGTACTGGCCTACCTGATGGCCATTTTCAAAAAGCTAACGGCTAAAACGAAATAGTCATGGAATACTTCATCATTATCATCAGTTCGATCTTCGTCAACAACGTCGTACTGTCGCAGTTTCTCGGGATCTGCCCGTTCCTGGGCGTATCCAACCGGGTCGGCACGTCGTTGGGCATGGGCGCCGCCGTTACGTTCGTGATGGCCATTTCGTCGATCGTCGCCTACCTGATCCAGTACTACGTGCTCGTCCCGCTCGGCATCCAGTATATGCAGACCATCGTTTTTATTCTGGTAATCGCCGCGCTGGTACAGATGGTCGAGATCATCCTGAAAAAAGTAAGCCCGGCGCTCTACCAGGCGCTCGGCATCTTCCTGCCGCTGATCACGACGAACTGCGCCGTCCTGGGGATCGCCATCCTGCTGGTACAAAAGGAATACAATCTCGGCGAATCCGTCGTTTTCGCGACCGCGACGGCCATCGGCTTTTCGCTGGCGCTGGTGCTTTTTGCCGGACTCCGCGAACGGCTCGAACTGGAAGACGTCCCGGCCGGCATGAAGGGAATGCCGATCGCGCTGCTCACGGCGAGCATTCTGGCAATGGCTTTCATGGGATTCTCGGGACTGGTGCGGTAACCGACCGATCCGGATAAAATACGGGGGCGGGGAAAGAAAATCTTTCCGTCCCCGTATTTTTTTCATCGAATTTACGTTAACTTTAAGGGTTAAGACCGTCGATGTAATGAACGTTAGGATTGCCGTCATATGCGTTACCGTGCTGGTTCTGTCGCTCCGAGCGCAGGGCCGCCCGGACGTTGGCCGGCCTTCCAAGGATACGCTGCCGGCTCGGGAGAAAAAAACAGGACGTTTCTCCCGCCTGCTTTACCAGACGATCTCCGTAACCCCGCGCGACAAGGAAGCCGAAATGCGCGCCGCCAAAGCCGATCAGGAATATTTCGAACAATTCGCCGGGAAGAAGATCGGCGATATCCGGATCGTCCGCGAGAACGTCTTCAATCCCCATTCGAAAGTATGGGGCGAACGCAAGACGAACGCCATGCACCGGATCACGCAGGAGAGCAAGATTCGCCGCGACCTGTTTATCAAACCGGGCGACCGCTTCGATCCGCTACTGGTCACCAACAACCGCCAACTGATCCGCTCTCGCAGCTACATCGCCGACGCAAACATCCGCGTAATCCCCGCGACGCCGGACTCGTCGGTCGTAGACCTGATCGTCACGACCCGCGATCGCTGGACGATCGGCATCGACCTGAATTCGCAAAGCGACGGGAACACCTATTTCGAACTCTACGACGACAACATTCTGGGGTGGGGGAACAAGCTGAGCGTCAAGACCTATTTCAATTGGAAAAACTGGAGCTACGGCGGCAACCTGTTCGAATACGAGAACCCGAATATCCTGGGCAGCTTCGTCGAAGGGCGCATCATCGCCGGCAAAGGATTCAACTACTCCGACTACGGAGCCGAATTCAAAAAAGAGTTCATCCGACCGTCGGACTACACGCTCGGAGGATACGGCTACTACCGCCGGGAACCGATCGACATCGACCCGTTGGATTCGACGATCAACACCTCCCTGGCCAAATGGGGCGTATGGGGCGGTAAATCCTTTTACATAAAAAACCTGAAAAGCAGTTTCTTTATCACGGCGCATTACAATACGGTGCTTCATCGGGAACGGCCGGAAGTATCGCAGTCGCTGAATCCCTATTTCCACAACGAGAACCTCGTGCTGTTCAACACCGGTTTCTACAAAGAGCAGTTCCGTACCTCCAGCCTGATCTACGGGTACGGAGTCAACGAGGATATCCCTTACGGCTACCAGTTCTCGCTGACGGGTGGCCCTTCGTGGGGCGAGTTCGGCAACCGGTGGTACCTGGGCGGCAAGTTCAGCGCCGGTAACTTCACGTCGTTCGGCTACCTGCGGTGGAGTTTCGCCCTCGGCAGCTACCTGAACAACCGCGACGGGCGGTTTTACCGCACCGCCCTGGTATCGAATCTGAACTGGTTTTCGAACCTGATGGGCAAAGGAAGATACCGCGTCCGCCAGTTCATCGACGTGAACCTGACCCGCGGATGGAACCGAATGGACGGATACCGCGAATCGTTCGGATTCGAAGACAATGCCGAACTGCGCGGACTCGGAGAGGAAATTTACGGCAACAACCGGCTCGTGGTCAATTCCGAAACCGTCGTATTTACCCCATGGCACCTGTACCAGTTTCGTTTCGCGTTGTACGGATTCGCCGACCTCGGCATTCTCGGCTACAACGGCAATCTGTTTAAAAACGGATTCTACTCGACCATCGGCATCGGCGTACGCATCAAAAACGAACACCTGATTTTCCGAACGATCAACATCCGGCTCGGTTTCGCCGTAGGACGAACCGGCCTGCTGAACGCCAATTACTTCCATATCAATACCGAGGACAAGCGGCAACCGATCCGGTACCGGCCGCAAAAAGCGACCGTCACCGATTACGAGGACAATACCTGGTACGGCTGGGATTAATCCGGGACGACCGGTACGCGAAAAAGACGGCAGGCATCCCGATAAAAATACGTTACCGGACTTTCGCCCGGTAACGTATTTTGAACGAAACAAACGCCTTCCGGCGGCGACTCCTAATTCGTCTTGAACGGACGTTTGATCTGAGCGAGCTCCCGGTTCGCCTTGCCGATCTTCTGGGCCAACTCGCTTTTGAAAGCGACGAATTTCCGCATCAGCTCCTCGTCGCCCGCAGCCAGGATCTGAACGGCCAGGATCGCGCCGTTGCGGGCCCCGTCCAGCGCCATCGTAGCGACCGGTATCCCGGCAGGCATCTGCAAAATGGAAAGGATGCTGTCCCAGCCGTCGATCGAATTGGACGACTTGATCGGAATCCCGATCACCGGCAGCGGGGTAGTGGCGGCGATCACGCCCGGAAGATGGGCCGCTCCGCCGGCGCCGGCGATAATTACTTTCACGCCGCGGGTATGGGCGTTCTTCGCAAATTCGGCCACCATTTCGGGAACGCGGTGGGCCGACAGCGCATTGATTTCATAAGGAACTTCCATCTGGTCGAGAAACTCGGCAGCGGCCTCCATGATCTTCAGATCCGACGTGCTGCCCATGATGATGCTGACTTTCGGTGTCATTTTATCACGCTTTTTAAATTATTTTTGATTCGCTTCATTATCTTTGCAAAGATAAACAACAAACCTCCGGATCACAGCAACCGGACGTTATTTTTTTCCGTTACCGATCAAAACGAAACAGATGGACACGATACGGCTTCACGACAAGACATTCCGGCGTTCGATCTCCTGCGAACAACTGCAAAAGGCCATCGCGGAGGTGGCCGCACGCATCAACAGCGACTACCGGGAAAAACGAACGCCGCTGTTCGTCGGCGTGCTCAACGGATCGTTCATGTTCATGGGCGAACTGCTGCGTCACATCTCGTTCGACTGCGAAGTCTCGTTCGTCAAAATAGCTTCTTACAGCGGAACCGCAACCACCGGCCGCGTCAGGGAGCTCATCGGCCTCTCGCAGGATATTCGGGGCAGGCACGTCATCCTCGTCGAAGACATCGTCGACACCGGAGCCAGCATCGAATACATGACCGGCGTGCTGAAAAAGCAGGGAGCGGCCGACATCGCCGTCGCGACGCTGCTTTTCAAACCGGAATGCTACCGGAAACAAACGCCGCCGAAGTACTACGCGCTGTCTATTCCGGACAAGTTCATCGTTGGTTTCGGGCTCGACTACGACCAACTGGGACGCAACTACAAAGACATTTATGAAATCGCCGACGACCATGAATAACCACGACGACCTGTTCTGCGGCGGACGAAAACTGCCGCTCGTCGAAGATTTTTACACCGTTCAGGGAGAAGGTTTCCATACCGGAAAACCGGCCTATTTTATCCGACTGGGCGGATGCGACGTCGGATGCCGGTGGTGCGACGCGAAAATGACGTGGAATCCCCGGCTTTTCCCGCCCGTGGAAGTCGATTCGATCGTCGAACGCGCCTGCTCTTTCCCGGCGCAGGCGATCGTCATTACCGGCGGCGAACCGTCGCTGTATCCGCTGGATTACTTGACCGAACAACTCGCGGCCCGCGGACTCAAAATATTTCTCGAAACCTCCGGAGCGCATCCGCTGAGCGGCCGGTTCGACTGGATCTGCCTGTCGCCCAAGAAACAGCAACCTCCGGTCGACAGCGTATTCGCCTGCGCCAGCGAACTGAAAATCATCATCGAAACGCCCGACGATTTCCGGTGGGCCGAACAGAACGCCGCGAAAGTAACGCCGGAGTGTATGCTCTACCTGCAACCCGAATGGAGCCGTTACGACCGGATGATCGCCGAGATCGTCGAATACGCCAAAGCGCATCCGCGCTGGAACATCTCCGTGCAGACCCACAAATACATGCGGATACCCTGACCCGACTCCGGATGGAAAAACAGCAAAGGGGCTGCAAAATTCGGATCTCGCAGCCCCCTTGTCGGCATATTGTTTTAGACCCATGCGACAGGAACCTAAGAATCACCGTACCAGATAGATCGTCTCCTCTTTACGTTTCATCAGATAATGCTCGCGGGCGTACTGCTCCAGGTAACGGTCGTTTTTCAGGTTCTCGAGCACCGTACTGTCCTCGGCAATCTTCTGCCGGTAATAGGTTTCCTGCACCTCCAGCGCATTGATTTTCTGTTTCAGCCGCCACGCTTCGATCAGGTTGTTTTTGTCGAACACGACGATCAGCAGGCCGAACACCACGATGCTGATCAGCCACAGACGCCTGTCTTTAAAAAATTTACCGACAAATTCCACGCGCGCAATTTTTTGTAAAAATAGTTATTCCTCCGGAAATCTACTCCCAAAAACGATAAAATGGTGTACGGGCCCGTGTCCGTTTCCGAGCCGATACTCCCGGCCGCGGACAATCGCCTCGTGGACATAGTTTTCCGCACACAGCACCGCCTCTTCGAGCGGATAGTCCTGCGCCAGGAAAGCGGCGACGGCCGACGACAGCGTGCATCCGGTGCCGTGCGTATTCGGCGTGTCGGTTCGCGGGTAACGGAAGGTATGGCAACCGTTGCCGTCGAAAAGGTATTCGGTCAGTTCCGTTCCATCCAGATGCCCGGCTTTCAGCAGCACGGCCCCGGCTCCCATATCGCGAAGCGCGGCGGCGGCGGCGGGAAAATCGGCCTCGGAACGGATCGGCATCCCCGTAATGTATTCGGCTTCCGGAACATTCGGCGTCACCAGCGTCGCCAACGGAAAAATATGCCGACGGATCGCCTGCGCAGCGGCTTCGCTGATCAGACGGTCGCCCGAGGTAGCCACCATCACCGGGTCCATCACCACGCTGCGCACCCGGTATTTTTTCAGCGATTCCGCGATCGGAACGATCATTTCGTCAGTCGGCAACATGCCGAGTTTTACGGCGTCGGCGCCGATATCCTCCAACACCGCCGCGATCTGTCCGGCGACCACTTCCGCCGGAACGACATGAAAACCCCGTACGCCTACGGTATTCTGAACGGTTACGGCCGTGATCGCCGTCATCGCATAGCAGCCGCAGGCCGATATGGCCTTGATATCGGCCTGAATACCGGCCCCCCCTCCGCTGTCGGAGCCGGCTATCGAAAGTACTTTTTTGTATTTTTTCATTCTGCAAATTTATGAAAAACCCCGCGGATTCGCCTCCGTCACCGTCCCGAAATGTAACCGAATTTCTCAAGGTCTTCCCATTCCCGCACCCGGAAAGTCCGTCCGTCGCGGATCAGATACAACCGACCGCCGACACACAGGACGTCGCGCGGTACCGGCGATCGGTCAAAAATGACGAAATCCCTTCCACTGCGGTCGGACGACCTCCCCGTTGTCCGACCAGATTATATCCGGCGCTCCGGATCGTATCCGACCGATCCCGTACAACGGCTTCCCGAAATGCCGGACGTACTCCGCCGCAATCCGGTCGGCGGCTTCGGCTCCGACGGTCAGCAGCAACTGGTAATCTTCGCCGCCCGTAACGGCCAGCTCGACGGTCGTACGGGTCGGTATCCGCTCGATGGAAATCTCGGCGCCGGTCTCCGACTCTTCCAGAATATGAGGCAGGTCGGAAGCGAGTCCGTCCGAAATATCCATCATCGCATGCACTTCCGGTTGGTTCCCCAGCCAGATCCCTTCGTTGACGCACGGATGCGGATCGTGGTGCACGGCGACGAACGGCGAGTCGTATACGCCCGACCGAATATCGAGCAATCCTTGAGCCGAATCTCCTAAATACCCTGTCACATAGACTATATCGTTTTCTCTGGCTCCGCTCCGATATTTGACTTTCGCACGGGCGATACGCCCGATGGCCGTCACGTTGATCGCAATTCGATCCTGCGAAGAGGTGGTATCCCCGCCCAACAGCGGAACCCCGAACTCTTCCGACAGGCTACGGTAACCGTCGGTAAAACGGTCGGCCCAACCGGCGGAGACATCCCCCGGAAGAGCGATCGATAAAAACGATGCGATCGGAACGGCGCCCATCGAAGCGACGTCGCTGAGATTTACGGCAAGCGATTTGCGTCCCAGCAGGTAAGGAGGAATCACCGCACGCAAAAAATGAACGTCTTCGATCAACATATCGGTCGTAACGACCAACGCTTCTCCGTCTCCGCACGGGATTACGGCGCAGTCGTCCCCGATTCCGAGACTTTCCCCGGAAGGGACGCCCCGAAACTTTTCGCGGATACCCGCAATCCAACCGAACTCGCCCAATTCTCGCAATTCCATCCGTCTGCGCTTGTTATCAATTCGTTAAATTATTACAAAAATATGCTAAATATTCAAATTACCGTTGTATTTTTGTACCGAATTTGAGAAAATGTTTTTGATCCTATCCGTAAAATTTTTATCCCGATGAAGTTACTGATTATTAACGGCCCGAACCTGAACCTGCTGGGACAACGCGAAAAGGGCATCTACGGAGAACAAACCTTCGAATCTTACCTAGACGAATTGAAAACACGGTTTCCGGACGTCACGCTCGACTATTACCAATCCAATATCGAAGGAGAGTTGGTCGACAAGCTGCACGCGGCGCAGGAGGCCTACGACGGGGTCGTAATGAACGCCGGAGCCTACACCCACACGTCGATCGCCATCGCCGACGCCATCGGAGGAATCCGCATCCCGGTCGTCGAGGTGCACATTTCCTGCATCCTCGCCCGCGAAGAGTTCCGCCACGTTTCGCTGATCGCCCCCAAATGCAAAGGATCGGTGATGGGTTTCGGACTCGACTCTTACCGGCTGGGGATACTCGGCTTCCTGAATTAACGGTCCCCGACGATTCGTTTTCAATATAAAACCAGATTATTTAAGACACCTACTCATGGACAAAAAGACAAAGATCATAGCCACCATCTCGGACAAACATTGCGAACCGGAATTTATCAGAGCCCTGTACGAAGCCGGCATGAACGCCGCGCGGATCAACTCGGCCCACCTGACGCCCGAAGGGGCCACGACGATTGTCGAGAACGTGCGGAAAGTGTCGGAACAGATCGCTATCATCATCGATACGAAAGGGCCCGAGATCCGGATCACGGGCATGGCTCCGGGATTCGAAGCGGGTATTCCCGTTTCGACCGGCGACATCGTCCGGCTCAGGGGCACGTCGGAAGACCTGCCGTCGAACAACGAACTGATCTATCTGAACGACGGGCACATCTCCCGGGACGTGCCGGCCGGCTCGGTAATCCTGGTCGACGACGGGGAACTGGAACTGTACGTCCGAGAAAAGCGCGGCGACGAACTGGTCTGCGAAGTGCGCAACGGGGGAGTCATCTACGGTCGTAAAAGCGTAAACATCCCCGGCGTGGCCATCGACTTGCCATCGGTCACCGAACGCGACGCGCGGTTCATCAACTGGGCCATCGACATGGACGTAGATTTCATCGCCCACTCGTTCGTCCGCAAAAAAGAGGACGTGCTGGCCGTCAAGGAGTTGATCAAAAGACGCAACAGTTCGATCAAGATCATCTCCAAAATCGAAAACAAAGAAGGGGTCGACAACATCGACGAAATCCTGGACGAGACCTACGGAATCATGGTCGCCCGCGGCGACCTGGGCGTCGAAATTCCGGCCGAACAGATTCCCGTCGCCCAACGCCTGCTGGTCAGCAAGTGCATCGAAAGTAAAAAACCGGTCATCATTGCGACCCAGATGCTGCATACGATGATCACACACCCGCGTCCAACGCGCGCCGAGATCAGCGACGTGGCCAATGCCATTTACCAGCGCGTGGACGCCGTGATGCTGAGCGGTGAAACAGCCAACGGTCAGTACCCGGTCGAAGCGGTGAAGACGATGGCCCGCGTGGCCCGCGAGATCGAAAAGGATACGGCGCAGAACAGTCCGAACTACGACATGAACCTGGTGCGCATCAACAACGAAATCACCGCGCAGCTTTCGCGTTCGGCCGTGCGCGCCTGCATCAACTTACCGATCCGGGCCATCATCATCGACACGCTTTCGGGACGCACGGGACGTTACCTGGCCGCCTTCCGCGGCGAGAAACCGGTGTACGCCGTCTGCTACCGCAAGAGCGTGATGCGGCAGCTCGGAATCTCCTACGGCATCCACGCCATGTACCGCGAACCGACCATCAACCACGAAAGTTTCCTACTCGGCGTGCTGTACTACCTGGAAGACCGGAAATGGCTTTGTAAGGAGGATATGATCGTCGTGATCGGCGGAAGTTTCGGGGCCGCCAAAGGCGCGTCGTTCCTCGAAATAGGAAACGTTCTAAACTTGGAGCACAAAGCGCTGAATGCACAGAATCTTTAAAGCAAACAAATCTTTCGAGGGAATCTGGCACAAACTCACCTGGATAAAACTCAACTAACAATCAAAAACGAAAACGGAAGGGAACGTTTCCCTTCCGTTTTCGTTTATAAACTTTTCGCCGGAATCCCCGACACCGGCCAAAAGCGAATGACTTCTTATCGCTAAAGGCTTTCGCCGAAATCCTTGCGGAATTTAATCATCAGTTTTTCGGGCCAGTCGCTGGTCGGTTCGAGTCCTCCCATGAAGAAACGCAGTACGGGCGGTTCGTAAACGAACTTCAGGCCGCCGATCATGTCGCGGTTTTCATACAACCAGGCCAGGCGGTCGATCACGTACTTGACCTGCGACAGCGTGAACACGCGGCGCGGCACGGCCAGACGCAACAGTTCCACGTCGGCCAGGATCTCGTCGCCGTTCTCGTCCCGGACGCTCGATATGGTCCCCCGTTCCATTCCGCGGATACCCGAAATCAGGTAAAACGCGGCTGCCAGCGCGCCGGCGGGGTATTCGGTCTGCGGAATGTGCGGACAGAAAGCCATCGCATCCACGTGGGCTCCCAACACGCCCGGAGGGGTCACTACCGGAATACCGAGCTTGTCGAGCGATTCGACTAGGTATTTGATAAACGACGGACTCTGGCTGATCATCGTCTCGTCGAGCGTCTCGCGCAAACCGACGGCCATCGCCTCGATCTCGCGCACCGAAATACCGCCGTAAGTCAGGAATCCTTCGAACAACGGAATCAGCGCCTCCATCTTACCGTACAAATCCTTGCGATTAGTACAGATGCCGCCGCCGCGCGACGAACTGAGCTTGCGGGCCGAGAAGTAAACCAGGTCGGCCAAACCGGTCATCATCTTGATGATATCGGCCATCGAATTTTCCTTCCACTGCTCCTCGCGCTGCTGGATCAGGTAAGCGTTTTCACCGAGCAGACTGGCATCCAGCACCAGCATGATGCCGTATTTGTCCGCAACGCGGCGAACGTCCATCAGGTTGCTCATCGAGAACGGCTGACCGCCGATCAGGTTCGTGGAAGCTTCCATCCGGATGAACGGAATTTTATCGACGCCGTGCTTTTGGATGCAGGCTTCGAGTTTTTCGATATCCATGTTCCCTTTGAACGGATGGTCGGAATGAAGCACCAGCGCATGATCGTGCAGCAATTCCTCGATCTTTCCTCCGTTTTCGAGCACATGCGCCAGCACGGTCGTAAAATGGTAGTTGGTCGGGATAATGTCGCCCTTCTTAATAAAAGCCCGGCAAATGACGTTCTCGGCCGCACGGCCCTGGTGAACCGGCAGCAGGTATTTTTTACCCAATACGTCTTCGACCGCCTTTTGAAGTTTGATAAAACTCTGCGAACCGGCATACGCATCGTCGGCCTGCAACATAGAGGCCACCTGATTGTCGCTCATCGCATTGGTTCCGCTGTCGGTCAGCATGTCCAGATATACATCCAGCGTACTCAGACGGAACGTATTGAAACCGGCCTCTTTGATCGCGTCCAGGCGGCGTTCGATCGGAACCAGGTGGAGTTTCTGTACCACGCGCACTTTGTGCAATTCCAAGGGAATGTCTTCCCCCAAATAAAATTTTACTTGGCTCATCGTTTATATAATTTTGGTTAGATTTTTACGGGATACAAAATTAACGTTTTTGCCGGGAAATAAAAATCCATTTTCATATTCTGTTATAAAACGATCAATATTCCGACCATCCGTTTTCACCGAACAGCGATTCATTCCGTCCGAAAGCTGTCTCCGACAAGCACGGCGACCGGAATCCGTAAAAACGCGGAGGGAACCGGCGTTTTGCCGGTTCCCTCCGCAGGATGATCATCGAACAACTACCTCGCCGAAAAACCGTAAACGGTCGTTTGGCGATAAGTTTCGCCCGGGCGAAGCACGGCCGACGGAAAATCCGGATGATTCGGCGCGTCCGGATAATTCTGGGCTTCCAAAGCGAATGCGGAACGATAGAACGGAGCCGTCTCGTCCTGCTGCACGCGCGATTTCCCGGTAAAGAACTGAATGCCGGGAGTGTCGGTCAGCACAGTCATTACGATACCGGTCGAAGGCTCGTAGACCTCGGCTGCCTCGACCACGTCGGGCGACGAACGGCGGATCACGTAATTGTGGTCGTAACCGTCGCGGTAATTAAACGCGCTGTCAGGGCCCAGCACCCGTTCGCCGATCGTCGTCGGGGTACGGAAATCGAGGGCCGAACCGTCCAGCGAAGCGATCTCGCCGGTCGGAATCAGCGTCGAATCGGTCGGCGTGTACCGGTCGGCGTTGATCGTTACCCGATGGGAGTTCACGCTGGTCTTATGATCGCCGCCATGCAGGTTGAAATAGGCGTGGTTGGTCAGGTTCAGCACCGTCGGAGCGTCGGTCGTAGCCGTATAGTCGATCCGGAGCTGATTATCCACGGTCACGGTATAAACCACTTTCGTAGTCAGCGTACCCGGAAAATTCTCTTCTCCGTCCGGAGAAACATAGATCAGTTCGAGCGCCTGTTCGCCGGCATCGTTGGTAAAGGTGCGGGCGTCCCACACTTTTTTACTGAAACCGACGATCCCCCCGTGCAACGTATTCGGGCCGTTGTTGATAGCCAACGAATACTCTTTGCCGTCGAGCGTGAATTTCCCGTTGGCGATCCGGTTCGCATAACGCCCGGTGATGGCTCCGGCAAACGTATTTTCCGGCACGAAATAATCGGCCAGCTTCGGGTACCCCAGCACGACGTCCTTGAAAGCGCCGTCTTTGGCCGGAACCCATACGTCCACGATAATCCCGCCGTAATTGGTGATCTGCGCTGCCATTCCGTTGGCATTCTTCAGCGTATAGAGCGACACCGCCTTACCGTCGATCGTCGAGTCGAAATCGGCCGCCGAGTAGAGCGCCGGCTCTCCCGGCTGCGTCTTTTTACAACAGGACACAGCGCCCAGCAGCGCCATGCACAAAGGAAAAATCTTCTTCATTCCGTAATAATTTTAAAAGTTAATGATCGGAGCGTGATTCGGTTGCTAAAGTAATAATAATTCGCAGAACCTGCAACGTTACCGATAACGCCGGCCGCTCCGAAGCTTGTTTATATCGGATTTTTTGCCGAGTTTTGTTTAGCCGACTTCCGACCGCTCCGATGAACAAACTGACAATCCTTATTTTCGCCTGCATCCTTTCACTGCCGGCCCTTGCACAAACGGCCGGCTGGCCGGAAACCGGCAACCGAACGCGTCCCGGGACGAACGGTCCCGCAGGGACTCAACGGCGCGGTAAAATTGATCCCGGCCCGGATCGACGCCGCATCCGATCCTTAATATCTGAAAGTTACATCTATTTTAACAAATTAATGCGAGCGACCGGCCGTTTTTTGTTTCCGGGAATGTATCTTTGTACAGTATCTGTTTCCCGGACTTATGAACCTGTTGAACGACATCCGCATCCTGCTGACACGGTGGAGCACCGCTTTCGTACTACTCGGGGTCTTGGCCGTCGCGATGGCCGGAGCCACGCTGATCGAGGCCGGAATGAACCTGCAGGCGGCCCGCGGCATCATTTACAACGCCTGGTGGTTCGACCTGCTGCTATTACTGCTCTGCGTGAATTTTATGCTGATCGGCCGGAGGCTGAACCTCTGGAGCCGGCGGCGGAGGGGAGCGTTATTGCTGCATTACGGATTCGTCGTCATCCTCGCCGGAGCTTTTATCACGCACATGTGGGGCGAAGAAGGCTACATGCACATCCGCGAGGGAGAAACCGCCCGGCGGATGATGACTCCCGACCGCAAAGTGCAGACGTTGCCGTTTTCGGTTACGCTGAACCGGTTCACACTTCATCGCTACCACGGTTCGCAAAGCCCGTCTTCGTATGAAAGCGACGTGACGATCCGCTACCGGGACGATGTCTCGCACCGGAAAATCTACATGAACAACATCGCGCGGGTAGGGGGATACCGCCTTTACCAATCGTCCTACGACCCGGACGAACAGGGCACGATTCTGTCGGTGAACCACGATCCGGTCGGCACGGCCGTTTCTTACGCCGGCTATTTTCTGCTGATCGCCGGACTGATAGTCGCCTTGTGCCAGAAAGGCTCCCGTTTCAGAACGCTTTACGCGAAATTGGGAAAAGCGACGCTGGTCGTTCTGTTCGCCGGCTCGTCCGTCGTAGCCGTCGCCGCAGCCCGCCCCGCCACTCCCGGCGGCATCGCGCCCGAAACCGCCGAACGGTTCGGACGATTGCTATTGCAATCTTCCGACGGACGCATCGAACCGGTGGACAGTTACGCTTCGGAGATTCTCCGCAAGCTGTATCACCGCGACAGCTACGGAAATCTGAATGCCAACCAGGTGCTGGCCGGCATCCTGACCGACCGGCAGACATGGGGCCGCGAACCGATCCTTTACATCGGACAGAATCCTCTTCCGGAAGAAGCGTATTTTCCGGACAAATACGTATCGTTCGATGCGATGTTCGACGATCGGGGCGATTACCGGCTGAAGAAACAGGTGGAAACCATTTACGCCAAACCGCCCGCGCACCGCACGAAGCCGGAACAAACGCTGCTGAAACTGGACGAAAAGGTCAATATCCTGTACGCCCTGCTGAACGGGCAGATGTTCCCGATCTTCCCGGTCGCCGGATCGCAGCGGTGGATATCGCCGGGCGACGACCGGACGGAAGCCGACACGGTTCAGACGCCGAGGCTGTTCGCGGCATTCCGCAACGCGCTGACCCAAACCGACCCGCAGGCCGCCGGACGGGCGCTCGACGCCATCCGGCAATACCAGCAAGCACGGACGCCGTCGCTGCAACCGCTGCGGATCGAAGCCGAAATCCTGTACAACCGGGCGGATATTTTCCGGATTTCGTTCCGGGCCTACCTGATCCTCGGGGGAATCCTGCTCGTAACGGCCCTACGGGGGATGTTCGGAAAGAACAAACGCCGAGCGACGCTCGCCGCCCGGGTCGTTTCGATCGCCATATTCATCGTTTTCGCACTGCATACGTTCGGATTGGGACTGCGCAGCTACATCAGCGGCCACGCCCCCTGGACGAACGCTTACGAATCGATGGTCTACGTCGCTTGGGCAACCGTACTGTCGGGAATCGTTTTCGCCCGCCGGTCGAAACTGGCCCTCGCGCTGGCCGCGCTGCTCGGCGGGGTCGTCCTGTTCGTATCGAACCTGAACTGGCTCGACCCGCAGATCACCCCGCTGGTACCGGTGCTGAAATCCTACTGGTTGATGATCCACGTGTCGGTCATTACCGCCAGCTACGGTTTTTTCGGTATCTGCGCGGCCTGCGGCATCGCTTCGCTGATCGCCACGATCGCAGGAAAGAACCTCGCGGAACTGAGGATCATCAACGAAATGGCGATGCTCGTCGGGCTGGTGCTGCTGACCACCGGCATCTTTTTCGGCGCCGTCTGGGCCAACGAGTCCTGGGGCCGTTACTGGGGCTGGGACCCGAAGGAGACCTGGGCGCTGATCACGATGATCGTTTACGCGGTCACGACGCACCTGCATTTTATTCCGCGGCTGAATACGAACCCGCTGGTCTTCGACGTTATGTCGGTGGTCGGTTTTTCGACGGTGCTGATGACTTTCTTCGGTGTGAATTATTACCTGTCGGGATTGCACTCCTACGGAAAGAGCGAAGGCTTTTCGCCGGAAATCGTACTGGCTGCGGGAGCAGGGGTGCTCGTGCTGGTCGCCGTTGCTGCCGTCCGTTATCATAAAAACAAAAAAACAAGCTGATCTCCGTGAAATTCAGATACTTTTACGCATTGCTGTGTTTGATACTGACCGTCTTCACGCTGAACCGGAGCTGTCACGAAAGCGTGCGGAACGTTTACAACCCGATCCCGGAAATCATTCTACCCGAAGGGATCAACCACCTGCTCGACAACTCCAACTCGGAGCTCGAAGAGACCCGGCAGTTCGAGAGGATCGTCGAACGCTTCATGCAACAATGGGAGATCACCGGCGCGTCGATCGCCATTATGAAAGACGGCAAACTACTATACAGCAAGGGATTCGGCTGGGCAGACAAAGAACAGGGCATCCGTACCGACGTCCGGCATATCTTCCGGATCGCATCCCTCTCCAAGTTGATCACGGCGACCGGCATCATGAAACTCTGCGAACAAGGACGGCTTTCGCTCGGCGACCGGGTCTTCGGCGCCGACGGCATCCTGAATGATTCGCTGTTTCGGAATATACGGGACAAACGGATCGAAAAAATAACCGTCGAGCATCTGCTGCGCCACCAGGGAGGCTACTCGATCCGCAGCGGCGATCCGCTGTTCTGCTCGGTGAGCGTCGCAAAACAATTGGGCATCGCTCCGCCGGTGGGATTCGACGACATGGTGCGTTATGCGGCCGAAACCCGCCTGCGCTACGAACCGGGAAGCAGCAACCTCTATTCGAACCTCGGCTACGTGGTACTGACCAAAGTAATCGAAAAAGCGAGCGGACTGCCTTACGAGAGTTTCATCCGGGACAGCATTCTGTCGCCCGCCGGATGCCACGACATGCACATCGGCCGCTCGTCCTACGAACAGAAATTCCCGAACGAAGTCCGCTATTACGAGCCTTCCGACGCCGAGCCGACCGAAGCGTTCGACGGCAGCGGCCGGTTGGTTCCGCGCAGCTACGGCGGCTGCGACATGCAGGTGCTGAGCGGGGCAGGAGGCTGGGTAGCCTCTCCGGCGGAACTGATGAAGTTCATTACGGCGATCGACCCCGGCGATTCGCGGCCGGACATCCTGAAACCGGAAACCATCGCCTACATGACCGAAAAAGACAAATCGAAATACCCGATCGGCTGGATGAGAACCACCGAAAGCGACGACTGGTCGCGCACCGGGTCGCTGTCCGGATCGAGCGCAATGCTCAAACGGCAGCACGACGGTTACACCTGGGTATTCATCACCAACACGAGTTCCTGGTCGGGTTCCCGCTTTCCCCGGAAAATCGCCGCAATGATGAAACAAGCGATGGGCAAAATAAAAAAATGGCCCGACCGCGATCTGTTTTCGGTCGAACAGCCGGCCGATTCCGTCCGGTCGTCCCGACTGTCGCCGGCAAAAAAATAACCGGCAGCGCCGGCTGCCGGTCTTTCGAAACGTCCCGGAAACATCTCTTCGGCACGTTTTATTCGTACTTCTTCGGCATCTCTTCGCCCCGCAATACCCGCAGCGCATTTTCGGCCAGCGCTCCCATCTCGTCTTCACCGGGAATCACCTCGACCGGAGCGATAAAGGAAACGCGTTCGCGGATCGCGTCGCAAACCGTGCCGCTGTACGCGATGCCGCCGGTAATCAGAATCGCATCGACCCGACCGCCGAGTACGGCAGCCATAGCTCCGATCTCCTTGGCCACGTTGTAAGCCATCGCGTAGATGATCCGTTCGCAGGCCCGGTCGCCCTGTTTCGCTCGTTCGAGCAGTTCCTGCACGCTGTTGGAGCCCTCCAACGAAACCAGACCACCGCTGCCGCAGAGCATTCGCCGGATCTGGGCCTCGGTATATTGTCCGCTGAAACAGAGCTTCACCAACTGTCCGGCCGGTAGGGTTCCCGACCGTTCGGGCGAAAAAGCGCCGTCGCCGTCCAACGCGTTATTCACGTCGATCACCCGTCCGCCCCGGTGAGCGCCGACCGAAATACCGCCCCCCAGGTGGGCGACAATCAGGTTCAGTTCATCGTACTTTCTCCCGACCCGCGCGGCATAAATCCGCGATACGGCTTTTTGATTCAAAGCGTGGAAAATAGAGACCCGGCGAAACAGCGCGTGCCCGCAGACGCGGGCTACGTCGTCCAATTCGTCCACGACGACCGGATCGGCGATATAAGCCTTCGCATCCGGAACCCGCGACGCGATTTCGACAGCCAGCAGTCCGCCCAGGTTCGAGGCGTGCTCGCCCTGCGGAGCGTGGATCAAATCCCGACGTAGCGCGTCGTTCACCTCGTACACGCCCGAAGCGATCGGTTTGACCAATCCCCCGCGCCCGATAACCGCAGACAGCGAGTCCAGCGCAATACCTTCCTCCTCCAGAACTTTCAGAATCAGATCCCGGCGAAAACCGAACTGGTCGGTCACGCGGGCGAACGGCCGCAGCTCCTCCGCCGAGTGACGGATCGTCCGGCTCATCGCCTCCGTTTCATCGAGATACACCGCAATTTTCGTAGAAGTCGAACCGGGGTTGATCGCCAATATTCCGTATTGTTTCATCACTTCTTACTTTTTAACGGACAACGCAGCCATTGCGATCGAATAGAGCTTCGACGCCGGAGAATCGCCGCGGGACGTCAGTACGCACGGACATTTGGTGCCGACCACCATCCCGGCCAGCGGTGCGCGGCATAGTTGGTTTGCCGCCTTAAAGAAAGCATTCGCCGCATCCAGCGTCGGGAACAACAGGCAGTCGGCGTCGCCTGCAACCGGACTCGACAGCCCTTTGGTCTGGGCTACCTCCTTCACCAGCGCCACATCCACCGCTAACGGACCGTCGATCAACGCATTTCCGAACTGTCCCCGGTCGCCCATTTTGGACAGGATCGCCGCATCGACCGCCGACTGGATTTTCGGTAGCATCTGCTCGCTCGGAGCGACCACCGCGACCTTGGGTTTCTGAACGCCCAGCGCCCGGGCCGCCTCGATCAGATAGCGGGTGATCCGCACCTTCTGATCCAGGTCGGGGTAGGGGATCACCGCCACGTCCGACACCAGCAGCAACTTGTGATACATCGGCAGCTCCAGCACCGCCACATGGCTCAACACCCCTTTGGGCGGAAGCAACCCGAATTCCTTGTCGAGAATCCCGCGCATGTATTTGTCGGTAGAAACCAGCCCTTTCATCAGAATATCGGCCATTCCGTCATGGATCATTTTCACGGCCGTCGCCACGCAGGCGACATCGCTCTTCTGGTCGATCACCGAAAACTTTTCCGGGTCGATCTCGTCCGCCATGCAAACCCGCTCGATCTCGTCGCGGTCGCCGACGAGGATCGCTTCGACGATTCCCATATCCACCGCCGCGCCAACGGCCTCCAGCGTGTGCGAATCCTGCGCATAGGCTACCGCCAGTTTTTTACGCGGCTGCCCCTGGACGGTCTGAATGATTTCTTCCAGTTTCGTTATCATCGTTTCATAATTTAACAATCCTTTGAAACATCAAAAAGTTTTCCGTTTTTTTCATTCCGGAAAACTTTTCGAACATTCGTTTGCATTCGCCGCAACAACCGTATTATTCGGAGCGTTTTTTGGTCAACCGGAACGTATCCGAAGCGATGACCAACTCTTCGTTCGTAGCGATCGTAACGACCTTGACGCGCGAATCCGGCGCAGAGAGCACGACGTCTTTTCCGCGCACGCCCCGGTTCACCTCGGGATCGAATTTCACGCCCATGAATTCGAGCCCTTTGCTGACGCGCTCCCGGGTTCCCGGATCGTTTTCGCCGATTCCCCCGGTAAAGACGATCATATCGATCCCCTCCATCAGCGCGGCATACGCGCCGACGAACTTCTTGATCCGCGCCGCAAACATTTCGATCGCCAGTTCGGCCCGCGGATTCCCACTCTCGGCCGCAGCGCGGATATCGCGCATATCGGACGAAACGCCGGTAATGCCGAGCATTCCGGACTCCTTATTGATCATCACGCTCAGGCGATCCAGATTGATCCCTTCTTTCTCGGCGATATAAATCAGCGCGCCGGGATCGGTGCTGCCGCAACGGGTTCCCATAATCAGGCCGTCGACCGGCGTGAATCCCATCGACGTATCGTAAGACTCCCCGTTCAGGATCGCCGCCACCGACGCTCCGCTACCGATATGACAAGTCACGATTTTCGACCGATTCATATCGATCCCCGTCAACTTGCAAGCCGTCTGGGCCACATATTTGTGACTCGTTCCGTGGAAACCGTAACGGCGCACCCGGTAATCCTCGTAATATTTATAGGGGAGGGCGTACATAAAATTCTTGGCCGGCATCGTCTGGTGGAACGAAGTATCGAATACGGCCACCTGCGGCGTGTTCGGCAGGATGTTTTCCATCGCGAGAATCCCCTTCAGATTGGCCGGATTATGCAACGGAGCCAAGTCGAAGCAAGCTTCGATCTTCTGCTTGACGGACTTGTCCACCAAAGCGCTGTCCTTAAAATACTCTCCGCCGTGAGCCACGCGGTGACCGACCGCCGCGATCTCCGAGATGCTTTCCAGTACGCCGTACTCCGGATCGACCAGCGCGTCCAGGATCAGGCTGATCCCGCTCGTATGATCCGGAATGCTCCGCACCACTTCGTAAACCGGTTTTCCGACCGGCTTATGCGTCAGGATCGCGTCGGACAGACCGATCCGTTCGATAATGCCCTTCACCAACAGCGAATATTCCGTGGCGCTCTTCATGTCGATCACCTGATACTTGATCGACGAACTACCACAGTTTAAAACAAGGATTTTCATAAGTTTATATCACTTTATATTAACCTTCAGATTACTTCATTCCTCCCGCCTGGCATGCCGTAATCGCGACGAGTCCGACGATATCGTCCACCGAGCACCCTCTCGAAAGGTCGTTGATCGGAGCGGCCATTCCCTGCAGGATCGGACCGATCGCCTCGGCATGCGCCATGCGCTGCACCAACTTGTAGGCGATGTTGCCGACTTCGAGCGTCGGGAATACCAGTACGTTCGCTTTGCCGGCGATCTTGCTGCCGGGAGCTTTTTGCGCGCCGATACCCGGAATGATCGCGGCGTCGGCCTGCAACTCCCCGTCGATCATCAACGTCGGATCCAACTCCTTGGCCAATTCGGTCGCGCGCACCACCTTGTCGACCATTTCATGTTTGGCCGAACCTTTCGACGAAAAACTCAGCATCGCGATACGCGGTTCGAAACCGGCGATCACGCGGGTCGTCCGCCCGGTCATCACAGCGATCTGCGCCAACTCTTCGGCCGTAGGATTCGGATGCACCGCACAATCCGCGAACACCATCATCCCGTTCTCCCCGAACATCGGGTCTTTCAGCATCATAATGAACGCTCCGGACACGACGCTGATCCCCGGTATGGTCTTAACATACTGAAAAGCGGGACGCAACACGTCGCCGGTCGCATTGTTCGCGCCGGCTACCTCTCCGTCCGCATCGCCGGCCTTCACCATCACGGCGCCCAAATACAGCGGATCGGCGATCTGCTTTTCGGCCTGTTCGCGGGTCAATCCTTTGGCTGCCCGAAGCTTCAGCATCAGTTCCACGTACTTTTCCTTATCGGGATTGTTTTGCGGATCGACGATCTTCGCCTTCCCGATATTTTCCAGATAGAGTTCCGAAGCCAGATGATGGATCTGATCCGGATTCCCGATCAGGATCAGATCGGCAAACCCTTCGCTGATAATCCGGTCGGCAGCCTTCAGGTTGCGTTCCTCGTAGGCTTCCGGCAGGACGATCGTTTTGATGTTGCTTTTCGCCTTCTGTTTGATTTTATCGACAAATTCCATAATACCAATTATTATTTAAATTGTGTTTTCATCCGAAACGACAACCGGCCGTAAAGAGGTGAGAGCGACCGGATACCCTGCAAAAAAACGCTCTTCTCATCCGTCGAGATAAAAAGAGGACAGCCCGGGGCCGCAACAAAATCACACAAAGGTAGCCATTTACCGACGAAATGAAAATGTATTTTACTTTTTTTTACGTTTATTGCGCCATATCTCGATCACAGCCGGCAAAATGGAAACGACGATGATCACGACGATCAACAGCTTCAGATTTTCCTGCACCACGTCCAGTCCGCCGAACAAAAATCCGGCGTAACAGAAAACGGCCACCCAGGCACACCCGCCGACCACATTGAAAAGGGCGAAATGCCGATAGCTCATGTGTCCCATGCCGGCCACGAACGGAGCGAACGTCCTTACGATCGGAACGAACCGTGCCAGAATAATCGTTTTTCCGCCGTATTTTTCATAAAAAGCGTGCGTTTTCTCCAGGTAACTCTGTTTGAAAATCCGGGAATCCGGATTCCTGAACAATTTTTCGCCGAACAAACGGCCGATCGTGTAATTGGCCGCATCTCCCGACACGGCGGCGACAGCCACCGCCAGCACCAGCAAATGGACATTCAACTCGTTGGTCGGCAAAGCGGCCAGCGCGCCGCCTACGAACAGCAGCGAATCTCCGGGCAGAAAAGGTGTTACGACCAGGCCGGTCTCGCAGAAAATGATCGCGAACAGGATCGCGTATACCCATACACCGTACTGGGCGACCATCTGCGCCAGATGCACGTCGATGTGCAGCACAAAATCGATCAGAAAATGAACATATTCCATAAAAGTTCGAGTTATCGCAAAATTTGGAAATGCAATTTTAGGCAATTATTGTTAAAAAACAGTTAAGAAGCTCGCTATATATTCCCGCAAAGGGCGTGAATACCGGTAACTTTTTGAACGGGAACTGTGTTTTTTAGGAAAAATCATATACTTTTGTAATTTAAAGCTGCCCGCTGGCAGCGGGACTTTTCTGAATCTAAAAACGTTTGATGATGGTTACCGAAAACAACGAACTGCCTGTTCCCGAGGAACAAGTCAATGCTTCCGGCATTGAGGATACGACGGATACCGCTCCGACTGCCGAACCGGCGGTCGAAAAAGAAAGCAAGAACCGGCAAGACGCACCGGCCGACCCGCAGGCTCCGGCCCCGGAAAACGCCGCCGATCCGGTCGTAGACTTCTCGGACGAAGAGGCGGCCCTGGCGGCCGACGCTCCGGAATTCGATCTGGGAGACGAAGAACCTGCGGAAGAAAACGCCGGCGGGGATCGCGTTTCGGAGACGGTCGACTATTCCGGGAAGAACAAAGAACAATTGCTCGCGATTTTCGAAACGCTGCTGCGGACGAAGCCCGTACAGACGATCCGCGCAGACGTGGAAGCCATCAAAATAGCCTTCTATAAGAATTACCGCAACGAGGTGGATCAGTTGCGCAAGCTGTTCGTCGAATCGGGCGGCAATAGCGAAGATTTCGTTCCGCCCGCAAACGAAGCGGAACAGCAGTTCAAGACGCTATTCGCCGAATACCGCGAGAAACGCAATGAGTTCATCGCCCGGCTGGACGCTGAAAAAGAAGCCAACTACCAGACCAAACTCCAGATCATCGAAGAACTGAAAGAACTGGTCAACAGTAACGAAACGCTCAATCAGACATTCAACACGTTCCGCGAACTGCAACAGCGCTGGAAAGAGACAGGGCTCGTACAGCAGTCGGTCATGAAAGACCTGTGGGAAACTTACAACCTGCACGTCGAGAATTTCTACAATTTCATCAAGATCAACAAGGAACTGCGCGACCTCGACCTGAAAAAGAATTACGAAGCCAAAATCGCCCTGTGCGAAGAGGCGGAAGCGCTGGTGCTGGAGAACTCGGTCATTACCGCGTTCCACAAATTACAAAAGCTGCACGAACAGTGGCGCGAAATAGGCCCTGTGACCAACGAATACAAGGAACAGTTGTGGGACCGTTTCCGCGAAGCCAGTTCGAAAATCAACAAACGGCATCAGGAACATTTCGACCAACTGAAAGAGGAACAAAAGAAAAACCTCGACCTGAAAACCGAGCTTTGCGTCAAGACCGAGGAACTGGTCACCGCTGCGCCGATCTCCCGCAAGGAGTGGAACAAAGCCTCGGAACAACTGATCGAAATCCAGAAAGTATGGAAAACGATCGGTTTCGCCCCGAAAAAAGACAACACCAAAATTTACGAACGCTTCCGCAACGCATGCGATAAATTTTTCGAAAACAAACGGAATTTCTATCTCCAGACGAAAATGGAGATGGAAAGCAACCTGCAACTGAAAAACGAAATATGCGCTGCAGCCGAAGCCGTTCAGGACAGCGAGGAGTGGAAAAAAGCCACCGACGAACTGATCGCGCTACAGAAAAGGTGGAAAGAGATCGGGCCGGTCGCACGCCGCCATTCGGATGCGGTGTGGAAACGGTTCCGCACGGCCTGCGACCGTTTTTTCGAGCGCAAGGCGGCCCACTTCGCAACGATCGACACCCAATACGAAGAGAACCTGACGAAAAAACGCGCGCTGATCGAAGAGATGAAAAACTTCGTCGCGGACGGACAGGAAAAGGCTTTCGACAAACTGAAAGAACTGCAACGCCGTTGGGCCGAAACCGGATTCGTGCCGATCCGGCAAAAAGAGGCTATCCAAAACGAATGGCGTCAGTTGGTCGATGCCGCTTTCGCCAAGTTGCGCGGCAATGAAAAAGAGCGTCATCTGGAACGCTTCAAAGGCAAAATCCAAAACCTGGCGGCAGACAACGCCAACGACCGCCGCCTGCGCCACGAACGCGAACGACTGTACAACAAGATGAAACAACTCGAAGCGGACATCGCGCTGCTGGAAAACAACATCGGCTTCTTCTCGAAAAGCAAGAACGCCGAGGCCATGATCCGTGACGTCAACGAGAAGATCGCCAAGGCGAAAGAGGAAATGGCAACCACGATTGAAAAGATTAACATGATAGATAAGCAGGGAGAGTAAAAACATGGCTGTGAGTAACACGAACAAAACGAAATTTATCTTTGTCACCGGAGGCGTCGCCTCTTCGCTGGGAAAGGGGATTATCTCCGCATCCCTCGCGCGGCTGTTGCAAGCCCGGGGCTATAAAGTAGCGATCCAGAAGCTGGATCCGTACATCAACGTCGATCCGGGAACGCTGAATCCCTATGAACACGGAGAATGCTACGTCACCGAAGACGGCGCCGAGACCGACCTCGACCTCGGGCACTACGAACGTTTCACGAACATCCCGACTTCACAGGCCAACAACGTCACCACCGGACGCATCTACCAGAGCGTTATCAACAAAGAACGGCGCGGCGAATTCCTCGGCAAGACCGTGCAGGTCATCCCGCACATCACCGACGAAATCAAACGGCGAATCAAGTTGCTGAGCGCCAAGAAAATATACGACGTTATCATCACCGAGATCGGCGGCACGGTCGGCGACATCGAATCGCTGCCGTACATCGAAGCCGTCCGGCAGCTCCGCTACGAACTGGGAGCGAACAACTCGCTGGTCGTGCACCTGACCCTGATTCCGTACATGGCCGCGTCCGGCGAACTCAAGACCAAGCCGACCCAGCATTCGGTCAAGCAGTTGCTCGAAAACGGCCTGCAGCCCGACGCGCTGGTACTGCGCACCGAAAAGCACCTGACCAACGACATCCGGCGCAAAGTGGCGCTGTTTTGCAACGTGGACGTCAATGCGGTCGTCGAATCGATCGACGTACCGACGATTTACGAAGTGCCGCTGATGATGCTGAACCAGAAACTCGATCTGGTGGTGCTCGATAAACTACGGCTGCCGGACAACGGAGAGCCCGACCTGAAAGCCTGGATCGAATTCGTCGAAAAGGTCAAGCATCCGCAGAAAAAGGTCAACATCGCGTTGGTCGGCAAATACACCGAACTGCCTGACGCCTACAAATCGATCGTCGAATCGTTCATACACGCCGGGGCCGCAAACCATACGAAGGTGAAACTGCAATACGTAAATTCTGAAAAGATCACCAAAGAGAACATCGCCGCGCAACTGAAAGGCATGTGCGGCATTCTGGTAGCGCCCGGTTTCGGGCACCGCGGCATCGAAGGAAAAATCGAAGCGGTGCGTTACGCCCGCGAACAGAAAATCCCGTTCTTCGGGATCTGCCTTGGAATGCAGTGCAGCGTAATCGAATTCGCCCGCAACGTGCTCGGATACGCCGATGCGAATTCGACCGAGATGGACAGCACGACGCATCCGGTGATCGACCTGATGGAAGAACAGAAGGGCGTGACCGAAAAAGGCGGCACAATGCGGCTGGGAGGATACCCTTGCGCCCTGCAAAAAGGCACGAAAGTCTATGCGGCATACGGGAAAGCCGAGATCGTCGAACGCCATCGCCACCGTTACGAATTCAATAACGACTACCTGGACGAGTTCGTCCAAGCAGGCCTCAAACCGGTCGGCGTAAATCCGGATACGAACCTGGTCGAGATCGTCGAACTGGAAAACCATCCGTGGTTTATCGGCGTGCAGTACCACCCCGAATATAAAAGTACGGCACTGCACCCGCATCCGCTGTTCGTATCGTTCGTAAAGGCTGCCGAAAAATATTGCGAAAGCAACAGTTGTAAATAAAACAGAAGACGTCAAAACATGGATAAGAAAACGCTACTGGGCCTACTGATCATCGGTGTCATACTCTTCAGTTTTTCGTGGTACAACAGTAAACAGCAGTCGCAGTTCGACGAAGCCAAAACGCTCGTCGATTCGCTGAACGCCGCCAATGCGGCAGCCGTTCAGCAAACGCAGAAAGTGGAAAAGATCACCGTGACGAACTCGCCAGCGGGCGACAGCCTCCGGACGGCGCAAGCCGAACAAGCCCTCGAACGCCACCTCGGGAGCTCTCTTTTTCAAGCGACCAAAGGAACCGAAACTTTCTATACGGTCGAGAACGACCTGATGAAAATCCGCTTTTCGAACAAAGGCGGACGCGTCGCTTCGGTCGAGTTGAAAGATTACAAAACCTACGGGGGACAGCCTCTGGTGCTGTTCGCCGACACGACTTCGGTATTCGATCTGTCGTTCTTCATCAAACAGGGATACAACGACGCCCAGATACGAACAGGGGATTACTACTTCACCCCCGCCGAGGCGACCGACCTGACTTTCGGGGCAGGGCAGGAGCAAAAGGAATTCGTCCTGCGGTTGCCGGTGGATTCGGCCGCCTATGTGGATTACGTTTACACGATCCGCAAGGACAACTACATGATCGACTTCGACGTGCGTTTCGTCGGTATGCAGCAAATCTTGTCGCCGAACCAGGGCGACATGGAAATCACGTGGCAGAATGTCGGCCCCCAGAACGAAAAAGGGTTCGAAAACGAGAACCGTTACACGACGATCGCCTATAATTACCCGGGCGACGACGGCATCGAGGAACTCGGCATCTCCAACGAAACGAAAGAGGAGACGATCAATTCCAAGATCAAATGGGTGGCATTCAAGCAGCAGTTCTTCTCGTCGATCCTGATCGCCGGAGACGATTTCCAGAACGGCTCGGTCAAATTCACGACCTTTGCGCCTACCGCCCGCGAGATCAAAACGTTCCATACGCAACTGGCCGTCCCTTATACGCCGCAGACAGACCATTACGATTTCAGTTTCTATTTCGGCCCGAACAAATACTCGACGCTGAAAAAATACGACGACCTGCACCTGCAAAAGTTGGTTCCGCTCGGAGGCTGGATCATCGGTTGGGTGAACCGCTGGCTGGTAATCCCGACGTTCGATTTCCTGGGTAAATACATTTCGAATTACGGATTGATCATCTTGCTGCTGACGATCTTCATCAAAATCATCATCTCGCCGTTGACCTACAAGTCCTACCTTTCGACCGCCAAAATGCGCCTGCTGAAACCGGAAATGGACAAGCTCAACGAGAAGTACCCGAAACAGGAAGACGCGATGAAGAAACAGCAGGCGATGATGGCGCTGTACAAAAGTGCCGGAGTCAACCCGATGGGGGGCTGTATTCCGATGCTGATCCAGTTCCCGATCCTGATCGCCATGTTCCGCTTTTTCCCGGCGTCGATCGAACTGCGCGGAAAATCGTTCCTGTGGGCCGACGACCTTTCGTCGTACGACAGCATCCTGCATCTGCCATTCAACATTCCGTTCTACGGCGACCATGTCAGCCTGTTCGCGTTGCTGATGGCCGTATCGGTATTCATTTCGTCGAAGATCAACTACGCGCAGACGGCCGGAGCAGGCCCGCAGATGGCCGGCATGAAATTCATGATGCTGTACCTGATGCCGCTGATGCTGCTGTTCTGGTTCAATAATTACTCCAGCGGCCTGAGTTACTACTATCTGGTCAGCAACATCATTACGATCGGGCAAACCTATGCGTTCCGTTACATCGTAAACGAGGACAAACTGCACCACCGGAT
This sequence comes from Alistipes sp. dk3624, assembly GCF_009557455.1. GTDB lineage: Bacteria > Bacteroidota > Bacteroidia > Bacteroidales > Rikenellaceae > Alistipes_A > Alistipes_A hominis. Next base: position 157,621 of record NZ_CP045651.1, on the reverse strand, counting down.
GAAAGAAAATGCCAAAAAACCGCGCAAGTTGAGCAAGTTCCAGCAACGGTACGAAGAGATGATGAAACAACGGGAACAAATGGCCAGAAAGAGATAACGACTGCAAAACAAGCGATACCCGAAAAACGCCGGCTGTTCAGCCGGCGTTTTTTATAGCCGCAAATTACTGTAATGTAACTTTTACGCGGCACGTTCGGGAACGGATTCCGCATAAACCGGATATTTTACTATTTTTGTTACAAACCAACTTAAAAGCACAATCATGATAAACCGAAAACTGAGAATGGGCATGATCGGCGGCGGGAAAGGCGCTTTTATCGGTGCGATCCACCGGGCCGCCGCGCTGATGGACAACCAGATCGAACTGGTTTGCGGATGCTTCAGCAGCAAACCGGAAGTTTCACTGGCTTCCGGCCGGGAATATTTCTTACCGGACGACCGGATATACACTTCTTACCAACAGATGATCGAGCGCGAAGCCGCGCTGCCGGAAGAACGGCGCATGGATTTCGTATCGATCGTCACTCCGAACCAACTGCATTTCGGGCCGGCCGCGATGGCTATGGAACATGGCTTCGACGTCGTACTCGACAAACCGATCACCTTTTCGCTCGAAGAAGCTTACCGGCTCAGGGACAAGGTCGAACAAACCGGCCGTACCCTTGCGCTGACCCATACTTATTCCGGTTATCCGGGCGTCAAAGAAGCGCGCGAACGTTTCGCCCGCGGCGATTTCGGGAAAATCCGGAAAATATTCGTCGAATATACGCAGGGATGGCTCTCCACGCGCGTCGAACTCGACCCCGCCTCAAACGCCGGATGGCGCACCGATCCGTCCCGCTCCGGAAAAGCGGGGACGATGGGAGATATCGGCACTCATGCCCTGCAACTGGCCGAATACATCTCCGGGCAGCGATGCACATCGCTCTGCGCCGACCTGCGTACAGTCGTGGAAGGACGCCTGCTCGACGACGACGGCGCGGCACTGCTCCGTTTCGACGGAGGCGCCACCGGCGTGCTGGTCGCAACCCAGGTAGCCGCCGGTGAAGAAAATCCGCTGACGATCCGGATCTATGGCGAAAAAGGCGGCATCGAATGGGCACAGATGGAACCGAATACGCTGTACGTCAAATGGAACGACCGACCGATGGAGGTCGTACGTACCGGGAATGCTTACATGGGAGCCGCTGCAAAAGCCAACACCCGCACGCCCGGCGGACATCCCGAAGGTTACATCGAAGCCTTTGCGAACATTTACCGGAATTTCGCACGTACCGTGCGGGCCCGGCGGAGCGGGGAAGCGCCCCGGCCGGAATGGACGGATTTTCCGGATGTGAACGACGGAATCCGCGGCATGCAGTTCATCGAAACCATCGTAAAATCCGGATCGGACGACGACCGTAAATGGACCGAATGGGTAAGATAACCCGCCGCGCGGCATACCGGCATAAAAAAGGCTCCTCTTCGAGGAGCCTTTTTGTATTTTATAAATCCGGTTATTTCGCTGCCGGGGTCGCGGGAGCCGTAGGCGCCGCCGCGTCGGTCACCGGAGTAGTCGGCTTGTCTTTCAGGTTCAATTCCTTTTTCAACAGAGGAAGGATGTCGGTTACCGTTGCCGCGTTGTAATAAGCCAGCGGTTCGTTGGCCGTATTGAACACCAGCGTGAAACTGTTTTCCTTGCTTACTTTGTCGATCGCAGCCTGCGCCTTCTTCAGCACCGGATCGAACAGATCCATCTGCGCTTTCTGAAATTGCTGCGTAGCGAGCTGGCTCAGTTCCTGGTAACGCTGCTGAACGCCGTCCAGTTCCTTCTGCCTCATCTCTTTCACCGCATCGGAAAGCGTAGCGGCATTTTTCTGATAATCGAGCGCCTTCGTATTGAATTCGACCTGGACGGCTTCCAATTGCTCCGACAGTTCTTTCTGTAAAGCCTGTAGTTTGACCATTGCCGAATCGTTCTCCGGCATCAGAGAGATCAGGTCGTCCATCTTGATATAGCCGAACTTCTGAGCGTAAGCACTGCTCCCCGCTACCAACAGCGTCGCAACCAAGGTTAATTTGAGAATCGTTTTCATAAAATTCACATTAAGTTTTAATTGTTGTTTAACATTTTGATAATTTCATCGGTTTTGTCCAACGCCGGCTGATAGTAGAGCAGGGTCTGATTATTCGCCCGGTCGACCACCATTCCCAGATTGTTGGTTTCGGCGTACTTATTGATCGCGGCGAAAACCCGCTCCTGGATCGGTTTGATCAACTCGATACGTTTTTTCATCAGCTCGCCTTCGGGACCGAAAACGTCCTGCTGATATTTTTTAATCTCTTTTTCCCGGTTGACGATTTGTTCCTCCCGGTTCTGGCGGCTCGTCTCGGACAGATATCCCCGCTGTGCAGCATAGTTGTTGAACGTCTCGTCCAACTCCGCATACGCATCGTCGATATTTTTCTGATATTCCGCGGACAGATCGTCCAGTTGCTTGATCGCACTATTGTAGTCGGCCTGCGACTTGAAAATCGTCTCGGAATTCACGAATACATAACTTTGCGCCCATGCGCCGCTTGCCGCGCAGAATACGAGTGCAAACAATACCACGAACTTTTTCATAGCCTGATAATTTAAATTAGAACTGTTGACCGATCATAAAATGCACCTGGCTTCCGCTGCGGTGGCTCGCTCCCACGGCCCTGTCGAAACCGTATCCCCAGTCGATACCCAGCAATCCGACGATCGGCATAAAAATCCTAAGCCCCACGCCCACAGAACGTTTTATCAGGAAAGGATCGAACTCCTGCCACGACCTGAAAGCGTTTCCACCTTCCGCAAATACCAGACCATAGATATTCGAATTCGGCTTCAGTATAATGGGATAACGTATCTCCATCGTATATTTATTGTATGCCCGCGCATAATCGGTTCGTCCGTCCGTCGTATACGAATAGGGGGTCAGGGCGCCATCCTCGTATCCGCGCAGTCCGATAATATCCACACCGTACACATTATACCCCGACATACCGTCGCCGCCGACATCGAACCCTTCGAACGGAGAAGGTTTGTTCTTGTTGTACGATCCCAGGTAACCCATTTCGGCTTTGGCCATAAACACCAGCTTGTTATTGTTGGTCAGCGGGTAGAACCACTGCGCTTTGAGCTGCCATTTATGATATTCGATCCATTTATACCGTTTACGATCCGGCAAATTGGGATCGGAATAATCGATATTTTTCTGAAACAGCGAGTAGGGGGGAGTCAGAGCCAGCGAAACGGAGAACTCCGAACCGGTACGCGGATAGATCGGCGAATCGACCGTATTGCGGCTGAAAACGGTTTTCAACGCGATAATATTGGAAGTGCCGTTTTCCACGATGAACGACGTCCAGTCTTTCAGATTATAGGCCTGGTAGCTGAGCTCGTGGTACAGCGAGAAGTTCCTGTCGGGCCACTTGAGCCTCCGTCCCCAGCCGACCGAAACGCCCATCGTACGGAAGTGCTTGGTGCCGGACTGCCATGCGTAGTAAGCATTCGTCTCGTTGGAATAGAAGAGTCCGAGCGTAAACGAATTCGGCTTCTTTCCGCCCAGCCACGGCTCGGTAAAGTTCACCGAGAAGGCCTTGTAATACGAACCGTTACTCTGCGCCCGGACGGCCAGCGACTGTCCCTGCCCCTGCGGGAAAGGTCTCCAGGCACCTTTCTTAAAGAAATTCTTGATCGCAATGTTGTTCAACTGAACGCCGATCGAACCGACGAACATGCCGCTTCCCCAACCGCCGGATATCTCGAATTTGTCGTTGGCCACCTCTTCGAGCGGGAACGCGATATCGACCAGTTCGGTGGAATTTTCTACCGGTTGAACGTCCGGCAACATCTTTTCGGGGTCGAAATGCCCCATCTGGTTCAACTGCCGGATCGTCGCCATCAGCAACGAACGGTTGTACAATTCGCCGGGACGCACGTACAGTTCGCGGCGAATCACGTTGTCGTTCACCTTCCGGTTTCCGGACACGTCCACTTCGTTGATTTTGGCCTGTTTACCTTCGTATATCTTGACATTGATATCGATCGAATCCTCGCCGACGACCTCTTCGCCCGGATCGATCTTGGAGAACAGATAACCGTTGTTCTGATACAGCGAGTTCACCGAAGACATATCCTCCGGGTTATCCTCCTTACCGATTCCCAACCGTTTATACAGCGACTTTTTGTCATAGGTTTCTCCCCGGCGGATTCCCAGCATGTCGTTCAACTGTTTGGTATCGTAGACGTCGTTACCCGTCCAGGTTACGTTCCGGTAGTAGAATTTGTTTCCCTCTTCCACCTTGATCGCGATCCCGATCCGGTTGTCGCTGATCGGATAGATCGAATCGCTGATGATCGTGGCGTTGCGATACCCCTTCGAATTGTAATAGTCGATTACATTTTCTTTGTCCGTTTCATACTCTTTCTCCTTCAGTTTCGCTCCCCGCAGGAAGTTGATGCTCTTGCGGTGCGTCTTTTTCATCGCGCCGCGCAACTGCCTGTCCGAAATCGCTTCGTTCCCATCGAAGACGATATCGCCGATCTTCACCCGTCGGTTGCGGTTGATCACAAACGTCACGTTCACCACATTCTCCAGCGTCGAGTCGTTTTCCACGCGGTAGCTCACCTCCGTATTATAAAACCCTTTTTCCCGGAAATATTTTCGAATCGCCTCTTTCGAACTGTTCAGGATAAAATCGGACAATTCACGGCCCTTTTTCAGATTCAAGGTTTCGAACAAATCGGATTTCTGCCCCTTGCGGATACCTTCCACATTCCAATTATACACTCGGGGGCGGTCTTTCAGCACCACTTCGACATTCACGCTATCGCCGACGGGAGACACCAGCATCTGGATATCCGAGAAGACTCCTTGTCCCCACATTTTCTTGATGGAATTGGAAATGTACTCGCTGGGCAACATGATCGTATCGCCCTTGACCAGACCGGTCATGGCCGAAATGAACTGCGGATCGCGGTAGGTGGCTCCGCTTACGGTTATATTATTGATAATATATGCTTTGGGAGTAGATTTGAAATCAATCATCGGCGGAGTTTGAGTCTGCTTCGTCGAGTCGTCGGGTTGAGCAAAAACGGAAACATTTGTCAATATAAACAGTAAAGCTATTGCCAGGTTCCTTAATTTATTTCTCATTTTTTCCTGTACTGGTGTAACAAGGGTTATTTTTTCATCAATATTCCGTATCTGCGCTCCCGCTTCTGATACTCCGCGATCGCCTTATCGAATTCAGACTCGTCAAAATCGGGCCAATAGGTTTCCGTAAAATACAACTCGCTGTAAGACAACTGCCACAACAAAAAATTACTCAGGCGTTGCTCTCCGCTGGTACGGATCAGCAGGTCGGGATCGGGAATCCCCGCCGTAACCAGGTTGTCGGCCACGGTACGATCCGTAATTTCGTGAATCTGCAATCCTTCGTCGCGTACCTGCACGGCTATTTTCTGCGCCATCCGGGTAATCTCCCACCGCGAACTGTAATTGACCGCAACGACCAGGGTCAGTTTCTCGTTCCGGTGCGTCTCTTTCTCGCTGCGCGCAATCGCCGCACGCACATCTTCGGCCAGCGCTTCCACATCCCCGATGAACCGCATCCGCACGCCCTGACTCTTCAGTTCGGCGGTTTCGTTCGACAGGGACGTGCACAACAACTCCATCAGCGCCTGCACCTCCTCTTTCGGACGCCCCCAATTCTCGGTAGAGAAGGCGTAAACGGTCAGGAACTTCACTCCACGACGGACAGCCGCGCGAATCGCTTTGCGCATACTCTCCACGCCGTTGATGTGGCCATATACCCGCCCCTGTCCGCGTTCTTCCGCCCACCGGCCGTTGCCGTCCATGATAATGGCCACGTGTCGGGGTATATTTTCCGGATCGAGATTATCCATCTGTTCGTTTTAAAATGTAGAGTGCAAATATAACACTATTACCGGGATTTCCGTCAAAATAACAACGGGATTCCGAAAGCGTCGACGCTATTTGACCAGATCCCGGCTGTCGATCCCCCACATCATTTTATTTCTTAACGTATCGTAAAAAGATATATTTTGGAAATGCACCAAAAAAATCGACTTTTCGGCCTTCGACACCCGGAAGGTCACTCCATTGGGCGCCGTGTAGTTCTGATTGTCAAGCGAAACGGCAAAATCGGTTTCACGGCTCGACACCCTCAGCGTAATCACGCTGCTGTCCGGAATCACCACCGAGCGCATCGTCAGGTTGTGCGGCGCGATCGGCGAAATCAAAAAACACCGGCAATCGGGCGCCACCACCGGCCCGCCGACGCTCAGCGAATAGGCCGTCGAACCGGAAGGCGTGGAAACCAACACGCCGTCGCCCCAGTAAGTAGCGATCATCTCGTCGTTGACATACACCTCGGTCGAGATCATATTCGGCCCATGCCGCTGGATCGTAAACTCATTGAACGCATACGGAAACCCGGGCTGCTGCGTAAACTCACCCTCGGCATGGATCAGCGAACGCGGAGCCACCGTGTAGTCGCCCGCCTTTATATCGGCGAACGCCTGCTTCATGTTTTCTTTCGTTATATTCGCCAGAAAACCCAGACGTCCCGAATTGATCCCGACGATCGGGACCGGACGGTTATCGAGCAACCGCACGGCATCCAGAAAAGTCCCGTCACCGCCGTAGCTGACCATCACGCGCGCGTCGTCCCCGATACCGGCGCTGTCCCGGTAAATCTGCTCCGCACCGAACGTCCGGCCGGTCTTCGCCCCGATCAGTCCGGCAAAGTCTTTGTTCATCCGGTAGGACATCCCGGTTTCGTCCAACGCATTGATCAGCAAGTCCAAATCCTCTGCCGAAAAAGACGGCTGAGCACGGCTGTACAAAACTATATTCATCCGATTTCCAATTACTCAAAAAAGTGTTGTAACTTTATGCCCACAAAAATAGCGAAAAATATGACAAAGCTAAGCGTTAACATAAATAAGATCGCCACCCTGCGCAATTCCCGCGGGGGGGACATTCCGAACGTCGTCGAAGCGGCGCTGAACGCCGAACGATTCGGCGCCCAAGGGATCACCGTGCACCCTCGGCCGGATGAACGACACATCCGCTACCGGGACGTTTACGACCTGAAACCGGTGCTTACGACCGAATTCAACATCGAAGGAAACCCGATCGACCGTTTCGTCGATCTGGTACTCGATGTCCGCCCGACCCAAGTAACGCTGGTGCCCGACGCGCACAACGCGATCACGTCGAACGCCGGCTGGGATACCGTCACGCACAAAGCCTTTCTGAAAGAAGTGATCGCCCGGTTCAAAGCCTCCGGCATTCGCACCTCGATATTCGTCGACGCACGGCCCGAAATGATCCCGGCCGCAGCCGAAGCCGGAGCCGACCGCGTGGAACTTTACACCGAACCCTACGCGAAGAACTACGCCGCCGACCGCGAAGCGGCGATCGCCCCGTTCGTCGAAACGGCTCGCGAAGCGGCACGCTGCGGTCTCGGCGTCAACGGAGGTCATGACCTGAACCTCGAAAACCTGAAATATTTCGCTGAAAACATTCCGAACCTGCTCGAAGTGTCGATCGGCCATGCGCTGGTCGCCGACGCCATCTACCTCGGGTTCGAAAATACGATCCAGCTCTACCTGAAACAACTTCGGTAACGATGAACGACGCGCTGCGACATCCCCTTTTCAAACAAATCGGAGCGATCGCCGACGCCAAAGGCTTACAGGCCTTCGTGATCGGCGGCTATGTCCGCGACTACTTCTTGCGGCGTCCCTGCACCGATATCGACGTCGTGGTAACCGGCAGCGGAATCGACGTGGCCGAAACGCTGGGCCGACAGATCGGCAGCCGGGTATCGGTCTTTAAGAACTTCGGAACTGCGATGCTGCGCTGCGGGAAGTGGGAAGTGGAGTTCGTCGGGGCCCGCAAGGAGTCCTACCGTGCCGACTCGCGCAAACCGATCGTCGAAAACGGGACGATCGAAGACGACCAGCTACGGCGCGACTTTACGATCAATGCGATGGCTTTCTCGCTGAACGGCGATACGTTCGGGCAGTTGATCGACCCGTTCGACGGAACGGGCGACTTGGAGCGACTGCTGATCAGAACCCCGTGCGATCCGGACACGACGTTCTCGGACGATCCGTTGCGGATGATCCGGGCCGTACGTTTCGCCGCCCAACTGGGTTTCGACATCGAACCGGAAACTTTCGACGCGATCGAACGCAACCGCGAGCGGATTTCGATCGTCTCGAAAGAACGCATCGTAACCGAACTGAACAAGATCCTACTGTCGCCGGTTCCGTCGATCGGATTCGACCTGTTCGACCGCTGCGGGTTACTGCCGCTGATCTTTCCGGAATTGTCGCGGCTTAAAGGCGTCGAACGGGTCGGGAAACACGCCCACAAAGACAACTTCGTGCATACGCTCAAAGTGCTCGACAACATAGCCCGTCATACCGACAAACTCTGGCTGCGTTGGGCGGCGCTGCTGCACGACATCGGCAAACCGAGAACCAAAGCCTACGACCCGAAAACGGGATGGACGTTCCACGGGCACGAAGTCGTCGGATCGAAAATGGTCGCGGCGATCTTCCGGGAGTTGAAACTGCCGATGAACGAGAAGATGAAGTATGTCCAGAAACTGGTTTTTTTGCACCTGCGGCCGATCATCCTCGCCGAAGACGTCGTAACCGACTCGGCCGTACGGCGGCTGCTGTTCGAAGCGGGCGACGACATCGACGACCTGATGACCCTCTGCGAAGCCGACATCACTTCGGCCAACGACGCCAAGGTCAAACGTTACTTACAAAATTTCGAGCTGGTACGAGTCAAACTGCGCGAAATCGAGGAGAAAGACCGGATCCGTAATTTCCAGCCACCGATCTCGGGCGAGCTAATCATGCAGATTTACGGACTGAAACCCTGCCGGGCGGTCGGCGAGTTGAAGAGCGCCATCAAAGACGCCATTCTGGACGGCGTGATCGCCAACGACTACGACCAGGCTTACGCCTACATGGAACGGCAGGCCGCCGAACTCGGGCTGAAAAAAATCGGGTAGGGCCGTCCCTTCCCGGTAAATTATTCATAAAACCGGCTCATTTTGCATTTTCGGTATTCTATTTGCCGGATAGGTTGTTACCGCCATTGTCAAACGTTAAACACCAAAACTATGTCATCGAACATTCCCGATACCGACAAAAAACGCATCGTCATCGTGGGCGGCGGATTCGCCGGCCTCGCATTGATCCGTACCCTGCGCCGCAGCGGTATGCAGGTCGTGCTGGTCGATAAACACAATTACCACATGTTCAAGCCGCTGCTGTACCAGGTGGCCAGTTCGGCGCTGAATGTCGGCGATATCGCATTCCCGTTCCGGAAAATGTTCCACGGATGGAACGACTTCTACTTCCGGATGGCCTATATCGAACGCGTCGACGCGACTGCAAAGCGATTGTACACCACGGTCGGAGACATCCGCTACGACTACCTGGTCATCTCCACGGGCTGCGTTCCGAACTTTTTCGGGATCGAAAACATCAAGCGCACCGCACTGGCAATGTCCAACATCACCGACGCGCTGAATATCCGCAACCGGGTACTCCGCAATTTCGAGATCGCCGTAACGGCCTCTTCCGACGCCGAACGCATCTCGCGGCTGAACGTGGTGATCGTGGGCGGAGGCGCTTCGGGGGTCGAAATCGCCGGAGCGCTATCCGAAATGAGACGTTACGTGATGCCGAGGGATTACCCGCGGCTGGACATGTCGCACATGAGCATCTACCTGATCGAAGGACTGGGACGCCTGCTCTCTTCCATGTCGGAACAGACCTCTGCTGAAGCGCTGAAAACCCTGAAGAGCAAAGGCGTCAAAGTGATGCTGAACCGAAAAGTGACCGATTATGTCGACGGCTGCGCGATCTTCGACGACGGGGAGAGCATCCCGACCCAGAACTTGATCTGGACGAGCGGCATCCGGTGCAGCGCCGTTCCGGGCCTCGAACAGCAAACCAAAGAACGCGGCGGACGGATCGGCGTGGACGCTTTCAACCGGGTCAAAGAGTACGACGACGTTTTCGCCATCGGCGACATCGCCGCGATGCACGACGACGCGGAGTATCCGAACGGACACCCGCAACTGGCCCGCGTCGGAATTTCCCAGGGAAAACGTCTGGGGAAAAACCTGCTGGCCGGACTCAAAGGACGCCCGATGAAACCGTTCCGCTACTGCAATTACGGCGTCATGGCAACCGTCGGCCGCAACAGGGCTTTCGTCGAATGGAAAAAGATCCGTTTCGGCGGTTTTGCCGCATGGGTCGTCTGGTCGACGATCCACATCATGTTCCTGCTCGGCATCCAGGGCAAGCTGAAAGTATTCTGGGGCTGGGTATGGAATTATTTCGGACACGACCAGCCGATCCGGCTGATCATCGGCTCCTACGAACGCCAGAAAAAAGAGGACGGCCTGGCGTAAACTTACCGGCGAACAAAACCGCGGCGCATCTATTTTTCAGATGCGCCGCGGTTTTTATTAGGAAGCAAGGGATCAGTTCTCCGACCGGGCCGGAATGAACAATACGGCATCCGCGACGACTATGCCGTCCGCCTCTTCGTTCGAAATCTCCACATACCCTTTCCTACCTTCGGGCAGCCGATAGCGGCCGATACGCACCCATTCGCCGCCGGTCTGTCCTTCGACGACCACGTCCGACGACCGGATCCTCCGGTCGTACCGCTGCGCTCCGTCGAAAACCCGGATCGAAGTATGCGTAGTCGCTCCGCCCACTTTCGGGAAGTAGACATAAATGTCGTATTCGTTTCCGGCCGGAAGCCGCGGCACGTATCGCAACGATTTGGGAGATGTCCCCTTCGAATCGTCCGACAGGAAATCCGGCCCGTAGGCCGACCAGGCGTTTTTCTCCGTTTTCCAATCGCCGCTGACGACGACGTTTTCGGCATCGCTGTTATCGACGAACAGTTCGGGCTGGCTACCATCCGCCAGCGGATTGCCCGCAAATTCATCCATCACGGCCGCAACGTCGACACGCTGCACGCAGCCTCCGCACCGGTCGATCGCCTGACAGGCCGCTATGGCCGACGACTGCGCCAACACCATGAATACCGGCTCCATGCGGATCGAACCGTAAGCGATGTGCGATGCGGACAGACATACCGGAACCAGCAGGTTCCGGGCTTCTTCGGCCCGCGGCGTAACGGCCCGGTACGAAACGGGGTAGGGGCCGAACCCTCCGATCTCGACATTACCCTCGTTCTTGACCATGCCGTTCACGACGTGGCGGTCGCAATTGTGCGAATCCATCGTATAGGCGGCCCAGCCGATGCCGTCGGTCACCGTCTCCTCGCCCAGGCAATGGTGCTGGGTCATCACGACGGGGCCGATCATACGCCGCGCTTCGCGTACGTACATCTGGTGCGTCCAGTGCCCGTTATCCGTATATTCGTCCTTCGGGTATCCCCACCGCAGCATCTCCCGGCGGATGGAGTCGGGGACGCGCGGATCGTGTCCGATAAAATAGAGAAGCCCTTTCGTGTAGTCCTCGTGGAATTTTCGAATCCGTTCGCGCTCCGGGTAATCCGCTTCCGGATAGTTCCAGTTTTCACCGATCACGTCGGTCGAAAAACCGCCGGAATTATTGATATCCGTCTTGCCGTTCGGCATTCTGCTCCAGATAAAAACATCGTAAGGCGTTTTCCACGGAAGCTTCTCCTTCAACCGTACCAGCAACTCGTACCGCTGCGGATCGTAGTTGTCCGGGCGGGTGATTTCAACCCGGTTCTCCGGACGATCGGTAAGCGCGATGCGGAAATTATAGGCCTGCACTTTTTTGTTCCCCGTCCCGTCGGGCAGGATCGGATCGGGATTGATGCCGTACAGCAATCCGCTGGCGCTGTCCCCTCTGACGATATACGGGTCGATCCCGTCGGGAAACTGGTGGCCGTTCATCCGCTGCGCCCCGTTGTAGGTTTCGCCGTACCGTTCATTACCTTCCCGACCGACGGTGTAGGAAACCCCGGCGCGCGCCATCAGATCCCCTTCGTAACTGCAATCGATAAATACCTTTGCGCGTACCGTTCTACGGGGCGACGACCGCGGCGAAACGGAGTTTTCGAGCGTGATATTCCGGATCACTCCGCCCCGGTTGGCCGCCCGGACGATCCGGCTGTCGTACCACACCTCCACATCCGCCCGACGGATGTACTCGTTGAAAACGGCTTCCGCTTCTTTCGGTTCGAAAATCCATTGTTCGAGCTTGCCGTAATGCCGGCCCAGCCGACGGTAGAAATCGAGCGCCAGGCCCCGGATGACGTATTTGTTCCCGATATCGGTATATCCCAGCCCTCCGGAACTCATTCCGCCCAGATGACGCCCCGGCTCGATCAGCAGAACGCTCTTCCCGGCCTGCCGGGCCGTATAGGCGGCTATGACGCCGGCCGAGGTTCCGCCGTAAACGCAAATATCCACCTTTTTCACATTCTCTCCCTGTAAAGGGCTGCAAGCGCATGCCGTCACCGAAAGCATCGCCAGACAAGAGATTATTTTCGACATCCTCATCGTATGATCCGTTAATACCGAAGTACCGCTTCTTCCAAAAAATCCGTAAAAGCGAAAATCCTCCGGTTGCCGCAAGTTGGTCATAAAAACTGAAAATCACAACAAAAAACGGTCGCGGATCGAAATCCGCAACCGTTTTTCGTCGTCTCTTTCGCCAAAACCGGAAAGCTACTCCTCCTCGCCGCCTTCGGCCTCTTTCATATTGTGGTAAACGTTCGCCACATCTTCGTCCTCTTCCAGTTTCTCGATCAGTTTCTCGACCGTAGCGCGCTGCTCCTCGGTCACCTCCTTCGTGTCGGTCGGGATTCGCTCGAACTCCCCGCTGATAATCTCGTAACCGTTATCCTCCAGGTACTTCTGAATGGCTCCGTACGATTCGAACGCCCCGTAGATCACCACTTCCTCACCATCGACGAACACCTCGTCCACGCCGCAATCGATCAGTTCGAGTTCCAGCTCTTCGATATCCATCCCTTCTTTCACCGGAGTTTTGAAAACGCACTTGTGATCGAACATAAACGACACCGATCCCGAAGTCCCGAGCGAACCGCCGAGCTTGTTGAAATAACTGCGAACGTTGGCTACGGTACGCGTCGTATTGTCGGTCGCCGTCTCGACAATCATCGCGATCCCGAACGGAGCGTATCCTTCGTACACCATCTCTTTGTAGTCGCCCATCTCTTTCGACGTGGCCCGTTTGATCGCGCGTTCGACGTTCTCTTTCGGCATATTGGCGGCTTTTGCATTCTGAATCAGCACTCTGAGGTGGGTATTACCCGCCGGATCAGGCCCTCCGGCCTTCACGGCAATCGCGATTTCCTTTCCCAGTTTGGTAAAAGTACGGGCCATGTTGCCCCATCTTTTCAGTTTGCGTGCTTTTCGATACTCAAATGCTCTTCCCATAATATGTTTTGTTCGTTTTCATTTTTTAGAGGTACAAAGCTATACTCTTTTTTAAAAATAGACAAAAAAAAGCGTACTTTTGTGCGATTCCAAATTATGTAAAACATGGCTGAAGATCCGATTTATCAGGCGCTGGAAGTCCTCCGAAGGGGGGGGGTCATCCTCTATCCGACCGATACGGTCTGGGGGATCGGATGCGACGCGACCAACGAACAGGCAGTCGCGCGCATCTACGACCTCAAACAGAGCGTCAACAAAAAGAGTATGCTCGTACTGCTCGACCAGATCGACAAAGTATCGCTATACATCCAAAAAGTGCCCGAAGTGGCGTGGCAGTTGTACGAAGTAGCCGACAAACCGCTGACGCTGATCCTGCCCGGAGCCTGCGCCGTCGCCCCGAATCTGATTCCGGACGAAGGGACGCTGGGAATCCGTATTCCGGATCACGAATTTTGCAACAAACTGATTCACAAACTGAATCGACCGCTCGTTTCTACTTCGGCCAATATTTCGGGCAAACCGTCCCCAATGTCGTTCAGCGAAATCGCAAAGGAGATCGTCGACGGCGTCGATCTGGTGATCGACCGCGCGTGGGAAGGTCGTCCCACCGGAAAAGCATCGTCGATCGTCAAGGTCGGCGTGAACGGAGAAATTGAAATCATCAGACCATAAAGCCTATGATAGAGACACAAATACAAATGCGCTTCGCCGACATCGACGTACTGGGGCACGTCAACAACGTCAATCAACAGCACTATTTCGACCTCGGGAAGTGCGACTTTTACAAGCAGGTGCTCGGCCTGACTCCGTACTGGAAAACGGCCGGACTGATCATCGTTGCAAGCCAGACGAACTACCTCGTCCAGACCCGCCGCGACGAGCCGATCGCCGTACGCACCCGAATCATCCGGGTGGGTAACAAAAGCTTCACGCTGCACCACCAGCTCATCAACTCCGAGACTGAACAGATCAAGACCGAATGCACGGCCGTCATGGTGGCTTACAATTTCGACGAGCAGCACTCTTTCGAAATGCCGGACGAATGGAAAGCCAAGCTGACTGCCGAAATGGAAAAAGACGCGGGCCGATAACTCCGTTCCGTAGACGGAAACCGGTCGTCCCGCCGGGCGCGCCGCGCCGCAATACCGACGATCCCCGGGAAACAGGATTCCGTTTCCCGGGGATCGTATTTACGAATCTCGCCCGCGCATATTCCGCCGGATCAGAATGCTTCCGATGCGGTAAACAGGAAAGCCGTACACCTTTTTTTATCCCAGTGGAAATTCGGATTGCCGTGTGCGCCCCAACCGTAATCCAACCGGATGTTCATCCGCTTTTTAAATTCGAAACGGTAACCGACGCCGAAACTGCAAAGCGTATGATTCCAGGCAAAAGAATCGACGCCCCAAACGTTACCCGCACCGATCCACGCGGCCACCCCGTGGCGACGGTAAACCCGCTGGCGCAATTCGATCTGCGTCATCACGCAGTTCCGGTCGCGGTAGCGCCCTTCGTAATAACCGCGCATGCGCTCCATGCCGCCCAGCGACGAATACATGTGCCAGGACGGCACTCCCATCGTAAAATTCCCGTAAAGGTCGTAAGCCAACACGCACCCTTTCCACGTTTTCCGATACCAGTCGAAGGTAACCTGTATCTTCCCGAACGTATGCAGCGAATTGCCGAGCCATCTCGGGAAATATTTGATATCCAGATTAAAGAAAATACCTTTGTACGGACTGGTCAGCACATCGCGCGAATCGTATTGCAAGAAGGCCCCCAAACCGACATTCATCGCATTGGGATTTTCGCCGGTCGATCCGACATAGTTGTCGAACGGATCGGCTTTCGCGGGATCGTAATAACCGTTGCGCCACGCATCGTACAACCGTTTCCCGTCTCCGTAGGAATAACCGTTGAAAACCGCTTTTTCCTGCGCGTCGAGACGGTCGTAAGCCTCCTGCGCCCCGCCGATCGTACCGCCCGACTCCTGGAGCACCTTATCCACCACCGATTCGTAATAGAGGAACGACCGTTCGGTAGCGGAGGACTTTTTCGATTTGGCTCCCGTATAGTCCAGACTGAAAGTCATCCCGGCGTAAGCCTTCGGCGCGATCCGAACGCCGCCGCTCGCACGGACTTTATACATCGTCGTGGTCAGCTCCTGCACGTATCCCGCTTTTCCGGCGTCGTAACCCACGCCGTAAAAAGCGCCGGGAAAATAGACCATCGCCCCGGAATAAGAGACACGATAACGATTCTGCTTGAAAATATTGGTGCCGCTGACACGCAGCAAGGCGAACTTCTGGGTCGTTACGTTTCCGTAAACGGCAAAATTGGAAGGCATCGTCGTCGAATCCGTTCGATCCAGCCGATACAGGCCGGCTATCAGGAATCCGATACCGAAACCCACGTCCGATGAATAATTCGGACCGGGCGCTATGCTCCAGTCGAGCTTCTTTTCGAAGGTGCGGTCCACGTTCGACCGGCCGTAATAATCGATGATGCGGGCGATGAAATTCTTTTTGTGACGGGAGACGGTATCCTGAAACGCATCGATATCGGACGCCGACTCTTGCTGTAACGATCCGGTTAGTTGCTTGACGGACGGGAAAGACGCCGAAGTTTTCTGCGGATCGGCCATACCGGCGACTCCTCCTTTTTCATCCCTTCGCAATTTCAGAGAATCGTTCGTTGCGGTTTGCCGCGAAGAAAGTTCCTGCGCCTGCAAGGCAGCGGCGGTTCCCAGCAATAAAAAAACGACCAGAACTTTTCGGAAAATCTGCATACAAACGGGTTAGTGATTTAGGACAAAGGTACGGAAAAAAACGAGATAGTAGGCTGAAAGAGGCAAGAAGGTTGTAAACAAAGGGTTTAGAGAAAACACAGACTGCGAGGACAAAGAAGCCAAGCGAAACCTTTGAAAAGCCAAGTGAGACCGGAGTTGCATTACTATCCCGCTACTTCGGTTCGGATAAAGGATTTTCGACGTTAGGTATGAACCATGAAACCTTGTTAGCGATATTCCGTCAGCACAACGAGGATTACCAGAAGCAGGCGGGCAAGCTCAAAAGTCTGCACAGTTATTGGAAATACTGCACCGTGTATAAACACCTCGCGGAGTTCCATCGAAGAACGCTATAAAGTCAGCGCCATTGCCTTGGAAGAGCTTGCTCCCGCATTCATCACCGACTTCGAGCTGTTCCTCAAAACCGAAAGGACAGGCTTCTGAACTGAACCGAACAAAGAAACGGGCAGGCGTCGAAACCTGCCCGTTGTCATTCTCATTCGCTGAATACTCTTGCCGGCAAATTCTTGTTTCTTGTACCTATCGGTTTATATTTGGACATCTACAAATCCATACTACAATTCCTCTTAAATGTAGCGTTTTTATATTCAGACGGAGAACAGCCTGCATACAACTTAAAATAGCGCCCGAAAAAAGACTGGTCGGTAAAATGTAATTTGCATGATGTTTCCTTGATGCTTATCTTAGGATTGGACAATAAACGTTTGGCTTCTATGATGACGAACGTCGTAATCCATTGAGATGGTGTCTTGCCCGATACCTTATGAATTAATGTCGTGAAATAGCGGGGCGTAAGGCCTTGTTGCTTTGCATAAAACTGTACATTTCTGTGAATATGGAAATTCTGATACAGTGAAACGAGAAAGTTCTGGAAAGTCTTGTCCTTGCGAGTCTGCTTCATAGACTGCATCGATTTGTTGGTTATATAGGCATCTATCACTTCGTAACAAAAGGCTTGAACAAGCGATAACACGATTTGTGTCCCCAATTGGGTCTGGATATTTTTCCTTTTACGGACAAACCAAATGATTTCCTCTATACGTTGCAATTGTTCAACCGTCAAAGAAACAAGAGGATGGAAACGTATATAAATATGACTTTGAGTGTCGGATATGGAATCGAGCGAGGAAAATATGAAATTGAAATCCGCCGTTCCCGCCACTCCCTGTAGGTCATCGCTGACACTATGGATTTGTGTCAGCGAGAATGCCGGATATATGTACAAATCGCCTTTTTCCACATTGTATAGCCGTTCGTCCATTATAAGAGAAATTTTTCCTCTTTTACAAAGCAGGAATCCATTTTGATTAAGATAGCTGAAAGGATTTCTTTGCTTTATATTTTTGCTGTCTATATCGAATAACTCGATATTGGAATCTTCAATTGTACTCATTTATTTTGTATATCTAAACCTCGGCAAAGATAAAAAAACAAACAAAACAAACTCATATTTCGCTATGAATCTTCCGTAAATCGAACATATCATACAATTTTCGCTCAATTTTGCTCTTGCGCGCCATTTTTGATTTGCATAATTTTATAGCCGCAATTAAGGACAATTCATATATGAGAAAAAATTATGTTATAACATGTCTGTTCATGGGACTGTTATTGCTGAACAGCTCGTGCCACAGTAAGCAGACGGAGGAAACGGACACGGCAAATGTCCGGCTCTTCATGGTTGAAAACGCCGGTGCTACATCGGTTCAAGAATTTCCCGGACGTGTGAAGGCTGCGGAAGAAGTGAACATGGCTTTCAAGATCAGTGGAACATTGATGAACGTCTATGTCGAGGAAGGCAGCAGGGTAAGCAAAGGTCAGCTTGTAGCGGAAATAGACCCGCGTGATTATCAAGTGCAATTGGACGCTATCAAGGCGGAGTATATGAACGTAAAATCGGAAGCCGAACGTGTAATAGCACTCTATGCGGACAGCGTAAGCACAGCCGATGCATATGACAAGGCACGATTTGGCTTACAGCAGATTGCCGCAAAATATGAAAATGCCCAAAACCAATTAGCTGACACAAAAATATATGCTCCTTTCAATGGGTATATTCAGAAACGCTTGTTTGATCCGCCAACGGTCGTGGCAGCAGGTATGCCTATTGTCACGATTGTATCAGGGGGTAAGCAAGAAATAGAAATCAATATCCCGGCGTCTACTTATATTCATCGCAACAAGATGGAATCGTTCTATGCTTCATTTGATTTCATGCCGAACCAGAAAGTCCCGCTCCGCTTGATTAGCATAGCACCGAAAGCCAATGCCAATCAATTGTACACAGTACGTCTTTCCATTCCGCAGGACATGTCGCCCCAGCCTTCGCCCGGAATGAATACGATGGTAGATATGGTGATAAGCGATACCGCGAGCGGGAAGACGGAAATACCGTCTTCCGCATTATTCAAGAAAGACGGGAAAAGTTGCGTCTGGGTTTATAATAAGAAGGACGGAGTGATAAGATTACGTGCCGTATCCGTCAAGCAACTCCATACCAATGGCAAGGCAATCATTGCGCAAGGGCTTTCTGATGGGGAACTTGTCGTGACTGCTGGAGTACATAAACTGACGGACAGCCAAAAGGTAAAGCCTATGGCTGATGAATCTGAAACGAATGTAGGAGGCTTATTGTGATGGATGTAGGAAAATGGGCTTTCGACAACAAGAAACTGGTTTATTTTCTTATTGTCGTCTTGCTGGTCGGCGGGCTCTATTCCGCATACGACATGAGCAAGCTGGAAGATCCGGAAATCAAGGTGAAAATGGCGATGGTCGTGGCGACCCGGCCCGGAGCTTCCGCACACGAGATGGAAATGGAAGTCACCGAACCGTTGGAAAAAAACATACGCACCATCGGTGAAGTGAACAACGTATGCAGTTGGTCGTATAATGATTTAACCATCCTCCAGGTCGAAATGAAGACCACGGTTCCGGAAAACGAAATCGAGCAGTGCTGGGACATGTTGCGGCGCAAAGTTTCCGATGCCGGAGCCGGACTTCCGGAAGGCACGTCGGTCAAGGTGCAAGACGATTTCGGATTGGTATACGGCATGTTCTACGCCCTGACCGGTGACGGAACGGACGAGCGCAAACTATCCGACTATGCCCGATTGATCCAGCGGGAGTTGACAAACATTGAAGACGTGGGACGTGTCACTATATACGGAGAACGAGAGGAGTGCATCAACATTGAGATGCTGCCTGAACGTATGGCGACATTGGGCGTTTCGCCTGCGGAGGTACTCACCACGCTGCAAGGGCAGAATGGCATCTATTATACCGGATATTACGACAACGGGCCAAAACGCGTGCGCGTGACTGTCAATGACAAATTCCGCAAGGTAGAGCAAATTCGCAATATGATTATACAGGGCCATGAGGATGACCAACTCCGCTTGGGAGATATTGCCAAAGTAGGTAATGACTATGTCACTCCGGTACGCAACTCGATGGCTTATAACGGCGAGCCGTCTTTGGGCATTGCCGTTGCCGCCGCTTCGGGTACGGACATCGTGAAAGTAGGCAAACAAGTTGAACGGCGGCTTGAGGAATTGAAAGCGGAGCATTTCCCGGCAGGAGTAGAATACCATCGCGTGTTCTACCAGCCGGAACGAGTGACAGATGCCCTTGCCACTTTCTTCATCAACCTGATAGAATCGGTCGTTATCGTCGTGGCGATATTGATGCTCGTCATGGGCTTCAAAAGCGGTGTTATCATAGGCACGAGCCTTATTGTCACGGTTATCGGCTCATTCTTGTTATTGGGCATGATGGACGGTTCCATGCAACGGGTATCGCTGGCTGCTTTTATTCTCGCAATGGGAATGCTGGTAGACAATGCCATCGTGATAATTGACGGCATCCTGATAGACCTGAAACGGGGCAAGCCGCGCATGGAAGCGATGACTTCCATAGGTAAAAGGACGGCCATGCCGCTTCTGGGGGCAACTTTGATTGCCATCCTTGCCTTCCTGCCCGTCTTCCTTTCTCCCGATACGGCGGGCGTATACGTGAGAGACCTGTTCATCGTCCTTGCCGTGTCGTTGTTGTTGAGTTGGATACTGGCACTCGTGCATGTGCCTTTGATGGCAAACGGTTGGCTGAAAGCCGACGCGCCCGGCAAAAAAGAGGAATCGTTATACAACGGTCGGGTATATGGCTGGCTGCGTGCAGCCTTGAATTTCGGGCTGCGTCATCGCGTATCCTCTGTGCTCATCGCGGTCGCGCTCGTCCTGTTAAGCGCATACGGCTATCGGTTCATGCGCCACGGCTTTTTCCCAGACATGGTGTACGACCAGCTCTATATGGAATACAAACTGCCGGAAGGTACGAACTCCACACAGGTGGCGAGCGAGTTGGAAGAAATCAGGGTTTATTTGAAAAGCCGCCCGGAGATACGCAACGTAACGACCGCCATCGGCGGTACGCCCGCCCGTTACAATCTGGTACGCAGCATCGCCACGCCCTCATTGTCGTACGGCGAACTGATTATCGACTTCGAGTCCCCCGACGCGCTGGTGGAAAACATGGATGAAATTCAACGGGAACTTCTGAAGCGGTATCCCGATGCCTACGTCAAGTTGAAACAGTACAACATCATGTACAAGAAGTATCCCATCGAGGCCCTGTTCACAGGACCCGACCCTGCCGTACTCCATGCGTTAGCGGATTCCGCACGCATGATTATGGAACAGACCCCCGAAGTCTGCTTGGTCACGACAGACTGGGAACCGTCCATGCCGTTATTGACGATAGACTACGACCAATCGTCCGCACGCCGCTCCGGGTTGAGCAGGCAAGATATTTCCACTTCCGTACTGACAGCAGCCGGAGGCATACCCGTTGGCAATTTCTATGACGGCATACACAAGAACACGATTTATCTGAAATGTACAGGAGAGGACGGAGAGAAAATGGACAATCTGGAGAATGTTCCTTTGTTCTCAATGATGCCCAATATAAGCAGCGTGTTGGATGAAGAAGCTTTGCTGAAAATAAAATCAGGAACGGCAGACCGCAGTGACCTCATCGAATCGGTCATGCAGACGACACCGTTGAAGCAAATCGGCAAGGGGATTAGCATGGAATGGGAAGACCCCATCGTTCCGCGTTACAATGGACAGCGTGCCCAGACAGTCATGTGTTCGCCTTCGCCTGGCATTGAAACAGAAAAGGCACGCGCAACCATTGCCGAAAGGATCGAACAGATAAAACTTCCCGAAGGATACCAACTACAATGGAAAGGCGAAAAAGATGCCAGTACGCAAACCATGCACTACTTGTTCAAAAACGTGCCGTTGGGTATCGTCCTGATGATTGCCATCCTTATCATGCTGTTCAAGGATTACCGCAAGCCTGCAATCATACTTTGCTGCGTCCCATTGCTTGCCATCGGTATCGTCGGAGCCATGCTTCTAAGCGGACAGTCATTCACGTTCTGCGCCATTGTCGGGGCATTGGGACTGGTCGGCATGATGATGAAAAATTGCATCGTGCTGATGGATGAAATCGGGGAACAGATAAGTGCCGGCATCGCACCGGCCGAAGCTCTTGTATCCAGTTCGGAAAGCCGTTTGCGTCCTGTGATGATGGCTTCGCTTACTACCATTCTCGGCATGATACCGCTGTTGAGCGACGCTATGTTCGGCTCTATGGCTGCTACCATCATGGGCGGCTTGCTCTTCTCCACACTGGCTACGCTGTTCTTTGTGCCTATCCTTTACGCCATGTTCTTCAAAATCAAGATAAAATGAAACGATTATTTATATACATATTCGCCGTATTACCGTTTGCATGCTATTCGCAAACGGTTCTGACACTGGATGAATGCATCCGGTTGGCAAAAGAAAACAATAAAAGGATGGAAGTCTCCGAGCAGCAATTACAGGCTTCCCTGTTTGAAAAGCGCAGTACCAAGGCTCTGTTTCTCCCGTCATTATCATTGACAGGAAACGCTCTTTATTCTACTGCCGACGGTTCCTATTCAAGCGGTATGGGACAACTGCCTGTATTAGGTGCGGATGGAATCCCTACAGGACAGTCTGCCTTGTTTCCGGGCATCGACCTTGCATACGACCTCGGCTGGATATACAGCGGAGGTGTCAAAGTGGAACAGCCCGTTTACATGGGCGGGAAAATACGGACAAGCTACCGCATGGCAAAGATCGGCGATGAAATAGCCCGGCAGAACAAAAGACTGACGGAATCGGAAGTGGTCGTGGAAACGTCACGTGCATACGCCGGAGTGGTGCGCGCCAAAGAACTGGTGCTGGTTGCGGAGTCCTATAATGAGCTATTGACGGAACTGATGCGTACCGTGGAAAGTGCCCGCAAGCATGGTATGAAATCGCAGAACGACGTGCTGAAAGTGAAGGTAAAGTTGAATGAAAGCGAACTGGACTTGCGCCGTGCGGAAAACGGGCATCGACTTGCCATGATGAATCTGTGCCACTACATAGGTCGCCCATTGACGGACAAGATAGAAACAGATAGCTCTTTACCTGAAACGAATGCCGGTTATATGCAGGACGACGGCATATCCAACCGTCCCGAATACTTGATGCTTGAACAGCAAAACGAATTGGCTAAACAGAAAATCGCCGTAGCAAGAAGCGAGCATCTGCCACAAGTGGGATTGGTCGGTCAATACGGCTACTTGAACGGCATTGAGCTAAATGGGAGAAAACTGCTCGACAGTTGGAACTTTCTTGTCGGCGTGCAAGTCTCCATACCTATTTTCGATTTCGGACACCGCACCAACAAGATCAAATCAGCCAAGGCGCAATACACACAGGTTCAAGCCGAACGCGAAGATACTAACGAACGGCTTACGCTTGAGATGACCCAGTCGTTCAACAACCTTGACGAAGCATTCCTTGAAAAGAGGTTAGCGGAATCGTCCGTTGTCTCAGCGGAGGAGAACCTGCGTGCGAGCCGACTGCAATATGAGAAAGGCGTGGAAACGCTGTCCGACTATCTTGAAGCGCAGACCTTGTGGCAACAAGCCATGCAGACACAGGTGGAAGCACGGATAAACTGCTATCTGAGATGGCTGGAGTATCAGAAAGCGGTTGGAAAAATTAACTAACGATCGGCATCGAGGTATATTTCTGCGTCCTTTCAAAAATGATTCATATCGTTTTATCTCGATGATGACCCGCAGAAGCGCCTCTCCGGGACAAAGAGGCGCACCGGACTCCTGCTTTTGACCCCGTATGCGCCAGGACGGCTAATACCCTAATATCCGCATCATCGAACGGTAACTCTGCTCCTTGGCGAACAGGCGGGTGTAATACTCGTTATCGCCCTTTTCGCGGTCGATGATAATGTGCTTCGGAGCCGGAATCAGGCAATGCTGGATTCCGCCGAACCCGCCCAGCGACTCCTGGTAAGCTCCGGTATGGAAAAACCCGATGTATTGCGGTCCGCCGTTCAGCTTCGGCAGAAAGATCGCGTTGGAATGCGACTCTCCGTTGTAATAATCCTCGCTGTCGCAAGTCAGGCCGCCGAGAAACACCCGCTGGTACTCCTTGTCCCAATTATTGATAGCCAACAGAATGTACCGCTGGTTGATCCCCCAGATATCCGGTAGCGTGGTCATAAAGGAACTATCGATCATATACCAGCTCTCCCGGTCGTTCTGCTGCTTCTGGTTGATGATCGAAAAGAGGGTCGCGCCGCTTTCGCCCACCGTGAACGACCCGAATTCGGTAAACAAGTTCGGCTCCTCGACCTCGGCCAGGTTGCATATATTCTTGATCTGAGCGACGATTTCCTCGGTCATGTACTCGTAATCATAATTGAAGCCCAGCGAATTTTTGATCGGGAACCCCCCTCCGATGTTCAGCGAATCGAGTTCGGGGCAGATTTTTTTCAGCTCGCAGTAAACGCTCAGACATTTGCTCAGTTCGTTCCAGTAGTAAGCCGTATCTTTGATCCCGGTATTGATAAAGAAGTGAAGCATTTTCAGCTTGAACTTCTTATTGCTGCGGATCTTGGTCTTATAATACTCCACGATGTCGTTGTAACGAATACCGAGACGCGAAGTATAAAAATCAAATTTCGGCTCCTCTTCCGACGCGATCCGGATACCGATCTTGCATTCGGTGTGAATAGCGGCGTCCAGCAGATCGAGCTCCTCTTTGTTATCGACGATCGGAATCGTATTTTCGAAACCGTTATTGACCAGCGCCGCAATATTCTCGACATACTGCGGACGCTTGAAACCGTTGCAGATGATAAAGATATTCTTGTCGATAATCCCGCCGTCGTACAGCGCGTCGATGATATGAATGTCATAAGCCGACGAGGTTTCGAGGTTAATGTCGTTCTTCAGCGCCTCTTCCAGCACGAATGAGAAGTGGGAACTTTTCGTGCAATAGCAATAGTTGTAATTCCCCCGGTAATCCACTTTGGCCATCGCCACATTGAACAATCGCTTGGCCCGCTGTATCTGCGACGTGATCTTGGGCAGATAGGTCACCTTCAGCGGCGTCCCGTACTGTTTGATCACATCCATCAGCGGCACTTCGTGAAAATTCAGCTCGTTGTCGACCACGGAAAACTCATCCTGAGGAAATTCGAACGTCTGCTCGATCAGATCGATATACTTATTCTTCATCTTCAAACAACCTGTTTAAGACCAATCCGCCCCCGCTACTTCATCCGATAAACTGCGAAGTAACGAAGCTACATTTAACTTATAGGACGCAAAGAAGACAATTCTTTTCAACAAAAACAACAACTCGGCCGAATTTATTTTGATTTTCGCTTTTATTTTTTTCCGACGAATACCCATCCCGAACGAACGAAAATACGTCCGGGAGTTGTTTCTATTCCGAAAAAGCCCTATTTTTGGAAATCAAATCTAACGACTGCGAGCCATGGTCAACAAAATTATAGCGGACTACCTGAAAACCAACAAGAGACTGGTCGTTCCTCAGTTCGGCGCGTTCCTCCACAAGGACGACGGAACCGTTGCATTCGTTCCGTTCCTGAAAAAAGACGACGGGGTGCTGATCCAACTGATCGGTTCGGCATACGGCCTGAATCCGGGCGACGCACAGGCTGCGATCGAGGAATTTACCGCCGAAATCAAAAAGAACATCGCCGCGCGCGGCGCTTATATTATAGAAGGTATCGGAACCCTGAAAATCGATTCGAACAGCATCTATTACCTGGATTCCGGACAAAAGGCAGCGCAGGCCATCCCTGCGCCCCCTCCGGTTGCCGCCGCACCCGTATCCTCGCCTCCGGCAGCAGCACGGCAACAGCGCCCGGCGCCTACGACCATCCCTCCGGTCGAAAAACCGCAACCGGCCGTCCCGCAGAAGCCGGCGACAGAGCAACGGACGGCTGCCGCGCCGCAACCTCAATCCGGCATCCCGCCCAGACGGTCCGTGCCGCAGCCGACGCAACAACGTCCCGTACAACAACAGACGCCGCCGCATCCGGGCAATCCGGTTCGGCAGACGCCGCCGGCGCAGCAAGTTCCCAACCGCGCTCCGCAACAGCCCTATCAACCGCCGATGCCGAACGCAGGCAACCGGCCTCCGATGAACCAGAGGCCGCAACAGCCCGGTTATCCGCGCAGGCCGCAGCAGCCCGGACGGCCGGTTCAAAAGAGATCGAAAGCGGACGGTTTTATCGTCATCGCGATCATCACCGCCATCATCGCGCTCGCCGTGATGATCTTCGGTTTTCTGGTAAGTCGCGAAGGCCCCGACATCCAGTCGATCATCCTGCCTGCACAGACCGATACCGCGACCGTACAAAGCGCGCCCGCTCCGGACAACGATTAGTCCGTACGAAAAACACCTGCGCCGGCACTCCTTTCCGGACAATCCGGCACAGGCTACTTACTTAAACGAAAATGGAGTTAACGACCATAAAACAACGCTTCGGGATCATCGGTAACGACGAAAGTCTGAACTGCGCCCTCGAAATAGCCCTGCGGGTCGCTTCGACCGATCTTTCGGTACTGGTGACCGGCGAAAGCGGGGTAGGCAAGGAGTTCTTTCCGCAGATCATTCATGCGAACAGCGCCCGCAAACACGGAAACTACATTGCCGTGAACTGCGGAGCCATTCCGGAAGGCACGATCGATTCGGAACTTTTCGGCCACGAAAAGGGAGCCTTCACCGGAGCTACCGAAAGCAGGAAAGGCTACTTCGAGGAAGCCGACGGAGGAACCATTTTCCTGGACGAAGTGGCGGAACTGCCGCATACGACCCAGGTGCGCCTGCTCCGGGTACTGCAAACCGGCGAATTTATGCGGGTGGGAGCGTCGAAGTCCGCCAAAACCAATGTGCGGGTAGTCGCCGCGACCAACATCAACCTGCGCGAAGCGGTCTCCAACGGACGCTTTCGGGAAGACCTGTACTACCGGCTGAACACGGTGCCCATCACCATCCCGCCGCTCAGGGAGCGCAAAGGAGACATCACGCTACTATTCAGGAAGTTCGCCACGGATATTGCCACGCAATACCGGATGCCCGTCATCACCCTCGACGACGAGGCGCGGCACCTGCTCGAGAACTACCGCTGGCCCGGCAACATCCGGCAACTGAAAAACGTGGCGGAACAGATCTCCGCCGTCGAGGAAACCCGTCTGATTACCGGCGAGATCATCAAAAAATACCTGCCGGATTCCGCGCCGAACACCATTCCGATGGTCATGAGCGGCAGCGCCCCGGCCAGCGAGGTGAATACCGAAAGAGAACTACTGTACAAAATTCTGTTCGATCTGCGCAGCGACATGAGCGAAATGAAACGAATGGTCGCCGAACTACTGGCCGAGAAATCGTACGACGCTCCCAAAAGCGATATCGCCGGGTTGCTGCCTCGCGGCAGCTACCCGATCGCACCGGCCGTCAAATCTCCGGCTGCCGAGGCGCTTTACACCGACACCGAAGAGGTCGTGGACGACGGCCCGAAGGAAGAGATGACCAAAGAAAAAGCGCAGAAAGAGGCAATAATCCGGGCTTTGAAACGTCATAATGGGAAACGCAGAGACGCGGCCCGCGAACTCTTCATCTCGGAACGCACGCTGTACCGGAAAATCAAAGAATTAGGAATCGACGAAATCCCGTAATCCCGGAAATGGCCGGCAGGGAAATGGAAAACGCCATGAAAAACAGACTGAAATACATCATCCTGCTCGTATGCCCGCTACTGTTGGGTACGTGCAGCGTGAGTTACTCCTTTTCGGGGGCTTCGCTGTCGCCCGAAATGAAAACGATCAGCATCGCCCGCTTCCCGAACAATGCGCTGTTGGTTGCCCCGATCCTCAGCTCGACGCTAACGGATGCGCTGCAGGAACGTTTCGCGCGCCAGACGAAACTGATCCAGGTGCCCGAAAACGGCGACCTGAATTTCGAAGGCGAAATCACGAATTACGCGTCGACGCCGGCGGCCATTTCCGGGGATGAGTACGCAGTACTCAATAACCTGACGATCACCGTACGGGTACGGTTCACCAACGCTGTCGACCCGTCCCTGAACTTCGACAAAACTTTTTCGGCTTTCTCCACCTACGAGAGCAGCAAACTGTTGCAGGAAGTCGAACCTACACTGATTCCGGAAATCGTGGATCAGTTGGTAGAAGATATTTTCAACGCTGCCGTATCGAATTGGCAGTAATCCGCCTGCAGATGAACGACGAAACGGCATCCCGAACCGCTCCGCTCCTTTGCGATCCGCCCGAAGAGGCGGCCGGCCGCTACCCGTGGTTCGTCGCCGCGCAACTACTTCTATGGCAACGGGGAGGAACAATCACGCCTGCTCTCCGGTTGCGACAACAGTTCCGGCCGTTGCCGGATTTTTTACTGAAAAAAAACGAAACGGCAGCTACGCGGGACCCGTTCGAAGTCATCGAAAAATTCCTGCAGGAAACCCCTTCCCGCCGTTCCCCGGCGACGGGAACGCTCCCCGGGGAGGATCTGTCCCGGGAATCCGTCACCGAAGACCCCGACCTGATTTCCGAAGAACTGGCCGAAATCTATGCAAAACAGGGATTTTATTCCAAAGCCAGAGAAATTTATACCAGATTAAGTTTGCTATATCCGGAAAAAAGTGTTTATTTTGCCGAGATTCTTACCGGGCTCGGCGACAGCGAATCCGATTAACTGACCAATTATAAACGTTTAAACCCATATTAGTAATGTATATTTTCTGCATCGTATTGATCCTGATAGCAAGCATCCTGTTAATTCTTGCCGTTTTGGCTCAGAACCCCAAAAGCGGCATGGCTGCCAATTTCGGAGCATCGAACCAGGTCATGGGCGTGCGTCAGACCGCCGACTTTCTCGAAAAATTCACCTGGGGGCTGGCTATTTCCATCGTAGTACTGAGCCTGATCGCAACGATGACCATGCCGTCGGCCAGCATTTCGTCGAGCAAAAGCGGCGTCGAAAGAGCGCTGGAACAATCGCTGGAAAGCAACGAAAACCTGATGCCGCAGGCATTGCCGGCAGCCGGACAGGACGCAGCCGCTCCGGCACAGACGACGGACTCTGCAAAATAGACGTTTCCGATCCGGCGGCGGCATCGGCCGGTTTCGCCGGACGTTTTATGAATTTATACAAAAAAGGTGTCCAACAAAACATGTTGAACACCTTTTTCATTTTCCCGCAACATGATACGACCGCTCGAACCGGAAGATACGGACACCGTACTAGAAATATGGCTGCGAAGCTCCGTCGCGGCACACGACTTCGTGCCGCGCAGCTATTGGGAAGGGAAGTTGGACGAAATGAGAACCCGTTACCTGCCCGACTCCCGCACGT
This sequence comes from Alistipes sp. dk3624, assembly GCF_009557455.1. Lineage (GTDB taxonomy): Bacteria > Bacteroidota > Bacteroidia > Bacteroidales > Rikenellaceae > Alistipes_A > Alistipes_A hominis. The sequence goes on along the minus strand of NZ_CP045651.1, from coordinate 128,533 downwards.
TCGTCTACCAGGACGAATCGGCGGAAAGCGTCTGCGGATTCGTCTCGCTGGTCGAAAACTATGTCGCGGCCCTATTCGTCCATCCCGACCGGCAGGGACAAGGTATCGGACGCCGCCTGCTGCAATGGGCCGCAGCGCAATATCCGACGCTGGAACTGAGCGTATACGCCGAAAACAAACGGGCCGTACGCTTTTACCTCCGGGAAGGTTTCGAAATCCGACAGGAACAGACCGATGCGAATACCGGCCGCAAAGAGCTGCATTTACTGCTTCGAAACAAGCGATATTGAACCATCCTATGTCCAATCCTCGCGTCACATACAGGTTTACGGCGATGCCGGTTTTGCAATTGCGCCCGCAGAAAACACGGCGCGACGCTTCCAAACGATAATCAAGGCAAAATCAGCTAATTGAATAAAAATATTCAAATAAACGGATCGGGGAAGTTCGATGAACTTCCCCGATCCGTTTATCAATAGAATAGTACGGCAATCTGCCCTTACCGAGTCACCACCTCCCACACCTTGATGCGGCGGTCTTGCCCGTCCGGGCCTTCGACGGTCAGCGTCACCGTCCATTCGCCGGCTTTGGCATAACGGTGCAGCGGATATTCCTCGGAGGATTTCGTTCCATCGCCGAAGTCCCACTCCCGGCGGGCGATCTCTCCGGTCGAACGATCTTCGAACAGCACGATCCGCCGGTCGCGGTCGACTTCGGTAAACGCCCAGTCGGCAGCGATTTTCGGCCGCAGCGTCTCTTCCAGCGGCATCAGCCGGAAAGCGTTTAGGAACGAAGCGTCGCGGATCATCCGGAAATCGTGCGACAGACACATCACCGGATCGGCTTTCGGCCGATCCACATCGAAATCGATCATACACCACGACATTCCGATCAACTCGTTCTCGGTCAACTGCGAAACGACCGAACGACCGGGCCCTTCGACCGCCGCGTAATCGAACGGCGTGATCCAGAACTCCATTTTCAGCACACCGGATTCACCCGGCCCGAAATCATAGTCGTACGCGACGTTGGCATACGGGAAATCCTTGATCCACGGCGTAGAACCCCATACCATCGCCCAGTCTTTCCCGTGCTGCACCGGCGTGAAAATGTGGTAATTCTGCGCATGGGCGCCATGTCCCTTGAAATGCAGGTCAGCAACCGGCAGCTTGTTGATATTGCCGTTGTCTTCCTTGATAAACGGACCGCCGGACGCGTCGCCGTCGACCACCAATTCGAAAATATCCTGCCGCAAACCCGGATCGGTAAAGTCCCAGCTATCGTCGTAAGCCTCCACATAGAAATAGAGCCGGTTCTCCCCGTTCACCCAACCGACCTTGACGGTCAGGTCGAACTCCTTCGGATCGAGGTTCTCACCGCGTCCGCCATGCGTATCGTACAACTCCGACAATCCAATCGCATAGGAATCGGGCACCATGTCCCAATCCGAAAAATCGCCGTCGATACGCGGAATAGCCGTCCGCGGAAACTGGAAAATCCGATACTCCTTCTCCGGCCGGGCGAACCCGAATGCCTGCTGCGCGCCGAAAATGCACAGCAAAACTCCCAATAAACAATTGATCCGTCTCATCCCTGTCAGTTTTCAAAGGTTTCGTCGCACATCGACTGCGGCAGGTCTTCCGGAGAACTGCCCCAGTTTTTATTCGGTTCGGGCCCCATCTCGAACGCCAGCGTCGCATTGCCGCCGAACAGGTCTTCGTGTCGCAGCCAATTCTTCGAATACGGTGCGCCATTCAGCGTTACGGACTGAATATAGCAATTTTCGCGCGATACGCCGTTCGCCCGGATCGTCAACACCCCGTTCGGATGCTTTACCGACATCTCCCCGAAAATCGGCGTTCCGATAAAATAAACGCCCCGACCGTGGGTAACGGGATAGAACCCCATCGAACTCATCACGTACCACGCCGACATCTGACCGGTATCGTCGTTGCCGCAGATCCCTTCGGGAGAAGTATCGTACAGCGTGTAGATCACGTCGCTGATCCGTTTTTGCCCTTTCCACGGTTGTCCGGCATAATTGTACATGTAAAGGGTGTGATGCCCCGGCTCGTTGCCTTGCGCATACTGTCCGATCAAGCCGGTAATATCGGGCGCTGGGTTGTCGCCGTGTATCTCGGAGCTGACCGTAAACAGCGAATCGAGTTTGGCGACGAACGGATCGCGGCCGCCGAACAGATTCATCAGCCCCTTGCCGTCGTGAGGCACGAAGAAAGTCCACTGCCACGAAGTGCCTTCGCAGAAATCGTCGTCCGGCCGGTAGTGGTTCGAATGGAACGGATCGAACGGCGTCCGCCAACTGCCGTCGGAATTCCTGCCGCGCATAAAGTTCAGATTCTGATCGAAAAGATTCTTATACCAGCCGGCCCGGCCGATGTAATAGTCGTAGTCGTCCCGGTGCCCGAGCATCCGCGCCATCTGAGCGATGCACCAGTCGTCGTAGCAATATTCGAGGGTCTTCGAAACGGAAGTCACCTCCAGATCGCACGGCACGTACTCGTACTGCTTGTAATAACGCGTCCCGCGGAACGCTTTCAGAAAATAACCGAACGTATCGCGGTTGGCCGACGCTTTCATCGCCTCGTAAAGCGCTTCCGCATCGTAACCGCGAATCCCTTTGCAATAAGCGTCGGCAACCAGCGGCATCGAGTGATAACCGATCATGCACATGTTCTCGACGCCGGCCAGCGTCCAGATCGGCAGTTGACCGCAGTGGCGGTAGTGCTCCAGCAAGGTTTTCATCAGATCGCGGGTCACGTCCGGCCTGAGAATCGCGATCAACGGGTTCTGCGCCCGGAACGTATCCCAAAGGCCCAGCACGCCGGCGAAATAACGGAAATCGCCCTTATATACCTTCGAGTCGGAACTGCGGTATTCGCCCGTCACATCGGAATAGAGCATCGGGTAGAGCATCGCGAAATAGAGACTCGTATAAAACACCTCCTTCTGCGGCGAATCGGCATCGGCGATCCGGACAGCCGACAGGGCTTCGTTCCAGTCCCGATAAGTCGTTTTCCGGACTTTATCGAAATTCCATCCTTTGATCTCGGCCCTCAGATTCTGCCGCGCGCCGTCCATACTGACCGGGGAGATGCCCACACGGACGACGACCGGTTTTCCCGCCTTCCCTCCGAAACGCAGCACGGCCCGCACGTCGGTACCTTCCAACTCACGGACGCCGTCCCGAAAATGCTTATGATCGAAAAGACGGCACGAAACGATCGGCTCTGAAAATTCGGCGTAGAAATAGACGTGCTGTTCCGGCGCCCAGCCGTTCGAAACCCGGTATCCCCGCACCGTACGGTCGTCGACCCATTCCAGCCGCGAGATTTTGACGGTATCGAAATCTTCGTCGGCGAAAATGGTCGTCGAATGCTCGCAGCCGTGTTTCAAGTCGATGATCAACTGCCGCATCGCCCCTTCCGGATACGTGTAGCGGTGCATCCCGCAGCGAGCCGTAGCCGTCAGTTCGGCATCCACGTCCGAATCGAGCCTGATCCGGTAATACCCCGGTTCGATAAACTCCTGCTCGTGCGAATAACGGCTGCCGACGCGGTCGGGACAAACCTGCTGCTGCGTCCATACGGCATCCGTAACCGGAAAGAACATGATGTCCTGATAATCGGTTCCGCCGCCGCCCGATTTATGGGTGTGGCTGAAACCGTAGATCAACGGATGGTCGTAGTGGTAGCCGGAAGCGGTGAAATAAGTATCCGGCCCCAACTGCACCATTCCAAACGGAGCTGCCGCCACCGGCACGACGCATCCGGCCGCCCCGGTTCCCATCATCGGCCGTACGCAGGCAGCCGGTTCCGATCCGGCGGCAAACCCGGCCGTACACCACAGCAAGGCGACAGCCGATACGATTTTACGATAATTCATCTCGCATTTTATTAAAAAAGCGGGAGCCTGCCGTTCAACAGGCTTCCCGCAATGAAATTTTCCGAATAACTACTTTTTACCTTTTGCCGCCTCGGCTTCGCGGTCCAACAGGTAGTAGATGTTGTCCGCGATAGCGGAAGGAGGAATAAACATACCGCCGTAGTTGCCCGTCGTCGCATTGTGCGTATCGGGGAAACAATAGTCGAACGCACCCTCTTTGTAACGGTCGTACGTCTCCGGAATATTGTGCGGACGCCAGTTGTCGTCGGTATGCACATTCATCCAACGGATCGCCGCATTGGTAATACCGCGGTGGAACTTCATCCAGTCGATCTCCGGATCGACCTCCTCCCAGCGGATGCCGTTGGCAATCGACTGAGCGAACACGGCGAGCACCTCCCACTGCACATGGTCGCGCACCCAGTTGGCGAAGTACCAGTCGCTCGAACTGAGCACCGGTTTGGTATTGTACAGCATCGGAATCTCCTCCGGCTCCCACAGGTGCGTGAAAGGCAGGATCGTACGCATCCAGTAAACCGCTTTTTCCTTGTATTTCGGATCGCCGAACTGCTCGAACGCCTTGTAGTTGGCGATGGCGGCATGTCCCGCGGCGAACAGGTTGGCCGCATGCAACGGGGTTTCCCAGAAGTCGCCGCCCTCGGGGCGCGTCATCGACATGCAGAAGTCGATCGCCTTTTTACCCGCGTCCAGGAAACGCTGTTCGCCGGTTTCCTTCCCGATTTGCAACAGTTCCATCGCCGGCAGAATCGTAATGTCGAGCGCCGTAGCCCCGTCGAGTCCCATCGGCTCTACGAAAGAGGTCGCTACCTTGAAATCGTCCTTGCGGTAGTGTCGTCCGTCCGGTTCGAAAGCGAACGAACCGTCGGCACGCTGGATTGCCAGAATTTCGTCCCCATGTTTTACTTGGCGGGCCTTCTTCTGTTCGGGCGTTTCGATCTTAACCATGGGAACTTCTTTGGGCTGTAACGATTCGATCTTGGCCTGCAATTCTTTAACTACCTGCGATTTTTTATTCTCGTTCATGTAACGCCTCAAAAATCCCGGAACGTTCGGGCCGGCTTCGTCGATCGAGCGCTGCACCACGCCGAAACCATGCCCCTCGTGCCACAGGTTCGTATTATAAGCGCCGGCCATCAGATCGAGCGCCTTGCGGTAATCCCATTTCGGAGCCGAAGGTTCGGGCAGGCCGTGGCGTTTCACCCAATCGGTTACCACGTCGACGCTGTTCCCTTTGCTGAGCCACAGTTCGGCGTCGAATTCGATCTTCTCGCCGATCCGCAGTTCCGGCGCGATCTGCGAATAAATTTCGTTCTCGTGTCCTTCGACCGAAGCGTCCGGAATCATCAGTCCCATCAACTGGTTATTCATCCGATCGACGAAATTCGGCGAGGCGAACACCGGCTGCGGATGCTGCGTGCGGTAGTTGAACCAACGCGCCGCTACCGCATTCGGGTCCCATGCCAGTCCGATACCGTCCCCCTCATAACTGATCGCCATCAACGGCACAGACACCTTGTTGGGGTGTGGGGCGACGCGCAGCGCCCACGGGTCTTTGAAAAAGTCAGAACCGCTCGTCCACTCGTCGCCGATCGCCCAGTCCACGCCCGGCAGGATCGCATCGTCCTTCTTCGTCCCGAACGACGATTCGCCCACCTTCAGCCACGGGCCGCGCAGGTAGCGCAGGTAGTAATTACCGGTCGCCGTCAGATCGTATTTCAGTTTGACGAAAGGAGAATCCGGAGCGACGGTAATCGTCACCGTTCCGGTAATGGCCGGCTCGCCGTACGGATAGTGCATCCAGTTGTCGAACGAAGTGCCTTTCAACATCTCGCGCACGACCACCGATTTGACGTTGAATACGAGGCTTTCGCCGTCGTCCGTCCTGACCCGGGACACCGAATCGGCCTCGAAACGCATCGGGATGTCCTGGTCGCGGATCATCAGTTCGCCCAGATGATCCATCACGGCCATCAGCTTGCCTTCGGGCGTCAGAATTTCACCCCAGCCCCAGCCTTTGATCCGTTTGAAAAAATTCATCGTGACATACTTGTTTTCGAGCGTCACCGACTCGTTGACATAGCTGCTCTGCTTGAAATGCGGAGTCAGACTGCCGTCGGCAGCCGTCGCGCTACGGGCCGTAAAAACCGCGACGGACAACGCCGCCAGAACGGCCGGGAAAAACATTCTTTTCATATCGTTTCAAGTTATCGTTAATCCTCTTCATACCGGTAATTCGCGCGGCGCGACGGGGCCTGATCGCCATTGAGCAGGAACTCGTCGATATCCCCCAACTTTTGGATGCCGTCGGCCCAATGGAAATCGAAAGCCAGTTTTCCGGGCCCGAAACAGCTACGCGGAACGCTCACCATCAGCTCGTTACCCTGGTAGCGATAGGCTGCTTCGCGGCTTTTCCTCCATCCGGTCTTATCGTAGGTTTTGACCATGCTCTTACCGCTTCGGAAACCGTCGTTAACAAGCAGGTCGTAGCCTTCCCATCCGGTCGCATGCTGCCTGTCGGTATCGATAAACAGCAACATCCAATACGGATCGGTATGCGGAGTAAGCGGCTGCGCCGTTTTTACGTAGAAATAGACATACTTATCGTCACGCGCCACCTTCGACTCGATAATGTCGTTGCGCCCAGTCGCATTCACATACGGCCCGGCGGCGAAATTACCCGGACTGTCGCGGTGATACGTATCGCCCGCATGATCGTAATAAGTCTTTTTGACCTGCCGCCACTGGTCGAAACCGCCGTTCAGGTCGATCGTTACCGGTTCGCCGGCCGGTTCGGGCTTGGCAACCCCTTTGTACTTCCGGACATTGGCGATCAACTGGTAGTAATAGTTGTCGGTATGGCCGCCCTTCATCGGTTCGATGTCTCGGCTGAACTCCTGGTTGTACTGGTCGATGAAATAGCCTTCGCCCATTTTGACTTCGCGGCCGCCTTTGCCGCATTTGGCTCCGGGGAAAAAGTCCCATTTCTTCATCTCCTCGGCGTAATCCGGATTCGTCCGGTTCATCTGTCCGGCCGTCCATTCGTTCCAGCCGGTCACGAATATAAATTCCGGATCGACCTCCAACGCACGCTGCCACTGCTGATCGAAATAAAGCCCCTTATCGGTATCGGTCGTCGCATCGTACCGGTCGTGTTCCGGCTCCACGCCGTCGCGGAAACTCCGTCCGATATTCGACAGCGGATGCTGCGCGGATGCCACCGGCACGTACTCGGCCCGGTCGGGCGACTCGTGCCAGCCGACCGACTGCGGATAATGGTCCACCCATGGCCACTCGTCATGTCCGTCGTCGTACCACCGGAGCGTCGTCCACGCCCAGCTTTGTCGGATCGTGAAAAAATCCCGGATCTCTTTCGGGAAACGGACATCGTCCATTTGCTGGCGCCCGCCGATGATATGCTGCCCGAACATCAGCAACGGCTTGCCTTTCCAGCGGAACCACAGATCGGCATACAACCCCCGGCTGTAGATCTGATCCCAGAGCTGCTGCACCGAATTCTGGCTGGCCAGGCAGGCGATCTGCGGCGTGGTCTCGCCCTCGGAACGCATCTTGCGGAACACTTCGGCGATGAAGACGAAAACATCTTTGTAAATATTGTCGTTCGTATTGTCGAGAACGATCAGATCGACACCCGCGTCGGAGAGCATCCGCGCATGACGGCGGATGATCCACTCGTCCTTCATGATGTAGTAACCCGCTTCCGGCTCTCCCCAGTAATGGACGCCGCCGCCCCATTTCGGGTTCACCGGATCGGCCTTCAGTATCTCGGTCACGTTATAAGGACCGTCTTTCGCCCCGTTCTGGTTGTGGGTTACGAAATAGAACATCGCCACCGTGCGGTTCGTTTTACGCGGACCGCACTCCGCATAACCGGGCAGCGTCCGTCCTAGCGCATCGGTAGCCACCCACGTATCGGCCTGCAGGTCGCGGCCGCCGCATCCGGCAGCCTGACCTGCCGTTTGCGCGGAAACGCTTCCCGACAGCAGACCGAAGGCCGCGAACAGAGCCGCCCGCGAAATCTTAACAGTAAACATCGTATTCAAATTTATCAAAACCGGATTCTTATTTATCCGCCGAATCCCCGCCCGAAATAGGCGAGGATACCGGCGGATGATTCAATTACAATCTATTTCGATTGGGTCGGCATGGCGATCGGTTCTTTGTAAATAATCTGATCCCAACTGTCGATGCCGATGATTTTCTTAGCGAATTCGAATGCCTCTTCTTCCCGGTCGGTGCCGAAAGCCTGGAATACGAACCAGGCCGGTTTGCGTCCCGACGGATCGTCCTTATCGTCCGGGAAGCGACGGATACCGATCCTGAGACCTCCTTCGCCGCGCTGGTCGAACCAGCCGTGCATCTGATAAGCGTCGATTCCGTCGCAGGCTTCGAGCTTCTTCAACGCATAAGCCATTCCGGCAGCCTGTTCCAGCAGCGCTTCTTCAGAGTAATCTTTCGAATTGGGATTCTGTTCAGACAGATAAAGCGTACGTTTCTCCTTGCCTTTATAGAGCGCGCGCGGCTGCTTGATCCATGCGTCGAGCACTTCGAGGTTCTTGAACGTGATCAGCGGCGTATTGTAATCGAACGTCGCTTCGGTATCGAGCCACGCTTTCGGTTCGAACAACGATTGCGGATAAGGATGGTGTGCCACGCCCCATTTGAAATCGCCTTCGGCCTCGGTGTAATCGAGCAGCAGGTCGAGCAACTGGGCCGACGGGTAGCAATACTCGTTGTGGCGCGACTGCCAGTAGTGGGTCAGCGTAATCAACACTTCGGCATGCGGGTTATATTTGCGAGCCGTATAATAGAGCAAACGCATCGACTTGACGTAAATATCCATGAACCGCAGCGGCGTTTTGATCCCGGCATTGGTCCACACCCAACCGGCATCGACTTCGTTGTGGGCGATCCAGTGGTGGATGCGGCCGTACTTCTTGTCCGGGCGGTTGTAGCGCGAAGCGAGGAAATCGATCGCGGCGGCGTAAAGGTTCAGCGATTCGAGCGTCGTCATGTTCGGCATCGTATAGATACCCGCCGGATCGAAATCCGGATGTTCGAACAGTTTACCGGCGGCTTTGTCGGCAAAAGCGCGCTCCGGAGCCACCAGAATGATCGCGCTGACGATCATGTTTTTCGAAGCCGCGAATTGCAGCGTCTTGTCGAATCCGTCGATGGTTTTCTTATCGGCATAATAAGTTTTGCCGTTGTATTCGAACGGAATCGAATTGTCGGACGGAGTCAAGCGCATAAAGCCGAGCCATATATTGACCGTAATGCTGGTCGCCTGCAGGCTGTCCGCATCGGAAGCGTACGGACCGTCGTGGAAACCGCCGATCCCTTTTTTGGTAGCCACCACCTCGTGCGGCAGATCGTACTGAGCCTTCACGTCGTCGGCATAACGCCCGTGCGAACAGATCAGATATCCCTTCTGCGACTTCTGGGCCAGCACCCAGCGCGAATAGAGGCGGTCGTACTGCCGCCCGTCAACCTGCGCATAGCGGTCGAATTTCAGCTTGAAGTTCGTCGGCTTATCGATTTTCTTTTCGGTAATGAAAGTCAGATCGGTCAGGTCGCCGAACATCGGCACTTCGCACAAATAAACGTCGCCCGGCATTCCTTTGATATTACCGGCCACTTCGACGCCTTCGTCGGTCACTTTCACGTCGGTCACCTGGCACGGGTGATCTTTCTTAAGGTAAACGTCGATATCGTGGTTCAGTCTTTTCTCGCGTGCTTCCCGTTCGGCTTTCTGCCGGTTCTGAGCGATCTCTTTTTCGGTATAAGCCCTCAGGCGCGGCGACTTGATCCGCATGGTGGTCGGTTTGGCCGCATTCGGAACGATCAGCAAGCTCAGAAAATCATTGGGGCTTTTAAGCTGTTTGAGTTTATCGGACACATCGACCGAGAAAGTGCTCCATCCTTCGGCGATCGGCAGGCGGATCATGTTCTCCTCGATGCGCGACCGGTCGTTATTGACCGTCACGACCATGAACTCCATGCCCGAAGCGCAGAAATAATCGAAACTCAGCACCGCCACATCTTCCGGCAACTGCTCTTTCAGCGGAGCGAACTCAATCACCGCGTCGTTCGGAGCGGTCGTCACCTCGAACACTCCCTTTTCGACCTCTTTCATCACAAAACCCTTCGACTCTTTCGGCGCGACGGACAACGGCACCGCATCTTGGGCATGCGACTGCGAAACAAACAACAAGGCCCCGATCAACAGCAGGCCGACAAAACGTTTCTTACTCATCTCTTCGTTCAGTAAAATTAGGTTAAAGTTATCTCCGGCGGCATGCAAAACCACACGCCTTACCAAATACAATAATACGATTTTTTTGCCGAAAGGCCCGACGATTTGTCCCGAAAAATCATTTTACGGAGTATTATTATCATTTTACGGAGCATACGGAGCGCTCCGTACATACACTTTTTTCGCCTTTTTCCGTTTCGTCCGGTAGAACAACCGGGATACTGTTTTATCTTTGCAGCGGCAGTCATAACCGATTCGAGGTACGAGGGAAGCCTTTTTCCCCGGCTTCAGGTATTTTCCGGAATCCTCCGGTTGCGTACCTTTGCCCGGAAAAAATTTCCCGGTCTGACGATAAATGGAAAAAGAAATCATAAATAAACGCCTGTCGGAACTGAAGACGTCGGAAGAAGGGGTCATCACCAAAGTGTTCGGACACGGCTCTTTTCGCAACCGGATCACAGAAATGGGATTCGTTCGCGGCAAAACGGTGCGGGTCATCAAAAACGCCCCGCTGTCGGATCCCATCGAATACGAAATCATGGGTTACCGCATCGCCCTGCGCAAAAGCGAGGCGGAACTGATCGAAGTTTCGCTGCCGAGCGGCGGAACGGCGGGGTCGGGACTTCCGTCCGGCGGAACGTTCCGGGACGAATCGGTCAACCGTTTTCAGCACGTAACGGGCCGAACCATCAACGTCGCGCTGGTCGGCAATCCGAATTCGGGCAAGACATCGCTGTTCAACGTCGCGTCCGGCTCCCACGAACGGGTCGGCAATTACAGCGGCGTGACGGTCGACGCCAAACAGGCCGTTTTCCGGCAGGACGGCTACACGTTCAACCTGTTCGACCTGCCTGGCACCTATTCGATCACCGAATACACGCCCGAAGAACTTTACGTGCGCCGGCACATTCTCGACGCCATGCCCGACGTGGTTATCAACGTGCTGGACGCCTCGAACCTCGAACGCAACCTGTTCCTGACCACGCAACTGATCGACATGGACTTGAAGGTCGTGATCGCGCTGAACATGTACGACGAGCTCGAAAAGTCGGGTCTGAAACTGGACTACCGTAATCTGGGCCGGATGATCGGAATCCCGATCGTGCCGACCGTCGCCTCCCGCGGCGAAGGAATCCGGGAACTGTTCAAAACCGTGATCGACGTGTTCGAAGACAACGAACCGATCGTGCGGCATATCCACATCAATTACGGGAAAGACATCGAACACAGCATCCGGCTGCTGCAAGACGAGATCTGGAAAAATACCGACCTGGTTGCCCGCTATTCGTCGCGCTATCTGGCGATCAAACTGCTTTGTAACGATAAAAACGGATACGAAGTGGTCGAACCGGCCGCCAACTTCGCCGAGATAAGCGCCGTGGCGGAACATGAACGGCAGAAACTCGAACGCCAGTACAAAGACTGCGTCGAAACGATCATTACGGACGCCAAATTCGGGTTCATCGCCGGAGCGCTCGAAGAGACCTGCCAGGGCATCAACCTGCGTAAAAACCGGCCCGACGACCGCGTCGACCGGATCATGACCCACAAGGTCTGGGGACTCCCGATTTTCCTGCTGATCATGTGGATCATGTTCCAAACGACCTTTTCGCTCGGCGGCGTCCCGGCCGGATGGCTGGAAACCGGCGTCGAATGGTTAGGGGACTTCATCGGCGGAATCATGCGGGAAGGCCCTTTGCGCGAGCTGATCGTCAACGGGATCATCAGCGGAGTGGGGGGCGTGATCGTCTTCCTGCCGAACATCCTGATCCTGTTCTTTTTCATCTCGCTGATGGAAGACACCGGCTATATGGCGCGGGCGGCTTTCATCATGGACAAGCTGATGCACAAGATCGGATTGCACGGCAAATCGTTCATTCCGCTGCTGATGGGTTTCGGCTGCAACGTTCCGGCCATCATGGCCACGCGCACGCTCGAAAGCAGAAAAGACCGGCTGATGACCATGCTGATCATCCCGTTCATGTCGTGCAGCGCCCGGCTGCCGGTCTACGTCCTGCTGATCTCGGCCTTTTTCCCGTCGAACCAGGGACTGGTGCTGTTCTCGATCTACCTGATCGGCATCCTGATCGCCATCGGGTCGTCCATCCTGTTCAAAAAACTGCTGTTCGCAAAGGCGGAGGCTCCGTTCGTTATGGAACTTCCGCCGTACCGGATACCGACGACCCGCAACGTAGTCCGCCACATGTGGAGCAAAGGATCGCAGTACCTACGGAAAATGGGAACGGTCATCCTGACTGCGTCAATCATCATCTGGGCCCTCGGATACTATCCGCGCAACGTGGAATATTCGGTCGATTACGACCGAGTGGCGGCCGAAATAGCCTCTTCCGGCCTGTCGCCCGAAGACGAGCAAGCAAAACTGCAGGAACTGAACGACATCCGCCATGCCGAACACCAAAAGCAGTCCTATATCGGAAAAATCGGTCGTTTCATCGAGCCGGCGATCCGGCCGCTCGGCTTCGACTGGCAGATCGGAATCAGCCTGTTCAGCGGACTGGCGGCCAAGGAGATCGTCGTCAGTACGATGGCCGTGTTGAGCAACAGCGGGGACGACGACGCTTCGCTGGCCGAGAACCTGCAAAAACAGGTATACACGCAAGGCGACAAGGCGGGACAACCGGTCTACTCGCCGCTGGTAGCCTACACGCTGATGTTATTCATCCTGCTTTACGTCCCCTGCATCGCGGCCATCGTAGCCATACGCCGCGAAGCCGGTCGCAAATGGGCCGTGCTTTCGGTCGTCTATTCGACGGGCTTAGCATGGTTATTGTCTTTTGTCGTTTACCAGATAGGAAGCTGGCTATAAAAAACGGTAAATATGCAGGGAATCATTACGGCAATCATCATCGCGGCGGCATTCGTTTACACGCTGTTTTCCATCTACCGGTGGAACAAGCGAAAAGGGTGCGGATGCTCCGATAAAAAGAGCGGAGAGTGCGACCTGTGCGACGGCTGTTCCGAATGCAATAAACGCGACCGGAAAGAGGGAAGGCGGTAGTTCTTATACCGGCACGTCCGGTTATCCGACCTGTTCCAGTGCCCGGGCCAACTGATCGGGGCAGGAAGTGCCTTTTCCCCTGCAATCGATCCCTTTCAAACGGGCGATCGCTTCGTCCACAGGCATCCCTTTTACCAGCGAGCAGATCCCCTGCGTATTGCCGTGACAACCGCCGACGAAGACCACTTCGCATATTTTACCGTCTTCGACCGCCGCGTGGATCATTTTGGAACATACCCCGCCTACCGGAGTATAATCAATCGTTTTTGCGCTCATTGCATGAAAGTTTGAATTCGACTTGCAAAGGTAGCAAATTCCGGCCGTTTTATCCATCACAACAGTAACGAGCGACGCGACAGCAACTGCATGAAACATTCCCGGTAAGAGTCGGACACCGGAATATATACCTTCCCGAACACGATCCGGTTCCGTTCGATCGTTTTGATCTTGTCCACATGGACGATAAACGAACGGTGCACCCGGACGAAACGGTCGGCAGGCAGGGTTTCCTCGATAGCCTTCATGCTCATCAGCGTCATCACGGAAGCCCCGTCTTCGGTATGTATCTTTACGTAATCTTTCACGCCTTCGATATACAGGATCTGATCGAGGCGCAGCTGCACCATCTTGTATTCGGTCTTGACGAAAAGAGTTTGCGCGGATCGGCCCTGGGCAACTGGCCCCTCCTGTTTGCCGTCCTGAAGCCCGAACCAACGCTGCGCTTTGTCGGCGGCCCGCAGGAACTCGGCATAACTGATCGGTTTGAGCAGGTAATCCAGCGCATCGACCCGGAATCCTTCCAGCGCGTACTGTTCAAACGCCGTCGTAAAAACCACCCGCGTTTGCGTTCCGATCATCCGCGAAAGCTCCAGCCCGTTGAGCTGCGGCATCTGGATATCCAAAAAAATCAGGTCGATCTTTTCGCGCTGCAAAACGGTCAGCGCTTCGACCGCACTGGAACACGCTCCCGCAAAATGCAGGAACGGCGTCTGCTTTACATAACCCGCCAGCAGGTCCCGCGCCAGCGGTTCATCGTCCACGACAAGCGATTCGATAGCCATCGTCAAAGGTTTATAATCAGTTGCGACATATAACGATTTCCCAGCCGTTCCGTCCGCAAAATGTGCCGGTTCGGATAAATCAGGTTCAGCCTTTTACGCAGATTGTCGAGCCCGATCCCGGAACCGCTGCGGTCGTGGTCGTCTTTCGGGAAATAGCTATTCTCGATCGTGCAGACCAGCGTATCGGCTTCGGTAATCCGGAAAGCAATGCTGACGAACGATTTTTCGGACGGGCTTACCCCATGCTTGAACGCATTCTCGATCAGCGTGATGAACAGCAGCGGAGCTACCATATACCCCCTGCCGTCATCGGGAATGTCGATATTCAATTTCACCTGATCGGACGACAACCGCAAGCTCATCAACTCGATGTAATTTTTCATAAATGCGAACTCCTTGTCGAGCGAGATCAAGTTCTGATTGTTGTCGTACAACACGTAACGCAGCAAATGACTCAGGCTGTGGACGGCATACTGCGCCTGCGGGGGATTCAACTGGATCAGCGCATAGATATTATTCAGCGTATTGAACAGGAAATGCGGATTCAACTGACTCTTCAGGTTTTTCAGTTCGGCCTGCGTCCGTTCCTTTTCGATCTCCTGCTTTTCGGCCTCGGTACGGTACCAGTTACCGGTCATTTTGATCGCCACGCTCAGAGCGACCGTCAGCGCCAGCAGCATAAAATTCCACATCAGGAAAAAATAGGCCGGAGGGCCGTGGTGTCCGTCACCCTTCCGGGGCAGATCGGTCATAACGTACAGTCGGAAAATCTCGTGCCAGAAATGCTGGAACAGGTCTACCGCGACGATCAGCAGCAAGTTCATCAGAATAAAACGTCCCAGATGCTTGCGGAACAACTGCCGGTCGATCAACACGCAGTAATTGATGTAAAACACGATGATGAACGTCACCGGAACGACACAGAAATCGAGATATCGACTCAACGAAAAGGTCGCGTCATTCCTTCCGTACGCAAAAAAGAACGGCGACGTGAACATCAATCCCCAGGCGATCGAATGGATTGCAATCTGGAAAAACCGGTTCTTTTTACTCTGAGGCATGTTCATTTTGTTTCCGTAAATTTAAGCGTTTTTATTCAATCCGCCAATCCGGCCCGGCTATTCGTAGCGGATCGCTTCGATCGGGTCGAGGTTCGAGGCCTTCTGGGCCGGATACCACCCGAAAAAGATTCCGGTCACGGTGCAGACGGCGAACGACAAAATCACCGAATAGGGCTGCACGAATACCGGCCAGCCGGCCGCATGCTTAATCACTGCCGACGCCCCGATCCCGAGAACGACTCCGATAATACCGCCCATCACGCTGATAATCACGGCTTCAATCAGAAATTGCCACAGGATATGCCGTCCTTTGGCTCCGATCGACATCCGCAACCCGATCTCCCGGGTACGCTCGGTTACCGACACGTACATGATGTTCATGATCCCGATCCCGCCGACCAACAGCGATATGCCCGCGATACAGGCCAGCAGGATGGTCATCAGGTCGGTCGTCGAACTCAACATCGAACTCAGTTCTTCCTGCGAACGGATGTTGAAATCGTCGTCGTCCCCCGCCTTGATCTTATGGTTCTGCCGCAGGATGGCCGTCAGTTCGTCGATCGCCTCGCCGGACATCTCTTCGCTGATAGCCGATGCGAAAATTCCCTGCAGATAAGTGATCGCCAGAATACGTTTCTGCACGGTAGTATACGGAGCCAGTATGAGGTCGTCCTGATCCTGTCCCATCGAATTATAGCCTTTCGGCGTCAGCACGCCGATGATTTTGAACGGAATCTTCCCGAAACGGATCGTCTTGCCGAGCGGATCCTCACCGTTCGTAAACAGGTTCTCGACCACGGTTTTCCCGACCACGCACACTTTGGCGGCCCGCCGGATATCCTGATCGGTGAACATTTCGCCTTCGCCGACCGAATATTTTCGAATCTCCATATAGTCCTGGTTGATGCCGTAGACCGAAGTAGGGGCGTTGTTGGCCCCGTTGACGACCTGTCCGCTGCTGTTCACCACCGGCGAGCAGGCGCTGATATAGGAAGCCTCGTGAATAATGGTCTGGTAATCCTCCATTTTTAGCGTCTGCATACTACTGGCGCTCTGACGTACGCCGCCGAAACGGCCGGCTCCCGGATGTACCATGATCATGTTCGATCCCATTTCGGAAATCTGCTCCCGAATACTGCGTTTCGACCCCTGACCGATGGCCAGCATCGCGATCACCGACGCGACGCCGATGATGATCCCGAGCATCGTCAAAAAGCCCCTGAACTTATTGTTCGAAAGCGCTTTCAGCGCAATTTTTATCAGATTCTTGTAATTCATAATCCCCGTTTTATTGGCCGCTGTCCTGCGGCAGCGAATCGAGTACTTCTTTGGCGGAACGGACTTGCGTATTCTGCACGTCCTCGACGATCCGCCCGTCGCGCAGCACGATGTTGCGGCTGCAGAACTCGGCGATCTCCGGATTGTGCGTTACGAAAACGATCGTACGCCCTTCCCTGTGCAGCTTTTGAAAAAGCGTCAGGATCTCGAACGACGTCCGCGTATCGAGGTTACCCGTCGCCTCGTCGGCCAGAATCATCACCGGATCGTTCACCAGGGCCCGCGCGATGGCCACCCGCTGCTGCTGGCCGCCGGACATCTGGTTCGACCGGTGATGAATTCGGTCGGCAAGTCCCACTTCATGCAAAGCATTGATAGAACGTTCTTTGCGATCGCGCGCCGAAACCGACGGATTGTAGAACAACGGCAGTTCGACGTTTTCGAGCGCCGTCGTCTTCGGCAACAGGTTGTAGGACTGGAATACGAAGCCGATCTTACGGTTACGCAACGTAGCGCGGTCGTTACGACTCATCTCGCGCACCGAAATCCCGTCCAGGTAGTATTCGCCCGCGGTCGCCGTATCCAGACACCCGAGCAGGTTCAACAGCGTCGACTTGCCGGAGCCGCTGGTTCCCATGATCGTAACGAATTCCCCTTCCCGGATGCTGAACGACACCCCGCGCAACGCATGCACCGTTTCACCGCCCACGACGAAATCCCTGCGGAGGTTCTCAACCCGTATAATATACTTTTCCATGATCAAATCCTTATAAGTAGGAAAATCTATTTTTTCGCATTCTTACGCGCCCCCGGAGGAGACGGCATAAACGGATTCGCTTCGCCCTGTCCGTCCGAAATCGACGCCACTCCGATATCCACGCCGGTAACTACTTTGTCGCCCTCTTTGATATCGCCCGTTATTTCAGCAAAAATCCCGTCGTTGTCGCCGGTCGTGACATTTACCGGCTGCAATCCCTGCGGCGACTGCGTCCATAAAACCCGCGCACGCGGATTGGCCGAATCTGCGACCGGTTCCGGGGCATTCTCCGGCAGGAAACGCAACGCTTTCAAAGGCACCAACAACACACTATCCTTCTGCATCGTATAGATCGTCAGGTTGGCCGTCAGTCCCGGCTTTAGCTTCAGATCCGGATTCGGAGCGTCGACAACCACTTCATAGGTAACCACATTCGACTCGGTGGTCGGCTGCAGACGCACCTGCGTTACCGATCCTTTGAAAACATCCTCCGGGAAGGCATCGACGGTGAACGTCGCCTGCTGCCCCTCGACCACGCCTCCGATGTCGGCCTCGTCCACGTCGGCGATCACGCGCATCTGGCGCAAATCGTTGGCGATCGTAAACAGGGTAGGGGTGTTGAAACTGGCGGCAACGGTCTGCCCTTCTTCGACCGCACGGTCGATCACCACGCCGTCGATCGGCGAATAGATCGTCGCATACTCCAGATTCTGCCGCGCCTTGGTAATATCCGACTGCGATTTTTCATAACTGCTTTTCGCTTTATTGTATTGGTATTCGGCCGTCTCGTAATCGGTATCGCTGACCATCTTCTTTTCGTGCAGCCCTTTGATACGCAGAAAGTTTTTCTCCTGATATTCGTATTCCGTCTTATTGGACTGCAAAGTCGCGGAACTGGACGCCAAATCCGCCTCCAACGTCGTTTTGTCCAATTCGGCGATCACCTCGCCTTTTTTCACCACCGAGTTGTAATCCACATAAATATGATTGATGATGCCCGATACCTGCGTACCTACCTCCACCTGGACGATCGGTTCGATGGTACCCGTCGCGGTAACGGTATTCACGATCGACCCCCGGTGTATTTCCGCCGTTTTGTATTTCATCTGCGGCTTTTCGCTTTTGCGCAGGATCAGGAATGCAGCGACAGCCAGTACGGCGATTACGACGATGGCGATTCCTATTTTCTTCAATGTTTTCATGAATTATGTTTTTTTGATTGTTTACAGCGTAATCGGTTCGTTCTGGTAGAAGTTCAGCAGTTTGATCGACAGCACGGCCTGATACTTGGCCTGGATCTGTTCCTGCTGCGCCGACAGGTAGTTGTTCTTCTCGGTCAGCAGTTCGACCGTATTTTTCATCCCTTCGTTGAATTGAGCCAGCACCAAACCGTAACTGGTTTCGGCCGATTTTACTTTGTCGTTGGCAGCCAGGTAGCGGCTCTGCGCCGAAACGGCATCCTGGTACAGCGACTCGACGTCTTTCAGCAGATCCTTTTCCATGCTCTGGTAATCGAGTTCGGCCTGACGGGTTTGCAAACGCGACCGTGCGATCGACGACTTCGCCTTACGATTGTTGAAAATGGGAACGCTGAGCGTAATGCCCACATTCTCATTCAACTTGTTATTCAACTGATTGTAGAAAGAGTAGTTCGTTCCCGAAATATTCCCGGTACCGATCGATGCGCTGGCCGTCAGGCTCGGCAGTCCGTCTCCGGCAGCGATCTTCTCGCCCAACTGGGCCGACTCCACGTTCAAACGGCTGTTTTCGACCTGAGGCATCACCTCCAACGCCCGCTGGTACACCCGGTCCAGCGCCGGCACTTCGGCCAACACGTCCTCGCTGCTCAGGTCGGGAAACTGCACGTCGAAAGATTCGTCCAATCCCAGTTCGAGCAACTGTTTAAGAGTCAGAATATTCTGATCCAGCGATGTTTGGCTAACCGTCAGTTGATATTTGTCGCTGCTGTACTGCGACTCCATCTGGGCATAATCGCTCGGAGCGATCGAGCCGGCTTCCAGCAACGCCTTCGAACGCTCCAACTGCGCGGCGGACGACTCGACGGTCTGTCGGCTGATCTTCACGTTTTCATTGGCGTACAGGATGTTCAGATAGGCCTGCGTCACGGCGATCTCAATGTCGTTCCGAGCCATATCGACCTGGAACTGCCGGCTTTTGTTGATCACCTCTTGTTGCCGCAGCGAATTGGTCAGCTTGCTCCCGTTGTAGATGGTGATGCCGGTCTTCAACGCATAATTTCCGGAATAGGTTCCGTTAGCTTCGAAATTCCCGTCCGTCTTTTCGCTTTTCTGATTGACGTAATTCTGCGACGTCGAGAAATCCAGCGAAGGCACCCGTTTAGCCTTGGCTTCCGCCAGGTCTTCCTGTGAACTCTGCTGGGTCACTTGAGTCGAATGTACCTGGATATTGTTTTCCCGCGCATAGTCGATGCATTTGCGGAGCGACCATCCTCCCGGCGACTGGGCCCACGCCGCCTGTCCCGCGAACAGCAGGAGACAAAGGGCCGGAATCGGTTTAAATCTGTTTATCATATTCGGTTTGCATTATGAGATTTCTCAATGCAAACATAATTTTATCCGATCCGTACGGCAAATGAAATATAAGTATCCCGCATTTCCATCGACCAACGCCCCTTTTTCATCGACAGGTTCCGCGTCGGCACCCGATGCAGTTCATCCAGATGACGTCTCTTTCCGAAACGAAGGCGACCGCCCCATTTGGAGCGGCCGCCCGGTAGCACGACGGCCCGTCCGATTACGGCTGCGTCTGTATTTTGGCCGACTTTACGATCTCAGACATTTTACTGCCAAATTCGGCGGCCCACTGCGGCACCACGCCCATCACCTCCTTTAAAATCAACGGTTGCGTCGAAGCCATTTTCTTCCCCAGCGGGCTTTCGTAAAACGCGATCAGTCCGTCCAGATCCTCCTCGGTGTAATACTTGGCGTAGATCGGGGTCATCATTTCGAGCATTTTCGGAAAGTATTCCGCCATCAGATCCTCGATCTGCCGCGAAACGGAATCCGGCATTGCGGGCACCTGCTGCTTCATCATGCCGATCATCTGTTTCGGCAGTTCTTTCATAACCGCATCGGAACCCGAAAGTTCCAGCATTCTCGTCATTTTCGCCGTATACTCCGGCGTTTGCGCCCGAACTTCCAACGCGAGCAGCGCAAGGGCTCCGCACAGTAAAACCAACTTTTTCATTTTTTCGATTTAAAATCCATACTCGATCATTTCCTTCTTTACGCCGCAGGTCGTGCGGTACGTCCGAATAAATAAAGATAGCAATACGTTAAATGTAACGATAAATCGAATATCCGCAAAATAATCTTCTCTTTTTTATAAAAAAACAACGGGGCGCAGTTTTTGAATGAAAACCGGCAATGTTCAACCATTAAAACAAGACATATGAATTACGGAATCAGCGTATTGTTCAGAGCCATACCGCTTGTAATGGCCCTGTTTTGCTTTTTTTACGGCGGCTACATCTACCTGTGGGGCGACGACTCTTCGCGGATGATCGCCGGCCCGGTCGTTTTCTTCCTCGGATCGATCTGCATCGCACTGTTTGCGACGGCCGCCACGATCATCCGCCAGATCATCCACACGTACAATCCGTTCGCCAAGTATTTTCTGCCGATTCTCGGATACTCCGTAGCCCTCGCCACGTTCATCTGCGGCATCGCGATTTTCAAAGACACCGAAGTCGCCGAATTTTTCGTAGCGGGGCACATCGTCTGCGGACTGGGGTTAATCACCGGATGCGTCGCGACGGCGGCCACCGTATCCACGCGTTTCTCGCTGATCCCCGAAAACAGCACTTCGCCGAGCCGCGAGATCAACGCCAAAGGATTTACCCAACAGCAGGAGCTGATTTTCGAATCGATCGCCGCATTCTTCGCGGCGCTGGCCTGGGCCTGGACGATCGTTCTGCTGGCCGGAGGCAGCACGCCTCATTTCGTAGCCGGAAGCGTGATGGGGGGTATCGCCTGTATCTGCACCTCGCTGATCGCATTGGTCGCCAGCATTGTCCGTCAGGAGAGGAACGTCTATGCGGACCGGGAAAAAAAGATCTGGCCGAGACTGGTGCTGATCATGGGCACGATCGCCACGATCTGGGGACTGATCGTGATCTTCGTCTATTACGGCCAAACCCGCGACTTCGTCGGATTCGTCCTGATCGGCCTGGGCCTGGTTTGTTACAGCATTTCCAGCAAGGTCATCTTGCTGGTTAAAATATGGAAAGCCGAATTTCCGCTGGCCGCGCGTATCCCGCTGATCCCGGTACTGACGGCCTTGATCTGTCTGTTCCTCGCTTCGTTTCTGTTCGAAGAAGCTGTTTACAAAGAGAAATTTTTCGTTCCCGCCCGGGTAATCGTCGGTCTCGGAGCGATCTGTTTCACGCTTTTCTCGATCGTCAGCATCCTCGAAAGCGGCGCGAAAAAATCCAAATAACCTTCAAAAAACAGCAAAAACCCATCTTCCTTCACGGAAGATGGGTTTTTATTTTCATACGCTCCGACCACATAGCCGGACACGTCCGGTTAGAAACGGTAACCGAGCGTAAGGGCGAACACGTTATTATGAACTTTTCCTCCTTCGCCGGCGGAGATGTTCGCCACACCGATGTTGTAACGGGCATCCAGAATCAGCTTATTGAAAAATTCATAGCTTACGCCCACGGGGAATGCGAAATCGAACGACTTATAGTTATTGGTCGTCGTGAAAGCCGTCTCTTCGCCGCTCTCTTTAACCTTATCTTTGCCGGACAACAGCACGCCCGGCTGGATACCGATGTTGAATGCCAGTTGGTCGAGCACGTAGAATTTGGCCAGGATCGGCAAATTCAGGTAGTTGGTCTTGGCGATGTACTTGTCTCCGCCGCTTTTCAGCATAGCGCCTTCGCGCGAGAAGAGCAGGTCGGCAGACATCCCGATCCAATCGTTGAACCGGTAGTCGACGAATACGCCGGCCGTGAGTCCGGTCTTCGAATCGAGTCCGGTATTATTCATTCCCGAAACGTTCAGACCGGCCTTGACACCCCAGCCGAATCCCTGTGCAAACGAAGAGGTTCCGATCGCCAGCATGGCGACAACTGCAACAACAATTTTTTTCATGATCGCATAATTTTTAATTAGTAATCAATTGATTTTATCAGGTGTAATACGATTCTTGACAAAACGCACCGCCGCCCAACCGTTGCGCCTGCGCACACCGTCGGCATCCAGCCCGCACGCCGCCGCCCGGCTTTCGATAGCCGAAATATCGGCTTCGAGGATACCGCTCACCAGCAGCATTCCTCCCGGCGTCAGCGTCGCCGCATAAACCGGCATATCCGCCAGCAGAATGTTGCGGTTAATATTGGCCAGCACGAAATCGTAACGTTTCCCGGCCAGCAAAGACGCGTCGCCCTGCAACGGGACGATCCGTCCTTCCATTCCGTTGGCCTTTATATTCTCGGTCCCGTTGCGATATGCCCACTCGTCGATATCGACGGCATCGACCCGTACGGCTCCCCGTTTCACGGCCAGAATGGAAAGCACCCCGGTGCCGCTTCCCATATCCAGTCCCGATTTTCCGGCAAAATCGACATCCATAATTTCGGCCGCCATCAGATAGGTGGTCGCATGATGACCCGTGCCGAACGACATTTTCGGCATAATCTCCACATCGTACTCGCAAGCGGGATTTTTCGAATGGAAAGGAGCGCGTATCCGGCAACGTCCTTCGACGTCGATCGGCTCGAAATTGGATTCCCAGACGGTATTCCAGTTCCGGTCGGGAACTTCCGCCGCCGTATACCGGCAGCGATTGCGTTCGAGCGACTCCTCGATCGCGGATCTCCACATCCGAAAATCCGCCTCGGGAATATAGGCCTTCAAACAATCCTCCTCTTCGGTGAAGCCGTCGAACGGATAGTCGCTCAATTCGGCGATCAACATCTCCCGTTGCGACTCGGTGGCGGCCTCGATTACAAATTCGGTATATTTCATGCGCTCTAACGATTCAACCGGTTTCTTCGGAATCTGCAAAACCGATACCAGCTTTCCCCGTACTTTGTTTCTTTCAAAAAACTTGATTATTTTACAAAAATAGTAATTTTGACTGAAAATAAGCACAGGTCATGCGAGATTGGGATAAAGAGTTGAAAGATTACACCTTTTATATCAAACTGGAAAAAAAACTTTCGGACAATACGGCCGAGGCCTACCTGCGGGATCTGCGGCAAATGGCCGGCTATATGGACAGCGAATTCGGTATCGGGCCGGAACAGGTGCGCGAGCAGCACATCGAATCGTTTTTGGCATACTTGTACGACAAAGGCGTGAAAAAGACGACGCAGGCACGGATTCTGAGCGGGGTGAAAAGTTTTTTCAACTACCTGCTGATCAACGACCGGATCGAAAACCTGCCCACCGAATTCATCGACCCGCCGAAAACGGGACGCAAGTTGCCCGATGTCCTTTCGGTCGCGGAGATCCAAGCCATTCTGGATACGATCGACCTGAGCAGCCGTTTCGGACACCGCAACAAGGCGATGATCGAAACGCTGTACAGTTGCGGCCTGCGGGTTTCCGAACTGATATCGCTGCGAATCAGCGACCTGTTTTTCGACGACGGATTCATCCGCGTGATCGGGAAAGGGGACAAACAACGGCTCGTGCCGGTCAGCCGACAGGCCGTCCGGCTGATCGGCTGTTACCTCGAACAGCGCGCCAGGCAGGAAACCGACCCGCGTTCGGCCGACACGCTGTTTCTGAACAACAAGGGTAGGGGGCTGACCCGCGTTATGATCTTCCACATCATCCGCGAAGCGGCGAAAGCCGCCGGGATCGCCAAGACGATCAGTCCGCACACATTCCGTCACTCATTCGCCACGCACCTGCTCGAAGGAGGGGCGAGCATCCGCCAGGTACAGGAGATGCTCGGGCACGAATCGATCCTGACGACCGAAATATACACCCATCTCGATCGCGAAAACCTACGCGACAACGTTGAGTCGCACCATCCGCTGTCGGATTTTTGACCCGGCGGGAACCGTTTTACTCCTTGGGAGTCAGCTCGCAGCCGAGCAGCATACCGTCATAAGCCGACGCCACCTTGCCGATTGCGTTCACCGTGGCGTTCTGGGTCATATTAGCGACCGCAGAAACGATTTCCAGCAACTTGTCAGCCTTGAAAAGCAGCCGAATACGGTCGCCCGTCTTGCGGACGTAAAGGTTCAAAGAACCGGCGCCGGCAAGCCCTTCCACGGCTCCGTATTTCAGACTGATCTGCCCGGTCTCGCCGTCCACAGAAAAGGTTCCCCCGATACTGCGGTTCTTCAGTTGGCAGACAAAACTGCTGTCGGTATTGAACGTCACCGAAAACCGGTCGGCCGAGATGCCCGCTTTTGCATACAACTCCGCGAGTTTCGCTTCGATTTGCGAAGAGACGAGACTTCCGCCCACTTTTTTCGCCGCATCGTCGCTCTCCAGCTCGCAGGCGGGTTTCGAATACGCCCATGTCCCGGCCAGATCGGCCGCCGTGACTTTCGACGAAATCAGCGAACCCGCCAGATTTCCGACCGTTTCCTTGTTCAAAACGTCTTTCAGCGACCACTGGGCGTTTACCGTCAGGCACGACATGCAGCACGACAAAAACATCAATACAAAATATTTCATTTTTTCGGAATTAAAATTTCTAAAATCGAACCCGCCTTAACGCGAAGCGACCCGGATCGGCGCGTCGCCCTCCTTGTACCAATCGCCGCGGGCCCGCATCACCTGCTCGACCACATCCCGCACGCATCCCTGCCCGCCGCCGAACTGCGACACGTAACGCGATGCATTGACGATCTCCGCCACGGCGTCGGCCGGACAAACCGGCATACCGACATGCCGCATCGGCTCCAGATCGGGCACGTCGTCCCCCATGTAAAGAATCTCGTCGGCGGAGACGTCCAATTCGTCGCAAAGTTCTTTCAGAGCCTTCAGCTTTTCGTGGCAATCCATATAAACGTGATCGACGCCGAGCATGTCGAAACGCACCTTCAGGCTGTTCCCCTTGCCGCCGGTAATGATCGCTATGTGATAGCCCTTTTTCAATGCCAGCGACAGCGCATAACCGTCTTTCGAATTGTACTTGCGGATGAAATCCCCTTCCGGAGTGACGGAAATCCCGCCGTCGGTCAGCACCCCGTCCACATCGAATACGAAAACCCGGACGCGCGCTATATCTTCTTTGAAGTTTCCCATATATTAAGGCTTATGTTTTTATAAAGGTTTTGTAGTTCGGGATGATTGTGCAGCATTTCGATGTGCTTGTGCCGGGTACGGTAGTCGTTGCGGCGCGCAGGGCCGGTCTGTACGGCCGCAGCCGACGGGCTGTCGAGCGCCTTGGCGACCGTTTCCCGGATCAGCGGCTTGATCAGGTCGGCGGGCAGGCCGTACTCCTGCAATAACTGCTGCCCGACGGCGAACATGTGGTTGGCGAAATTGCAGGCGAACACGGCCGCCAGATGAAGTCGCATCCGCTGCCGCGAATCGGCGATCCGCACCCGCGTACTCAGCGCCCCGGCCAGTCCGGCCAGCGCATCGACCGTAAAATCGTTGTTTCCCTCGATAAAAAGAGGAACGTCGCTCAGTTCGAGACTGCGCCCCGCCGTAAAAGTCTGCAACGGATAAAAGACCCCTTTGTTCCGGATGCGGGGGGCCAGTTCTCCGAGCGCGACGCTGCCGGCCGTATGCGCGACGACCGCATCCCCGAAGTCGAAACTCTCGGACAATTTCGGTACGGCGCGGTCGCTGACCGCCATCAGGTAGATATCCGCTTCGGCGATTCGCTTCGGATCGTCGGCGCAGGCGCAACGAACCGCCCGGGCAATCGCCTGCCCGCGTTCCCGGTTGCGGGCATAGATCTGCACCAATTCGTAACGACTGGCTCCGATCGCTTTCGCCAGCGCCTCGGCCACGTTTCCGCTTCCTATGATAACGACTCTTTTCACTCCGTTCCGGCTGTAAATATCTTTATTCCGTTCGTACATCCATCAGTAAAACATTGTCCGCGCTGCGACTGACCGTCAGGTTCAGCCGGTTCACGATCGCGTCGATCTGCCGGAACTCGGGACTCTGCTGCAAATCGAGCGACGCCATTCCGCTCGCCTCGACCTGCTGGATCACGTCGCAGACCCGCAGCGTATGCACGTCGCGGGCCGGCACGTACAGGTTGACCTTATCTTCTTTACTGACCGTCGACACGATCAGCCCAGCCTTTTCGAGGTCGAAAACGGCATCCCGCACGATGCGCACCGGCAGGTTCAGATCCTGAGCCACCGTTTCGGACGATACGGCTCCGTCGCGCGCGAGAAAATGCGCGATAATCTGGTGCATCACCACGAGCAGCGCCTTCTTGCGGTACTCGTAACTCATCTCCTTGGCGATCTTTTCGAACTCGAACTTCCGGATGTTCTGGTAGGCGAACGACAGCTCGGCGCCGAACAGCACGATCTGCCAACTGCTCTGCAACCAAATCAGGAACAACGGCACGGCGGCAAAACTGCCGTATATCGCATTATAACTGGTCAGTCGCGACTGAATGAAAATATAGGCGATCTGGAACAACTGAAAGATCGTCCCGGCAATCACCCCGGCCGAAACGGCGCTGCGCAGCTTCACTTTCGTATTCGGCATCACCAGATAGACGAATGCGAACATCAGCCAGATCATCACCAGCGAAGCGAGTCCGAGGAATACGCTGACCACGGGCGACGAAGTAAGGTGCATTAGATGTTTTTGTATCTGCAGCCCGATGCTGCTGGAGATGATCCACAGGATCGGCGTTACGACGATCACGGTCGTATAATCGCTGAATTTGCGTGCGAAACTGCGCGAACGGCGCACTTCCCAAATGTTGTTGAAAGCGCTTTCGATGTTCCCGAATACTTTCAGCACGGCCCAGAACAGCACGACCAAACCCACCGAAGCGATCAGTCCGCCCTTGGTACGCAGCAACATCGCGTTGGCGAATGCGATCACCTGGTCGATCACGACGGTATACTGCGGGAACTGGTTGTAAAGATACTCGTTCAGGCGTGTTTCGAGTCCGAACCCCTTGGCGATCCCGAATACGAGCGCGGCGACCGGAACGATCGACATCAGCGTATAGAAAGTCAGCGCGGCCGAGCGCACCAGAATCCCGTGCTGCCCGAAGCCCTGCGCCGTAAAGATGAACACTTTGAACTGGCGCACCGCCCAACGCATTTTCCGGGACTTGTATTCGTGTTCTTTCTTTACCCAGATGTCGTGCGTGATATACTGAATGATTTTCCTGATCATATTTTCGCTTCCTTGGCCGTGTAACAAAGGTAACTATTTATTTCGATTTTCCGTTTCCGGCAAAGCGCCCTGCGGCGGGATTCTGCGGATACGCAAACCCAGCCAGGCGAACAGGATCGACATCAGCGGACTGATGTAACAAAAAAAAGCGTAGGGCAGGTAAGCGACCGTCGCCACGTTCAGCACGCCGGCCTGCGTCGCGCCGCAGGTATTCCACGGGATCAGCACCGAGGTGGCCGTACCGGCGTCTTCCAGCGTCCGGCTCAGCACTTCGGGAGCCAGCCCTTTGCGCCGGTACGCACTGCCGAAAATTTTGCCGGGGATCACGATGGCGAGGTACTGGTCGGATGCGGTCGAATTGAACAGCACGCAGGTTCCCGCCGTCGCGCTCACGAGTCCTCCGGTCGAACGTACGCGGCGGATGAGCGCCGTCGTGATCCGCTCCAAAAACTGTCCGGCCTCCATCACGCCGCCGAAAATCATCGCCGTGATAATCAGCCAGACGGTATTCAGCATCCCGGCCATTCCCCTCGACGTAAACAGCGAATCGACCATCGGATCGCCCGTTTCCGGCGATACCGTTCCGTACATCGCCCGGCTGACGACACGGTAAGCGCCCCCGGCCGTCAACGTCCCGTCGCCGCTGAGCGAACCGATCAGTTCCGGCTGGCATACGACCGCCATCACGCCGCCGAGCAGGCTGCCGACGAAAAGCACCGGCACCGGAGGCATTTTGAACACGATCATCGCCACCGCCGCCAACGACACGAGAAACAGCACCGGAGAAATGTAATAATAATCCGTAATCATCCGCTGCGTATCGGCTACCGAAACATCCGCTGCAATTTTACCGCCGCCGATCGACAGTATCGTAAAAATAATCAGCGTTACGAAGATCGTGGGCAGAGTCGTGTACAGCATGTAACGGATATGCGTGAAGAGATTCGTTCCGGCGATCGCCGCGGCGAGGTTGGTCGTATCGCTCAGCGGAGAAACCTTGTCGCCGAAATATGCCCCCGAAATGATGGCTCCGGCGATCACCGGGTCTCCGAACCCGAGCGTCCGTCCGATTCCCAGCAACGCCACCCCGACGGTGGCCACCGTCGACCACGAACTGCCCGTAGCCAGCGAAATCAGCGCCGAAATGACCACCGTAGCCGGCAGGAAGTATTCGGGACGCAGCACATACAGCCCGTAATGGATCATCGCGGGAATAATTCCGCTGAGCATCCACGTTCCGGAGAGCACCCCGATCATCAGCAGAATCAAGATCGCCGGAATGGCTCCGGTCAGCGTCCGCACGATTCCTTCCAGAATATCCCCCCACGTTTTCCCGTTGCGAATCGCGATGCAGGCCGTAACGCCCGAAGCGATCAGCAGCGACATCTGATTGGCTCCCGCGAGGGTCTCGTCGCCCAGCAGCGTCACGTTAAGCACGATCAGTACGGCGACCGGAATAAGGGACTGAAAAACAGTGGGGGATTTAACGGTCTTCCGCATCGTCGGTCATCTTTTTGATGGGATTTCCTCCCCGAGCATCAGGGCGTACAATTTTCCTTCGATCCGGGTAAAAGCGAAAGAATCGTCCCCGCCCTGACGGATGCCCAGCGCGCGGGCAATTCTTTCGGCATCGAACGGAAACTCTTTTTTCAGTAGATTGCAGCGGGAAATTCCCGCCGCTTTCAGGGCTTGTTTCAGCTTTTTCGGCTGATAGAATGCCATCTCGCGGATCGGGTAGACCCGGCCGAAGAACCGGTCGGGCGCCTGCCGCGACAGGCAGTAACCGCTCTGCGATACGGCGTAGCATCCGATCCGGGCAGCGTATCTCCGTACCAGACGGGCCTTGCAAAGCGACACGTCCGGCACCAACAGATACCCGTACGGCGGCTCGAAATCCGACGTCTGCGCCGGCTCGCCGTCCCCCCGTCCGAATACGAGCGAACCGCAGCCGGCCGCGACCGCCCGGACGCTTCCGGCCGGCGCGTCCGGCGCCGAAGGAACATCGATCAACACCTCTTTGCACTCGCCCTGCCGGGAAACGATATCGACGGTTATGCGGTCGCCGAACAGTCGGAATGCCTCGTCTATGTCGAACAACGGCGACGCCTTGACCACGACCCGGCGCGTTTTCTCCCGGATCGCCGGCAATAGCGAGACGATGTCCGGAGAACACTCCTCGAACCGGAACACTTTCCGGTTCCCTTCGCCGCGCCGCGCCGGATCCGCATACACCAGATCGGCCGTCCCGGGAAACGACTCTATGAAATGTTCGGCGGAGTCGTTCACCACCTCTATGTTCGAAATCCCCAGCAGCGAAAAATTCACGGCGGCGACCCGGGCCGTAACCGGATCGCGTTCGACGGCGATCACCCGGTCGAAACTTTTCGAAAAATGGGCCGAATCGACGCCCAGACCGCAGGTCAGATCGATGCAGAGCGCACCTCCGTACCGTTTTTCGGCGGCGACCGCCTCGCTGCTGGCCTGCTCGAACGCCAGCGGCGGCAAAATACAGCGGGCCCGGTAATAGGACGGGAGTTTGGTCCGGGCACGCTGTAAATATTTCAACTGGGTGGCCAGCAACGCTCCGCCGCCGCCCAGCCGCAGCGCGAGTCGTTCCGGCCGCTCGTCCAGATATTTCAAAACCGTTTGCCGGGACTCTTCCCGCAACAACCAATCAACTTCTTCGTGCGTCATGTTCGATCATTCGTTCCAAATTCAACGGGCGACTCCCCCGAAATATTCTTTGCGAGAATCCTCCCGCCATTTCAACCCGACGGCCAACGCCGCCAATACGACATAAGCGGCCGCCGCGCCGTACCCGTCGAAGCGCACGCCCGAAACCGAAGCGACGGGCGTGCCGGCGGCCCACGTTACGATCCCGTTCTGCGCCTGCAACAAAGCACCCGCTACCGCGCTGAAGACCGCGTTGAGTCCGGGAAAAGCGAAAAGCACCCACAAAATCCCCGTAAAAACGGACAAAAAGGCCGTCAGGATAACCAACGGATTAATGATCAGCGAAATTATAGGTATATTCCCGAAATTCCAGGCGACCAGCGGAAGCGTCCCGATCTGCGCCGCCGCGCCGAGCAACACCGAACTGCACACCGCATCGGCGATCCGGTTGCGGCATAGTTTTCTGCGATACAGTCGCGGATAGAAAAACAGGATCGATAGCACGGCCATAAACGACAACTGGAAACTGAGGTCGTAAAGATAGAACGGATTGGCGGCGAGCATCAGCGTCGCCGCGCCGAGCACGACGTTGTAACCGTTTCCCGGAACCGAACAGGCCAGGGCCAACTGTGCGGCGGAAAGCATCAGCGCCGCCCGCACAGCAGACGGCGACAGCCCCGCCATCACGGCATAAAACCACAACGCCGATATGACCAGTACGTTTTTCGCCACATGACCGTACCGCAGCAGCACCGTCCAACCGAACAGCAGGTTGGCAATCACCAGCACGAATCCCATATGCAGTCCCGACACGGCCAGAATATGCGCCACGCCGGTTTTCGAATAGTCCGCTTTCAGCCTGCGGTCAAGGTTCCGTTTATCCCCTGCGATCAGAGCCGACAGCAATTCCTGTTCCCTCTCGCCGACATGCAGCCGGTGGATACGTTCGACCGCCCACCGTTGCAGCGCCGCCGCATAACGGGTCGCCCGGCGCCCGTTCCCTGGCAGGCGCGAAATCACCTGATCCCCGCGCACATAGACGCGCGCGCCGATTCCGCGGCTGCGCATTAGCGTCCCGTAGCGACTCCCGGCCGTATCCACGGGATTCAGGTAGCCCACCACGTACAATTGCTCGCCCACGGCGACCCGTTCCGCCGTATCGACCCGCAATTCGACTTTTTCATCGACGCCCCGCCAACCGCTCCCGGCAGAGTCCAGCGGCCGGTATGCCCCCACACGAGCCACGGTCTGCCGCCACCGGCCGTTCGAAACCGGATTCTGTCCGACTTCGAGCACCATAGCCAGCCTTTCGCCGCGCGGCATCGCTTCCTTCTGGGCGCTCACGGCCGTAACCAGTATCCCCGAAAAGAAGAGCGCGACAGCCACCGTCCACCACCGGCAGGAACCTTTACGCTGCCGCCATGCGACGGCATAGCCGATAACGGCGGCCGCGACGATCAGCCAGTCGGGGGCGGTCACATACCGGAAAGCGAGAATACCCGCCGCGAAAAACGGAAGTATCCTCGCAAAAGGCGTTATGTCGATTTTATCGGAAAGTTGCATCGCGTCCGTCGGTTTTTAAGCGCCCCACGTATCGCGGTCAAGCGTCCGGTAACCGATCGCCTCGGCGATATGCGCCGGTTCGATCCGCCCGCCTCCTGCCAGATCGGCGATCGTCCGCGAAACCTTGAGAATCCGGTCGTAGGCCCGCGCCGACAGGTTGAAACGTTCCATCGCCTTGCGTAACAAAGCGCTCGATTCGGCCGAAAGCGGACAGAATTCCCGCAACTGACGGCTGTTCATCATGGCGTTGGTATATACCGGTGTTCCGGCGAAACGTTCGGTCTGAACCTGCCGTGCAGCCACCACGCGGCTGCGGATTGCGGCGCTGCTCTCCGCAGCCCCCGGTTGCGACAACTCCGAAAAATCCACAGGAATCACCTCAATGTGCAGGTCGATCCGGTCGAGCATAGGCCCCGAAATCCGGTTCAGGTATTTGGATACCGCCCCATGCGAACAGACGCACGCTTTGGTCGGATGGTTATAATAACCGCACGGACACGGGTTCATCGAAGCGACCAGCATGAAATTGGCCGGATACTGCACCGTGTATTTCGAACGGGAGACCGTGATTACTTTATCTTCCATCGGCTGACGCAGCGTCTCCAACAGGCTGCGTCCGAACTCGGGCAGTTCGTCGGCGAACAGGATTCCATTGTGGGCCAGCGATATTTCGCCGGGCTGGGGCGACGTTCCGCCGCCGACCAGAGCGGCCTGAGAAGTCAGATGATGCGGCGACCGGAAAGGCCGCGTCACCAACAGACCCGTTTCGGCGCCGAGCTTCCCGGCTACCGAATGTATCTTCGTGGTTTCGAGCGCCTCCTGCAACGTCATCGGCGGCATAATCGACGGCATACGCCGCGCCAGCATCGTTTTGCCCGACCCCGGAGGCCCGATCATCAGTACGTTGTGCCCGCCGGCCGCCGCGATCTCCAGCGCCCGTTTCACATGCGCCAGCCCCCGGACGTCGCCGAAATCGACGTCGAACCGTTCGGCATTTTCCCGGAATCGTCCTTCGAGATCGACCGTTGTCCGCGAAAGGGTATGCTCCCCGCACAGGAATCCGACCACCTCGCGCAGATGACCGGCTCCGTAAACCTCCAGCGATCCGACGACCGCCGCCTCCGCCGCATTCTGTTTCGGCAGGATAACCCCTTTAAATCCCTCTTTCTGCGCCTGTATGGCGATCGGCAACGCGCCCCGTACCGGCAACAGCGAACCGTCCAGCGACAACTCGCCCATCAGCACATAACGAGCCAGCGGAGCCGAATCCACCTGTTCGGTAGCCGCCAAAACAGCCACCGCGATCGGCAGATCGTAAGCCGACCCTTCTTTGCGGATATCGGCCGGGGCAAGGTTGACGATCACCTTCCGACCGCTCATCTTGTACGAACAGTTTTCGAAAGCGGCCCGGATACGTTCCTGGCTTTCGCGCACCGCATTGTCCGGCAGTCCGACCATGTAGAGTCCGATCCCCGCCGAGATATTCACCTCGACGGCGACCGTGATCGCCTCGATGCCGACAACGGCGCTTCCGTAACTCTTAACGAACATAACAGTCTGTTGCGTTGCTACGCGCCCCGGACAGATCCGAAGCGGTTATTCAAAAATCAAATCCTTTTCTCGTTTAGAACGGCGGATTCTCATCGTCCGGCGGCGTGCCGAAACCGCCGAGCTTGTTCGGCGCCGATCCCGACGGCACGCCGAATTCGCCATACCCGCCGAAATCGTTCATTGCTCCGCCGCCGGCATTTCCGCCGTCGATAGCCGATCCGAATTCGGAATTCATGCTGCTGTCCATCGAAAACCCGTCGCCGGAAATATCGTCGTAATCCATGAATTTCGCCTGTTCTTTGCGGAAACGCAACTTAATCGTATCAACCGCGCCGTTACGGTGCTTGGCGACGATGATCTCGGCCATGCCCTGCGTGGGAGTGCCGTCCTCGTCGGTCATCAGCCCGTAATACTCCGGGCGGTGGATAAAGGCCACCAAGTCGGCGTCCTGCTCGATGGCGCCCGATTCACGCAGGTCGGACAGTTGCGGCCGTTTGTTGCCGCCGCGCGACTCGACCGAACGGTTCAACTGCGAAAGCGCGATGATCGGGATGTTCAGCTCTTTGGCGATCGCCTTCAGCGAACGCGAAATCATCGCCACCTCCTGCTCGCGATTTCCGCCGCGCGTATCGACCGCGGCGGTCATCAACTGCAGGTAGTCGATAATCACCAGTTGGATATCGTACTGCGTCTTCAGCCGGCGCACCTTCGAACGAAACTCGTAAATCGACAGGGCCGGCGTATCGTCGATAAACAGCGGCGCACCGGCCAACGGCTTGATCGACGATTCGAGATGCTTCCACTGCTCGGGCGTCAACTGTCCGTTGCGCACGTCGCGCGAGTCGAGTCCCGACTCGCCGACGATCAGACGCATCATCAACTGCTCGGCGCTCATTTCGAGCGAGAAGAAGGCAACCCCTTTTTCGAAATCGACCGCCACGTTGCGCGCCAGCGACAACACGAAAGCCGTCTTACCCATCGACGGGCGCGCCGCAATGATAATCAGGTCGGAAGGCTGCCAGCCGAGCGTCAGCCGGTCAAGGTGCGTAAACCCGGTCGGCACGCCGCTAAACCCGCCCTCGCGTTTCGAAGCCTCCTCGATCGCGAGCAGCGTTTTAGTCAGGATATCGCGCGACTTCTGCACGTCGCGCTTCACGTGGCCTTCGGACACTTTGAAAATCTCGCCTTCGGCCAAGTCGATCAGGTCGGTTACGTCCATCGACTCGTCGTACGCTTTCTTCTGTATCTCGGTCGCCGCGCGGATCAGCTCGCGCTGGACGAACTTCTGGGCGATAATTTTGCTGTGAAATTCGATATGCGCCGCCGATCCCACCTTCTGGGTCAACTGCGCGAGGTAGGCCGCACCGCCCACTGCAGACAGTTTGCGGGTTTGCTTCAGTTTTTCGGTAACGGTATACAGGTCGATCGGTTTGAGTTCCATCGACAGCTCCATGATCGCCTTGTAGATGATCTGGTGCGCCTCTTTGTAAAAAGCTTCGGGAGTGATGATCCCCTGTATTTCGATCACGGCGTCCTTTTCGAGCATCAGGGCGCCGAGCACGGCCTCTTCCAGTTCGACGGACTGCGGCGGAATCAACCCGACCGTATCGGTCAGCGCGGCCGCAGCCTCTTCATTGTTCGGATTCGGGGTGTAACGTTTTGCCATAATTCAATTCTCAACGGTCATGTAAAGATACGATTTTAATCGACACGGGGAAAGACCGCGGCGATTTTTCGGACTTACCGTTCGCCGCGCCGGTCTTTCCATCCGAAAAAATAACTTTTCTGCCTTCGCTTTTCGTCCTGCGAACGCGCGACATACACTTTTTCGTCCGTGTACGGATTTTCGCCCGTGTAAAACATCACCGACGACAGCGTCATCGGGGTGGGGGTCAGGTCCTGCACCTGTTCGAGCCGGAAATGCAGCCGCCGCGTCTCGGCCGCCAGGTTGCGCATATCCCGTTCGGTACACCCCGGATGGCTCGAAATGAAATAGGGGATCAACTGATAATTCAATCCCTCGTCCCGGCATATTTTCTGAAAACGTTCGTTCAGGTCGCGGAACAGCGCGAACGACGGTTTGCGCATCAGCCGCAGCACGCCGTCCTCGGTATGTTCGGGAGCCACTTTCAGCCGCCCGGATACGTGGTTCACGACCACTTCGCGCAGGTAATCCCGGTTGTTGTCGCCGAACAGATCGTAGCGTATTCCGCTGCCGATAAACGATTTTTTGACTCCGGCCAACCGGTCTACCTTACGGTACAGTTCCATCAACGGCCGGTGGTCGTTGTTCAGGTTGCGGCACAGCGACGGATAGATGCACGACGGACGGCTGCATTTGCGGCACAACGCTTCGTTGCGCCCGCCCATCCGGTACATATTGGCCGACGGCCCGCCCAGGTCGGAAATATATCCTTTGAAACCCGGCATCCGCGTCAGTTTCCGCACTTCGTCGAGCACCGACTCCTCGCTGCGGCTCGAAACGAACTTGCCCTGATGCGCCGAAATCGTGCAGAAACTGCACCCGCCGAAACAGCCCCGATGCAGGTTCACCGAAAATTTAATCATCTCGTAAGCCGGAATATCGCCTTTGCCGTTATAGCGCGGATGCGGCAAGCGGGTATAGGGCAGGCCGAAACTGTGG
Organism: Alistipes sp. dk3624; assembly: GCF_009557455.1. Lineage (GTDB taxonomy): Bacteria > Bacteroidota > Bacteroidia > Bacteroidales > Rikenellaceae > Alistipes_A > Alistipes_A hominis. The sequence continues at coordinate 92,388 of NZ_CP045651.1, read as the reverse complement.
TCCAGCTCCTGTTCGGACAGTTTCGGATACGGCGGATTGATCACGACGAAACGGTCGCCGACCGGCTCGACCAGCGTCCGGGCTTCCATCCGATTCGATTCGGTTTCGATCCGGACGAAATTCTCGCCGAACGCCCGCCTATCTTTCAGACATTTTTCAAAACCGTGCAGCCTCAACGCCTCGTCGCCGAGCGAATCCACATACCTATCGTCGGCCAGGAAGGCCACCTGACGCAATTTGCGCAGCAGGTTCAGGTTGTAACCGTTGTGCATCGCCCGCGCGATGTCGAGCACCACCCGTTCGCCCATGCCGTAAGTCAGCAGATCGGCCCCGCTGTCGACCAGCACGGAAGGTTTCAGAGAGTCGCTCCAGTAATCGTAATGCGCGGCCCGGCGCAGCGAAGCCTCGATCCCGCCGATCACGACCGGCGTATCCGGGAAAAGCCGTTTTAAAATGCGGGTATAAACCGTTACGGCATAATCGGGCCGGAAACCGGCCTTTCCGCCGGGCGTATAGGCGTCGTCGCTGCGCAGCCGCTTGTTGGCCGTATAGTGGTTGACCATCGAGTCCATGCTTCCGGCCGACACGCCGAAAAACAGCCGCGGCTTGCCCAGCTTGCGAAAATCGCGCAGGTCGTCCCGCCAGTTCGGCTGCGGCACGATCGCCACGCGCAGTCCTTCGGCCTCCAGCAACCGGCCGATCACGGCGGCCCCGAACGACGGATGATCGACATAAGCGTCCCCGGAGAACAAGATCACATCCAGTTCGTCCCACCCGCGCGCTCGAACCTCTTTGACCGAAGTCGGCAGCCAATCCGTTATCTTATACGAAATCCCCATCTTTACCGAATCAACAGCGAACTGTCCCCGTAACTTAAAAACCGGAACCCGTTGTCCAACGCATAGCGGTACGCCCTGCGCCAATCCTCGCCGATAAAGGCCGACACCAACAGCAACAGCGTGCTCTTCGGTTGGTGAAAGTTGGTTATCAGGCTGTTCACGACCCGAAACCGGTATCCGGGCATAATCATGATCCGCGTGGAGGTTTTGATCTTCTGCAACCGCTCCCGTTCCATATAGTCCGCCAACGCCGCCAGCAATTCCCGGCCGTCCAGCCCGTCGGGAATGTCGTAAATTTCCCATTGCCCGACGACTCGTTCCGGATCCGGCTCCCCGTCGCGGACAATGCGGTAGCCGAGCGCCGCCAGCGATTCGAGCGTCCGCACGCTGGTCGTTCCCACCGCGGTAACGCGCCCGTCGTATGCGATCAGATTCCGGATCGTGGAAACCGAAAACTCGAAATGCTCGGTATGCATCCGGTGGTCGATCACGCGGTCCGTTTTGACCGGCAGGAAAGTGCCGGCCCCGACGTGCAGGGTCACCTCGTCGGTCGGATGCCCGGCCCGACGCAGCGATTCGATCAGTTCGGGCGTAAAATGCAGGCCGGCGGTCGGCGCGGCGACCGATCCCTCGAACTTCGAATAGACTGTCTGGTAGCGGCTGTTGTCCAGTTCCTCGCTTTCGCGGCGCAAATAGGGCGGAATCGGAATCCGCCCGAGCGTTTCGAGCAGTTGCCCGAACGACAAGTCGACATCCCAGCGGAACCGGACGATTTGTTCCTTCTCCCCGGCGGATACCTTTTCGGCGCTCAGGCGGCAGGAACATGCGCTCAGTTCGAAATCGATATGCAACGGGCCGTCCTTCCACTTTTTCAGGTTACCGACGATGCACGACCACTCGGAACTTTCTTTGGCGGCGAACGCCCGCTCGTAATCGGCCGGATCATGCGGTTCGAGGCAGAATATTTCGATCCGGGCTCCGGTTTCCTTATAGAAAACGAGCCGCGCCCGGATTACTTTCGTATTGTTGAACACCAACAGGCTGCCTTCGGGCAGGTATTTCCCCACTTCGAAAAAACGGTCTTCCGAAACCCGTCCGTCGCGGCAGAGCAACAGTTTCGACTGCTCGCGGCGTTCCAGCGGAAATTTGGCGATCCGCTCCTCGGGCAGCGGATAATCGTAATCGGATATACAGATATTTTGTTTCATGCACAGTTGACCGGCGAACCGGATTTTCCTGCAAAGGAAATAAAAAACGAACGGTTTCGAGCCATATCCGACCGGCGAATCCCTTTTTTTCGTACTTTTGGTATTCGAAAAATCACTAAACGAACATCTCGATGAAAAAAATCGTCTTTTGTTTTCTCGGCCTACTGGCCGTATTATATACCGCGTCGGCACAGTCGTACACGTTCAACCACGGCCCATATCTGCAAGAACTCTCCGAACACGCGGTCACATTCGTCTTTACGACCAGCGACAAAGGCTTTTCGTGGGTGGAAGTGAAACCGGACGGCGGAGAAGCCGAACGACACTACACCGTCAGGAACGGCTTGCGCGACGCCTACAACACGTTCAACGTGATTCGCGTCGAAAACCTCCGGCCGGACACCCGTTACCAGTACCGGCTCTGTTCGAAGCAAATCGCCGACTTCCAGCCTTACAAAGTGACGTTCGGCGACAGCATCGTCTCGCCCTGGCGCCGCTTCTCGACTCCGGATCCGAAAGCGACCGCCTGCTCGTTCATCGCGCTGAGCGACATGCATCAGCAGCCCGATAAACTGGGCCGCCTGCTGAACCAGGCCGGCGTCGGCAGCGCCGATATGATTTTCTACGTCGGCGACATGATGAATTACTACGACAACGAAGAAACGCCGTTCCGGAGCTTCATCGATAAAAGCGTCGAGCTGTTCGCCTCGGAAAAACCGTTCGTACTGGTGCGCGGCAACCACGAAACGCGCGGCAACATGGCCCGCGAATACGCCCGCTACGTTCCGAAAAGCAGCGGAAAATATTACGGAGCCTACCGCGTGGGCGACATCATGTTCATCGTGTTCGACTGCGGCGAGGACAAGCCGGACGATTTCTGGGTCTACGCCGGACTGACCGACTTCGACGGATACCGTACCGAACAGGCCGCCTGGTTCGGCGAACTGATACGCTCGAAAGCGTACAAAAGCGCGAAATGGCGCATCGTGATGAACCATTTCCCGCCGCTTTCGCACATGGAGAGCGACAATCCCGAGCGCCACGGGATACAGGACATCACGGACAAATTCCTACCGCTGTACAACCAAGCGAAGATCGACCTGATGATTTCCGGGCACACCCACGCTTACGAATTCATGTCGCCGGACAAGTACGACCGACTGACTTTCCCGGTAATCGTCAACAGCACCGAAAGCGTCGCACGGATCGATATCGACGGACGCACGCTGAAAGCGAAGGTGACGGACACCGGAGGCAACACGCTCAAAGAATTTACAATCAGCAAGTAACCCGCCGTATCGACTTTCTACAAGGCCGGCGCCTGAAAATAAGGTGCCGGCTTTTTTCACGGCCTACCGGCAGGAACTTCCGGACGACGATTCTCCGGAAGATAAAATTAACGGCGGGACGGCCCGTATTTCGGTTTCATTTGATTACCTTTGCGGGGCACAGCAGGGAAGCTCTGTCGCTGCTCCCGGGGCCGGAATGCATTCGACGATATTTTGGTTCGCATACGGGAGGGGAGGAAAGTCCGGGCAACGCAGAGCGCCGCGCTTCCTAACGGGAAGATTCTCGCGAGGGAATGGCAAGCGTAACAGAAAACGACCGCCGTCCGCAAGGACGGTAAGGGTGAAAAGGCGGGGTAAGAGCCCACCGCGGCCGTGGCGACACGTGCCGGTCAGTACGTCCCGCGGGTTGCAAGACCATGTATACCGGCAGTTGTAGGGCTGCTCGTCCGATGTCGGGGGGTAGGTTGCTGACGAGCCGTGCGGGTGACCGCCGGCCTAGATAAATGACAGAGGCCTTCGCTCGCGAAGGTACAGAACCCGGCTTACAAGCCCTGCTGTGCTTTTTTACTTTTTCTGCGCCAGGACGAGGATCGGATGGTAGGTCAGCGCGACGCGACCGTCCGGCATACTGAAATGTTCCCGGTAAGCCGTTTCGAAATCCATCAACTGTTGCTTTCCCCAGCGCGCCTTGCGGATCGAGTTCACGCCGGTGGCCTTGATATGCCGCAATACGTCGGCCGGAGTGTCGAACGGCAGATGGCGCGTGTATTCGAGCGTTTCGACGATCCCGTATCCGGCAGCGGTCAACAACTCCTGCAACTGCTCGCTGGTATAGTAATGCAACCCTTCGCCGGTCGTAGCCCGGATCTCCCGGAAATTGTCGGTACCGAACGTCGTAAACGCGAAGTAACCGCCGCAGCAAAGGCTCCCGACCGCGCGGTCGATAAAAAGCGGCAGGTTGTCGAACCACTGCACGGCCGACGCCGACGCGATCATATCCAGCTCTCCGGGCAGCGGCAGCAGTTCCGCATCGCCCCACAGGTATTCCACATAGTGTCCGGACGCATAAGGCCGCAAATAGATTTCCGATTCTTCGATCAGGTCGTTGACGATCCATTCGGCGTCCGGATAGCGCCGCAGCAGGTAGCGCGTAAGGAAGCCGGTTCCGCAGCCGACCTCCATCGCCCGGCCGATCCGCCCGGGGCAGATCCGCCCGATCATTTCGTCCAACTGGCCGCAGATCTCCTGCTGAACGACGGCCAGCGAATCGTACTGCCGGAACGTGGCGGCAAAACGTTTTTTGAGTAACTGTTTATCGGTTGTCATTTTCAATCTTTTTTTAAGTAGCCGGACACGATGCCGGGATCGCCGAAAGGGTAGTGCGGCAACGGTTTTACGACGGCCTTTTCTTTCCAGTAGGCAAGCATGTTCGCCGGCGGGAAAATCGCGTCCCGGTCGCCCACGACCGCCGCCGTCCAATCCAGCGACGGCGTATACGGTTCGGCGGAGCGTTCGAACAGCACGCCGAGTTCGTCGAGTTTGTCTTCGAACGGCCGCTCGTCGAAAAACGGGGCGAGCCGGTCGTAATCCGCGCCGTAGGCGCGGCGGTTGAACGTTTCCGCCCCGCTGCCGCGCAGTCCCCGGAGCGTCGCCAGGAACGCCCTGCGCGGAATGCCGAAACGGTCGTCCACCGGATAGGGCGTTCCGCCCAGCGCGACGGCGCAATCCGACGCAACGTCGCGGCACGTCCGTTCGGCGGCCCACACCCCGAACGACCATGCAAAAAGCGTGACATTCCGGTAGGCGGAAAACTCCTCCGCAGCGAACGGTTCCAGCGTACGGTAATCGTATACGCAGAGCATATCGTACCCCTCGGGCGCGAGGTGCTCGACCGCGTGATGATCCGCCGCCCAGCCCAGCATGAAAAGGATCAGGCCGGGATTCCCGTCCCGCGTCAACCAATACTTGCGCATATTTCGGTAAATTTTCGGATTTCGTCGGCCGTGAGCGCCGCGCTGAGCGACACGCGCACCCGAGCTTTCCCTTTCGGCACCGTCGGATAACGAACCGGCATCACCCAGTAGCCCGCTTCGCGGAAACGCCGGCTCATTTCAATCGCCCGGCCGTTTTCTCCGGCCGGCAGCGGAACGATGTGGGAACGGTACGCATCCCCGGTAATCAACCGCGAAAATTCCCGCAGCCGGGCGCGGCGGTCTTCCATCTCCGGCAAACGCCGCACCAGGTATTCCGACCAGCGCAGCGAAATCGGAGGCAGCGCCGTCGAGAAGATCAGCGTCCGGAGCCGGTTAATCAAGAAATCGCGCGTCAGCCCGTCCGTAACGACGAACGCCCCCTGCGACGCGAGCGCTTTGCCGAGCGTCGCAATACGGACATCGCAATCGTCCCCGACGCCCATCTCCGCGGCGACTCCGCATCCCTGCGGCCCGCAGGCCCCGAATCCGTGCGCTTCGTCGACATACAGCTTCGCGTCGTAACGCCGTTTCAGCGCGGCCAGCTCTTTCAGCGGCGCGCGATCGCCATCCATGCTAAAAATCGATTCGGTCACGATCCAAACGTTCCGGTACGAACGACGGTGGGCGGCCAATAATCGCTCCAAATGTCCCGTATCGTTGTGGTTGAACCGTTTCCAGTCGGCTTCGCACAACCTGAGTCCGTCGATCAGGCTGGCATGCACCAGCTTGTCGGCCAGTACCAGATCCCCCTTGCCGGTAACGGCCGGCAGCACGCCCGAATTGACCATGTAACCGCAGCCGACGACTAGTACGGCACGCCCGCCGAACAGTTCCGACAGCGCCATCTCAAGCCGTCCGTAATCCGGACTGTTGCCGGTAATCAGCCGCGAAGACGGATTACTAAGCAGAAAATCCCCTCCGTCGGTCATCCGCCGCATAAACTCCCGGTGCAGGCCGCTGCACGAAAGGCCCAGGTAATCGTTAGACGACAGATTCAGGTATTTACGACCTTCGTAAACGACGTATTTCCCGTCGATCCCTATTTCGGGCAGCGTCCGCAGGTTGTCTTCGGCCGCCAGCCGCCGCAATGTTTCGCGCATCATACGAAAATCTCCTCTTCTTTTCTTTCCAGCAACGCGCACACCGCCTTCTTTCCTTCGGCCCCCAGATCGACCGAATATTCGTTTACGAACAATTCGATATGCCGGCGCGTCACCTCCTCGCTGAGTTCCTGCGCATACCCGCGCACGAATTCCGCCGAAGCCGACGGCTCGGCGAACGCGAATTCGACGCTGCGTCGCAACACCCGGTCGATCTTCCGCTGCGTCTGCCGGTCGAATCGCCGCGATACGGCGATCGCGCCGAGCGGCAACGGCAGTCCGGTCTTTTTCTCCCACTCCTCGCCGAGATCGGCCACCAGCCGCAACCCTTTTTCGCGGTACGTAAAACGTCCTTCGTGGATCAGCACCCCGGCGTCGCATTCGTCGCTCATTACGGCGTCGGCCACGTCCGAGAAAAGATAGACCCGCTTGTCGGTCACGCCCGGATACAACGTCGCCAACAGGCGGTTGGCCGTCGTGTGCTCGCCGGGGATCGCCACCCGGATACCGCTCACTTCGTCCGGGTAAATCCGGTGGCGGCTGACCAGCAGCGGCCCGTTGCCGCGCCCCAGCGCGCTGCCGCTGTGCAACACCCGGTAACGGTCGAGCAACTGCGGCACGACCGCATAACTCAATTTCGAAATGTCCGGAACGCCTTGCAACGCTCCGGCGTTCAGTTGTTCGATATCGGCCAGCGAAAGGTCGAATTCGAGACCCTCGGTGTCGATACGGCGGTGCACCATCGCATCGAACATGAACGTATCGTTCGGACAAGTCGATATATGAAGCTGTAATTTCATGTTCGCTCGGTATTTAAGAAATGCAACAATTCGCACAGCGAGTCGGCCAACGCGGTCACCGCCCCCCGGACGTCCCATTCCGGAAACGGATCGCCGACGCGGTTGGAAACGGCGCGCAGTTCCAGGAACGGCACTCCGCACTGCAGGCAGGCATAAAAGAACGCCGCGCCTTCCATATTCTCGATCTGCACCCCGACGCGATCGGCGAACGGAGTACCCGCGACGCCGACGCTGTTGCTATCGACCGCACGGAACGGAACCCCTGCCGGCAGCCACGGGCAGTCGTAACGCCCACTGAACTTCGGCGTGAAATCGCCGGCCACGAACGAACCGGCATCGGCGGCGCACTCCGAAGCGACCAGCACCGTCTGCCCGACGGACAATCCGCTGCCGGGATACGCCCCCGCGATCCCGGCAAGGATCAACAACTGCGGGTCGCAATCGCGGACCGCCGCCATTGTCGTCACAGCGCAGCGATACGGGCCGACCCCGGCGATCCGGATTTCGGGCCCGTCGGCGGCACCGTAGCGGAAAGGCGCTATTTCAGGCTCCGTCGGACTCAGTATGACGATCTTTTCGTTCTTCACGGCAAGCGGTTTTGATTCTCAGAATATGGATCGAGACGAACAAAGATACGGTAAAAAGCAAAACGGCGACCCAAATCCGGCTATTAAATACGATGCCGACGAACAGCATGGAACTCCACATCACCGACAACACGGTTATCTTGACCGACAGCGGGATTCCCTGACCGCTCCTGTAATCGCGCAGGTAGCGGCCGAAAACCCGGTTCTGAAGCATCCAGCGGTTCATCCGGGGATCGCTTTTCGAAAAGCAGTAAACGGCCAGCAGCAGAAAAGGCGTGGTCGGGAGCATCGGAACGAAAGCCCCGACGAAACCGAGCCCGACGGCCAGGTATCCGGCGATTTTGAGCAGCGTATTCTTCATAGTCGTACGAAACGGGCGCAAGATACGAAAAATCAAAAAAATGTTTACCTTTGTGACGCTTCCGGCGGCCGGCGGATCGCATCCGGCAGGTGCAATCCCCAGTTTCTCAAAAGGAACGCGTTGCGCACCGGAAACGCCTCGCAGGGAGCATCATCCGATAATTATCATTTTTATGTCAGAAAATTCGATACTTTCACGCCTCGACGGACTGAAGATCAAATACGAAGAGATCGGCCAGCAGATGACCGATCCGGAAGTGATCGCCGATATGAAAAAATTCGTAGCGCTGAACAAAGAGTATAAAGAACTGCAGCCGGTGGTCGAAACCAGCGAAAAATACCGGACGGCGCTGAACCACCTCGCCGAAGCCAAAGAGATCCTCACGACCGAAAAGGACGACGAACTGCGCGAAATGGCGCGCATGGAGGTCGCCGAGTTGGAACCGGAACTCGAGCGGCTGGAAGAGGAGATCAAGCTGCTGCTGATCCCGGCCGACCCGCAGGACAGCAAGAACGCCATCGTCGAAATCCGCGGCGGAACCGGCGGCGACGAAGCGGCCCTGTTCGCCGGCGACCTGTTTCGCATGTATACCAAATACATCGAGAAACGCGGTTGGAGATACGAGATCAACAGCATGAGCGAGGGCACTTCGGGCGGATTCAAGGAGATCGTGATGAAAGTGATCGGCGACAGCGTCTACGGCGTGCTGAAATACGAATCGGGCGTACACCGCGTACAGCGCGTGCCGCAGACCGAAACCCAAGGCCGCGTACACACGTCGGCCGCGTCGGTGGCCGTACTGCCCGAAGCCGAAGAGTTCGACCTGGAAATCAATATGAATGACATCCGCAAGGATATTTTTTGCGCATCGGGGCCCGGCGGCCAGTCGGTCAACACGACCTATTCGGCGATTCGGCTGACCCACATCCCGACGGGCATCGTCGTGCAGTGCCAGGATCAGAAATCGCAGTTGAAGAACTTCGACAAGGCGTTCGAAGAGTTGCGTACCCGTATTTACAACCTGGAGTACCAAAAATACCTCGACGAGATCGCCGGCAAGCGTAAGACGATGGTGTCGACCGGCGACCGCAGCGCCAAGATCCGCACCTACAACTATCCGCAAGGCCGCGTGACCGACCACCGGATCAACCTGACGCTCTACAACCTGAGCGCCGTGATGGACGGCGACATCCAGGAGATTATCGACAAGTTACAGGTAGCAGAGAATGCCGAACGGCTGCGCGCGAGCGAAGAGTAACGAACCTCAAAAACGAATACTCCATGACTTCATCGGAACTTTTCGAACAGATCAGGCGGAAACGCAGTTTCCTGTGCGTAGGCCTGGACACCGATCCGAACAAAATCCCGCAGCGCCTGCTGTCCGAAGACGATCCGGTTTTCGCCTTCAACCGGGCGATCGTCGACGCCACGGCGGCATACGCCGTATGCTACAAGCCCAACCTCGCTTTTTACGAGGAAAACGGCGCGAAAGGCTGGGAAAGTTTCGTCAAAACGGTGCGATATATCCGGGATAACTATCCCGAAATCATGATTATCGCCGACGCCAAACGGGGCGATATCGGCAATACGTCGCAGATGTACGCCCGCGCCTTTTTCAGCCAAGATCTGGCCGACGGGGTGACGTTGTCTCCGTACATGGGACGCGACACGGTCGACCCGTTCCTCCGCTTCGACGGCAAATGGGCGGTCGTTCTGGCGCTGACATCCAACCCGAGCGCCGCCGATTTCGAAATGCAGCGGCTCGAAGAGGGCGGCTATCTTTATGAAAAAGTGATCGACGTATCGAGCGGATGGGGCACGGCCGAAAACATGATGTACGTCGTCGGCGCGACGCAAGCCCGGATGCTGAAAGGAATCCGGGAACTGATCCCGAACCATTTCCTGCTCGTCCCGGGAGTGGGCGCGCAGGGCGGCAGCCTCAAAGAAGTGGCCCGTTACGGGATGAACGACCGTTGCGGCCTGCTGGTCAATTCCTCGCGCGGGATCATTTATGCCGACCGATCGGAACTCTTTGCCGACACGGCCGCGAAAAAAGCGGCCGAAATGGCTGTCCAGATGGCCGAATTATTGTCCGCGCACGGCCTGTAAAAAACGATTCCGAAAAATAACGCCCCGGAATATCATACGATTTCGGGGCGTTTTCATTTTCATCCGCATACGCCGACACTCTCCCGATCCGGCGACATAATTCCATGAGATATGAAAAGGATATTCCTTTCCGGTCTGTTTCGTTCGGACTTTTCTATCCCGCAAAAAACGGCGTGACCCGGGATTTCGCAAAACTGGCACTGAAAATGAGCACTCCGTTACGGCGTTACCCGACAAACCGTTCGAACCCTTCCGTCCGTTTGACGGGGTCGAAACGAATCGCTCGGTATATAAAATTTTCTATCGTTCAAAATTAAGTAATATTTCATTAAAAAATCAAACTATGGACAATTCTTTTGAAACGCTGCTCGAACATTCGAAACAGGCGATCCGTTACTGGTGGTTGCTGCTGCTGACCGGCATCGCGCTATTCATCATCGGCCTGGTCGTATTCCTGTACCCGGCGCAAAGTTACCTGGGCATGTCGCTGATGTTCGGTTTTCTGATCTTCTTTTCCGGCCTGTTCCAGATCATTCTTTCGGCCGGCAATAAACACTACATGACCGGACGCGGATGGATGCTGGCCGGCGGCATCATCGAGGTGATCTTGGGCGTCATCCTGATCTTGAATACGGCGCTGTCCGCAGCGACGCTGCCGATCTTCCTCGCTTTCTGGTTGTTGTTCCGCAGCTTCAGCGCGATCGGACTGGGTAGCGACATGAACGCGATGAACGTTCCCGGTTCGGGATGGACGATCGTAAGCGGCGTCCTACTGCTGCTGCTTTCGATGTGGATCCTGTTCCAGCCGATACTGTTCGGGACGGCGGCCGTGATCATCTGGGTAGGCATTTCGCTGCTTTTCGCCGGGATGTCAGCCTGTATTTTCGCCTTCCAACTGCGCGACGTACACAAACATATGAAATAGAATATTCGTTATTTTTCTCTGCAAATCCCGGCTCCGGCCGGGATTTTTCGTTTCGCACGACGCCTTTCCCGAAAAACATCGCTTTTGCGGTACAACCGCCCGTCCGTACGCGAAAGATCAGATCCGCAAAATCCGGAATCGTCCTCGATCCGCTTTTTCAATGGGAAAATTAGAATCTTTTTCTAAAAATCCGTATCTTTTGGGCAAAAATCGCCGACTCGCTACAAAGTCGGCTTCAACCCAATTTATTCAGGACATGGCTTCTTCTCAAGTATTTTTCACAAACCTCCGCACCACGCCGACCAGCAACCTGCTGGACAAAATGGAGCGACTGGTTCGCCGGGCGGGCATCGCCGGCATCGATTTCGAGAACCGTTTCGCCGCGATCAAGATTCATTTCGGGGAACCGGGCAACATGGCCTACCTGCGGCCCCAGTACGCCGCCCGGATGGCCGGACTGCTGCGTTCGCTCGGCGCGAAACCGTTCCTGACCGACGCCAACACGCTCTATTCGGGACGACGCGCGAATGCCGTCGACCACCTACAGAGCGCTATGGAGAACGGCTACAACCCGATCTCCGCACAATGTCAGGTCATCATTGCCGACGGACTGAAAGGCATCGACTACCGGGAAATCGAAATCGACGGCGAATACTGCAAAGCACCGAAAATCGGCGCGGCCGTCGCCGACGCAGACATTGTCATCTCGATGACCCATTTCAAAGGACACGAACAGACCGGATTCGGCGGTACGCTGAAGAACCTCGGCATGGGTTGCGCCAGCGTCGGCGGCAAGCTGGAACTGCACTGCGCGGCCCAGCCCGTCGTCAAAACGGAAAACTGCCGAGGCTGCAACATCTGCGTAAAACACTGCGCGCACGACGCCATACACCTGAACCCGGAACGGAAAGCCGAGATCGACTACTCGAAGTGCGTCGGCTGCGGACAATGCATCGCGTTATGCCAGTACGACAGCGCGTCGATGGGGGCCAACGATACATCGGAACGCCTGAACTACAAAATCGCCGAATACACGAAGGCCGTGCTGAAAGACAAGCCGAACTTCCATGTCAGCTTCATCATGAACGTCTCGCCGGAATGCGACTGCTGGAATCACAACGACGCCGCCGTCGTCCCCGACCTCGGAATCGCCGCTTCATTCGACCCGGTAGCCCTGGACAAAGCCTGCGCCGACCTGGTGATCCACGCGCCTGCGCTGCAGACGATCAACCGGCTTACCGAAAGCCGTCCGCACGAACACTTTGAAGACACCGACAAATTCCATCTGATGCATCCCGACACCGACTGGCTGGCCGGACTGACGCACGCCGAAAAGATCGGAATCGGAAACATGCAATACGAACTGATCGAGGTGAGGTAACGTTTCCTCCCCGAAGATACTCCGCAATACCGCAATCGAATAACTTTAAAATACAACTATGTTATGGAAACGACTGTAAAACTCTATTCGCTGAACTTCCGACAGGCCAAGACCTATTGGTTCACGCTGCTGTTCGTAGCCGGCAATCTGATTCTGCCGCAATTATGCCATCTGATTCCGCAGGGGGGACTGATCCTGCTGCCGATCTACTTCTTTACGCTGATCGCAGCCTATAAATTCGGCATCCGGGTCGGCCTGCTGACGGCCGTGCTCTCTCCGCTGGCGAACAGCGCGCTGTTCGGGATGCCCGCTGCCGCCGTACTGCCCGAGATCCTGATCAAATCGGTCACGCTGGCCGTAGCCGCCGCTATGGCGGCCCGTTACCTGAAAAACGTTTCGATGCTGGCGATGGTCGCCGTCGTACTGACTTACCAGATCATCGGCTCGCTGTTCGAATGGGCCCTCACAGGCAGCTTCCTCACCGCCATGCAGGATTTCCGTCTCGGCGTTCCGGGCATGTTGTTGCAGATCGTAGCCGGGTACGCGCTGCTGAAATGGCTGGCCAAACGCTGACACGATGTCGGGAAAAACATTCAAAGAAGTGCTGACCCGTTTCCGGGAAATCCCGATCCCGGAAGATTTCGACCTGCTGGTAGCGATCGCCAACGGCGGGATCATACCGGCCGCGCCGTTGAACCTGCGGCTGAACAAAGAGGTTCGCCCGCTGCGAATCAACCTGCGCGACGAATGCCAGCGGCCGAAATACGACAAACCGAAAACGGCTGGCCCCGGTCGACTTCGACGTGAAGGGGAATGCGGACTACGCGCTGTACAACGAAGCTTGCTTCCGATTTCCATGAATACTCTGACCGTATGAACGTACTGACGAAACTTTACCTATGCGCCGCAATGGCATGCTGCGGCATGATTTCCGCACGGAGCGCCGTACCGGAACGCTTCGCCGACTCCGTACGGATGGACGAAGTGATCGTGACCGGATCGCGGCCGGCGGTAAACCTCCGCAACCTGCCGATGAGCGTATCGGTCGTCGAGGAACGGCAAATCGAACGGCGGTTCGAACCGTCGCTGCTGCCGGTGCTGACCGAACAGGTGCCCGGACTGTTCATCACCGGACGCGGCGTGATGGGGTACGGCGTGGCGGCCGGCGCGGCCGGCGGCATGAAAATCCGGGGAGTAGGGGGCGAACCCACTTCCGGGGTGCTGGTGCTGATCGACGGACATCCGCAGTACATGGGCCTGATGGGGCATCCGCTGGCGGACAGTTACCAGTCGATGAACGCCGAACGGGTGGAAGTGGTGCGCGGCCCGGCCTCGATCCTGTACGGGTCGAACGCGATGGGCGGCGTCGTAAACATCATCACGAAAAAAGGGCAAGCGGATGGCGTCTACAACACGGCCCGTCTGATGTACGGCTCGTTCAACACGCTGAACGTCGAAGTGAGCAACGCCGTGCGGAAAGGAAAATTCAACAGTTTCGCCGCGCTGAATTACAGTCGTACCGACGGACACCGCAAGGACATGGGATTCGGCGGTTGGGGAGGCTACCTGAAGCTGGGCTACGACTTCACCGCGCACTGGAAAGCGTTCGCGGACGTGAACCTGAACCATTTCGCCGCCTCGAACCCCGGTTCCGTCACCGCTCCGCTGATCGACAACGATGCGCTGATTACCCGCGGAATGACCTCGTTCTCGCTCGACAACCGCTACGAACGCACGTCGGGATCGCTGAAATTCTTTTACAACTTCGGATATCACAAAATCGACGACGGGCACAGCCCGGGACAACCGTCGCCGGACTACCGTTTCCGTTCGCGGGACCGGATGCTGGGCATCACAGCCTACCAGTCGTACCGGCTGTTTACGGGCAACCAGACGACGCTCGGAGCGGACTACCAACGCAGCGGGGGACGCGCCTGGAACCGCTATCCCGACCGAGACGAACAGTTGGCCGACAAGACGCTGAACGATGTGGCGGTCTACCTGAACATGCAGCAGACGCTCGCGAGATGGATGACGCTGAACGCGGGCGTCCGCATGGATTATAACCCGCACTTCGGCGCGCAGTGGGTCCCGCAGTTCGGGATCAGTTTCCCGATAGCGCCCGAAACCGTCCTCAAAGCGATCCTCAGCAAAGGATTCCGGACGCCGACCATCCGCGAAATGTACATGTTTCCGCCGCAAAATCCCGACCTGCGACCCGAAAGGCTGATGAATTACGAGTTCTCCGTTACGCAGAGTTTCTGGCAACGCAAACTGTCGCTGAGCGCCAATGTTTACTACCTTAAGGGCGACAACACGATCCAGGCGGTTTTCGACGGCAACCGGCCGATAAACGTCAACACGGGCCGGATCGAAAACTACGGCGTGGAACTGACCGCGCGATACCGGGCCGTCCGGTCGCTGGCCTTCTCGGGCAATTACAGCTGGCTGCACATGGAATACAAAATACTGGCGGCGCCGCAGCACAAACTGTACGCCGGTATCGACTTTATCCGGCCGCGCTGGAGCGTATCGACCGGGGTGCAATACATCCGCGGACTCTATACGGATCTGAAAGCGCCGGGCACGGAGCAATTCGTATTATGGAACCTACGCGCCTCGTGGCAAGCGAGCTCCGTCGTCGAACTTTTCGCGCGGGGCGAGAACCTGCTGGCCCAGGACTACGAAATCAACGCCGGTTACCCGATGCCCCGAGCCACGGTTTTCGGCGGCGTGAACCTGCGCTTCTGATATACTTCGAAAACAAACCGACTAAAAACAAACGCGATGGACAGACGAGATTTCTTAAAGGCGATCGCCCTGACGGGGGTTGCGATGATTATCAAGCCGGGCGGGACGATGGATCTGCTGGCCCAATCCGTCACCGACCCCGCTACGGGAGGAAAAACCGACCTGATCGCCGTCATGGGCGGCGAACCGGACGCCATGTTCCGCAAAGCGATCGCCGAGATGGGCGGCATGAAAAAGTTCGTCAAAGCAGGGGCCAAAGTGGCCGTCAAGCCAAATATCGGCTGGGACAAAACGCCCGAACTGGCCGGCAACACCAATCCCAAGCTGATCGCCGAGATCGTCAAGCAGTGCCTGGCCGCCGGAGCCAAGGAGGTCGCGGTTTTCGACCACACCTGCGACGACTGGATCAAATGTTATAAAAACAGCGGCATCGAAGATGCCGCCAAAACCGCAGGCGCGAAAGTCGTTCCGGCCCACGAGGAGTCCTATTACCGCGACATTTCGCTGCCGCACGGCAAAATCCTCAAAAACGCCAAGGTGCACCGGGCGATCCTCGACAGCGACGTCTGGATCAACGTACCGGTGCTCAAACACCACGGGGGAGCTAACCTGACCATCTCGATGAAAAACCTGATGGGCATCGTCTGGGATCGCGGCGCATTCCACCGCGACGACCTGCAGCAGTGCATCGCCGACATCTGCACGCTGCAAAAGAAACCGGCGCTGAACGTGGTGGACGCCTACCGCGTGATGAAGACCAACGGACCGCGCGGTCAGTCGGCCGACGACGTGGTGCTCGCCAAAGGGCTTTTCGTATCGCCGGACATCGTCGCCGTCGACACGGCCGCCACGAAATTCTTCAACCAGATCCGCGAAATGCCGATGGAATCGGTCGGACATCTGGCCAACGGCCAGGCGCTGAACATCGGCACGACGGATCTCGATAAGTTGAACGTCAAACGAATCAAACTGTAAAAAGACGAAAACATCATGCTCAGAAAGTTGCGTGTGGTAGCGGCGACAGCGACCTTTACCCTGATTACGCTCTACTTCCTCGACTTCGCCGGATGGCTGCCGGAAAGTTTTCACGGACTGGTCAGTATCCAATTCCTGCCGGCGGTGCTGTCGTTGAGCCTCGTCACGCTGGCCGGGCTAATTCTGGCGACGCTGCTGTTCGGGCGGATTTACTGTTCGGTCGTCTGCCCGACGGGCATTTTCCAGGATATCGTGAACCGAATCGCCGGCCGGTTGCAGAAAAAACGGAAACGGTTCGCGTTCGCGCCGGCGAAAACGATCCTAAGGTGGTCGGTGCTCGGAGTCGTCGTAGTCACGTACTTGTTCGGCCTGACCGTCGTGCTGAGCCTGCTCGATCCGTACGGGGCTTACGGGCGGTTGGTATCGAATGTCTTCAGCCCGGTCTACATGGCCGGCAACAACCTGCTGGAAGCGATTTTCACGAAATTCGACAACTATACTTTCTACCGCACGGAAGTCGCCGTCGTCAGCCCGCTGGCTTTTATCGTCGCACTGGCCACGTTCGGAATCATCGGTTTTTTGGCATGGAAACACGGTCGCTCGTACTGCAATACGATCTGTCCGGTCGGCACGCTGCTGGGTTTCCTGAGCAAATACGCGCTGTTCAAAATCAGGATCGACAAGAACAACTGCAACGGTTGCGGCGTATGCGCTTCGAAATGCAAAGCGTCGTGCATCGACCGCAAGACGCACACGGTCGATTACAGCCGTTGCATAGCCTGTTTCGATTGCCTGGACAACTGCCGGCAGCAGGCGATCCAGTTCTCGTCCACCGCATCGAAAGCGGCGGTTCCGTTGGCCGTAAAAAAGGGCGGTATCCCGCAAACGGTTCCTACGTCTTCGCAACCTGCCCCTTGCAGCCCGCCCGAAACGGCAGGCGTTTCCGAATCGCCCGACCGGTCGCGGCGGCAGTTCCTCGGCACGCTGCTGGCGACCGCCGCCCTGCTGCCCGAAGCATTCGCCAGGAAACAGGAAGAGTTGCTATCGGGCCGCAAAGGGTACAAACGGCAGCATCCGCTCTGCCCCCCGGGAGCGGTCAGCCCGGAACACCTGCTCAAACACTGCACGGCCTGCCACCTATGTATCGCCAAATGCCCGTCGCACGTACTGAAACCGGCCGTAACCGAATACGGACTCGGCGGGGTAATGCAGCCGGTAATGTATTTCGACCGCGGATTCTGCAATTTCGACTGTACCGTCTGCTCGGACGTATGTCCGAACGGGGCGATCCATCCGCTTACCGTCGAGCAAAAGCACTTGACGCAGGTGGGGCGCGTCGTATTCATTAAGGAAGATTGCATCGTCTATGCCGACGAAACGAGTTGCGGCGCCTGCTCCGAGCACTGTCCGACGCAAGCGGTGACGATGATCCCGTACAAGGAGGGACTGACCATCCCGTCGATCGACCCGGATATCTGCGTCGGATGCGGCGGCTGCGAATACGTCTGCCCGGCACGACCGTTCCGGGCGATCCACGTGGAAGGCAATCCGGTGCAACAGCAGGCGAAACCGTTCGAACGGTCGGGCGGCAGCGACATCAAAATCGACGATTTCGGATTTTAAAATGCGCAGACCGCTTATGACCGCCGAAACCGTCCGACGAATCGCCGCATATGGCTGTCTGACGGCCGTATGCCTGTTCGCGGCTTTATGCGCTACGGCAAAACCGCAATGCGGAACGCTCGTCCGGCAAATCGACTCCGTGCTGTCCCGGTACCGGGCGACCGTCGGGGTGACCGTACTGTCCAACCGGGACGAAATCGTCGCGGCGAACGACAGCATCCTGTTCCCGCTGATGAGCGTATTCAAATTCCACACCGCCCTGGCCGTACTCGACCGCATGGACAAGAACCGCACCCCGCTGGACAGCGTCGTCCGCATAAAAGCTTCGGACATGCACCCGGACACATACAGCCCGCTGAGAGAACGACACCCGGGCCGGGACTTTTCGATTACGATAGCGGAACTGCTGAGATACAGCGTAGCGCACAGCGACAACAACGCTTGCGACATCCTGCTCGAATATGCCGGAGGCCCCGAAGCCGTCGAAAAATACGTGCGCGGCCTCGGCATCGAAAACACGTTCATTTCCGCCTCGGAAAAAACGATGCACGACCGGATCGAGAACCAATACCTGAACCGTAGTACGCCGACGGCGACGGCACGCCTGATCGAGACCTTTTTCGAAAACCGGCTGTTCGCATCCAAGTACAAAAAATTCCTGATCCGGATCATGACGGAAACCTCGACCGGGCAGGACAAGCTCAAAAGTCTGTTGCCCCCGGACTGCACGGTCGGCCACAAAACGGGCTCTTCCGACCGCACCTCAACGGGCGTCAAAATCGCCGACAACGACGCCGGATTCGTGCTGACGCCGGACGGCAAAAGATACTACATCGCCGTATTCGTCAGCGATTCGCAGGAAGACGATCCGACGAACGCCTCCATAATCGCCCGCATTTCCGCAATCGTATACGATTTTATGATACGTCCGACTGATCCGAACCGTCCGACGCTTTGCCGCCCCGAAAGCGTGTCGGCCGACGATGCGGCCGGGAGTCCGTAAAAAAGAGAGCGCCCTGCCAAACAAACAAGCGCTCTTCTTTGGTTGCGACGCCGCAGGTAGCGGGAAGCGGTACTTACGCTCAGAAGTTCGGCAATACAACCTTTATTCGAACGGATGATTCGAATAAAAAAACAAAACCGGGTTATCATCCTCCCGGGCTGTCCGCACACGGCTCAGAAAAACCGAATCCGTTGAATTTCCCCGGTCGGATACCGACAATTTCAATTGCTGTAAAGTCTGAAAGAACCCGACCACAGGATGCCCTCCGACGTGTTCGACGGCAAGCATTTCCCCGAGGAAAACCCCCAGACGTCCATCTTTAAGAGACCGCAAATAAGTTGTTTGCCGTCCTTCCAGATCGATCTTCCCCAATCCGGACAGGTTCGTCGTAAAATAAACCGTTTTCCCGTCTTCGGTGACGTTCGTAACGGAATAAACGTAACCCTTTACCAGCAAATCCCAAAACTCCTCCTGTGTCAATTGTACATTCAACCGCGACGCAGGGAAATTTTTCTCCCCGAAATCGATTTGGAACCAAGGTACGATTTCCTTCCCGTCCAATCGGTAGACCGTATTGTCGTACCGGCACGTAAAATTCAGATGATCGGAAACGACGAGCTGCCGCCCGATGGAATAGGTATTGAAAGGAATCGGACGTTCAAAAGGAATTTTTACAAATCCATCTTCCCGTCCCCGTTCTATCAGGGACAGATAATCGGCCGGAAACATCTGCTGGCTGTTAATCGCGACAAGGTACTTTTCCGTAAAAGCCAACTCTTTGAACAGAGCGTCCGGCAACCGGCTTTCATACCGGAAATCGCCTTGTACACCGCAATGAATCAATTTGTAGGGCTTATCGGCATAGATGATCAATTCTTCCCGGTCGGGATCGATCACGAAATCCGTCATTCCGATATACTCCCCGGGCCCTCTGCCGACCCGGCGAATATTCCATAAAAACTTTCCGGCGGTATCGAACACGCATATTTTATCATAGCGGTTATCCGAAACAAAGATCCGACCGTTCCACAGAACGACTTTCGAGATCATACTCAGCGCCGATTCGGAAGTGGTTTCCAGAAATACCGGTTTCGAATAACGCCAGAGAGAATCGCATAAACCCGTATTCGCTTCCCGAACAGTCACCGTAAAAACAGGGGCGGATCCGGATTCTGCGGACGAAGTACAGCCAGCGATCCACAAAACAGAAACCCAGAAACAAATAAACGACGACTTGTACATCGGCAATCAACTATAAATCATTGTTCAAATGAAGTTTACTCTTGAAGAAAACAATTACGGCAAAAGACGCGCACAACGCGCCTAATGGCATATACTTATATCATCCCGAAGATAAACCGATTAATCTTTACATGCAAATTTGGCACTAACTGATAAATTAAATCGAATCAGGTATGTGGACAAAATACCCATCTTTAGTCTGCCCGTCGTTGATTTATTCCGGAAATCTTTGCAATATTGCATTCCGTGTCGGAAACACCCCGAACGGGTTTTAACCGTACCGTTCAAAAGTCCGTAAAACAGAAAATTATGAGATTTCATTCCTTACTGCTGTGTACGCTTTTCTGCATCGCGACCGGCTGCGACAGCCTGGCCGCCCGGCCGAAAGACCGCGACGACCGCGGATGCGCCACCTACAACATCCTGGACTTCGGAGCGAAAAACGACGGGACGACCGACTGCGCCCCGGCCTTCGAGAAAATATTCCGGCGGATGGAAGGCAAAAGGCAGGTCGAGATCGTCCTTCCGGCCGGATCGTTCCGGATATCCCGACGGATCGTTTTCGACCAGCCGCAGTTCGGCGGATACGATTACCATTCGGGAATTTGCGTCAGGGGAGCGGGGGAGGACGCGACCGAACTGATCTGCGACAACGAGGATGGAGGGCTTTATTTCAATCTGGCGACGAATATGCTGACCGTGACCGTCTGCGATCTTTCGCTGGTCGCCGTAAAAAAAGGCCTCGGTACGGCGGTCGAATTCAATACGGCCGACCAGAACCCCGGAGATCACCATTCGAGGATGTTCCAGGCAAGGAACCTGCTGGTGCGGGGGCCGCATTTCAGCAACGGCTATTTCGCCAACGGAATCGTCGTAAAGAACGCCTGGTATCCGATGCTGGACAATGTCAAGATCACGTCCGAGTACGGCGATTCGCACGGTAAAATGGCTGCGGGATTCGCCTTGCTGGACTGTTACAGCCCGCTCGTCGACAAATGCTACTTCTGGGGAGGGGCGGAATACGGCCTGCTGTACCGGAGCGAAATAGACAGCGAGGACGGGATCGTATCCGACTGCTACTTCGTAGGGCAGGACACCGGCATTCGGGTAAGGCTGTCGGCACGAACGGACGGGTGGGGCGAACCGGCGTTTCACCTGACCGACAGCCACATCCACTACAAGGTCAAAGGACTGGCCCTGAAAGGCATCCGGCAGGGATTCGTCTCCGGAAACCTGTTTTACTGCTTCAACCGGGCGGCGAGCAGGTGGCATGCGGATCCCGACAGCGTGTCGTCCTACACGTCGAAGGACATCGAATGCGACGCCGTGAACGACTTCATCGTGTCGCACAACCAATTTACCGAACCCGCATCGCCGAAGAGGGTGTGCATAGACATCCTTCCCAACTCGGGCAACCTGCTGATCGACGGCAATATTTTCAACATGGACGGCACCGCCATTCGAAACCGGTCGCAGGTCAGCAGCAGGTGTATCGGAAACGTGTATACCGGGAGTCCCGACTTTACGAAATCGGCCGACGGAGCGAACGCCCTGATCCGGTACGTCGATCCGAACGGAACCCTGAAAACCCTCGACTTCGAATAAGCCCGCAAGCGGCCGCCCGCCCGGCAACGCTTTCCCAACGACAAAAACGACCGGACGTTGCTGTCCGGTTGTTTTCCCGATACGAAAGCCGTACCGCGTCTATTTTACGGCGATCACATCTATCTCGACTTTTGCGCCTTTGGGCAGCGCCGCGACCTGATAGCACACCCGGGCCGGCATCTGCCCGGTGAAGAATCGAGCGTAGACTTCGTTCATGGCCCCGAAATTGCTGATATCGTCGAGCAAAACGGTCGATTTGACCACGTTGTCGAACGAGCATCCGGCTTCGGCGAGGATCGCCCCGATGTTGAGCAGCGATTGTTCGGTCTGCCGGGCGACCGTATCGGGCATCGTACCGCTGATCGGATCGATCGGGAGTTGGCCGGAAACGTAAACCGTCCCGTCCGCTTCGACGGCTTGGCTGTAAGGGCCTACGGCCTGCGGGGCCGCCGCGGTTGCAATAACTTTTTTCATGGCTCTGTAATTTATCGGTTATACTGTCGTGCAAATTTAAAACATCATCCGGAATCCGGACGGGTTCTCGGAAATTATTATTAGCTTTGCTTGCCGTTTTTTCGGAGGGTATTTTTAACAATTACAAATAAAATCAACTTATTATGAAAACCGCACGTTTGATTCTCGCAATCGCTCTCGCCGTTTCGGTTACGGCCTGCTGCTCCTGTCGCAAAGGAAAAAAGAATGCCAAACCCCTGACCGAAACCACCTGGGCGATGGTCGAATGGGAAGGACAGCCGTTCAAAGCCGACAACAACTATACGTTGGTATTCAGCAAAGAAAAAGGCCGTTTCGGCGGACGCGGCGACTGCAATTCGATCATGGGCAATTACACGCTGTCCGACAACGGCAAAATCAAAATCGAATCGGTCGCTTCGACGCGCGCCATGTGTGCGAATCAGGCTCAGGAAGACAAATTCATCAAAGAACTCGACCGGGTGGATTCTTACCGGATCGACGGAGACCTGCTGATGCTGATGCACGACGGCGAAATGCTGATGGTGATGCAGGCGCAGGACACGACGATGAAATAAACGGAAACAGGAGAATACCTGCTAAAAAAAACGGATGCGCCGTTCCTCGGGACGGCGCATCGTTTTCCTGGTATTCCCGGCGCGTTTTTTGCGAATTGATTCCCCACGAATCAATCATCCATCCATGAACGCACTGCAAAATAAGACCAAGGCCCACCTCGGCCTGATCCTGGCCAATCTGGTCTGGGCGATGAATTACCCGTTTTACAAGATGATTATGCCGCAATACATGTCGCCTTACGCACTGGCGACCCTGGCGGTAAGTATCGCCGCGATCCTGGCTCTGCTGTCGTTCTTTTTCGTTCCGGTCGAACGGGTGCAACGCAAAGGAGACATCGTAAAATTCATCGGGGCAGCCGTACTGATGGGCGTCGCAAAAAAACTGTTCCTGATGGTCGGCATCCAGCATACCAGCCCGATCGACGCCTCGATCATCGCCACGCTGGGGCCGATCCTCGTACTGGTGATCTCGGTATTTTTCCTGATCGACCGGTTCACTCCGATGAAAATCGTCGGCATGGTGATCGGCCTGGCCGGCGCGCTCGTGGTGATTCTCAGCAACAGCGGCACGACGGCGGCGACGGCCAAACTGGGCGGCGACGCGATCGTCTTCCTCGGCATCGTCAGTTCGTCGTTCTCGATGGTATGGCTCAAAGACCTGATCATGCGCTACAAACCGATCACCCTGTTGCGCTGGATGTATCCGCTGGCCGCGCTGATGCTGCTTCCGTTCGGACTGAGCTCGGTGATCCATACCGATTTCGCCGCCATCCCGCCGCACATCTGGTGGGTAATCGCCTACGCCGTCCTGCTCCCGAGTTTCGGACCGAATTACCTGCTTATTTTCAGTCTGCACTACGTCAAACCGACGATTAGCAGCGTCTATTTCTACCTGCAACCGGTCATCGCGACCGGGCTTTCGGTCGCCCTCGGCATGGACAAACTGTCCTGGGATCGTGGACTCGCCTCGATCGCGGTTTTCGTCGGCGTACTGCTGGTAGTCAACGCATATAAAAACCATCCGTCGGCCCCGCGGCACGGCGGGGAGTGAACCCGCCGGCAGAACCGATTTCGCATAATCCCGGGATATTATTGACAATCTGCCAAAAAATAGCTATTTTTGCAGATTATTGCAAAAGTCAAGTTATCGAAACATGGGCAGTTCAAAATTCAAAGAGTATAAAGGACTCGATCTATCGCAGATCAACCGGGAAATTCTCGAACAGTGGGACCGCAACGACGCATTCCACCAGAGCATAACGACCCGCGAGGGACATCCGACGTTCGTCTTCTACGAAGGTCCTCCGTCGGCCAACGGAACGCCGGGGATCCACCACGTCATGGCGCGTACGATCAAGGACATCGTCTGCCGCTACAAAACGCAGCAGGGTTTTCTCGTACACCGCAAAGCGGGATGGGACACGCACGGACTGCCCGTCGAATTGGGCGTCGAAAAGAAGCTCGGCATCACCAAAGAGGACATCGGCACGAAAATTTCGATCGAGGAGTACAACCGCATCTGCCGCCGCGAGGTGATGACCTATACCGACATGTGGGAACGGCTGACCCGCGACATGGGGTACTGGATCAACATGGACGACCCGTACATCACCTACGACAACAAGTACATCGAGACGCTGTGGTTCCTGCTCGCCGAGTTGTACAAGAAGGGACTGCTGTATAAAGGATATACGATACAGCCCTATTCGCCGGCCGCCGGCACGGGGCTCAGCAACCACGAGCTGAACCAGCCGGGCTGCTACCGCGACGTGAAGGACACGACTTGCACGGCGCAGTTCCGGATCGTTCGCAACGCGAAAAGCGAGCCGTTGTTCGAAGGGGTCGAAGGGGCGCCGCTGTACTTCATGGCGTGGACGACCACGCCGTGGACGTTGCCGTCGAATACCGCGCTGGCCGTAGGGCCCGCAATCCGTTACGTAAAAGTAGAGTCGTTCAATCCGTATACGGCCGAACCGATCACCGTTATCCTGGCCAAAGAGCTGCTGCATAACTTTTTTCCGAAGAAAAACGAAGAGTTGCCGCTGGACGGTTACGGCGGGGACGGCAAAAACATTCCGTACCGGGTGATCGGAGAGTACATGGGCAAAGACCTCGCCGGCGTCGAATACGAACAACTGATCCCGTGGATCAAGCCGGACGGCGACGCATTCCGCGTCATCACCGGCGACTTCGTGACGACCGACGACGGCACGACGGGAATCGTGCACATCGCTCCGACGTTCGGCGCCGATGACGACCGCGTAGCCAGGCAAAACGGAATCGCCCCGCTGATGGTGACCGACCGCGCCGGCAAACGCCAGCCGATGGTCGACCGTACCGGGAAATTTTTCCTGATCGCGGACCTGGATCCGGAGTTCGTGAAAACCCATGTCGATACGACTGCCTACAAAGAATACGAAGGCCGTTTCGTCAAAAACGCTTACGATCCGAAGCTGACGGACAACGATCCGACGCTCGACGTCGACCTGTGCATGAAGCTGAAATTCGAGAACAAAGTATTCAAGATCGAAAAGCACACGCACAACTATCCGCATTGCTGGCGTACCGATAAACCGGTGCTGTACTACCCGCTGGACTCGTGGTTCATCAAAACGACGGCCGTCAAAGACCGGCTGATCGCGCTGAACGAAACGATTAACTGGAAACCGGCCAGCACCGGTTCGGGACGTTTCGGCAAATGGCTCGAGAACCTTGTCGACTGGAACCTGTCGCGCTCACGGTATTGGGGCACCCCGCTGCCGATCTGGGCGACCGAAGACCACAGCGAACTGAAATGCATCGGCTCAGTCGCCGAGCTGAAAGCCGAAATCGACAAATCGGTCGCCGCCGGTTTTATGACCGAAAACCCGTTCGCAGGTTACGTCGAAGGCGATTTCAGCAAAGAGAATTACGAAAAATTCGATCTGCACCGGCCCTATGTGGACAACATCGTGCTGGTATCCGACAAAGGTGAAAAGATGGTGCGCGAGAGCGACCTGATCGACGTGTGGTTCGATTCGGGGGCCATGCCCTACGCCCAGGTGCACTATCCGTTCGAGATCGGCGATGCGGAGTTCCGAAAAGTATATCCGGCCGATTACGTAGCCGAAGGAGTGGACCAGACGCGCGGCTGGTTCTTCACGCTGCATGCGCTGGCCACGATGTTGTTCGACAGCGTGGCGTTCAAAAACATCATTTCGAACGGTCTGGTGCTCGACAAGAACGGCAACAAGATGAGCAAGCGCCTCGGCAACGCCGTCGATCCGTTCGAAGTGCTCGAAAAATACGGGGCGGACGCGGTACGTTGGTACATGATCTCGAACTCGCAGCCGTGGGACAACCTCAAGTTCGACGTGGAAGGCGTGGACGAAGTACGGCGCAAATTCTTCGGAACGTTGTACAATACGTACAGCTTTTTCGCGCTGTACGCCAACGTGGACGGATTCACCGGCCGCGAACCGGAAGTGCCGGTCGAAAAACGTCCCGAGATCGACCGCTGGATCATCTCGCTGCTGAACACGCTGGTCAAAGAGGTAACGGACGCGCTCGAAAATTACGATCCGACGCCGGCGGCTCGCGCCATCCAGGAATTCGTCGGCGAAAACCTGTCGAACTGGTACGTGCGCCTGAACCGAAAACGTTTCTGGGGCGGCGAACTTTCCGAAGATAAACTGGCCGCTTACCAGACGCTCTATACCTGTCTGGAGACCGTTTCGCAACTGGCTGCGCCGTTCGCGCCGTTTATCAGCGACCGGATCTTCACCGACCTGAACGCCCTCAGCGGACGCCACTGCGATGCGTCGGTACACCTCAGCGCATTCCCCAAGGCGAACGATTCGCTGGTAAACAGCGACCTGGAAGAGAAAATGGCGCTCGCCCAGAAGGTATCGTCGATGGTGCTGGCGCTGCGCCGCAAGGTCAATATCAAGGTGCGCCAACCGCTGAGCAGGATCCTGATCCCGGTGCTCGACCCTGTGCTGAAAGAGCATATCGAAGCCGTCAAGAATTTGATCCTGAACGAAGTGAATATCAAGCAACTCGAATTCATCGAAGACACAACCGACGTAATCACCAAACGGATCAAGCCGAATTTCAAGACGTTAGGGCCTCGGTACGGAAAGCAGATGAAACAAATTTCGGCGCTGGTCGCCGGATTCTCGCAGGCCGACATCGCACAGTTGGAACGCACCGACTCGTGGACGGCCGAAATTGACGGCGTGAAGATCGAAGCCACGGCCGCCGATTTCGACATCACGTCGGAGGACATGCCGGGTTGGCTGGTCGCCGCCGAAGGGAAACTGACCGTCGCGATGGATATCACGGTAACCGAAGAGCTGAAGCGAGAAGGAATGGCACGGGAATTGGTAAACCGTATCCAGAACATCCGAAAAGAGAGCGGGTTCGAAGTCACGGACAAAATCCGGATAACGATCGGCAAGAACGGTCAAACCGACGGAGCGGTCGAATCGTACGGCGATTATATCGCCGCGCAAACGCTGGCGGTAAGTATTTCCTCAGCCGATTCGATAACCGATCCCGACACGCAAAACATCGAGTTGGACGATTTGACAGTCAGCATATTGGTCAAAAAAGCATAACCTGCGGACGATTATTTTCCGGGGTTACCGCCAAAAACTTTTGCCGATTCGTAAATTAATATTATTTTTATACATAAACCAAAAACTTTAGGGCCATGTCTGAAAATGAAAAAACACGGTATTCCGACGAGGAGCTGCAGGAGTTTAAGCAGATAATACTGGAAAAATTGCAAAAGGCAAAGGCTGACTACGATTTGCTGAGATCGACTATTACGCACACCGCAAGCAACGATATCGAGGATACCTCGCCGACTTTCAAAGTGCTCGAAGAGGGTGCCGCCACGTTGTCGAAAGAAGAATCCGGACGCCTTGCCCAACGGCAGCTAAAATTTATCCAGCATTTGGAGGCAGCGCTCGTCCGCATCGAGAACAAAACCTACGGCATCTGCCGCGAAACGGGGAAGTTGATCCCGAAGGAACGCCTGCGTATCGTACCGCACGCCACGCTGTGTATCGAAGCCAAAGGCGAGCACAAATAGCAATCACGAGGGTAGGGCGGAGGCTTCCTCAGGCCGTACCGGGGTCGAATTTACTAACAAAGAAGAGGGCGCGTCCCTCTTTTTTAACGCATATGCCGAGACAAATTACGATTTACACCGACGGCGCCGCACAGGGGAATCCCGGACGCGGCGGATACGGGGTAGTCCTGCTGAGCGGCCCGTTCCGCAAAGAACTGAGCGCCGGCTACGCCCATACGACCAACAACCGGATGGAACTGATGGCCGTCATCGCGGGGCTCGAAGCGCTCCGGTACGACCAGTGCGAAGTGACGATTTACAGCGACTCGCAGTATGTCGTCAATTCAGTCGAAAAAGGCTGGGTTTTCGGTTGGGAACGCAAAGGTTTCAAAGATAAAAAAAATGCCGACCTGTGGACGCGGTTCCTGAAAGCGTACCGCCGCCACCGCGTTCGCTTCGTCTGGGTGAAAGGACATGCCGACATTCCCGAAAACGAACGCTGCGACCGACTGGCCGTCGCGGCGGCATCTTTGCCGAACCTTCCTCCCGACACGGGGTACCGCCCCGAAACCTGAACGACCGCACGAAACGACCGGTGCGAACTGCGATAAAATGACAAAAAAAGGCAAAGAAAACCGTTTTATTTTTGGTTTAAAGAAAAATCTGTCTATCTTTGCACCACCAAAAACGGAGATTCAGTAGCTCAGCTGGTAGAGCACAACACTTTTAATGTTGGGGTCCCGGGTTCGAGCCCCGGCTGGATCACAGAAACGCTGGACAGAAATGGACAGTAAATGTACAACTCCTACAATATCAAGGTATTGTAGGAGTTTTTCTTTGTATAATGTCTGTGACCTAAGACACGAAAAGGTCACAAAATGACACACTTTTGTGACCAATTCATGACCTGTCCACCCTCTAAGATTTTAGGTCACGGAATGTCCAAAATTGGCGGTTTGTTGTCTTGATTTGTCCGTACTGCAAATATCTCATTTTCAGTTTATCAATTTAAGTTTGTAACTAAAAAAAGAGATTATGAGAAGTACTTTTAAGCTACTCTATTTCGTCAAACGAAATGCAGTAAAGAAGAACGGTAACGCACCGATTATCGCACGTATCACTATCGACCAAGTTGTAGCCCAGTTTAACACCAAACTGGAAATAAATCCGGCTCACTGGAGCGTGGAATTAGGCAAGGCTTCCGGCAGAACCGCAGAAGCCGTACACATCAATTCCATGCTGGAAAGTATTCGCAGCACAGTTCATCAACATTACCATGCGTTAATGGCGCAAGACGGATATGTAACCGCAGAACTGGTAAAGAACGCTTTTTTAGGCAAGATAGCAAGAGAACGGACTTTGATAGAGTTCTTCAAACAGCACAACGAGCAGTATTTACAAAAGGTCAAAATGAATACCACAGACAAAACCTATTCACGTTATGAACTGACAAAGAAACGGCTTATCGAGTTTATGAAGTTCAAGTACTCCGTTTCCGACATGCTCATAAAAGATATAAATGTGGTATTCATTGAAGATTTCCTGCTGTATATCAAGAACAACTACGGATGTAGCCATAATACGGCTATGAAGTTCGTACAACGCTTTCGCACGGTGGTAAACTTTGCCAAGAATACGGGTTTAGTGACTGCCGACCCTTTCGGGAGTTATCGGGTAAGGTTTGAACGTACCGATAGGGATTATCTGACTATGGAAGAAATTACCGCTATTTACAATCACGAGTTCAGCACCAAGCGACTGGAACAAGTGCGTGACTTGTTTATTTTTAGCTGCTATACGGCACTTTCTTACATTGATGTATGCGAACTAAGACAAGAGAACATTCGCACCGGATTTGACGGTAATTTGTGGATTATACGGAAAAGACACAAAACAAATGTTACATCTACCGTCCGATTGCTGGATATACCAAAAGCCATATTGGAAAAGGACAAAGACAAATTGCCAAACGGTAAGATTTTACCAGTTATCAGCAATCAGAAAATGAATGATTACTTAAAAGAAATCGCAGCCATTTGCGGAATTGAAAAGACCTTGACCTACCACGTTGCAAGACATTCGTGTGCGACTTCGGTGCTGCTTGCCAATGGTGTTCCCATTGAAACGGTATCTAAGATTTTGGGACATACCAATATCAGAACCACTCAAATTTATGCGAGGATTACCAATTTGAAAGTAAGTAGCGACATGGAAATATTGGCTCAAAAGTTGGATGTTCCACACAGGACTGCCAGCCGATGA
This sequence comes from Alistipes sp. dk3624, assembly GCF_009557455.1. Classification (GTDB taxonomy): domain Bacteria; phylum Bacteroidota; class Bacteroidia; order Bacteroidales; family Rikenellaceae; genus Alistipes_A; species Alistipes_A hominis. Next base: position 62,250 of record NZ_CP045651.1, on the reverse strand, counting down.
AACTATGTTATCGTCAGATAACAGCAAGGTGTGATTTGTGGCACACAAATCACACCTTGGGCAAATTCACTCCGAAGTCGTTTGCCAATAGAAGAAAGAGATTCCCCAACTAAAGATTTTTTCGCTCGTCGGGATGGGTGGTCCCGCCCCTTGCCGCTGGGCGTTCCCCGACCGATGAGTTTATTTTTGTAATTCTGCAATCTTGTTTTATTGAAATATTGATAGCTTGATTGATTGAAAGCAAGATTTCAATATGGCAATATTGAATGAAAACAATAAACCATTCAATATTGATTGAAATACTGAATGGTTTATTTATTGCAAGAACATAATTACTTGCGAAAAGAAAAAAATATTATTTGCTATCATCTTTGTCCATACGCTTAATCAGACAATCTTGCAAACGGGTAAGATATGCCGTCCGGTCTTTCTTCCGTTCTTTCATGGCAATATAAGCAGCATAATAATCCCCTAATTCCACTTGAAACACTGTGCCGAGAAAGTTCATTATTTCTTTAATTTCCACATTTCCATTGTTAATGTCCCCCGAAGAAACAAGAGAATAACCCAATTCTATAAGAAAAACTTTTTTACCCGTGAAACGAAAAGGACATTTCGTGCCTTTTTGCAGGTTATCTTCTACAAGATTATCGGTTTCCAGTTTAACTAACCTCTTATTTAAATAAATACGTAACATCTCATTGGCTATAATTTTTGCGACCTTGTAATCATATCCAGTTGAGAATTTTGGATCTTTGTCAAGTTGTACGCTATCCGTACATAATCTTAAATCAGCCTTTCCACGAACAAAATAGTATTCATCATATATGGTTGAATGTGAACGATAATACTGATAAAAATCTAAATTCCTATTGAAGAAATAGGTCAGATTGTCCAATTCCTTATTAAGATAGCTTCTAACGGCTTCATTACTACCATTAGGACATTGCGTTTCTATACGATATATTTTATGAAAATACAATAATCGACCAAGTATTTCCGGCTTCTGGGACTTAAAGAATGATATTTCATCTTCCTTAGTAGGGAAAACATAAGTTTGTAATTGATTTCTTAAATCATTCAATACGTCTTGTAACCGATGCACCATTGAAAGAGAAGTCGGAATAATATCATAACCGTAGAGGTCAATTTCATCTATTTCTGAATCTATTAGAACTAATATTTGGGAAAGTTTCTCTTTCATCTGTAATTCTTTTGTAAGTCATCCACCTTGCTAAAATCAACAGCAAGGTGGATTCTCAATTATTACAAGTAATCTTCTCGTTGAGGAGTGAACACATCAACAACCTCACCACCTTCAATAACTTCAAACGAATGGGGCGTGTTCCCCGGAATAGCATAGCTATCGCCTGCATGAAGCAATATATCAATATTTTCTTCCGGTATTTCCACTTTCAATCGGTATTCACCTGAAATAACATAGCCGCATTGCTCATGCGGGTGTTGATGCGTTGTGGCGAAATTACCTTTTACATAATTCATCTTGGCTACCATTGACTTTTCACCAATTGCCAAAGAATCCAATGAAACACCTTTAAATACTTTTTTCAAGGCATCTTTTTTGTGTACCACAATTTTTATCTTTGTCATCTTTCTACTTTTTAGATTAATTGCTTTTTCGTTATTTGTTTTCAATATGTTTTCATTAAAAGGACAACTACATAAATTAGCTACATTCAAAACGAATAATCTACTAAGCATAAATATTGTCGATTTATATTGTCAGCTCCATTTGAATATCACCTCTTTCATAAGCAGGATGATATTCAGAAAGTTCTTTAAATCCTATCTTTTTGTATATATGAATAGCAGGTTTTAACAGTGTGTTGCTTTCAAGGAATAATTTCTTGGCTCCAAGTTCTTTTGCCTTATTTACAGCAGCCTTACATAACAGAATGCCAATACCTTTCCCTTGTGCTTTTGGACTGACAGCAAGTTTTGCCAATTCGTAATCAAATATTAAATCATCCATTTTACAGAGAGCACATACGCCAACTGGTTCGTTTTTGTAAGTCGCAACAAAAATATATCCACCTTTATCAATAATATTTTGTTGAGGATAATCAAGATATTCCAAATCATGTGCTTCTAAACGCCAATGGGCAGTTATCCAATTCTCATTCAACGATTTGAATATAGCTTGAAAACTTGGGGTATAAGAAACTATCTGTATATCATGGCTTTCTCTTGCCTTTTTCGCCTCTTTCACCCGTTGAAATAAACTTTTCTCAGAAAGTAATTCTTCCCATTCTTCAATAGCTCTCCATAAATCATTACGTGTTTCTTTTGATATATTCTCGATTGCGGTTGCTACATCAGAGCATTGCGTAGATAAAATATCTGCCATTTCTTTTCCTTTATCAGACAGAACAATAACATTTCTTCTTTTGTCTGTTTTGTCCGTTATTTCTTTTATTAGCCCCTTTGCATCCATTTCTTTTACAATATTACTCACTGACGGGTGAGTATGACCTATTTCTTTGGCAATACCCGTTATCGTCTTAGCTTCTCCATCAGATAATACAAAAAAGACGGGAAACCATTTAGGTTTTATATCCACATCATACAATTGATAAATTTGAGATGCGTCAGCTGTAACCTTATCGGTAAGCATACGTAATCTGCTACCAATAGCCATTTTACCTGTTTTTTCAAAAAATCCCATATTATATGTTATTAAAAACGTAATTGATTACACAAAAGTATAAAACAAACTTTTATCTGCAAAAGAAATACAGAAAATATTTTTCTCTCTTGGCAAGTAATAAGTTTATTTTGAGAATTTATGCCTACAAATTTTAGTGCAAGGTGCAAGTATATATTTATATATATAGCTTGCACCTTACACTAACCTTAGAATGTTTATTTTCAACGGTTTGCAAAATTCAAAAATAATGCGTACATTTGAACCCAAGATGTTGGCAGACAGACACCGGACAAGAGCAGACAGTTTTTAAGGACTAAAGCGTGACGGATGCAAAGCCAAAATTTCCGAAAGTACTGATATTGAGGAAGAAATAACGTTTGGTTCATAACCCAGGCGGATCACAACTTAAGCAAGCCTTAGGAAGAAAAATCAAGCAAAATCCTCACAACATTGATGTTGTGAGGATTTTTCGTTATTGACGGAATCGAGGGCGAGAGCGTGCGTACAGACAATATCATAGAGACGACAAATCATTTCCGTTGCATCGACCTCATTATCGATCGTGCCAAGGAGAGGATTACCGAATCTCTTATCAAAGAATTGCACGCAATACTCAAATCGGGAACATCGAACAGCCGCAAGGAGTGGTTCGCCGTCGGAGAATACAAACGCCTACCAAATGAGGTAGGCGGTACCGAAACCACCGCACCGGAAAATGTGCGACGCGAAATGAAAGCCCTGCTTGCCGAATACAACGCCAAATCGAAAAAGTCGTTCGCCGATCTGCTCGACCTGCATCAGCGTTTCGAATCCATACATCCGTTTCAGGATGGCAACGGTCGTGTCGGTCGGCTCCTCCTCTTCAAAGAGTGCCTCGCAAACGGCATCGTGTCTTTCATCATCACCGACGACCTGAAGATGTTTTATTACCGAGACTTGCAACGCTGGCCCGAAGTAAAAGAGTATCTAACGGATACCTGTCTTAACGCACAAGATAACGATAAGGCGATACTCGACTATTTCAAGATCAAGTATTGATTCTATTCGTGCCCCCAAACGTTACAACTGTCCTGCTCCGCGATCATCCCCGGCACGGCGACCGTATCGCGTTTATCTACTTTGCCCTTACGCTGGGATATGGATGACCGTGCGTCCATTAATTAGGTATCGAAGTCTCGAATATGTCGATGCGGGCCACCTTACGGCGGCGGCCTTCGTCGCCGTAAGGATGTCCGTCTCGGCGAGCCACTCCTCCACGATCTGCGTCAGGTTCAGTGTCGTTCTCATATTCGGTTTTCATAATGGGCGCAGGCGGCTCCATTTTTTCGCTTGCAAACCACAACCGCACGCCCATTTTCATCGGTTTATATCATAGGCAACCAAGTGTTGGTTATCTCGTGTGCGATTCGATGCCCGACGCGGTTATGGCACGGATAACAAAGGCTCTGAAGATTGGCCATATCGAGCTTCGCGCCGCCTCGATTGATCGGGACGATGAGCAATCCGACGGTCTCGTACTATCCGGTGTCGCCGCAGCGACTCAAAATATTACCGGCAAACAGTTCCGGATACAAGCCGGTCATACTCGTCCGTCATCGGCATGGTGTGATTGATTCTGAAACACAGTTGTGTGCAACGAATACCCTCGGCGGGATCGGCTTCTTCAGGTTGGCGCATGTCTATTCTAAATTCCTTTACTCTCTCATTCATCCTCATTTACGCTTAATTCGGATACAAAAATAAGGATTTGCAATGGAACCTATAAACTGAAAAAATCAAGAACCGTAATTTAGGTAAACTTATCCGTAATCCGTCTATCATCTATATATACTTTATCCGCTATTTTTGCAAAATAAAAAATACCTGAATGTTATATGAATACAGAAGTAATGCTCTTAATCGGAGCCGGTCAGATAGGGATGGCAATAGCTCGAAGAATGGGCTACGGAAAGAAAATCGTAGTGGGCGACAGGACGCAGAAAAATGCGGAAAGTGTCAGCAGGATTTTGAATGAAGCAGGATTTGATACGAGTCCCGTAGAGATGGATTTGTCTTCAAGGGAATCCATTTTGAACATGATTGCCGAAGCCCAAAAGTTTGGTGAGATTTCAATGCTTGTTAATGCTGCGGGCGTATCTCCCAGTCAGGCACCCATTGAAACCATTTTGAGGGTGGATTTGTATGGAACGGCCCTCTTGCTGGAAGAAGTTGGCAAGGTAATCGGGTGCGGCGGTGTCGGGGTTACCATCTCCAGTCAGTCGGGACACCGTATGCCGGCTCTCACTCCGGAAGAGGACGAGCTGCTCGCCACCACTCCGACTGACGCGCTGCTTGCATTGGATATGTTGCAACCGGACCGCATCCGCGACACCCTGCACGCCTACCAGATGGCGAAACGCTGCAACGTGAAGCGTGTCATGGCGGAGGCCGTAAAATGGGGAGAACGGGGAGCGCGTGTCAATTCCATCTCGCCGGGTATCATCGTAACACCTTTGGCTATCGACGAGTTCAACGGTCCGAGAGGCGAATTTTACAAGAACATGTTCGCCAAATGTCCGGCAGGTCGTCCCGGAACGGCAGACGAAGTGGCCAATGTCGCCGAACTACTGATGAGCGGCCGGGGAGCGTTTATCACGGGCTCCGATTTTCTCATCGACGGAGGGGCCACCGCGGCCTATTTCTACGGAGAGTTGAAACCTGAAAAAACAGATAACAAATAAAATATAAAGAAGTTATGAGACCTTATATTATTTGCCACATGGTGGCATCCATCGACGGAAGAATCGACTGTCCGATGGTGGCACAGATCAGCGGTGAAGAGTATTACACCACATTGGAAAGTTTCGGTTCGAGTTCCAAATTATCCGGTCGGGTGACGGCCGCGCTTGAATGTACCGCAGTAAAGGAGGAAATTTCCGGGTATGCCGGTGCGAGACTTGGCAAAGAGTCTGTCCACAAAGCAGTGGAAAGCGGGGAGTACACCGTCATCGTCAATACCCACGGACGGTTGCAGATGGCATCCGGCGAGGCGGACGGGCATCCCCTGCTTGTGGTGATGAGCGAGAACGTGCCGGAACCCCATCTTGAGATGCTTCGCAAGAACAATGTATCATGGATAGCGACGGGAAAAGAGCGCATCGACCTGCACCGTGCAACGGATATTTTAAGCGAACAATTCGATGTGAAACGTTTGATTATTGTCGGTGGAGGCAATATCAACGGAGGCTTTCTTGAAGCCGGACTCATCGATGAAGTCAGCCTGTTGCTGGCTTCGGGTATTGACGGCCGCAAGGGACAGACCGCCCTGTTTGACGGCTGCACCTGGAAGAGTGAAGCACCCTATCATTTGAAACTGCAAAGTGTCGAGCGGATAGCCGGAACGGAAACGGTCTGGATTCGTTATCGGTGTAAATAATACAACCTCCGAAAACAGTATGAAATCATGAAAAAGATTCTGTCGATTTTAACCGTGCTTTGCATATGCGGGATTTCCGCATTCGCACAAAACACTGCACCAAAAGAGAATATAATGAAAGACAAGAAAGTATTGGTGGCATTTTTCTCCCGTACCGGAGAGAATTACAATGTCGGAAACATCAGCAAAGGCAATACGCACATCATTGCCGAGATGATTGCGGGAGAGACCAATGGCAAATTGTTTCAGATAGAACCGGTGAAGCCTTATCCCGATGAATACAGGGCTTGTGTGGACATTGCCAAAACAGAAAAAGAGAACAAGGCCCGGCCTGCCGTAAAAGAGGACATTGCCGCAGAGGATTACGATGTCATCTTCCTGGGTTATCCCAACTGGTGGGGAGATATGCCGATGGCGGTCTATACCTTCATCGAAAAGCACGACTGGAATGGGAAGACCGTCATCCCGTTCTGCACGCACGAGGGCAGCGGATTGTCCGGCACGGAGCGTCTTTTGGAACAAGCCTGCAAGGGCGCGACCATTGCCAAAGGTCTCGCAGTTCAAGGAACTACCGCCCAGAACTCGCAGGCCCAGGCAAAAAAGACCGTGCAGTCCTGGCTGAATAAATTGAAATAAAGGAATTCTTGTGCATCACAAACAGCCCCTGCCGCAAATTTATCCGGCAGGGGCTAAATTATTTATCCCGCTTTTCTAATTCATTCCCGTAACATTTGCCAGTTTTTCGGCGGTTCGTGCCGTCGTTCCTGTCGCTGATAAATAGGCGACGAGGATACCGCGAAAACCATCACCGGAACAAGCAGCATCGATAGAATGAATATCTTTTTCATACCGTCTCCTATTTTATTCCGTATAACCTATATCTTCCAGCCATTGGGCTATCATCGAGTGGCAGTCGGACGTCTGGGACGAACGGATCCAGAGGCTCGGCGTCAGGAAGTTCCCGTCGGGAATCAACCGCTTGGCGTCCGACTCCACGCCGCTGATGCCGCTACTCGAACTCGATACGATCAGACCGATGCGCTTACCGACCATCTCCGCACCATGGTTGAACAGGAACGTCTGCAAAGGAGCCGCCATGTTGCTCCACCAAAGCGGCGCCGCCACGATGATGGTGCCGTACTGCCCGAACTCTACCTCTACGGGATCGATTGCCGGATAAGAAGATGCATTGCCGGGATTGTTCCGGATCGCCTGAATCAATGCACTGCCGATGGCGTAATTGTTCGCTGCATAGTCGAGTCCTTTCTCGGCCGGTTCCACCCGTATCACATCGGCTTCGATCTGCGTGCGCAGGTCACCCACGACGGTATGCACGTTGTTCGTGAAACTGTAATAGACGATGAGCGTCTTTCCTGTTGTCGGATTCGGATTCGGATTCGGGTTCGGGCCAGGGTCAGGGTTGGGATTGGGGTCCGGATTATCCGGCTGATCGGGGTCGTCCGGATTTTCAGGAATTTCCGTCGGGGGTTCATTCTCCGGATCGTCATCGGGAGAACAGGCGTTCAATCCCACTGTGATGAACATCGCAAAAAGAAGATACAGAAACTTTTTCATATTCATATATTTTACTGGTTTACATTGCAAAAATAGCCAGAGCCGGACGAACGGGCTTTGTTCGTCGGCTCAATTAAGTTTGCTATAAAGCTCATTCAGTATTTTTTGCCACTTGATTTCAACATCCTCTTCTTTTCGCAACAGGTCGAGCAGATTCATTCCGCATGTTCCGCTGAAATCGAACAAGGTCGGAACATATCGTTTGTCCGTATCCAGCATGTTTTCGCTGCGTGTCGCAAACGGCGGACAATACTCATCTGCGACCTCCTGACGGATTTGCGCCAACAGCGTATCGTAATATCGGTATAAGTATCCTCGGTTTCGAGTTCCACCATATCGCTCTTTACCATGTCGTGAATATAACCGGCTATTGTCCGCGTATTGCCCGTATGGGAGAAATAGACGATCTGTGCCTTGCGGTTACCGGCAGGAGCGACCGGTTCTTCCAGTTTCTCGGCCGGAGGCATATCCGACAAATCCTTACGAGATTCATCAGCGGAACATCCTGTGGCAGTCGCCATGAGCCACGCGAACAGAAGCAATATTTTCGTTTTCATATCTGATATTTTTTAGTTATTCCTTTGATGCAGAGGTAAAAGCAAAGCCTCGCAACGTATTTGCTGCGAGGCTCAATTTACTTCGTTCGTAAGTTCAAGATTATTGTAATTTGTCGTACTCTTCGTCGGTTACGGGTTCGAGCCACTCGTTGGATGTTTTTTCTCCGGGAACGTCAAATGCGAGGTGCGCAAACCAACTGTCGGCTGCTGCGCCATGCCAGTGCTTTACACTTCTCCGATGGGAAAATCATTTCGCGCTGGAATACCGCTTTTGCATCCTCACCGGTGGCGTCTTCCGCCTATCCTCCGCCAACTATGGTTTCATAAGATAATCCATTATAGTAAATACTTTACATTATCGTCCCACCTGCCGCTGCTGTTCGGCGTTGTAGCGGTCGCCCACGACGGGAAGGGCGACGACGGCTGTTTCGAGTTCTCGCCACTCCTCCGCTGCGAGGTCGAAATCGAGCGTGCACAGGTTTTCTTCCAGATGCGAGAGTTTCGTGGTTCCCGGAATCGGCACGATCCACGGGGCTTTCTGCAACAACCAGCCGAGAGCCACCTGCGCAGAAGTCATGCCGCGCGTGCGACCGAACTGTTGTAGCACATTCACGATGCGCGTATTGGCTCGTATCGCTTCCGGCCGGAAACGCGGCAGGGTCTGACGGTTGTCGTTCGTCGGGTCGAAGACCGTGTACTCGTTGATACAACCGCCCAGAAATCCCCGGTTGATCGGGCTGTACGGCACGAAGCCGATACCCAGCTCGCGGCAGGTGTTCAGCACGCCGTTCGTCTCCACGTCGCGGTGCATCAGGTGGTATTCGCTCTGAATGGCTGTCAGCGAGCATACGGTATGGGCCCGGCGGATGGTGTCGGCGCTGACCTCGCACATGCCCCAGTGCTGCACCTTGCCCTCTTTCATCAGGTCGGCGATGGTCTGCGCCACCTCCTCGGCAGGCACGTTCGGGTCGGCGCGGTGCTGGTAGAACATAGACAGCGTGTCGAGCCGCAGGCGGCGGAGCGAATCCTCACAATACTTGCGAATCGTTGCAGGACGGCTGTCCTGACGCCCCGTGCCTTTGCCGTCAATGACTTCGTGTCCGAATTTGGTCGTCACGTTGATTCTGTCTTTGAACTCCGCCAACGCTTCGCCTGCCAGATTCTCGTTGGTCAGCGGCCCGTAGATGATGGCCGTATCGAAAAGCGTTACGCCACGTTCCACAGCTTCATGTAGCAGGCGGATACACTGCTTCTTGTCCGGGTGCTGGCTACGGTTGTAGGTCATGCCCATCACGCCGAAGCCAATAGCGGACACTTCGAAAGCCGCCCGGCCCGTGCCGAGCGTACGGTGCGGCATACCGCCTTTTTCCGTGGACAATGCGTTTTCTCCGTTGAATGCGACATTGGCGGCTTTTACCTTATCTATTGCGGGCTGAATAGTCAGTGCCGCTCCTACTGCGGCCGCAGTCTTCAAAAAACTGCGCCGGCTCATTCCCTTTTTCTCTTCCATATCTATTTCTTTTCGATCGTTTTGATGATTCTTGCCGGATTGCCCGCTACGACGGTCATGGCCGGCACGTCTCTCGTCACCACGCTGCCGGCGCCGACGATGGCTCCGTAGCCGATCCTAACGCCCGGCAATATTGTAGAGTTGATACCGATCCACACCTTGTCCTCAATGACGATCGGGCGGCCGTAGGTGGCACTGCGGTTGTCGGGATTGACATCGTGATTGATGGTTATGAGATTAACCTTCGGGCCGATAAAAACATCATTGCCGATGGAGATGCCACCGCGACCGAAGAAAGTACAGCATTGTTGGATGAAGCATCCCTTGCCGACGGTCACGGGCTTGCCGTAGTCGATGTAGAGAGGCGGCAATACGGTGGTGCTCTTATCGAGCGGTTTGCCGAGAATGCGCCCCATATACTCGTGTACCTCTTCAGGCGTGCGATAGCCCGTGTTCATCTCCGTCGCCGTTTTCATCGTGGCGAAGATGTCTGCAATCAGCTTTTCGTAACCTGCGTCATTAGGCGAGACCATTTCGCCGTTCAAGTCCTTTGCAAAAATATCATTCATAACTTCTTTTGTTTTTAATATTCTGATGCAAAGGTAAAAAGGAAACCTCGCAACCATTTTGCTGCGAGGCTCAAACAACTTTGTCGTGAAGTTCATTCCGATTTTCTTCCAGCTCAAATCATACTGGGAGCATAACCGTATGTTTCCTTATAAACTTTCGAGAAATGGGAAAGATTCTTGAACCCGACATCGAAACAGGCTTCCGTTACCCGCTTCTTACCGGACTTTATCAACTCGTGTGCGGCCTCCAACCGGCGTTTAATGATCCATTTCTGCGGCGTCAAGTCGCTAACTTTGGCAAAATCGCGTTTGAACGTCGCCAGACTGCGACCGGTATAACTTGCGATCTCTTCCATCGACAGGTCATACATGTAGTTATCGTTCAGATAGTCGATGATGTTTATTTTCCACGGATCAACGAAATCGAACAGTGAAGCGTAGAGATTCTTGTCCGTGTTTAGTAAGACATAAGCCCCCTCGATCATCTTGAGTTTCAACACGTCATCGGAGGGTTTCACGCCCGCATCGAAATAGGGGACAACCGACTCAAACAAGCTGCGGATGTCCGGACGGTTATTCGGCAATACACGCAAGCTCACTTTTTCACGCTTCGATTCCATAGGAATCTCTTTTCTGTCGAGTGTCTGGTAGAACTCCCGCAGAAACGGTTTCGTGAATTTCAACACGACGGAGCGGTAAGGATGCTCCTCGTCGGCGTGTTTCTGTAACCACATGCGGTTGTCTCGCCGCATGAACGCGCACTCGCCCGGATGCAATATCGTTTTCTTGCCGCGTTCCTCGATTTCAAGTTCGCCTGAACACAGGTAGATCAGCGTGTGTTCCCGATTCTCGTGGGCGCAGCCTCTGTCATCTGTGAAAAAACTTGCTATAAGGACATTCGAGCAGTCAAATACATTCAGTTGTTCCATATCAATCTCTATTTTTTGCAAAAATAACGAGTTGCGTCTATTATTATCTGTTGTAAAGCTCATTTTTTATCTATTGAGTTTAGTGACGTTAAAAGACTTGTATAGTATTAACATATCATTATCTTTGTTTTTTACATAGAAATAGATGTCCCGTAGAAGATTCCTTTATCACCCAGAATCTGTACGACATAAAGCGACAGGAATACGTAACCAACGTTGTGATCTACGTTCGGAATCCGCTTCGACAAAGAGCCGATAGGATCGGACAAGACCTGTCCAAATTTATCAACTCAATTTATTCTTTTATACTCGCCGGGGGAAAGTCCGGTCATTTTCTTGAAGAGAAAGCCGAAATATTGCACCGAAGGGAATCCGAGTTCTCGTACGATCTGGCAAAGCGGTTCCTGTGACAGGCGCAATTTCCGTTTCGCGATCTCGATACGCCTGAGTTGCATGTGGCAATGATGCGTGTGCCCGAGTTCCTGTTCGAGAAGGTCTTCGAAATAAGCTTCCGACAACCGGAGCCGTTCCGCGCAACGTGCGGCGGTAAGAGGGCCCCGTATCGCCCATTTTCCGTCGGTGAGGTAGCGGTCGGCAAAGGCTTCGTACTCCCAGACAAGGGCTTCGTTCGCCGTATTCCGGGTGATGAACTGCCGCTCGTAAAAGCGGGTCGTATAATCCAGCAGCCGGATGATATGCCGGGTCAGAATCGCGCGCGTGTAGCGATCCGCACCGTGACGGAGTTCCCGGCGCAGATCGTCGAAACAGGAGGTGAGGATGCGACGTTCTTCGCAGGATACGTGGAGCGCTTCTGCGGGAGCATACGAAAAAAACGTATACTCTTCGGCCCGTTTCTCCTGTACGCAGCCCTCGAACAGATCGGGGTGGAATGCAACCGCCCACAGGCAGGAGGCCGGAAGTCCTGCATATGCAGCGTCCGGATGGCGGCAGATCAATGTCCCGCAGTTGTAATCGTAGTACTGCCGGCCGTATTTCGTCCCGGATTCGGAAACATCCGCCGCCATGACCAGCGCATAGTATCCGCATCGGACGAGGGACGGGAGCGCCGGGCGGAGATCGGCAGCTTCGCCGATATAGAGACCGGGAAATTGCAAGTCGCTCATCGCCTTTTCCGCATAAAAACTATTTCCGCGAGCGGAACTCGTTGGGGGTGCAACCCGTAACCCGTTTGAACATCCGACTCAAGTGCTGCGGGTATTGGAAGCCCAGGCCGTAGGCAATCTCGCTCGTCGTCTTATCGGTCGACAGCAAAGATTCTTTGGCCCGTTCGATCAGCTTGTTTTGAATGTATTCCGAAGCGGTCTGTCCGGTCTGCTTGCGGATCATATCGCCGAAATAGTTTGCCGAAAGAAACACCTTGTCGGCAAAGTATTTGACGGTCGGCAGTCCCTCCTGCAACGGGGCCTCGCTGTCGAAATAGTCGTCCAATAACCGTTCGAAACGGACGATGATGTCTCTGTTCACCTCTTCGCGCGTGGTGAACTGCCGTTCGTAAAAACGCATACAGTAGTCGAGCAACAGCCCGATGTTGGCCGTAATCAGCCGGCGGCTGTGCTTGTCGATGCCGTGCTTCAGTTCCGCTTCGATCTTATACAGGCAATCCATCACGGTTTGCCGCTCCTCTTCCGAGAGGTGCAACGCCTCGCGGGTTTCGTAAGAAAAAAAGGAATAATTCCGGATCTCCTGACCGAGCGCCGTTCCGCGGATCAGGTCGGGGTGGAACAGGATACCGTGGGCATTCGGCCGGGTATTTTGCGACATCTCGGTCTCCACGACCTGTCCGGGCGCGAAACTAACGATCGTCCCGTCCTGATAATCGTAACTCTGACGGCCGTACATGATGTCGCCGCAACGGGTATCCTTCAGGAAAAGGGCATACACCCAATAATTGATCCTGAAATGCTCGGGCCACCGCGTCGCTTTCGACAAATCGACCACGCTTACCAGCGGATGCCGCGTCTCGAGTCCGAAAAATTTGTTGTACTTGTCTACTTCGTCGAGTTTTATAATCTCTTCCATAGGTCTGAACGGTTTTCTTTCGAGCAAAAATAACTTATTTAATTCAAACGGCGCACGGCCTCACTGCAGAATCGGGGATTCGGGTATGAATATCGGTAAATCGTATACAATCCCGCCGTTTTATCGCGGTAATTTTGCAATCGGAAGTTTAATAAAAACTGAAAATTATGGATGGCAGAGTTTTTTTGAAAACGGCATTGGGCCTGCTGACGTTTCTGGCTTTCACGAACGTCGCGGCATCGGGAAAGACAACGTTAAAAAACATAAAATCGACCGACATGGACACATTGGAATTAACGCAGGAGTGGGACAAGACCTTCCCGCAGAGCGACCGAGTGGAACACTCGAAAATCACTTTCCACAACCGTTACGGCATCACGCTCGCCGCAGACGTGTATAAACCGAAGAATGCGCGGGGACGCCTGGCCGCCGTCGCGGTCAGCGGCCCTTACGGGGCGGTGAAAGAGCAGGTTTCGGGCCGTTATGCGCAGACCCTCGCCGAGCGCGGCTTTCTGACCGTCGCATTCGACCCCTCGTTTTACGGAGAGAGCGGCGGCGCGCCCCGCTACCTCACTTCGCCCGAAATCAGCACGGAAGATTTCAGCGCGGCGGTCGATTACCTGACCGCCCGCGAAGATGTCGATCCCGGGCGCATCGGCATTCTCGGCATCTGCGGTTGGGGCGGGTTCGCGCTCAATGCCGCAGCCAACGACCCGCGCATCAAGGCTACGGTCACTTCCACCATGTACGACATGAGCCGCGTGAATGCCAACGGATATTTCGACGCCATGAGCGCCGACGATCGCTACAAGTTGCGCGAACAACTGAACGCCCAACGCAGCAAGGACTACGGCAACGGCAGTTATGAGCGTAACGGCGGCGTAGTCGACCCGGTTCCCGAAGACGCTCCGCTCTTTGTCCGTCAATACCACGACTATTACAAGACCGAACGGGGCTACCACCGCCGGTCGCCGAATTCAAACGAGGGAATCATCAAAACCAGTTCCCTGGCATTCGTCAATATGCCGATCCTCTCCTACATCGGCGAAATACGCAGCTCCGTACTGATGATACACGGGGCCGAGGCCCATTCGCGTTATTTCAGCGAAGACGCCTACAAACGGCTGACGGGAGACAACAAGGAACTGCTGATTATCCCCGGAGCCAACCACGTCGATCTTTACGACAACCTCGATGTCATACCTTTCGACAAAATAGACGTTTTTTTTAAGGAAGCCTTGAAAGGAAAATAGGATTCCGATTGCCGAAATCCCGCTTACCGAACAGCGACGGCTAAGGCCCATTCCGACCATCTCGACAATTTGCTCGGAGCGGGAATGATTCGTCCGTCGGCCTGGAAAACGGAAACGTTCGACCGGGAATACGCGCAAATCGATCTGATAGGTCACCTCGCCGAAAGTCAGATCGACGAATAAAACAGGTTTATAAAAACTGATTATGGTCAAAACAATCATAGGCTTTCTGTCTCTGTTCGTCCTGCCGTCATGCGGCAAATGTCTGAATCTGGATAAGCAACCCGGCATGTGCGCCAAACTGCCGATGGCGGCCGACGGCATCGTGCGGCTGTCGAAAGTAGAGGTCTATCCGGAATATCTCGACGAGTATATGAAGTATGCGACCGAAGTGGGCGAAATCTCCCTGCGTACCGAGCCGGGGGTGCTGACCATGTATGCGGTCAGCGAAAAGGAGAATCCCCGCAGGATAACCATTCTCGAAACCTATGCGAGCCGCGAGGCTTACGAATCGCACGTTGCATCGGAGCATTTTCAGAAATACAAACAGGGAACGCTGCATATGGTCAAGACGCTCGTGCTCTCCGACCAGACGCCGCTCAACCCAGCAAACCGCATCAATAACTTCATCCAATAAACGAAACGATTATGAATAAATTCCTTTTATTTTCAGTATTCAGCATGTTAACAATCAACGTTATGGCACAGGAAAAAATCGTACAAACGGCCGGACGCGACCAGTTAGGCGACTTCGCTCCCAAATTCGCGGAACTCAACGACGACGTCCTTTTCGGCGAAGTGTGGAGCCGCACCGATAAACTCGGTCTGCGCGACCGCAGTGTAGTGACCATCGCTTCCCTGATCAGTCAAGGCATTACGGACAATTCGCTCGTTTTCCATCTTCAGTCGGCCAGAAAGAACGGAATCACCCGCACGGAGATCGCCGAAATTATCACCCACATCGGTTTCTATGCCGGTTGGCCGAAAGCGTGGGCGGCATTCAACCTGGCAAAGGGCGTGTGGGCCGAGGATACGGCCGGCGAGGACGCCAAGGCCGCTTTCCAGCGCGAAATGATTTTCCCGATCGGCGAACCGAATACGACATACGCCCAGTATTTCACCGGCAACAGCTACCTCGCCCCGATTTCGCGCGAGCAGGTATCGATCTCCAATGTCACGTTCGAACCCCGCTGCCGGAACAACTGGCATATCCACCGTGCGACGAACGGCGGCGGACAGATGCTGATCGGCGTGGCCGGGCGCGGCTGGTATCAGGAAGAGGGAAAGCCGGCCGTGGAGATTCTTCCCGGCACGGTCATCCACATTCCGGCGAATGTCAAGCACTGGCACGGGGCGGCGACCGATAGCTGGTTCGCCCATCTTGCATTCGAGGTTCCCGGCGAGAACGCTTCCAACGAGTGGCTCGAACCCGTTACGGACGAAGAATACGGTCAACTCGACCAGCGATAAAAGGTTCGCCGGCGAAGGTCGAACGGCTCTACGGCATCGAATGTCCGAAATGAATACGGGCATACCGAAAACAGACTCCCGTAATCGATCGTATTACGGGAGTTCTTTTGTTGCGACGGGACGTTTTTGCAATCGGAAGCACAATCCGTAATTCGGGTATATAAACCGGGGAATTATCTACAAAAAGTACGACCGGGACAATCTACTTTTGTATCAAATAAATAATATAAATAAAGAGAGATGAAAAAATTACTATTGCTTCCGTTCCTGCTGCTCGCCGTTCTGTCGATGGTAGCCTGCGGGGGTTCCGACAACGAACCGTTTACGCCCGGACAGCCCGAAACTCCCGAACAGCCCGGCGGAGGAGACGATACGGACGATTCCGATACGCTCGCTCCCGAAGGCAGCGGCCGATACCTGGTACTTTACAGTTCGCGCACGAGTAATACCGAACGTATGGCGCGACAGATCCGGACGGCACTCGACTGCGACATGATAGAGGTGGAACCTCAAATGCCTTATGAGAACGACTATAACGCCATGCTGGAGCGAGCGCAAGAGGAACTGGCCGCTATCGAGCAAGGCCGTTATCCGGCCGTCGGCACTTCGGTAGACAGCTTCGACGGTTACGATATCGTGTTCGTCGGCTATCCGATCTGGTACGGCAGCATGGCGACGCCAATGCAGGCTTTCCTGCACGAACACGCCTCGAAACTCGCCGGCAGGCGGATCGCCCTGTTCGCCACGAGCGGCGGCAGCGGTATATCCGCTTCGATCGGCGAAGCGCGGTCGCTCTGTCCCGAAGCGACCTTCGTCGATCGAACGTTGCTGCTGACCTCCTCGACACTTTCCCAGATGGAGGGCCGCGTTGCGGAATGGCTCGACGAAATCGGCGCCGGCCGTGAAGAACCGGTCACACCCGGCATCTCATCGCCGAACGTAAACATCTCGGTCGGCGACCGCACGATTACCGCCACGATGGAAGACAATGCCGCCGCACGGGATTTCCTTTCGCGCCTGCCGTTGGAAGTGACGCTGAACGACTACAACCAGACGACCGAAAAGATTTTCTATCCTTCCCCGGCACTGACGACCGCCGGCACCGCGCGCGGCTGCGTCCCCATACCCGGCGACATCACGATCTACGCGCCGTGGGGTAACGTGGCGATTTTTTGCAAGAACGGATCGCGGAGCAACGACCTGATTAAAATCGGACATATCGACGGCGACGGCATCGAGGCGTTGCGTGTCGCCGGCGATGTGCGGGTAAAATTCGAACGGCAATAAGATAACGAACAAAACATGACTATCGAAACTTTCAAAGAATACGCGAAGACGCGCCAGGCGCTCGACTCGGAGGAGATTCGCCGTTTTATGGACGAAATGAGCAACGAGGCGAGGCGCGTCACCTTCCGGCTGAACGCATCCTTCCATACGGCGGACGAAGTGCGCGGGTTGCTTTCCGACCTGTTCGGCTACCGGGTTCCGCCATCGCTCCGCGTCTTCCCGCCGTTCTATACGGACTTCGGTAAGAACATCGCCGTAGGAGACGAAGTGTTCATCAACGCTTGCTGCCACTTTCAGGATCACGGCGGGGTAACCCTCGGCGACGGCTGCCAAATCGGGCACAACGTCGTATTCGCCACGCTCGATCACGGACTTGCTCCGGAAGACCGTAAAACGACTTATCCCGCCCCGATCGTTTTGGGAAAGAACGTCTGGGTAGGGTCGAACGCCACGATTCTTTCGGGCGTAACCGTCGGCGACAATGCCGTCGTGGCAGCGGGGGCCGTAGTAACGAAAGACGTGGCGACGAATACGGTCGTCGGCGGTATTCCGGCACGGCTCATCAAATCGATCAAAAACGAATAACACGATAAACGATGAAACTTATTTCGAATACGGAATTCGGAGGCGAGCGCCCCCTGTTCGAATCGCACGATCTCCGGCTGGAGAACGTAACCGTCCGCGCCGGAGAGTCGGCCATTAAAGAGTGCAGCAACATCGAAGCCGTCAATTGCCGGTTCGAAGGGAATTATCCTTTCTGGCACGTCCACGGCTTCGCCATCGACCGATGCTTCTTCGATGTCGGCGCCCGTTCCGCCCTGTGGTATTCCGACCACCTGAAAATGACCGATACGCGGATCGACGCTCCCAAGATGTTCCGCGAGATGCATGACATCGAGATCGAAAATGTGGAGATGACCGACGCCGACGAGGTGTTCTGGCGGTGCAACCGGCTGAACATAAAGAATCTGAAGCTGCACGGAGGAACTTATCCGTTTATGTTCTGCAACGGACTCCGCATCGACGGACTGGAAAGCGACAGCAAATACGTGTTCCAGTATGTGAAGAACATGGAACTGCGCAATGCCAAAATCACGACGAAGGACGCTTTGTGGGAAACGGAAAACGTGACGGTTTACGATTCCGAGCTGAACGGCGAATACCTGGGCTGGCACTCGCGCAACCTGCGTCTGGTGAATTGCAGAATTTCCGGTACGCAGCCCCTGTGCTATGCGGAAAACCTCGTGTTGGAGAACTGCGTGATGGCCGACGACTGCGACCTGGCTTTCGAGTACAGCAGCGTACACGCCACGATCGACAGCCCCGTCCGCAGCGTGAAGAATCCCCGCAGCGGCCGCATAATCGCCGAGAGTTACGGCGAG
Source organism: Alistipes sp. dk3624 (assembly GCF_009557455.1). Lineage (GTDB taxonomy): Bacteria > Bacteroidota > Bacteroidia > Bacteroidales > Rikenellaceae > Alistipes_A > Alistipes_A hominis. The sequence continues at coordinate 43,595 of NZ_CP045651.1, read as the reverse complement.
ATTATCCTCGACAAGCATATCAAGGCTCCTGCCGACTGCGCGCTGAAACTCCGGGACGAACGGACTTGTTTCTCCGCCTGATAATTTCCGGACAGGCCGATGGGAACGGGAAACGACAATACCGATTACCTTTTATCGCTCATCCGCGAAGGAAAAAAGATGACGCTGGGGCAGCAGTTGCGATTGACCGCCTACCTCAGTGCGCCGGCCGTTATGGCCCAGTTGTCTTCCATTGCGATGCAGTATATCGACGCTTCGATGGTAGGGAGCCTGGGGGCGAACGCATCGGCCTCCATCGGGTTGGTATCGACCACGACGTGGCTGTTCTGGGGACTGTGCGCGGCCGCAGCAACGGGGTTCTCCGTACAGGTGGCGCACCGGATCGGGGCCGGCGACTTCGCAGGGGCCAGAAAGGTGCTCCGGGAATCCGTTGCGGCTACATTTATATTCGGTTCTTTGCTGGCGGCCGTCGGCGTCTCCATCGGCGGAGCGCTTCCAGGCTGGCTGGGCGGCGACGAGGCCATACGGCACGATTCGTCCGTTTACTTTCGGATATTTTCGCTTTTTTTGCCGGCCCTGCAACTGAATTTCCTTGCGGGCGGGATGTTGCGGTGCAGCGGAAACATGCGCGTGCCGAGCCTGTTGAACGTACTGATGTGCCTGCTCGACGTCGTGTTCAATTTCTTTCTGATCTTCCCGACACGGCAAATGGAGATTCTGGACTTCAGTTTCGTCGTACCCGGTGCGGGCCTGGGCGTGGAAGGCGCGGCATTGGGAACGGTGCTCGCCGAACTGGCGACTGGCGGAGGGATGATGTGGTATCTCTGCCTCCGGTCGCCCCTGCTGAAACTGTCCGGGGAACGGGGGCTTCTCATGCCCCGAAAGGATACGTTGCGCAAAGCCGTGCGCATCGCCCTGCCGATGGGATTCGAACACGCGGCCATTTGCGGCGCGCAGATCATGACGACAGTTATCGTCGCCCCGCTCGGCATCGTCGCGATAGCCGCCAACTCGTTCGCCATCATAGCCGAAAGCCTTTGCTACATGCCCGGCTACGGCATCGCGGAAGCGGCTACGACACTGGTCGGACAAAGTCTCGGAGCGAACCGGATCCGGTTGCTCAGGCGTTTCGCCAACATCACCGTCTGGTCGGGGATGTCGGTCATGGGGATCATGGGCGCGCTGATGTATATGGCGGCTCCGCAAATCATCGGCGTGATGACGCCCGTCGAGGAAATCCGCGTACTGGGAGTCGAAATACTGCGAATCGAAGCTTTTGCCGAGCCGATGTTCGCAGCTTCCATCGTGGCCTACGGCGTTTTCGTCGGAGCGGGTAGCACATCGGTTCCCAGCCTGATGAATTTCGCGAGTATCTGGGGCGTCCGATTGACGTTGGCCGCATGGCTCGCTCCCACGATGGGATTGCGCGGCGTGTGGCTCGCCATGTGCATCGAACTTTGTTTCCGAGGCGCGATATTCTTAGTCAGACTCTGGGGCGGTAACTGGATTTATAAATTACGGATAAAAAAATAAATTATGAAATACGATTTCGACACAATTATCCCGCGTCGCGGGACGAACTCCTACAAATGGGATACCCCCGAAGAAGAGGGCGTACTGCCCATGTGGGTGGCGGACATGGACTTCCGTACCGCTCCAGCCGTTATCGAAGCCTTGCAGCGGCGCGTGGCGCACGGGATTTTCGGCTATACCAAAGTGCCGCAGGCTTATTACGATGCCGTCGTGCGGTGGTTCGGGAACCGTCACCGCTGGCAGGTGGATCCCCCGTGGATCGTCTATACGAGCGGCGTCGTACCGGCGTTATCGGCGATCATCAAAGCCCTGACGGTTCCGGGCGACAGGGTGATCGTCCAAACCCCGGCATACAACTGTTTCTACTCGTCGATCCGCAACGACGGATGCGAAATGTCGGCCAATCGCCTCGTTTACCGGGACAACCGCTATACGGTCGATTTCGACGATCTCGAAGCGAAAGCCGCCGATCCGAAAGCGAAGCTGCTGCTGCTGTGCAACCCGCATAACCCGGTCGGACGGGTCTGGACGCCGGAAGAGTTGCGGCGTATCGGCGACATCTGCCTGCGGCACGGGGTATTCGTGGTTGCGGACGAGATCCATTGCGAACTGACCTACGAAGGGCATGACTATACGCCTTTCGCCTCCTTGTCCGAACGCTTCCTAATGAACTCCGCGACCTGCGTCTCCCCAAGCAAGGCGTTCAATTTGGCCGGGCTGCAAATCGCCGACATCGTCGCTGCCGACGAACAGGTTCGCCGCCGCATCGACCGCGCCGTCAACATCAACGAAGTGTGCGACGTCAACCCGTTCGGCGTGGCGGCCACGATAGCGGCTTACGACGAAAGCGGGGCGTGGCTCGACGCCCTGCGAAAGTATTTATGGGGAAACTACGAATACCTCCGCCGCTTTTTCGAAGAACGACTGCCGCAATACCCCGTGCTGCCGCTCGAAGGAACTTACCTGGTCTGGATCGATTGCCGGGCGACCGGTATCGGCTCGGACGATACGGCCCTGCGTTTGCAGGAAGAACAGAAACTGATGGTCAATTCGGGCACGCTGTACGGCCCCGGCGGAGAAGGATTCATCCGGCTGAATATCGCCTGTCCCCGGACGCTGCTTGCCGACGGACTGGAACGGACGGTACGTGTCCTGGAGCGCCGCCGGGATTGAATCGGCCGGAGATAATCTGAAATCGGGCATCGAAACATAACCGACATTAAATCATACACATATGACCTACCCATCCTATCTGCGTCCGGGAAAGGCCGTCGCCCAATGCACGCCCAGAATTTTCGCATAGCACCTCTTCGATCGTATCGTCGAACCAGGGCGGATGCGTCGCTTCTACTTTCTGCTTTCCAGAATGCCGTCCGCGTGCCGCTGCGCCCATTCCACCAACCCGTTCAGGTACGGCATCAGGCTCCGGCCCCGGTCGGTCAGACGGTATTCCACCCGCGGAGGCACCTCGGCATAAGCTTTCCGTTCCACGATCCCGTCCGCCTCCAGCGTGCGCAGCGTGACCGTCAGCATCCGTTGCGACACGTCGCCGATCGACCGCTGCAAATCGCCGAAACGCATGACTCCGTTCGTTTGCAGCGAAACGAGCACGAGCAACGACCACTTGTCGCCCAGCCGGCTCAGCACGTCCCGGATCGGACATATTCCGTCGCGATGAAAATTTTGCATGATTTTTTCTGATAACGACTCCCTGAAGATCAGCAACGGTTACATGCGTGTAACTTACTTATCTGCAAGTGCCTTCTTGTTTTTACTTTTCGTTTCCGCTACATTTGTTCACAAATATAACGAACTTACGAAAGATAACTTTTGTTTCACTAAAAAAATCAAACGTCATGGCAAAGAAAGTAGCTGTCGTGGCCGTCAATCCGGTAAACGGGTTCGGCCTGTTCGAGTACCTGGAAACATTTTATGAAAACGGGATTCCCTGCAAAGTATTCGCCGTAGCGAATTCGAAAGAGATCAAAAGCAATTCGGGCATCGCGCTGGTCGCCGACGACGTGATCGCCCACCTCAAAGGACGCGAAGACGAATTCGACGCCCTGGTATTCGCCTGCGGCGACGCCGTGCCGGTCTTCCAGCAAAACGCGGAGAAACCGTACAACGTCGACCTGATGGCCGTACTGAAAGCATTCGGCGAAAAAGGGAAAATCATGATCGGGCACTGCGCCGCCGCGATGATGTTCGAGTTCGCCGGGATAACCGCCGGCCGGAAACTGGCGCTGCATCCGCTGGCGAAAACCGCCATTCAAAAAGGCAAAGCCACCGACGAAGATTCGGTGACCGACGGCAATTTCTACACGGCCAAAGACGAACACACCATCCGGACGATGCTGCCGAAAGTCGTGGAGGAACTGAAAAAGTAACTACCGGCAACCGGTCGTTCCTCACACGACCATATCCTGAATACGAAACGGGAAGGCGCTCGTCTCACGCCTCCCCGTTTTGTATTCCCGGTTTCGAACGTTACAGGTTTTTCACCGTTTCGACCAACCGGATAAACTCCCGCCGGTATCCCTGCGGATCGTCGTCGAGTCCCCGGCGGGCCAGCGCGATCACATCGTCGTACGTGGCTTTTCCTCGGAAATCCGAATTGCGCAGCAACTGTCCGAACATCGCCACGGCCGAAGCGAAACGGAAATCGGACGACACCCGGTCTCCGCCCGAATCGACCAGGGCGACCTCCATTTTTTTGCTGACGTCTCCGTCCGGCTCCTTGTAACGGAGTTTGACGGTCAGCATCTCGGAATCGGGCCCCGCATAGGACGGAACCGGAGCGGCCGACTGGTATTTCAGCGGATCGACACTACCCGGAACGTTCCCCGCCGCACCCGCCGGAACCACTTCGTAAAGGGCCGTCACGCAGTGCCCGGCGCCAATTTCACCGGCGTCTTTCGTGTCGTCGTTGAAATCTTCCTTGTTCAGCAACCGGCTTTCGTATCCGATCAGACGATAAGTCTGAACCCGAGCCGGGTTGAACTCGATCTGCAATTTCACGTCTTTGGCGACCGTGTGCATCGTCGAACCGAATTCGTTCACCAACACGCGGTTCGCTTCCTGCAGGTCGTCGATATAGGCATGGTTGCCGTTACCCTTTTCGGCCAGCGTTTGCAGCTTTCCGTCCTTGTAATTCCCCATCCCGTAACCGAGAACCGTCAAAAAAACGCCGCTCTGACGCTCCTTCGCGATCAACCGTTCCAGTTCCGCCTCGCTCGAAACGCCGACGTTGAAATCCCCGTCCGTACAAAGGATCACCCGGTTGTTACCGCCGTCGATAAAACTGCGCCGAGCCAGGTCGTAAGCCTTCTGAATCCCCGCGCCGCCGGCCGTCGAACCGCCGGCCTCGAGTTGTTCGAGCGCGTCCCTGATTTTCTGTTTTTCGCTGCCCGGCACGGACTCCAGAACCGTTTTCGCACTGCCGCAGTAAGTAACGATGCCGACGCGGTCTTTGTCGCGCAGGTTGTTGATCAGCAACTTCATCGAAGAAACGACGAGCCCGAGTCGGTCGGGGCCGTACATCGATCCCGAAACATCGATCAGGAACACGAAGTTGGACGCGGGCAAAGCCTCGGAAGCGATCTCCCGCGCCTTGATACCGATCCGCACCAACCGGTGCGCCTCGTTCCACGGGCAAATCCCGGTTTCGGTCGAAATAGCCACCGGATCGTTCCCCTCGGGCTTTTTATAACCATAGGTGAAATAATTGACCATTTCCTCGATCCGCACCGCGTCCTGCGGAGGCGTCTCACCCCTGCCGATCATGCGCCGGAGATTGCCGTAAGAAGCTCCGTCCACGTCGATCGAAAAGGTGGACAGCGGTTCGGACTGCGCCGAACGGAACCGATTTTCGGCAAAGGCGGCGTACGCTTCGCCGTTTCCGGCAACCGGCGCGGGCAGGGGTAGGCCGCAATCCGCGGCGAAAACCGCCCGCGGCATACGCTCCGCCCGCAGGCTCTGTTTCTCCGTCCCGTAACCGACGACTACGCACTCCTCTTCCAGTTGCAAGTTATCGCTCTCGAGAACCACGTGCAGCCGAACCGAATCGGCGGCTACCGAACGGGTCTTATACCCGATATACGAAAAAGTAAGCATACTCCCGCGTTCGACGCCTTTCACCAAAAAATTTCCATTTACGTCGGTAAGCACGCCGTCGGCCGCTCCCGCCCTGACGATTACCCCGAGCAGCGGGGTCCGGTCGGCATCGGTCACCCGTCCGCTCACGTCGATTCGTTCGGCCCGCAGCAGCGGCGCCGCAGCCAGCAGCATAAAAGCCGCAACCAGCGTTTTTCTTAAAATTCCTTTTTTCATAATCCATGTTTTAAGGTTCGTTTGCCTGATAGATGCCTTCCGCACGGAAATTCCATAAATTACCCGGAAATTTTTTGACGAACCGTAAAAATAGCTACCTTTAAAACAAAAACAGGCTTGTTTTTCGCACAGACCCATACCCGGGAACCGGACGACGACGAATTGCTGCGACGGCTTCGCCAAACCGGACAGGATAGCTGCTTCGGCACGCTGTACAGCCGGTATATACCGTTGCTGTACGGCGTATGCCTGAAATACCTGCAAAGGCAGGATCTCGCGGAAGATGCGGTAATGGCGTTGTTCGAAGAGCTGCAACCCAAAATCGCACGGTACGAAATCCGCGAATTCCGGACATGGATTTACAGTGCGGCGAAAAATCACTGCCTGCAGCAGTTGCGTAAAACGAAACGGGAAATTCCGCACGAACCGGACGCGCGATTTATGGAATCGGCGGGAATTACGCATCTATTGGACGAACCGGAAGCGGTATCGCGGAACGAACCGCTGAAAGCCTGCCTCGAGGAACTGCCCGAACCGCAGCGGATCAGCATCCGGCATTTCTTTTTCGAAGAGATGTCCTACGCCGATATCGCCGAAGCGACCGGATGGCACTTGAAAAGCGTCAAAAGCTACATCCAGAACGGGAAACGCAACTTGAAAATCTGCATCGAAAAACGGACGGAACGATGAAACTGATCGATTACATAACCGGAAACCGCAAGGGTAGGGAAGCCCGCCGCATCGAACGCGAAGCGATGGACGATCCGTTCCTGCACGATGCGCTGGAAGGATACGATGCGGTGCCGGGCGATCCGGGCGATGCGATCCGGCGAATGCAGCGCCGGGTGACGGGCGCCGCTGGAAAACTGCGGCGCAGGATTTACTGGAGCGCGGCGGCGGCGCTGTTGCTGTGCGCCGGCGCGGGAGGATACCTGCTGACGCTACGGAATATTCCGATGCAGGAACCGGCGATTGCACTGCGGCAGGATACGCCCGAACGCTCCGTTCCGGCCGATTCCGTCGTACTCGCCGCCGCGACGCCCGAAAAATCCCGCCCGGAGGCAAAAACCGCCGCCGAAACGCCGTCGGTCTATCCGGAAGAGACGCCCGCAGCCGAAGACCGGGCGCCCCTTGCGAAACAAGAGGCAGAATACGCCGAAAACGAAAAATCCCGGCCGGGCGAAACCGTCGCCGGCACTCCGCCGCCGGCTCCTTCCGAAGAAAGCCTTTCGCAGGACGAGGCCGCCCTGCCGGTCGCTGCCGACATCGCCGCCGAACGCAGCGACCGCCCGGAGAAAATGCAATCCTCCGTTCAGGTCTCCCCGGCATCCGATTCCGAAAGAATCTTCCGGAAAATCGGGAGACCCGCATCGGTACGGGGCCGGATCACCGATAGAAACGGCACGCCGCTTATCGGAGCCACCGTCGCTTCCGGACCCGGCAAAGGCACCGTAACCGACAGCGACGGAAATTTCTCGCTATCCAAAATTCCGGGAACCGACACACTGGAAATCAACTACCTGGGATATCGCACCGAAAAAATACCGGCCGACACCTCCCGCCCGATACGGCTCGCATTGCAGGAGGACGACGAGCAATTGACAGAATGCATCGTCGTAGGCTACGGTACGCAGAAACCCGAAGCACGACAGGAAGACGTCCGCAAATCCATCCCCGTCGGCGGACACAAAGCCTATCTCCGGTATCTGGACGAGCGCAAAGTCTATCCGGACGACGGGAACCTACCGCACGGCAAAGTAACTCTCCGTTTCAGGATCGACTCCGCAGGACGCCCCGTCGACATCGAAGTGATCCGCAGCCTGGGTACCGCAGCCGACCGGGAAGCCGTCCGCCTCGTGCGGGAAGGCCCCGACTGGACGCCCGGCAAAGGCTTCGTTCGCCTCGACATCCGGTTCTGACCTCGGACCGAACCGTTTCCCGCGCCGGATGCAACCGCCAAGAGCGACTGTTCCTTTCTCTTTCCGCTTTCACGGGAGCCTCCCGGAATCCCGTTTTCCGGCAGACAGGTCGGAAACTCTTCCGTCCGGGCGGCGTACCCCGCGCTCATTGCCGCCCGCAACGGATTCGTCACCGGAAACCGTCCCGGCATGACGGTCTGCATCGAACGTAAAAATTTCCGCTCCTCAACGAGCGCGTCCGGACATGGTACACGAAACGATACAGTACGTCCCGTTACGCAAAAAAGCCGACCCGTACATACATACGGCCCGGCCTTCGCCCGTTTTCGGCAAAGAACGAATCAGGCTTCCTGCAGGCTTTCGACGATCTCCCGCTGTTCGTTGAAAAATTGCCTCCGCTGGATCTCGCTGCTCTGCGAGATCAGCGTCGAATGACGTTTAAGCGACTGTATCCAGTTTTTCTGAATGTTGCACATGCGCGGATTCTGCGAATCCATCGAGTTGATCGAATAAACACGGAACAGGCAGGCCTGGAAATCGCCCTTCTCGACATACGTGTAAGTCGCCTCGAAATTGATATCCGACAGGTAGATCGCCAGCGAATGTCCCTTGCTGAACTCTCCGGTCATCGTCACGGCTTCCAGTTCCGACAGCAGCAGTCCCAATTCTTTCTTCATATTTCTCACGTCCTCGGCGGAGAGCAGGTCGAGTCCGGCAAAATAACGGATCTCCTTGACGATCGACCGGAATATGTTGTAATCCCAGATAAAACTGGTGTGGGACAACTGCCGGATGCTTGCGCTGAGTTTCCAGTGCATCTGGGGCACTTTGTCCGGCACTTGTAGGTCGGACAGGCTGGCGGGAGGCTTCATTTTACCGTGATGGTAGATCCAGCGGCCCAGACGGAATTTCGAAAGGCATTCGTACGGAGAATAGAACGTAAACGGAATCAGGTTCGAAGCCGTCGCCACGCTCGCCGTCGGATCGTCGCGCAGCAGGTCGAACAATTTCGCGTAACGCACCAGGATTTCGTAATAACTCTCGATCGGATCCCCTGTATGCAGCAGGTTCAGGTCGAACATCGTATCGTTGAGCATCCGGCGTCCGACAATTTTGTCGAGCGAAATGCCCAGATGCTGCGAGATCAGAGAAACCTCTTCGAACGTAAAGGCGACCTCGCCCCGCAGCCTACGGTAAATGGCCTCCTTACCCATACATAGGATCTCCATCAGGGAATTGGCCAGGTTGCTGCCTTTGGGAATCCGTTCCCGCATGACTCCGATCAATTCATTAACCATCTCGTTTTTCATTGTTTTTTGTTTTTGTCGTTCATTAAGTCATTTCATTCTACGCCCGGAAGCGCCGCCCGAACTCGCGGGACGGATCAGCGGCTCCGCGGACCGGAGAAACCGGTATTTTCGGAATCAGGCGCGCGCATCTCCCGCTGTTCCTGCTTGCGCCATCCGCACGCCCGGCTCCCTTTCGCTGCACGATACCCGGCACCGGCAGACTGCCCGTCCGGCGATCGACCGCGCCGTTTTTTTTCCCTCCTTTTCTCATCCATACAAAGATGCGTCTTCCGCTTCGAATAAAAGTTTCCGTATCCGCAGGATTCGAAACGAACGATTTCTAATATTGCACCGCACAAAAAACAGCCGGGCCGCATAATGCAACCCGGCTGCTTTTCAACTACCGTATTTTCGTTTTTCGCAACAAGACGTTCCGCAGAGTTGCGGAAACCCTTACACTACAATTCCGCGATAATCTCGCGCTGTTTTTTAAAGAATTGAATCCGCTGCATTTCCGCGCTCTGGGAAATCAGCGTGGAAAACTTCCGCAGCGAACGGATCCACTCCTTCAAGTTGCCGAACACTTCCGTATCGCGCGATGTAATGGAATTGATCGCGTATATCCGGATCATGCTGACATGGCGGTACTTCGACGCGGCATAACTGTACGTCGCCTCGAAATTGATGTTCGAAATGTAAATATGAACGTCTTTCCCCGATGCGAATTTCCCTTTCATGGCGATCTCCTCCAACTCATCGAGGGATTGGAGCAGTTCGGTTTTCAGTTGAAACACGTTATCTTCGGTCAGCAGGTGGATTTTCGTAAAATATTTGATATCGTTGACCAAGTACTGGAAAATCATGCTGTCCCATATATGGCAGGTCGATTCGAACTGCTGCGCCTCGTCGACGAGTTCCTTTTGCCGCTGCAACAACTTTTCCGGCAGCACCAGATCGTCGTAACAATGGTTCGTGCAGTCGATCTTGTCATGCTGGTACATCCATTTGAACAGCCGGAAACGAGACAACATATCGTACTTCATATAAAGCGTCTGCGGAATGATGTTGGACGAAGTCGCCAGCTCGGACTCGGGCTCTCGTTTCAATTCCCGGAAAATCTTCGCATAACCGTCGATCATCGCGTAATACGTCTCGACCGGATCGGCATAATGCACGATATTGAGCCCGAACAGCGCATTCCCGCCGAAGTTGGCGCCGATCAGCTGATCCAACGATACGCCCAACTTTTGCGAGATCACCGCGGCTTCGGTAAACGTAAAGGGCACTTCGCCCCGCAGCCTCCGGTAAACGGCCTCTTTACCTATATACAGTATATCCATCAACAGGTTCGCCAGGTTGGCTCCCTCCGGAATCTTTTCTTTCATCGACTCGATCAGGCCGGAATTCAGCTTGTCGGTCATCATCATTTCCGTCGTATCCATGTTTTTTACTTTTTAATCCCAAAAAGAAACCGCGAAGGCGATCGCTGCGCCGGTCGGCAAAACAGGGCGGTTCCATCCGGAGCGCGTTGCGAAAATCGCACCGTTCCCGACTCCCGGGTTGTTTTATTAGAAAATATTTGAATTTAAATACTTTATAAACGACACCAATATGCCGTTCTCTGAAAATACATTTGCAGTACCGAAAGGTACGAATAATAATGCTCAAATCAAATCGTAAAATGCGAATAAAACGCAGGTACAGAGGACGGCCGATCCGTTCGGGAATACCGGTTCGGAGATTCCGCCCGTAAAAAAACAACATACGCCACATGAAAAGATATTTCTTCCAAAAACTTCGCAAAGTGCAGTACAAAAATTATTTATGTTTATGAAACGGCGGGCCGTACCCGGCTCGAAAATCAGGCGGACAATCCGTAAGCGGTCCACGTTTACTGTTTTCCCCGACGCCTCGGAACCGATTTGGTTCCGAGGCGTTTTTTCGATTAACGTTTCCCCTCCTGCCTACCACGGCCACGACGACGATCGATACAGGACAACGGATTTTCAGGGAAAGTGCGGTACCGCCGGAGCGGACGCCATCCGAAAATCACCGCCCGATTGGTCTTGAACAGTCTCGAACCGGACAGATGAATGCCGGATTTACTTTGCAGACCAACGTCTACTGAAACGTCCTTCGGGATTTTCGGTTACATACCCAGTTCAATCGAACACGGTCTCCGCTGCATATCGGATTGCAACGGAGACTTTTTTACGAATTATTTTTTACTTTTGCAGTAACGACAGATTTCCTCGGTTTTATTTTCAGTCAATTATTTACGGACAAAAACCCGCCTTATGAAAAAAACAATTCTCCTAATCGCAGTTGTGCTGGCCGCCGGAGTCGTTTCCGGGCAGAAAACCTTTACGTTCGGCCCGAAAGTCGGAATCAACATCGCCGACCTGTACGCTAGTTCCGCCGAGAATACCCGCGACCTGAACGGAACGAAACCCTCGCTGATCGTCGGCGCTTTCGCCGAATACCGCGCGCTGAAATGGCTCGCCGTCTCGGCGGACGTGCTCTATTCCCGGCAGGGTTCCACCGACAAGGCGACGTGGACGGAACGGGGCCCGGGAGGAGGATTCGTAACCGAGTCCGAAGAGTTTAGCTACCGGCTCAATTACCTGAACATTCCGATCCTGGCCAACTTTTACGTAACCAAAGGACTGGCCCTGAAAGCCGGCATCCAACCGGGATTCCTCATCGGTTCCAAACTGCGGGTGCGCAGCAACGACGGACCGTGGGAAACCGCCGACCTCAAAGACGAAAACCTGTTCCGGACGACCGACATCGCCATTCCCGTCGGCCTCTCCTATACCCTCGACTACGGACTGGTAATCGACGCCCGCTACAACTTCTCGCTGAACGACATCGCGACCGATACGTTCAAAGAGGAAATAGCGCAAGAAGGCGGCGACCTGAAAAAAATCAAAAACCGGGTATTTTCGCTGACTCTCGGCTGGAAATTCTAAACCTATCGGGGAAATACTTCCAGAACCGTTTTCTGATACGGGCGGGTGACTTTTGTAAAGTCGCCCGCTTTCTTTATTATTTTCCGGCACGACACGAACGAACGTCGAATTGTTTTGTAAATCAATCGAATATTTTATAAATTTGATACAATCCAATACCATATGCGCTATGGATAGATTTTTGCTGATTTTATGTACGGCAGTTTATCTTGCCTGCCCGCACACCCGTGCCCAAACAGCCCGCGAAAACCGGAACGCTATGCAAGATTCCGGGATACAGTCCTTTTTCGACGCGCAAGCCGCCAAACATCCCGAGAAGCTCTACCTTCATCTGAACCAGCCCTACTACGGGGTCGGAGACACGATCTGGTTCCGGGCCTATCTGACGGATGCCGTATCCCACAGACCCGATACGCTCTCCAATTTCATTTACGTCGATCTGTACGACCGGGCCAAACGTTTGGTGACTTCGAGAAAGATCAAACGCGATTCGATGGGGTTCGCAAACTGCCTCCCGTTGGCCGATACTCTTTTTTCCGGGGAATACACCCTGCGGGCTTATACGGGTTGGATGCTCAATTTCGACGCCTCCGGTTTCTTCCAGAAAAACATCGTGATCGGACAGAATATCTCGAAAGTCCGCCATTCGGTCACTTATACGGACAAGCGTATGGTCGTCCGTTTTCTCGACCGTTACGAACGCCCCCTTTCGAAAAAGGAAGCGTCGTTCGATCTGTACGATAAGAACGGGAAACACCTGGGTTCCGGTACGCAGCGTCTTTCGTCCACGGGCGCCGTACTGGTTCCCCTGCCCGGAGATTCCGCTTCCCGCGGGGCCTATGCCGATATCCGGATTTCGATACGCGAGGATTCCGTTTTCCGCCGTACGGTCTTTATCGAACCGCCCCGCGCATCGTTCGACATCCAGTTCCTTCCCGAAGGGGGCGAACTGGTAGGATCCGACATGCCCCAGATCGTTGCGTTCAGGGCGGTCCGTCCGGACGGCAGTCCTGCGGACGTGCAGGGGTATCTGTTGAACGGCGGCAACGATACCGTAGCCCGCTTCCGCAGCGAGCACGACGGAATGGGCCGTTTCCTGCTCACGCCCCGCGAGAGCGAGAGCTATCGCGCGGTCGCGTTCCTCGATACGCTTTCCGTCTCCGTTTCCCTTCCGGCTGTGCGTGACAACGCCTGCGCTTTGCAGGTCGTTCAGGGAAACCGGGACATTCGTTACCGGATTCTGGGAAAAGTTCCCGCGTCTGGCCTTTTGGTCGGACATACGCGGGGCGTGTGCTGTCTGCTGCACCCGGTAGACGCGCGGCAAAATACAGGAACGATAAGAACCGATTCATTACCGGAAGGTATCCTTCACCTGCTGCTGACAGACTCGACCGGTTGTCCCCGCACCGAACGGTTGGTCTATATCCGCAAACCCGGCAGTACTCCCCGTTTCACCGTCCGCGCCGACAAACCCGCCTACGGAGCCCGCGAGAAGGTGCGGGCGGATATTTCGCTGAAAAGGGGAGAGCAACCCCTCTCCGGACGGTTTTCGGTCAGCGTAACGGATGCGGATGCCGTGAAACCGGATTCCCTGTCCGATCATATATACACTTATCTGTTGCTGACCTCCGATCTGAAGGGATACGTCCACAATCCGGGGTACTATTTTCTGGACGACTCGCCGGCCCGGCAGCACAGCCTTGATTTGGTTATGCTAACGCACGGCTGGCGGCGTTTCCGTACGGACAGTCTGTTCCGCACCGCTCCGTTCAGGCCGAAATTCTTTTTCGAGCACGGACAGTTTTTCTCGGGTCGCGTGAACAATATGTTCGGCAAAGGCGTTGGGGAAGCGACCCTGACGGCGTTCGCCTCCCGGGGCGACGGTCTGGGCGACCGGGCGTTCACTGCCACGACGGACAGTGCGGGACACTTTCTGTTCGAAGGGTTGGATTTTCAGGATACGACGGTATTTCTGATCCCGTTTTACAACAAAAAAGGGAAGATTCCCTACGAGATCCATTTCGAAGACACTTATTACCGTCCGGGGCTTACGCCCCTGGCTCCTTATCAGAGCGAGACAATCAGGGAAAAGCGGCTCGAAGAGGTTCGTCGGGCGTCTCCGCCTCCAACGGGTTTGGACAGTCTTACAACGTACCAGATCGACGAGGTGGTGGTTCATGGCCGTGATCCGAACGCTCCGGCCCTGCGAATCGAAAAGAGACTGCACAAGGATACGGCGCAGTTCGCAAAACTGAGTACGATGTCGCTGGAGAAATATGTACAACACTTTCCGGGAATGAAACAGATGCCTTTGGGATGGTGTATAGATATGGGGGGCAGAATGAGTGTCCCGCTTCAATTCCGCCTGAATGGCGAGGTGATTATGGGTACCGAGTTTTTGAACTTATATACGGTCAGGGACATCGAATACATCCGTACGGTACTCATGCCTATGCCTGGACCTCCGCTGCGGGAGTTTCTTCCGTATCTGCCGATCGGTACCAGCCCGGATTATCCCTGCCGTTTCGAGATTTATCTGAAAGAGGACGCCCAGGGAAAACGCCAGTTCGGCCTGTACAGAACGGTGGGTTATATACCTGGAGCCGAGTTTTACCATCCTGTTTACGACACTCCGGAGCGACTGGCGAATAAAACCCCGGATCGCAGGACGACACTCTATTGGGAACCCTATTTACAACTTGGGAACGACGGCAAGGGTTCGATCGAGTTTTACACCAACGACAAAAACAAGTCTCGTTTGGAAATCGTGATCGAGGGTATCGCGGCGGACGGATCGGTATGCAGAACGCTACAAAGATTGGAGTGATTTTGGCGCATTTGTTTGATTCGGGATACGCCTACGATAGTTTTTCAACGCTTTCCGGCGTGAAATTTATCCCTGAACCGGGAATCAAACGCCGGCAGCCGACAAATAAATTTTAACCGATTGTTATTTTTTTCAGGATATAAATCTTACTTTTGTAAGATATAGCGTTTTTGAAAAAATTTATGAACATCACCCTGATACAGGCCGATCTCGTCTGGAACGATCCGGCCGCCAACCGCAACCGTTTCGAACGGGAAATCTTTGCGGTCGGAGAAACCGACCTCGTCGTACTGCCGGAAATGTTCCCGACCGGGTTCTGCACCCGCCCGCGCGAAGCCGCCGAACCGGACGGAGGGCCGACTCTGGCATGGATGCGACGGACGGCCCGGAAGAAAGGAGCCGCGTTGGCCGGCAGCGTAGCCGTAGAACAGGACGGCCGCTACTTCAACCGGTTCTATTTCGTCCGTCCCGACGGTGCGACGGTACATTACGACAAACGCCACCTCTTCACTTACGGCGGCGAGCACAAGGAATACACCGGCGGAGACCGGCGCGTGATCGCGGAATACAAAGGCTGGCGCATCCTGCTGCAAGTCTGTTACGACCTGCGGTTCCCGGTCTGGTCGCGCAACCGGGACGACTACGACATGATTCTCTACGTAGCCAGCTGGCCGACGCCGCGCGTAGAAGCCTGGAACGCGCTGCTCAAAGCGCGGGCGATCGAAAACGTCTGCTACGTGGCCGGGGTCAACCGGGTGGGAGACGATCCGAACTGCAACTACTGCGGAGGGACTGTACTGCTCGACTTCCTCGGCAAACCGCTGGCCGATGCCGGCACGGGCGGACAGCCGGCGACGCTCTCCGCCGAAGCGGACAAAATCTCCCTGACGACCTTCCGCGAAAAATTCCCGGCGCTTCAGGACGCCGATCCTTTCACACTGAATATCTAACAGCTAACCTCACACGATCAATATGGAAGAAAAATTATTGCTGCTGGGTGACCAGGCCGTCGCATTGGGAGCCATTCATGCCGGGATTACCGGCGTGTACGCCTACCCGGGAACTCCCTCGACGGAGATCACCGAATATATCCAGACCTCGGAACTGGCCACGCTGCGCGGCGTGCATAGCCGTTGGTGCACCAACGAAAAAACGGCGATGGAAGCCGCTCTGGGCGTCTCTTACGTCGGCAAGCGGGCGCTCGTCTGCATGAAGCACGTGGGCCTGAACGTAGCCGCCGACGCTTTCGTCAACTCGGCCGTAACCGGCACCAACGGCGGATTGGTCGTCCTCGTGGCCGACGACCCGTCGATGCACTCGTCGCAAAACGAACAGGACTCCCGCTTCTACGGCAAATTCGCATTCACGCCGATGCTGGAACCTTCGTCGCAGCAAGAAGCCTACGACATGATGTCCTATGCGTTCGATCTTTCCGAACAGCACAAACTGCCTGTACTGATGCGTATTACCACGCGGATGGCGCATTCGCGGGCCGTCATTAGCCCGGGCCGCATCCGCGAACAGAACGAGCTCGGTTTCCCGGACGACGCGGCGCACTGGGTGCTGCTGCCCGTCAACGCACGCAGGTGCTACGGCGAATTGCTGGGACAACAGCCCGCACTGGAAGCGCTCGCCGCCGAATCATCCTACAACAGCTATACCGACGGCCCGAACCGGAAAACGGGCGTAATCGCCTGCGGTATCGGCTACAACTACCTGATGGAGAACTTTCCGGCAGGATGCGATTTCCCGGTACTGAAACTGTCCCAGTATCCGCTGCCGAAAACGCTGGTGCGCCGTATGGCCGAAACCTGCGACGAAATCCTCGTACTGGAAGACGGACAGCCGTTCGTGGAGGAACAACTGCGCGGCGTACTGCCTACCGCCGTCCGTATCCGCGGACGCCTCAGCAACGATGTGCCCCGCACCGGGGAGCTGACCCCGGACAATGTCAAACAGGCGCTGGGACTGGAATCGGCGCCCGGTTTCGCCCCGAGCGAACACGTAACCCCGCGTCCGCCGGCGCTGTGTTCGGGCTGCGGGCACCGCGACACGTACGACGCGCTGAACCGCGTGGTGCGCGAATACAAGGATTACCGGGTATTCAGCGACATCGGATGCTACACGCTCGGAGCGCTGCCCCCGTTCCGCGCCATCCACTCCTGCGTCGACATGGGAGCCTCGATCACGATGGCTAAAGGCGCTGCGGACGCCGGCCTGTGGCCTGCCGTAGCGGTCATCGGCGACTCAACGTTCACCCATTCGGGCATCACCGGCCTGCTGGACGCGGTCAATTCGAACGCCAACATCACCGTCGTGATTTCCGACAACCTGACCACGGCGATGACCGGCGGCCAGGACTCCGCGGGGACGAACAAGCTCGAAGCGATTTGCCTCGGAGTAGGGGTCGATCCGGCCCACGTGCGCGTGGTGGTTCCGCTGCCGAAAAATATGGACGAGATCACCGCCATCCTGCGCGAAGAGATCGAATACCGGGGCGTCTCGGTCATCATCCCGCGCCGCGAATGCATCCAGACCCTCAAACGGCACCACAAGGAAGCCCGACAAAACAAAACGACCAAATCTTGAAACCTATGAAACTAGATATCATTCTGTCCGGAGTAGGGGGCCAGGGCATCCTCTCGATCGCAGCGATCATCGGCGAAGCGGCCCTGGAAGAAAAGTTGCATATCAAGCAAGCCGAAGTGCACGGCATGAGCCAGCGGGGCGGCGACGTACAATCGAACCTGCGGATCTCGTCCGAACCGATCCGTTCCGACCTGATCGCCCGCGGCGGGGCCGACCTGATCCTGTCGCTCGAACCGATGGAAGCGCTGCGCTACCTGCCTTACCTGTCCGACACGGGCTGGATCGTGACCAACGCCGCGCCTTTCGTCAACATTCCGAACTACCCGCAGGTAGACGACCTGCTGGCCGACCTGAAACGCTTGCCGCGCGTCATCCTGCTCGACGTGGATGCGCTGGCCAAAGAGAACAACGTCCCGCGCGCCGCCAATGTCGTGCTGCTGGGCGCCGCGTCGCCGATCCTGGGCATCGGGATCGAAAAAATCGAAGACGGTATCCGCCGCTTTTTCGGACGCAAAGGCGACGACGTAGTCGCGATGAACCTCAAAGCGCTGGCATGCGGCCGAGAAGCCGCCGAGCACATCATGCGGAAACATCTGTAAAAAAGCGAAAACGAAAAACATGCAAAATAGCGTATTCAGTCGACAACTGGTCGAATCGATCGTCGACGAGCTGAAGATCACCGACCTGGCACAGGCCACGATCGGACAGGTAGTGCTGCTGGCCTCGGCCCTGGAGCAGCGCACGGGCATCCCTTTCATCCGGATGGACCAGGGCGTACCGGGCCTGAGCCCCAACCAGGTAGGAATCGCCGCCGAAAAAGCGGCGCTCGACACCGGTATCGCAGCCATCTACCCGGCCGCCGAAGGCGTTCCGGAGCTCAAACGCGAAACCTCGCGCTTCGTAAAGGCCTTCCTGAACGTAGACATCACGCCGGAAGCCTGTATTCCGACTACCGGATCGGTCGCGGGATCGTTCGGCTCGTTCATCGTCACGAGCCAGTGCTCGCCCGGTAAGGATACCGTGTTGTTCATCGACCCGGGATTCCCGATCCAGAAATCGCAATTGAAAATATTGGGTGTCAAATACCGCCAGTTCGACATTTTCAACTATCGGGGAGCAGCGTTGCGCGATAAGCTGGAAAGCTTTCTGAAAGAGGGAAATATCTCGGCGATCATCTATTCGAACCCGAACAATCCGGCCTGGATCTGCCTCGAAGAGGAGGAATTGCAGATTATCGGCGAGCTGGCCACGCAGTACGACACGATCGTGCTCGAAGACCTGGCCTACTTCGCGATGGATTTCCGACGCGATCTGAGCCGTCCGTTCGAACCTCCTTTCCAGGCGACCGTAGCGCGTTACACCGACAACTACATGCTGATGTTGTCGGCCTCGAAAATATTCAGCTATGCCGGCCAGCGAATGGCCGTCGTATGTATTTCCGACAAACTCTTCAACCGCCGTTACCCGGCCCTGGCCGAACGCTACAACGGAGCCGGACTTTTCGGCAACACGTTTACCAACGCGATCATGTACATGATCACTTCCGGCGCCAGCCATTCGGTACAGTTCGGCCTCGCGGCGATGTACAAAGCGGCCTGCGACGGACAGATCGATTTCGTGGCCGACACGATGGAATACGGCCGGCGGGCGGAAAAGATGAAGCGGCTTTTCTGCGAAAACGGCTTTCACGTCGTATACGACAAGGACGTCGAGCAACCGATCGGCGACGGATTCTTCTTCACGATCGGCTACCCGGGAATGACTTCGGGCGAACTGATGCGCGAACTGCTCTACTACGGGATCAGCTCGATCACGCTGAATACCACGGGCAGCCTGCAGGAAGGCATCCGCGCCTGCACGTCGCGGATGACGGACGAACTGTTCGACATCCTCGAACAGCGACTCAAAGCCTTCAAAACCGACCACCCGCTGTAACCTGAAAACCGAATGAAAACCCACCGCATCGCCGGATGCGGAATATCTACAAAATTATGATCTGGAATCAAACGAAGGAGTGTATGGACCGCGAACAGATGCGGTTGCTACAAGGAGCCCGGCTCAAAAAGCTGGTGCACCGGGTTTACCACCATACCCCTTTCTACCGCGACAAAATGCAGCAGATGGGCCTTACGCCCGACGACATCGACACGATCGACGACATCGTCAAACTGCCTTTCACTACCAAGCAGGATCTGCGGGACAATTACCCGTACGGGCTGTTCGCCGCCCCCCAATCGGAGATCGTCCGGCTGCACGCCTCGTCCGGGACGACCGGCAAACCCACGGTGGTCGGTTACACGCACCGCGATCTTTCGATCTGGTCGGAGTCGATCGCACGCTGCCTGACGGCTTTCGGCACCACGCGCGACGACCTGTTCACGGTCGCCTACGGCTACGGCCTTTTCACGGGCGGACTGGGTCTGCACTACGGGGTGGAACACCTCGGAGCGACCGTCATCCCGATGTCTACGGGCAATACGGCCAAGCACATCCAACTGATGCACGACTGCGGCTCCACCGCGCTGGCCTGCACGCCGTCTTACGCCCTGTACCTGGCCGAACAAATCATCAAGTCGGGTATTCCGCGCAGCGAATTTCGGCTGCGTACCTGCATTCTCGGCGGAGAACCGTGGACCGAAAACATGCGCCGCGAGATCGAAGCGAAGCTGGGCGTCGATGCGTACAATATATACGGGCTCAGCGAGATCATGGGGCCCGGAGTATCGTACGAATGCCGCTGCAAATCGGGTTCGCACATCGTCGAAGACCATTTTTATCCGGAAATCATCGATTCGAACACGTTGGAACCGCAGCCCGCCGGCGGGCAGGGCGAGCTGGTGCTCACGACCCTGACCAAAGAGGGTATGCCGCTGTTGCGCTACCGCACCAAAGACCTCTGTTCGCTGACCTACGAACCCTGCGCCTGCGGACGCACGAACGTCCGGATGAGCCGTATCGTCGGCCGCAGCGACGACATGCTGATCATCCGCGGCGTGAACGTTTTCCCGTCCCAGGTCGAAAGCGTGGTACTGGAATTGCCGGAATTCGAACCGCACTATCAGTTGGTGGTCGACCGGGTCAACAACCTCGACACGCTGCAGGTGCAGGTCGAAGTGCGCGAAGCATTCTATTCGGACGAGATCAGCCAGATGATGGCGCTCAAAAAACGGATCGCCGACCGTCTGCACAGCGTGCTGGGCATCGGGGCCGACATCCGTCTGATGGAACCGCACAGCATCGAGCGCAGCGAAGGCAAAAGCAAACGGGTGATCGATAAACGCGTACTCAAATAGACAAACCTTAAAAACTGGATAATCATGACGATCAAACAATTATCGGTATTTCTGGAAAACAAGACGGGACGCATCAACGACGTGGCCCGCATCCTGGGCGAACACGGCATCAACATGTATGCGTTCAGCATGGCGGAGACCGCCGATTTCGGTATTCTGCGGATGATCGTCTCCGACGTCGAAGCGGCCAAACGGGTGCTTCGCGAAGCTAAATTCGCGGTGACGCTCACCGACGTGGTGGGAATCAACTGCCCCAACACGCCGGGCTCGCTCTCTCCGGTGCTGGATATTCTGGCCCGCGAGCAGGTCTTCATCGAATATATGTACGCCTTTTCCGAAGGGGAACTGGCCAGCGTGATCATCCGTCCTACGGACGTGGCCAAATGTATCGAAACGCTCAACCGGTGCAAATGTCGTTTGGTTTCGTTCCGTTCCGAATAAACGGGCAGCGGCTCCAATATATCGAAAAACGACAAAAAGCGGATGAAAAATCATCCGCTTTTTGTTATTCCGCACTTCCGGCAATCGACCCGGTACGATTCGGCGTAAAACGCTCCTGTAGTGATCGTAAAGATTCTCCGGCCGCATTTAATTCCATCCGGAAAAACTTTTTGTATATCAACGGATAAAATATTGACATGCAGGAAAGACGAAAAGACACAGTAAATCGGAAAAAGTTTCTAAATTTGCACCGATTGTACTTACACATTCCTGTGAATGAAAAAACTCCTGCTCCCGTTCTTCTGCATGTCCTGCGTATCGGCCATAAGCGCCCAAAATATTCCGGAAGATGCGGACACCCTGTCCATC
Organism: Alistipes sp. dk3624; assembly: GCF_009557455.1. Taxonomy (GTDB): domain Bacteria; phylum Bacteroidota; class Bacteroidia; order Bacteroidales; family Rikenellaceae; genus Alistipes_A; species Alistipes_A hominis. The sequence goes on along the minus strand of NZ_CP045651.1, from coordinate 22,034 downwards.
GGACTGAAAGAGGTGAAAGTAATGGCTTCCTACGGACATGACAAAGGCGTCGAGCCGGTCGTACTGTCGACGATCAGCGCGAAAGACATCGCGACCAAACTGAGCAATCAGGAATTTCCCGAAATCATGAAATCCACGCCGTCGATTTATGCGACCAAGCAGGGAGGAGGCTTCGGCGATTCGCGGCTGATGCTGCGCGGCTTCGGTTCGGAAAACATCGCCGTGCTGATCAACGGCATCCCGGTCAACGGCATGGAGAACGGAAGCGTCTATTGGTCGAACTGGTCGGGACTGGCCGACGTTACGAACAGCATCCAGGTACAGCGCGGTATCGGGCTCTCCAAACTGGGTCTCTTTTCGGTCGGCGGGACGGTCAATATCGTCACCCAGAGCACCGAAGTCAACCGGCAGGGTTCCGTGTATTACGGCATCGGGAACGACCGTTACCAGAAAATGGGCTTCAACCTCTCTTCGGGTCTGCTTCCGAAAGGGTGGGCCTTCTCGATCATGGGAACCCGCACGACGGGCGACGGATACGTAAAAGGAACGAATTTCGAAGCTTGGAGCTATTTTGCGAACGTTTCGAAAAAATTCGGACGCAACCACATCCTGTCGCTGACGGCCTTCGGCGCGCCGCAGTGGCATAACCGGCGCAGCAACAAACAGTCGATCGAAGATTACGACCTCCATAAAGACGGCATCCGGATGAATACCTGTTACGGTTATATCAACGGACAGATCGTTCCGACCTATTCGGGCTATAACGAATACCACAAGCCGCAAATCTCGCTGAACCATTTCTGGCAGATCAACGGCAAATCCACGCTGTCGACCTCCGTTTATGTCTCCAATGCGACGGGAGGAGGCCGAAAAGTGTACGGCAAAGACGCCAACCGCCTGCAATACAATTATAAGACCGGACGGCCCAACGAAAACACTTCGCTGACCCCGGACGGACTGATCGACTACCTGCCGGTGATGGAAGACAACAAAAACTCCGACCACGGTTCGGACGCCATCTTCACGATGGGAACCAACTCGCACGATTGGTACGGGTTGCTGTCCACCTATACGAACGAACTGTCGAAATCGCTCAAACTGACGGTCGGTATCGACGGGCGTTATTATAAAGGCTATCACTACGACAAGATTTCGGATCTGCTGGGAGGCGCCTACTACAAGGACAACAAACTCGCATGGCGCGATCCGGACACGAAACTGCGGGAAGGCGACAAAGTCAACCAGGACTATCTCAGCAAAATCCTGTGGATGGGGGCTTTCGCCCAGTTGGAATACAACCGGGAGCACTACAAGGCATTCGTCTCGACCTCCGTGACCAGTCACTCCTACAAACGCGAAGATCCCGGAAAATACGGGACGTACGGCAACCAGGAGACCTATCCCGTTGCAAACGTAAAAACCCCGTGGAGCAATTTCGTGCCGTTCAGCGTGAAAGCCGGTTTCAACTACCGCTTCAACGGAATGCACAACGTATTCGTCAACGGCGGCTACGTAACCAAAGCGCCGATGATGGACAACATCTTCGTAGACAACACGCCGCTGTCGAACCCGATCCCCGAAAAAATCGCGACGGGCGAAATCGGCTACGGATTCAATTACCGGACGCTGAGCGTCATGCTGAACGGTTACTACACCCAATGGATGGACAAAAGCGTGACCAAGGCGATCGGCAGTTGGAACGGCCCCAGAGCCTGTATCCCGAACATCGACGCACGGCATATGGGTATCGAACTGGAAGCGAGCTACCAGCCGCTCGAATGGCTGCGGGTGTACGGCTTCTTTACGATCGGTGACTGGCGCTGGACCAACGACGTGAATTTCACCCTGTTCAACGAGCAGAACGAAAAAATCGGGGAATACCACGCCTACATCAAGAACCTGCATGTCGGCAACGCGCCGCAGACGAGCGCGATGCTGGGGCTCAGTTGTATGCCGGTATCGGGACTGACCCTCGGCGTCGACTTCAACTACTACGGGCGCCACTATGCCGATTTCGCCGCAGCCGACCGCACGGATGAAAAAGACAGGGCGGAAGCCTGGAAGCTGCCGGATTATTCGACGGTCGACCTGAACCTCAATTACGATTTCAAAATGGGTACTTTTCGGGGGCAGCTTTTCGGCAACGTGAACAACCTGTTCAACCGGAAATACATATCCGACGCACTGGACGGATCGGATCATACGCGGGAAACCGCCGTCGTATGGTACGGATTCGGCATTACCTGGACAGCCGGCCTCAGGATATCGTTTTAACCAAATCGGGGAAAAATATGTCGGTCAGAAGACTCAATAAGCTGAAATTCATAGTCGGGTGCGCGACGGCCGCGCTCTTCGTCAGCTTGTTGTTTCCGATCGGCATCGCGGCCAAAAACAGCCTCGACAGTCCCGGGGATCAGGGCACCATCCTGATCATCGCGTCGTACAACCCGGATACCAGACGCATGTCGAGTTTCATATCCGACTTCGAACATAAGATCGCCAACGAAAACGTTCCGTTCGAAATTCTGATCGAAGATCTGGGTTGCAAAAGCGTAGCGGAAGCCAATCTGTGGAAAGACCGGCTTATCTCGGTGTTGGAGCGCTACGACAGGAACCGGCTGAAAGCCGTTATCCTGCTCGGTCAGGAGGCATGGGCATCGTTCGTCTCCCTGGACAGCTTTCCCCAGGACATTCCGTTTTTCGGATGCTACGCCAGCACGAACGGAATTCCGCTCCCGGACCGGAACCGTCCGGTTACGGATAAATGGATGCCCGAGTCCGTCGATATGATACGGCAGGCGGACAGCATCGGAAACGGGGGAGGAAGTCTCAACCGGTACGACATCGCCAAAAACATCGACCTGATCCGTTCCCTCTACCCGAACGTAGATAACATCGCATTCCTATCGGACAATACCTACGGGGGTATTTCGCTGCAGGCTTTGGTCAAGCAGGAAATGAGCAGCCATCCCGACCTGACCCTCACCCTGATCGACGGGCGGAACGGGGAGAAAAAGGCCTATGCAGCCATCGAACGGCTGCCGCGCAAATCGGTGCTGCTGATCGGCACCTGGCGGGTAGGTCAGGACGGCCAGTATTTTATGGACAATTCGCTGAAAACGCTCCTGGCCGATCAACCCCACCTGCCCGTTTTTTCGGTCAGCGGCTCGGGGATCGGCAGCGGGGCTATCGGAGGCTACATCCCCAAATACGAAAACGGAGCCAGCGAAATAGCCGGGCAAATAGCCGACTTCTATAAAAAGAAACCCCGGGCGGTACATTTCGATCCGACGGAAAACGAATATCGTTTCGACCTGCAAAAACTCAAGGAGTTCGGAATCGCGGAATATAAACTGCCGTCGGGTAGTATCGTCGTAGACACCGTAGAGGCGCGATTGCAGAAATACGAATCGTACATCCTGATCCTGATCGTTATTTTCATCGTGCTCTCGCTGTTCATCGCCTTCTTGTATTACCTCTACTACCGGAACAAAAAACTGAAAATCAGCCTGGAGAACCGGGGTAGGGAGCTCATCGCCGCCAAAGAGAAAGCCGAGGAATCGGACATGCTGAAATCGGCGTTCCTGGCGAACATGAGCCACGAAATCCGGACGCCGCTGAATGCGATCGTCGGATTCTCCGCCCTGTTGGGCGACGAATCCATTTCCGAAGAAGACCGGAACGTATACATGGGCATCGTGAACCAGAATTCAGACCTGCTGCTGACGCTGATCGGGGATATTCTCGATATTTCGAGGCTCGAGACGGGGAAAATCAGTTTCACGCTGCATCCGGAGAATATCGTCGCCATCTGTCAGCAGGTCATTTCGACGACCGCCCACGGCCGTAAAAAAGGCGTGGAGTGCGTTTTTAATCCTCCCGTCGAATCCTTTATCCTGAAGACCGACTCGCAACGCCTGTCGCAGGTGCTGATCAACCTGCTGACAAACGCCAGCAAATTCACCGAAAAGGGCACGATCGCGCTCGCATTCGAAATACAAAAAGAGCAGCGGCGGATTCTGTTCTCGGTTTCCGATACCGGATGCGGCATCCCGCGGGAACGGCAGGAACGGGTTTTCAACCGATTCGAAAAACTGAACGAATTCAAACAAGGCACCGGTCTCGGCCTGGCTATTTGTAAACAAATCGTACTGCGGTTCGGAGGGAACATCTGGATCGATCCGGAATACACTGAGGGAGCGCGGTTCGTCTTTTCGCACCCGATTGTCCCGTGACCCGTATTTCCCGTTACATAACGCTCTCTCGGAATCTGTTCTTGGGGATGATGATGATATTGATTGCCGGATACGAAAGTTCGGGGCAGATCCCGTCCGTCTATCGCCGTACATGCCTGCAGGACTCGCTGCCGGCCCTCGCAGCGCCCGCGCGGGACCAATGGGACCGGTTCACTTCGTCGCAAACCTACCGCATGACCTACGTGGCCGTCCCGCTGATCGCAGCGGGACTGATCGTGGCAGGGGAAGACTCGCATTTCCACAGCCTGCGCGACAACTTCCTGCCCTCCTTCCGACACCATTACGACGATTACCTGCAATACGCCCCCGCCATCGCCATGCTGGGGCTGAAAATCGGCGGCATACAGGGAAGAAGCTCCTGGGGACGAATGCTGGTTTCGGACGCATTTTCGGCCTCGCTGATGGCGATCGCGGTCAACACCCTGAAACACACGGTCAAAGTGATGCGCCCGGACGGATCGAACCGCCACTCGTTCCCGTCGGGACATTCGGCAACGGCCTTCATGACCGCGACCATGCTGCACAAAGAGTACGGCATGACCCGCAGTCCGTGGTACAGCATCGGCGCCTATACGGCGGCCACGCTCACCGGCCTGTCACGACAAATGAACAACAAACACTGGCTGAGCGACGTGCTGGTAGGGGCCGGCATCGGCATTCTGTCTACCGAAGTGGGGTATTACCTGGCCGACCTGATCTTCAAAGGTCGCGGGATCACGTATGCGCGACTGCCGGACAGACCTTTCGATCCGGGTTACAAACCTTCGTTTTTCGGGCTTTACCTGGGACTCAACCTGACACCGGGACGCTACGCGCTGGAAGACGGCCGCGAAGTGTCGCTTTCGACCGGAGGCACGGCAGGCGTCGAAGGCGCTTGGTTCATCACGCGCCACATCGGGATCGGAGGACGCGCGACCATCTCCAACATGCCCCTGTCGGTCGATAAAATCCTTCAGGACGAATCGCTGGACATGATCTCCGGGTACGTCGGCCCGTTTTTCTCCTATCCGCTGACCTGCCGCTGGCTGGTCGGCGGCAAACTGCTCGCCGGATATGTTCACTATCCCTCCTGTCGGCTTTCGGACATCCGGATCGGCGACAAGAACGGATTCGGGTTCGGAACGGGCCTGTCGGTCACGTTCCTGGCCAACCACAAATTCGGGATGAAATTCTCTACCGACTACGATCTCGTCACCTCCGGTTTCGTTCCACGCGGAGGAATCCGGCACGTTCTCACGCTCTGCGGCGGCGCCAGCATCATGTTCTGACACGCAGCCGGCGGACGCATCCCGCAGAAAACGTCCGTCGCCTCAACGCTCTTTAACGGCCGATACGATCAACATCATCGGCCTACGCAGCTCGTCGTTCATCCCGGCAACGGTTCTCAGCAATTTCTCGCCGGGTTCGGGCTCGACCAGCCCGGTAATCCCGAACCCTTGTCGAATCAGTCCGTTTACATAAGTAGTCAACGTTTTATGGTACTTTACGACCTGTTCGCCGAGAAAGTTCGAAACGCGCCGCCCCTGACTGAAACAACTCCGGCCAGTGCAGTCGATTACCTTGTCCGGCAATACCACTCTTCATGTCCCTGCGCCGTAAAGACCGGATGCCCGACCGAGAAAACGAACGTCCCGCCCGGACGAAGGCAGCGATACACTTTTTCACAAAGATTGTCGAACGACTCCAGGTTTCAACGAAAAAACCAAATATTTTATCGGTTAAGATGGTAATAAATCGGAAAAAAACACGTTAAAAAAACAGGATATGAAAAATATATTCCTGCAAAACGATCATTTTTCAACGGCCTCCAACGTACTGAACCATAAAAGAAAAAGCTGCATATCGCCGTATCGGTAAGAGCAACGGACCGCTAAAAACGAGAGTAAATCTTCGAAAAACGCAAAATAATTAGCATATTTGTGAAACTTTTTAACAAAAATGCAACATTTTCGATCAAAAAATAATTAGATGAAAAAAGTAATTCTGTACAGTTTGTTGACTGTTTTGTCCGTCATGTTCTACGAATGCGGTAAAAGCGAGGAAGCGCCGGGCGAAACTTACACGTTCCAGTTTTCGGAAGAAGACTGGGCGGTTCCGGTGGCCGGAGCCAACAAAAACGTTCCGCTGGAAGCGCCGGGAGAGTGGACTGCCGAAGTCGTTTACGTTTCGGGAAGCGGCAAATGGCTCAATGCGACTCCGCTGAAAGGAAAAGCCGGAAAATCCCAGATAAACCTGTCGGTCGGTAAAAACACCTCCTACGACGAAGCGCGCGAAGCGACGCTGACCGTAACCTGCGGCACCGAAAGCAAAAGCATAAAAATCACGCAGGACACCCAGGAAGGCGTCGTCATCGAACAACAACTGTTCAACCTCAAACCGGGCGACACGCTGATCGCCGTCAAAGTATCGGCAAACGTCGGATACGAGCACACGATCGACAAATCGGCCGAAAAATGGATTCTCCCGGCCGAAGCCAAATCTTCGATGAAAGACTCCACGATCCGGTTCCAGGTGCTGGCCAACGATACGGACAAAGAACGTACCGGCACGATCACGTTCTCGCCGACAAAAGGAAACGACGTCACGGTAACCGTTAAGCAGGCCTGCGAGCCGAGGCTGACGCTGCTGCAGTTGAACCTGTGGATGGAATGTACGAAAGTTCCGAACGCTTTCAATGCGCTGGTCGACCAGATCGTATCGCTGCAACCCGATTTCGCTACGTTCTGCGAACTGTACAAAGGCGGGGACGAAGCGATCATGCCCCTGCTCGTGGACGCACTGAAACAAAAAGGGCTGACCTATTACCAAAGCCGCGTGGACGGCCGCGGACTGCTGTCGAAATACCGGATTACCGAAACGCAGAAGATCAACGAATGGATGTTCAAAGGGGTCTGCAACGTCGACGGCCGCAGAATCGCCGTCTATCCCTCACATGCCAACTACGTCTATTACTCCTGCTACTACCCGCGCGGGTACAACGACGGGGGCAACAACGGCGACTGGAGCAAAATGGCTACCGGCCCGAATACGGACGTAGCCCTGATCCTGGAACGCAACCGGCTGTCCGGACGTCCGCAGTCGACCCAGCAATTCATCGACGATGCGAAAAACGAGATCGCCAAAGGCGCGCTCGTCTTCTTCGCAGGCGACCTGAACGAACCTTCCCACCTCGACTGGCAGGCCGATACGAAAGATCTATGGGACCACAACGGCTGCGTAGTGAACTGGCAGAGCTCCATGCTGATGTACGACAACGGATTCATCGACGCTTACCGCGAAACGTATCCGAACGTCGTGGATTATCCGGGGCTTACCTGGCCGGCCGATAACAAAGACGTCGACGTAAGCACGCTGGTATGGGCCGGCGATGCCGACGAACGCGACCGGATCGATTTCGTTTATTACTATCCCCGACAGGGGCTCAGCGTCGAGAAAGCCCAAATCGTAGGGCCGTCCGGCACAATCGTCCGTAGCCAGCGGGTGGAAAACGACAGCAAGGACGAATTCATCGCCCCCGCAGGAGGACACTGGCCCAGCGACCACAAAGGATTGCTGATCACGTTCAAACTGGACGAATAATCCTCCAGAAAAAACGTATCCGAACAAGCCAGTCCGTTCATTTGCGAACGGACTGGCTTGTTTCATAAAATCTTTTCTCCGGGACGCTTCGCTTTATTACCTTTGCAGCCGGAAAAACGTCTGTCGATGAAAAAGAGTCTTATTGCGCTGGCTTTCGGAACCCTGGCGCTGGGGATCGCCGAATTCGTGATGATGGGGATTCTGCCGGACATAGCGTCCGACCTGCACGTCAGCATCGCCGAAGCCGGACACCTGATCTCGGCCTACGCGCTGGGCGTATGCGTAGGCGCCCCGATGCTGATCCTGGCCCGCAAACACCCATTGAAACGCATCCTGCTGGTACTGGTAGCCGTCATCATGGCCGGAAACGTCTGTGCGGCCCTCGCCCCGAATTTCTGGACGCTGATGGCGGCTCGGTTTGTCTCGGGACTGCCGCACGGCGCTTATTTCGGGGTCGGTTCGATCGCTGCCGAAAAACTGGCGGACAAGGGGAAAGACTCCGAAGCGGTCTCCATCATGATAGCCGGCATGACGATCGCCAACCTGCTCGGCGTTCCGCTGGGTACGGCGCTCAGTTCGATGCTTTCATGGAGAGTCACTTTCCTGCTGGTGGGATGCTGGGGAATGATCGTCCTTTACTACATCTGGCGATGGATTCCGCCGGTGGAAAATCTACCGGACACGGGATTCCGGGGGCAGTTCCGCTTCCTGCGATCACCGGCCCCGTGGCTGCTCATTTTCGCCACGATGCTCGGCAACGGCGGCGTATTCTGCTGGTACAGCTACGTCAGTCCGATGTTAGTGCACGTTTCGGGATTTTCCCCCGACAGGCTGACCCTGCTGATGATACTGGCCGGTTTCGGTATGGTCGTGGGGAACCTGACCGGCGGCCGTCTGTCCGACCGGTTCACTCCGGGCCGGGTCGCCGCCGTTTCGCAGGGATCGATCTTCGTAATCTTGCTATTGCTGTTCTTCACCGCACATACGGCCTGGCTCGGCGCACTGCTGATGTGTCTGTGCACCGCAGGACTGTTCGCCGTATCGAGCCCGCAGCAAATTCTGTTGATCCGCTACTCCAAAGGCGGCGAAATGCTCGGCGCCGGAAGCGTGCAGGTAGCATTCAATCTCGGAAACGCCATCGGAGCCTATTGCGGCGGATTGCCGCTGGATGCGGGATTGGGATACCAGTATCCGGCTTTGGTCGGAGCGCCTTTCGCCCTGGCCGGTTTCGTCCTGCTGACCGTATTCCACCGCAAATACGAACGGAGTCGGTAAACCGTGCGGAAGACGAAAGATCCGTATTTGATATGTGTCTTTAATCTGTCTGAAAAAGATAAGAAACGGTCTAAAACCCTTCCGGAAGCGGGAAAGTATACATCGGCGCTTCGGTGTTCGAATTCACCATGACCAGCACCTGATTGACCGTATCTATATCGAATCCGTTCACGCGACGATTCAATTTATATTTCCGAAGCATCGTACCGTCAAGATCATATACCAATAGTTGATCAGAGCCATCCGGAACATTTTTACCTCGCCGTACAAGTTCAATCATTTCTTTACGATCCGCTCCCCGGATGACGTCCGGTACGCCTCCTTCGCCTATTATTGAAATGATCCCGTCATGCCCCTGCTTATATATCTCCAAAAGATCTCCGAGCTGGGACACGTTTACGGCTATTTTCGGTTCTTCTTGATAGGCAATCGATGAATTCCACAACGAAGTCATATATTTCTCCAATACCGATCGACGTTTTACATCGACGTAATCAGGCAACTCAACCTTTAACAAAGGCATAGTATCCGATGCAGACAGTTCAACGAAATTCCTCTCCTTCGAATTATGGATTATAAAAAGGCCCCGCGGAGTAACTTTGTAATTCAAAACGGGACTGAAACCGGTAGGATAGTATATACATGTGTCGGGGTTATCGCTTCCTTCGGCGGTAAGACAATACCCGAACGAAAGCGCCGTCGCCGGCGTGAAGATCCAATATGAAAACCAATGAATCGGCCAATCTGATTTTATACGGATAGAAGAAAACTGTTTCACGCGGCATCGAGCAACGCCTCCTCCACCTGAGTGACGGACATCATTCCGCATGAACGCATGGGAGAAGGGCTGGGCATGTACGGACTTTCGATGGCCATATCAACTGCCGTGGCACCCGCATTGGGTCTGGCAATGATGAACCTATTGCGCTTCGTTTGTAAATGGTAGAATCCGCAATTGAATCGCTATCGGATATAGGGAATACAAATGTAAGAGTTCGTTATTGCTATGAAAGCGCAAACGTGGTCGTATGCTATGTATATTCCCTCTGGCTTTAGTCAGAATAGATATTTATAAACGGCTCACGATTTTTCAGGCTTGGGCTGGCAATAGAATTTCATCTGAATCAAAGTAAATCGGATAATTCTTTGTAATTCGCGTTTTGGGTATTAAATTTAACATTGAATAGGTTAGAGTAAGACGAACGCCTCAACTTATCAAGTGGGGAGAGTATTGCCGAGCGATAGGGTTCTCCGACGGATAGGCCCGTAATCTCGTGAACATGCGGCCCGTCCGTTTTTCCAGTAGTCTATATTCAAGCGAACACTCCCAACATTTCGATGCAGAAAATGCCGAAGCGAGGCTCACAAAGGATGAGAAAGGCCCCGGAGGGTTTCAACTGTTCATCGACCAAATACCGATTCTGAGATGGTTCCGGCAAAAGGCGAAAGAGTTTTTGGAGCATATCGGAATCAAGATCAAAGACCGCGAGCAGGGTCGGGGAATGGGGATGAAATAAATCCTAAACCCGGCATTTCATTAATATATTAGACAAATTTTCGTATATTTACCGCGATAAACCAATTAATTAAAGGCGAGCCTATGGCATAAACGGAAATATACAAGACATAAAATATAAAAAGCGTTAGCTTTTATTCTTGCTTCTGAAATTACCACTTTTAAAGCGATCAAGAGTAAAGTTAATGCCTGCGGAAACGTGGGCTTTACTCATTTATTTGATCGCAGGTTGTGGTAGACCTCAGAAGCAGATAAAAAGGTACTGTCCCACGTCTTTTTATGTGTAACTAAAACTCCGCCGGGGGACGGGCGGAAATGATTTATACAAATGAAAAAACATCTGTTTTTATTGATGCTTTCAACGGCGATTCTTGCCGGTTGCAGCAAAAACGAAGGCGGAGAAGGCGAGCCGTTCACTCCGCCCGCACAGGAACAACTTACGCAAAACGCCTATGCCGATAACGAGAGTACGGGCGGCGGCTTTTCTTTCACGGCCAGCGCCCCCTGGACGGCGACCGTGAACGAAGTGCAGGCGCAGGCTTCGGCATTGGCATCCGTACAAACAAAATCCGTTACACGGGCTGCCGACAACAACGGCAATAACGTAGTCTGGCTGAAACTCTACAACGGCGACAAGGAGGCTTATAGCGGCGGGGCCGGGACGATTACGCTCCGCATCGAGATCGACCAGAACTATACGGGAGAACGGCGCGAGGCGACGATTACCATCCGTTCGGGCAACAACACCTTTACCGTAACGGTCGTTCAGGAGGGAACCAAGCAAGACGGCAGCGAGAACGAGCCGCCGGTCAAAGTGACGAAGATTACCCTCGACAAAACCGAACTTTCGTTGGATGCAGGAGCTAAAACGACGCTGACCGCCACCGTAGAGCCTACCGACGCCACGATCAAATCGGTGGTATGGTCGAGCAGCAACCCTGCCGTTGCGGACGTAAATCCCGTAACCGGCGAAATCACCGCGATAGCCGACGGAACGGCGACCGTTACGGCTACCTCTTCCTCTAACAAAGAAGTGTCGGCCTCTTGCGCGGTAACGGTGGGCAACGACGAACCTGTCGTACCCGATCCCTCGAGCTACGCTCTTGTCAGCCGGATCGAACGCACGGTAACTTATTGGAATCAACTCCCCACTTCGGATCACGATGAAGAGGAGGCGACCTATACGTTCGAATACGACGACCATAATCGCGTTTCGTCATATACGATCGACATCCGCCCCACCAACGATCCGGAAGGTTCGAGCCAACTGGTCAGCAACATCGACTACTCGGCACCGGATCGTCTCCGCATCGAGGATCGGTGGTCGGACGCCGGAACACAAACCTACGACGTCCTGCTGAACGACAAAGGATACATCCGACAGGGCAAATCGCATCCCTATTCCCATGACGAAGATAATTATGAGTTTTACACCTATGAGATAGAATATAACGACGAAGACCGTATCTCGCGCGTCGCCTACTCCAATACGTGGAACACGTATACCTATAAAGACGGTGTGCTGTCGGGCGGTTCCTATTCCGACGGAGCTCAGCCGGACGAAGTGTCCGGGTTCGAGCAATATTTCAACCAGACGCCGAACGACAAGTTGAATCTGGACATCAATATGCTCTTTTTACCGGATATGCTATTGGAAGAAACCGAAGACGGAGAGGTGCCGGGCCGGCTCGGGCGCTTGGCTCTGCTGCGCCTGGCGGGTCGCGGTATGGACCGTTACACGACAATATTTACCGGATGGAGTGACGATGAAGAAGCCTCTGTCGCTACTCCTGGCTATCCGGAGCCCAATGTGAAGGTTCATAAGAGTTACGAATACTACACTTATGTCGAGGACACGGAGGAGCGCCTGGATTACGTCTTTAACGACGACGGTACGGTCGCTTCGGTCACAGCACACGCAACCGTGGCCAAAATCAAGCATGAATACGACATCGTGGTAGGTAATGAACCCGTCCATCCCGAATACCCTGAAGCAGGATATAAATACGAGATCAAAAACAGAAAAGATACCGAACTGGATCGCGGTACGAATTCGGCCGTCTATTCGTTTACCTACCGCTAATTTCTTGTATAACTAAAGAAGACAGACTACGATATAACTTTTTAATCTATCTTTTAACGATACGCAAATTATATGAAAGAGCATCCCTCCGAATGTGGGATGCTCTGATTTTATGTGTTTGCCATTGCGGAGCAGTTAATACGAGGTAAAAGCATAAAAATATCTGCACGGATTCCCGGAAATTCACTATCGTTTATGAATCTATATTCTTTTAATTTTGTCCATATTTCTTTACTCAGATTCGGGATTGTAAATGCTCCCAGCTATTGTCATACCCTTTTTGATGATTGCTAAGTGATATTATCACGGAAATTGTCCTATCTGTTTTTAATTCCATCAAATAAAATGCCGTACAAATTTAAAACAAAGCCGCCTCACAGTGCACTGTGAGGCGGCTTTGTCGAGGTCTGAAGCGGATTCGAACCGCTGTAGCAGCTTTTGCAGAGCTGTGCCTAGCCACTCGGCCATCAGACCCTTTCGGGAGTGCAAATATACGATAATATTTCATACGCCCAAAATTTTACAGGACTAAATCTCCCATTTTCATACGGATATTCCTTTAAGGTGTGCTGCTTTTGTTCGGAAACGGATAAAACGTACCGCGAAATATAAAATCGATCTCGGCACCTTTCGCAACGAAGCGTGGCGGACATTCGGCCGATATGAACTTTTTCGCCGTCCAACACAGGGAGAACACAACTGGAGATCAGCCGGTAATTGTACTGTTTCTCTTCTCTGCCCGATTTACTTTGTGACGGCATGTTTCAATAAACGATTCCTGCATCCATCGCTTACCACCTGATGTAATCATTTCATTATTTATTTTGGACTTTTTGTGTTTCAGGGAGTAGTAAAGCGTGATTTAGATCCGGTCTCTGTTATTCAATACGTTTCTCGGTATGCCGGGAAACGGTGAAAATTCAGCAAGTACAACCATAATCATACCTTGTGCGCCTGGGCGACGTTGCCCAGAAAAATCAAACGAAATATGATAATAGGTTATTTACGGGTAAGCACCGGGAAACAGAATCCGGGCAACCAGCAGGACGAGATCCGGCGTTTCGCCGAGAGTCGGAATTGGATCGTAGACAACTGGGTTACGGAAGTGGCCAGTGGCAGCAAACGGGAACAGGACCGCAAACTTGGGACTTTGCTCCGTAAGATGAAACGGGGTGATACGCTGATCGTAACGGAAATCTCGCGCCTGAGCCGGACGCTCACGGATGTGATGGCGATCATGGGCAGGTGCCTGCAAAAGGAGATCAATCTTTACACGACCAAAGAGGGTTACACATTCGACAACAGCATTAACAGTAAAGTGCTTTGTTTTGCATTCGGATTGGTCGCCGAAATCGAACGCAACCTGATCTCGATGCGCACCAGAGAGGCGCTGGCCCTACGCAAAGCCGAAGGCGTGGTGCTTGGCCGCAGAAAGGGCAGTTATACGAAGTTCAACGTGCTGACCGAGAATCGGCAGCACGTTATCCGGATGTTGCATCAGGACAAATCCGTCACCGACATATGCAAACGTTTCGATCTCTCGCGGGACACCTTCGATAAATTCCGCCGGAGCTACCCATCGGTACAGCAAGCTCTCCGGGAGAAAGAAATGCGACGGGTACGGCGTTTCCGCAGCAATCGCTTACAAACGCTTACCTGAGCGTGGTATTTCAAGAGCCCGAAGATACAACTTCGGGCTTAATTCTTGGTTATCTCGTGGTATATGAATAAAAGGAGGTGTAAACCTAAAAAGCAATGAAACATACTTTTGGCAATTTGTTGTGTGATATATATTTGCAATATTTATTTGGAAATCGTTTCTAATTTCCGTAAGTTTGCTGTTGTAAACCAACTTCCTGACGGCTGAAAAGGGCCTAACTCTGACCGGGGAGGGTACGATAGACAATACTTCGGAGGACAACAGCGACCTGGGTAACGGCTACCAGAAATCGCTGATCCATGTCATGGGCGGAGAGTGCGTTATCGACGGCGTTACCCTGGATTAACGACCCCGAATACCATTGGCATGGAAACTCATCAACGGGGCATCCTTACAATAGTGCGGCAATCGCTTATTGGAATGATGCGAATGTAACCATAAAGAACGCCAGGATCATTTCGGGCGAGTTCACCGTCTGCGGTATGGGACGCGACGTCGCCAGCGGAGAGATCACCCTTGTTGACAGTTATTTCGAATCTACTTCCTCAAATAAGGATAACGGTACGCACTGGGCTTACGCAATGCGTCTGTTCGGCTCGAAAGTAAGAATCGACGGTTGCGAGGTCAAAGGCATTCAGGGCGGCATCTCCATTGAAAGTTGTCAGGATGCGGTCATCAGCAGTGGCAAGTATTACACGGTAAATACGCCGGGGCAGATAGATGCCTTTTATGCGTTATATATAACCAACGGCGCGAAAGTCACGATTACGGGCGGAGAGTTTTCCGCAGCCAATGACCGGTCCGGGGGGGGTTGCAGATCGAGGGAACGAGCGCTGTCGTGTCGGGCGACAATGACGTTGATCTGCCGACCGGAAGCGTAATTCTCAAAGGCGGTAAATTCAGCGGCAAAGCTTATAACCATACAACCTCGGTCGTTTACGAACCGGCCACGGGTTACAAGTGGCAGACGATCGAAGGCGGTGGCGATTTGAAATGGGAAGTTGTCGCCGAATAAGGCAGGGGGTCAAGTTGGAGTGACCCAAACCCGATAAAACACCGATTACCCGATAGGGGTTAAACTATGTACACAAACAAAACAAAAGCGACTGTTATGTCGCTTTTGTTTTTTACGCCCTTAAATTTTGCGAAAACGAGTTGTCAAAACGATATTCAACTTTCGTTTCAATTGATTGCACCTTCGTGCATCACGCCCCGTTAGACGGCTACCGCACATAGCGCTCCTTTATCGAAAAAGAGTAATCCTGTCCGGGAGACGCTGCCGTCAGCCGACCGATGAAGCGATCCGGCGCAGCATACGGCGGATGATGATCCGATGAAACGGCCGGATCAGTGCGAAATAGATCCGGCCGAGCCGGTTATGGTATTGCACCGCCGTGGAAATACTGATTCGCCGCACCCCGTCGGGACGGGGGAGCACGCTGAGCGAGACCGTAAAGATCAAATGTTTATCGTCATTGGACAGTACCGCTTCCCGCTCCGATTCTTCGACGATCGCTTTCCGGAAAACACGGGATTCTCCCGTCTTCAAACCGAAAGGCGCAACGAGCGCATTACGGATTTTCATCAGCCCGTTCACCCAGCGCGGAGTATCGGAGAAAACGGATTCCAACAGTTTCCCGGGACGCAATTCCGCATCGGAGCTTACGTCGAGACTGTAAGAGTCCGAATAATCGGCCCGGATCGGTTCGGCGGAATCCGCATCGGAATACATGCTGAAAAAATTTAAAAACGCGGTTTGAGAATTTCGGAATACAGCACGGCCATTTTCGGATCGAAACCGCCCGGAAACGCCCTTTCGGAAGAAGCCGGTTCCGGCTCCGTAGCAAGCTGCGGAGTAGGGGAATTCCCCTGATCCGCGGTAGACATCGGCTCCGGCGCGTTATCTCCGACCATGTCGTCGTACGAAAAGACCGTACGGTTCTCGAACGCTTCGATCGCCTCGTCGTCGTAAGACAGCATCTCCGTCGGCAGCGCGTCCGCATCCGGAACAGTCCGCTGCACCGGACGCGAATCGGCCGCAGATTCCGTATCGGCTCCGCCCCCTTTTTTAAGTTCGCGCATCAGGTCGTCCCACGGAGAATCGGACGGAGCGGTATCCGCCTGCTCCTCGCTTTCGGAAACCGGTTGTTTTTTCTTTTTCGCAGCGGAAATTATTGCGAAGACAGTAATCAGAAGTACCGGAAGCAACTCTTTCAGATCCATAGCTATTCGATTTTATTTTCCACCCGGTTTACCTGCTCGACCCCCTTGATCCGGATCACCTTGTCGATAATCATCTTCAGATCCTTGATATTTTTCACATAGAGGCTGATCCGCCCTTCGAAGATACCGTCGTGGCTCTGGATATGCAACTCCCGGATGTTTGTGTTCAGCTCGCCGGTAATCACCTGCGACAGTTCCATCAGGATCCCGATCCGATCGATTCCGCGCAACTCGAGGATCGACAGGTAGGACATCGCCTTGTGGCTCGACCAGGTGACCGGCGTCAGACGATTGCCGTGCTGGGCAGCCAGTTTAATCAGTTCGTTGCAGTTTTTCTTGTGAACGTCGATCTTGTGCGTATCGGGATTGCTGTAACCGACAACTTCGTCGCCCGGAATCGGATTGCAACACGGGGCGATCTCGAACTCCGGATCGTCCGCATCCTCCGGCGATGCGCCGTCAATTACCTTTTTCCCTTTTTTCTTATCGTCGCCTCCGAGGAACTTGAATGGATTCGGTATCTGCAACGTCCAGAATTTCAAAATCTTATTGGCAGGATTGTCGCGCAGGATCTTTTCGATCCCGTCCAGTTTCAGGATGCCGGCCCCCAACTTGCTGTAAAACTCGTCCTTCGTAGCGCAGTCGTAAGCAGGCAGCACTTTCCGGAACACGCGGGCACTCGGCACGATGCCGAACTCCTTGAGCTTTCCTTCGAACAGCACGATCCCGTTAGCGATGTTATTGAGATTCTCCTTTTTCAGGAAAACCATGATCGACTGCTTGGCCTTGGTCGTAATCACATGATCGAGCCATTCGGCCTTCGGCTTCACATTTTTCGACGTGATGATCTCGATCTGGTCGCCGCTGCTGATCGGTGCGAAAATCGATTCGATCTTCCGGTTGATCTTGGCGCCCATCGCGCTGTTGCCGATCTTCGTATGAATCTCATAAGCGAAATCGAGCGCCGTAGCGCCCTGAGGCAATGTCCGCGAATCGCCTTTCGGCGTAAACACGACGATCTCGTAGGTATAAAGGCTCAGTTTGAAATTGTCGAGGAATTCGACGGCATTGTCCGTCGGGCTGTTCAGCGCTTCGCGCACCTGCTTCATCCAACGGTCGAATTCGCCTTCCTCCTTCGACAACTCGCCCGATTTGTACTTCCAATGCGCGGCGAATCCCCGCTCGGCAATCTCTTCCATCCGCTGCGAACGAATCTGCACCTCGACCCACACGCCGTCAGGCCCCATCACCGTGGAGTGCAGGGCCTCGTAACCGTTCGCTTTCGGAATGTTCACCCAGTCGCGGATCCGATCCGGTTTCGGCTTGTAAATATCGGTTACCAACGAGTAGATGTGCCAGCACTGCGACTTTTCGGGAATCAGCGGCGAAGGCCGGAACACGATGCGAATCGCGAAGAGATCATAGATCTCTTCGAAAGCGATATGCTTGCGCTGCATTTTGGCCCAGATCGAATAGATCGACTTGACGCGCCCCGATATTTCGAAGTCGATATCGTTGCCCTTGAGCTTCTCGATAATCGGCTGACTGAATTTTTCGATAAATTTCGACCGGTCGGCTTCGGTTTCCTGGATCTTGGCTTCGATCTGCCGGTAATCTTCCGGGAAACGGTATTTCAACGACAGATCCTCCAGTTCGCTTTTGATCGCGAACAACCCCAGGCGGTAAGCCAACGGAGCGAACAGATAGATCGTTTCGCTGGTGATTTTCATCTGCTTATGCGGAGGCATCGATTCCAGCGTACGCATGTTGTGCAGCCGGTCGGCGATCTTGATCAGGATCACCCGGACGTCGTCGGAAAGCGTCAGCAGCATTTTGCGGAAATTTTCCGCCTGCTCCGAAGCGCTGGTTTTGAAAACGCCCGACATTTTGGTCAGTCCGTCCACCATCAGCGCGATTTTGGGTCCGAAACGGCTTTCGATATCCTCCACCGTATAGTCGGTATCCTCGACGACATCGTGCAACAAGGCCGCGATCACCGACTTGACGCCGAGGCCGATTTCATCCACGACGATCCGGGCCACCGCCAGCGGGTGCACGATGTAAGGCTCCCCGGAACGGCGGCGCACTCCCTCGTGAGCCTCCTTCGCCAAGAAAAAGGCCCGTTTGATCAGATCCCTGTCATATTCATTTTTACAGATTTTGGCACAACTCCGCATCAGTTTGTCAAACTGCTCGCCAATCATGCGTTCATCTTCCTGCGAATAACCCATCAATCTCCCGTTTTACATACGCCGACATCAATCCCTTGCCCGCCGAGGACAAGACAAAACATGTTTTCGGGTACGCCCCGGACGGAATCAGGCTGTGTCTCCCGCCGGCCGTACCGCACCCGCGCCCGCTAACCGGCGGCGGCAAGCGCTTCGCGCACTTTGGCCTCCACCTCGGCCGCAAACTCAGGATCGGCCTTGAACGCCTCCTTGACGGCATCGCGCCCTTGTCCGATCTTCCTGTCGCCGTAAGAAAACCACGAGCCGCTCTTCTTGATAATTCCCTGATCCACTCCCAGGTCGATGATCTCGCCGATCTTCGAAATTCCTTCGCCGTACATGATATCGAATTCCGCTTTGCGGAACGGGGGAGCCAGTTTGTTTTTCACGATCTTGACACGCGCCCGCGCGCCCATCTGTTCTTCTCCGTCTTTGATCACCGAAGCCTTGCGGATATCGACCCGGACGCTGGCGTAAAATTTCAGCGCATTACCGCCCGTCGTAGTCTCCGGATTCCCGTAAACCACGCCGATCTTATCGCGAAGTTGGTTGATGAAAATACAAACGGTTCCCGTCTTGCTGATATTGGCCGTCAGTTTACGCAAAGCCTGCGACATCAGTCGCGCCTGCAACCCCATTTTCGATTCGCCCATCTCGCCTTCGATTTCGGCCTTCGGCGTCAGCGCGGCGACCGAGTCGATCACCACGATATCGATGGCGCTCGAACGGATCAGGTGGTCGGCGATCTCCAGCGCCTGCTCCCCGTTGTCGGGCTGCGAAATCAGCAGGTCGTCGATATCCACGCCGAGCTTCTGCGCATACGTGCTGTCGAAAGCATGTTCCGCGTCGATAAATGCGGCGATTCCGCCCGCTTTCTGGGCCTCGGCGATCGCGTGGATAGCCAGCGTGGTTTTACCCGACGATTCGGGGCCGAAAATCTCGATAATACGTCCTTTCGGATACCCGCCGATCCCGAGCGCATGGTCGATCGTTACCGACCCGGACGGGATGACCGGGACTTTGTCGACCGCCCGGTCGCTCATTTTCATGATGGCGCCTTTCCCGAAATCCTTCTCGATCTTATCCATCACGGCGCTCAATACCTTGAGCTTCTCAGGATTCACCTGAGGCTTCTCCTTTTCTGCCATATTTTTTCGTTTAGTAGTCTTGTTTCAAATTTTTCCGGTTTTACTGGTAAGCTTCGACGATCTGTTCGAAGTGATCCTTCGTCCGCACTTTATCGAAAATCTTCTCGATCACGCCCTGTTCGTCGATCACGAACGTCGTCCGCAGAATCCCCATGAACGTCCTTCCCATAAACTTCTTCTCGCCCCACACGCCGTAGGCTTCCGCGATTTTTTTGTCCGTATCGGCCAACAGCGTAAAATTCAACCCCTGCTTTGCGATAAAGCCCTGGTGCGACTTTTCGCTGTCGGGACTCACGCCGACCACTTCGAAGCCCATTCGCCGCAGCGTATCCCGTCCGTCGCGCAGGCTGCACGCTTCGGCCGTACAACCCGGCGTATTGTCCTTCGGATAAAAATAAAGGATCAACTTGCGGCCGCGGTAATCGGCCAGCGTTTTCATATTGCCGTCCTGATCGACCGCTTCGAAAGCCGGAGCGGGATCTCCCGTTTTCAGTTTTGCCATTTTCTTTCGCATTTAAAAATTCCGGTGCCTATTGTTCGTAAAGATACACATTTCCGGGAAAGTCAAAAAGTTTTTCCGGTCAAATATAACGCCAGAAAAACTTTTCACCGCGTCGCCCGCTACGGAGCGCACCTTTTTCCGAAAAGCGCTACGACCGCGCAAGCACCTTCTTCTCGATCTCCTCCACCTGGTGGCAGAACACCTTGTCCGTCTCCATCAGATTCGAAATCGCCTTGCAGGCGTGCAACACCGTCGCATGGTTCTTGCCGCCGATCGCCGCGCCGATGGTCGTCAGCGGAGCCTTCGTGTGCTGCTTGCTCAGGTACATCGCTATCTGGCGCGCTTGCGCGATCTCGCGCGTCCGTTTCGGAGAATTAAACACCTCCGCACTGAGTCCCATGTATTCGCAAACGACCTTGCGGATATGCTCGATCGTGATTTCCCGCTGATTGAACTGCACGTATACTTTCAGAATTTCGCGGGCCAGCGTGATCGAAATCTTCTTGCCCAGGAACGAGGCATTGGCCACGAGCGACGAAAGCGCCCCTTCGATCTCCCGGACATTGGCGTTGATATTCTCGGCCAAGAACTCGACCACCTCCTGCGGCACCTCCGCATTCAACTTCACGGCCTTGTTACGAATGATCTTCACCTTGGTTTCGTAATCGGGCTGCAACAGTTGCGTGGAAAGCCCCCATTTGAAGCGGGTGATCAGCCGCTGTTCGATATCTTTCAGCTCGACGGGCGGTTTATCGGAAGTCAGGATCAACTGCTTGTTCGACAGGTGCAAGTGGTTGAAAATATTGAAAAAAGCGTTCTGCGTCTTATCCTTCCCAGCCAGTTCCTGAATATCGTCGATAATCAGGACGTCGAGCATCTGATAGAAATGAATGAAGTCGTTCAGTTCCCCCTTCAGCGCGGCGTTCTGGAACTGCGCCTGGAATTTGTTCATCGACACGTACAACACCTGCATCTGCGGCTTGCGCTGCTTGATTTCCATGCCGATCGCCTGCGCGATATGCGTTTTTCCCAACCCCGAATCTCCGTAAATATATAAGGGATTGAAAGGCGTATTGCCCGGATTCACGGCCAGCGACAGCCCGGCCGAACGGCAAAGTCGGTTGCATTCGCCCTCCACGAACGTATCGAACGTATAGTTCGGATTCAACTGCGGGTCGATTACGATCCGGCGAATCCCCGGAATAACGAAAGGATTCTTTATATTTGTCGTATCGGACTGCGTGACGAACGTATTGATGGCCGTCATGTCGGCATCCGTCACTACGGTAGGAGCGCTCTGTTCGGTACGCGGCACGGCATAACGCAGCTTGGTCTTCAAGCCAAACATCTGGTGAATGATCGGACGCAAAAGCGGAATAAAGTGTTTTTCGATATGGTACACATAACTTTCATTAGGCACCTTCAGTTTCAAGGTCACCCCGTCAAAATCAAGCGGCACGATCGGCTTGAACCATTTGGCGAACTCCTCGTCGGAGGTATGCTCGCGGATACGGGTCAAACAACTTTGCCACACATCACCGTATGTCTGGTTATTAACTATCAT